>NZ_BCMS01000001.1:257500-2807500 GCF_001485435.1 Deinococcus grandis | reverse complement strand
CGCGCGGTCTGTGCCGACGCCGGAGCGCCCGCCTGCGTGATGCACATGCAGGGCGAACCGCGCACCATGCAGCGCGACCCGCACTACGCCGACGTGGTGCAAGAGGTGCATGATTACCTGCACGTCCAGGCGCGCGAGGCCCTGGCCGCCGGGGTGCCGGACGTGATCCTCGACCCGGGCATCGGCTTCGGGAAGACGCTGGAGCACAACCTCGCGCTGCTGCGGGCCCTGCCCGACCTGACAGGCGGGCCGCACCCCGTCCTGATCGGCGCGAGCCGCAAACGCCTGATCGACTTCATTGCGGACGTTCCGGTCGCGGCCGACCGCGATCCAGGCAGCCTCGCGCTGCACCTGCACGCCGCGCGCGGCGGCGCGGCCATCGTGCGCGCCCACGCCGCCGCCGCGCACGTGCAGGCGCTGCGGGTCCAGACCGCACTGAACGCGGGCTGACCCGCACCCACTACACTCGTGAGATGACGACCCCCACCCCCCCGCACAGCCGCGTCGTGCTGCAGGGCCTGGAATTCCACGCCCGGCACGGCGTGTTCGACACCGAGGCCGTCCTGGGCGCCCGCTTCATCGTGGACGCCGAACTGCACTACCCCTTCGCCGGACTGACCGACGACCTGAACGAGGCCGTGAACTACGCCGAGGTGTACGCCGCCATCCAGCAGGAAGTCACCGTGCCCCGCCATCAGCTGATCGAGGTGCTCGCCGACCGGATCGCGCGGCGCGTCCTGCGCGACCAGCCCAGGGTGACGCACGTCACCGTGCGCGTCCACAAGCCCTTCGCGCCGCTGCCCGGCGTGTTCCGCGACGTGTACGCCGAACTGACCCTGCGCCGCGAGGACCTGTGACCACCCCGCAGACCGCCGCGTTCATCGCGCTGGGCGCCAACCTGGGCGACCCCTTGACCACTCTGCGCCGGGCCGTGACCGAATTGCGCACCCTGGGCACCGTGAAGGCCCTGTCGCGGCTGTACCGTACCGCGCCCGTCGGCGGGCCCGCCGGGCAGCCCGAGTACCTGAACGCCGCCCTCTGTCTGCACACCCCCCTGAGCGCCCACGCCCTCCTGGCGGGCCTGCACGACATCGAGGCCCGCGCCGGACGCACCCGCACCGAACGCTGGGAGGCCCGCACCCTGGACCTCGACCTGATCCTGCACGGCACCCTGATCAGCGACAACCCCGCCCTGCACCTGCCGCACCCGCGCGCCTGGGACCGCGCGTTCGTGCTGGCCCCCCTGAGCGACCTGCACCCGCACCTGCCGCACCCCGTGACGGGCGAGACCGTCAGTGCCGCGCTGGCCCGCGCCGACCGCCGGGGCGTGGAAGCCCACATCGACGACTGGTTCAACGACTGGCACTGACCCGCGCCCTGATTCGTTCCCCGACCGGTGACCACACTGCGGCGCCGCCCGCCATTCCCAGGCGGCGCGGGACGCTATGCTGGGCGGTGACATGAGCAAGCACACCACATCCACCAGCCACGGAGGCGCTGGCCGCGCGCTGCTGTGGGTTGCCATCATCCTGACCGTGGCCCTCCTGGGCTTCGTGACCGCCACCGCCGTCCGCGCCAACCCCATCTACAGCGACCGGGACGCCAACGGCATCAGCAAGTACAAGTTCATCGAGGCCTGCAAGGAAATCGCCGAGGACACCGAGGAACTCACCGTCGGCGCCATGGGTCAGGCCATTCCCCTGAAGACGCTGGTCGAGCAGAGCAGCCCCCTGAAAGCCGGGGATGAACTGCACGCCGCCGTGGAGGCGGAACCCGCCGAGATCATCAAGGCCACCCAGACCGTCGAGGGTGGCGGCTGGACCCTCACCGCGCCCGTCACGATCGCCGTGCACAGCGGCGAACGCGTGAACACCCTGGGTCAGCTGCCCATGGCCTGCACGCACGACAAGAAGACCGGCAAGACCACCGCCACCCTGAACCTCCCCGGCCAGTAAGTACGAGACACAGCAAGGCCCCGGCAGACGCACTGCCGGGGCCTTCGCCTGTTCCGGTGACAGCCCGGCGCCCTTATAAGGATTCCGTCTGTTTCGTTGACAGATCGGAACGCCACCGATCTGCCAACTCCACGCCCGGAACCCGCTTCGCTCCTTCTCGCATCCGCTCGGGTTGAACGGTTTTTGCAAACCATTCAACCGGAGTCCGTATTACAGCACGACGTCCAGGCCGCTCAGGCACTCCTCGGCAATCGCGCGGGCCAGCGGATCACGCGTGCTGCGCGCGTAACTGACGCCCAGCTGCAGGTGCCGCTGTCCATCCGGGCCGCCCAGCAACTCCAGCGTCTGGTAGAACGCCAGGTGCGTGTGCGCCAGCAGCACGTCCCGCGTCCGCTCGGGCGGCAGCACGCACAGCAGGTCCAGCGCCTCGCGGTACAGGCGCAGCGCGCGGCCCTGATCGCCCTCCACGGCACTCTCCCGCCCCAGTTGCAGGGCGCGGGCGGCCGACAGGTAATCACTGCGCATGCCGGGGATTCTAGCGCGGGCCAGTCACTCAACCGCGTGCAGGCTCAGCGTGCCGTCCCCGGCGCTGCCGTCGATGGTCAGCACCTCCAGGCGGCACGGGAGGTCGTCGCGGCCCAGTTCGCGCGTCAGGTAGGTCAGCGCGGCGCGCTGCATCAGCGCCAGCTTGCGCGGCGTGACGGACTCCGCCGCGCTGCCGAAACGCGCCGAGCGGCGCTGGCGGACCTCGGTGAACACCAGCGTCCCGCCCGGCTCGCGCGAGATCACGTCGATCTCCCCGCCGGGAATGCGGTAGTTGCGGGCCAGCACCTCGCGGCCCAGCCCGCTCAGGAACGCGGCGGCGCGGTCCTCGGCCTGCGCGCCCTTCACGCCAGCCAGTCGGGCCAGGACGTGAAGTCCGCCGCGGCCAGCGCCGCCCCCGCCGCCAGCAGCGCCGACTCCGGCGCGGTGGTCGTCAGGGCCACAATCCGGCAGCCCGCCCCGGCCGCGCTGCGCACGCCGTTCACGGCGTCCTCGTGCGCGAGGCAGTCGGCGGCATTCAGGCCCAGCCGCTGCGCGCCCAGCAGGAACGGCTCCGGGTGAGGTTTGCCGCGCGTGACGTCCTCGCCCAGTACCCGCGTCACGAAGCGCGGCCCGAAACCCAGCTGCTCCATGCCGAACGCCACGTTCACCGCGTCGGCACTCGTGACCAGCGCGAACGGAATCCCCCGCGCGTCCAGGGCGTCCAGGTGGGCACTCAGGCCCGCCACCTCGCGCAGCGCTCCCGCCGCCAGTGACCGGTAGCGGCCCTCCTTCGCGTCGTGAAAGCGGGCGGCCAGCGCCTCGTCCGGGTAGGTGCCGGTCAGGCGCTCAATGATCTCCGGGTTGCGGCCCCCGTCCACCTTGTGATCCAGGTCCTCTTCCGAGAGGGTCAGGCCCAGCACCTCCAGCGCCACCTCCTGCCACGCCTGCCGGTGAAAGGCGTTGTTCGCGGTCAGGACGCCGTCCATGTCGAACAGCACCCCGGCGGGCCGCCACGGCCAGTCGCTCACAGCGGGTCCGGCCCGTGCCCCAGGTCCAGCAGCAGCTCGCGGTACAGGCGGCCCGCGTCGCGGCGCACGTCGTCCAGCGAGGCGTCCTCGTCCGCGAACTCCGCGGCCGTCTCCAGCGCGGCCTCCAGCACCCCCGCGTAGATCGGCCAGCGCCCGGTGGGGGCCTCGTCGAGCACCTCCTCGGTGTCCGCCATCGGCTCGCCGTCCAGCACGCGCAGCGCCGAATCCGCCGCCGCCCGCTCGGCGTCCTTGCGGCTGCGGCCCGATCCGCCCTCGCCCAGCGGCTCGCCGCCGATCCGCACCGTCACGTGGAACGTCCGCTGGTGGGGCGGACCGTCGGACGACACCTCGAATTCCGGCGCGCCCAGGCCCAGGCTCAGGGCGCGCGCGATCAGGTCACCTTTCGCGTTCATGCACCCCAGCCTACCCGCTACGCTGAAGGTATGCGCCTCCCGACCCTCCTGCTGCCCCTGCTGCTCGGCTCGGCCCTCGCCGCCCCGGCCCCCACGCCCGTCCAGCCGGGGCAGACCTGGACGCTGAGCGCCACCACCTTCGACGGCGAGGTGCTGAGCACGGCCCTGCGCCTGACCGCTGCGCCGCCCACCCCCACCGCGCCCGGCACCTACCGCGCCGACCGGGGCAGCCTGCTGCTCGATGCGACCGCCGACACGCTGATCGCCCTGGACCTGAAAGACGCCCGCGAGGGCGGCCTGGGCCTCGCCTGCGCGCTGCGCCTGAGCACCCTGGTCCAGCCCGGCGCGACCGGCGTGCTCGCCAGCGGCCCCCTGAGCGACCTGCCCGCCGCGCTGGAACGTGTCCTGGCCGTTCTGGACGTGACCCGCACGCCGCAGGAACAGGCCGACGCCGCGCGCGAACTGCGCCTGGGCCAGTGCACCCTGACGCGGGCCCCCACGCCCTGACCACCCGCCGCACGGCCGGTGCGCTACCCTGAACCCCCGGAGCAACGCCGCCCCCACCCGCCCACGTGTGCGGGTGCCGACCCATGCCCTCCGGAGGCCCCCGCCGTGACCCTGACCCCCACCCGCCCCAGCGCCCGCCAGATCGTGCTGGGCCTGCAACACTCCATCGCCATGTTCGGCGCGACCGTCCTGGTCCCCATCCTGGTCGGCCTGTCCCCCAGCGTCGCGCTGTTCGGCGCGGGCGTCGCCACGCTGATCTTCCACCTGCTCACGCGCGGTCAGGTCCCGATCTTCCTGGGCAGCTCGTTCGCGTTCATCGCGCCCACCGCGCTGGTCGTCAAGGAATTCGGCCCTGCCGCCGCCGGGGGCGGCCTGATCGCCGCCGGAGCCATGTACCTGCTGTTCAGCGGCCTCGTGAAACTCCTGGGTACGGACAGGCTGCTGCGGGTGTTCCCGCCCGTCGTGACCGGCCCCGTCATCATCGTGATCGGCCTGGGCCTCAGCAGCGTCGCCGTGAACCAGGCCAAGACGAACTGGTGGCTGGCCCTCGTCACGCTGGCTGCCGCCGTCATTGCCAGCATCTACGGGAAGGGCCTGTTCCGCATGATTCCCATCCTGGTCGGCGTCGTCACCGGGTACGTCGTGTCCCTCCTGACCGGGCAGGTGACCCAGGACGGCCTGAACGCCATCGCCGCCGCGCCCCTGCTGGGCCTCCCGGACTTCCACGCGCCCACCCTGGACTGGCGGGCCGTGGCGATCATCGCGCCCGTCGCGGTCGTCACGTTCATCGAACACGTCGGCGACGTCATCGTGAACGGCCGCGTCGTCGGAAAGAACTTCCTCGAGAAACCCGGCCTGAGCCGCACCCTGTTCGCCGACGGGCTGGCGAACATGAGCAGCGCCGCGCTCGGCGGCCCCGCCGCCACCACCTACGCCGAGAACACCGGCGTCCTCGCCCTCACCCGCGTGTACGACCCGCGCGTCCTCCAGATCGGCGCCGTGTTCGCCGTCCTGTTCGGCTGCTCCCCGAAACTCGCCGCGGTGCTCAAGAGCCTCCCGCAGGGCGTGCTGGGCGGCGTGAGCATCCTGCTGTTCGGCATGATCGCCTCGGTCGGCATCCGCACCCTCAGTGAGGCGCGGATCGACTTCGCGCACAGCCGCAACCTCATCATCGTGTCCCTGATCCTCGTGCTGGGCCTCGGCGGCGCCGCGTTCCCCATCAGCGTCGCGGGCACCAGCCTCGAACTGCACGGCATGGCCCTCGCCGCGCTGGTCGGCATCGTCGCGAACCTCATCCTGCCCGCGCAGACACCCGAAACGGACGAACCCGGACGCACCCTGCACTGACGTCCACGCATGAGCGGCGGGCCACCCCGGATCAGAGGGTGGCCCGTCGCTTCATGGCTGTGGGTCAGCGTCTGCCCTTGCGGCGGACCTTCTGCCCAGGGACGGTGGCCTGCTGGAACTCCTTGCCCTGGAGTTTCGCCTCGATGGCGCGGATCTGGTCGCGTAGGCTAGCGGCGCGTTCGAAGTCGAGGTCCTCGGAGGCCTGCCACATGTCGAGTTCCAGGTCCGTGAGCTGCGCGGACAGAGCGTCGCGGTCGTCGCCGACGGTGGCGGAGCTGATCTCGCCCGGCTGCTCCTCGCCGCGGATGACGTCGCGCACACCCTTGATGACGGTGGTGGGGGTGATGCCGTGGGTCTCGTTGTACGCCATCTGTTTCTCGCGGCGGCGGGCGGTCTCGTCCATGGCGAACTGCATGGCGGGCGTGATGGAGTCGGCGTACAGGATGACCTCGCCGTTCACGTTGCGGGCGGCGCGGCCGATGGTCTGGATCAGGGCGCGTTCACTGCGCAGGAAGCCGGGCTTGTCCGCGTCGAGGATGGCGACCAGCGAGACCTCCGGCAGGTCGAGACCCTCGCGCAGCAGGTTGATGCCGACCAGCACGTCGTAGTGTCCCAGGCGCAGGTCGCGGATGATCACCTGACGCTCGACGCTGTCGATGTCGCTGTGCATGTAGCGCGCCTTCACGCCCTTCTCCAGCAGGTACTCGGTGAGGTCCTCGGACATCCGCTTCGTGAGGGTCGTGACCAGGGTGCGTTCGCCCTTCGCGCTGCGTTCGCGGACGCGGCCCAGCAGGTCCTCGATCTGACCCTGGATGGGCCGGATGCCCACCGGCGGGTCGATCAGGCCGGTCGGGCGGATGATCTGATCGGCCACGCTGTCACTGTGCTCGCGTTCGTACGGGCCGGGCGTGGCGGACACGAACACCAGCTGCCCGGTCTTGCTCATGAACTCGTCGAAGTTCAGCGGGCGGTTGTCCATCGCCGACGGCAGGCGGAAGCCGTAGTCCACCAGCGTCTGCTTCCTGGCCCGGTCGCCGTTCGCCATCCCACCGATCTGCGGGACCGTCACGTGCGACTCGTCGATGAACGTCACGAAGTCATCCGGGAAGTAATCCAGCATGGTGTACGGCGTGTGCCCCGCCGCGCGCCCGTCGATGTGCCGCGAGTAGTTCTCGATGCCCGAGCAGTACCCCAGGACCTTGAGCATCTCCAGGTCGTAGAGGGTGCGTTCCTTCAGGCGCTGCGCCTCCAGCAGCTTCCCGGTGGACTTGAAGTACTCCAGCCGCTCGTCCAGTTCCTGCTGGATGGTCACGATGGCCCGCTCGATGTTCCCCGCACTGCTCACGTAATGCTTGGCGGGGTAGATGACGGTCGCGTCCAGATCCGCCAGCCGGTCCCCGGTCAGCGGATGCACCACGCTGATGCGTTCCACGTCGTCGCCCCACAGTTCCACCCGCAGGGGCTGCTCGTCGTAGGCGGGCCACACCGTCACCACCTCGCCCTTCACCCCGAAGCGGCCCGGCATGAGTTCCACGTCGTTCCGCTCGTACTGCATGTTCACCAGCCGCCCCAGCAGCTCGTCGCGCGGCATCTGCCCGCCCTTCTTCAGGATGGCGTTCAGCGCCGTGTACTCCTTCGGGTCGCCCAGGCCGTAGATGCAGCTGACACTGGCGACCACGATCGTGTCCCGGCGCGTCAACAGACTGCGCGTCGTCGAGTGCCGCAGCCGCTCAATCTCCTGGTTGATGCTGGCGTCCTTCTCGATGAACAGGTCCTTGCCCGGCACGTACGCCTCGGGCTGGTAGTAGTCGTAGTAACTGATGAAGAACTCCACCGCCGCGTCCGGGAAGAACTCCCGGAACTCGGATGCCAGTTGCGCCGTGAGGATCTTGTTCGGCGCCATGATCAACGCCGGTCGCTGGGTTTCCTCGATGACCTTCGCCATGCTGTAGGTGTTGTGGACGAACAGGCCGCCCCGACCGGTCAGGAAGGTCTCGAAACCGTCCACGCTGAAGTCGTACACGAAGGGCGTCTCGGGCGCCATCGTCTCGTTGGTCTCGACTGGCGACCAGTGAACATCGGCCAGCCCCGTGAAGGCCGCGTCGGTCACGTTCAGCGCCTCGCACAGGCGGCGGAACAGACCCGCACTGGGGGCGCGGATGCCGCACTCGACCGCCGAGACCATCGTGCGCGTGCAACCTGCGGCCTGCGCCACCTGCCGCTGCGACAGCCCAGCCCGCTCCCGTTCGGCCAGCAGGCGCCCACCCACGCCGGGAACCACATCCACGTTCGTGTTGCCCTCACCGGCCCGGTCCAGCAGGTCCGCGAGCGCCGCCTGCTTGCGGGCACTCAGGAACCCGACCCCTTCCTGGAATGCCCGCAGGTTCTCGGCGCCGGACACCGTGACCCTGTGGTACGTGCCCAGCGTGCCGTCCGGGCGGCGCTTCTGCACCTCGCGCAGACGCGCCCACACCCCGAAACGCAGCAGCGCCTCGGCCAGTTCCCCGGCCAGCCGCGCGCTGTTCGTCACGGCCGTGACCGCGCCGCCGTCCACCCCGCCGTCCCCCTCGAAGTACGCGCGGAGCACGCCCGCCAGGAAGGCGTCCGGGAACGCCGCGAAGTTCACCGGCAGACGCTTCTCGCCGGAACGCTCGCCCATCAGTCGGGCCAGCACCTCCCGCCACACCCGGCCCGACAGCACGAAATCACCGTCCGCGCGGCGGAAATACCCGGCCTCCAGTTCGTCCAGCGCCGCTGTGAGCTGCGCCTGTACGTCCGCGTCCCGCACGGAGATCAGCGCGCAGCCCGGCGCGGCGTGCCCCTCCGCGACGTACTGCCCGAGCAGCAGCGCCAGTGCGGGCGTCAGGGGCAGCTGCCCGGCCACGCTGACCGACCGGGCCGAGACGCGCGCCTCGGCAGCGACCGCCAGTCCCTGCGCGACCGCCGCGCGGGCCGCCGTGACGCTCAGGCCACCGCCCCTCTTCCCACGGCGCAGGGCGTGCAGTTTCCCGTCCGGGCGGGCATGATGCCCACGCACGAGATCACGCCACTCCGGGTCACGGTCCGGCGTGTACGGTACCGCCACGTGGAAGGGCGTGCCGTCCAGCAGCGCCAGCGTGTCCAGATGCGTGACCGTCCCGTCCGGTTGCGGCACCCGCCGAGGCACCGGCAGCGCGTCACCGGGCCGCACGTCATCCCCCGCGACCAGCTGAACGTGCCCGCCTCGCAGGACCCACACGCTGTGATCCGCCGTGACCGTCACCTCCCGCCCGCACGCGGTGACCAGCCGGTGCAGCCGCTCCGGCGCGCCGTGCCGCGTCAGGGCTGTCACCGTCCGCCACGCCACCGCGCCGTCCGCCGCGTTCCACGCCAGCACCCGCATCGGATCGGGCGGCGGCAACTCCAGCGAATCCTCGTCCTGCGTGGGCGTGCCGAACAGCCCGTCAATCAGTTCACCGATGGGCAGGCGCCGCACCTGCCCGGCGACCTCCACTGTGACGGGCTCGTGCCACGCCACCGACTTCCCGGTGCCGGTCGCCCCGAGCAGGGTCTGGAACCGGAGGCCGGAGTCCAGGCCGTCGACCAGTGAGCGGATGGCGGTGGGTTGATCCCCGGAGGGCTGGAACGCGGACTTGACCTTGAGCATGGAACCTCCGGAGGGTGGGGGAGAGGGGGTGGGCGCGGCCCGAACGAATCCGCTTATTTTACGCCCCGGACGTAAGTGGATGGTAAGCGAGATGGCTGAAGGGAACCTTGACCTGCGCGCCGTACACTGCCCCCCATGCGCGCCCGTCCTGCTGCCCTGATCTTCATTCTGCTGACCGCCCTGATCGACATCGTCGGGATCGGGCTGATCATCCCCGTGCTGCCGGGGCTGGTGAAGGAACTGGCGGGGTCGGAGGTGGCGGGCGCGCGGACGATCGGGCTGCTGACGGCGGCGTACGCGGTGATGCAGTTCATCTTCGCGCCGATCCTGGGGGTGCTGAGTGACCGCTTCGGGCGGCGGCCGGTGCTGCTGTTCGCGCTGAGCGGCATGGCGCTGGATTACCTGCTGCTGGCGTTCGCGCCGAATCTGGCGTGGCTGTTCGTGGGCCGCATCCTGGCGGGGATCACCGGGGCGAGCCTGACGGTCGCGAACGCGTACATCGCGGACGTGTCCCCGCCGGAGGACCGCGCGAAGAACTTCGGGCTGCTGGGCGCTACGTTCGGGGTGGGGTTCATCCTGGGCCCGGCGCTGGGTGGCCTGCTGGGCGAGTACGGACTGCGGGTGCCGTTCATGGTCGCGGCGGCCCTGACGGGCCTGAACGTCCTGTACGGCCTGTTCGTGCTGCCCGAGTCGCTGCCCGAGAGCAGCCGCGCGCGTGGCCTGCGGCGCGCGGACCTGAATCCGCTGCTGCCGCTGCGGGCGCTGGGCGAGTACCCGATCCTGAGGTCCCTGACGCTGACGTTCGTGCTGCTGGGCCTCGCGGGGCAGGTGATCTTCAGCACGTGGGTGCTGTACACCGAGGGCGTGCTCCGCTGGACGCCAGGGCAGAACGGCGTGGCGCTGGCATTCTTCGGGCTGCTGACCGCCGCCGTGCAGGGCGGCCTGATCGGGCCGTTCATCGCGCGCTTCGGCGAGCGGCGCACCATCATGACCGGACTGGTCAGCAGCATCCTGGAATTCACGGTGCTCAGCGTGGCCCGCAGCGGCGCGCTGCTGTACGCCTCACTGGTCGTGGGCGCGCTGGGCGGCCTCGCGAACCCAGCCCTGCAGGGCCTGATCTCCCGTCAGGTGGGCGAGACCGAGCAGGGCCGCGTGCAGGGCGCGATCACCAGCCTGAACAGCCTCGTGGCGGTCGTGGGTCCCGTCGTGGCGACCAGCGTGTACGCGTTCGGCGTCACGCACGACTTCCCCGGTGCGGCCTTCACCCTGGGCGCGCTGCTGTCCGTGGCGGGCACGCTAGTGATCCTGGGTGTCCTGCGCGGCATGCCGGACACGGGAAAGCCGCAGCAGGGGTGACGGTCAACGGCACTCCCGCGACCTGAGCGCTCACCCCGCCCGAGCCCACTCCCCACTGCCTACTTCCCACTTCCCTCCCGCAGCACTTCCTCCGCGACGGTCAGGAACGCGCGGATGACGGGGTTCTTGCCGTCGCCGCGTCGCCACACGGCGACGATGTCCACGGTGGGGGCGTCCTCGATGGGGCGGTAGGCGACGCCGGGCAGGGACAGGCGGCTGAAGAATTCGATGGGGAGGAACACGCCGACGCCCGCCGCGACCAGGGAGAGGAGGGTGGGGACCTCGATGGCTTCCTGGACGACGTGGGGGGTGAATCCGGCTGTGGAGCACCAGCGCATGACCTGATCGAAGTACGTGGCGCGGATCTGGCGGGGGAAGAACACGAACGGTTCGGCGCGCAGGTCGCTGATCTTCAACCGGCGTTTGCGGGCGAGGGGGTGCGCGGCGGGCAGCGCGGCGACCAGGGGTTGGCGCCAGAGGGCGCGGGAGTCGAGGGTGGGGTCGCGGACGGGCAGCAGCATCAGGCCGATGCCGACCTGCCCGCCGCGCAGCGCGGCTTCCTGTTCCTGCGCGGTGAGTTCGCGCAGGTCCACGCTGACGTTCGGGTACAGCTCCCGGAAGCGCCGTACGATCTCCGGCAGGCCCCCGAACGCCAGGCCGCTGACGAAGCCGACGCTCAGGCGGCCCACCTCTCCGCGGGCGGCGCGGCGGGCGCGTTCGACGGTCTGTCCGGCCAGGGCGAGCGTCTCGCGCGCGCCGATCAGGAATTCCTGCCCGGCGGGGGTCAGTTGCACGCGGCGGGTGGTGCGCAGCACCAGGGGCACCCCGACCTCCTCCTCCAGGTTGCGGATGGAGTTGCTCAGAGCCTGCTGCACGACGAACACGCGTTCGGCGGCCCGCCCGAAGTGTTCCTCCTCGGCGAGGGCCACGAAGTGCCGCAGGTGACGCAGTTCGACCGACATCAGGGACAGCGTAGCGTCCGCCACCCACCAGTGTCAGTGGTGAATCCCATGAGAATTCCCTGTTGGAAGTGTGGGACCGGCGGGGCCTATGCTGGGCAGCATGACGCAGTCTCCCCAGAAGTCGGCACCGCCGAACCGGCCCGCGCGCGCCGGGATGAACGCGCAGGAACGCCAGCAGCTCAACGCGGTCGAGACGCAGGAGTGGCTGGACTCCCTGGCGTACGTGTTCGCCGACGCCGGGGACAACCGCGCGGCGGAACTGCTGGAGGAACTCGATCACTACGCGTACTTCCACGGCGCGCCGATCACGTTCAAGCAGAACACCCCCTACATCAACACCATCGACGTCGATCAGCAGCCCGAGTACCCCGGTGACGCCGAGATCGAACGCCGCATCCGCAACATCATCCGCTGGAACGCCGTCGCCATGGTCATCAAGGCGAACAAGAACAGCGACGGGATCGGCGGGCACCTCAGCACGTACGCCAGCGCCGCCGAGCTGCTGGAGGTGGGCTTCAACCACTTCTTCCGCGGCCACGGCGCCGGGCAGGACCGCGACCTGATCTTCTACCAGGGCCACGCCAGCCCCGGCGTGTACGCCCGCTCCTTCCTGGAGGGCCGTTTCGACGAGGCCCGCATGAACCGCTTCCGCCGCGAACTGCAGCCCGAGGGCGCGGGCCTGAGCAGCTACCCGCACCCCTGGCTGATGCCCGACTACTGGGAATTCCCGACCGTCAGCATGGGCCTGGGTCCCATCCAGGCGATCTACCAGGCGCGCTTCATCAAGTACCTCGAGAACCGCAGCCTGAAACCCAAGGGCGACGCGAAGGTCTGGGCGTTCCTCGGGGACGGCGAGATGGACGAGCCGCAGAGCATCGGCGCGATCCGCTTCGCGGCGTACGAGAACCTC
The DNA here is from genome assembly GCF_001485435.1 of Deinococcus grandis. Taxonomy (NCBI): domain Bacteria; kingdom Thermotogati; phylum Deinococcota; class Deinococci; order Deinococcales; family Deinococcaceae; genus Deinococcus; species Deinococcus grandis. Next base: position 2,794,851 of record NZ_BCMS01000001.1, on the reverse strand, counting down.
GACAACCTGATCTTCGTGCTGAACGCGAACCTCCAGCGCCTCGACGGGCCGGTGCGCGCGAACAGCAAGGTCATCCAGGAGTTCGAGGCGCTGTTCCGCGGCGCGGGCTGGAACGTCATCAAGGTCATCTGGGACAGCAAGTGGGACGAACTGCTCTCCCGGGACTACAACGGCCACATCGTCAAGCGCTTCGAACTGCTCGTGGACGGCGAATCGCAGCGCTACGCGGCGTTCGGCGGGAAGGAACTGCGCGAGAAGTTCTTCAACACCCCCGAACTCAAGGCCCTGATCGAGGGCTGGAGCGACGCGGACCTGGAACTCCTGAACCGCGGCGGGCACGACATCCACAAGATCTACGCCGCGTACGCCTCGGCCGTGCAGCACAAGGGCAGCCCGACGATCATCATCCCGCGTACCATCAAGGGCTACGGCCTGGGCGAGAGCGCGCAGGCCCGCAACGTCGCCCACCAGGTCAAGAAGCTCGACTTCCACACCCTGAAGGACCTGCGTGACACGCTGGAACTCCCCCTGACCGACGAGCAGGTCGAGCACCTCGAGTACTACCACCCCGGCCCCGACAGCCCCGAGGTGAAGTACGCGCTGGAACGCCGCGCCGCCCTGGGCGGGCCGATTCCCGCCCGCAAGGTCGAGTACCCGCACCCCACCATCCCGAACGGCGAGTTCTACGAGGAGTTCGCCAAGGGCAGCGGCGACCGCCAGGTGAGCACCACCATGGCCGCCGTGCAGATCATCAGCAAACTGCTGCGCGACAAGGAGATCGGCAAGCTCGTCGTGCCCATCGTGCCCGACGAGGCCCGCACCTTCGGCATGGACGCCCTGGTGCCCCGCATCGGCATCTACAGCCCGCGCGGCCAGACGTACACCCCGGTCGACAGCGGCTCGCTGATGGCCTACAAGGAAAGCGTGGACGGCCAGATGCTCGAGGAGGGCATCACCGAGGACGGCGCGATGGCCTCCTGGATCGCGGCGGGCACCGCGTACGCCAACCACGGCGTGCCGACCATCCCGTTCTTCGTGCTGTACTCCATGTTCGGCATGCAGCGCGTCGGTGACCTCGTCTGGGCCGCTGCCGACCAGCGCGCCCGCGGCTTCATCCTCGGGGCGACCGCCGGACGCACCACCCTGGCGGGCGAGGGCCTGCAGCACCAGGACGGCAACAGCCACCTGCAGGCTTACGTCGTCCCGAACCTCAAGACGTACGACCCGGCCTTCGCGTACGAACTGGCCGTGATCATCGAGAGCGGCATCCAGCGCATGTACGTGGACGGCATCGACGAGTTCTACTACGTCACCGTCGACAACGAGAACGAGGTCCAGCCCGCCATGCCCGCCGACGGCCGCAGCCACGAGGAGATCCGCGAGGGCATCGTCCGCGGCCTCTACCGCCTGAACCGCAGCCCCATGAAGAAACCCAAGCTCCAGGCGCAGATCCTCGCCGGGGGCCCCGCCATGGGCGCCGCGCAGGAAGCCGTCACCATGCTCGAGAAGTACGGTGTGGCCGCCGACCTGTGGTCGGTCACGAGCTACAAGGAACTCCACCAGGACGCCCTGCTCGCCCAGCGCCACAACATGCTCCACCCCACCGCCGAACCCCGCGTGCCGTACGTCGCGCAGCAGCTGAGCCGCGAGAACGCCCCCGGCGTCCTGATCTCGGTCAGCGACTACATCAAGCTCGGCGCGGACGGCCTGAACGGCCACCTCGACCGCAAACTCTGGACGCTCGGCACCGACGGCTTCGGCCGCAGCGAAGCGCGCAAGGAACTCCGCGACTTCTTCGAGGTGGACGCCAAGCACGTCGTCCTCGCCACCCTGTACGCCCTCCAGCGCGACGGCAAGATCAAGGGTGAAGTGGTCGCCCAGGCCATCGCCGACCTCGGCATCGACACGGAACGCGACGCTCCGGTACTGCGCTGACGCGCAGCGTCCAAGGGTCTGAGGGTCGAAGGGTCAACCAACCTCACCTCTTAGACCCTTGGACACCCAGACTCTTCACCCCTCTCCGAAGGAGAACCAATCATGGCGACTGAACTGAAACTGCCCGACGTGGGCGACAACATTGAGCAGGGCACGGTCGTGACGGTGCTCGTGAAGGCCGGGGACAGCGTGACCGAGGGCCAGCCGATCATCGAGATCGAGACCGACAAGGCCGTCATCGAGGTGCCCGCCGAGGCCGCCGGGACCGTCGAGGCCGTGAACGTGAACGTGGGCGACACCGTGAAGGTCGGCGGCGTGATCGCCACCCTGAGCGGCGGCAGTGCCCCGGCCACCCCCGCCGCACCGGCCAGCGGCCCGGTCGACGAGGCCGAGGTCGGCAGCAGCAAGGCGGTCGCGCAGGCGCAGCAGGACGCGCAGAAGGAACAGGCCGGTGAAGCGGCCGCGCCCGCCACCTCCGCTCCGGCCGCAAGCGCGGGCGGTCAGATCACCCTGCCGGACGTGGGGGACAACATCGAGCAGGGTACCGTCGTCAGCGTCCTCGTGAAGGAAGGCGACACCGTCAGCGAGGGCCAGCCCGTCATCGAGATCGAGACGGATAAGGCCGTCGTGGAAGTCCCCGCCAACGCGGGCGGCACCGTGACCGGCGTGAACGTGAAGGTCGGGGACACCGTGAAGGTGGGCGGCGTGATCGCCACCCTGGGCGGCGCCAGCGCCCCCGCTGCTGCGCCTGCAACCGCACCGGCACCTGCTGCCCCGGCAACTGCGGCCGCACCGGCCAGTGCCCCCAGCGTCGTGAAGGTGAACATCAGCGGCGGTGAGCAGCCCGCCGCGCAGTTCCCCAAGTCGCAGGGCACCCAGAACCCCCAGACCTTCGACGGCCGCACCGTCGTGGCCGCCGCGCCCAGCGTCCGCCGCCTCGCGCGGGAACTCGGCGTGGACATCCACGCCGTGCACGGCACCGGCATCGCCGGGCGCATCAGCGAGGAGGACGTGCGCCGCACCGGCGGCACCCCCACCGTCACTGCCCCCGCCGCCGCCCCGGCCACCAGCGCCGCCGCCGCACCTGCCGTGGCCGCCGCGCCGCTCCCCGACTTCACGAAGTGGGGTAACGTCACCCGCGAGGACATGAGCGGCATCCGCAAGGCCACCGTCCGCTCCATGACCGCCAGCACCGCCATCCCCATGGTCACGCACTTCGACAAGGCCGACGTGACCGTCATGGAAGAGGTCCGTAAACGCTTCGGCGCCCGCGTGGAGAAGGCGGGCGGCAAGCTCACCATGACCCACATCCTCATGAAGGTCGTCGCGAACGCCCTGCGCAAGTTCCCCAAATTCGGCGCGAGCCTCGACCTCGACGCCCAGCAGGTCATCTACAAGGACTTCGTGAACATCGGCGTCGCCGTCGACACGCCCGTCGGTCTGCTCGTCCCCGTCGTCAAGGACGCCGACCGCAAGAGCATCACCGACCTCGTCCTCGAACTGAGCGAACTGGCCGGGAAAGCACGCGACCGCAAACTGAAACCCGACGAGATGCAGGGCGCCACCTTCACGATCAGCAACCTCGGCGGGATCGGCGGGCACGCCTTCACGCCCATCGTGAACAGCCCCGAAGTCGCCATCCTCGGCGTGAGCCGCGGCGGCATGGAACCCGTCTGGAACAGGGAGAAGGGTGAGTTCGAACCCCGCAACATGCTCCCCATCAGCCTCACCTACGACCACCGCCTGATCGACGGCGCCGACGCCGCCCGCTTCGTGCGCTTCATCTGCGAGTCGCTGGAAGACCCCTTCCTGATCTCGCTGTAAAGTAGGCTGAAGGCAACAGAGAAGACCCCCGTCCGAGTGGCGGGGGGCTTCTGTCTCTCGTGTGTATGCGGCCTACTTGTCCTCGCTGAGGGCGAAGCCGCGGCTGAACTGTTCCTGCAGGGCGGTGAACACGATCAGGGGGGGCAGCATGGTGATGACGGCGCCCGCCATGACGGCGCCCCAGTCGGTCTGGCCGCCCACCTCGATGAGTTTGCGTAGGCCGGCCTGCACGACCTGGTGGTCGTCGCGCTGCATGATGACCAGTGGCCAGAGGTACTGGTCCCAGGCGTACACGAACTGGATGACGGCCAGCGCGCCGATGGTGTTCCAGCTCATGGGGATGAGGATGCGGGTGAGGTAGCGCAGGGGGCCGCAGCCGTCGATGCGGGCGGCGTCGGCGAGGCTGGCGGGGATGTTCAGGAAGTGCTGGCGGAACAGGAATGTGCCGGTGGCGCTGGCGAGGAACGGCACGATGATCGCGGCGAATGAGTCGGCCCAGTTGAGGTCGCGGCTGACGAGGTCGAACAGCGCGACGATGAGGACCTCGGTGGGGAGCATCAGGGACACGAGGACCAGGGCGAACGCCGCGCCCTTGAGGGGGAAGCGGAAGTACACGAAGGCCAGCGCGGCCAGCAGGGCCAGGATGGTCTTGCCGGTGGTGACGGTGACGGCCACGATGAGGCTATTGAGCATGGAGCGGCCCAGGTGGGCGTCCACCCACACGCGCTCGAGGTTGCTCAGGAAGGCGCCGCCGGGCAGCAGGGAGGGGCTCAGGACGGCGCTGGACGGCTGCGTGGCCTTGATCAGCGCCAGGAGGAGCGGGGCGCTGATGAGCAGCGCGGCCAGGATCAGCGCGGCGTGGGTGCCCCAGTCGCCCCGGCGGGCGCGCGGGGACGTGGCGGTGCGGGCGCGGGGCAGGTGGCGGTCACGCACCATAGTGCACCCGCCGTTCGCCCAGCCGGAACTGCATGAACGTCACGAACGCCACGAGGGCCAGCATCAGCGCGCCCTGCGCGGCCGCCGCGCCGGTCCGGAAGTTCACGAAGCCGTCCTGGTACAGCTGGTACACCAGGAACGTCGTGATCCCCGCGTGGCCCACGTACGGTCCGCCGCGCGTGAGCAGGTCGGTCAGCGCGAACGAGTCGAACAGCGCCGCGACGATGTTCGTGAACACCAGGAAGAACGTGACCGGGCTCAATAGCGGGAACGCCACGCGCCAGAACACCTGCGCGGGGGTCGCCCCGTCGATCTGCGCGGCCTCCATGACGTCGGTCGGGAGGTTGCGGATGCTCGCCAGGTAGAACACGATGTTGTACGCGAGGCCCTTCCAGATGGCCGCGACCGTCACCAGCGCGAACGCCAGCAGCGGCGTGTCCAGCCAGCGGGGGCGCACGCCCGCCAGTTCGCCAAGGATCTGGTTCACCACGCCGATCTCCGGGTTGAACAGGAACAGCCACAGCGTCCCGGCAATGGCGGGACTCAGCGCGTACGGGTAGATGAGCAGCAGCCGGTACGCGCGTGACCCCCGGACGGGACGGCTGGCGAGCCACGCCAGCCCCAGCGACAGCAGCAGCCCGCCCGTGACGCTCAGCAGCGTGAACACCAGCGTCTGCAGCGCCACCTGCCGGTACGTGGGGCTGCCCAGCAGGTCCGTGATGTTCCCCAGGCCCACCCACTGCTCGGTGCCCAGGATCAGGTTCGCGCGGTACCCTGCCAGCCGCAGCGTGCGCAGGGTCGGCAGGTAGATGAACACCGCCAGGATCAGCAGGCTGGGCAGCAGGAACAGCCACGGCAGCGCGGCGCCCCGGAACACCGCCCGGTCCTCGCGCCCGCCCGCGTCCCTTTTCTGGCGGACGCTCAGCACGCCGCGCCCCTCGAATCGTCGGTCATACCCTCTCCTTCAACGCCGGGCGCGACCCACCCCCGGTCGGGGCAGGTCGCGCGGGGAGCGCTGTTATTTGAAGTTCGCGTTGTACTCGCCCAGCGCGGCGTCGGCGCGGGCCTTGGTGTCCTTCAGCGCGGCGTCCACGCCCTGGCCGCCCAGCACCTTCTGGAGACCTTCCTCGATGATGCGGCGGGTCTGGATGGCCGCGCCGTTCAGGCCGCCAGCCGTGGCGGGGCTGGGCACGGTGCGGGTCAGCTGGTTGAACGCCACGAGTTGCAGCGGCGTCTGGCTGAACCAGCCCTGCTTGCGCAGCAGGTCGATGCTGCTCTGGCGCACGGGGTAGTACCCGGTGAGTTTGTGCCACTCGGCCATGTTCTGCGTGTTCGTCATGAACAGCGCGAAGTCCAGCGCGCCCTCGGCCTGGGCCTTGCTGACACCTTTGCTGATCCACAGGCTGGCCCCGCCGATCACGACGCCGTTGCGCTTGCTGCCGTCCGGGATGGGCAGCGCGCCCACGCCGACCGTGAAGCCGTTTTTCTTCGCCGCGTCGCGGATGTTGCCGATGTCGGCGGTGGACGTGATGTGGAACGCGGCCTTCTGGTTCGTGAAGATGGCGTCGCTGCCGTCCCAGTCTTCCAGTTTGCCGGTGTAGGTGTAGTAGCCGCGGTCCTGCATGGTCTTGAAGAAGCTGAAGATGTTCTGCGCGGCTCTGCTGTCCAGGGTGGTGCTCGTGGCGCGGCCCTGGCGGCCGTTGCCGTTGTTCAGGAGGGTCTGGCCCTGCTGCGCCATCCACTGCTCGACGAACCAGCCGTTCAGGCTCATGCCGAAGCATTTGGCGTCCAGTTTCGCGGCCTCGATCTTCTGACAGGCCTTCATCAGCGCGCCGAAGGTGGTGGGCGGCGTCCTGGGGTCCAGGCCCGCTTTCTTCAGCAGCTCCTGGTTGAAGTACAGGACCGGGCTGCTGGAGTTGAACGGCAGGCTGTTCACCTTCCCGCCGATGGTGTAGTAGTTGATGACCGGCTTGATGTAGTCGCTGAAGTCCACGTTCTTCACGCTGCTGACGGGCTGGAACGCGCCGCTGTCCAGCGCGAGCTGGCTGCCCACCTCGAAGATCTGCACGAGGGCCGGGGCCTTGCCCTGCCGCGCGGCCAGGATGGTCGCCTGGAGGCTGTCGTTGTAGCTGCCCTTGTAGCTGGGCACGACCTTCACGCCGGGGTTGGCCTTGTTGAATGCGTCGGCGCGCGCCTGGATCCAGCCGCTGCGTTTGGCGTCCCCGAAGGAATGCCAGAACTCGACGACGGTCTGGGCCTGGGCGGCGGAGGCGGCGGGCCCGACCAGGGCCAGCGTCAGCAGGAATTTCTTCACGTTCCGGAGGCTAGACTCTCATGTTCAGGCGACCATCAGCGGCGCGTGACGGGACGGTCAGCGCGCTGTCGGCCCCCGGTCAGCTGGGGCCGCGGCGACATGAGGCGCAGGTCAGGGGACCTTCAGGGCGAATCCTGCGGGATGATACGCACGCCGCCGGGCGCGGGGCGTACCGTCAGGGCATGATTCTCGTGACTGCCGCGACCGGAAACGTGGGCCGTGAACTCGTGCCCGGGCTGCTCAGGGCCGGGCTGCCCGTCCGCGCCGGGAGCCGCCACCCCGACCCGGCCCGCTGGCCGGACGCCGAGGCGATCCCCCTCGACCTGACCGATCAGGACAGCGTGCGGGCCGCCGCGCAGGGCGTCACCGCCGTGTACCTGATCGTCCCGGAGACGCTGGAGGCCGCGGACGTGCAGGCCACGCTGCGGACCCTGCGAGACGCGGGCGTGGCGCGCGTGGTCCTCCAGAGCGGCTTCGGCGTGCAGGGCGAGGGGAACCTGCTGGGCGACGCCGAGGCCGCCGTGCGCGCCAGTGGCCTGGAGTGGACGATCCTGCAGCCGAACTGGTTCATGCAGAACTACAACCAGATGTTCCGCCGCGGCGTCCGTGACCGTCACGAGTTCGCGGAGCCCGCCGGGACGCACCGCACGAGCTTCATCGACACGCGCGACATCGCCGCTGCTGCCGTGACGGTCCTCACGGGGGACGGGCACGCGGGGCGCGTGTACCCGCTGACCGGCCCGGCCGCCCTCGACCGGCACGAGGTGGCGGCCGCGCTGAGCCGCGCGCTGGGCCATCAGGTCACGTACCGCCCGGTGGACGACGACGGCTTCGTGGACTTCCTGGTGTCCACCGGCGAGAGCGACGAGGAGGAGGCGCGCGCCATCGCCTCGATCTACCCGCCCATCCGCGCGGACGTCACCGCGCCCGTCACGGACGACCTGCCGCGCCTGATCGGCCGCGCCGGGTACACCATCGACGACTTCGCCCGGCACTACCGCGCCGACTGGCAGGCCTGAGCGACCCCAGGCTCGCCCCTCAGCGCACGGTCAGGAGCACGTCCGGGTGATCCCCGATCAGGGCGTGGACGCCCAGCGCGCTCAGGCGGGCGGCCTCGGCGGGGTCGTTCACGGTCCAGGTGTTCACCTGCCAGCCCCGTCGGCGCGCGGTGGTCATCAGGGCCGCGTCGATCAGGGCGTGGTGGGGGTGCAGGGCGGCGCTGCCGGTCCAGGCCATCGCGGCGCGCACCAGCAGCGGCGGGTAGGGCTTGTGGATCAGGAGGCCGCGTTCGATCTCCGGTGCGGCGTCTCGTGCGGCGCGCAGCAGGGTCGGCATGAAGGAACTCACGATCACGCGCCGCGAGACCCCGTGCGCGCGGATGGCGTCCAGCGTGCGGCCCACCCGGTCGTCGGGCCGGGCGGCCTCGTGCTTGAGTTCCACGTTCACGAAGGCCCCGGTGTCCACCGCCCAGGCCAGCACGGCGTCCAGTGTGGGCACGAACGCGGGCAGCTCGGCGGCGCGCAGCGTGGGGAGCGCCCGCCCATCCGCTAGGTGCGCGTCGTGATGCACGACCAGCGTCCCGTCGCCCAGGCGGCGCACGTCCAGTTCCACGCCGTCCAGTCCGGCGTCCAGCGCGGCCTGAAAGCCGGTCAGGGTGTTCTCGCGGTGCAGGGCAGGCGTGCCCCGGTGGCCCAGCAGGAGTGGCGTCATCCCCGCCACGCTACCGCCCCCGCGTCAGGGGTGTGCCCTCCCCCTTGACCTTCCCCCAGGGGCAGGGCGCACGCTGGGGGTACCTCCGGAGGTTTCGCCCGCCCATGACCACACCAGCCCGCATGACCATCGGCTCGTTCGCGCAGGCGACCGGCCTGAGCGCCAAGGCGCTGCGCCTGTACGACGACCTGGGCCTGCTGCGCCCCGCGCAGGTGGACCCGGACAGCGGGTACCGCCGCTACGACCCGGCGCAGCTTACGGACGCCCGCCTGATCGGCCTGCTGCGCCGCGCCGACCTGCCCCTGAACGACATCCGCCTGTTGCTGGACACGCCCGCCCCAGAGCGCCCGGCCGCACTCCGCGCCCACCTCGCCCGGCTGGACCACTTGCACCGCGAGCGGCGCGACCTGACCCTGTACCTGATCTCACGCCTGCAAGGAGAGACCCCCATGACCCTGCCCCCCGTCCAGACCCGCTTCCAGCCCGAGCAGAACGTCGCCAGCCTGCCCCGTCACGTGTTCGTCGCTGACCTGCCCGCGGCCATTCAGGGCGGCATGCAGACCCTGCTGGACCACGTCGCCGCGCAGGGCACGGTGGCGGGCGCGCCGTTCGTGATCTTTCACGGCGAGGTGAACGCCGACAGCGACGGTCCCATCGAGATCTGCGTGCCGTACGGCGGGCCGGTCACGCCCGGCGGGGACGTCGCCCTGCGCGTCGAACCCGCCCACCACGAGGCGTTCGTGGCCCTGACCCGCGAGCAGTTCGAGTTCCCGCAGATTCTCGCCGCGTACGACGCCACCTGCGCCCACGCGACCGCGCACGGCACCTGCACGCTGCGCCCCCGCGAGGTCTACGGCTACGACTGGGACGGCGCCGCGCCCGGCGAACCGGTCGGGGACGTCGCGTGGCCGTACGAACCGGCCCCGGTGACCTCGTGACGGTGACCTCGTGACCGCGTGACCGCGACCTCCTGACCGCCCCGCCCCATTCCCGAGCTGCCCTTCACGTCCCTGTCACGCCCCGCTGAGGCGCGTGCGGGACGCTGGAGGGCATGAGCGACCAGGACAGCACCCCACCCGGCAACATCACGCCCAGCGCGAACCAGTTCGGGATGCAGGACCCGCGCGCGCAGTACCCCGCGCCGCCCTTCCCGCGCCAGCCGCAGGAGGCGCCGGGCAGCGTGGGGGCCATGCAGCCCCGCCCGGATCACGGCGAGCAGAGTTACGTGGGCTTCGGCCGCCTCAGGGGCCGCCGGGCGCTGATCACCGGCGCGGACTCCGGCATCGGCCGCGCCGCCGCCATCGCCTTCGCCCGCGAGGGCGCGGACGTGGCCCTGAACTACCTGCCGGACGAGGAGGAGGACGCGCGGGAGGTCGTGGCGCTCATCGAGGCGGCGGGCCAGCGCGCCGTGGCGATTCCCGGCGACCTGAAGGACGAGGCGTTCTGCCGGGACCTCGTGCAGCGCGCCGTGCAGGAACTGGGCGGACTGGACATCCTGGTGAACAACGCCGGGAAGCAGGTCAGCCAGGAGCGCATCGAGGACATCACCACCGAGCAGTTCGATGGGACGTTCCGCACGAACGTGTACGCCATGTTCTGGATCACGCAGGAGGCCGCGCGGCACCTGGGGCCCGGCGCGAGCATCATCAACACCAGCAGCATCCAGGCGTACCGGCCCAGCCCGAACCTGCTGGACTACGCCAGCACGAAGGCGGCGATCGTGGCGTTCACGCAGGCGCTCGCGCAGCAGCTCGGGCCGCGCGGCATCCGCGTGAACGCCGTCGCGCCCGGCCCCTTCTGGACGCCGCTGCAACCCAGCGGCGGGCAGCCGCAGGAGAAGGTGCAGCAGTTCGGGGCGTCCACCCCGCTGGGCCGCCCGGGGCAACCGGCGGAGCTCGCGCCGCTGTACGTGTTCCTGGCGTCGCAGGAGAGCAGTTACAGCAGCGGCGGCACCTTCGGCGCGACCGGCGGGCAGGTGCTGTTCTAGACGGGAAGGTCAGCGAAGAGCAAAGGAGCCCCTCGCCCCGGGGCCCGGGGGGCCGCTTAGACTGGGCGGGTGTTCAAGACCGCTTTCAAGGCCCTGCTGCCCCTGCTGGAGCGCGGCGCGCTGACCGCCGACCGCGCCTTCAGCGGGTACGTGCAGCCCCGCCGGGCGCGCGGGAAGCTGCTGCTCCAGCCGTACGTGGGCTGGGGCACCCCGGGCCGCGTGGAACTGCGCGGCCGGGTGCTGCTGCCCCGCACCGTCGCGCCCGCGCGCCGCACCGACCCCCGCCTGCGCAACGCGCAGAACGTCCTGCGCCGCCTGTTCTCCCGCGAGGTGGGCGGCGTGACCGTCAGCGGCGTCCTGAACGGCCAGCGGGCCGCTGCAGTCAGTGACAGCGACGGGTACTTCACGCTGGAGTTCACGCCGCCCAGCCCGCTGCCCGGCGGGTGGCATCAGGTGCCGCTGCAACTCGACGGGCGCGAGGTGCAGGCCAGCGCCCGCGTGCAGGTCGTCGCGGACGCCCGCTTCGGCGTGATCAGCGACTTGGACGACACGGTCATCCAGTCGGACGTGACCAGCGTGCCGCGCATGCTCAGCACCGTCCTGACCGGCAACGCCCGCACCCGCCTGCCGTTCCCCGGCGTGGGCGCCCTGTACCGCGCCCTGACCCGCGACGGCGAGGCCCGCAACCCGATCTTCTACGTGTCCAGCAGCCCCTGGAACTTCTTCGACCTGCTGTGGCAGTTCCTGGATTACCGCCGCATTCCGCTGGGCCCGCTGTTCCTGCGCAACTGGGGCATGGACCTGCTCGGCGGGCACGGCGGGTACAAGCACGGCGTGATCGAACAGATCTTCCAGCGCTTCCCCGACCTGAAGTTCGTGCTCGTGGGGGACAGCGGCGAGAAGGACCCGGAAATCTACGCCGAGGTCGTGCACCGTCACCCGGGCCGCGTGCTGGCCGTGTACATCCGCGACGTGACCGAAGCGCACCGCGACGAGGGCGTCCTGAAACTCCGCGAGGAGGTCCGCAAGGCCGGCGTGGACCTCGTGCTGGCCGCCGACAGCCTGAACGCCGCGAGTCACGCCATGGCCATGGGCCTGATCACGCCCGGCGAGTACCGCAGCGTCCTGACCAGCGTGGCCCGCAGTTACGAGACCTGAGGGGGGAAGTGGGGTGTGGGTGGTGGGGAGTAGGACAGGCAGGAACAGAGGAGAGGCGGCCCGCACACTGGGGCCGCCTCTTTCTATCGGGTCGTTACTTTCTGGGGCAGCGGTACAGCTTCACGCTGCGGGCCGCGAGGTTGGTCTCCTCACCGGCCTTCACGGTGCCGCCCGCGTGGTCGTCGGTGGTGTCGAGTTGCAGGTCCCACGCCTGGCACCCGGCCAGGTCCGGCAGGCGGAAGGGGAGATCCACGTGCGAGGCGTTCAGCAGCAGCAGCAGGTGGTCGTCCAGCAGCGGCTCGCCGCGCTCGTCCACGTCGTCCAGGCCGTTGCCGTCCAGGAAGATCCCCATGCTCTGCGTCTGGGGGTTGTTCCAGTCCTCGTCGCTCATCTCCTCGCCGTCAAAGCGCAGCCACACGATGTCGCGCACGTCCTCACCGCGGATGGTGCGGCCACTGAAGAACTTGCGGCGGTGCAGCGCCGGGTGGGACTTGCGCAGCCCGATGACCTTCTTCGTGAATGCCAGCAGGTCCTCGTCGAGGTTCGCCCAGTCGTACCAGCTGATCTCGTTGTCCTGGCAGTAGGCGTTGTTGTTGCCGCCCTGCGTGCGGCCGATCTCGTCGCCGCCCAGGAGCATCGGCGTGCCCTGACCCAGGAGCAGGGTCGCCAGGAAGTTCCGCTGCTGCTGGCGTCTCAGGGCGTTGATGGCGGGGTCGTCCGTCTCGCCTTCCGCGCCGCAGTTCCAGGTGATGTTGTGGTTGTGGCCGTCGTTGCCGCCTTCCTGGTTGGCGTCGTTGTGTTTCTGCTCGTACGTGACGGTGTCGCGCAGCGTGAAGCCGTCATGGGCGGTCACGAAGTTGATGCTCGCGTAGGGTTTACGGCCATCGTTCTGGTACAGGTCACTGCTGCCCGTCAGGCGGTAGCCGATCTCGGAGGCCAGTCCGCCGTCGCCCTTCCAGAAGGCGCGCATGTCGTCGCGGTAGATGCCGTTCCACTCGGCCCAGTTGACGGGGAAGTTCCCGACCTGGTAGCCGCCCTCGCCGACGTCCCAGGGTTCGGCGATCAGCTTGACCTGCCCGATGATGGGGTCCTGGTGGATGATCGTGAAGAAGCCCGACAGCTGATCCACCTCGTGCAGGCCGCGCGCCAGGGTGGAAGCCAGATCGAAGCGGAAGCCATCCACGTGCATGTCCGTCACCCAGTAGCGCAGGCTGTCCATGATCAGCTGCAGGGTCTGCGGGTGGCGGACGTTCAGGCTGTTGCCGGTGCCGGTGTAGTCGAAGTAGAAGCGGGGGTCCTCGGCGACCAGCCGGTAGTACGTGGGGTTGTCGATGCCCTTGAACGACATGGTGGGCCCCATGTGGTTCCCTTCGGCGGTGTGGTTGTACACCACGTCCAGGATGACCTCGATGCCGCTGGCGTGCAGCGCCTTGACCATCTGCTTGAACTCGTCCACGGCCCCGGCGGGGTTCCCCTTGCGGGCCTCGGCGCTGTAGCGGACGTCCGGCGCGAAGAACGACAGTGTGCTGTACCCCCAGTAGTTCGTCAGGCCCTTGTCGAGCAGGAAGGGGTCGTCCACGTGCTGGTGCACGGGCATCAGTTCGATGCTCGTGATGCCCAGTTCCCGCAGGTAGAAGAGGATCGGTTCGGTGGCGATCCCGGCGTACGTGCCGCGCAGCTCGTCGGGCACGTCCGGGTGGGTCATGGTGAGGCCCTTGACGTGCGCCTCGTAGATCACGGACTGGTGGAAGGGCACGTCGGGTTTCTGGCTGTCGCCCCAGTCGAAGCAGGGGTCCACGACGATGCCCAGGGGCGCGCCGCGCTGCTCCTCTTCCTGCATGACGCTGTCCTCGCCGCCGGGCACGTAGCCGAACACGCCCCGGTCGAACTGCTCGGTGCCGTCCAGCGCCTTGGCGTAGGGGTCGAGCAGCACCACGTTCGGGTTGAAGCGCAGGCCGCGTTCCGGGGCGTACTCGCCGTGCACGCGGTAGCCGTAGCGCTGACCCGGTTTCACGCCGGGCAGGTAGCCGTGCCACACGAAGGCGGTCTGTTCACGCAGCGGCACGCGGGTTTCCACGCCCTGCTCGTCGAAGAGGCACAGCTCGATGCCGGTGGCGTTCTCGGAGTACAGGGCGAAGTTGGTGCCTTTGCCGTCCCAGGTGGCTCCCAGGGGGTAGGGTCGGCCGGGTCGGAGGATGGGGGGGGTGGTCATCAGGCTGCGCTCTCCTTTCGTGGCGGGGCAGGCGCGGGAGCGCCGCCCGGAACGTGGAAACGGTACCAGACCACCCCGCGCAGACCACAGTCACGGGCACAAACCCAAGCGAAGCCCAAGAGGGCTCTCATGCGGCTCACGGGCTCCCGACCGCCGCCTGGACGCCGATTGACAGACGAAAAAGCCTCCACGCAGGTGCCGGAGGCTCTCAGATGAGGGACTTCTTAGTGGGGCGTCAAGCTGGCCTGAATCAGAACTCCAGGCGGCCGCGCGGTCCGCTCAGGCGGTACAGCTTCTCCGGCGTCCACAGTTCGTAGGTGTACATCGGGTACTGCCGCTTGAAGCGGCCCACGCGGTCCCAGACCTCGCGCGACTCGAACGGCACGACCAGGATCAGGCGGATCACGCTGTCCTCGTAATCGTAGATGTAGAAGTCGAAGTGGAAGGTCTGCTCGCCGCCCCGGTCCGTGAACAGCGGGAACGAGAACGGCCGGTAGCGCCACGCCTTGTTCTTCTCCGTCAGGATCTTCGCGGCCACGCGCTTGAGGTTGCTGTCCGGGAAGGTCATCTTCTCGTCGTCCCGGTCCGTGAAGACCGTGTCGGGCGCGGGCGCGTCGAGCTGCACGCGCTTGAGTTCCGGCAGGGCCTTCTTCACCTTGGGCGGCGCGGCGCGGCGCGGCCCGCTCCCGGGGCGACCGCCCGCGCGGCCCTCCGAGGTGCGGCCCTCACCGCTGCCCTGGGCGGCCTCGCCGGGCTTGCGGCGGGCGGGGTTCGTGCCGCCGCGCGCGCCGCTGCCGCCGCTCTTGGACCCGCCGGTCCGCGTGCCGCCGAACGGACCGCCGGACTTCGCCCCGCCCGTGCGGGCGTCGCCGCCGCGGGCCGGGCTGCGGCGCGGTCCGCCGGTCCCGCTCAGCTCGGTGCGCACGGGACGACTGTCGCCGCGAGAGTCGTTGCGGCTCCCCTCGCTGCGTTCGCGCGCCGGGCGGGTCGTCTCGCGGGTCGCGCCGCCCCGGCCCTGCGCAGTGTTTCGTTTGGGGGCACGGCCCCGTGAACCTTTCTTTGGCCCCGTCATAGCGTCCCAGTGTAGTGCACCCGCGCCAGAAAGGGCGAACGCCGCCCCCGGTGACGTCGGGGGCGGCGCGGACGAAGCCTGTTTACTTCGCGAGGCTGCGGATCAGGTCGAGGTTCACGAAGCGGTTCAGGTCCGGCACGTCCCGCGCGAAGCCCGCCTCCTTGTTCAGCTGCGCGTACTCCGCGAGGGTCTTGAGGTTGATGTCCCAGGTGACGCGCGTGCGGGCCAGCGCCTTGAACAGCTCGTTGGTGTTGGGGCGCTTGCCGGTGAAGGTGTAGATCTGCTCGGCGATGGCTTTCTGCGCGCCGGCGTTGCTGCCCTTGATGTAGGTGATCGCGGCGAGGTGGCCCTTCAGGAGGCCCTTGACGGTGTCGGCGTTCGCGGCGGCGTACTTCGTGTTCACGGTCAGGACGGTGGTGGTGTAGTTGCCGCCCTCCCAGATGCCCTTCTCGTTCACGATCAGCTTCGCGCCCTGGGTTTCCATGACGGCGCCCCAGGGTTCCTGCACGAGCGCGGCGTCCACCTGTTTCGCGGCGAACGCGGCGGGCATGTTCGCCGGGTCAATGGGGACGATGCTGACGGTGCCGCCCTCGTCGGTGGCTTTCAGGCCGTTCTCGTGCAGCAGGTGCCGCAGGCTGATGTCCTGGGTGCTGCCGCGCGTGGGCACCGCGACCTTCTTCCCGGCCAGCCCCTTGACGTTCCGCACGCCGCTGTCCTTGCGGGCGACCAGCACCGCCCCGGCGTTCGCGGCGCCCGCGTACACCTGGATGGGCACGCCGCGCATGAAGGCGTTCATGGCGGGGCCGGGGCCGACGTACGCGGCGTCGATGGCGCCCGCGGCGAAGGCCTCGTTGATCTGGCTGCCATTGGCGAATTCCTTGACGACCAGTTTCACGCCGTCCGGGAGGTTCTTCTGGATCAGGCCGCGCTGCACGCCGACCAGTCCGGCAGCGTGGGTGACGTTCGGGAACACGCCCAGGCGCAGTTCTTTCGCCTGCTGCGCGCTGGCGCTGGCGATCAGGCTGAGGGTCAGGAGGGGGAGCAGGGCACGCTTCATATCCTCACAGGATACCAGACCAGTTGAGTAAACTTGTCAACTGGATTGGATTTCGCCAGTGCACGGGCCAGTCACGGGACGGTCACGCTCCCCGAACGACACTCGGGCCAGGAGGAGACCCATGCTCGCCACGCTGCTCGCCCTGCCGCTGTCCGTCCTGCCGCTCTTCACCGCCGCCCCGGCGATCCGCGCCAGCCTGAACGCCGCGCCAGCCGCGTTCCACGTCACGTACTCCCCGGATCGGTCCAGTTGCGCCGCCCTGCGGTGGCGGCACCCGCCCGTCACGCTCGGGGCGCAAACCCTGATGCCCGTCATCCTGCGGCCCCCGCCCGGAGCCTGCCCACCCCTGACCGCTCCCTGACCGGGCGCGCACACGCCCCTGACCACCCGGCGCGAGGGTGGACGGCACATGCGACCCCTGAAGACCGCCCTGCTGGCCCTGACCCTCTCGCTGGGAGGCGCGTGCGCCGCCACCCTGCCTGCCGTCACCCTGACCGGCTTCGCGCAGCTGCCCGCCGACACCCTCGCCGACGGACCGGCCAGCGGCGCCTGGAACGGCGGTCTGCGCGGCCAGACCCGCTTCCAGGGGCAGCCGGTGCAGGGCTTCAGCGGAGTACAGTTCACGGCAGGCGGCGAGTACCTCTTCCTGAGTGACAACGGCTTCGGCGCGAAGAACAACAGCGCCGACTACCTCCTGCGCCTGTACCGCCTGAGCGTCGCGCCGAACACCGCCGCGAAGGACGGGACCGGGCAGGTCGGCGTGCGCGGCTTCATCAACCTGCGCGACCCGGACCGCCGCGTGCCGTGGCAGATCGTGAACGAGGCCACCCCCGACCGCCTGCTGACCGGCGCGGACTTCGACCCGGAAGGCTTCGTGGTCGCCCCCGACGGCACCCTGTGGATCGGGGACGAGTTCGGCCCGTACCTGCTGCACTTCAGCGCCGACGGCCGCCTGCTGGGCGCCCCCACCCCCACCCCGAACCTGCACGGGCGGCCCACCCTGCGCGGCCAGAACCCCATCGTGATCGCGCACCGCGGCAGCAGCGGCACCCGCCCCGAACACACCCTGGACAGCTACCGGGTCGCCATCGAGGGCGGCGCGGACTTCATCGAACCCGACCTCGTCGTCACGAAGGACGGCGTGCTCGTCGCCCGCCACGAACCCGTCATGGTCGTCCTCGACAAGGACGGCAAGGTCACGGAGGCCACCACCGACGTCGCCACCCGCCCCGAGTTCGAGGACCGCGTGCGGACCAAGACGCTCGACGGGACCAGCGTCACCGGGTACTGGGTGGAGGACTTCACCCTGGCGGAACTCAAGACCCTGCGCGCCGTGGAACGCCTCCCCGCGCTGCGCGGCCGCGCCTTCGACGGCCGCTTCGAGGTCCCCACCCTCGCCGAGATCATCGCGCTCGTCCGCGACACGGAAACCCGCACCGGCCGCAAGGTCGGCATCTACCCCGAAACGAAACACCCCACCTACATGAAAGCCGCCGGGTTCGACACGGGCCAGCTGCTGATCGACACGCTGACCCGCGAGAAATTCACCGACCCCGCCCGCGTGTTCATCCAGTCGTTCGAAACCGCCAACCTCCGCGAACTCAAGACCCGCATCATGCCCGCCGCGGGCGTCACCCTGCCGCTCGTGCAACTCGTCAGCGGCCACACCGAGGCCCCCTACGACTGGACCGCCAGCGGCGACACCCGCCGGTACGACGCCCTGACCACCCCCGAGGGCCTGCGTGACCTCGCCACGTACGCCAGCGGCGTCGGCCCCACCAAACGCTGGATCATCACCGACAGGGGCGACACCACCGACTTCGTCACCCGCGCGCACGCCGCCGGGCTGCTCGTGCACCCCTGGACGCTGCGCAGCGAACCCACCTACCTGCTGCCCACGTACGCCGGGAACCCCGAAGAGGAAATGCGCCAGCTGCTGCGCGCCGGCGTGGACGGCTTCTTCACCGATTTCCCCGCCACCGGCGCGCGCGTCGCCGCGCAGATGGCCGCGCCCGAGGTCCGCAGCCCCCAGCACCCCGCCTTCACGCAGGGCACCAGCAGCGCCGACGCCACCCTGGGCGCCAGCGGCGGTTTCGAGGGTCTCGCCCTGAGCGCCGACGGCACCACCCTGTACGGCCTGCTGGAAAAGACCGTCACCGGCGACCTGCCCGGCCAGCTGCGCCTGAACGCCCTGAACCTCGCCACCCGCCAGTGGAGCCTCGCGGGCCGCTACGCCCTCGACGCGGGCAGCGACGCCATCGGCGACCTCGCCACCGTCAACGACACCCAGTACCTCGTGCTGGAACGCGACAGTAAGGTCCACACCGACGCCCGCAACAAACGCGTGTACCTGATCGACCTCAAACGCCTGAACGCCGACGGCACCTTCCAGAAGACCCTGATCGCCGACCTGATGAACATCGCCGACCCGCAGGGCCTCGCGCCCGACACGCGCGGCGGCACCCTGACCTTCCCGTACGTCACCATCGAGAACGTCACCCTTCTGAACCCCACCACCCTCCTGATCGCCAACGACAACAACTACCCCGCCACCGGCGGACGCGGCCCCGGCGTGAAGGACGACACGCAGTTCCTGTGGCTGCGCCTGGGCGAGCCCCCGAACCTCGGCGGACGCTGAACCCACAGCACAAGGAAGGAGGCCACCCGGTCAATCTGGGTGGCCTCCTTCCTTGCCGCGCTGCTTCAGGGCCGGACGAGCAGCACCATCCGCCCCGCCCGCCGGAACCCGAGGTGGCTGTAGAACGCCTCGGCCGGTGACTCCCGCGCGGTCAGGAGCGACACGTTCGTCACCCCACGCGCCGAAGCAGCCGCCAGATGCGCGTCCAGCAGCGCCCGGCCCACCCCGCCGCGCTGACGTTCGGGCCGCACGAACATCTCCTGCACCTCGTGCGACAGGAACGAATCCCGCACCTGATCGCGTCCCAGCACCGCCCCCACGCACACGGCCCCGTCCCAGGCGACCAGAGCGGCACTCCGGGGCGTGGCGAGCAGGTCACTCAGGGCCGCGCGGGCCGATTCGTCCGTCCACGCCTCGTTCCACGGCGCCGCGCCGAACGTCGCGCGGAACGCGTCGGTCAGGGCAGGCAGATCAGCCACAGAGGCGGGGCGGAGATCCATCCTCAGTACTGGCGGCCGAAGATCACGCGTTTGCCGTACGCGGCGGGGCGGCCGGTGTGCACGCACACGCCCTCCTCGGCCTCGTTGAAGAACTCCGCGTCGTCCAGGGGGACGTTGCGGGCGGTCGCCTTGGTGTCTTCCTTGATCTGGCGCTCGCTCTCGGGGTCGCCGCAGTGGAAGGCGCGCACCCACTTGCCCGCCTCGATGGCCGCCTTGAACTCCTCGTAGGTGTCCACCGTGACGGTGTTCTCCAGCATGAAGGTCGTGGCGCGTTCCAGCAGCCAGTCGTGAATGCCGTCCAGGCGCGCGGTCATGCCAGTCACGGCCTCGGCGCGGGGCAGGGTTTCCTTCTCGTCGCCGTTGCGGTTCTTCACGACGACCACGCCGCTCTCCAGGTCGCGGGGGCCGAGTTCGATGCGGACCGGCACGCCCTTGAGTTCCCAGTCGTTGTACTTGAAGCCGTTCGTCACGCCGTCACGTTTATCGACCTTCACGCGGACGCCCTGGGCGCGCAGTTCGGCGGCCAGCTTCTCGCCCTCGGCGACCATCTCGTCGAAGTTGTCCTTGCGGCCCACGGGAATCACGACCACCTGAATGGGCGCGATGCGGGGCGGCATGATCAGCCCGAAGTCGTCACCGTGCGTCATGATGATCGCCCCGATGATGCGGCTGGAAATGGCCCAGGAGGTCGTGTGCGCGAACTCCTCGCGCTGCTCGCGCGTCTGGAACTTCACGTCGAACGCTTTGCTGAAGTTCTGACCCAGGTAGTGGCTCGTGCCGCTCTGGAGGGCCTTCCCGTCACGCATCATGCCCTCGATGGAGTACGTGGCGACCGCCCCGGCGAAGCGCTCGCTGGCCGTTTTCTCGCCGCGCACCACGGGCAGCGCCAGGACGTCCCGGCAGAACTCGTGGTAGATGTCCAGCATCTGCCGCACCTCGCCGCGCGCCTCGCTCTCGTCGGCGTGCGCGGTGTGGCCCTCGTGCCAGAAGAACTCGCTCGTGCGCAGGAACGCCTTCGTGCGCAGCTCCGCGCGGAACACGCTGCCCCACTGGTAGTGCAGGAACGGCAGGTCACGGTAGGAGTTCAGCCAGCCGCTCCACATGTGCCCGATGATCGTCTCGGACGTGGGGCGCATCACGTACGGCTCGGCCAGTTCCTCGGTGCCGATCTTGTTCACCGTGAACAGCTCCGGCGCGAAGCCCTCCACGTGATCCGCTTCCTTGGTAATGAACCCCATGGGGATCAGCGTGGGGAAGATCAGCGACTCGTGCCCCGTCGCCTTGAACCGGTCGTCCAGCCAGCGCTGGATGTTCTCCCACAGCGCGCTACCGTACGGGCGCACGACCATCGCCCCCGCCACCGGGCTGTTGTCGGCCAGGTCGGCCTTCTTCACGACCTCGTTGTACCAGTCGTTGAAATCCACGCTCTGGGGCGTCACGCCGTACTGCTGCGCCTTCCTGTCCTGTTTGCCGCCGTCTTTCGTCATCGCCCCGCATGATACCGGGCGCGAGTCGGATTGTTCGGGAAGCTCTGGCATAGGAAACGGTGGCAAGGATGGGGTCCGGGAGACATTTCAAAAAGGTACCGGTTCCTCAACCGATTGAAGGGGCTGAGGAGCCGGTACTCTTCCTGCCGAGTGGATCGGCCGGGGATTTGGTTCAGCGTACTTTTGGTCCGGAGATCAGGGCAGAGAGATCGGGTGCTTGACGCCCGGTGTCCGCTGGACCTGTTCGGAGGCGCCAACGGTCGAGATGGTGTTCACCGGAACGAGTTTCGGGGTGTTCGGATCCGTCAGGTCCAGGGTGAACACGGTCCACAGATCGCCCTGTCCGCTGGGTACGTTATAGGTCGCGATCAGCGCAGTGCCGCGGAAGACCTGCACCCGTGCGCCTGAGCTGCTCAGGGCTCCGGACTGGCTGTCGCCCCGGTCGCTGTAATCGTGCACGGAGTACCGCAGCAGTCCTTCGGGCGTTTCCGTCACGGTGATCGTCTCCGGGCCGTAACTGTCGGTATCGTCCACATCGAGATTCACGCTGCCGAGGCTGTCCGTCGAGGTTCGTGCGTACCATGCCACATGGAACCGGCTGCCGTCCGCCGCCGGGCCAGTCAGGTGAGAGTCGAGGTCGGAGGGCTCCGCTCCCCAGTTGAGGACAAAGCGCCACTCTCCGCTGCCGGTGAGTTCGGGACTCAGGGCGCGGTCGCCCACGTCCACGGTCTGCTGACCGATGACAGAAACGGTGCTGGAGGTGCTGATGTAGCCCGACTTGCTGGCGGACAGGGCGTAATACCCGGTCGGCAGTGTCAGCGAGTAGCGGCCACTGGCATCGCTGGTGACGCTCTGCGTGACCTGACTGCCGCTCAGCCCGGCGCGGGCGGTGATCGTCACGCCAGCCAGTGCGGCGCCGGTGGTGGCGTCCAGGACGCGACCATGAACGGTGCCGTCTCCCTGGATCGCCTGGTCAAGAGCCAGGAATGGTTCCAGAACCGTCGTCTGCCCCGCGGGCACGGTGAGGTTCAGGTACTCGCCCTCACGGTATCCGTCCTTCCGGATGACCAGACGGGCGTAGGTGTCACCGGGGACGTCCAGATTGTAGACGCCGGCCGGATTGTCCGCTGGTCTCACCGTGACGCAGGTCGGTGTGGTGCGGCAGAATTCGAAGGATACGCCGGACAGGGCGGCTCGTGTCGAGGCGTCCCTCACCGTCACCTGCATGGTGCCGCGCGCCGCGGGCGCTGTAACGGTCAGGGTGAGCGCGGGTGAGGTCACAGTGCCACTGCGGGCAGTCAGGCTGGTCTGCCCGGGCGTGACACCGGTCACCACACCGCCAGGGCTGATGGTGGCGACCGCCGCGTTGCTGCTCCGGAACTCGAACGCGGGTTGCGTGGTCAGCGGTGCGCCGGCGGAGTTGAGACCGCGGGCTGTGCAGGTCGACGTTCCGCTTGTCTCAATGCTGTCCGCCGAGCACGTGAGCTGAATGGAGGCCAGCGTGTTGTCCTGAGCGACGGTGACGCTCACGGCGTTGGACGTCACGGATCCGCTGCGGGCGATCAGGTTGGCTGTCCCTGCTTTCACGCCCGCAGCGGTCATGGCTCCCGACACGGCCAGCACGTCGGGTGCACTGCTGGTCAGGCTGATGGCCGGGGGGCTGGTCATCACAGCGCCTGAGGACGTCTTGGCCTGGGGCGTGCAGGTGGTCGTCGCGCCGACTGTGATGGCTTGTGGCGTGCAGGCCAGCGTGATGGAAGCGAGGGTATCTGGCACCGGTGGATCGATGCGGCAGGAACTCAGCAGGCCGGTGCAGATCAGGGCAGTCATCCAGGGAAGGGAGCGTCGTGACATGGGAATCCTCCAGGTGGCAAGGTGGGCGGGTGTTGTCATGACCGTCTGCGCGCAGCTGAGCAATCGTGTCCTCACTTCCTCCCCAAGTTCGTTGGCGTGGATGCACTGGGCTGCGCTGTGCGGCACAGTAGGGAAGGAGGCGTGACCGCACCGTGACTGTATGGGGCGGCCGGGCAAGGCGCTGCCTGATGTGACCGGCCGCCCTGTTGTTCTGCGCGGTCTGTCTAGACCCTGTGCTCGGCGGGCAGGTGGTGGGGCGTCGCGACTAGACCTTGAGAGCGGTGATCAGAAGCGGTAAGGGGCTTCGTCAAGGCCTCTGACAGCGGTTTTCAGGGGTGTTGAGGGGCTCCCTCAGCATCCCTGAAACGAGCAGAGCGAGTACCCGCATACAACAGCGGTTGGAAGTGGAATTGAAGGGCGTGCTGTTGGCCCTTCAATGGAACTGGAAACCGCTGTGATAAGGGTTTCAAGTGATTTACGTTCAGGGTCGCCGGGTGGCCCCCTCACCCTTCCGCCCTGTCGCTCTTCCACTGCGCAGCTCTACGGCTCCTTCCCTCTCTGCGACGCATCTCTTCGAGTCCCTGGGGCAGAGGGGACAACGGAACGGGATCACGGTGCAGGCAAGTCAATCTGATCCCGTCTGACACGAGCTGAGCGAGAACCCGTCAACACCAGCGGTTGGGAATGGTGTTGAAGGGCGTGGTGTTGGCCCTTCGGTGGAACTGGAGACTGCTGTGAACGGTGCAGGCATGGAGCGGCGCCTCTCGCTCCGTTTGGTGAACGGCCAGCCGAGCCTCTCGCCGGTTGCCGACCGGAGGGTGCGTTCACTCCGTGCCCTGGGATGGACGGGTATGTAATCCGCTCGTGTCACGCTCTGTCCGTCCGGGAGCAGGCGGCGGAAGTCACCCGCCTGCTCGCGCTGGGGGCCACGCGGCCCGACTGGACGTACCCGCCGGACTCGGACTTCGTGGTGCTGGCCGACCCGGACGGGCACCGCTTCTGCGTCGTGCAGGTGGGCGCCGTGCTCCCCTGGCTGGGCGGATCTGCGGACGTCCCCCCGGTCACCTGAACAGCCCCTCACTGAGCCACACGGCCGATGCGACGGCAAGTCCACCTGAAGGAAACTGGGCACATGAGCGCCGAGCCCGTGTTCTTCTACCGCACCGCGCATCCGTTCTCGAACTTTCACCCCAGCGTGTTCACGGAAGGCGGGGTCACGTACCAGTGGGCCGAACAATACCTGATGGCCCGCAAGGCTGCGCTGTTCGGGGATGAGGTGACCCGGCAGGCGATCCTGGCGGCCCGCACGCCCGGCGAATGCAAGGCGTTGGGCCGCCGCGTGAGCCCCTACGACGATGATAGCTGGGCGGCGGAGCGGTTCGGGGTGGCGCTGGACATGCTGCGTCTGAAGTTCGGGCAGAACGCGCGGCTGCGGGCGGCGCTGCTGGGCACTGGCGTGGCGGAACTGGTGGAGGCCGCCCCGAACGACCGGGTCTGGGGTGTGGGGTTCAGCGAGCAGGACGCGCCGGGTGCGCGGCAGGCGTGGGGGGCGAACCTGCTGGGTCACGCATTGATGGCGGTCCGGGCGGAGCTGACGGCGGATGACGGTTCCCTCAATGTCGGGTCAGGCTGACCTGAATGGTCCTGTCATGGGGGGGCCATGTTCGCGGCCCAGACTGCCCGCATGACGAAGATGAACGCCGGAGAGATCAGCGACCACATCGCGCAGTCCGTGAAGGCCCGCTTGGAGCAGGGTGGCGAGCACCTTCAGGTGAAGGACGTCAACGGTGAGCACGTCGGGACTGTGGATCACATGGACGGTGACCGCGTGAAGCTCACGAAGACGGACAGTGCGGACGGGCAGCACCATTACCTGAGCCTCGATCAGGTGGAGAGCGTGGATGACGTGGCGGTGTACCTCAACGTGGAGCGCAGCGCCGTCTCGTAATCCCGACTGTTGAACCCCCGGCGGCGTGACGAGCAGGTCGCGCCGCTTTTTTCGTGCCCGTCCGGAACGTTCAGGTGGCCTCAAGTGTTCCTGAGGGGGCGTGAAGGTGCGCCTCAGGGAGCGGCCCGGACCGGCGCTTAGGGTGATGGGCGGAACGGTTCAACGTCATACGACCTCATTCACGCGACCCCTGGAGGTCCCCATGCCCACGATTCAGACGAAGCACGCCCACGCCCCGCAGACCGAGCTGTACTACGAGACCTACGGCCAGGGCCGCCCGGTCGTGCTCATCCACGGGTGGCCTCTGTCGGGCCGCATGTGGGAAGGGCAGATCGACGCGCTGCGCCACGCCGGGTATCAGGTCGTGTCGTACGACCGCCGCGGCTTCGGCCAGAGCGGCAAGACCGCCACCGGCTACACCTACGACGTGTTCGCCAGTGACCTGAAGGACCTGCTGGAGGCACTGAACCTGACCGACGTGACGCTGGTGGGCTTCAGCATGGGCGGCGGCGAGGTCAGCCGCTACGCCGGGCTGTACGGCACCGAGCACGTGCGCAGCGCGATGCTGGTGTCGTCCGTCGCGCCGTACCTGCTCAAGACCGCTGACAACCCCGACGGCGGCATGAGCCTGGAGGATATCGAGGGCATGGTGGGGCAGGTGGCGCAGAACCGCCCGCAGTTCCTCGCGGGCTTCACGAAGAAGTTCCTGAACTGGGACGAGAACGGCGCGAAGCTGGGTGACGAGTTCCTGGATTTCGCGGCGTCGATGTACATGCAGGCGTCCCCGGTGGCGACGCAGGAGTGCGTGCGGGCCTTCGGCGAGACGGACTTCCGCGCGGATCTGGCGAAGCTGAGCGTGCCGACGCTGGTCGTGCACAGCGACAAGGACCAGATCGTGCCGCTGGAGGCGAGTGGGCAGCGCGTGCCGCAGTACGCGCCGAACGCCGAACTGCACGTGATGAAGGGCGCGCCGCACGGCCTGAACGCCACGCACAACGACGAGTTCAATGCCCTGCTGCTGGACTTCGTGGCCCGCTGAGGCAGGCCTGATCTGGGGGCGGTCTGGCCGGGTGCCGGGCCGCCCCTTTCGTTGGTGGGGGAGGGGGAGACCCCCCATCTTGGAAACAGTTCCAAAATCTGGGTATGCTGGGGGGGCCATGCCTCAACCTGCCCTTTCCCGGACGCTGATGACCGGGGCGCTGCGCGCCGCCTTCGACGACGACCGCGACGCCGACACCTTCGCGCTGCGCCTGGACCGCTACGGCCCGGAACTGCTCGCCAGCCTCCAGCCCGCCTACGGTGAGCAGGCCGAGCCCCTGCTGGCGCAGCTGCTGGAGGTCATGCTGCACGCCTACCACACCCGCCCCGCCGACCTGAAACGGCTGGACGAGGCCCGTCTGCTGACCCCCGACTGGCTCCAGCGGCCGGACACGGTGGGGTACGTGGCGTACACCGACCGCTTCGCGGGCACCCTGAAGGGCGTGCAGGGCCACCTCCCGTACCTGGAGGACCTGGGCGTCACGTACCTGCACCTGATGCCGCTGCTGAAACCCCGGCCCGGCGAGAACGACGGCGGTTACGCCGTGATGGACTACCGCGCCGTGCGCGACGACCTGGGCAGCATGGACGACCTGTCCACGCTGGCCGCCGACCTCCGGGCGCGCGGCATGAGCCTCGTGCTCGACCTGGTACTGAACCACGTCGCGCAGGAGCACGAGTGGGCCGAGAAGGCCCGCGCGGGCGACCCCACGTACCGCGCGTACTTCCACATCTATCCCGACCGCACCGAACCCGACGCCTTCGAACGCACCCTGCCGGAGGTCTTCCCGGACTTCGCGCCCGGGAACTTCACCTGGGACGACGCCGCGCAGGGCTGGGTGTGGACAACCTTCAACACGTACCAGTGGGACCTGAACTGGGCCAACCCCGACGTGCTGCGCGAGTTCGTGGACATCATCCTGCACCTCGCCAACCGGGGCGTGGAGGTCTTCCGGCTCGACGCCATCGCGTTCCTGTGGAAACGCCTGGGCACCGACTGCCAGAACCAGCCCGAGGTGCACCACCTGACCCGCGCGCTGCGCGCCTGCGCCCGCATCGTCGCGCCCGCCGTGGCCTTCAAGGCCGAGGCGATCGTCGCGCCCGACGACCTGATCCACTACCTGGGCACCCGGGACCACCACGGGAAGGTCAGTGACATGGCGTACCACAACTCGCTGATGGTGCAGCTGTGGAGCAGCCTCGCCAGCCGCGACACCCGCCTGTTCACGCAGGCCCTGTCCGCCTTCCCGCCCAAACCCACGAACACCACCTGGGGCGTGTACGTCCGCTGCCACGACGACATCGGCTGGGCGATCAGCGACGCGGACACCAGCGCCGTGGGCCTCAGCGGGCCCGGGCACCGGCACTTCCTGTCGGACTTCTACAGCGGCGAGCACCCGGGCACCTTCGCGCGGGGGCTGGTGTTCCAGTTCAACCCGCAGACCGGGGACCGCCGCATCAGCGGGACGCTCGCCAGCCTCGCCGGGCTGGAGGCCGCGCTGGACAGTGGCAACCCCACCGCCGTGGATCACGCGGTGCGGCGCATCCTGCTGCTGCACGCCGTCATCCTGGCGTTCGGCGGCGTGCCGCTGCTGTACATGGGCGACGAACTGGCCCTGCTGAACGACCACGCCTTCGGCGACGCGCCCGAGCACGCCGCCGACAACCGCTGGGTGCACCGCCCCCGCATGGACTGGACCCGCGCGCAGGACGCCGCCCGCGACGTCACGACCCCGCACGGCCGCGTGAACGCCGGACTGCGCCACCTGATCCACGCGCGCCGGGCGCTGCCGCACCTGCACGCCAGCATCGAGAGCCGCCCCCTGCCCAGCCCCGACCCGTGCGTGCTGCTGCTGCGCCGCGACCACCCCCAGGGCACGTTCCTGGGCGTGTACAACTTCAGCGAGCACACCATCCAGTTCCCCGCCCACGTCCTGCGGGACGTGCTGGGCGAGCACGCCGTGGACCACGTCGCCGGAAGTGCCTTCAGTTTCGGCGCGCAGCCGGTCGTGCTGGACCCCTACCGGGCGCTGTGGCTGACCGCCGGGACCGGCCCGCTGGCCTGACCGGCGCCAGGGGCGGTCACTCCGGCGCGGACGCCCCGTCGCCCGGCCGGGCGGGCAGCGTGAAGTGCACCTGCACCCCCTCGGGGCGCGACTCGATCCAGATGCGGCCCCCGTGGCGTTCCACCACGCGGCGGCACACCGCCAGCCCGATCCCGTTCCCGCCCGCCGCCGCGCGCGAATGCAGCCGCTGGAACATCCCGAACACCTGCTCGGCGTGCTTCGGCGCGATCCCGATCCCGTTGTCCGTCACCGTGAACTGCACCCAATCGCCCTGCTCCTGCGCGGACAGGTGCACCCGCAGCGGCCGGTCCGCGCGGAACTTCAGCGCGTTCCCCAGCAGGTTCGTCAGCAGCTGCCGCACCTGCGGCGCGTTCGCGTGCACCTCCGGCAGGTCGTCCCGCGACACCCGCGCGCCCTCCGGCCAGGGCAGCGCCCGGCACGCCTCGTCCCACAGCGGCCCCAGGTTCAGCGGGCTCAGGGGCGGCTGGGTGGCCACGTTCGACAGCGTCAGGATGTCCCGCACGAGCTGCCGCGCCCGGAACGCCTGCTCGGTGATGCGCTGCAGGTACGTGTCGGCCCGCTCGTCCAGCACCTTCCCGGCGTAGCGGTGGCGCAGGATGTCCGCGTATGCCCCCAGCGTCCGCAGCGGCTCCTGCAGGTCGTGACTGGCCACGTACGCGAACTGCGCCAGCGCCTGGTTGCGGTCCTCCAGCTCGGCATTCTGCCGTTCCAGCGCCGCCTGACTGGCCGCCAGCGCCCGCGTGCGCTCCTGAATGCGGCTTTCCAGCTCCAGGGTCAGCTCGGCGGCCTCCAGTTCGGCCAGTTTGCGCCGCGTGATGTTCTCGTGCGCCACCAGCGCGAACTGCGCGCCGTCCTGCGTGAACGCCGTGACGCGCGCCACGAAGAACCGCTGTTCGGTCGGCGAGTGGCAGGGGTACTCCAGTTCGAACAGGGCCGCCCGGCCGCCCAGCACGTCCCGGATGCCCGCCGCGATCCGCTGCGCGTCCCCCTGATCGGCCCCCAGCGCCGCCTCGCACACCGAGAGGTAATTCACGCCCAGCTCGTCCCCACCGCCGTTCTCCTGCGCGAAGGCCCGCCACGCCGCGTTCACGGCCAGGATCACGCCCCGGTCGTCCACGATGGCGATGTTCGCGGACAGGGCGTCGAACGCCGCGCCCGCAAAGCGCTGCGGCACCGTCGTCACACCCGGCCCAGGGCCACGAGGCAGGCGCGGCGGCCGGCGCAGGCAGTCATGATGTCACCCTAGCACCTTCCCGACAGGCGCGTCCCCCACCCCGCCCCATGCGCTAAGGTGAGGCGATGTCCAGACCCTTCACCGTCCTGCTGGTCGAGGACGAACTCGCCGACGCCGAACTGTTCCAGGATCTGCTGTCCGAAGTGGCCGCCGATATTCACGTGGAACACGTCGAGAACGGTCAGGCCGCGCTGGAACTCCTGCAACGCCCCGGCGCCCAGCGCCCCGACCTGATCGTGCTCGACCTGAACATGCCCGTCATGAACGGCCTCGACTTCCTGTCGCAGGCCAAGGCCGTCGCGGATCTGCGCGCCATTCCCGTCATGGTCCTCTCGACCAGCGACCACCCGGACGACATTCACCGCGCGTACGACGGGTACGCCAGCGGGTACGTCGTCAAGCCGGGCAGCTACCAGGAGTACACCCAGGTGCTCGACACCGTGCAGGCCTACTGGCGCGGCCTCGTGCGCCTGCCCCGCCTGGAGGACCTGGCCCGCTGAGCGCCCCCCGGGCACAGCAGAGAGGAGGGGCACCCACATCGGGGTGCCCCTCCTCCTTGACGCGGTCTGGCCTCAGATGAAGGCCAGGATCGCCTTGTGCACCAGCCAGCCCAGCGCGATGCACACCGGGATGGTGTAGATCCACGCCTGCACGATCCGCCCGGCGACCTGCCACTTGACCTTCCTGAAGCCCTTGGTGGTGCCGACGCCCATGATCGCGGTGCTGATGGTGTGCGTGGTGCTGACCGGGATGCCCAGTCGGCTCGCGCCGTCGATGATCAGCGCCGCGCCGGTCTCGGCGATGAAGCCGTCCACGGGTTTGAGGTCCACGACCTTGAAGCCCATGGTCTTGATGATGCGCCAGCCGCCCACGGCAGTGCCCGCCCCCATGGCGGCGGCGGCGGACAGGATCACCCACAGCGGCACCGTCTCTATTTTCGTGCCGGTGTACGCGGCCAGCGCGAAGGTGATGATCCCCATGGTCTTCTGCGCGTCGTTCCCGCCGTGACTGAAGGCCATGAACGCGGCGCTGAAGATCTGCAGCGTGCGGAACGTGCGGGTCACCACGCGCGGTTTCATCCAGCGCAGCACCAGCCAGGAGATCAGCAGGAACAGCAGGATCGGCACGATGAAACCCAGCGCCGGACTGGTCACCAGGCCCGTCAGGGTCTTCTGGACGCCCTTGGGGATGATGATGCCCCAGCCGCCGGCCGCGACGCCCGCGCCCACCATGCTGAACACCAGTGCGTGACTGGAGCTGCTCGGCAGGCCCTTCCACCACGTAAACAGGTTCCAGACGATCGCGCTGACCAGCGTGGCCCCCACGAGGTGCAGCGTGGCGTAGTCCTGCGGGATGATGTCCTTGCTGATCGTCTTGGCGACCGCCGTGCCCGCCAGCGCGCCCACCACGTTCAGCACGGCCGCCATGGCGATGGCCTGCGCGGGTGTGAGGACCTTGGTGGCGACCGACGTGGCGATGGCGTTGGCGGTGTCGTGGAAGCCGTTGATGAAGTCGAAGATCAGCGCCAGCGCCACGATGACGATCAGGCTGAGAAGTGCAGTGTCCACAGCAGTCCTCAGGCGTTCTTCAGCAGGATGCTTTCGACAGTCTTCGCGACCCGCTGCGCCTGATCGCTCGCGTTCTCGATGAGCGCCACGATCTCGCCGCCGCGCATGGCGCGGATCATGCCCTGCACGTCGTTCACGCCGTGGTACAGGGTGCGCTGCACCTCGTCGCTGATCGTGTCGCCCCGATCCTCCAGCGCGCGGATCTCCTTGGCGATGCGGGCCAGTTCACCGACCTTGTTGTTCTGCTCGATCATGGGCATGCCCTGCGCCAGCAGCGCGCACTGCTGCTCGACCACGCGCGCCAGGCGCGCCATGGCGGGCAGCGGGGCCTCCACGCCGTACAGGCTGAGCTTGCGCGCGGCGTCCTCCATGTCGTCGACCAGATCGTCCAGTTCGTCGTTCAGGGCGATGATGTCCTCACGGTCGAAGGGCACGATGAACGACTCGGCCAGCAGGCTGGTGACCTCGCCGCTCAGGCGGTCGCCCTCGTGCTCCAGGTCCCGCACGCGCTGGACCTTGGCGTCGACGTCGGTGTAGTTCTCCAGCAGATCCACCAGGGCCTGCGCGGTCGCGTGCGCGTTGCGGGCGGCGGCCGTGAACTTCTCACTGAACTTGGGGTTGCTGGGCATGAATTTAGACAGAACCATGACAATCCTCCCGATTCTCCACCCGAATGTCATGGGAATGTCAGCCCGGGCGGTCAAGGTGAGGCGGGAGGGCCAGTCTGGTCGCCTCCCGCGTTGTACAGACACTACACTTCACGTCTCCTAAACACCAATCCCGTCCTGCTGACCTGCGGCACAGCAACGCCGCAGTGCCACGTATCATGCCGCTCATGGCTGAATTCCAGCACCGCTCACGGACCCCGGACCGCCGCGCCGCGCACCGGACCAGACTCGGCCCCAGCCCGGAGCTAGCCGAGACTGCTGCGCAGCGCGCGGCTGCGCCGCTGCAGCGGTTCCTGAGCACGCCCGTCCGCGCGCAGGGTCAGGCCGCCCGGCCCGTCCTGCGCGCCGCCACGCTCCAGCGGCAGGAGGAGGCCCACCTGTCGGGTGCCCGCGCCGTGGTGCAGCAGCAGGTCGCGGCCCTGGGTGACGTACCCCCCGTGCAGCGGCACGCCCAGACGCCTCTCCCCGCGCGGCCCGTCACGCCGTCCGACTGGGTCACCGTCATGCGCCACCGCGCCGAGAGCGTCGAGGGGCAGCGTCTGGACACCCGCACCTTCGGGGACTTCCACACCCTCCAGCGGCAGGTCGCCCAGTCCCTGAGTCAGGGCTTCCGCATGGACCGGGGTGAACCCGCCACTCGCTACGCCACGTACGGGGAGCACCTCGCCACGCTGCAACGCCACGCGCTGAGCGCCCCGGTCTCCCGCGTGGTGCTGAGCATGGTGCCTCCCGCCGAGCGAGTGCCCCTCCAGCGGGCGACAGACGAGGCCCTGCACCGTCAGATGGCGCAGGAGCAGGCAGTCCTGAACTTCGACACCCTCGCGTCCCTGCAACGCCAGCTGGCCGAACTGGACACCGAGGCCACCCAGCCTGTCCTGCAGCGGATTCAGGCGCGACGGGGCGCGGGGAACCCCCTCCCAGAGACCGTCCAGCGGCATCTGGAGCAGGGATTGAATCATGACCTGAGCCGCGTGCGGATTCACGACGACGCGGAAGCGGACAAGCTGGCCAAGGGGGTGAATGCGGTGGCGTTCACGACGGGCACGGACATCTTCTTCCAGTCGGGACGGTTCGACCCGAACACGCAGACTGGCCTGGAGTTGCTGGCGCACGAGGTGACACACACCGTGCAGCAGAGCCAGGGGCGCGTCGGGAAAGGCATCGACCCGGACGCCGGACTGGAAGCCGAAGCGCGGAGTATGGGCGCCAGACTCGCGCAGAGCGGCCCGCAGTTCGGCACGAAACACATCCCCAGGCCCCGCGCGGCCCTCCTTGCCCCCACCGCACCCGCCACCCCCACCGTGCAACGCTGGGCGAACCCCCTGAACCACCTCCGGAAACTCAAGGAGAAAGCGAAGACTGCCGTCAGGCAGGTCATCCGCACCGTCCGCGAACCTGCCGCCCGCAAAGCCGCCCTGAACGCCATCAAGCGCGCCGTGCCTACGCAGATCCGCCGCAGCGTCCAGACCGCCATCCAGAAAGGAAAAACGCGCGTCGAGGCCGCCAGCAGCCGCGTCACGCAGGTCGTCCGCCGCGCCCCGCAGGTGCAGAAGCTCCTCAAGGTCGCCAATGGCCTCCCCGCCCGTGCCCGGACGGCCATCACCGCCGCTGCCGCCCGCACCCGGCAGGCCGCGCAGACCCTCGGTACCGCCAGTGGCCGCGCCCGCCTCGCGCAGCGCGCCCGCGCGGCCGCCCAGCAGACCCTCCAGGCCGCCGCCCGCCGCCTCCCACCCCGCGCGCAGGCCACCCTGGGCAGGATCGGACGCACCGCCACCGCTGCCACCCACAACCTCAGGCAACTGGGCGTCAGCGTCCGCAGTTTCACCACCGACCCCACCTACCGCAAGAAAACCCTGACCCGCCTCACGCAGACCCCCATGGTCAGCGGGCTCGTGAAGGTCGGCGGGAACCTGAAGCGCTTCACCACCGACCGCGCCTACCGCGCCCATCAACTCCACCGCCTCGCGCAGGCCGGACAGCGCATCACCCTGCCCGTCACGCAGCTGGGCCGCGACATCAGCAGCCTCGGCAAGAACGCCATGGTCAGCGTCGTCCAGAAAAGCAAGGAAGCCATGGCCTGGGCCACCAGGAAATTCGAGCAGGCCAAAAACAGCAAGGTCGGCCAGAGCATCCAGAAAAGCTGGGCGTGGATGAAAAGCACCGAGGGCAAAGCCACCCTGGCCAAATTCGGCACGGCCATCGCTACGGGCGTCGCCGTAGTCGCCGTCGTCGGCACCGGCGGCGCCGCCCTTCCCCTCGTCCTGGCCGCCGCCGGAGTCGCCAGTGGCGTCGCGGGCAGCCTCGCCGAGAACGCCGTCCTGCGCAAGTCCGGCGAAAAGAAATACGCCGGACGCAAACTGACTCACGGCATCACCCCCACCACCATGCTCGTTGACGGAGCGCTGGGTGTCGCCCTCGGCCCCGCCGCCCGCATCGTCGGCGGCGCCGCCAACCGCCTCGTCGGCAGCGCCGTCAGGTACGCCGGCGGCGGCCTGAAAGTCGCCGGTAGATACGCCGGAGCAGGACTGCACAATCTCAGGACGGAGGCGATGCGCCGCCTTGGCTCGATGCAGAGCACCAGTTACAGGACGATGCAGCAGGTGCAGCAGGAGTCATCGCACATCTGGCAGGCCACCCGGCAGGGCGTACAGACCTACAACCGCGCTATCTCGGCGCAAGTCCGTGCCGGTATCCGGGGGGACATGCTCGGCAACGCGGGCTGGCGTGGCATGGCCCAGCGGGACGCCGCGACCCTGCTGGCCGGAACGGACGTGCTGAGGAAAGCCGTCAATCAGGTGGCCCGCGCGCGCGTGAAGGCACAACTGAGCGGTCCGATGGGCAAGACCCTGGCCCGTCAGCGCCTGAACATGCCCGGCGCCAGCACCCGCAAGCTTCAGGCGGCGCTGTTCAACGAACTGAAGGCCAATTCGCCCGATGACCTGCTCGCCGCGGCCTGGAAAGCCAACGCCCAGCTGCGGCGCGCGGCCTACAGTGAGACTTTCCGGGGCATCGGGCGTCAACTGAAGCAGGTGGCGTTCGGCAACGCCAGTACTCTGCCGGGCAAGGCGCTCAATCTGGCCACCATGGGCCCAAGGCTGGTCGCTGGCAATGTCGCGCAGAAAGTGGGCCACCACTACGGAGCCTTTGCAACTGGCGGTTTCGCTGGAGGTGCGGGAACCCTGGCCGGAAGTGCCAGCGAGGAACTGGTGAAGTTTGCTGGCCTCAAATTCTCACAGAATGTCAAGGCAGATACACAGAAGAATCCAGAGTCCAGTATTCCTGGCGCGGCGAAAGCCACACTTGAAGAATTTGGAAAATCCTCTACTTACAGGGACGCCGCATTGCAGGGAATCCTCGGAGTATCACCGGAACTTCTTGGCAAAGAAGGCATGCTGCCGGGTGCAGCAGGGTATGACCTGATATTCAAGCAGGCGGGCGCCAGCCTGGGCAACACTCTGGGTGGGGATATTCACGAGGTTGCAGATGCGTCTTCGGAAGAGGAAAAGTAAAGTATGTTTGGCAAAATTTTGCGAGGTGTATTTGGCCAGCCGAAGGATTTACCAGCGCAGTTCTCTGGTGACTCTTATGAGGCATTCGTGGATTTTCTCGAACGGTCTTGCCCTCATCAGGTATTTATCGGAAGCGGCTTCGTTGAGTTGCAGGCGAAAGATCGAAAGCCGGTTAAAATAACTCGATCTGGAAATAAATCTTTTCTTGTGGAGTATGAAACGCAAGGGTTAGATACCGACCTAACTGACGTGGATTATTTCGACCCGTTCTTTGCCGTGGTCCGCGTAGGCGAAAAAGTCGTAATGACGAGGCAGTTCAATTTTGATTTCCAGGGCGATATAAAGGATGTCTCGGAGAAGCTACTTTTCCACATCTCCGAAACGATGATGGGCGAAAAATATGGCGGCAAACTTATTCATTTTCGTCCGTATCTGAATGGGAAGACGTATGGTGCGGCGTGGCAGGCGTTCTCGCATTTCATGCAGGAAATCAAGGGTGATCGTGTCACGTCGGAGGCCAGCAACTACATCTCGTTCGATACCGGCGGTGTGCCCCTGGGACTGCAGAAGTCGGATAACAGTCAGGAAATCATCATTTCCTATGATCTGCGGGATTACGAGGGGCTGTACGACGAGTATCGGGAGCAGATTCTGGAGTTGATCAACGGGGTGGCGTTGCGGCACCGGCAGATCTGTTTCCTGATTGACCGGGAGCGGCTGCTGATCTGCAATAAGTTCTACGTGTCGCCGGAGACGGACGCGTTGAATCTGTTCACGGCGCAGTTGCAGGCGATTCATGATGCGCTGTTGGATTACCTGACGACGGTGCAGGACGCGCCGGAGACTGCGTGGTTGCGGGCGGCCAGGGAAGCGTTCGTGCGTGGGCAGCCGTTGCCGCGCGCGTGACTGGGAGCGGGTGAAATGATGATTTTTGGGTCGAAAACGGCTTCTTCGTGTGGTGAAAAATGTTGAGTAAGGTATTCAGGGGAATGTTTAGGCAGCCAAAAGACCTGCCAGTGCAATTTGATGGAGATCCTGAGGAGATATTAAATGAATTTATAGAAAGATATCAATTTGAGACGACTAAATCGAGTGGTCGTGTGGTTATTAAGGGCGGCGGATTTGAAGCTCAATTTGCTGTCAATAGGCAGAATTCATCATTATTATTTATAAGAGAATTGCCTGAGAGAAAAGACATATCTCCACACCCTGATTTCGATCCATACTTTTGCCTGATCGAATTAGAAGGTGGGGTATTTATGAGTCGGGAAATCTCGATGAGGCATCAAGGCGACCCCTTTGATGTCATCGAGAAGGCGGTAGATCACGTTGCGATGGCCTGTTTCGGGATCACCCGCCCGCACCGGGGAGGCCATTTTCGTCCGTATCTGAATGGAAAGACGTATGGTACGTCCTGGCAGGCGTTCGCGCATTTCATGAAGAACATCAAGGGCGACCGGGTCACATCGGAAGCTGGCCATTACATCTCGTTCGATACTGGCGGGTTGCCCCTGGGACTGCAGAAGTCGGATAACAGTCAGGAAATCATCATTTCCTATGATCTGCGGGATTACGAGGGGCTGTACGACGAGTACCGGGAGCAGATTCTGGAGTTGATCAACGGGGTGGCGTTGAGGCATCGGCAGATCTGTTTCCTGATTGACCGGGAGCGGCTGCTGATCTGCAATAAGTTCTACGTGTCGCCGGAGACGGATGCGTTGAATCTGTTCACGGCGCAGTTGCAGGCGATTCATGATGCGCTGTTGGATTACCTGACGACGGTGCAGGACGCGCCGGAGAATGCGTGGTTGCGGGCGGCCAGGGAAGCGTTCGTGCGTGGGCAGCCGCTGCCGCGCGCGTGACTGGGAGGGGATTTGTATGACTCAGGTGAAGTTTGGTCGGCAGTTGAATGAGCGGGCTCCGTTCGAGGTGAATGGTCTGGTGTTTTCCGGGTTGCCTTTGTCGCTCTCGGAGGAGCGTCTGCTGGCGGGTGCGGGTGAGGGGGGCAGTGAGGTGGAGTTGATGGACGCGGTGCTGGAGGTGCTGGCGCAGGTGTTGAACGCGCGGGCGCAGGCGGAGCGGGTGGATGCGGGGTGGCTGCTGGAGAATCTGGCGCCGTCGGATGTGGAAGGCATCCTGGATTACCTGCGGGCGACGCCAGTCGCGTGAGCAAATGAGGAGGAGGGCGTGCCGGTCAAAAACCGTGCACGCCCTCTCTGCTGGTGAGGTTCAGGGCAGCTTGAGGGGTTCCGTGAACGTGGCGCGGCAGGAGCCATAGCAGTCGGTGATGGTGTTCGCGCCTGCCGGGGTGCTCTTCGCGTCGGGGATGATGTCGCCCGCGCCGTAGCCGTCCCCGCCGAAGATGCCGCCCATCAGGCCGGTCCCGGCGGCGGGTCTGCCGCTCAGGCCCAGCGCCGTCCAGGGAATCGCGAGTTCCACGGTCTGATCGGGGGCCGCGCCGCTGCTGGCCTGCAGGTAGTCGGCGGCGTTCACCTCGGGCGTGGCGGTGTCGCTCTGCACGAGGCGCAGTTGGGCTTTCTCGGTGCCGTAGCGGGCGATGAAGGCGTTCACGCCGTCCACCTGCCCGCCGAAGGTCGCGGCGCGTTTCCAGGCGTCAAAGCTGTCGGCCTGTTTCGCGCCGCCGGGCGCGGTGTCGAGGTACAGGATGGCGCTGTTGCCGTCCACGCGGTACGTGTACGCGAGGTACAGGTACTGGGCGTCGCGGTCGGCCCGCAGGCTCAGCCAGTTGTTGTTCGCGCCGAAAGTCCCCTCGGCGGGGCTCTGCACGCTGACGGCGGGAGCGGTCCAGTCGCTCAGGTCGCCGTCGATGTTGTACTTCGTGCGCAGGTCGCGCGCCAGGTCGATGTTCGCGTCCTGCGCGGGCGCCGTGACGGTCAGCGTGCCGTCCAGGTATCCACCCGCGCTGGCCTTGAGGGTCTGCGCCCCGGCGGGCACGCGCAGGGTGTACGTGCCGTCCGGGAAGGTGATCGCGTAGTTCAGGGCCGGGTTGGCGCTGGTCGCCTCCACCAGGGCGCCGCCCAGGTTCTGCCCGCCGCCCGTGACACGCCCGGTGACGGTGGCGGCCGGGACGGGCTGCTCGGTGAAGTCGTACGTGCCGCTGTAGGCGTTCCCGTTCGTGCCGACCACGTGGGCGCGGTCACCCTGGCCCGGGGCCTCGTACCCGCCGTTCTTCGCGCCCGCGCTGTCGTTCCCGAACTTGAACTTCACCTCGCGGAACAGTGGCAGGTCGATGCTGGTCTTCCACACGCCCGGGGTGTCCTGGGTCATGGGGTACTCGATCTGGCTGCCGGTGTCGAAGCGGCGCAGTTCGATGGGGCCGTTGCCCTGCGTGCGGGCGTCCACGGTGAACGTCACCTTCGCGGTGTTCTTGCTGCTCGGCGTGCCGGTAGCCGTCACACCCTTGCTCTCGGCTCCGGCGCTGTCCACCGTCACCACGCGGAAGGTGGTGGTCACGTCGTTCGTCAGGCCGCGCACCAGGAAACTGCCCTGCGTGGCGGGAATGGGCGCGAAGTTCACGAGGCGCTCGGTGCTGCCCGCCCCCTTCACGTACACGCGGTACCCGGCGACCTTCGCGTCGGTGCTCGGCGTCCAGGTCAGCTGCGCGGCGCTGTCCCCGGCCTGCACGGTCAGGCCCGCGACCTCCGGCAGGGCCGCGTTCACGGTGCCGGTCGCGCCGGACCCGCCGGGTGCGGTGACGGCCAGGACGCTGCGGGCGGGCACGCGACCCACCAGTTTGCCGCCGCTGACGCTCAGGGTGTTGGCGCGGCCCGTCACTTCGGTCAGGGCGCTGCCGGAGAAGGTGCCCAGCAGCGGAATCCCGCCGCCGCTCAGGCTGCCCAGATCCAGTTCCGTGTCGCCGTTGTTCACGACGAACACCACGGGCTGCCCCGCTACGCCCTGCACGCCGCTGATCACGCGGCGGTAGGCCAGGACGGGCGCGCCGCCGTTGGGACGCCAGAGTTCCTGCTGCGCGCCGCGCGTCAGGGCGCGGTACTTGCCGCGCGCGGCAGCCAGGGCGCCCAGGCGCTCGTCGAGCGTGCTGCCGCCCAGGCGGGTGAAGTCCATGTCCTCGCGGTTGCCCTGTCCCAGCGGGTAGTCGTAGGGGTCGCCCTTGCCGGGCTGGGCGTACTCGGTGCCCTGCCAGACGCTGGGCGTCCCGCGCGAGAAGTACATGGTGGACAGCGCCATGTCCAGGCGCTCGGCGGCCTGCGCGGCGCTGCCGCCCCGTTCGGTCACTTCGGTCACGAAGCGGCGCACGTCGTGGTTGTCCACGAAGGTCGTCAGGCGGGTCGGGTCGCGGTACACGCCGTCCTGCGCGAACACGTCCGCCATGCGGTCCAGGTTGCCGCCCGCGCTGCTCATCTGGTCCTTGAACGAGAAGTACAGCGCGAAGTCGAACACGCTGGGCGAACCGAGGTCGTTCATGAAGCGAGCGAGGTAGGCGGGGTTCCCGTCGAACACCTCACCGACCGACCAGATCTTGGCCGGGTCGCCCGCGCCGCCCGCCTTGAAGAACTGTGTCCAGTAGGCGTCGGGCACGTGCTTCATGGTGTCGATGCGCAGCCCGTCGATACCGGTCGCGCCGCGCCAGTACGTCACGAAGTCGTTCAGGTACGCCGTGACGGCCGGAAGTTCCTGTTTGAAGTCCGGCAGGCCCGCCAGGTCGCAGTCGGTGGTCTTGTTGCTGGACGCGTCGCAGTCGGCTTTCGTGTGGAACCAGTCGGGGTTCGTCTTGGTGAGGGTCGCGCCGTACCCGGCGTGGTTCACCACGATGTCCTGGATGACCTTGATGCCGTTCCTGTGTGCCGTGTCGATCAGGGCCCTGTACTCGTCCAGGGTGCCGAAGTGCGGGTCGACTTTCTTGAAGTCCTCGGCCCAGTAGCCGTGGTATCCCGCGAACGGTCTGCCCTGGCTGGGGCCACTGCCGGTGTTGATGGCGGGCACCTGCAGCACGACCGGGCTGACCCAGATGGCCGTGAAGCCCATCTTCTTGAAGTATCCGTCGTCGATCTTGGCTTTCAGGCCCGCGAAGTCCCCGCCGTGCCACGCCAGGGGGTTGGTGCGGTCGGCGCGGTCCCCGGCGTCGCGGTTCGGGCCGTTGTCGTTGGCGGGGGTGCCGTTGGCGAAGCGGTCGGTCATCGCGAAGTAGATGACCTCGTCCTGCCAGGCGCGAGGGGTTGCGTTGGGAGCCTTGAACAGGCTACAGGCCGACAGGGACAGCGTGAGGGCCGCCAGGGCGCCCGCGCGCCCGACCATATGGAAGCGTTTCATGTAGGCTTTCATTGAAAGCGGAAGCGCTTCCGGAAGTCAACCTTCACCGTTCGCTCACGCCGCGAGGTCGCTGACAGTCACCGCCCCCCGCTTCCCGTAGCGTGACCCCTATGAAAGCCACCTGGAACGGCGCCACCATCGCCCAGTCCGACGACACCGTGGTCGTTGAGGGCAACCACTACTTCCCGGCGGACAGCGTGAACCCCGAGTACCTGCGCCCCAGCACCAACCACACCACCTGCCCCTGGAAGGGCGAGGCCAGCTACCACAGCGTCCACGTGAACGGGCAGGACAACCCCGACGCCGCGTGGTACTACCCCACGCCCAAGGACGCCGCGCGGCAGATCGCGGGGCGCGTCGCCTTCTGGAAGGGCGTGCAGGTCACCCAGGACTGACCGGCCCGGTCGGGTCAGCCCACCAGAATGTCCCGCTCCGGCGGGTACTTGATCACCCCGCGGGACGTCTCGCGGAGGTTCAGCGCCAGCGCGAAGGTCACCGGCCCGATGCGGCCCAGGTACATCAGCGCGCACAGCACGGTCAGGCCCGCGTCGTTCAGGCGGTGCGTCACGTCCAGGCTCAGGCCCACGGTCGCGGCGGCACTGACCGTCTCGAACAGCAGCGGTGTGAACCCCAGCGCGGGGTTCGTGACCAGCATCAGGAAGAAGCCCGTGAACACCAGCAGCGTGTAGATGGTCGTGATCGTCCCGGCCCGCACCACGTTCTCGGGCACGATCTGCCGCCCGAACGCGATCAGTTCCGTGCGGCCCCGGATCAGGTTCCAGGCGCTGACCAGCAGGATCGCGAAGGTACTCGTCTTGATCCCGCCGCCCGTGGAACCGCTGTTCGCGCCGATGAACATCAGCGCGATCATCACGAAGACGCTGCCCGGCGCCAGGGCCGTCATGTCCACCGTGGCGAACCCCCCGGAGCGCGGCGTGACGCTCTGGAAGAACGCGGCCAGCAGCTTCCCGCCCGTCCCCAGACCCCTCAGGGCCCCGGTCCACTCCAGCCCGAGCAGCACGGCCGTGCCCAGCACCAGCAGCGCCCCGGTCGTCACCAGCGTCAGGCGGCTGTACACCATCAGGCGGTTGCGCCGCGGGTTGGCCAGGTGCGTCAGGACGTTCAGCTGCACCAGGAAGCCCAGGCCGCCCAGCACGATCAGCAGCGCGATCACCCCGCTGACCAGCGGGTCCTGCACGTACGGTGTCATACCGCCAGGCAGCACCACGAACCCCGCGTTGTTGTACGCGCTGACCGCGTGGAACACCGACTGGTACAGGCCCTCGCCCAGCCCGAACTGCGGTACGAAGCGCAGCGCCAGCAGCAGCGTTCCCACGCCCTGCGCCGCGAAGGTGTACAGGACGATGATCCGCAGCAGCCCCAGCACGCCGCCCACGTCCAGCGCGTTCACCTGCTGCGCCAGCTGCTGACGCTCGCTGAAGTTCACGCGCCGACCGGTCAGCAGCGCGAACAGCGTCCCGAACGTGATGATCCCCAGGCCACCCACCTGCGCCAGCAGCAGGATCACGACCTGCCCCAGCCGCGTGAAGGTCTCGCCCGTATCCGCCACGACCAGTCCCGTGATGCAGGTGGCGCTGGTCGCCGTGAACAGCAGGTCCACGCTGCTGAGCGCCGCGCCGGGCCGCGTCATGCCCGGCAGGTGCAGCGCCGCCGCGCCCAGCGCGATGCCCAGCAGGTACACCAGCGCGATCAGCTGCGGGGGATTCAGGCGTCTCCGCCGCAGCCGGCGGCTCATCCGATCAGGATGTCCTTGTCCGCCGGGTAGCGGATCAGCGCGCGGCTGTCCGGGCGGTTGAACGCCACGGCGAACGTCAGCGGCCCGATGCGGCCCAGGAACATCAGCAGGATCAGGACGATGTGCTGATCGGGATTCAGCAGCGGCGTGGTGTTCATGCTCAGGCCCACCGTGCCGAACGCGCTGACCGCCTCGAAGAACAGGTTCACGAACAGCACGTCCCCGCGCGTGTTGAACACCAGCAGCAGCAGGAACATCCCGTTCACCAGCCCGATGCTCAGCAGGCCGACCGTCATGGCCCGCAGGATCGTGTCCGTGTCGATGCGCCGCCGGAACAGCGTCGTGTCGCGCCGCCCGCGCACCATGCTCCAGGCCGAGGCCATCATCACGTAGAAGGTGCTCGTCTTGATGCCGCCGCCCGTCCCGCCGGGGTTCGCCCCGATGAACATCAGGATGATCGACATGAACAGCGTCGAGAGGTGCATCGCGCCGTAATCCAGCGTGTTGAAGCCCGCCGTGCGCGTCGTGACGCTCTGGAAGAAGCTCGCCAGCAGCTTCTCCCCGAAGCCCAGCGGCGCCAGCGTCTTCGGGTTGCTCCACTCGAACACGAGGTACACCAGCGTGCCGATCACCAGCAGCGCCGCCATCATGGTCAGCACCAGTTTGCTGTGCACCATCAGGCGGTTGCGGCGCGGGTTCATCAGGTGCGCGACCACGTTCAGCTGCACCAGGAAGCCCGTGCCGCCCAGGATGATCAGCAGCGCGATCACCACGCTCACCAGCGGGTCGTCCACGAAGCCCATCAGGTTGTCGCTGTACAGCGCGAAGCCCGCGTTGTTGAAGGCGCTCACCGAGTGGAACAGCGCGTAGAAGATGCCCCGGCCCCAGCCTTCCAGCGGCACGAACCGGAACGCCAGGAGGGCCGCGCCGACCAGTTCGATCACGAAGGTGTACAGGAAGATGCTGCGGATCAATCCCAGCACGCCCCCGGCGTTCAGCGCGCCCACCTGCTGCGCCACCCGCAGGCGCTCGGTGAAGTTCACGCGGCGGCGCGACAGCAGCGCGAACGACGTCCCGAACGTGATGATCCCCAGGCCCCCCAGCTGGATGAGCAGCATGATCACCAGCTGCCCCGCCCGGTTGAAGTCCCGGCTGGGGTCGATGACGTTCAGGCCCGTCACGCACAGCGCGCTCGTGGACGTGAACAGCGCCTGCAGGAAGTTCACGCTGCGGCGCGTGCCGTCCTCGTTCACGCCGTGCAGGCCCGGCAGGGTCAGGATCAGCCCGCCCAGCAGGATCGCCACGGCGAACGACAGCGCGATCAGCTGCGGCGGGTTCAGGCGGGCCAGCAGGGGTTTACGGCGACTGGCGCGGCCCGGTTCCGGCGCGTGGGGTGGGGGAGAGGCGCTCATAGGTGCGGCCCGGA
This sequence comes from Deinococcus grandis, assembly GCF_001485435.1. Lineage (NCBI taxonomy): Bacteria > Thermotogati > Deinococcota > Deinococci > Deinococcales > Deinococcaceae > Deinococcus > Deinococcus grandis. Next base: position 2,751,641 of record NZ_BCMS01000001.1, on the reverse strand, counting down.
TTCTACGCCCCGCCGCGCAGCCCGTATACTGATCTGCTATGCCGCGCCCTGCCCGCCCCGACCGAAACGCGCCCAAGGGCCGCCCCCGCCCCAAAGTGGACCACCGCACCCGCCAGCCCGCCCGCGAGTACGAACTGGACGTCCTGGCCGGACTGGAAGACGTCGCCGCGACCGAACTGAGCGGCGTGCCGCTGGCCCGCGACGTGCGCGGCCTGCGCTTCTGGTTCCCCGGCAGCCCCGAACGCCTGACCCGCCTGCGCAGCGTCGTCGCCGTGTACCGCATCCAGACCTGGGACGTGCCCCGCCCGCGCGGCCTGCTGGGCAACCAGCAGCTCTCCGAACTCACCGCGTACCTGCGCGAGGTCATCGAGGTCGGCGGGCACCAGTCCTTCCGTTTCGGGGCGGCCGGGAAGGACAGCCCCGTCATGCAGCGCCTCGCGGAGGAACTCCAGGGGACCCTGAACCTCCCGCACGACCCCGAGGCAGGTGAACTCCTGATCCGCCTGCGCCCCAGCGGCGACGGGCAGGGCTGGGAAGTCCTGGCGCGCATCACCCCCAGGCCCATCAGCGCCCGCCCGTGGCGCGTGTGCAACATGGCGGGCGGCCTGAACGCCACCATCGCGTACGCCGCGCACAAACTCGCCGGGCAGCGCGACGCCGACCGCATCTTCAACCCCATGAGCGGCAGCGGCACGCTCCTGATCGAACGCGACCTGATGGGACCCAGCGCCGCCCTCGTCGGCGTGGACATCAACCCTGAAGCCGTGCGGTGCGCGCAGGAGAACATCCGCGCCGCCAAGCGGCAGATCGAGGTCGCCCACCGCGACGCCCTGCACACCGACCTCCCCGCCCGGTCCTTCGACCTGATCATGGCCGACCTCCCCTGGGGCGACGCCATCAGCAGCCACGGCGCGAACGAGACTCTGTACCCCGCCTTCCTGACCGAGATGCACCGCCTCACCAGCCAGCGCGGCCGCCTGTGCGTCATCACCCACGAGATCCGCCTGTTCGAACGGGTGCTGCAGAACCAGCAGAAATGGCACGCCCACGAACTCTTCCAGGTCGCCAGCGGCGGCCACCACCCCAAGGCGTACCTGCTCAGCAAGAGGTGAGTGGGGAGTAGGGAGTGGGCAGTGGGTTGTGGAGGGGCCCTGACGCGGGCGGGTTCGCCGCGCAGTCGCTGTTGACCATCTGCCATCCGCCATCCGCTATCCGCTATCCGCCTGTTACGCTGCTCGCATGACTGACAGGCCGTTCCGCTGGGGGCTGCTGGGCGCTGCCCGCATTGCCCGCGCCCTGATTCCCGCGATCCGCGAGGCGGGCGGTGAGGTCGTGGGTTTCGGCGCGCGGGACCCGCATTCCGCGCGGGCACAGGCCTTCGCGCAGCAGTGGGACGTGCCGGTGCTGGGCACGTACGAGGACGTGATCGCGGCGGACGTGGACGCCGTGTACAACCCCCTCCCGAACGATGCGCACCTCCCGTGGAGCGAGGCCGCGCTGCGCGCCGGGAAGCACGCCCTGACCGAGAAACCCGTCGCGCTGAACTCCGCGCAGGCGCAGGCCCTCGCGGACGCCGCGCGCGACACCGGGCGGCTGCATCTGGAGGCGTTCGCGTACCGCTTCCAGCCGCACGTGGACCGCGTGCGCGAGATCGCCGCGCAGGACCTTGGGGAGATCCGCGCGGTGCGGGGCCTGTTCGGGTTCCACATGACCAACCCCGACGACTTCCGCTGGAACGCCGACCAGGGCGGCGGCGCGCTGCTGGACGTCGGCACGTACCCCGTGAACCTCATCCGGCTGCTGCTGGGTGAACCCGGCGCCGTGACCGCCCAGGCCCGCTGGACGCCCGGCGGGGTGGACCTCGGCCTGAGCGGCACCCTGGAATACCCGCACGCCCTGGCGAGCCTCGACTGCGGCTTCGACTGGGACGGGAGCGGCAGCACCCAGCGCCTGACCGTGATCGGTACGCGCGGCACGCTGGACGTGGACGGCGTGTTCCACAGCCACACCCAGCACCCCACCACGCTGCACGTCCAGGTGGACGGCCGGTCCCGCACCGAGCAGGTCGGCCCCGGCAACGGCTACGCGCGGATGGTCGCGCACTTCCAGCGCGCCGCGCGCGGTCAGGAGACGCTGCGCTTCACGCCGGACGACGCGGTCGCGCAGGCCCGCGTCCTCGACGCTCTGCTGCAGGCCGCCCACACCGGGCAGCGCGTCCCCCTGGCCCCCTGACGGGGGAGGGGAGGCCCGCAGGCCCGTAGAATGCCGCTCATGACCGACATCCTCCAGGGCTGGCAGCCCGCGCCCGCCGGGCACAAGCACGTCGTGAGCGTCAGCCTGGGCAGCAGCGCCCGCAACGCCCGCGAAAGCGTGACCGTGCTGGGCCAGCCGTTCATCATCGAACGCCTCGGTACCGACGGCGACCCGAAGAAGATGGCGGCGCTGTTCCAGGCCCTCGACGGCAAGGTGGACGCATTCGGGCTGGGCGGCGCGGACCTGTACGTCATCGCGGACGAGAAGCGCTACACCTTCCGCAACGTCCGCGCCCTCGTGAAGAACGCCGTGCAGACCCCCGTCCTGGACGGCTCGGGCCTGAAGAACACCCTGGAACGCGACGCCATCGCGCAGCTCGACCCCATCCTGAACTGGCGCACGCAGAAGGTGCTGATGGTGTCCGCCGTGGACCGCTTCGGCATGGCCGAGGCCCTCGCGCAGCACCACGCGGACATCGTGTTCGGGGACATCGTGTTCGGCCTGAACCTCGACCGGCCCCTGCGCAGCATCACTTCCCTGCGCCGCGTCGCCAAACTCGTGCTGCCCGTCATCACGCAGCTCCCGCAGGACTGGTTCTACCCCACGGGCGCCAAGCAGGAAAGCAGCGTGCAGGGCAGCGGCACGAAGTACTACGCCTGGGCGGACGTGATCGCCGGGGACACCCACTACGCCAAACGCTACGCCCCGCAGGACCTCAGCGGGAAGACGATCCTCACGCAGACCATCACCGCCGCCGACCGCGACTGGATGAAGCAGCGCGGCGTCAAGCGCCTGATCACCACCACGCCCCGCATGGGCAGCCGCAACTTCGCCACGAATGTCCTGGAAGCCATGTTCGTCGCCCTGAGCGGCAAACGCGAGGCCCTGACCGGCCCCGAGTACCTGGGGTTCATCCGGCAGGTGGGCTTCAGACCCGAGGTCAACGAGCTGTGAGGGTGCGGGCGGTGGGCGCGCTGCGGCGCATCACCGCAGGGCTCACTGCCGCAGTGCCTCCAGCCACTGCGGGACGCGCGGACTGACCCGCAACAGTTGCATCAGCGTGGTGGCGGGGCGGGTGTACCACAGGTCGCCGTTCTCGTGCGCCTCCGGCTGCCGGGTGAGGTAACGGGTCGCGTTGTCCAGCGTGTACGCCAGCACCCGCAGGGTCAGCGCGTCGTCTGCGGTGCCGGTGGCCTCGTGGTATCCGGCGAGCAGGTCCGGCACGGCCAGCGGCCCGGCGTAACTGAGGTCCAGGGCCGGGTCGCCCCACCCGGCGTCGCCCCAGTCGATCAGGGCGCTGACCGCGCCGTCATCCGTGACCATCAGGTTCCCGGCGTGCAGGTCGTCGTGCAGGAAGGCGAGGCGTGCGGGCGGCGGGTTCTCGCTCAGGAGGCGGGCGGTCAGGCCGGTCGCCCAGTCCGCCTCGGCGGTGCCCAGCCGCTCGCCGGTCAGGACGCGCGCGCGGGTGCGGGCCGGGTCGGGGGGCGTGATGGATTTCAGGTGCCCGTGCGGGTCGGGTGCGCCTTCCACGCCCGCGTGCAGGGCGGCCAGGGCGCGGCCCGCCTCCCGCCACGCGCGGGACAGGCGCGGATCGCCGTGCGCCCAGCCCAGGCCGTCCAGGCTGCCGCCCGGCGCGAAGGCGTACACGCTGACCGGCGCGTCCACCACCGCCCGTGAATCGTCGAAGACCAGCAGTTCCGGCGTCGGAATGCCCGCCCGCACCGCTGCGGGCACGGCGACACTCTCGGTCAGGGCGTCCGCTTCGTCGCCGGGCAGGGGCACGCGCAGCACCACGTCCTGCCCGGCGCGGCGGGCGCGGTACACGCGGTTCACGATGCCCACGCTGGGCAGGCGCGTCAGGAGCCCATCCAGGCTGAACTGCTGCGCGAAGGCCGACAGCTCGGCGGGGGTCAGGTCAGGCAGGGCAGGCACGCGCCCCAGCATGCCGCGTAGGCGACCCGCCGGGCATCCGCCAGGTGGCGGGTACACTCCGGGGCATGCAGGCACTCGTGGACGCCATTCGGCAGCAGGGCGAGATTCTCCCCGGCGGCATTCTCAAGGTGGACGGACTCGTCAACCACCAGCTCCTCCCGCACCTGACGCGCGAGATGGGGGAGACCTTCGCGCGGCACTTCGCGCCCCTGAACCCCAACAAGATCGTGAACATCGAGGTCAGCGGCATCGCGCCCGCCATCGCCACCGCCATGGTGCTGGGCGTGCCCATGGTGTACGCCCGCAAGAAGAAACCCGTCACCATGAAGGAACCCGCGTTCACCGCGCAGTCCGTCAGCCGCACCAAGGGCGGCGTCGTGGACCTGTACGTCAGCAGCGAGTTCCTGGGCGCAGACGACCGCGTGGTCGTGATCGACGACTTCCTCGCGTCGGGCGGCACGCTGCGCGCCCTGGCGGGCATGATCGACGTCAGCGGCGCGCAGCTGCTCGGCATCGGCTGCGTGGTGGAAAAGCAGTTCGAATCGGGCCGCGAGAAACTCGCCGACCTGAACGTCCCCATCCACACCCTGGCGAACATCGTCCGCATGAGCGAGGCCGCAGGGATCGAGGTCGAAGCCGGACGGTGAAGGCGGGCGCAGGGGACGCCGTGGGGGGCGGGCGGTACAATGCCCCCCATGAGTGACCACTACCAGCAGGATGGCTTCACCGTCACCCCCGAACTGAGCGCCGAGCGCCAGACCCGCTTCAACGCGGCCCCCGAACTCGGGGACGGCATCGAACCCGGCAAGAGCTACCGCGCCGTGCTGGAAACCAGCAAGGGCCGCATCGTCGTCGAACTGTTCGCGGACGACGCGCCCGTCACCGTGAACAGCTTCGCGTACCTGCTGCGCCACCACTACTACGACGGCATCAAGTTCCACCGCGTGATCGACGGCTTCATGGCGCAGGCCGGCGACCCCACCGGCACCGGCGCCGGCGGCCCCGGCTACGACTTCGAGGACGAACCCAACGACCACCGCCACCGCGGCAAGGGCATCCTGAGTATGGCCAACCGCGGCCCGAACACCAACGGCAGCCAGTTCTTCATCACCTTCGTGGACACCCCCCACCTCGACGGCCGCCACACCGTGTTCGGCAAGGTCGTCGAGGGGCTGGACGTGCTCGACCGCCTCACCCGCATCGAGCCGGGCCGCCTGGGCACCGCCGACGTGATCGAAACCGCGTACCTCGTCGAGAAGTAAAGAAGTAGAAGGTCGAAAGTTGATGGTAGATGGATCGGGGCACCCCCCAGTCCATCAACCATCAACTGTCGACTATCAACCCTCTTCGGGTGTGGCGTCCACCGCGCGGCGTACGAGCGGCATGATCGTGAGGCCCTGCACGGCGATGGTGAACAGCACGATGGCGTACGTGACGGTCACGAGGTGCGTGCGGTACGGGCTGTCCGGCAGGCCCAGCGCGAGGCTGATGGCGATCCCGCCGCGCAGGCCGCCCCAGGTCAGCAGGCGCACCGTGTACGCCCCGTAGCCCTCGCGGGCGCGCACGAGGGCGAACGGCAGCGCCACGCTGATCCAGCGGGCGGCGAGCGCCACGCCGATCAGCAGGACGCTCGCGAGGATCTGCGCGCCGGTCGTCTCGGTCAGCAGCACGTCCAGGCCGATGAACGCGAACAGGACGATGTTCAGCACCTGATCGATGGTCTCCCAGAAGCCCTCCACGAGTTCCTGCGTGCTCGGCGTGAACAGCGTGTGCTTGTACGCCGAGATCACCAGCCCCGCCACGACCATCGCCAGCGGCCCGCTGATGCCCAGCGCGGCGGCCGCCACGTACCCACCCACGACCAACGCCAGCGTCAAGAGGATCTCCACGGCGTGCTCCTTCACGCCGCGCAGCAGCACGAAGCCCAGGCCGCCCAGCAGCGCCCCGAACGCCAGCCCGCCCAGCGCCTCCTGCGCGAACAGGCCCGCCACGCCCGCCGCGCTGACCTCCGCGCCGTGCCCACCCAGGCCCGCCGCGCCCGCCAGCGCCAGGAAGATCACCACGCCCACCCCGTCGTTGAACAGGCTCTCCCCGGCAATCAACGTCTCGATCTTCACCGGCACCCGCGCCCGCTTCAGCAGGTCCAGCACCGCCACGGGGTCCGTCGGGCTGATCAGCGCGCCGAACAGCAGCGCCCACATCAGCGGCACGTCCAGCCCCACCAGCGCGAACACCCCGTACGCCGCGAACCCGATCAGCGCCGTGCTGATCAGCGTGCTCAGGAACGCCAGCAGCAGGATGCTGCGCCGCTGCCGCAGCATCTGCCGCGCATTCAGGCTCAGCGCCCCCGCGAACAGCAGCACGCTCAGAATCCCGTTCAGCACGAACTCCGTGAAATCCAGCGTCTCCAGCACCCCCGCCGCCCACCCCCGCAGGCCCGGCAGGCCCAGCGCGTCCAGCACGATCAGCAGGATGCTCGCCAGCGCCCCCGCCAGCGTCACCCCCACCGTCGTCGGAAAATGCAGGAACCGGTCGTTCAGGTACGCCAGCAGCGCGGTCACGCACAGCAGCACGGCAAAAGCACTCAGCATCCCCCACACCATACCGCCCGCCGCAGGGCACGAAAAAACGCCCCACAGGGGGGCGCTTTCCGGCACGGAAGGATCAGTCCCGTTCGCGTTCGCGTTCGGCGTTCAGCTGCGCCTGCAGCTGGGCCTGACGCTGCCGCACGTAATCCTGATGGAACCGCTGCTCGTCGATCATGTTCGTGCCGACCGTGAGTTTCCCGGTCGCCAGTTCCCGCATCGCCTGCGTGACCAGATTCCGCGTGCGGACGCGCTGCTCGACCGGCAGCACGCTCGGCGCGCCACTGCGCAGCTGCAGCGCCCGCTTGGCGGTCACGACACTCAGTCGGTACTTGCTGTCGGTCAGTGACAGCAGCTTGTCAATATCTCGTTCTGCCATGATGCACAACCTCCCTGGAAGCCACCGGACCCTGCACCGGTATCAGCCCCCCACTCTAGCCCACGCGCCGCGCCCCGGCCAACCCCCGCCCGCACAGTTGCGCGCAGGGGCGCGAGGGGCTCAGGCGTTGTACGTCGTGCTGGCCGTGTCCCCGCCGCGCCCGGTCCAGTTCGTGTGGAAGAACTCCCCGCGCGCCCGGTCCGTCCGCTCGTAGGTGTGCGCCCCGAAGTAGTCGCGCTGCGCCTGGATGAGGTTCGCGGGCAGCACCGCCGAGCGGTACCCGTCGAAGTACGCCAGGGCGCTGCTGAACGCCGGGACGGGCACGCCCCCGCGCACGGCGGCCGCCAGGGTGTCGCGCCACGCGCCCTGCGCGCCCTGCACCGCGTCGCGGAAGTACGGCGCGACGAGCAGGTTCGGCAGGTCCGGCTGCGCGTCGTACGCCTCCTTGATGCGGTCCAGGAACGCCGCGCGGATGATGCACCCGCCGCGCCACATCTGCGCGATCCGCCCGTAGTCCAGCGTCCACCCGGCGTCCTGCGCGCTCAGGTGCAGCAGCTGGAAGCCCTGCGCGTACGCGGCGATCTTGCTGGCGTACAGCGCCCGGCGGACGCCCTCCACGAACGCGTCACGGTCAGCGGGCGCGGCGAAGGTCGGGCCGCTCAGGACCGCGCTGGCGGCCACGCGCTCGGCCTTCAGGGCACTCATGGCCCGCGCGTACACCGCCTCGGTGATCGTCGCGGCGGGACTCCCGGCGTCCAGCGCCGCCACCGACGTCCACTTCCCGGTGCCCTTCTGCCCGGCGGCGTCCAGGATCACGTCCACGAGGGGCTGCCCGGTCTCGTCGTCGGTCTTGCGCAGGATGTCGGCCGTGATCTCGATCAGGTAGCTGTCCAGTTCGCCCTCGTTCCAGCGGGCGAAGACCTCCCCGGCCTCTGGCGCGCTGAGCCCGGCGGCGCGCAGGAGCTGGTAGCTCTCGGCGATCATCTGCATGTCGGCGTACTCGATGCCGTTGTGCACCATCTTCACGAAGTGCCCCGCGCCGTCCGGGCCGACCCAGTCGCAGCAGGGCGTGCCGTCCGCCACGCGCGCCGCGATCCCCTGGAAGATGGGCTTCACGGCCTCCCAGGCCTGCTCGTTCCCGCCGGGCATGATGCTCGGGCCGGTCAGGGCGCCCTCCTCGCCGCCGGAGACGCCGGTGCCGATGAACAGCAGCCCCCTCTCTGCCAGTTCGCGGGTGCGGCGCGTGGAGTCCGCCGGGTGGCTGTTCCCCCCGTCGATGATGATGTCCCCCTCGGACAGCAGCGGCGTCAGGTGCCCGATGAACTCGTCCACGGCGGCGCCCGCCTTGACCATCAGCATCACGCGGCGCGGCGGCTTGAGCAGCGCCACGAAGGCCGGCAGGCTGTCCGCGCCCAGGATGCGCTGACCCCGGGCGCGACCCCCGGTAAAGGCGGTGACCTTGCTGACCGTGCGGTTGAACGCCGCGACCGTGAAGCCCCGGCTTTCCATGTTCAGGATGAGGTTCTCGCCCATCACCGCCAGTCCGATCACGCCGATGTCCGCCTGCCCGCCTGCCGCCTGCACGTCCGAGGTCATGCCGCAAGTGTACGGCGGACACCAACGCCGTCATGAGGGCGCTGTCCGCACAGCCCCGCCCCCTCTGTCCCCCCCACGCGCCCGGCTCACCCTTCGCGCGGCGGGGTGCGCTAGCCTCCCGGCACCCATGCCCCGCCCCCCGCTGCGCGCCCTGCTCCTGCCCCTCCTGCTGGGCGTTCCCGTTCCCTCCGCAGCCCAGAGCGCGGCCCCGGGCACCCCGGCACCCAGCACCCCCGCACCGGGTACACCGGCGCCCGCTGCGGCCCCTGCGCCCGCCGCCCCGACCGCTGCTGTCCCGGCCCCGGAGGCCCAGCCCGGCTCGGCGCTGCGCGGCCTGTGGATCGACGCCTTCGGCCCCGGCCTGAAGACCCCCGCGCAGGTGAATCAGACCGTGCAGGACGCCGCGCGGCTGGGCGTGAACACCCTGTTCGTGCAGGCCATCCGCCGCGCCGACTGCCTGTGCCTGAAGGCCAGCGTGCCGCCCATCAGCGACGCCGACCTGACCCCCGGCTTCGACCCGCTGGACGCCATCACCACCCAGGCCCACGCGCGCGGCATGCGGGTCATCGCGTGGCTCAGCGTGACCGGCGTGGCGAACACCACCGTCCCCAACACCAGCGCCGACCACCTCATGCGCGCCCACGGACCCGACGCGGGCCGCGCGTCCTGGCTGGCCCGCCGCCCCGACGGCACCTGGCTGGAAGGCAAGGACGCCTGGCTGGACGCCGCCATTCCCGACGCCGCCGAGTACATGACCCAGGCCGCCGTGAGCCTCGTGCGGCACTACCCCGTGGACGGCATCCAGCTCGACCGGATCCGCTACCCGGACGGCGGCGCGTGGGGCTACGACCCCAAGACGCTCGCCCGCTACCGCGCCGAGAGCGGTCGCCCCGGCACACCCGCCGCCACCGACCCCACCTGGCAGGCCTGGAAACGCGAGCAGATCACCAACCTCGTGCGCCGCATCACGCTGGAGGTCAAGGCGGTGCGCCCCGACGCCTGGATCAGCGCCGCCACCATCACCTACAACGACGCGCCCGCCGACCTGGACGGCTTCCGCAGGACCCGCACGTACACCGACGTGATGCAGGACTGGCCCACCTGGATGCAGACCGGCCTGCTCGACCTGAACGTCCTCATGAACTACAAGCGCGATACGGTGACGCCCCAGGGCGCGTGGTTCGACCGCTGGAACGCGTTCGCGCAGCAGGTCCAGACCCGCCCCGACGGGCAGCGCGTCGCCCTCGCGTCAGGCACCGCCATGTACCTGAACGCCCCGAAGGTCACCGCCGCGCAGGCCGCCCGCAGCGTCAGGGCGGGCCTCGGCTGGGTCGGGTACTCCTACCGCACCCCCACCGCCGACGTGTACGGCCAGCGGCAGGACACGCCCGCCGGACTGGGCGCCGTGCAGGCCGCCCTGACCGCCCCCGGCGGCGTCCTGAACACCCCGCGCCCCTGGACGGAATCCCCCGTCACCACGCGCGGCCTGCTGGGCCGCATCACCGGCGCGGGCACGCCCGGCGGCCAGACCGTGCAGGTCCTGCGTGACGGCAAGGCCATCGCGCAGGCGCAGACCGACGCGCTGGGCTACTACGGCTTCGCCACCCTGACCCCCGGCCCGGTCGAGGTGCGCGTCAGCGGGCAGCGCTGGCTCGACCGCGTGCCCGAACGCGGCGTGGTGCGCCTCCCGGACCTGCTCGTGCGGTCCGTGCAGATCATCCCCAGCCTGCCCCCCGCCAGACCCTGACGGCAGCCCGCCCCGCGTTCATGTACCACTGATACGGATTCCGTCTGTTTCGTTGACAACCCGGAAGGGCGCCGGGTTGCCAACTCCACGTCCGGAATCCGCTTTTCTCCTGCTCGCATCCGCTCGGATCGAATGGTCTTTGCAGCCCATTCAATCGGAGTCCGTATGATGTCCCGCGCCGATGTCCGGGGCAGCCGACCCGCCCGGGCAGCCCGCCGGGTACACTCCCGGCATGACCGACACCGGCCTCTCCCCGCAGGAATTCCGTCAGACGCTGGGCCGCTTCGCGAGCGGCGTGACCATCATCACCGCCAGGGGGGACGAGCGGCGCGGCATGACCGCCAGCGCCTTCGTGTCCGTCAGCCTCCAGCCGCCCCTGATCCTCGTCAGCGTGGACACGCGCGCCCACATGCAAGCCCTGCTCCTCCAGGACGACGTGACGCACTTCGGCGTGAACGTCCTGTCCGCCACGCAACGCCACCTCAGCGATCACTTCGCCGGACGCCCCGGCCCCGAGGATCAGGTGCCGTGGTTCGAACACGAGGGCCTGCCCCTGATCGGCGGCAGCGTCGCGCAGCTCGTGTGCCGCAAGGACCGCGTCATCGAGGCCGGGGACCACACGCTGTTCCTGGGCTTCGTCGAGTACAGCCGCTACACCGACGACGACCCGCTGGTGTATTTCCGCGGGCAGTACCACGAACTGGGGTAACACGAACCGGGGTCAGCGGCCAGGGTGCACACCGGCGGCCCTGGCCCGCCGCCCATAATGGTCCCGTGCCCCCCTAAGCGCTGCAACTGCTGATCGCGCTCGTGCTCGTCGGCGTCACCCGCCTCGTCGCGTACCCGCTGACCGTGGGGAGCGGCGTGGTGGACGCCCTGGACGCCGTGCTGATGATGCTGGCCCTCGTGAACCTGCGCCTCGCGTGGACGGGCGCGAACGCCTCGGGCGGCGGACGCGCCCCGGCGTGGTTCGTCGTGGCGGGCCTCGTCACGGCGGGCCTGATCACCCTGGCGATGGTCGCGGCCCTCACGCCCCGCGCCGCCTGACCCGGAATGCGCCTGATAAGGACTCCGGTTGAAAGGTTTGCAAAAACTTTCAACCCGAGCGGAGCGAGTAGGAGACAAACGGGTTCCGGGCGTGGAGTTGGCAGATCGGTGATTTTCCGATCTGTTAACGAAACAAACGGAATCCGTATGAGACGCCTGCCGGGTTTGCGCGGGGCGCGCCCCAGCGCTGGGCTAGACTCCGGGGCATGATTCGCCTCGCCATTCTCGCGGACCTGCACGCCAACCTGGCGGCGACCCTCGCGGTCCACGCAGACATTCAGCGGCGCGGCCTGACGGACATCTGGGTGCTGGGCGACCTGGTCGGCAAGGGACCACGCCCGCGTGAAGTGCTGGACTGGACGCAGGCGCACGCCACCCGCGTCATCCAGGGCAACTGGGACGCCCGCGTCGCGGGCGCCACGCACCGCCCGCAGGACCTCTGGCCGCGCAGCAAACTCAGCCCCGAAGGGCTCGCGTACCTCGGCGCCCTCCCGTACGGCATCGAGGAACAGTTCGGCGGTGCCTGGTGGCGCTTCGTGCACGCCAGCAGCCGCGGCCTCTTCCACCGCCTGTACCCGCACAGCAGCCTGCACGACCAGCTGGAAGCGTTCGCGCCCAACGCGCAGTTCGGCCTGACCGCCCACGCGGACGCGTTGGTGTACGCCGACATGCACGAGGCGCTGATGCTGGACGTCGAGGGCCGCCCCCTGATCAACTGCGGCAGCGTCGGCAACCCGCTGGACTCCACCCTGCCGTGCTACCTGGTGCTGGAATTCGACCCGCACGGCCCGTCGCACAGCGCCACGTACGTCCGCCTGACGTACGACCGCGACGAGGAGATCAGCGCCGCCGAGGCCAGCGGCATGCCGTTCACCCGCGAGTACGTCGCGGAACTCCTGACCGGCGCGTACCAGAAACGCCGCGCCCGCACCGGCGAGTAGTGGCGTGCGGCCCCTGTTCGAGTTCCAGCTTCAGGACCTCGGGGTCGTGCGGGACGGCTGGGGGGCGCGCATTGCGGCTGAATTCCCGGAGTCGCGTGTCGAGACGCTGCTGTATGAAACCGGTTGGGGGACGTATCACCTGAACACGCCGGGCGGCCACTTCCCGCAGGTGGATTCCGCCTGGCAGGCCGCCTTCGTGCAGCGGCAGTGGGAGGCGTGGGGCCGGGCCGCCGCTCCCGAGGCGCTGGAGGGCCGCTGGAAACAGGACCGTGAGCGGCGCAGGTCGCAGCACAGCGTGCTGGACTTCGCCGAGAAACTGGGCGGCGCGGCGGGCCTGACCCTGAGGCACCTGCCCGCCCCGCTGGAGGACTGGATCGCCTCGGGCTCCTGGGCGCGCTGGATGGCGAACCTGCGGCGGCAGGTCGAGGCGACCGGCGAGATCCGCCCGTCAGAGCGGCGTGCCAGGAAGCGGCTGATCAAGCGGCTGGACCGGGATGTCGAACCGGCCAGGGTCGAGATCGCGTACGCGCACGACAACGTGAGCACGACTTTCTACGTACGCTTCCGGCCCGTGGGGACCGACGTGCTGGTCTCGTGGCATCCCCCGGACGAACCGGACGACGATTCGTGGCGGTCCTGGTTGCCACAGACCGGGCAGCTGACCGTGCCCGCCGACGAGTTCCACGCTCAGGTGCGGGCGTTCCGGGACGCCGTGCGGCTGGAGATGGGGGGGCGCCTGCTGACCCTGGCCGGGCAGGGGGCCGCGACGTTCAGCGAGGCGGCCCTCGGGAAGCACGTCCTGAGCCGCGACCTGGGGCCGGTCGAGGTGGCCGCGCCACTGGAACCGGCCGCCGTGCTGGCCCGCGTCCGCTGGATGGAAGTGACGTTCGGGGTGCGCGTCGAGGACTGCTGACGGGACAGAGGGAGGGTCGCCCTGAGCGGTCGTCATGCCCTCACGTTCTGCCCTTATCCTGGGCGGCATGCGCCGCGCCTTCCTGATTGCCGCCCTGCTGGGTCTGACCGGGGCGGCGCAGGTGGCCGCCCCCGCCGCGGAGGCGCCGGTGACGCTGCACCTGTCGCGCGAGCCGGGCCTGAGTGCGGGGGTGCGCGCGGCCCTGCGGGGACTGCCGGGGGACGTGGAGACGGTGGTGCTCGTGCAGGACCTGCGGACGCGGGCGGTGCTGGAGGCGCGGCAGCCGGACCGGGCGCTCATTCCGGCGAGCACCACGAAACTGGTGACGGCCGCGGCCGTGCTGGACGAGCGGGGCGGCGCGGGCGGCTGGTGGAGTGCCGAGCTGACCGTTCCGGCGGCGCAGGTGGGCCGGGCGTCGGTGAAGGCGGTGACGCTGCGCGGCAGTGGCGACCCGACCCTGAGCGTGGCCGACGGCGCGTACAGCCTGCGGGCGCTGGCGCGGCAGGCGTACGCGCGGGGACTGCGCGAGGTGGGCGAGGTGCGCGTGGACGACCTGGGGTTCGACTCGGCGGCGTGGGAGGTGCCGCTGGGGGCGCCCATGACGGCGCTGCGGCTCGCGGCGTGGCACGACGATCCGCCCGTCTCGGCGCAGGCGGCGCGGGAGCGGCTGGGCGCGGCGCTGACCGCGCAGCTGCGTGCGGCGGGCGTGCGGGTCACGCGGGAGGACGTGGGGCGCGCCGCTCCGTGGCAGGCGTGGGTGCCGCCCGCCCGGACGGATGACCAGGGGCGGGTGCTGCCGCCGGATCCGGTGACGCCCGCCGCTGCCCGCCCGGAGCAGGGAATCGCCAGTGTGCGCAGCGCGTCGCCGTTCCGGGTGCTGGCGGCTACCCTGCGCCCCAGCGACAACCTGCGTGCCGAGGAACTGCTGGGCACCCTGGCGCACGGCGCGAACGGCACGCTGCGTGGGGCGCTGGCGCGCGAACGGGCGTACCTGCGCCGCATCGGCGCGGACCTCAGCGGGGTGGAACTGCACGACGGCAGCGGCCTGAGCCGCGACAACCGCCTGAGCCCGCGCGTGCTGGTGGCCGTGCTGCGCGAGCAGTTCGACCTGCCCGCGCCGCTGCCCGGGAAGGCGGGGCTGCCGGAGGCGCTGTACCGGGCGCGCGGGAACGCGTTCGCCGAGGCCCTCCCGCAGGCGGGAACGGGCGAGAACGTCCCGGAGCACGACGGGCGCGGCGGGACGATGGCGCTGCGGCTGCGCGGCGCGGGCCTGGACGTGCGCGCCAAGACCGGCACGCTGCCCGGCGTGAGCGCCCTGGCCGGGTTTGTGACGGGCCGCAGCGGGCACGTGCTGGCCTTCGCGGTGATCATGAACGGCCCGGAAGAGACGCCGATCCTGACCCTGCGGGCCGTGCAGGACGACGTGGTTCGCGCGGTCGCGGCGGCGCACTGACCCCGGGCCCCCCACCGGAGGGGGCGCGGCCGCGCTTCATGCAGCGGCTCGGCCTGATCCCCTACACTGCGGGGCGTGACGACTGATGCGGGCATGAACGTGGTGGTGGCGACCAGCAACGCCGGGAAGGTCCGGGAGATCGAGGAGGCCCTGCAGGGCACCGGCTGGACCCTCAGCCCGCTGGGCAGCCTGCCCCTGCCGGACGAGACTGGCGCGACGTACGAGGAGAACGCGGCCCTGAAGGCCTGCGCCGCCGCGCTGATGACCGGGCGGCCCGCGCTGGCGGACGACAGCGGCATCGAGGTCGAGGCGCTGGGCGGCGAGCCCGGCGTGTACTCCGCCCGTTACGGCAACCGCGACAACGACGTGGAACGCAACGTGTACCTGTTGGAGAAACTGCGCGGCGAGAAGAACCGCCGCGCGAAGTTCGTGTCCGTCGTGATCCTGGCGTACCCGGACGGGCACCTCGAAACGTACCGCGGTGAACTGCCCGGCACGCTGCTCGAAGGCCCGCGCGGCGCGAACGGCTTCGGGTACGACCCGCTGTTCGTCCCGGACGGCGACACCCGCACCCTGGCCGAGATGACGGTGCCGGAAAAGCGCGCGGTCAGCCACCGGGGCCGGGCGCTGGCGGCCCTGCGTGACGCGCACCGCAGCGGCCTGCCCGAACGGGACGTCACCCCGATCGTCTGACCGGATCTGAACGCGTGGGGCCACCTCTGACTTGGGGGTGGCCCCACGTTCATGTTCCGCTGACGGCCCTTGCAGCTTTCCTTCACCCTGGGCCCCGCGTTCCAGTTGCCGCCCCGGGCGGCTGGGTACGGTGGGCGGCATGAGCGCATACCGGAACGTACTGGCGGGACTGATCGGCGGGGCCGTGGGCACACTGGCCATGGGGCAGTACTGGACGCGCGTGGCGCCACTCGTGGAAGGCAGGAGCGAGGACGGCGGCGATCAGCGGAAGGAACCGGAGAAGGACGAGCATTCCATCTCGGTGATCGGGCAGCAGCACCAGCCCGGCGAGAGCAGCACCGCCGCCATCGGCCGCGTCGCGTACGAGAAGACCGAGGGGCACGCGCCCGGCAGGCAGACCCGCGCGGCCCTCAGCGAGGCGGTGCACTGGGGCATGGGCATCGGCAGCGGCGCCCTGTACGGCGCGCTGGCCGGGCGGGGCAACCCCGTCAAGGGCGCGGCGTTCGGCGTGGGCCTCTGGGCACTGGTGGACGAAGGGATCGTGCCGCTGCTGGGCCTGCAGGACGGCCCGGCCGGGACGCCCGCGAAGGGCCACGCGAACCGCCTGGGCGCGCACCTCACGTACGGACTGGCCCTGGGCGTGACCGCGCTGCTCATTGACGCGCTGCTGCCCGAGGACTGAACCGGGGATGACTGAAGCGGGCCGCCTCCCGGACAGGGGAGAGCGGCCCGTTTCGCTGGCGGTCCTTAAGCTTTGGCGTGCTCGCGGACGTCGTTCTTCAGGCGCATCAGGATGGCGCCCATCCCGCGCAGGCGCATGGGGGTGATCAGTTCGGTCAGGCCCATGTCCATGTAGAACTGGTCCGGGATGCTCAGGATCTCCTCGGGCTGCGCGCCGTCCAGCGCCTCGTGCAGGATGCCGGCGTAGCCGCGGACGGTGGGGGCTTCCTCGGGGACCTTGAAGTACAGGTGCATGCCGCCCTGCTCGTCCTGCTCGGTGACGAGGAAGAAGGGGCTGGTGCATTCGGGGACGGGCTGGAGGAACTCGGGGTGCTCGAGGTACTTCTCGGGCAGGCCGGGGAGTTTCTTGCTGTATTCCAGCAGGGCCTGGAGGCGCAGGGGTTTGGGGGCGCTGCGGAACATGCTGACGATGCTCTGGAGTTTTTCCGGCAGGGCGGGCGCGGCGTCGGTCATGCGCGGAGTGTAGCGCCGCCCCCGGGGCGGGATTGGGTGGGCCTGTCCAGTTGACCTCTTTTGTCAATAAGTCGGGAGTCAGGGTACAATCCTGGGGCACTCGGCAGTTCCACCCCCACTCACAGGAGGCACCACACCATGGACTACGCGAAAGACGTACTCGTCAGCACCGACTGGGTCGAACAGAACCTCAACACGCCCGGCATCCGCCTGATCGAGGTGGACGAGGACATCCTCCTCTACGACACCGGCCACGCCCCCGGCGCCGTGAAACTCGACTGGCAGGTCGACCTGTGGCACCCCGTCGAACGTGACTTCATCACCCCCGACAAGGTCAGCGACCTGCTGGGTCGCCTGGGCATCCAGGCCGACGACACCATCGTGCTGTACGGCGACAAGAGCAACTGGTGGGCCAGCTACGCCTACTGGTTCCTGTCCTACAGCGGCATCAAGAACACGATGAAACTCATGAACGGCGGCCGCCAGAAGTGGGTCGCGGAGGGCCGCCCCACCACCACCGACGCCCCCAGCGTCGAGGCGACCAGCTACCCCGCCCTGACCCGCGACGACAGCCTGCGTGCCTACCGCGACGAGGTCAAGGCCCACCTGGAGAGCGTCAGGGGCGGCACCGGCGCGCTGGTGGACGTCCGCAGCCCCGACGAGTTCAGCGGCAAGGTCACGCACATGCCCAACTACCCGCAGGAAGGCGTGCTGCGCGGCGGGCACATCCCCGGCGCGCGCAGCATCCCCTGGGCGAAGGCCACCAACGAGGACGGCACCTTCAAGTCGGCCGACGAACTCAAGGCCCTGTACGAGGGTGAGGGCGTCACCGCCGACAAGGACGTCATCGCGTACTGCCGCATCGCCGAACGCAGCAGCCACAGCTGGTTCGTGCTGCGCGAACTGCTCGGGTACCCCAAGGTCCGCAACTACGACGGCAGCTGGACCGAGTGGGGCAACGCCGTGGGCCTGCCCATCGAGAAGAGCTACAGCGAGGCGTAACCCCCCCACCCCGCACCCCCGGCCACCACAGGTCGGGGGTGTTGTCATGCCGCCACAGCACCGGTCACCGGGGACAGAGGTGCACTTTGCCGGGCGAATGAAGCCGCCGTGTGACGGTGTCACTCTGGACGCCGTCCCGGATCGGCGTGCGTCCGCCCCCGTTCGGGGGTATGCTGCGCTTCGTTTCACCAACTGATTCAGGTTTCACAGCAATCGATCCGTCTGCCTGCCCCGTCTGCCTGCCCCGCCCGCGCGGCGGCGTGCAGACCGCCACCCCCGGAGGAACACCCGATGCGCCGCCTTGCCCTGTGCCTTAGCTTGACCCTGATGACCGCCACTGCCCCGGACGCCGCCGCCCAGACCGCCCCCACCACCCCGAACACTGCGGGGCCCCAGACGGCCGCGCCGTTCCTGCCCGGCGACGCCCGCCCCGACGCGCCGGAACTCGCCGCGCGCGGCAGCTTCGCGGTGGGCGTGCGCACCGTCACGCTGGTCAACCCGGGCCAGCCCGACCTCGCCCGCGCGCCCCAGAGCGGGCCCGTGCCCCGCGCCGACCGCCGCCTGACCGTGGAAGTCTGGTACCCCACCGCGAACGGCGCGAAGGAAACCGTCACGTACACCGACACCCTGACCAGCGGCAAGGCCTTCACCTTCGACGGCCGCGCCGCCCGGGACGCCAAGCCCCTGAGCGGGCAGGCGTTCCCGCTGGTCATCGTGTCGCACGGGTACACCGGGAGCCGCTACCTCCTGACGTACCTCACCGAGCACCTCGCCAGCCGCGGGTACGTCGTGGCGGCCATCGACCACACCGACAGCACCCACGACAACCGCGGACCGTTCAACAGCACCCTGGTGAACCGCGCGCCCGACATCAACTTCACCCTCGACCAGATCGCCAAGCTCGGCGCGCCCGGCAGCGGCTCCCCGCTGAGCGGCACCCTTGACGCCAGCCGCGCGGCCGTCCTCGGGTACTCCATGGGCGGCTACGGCGCGCTGAACGCCGCCGGGGCCGGGTACGCCCCCAAGGTCGCGGCGCTGCTGCCCGGCGGGACCCTGACCCCCCGCCAGACCGGCGCGTTCACGCCCGACCCACGCATCCGCGCCGCCGTCGCCTTCGCGCCGTGGGGCGGCCCCAGCGCCGCGCGCGGCCTGGGCGTCCCCACCGGCGAGTACGGCTTCTGGGACGCCAGAGGGCTGGAGGGCCTGAAAGTCCCCACCCTGTTCGTCGTGGGCGACCATGACGACGTGTCCGGCTTCGAGGAAGGCGTCAAACCGCTGTTCGAGAACGCCGTGAACGCCGACCGGTACCTGCTGGTGTACCAGAACGCCCGCCACAACATCGCCCCGAACCCCGCGCCCAGCCTGCCGGGCCTGAGCTTCGCCGACCACGAGCACTACGCCGACCCGGTGTGGGACAGCGCCCGCCTGAACAACCTCAACCAGCACTTCGTCACCGCCTTCCTGAACCTGAACCTGAAGGGCGACGCGGGCGCCGCCGCGTACCTGAACGTCCCCACGCCCATCGCCGCGAACGCCACCGGGCAGAACGCCTGGAAGGGCTTCGCGCCCCGCACCATGCTGGGCCTGGAGCTGTACCACCTGCGCCCCCGCTGACGTGACCGACATCCGCCGCACCCTCTACCACGTCCAGGCGGGCGGGCAGCACCTGCGCGTGCACCTGCTGCGCAGCGGCGCCGTCCGCCTGGACCTGGACGGCGTCACGCACGACGAACCCACCCTGGAAGGCGCGCTGGACGCCGCCGCCGCGTGGCCCGCCGTGCCCGGCGCCCTGTACGGCGCGCTGGCGTGGGAACTGGACCTGAGCGCCACCCGCGGCGGCCCGTGGACGCCGGACAGCCCGCCCCCCTGACGCGCCCCGCCGGGTCGTGAAGAACGCCACAGGACCGCGCCCGGACCGGGGGATACCCACCCCCACCCCGGGCGCGTTACCCTGAAACGCGATGCTGGTCCTGCTGATCACCCTGCTCCTGCTGGCCGCCGCCGCGTTCGCCTGGCGGGCCACGCGCCGCGCCGCGCCCCCCACCCCCCCGGCCGCACCCGCACCGGTCACGTCCGAACCGGCCGCGCCGCTGCCCATTCAGGACGTGCGCCCCACCGCGCCCACGCTGGTCGTGTCCGGCGGGAACACCGACCTGCTGCACGACGCGCAGAGCGAGATGCTCGCCGACGTGGACGCCGCGCAGCTGCAACGCCTGATGGCCGCCGTGCCCGAGGACGTCATGGGCCGCGCCATCGGGCAGGAGGACCTGACCAGCCACGCGCCCGTCACCGCCGAGCAGCGGCAGGAACTCCAGGGGCTGGGCAGCGCCCTGGACGACCTGGACTTCTGGAACATGGACGGCAAGGACCCACCCAAGGCCTGACGCCCGCCGAGAATTGCCCCGGAGCTTTCCGGTAGAGGCCGCCCCGGAGTGCGCGGCACAATGCGGGCATGACCCTGCCGTACGCGCGTGACTTCATGCTGGGCCGCATGTTCGCGGCGGACGCGGCGTTCGACGGGCTGTTCTACACCGGCGTGACGAGCACCGGGATCTACTGCCTGCCGTCCTGCCGGGCCCGCAAGCCCCGCGCGGAGCACGTGCAGTTCCACGCGTCGCCCCATGAGGCGCGCGCGGCGGGTCTGCGTGCCTGCCGCCGCTGCCACCCGGACGCGTACCGGGGCGTACCGCTGCCCGAGGCGGCGCTGCTGGCCGCGCTGGGCGGCGTGAGCGTGCCCGACGTGCCGGGCGTGCGGGCGCTGGCCGATGCGCTGCACCTGGGCGAGAGTGCCCTGCACGCCCAGTGGCGCGACCTGTTCCAGGTGACGCCCGGCGAGTGGCTGGCCCGCGAGCGGGTGCGGCTGGCCGCGCGAGCCCTGCGGGACAGCGGGCGCAGCGTGGCGGAGGTGGCGTTCGCGGTGGGCTTCGGGAGTCTGTCGGCGTTCGGCGCGCAG
Organism: Deinococcus grandis; assembly: GCF_001485435.1. Classification (NCBI taxonomy): domain Bacteria; kingdom Thermotogati; phylum Deinococcota; class Deinococci; order Deinococcales; family Deinococcaceae; genus Deinococcus; species Deinococcus grandis. Next base: position 2,730,953 of record NZ_BCMS01000001.1, on the reverse strand, counting down.
TTCCGCCGCGGGATGCACCTGACCCCGCAGGCGTGGCGGTACGCCGGGACGGGCGGCAGGCTGACGCTGACCCTCCCGGCGGGGTGCCCGCTGGAGGTCGTGTGGCGCGACCTGGGCCGCGACCCGGACAGCGTGACGCAGCGGGTGGAGGCGCAGGCTGGCCGCGTGGCCTTCGCGTGGACCCTCCCCGGCGGGCCGCAACGGGTCACGCTGCACGTCACCGCCGGGCAGGTCGAGGTGCACCCGGACGTCCCCGACGCCCTGACGCCCACCGACTGGGAGGCGCTGCACGCCCTGACCGTCCGCGCGCTGGGCCTGCACGCGCCCCTGGCCGGTGGCGACTGGCCGGTCCCGCTGGTCCCGCAACCCTTCGACGGGTTGATCTGGGCGGTGGCGGGGCAGCAGGTCACGTTCGCGCAGGCCTGCCGCATCCGCCGCACGCTGACCCTGCGGTTCGGCACGCCTGTCGCCGGGGGCCTGACCGCGCCGCCCACCGCCGCGCAGCTGGCCGCGCTGGACGACGCCGCCCTGCGCGCCTGCGGCCTGACCGACGCGCGCGCCGCCCTGCTGCGCCGCCTCGCCGGGCGGGTCGCGCGGCATGAACTGAACCTGGACGCCCTGGCGCGCGGCACGGTCGGCGCGGCCCGCCGCACGCTGCTGGCCGTGCCCGGCATCGGCCCCTGGACGGCGGACTACGTGCTGCTGCGCGTCCTGGGCTTCCCCGACGTCGTGCCCGAGGGCGACGCCGCGCTGGCCGCCAGCCTGCGCCGCACCCACGCCCTGCCCGCACGGCCCACGCCCGCGCAGGTGCAGACGCTGCTGCAGACGCTGCTGCAGACGCACGCGCCGCGCCGCAGTCAGGCCGTGCTGCGCGCGTGGCACGCCGCTCTCGACCCCACGTAACACCTCTCGTTTTCGCTATCCGGCGCCACGACGGGGCCGGATGACCTTTCCCCATGTCTTCAGGAGCCCACCCATGATCCGACCCGACCACGCCCGCACCCTCCACCTCGCCCACCGGGAGGGCCTGATCCTCCCGAACGCCTGGGACGCCGCCAGCGCCCGCACCCTGGAGCACGCGGGCGCGCCCGCCATCGGCACCACCAGCGCCGGGATCGCCTTCGCACTCGGGGAGCCCGATGGGCAGGCCGCGCCCGTGGAGGACCTGCTGGACGCCCTGGCCCGCATCGTGCGGGCCACCTCCCGGCCCGTCACCGCCGACCTGGAAGGCGGGTACGCCCCTGACCCCGACGGCGTCGCGCGGATCGTCACCCGCGCGCTGGGGCTGGGCGTGGCGGGCCTGAACCTGGAGGACGCCACCGACACGGGCACGCTGCGGCCCGTCGAGGACCAGGTCCTGCGGCTGCGCGCCGCCCGGCAGGCCGCCGACACCCTGGGTGTGCCCGCGTACCTGAACGCCCGCACCGACACGTACCTCGCCGGGTTCGGGACCACCCCCACCGAACGCTTCACGGAGACCGTCCGGCGCGGCCGCGCGTACCTGCACGCCGGGGCGGACAGTGTGTTCGTGCCCGGCCTGACCGACCCCGCCACCCTGCGCGAACTGCGCGGCGCGCTGGGCGGCCCGGTCAGCGTGATGCTCCTGCCCGGCGGCCCGGACGCCCACACCCTGCTGCGCGCCGGGGCCAGCCGCGTCAGCACCGGCCCCGCGCTGATGCTCGCCGCGCTGGGCCACACCCTGACCCTCACCCGCGACCTGCTCGGCCCCGGCACGCCGCCCGCCACGCCCGGCCCCAGCTACGCGCAGGTGCAGGGGTGGTTCACAGCAGAATTCAGAGGGATTGAAGGTCTTTCTCAATCCCTCTGAATCGAGCGGAACGAGCACCTGAGAAGGACAGCGGTTGGAGGTGGAGTTGAGGGGCGTGCCTTTGGCCCCTCAATGGAACTGGAAACCGCTGTCAGTCGCCCATCAGGAGGCGCGGATTCCAGTGGGCGGCCCCGCTGAGCTGCACGCGCCGCTCGGGGTGCGCCTGCCCGTCGCAGGGGGCCTGCGCGTGCTCGGGGGCCATCAGGGGCCACACGCTGGCGACGGCCCGCCCGGCGATGTCGGCGGTGTCCACCGGGCCGAACACGCGGCTGTCGAGGCTGCCGCCCTCGCTGCGGTTGTCGCCCATCACGAAGTACGCCCCGGCGGGCACGGTGACGGCGGGCGTGTTCGCCAGCGGACTGGCGGTGTCGTGGCAGCTGGCGTCCCAGTACGCCTGCGTGCGCGGCTCGGGGAGCGGCTGGCCGTTCACGAGGACGGTGCCGCCGCGCACCTGAACCCGGTCGCCGGGCAGCCCCACCACGCGCTTGACGAGGTACGGGCGGTACGCCCAGGGGAGGGTCACGCCCCGGTACTCGCGCGTCCACTCGGCGGCGGCGCTGCGGGGCGGTTTGAACACGACCACATCGCCGCGTGCGTACGTGCCCAGCCCGGCGCGGTGCGCCCAGCCCTCGACCTTCGGGACGACCAGCTGTTCGCCGTGGCGCAGGCCGGGCAGCATGCTCGCGCCGTCCACGCGCACGGCAGTCGCGCCGAACTGCGTGAACAGCAGCGCGACCAGAACGGGCGAACCCCACTCCTGCCAGAGGGTCCGCAGCCGACCCGGGCGGGGGGGGCGAGTCACCGGCTCACCTGCGCGGCGGGTGCGGGGGTAGGCGGGGTGTGGGTGCCGAGCGCGTACGCCGCGCCGCCCAGCAGACCCGCCGCGAGCAGCCAGCGCAGCGCCAGCCCCAGCGTGTACGTCCGCGCGAAGCGCAGCGCGGTCAGGGGGGCGGGGCCCGCGTCCCGCACCGCCTGCGCCCAGGCCTGCGGCTCGTCCAGGCCGCGCACGCGGGCGTTCAGCATGTCCAGGTGCAGGTGCCCCAGCAGTTCGGCCCGCACGACCCGCGCGGCGCGGGGTGGGATCAGGCAGGTCACGCGGCGCAGGTAGGCGCGCACCGCACGTGGGGGCTCGCTGCTCACCAGAGGCCCCGCAGCGCCCGGTCGAACGCGTGGTAGCGCTCGCGACGCCGGGCGAGTTCCTCGCGGCCCGCGTCCGTCAGGGTGTACGTCCGCACCGGGGGGCCGCCGCGCGCGGGGCTGGTCTCCTGGGCGCGCAGGAATCCGGCGCGTTCCAGGCGGTGCAGCGCGGGATACAGGCTTCCCGCGTTCAGGCGGATGTGCCCGTCCGTGCCGCTCTGGACGCGCGCGGCGATGTCCTGCCCGTAGCCGCCCTCGCGTTCGAGGACGCTCAGGAGGATCAGGTCGAGGTTGCCCTTGAAGAGGTTCGGATCCACGGGTATCAGAGTCCGATATCAGCATGTGATGACGGTGAGTCGCCTCCCTCTTGCCTCCCCCTCACCTCTGCACGCGACCGTACGGTCTGACCGGGCGGCGCCCTGCCATGCTGACCGCATGACCGCCCCGCCCGCCGACGTGCCCCTGGACCTCCCGGACGCGCAGCTGCCCGGCGTGCTCGGCGCCGCCCTGGCGGGCCTGTACACCGGCGAGCCGCGCCTGCCCGCCCGGCCCGGCGGGCGCGCGGCGGGACTGGCGGCGCTGCACGCCTGGACCGGCGCCGGGTACCGCGAACGCAACCACCTGTCGGGGAACGTGTCGCGCCTGAGCATGTACCTGCGGCACGGCATGATCGGCATCCGCGAGGTCGCCGCGCCCGCCCGCCACGTCCTGCGGGGCCGCGAGCAGGACGAGTTCCTGCGGCAGCTCACCTGGGGGGAGTTCTTCCGGCTGGTGCTGCGCCAGGAGGGCGCGCGCGTGCTGGACAACCTGGAGGAACCCAAGTACCCCGCCCGCTGGACGGACGCCCTGCCGGACGATGTCCGCGCGGCGCGCACGGACCTGCCCTGCGTGGACGCCTGGGTCACGCACCTGATCCGGGACGGGTGGCTGCACAACCACGAGCGGCTGTGGTTCGCGGCGTACCTGATCCACTGGCGCGCGGTGCACTGGCGGGCCGGGTACGCCTTCTTCCGCGAGCACCTGCTCGACGGGGACATCGCCAGTAACGCCCTGTCGTGGCAGTGGGTGGCGAGTACCTTCAGCAACAAGCCGTACTTCATGAATCAGGAGAACATAGAGCGCTTCAGCGGGAGCCGCTGGTGCCGCACCTGCACCGCGAATTGCCCGTTCCGGGGCAGCTACGAGGAGCTGGAGGCACGCCTGTTCAGCGGCCGCCTGCCCGAGGAGGCGCTGTCCGGTGAGGCCGGAGCCCCGCCCCGCGCCGCGCCAGCAGAGGAGCCAGCAGCAGAGGTGGTGCCCGCGCCGATCCAGCCGACCGGGCTGGCCTCCCCGCGCGTGGTGTGGGTGCACGGCGACGGGCTGTCCGTGACGGACGCGGCCCTGAGCGCCTGCCCGGACGCCCCGGCGCTGTTCGTGTTCGACCGGCCGTTCCTGTCGGGGGTGCCCATCGCGTTCCCCCGGCTGGCGTTCATGTACCAGGGCGTGCGGGACCTCGCCGCCGCGCGCCGCGCGCCCACGCACGCGCGGGTGGGCGCGGTCGCCGGGGAACTCGCGGCGTTCGCCCGCGCGTACGGGGCGGGGGAACTGCACGTCACGCGGAACTTCACGCCGGAATTCACGCGCATCCTCGCGGGCGTACGCGCGGCGCACCCGGACCTGCGGGTGGTCGTGCACGAGCCCGAACGCCTGACGTCGTACGACGGGCCGGTGCGGCGCTTCTTCGGCTTCTGGAAGAAGGTGGAACGCGAGGTGCTGCAGGGCGCCCCCAGCCCGGACGCCCCCCGGCGCGGCCACCGCTGACACGGACTCCGGTTGAACGGTGTGCAACAACGTTCAACCCGAGCGGACTCGGAGCGCAGCGCGGCAGAGCGGGCAGGAGCGAAACGCCCCTCCGGGCGTGGAGCTGACAACCCGGTTGTGAACGAAACAGACGGAATCCGTATGACCCACCCCGGTCCTGGGGGCGGGTGTCCATCTGGCGGATGTGCCCGCCCGCCGGGGTGGGGGAGACTGCGCGCATGACCGCACTGAATGCCGATCTGCGCGCTGCGTACGCCTGGGCCCGCGTGGGCCGCGAGCGCCTGCTGGCGTGGCTGGAGACTGTGCCGGGCGACGTGTACACCCTGGAACGCCCGGAGTTCGCGTTCGGCAGTCTGCGGAACGTGCAGGTGCACGTCGCGGACTGCTACCGCATGTGGATCGCGGCGCGCGGCCTGGGCGACCCGGTCACGCGGCTGGACGCGCGGGCCCTGCCCGACGTGGCGGCCCTGCGCGCCGCCTTCGCGGACGTGGACGCCCTGGTGGACCGGGCGCTGGATGCCTTCGTCAGCCCGGACGAGCCGCGCCGCGTGCCCTTTGGGGACCGAGAACTGGAGGTCACGGGCCGCTGGCTGGTGATGCATCCCCTCACGCACGAGTTCCACCACAAGGGCCAGCTCCTGACGATGGGGCGCGTGCTGGGCTTCCCGTACCCGGCGGGGCCGGACACGGACCTGGGCCTGCCGGAGGAAGCGGCGGAGCTGCTGAGCTCTTGAACGTCCTGAACATCCCGGTGGACGCCGCGCTGCTGGCGGCGTGGCGCGGCTGGCTGGCCCCGGCGCGGCAGCCGTTCTACCTGACCGCAGCCGAGGCGGAGGCGCTTGGTCTGGACACGGTGCCGCGCGCCGGGCTGACCCTGACCCCAGAGGAACGCGACACCATCACCGAGTGGAATATCGCCCCGGGGGCGGACCGGGTGGCGTGGCTGACCCTGGCGGACGTGGACGCCCTGCCGCCCGCGTCGCGCCGGGCGCTGCTGCGCGCGCAGGTGCGCCATGGGCGGGGGAACGTGCCGCTGGGCCGCGCCTTCCCGGAGCTGGGCCTGCCGCCGGGCCGGTTCCTGTGGCGGCCCGAGACGGACTCCGGTTGAAAGGTTTGCAAAAACTTTCAACCCGAGCGGAGCGAGCAGGAGCGAAACGGGTTCCGGGCGTGGAGTTGGCAACCCGGTGTGGTTCCGGGTTGTCAACGAAACAGACGGAATCCGTATGAGCAGCTGACCGCCGGGGTGCTGGCGCGGGTCGTCGCGGCGTCGGGCGTGCCCTGTCAGCGGTCGGAGTTGCCGCCGGAGGTGTGGCGCGCGGCGCGGGAGGTCCTGCCGGGCGCGCGGGCGCTGGCGGGTTCGTTCCCGCGGGGCAGCGCGGGGAACTGTTTCGGGACCGTGATGGGCGCGGCAGGGGTGCCCGGTGCGGCGGCCGAGTGGATGCAGCGCGAGCCGTTCGAGGCGTTCCTGCATGAGCGCACCCGGCCCGGCGGGCGGGACGGTCAGCCGGGCACGGTGCTGCTGTGGCGCTCCCGGGACGGGCTGGCGCAGCATGCCGCGGTGACGCTGGGGGGCGGCTGGGCGCTGCACAAGGCGGCGCAGACGTGGTGGACGCCGCGCGTGGTGCTGCCCACGCCCACGCTGATCCGCGCGTCGCGGTCGGTGGGCTGGCGGCTCTCGCGGCGTCAGCTGCGTTGAACGGGTGGTCTGGTAGCCTGCGGGCATGATTCATCCGAACTGGGCGGCGCTGGTCGAGGATGACACGCAGCCGTGGGCGACGCTGGAGTCCCGGCAGATCGTGTCGGGGTTCCGCACGGTGTTCGAGGACCGCGTGCGCCTCCCCAGCGGCGTGGAGACCACCTACCAGTACCGGCCGCGCGGGCCGCGCGCGGTGTTCGTGCTGCCCGTCACCGCAGCGGGCGAGGCGGTCCTGATCCGCCAGTACCGTTACCCGCTGCGCGCGACCGTCACCGAGGTCGTCGCGGGCGGCGTGGAACGCGGCGAGGACCTTCTCGCGGCGGCGCAGCGGGAACTGCACGAGGAGGTGGGGGGCGTGGCGGCCGAGTGGGTGCCGCTGCCCGGCTTCTACCCGCAGCCGAGCATCAGTGGCGTGATCTTCTACCCGTTCCTGGCGCTGGGCGTCACGCTGGGCGACATGCACCACGAGGACACCGAGACCATCGAGCGCGTCGTCGTGCCGCTGGCCGAGGCATATCGTCGCCTGGACGCCGGGGAGATCCTGGACGGGTCGAGCAGCCTGGCGATGTGGCACGCGCGGGCCGTGCTGGCCGGGCGGGGCCTCCTCTGACCGTGGCGGACACCGACCTGCCCGCGCCGTTCACGACCCTGGCCGGACCGCACCGCTTCGACGCGGTGATCGAGAACAGCGAGTTCCTGACCTTCGCGGACCGCGCCGACACGCCCGAGGACGCGCTGGCGCAGCTGGCGGCGCTGCGGGCGCGTTACCCGGACGCCACGCACCACTGCTGGGCGTACCGCATCGGCGGTGCGTACCGCTTCAATGACGACGGCGAGCCGGGCGGCACGGCGGGCGCGCCGATCCTGCGGGCCATCGAGGGTCAGGGCGTGGACCGCGTGATGGTCGTCGTGGTGCGCTTCTACGGCGGCGTGAAACTCGGCACGGGCGGGCTGGTCCGCGCGTACGGGGGCGGCGCGGCCGAGTGCCTGCGGACCGCCGAGCGGCTGGAGGTCCGCCCGCGCCGCACCGTGCGGGTCGCGGTGCCGTTCGATGCGGTCAGCGGCCTGTACCACCTGCTGGGCACCTGGGACGTCACGCGCGGCGAGGAGGCGTACACGGCGGGCGGGGTGGAACTCGACGTGCACCTTTATCCCGAGGAAGCCGGGGCCTTCGCGGCGGCCCTGCGGGACGCGACGCGCGGCGCGGCGGTGACCGACCTTGACTGAGCCTGCCTCCACCCTCACCCCCACGACCCCGGCGCTGAGCACGCTGGGCGGCCTGGACCTGGGCGGCTTCCGCAAGGTCAAGTCCCTGCTGCTGCTCGTGTACGTCGCCCTGGAAGGTCCGACTCCGCGCCGGACCCTGGCGACCCTGCTGTGGCCCGGCGCGGCCCGCCCGGAAGGCAGCCTGCGCGTCGCCCTGCACGCCCTGCGCGAGGTCCACCCGGACGTGCTGGGCGGCGAGGACCGCCTGATCACCCCCCTGACCAGCGACGCGGCGCATCTGCTGACCCTGCGCGGCGAGGCCGCCTGGAACGCCTACGCCGGGCCGTTCCTGCACGGCGTACCCCTGACCGGCGTGTCCGCCGAGTTCGAGGAATGGGTGGAGACGCAGCGCGAACGTCTCGCGCGGCACGTGCAGCAGGAAGCCCTGCGCGCCGCCGAGACCGCCGACCCCGCCCGCGCCGCCGACTGGGCCGCCCGGGCCCACCGCACCCCGGGCGCCCCGCCGCCCGACGCGGACGTCCTGCGCCGCCTGCTGCCCCTGACGCTGCCCGGCTCGCCGCTGGAGGCGGAGATCCGCGCGGAACTGGGCGAACTGACCGAACTGGACGCCACCCCGCCCACCCCCACCCGCCCGGCCCGCGCGGCGGCGCGCATGCTGGGCCGCGAGGCGGAACTCGACACGCTCCTCGCCTGGACCCTCGCCCCGCAGGCGGACCCCCCGGCGGGCGGCGCGGCCCTCATCACCGGCCCCGGCGGCATCGGCAAGAGCACCCTGACCCGCGAACTCCTGCGGGAACTCACCCGCCTGGATCGCCCCGCGACCCTCGTGGACGCCGAGGGGGCCGCCAGCGCCGCCGAACTGAGCGCCCGCCTCGCCGCCACCCTCACCCCCGGACAGGCCGCCCCGCCCACCCTGGCCGCCCTGAGCGACCACCTGCCCCCGCACGCCACGGTCCTGCTGGACGGCGCGGACGCCCTGAACGACCTCCCGGACCTGCTGCGCGCCCTGCGCCGCGACCTGCCCGGCGTGCGCTGGGTGATCAGCAGCCGCCGCAGCCCCCCCGGCCTGCTGGGGGAAGGGGACCTGCTGCTGCCCCTCGCGGGCCTCCCGCAGGCCCCGCCGGAAGCGGACCTCGCGCAGATCGCCGCGAGCAGCGCCACGCAACTCTTCCTGCGCGAAGCGGCCCGCACCCGCCGCGACCTCACCCTGACCGCCGCCAACGCCGCCCTGATCGCCGGGATCACCCGCCGCCTCCAGGGTCACCCCCTCGCCCTGGCCCTGGCCGCGTCCTGGCTGCGCGTCGAGCACCTGGAGGCCGTCTACGCCCGCGTCCTCACCGAGGCCGCCCAGCTGACCCCCGAGGGCGGCGGCAGCGACGGACGGCGCGGTCTGAACGCCGTCGCCCGCCGCTCCTGGGACCTCCTGAGCCCCGAACAGCAGCACGCGGCGCTGCGCCTGACCGTCACCAGCGACCTCGACCCCGCCGACGCCCCCCACCTGGGCGTCCCCGCGCACCTCATCGACGAGCTGCTCACGCACAACTTCCTCGAAGCGCACCAGCCCGGCACCGAACGCCTGCGTCTGTACCCCGCGCTGCGCGGCCTCCTGACCGAACAGGCCGCCGCGCACCCGGACCTGATCACGCAGGCCCGCGCCGACCACGCCCGCCACTACCTGACGTGGTTCACCGCCCAGCCCCCCGAAGCGCCCCCGGTGGACGCCGAACGCGACAACATCCTGGCCGCCCTGCACACCGCACTGGAACGCGGAGACGCCACCGCCACGCAGATGGACCACTTCCTGGCCCACCACGACCGGCGCGGCCTGCACGCCAGCGGCACCGACACCTTCGCCGCCCTGGCCGACGCCGCCGAGGACGCGTGCGCCCCGGACAGCGTGCAGGCCGCCGCGCAGATCGCCAGCATGTGGCTCGCGTACCGCGCCGGACGCCTGCTCGACGCCCAGACGCTCGCTGGGCACTTCCTGGCCGGACCACTGGCCACCGACCCCACCAGCCGCATGAAAGTCCTGAACACCCTGTCGGCTGTCCGCGCGGTGCAGGGGCAGATGCAGAGCGCCACGGACCTGCTCAGGCAGGCGCTGGCACTGGCGGTCGAACTGGGCGATCAAATGCGCGCCGTGTTCTACCGGGTGAACATTATGTCCAACTTGGCATTTGTCGGGACGCCCGAGCAGGTGCAGGAAATCGTGGCCCAGCTGCGCGCCGAAGTGCCGAGCCTGCCCGAGGGACTGGCGTGGATGGTGCGCGAACGGCTGTTACAGTCAGAACTGTACACGCCGGGAGCCGATACGAACCAGCTGCTGACGGAAGTGCAGCAGCTTACGGAGTACGCTGAACGAGCAGGCAACGTCCAGACGTTCCATCAGGCGACGCTGATGCAGGTCCGTCTGCTCTTGCGGCAGCAGAAGATACGTCAGGCCGAGCAGAAACTGAACGACTGGCGGAAGCACCTGACCGAGGACGGTCAGCCCGGTGACCGCATGGAATGGCATCTGCTCAGCGCCGAGGTCGCCTACGCCCGTGGACGGGCGGAACAGGGACGCACGCATGCACGTCACGTTCTGCACCTTTTAAACCAGTTCCCGCAACCATGGGAACTGGTGGAACTGTGCCTCGTGCTGGTCGACGACCTCGAAACGCGCGCTCCGCAGCAGACGGCGCGGCTGTTGCGGAGCATTCGGGATACCGCCTCACTGCACCAGTGGCAGCGCTGGCGGGCGGGCCAGTCTCTGGCCTCGCGCTTCCCAGGAGAGAGGAGCAGTGAGGTCACTGAGTTTCAGCTGCCTCAGATCCTGGCATGGCTGGGCGAACAGCTTGGCACGCCCTGAACGGAAGACTTACGGCCCGAGATAATTGATCGGCCCACCATCGTCGTCACCGCTTCCCAGTTCGGTAGGAGCGGGTTCGGTGGAGGCGGCCTGAGTCAGCTGGGCAATGGTGGCCGGTTGGAACAGGGCGGGCTGTTCCGTCTTGGCGCCCTGTGGAACGCCATCGACGTAGTACAGCGGGTAACCGTTGCAGGTCTGCTGGCTGTAGTTGAACCACTGGTCACCCGTTCGCATTTGCTGACTGAAGGTGAGTCCCTGGATGGTGGGTGGGTCGGTGACGGTCTGCAGGGGAACGTACTGCTTCACGAAGGACAGGAGGTACGCCGACCAATCGTACCCGGCCTCGACGCTCTGGCCTCCCTTCACGAGGGGGAACACGAACAGGGCCAGATCCTTGCCCTGTCGTCTGGCGTACAGCTGGCCGTTCTTCTCGTAGATGCTGTCTTTCTGTGGACCTTCAGTCATGGAACCTCCGTTGAAGTGTGGTGCGTGTTTCATGCTAGGGCCCGTGGGGGCGGTGGTGCGGGCCGGGCAGGGGGGCCTGATCCAGGCGGACGGGCGTGAACAGGTGCGGCACGTCGCCGCAGGGGGGCTGGCCGGGGCGGTCGTGGGCGTACAGGTACAGGGGCCAGCCCTGGTAGGTGGTGTGGTCCCAGGTGCGTAGCCCGTGCGGGTCGCGGCCCTGCGCGTGGACCGTGCCGGGCAGCGGGTGGGGGCCGGGGGGCAGGGTGGGCAGCGGGACGTACTGGTACAGGAACGCCTTGAGGTGCTCGGGCCAGTGGGAGGCGCTGGGGACGTTCTCGCCGGTCAGGAGGGCCATCTGCAGGGGCGTGAAGCGGTAGACGGGCAGGGGGCCGCGCGTGGTGTGGACGCTCAGGTGCGGGCCGTCGGGGCTCAGGTGGTGCAGGTCGGCGGGGGGCAGGGGCTGGCCGAGGCGGCGGGTGTGCGGCGTGGGGTACGTGTGGGTCATGCGGGGCTCCGTGACGGGGTTATACGGATTCCGTCTGTTTCGTTGACAGATCGGAACTCCACCGATCTGCCAACTCCACGCCCGGAACCCGCTTCGCTCCTTCTCGCATCCGCTCGGGTTGAACGGTTTTTGCAAACCATTCAACCGGAGTCCGTATTACAGGGCGAGCATGGGGTGGGTGGGGGTGGGGTTCAGGAGGCGTTTCAGGCTGTCCAGGGGGCGGCGGGTGGGGTGGGTTCCGGCGCGGTCCTGCGCGGCGGTGAGCAGGTCGGCCAGGGTGCGGCCGTCGTGCGGGGCGTCGCTCAGGCCGACTCTGGGTTCGGCGGTGCGGCCCAGGGCGCTCAGGTGCGCGTGGATGCGCCGCGTGACCGGGGCGAGCTGGTCGGGCGTGAGGGGCTGGGGGCTCAGGAGGGTGAAGTCGTGCGTGCCGGTGCGGTACGCGCTGGCGTTCCAGTCGCGCGCGGCGGTTTTCAGTTCGCGTGCGGCGCGGCGCAGGGCCTGATCGACGGGCGCGTCGCCCAGCTGGCGGCGGTGGTCGTGCAGGGGGGGCAGGCGCAGCGTGGCGAGGGTGGTGACGCCGTGCGTCTGGGCGGCGTCGTGCAGCAGCGCGTCCCGGTCGGGCAGGTGCGTGACGGGGTCGAGGTGGTAGCTGTGGACGTCCTCGATGAGCAGGATTCGGTCCCCGTTCGGGAGGCTGCGGAGGTTCAGGCGGCACACGCGCCGCTCGCCGGTGTGGGTGAGCAGGCGGGTCTGGTGGGTGCCGTCCGCCCAGGTGGTGACGGGGGCGGGCAGGGCGCCGGGGTGGTAGGTGCGCTGGTAGGCGGGGTTGGGCTGGGCGTGCGTGGGGGCGTGGGCGGGCCAGCGCAGGCCGGGCAGGGGCAGCAGGTGGAACAGGTCGTCTTCGAGGTGCAGGTGGGTCATGCTGGGTCTCCCTGGGAGTGGGGGTGTGGGGTTGCTGTGGGGGCAGCATGCCGGGTGGGGCGTTAATGGGGCGTTATGCCGATGGTGCGACGCGGGCGCGTCAGGAAGTGACGTGCCGGGCTGCGCTTTCAGACTGGACTGTGGGTGTGGGCGGGCTACACTCCGGGCATGAGTTCGTGGCCGTTCAGGGTTGGGTTCGGGGAGGACGCGCACCGTCTGGAGGCGGGGCGGCGGCTGGTGCTGGGCGGCGTGGACGTCCCGCACGCGGCGCTGGGTGCGGTGGCGCACAGTGACGGGGACGCGGTGCTGCACGTGGTCGCCGACGCCCTGCTGTCGGGGCTGGCGCTGGGCGATATCGGGGGGTACTTTCCGGATACCGCCGAGCAGTGGCGTGGGATGGATTCGCGCGTGATCGTGGAGCGGGCGCTGGCGCTGGTGAGGGAGCGCGGCTGGGTGCCGGTGAACGTGGCGGTCGTGGTGACGCTGGACCGCCCGAAGCTGGGGCCGCTGCGCGCCGAGATCGCCCGGTCGGTCGCGGCGCTGCTCTCGCTGCCGCCAGGGGACGTGGGCGTCAGTTTCAAGACGTCGGAGGGTCTGGCGCCGCTGCACGTGCAGACGCGCGCGACCGTGCTGCTGGCCCGGCTGCTGGCCCGCGTGGAGGCGGCGCCGGGGGTCGGCGGTGAGTGACGCGGCGCCGGGCAGGGAGGGGCCGCTGCTGCGGGTGGTGCTGTTCGAGCCGGAGAAGGCCGGGAACGTCGGGAACGTCGCGCGGACGTGCGCGGTGCTGGGCGCGGACCTGCACCTGATCCGCCCGTTCGGCTTCCACCTGCACGACCGGGAGTTCCGCCGCGCGGTGATGGATTACCTGGAGGGCGTGACGCTGCACGAGCACGCCAGCTGGACGGCCTTCCAGGGCACGCTGGGGGCGGGCGCGCGGGTGTGGGCGTTCAGCACGCACGCCACCGACCTGCACACCCGCGCGGGTTTCCGGCGGGGCGATTACCTGCTGTTCGGTCCGGAATCGCGCGGGCTGCCCGCGTGGCTGCGCGACGCGCTGCCGAAGCTGAAGCTGCCGCAGCCGGGCGGGGGCCGCAGCCTGAACCTGAGCGTGGCGGCGGGTGTCGCGGCGTTCGAGGCGGGGCGGCAGATCGAGGGCTGGTAACGCCCGGCCCGGACCGAGCGGGGGCACTGCGCCATCCGGCTTATTTCGACAGGCATCGAACCGGTCATGATGATTCGAGGAGGATCGAAATGACTGACACTGCCGACCCCACCCCACAGGCCCGCATGAACGCCCTGTACCACCGCCTCGTGACGGGCATCCGCACGAACGCCGAACGCGACCTGCGCCTCGCCTGCGCCGCCGGGAACGCCGCCGATCAGGCCCGCGCGCAGGCCCGCCTGGACACTCTGAACGCCGCGCTGGGCATCTACGAGGGCGCGCACCGCGCCGCGCACGGCACCCGCCCCTGGCCCCGCGAACCCCGCCCATGAGCGCCGACCTCACCGCCCGCGCCGCGCTGTTCCGCGCGCTGTCCCACCCCGCACGCCTCAGCCTGCTGCGCCTCGTCTGGACGCGCGAGGCCAGCGGCGACGAACTCGCCCGCCTGATGAACCTCGCGCCCGCCACCGTCAGCCACCACCTCGCGCATCTCACCGAGGCCGGACTGATCCTCACCCGCAAAGACGGCCACCACCGCCTGCACCGCGCGCACGCCGCCGCGCTGGACCTGAACCTCGCGGACGTCGTGCGCGGCGCCGCCCCCGCCCCCACGCCCGACGACCCCTACCGCGACCGCGTGCTGCGCGCCTTCCTGAAAGGCGGCCGCCTGACCACCCTGCCCGCCCAGCGCAAGAAGAAGGACGTCATCCTGCACGAACTCGTCACCCTGTTCGAGCACGGCCGCCACTACCCGGAAGCCGAGGTGAACGCCATCCTGGGCGACGTGTACGCCGACGTGTCCACCCTGCGCCGCGAGATGATCGGCCTGGGCGTCCTGAACCGCGAACGGGGCGTGTACTGGCGGCCCGCAGCGGACGCCGATCCCGCTTCCCCCGGGGACGCCGGGTAGAGTGACGGTCATGACCTCAACTGATTTTCAGACGCGACTGGCGCGCTACGCCGAACTGCTTGTCCGGACCGGCGTGAACCTCCCGCAGGGTGGCCGGGTCCGCATCAGCGCGCCCGTCGAGGCGACCGAACTGGTGCGGCTGGTGGCGCGCGCCGCGTACCGGGCCGGGGCGCAGGACGTGCGCGTCACGTACCTGGACCCGCACCTGAACCTCGCGCTGTTCGAGGACGGCACCGACGACGCCGTGCAGTACCTGCCCGCGTGGTTCGCGCAGGAAGCCGAGGCGATGGTGGAAGACGGGTACGCGTCCATCGGGATCATCGGTGAGGACCCCTCGCTGCTGGCGGGCGTGGACCCCGCGCGGATCGCGGCGCGCAGCAAGGCCACCGCGCAGGCCATGCGCCGGGTCAGCGAGGCGAGCGGCAGCTTCCGCGTGAACTGGACGGTCGGCGCGATGGCCACGCCCGCCTGGGCCGCCCGCGTGTACCCGGACCTGCCGCAGGACGAGGCCGTGGCCCGCCTGTGGGACGACATCTTCACGGTGACCCGCGCGGATCAGCCCGACCCGGTCGCCGCGTGGGACGCGCACCTGACCCGCCTTCAGCGCCTGACCACCCACCTGAACGGCAAACAGTACGCCGCCGTGCACCTGCGCAGCGACCTGGGCACCGACCTGACCGTGGGCCTCGCCCGGAACCACGTGTGGCAGGGCGGTGCGGAAACCGCGCAGAACGGCGTGCGCGGCGTCCCGAACCTCCCCACCGACGAGGTCTTCACCGCCCCGCACCGTGACCGCGTGGATGGTGTGGCGGTCGCCAGCAAGCCCCTGAGTGCGCGCGGGCAGCTCATCGAGGGCATCCGCATGCGTTTCGAGGCTGGGCGCGCCGTCGAGGTCAGCGCCACGCGCGGCGAGGAGACCCTGAAAGCCCTGATCGCCACCGACGAGGGCGCCGCCCGCCTGGGCGAGGTGGCCCTGGTGCCCGCCAGCGCGCCCGTCGCGCAGACCGGGACGCTGTTCCTGAACACCCTGTTCGACGAGAACGCCGCGTCGCACATCGCGCTGGGCCGCTGCTACCCCACGAACGTGCAGGGCGGCACCGACCCCGCCACGCTGGACGCGGCGGGCGGGAACCACGACAGCCTGATCCACGTGGACTGGATGATCGGCACGCCCGCCACCGACGTGGACGGCATCACGAAGGACGGCACCCGCGAGCCGCTGATGCGCGCGGGCGAGTGGGTCATCGAGGGGCTGTAAGGAACAGAAAAAAGGGAAGAGGGGAGCCGGTCGCGGCTCCCCTTCCCCTGAACGGCGTGTGCCTTACAGTGCCAGGATCGCGCTGAAGTTTCCGCTGAGGCCGTCGGGGTAGAAGCCACCCTTCGTCGCGCCGGGCGCGAGGAACACGATGTTCCCCACCTGACGGGGCGTGCGGCTGTACGCGATGCCGTTCGCGTCGGCCAGGACGATGTTCGCCTTGCCGCCCTCGACGATGCCCTGATCCACGTCCGTGTCGCCGTCCACGCTGTCACGCAGGTTGCTGATCGCCTGCACGACGTCACTGACCTTCAGGCTGGCCGTGACGTCCGTGTTGCGCTGCTGGTACAGCAGGGTGCGGATCATGCCCGAGTGGTACGCCTCGACGGCCAGGATGCCCGCCGCGTTCTCCAGGTTGCCGCCCGCGCTCGTG
The DNA here is from genome assembly GCF_001485435.1 of Deinococcus grandis. NCBI lineage: Bacteria > Thermotogati > Deinococcota > Deinococci > Deinococcales > Deinococcaceae > Deinococcus > Deinococcus grandis. Next base: position 2,714,763 of record NZ_BCMS01000001.1, on the reverse strand, counting down.
TCGGTCAGCAGGCGCGCCGCGCCCTTGTACGCGCTGACGCCCACGTCCTCGAAGATGAACGCGCCGTGCAGGAAGAACAGGTCGTTCGCGAAGGGGTTGAAGTTCGCGATGGCCCCGCCCGACGCGGCCTTGCCCGCCGCGACGAACGCCGGACCCAGGTCCAGGGTGGGCTGCGCGACAGCCGCGGCCCCCAGCACCTTGCGGATGACCTTCACGTGGTTCAGCTCGTCCGTGGCGATCTCCTCGGCGTAGGCGCGCACGTCGGCGGACGCGAACGGCACGCCGTTCCCGTTCTTGCCGGTGAAGCCCGCAGGCAGGATGACCTTGCTGCTGTCGCCACCCGCGGCGTCCAGTTCCTGCAGGCGGCCCACGGCCGCCAGGTAGAACGCCGCTTCCAGGTACTCGAGGTTCAGCGCGAAGTTGAAGATCATGGCGTCCAGGTTCGCCTTGGGCGTGGCGCTCAGGGCGGGCGTGCAGCCGGCGAGCAGACCGGTGGCGGTGACGGCCCCGGCGGCCCCGAGGAACTTACGGCGGTTCATGGCGTCGGACATGGTGATCCCTCCAGAAGGTGAAAGAAACGGTTCGGACACGAGGACACCCCCACCGGCGCAGGCGGATTCCTGCCCCGGGCTTGCTGATCGTGTCGCTCTGATCAGCTCTATGCACTCCGCCGGAAACCGGATCACCTCGGCGCGCAACCGTGAAGATCCCATGAACATCAGCTGGGCGGCGACCCCGGTCCGGACTGCCCGAACGCGTTCTCCTGCACCATGCGTTCCAGCGCCCGGGCCCGCTCCAGCTGCGCGCCCAGCGCCGCGTGCCGGTCCTCCAGCGACCGGATCGCGCCCCCCAGCCGCGCCAGCACGTCCGCCTTCAGGGCCGGGAGAGACGCCGGGTCCGGCGCCTCGCGCTGCACCGAGACCATAGAAGAAGCGGACGACCCTCAGGCCATCCGCTCCCTCAATCTCTCGTCTGACTTCAGTTCCGCCACTGCGGGAACATTACCCGCAGTCGCTGCACTTCCGTCAGCCGTTCACCATGCCTGCTCGCTACGCTCGGGGTGCAGGCACCCGGCAGGTGTTTACTTCACCAGGCCCAGTTTGCGCACTTCGTCGCGTTCCTCGGTCAGTTCCTGCGCCGTGGCGTCCATCTTGCCGCGGCTGAAGTCACTGACGGGGAGGCCCTGCACGATCTCGTACTTGCCGTTCTTGCAGGTCACGGGGAAGCCGTAGATCAGGCCCTCGGGAATGCCGTAGCTGCCGTCGCTGGGGATGCCCATGCTGACCCACTCGCCCTCGGGCGTGCCGAGCGCCCAGTCGCGCATGTGGTCGATCGCGGCGCTCGCGGCGGACGCGGCGCTGCTCAGGCCGCGCGCCTCGATGATCGCCGCGCCACGCTTGGCGACCGTGGAGATGTAGCTGTTCTCGTACCAGTCGCGGTCCACCTGATCCAGCGCAGGCTGACCGTCCACCGTCGCCTGCGACAGGTCGGGGTACTGCGTGCTGCTGTGGTTCCCCCAGATCGTCAGGTTCTTGATGCTGCTCACGGGCTTCCCGGTCTTCTCCGCCAGCTGGCTGATCGCGCGGTTGTGATCCAGACGCACCATCGCCGTGAACTGCCCCGCGTCCAGATCAGGCGCGTTCTGCTGCGCGATCAGCGCGTTCGTGTTCGCGGGGTTCCCCACCACGAGCACCTTCACGTCACGGCTCGCCACGGCGTTCAGCGCCTCACCCTGCGGCTTGAAGATCCCACCGTTCGCGCCCAGCAGATCCCCGCGCTCCATGCCCGCCTTGCGGGGCATCGCGCCGACCAGCAGCGCGTAATCCGCGTCCTTGAACGCCACCATCGGGTCATCGCTCGTCACGATGTCCGCCAGCAGCGGGAACGCGCAGTCACGCAACTCCATCACGACGCCGTTCAGCGCCTTCAGTGCGGGCGTGATCTCCAGCAGCTGCAGAATGACCGGCTGGTCCTTGCCGAGCATATCGCCCGACGCGATGCGGAAAAGAAGGCTGTAGCCGATCTGGCCAGCGGCGCCGGTAACGGCAACGCGGACGGGTTGTTTGGTCGTCATGGGTATCCCTCCTGAGGATGGTTTTACGGCTCACGATAACGCGCGGCGGGACGCTTGAGGGAAAAGTTCCCCGGACGGGGACAGGGGGCTGTGCTTCCCGGCGGGTGGCCCCACCCCCCAGCCCCCATCCCCAGGGGGGACGGGGGGGCTTCCGTTGCACTAGGCAAGAGTTTTGACTGGCGCGGCGGAGTTGCTGTGGGCGGTGACGGGTCCGGCCTCGACGCCATCTCTTGCCCCCGTCGCTTGCCCGCGCGCTGCGCGCACGACGGCCGGGGGCAGTCAGCGGTTAGCTGTCGTGGAGGACACTTCGCGCCGCTGATCGACTGTTCTCGCTTCAGCAGAAGCATGTGTCCAAGGCTCCCCTTTGACTCGCAGAGCCCGCAGGGAGGGGAGCTGTCGCCGTAGGTGACTGAGGGGTCCTGCGAAGCAGCTGTGTTGCCCTTCCCGCTGCGTAGCAGCCTCCTTTCCCACTTCCCACAACCCACTCCCCACTTCCCTTTTACAGCGGCGCGTCGTCGGCGAAGTTCGGTGCGCGTTTTTCGCGGAGGCTGCTGAGGCCTTCGCGGACGTCGGGGCCGGTGAAGCCGAGGAATTCCAGCGCGAGGGATGCGTCGAAGGTGGGTCCGGCTTGTCTGAGCCAGTTGTTGAGGGCGTACTTGGTCCAGCGGGTGGCGGTGGGGCTGCCGCTGGCGAGTTGCCGGGCGACCTTCCAGGCGCGGTCCAGGAGTTCGTCGTCGGGGACGGTGAGGCTGACGAGGCCGATGCGTTCGGCTTCGATGCCGCTGACGGGTTCGCCGGTCATGAGGTGGTACTTGGCTTTGTTGAGGCCGCACAGGAGGGGCCAGATGATCGCGGCGTGGTCCCCGGCGGCGACGCCCAGGCGGACGTGGCCGTCGAGGAGGCGGGCGGTGTGTGCGGTGATGCTGACGTCGGTGAGCAGGGCGACGGCGAGTCCGGCGCCGACGCAGGGGCCGTGGATGGCGCTGACGATGGGTTTGCTGCAGTTGATGACGTTGTAGACGAGGTCGCGGGCTTCTTTCCAGACGCGGGTGAGGGCGGTGAAGTCGCTGCTCATCTCCTCGATCAGGGTGAAGTCGCCGCCGCTGCTGAACCCGCGTCCGTCGCCGCGTACGAGGACGCAGCGGATGCCTGGGGTGTCGTCGATGTCGCGCCACACGCGGGTCAGGGCGCGGTGCGCGTCGGCGTTGACGCTGTTCAAGGTCTTGTCGCTGCGGATGACGACTTCGAGGATGCCGCCGTCGTGCAGCTGGAGGGTCAGGCCGGGGTACGCGCCGGGCGCGGTGAGTTGAGCTGTGGTCATGCGGGCAGGGTAGCGGCTGGGCCGGTCTGGGCGCGCGGTGGTGTCCGGTGGGGTGGGATGCGGGGTTCATGTGGTGGGGGGGAGTGCGCCCCCGGGGTGGTCAAATCAGGCAGCGGGGCGGGGTGTGGTGTGCCTACGCTGGGGCATGACGCGTGCGTGGTGGGTGGTGGGGCTGGTGTCGGCGGTGCTGGTGGGGTGCGGGGGTGGGGGCGCGCCGGATGCCGAGCGGGTGGAGGACGGGCCGGTGACGGTGATGGTGGAGGACGGGTTCTACGGCGTGAACTTCTCGTATACGACGTCGGCGTCGTTCACGCCGCTCCGGGCGCCGTTGCCGGGCTTTGCGCAGTCCCAGGCGGAGCGGGAGATGCTGGCGGCCATCAATGCGGAGCGGGCGCGCGGTGGGGTGTGTCCGAGCGGGGTGTTCCCGGCGGCGGCGCAGCTGAAGTTCGAGGGTCACCTGCACAAGGCGGCGACGCAGTACGGGCAGGAACTGGCGGCGTCCGGGCGGCTGGAACTGCCGCACCGCAGCCGGGTGGACAACCGGGTGCCGTCGCAGCGGATGGTGGACGCCGGGTACCGGCCGGTGCCGCCCGCGAACGTGAAGTGGGTGTTCGAAGAGAGCCTCGCGGCCGGTGAGGGCTTCACGGACCCTGCCGAGGTGATCGCGGCGTGGAAGGGCAGCCCGTCGCACTGCCGGGCGCTGTTCGAGAACATCGGGAACGGCGCGGTGGCGCGGGTGGACGGCGCGGCCGGGACGTTCTGGGTGCTGAACATCGCGGGCTGGGAGAACGAGTAGGTTCCGCCCGGATGGTGAACGGGAGGCCCGCACGTCATGTCCGTGCGGGCCTCCCGGGTTGGATCGTCAGTTCTTGAGTTTCGCGGTGACCTCGACGAGGCGCCGGGCCTGGTGGGCGATGGTGGCGAGGTCCTCGCCCGTGAGGGGCTGGCCGTTCGCGGTGACGCTGGCGCCGTAGGGGTTGCCGCCGGACGCGAAGATGGCGGGGTCGGTGTACCCGGGCGCGACGATGATCGAGCCCCAGTGCATGGCGGTGATGTACAGGGTCTGGAGGGTGGTTTCCTGGCCGCCGTTGGGGTTCTGGGCGCTGGTCATGGCGCTGAAGGTCTTGTCGGCGAGTTTCCCGGTGCCCCACAGGCCGCCGAGCGTGTCGATGAAGGCGCGCATCTGGCTGGCGGCGCCGCCGAAGCGGGTGGGGGCGCTGAACAGGTAGGCGTCGGCCCATTCGAGGTCGGCGGGGGTGGCGGTGGGCACGTCGGCGGTGCGTTCCTGCTGGGCCTTCCAGGCGTCCTGCGTGTCGATGACGGCCTGCGGGGCGGTCTCGGGGACTTTCAGCACGCGGACCTCGGCGCCGGCGGCGCGGGCGGCCTCGGCGGCGGCGTGGGCCATGGCGTGGTTGGTGCCGTAGGTGGAGTAGTAGACGATGGCCAGTTTGACGGGGTTGGGTGTGGTCATGGGGGCAGCGTAAGCCTGACCGGGCGTTCATTCAATATTGAAGTATTTAGACTGCATTGAGCGAATTCTCATCCAGTGAAGGGGAGGGGCACCCGGCGCAGCGTCACTGCCGGGTGCCCCTCTCTCTCCAACGGTCAGACGCGGATGGTCACGCGCGCACCGTCGTCCTCCAGGTGCACCGTGTCGATGAAGCGCACCACACGCGTCGCGTAGCCCATCACCAGCGTGTGCGTGCGCGCCCCGCCACCGAAGCGCCGCACGCCGCTGAGCAGTTCGCCGTACGTGATCCCGGTCGCGCTGAACACCATCTGCTTGCCGGGGGCCAGGTCGTTGGTCTTGTAGACCCTGTTCTCGTCCACGCCCATCGCCCTGAAGCGCTCGCTCATGGCGTCGTCCTCCGCGATGAAGCGGCCCTGGATCTCCGCGCCCAGGCACTTCATGGCCGCCGCCGACAGCACCCCCTCGGGCGCGCCGCCCGACCCCATCAGCGCGTGCACGCCCGTGCCGCGCACGCCCACCTGCAGGCTGGCGACCACGTCCCCGTCCCCGATCAGTTTCACGCGCGCCCCGGCGGCCCGCACGCGGCGGATCAGGTCCGCGTGCCGCTCGCGGTCCAGGATCGTGATCATCAGGTCGTCCACGTCGCGTTCCAGGCTCTGCGCCAGGACGTTCAGGTTCGCCTCGACCGGCCAGTCCAGGTTCACCTTCCCGGCGGCGGGGGGCGGCACGACCAGCTTGTCCATGTAGCAGTCCGGCGCGTGCATCAGCCCGCCCCGCTCGGACAGGGCGATCACGGCCAGTCCGTTCGGGAGGCCCTTGGCGGTCACGCTGGTGCCCTCGACCGGGTCCACGGCGATGTCCACCTCGTACTGGCCCTGCCCGACCTTCTCGCCGATGTACAGCATGGGGGCCTCGTCCATCTCGCCCTCGCCGATCACGACCGTCCCGCGGATATCCAGGCTGTTCAGCAGTTCGCGCATGGCCTCGGTGCCCGCGCCGTCCACGGCGTTCTTGTCGCCCATGCCCATCCAGCGGCTGGCAGCCAGGGCGGCGCCCTCGGTCACCCGGGCCGTTTCCAGGACCAGGGCGTGCTCGAAGTGGTTGGTGTCCACGCGGCTCTCCGCGCCTTGCTTCCGCTTGACCGTCATGCCGTTAACGTAACACGCACACGTGAAAAACCACTTCCGGGAGCGGTTCCAGTGGGTGATTGGTGTGTCACTCCGGGGGGGAATCCGGCCGGGTCAGCGCAGCACACCCGCCCACACCAGCAGCACCCACAGCACCACCGGGATCGCCAGCGAGCCGACGATCAGCTTCAGCAGCCGCCACCAGTCGTTCAGGAACTCCTTCACGCCCTCCAGGGTAGCAGCCGCCCGCCCGCGCGACCGGGTGCGCCTTCACGCTGTCTTGCCCCTGGGCCGCCGCGCCGGGGCGCAGTCCGTACACTGGCGGGTATGACCCTCAGCCCCCTGGCCGGTAAACGCGCGCCGCAGAGCCTGCTGACGAACATCCCCCGACTGGTCGCCCACTACTACGAGACCCGCCCGGACATGCATGATCCCCTGCAGCGCGTCGCGTTCGGGACCAGCGGGCACCGCGGCACCAGCATCAGCGGCAGCTTCAACGAGTCGCACATCCTGGCGGTCACGCAGGCCGTCGCCGAGCACCGCGCCGCCGCCGGGATCCGGGGGCCGCTGTTCATGGGCCTGGACACCCACGCGCTGTCCGAACCCGCCTGGATGACCGCGCTGCAGGTCCTCGTCGCCAACGGCGTGCAGGTGCGCGCGCAGGCGGGCTCGTTCACGCCCACGCCGCTGATCAGTCACGCGATCCTCGAACACAACCGCCCCGGTCGCGAGGGGAAACCCGACCACGACTGGGCCGACGGGATCGTCATCACGCCCAGCCACAACCCCCCGCAGGACGGCGGCTTCAAGTACAACCCCCCCTCCGGCGGCCCGGCCGACACCGACGTGACGGGCGCCGTGCAGGCCCGCGCGAACGCCATCCTGGAGAACGAGCTGCGCGACGTGCAGCGCGTCTCGCTCGAGGACGCCCTGGCGGGCCTGACGGACTTCGACTTCATCACCCCCTACGTGTCGCAGCTGGGCACGGTCGTGAACCTGGACGCCATCCGCCAGAGCGGCGTGCGGATCGGGGTGGACCCGCTGGGCGGCAGCAGCCTCCCGGTGTGGCAGGCCATCCAGGCGCAGCACGGCCTGAACCTGCAGATCGTGAACGAGGACATCGACCCGCGCTTCGCGTTCATGAGCGTCGACCGCGACGGGAAGATCCGCATGGACTGCTCCAGCCCGTACGCCATGGCGGGCCTGCTGTCCCTGAAAGGCGACTTCGACGTGGCGATCGGCAACGACCCGGACGCCGACCGGCACGGCATCGTGACCCGCGCGGGCCTGATGAACCCCAACCATTACCTGGCGGTCATGATCGAGTACCTGTTCAGCCACCGCCCGGGCTGGCGCGCGGACGCCGCGATCGGCAAGACGCTGGTCAGCAGCGCCCTGATCGACCGGGTGGGCGCCGGCATCGGGCGGCGCGTCGTGGAGGTCCCGGTCGGCTTCAAGTACTTCGTGGAGGGTCTGCTGGACGGCTCGTTCGGCTTCGGGGGAGAGGAGAGCGCCGGGGCGAGCTTCCTGAGACTGGACGGCACGCCCTGGAGCACCGACAAGGACGGCCTGATCCCCGGCCTGCTGGCCGCCGAGATGACCGCCGTGACCGGCAAGACGCCCGGCGAACGCTTCGCGGACCTCACCGCCCGCTACGGCGAGACCGCCTACGACCGCCAGGACGCCCCCGCCGACGCCGCACAGAAGAAGATCCTGTCCAGCCTCAGCCCCGAGCAGGTCACGGCCACCACGCTGGGCGGCGACCCCATCACCGCGAAACTCACCCGCGCGCCCGGCAACGGCGCGGGGATCGGCGGGCTGAAGGTCACCACCGACCAGGCGTGGTTCGCCGCGCGGCCCAGCGGCACCGAGGACGTGTACAAGATCTACGCCGAGAGCTTCCGCGGCGAAGGGCACCTGAGGCAGGTCATGGCGGAGGCCCGCGACGTCGTGAGCGCCGCCCTGACCGGGCCGTGACCGCGCCCCCCACCACCCGGCCCCGCTGACCCGGCCCGAGCTGCCGCCCCGACCACACCAGGCCGGGGCGGCATCTTCATGTGCCGTCATGAAACTCATGCCATAGACTGGACGGCACTCATACGGACTCCGGTTGAAAGATTTGCAAAACCTTTCAACCCGAGCGGAGCGAGCAGGAGAGAAACGGGTTCCGGGCGTGGAGTTGGCAACCCGGTGTCCTTCCGGGTTGTTAACGAAACAGACGGAATCCGTTTCACACAGCCGCCGCGCCCCCGCACCCCCCACCGGGCGGACGCGGCCCGCCCCATGCCGCGTCCTCATGAGTGCAAATGCGAAAAATTCCGCACCCTGACGCAGGAATCAGTAAGTTTTATGTGAGTTCGCATTGCCTATGTTTGGATATCGAAACTCCGGGCACCGACCCTGCCCGCGCCCCACAGGAGGAACACCGATGGAACATGAGATGCTGCACCACAACTGGATGGGTTCGTACATCCTCCTCTCGTACGCGATCGCCGTCGCCGCGTCCTACATGTCCCTGGAACTCGCCGGCCGCGCCGGTCGCGTCTTCAACAGCGCCTCCAGCCGCTTCTGGCTGATCGCGCAGGCCCTGGTCCTCGGCTACGGCATCTGGGCCATGCACTTCGTGGGCATGATGGCCTTCCAGGTGAACGCCGCCACCAGCCTGAACTACCCCATCACCGTCCTGTCCGGCCTGATCGCCGTGGCCTTCGTGTACCCCGCGCTGCTCGTGCTGCACAGCGGCGCGTTCACCCTGCGGCGCCTGGGCATCGCGGGCGCCATCGCCGGGACCGGCATCGTCGCCATGCACTACAGCGGCATGGCCGCCTACCGCATGCCCGGCACCGAACTGCAGATCAACGTCGTCGCGCTGATCGCCTCGGTCATCATCGCCGTGGGCGCCAGCATGGCCGCGCTGTTCCTGTTCCACACCCTGACCAGCGACTGGGCGCGCCGCCAGACCAAGATGCAGCTGAACCTCGTCAAGGTCGGCGCGGCCGCCGTCATGGGCGTCGCCATCACCGGCATGCACTACACCGGCATGGCCGCCCTGCAGTTCAAGGTCGTCGACGAGATGAAGCTCGGCATCGCCGCCGACGGCATCGACACCACGCTGCTCGCGCTGGTGATCGGCGTCGTGTCCTTCCTGCTGATGGGTCTGGCCGTCACCAGCGTGCTCATGGACGCCGGGCGCGGCGGTGACCTCGACGACCTCGACTTCGGCAGCGCCGCCGACTGAAGCGCCACCGACCGGCGCGCGGCCGACCCACCCTGACCGCGCGCCCGGCCGGACCGCACACCACGCCTCATCTCTCCCTCACGCCAGCGTCCGCTCGCGTATCCTCTGCACCCTGCGGCGCGCCACCCTCACGCACGCCCGGAAAGGAACCCCACCATGGCCCGAATCCTGATCGTTGACGACTCCCCCGCCGACCTGAAATTCATGGAAGCCGCGCTGAAAGGCACCGCCCACAGCGTCACCGCGCTGAACGACCCCGCCCAGGTGGAAACCGTGGCCGACCAGCTGCGCCCCGACCTGCTGCTCGTGGACGTCGTCATGCCCGGCCGCAACGGCTACGAGGTCGTGCGCGGCCTGCGCCGCCAGCCCGGCATGGAAGCCCTGAAGGTCGTGTTCGTGTCCAGCAAGGGCAACGAAACCGACGTGAAATGGGGCCTGCGCCAGGGCGCCGACGACTACATCGTCAAACCCTACACCCCCGAGCAGGTGCTCGGCGTCGTGAACCGGCTGATCGGCTGATGCCCGACGCGCTGCTCGTCCGCGTGCAGGACACCCGCCTCGCGCTGCCCCTCTCGGGCGAGCAGACCATCGCGGAGGTCGGCCCGCTCGCACCCCTCCCGCACGGCCAGCCGCTGCTGCGCGGCCTGACCACCCTGCAGGGCCGCGCCGTGCCGCTCCTCGACCTCGCGCCGCTGCTCGGCCACCCCGCCGCCACCTCCCAGCTGATGGTCCTGACCAGCCTCGAAGGTGAACGCGTCGCGCTGCTCGTCGACGAGATCTACGGCGTCAGCAGCCTGCCCACCCCCCCGCCCGGCACGGCCCTGCTGCTCGACGTGCCCGGCGGTCCCCTCCTGAACCCGGCCGCCCTGGCCCGCGACCTGCGCGACCACCTCGGCTGAGCGCACCCGCACCCCCCCGCCCCTCACCCGCTCCCCGTCCGGAGGCCCACCCATGCAAGGAACCGTCCCCGTCAACCGCGCGCAGCGCCGCGCCAACCGCAACACCAACGCCCAGCGTGTCGGCTGGCTGGGACAGCTGCGCGTGGGTCAGAAGCTCTCCCTGACCGCCTTCGCGTTCGCCATTCCCCTCACGGTGCTCGTCAGCACCCTGCTCGTGCAGCAGCAGAGCGACATCAGCTTCACGCAGCGCGAACTGAGCGGCCTGCAGCAGTTCGCCCCCCTGCGCGACATCAACTCGAACCTCGCGGGCTTCGTCACCACCGCGCTGCGCGGTGACCAGGCCGGCGCGCAGAAGGCCGCCGCCGGCGTGGACCGCGCCATCGACCAGCTCGAAGCGCAGGTCTCCCCCGAGTACCGCGAGCGCGTCCAGGCGCTGCGCCGCGACTGGAAGACCCTGCCCGACTCGATCGGCACGCAGCCTGACCTCGCCATCCTGCAGACGTACGCGCAGCTGCTCAACACCTACCAGCGCGAGCTGAGCGAGGACCTGCTCACCCAGTCCGGCCTGATGCTCGACCCGGTCGCCGGGTCCTTCCACACCATGGAAGCCACCCTGCGCATCCTGCCGCGCCTCTCCACCGGCATGAGCCTCGCCGCGCTCACCACCGAAGCCGGACGCCGCGAACCCGGCGACGACAGCGCCTACCTGAACGTGCTGCGCGACCTGAACGTCAGCCTGCAAGAAGCCCTGGCGTCCTACAACGCCAGCGTGGACCGCATCGTCCGCGCCGACCCCGACGGCGCCAAGGGCATGAGCGAGGCCGCGCAGAAACTCAGCGACGCCGTCACGCCCGCCCTGGCCGACCTGGGCGGCGCCATCGAGGCCGGCAACCTGAACGGCGTGGACCTCCAGGGCATCCAGAACGGCGCGCTGCTGCAGGTCGGCGCCGCCTTCAACACCGGCAGCGAGACCCTGGCCCGCCAGCTGCAGACGCGCGTGGACGACACCCAGCGCACCCGCCTGCTGTCCCTGATCGCGATCATCGCGGCGCTGATCGTCGCCTTCACGCTGCTGATCCGCCTGTCGCGCGCCATCGTCAAGCCGCTGGGCGAACTGACCCGCGCCAGCCGCGCCGTGTCCGGCGGGGACCTGAACGTCGTGGTGCCCGTCCAGACCCGCGACGAACTGGGCTACATGGCCCACACCTTCAACAACGCCACCACCCAGCTGCGCAGCAACGAAGAGAAGAACGCCGCCGAACGTGACGAGGCCGCCAAGCTCCAGAACAACATCGGCTCGTTCCTGGACGTCACCATGGACATCGCGGGCGGCGACCTGACCCGCCGCGGCGTCGTCACGGACGACGTGCTGGGGAACGTCGTCGACTCCATCAACCTGATGGTCGACGAGCTGGGGCAGGTGCTCGGGGAAGTGCAGAAGGCCTCCGTGTCCGTGACGGACGCCAGCCGCGACATGCTCTCCACCACCGACCAGATCGTGCAGGGCGCCGACACCACCACCCAGGAGACCCGCCGCGTGGCCGAACAGGTGCGCGCCGTGACCGACGGCTTCCGCGAGATGGCCGAAGCCGCCCAGCAGAGCGCCGAGTCCGCCCGCCAGGCACTGGAAGCGTCCCAGCAGGGCCGCGAGGCCGTGCTCGGGACGCTGGACGGCATGCAGAACATCCGCCGTGAGGTGCAGGGCGTGGCCCGGCGCATCAAGACCCTCGGGGAACGCTCGCTGGAAATTCAGGAAATCGTCGACACCATCTCCCGCCTGTCCAGCCAGACCAACCTGCTGGCACTGAACGCCTCCATCGAGGCGGCCGGTGCAGGCGCCGCCGGCAGCCGCTTCGCGATCGTCGCAGACGAAGTGCGTAAACTCGCGGACTCCTCCGCGCAGGCCACCGCGCGCATCGCCAGCCTGATCCGCACGGTGCAGCTGGAAATCACCGAGGTGGTCACCAGCGTGGAAGACAACACCCGCGAGGTAGAACAGGGCTACCGCGTCGCCGCCGTCGCCGGGGAACGCATCGAGCAGCTGGGCAAACTCGCCGCCGAATCCGCGCAGTTCGCCGAGCGCATCAACACGGCCACCACCGAACAGGTGCGCAGCGTCGAACAGGTGAGCGAGGCCGTGCAGCAGATCGGACAGGTCGCCGAGAACTCCAACGAGAGCGTCGAGCAGGGCCGCGCCGCCGCCCGCCGCCTGCAGCACCTCGCGCAGAACCTGCTGCAGAGCCTCTCGCGCTTCAAGATCCCCAGCTGAGCCATAAGGAGCCGATGTGACGTCCCTCACCTCCCCGGTCATGGACCCGGAACTGACCGCCACCTACCTGCAAGACGCCCGCAGCGTCGCCGCCGGACTGGAGGACGCCACCGTCGACCTGTGGGTCCCGGACGACCGCGCCCGCGCCCTGGACAGCCTGTGGGTCCTCAGCCACCGCCTGCACGGCACCGCCGGCCTGTACGGCCACCCGCAGACCGCCGCGCTCGCCGCGCTGCTCGAACGCCTCATGGAAGGCCGCGCGCACCTGAACACCGACGCGGCCGTTCCGGTCCTCACCGGGATCCTCGAGCGGGCCGGCACCTGCTTCGCGCAGGCCCTGAACCGCATCGAGCAGGGCAGCAGCGAGGGTGACGTGGGCCTGATGTTCGCCGACCTGGGCGGCCCCGCCCAGGTGACCGAACTGCTGCGCACCCAGCCGTTCGCGCTGCAGGCCCGGCAGGCCCGCAGCGAGACGCAGGAGGAACCGCCGTTCGCGGTCGTGAACGCCGCCATCTGGGAGGACTTCGGGCCCGAGGCGGCCGAACTGACCGCCACGCTGCGCGCCGGTCTGCACGCCGACACGCCCGACCTGACCGCCCTGTTCCGCGCCGCGCACACCCTGAAAGGCAGCAGCGCCATGGTGGGCCTCGCCGAGATGGCCGAGGTCGGGCACGCCATGGAAGACCTGCTGGGCGCCGCCCGCGAGGACGCCGTCACCCTGGACCGCGCCCTGCCGCTGATCGACGACGGCCTGAACGTCGTGGACCTCGTACTCGCCCACGCCGAGGGTCAGGTCCGCGAGGCCCCGCAGGCCCGCATCCAGGCCTACCGCGCCGCCGTGAGCGCCCTGCTGAGCGGTCAGGACCCGGCGACCCTGATCCCCGCTGCCGAGGCCGCCGCCACCCCCGTGCCGGAAGCGCGCCTGAGCGTCCGCGTGGACAGCGCCCGCCTGGACGGCATGCTCGACGACGTCGCCGGACTGGTCGCCGCGCGCGCCCGCCTGAACGGCCTGCTGCTGCGCCAGCAACAGGTCGCCCGCAGCCTCGACGCCGCGCACGAACGCGTGCAGCGCACCGTCCGTGACTTCGAGGAACGCTACCTGAACCCCAACCTGACCCCCGGCGGGGCCAGCGCCGGCGTGCCCCTGGACCGCCTGCCCGGCCAGGCCCGCCCCGGCACGGACCTGGGCCTGCAGGACCGCCTCGCGGACTTCGGGGCGCTGGAACTCGACAGTTACGACGACCTGAACATCCTCGCGCGCGCCGTGACCGAGCTGAGCGCCGACCTCGTGGAGGTCCGCGCGCAGACCGCGCAGGCCATCGGCGCCCTGGGCGACGAACTGACCGGCCTGGAAAAACTCACCCGTCAGCTGCGCGTGGAACTCAGCCGCGCCCGCCTCGTGCCCCTTGAGCGCGTCACCGCGCCCCTGCACCGCTGGGCGGGCCGCCGCGACGACCTGACACTGACCGTGCACGGCGAGGACAGCCTGATCGACGCGCAGTACGCCGCGCCGCTCGGGCAGGCGCTGCTGCACCTCCTGACGAACGCCGCCGTCCACGGCGCGCAGAGCCCCGATGAGCGCGCCGCGCACGGCAAGCCCGCGCTGCTGCAGGTCGGCGTGGACGCCCACGTCGCCGACGGCCACCTGCACGTCACCGTGCGCGACGACGGGCGGGGCCTGAACTACGACGCGCTGCGCCAGCGCGCCCTGCAGTCCGGGCACCTCAGCGCCGGGGAACTGAACGCCATGACCGACGCGCAGACCGCGCAACTGGTGTTCCTGCCCGGCCTGAGCACCGCCGCGCAGGTCACGCAGGAAGCCGGGCGCGGCGTCGGCATGGACGTCGTGCGCGAGGCCATCACCCGCCTGGGCGGCCGCGTCAGCATCAGCAGCGTCCCCGGAGAGGGCACCGCCACCACCCTGCACGTCCCGGTCGCGCAGCAGATCGCCGACGTGCTCGTCCTGCGCGCCGGTGCCCAGCGCGTCGCCGTGCTCGCCAGTCAGGTGCAGGGCATGACCGTCCTGGACGGCGACGCCCCGCACGGCAGTGTGGACCTCAGCGACCTGTGGGGCGAGGCGCCCGCCCAGACCCGCTACGTGGCCCGCCTGTCGGTCCCCGAAGCGGACGGCGGCACCCTGCATGTCATCGTGGACGAATTCCAGAGCATCGAGGAAATCGTGCTGCGTCCCGCCGGGAACCTCCTGAGCCCCCTGGAGTACCTGAGCGGCATGACCACCCTGAACGACGAGCACGGCCAGGCGTACCCGGTCGCCGTGCTGAACCCGGCCGGACTGCGCCGCGCCCGCGCCGCCCAGCGCACCGCGACCAGTGCCGCCACCCAGAGCGCCGGACGCATCCTGCTCGTCGACGACAGCCTCAGCGTGCGCCGCCACGTGGGCCGCAGCCTGGAACGCTTCGGGTACCAGGTCGCCACCGCCAGCGACGGCCAGGAAGCCCTGGAACGCCTGCTGGCCGGCGAGCAGGCCGACCTGCTCCTGAGCGACCTGGAAATGCCCCGCATGAACGGCTTCGAGCTGCTGCGCGCCGTGCGCTCCAGCCCCGCCCACGCGCAGCTGCCCGTCGTGATCATGACCACCCGCGCCGGGGAGAAACACCAGCAGCTGGCCATGGAACTCGGCGCGAACGACTACCTCGCCAAACCCGCCGAGGAACGCCTGCTGCACCGCCGCCTCGACGCCCTGATCGCCGCCGGGGTCCGCGCATGACCGCGGGCGACGGGGCCGCCTGCCTGGTGGTGTCCCCCCAGCTGTCGCGCGCCCTGTCGCACGCCGCGCTGATCGAAGCGGCCGGCTGGAGCGCCACCACCGCCACCGGCGGCCTGCACGCCCTGACGCAGATCGAACGCGAGAAACCGTACCTCGTGACCATCGACCCGCTGCTCGAGGACCTCAGCCCCGCCGACCTGCACGAGATCCTGCGGGACGACCCGGCCACCGCCGAGACCATCGTCCTGATTCCCGGCGCGCAGCGGCCTGCCCGCTACGGCGGCCCGTTCGACGTGACGGTCCCGGCCGGACTGACCGCGCCCGACGCGCTGGCCCTGGCGCTGCAGGTGCTGGGCGGCGCCACCGCCCCGCGCTGGCACGACCCGGAGAGCGCCGCGCTGAGCGGCGACCTGAGCACCCTGCCCCTGACCGAGATCCTGCTGTGCGCGCAGGAACTGCAACTCTCGGGCCTGCTGCTGATCCACGCGGCGCAGCCCGCCCACGTGGTCCTGCGCCGCGGGGAGATCATCGACGCGGAATGCGGCGACCGCACCGCCCAGCAGGCCGTCACGCATCTGCTCAGCAGCCGCCTGCCGGGCAGCTTCCGCTTTCACCTCATGTCCCCGGACCCGCTCGGCGCGTACCCTCGGGGAGTGACGGTCCCCACCGCCCGCCTGCTCATGGAGGCAGCCGTGCACGAGGACCACGCCCAAGCCGCTCCGCACCAATCCGCCCTGGAGGCCTCATGAACCCAGCTGACATCAACCCACCCATCACCGTTCTGGTCGTGGACGACTCCGTGAGCGTCCGCAAGGCCCTGGAACGCATCCTGGCCCCCCAGGGCTACCTGATCCGCATGGCCGACAGCGCCGAGAACGCCCTGGAGAGCCTCGAACCCCTGCCGGACCTCGTGCTGGCCGACATCCTGATGCCCGGCATGAGCGGCCTGGAGCTCACGCGGATCATGGGTGACCGCGGCCTGAACGTCCCCGTGATGCTCATGAGCGGCATCGTGGACGAGGTCACGCAGCGCGACGCGCAGACGGCCGGGGCGCGCGGCGTGCTGCGTAAACCCTTCACGCCCGCCGAACTGATGCCCACCATCGAACCGCAGGTCATGGCCGCCCTGGACGCCCGCGCGCAGCGGGACGGCGCCGCGCCCGCCGCCACGCCGCCCACGCCCGTCACGCCCATGCCCGCAGCGGCCGCGCCCGCGACGCCGATGGCGGCGCAGCCCGCGCCCGCCCCTGTCCAGCCCAGTGCCGCCCAGACAAGCGCCGCGCAGCCCGCTCCGTTCCAGCCCGCCCCCACCTTCACGCCCGCCCCGCCCGCGCACAGCGGCCCGCTGGCCGGACTGAACGCCGTACCCGGCGTGCTGGGCGCCACGCTGTACGACGCCGACGGTGAACGCCAGGACCAGTTCGGCCCGGACCTGCCCGAAAGCTTCGCCATGTACGCCCGCTTCATGGTGACGGCCGCCGCCACCGCCAGCCACCACCTGAACCGCGGGGACCTGGGCAGCATCCTGCTCAGCTACGCCGGTCAGACCCTGCTGCTCAGCCCCCACCGCGACGGGCAGCTCGTCACGCTGCTCGCCAGCAGCGACGCCGCGCCCGCCGCGCAGCGCTGGCAGGCCGCGCAGCACAACTGATACGGATTCCGTTTGTTTCGTTAACAGATCGGAAAATCACCGATCTGCCAACTCCACGCCCGGAACCCGCTTCTCTCCTCCTCGCTCCGCTCGGGTTGAAAGTTTTTGCAAACCTTTCAACCGGAGTCCGTATGAATCAGCCGGAGCTGAAAGGCTGCGCCGCAGCGAGGGGCACGCGGGAGGGGAACAGTCACGTGCCGTTCCCCTCCCGACCCGTGTGGACGGCCTGCGGTCGGCAGGCATGAAGGATTGCCCGCGGGCGGTCCGCGCGCCGCGCGGCCTACACTGCCCGCATGACTTCCCGCACGCAGACCGACCGGCTGCGGCTGCGCAACGCCCTGTGGCAGCAGCTGCGGACCACCGAACCGGACACGGCCGGGTTCGAGCAGGCGCTGGCGCGGCTGGCTGACCTGACCGGCTGGGACCGCGCCCGCATCCTCGCCGGCCTGGGTCTGGACGGACCGGCGCGGGCGGCGACGGCAGCCCCGGACCGCCCTGCCCGGAGGGACGGATGAACGCCGAGGTGGTGCCCTTCGACTGGGCGCGGATGTTCCTGGGGGACACGCCGCCACTGTTCCTGCTGGAGATCGTCTTCCGGACCACCGTGATCTTCGGGTGGCTGCTGCTGCTGCTGCGGTTCACGGGCAAGCGCGGCATGGCGCAGCTCAGCCCGCTGGAACTGGCGATCGTGATCGGCCTGGGCTCCGCCGCTGGCGACCCGATGTTCTACCCGGAGGTCCCGCTGCTGCACGCCATGCTGGTCATGACGCTCGTGGTGGGCCTGCAGGCCCTGATGGCGCGGCTGGTGATCCGCAGCGAACGCGTGGAGACCTTCATGGAGGGCGTCCCGGTGGAACTCGTGCGGGACGGCGTGCTCAGCGGCCGGGCGCTGGAGGCGTCGAACCTCAGCCGCGAGGACCTGTTCGAGCGTCTGCGCGCCCAGGGCGTGCGGCAACTGGGCGAGGTGCAGCGCGCGTACTTCGAGCAGGACGGGAACCTGACGGTGTTCACGCACGCGCAGGACGCCCCGCCGGGCCTGCCGGTCGTGCCGCCCTGGGACCTGGAACCGCCCCCGGTCGTGCAGCCCGGCGAGCCCGTGCGCGGCCCGCTGGCCTGCCTGGGCTGCGGCACCACCCGCGACCCGGACCCGTCCGGGCAGCAGGACGCGGGGGCGCTACAGGCCTGCGCGTGCGGCAGTGACCGGTTCACCCCCGCCACGACCGACCCCCTGGCGCCCCCCTCAACGGCCAGCGAGGCGCCGGGTACCGCGGATGACCGCGCCCCGGGCCGCGACGGCGGCGGCCGCGGCCCGCTGGCTGGCTCCGGCCCCGGCAGCGGCTGAAAAGCCAGGAGAGCAGGTCCCGGCGACCTGAACAGCGCGGGTGTGGGTGCGCGGCGCCACAGCGGCCCCTGGCGCCGCGCGCCGACCCTGCCTGCCGGGTCAGCCCTCGGTGGAGGCGCCGGGGCGGGTGGTCCACACCGGGTCGGGCTCGATCTGCTCGGCGGGGGCCTTGCCGGGCTCCAGGCTGCTGCTGCTCGCCGTCTGGAGCGGCGTGACGCTCATGCCGGGCGCGCACTCGATCTGGCAGGACAGGCGCGCCTGCCCCAGCAGGCCCTTCTCGGTCAGCTTGTCGAACTCGGCGGCGGTCATGGCGTCCGGCTCGCCCTCCTGAAAACTGACCCGGCAGGTCGTGCAGCGCGCTGCGCCCCCGCAGCGGTGCAGGACGTCCACGCCGCCCCGCTCCAGGGCCAGCACCAGCCGCTCCCCGGCGTTCGCCTGAATCTCCCCGAAGCCCTGCACCTGCACCGTCAGCTGTTGCGTCATGCCTCCCAGCATGCCACGCGGGGGCGGGCCGCTCACAGCGGTTTCCAGTGCCACCCTGGGGCCAACACCACGCCCTTCAATTCCACTGCCAACCGCTGGTGTTGTCATACGGATTCCGTCTGTTTCATTTACAACCCGGAACATCACCGGGTTGTAAACTCCACGCCCGGAACCCGTGTTTCTCCTGCTCGCTCCGCTCGGGTTGAAAGTTTTTGCAAACCTTTCAACCGGAGTCCGTATCAGGTGCTCGCTCTGCTGTCAGCGGAACAGGGTGGGCATGGTGACCTCGCCGTCCAGCCACACGCGGCCCTTCCCGCGCCGCTTGCCGCGGATCAGGGCGGTGTCCGCGCGGGCCAGCAGCTGCCCCGCCGAGCCGCCCTGCCCGGGCTCGGCGAAGGCCAGTCCGGCCGTGGCGTCCAGGTCGTGCGCCGTGCCGTCCACCACGACCGGTTGCCGCGCGATGGCCTGCAGCACGCCCTCGACCCGCAGGCGGATCTCCTCGCGGGAGGGCGCCTGCACCAGCAGCGCGAACTCGTCCCCGCCCAGGCGGCCCAGGGTGTCCCCGGCGCGCAGCGCCGTGAGCATCCGCGCGCCGACCGCGTGCAGCACCTCGTCCCCGGCGTGGTGCCCGAAGGTGTCGTTCACGCTCTTGAAGCCGTCCAGGTCGAAGATCGCCACGGCCAGCAGGCCGCCCTCGCGGCGGGAGTCGTCCAGCTGCGCCAGGAAACTCGCGCGGTTGGGCAGGCCGGTCAGCGGGTCCGTCGTCGCCTGACGCTGCAGCGCCTCGATGGGCCGCGTGGCGCGCAGCACCAGCAGCCACGCCAGCAGGCTGCCCGCCAGGCTGACCAGCAGCACGAACGCCAGCGGGCGCGGCCGGGCCGGACCGGGGAAGTCGGCGGTGGGGGCGTACACCCCGACCGTCCAGGTGACGCCGGGCTGGACCTCGAAGGGCCGCAGGACCACGCCGTACGACTCGCCGCCCACCCGGAACCAGTGCGTGCCGCTGCCCGGTGTGAGGCGGCTGCGGTCGTCGATCAGCGCGCGCAGGGCGGGGTCGGCGACCTCGCGCAGCAGCGGCACGCGGCCCTCCACGGTGACTGGCCAGGCGCGGCTCGCGGCGATCGCGTGCCCGCCCGCGTCGGTCACGAACGCCCGGCCGCGCGCACTGACCCGCAGGCCCGTCAGGAACGACGCGAGCTGCCGCAGTTGCACGTCGGCACCGACGACCACGGTCCCGCCGGGGCTCATGGCGCTCGCGGCGACCGTCACGCCCGGCTGCTGCGACGACGCGAACACGTACGGGTCGGTCCAGATGGTCTGACCGGGCCGCGCCTGCGCCTGCCGGTACCAGGGGCGGGTGCGGGGGTCGTAGTCGCTGGGGGCGCTGTCCTGACTGGTGGGCAGGCCGCGCGCGTCGTAGCGGGTGGTCGTGACGCGCCGCTGCGGGCGGACCTCGATCACGCGGGCGTATCGGCCGGTGTCGCCGGGCCCGTCGCGGCGCAGGAACGTGAAGCGGCCGTCCGGGTGGCCGACCAGCATGCCGTTCAGCTGCGGGACGTTGTCCAGCAGCGCGTGGAAGTTCGTCAGGAGGCTGGAGGGATCGTCGGCGCTGAGCAGGCCCGACTGCACGTTCGCGCGGTTCACCTGCACGATCTGCGCCGCCGAGCGGAGGTAGCCCTGCACGTTGTCGGACGTGACCCGCACGAGCTGTTCCAGCGCCCCCTGGGTCTGTGCGCGCTGCGCCCGGGCGCTGAACTGCTGCTGCCCGATCAGCGCGACGAGCAGCGTCAGGCCCTGGGTGAGCAGCAGGGCCAGCAGCAGCCACACCCGCGTCTGCACCGGCAGGCGCGCGGCCTGCCGGGCCGAGACGGCGCGGGCAGCGGGGGGCGTGTGGGGTGGGGCGCGCAAAATCAGATCAGTCTAGGCGCTGACCGGGTGTCCACCTATCCCCCGTCAGGCGGGTGGACTGGACAGCGCCCGGAGCCGGGCCTGACCGGGCAGGGCGCACGCGCCGGTCAGGCCCGGGTCGGCGCTTCACGGGGCAGCAGCTGCCACGCCGTCACGTCCAGCAGGCCGCGCGGCGTGAGCTTCAGCGCCGGGATGACCGTCAGGCCCAGGAACGCCAGGGTGGTGACCGGGTACGGCAGCACGCAGCCGTGCGCGCGGCAGGCGTCGGTCACGCGGCCCAGCGCCGCCGCCGCCTGCGCGGGCGGCAGGTCCGTCATCAGGCCCGCGAACGGCAGGGGCAGCTGCGCGCGGACCTCGCCGCCCGACACGAGCACGATCCCGCCGCCCAGCGCCTCCAGCGCCCGGCCCGCCGCGCGCACGTCGTCGTCCGATCCGCCCAGGAACGCCACGTGGTGCGCGTCGTGCAGCACGCTGACGCCCAGCGTCGCGCCGCGCAGGCCCGTCCCGGACGTCCAGCAGGCCGACCACTCGCCGCGCCCGTAGCGGTCCGCGACGACCAGCCGCGCGTCCCCGCTGCCCGGCGCGCCCACCCCGGTCGTGATCTGATCCGCGCTGACCTGCATGACCGGCCAGTGCGCGGGCACGTCGAAGGCCGCCGCCGCCCACCCGCTCCCCAGGTTCACGCCGCCGCCGGGCAGGGGAGGGGTGACGGTCCCCGCGCGGGCCTCCTGACCGCCCACGAAGGTCTCCAGTACCTCGAAGCCCTGCAGGTCGCGCAGCAGCACGAAGTCCGCGTGATACCCCGGCGCGACCAGCCCCACGTCGTGCAGACCCCAGTACTCGGCCGGGTTGCAGGTCACCAGCGCCACCGCGTCCGCCGGGTGCAGCCCGCCCGAGACGCACATCCGCAGCAGGCGGTCCAGGTGCCCCAGCTCCAGCAGTTCGTCCACGCTGACGTCGTCACTGACGAGCATCGCGCGGCGCGGGCGGTCGCGCAGCACCGGCAGCAGGGCGTCGAGGTTCCGCGCCGCCGAGCCCTCGCGCACCATCAGCCACAGCCCGGCGCGCAGGCGCTCGCGGGCCTCCTCGGGCGTCGTCGCCTCGTGATCCGAGTGCAGCCCGGCCGCCGCGTAGCCCATCAGGTCGCGGCCGCGCACGCCCGACGCGTGCCCGTCCAGCCGCAGGCCCGACGCCCGCCCGGCCTCCAGCACGGCCCACACGCCCGCGTCGCCGCCCAGCACACCGGGGTAGTTCATCATCTCCGCCAGGCCCAGCACGCCCGGCACGCGCAGCATCCGCGCGGTCTCCTCGGCCCCGATCACGGCGCCGCCCCGCTCGAACTCACTGGCGGGCACGCACGACGGCGCCGACGCCCACACCCGCAACCCCGACGACCGGCCCGCCGCGAGCATCCACTCCAGGCCGCCCGCGCCCAGCACGTTCACCAGTTCGTGTGGCTCGGCCACCACCCCGGTCGTGCCGCGCGGCAGCACCGCCCCCGCGAAGCCCGCCGGGGTCAGCAGACTCGACTCGATGTGCACGTGCGCGTCGATGAACCCCGGCGCCAGGAACGCCCCGCGCGCCTCCACGACCCGCGCCGCCTGGAACCCGCCCCCCAGCGCCGCCACGCGCCCGTCGGCGACCAGCACGTCCGCCTCGAACACCTCACGCGTGGCGGGCTGCACCACCCGCGCGCCGCGCACCAGCAGGTCGCCCCGCTCCTCACCGCGCGCCACGCGCACCAGACGCCGCCGATCTTCCCCGGTTCCAACCATGACGCAGTGTAGAGAAGTGCCCGCACCACGCCAACCCCGGCCCCGGAGCTCAGTTCAGGGCCGAGGCTTCGCTGCCCGTGCCCACCGCCGCCAGACCCCGGTCGAGCGGCTGGCCGGGCGGCGGCCAGGGGTCGCGGCGCCAGGGGCTGTCGTCACGGGTCAGCAGCGCCTTCACCGCGTCGGCGTACCCCCGGTTGCGGACCGGGTTGGCGTTCCAGAAGGCCGCGCCCGCCTGGAAACTCCGGCCGTAGTGCGCCCAGTCGCGAAACGGCGCCTCCCGCGCCACCTGACGGCACTGGCCCAGCACCTGCCAGCCCTGCCGGTCGCTCAGGTACCCCAGCGCCACGCCCTGCGCGGCGATGTCCGCCGCCCGGGCGAGGTCGAAGGCCAGGCCGCCCACGTCCCCCACCTCCGGCTCCCACTGGCGCACGACCTTCACGTGCCGCCGGTCGAGGCCCGCCGTGTCCTGACCGTGCAGGGCGCGGCGCACCTGCTGGTACGGCTCGTGGTGGCCGCCCCCGCCGAGCAGCCACGCGAGGCTGGACATGGCCGACGCGTGATCCGTGACGCCCCACCCGGACTCCAGGGACGCCGACAGTTCCCGCAGGGCCTCCTGGCGGGCCTGCGGGGTCTCGCCGGGCGGCGTCACCTGATAGAAGTACGCCGCGGGCCGGTGCGTGGCCGTCTCGAAGATGTCGAGCCACAGGGACGTGAACGGCGCCCGCAGGTTCAGCGCGAAGCGGTCGGCGTCACTCAGGGCCAGCGCGGCCGCCTCGACCTCCGCCCGCCGGGCGTCGGCGTCCCGGGCCGCCCGGGCGTCCCGCTCGGCCTGTTCCTGCGCCAGCTCGGCGTCCGCTTCCCGAAGGCCCTCGCGCGCGCCCTCCAGCATGGCCTTGCCCACCCACCACAGCGCGGCCAGCGCCAGTCCGGCCGCGACGGGAATCAGCACTGTCCAGAGGGTCACCCGGGCAGCATACCCCCCGGTCCCGCGCCGCCCGCGCGCAGATGACGCACCGGCAGGCTCGCCAGCGGCGGATCAGGTCGAGCCCTTGAAGCCGCGCAGCAGCGAGCCGCGTTCCGCCAGCGCCCGCTCGAACAGCGCCTGCTGGAACGCGCGGGCGTCGTTCACGCCCGACGCCGACTGCGCCGCCTGAAGCTGCGCCTTGGCGGGTTTGGGAATGGGCGAGAGCGTCCCGAAACGCCGCGCGCGGAACATGCCCGGGTGTTCCTCGAACACCACCGTCACGCCGTCCGGCAGGCCCCGCACGTGCGCGGCGAACGTCTGCTCCTGCACGAGTTCCGCGTGCGCCGCGCCCGCGCCCAGTTCGGTCAGCAGCCGGTCGATCAGGGTGAACACGCCCGCCGCGTAGGCGTCCACCTCCGCGCGGGTGGGCAGCGCGCCCCGGTGGATCACGCGGTTCCGGAAGTCCGTGCCCAGACCTTTGGGCGTCAGGAAGTCCGGTTCGCGGCCCTCGCGCAGCAGGTACGCCAGCGCGAACATGCCCAGCTGCCGCTCGGACTGACTGGAGACGTGCCGCCACGTGCCCTCCAGCGCCGACAGGGCGGCCTCGAAGGACCCCTCGCGCCCGGCGGCCTGCTCCAGCGCGAAGGCCCGCACGTAGAACTCGAAGAAGCGTTCCAGGGCCGCCGCGAAACTCGCGACCGCCTCCCGCGCGTAGCCGTCCATCAGCGCCCGGGTGCCCAGGTCGAACAGCACCTCGAACTTCTGCTTGCGCACCAGCACGCAGTACCGCGCGCCGCACCGCGCGCAGCGCAGGTCATGCACGCTGCTGTCCGCGAACTCCGCGCGGTTCACATGTGCGCACTGCGGGCAGGTCGTCGGGAAATCCATGCCCCGAGCATAGAGTGCCCCGCGCGGGCACGGCGAAGGCCCCCACACGCGGTGGGGGCCTTCATGCCAGAGTCGTTACTGCGCGGTGACGCCGGTGTAGCTGTTGATCCAGTTGATGTACCCGTTCACGCGGGTGTACACGCCGTACCCGCGGCACTCGGCGGGGCCGTAGGACACGATGCCCAGCACGTAGAACCTGCTGTTGTAGGGCGCGGCGAGCGGGCCGCCGCTGTCGCCGTTGCAGGAGTCCTTCCCGGCGGAGTACTTGCCGCAGATGGTGTTGCTGGGGCGGGTGCCGCAGTCGCTGCCGGTGGGCGTGATCGGGATGGTGACCTCGCGCAGCGCGCGGTTGCTGTACGCGCCGGTCTCGGTCCTGCCCCAGCCGCTGACGGTGGCGGACTTGCCGTTCACGTCCAGGACGCTCTCGGTGGTGTTGTTCGGCAGCGCGGCGGTCGCCACGGTGCTGCCCAGCGTGAACGCGGTGCCCACGCGGATCAGGGCGATGTCGTACGCGTAGGTGCTGCTGTTGTAGCTGGGGTGACGCACGATCTGCGCGGCGGTGCGCAGCTGGCCGCTGCTGGTGGTCAGGTCGTTGATCCCGGCGCGGACGCGCATCTGGCTGGCGCTGTAGCCCTCGACGCAGTGCGCGGCGGTCAGCACCCACGTGGAGCTGATCAGGGTGCCGCCGCACCAGCCGCCCGACAGTTCGGTGCTGGGCGTGACGCTCACCTGGTAGGGGCGGTTGGTGACGCTGGTGACCGTGCCGTACACGATCTGGCTGCCGATCGTGTCCGTGAAGGCCTTCTCGGTGCCGGTGACCGTGAGGGTCTCCTCGGGCAGCGTGGCCTGCGGGGCGGTCTGGGTGGAGCAGGCGCTCAGGGCCAGGATGCCCAGGGCGGTCAGGGCGGCGTGCAGGGGTTTGAACATGATGGAACCTCCGGGAAGGGGGACGGGGGAGAGGACGTGAATCGGGGATCAGGTTCGTGACCACCTGATCCCCGGCTGGAGGGCTTACTTCGTTTCGACGAGGGTGTAGCTGCCGCTGCCGCTGTAGCCGTACACTTCCCAGCGGTAGGTGCCGCTGGCGGCCGTGTAGGTGATGGCCTCGCTGCTGGTGCCGCTCTCGCTGGCGGCGACGTCGGCCCAGGTGCTGCCGTTGTACTTCTGGAGGTACAGGTCGAAGTCGGTGCCGGAGGGGCCGCTGAGGGTGCCCTTCAGGGTGCCGCCCGCGTAGCTGAAGCCGGCGGTGCCGGGCTTGTAGCTCGCCGTGCCGGCGCTGACCGTGCCCGTGTAGGTGGTGGTCGTGCCGGTGGGGGGCGTGACCGTGCCAGTGCCGGTGAACAGCAGGCGGGTGGTGCTGCCCGTGCCCGCGTTCGTGACCTTGCCGCTGGTGGCGTTGTTCAGCATGGCGCTGGTCACGGCGCTGTTGGTGGTGTTCCCGGCGGCGATCAGCAGCGCGGCGGCGCCCGCGACGTGCGGGGTGGCCATGCTGGTGCCGCTGATGGTGTTCGTGGCGGTGGTGCTGCCGATCCAGGTGCTGGTGATGCCGGTGCCGGGCGCGAAGATGTCCAGGCAGCTGCCGAAGTTGCTGTAGGTGGTGTCGCGGCTGTCGGTCTTGGTGGTGGCGCCGACGGTGATGGCGCTGGCGGCGCTGGCGGGGGAGACGTTGCAGGCGTTCTGGTTCTCGTTCCCGGCGGCGACGGCCATCACGAGGTTCTGGCCCGCGGCGCTGTTCACGGCGTCGTTCACGGCCTGGCTGAAGCCGCCCCCGAGGCTCATGTTGGCGACGGCGGCTGCCGTGCCCTTGTTGCTCACAGCCCAGTTCACGCCGGCGATCACGCCGGAGTTCGTGCCGCTGCCGTCACAGCCGAGCACCTTCACGGCGACCAGGGTGACGCCCTTGGCGACGCCGTAGGTGCTGCTGCCGACGGTCCCGGCGACGTGCGTGCCGTGCCCCTGGCAGTCGCTGTTGTTGCCGTCGCCGGTGGTGTTGGTGCCCCAGATGGCGCGCCCGCCGAAGTTGGTGTGGGCGGTGTTGATGCCGGTGTCGATGATGTACGCCTTCACGCCGCTGGCGGTGCTGCCATAGGTGTAGCTGCTGTCCAGGGGGAGGTTGCGCTGGTCGATGCGGTCAAGGCCCCAGGTGGCGCCGGTCTGCGTGGCGGTGGCGTGCATCATGGCGTCCTGCTCGATGTATTTGACGCGCTTGTCGGCCTGCAGCTTCGCGAGGTTTTGGCTGCTGAGTTTGGCGGCGAAGCCGTTCAGGGCCGCGCCGTACACCTGCTGCACCTGCACGCCCTGCGGGTCGAGGCCCAGGGTGCTGATCAGGCCGCTGGCGCTCTGGCTGCTGAGGTCGGCGGCGGCGCCGTCGCTGAAGACGACGATGTACTGGCCGGGGATCGCTTCGGGGTTGCTGGTGCCCAGGAGGGGCGCGCTGGTCTGGCCGCGGGAGACGACGTCGGTGGTGGGAGCGGTCTGCTGGCTGCCGCAGGCGGCGAGGAGCAGGGTCAGTGCAAGGGTACCGAGGGTGCTGGTGCGTGCGTTCATGGTGGCGACCTCCTGGGACAGTTCCGCAACCGTGACAGATGGGAGTATGGCCGTGGAGTGCACGGCTGATGGGACGCTGTCAAGCGAAATTGGGAACTTCGGAGATGATACGCAGCTGAACGTCCGGTGTGGATGAACGCCGCAGAACGGCGTGCACAGTCGGCTTTTTACAGTTCAAAAATCACAGAATTCTGACGGCAGATCGAACAAAATGAGTGTCCTGAATAACCGAACGGCCTCTCCGCGCAGCTCGCCGGGCTGACCCTTCTCTCATCTTGCTCATCTGACCGAATATGCATATATCTGTCATGGAGTGGGCTGGAAGGCCGCTTTACCTGTCAATTGAAAATATGCTTCGACGGTGAACAAAAGAATCTTGACTCTTCAGTCTCCGGCCTGCCCCGCAAGGGACAGAAGGCCTGCCCCGCATGAGACCAGCACCACATGAAATCGGCTGCGCATGAAACACACCCAGGCAGCCGACCTCCGGGACGCCACAGCGCAGGGCCGCGGTCCAGACCGGCCATGCCGCTGTGAGGGCACGCCGGACCCCTGCCGCCCACGACCACCCTGTCCCCGGCGCCCTCCTCTGCGGAACGGGACAGCGCCACGGGTCGCTTCCGCTGGGACTTGACGGGTGCCCATCCAGTCGGCGCCGGTACCGGGTTACAGGTGCCAGTCTCTACAGGTGCCAGCCGCCCGCGACCTCCAGGTTCTGCCCGGTCACGTAATCGCTGGCCCGCACGAAGTACAGCGCCGCCCCGACCAGTTCCGCCACCGTCCCCACCCGCCCCGCCGGGATCTCCCGCACGGGCTGGCTGACACTCGTCTCGATCACGCCGGGACTGACCACGTTCACGCTCACGCCGCTGCCCGCCAGCGTCACCGCCAGTGACCGCGACAGCTGCGCCACGCCCGCCTTCGCGATCACGTACGGGACGATCCCGGGCCGCGCCACGTCCGCCGACGCGCCCGCGAACCCCAGGTTCACGATCCGGCCCCAGCCGCGCGCGCGCATCAGCGGCGCCGCCTCCTGACAGGTGGCGAACGTGGCCGTCAGGTTGCTGCCCAGCATGTCCGCCCACTGCTCGTCCGTCACGTCCAGCAGCGGGCGGTTCACGTAGTTCCCCACGTTGTTCACCAGCACCGCCAGCCCGGACTCCGGGAACGCCGCGTGCGCCGCACGCACCAGCGCCCGCGCCCCCGCCGGGCTGCCCAGGTCGGCCCTGAGGGGCACCGCCCGCACACCCAGCGCCCCACACTGCCGGGCGGTTTCATGGGCGTCGGCCTCGCTGGAGCGGTAGTGGACCGCCACGTCGAAGCCCTCGGCGGCCAGCGCGACCGCGAGCCCGCGCCCGATGCCGCGCGCCGCGCCGGTCACCAGCGCCGTGCCCCGACCCGCCGGGTGCGGCGCCCCCCCGCTCTGGCGGCCGGTCACGCCTCGCCCTGCCGCAGCGCCAGGGTCACCAGCGAGCGCGTCACCGCGTTCAGCGGGTACGCCAGCGCCTCGTGCAGGTGCACCCAGGCCCACTCCTCGATCTCCTCGTTCGGGGTGACGTCGTGATCCGCGGTCGTCGCCAGGAAATCCACCAGCAGCATGTGCGCGGGTTTGTGGAACTCCTCGCTGAGGACCGACTCCTGCGTCTGCGCGTACTGCACGTCCTCCAGCCGCAGGCCGACCTCCTCCTGAAATTCGCGCTGCACGGCGTCCAGCAGCGTCTCGCCCCACTCGACCTTTCCGCCCGGCACGCCCCACAGCCCGCGCCACTTCGTGGTACGCACGAGCAGCACCCGTCCGTCCTTGCCCCACACGAGCGCCCCCACACACACCAGCGGTCTCTCCATGCGCGCCAGCGTACCGCCGCGCCCGCCGGGCCGTCCGGGTGAACGCCTACCGACCCCGGCGGCGCATCACGCGGCGTTCCAGGCCCGTGATCACCGCGTACACCAGCACCCCGTACCCGATCAGCAGCGCGATGGCCGCGAACTGCCCGGCCTTGTTCTGGTACGTCCCGGCGACCTGCACCGCCAGCCCCAGGCCCTTCTGGTTCGGGTCCACGAATTCCCACACGACTGCCCCGATCAGCGCCAGGCTGGCCGCCAGCCGCAACCCGCCCAGCAGCACCGGCAGCGCGCCGGGGAACTCCAGGCGGGTCAGGCGCTGCCAGCGCGAGGCGCGCAGGGTGCTGAACAGCTCGTGGAAGGTCGCCTCCAGTTCCCGCACGCCGACCAGCGTGGCGACCAGCATGGGGTACAGGGCGCTCAGGGCCGACACGATCACCGCCGGGAGGAACCCGAAGCCCAGCCACGACACGAGCAGCGGCGCGAGCACCACGATCGGCGTGCTCTGCGACGCCACGATGAACGGGCTCAGGAAGCGCTCCAGGGCCCGCCAGCGCGCCAGCGGGTACCCGATCAGTACGCCCGTCAGTGCGCCCAGCAGCGTGCCCACCAGCGCCGTCTTCACCGTCACGCCGAACGCCGCCAGTAACCCCGGGGCGGTGCGGACCCCCTCCTGCCACACCGCGCCCGGCGTGGGCAGCAGGAACGGCTGATTCAGCGCTGAGGCCCCCAGCTGCCACGCGACCCCCGCGAGCAGCACCGCCAGCGCGGGCAGCAGCCACGCCGCGCTGCGCTCCGCACGCGCCTCGGCCCGCAGCCGCGTGGAGTCCCCGGTGCCCAGCACCGCGCGCAGGTGCGCCTCCAGCCCGTCCGTGTAGGCGCTCACGCGGCCCTCACCGCGCGTGTCGAGCACCTCCACGATCCGCCCGCCACGCAGCACCGCCACCCGGTCGGCCAGCCACACCGCCTCGCGGATCGAGTGCGTCACGAGCACCGTCGTCCGGCCCGTCTTCTCGTGCAGGTGCCGCAGTTCCGCGTTGAAGCGCTCGCGGACCAGCGCGTCCAGCGCCGCGAACGGCTCGTCCAGCAGCAGCACGTCCCCGCTCTGCGCCAGCGCCCGCGCCAGCGCCACCCGCGCCCGCATCCCCCCGGACAGCTGCGCCGGGAAGTACGGCCCGTACGCCTCCATCCCCACCAGTTGCAGCGCCTCCGGGGCGCTCAGGCCACCCCCGGCGCCCAGATCGGCGGGCAGCTGCACGTTTCGCAGCGCCGTACGCCACGGCAGCAGCCGGTAATCCTGGAACACCAGCGCGGGCGGCGTCCCGATGTGCACCGACCCCGATTCGGGGCTCAGCAGCCCGGCCAGCACCCGCAGCAGCGTGCTCTTCCCGCCGCCCGACGGACCGATCAGCGCCAGGAACTCCCCCCGGCGCACGTCCAGCGTCACGCAGCTGAGGATCACCTCGCCGCCCAGCCGCACCGTGACGTCCTGCACGGCCAGCGGCGCGTCCGTGACGGGCAGCCCGCTCACGCCTTCACCTCACGTGCCGCGTCCGGGACAGGGGCCGGGGCGGGCCGCCCGCGCGTGTTCACGAGCACCACGCCCGCCACCGCCACCACGCCCCCCAGCAGCGTCAACAGGGTGGGCACCTCGTTCAGCCACGCCCACGCGATCAGCACCGCGAACACCGGCGACACGTACAGGAACGACGTCGTCACGCCCGCTCCCACCCGCGACAGGGCGAACGTCCACGTCAGGTACGCCAGCGCCGCCGGGAACAGCCCGATGTACACCATCGCCAGGTGCGCGCCCAGCGGCGCCGCGCGCAGCTCCGCCCCGAACCCCGGCAGGAACACCAGCATGGGCACCGTCCCGGTGATCAACGACCACACCGTGAAATGCAGCGGGTTCATCCGGGCCAGTAGGGGCTTCTGGAACACGAAGTACACGCTGGTGAACAGCGCCGCCGCCAGGATCAGCAGCGCCCCTTTCGTGAAGCTCAGGCCCTGCCCGCCGCCCAGCACGATCAGCGCCACGCCGCCCAGACTGACCAGCGTGCCCAGCCAGCCCAGCGCGTTCAGCCGCTCACCGGCGAAGCGCGTGGCGAGCAGCGCCGTGATCACCGGCCCCGCCGCGATGATCAGGCTGGCCGTGCCCGCCGGGACCGTGACCTCGCCGTAGTTCAGGCACACGTGGTACAGCGTAATCCCCGAGAAACTCAGCAGCGCGATCCGGCCCAGGTCCCGCACGGGCGGCACCGGAATCCGCGCCAGCAGCGCGTACACGCCCAGCGCCAAGCTGGCCACCAGGAAGCGGTACAGCGTCACGTGCCCCGGCGAGAACGCCTCCAGCCCCGCGCGGATGCCCGCGAACGCCGACGCCCAGAACACGATCGTGACCAGGATGGCCCCCAGCGACAACGGATCCAGACGGCCAGCAGCGGGAGCACGCATATGGCGGCCAGCATAGAGCAGCCCCCACCCCGCGCGGCATCGGCTGAGACGATGAAGCGAAGCTCTGTCGTCTGCCTTTAGCGGATTGACAGAGGATGTGTGAATAATTCGACAAAACTTCTATGCGAAATGCCGTTTGCGCTGGGGTTCTTCTAGTGACGCAAGTTAGCGTTATCGCCCATTCCGCAACTATTCTGCCGAAACGCTTTACCCGCTAGACAAAATTGTTTGTATTCGCTCATAATGAGGCATGCCACCTCGCGGACGATGGAAGCAGGTCAATTACACCCCCGAGCAGAAGGAACTTCACCAACGCATCGAGCAGCACTGCACGCAGATCAGCGCCGCCCTCATCGTCAATGCCGTCCGCGAGGCCTTCAAGGAAGCGCGGGCCTGGGCACTGAGAGACACCGACCCCGAAGCCATGAAGCAATCCTTCGCGGCCGTCCTCCCCTCCTGCATCAACCGGCACCTGCGCAACATCGTCTGGCCCAAAGGCGCCGGGCTGTTCGTCCGTCCCGCCTTCAACGCGACCCACACCAATGTGTTTTCCTTCATGAGCCTGGGCCCCATCAAGTGCATCCCCGCTAAGCTCAAAAGTCCCGTCACGCAGGCCGGGAAAAACGTGTATCGTCGCCTCCACCGTGAACGCGGCAAGATCACCCTCCTCCACCCAGAGGAGGAAATCACCGCGCTGAAGGACGACATTCCCAGTCTCCTGACGTACGGCTACAACTGGGACCTCGGCGTTCCCGCCGAACCTGACTTCATCACGCTGGCCCCCTATGTGGACGGCACACAGAAGTACGCTCTCTCGTTTGACCTCATCCAGCATGCCGCCGGCAAGATGGCGCGCGTCCAGGAAGAGAAGGTCATCACGCCCCTTATCGCCCCCGCCGAAGCCGAGCCCGTGCTGGCCACTGCGGTTCGTCGCCGCAACGAGCCCAAGAAACGCGATCAGGTTGAAACCCCTGTCCTCACAAGCCTCAAGCGCAAGCGCAACGAGCCAGCCGCCCAGGACGAAGCTGAAGCACAACAGGAGCCGAAGATCTCATGACCCCCCTCCCCAGACCAAAGAACCTTCCGTTATTCGGTTCGCAGGTCTTCAATGGGGAACGTCTCAGACAAGCCAGAGAGGCTCAAGGCCTGACGGCCACCACTCTGGCCGAGCGCATCGGTAAATCCAAACAGGCCATCTCCCGCTACGAAAATGGCGTGGACCTGCCTTCTGGAGAGGTCATCCTCGCGCTCGCCGCCGCCCTCGAACAGCCAGTCCAGTTCTTCAGCGATCCATTCCGCGCTGACGCACACCAGTCCATCACGTTCTACCGGCGCCTCAAACGGGTTACCGGACCAGAACTCCGCCGGGCCAACGCCTGGCGCAGCTGGCTGGAGGACTTCACCCTGTTCTTGGAAGAGTATGTCGCGTTCCCCAAGGAAGACGTGCCGGACTCGTTTTCCTTCCGCGCCAACTACGACCTCCTCGACCTCAACATCATCGATAGCATCGCCCTCGACCTCCGCCGCCACTGGCGACTGGGTATCGCACCCATCGAACACCTGACTCGGACCGTGGAACGTCACGGCTTCCTAGTTTCCCGTTTCGACGTTGGAGCCGACGACATCGACGCATACTCCTTCCGCGCCCGGAACGGTCGTGGCGTCATCGCCCTGAACGATTACAAGGTTAACCACTTCCGCTCACGCTTCGACCTCGCCCACGAGCTGGGGCACCTGCTCCTGCACGGCGATGTCAAGCAGAAAGATCTGGATGATGCCCAGAAGTACGAACGCCTCGAACGTCAGGCCCATCGCTTCGCGGCGGCCCTGCTGCTCCCGGCTGAGCCGCTCTTGGCGGACGTGTACTCCCTGGACCTCGACGCCCTGCTCCTCCTGAAACAGAAATGGGGCGTCTCCATTGGCGCGATCCTGTACCGCCTCATGGATCTCGACATCATCTCCCGGGATGACCATGAGCGACTGCGCCGCAGCATGAGCCGCCGCGGCTGGATCAAGCGCGAACCTCTGGACTTCTCCACTGATCCGGAAGACACCTCCGCACTCCGGCAGGCCGTCAACACACTCATCCAGGACGCGGACTTCGCCAAGAACGACATCCCGCACGACCTAGTCCGATCACCCGAGACCGTCCGCCGCCTTGCCAATCTGCATGTCCACTTTTTCAAGGAACCGGAAGAGGTTGAAGTCGACTTGCACCAGCAATACGCTCTGCACTCCGGTTAGAAATTGCCTGTCTGGTATGTTCCACCGTGACGTATATCTTCTAATGGGTCGGCGTTCTGGGATAAATAAGCAACAAGGCCCCCCACACCCGCCTGCCCACCCATACGCGAAGGATGAGGCATGACCGATCCGAACCCGCCCAGCACCCCGGAAACCGCGCAGGAGCACACGGGCAGCGACCACGCCACGCACGGCGCGAACACCAACCTCACGCCCGACGTGCAGGGCGGCCCCACCGGCGGTGAGGACCGCGCCGCGACCGAGACCATCACCGATCAGCACGCGCATCAGAACGGGAACCAGCCGGGCTGACGCCCCGTAAGGTCAATTGGCCCCACCCGGGCCGGAAGCGGGCCTTAATCTTCGTTGGGCGTGGCTTCACGCGCGCCCCCACTGCACTTCATACACTGCCCCCACGGAGGGAACCACCATGACGAACAGCACCACAGGAATGGATCAGAACCGCATGATCAGCGGCGCCGCCGGAGGCGCCCTGCTGCTGATGGGCCTGCGCAAGCGCGGCGTGCTCGGCCTCGGGATGGCCGCTGTCGGCGGGTACCTCGCCTACCGCGCCGCCACCGGCAACGATCCCGTGATGGCCGCCGCCGGCCTGAGCGGCAACGCCACCGCCGCCAAGCCCATCTTCGTGGAGCACAGCGTCGTCATCGACCGACCCGCGCAGGCCGTGTACGACTTCTGGCGCAAGCTGGAGAACCTGCCGCAGATCATGAGCCACCTCGAGAGCGTCACCGCGCTGGACGAGAAGCGCAGCCGCTGGGTCGCCAAGGCCCCGCTGGGCACCCACGTCGAGTGGGAAGCCGAGATCGTCAACGACAAGCCCGGCCAGCGCATCGGCTGGCACTCCCTGCCCGGCGCCACCGTGGACAACGCGGGCAGCGTGCAGTTCGAGTCCCTGCCCAGCGGCGGCACCCGCGTGCACGTCGCGCTGTCCTACCGTCCGCCCGCCGGGCCGCTGGGCGCTGCCGTCGCCAAGCTGTTCGGTGAGGAACCCAGCCAGCAGATCGCCGAGGACCTCCAGAAGTTCAAGGCCGCCTTCGAAGGCAGCGCCAAGAACTGACGTGAGTGAAGGAGGGGGCGCGCGGCGTTCGGCTGCGGGCCCCCTCCTCATTTGCTGATTACCAGTTCAGGTCGATGCTGGTGAACGGCGTGCCGTTCTTGCCGGGCGTAACGCCACTCATGAGGGTCCAGCCGGGCTTGAGGTTGAAGACGTCACTGCCGTCTTTCTTGTTCAGGCCGCTCTTCGAGTACACGAAGGTGCGGCTGCCCGTCTTCTGCTCGCCGTTGTCGTAGCGGAGTTTGGTGCCGGTCTCGCCGTCCACGTAGGCGAACAGTTCGTACGCGCCGTCCTCGGGGGTGTTCGGGAAGCTGATGGCGTACACGCGCTTCTCGGGGTTCAGGGTGCCGAGGTTGCCCTGGTCGAGCGCGGGGGTCTGCACGCCGCTGAGCGTCACGCCGCGCAGCGCCATGCGGATGGTGCCGCTGGGCTGGGTGCCGAGGATGTTGCCGGACACGTCTCCGTCGGGAATGCCGAGGTAGTTGCAGGAGGCCATCGCCAGGGGCAGGAGCAGCAGGGCAGCTTTCTTCATGCTGCTCACCCTAGAGGTGCGGCGTGAAGTGACTGTGAGCCCAGGCTGACCGGACTCTCATGAATTCTCATCGGGTCCGGCCGGGGCTTCCGGCACGTCCGCCGCGCCCTCCTCGATGACCGTCAGGGACCGCAGCGTCGCGCCCTGATGCCAGCCGTACGTGGGGTTGCGCAGCGCCAGCGCCGCCGCGACCGCCTCGGCGGCGCTGCGGTCCGGCTCGCCGTCCAGGCAGAACAGCAGGAACTTGCGCCCACCCGGCGCGATCCGCACGAACAGGTCCTCGCCGATCTCCAGCTGCTGCGTGCGCGCCAGCCGCTCGGCGCGCCCCTGCGCGTACCGCAGCGCCTCGCGGATCGGGACCGTCACCGTCGGGTGGCTCATGCGCGCAGCCCCGAGAGCAGCATCTCCGCGAACTGATCGGCCACCTCACGCGGGCTCATGGACCCGCCCGGGCGGTACCACGTGTACGCCCAGTTCACCGCCGACAGGATCAGGTACGCCGTCATCTTCACGTCCAAATCCGCGCGGAAGGTGCCCTCCTGGACGCCCTGCGTGACCAGTTCGCGGTAGAAGCCGTCGATGGTGTCGCGCCAGCCCGTCACGCGGCCGTACGCCTCGGGGGACAGGTGCTTCCACTCGTGGAAGAACACGGTCGCGCTGTCCATGTTGTCCGCCACCACCCGGATGTGCCGGAACATCGCCTCGCGCAGCTTCTCGTCGGCGCGCATCGGCTCGCCGCGCAGCGTGAACAGCGCCTCGTCGAACTGCCGCGACGCCTGGTTCACGATTTCGATCAGCAGTTCCTCCTTGGACGCGATGTGCGCGTACAGGCTGCCGCCCTGCATGCCCAGCTCGCCCGCCAGGTCACGCATGCTCGTGGCGTGGTACCCACGCTCGGAAAAGAGGCGGCTGGCCGAGTCCAGAATCTGCTCGCGGCGGGGTTTGGCAGTGTCAGTCATGGTGGGGGAGGGGCCGGCTCGGCCTGATCCGCACAGCCTAGCACGCCCGACCCAAACGACCGTTAGGCCCATCCGGGTGCGTGCTGGACAGGGTCCGCCCCCCCGGCGGGTTTCCCATCACTGGACGGCCCTTCACGCGCGGGTGGTAGAACGGACGGTATGACCACCGAGCCCCTGACCAGCCCGCAGGCCGCGCCCGCCGGGGTGCGCGCCGCCGTGCGCGGCGTGCCCGCCTACCCGTTCACGCCGCTGGACGTGCCCACCAAACTCGACCAGAACGAGAACCCCTACGACTTCCCCGAAGCCCTGAAGGCCGAGGCGCTGCGCCGCATGGCCGCGCGCCCCTGGAACCGGTACCCGGACCTGCACGCCGACGAACTGCGCCGCCGCATCGCCGCCTTTGAGGGCTGGGACGAGCGCGGCGTGGTCGTCACGCCCGGCAGCAACGTCCTGATCAAACTGCTGACCGAACTCGCCGGGATCTCCCAGACGGTCCTGACCGTCAGCCCGACCTTCAGCGTGTACACCCTGGAAGCGCAACTGCTCGGCGCGACCCTCGTGCAGGTGCCGCTGAACGCCGACTTCAGCCTGCCCGTGGACGCCCTGAAGGCCGAACTGAAACGCCACCAGCCGGGCGTGCTGTACATCACCCAGCCGCACGCCCCCACCGGCCACGTGGACGCGGACGCCGCCATCCGCGACCTCGTGGACGCCGCCGGGGACTGGGTCGTCGTGCTCGACGAGGCGTACCACCAGTACAGCCGCACCGACCACAAGGACCTCGTACTCGCGGGCGGCAACCGCCTGAGCCTGCGCACCTTCAGCAAGGCCTGGGGCCTCGCCGGACTGCGCCTCGGGTACGCACTGGCCACGCCGGAACTCGCCGGGCAGCTCCAGAAACTCGTGCCCGCCTTCAACGTCAGCACCCTCGCGCAGGCCGCGCTGGAAGTCGCCCTGGAACAGCCCCAGTACGTGCAGGAACGCGTGCAGGAGGGCGTCCGCGAACGCGACCGCGTCCTCGCGGCCCTCGCGGATCACCCCACCTGCCGGGCGCTGCCCAGTCAGGCGAACTTCTTCCTGCTGCGCACCCCCGACGCCGCCGCCGCGTACACCCACCTGCTTAGCGAGGGCATAGTCGTGCGCCGCCAGGACAGCCTTCCGGGGCTGACCGGCTGCCTGCGCGTCGCCATCGGCACGCCCGCCGAGAACGACGCGCTGCTCGCTGCCCTGGCCGACCTGACGTGACCACCCGCGGGCCGCTCCGCCTGACCCCCGAGGCGCAGGCCCGCTTCACGCCGCCCCCCGGGTACGCGCCGCGCAGCCCCGTCACGACCGACTGTACGGCGTGCGGGGCCTGCTGCGCCGCGCCGGACATCCACGCGCTGAACAAACCCCTCGGTGTGCCCTGCGTGAACCTCGGCCCCGACGAGGGCTGCGGGCACCTCTGCGCCATCTACGCCACCCGGCCCGGCGTGTGCCGGGGTTACCAGCCGGACTGGGTGTGCGGCGAGGTCGCCCCTCTGCCCACCCTGGCCGCCCGCACCCGGCGCTTCCTGGAGATCTACGGGTTAGAGCAATTGCCATGAAGACGTGTTCTTCGTGGCCGGGTGGAGCGAGTGATTTTTGTTGAGCAGGATGGACTGGAACAGCTGCGGAGCAGAGAATGGAGGCATCAGAAGTTTGTTTTTCTGATGCCGTAATTCGGAAAACTGCTCTACAGCCTGACGGCCTCCCGTAACGCCTGCCGCAGTGAGAACGGCGTGAAGTTCGGGCGGACGCCCGGCACGGTCCCCGTCCAGTCGCGGTAGGCCGCGTCGAACAGGACGGCGCGGTGCAGGTGCGCCAGCGGCAGCGACCGCCACAGCAGCCCCGCCGCGTCTCCGGCCCCCAGGGCACGCAGGTACGCTCCGGCCAGTCGCTCGGGCAGGTCCGGCGTGCCCGAGCGCACGGGGAGCGCCGCGCGGGCGGGGTGCAGGGTGAACCCCAGGAACCACCCGGCGTCCATGAACGGGTGTGCCAGGGCCGCCTCGCTCCAGTCGAACCACACGCTGCCCCGCTCCGGGCCGTGCAGGGCGTTGCGGGGGTGCGCGTCCCCATGCGCGGGCAGGCTGGGCAGGCCGTGCGCGTGCAGGTCACGGAACGCGGCGGCCACGGCCGGGCGCAGGTCACGCATCGCCGCCACCTCGTCGGGATTCAGGCCCCAGGCGCGCAGGGGCGCAGGGTCGGCCAGCAGGGCGTCCACCCGCGCCGCCATGTCCGGCACCGTCAGGGTGGGCGCGCCCAGGTCGGTCAGGGCCGGGGCGTCCGCCGCGCGCTGGAAGGAGGCCAGCCGCTCCAGCGCGCCGGTCCACGCCGCCGGGTCGGGTACCCCGTCGAGCAGCGTGCCGCCGTCCAGGGTCAGCAGCGTCGCCTCCTGCGGGTCGGCGTGCAGGACGGGCGGCAGCAGCTCCGGGTGCCGCGCGGCGAGGTGCGCGGTCAGGGCCGCCTCGCGCCCGTCCGCGCTGACCTTCAGCCACGCCCGGCGACCTTCCTCCAGCGGCACGCGGTGGATGCCCATCAGGTCGTGACTGAAACCGGGGTTCACCGGTCCTGTTCGGGTCAGGCCCAGCGCACCCAGTCGGGCGTCCACGCTGGCCGTCGCGACCTCCGGCCAGTCGGGCCGCTGCCAGGGCCGCGCGCCCGGCGGGACGTCCGGGAGGTGCGTGCTCCAGCCGCCGGGCCACGTCACCTCTGTCCCGTCGGTCAGGCGGACATGCAGCGTCCCGCGCTGCCCGAAGCCCAGTCCGCCGTCGTGCAGCAGCCACGCGCCGGGCGGCAGGTCCGCGCGCAGCACGTCCGGCAGGGCCGCCGCGTCCGGGACGTTCAGGGTCGGCAGGTCGCCCGCCGGGGTGCGCCACACCTCGCCCCGCGCGTTCCACAGGGCCAGCGGGCTGGGTTCAGCGGCCATGTTCCGCGCGTTCGGTGCTGGTGGTGGTGTAGGTGCTGCGCCCGAGGTAGATGGCGGGCGGCGCGACGAGCAGGCCCGCGTCGTCGTAGGCGTCCGGGTCGAAGTGCACCTGTTCGACGTGGCCCACGAACAGGTCGTGGTCGCCGGTGGGGGTGACGGCGCTGACGCGGCAGGTGTAGTGCAGGTACGCGCCGCGCAGCGCGAGCGGCTGTCCCGGCAGGGTGTCGAGGTTCAGCAGGGCGTGTTTGTCCACGCCGCCGTGCAGGCTGTGCAGGCCCGCGCCCTGCACGGCGTCCGCGTGGGCGAGGGGCAGGAAGTTCACGCCGAAGGTGCCGCCCGCGCGGATCAGGGCGTGCGTGGCGCGTTCACGCCCGACCGCCACGCCGTACAGGGGCGGGTCGGCGCTCAGGGCGGTGTGCCACCCGGCGGCCATGACGTTGCGCTGCCCGTCGTGCGCGGCAGTGATCAAGGCGACGGTGCCGGGGTAGTACCCGAAGAAACGGTCGGTGGTGGCGCTGAGCATGTGTGCGGCCACTATGCCGCGCGGGGCGGGCGGTACGCTGGGCGGATGCTGCCCCCCACGCTGACTGACCTGCTGGAGTTCCACGCGCCGCTGTCCGCCGTGCAGCGCGAGCAGGGGGGCGCGGTGACGCTGCTCACGCCGGGCGTGAACGTGCTGGCGCTGAACGCGACGTTCCTCCCGGCGGACCTGCGCGGGGTGGACATCGCGGCGGTCCTCGACTGGCACGAGGGGCAGGGCGTGCCGCCGCTGGTGGCGACGGTGGGGCCGCTGGTGGGTCTGCCGGGGCGGGAGGTGGCCCGCGTGCGCGTGGGTCAGGCCGACCCCGCGCCGTGGGCAGGGGAGGGCGTGCCGGGGGAGGGCGTGGTGGTCGAGCAGGTGTCGCGCCTGCACCTGCGCCCGTGGGCGGAAGCCCTGACGCGCGCGCACGGCACGCCGGGCTGGGGCGAGGGGCTGGCGCGGCAGCTCGCGGCGCGGCTGGAGGGGGACCGGGACTTCGTGCCGCTGAGTGCGTACCGGGACGGCGAGGTGGTGGGCGCGCTGCTGTGGCACTCCCGCGCGGGTGGGGGGGCGGCGCACCTGTGGGGCGCGGCGGATGCGGCGGTGGAGGCGGCCCTACTGCGGGCGGCGGGGGCGCTGGCCCCGACCCTGATCATGTCTAGGCAGCAGCATGAGCCGGTGGTCGGGTCCGCAGGTGAGGTAGTTCACTACAGCCTGCTGCAACTGTGAGATTTCTCTCCTCATGAGCCACCATCCGCGCGACAAGTGTGAGAGAAACACAGTCGAATTCGCCTGCTGCAGAAGGTTTCTCCCGGCAGGGACGACGCCCGGAGTGGCGTGAGAAGGCCTCGAAAAACTCTCATGTTCATGCAGCCTTGAACCCGCTTTAATGACCGCATGCCCACCGCACTTCTGCGGGGCAGCGCCGCCGCGCTGCTCGCCCTGACCCTCGCCGCCTGCGGCAGCACCGGCACCGGCACCCCCGGGGCGGACGCGCCCGCCACCAGCCAGCCCGGCACCACACTGGCTGCCCTGGCCGTCGCCACGCCCGTCGCCCTGACCGCCGGGCAGACCCTGCAACTGAACGTCACCGTGAACGGCCAGCCCGCCCAGCCCGGCCAGCTGAAATGGACCACCAGCAACGCCGCCGTCGCCACCGTCACCCAGACCGGCCTCGTCACCGCCGTCTCGGCGGGCAGCGCCACCATCCGCGCCGCACTCGCCACGAACACGGCGTCGTTCATCGACTTCCCCGTGACCGTCACCGCCGCCAGCGCGCCCGCGCCCGCCCCGGCCCCCAGCACGCCCAGCGCGTTCGCGCAGCAGGTCCTGGACCTCACGAACGCCGCCCGCGCCGTGCCCCGCAGCTGCGGCGCCACCAGCCACGCCGCCGCCGCCCCGCTCACCTGGAACGCGGCGCTCGGGCAGGCCGCGCAGGGCCACGCGGCCGACATGGCCGCCCAGAACTACTTCAGCCACACCAGCAAGGACGGCCGGACCTTCTCGCAGCGGATCACGAACGCCGGGTACACCCCCTACCGCACCATCGGCGAGAACATCGCCGCCGGACAGGGCACCCCCCAGCAGGTCGTGGACGGCTGGCTGAAGAGTGAAGGGCACTGCCGGAACATCATGAACCCCAACTTCAAGGAACTCGGCGTCGGCTACGCGTACACGACCACCAGCACCTACAGGCACTACTGGGTGCAGGACTTCGGCGCCCGCTGACGATCAGAACAGGGGAGGGGGAGGCTGCAACCGGCCTCCCCCTCCTCGCGTTCGGATTTACCCGAACAGCGCCCGGAACTCGCCATACCCCTGCGCGTCCAGCTCCGACACCGGCACGAACCGCAACGCCGCCGAATTGATGCAGTACCGCAACCCCCCATGCTCACGCGGGCCGTCCGGGAACACGTGCCCCAGGTGCGAATCCGCCCCGGCCGACCGGACCTCGGTGCGCGCGTACCCGATCTTGTAATCCGTGTTCTCCGTCAACGCCACGCTGGGAATCGGCCGCGTGAAGCTGGGCCACCCGCACCCCGCGTCGTACTTATCCAGGCTGGAAAACAGCGGCTCACCGCTCACCACGTCCACGTAGATGCCGTCCTCCGTGTGGTCCCAGTACTCCCCAGTGAAGGCCCGCTCGGTGCCCTCGTGCTGGGTCACGCTGTACTGCATGGGCGTCAGCCGCTCCCGCAGCTCCGCATCCGACGGCTTCACGAACGGCTTCTCAGTCATGCGGGCAGTCTAGGCGCGCGGGGACGCCGGGACGGTAATGGAAAGTAGGAAGTGGGCAGTGGGAAGTGGGAAATGGATGGGACGCTGGCCCCGACCCACTCCCTACTTCCCACTCCCCACTGCCCGTTTACAGCGGAATGTTGCCGTGTTTCTTGTAGGGCCGCGCCTCTTCCTTGTCGCGGAGCATTTCGAAGGTCTGGATGAGGACGCGGCGGGTGTCTTCCATGGGGATGACGTCGTCGATATAGCCCTTGCTGGCGGCGACGTAGGGGTTGTCGAAGGCGTCCTTGTACTCGGCGATCTTCTGCGCGCGGGTGGCGTCGGGGTTGTCGCTGGTCTGGATGTCGCGGCGGTAGACGATGTTCGCGGCGCCCTCGGCGCCCATGACGGCGACGGCGGCGGTCGGCCAGGCGTACACGACGTCGGCGCCCATGTCGCGGCTGTTCATGGCGAGGTACGCCCCGCCGTAGCTCTTGCGGGTGATCAGGGTGACCTTGGGGACGGTCGCCTCGGCGTAGGCGTAGAGCATCTTCGCGCCGTGGCGGATGATCCCGGCGTGTTCCTGTGCGACGCCCGGCAGGAAGCCCGTGACGTCCACCAGCGTCAGGATGGGGATGTTGTAGCAGTCGCA
Source organism: Deinococcus grandis (assembly GCF_001485435.1). Classification (NCBI taxonomy): domain Bacteria; kingdom Thermotogati; phylum Deinococcota; class Deinococci; order Deinococcales; family Deinococcaceae; genus Deinococcus; species Deinococcus grandis. The sequence goes on along the minus strand of NZ_BCMS01000001.1, from coordinate 2,672,636 downwards.
GGTGCGGATGAACCGCGCGGCCTTGTCCGACGCGTCGATGTTCAGCGTGCCCGCCATGACGCGCGGGTTGTTCGCCACGATGCCGACCGACTCGCCGTTCAGCCGCGCGAAGCCCACGACGATGTTCTTCGCCCAGTTCGGCTGGATTTCCAGGAAGGTGCCGTCGTCCACGAGTTCGTGGATCACGTCGTGCATCGCGTACGGTTTGCGTTGGTCCGGCACGACGATGTCCAGCAGCCGCTCGTTCGTGCGGGTGGCGGGGTCCTGGGTGGGGTGTGCGGGGGCCTTCTCGTGCGCGTTCTGCGGCAGGTACCCCAGCAGGTCACGGATGCCCGCCAGGACTGCCTCGTCGCCGTCGTACGCGAGGTGCGCGACGCCACTCTTGCGGGTGTGGACGTCCGCGCCGCCCAGCTGGTCGAAGGTGACGTCCTCACGCGTCACGGACTTGATGACCTCGGGCCCGGTGATGAACATGTAGCTGCTGCCCTCGCTCATCAGGATGAAGTCCGTCAGTGCCGGGGAGTACACCGCGCCGCCCGCGCAGGGCCCGAGGATCGCGCTGATCTGCGGCACCGCGCCCGAGTAGATCGCGTTCCGGTAGAAGATCTCGCCGTAGCCGCTTAAAGAGTCCACGCCCTCCTGGATGCGGGCTCCGGCGCTGTCGTTCAGGCCGATCACGGGGCAGCCGGTCCTGGCGGCCATGTCCATGATTTTCGTGATCTTCGCGGCGTTCATCTTGCCTAAAGACCCGCCCAGCACCGTGAAGTCCTGGCTGAACACGAACACCTGCCGCCCGTCGATGGTGCCGCGCCCGGTCACGACGCCCTCGCCGGGGGCGTCCACGCCCTGCATCAGGCGGCCGCCGCGGTGCTCGACGAAGGTGCCCATCTCCAGGAAGCTGCCGGGGTCCAGCAGCGCCTCGATCCGCTCGCGGGCGGTGAGTTTCCCCCCGGCCTTCTGTTTCTTCAGGCGTTCGGGGCCGCCGCCCTGTTCGACCCGCGTGCGGCGCTGCTCCATCGCCGCGATCAGTTCCTGTAACTCTGCGCCCGCTTTCGTCATGCGCGCATGCTACTCAAACGGGCGTTAGGTGCGCGCGTGACCGGGGCGGGAACAGCCAGGACCCCGCGTTCCCTGGACCTCTGGTCCCTCGCCCCTTGGACTCTCAGACCCTTCGACCCTCAGACCCCGGGACCGGCCCCTACCGCTCCTGCCGGGCCTCTTTCAGCAGTTCCGACAGGCGGGACAGGCAGCGGCTGTACTTCTTGGCGTACGCGCCGTGCCGGTACGTGTCGCTGAACAGCCCGCTCAGGTTCGTGCCGGTGAAGGCGGCGTGCAGGCCCAGGTCGTACAGCTTGTCGATGAAGTGCACGAAGCGCAGCGCGACGTTCTGGTCCGGCATGGGGGTCAGGTCGGTCACGGCGACGGCACCCACGCCCGCCAGCAGGCGGCTGAAGCGGCTGGGGTGCACCTGCAACAGGTGACGGCTCAGGTCGCGGTGGTTCAGGCGGGCCAGCGTCGCGCCCTGCTGCCGGGCCTCCCAGGCGGTGAACTCGGCGGGCGTCAGGACGTCCTCGGGGCGCACGCCGCGCTGCCGGTAGTCCGGTCCGTCGATGCGGTGCGTCTCGAAGCGGCTGGCGATCGCCTGGATCTGCCGCTGGAAGTCGCTGGCGTTGAAGCGCCCCTGGCCCAGCGCGCCGGGTTCGGTGTTGCTCGTGGCGATCACGCTCGTCCCGCCGGGCATCAGCTGCCCCAGGAACGTGTTCGCCATGTGCGTGTTGCCCGGGTCGTCCAGTTCGAACTCGTCGATCAGGAGCAGGTCGTGCCCGCGGAACGCGTCCACGGCGCGGGTCATGCCCAGCGCCCCGATGATGTACATCAGGTCCTGGAAGCTCATCAGGGCCGCGCGGCCCGGCGCCTCGTGCCACGCGCTGGCCAGCAGGTGCGTCTTGCCCACCCCGAAGCCCCCGTCGAGGTACAGGCCCCGCCCCTCGGGCTTGGCGCGCCGGAACAGGCGAAAGCCGCCGGGCCGCACCTGCGCGCCCTTCAGGAACGCCTGCGTGGCCACGCGCGCCTCCTCCTGGCTGGGGTACGCCGCGTTCGGATGGTACGTGGCGAACCGCACGCCCTGGTAGCGGGGCGTGGGGGCCAGTTCGGCCGTCAGGGCCTCCGGGTCCAGGCTGGGATTGCGGGACAGCAGGTCGATCATCGGTGGACGTCGAGTTCGACCTTGTAGTTGCCGCGCCGCGTCTCGTTCACCACGCGTTTGAAGTCGATGCGGCCCAGGCCGTCGGCGGCGAGACTGTCGCCCTCGCGGATCTCGCTGCTGGCCCGGGCGGGCTGGCCGTTCAGGCGGACCTTGCCGCCGTCGATGCCCTGCTGGAAGTACGCGCGGCTCACGCCGAAGCCCTTGGCGCCCACGACGTCCACGCGCATGCTGGGCACCACGACCTCGCGCAGTTTGCTGCCCTTCCCGGCGCTCTCGCCGACCGGTTCCACGTCCACGTCGCGCCCGCCCAGGCTGGTCAGGTCGGCGACCTGCTGCGCGGCCTTGCCGGTCGCGGCGATCAGGAAACTGCCGCGGTCCTCGCGCAAGTCACCCAGGCCGTCCTCGTCCAGGCCCAGGCGTTTCAGTTGCACCGCGAAGTCCTGCGCGTCCCACGCGGGGCCGCCCTCGTGCGGTGTGACGCGGTACACGGTCACGCCGCCGTCCACCTCGGGGATGTGCTCGGGGTGCAGCGTCAGCACCACGCGGCGCGCGTCCGGGAAGCCCCCGGCGAGCTTGTGGCGGACCTCCGGGTCGTTCAGCAGGCGGCGGTCGATGTCGTCGCCGTCCACGAAGGGCGTGCGGATCACGCGCCCGCCGCGCGCCTGGGCGATCAGGGTGGAGAGTTTCTGCTTCATGCCCACAGGATAAGTCCCGCGCCCCAGTGGGGGCAGCCGGGGGGGGTGGTCGTGATGAATCCCGCACAGGTCACCGATGGTGAATGATGGTGGTAAGAGTCCGGATGTCAGGATTCCCGGCGTATGCGCCTCACCCGTCCCGCCGCCCCCTCCCCGCTGGTTCGAGGTACCCCATCGTGACTCCCGCAGCCTTCACCGCCGTGCAGGCGGCCCTGAGTGACCTGATGCGCGTCCACACGCCCCGCGCCACCCTCCTCGCCTCGCTGGGCGACGAGGTCCTGCGCGTCCGCGCCGACACCCCCCCCGAACGGGCCGGACTGGACCTCGTGCCGCCCGACGAGTGGTTCGAACGCGGCGAGATGACCTGGCTCACGCGTGACGGCGCGCTGCTGGGCCTGCTGTGGCAGGAGGACGGCCCGCCGCCCGACGCCGCCGTGCAGGTCCTGACCATGCTGCTCGCCGCCGCCCGCGCCGACGGCGTGCACCGCGAAACCGAGGTGCTCATCACGCAGCTGCCCGTCGCGACCGCGTGGCTGACCGGCGACCTGGTGTTCCGCAAGGTCAGCCGCCCGTTCCTGGAACTGTTCGCCCTGGCCGAACCGGACGTGACCGGCCGCCCCGTGCAGGACGTGTTCCGGGACCGCCCGGCGCTCGTGCAGGCGCTCATGCAGGCGGGTGCGGGCCGCTCGGTGCGTCTCCCGGACGAGCAGATCACGCACGCCGGGCACGCCGCGTGGGTGCGCGGCGAGGCGAGACCGTACTTCGGGGCGTCCGCTGCCGGGGTCATGCTGACCCTACAGGAGGTGACCGGCGAGTACGAACGCGCCGCGCGCGTCTCCGCGCTGCTGGACACCGACACGCCCGCCGCGCTGCTCTCCGAGTCCGGCGCGGTGCTGCAGGCCAGCCAGGGCTTCCTGAGCCTGCTGCCCGCCGGGGCCCCGGTCGTGACCGGCGCGCCCCTGTGGTCCTGGGCGTGCTTCGCGGACGTGCCCAGCGACCCCGTGCGGGACCTCGTGCGGCTCGCCGCGGCCGGCGGCGCCGCCCGCGCGGACGTGGAACTCGCCGGGGGCGGCAGCCTGAACCTGCGCGTGCGTCGCACCAGCGAACCCGGCCTGCTCGTCGCCGAGGGCGAGGCCGCCGCGCGGGACGGCCTCGCCCCGCTGGGCGTCATGAGTCAGGTGCTGGCCCTCTCGGAGGACGCCACCATCCTCGTGGATCATGCCGGGCGCGCCCAGCTGGTCAGCGAACGTGCCGCGACGCTGCTGGGCCTGGAGGCCGCGCGGCTGGTCGGGCTGGCCGTCACGCGCGTCATGACCGAACTGGGCGTCAAGATCTTCACGCCCGAGGGGGAACCGCTGGCCCTGCCCGACTGGAAGGAGATTCCCCTCCCCATGCGGCGCGAGGTGCTGCTGGCCCTCCCGGACGGCACGGTCCGCCAGATGGAACTGCGCGCCACCGGCGTGGGCGGCGAGGCCGGCGGCGCGCGCGGCAGCGTCCTGCTGACCCTGCGTGACCTGACGGCCCTGCGCCGCGCGCAGGCGAAGATCCGCCACGACGCCCGCCACGACGCCCTGACGGGCCTCCTGAACCGCACCGGGGTGCGCGAGGCGCTGGGCCGCACCGGCGAGCGTGGCGCGGCTGTCTGCCTGGACCTCGACGGTTTTTCCGAACTGAACGCCGCGCTGGGCCGCACCGCCTGCGACCGCCTGCTGATCCAGGTGGCGGCCCGCCTGAACGACCTGAGCAGCGAGGCTCACGGTCTGTCCGCCCGGCTGGCCGACGACTCGTTCATGGTGTTCCTGCCGGACGTGGGCGCCGCCGCCGCCCTGAACCGCGCCGGGGCCGTGCTGGACAGTCCGCTGCGCGTCGGGCAGCGCGACGTGCAGCTGACGGCCGCGCTGGGCGTCGCCGACCGCCCGGACGACGCGGCGAACGACGCGGTGCTCGCCAACGCCGAGGTCGCCATGCAGCACGCCAAACGGCAGGGCCGCGCGCAGCGCAGCGTGTTCCAGCCCGCCCTGCGCGACGAGGTCGCCCGCGCCTTCGAACTGGAAGAGGCGCTGCGCGGCGCGCTGGACAAGGACCAGTTCACGCTGCTGTACCAGCCCGCGCTGTCCCTGAAACGCGACCGGGCCTTCAGCGCCGAGGCGCTGCTGCGCTGGAACCACCCCACCCTGGGCCTGCTCGGCCCGGCCCGCTTCCTGGACCTCGCCAGCCGCAGCGAACTGATCACGCACGTCAGCGAGTGGGTCGTGCAGGAGGCCGTGCTGGGCCGTCAGGCGGTCCGCGCCGCGCTGCCGGACCGCCACGCGAACTGGACGGTCAGCGTGAACCTGAGCCTGGAGGAACTGCGCCGCTCGGCCGGGCTGCGCCGCCTGCTGCCGCTGCTGTCCACCGAGGGCGCGCCCGACATCGAGGTGAGCGCCGGGAGCCTGCTGGATCACAGCCAGGAGACGCTGGGCCTGCTCGAACAGCTGCGCTCCCTGGGCGCCCGCCTGAGCGTGGACGACTTCGGGGACGGCGCGAGCAGCCTCGCGGCCCTGACGCGCTTCCCGCTGAGCGCCGTGAAACTCCACCCCACCCTGACCGCCCGCCTGCCCGGCGACGAGAAGTCCCTGACGCTCGTGCAGGGCACCATCGACCTGGCACACAACCTGGGCCTGCAGGTCGTGGCGGTCGGTGTGGAAACCGCCGACCAGCTGGGCATCCTGCGGGAACTGGGCTGCGACGCCGCGCAGGGCTACGCCATCACGCCCCCACTGTCCGGCCCGGACCTGATCAGCTGGCTGCGCGAGCACTGACCGGACGGGGGTCGGTCGGCGGGCAGGGCACTCGGCCTGCCCGCCGACTCCTGTCAGGGCGCAGGGGCGGAAAACGGGTGGCGCAGTCTGCCGACAGGGCTGCGGGGGCCGTGAAGGATCGCTCAAGGCCCGGCGGGGAAATGGCAGGCTGGCTGACATCTCCGGCCCGCCCGGGTCGTTTAACGTGAACGCGTTTTTCACAGTTCACCCCCCGGAGGTTCACGCATGCCCCAAGACGACCGCACCCCCCGTCCCGCCCGCCGCGACACGCTGCGCTTCCTGACCGCCACCGGCGCCGCGCTGGCCGCCGCGCCCCTGGCCCGCGCCCAGACCGCCCCCGCCACACCGGCCACCCCCGCCGCCGCGTCCGGCGCGATGGCCATGAACGGCAGTGGCTTCTACCGCCAGAAGATCGGCGACATGACCCTGACCACCGTCAGCGACGGCACCGCCCCACTGGCCGCGCTGCTGCCCACCTGGGGCGCCAACCCCGACCGGCAGGCCGAGTTCGCCGCGACCCTCGCCGAGTACTCTGTGCCCGCCACGAACACCGTGAACCACTTCAACCCGGTCCTGCTGGAGATCGGCGGGAAACGCATCCTGATCGACACCGGCCGCGGCGGCGCCAGCGGGCAGCTGGTCGCGAACCTGCGCCGCGCCGGGATCGAACCCGACACGATCAGCGTCGTGTTCATCACGCACGGGCACGGCGACCACATCGGCGGCCTGACCACGAACGGCAAACCCACCTTCGCCAACGCCCAGCACATGATCAACGAGGCCGAATTCAACTTCTGGGTCACGCAGGCCAACCCCAACGACGCCGTGAAGAACAACCTGATCGGCCTGAAGGACAAGTTCAAGCTCCTGAAAAGTGGCGAGGAGATCGTGCCCGGCGTCCTGACCGTGGCCACGCCCGGCCACACCGCGGGCCACCACAGCGTCCTCGCGCAGAGCGGCGGCCAGAGCGCCCTGATCCTCGGGGACGCCGGCGGGCACTTCCTGATCTCCCTGAAACACGAGGGGGCGTACGTGGGCTTCGACACCGACGGCGCGCAGGCCGCCCGCACCCGCCAGGAGATCTTCGCGCGCATCACCGACGGCAAACTCTGGGTGACCGGGTACCATTTCCCGTTCCCGGCCATCGGGCACCTGCGCCGCCTCGCGCCCGGCTCGTTCGAGTACGAACCCACCGTCTGGAACTGGAGCTGAGCCCCATCGTCTGAACGCATTCCGCAGTCACCCCCGGCGCTACACTCCGGGGGTGATCGTCAAGTACGGCGGGAATGCCATGAAGAGTCTGGACCTGCGGCGCGCCGTCGCCGCCGAGATCGCCGCGCTGCGCGCCGGGCAGACCGTCGTCGTCGTGCACGGCGGCGGCCCCGTCATCGAGCGGGAACTCGCCGCGCGCGGCATCCCCAGCGAGTTCCGCGCCGGGCTGCGCGTCACCACGCCCGAGGCGATGGACGTCGTCGAGATGGCGCTGTGTCAGCTGAACAAGCAGCTCAGCCAGGACGTGGGCCGCGCGGTGGGCCTGATGGGCCGCGACTCGGAACTGCTGCGCGCCGAGGTCTTCGACCCCACGCTGGGCCGCGTGGGCCGCGTGACCGGCGTGAACGCGGACGTGCTGCGCGCCCTGCTCGGCGCGGGACTCACGCCGGTCGTCGGCTGCGTGGCCGTCGGCCCGGACGGGGACGCCCTGAACGTGAACGCCGACACCGCCGCCGGGGCCGTCGCGGGCGCCCTGAACGAGGGCATCGTGTTCCTGACCGACGTAGACGGCGTGTACCGCACCTACCCCGACCCCGAGAGCCGCGCTGCGCACCTGACCCGCGCCGAGGTCGAGGGGGGCATTCAGGACGGCTGGATCGCGGGCGGCATGATCCCCAAGGTCCGCGCCGCCCTGGACGCCCTGGACCGCGGCGCGCCCTTCGCCGTGATCGCCAGCGGCATGCACGCCGGGGCGCTGTCCGCCGCCGCGCGCGGCGAGGCCGGCACGCGCATCACGCCCTGAACGTCAGCGGACGCGGCTGAAGATCAGCGTGTCGCGCGGCGCCGAGCCGTCCGCGGTCACGTCGTCGTTCACCAGCCGGGCGTCCAGCGTGTAGCCCAGCGCCGGGGGAATGCGGGCGCTGCGCCCGTTGGCGGGATCGCAGCGGATCTCCAGGCGCCGCAGGCCCAGGCCGCCCGCCGCGCTATCTGTCAGGGCCAGGTCGGTCAGGGCCTGCACGACCTCGCGCGCGTAGCCCTGCCCGGCGTGCGCCGTGGCGATCCAGTACCCGATCTCGCCCTTCGGGACGCGCCAGTCCAGCGCGTGGTACCCGCTGCTGCCGACCAGCTCGGTGCCCTCGGCGTTCCACACGTGGTAGCGCAGGTTCTCCCGCGCGTCGAAGCGTTCGGCGGCGCCCGTCAGGTTCTCGCGGGAGGCGTCCAGCGTCATGGGCGCCTGCGCCCACACCATCCACTCGCGCAGCTGCGGCAGCGACGCGTTCACGGCGGCCACCAACGCCTCCGCGTCCGCCGGATCGGGGCGGCGCAGCCGCAACCTGGGCGTGACGATCTCGGTGGGCACGGCGCTGGGAGCAGTCATGCGCGGCAGTCTACGGGACCGCGCGGGCAGGCGCGTCCGCCCATGGGCGCAGGGTCGTCCCGCGTCATACGGATTCCGTTTGTTTCGTTAACAGATCGGAACACAGCCGATCTGCCAACTCCACGCCCGGAACCCGTTTCTCTCCTCCTCGCTCCACTCGGGTTGAAAGATTTTGCAAACCTTTCAACCGGAGTCCGTATCATTTCGTCCAGCGGTGCTCGTAGCAGTACGCCCAGTCCTCGCCGGGTTCGGCGCTGCGGATGACCGGGTGCCCCTGCCCCTGCGCGTGGCGGGTCGCGTGGCGGTTCTTGCTGGAGTCGCAGCAGCCCACGTGCCCGCAGGTCATGCAGACCCGCAGGTGCACCCAGGTGTCGCCCAGTGCGACGCATTCCAGGCACACGTCCGCCTCGGGCGTGACCGGCCCGGCGTTGTGCACGGCGTGCTCGCACTGGGCGCGCTGCGTGGCGCTCAGGGTCACGGGCGGGTGCTCGGCGAGGTGGCGGGACAGTTCCGTCCGCGTGACCTCCGGCGGGGTCAGCAGGTCGAGGATGCCCGCCGCGACCTCCTTGTGCGCGCTCAGGATGTGCTGCGCGCCCAGCGCCTGCAACCCCGCGACTCCCTCGGGCGAGGTGGCGCGCGTGATGACCTGCACCTGCGGCGCGACCGTGCGCAGCACACTCAGGGTGCGTTCGGTCATCTCGGTGTCGTCGTCCGCGATGACGACCGCGCGGGCCGAGTCGATGCCCAGGTCCCGCAGCAGCCCCGCGCGGGTGTAGTCCGCGATCAGGACCGGCGCGCCGCGCCCCTGGAGTTCACTCGCGCCGTCCGGGTTCCGGGTGACCACTGAGTACGGCTGCCCCGCGCGGCTCAGGGCGCGGGCCGCCAGGCGGGCGTGCGCGCCGTACCCCAGGAACACCACGCGGCCCGCGACCGGCAGGCCATGCGCGCCGTCCCCGTGCCGCTCCCCGCCGGACGGCCCGGTACCTGCGGCTCCCGTGCCCGCTTCCCCGGGGGCAGGGGAGGGCAGACGGGCCAGCAGCGGTCCGCCCAGCGCCGCCAGGCCCGGGGTCAGCGCCATCAGCAGCACCGTCGCCGCAATGAACACCCCTGAGCCCTGCTCGCCCAGCCCGGCGAAACTCAGGCCCAGGGCCGCGCCGGTCGTGGCGAGCACGAACGAGAACTCCCCGACCTGCCCGGTCAGCAGCGCCACGGGCAGCGCCGTGCGCCAGTCCTCGCCCAGCAGCCGCACGCTCAGGGACGTCACCACGACCTTCAGCAGCGCGATCAGCGCCGCCGCGCCCAGCACCAGGCCCAGGTGACCCAGCACGAACCGCAGGTCCAGCTGCACCCCCACCGACAGGAAGAACGCCGCGCTGAACAGGATCTGCAGCGGCAGGATCTCACCCATCGCCTGCGCACCGTAGCGGCTCTCGCTGACGAGCAGACCCGCCAGGAACGCCCCCAGCGCCAGACTCACGCCCGCCAGCGCGGTCAGGCTGGCCGTGCCGAAGCACAGCGCCACGACCGCCAGCAGGAAGATCTCCGTGCTGCACGTCCGCGCCACGACCTCCATCAGGGGCGGCACCACCCGCCGCGCCGCGACGAGCACCAGCGCGATGATCCCGCCCGCCTTCGCCAGCGCGATCAGCACGCCCGCCGCGCCGCCCCCCTGCCCGGCCAGCATGGGAATCAGCAGCACCATCAGCACCACCGCCAGATCCTGAAAGATCAGGATGCCCAGACTGACCTGCCCCGTCCGGGCGTTCGTCTCGCCCCGCTCGCCGAGCAGTTTCATCACGATCGCGGTGCTCGACAGGGCCAGCAGGCACCCCGTGAACACCGCGTCCGCCGCGCCCACCCCGAAGGCCAGCAGCGCGCCCGCCGCCGCCAGGACGGTCAGGCCCACCTGCAACCCCCCACCCAGGAAGATCAGCCGCGCGATCCGCGACAGCCGCTCCAGGCTGAACTCGATCCCGATGGTGAACAGCAGCAGCATCACCCCGACCTCCGACGCCGCCGAGATCAGCTGCGGATCCCGGATGAGGCCCAGCGCGCCGGGACCCACCAGCACCCCCGCCAGCAGAAAGCCGATGATCGGCAGCAGCCTGAGCCTGAACGACCCGTACGCCGCCGCCGCCGACACGATCAGCAGCAGCGTCAGTTGCACCAGGAACGCGGGTGGTCCCGCGTGCGCCGCCTCCGCGCCTGCTCCCTCGGCGCCCGCCGTGCCCAGCAGTGCCAGCGCCCCCCACATCCACCAAACCGTCATGCCCCAGCATGACAGCCCGGCCCGCTCCGGCGCGTCAGTCCGGCAGGTGGAACGCCACGCGGACATCCAGCCCGCCGCCCGGCGTGTCGTGCAGCGTGATCTCCGCGCGGTTCACCTGCGCCAGCCGCCGCGCCAGCGGCAAGCCCAGCCCCCGCCCGGGCACGTGCGTCGCCAGGCGCGTGCCGGGCTGGAACGCCTGCTCGTGCAGGCTCGGGTGCAGGCCCGGCCCGTGGTCCGTCACGCGGATCACCGGTCCCCACAGCGCCGTCGGCGGGTCCAGCGTCACCGTGATCGGCCCGTCGCTGTACTTGATGGCGTTCTCCACGAGGTTCTCCACGATCTGCTGCACCTGGGTGGCGTCCACCATCCACAGCAGCGGCCCCGACGGGCGGCGCACCCGCACGCGCATGTTCTCGTGCCGCGCGACCAGCGCCGTCAGGTCCGTCATGACCGGCAGGGCCGTCATCTGCACGTACATGGCGTCCAGGCGTTCCAGTTCGCTGCGCCGCGCCATCTGCTCGGCGGCCCCCTCGATGCTGCGCAGCAGCTTCTCGCGCGCGCGGGCGTTGTCGGTATGGCGCAGCGCGTCGGTGGCCAGCAGCAGCGCCTGCATGGGGCGGCGCAGCTCGTGCGCGGCCATGCCCAGCGCCTCGCGCTGCTGGGACTCGTTGCGTTCCCGGGTGTGCCGCTCGTGCCCCGCGCGGTTCAGCGCCGTGAGGATCAGGATGCTGCCCAGCAGCCCGCTCAGGAGCCCCGCGAGCAGCATGGTGCTCTCCAGCGCCTGCAGGTTCCGCTTCAGGGTGAGCCGCGCCTGATCCTGCTCCGCACGGCTGCGCTCATCGAGCGCCAGCACGATCTGCAGCGCCCGCTGCGTGTCGGCCGGGGTGCGCCGCTCGATCAGGGGCGCGACCGCCTTCAGGCGCCGGGCCGCCTCCTGCTCGTCGCTCTGCGGCTCACCCGCCTGCTGATCATCCCCGCCGGAGTCCGGGTAGCGCTGACTGTCGCCCAGCAGACTCAGCACCTCGCGCCGCCTGGCGTCCAGCGTCACCGCCGGGGTGTCCGCGCTGACCTCCAGCGCCGCGTACCGCACCAGGGTGGTCAGCAGCGTCTGGTACGGCGGGTTCCACATCGCCTCGTCCTGCGCCAGGGCGCCCCGGGCGGGCAGGAACGCCGCGACGATCAGCACGCCCGACAGCAGCATCGGCAGCAGCGCCATGAGCAGATTCGCCCGGCTCTGCTGCGACAGGTCCCACAGCGGCGCGCGGTCCGGCGTCACGTGCCCCGCGGCCCGCCCACGCCCGCCCCCCGGCCCGGGCGCGCGCGGCGCGCACAACGCGCCGAGAGAAGGCAGAGGGCAGAGGCGGGGACGCCGGGAGGAAGGCGGCGTCCGCCGGCCCGGCCACCCGGACGGGCAGCGCCCGGCAGCGTGCGGACGTGTGGGGGGAACACGCCGCGCATGTTAGCGAGTTCCCGCCGGGACGCTCAAGCAGTCCGGCGCGCGGTATGCTGCCCCACGGACATGACTGAACGACCGCTGGTTTCGCTGGGGGACCTGACCTGGGACGTGCTGGCGAAGCCGGACACGCTGCTGCTGCCCGGAGGGGACAGCACCGGCAGGATTGAACTGTCAGGCGGCGGAAGCGCCGCGAACCTCGCCGTGTGGGCCCGCCGCGCCGGTGCCACGCGCGCCGTGCATTTCGTCGGGAAGATCGGCCAGGACCGCTTCGGGGAACTGGCCACCGCGGAACTCCAGGCCGAGGGGGTCAGCGCCGACGTCATCGAGAGCGCCGAGCACCCCACCGGCGTGATCCTGGGCCTGATCGACCGCCGCGGGCAGCGCGCCATGCTGACCGGGCAGGGCGCCGACTGGGAACTCCTGCCCCACGAACTGCCCGCCGAGACCCTGCGCCGCTGCGGGCACCTGCACCTGACCGCCTGGAGCCTGTTCCGCGACCCGCCCCGCTCGGCCGCGCTGCACGCCGCGCAACTGGCCCGCGCGGGCGGCGCCACCCTGAGCCTCGACCCGGGCAGCTTCCAGATGATCCAGAGCATGGGCCGCGAGGTGTTCCTGCGCATCCTGGACCGCCTGCCGGTGGACGTGCTGTTCCCCAACGACGACGAGGCCCGCGCCATGAGCGGCCGCGGCGACCGAGCCGACGCCATGGACTGGTTCCGCACCCGCTTCCCGGACGCGCTGATCGTCATGAAACTCGACGAGGACGGCGTGCTGATCGAGGGTCCCGCGCAGGCCCGCGTGCAGGTGCCCGCCACGAACGACCGCGCCGTGGACGCCACGGGCGCCGGGGACGCCTTCGGCGGCGCGTTCCTGACCGGCTGGCTGGCCCACGGGGACGCCGTGCGGGCCGCGCAGCTGGCCGTGCAGGTCGGCGGCTGGGTCGTGTCGCGCTTCGGGGCGCGCCCCCCCACCGACGAGGACCTCCTGGCCCGCGTCGCCACGCACGGCGCGGGGGCCGCGTGAGGCGCGGCGGCGCCGGGTGCCTGCGCGTCCTGGCCGTCTTCACGCTGCTGCTGTTCGGCGCGGTCGGCGGGGCGCTGTGGTACGTGCGCGGCCTGCTCGGCCCGGCCGGCGGGCCCGCGTACACCCTGGAGGTCAAGCCCGGCGACACCCTGTCCGGGGTGGCGGGCACGCTGCAGGCCCAGCGGATCGTGAAGAACGGCGACGTGCTGCGCTTCCTGATGCGCCGCAGCGGCACCGCGGGCAGCCTGAAAGAGGGCCTGTACGACCTGAACGGGCAGATGACCGCCGAGCAGGTCGCCGCGAAACTCGCCGGGCCCGCCCGCATTCCCACCGTCAGCGTCACCATCCCCGAGGGGCGGCGCGTACGCGACCTGAGTGCCATCTTCCAGAAGGCCGGATTCGACGGCGCGGCCATCCTGAAGGTGCTGAACGATGCGGCCCTCAGCCCCTACGCCAGCGGCAAGCAGCAGACCCTCGAGGGGTTCCTGTTCCCCGCCACGTACGACCTGCGCCCCCAGGCCACCCCCACCCAGATCGTGCAGACCCTGCTGGACCGCATGAACCAGGAATTCACGCCCGACCGCGTCGCCAGCGCCAAAAAACTGGGCCTGAGCGTCCGCGACTGGGTGATCCTGGCCAGCATGGTCCAGGCCGAGGCCGCCAACGACGCCGAGATGCCCGTCATCGCCGGGGTGTTCCTGAACCGCCTGCGCGACGGCATGACCCTGGGCAGCGACCCCACCGTCGCCTACGGGCTGGGCAAGGACCTCCCGGAACTCGACCGCAGCGCCGGGGACTTCCGCCGGGACACCCCGTACTCCACGTACACCCGCGCCGGACTGCCCGCCGGACCCATCAACAACCCCGGACAGGCCGCGCTCCTCGCCGTCCTCAGCCCCAAACGGACCCTGCCCGATGGGCGCGACGCCGTGTACTTCCTGCACGGCCTGAACGGCCGGATCTACGTGAACCACACCTACGCCGAACACAACCGCGACATCGCCCGCTACCGCTGACCGGCGCGCACCCCACACCCGGAGGCCGTGAGGAGAGTTCCCGCGGCCTCTGACTGCTGCTGTGAGGCGCCCGGGCCGCAGGTGTGATACGGATTCCGTTTGTTTCGCTGACAATCCGGAACTTCACCGGATTGCCAGCTCCACGTCCGGAACCCGCTTTGCTCCTTCTCGCATCCGCTCGGGTTGAAAGGTTTTGCAAGCCTTTCAACCGGAGTCCGTATGACACACCTGTCTGACCTGCAGCTGACGACGTGACAAACTTCGTCACGGAACCGGCCTGCGCCCGGTACAGTACGGACATGATCCTGACAACGCTGCTGCTGGTCGCTGGCCTGGCGGCCGCCGCCCTCCTGCTGCGCCGCGTGCTGGGCGGCGGTGAACGCTACGAGCGGATTCCGCGCGGTCCGGGCCGCCGCGACAGCGCCCAGGACGTGTACTGGGAAGCGCGCGTCCTGGCGGCCCTGAACGGTAACCGCGCCGCGCTGGAACGTCACGTGCTCGGCAAGCAGCGCCAGAAACCCGGCCTGAAACGCTGGGAACTGCTGCGACTTGTGCACCTGGACCTCACGCGGCGCGGCGCGGCCCGCCCCGCAGAGCGTCCCGCGACCGAACGCCGCCGCGCCAGCCCGCGTGGCGGGACGTTCCGCACGCACTTCTAGATCAGCGGCCCGCGCCGCGTGATGAACTTCACGCGGGCCGACACGGCATTGACGTGCGGGCGGCAGCCTGCGGCGCGTGAAGCGCGTCCTGATGACCCTCCTGCTCGGCACCGTCACCCTGGCCCCCGCCGCCTCATTCAGCCTGGGCGGGCAGCTGCGGAACCCCGCGCAGGCCCGGCCGCTCGGCAGCGGCCCGCTGACCGTGCTGCTCACGAACCTGGGGGGCGGCTGGCTGCTCGGCATGGGGCCCCTGAAAGGCGAGCGGTTCAACGTGGTCGTGCCGTCCGGGTTCAGGCCCCCGGTGCAGCCGCTGGAAGTCTGTGACGGCGTGACCGTGCAGCCCGCCGGAGCCCGCACGTACACCGCCGAGACGCTTCTGCTCTTCAGCGCCGCGTCGAACGCGGTGGCGACGCTGGTGCAGGCCGACCACCCGACCGTCGCCACGCAGCGCGGGCAGTGGGTGTACAGCGACCGCACCGTCACCCTGCGGGGACGCTGCGCGGGCCTGAACACCTACTACGACCTCACGCTGCGGCCCGGCTGGACCGGCGTGACCACCGAGAGCCGCGACGGCCGCTTCGACATCCGCAACGCCACCGTGAACCTGCCGTACTGGGTGCAGCCGGTCCTGACCCGCGACGCCCGCGCGACCTTCCCCACGCTGTTCAGCGGTCAGCGCAGCGCGTTCAGGAACCGCTGACGCCCGGCCCGCCGGTCGGGGCGGCGTCCCGCCCGCGCGGCACGTCCCGCGCACCCCGCCGCCCGAACGCGTGCGCCAGATCCCGCTCGCCCAGGCGCAGCACGGTGGGCCGCCCGTGCGGGCACGCCCACGGATGCTCGCAGGCGGCCAGGGCGTCCAGCACCGCCTGACCCCGCCCCAGGTCCAGCATCCCGGCCTTCAGCGCGGGCGCGCAGGCCAGCCGCGCCAGCACGTCCCGGCGCGGGTCCGGACCGTCCCCCAGGGCACTCTCGACGATCTGCTCGTGGAGCCGGGGCACGTTCAGCGGGGCCAGCGCGGCGGGCAGCGTGCGCAGCCGCGCCAGTCCCGCCCCGAAGTCCTCCAGCGTCAGGCCCCAGCCCTGCAACTCGGGGCCGCGCTCGTGCAGACGCGCGGTCTGCTCGGGGGTCAGGTGTAGCAGCTCCGGCTCGGGCAGCTCCGCCGGGGGGGCGGCGCCCAGCGTGCGGGTCAGGTGCTCGAACAGCGCCCGCTCGTGCGCGGCGTGCGCGTCCACCACCCACAGGTCCCCCTCGCCCTGCGCGAGCAGGTACAGCTCCTGGTACACGCCCAGCAGCGTCAACGCCGGGAACGCCGCGTGCCCCGGCGCCGGGGCGGGCTCCGCCGCCGGGCGCAACGCCGGCAGCGCCCGCGCCAGCGGGTGTGCGGAGAGCGCCGCCGCCACCGCCGCCCGCACCCGCGCCGCCACGCCCGGCAGGTCCGCCAGCGCCACCACCTGCTTCGCCGGATGCACGTTCGGGTTGTGATCCCCGGGCGCGACCGTCACGTCCAGCACGCACAGCGGCGCCACGCCCGCCGGGAGCAGCTCGCCGAAGCCCTCGATCACCGCGCGTTCCAGCTCCGGCGGAGCCAGCACCGGCCGCCCGTTCACGCTGACATGCATCCGGTCCCGCCGGGCGCGCGTCAACTCCGGGCGGGACACCACCCCGCGCACCCCCTCGCCCGACACGGCCAGCACGCGGTTCGCGCTGAGCGGACCGTACACGCTCGCCACCGCGCCCCGGTGATCGCTGGGCGCGTGCGTCAGGCGCACCTCGCCGTCCACCGTCAGGCGCCAGTGCAGGCCCGGGTGGTGCAGCACGTACCGGCCCAGCAGCGCCGTCACCTCCCGCACCTCCGACGCCGCCGGAGCCTGCGTCCGCAGCCGCCCCGGCAGCCGCGCGAACAGGTTGCGGACCGTCACGGTCGTTCCCGCCGGGGCGGACGCGCGGGCCACCTGCACGTCCTCACCCTGCGCGAGCACCTCGCACGCCCCCACCTGCGCCGCCGGACGCGACACCACATGCAGCTCCCCGGCCTGCGCCGCCGCCCACAGCGCCTCGCCCCGGAAGCCCAGCGTCGTCACGCCCTCCACCGACCGCGCCTGCGGCGACAGCTTGCTCGTCGCGTGCCGCAGCGGCGCCAGCCCCACCGACCCCGCCGGGATGCCCCCCCCGTTGTCCCGCACCCGCACCAGCCGCAGCCCCCCGCCGTCCACCTCGACCTCAATGCGGGTCGCCCCGGCGTCCAGCGCGTTGTCCACCAGTTCCCGCACCACGTCCAGCGGACGCGACACCACCTCGCCCGCCGCGATCAGACGCGCCACATGAGCCGGAAGGACGTGAATGTCAGGCGAGGTCACCCGGTCAGGGTAGCGGGTCACGGGCCGGCACTTTCCGCCTCAGGTCGCGATCAGGCCGGGTCGGGCAGCACCTTCCCCGGATTCAGCAGGTTCAGCGGGTCCAGCAGGGTCTTGACCTCGCGCATCAGCTCCACCGCGTCGCCATGCTGGGCGCGCAGGAACCGGCGCTTGTGCAGGCCCACGCCGTGCTCGCCGCTGCACGTGCCGCCCAGCGCCAGCGTCCGCTCGACCAGCCGCGCGTACAGCGCGTCGATTCGCGCCCAGTCGCCCGAGCCGCGCGGCGCGTGGAACAGCACGTGAAAATTCCCGTCCCCCACGTGACCCAGCACGCTCGCGTCCAGCCCCTCGGCCCGCAGGCCGTCTTCCGTGAAGGTGAGGATGTCCGGCAGGGCGTCCAGCGGCACGCACAGGTCCGTGCTGAGGAACGCCTCGCCGGGGTACAGCGCCTTCAGCGCGTAGAACGCGTGATGCCGCGCCCGCCACAGCGCCTCCAGGTCCTCGGGCTGCCGGGCGACCCGCACGTCCAGCGCGCCCGCGTCCCGGCACAGTTCCTCGCACAGCGCCCGGACGTCCTCCAGCGCGCCCGCCGAGGCGCCCGCCAGTTCGATCCAGAGGGTCGGCACCTCCGGCTCAGTCAGGCCCAGGTGGCGGTTCACGGCCCGCAACCCCCGCGCGTCCATCAGTTCCAGCCGCTCCGGCTGCGCCGCCGCGCCCATCACCGCCGTCGCCGCCCGCGCCGCCGAGCCCACGTCCGGGAACGCGCAGCGCAGCGCCAGCCGCGCGGTCGGCAGCGGCCACAACCGCACCGTCAGCTCCGTGATCACACCCAGCGTGCCCTCCGCGCCCAGGAACAGGTGCCGCAGGTCGTACCCGGCGCTGCTCTTGCGCGCCCGGCTGCCCAGTGACAGCACCCGCCCGTCCATCAGCGCCACCCGCAGCGCCAGCACGTTCTCCCGCGTCGTCCCGTACCGCACCGCCGCCGTGCCGCTCGCGTTCGTGGACGCCATCCCGCCCAGCGTCGCCTCCGCCCCCGGATCCACCGGGAAGAACAAGCCGTGCGCGCGCACGGCGCGGTTCAGCTGCGGGTACGTCACGCCCGGCTCCACCGTCGCCTGAAACGCCCCCGGGCGCACGTCCAGCACGCGCGTCATGCCGCTCAGGTCCAGGCTCAGCGCGCCCGGCGGCGGAATCAGCTGCCCTTCCAGGCTGCTGCCCGCCGCGAACGGCACCACCGGCACCCGGAACTCCCGCGCCAGCGCCAGCGCGTCCACCACGTCCGCCTCGGTCCGCGCGAACAGCACCGCGCCGGCCCGCACGACCTCCAGACCACTCTCGTCCCGCCCATGCGCGTCCAGCGCGGCGTCCGCCGTGCTCAGCGCCTCCCCGAACCGCGCCCGGAACGCCCCCAGCGCCGCCCCACCCAGCTCCGCTGCTGTCATGCGCCCATTGTGCGCCTGCGTGTCCCTCAGCCCGGTGTGGACTCTGCTCCTGTCACCTCGCGCTGCCAGCGGTGCAGCAGGTCGAGGGCCTGCATCGGCGTCAGCCGGGCGAGGTCCAGCGTGGCGAGTTCCCGCGTGAGGCGCGTGTCGGCGCCCTGCGCGCCCAGCGCGGTCAGCAGGCGCGCGGCGCGGGTGGTGACCTGGGCGGGCAGTCCGGCAAGGCGCGCGACCTCCACGCCGTAACTCTGGCGGGCGGCGCCGGGCACGACCTGATGGTAGAAGGTCAGGCCTCCGCTCCCGGCGGCGCCGTTCTCAAGCTGCACTTCCTCGGCGGCGACGTGGAGGTTCACGAGGCCGGGCAGGTCGCTTTCCAGTCGGGTGAGTTCGAAGTAGTGCGTGGCGAACAGCGTGTGCGCCCCGGCGGCGTGCAGGTGTTCCAGCGCGGCCTGCGCGATGGCGAGGCCGTCGAGGGTACTCGTGCCGCGCCCGATCTCGTCGAGGATCACGAGGCTGGCGTGCGTCGCGCCGTGCAGGATCGCGGCGAGTTCGCTCATCTCGACCATGAACGTGGAGCGCCCGCCCGCGAGGTCGTCACTGGCGCCGATGCGGGTGTGCACGGCGTCGTACACGGGGAGTTCGGCGTGGTCGGCGGGGACGAACGAGCCGATCTGGTGCAGCAGCGCGCACAGGGCGGCGGTACGCAGGTACGTGCTCTTGCCCGCCATATTCGGCCCGGTCAGCAGCACCGCGCGCCGGGTGGGGTCGAGGTGCACGTCGTTCGGCACGAACCGCCCGCCCAGGCTGCGTTCCACGACCGGGTGCCGCGCCTGCACCAGCCGCAGGGGGCCGTCACTGGTCACCGGGCGGATCCAGCCGTGCTCGGCGGCCACGTCGGCCAGCGCGGCCAGCACGTCCAGTTCGCTCAGCGCCCCGGCGGCGTCCGCCAGCGCCTCGGCGTGCGCGGCGAGGCTGTCGCGCAGCTCCGTGAAGACCTCCTGCTCCAGGCGGCTCGCGGCGGCCTCCAGCCGGGCGATCTCCCGTTCGCGTTCGCGCAGGTCCGGGCGGGTGAACCTCGCGCGGTCCTTCAGGGTCGCCACCTGCCGGTAATCGGCGGGCACCTTGCCCAGGTGCGCGCCCGTGACCTCCAGGTAGTACCCGAACACGCTGTTGTACCCGACCTTCAGGCTGCCAATCCCGGTGCGCTGCCGCTCGGTGACCTCCAGGTCCGCCAGCCACGCGCGGTGCCCGATCGCGGCGGCGCGCAGCTCGTCCAGCTCGGCGTGGAAGCCGTCACGGATCAGGCCGCCGTCACCCACGCGGATGGGCGGCTCGTCCACCAGCGCCGCGCGGATGCGGGTCACGACGTCCGGCAGGGCCGACAGGCGCTCGCGTACGCCGCCCAGCAGCCCGCCCTGCGCGCCCAGCAGGTCGGTCGCCTCGGGCAGCAGGTCCAGCGTGCGGGCCAGGGCCGCCACCTCGCGCGGCGCGGCCCGCCGGGTCGAGACCCGCGCCGCGAGCCGCTCCAGATCGTGCGCGCGGTACAGCAGGGACCGCACCGCGCCGCGCAGGTCCGGCGCGCGCGTGAACGCCTCCACGGCGTCCAGCCGCGCGCGGATGCTCAGTTCGTCCAGCAGCGGCGCGCGCAGCCACGCCCGCAGCCGCCGACGCCCGCCCGCCGTGCGCGTCTGCCCCAGCACGTCCGTCAGCGTGCGGCCCTGCGGGGACTGCGCCTGGAACAGCTCCAGCGCCCGCACCGCCGCGTCCGGCAGGCGCATGTGCGCGCCCGGCTCAAAGCGCACCACGCGCCGCACCATGTCCAGCCGCCCCTGCTGCGTCACCCGCGCGTACCCGAGCACCGCCCCGCACGCCCGCCGCAGCGCCCCCGACGACAGACTCGCCGGGACCTCGCCCAGCGTGACCCGCAGCGCCTCGTGCGCGTCCGCCTCCTCGAAACTGGCGGGGGAGAGCATCACCGGGAAGCGCGCCTGGAAATCCGCCAGCAGCGCGGCGTTCCCGGACAGTTCCGGCGCGAGCAGCACCTCCCGCGCCCGGCAGCGGCCCAGCTCGTCGTACAGGGCGAGGCGGGTGTGGAACGCCGCGCAGCGGAACTCCCCCGTACTGACGTCCAGCAGCGCCAGCGCGTACCCGTCCCCGGTCGCCACCGCCGCCAGGTAGTTCTCGTCCGCGCCCAGGTGCCGCTCCTCGGTCACCGTGCCCGGCGTGAGCAGCTGCGTCACGCGGCGGTCCATCAGGCCCGAACCCGGCTCCTCCACCTGATCCGCCACCGCCACGCACACCCCGCACGCCAGCAGGCGCTCCACGTGACTGTCCAGCGCCCGCAGCGGAATGCCCGCCATGGGCGTGCTGAAATCCCGGCTGCTCTTGTGCGTCAGCGCCAGCCCCAGCAGCCGCGCGGTGCGCTCGGCGTCCTCCCCGAACGTCTCGTAGAAATCCCCCACCTGGAACAGCAGCAGCGCGTGCGGCAGCTGCGCCGCCACCTCGTCCCGCATCCGCACGTACTGCTCCAGCATCGGCGGCAGCGCCCCCGACCCGGTTCCCTTCAGGACAGTCTGAGCCCGCATCCCGCGCAGGATAGCCGCCCCCCGCAGGCCACATGGCGAGAGGGGCACCCTTGCCCCGCGCAGGGGCCGGTCAGTTGTCGAACCAGAACACCAGCCGCAGGTCCGCCGGGTCCGCCACCTGAGTCTGAAGGTACGGCACGACGCGGCTCAGCAGCCCCGTGGCCTGTCCCAGGTCGCGGTAGGTGCGCACGTCCCGTTCCAGGCGGCGCTTCACGCTCACCTCGCTCAGGTCGAGATCCCGCAGCGGCTGATCCCAGTCGAAGCGCAGCAACTCGTCCAGCGTCAGCCACGACGGGTGATGACACCAGACCTCCGCTTCTGCCCAGGCAGCCTGGAGGGCGGCGCTGAGATCGCCCGGCACGCCGCGCGGGGCGGTGATGGGCTCGATCTCGATGGTGTTGCGGACGCCGGCCAGCAGCGCGAAGAGGTCGTAATCCCGGCCCAGCTCCAGCGGATGCCCCCAGTGGGCTTCAAAGATCCGATCTTCCTCTTCCAGGCTCATTCCGCTGGTGTCCGGCATTGGGTTGAGGTCGGCTGGCTCCCACACGCCGTTGCGCCGCATCTCGTAGTACTCGTGAATGTCGCAGCCCATAGCCCCGAGCATGCCAGTTCCGCCTGCCGTGTGTGCGGCCCGCGCGGTGTACCCTCGGCGCATGAGCCTCTTTCAGCTGAACGGGAAACGCGCCCTGGTGACCGGCGGGAGCCGCGGCATCGGGCTGGCCGCCGCGCACGATCTGATCCGCCTGGGGGCGCAGGTGACGCTGGCCGCCCGCAACGAGGACGTGCTGCGCCGCGCCGCCGACGCCATCGGCGCCCGCTGGGTCGTGGCGGACGTGGGCACGCAGGAAGGCGTGGCGTCGGCGGTGGAGGCGGCCGGGCAGGTGGATATCCTCGTCAGCAACGCGGGCGGGCCGCCCCCCGCGCAGCCCAGCGCCGTCACCGAGGAAGCGTGGGCGCAGGGCTTCCAGACGACTTTCATGAGCACCGCGCGGCTGGCGACGGCGGTGCTGCCCGGCATGCGCGAGCGCCGCTGGGGCCGCATCATCGCCGTGACCAGCCTGACCGTGGGCCGCCCCGCGCTGAACCTCCCGGTCAGCAACGCCATGCGCGCCGCCGTCACGAACCACCTGCGGACCCTGGCGCTGGAAGTCGCCGCGGACGGCGTCACCTGCAACACCGTCGCGCCCGGCTACACCGCCACCGAACGCCTGAACGCCCTGCATGCCGACCCGGCCGACGCCGAACGTCTGAAGGCCCGCATTCCCGCGCGGCGCTTCGGCGAACCGAACGAGGTGGGCGCCGCCGTCGCGTTCCTCGCCACGAACGAGGCGGCGTACATCACGGGTCAGGAGATCCTCGTGGACGGCGGCTGGAGCATCTGAAGCTGGTTGGCCACAGGGGGAGGGCCGGGGCATCTGGACCGCGCCTGCCGGGGCACGCTGGGGGCCGCGCGGGGCCTTCACCGTCGTTTGACCAACCGCCATTAAGGTTTGATAGGTGAGCTGCCCTCCATCCGATCGGCCTCCGCTCGCATACCTTCAGGGTAAGACGGCCCCGCACCCCCACACCTCACTCGATCCTGCCCGCGCGGGCAGTGCAAGGAGCAGAACATGAGCCTCGGACCCCTGGAAATCATCCTGATCATCGCCGTGATCGCCCTCATCTTCGGTGCCAAGAAACTCCCGGAACTCGGCAAGGGCCTCGGGCAGGGCATCAAGGAATTCAAGCGTGAAACCCACAAGGAACAGGCCGTGACCGATGTGCCCTCGCGCCCGCTGGATCCCGTGACGCCTGCCACGCCCGTCACCCCGGTCAGCGAGCCCATCAGCGACCGCCGCTGAGTCCCGCAAAGGAGCGCGTCATGTCCGCCATTCCCCCCAAAGAACTGAGCAGCGCCCCGCTGTTCGATCACCTGGATGAACTGCGCAAACGGATCATCATCAGTGTGATCTTCCTGGCGGTCGGCATGGCCGTCGCCTTCCAGTACCGCGTCCAGCTGATCGAGTTCTTCAAAGAGCCCCTCACCCACTCCGTGCTGTATCAGGCGGACAAGGTCAAGCTGGTCGCGCTGCAACTCACCGAGCAGCTCATGCTGAGCCTGAACATGTCCTTCTGGGCGGGACTGGCGCTGGCCCTGCCGTTCATCCTGTGGCAGGTGTGGGCCTTCATCGCCCCGGGTCTGTACGTCCACGAACGTCGCTGGGCGCTGCCCTTCATCCTGGGTGCCGGCGTGGCCTTCCTGGGCGGCGCGCTCTTCGGGTACAAGATGGTGCTGCCCACCATGATTCCCTTCCTCGCGGACTTCATGGGCGGCACGGTCGAAGGGTACTTCAGCATCGGCTCGTACCTGGGCATGGTCACGACCTTCCTGATCTCCTTCGGGCTGGCCTTCGAGATGCCCATCCTGGCCGTGATCCTCACCCGCATCGGGATTGTGAACCACACCATGCTGCGCGGCGGGTGGCGGATCGCGCTGGTCGTCATCATGATCGCCGCCGCCGTGATCACGCCCACGCCGGACCCCATGAACATGCTGCTGGTCGCCGCGCCCCTGTACGTCCTGTACGAACTCAGCGTGATCCTCTCGCGCGTGTTCCGCGTTGTGCCCACCGAGGAGACCGAGACGCCCGCCCCACTGAGCTTCTGACCCCCGGGGGCTCCCACCCCACTGACTCACTGAGCGCGGCCCCCTGCCTCCGGGCGGGCGGGCCGCGTTCCCACGGCGAAGGCTCTACACTGCGAGGCGACCTATGGATCCCATCTTCCTGCAAATCGGCAATTTCACGATTGCCTGGTACGGCGTGCTCATCACCCTGGGCATCGTCGCCGGCGTGTGGGTCGGCACGCGCATGGCCCGCGAACGCGGCCTGAACGTCGACCTCTTCAATGACCTCATTCTCTGGATGATCGTCTGGGGCCTCGTGGGGGCCCGGCTGGTGTTCGTGGTGACCTCCTGGCACCAGTTCGAGAACATCCCCTTCCCCCGCGTGCTGCTGGACATCGTGAACCTCCGCCAGGGCGGCATCAGCATCCACGGCGGATTGATCGGCGGCATTCTCGTGATGCTGTACTACGCCCGCCGCAAGGGCATGGACTTCTACCGCTACGCGGACCTGTGCGTGCCCGGCGTGGCCTTCGGGATCATCGGCGGGCGCATCGGGAACATCATGAACGGCACCGACACGGTGGGCCGCGTGACCGGCTGGCCCATCGGGTTCCGCTGGCCGGACAGTGCCCGCGCCTTCCATGACGGCATGTGCATCAAGAACGCCAACCCGGACATGGACCTGTCGCAGTACTGCCAGCAGATCGGCGGGCAGCTCGTCATGACCGCGCCCGTGCACTTCACGCAGCTGTACGGCGTGATCATCGGGATCATCCTGTCCGTCGCGGCGTTCTTCTGGCTGCGCAGCCGCATCCCCGGCTGGGTGTTCTGGCAGTTCTGGCTGTGGTACTCCATCCTGCGCGCCGGGTGGGAGGAGACCTTCCGCCTGAACCCCCTGTCGCCCAGGGCGTACCTGAATCAGGGCCTGGACGCCCCCGGCATCGGCCTGTTCACCGACACGCACATCATCAGCATTCCGCTGATCATCGTGAGCATCTGGATGCTGATCCGCCTGCGCCGCAAGGGCCCGCCCGCCCCGGCAGCCCCGGCCGACGCGCCGGCCTGAGCCGCCGTCACCTGCACAGAGGGTGTCCCCACCGCCGGGGGCACCCCTTTTCGTGTGGGTCGCTCAGGTCTGCCCGCGCCCGGCCCGACCGGGCGGTTGGTACAGTGGGCAGGCTATGACTGAACAGATCCGTCCGCTGGACGTCGTGATTCTCGCCGCCGGGCAGGGCACCCGCATGAAATCCAGCCTGCCCAAGGTGCTGCACCCCGTCGCGGGCCGCCCGATGGTCGCCTGGGCCGTGAAGACCGCCCGTGACCTGGGCGCGCGCAACGTGGTCGTCGTGACCGGCCACGGCGCCGACCGCGTCGAGGCCGCGCTACAGGGCTCGGGCGTGGTGTTCGCCCGGCAGGAGCAGCAGCTGGGCACCGGGCACGCCTTCATCCAGGGTCTGGACGCGCTGGACGACCACCAGGGCGCCGACGTGCTGGTCCTGTACGGCGACACGCCCCTGCTGCGCCCCGACACCCTGGCCGCCCTGCTGGGGGACCACCGGGCGCGCGGCAGCGCCTTCACGGTCCTGACCGGAGAACTCGCGGACGCCACCGGGTACGGCCGCATCATCCGCGACGAGCAGGGCAACGTGGAACGCATCGTCGAGCAGAAGGACGCCACGCCCCTGGAACGCACCGTGCGGGAATTCAACAGCGGCGTGTACCTCATGGACGCCCGCGCCACCGACCTCGCGCACCGCATCACGAACGACAACGCCAGCGGCGAGTACTACCTGACCGACCTGCTGGGCCTGTACAAGGCCGAGGGCGCCGAGGTGCACGCCTTCAAACTCACCGACCCTGGCGAGGTCATGGGCGCCAACGACCGCACGGGTCTCGCGGAGGCCGAGAGCATCATCCGCGCGCGCATCACGCAGGAGCACATGCGCGCCGGGGTGACCATCCACATGCCCGAGACGGTGTACATCGAGGACACCGTGCAGATCGGCCGGGACGTGACGCTGGAACCCGGCGTGATCCTGCGCGGCGACACCCGCATCGCAGAGGGCGTCACTGTCGGCCCGTACAGCGTCATCACCGACAGCACCCTGGACGAGGGCGTGACCATCAAGGCCCACAGCGTCCTGGACGGCGCGGTCGTCGGCGCCGGCAGTGACGTGGGTCCCTTCGCGCGCCTGCGTCCCGGCACCGTCCTGGCGGGCGGCGTGCACATCGGGAACTTCGTGGAAACCAAGAACGCGCAGCTGGCGGCGGGCGTGAAGGCCGGGCACCTCGCGTACCTGGGCGACGTGGAGATCGGCGAGGAAACCAACGTCGGCGCCGGGACCATCGTCGCGAACTTCGACGGTGTGAACAAGCACCGCTCCACGGTCGGCGCGGGCGTGTTCATCGGCAGCAACAGCACCCTGATCGCCCCGCGCGTCATCGGGGACGCGGCGTTCATCGCGGCGGGCAGCGCCGTCCACGACGACGTGCCCGAGGGCGCCATGGCCGTCGCGCGCGGCAAGCAGCGCACCCTCGACGGCTGGTCACGCCGCTACTGGGGCGGCCTGCGCGAGAAGGTGCAGGTCAAGCTCCCCTGGCTGGCCGGCTGGCTGAGCCGCCAGGACTGACCAGGGCCGGGAGGGGGGACGGGTGCGCGGCCCCCCCCTCTCGGCAAATGTGACTGCGGCGTCAGAAGCGCGGGCGTACGCTGCCTCTCATGATTGAGGTCAGTGGGTACACGAAACGTTACGGGCGGCACGAGGCCGTCAGCAACCTGTCGTTCACGGTGCAGCCCGGCGCGGTGTTCGGCCTGCTGGGCAGCAACGGGGCGGGGAAGACCACCACCATCCGCGCGCTGGTCGGCCTGACCCGCCCGACCAGCGGCACGGTGCGCGTGGCGGGTTTCGACGTGTGGCGCGACCCGGTGAAGGCCAAGGCGGCGTTCGGGTACATCCCGGACCGCCCGTACCTGTACGGCAAGCTGACCGCCCGGGAGCTGCTGCGCTTCGTGGGGCAGCTGTATCAGGTGCCCAATTCGGATACCGAGATCGACCGCTGGCTGGAGTTCTTCCGCCTGACCGACTTCGGCAACGAGCTGATCGAGACGTACTCGCACGGCATGCGGCAGAAGGTGGCGATCGTCGCCGCGCTGCTGCCCGACCCGCCGGTCCTGATCGTGGACGAACCCATGGTGGGCCTCGATCCGCACGCGGCGCGGCAGGTGCGCGACCTGTTCCGTTCCCATGCCGACCGGGGCCGCACGGTGCTGCTGACCACCCACTCGCTGCCCGTCGCGGAAGCCGTCTGCGACCGGCTGGTCGTGCTTGACCGCGGCAAGGTCCTCGGCGAGGGCTCAATGGACGACCTGCGCGCCCGTACCGGCACCGAGGCGGGCGGCGTGCACGGCGACAGCCTGGAACGCATCTTCTTCCGCCTGCTGGAGGATGAACTGGAGGAAGGGCGACGCGCCCGCGAGGAAGCCGGAGTGGCCGGGGTGGGCGCTTGACCGCCACGCCCGCCCCCCGCCCCGCCCGCGCCACCCAGCCCAGCCTGAGCGCCCTGAAACTCCGCGCGCTGGCCCACACCATCCGCAAGGCCCCGAAGTGGGGCTACGCGCTCGTCGGCACGCTGGCCCTGCTCCTCGTGGTGGGCGAGGTGATCGGCACCTGGAAAGCCCTGACGTTCCTGGGCCGCTTCGGGGACATCGGCCTGAACGTGTTCGCGCGCGTGCTGGAGATCGGCCTGATCACCCTGAGCAGCGGCGTGACGTTCAGCGCCACCACCGCCGCCATCAGCACCCTGTACCTCAGCGACGACCTGAACTTCCTGCTGACCCAGCCCATCAGGACCACCCGCGTGTTCGCGCTGAAGGTCACCGAGACGTTCCTGAACGCCGCGCTGGTCCCCGTGTTCCTGACCCTGCCGCTGCTGCTGACCGTCGCCGCGTACTTCCAGGCGCCCGCCTGGGCGTACCCGGTCATGATTCTCGCCACGCTGCTGGTGTTCGCCGCGCCGGTGGGCCTCGGCGCGCTGCTGGCCGTGCTGCTCATGCGCGTCGCCCCGGTCGGCCGCGTCCGCGAGGTCAGCACCGGCCTGGGCGTGATCATCAGCGCCGCGCTGGTGTACGCCATCCGCGCCCTGCGGCCGGAAGTCCTCGTTCAGAAACTCCAGGACCCCACCAGGGTCGAGGCCCTGCTGCGCGACTTCGCCGGACCCAGCAGCCCCCTCCTCCCGCCCTCCTGGGCGGCGCAGGGCATCTGGCAGGCCGCCCACGGACACCTCGCCGCGCCGCTGCTGCCCCTCCTGCTGCTGACCGTCACGCTGCTCCTCGGCGCGACCCTCCTCGCCGCGAAGGCCTACCAGGACGGCTGGGCCCGCGCCCTGGACTCCAGCACCCCCAGACTCGACCCGCGCCCCCGCCGCGCCGGATTCAGCGAACGCCTGCTGACCCGCCTCGGCCCCGGCGGCGCGCTGGCCGCCAAGGACCTACGCGTCACCCTGCGCGACCCCACCCAGTGGAGCCAGCTGCTCGTGGTCGTGGCGCTGGCCGGCGTGTACCTCGTGAGCGTCAGGGCCGTGCCCATCCCGGTGCCGCAGTTCCGGGGCATCCTCGGGTACATCCAGCTGGCCTTCCAGGGCTTCATCATCGCGGGCATCGCCGTCCGCCTCGCGTTCCCCGCCGTCAGCACCGAGGCGCGCGGCTACTGGCTGCTGCGCACCGCGCCCATCGAGCCGCGCCAGATCGTCCTCAGCAAGTTCCTGGGCGTGCTGCCCGTCACCCTGACTGTGGGCCTCGTCATGGGCGTCGCCAGCGCCCTGAGCATGAACCTCGGCCCCACCTTGCTGCTGCTCAGCGTGCTGGTCAGCGTCAGCAACGCCCTCGTCATCACCGCGCTCGGCGTCGGCCTGGGCGCCGCCGCGCCCAAATTCGACGCGGACAACCCCGCCGAGATCGGCGTCAGCCCCGGCGGCCTCGCCTTCATGGGCCTCAGCCTCGCCTACTCCGTCCTGTGCCTCCTGCTGCTCGCCCGCCCCGCCGCCGGCAGCGTCCTGCGGCCCGACCTATACCCCGGCTACAGCGCCCTGACCACCATCGAAGGCATCCTCGGACTGATCGGCCTGCTGCTCGCCACCGTCCTCGGCACATACCTCAGCCTCCGCAGTGGCTGGCAGCGCCTCGACCAGCTGGAGTGACCGACCGTCAGGGCCGGTGCGCCGCGCCCGCCCCGACCACCGTGTGCCAGCGCCGCACCTCCCAGCTGCCGATCAGGCCGCCCAGCACGTAGGGGTCGGTGCGGGCGAACTGCTCGGCGGCGTCCGGGGTGTCGCCCTGGAACAGCAGGGCGGCGCCGTCCACCGGGTCGGTCAGCGCGCCTGCCAGCAGCAGTTCTCCCCGGTCGGCGGCAGCCTGTGCGTGCATGAGGTGGGCGGCCCGCAGCGGTTCGCGCCGCGTGACGTAGTCGGGGACGAGGTCGCGGTACAGCAGCAGGAAGTGCATGCGCGCAGTGTACCGGGGGCATAAAAGGACGTGCGCCGCCCGAGGAGGGAGCGGCGCACGGTCCTGATGGGGTGGTTCAGTCCTTGACGAGTTCGATGTCGGCCAGTTCGCTGATGGGCAGGCCCCACTTGTTCATGGCGTCGAAGAAGGGGTCGGGGTCGAGCTGTTCGACGTTCCAGACGCCGGGCTGCATCCACTCACCCTGAAGCATCAGCATCGCGCCGATCATGGCGGGCACGCCGGTGGTGTAGCTCACGCCCTGCGCCTGCACCTCGCGGTAGCAGTCGGCGTGGTCCTTGACGTTGTACACGAAGTGCACCTTGGGCTGGCCGTCCTTGCCGATGCCCTTGGCCTGCACGCCGATGCAGGTCTGACCACTGTACCCGGCGGCGAGGCTCTCGGGGGCGGGGAGCACGGCCTTCAGGAACTCGATCGGGGCGACCTTCATGCCGCGGAAGTCGATGGGTTCGATGGAGGTCATGCCGATGCCCTCGAGGACGTTGAGGTGCTTGATGTACGCCTCGCCGAAGGTCATCCAGAAGCGGGCGCGCTTGATGGTGGGAAAGTGCTTGACGAGGGATTCGAGTTCCTCGTGGTACAGCACGAAGCTCTTGCGGGTGGCGACCTTGGGGTAGTAGATGTCCTGGCTGATTTCCAGGGGCTGGGTCTCGACCCACTGGCCGTTTTCCCAGTAGCGGCCGTTGGCGGTGATCTCGCGGATGTTGATTTCCGGGTTGAAGTTCGTGGCGAAGGCCTTGCCGTGGTTGCCGTTGTTGCAGTCCACGATGTCCAGGTAGTGGATTTCCTGGAAGTGGTGCTTGGCGTGGTGCGCGGTGAACGCCTGGGTGGCGCCGGGGTCGAAGCCGCAGCCGAGCAGCGCCATCAGGCCCTTCTCCTTGAAGCGGTCCTGGTACGCCCACTGCCAGGAGTACTCGAACTTGGCGACGTCCTTGGGTTCGTAGTTGGCGGTGTCCAGGTAGTGCACGCCGGTTTCCAGGCAGGCGTCCATGATGGTGAGGTCCTGGTAGGGGAGGGCCACGTTGATGACCATCTTCGGGCCGAAGTCGTTGATCAATTTGACGAGTTCGGGGACGTTGTCCGCGTCGACGGTGGCGGTGGTGAACACGGCCTTGCTGTCGGGCATGTGCTCTTTGATCTCGGCGACGATCTTGTCGGCCTTGGCGACGGTGCGGGTGGCGATCAGCACTTCGGTGAAGACGCTGTCGTTCTGGGCGCATTTCTTGGCGACGACGTTGGCGACGCCGCCCGCTCCGATGATGATGACCTTGCTCATGGGGGTCAGTGTACCCTGCCTGCCCGCGGCGCTAGGGTGAGGGGGTGAGTCCGCGTCCCCGCCCGTCTGCCAAGCGAACTGCCCAGCCGTCTGCCCAACCAACTGCCCGGCCGGGGGGGCCGGGGTTGCGCGGGGATGGGGAGCTGCGCGAGGTGACGCCGGAGATGCGGGCGCGCAGTGTGCGGACGTTCGTGGTGGTGCTGGTGGTGTTCTTCGCGCTGGTGGGTGTGGTGGTGGCGACGCTGGCGTGGCAGGGGCGGGGCGTGCGGGATTACGCGGCGCGCGTGGCGGACGCTGTGCTGGCGGGGAAGCCGTCGCCGAACGTGGGGTTCACGCAGGCGTGCGTGGACGCCGTGCCGGGGCCGCTGCCCGCGCAGGCGCAATCGTGCGAGGTGCGGGTGGAGGACGGCGCAGCGCGGGTGACGGTGGGCGTGCAGGGTGGGCGGTCGTACGTGATCGAGCGGCGTCCGTGAGAACGGCGTGAGGGAGAGCTTCATGGAAGTCTGACGTCCCCCTCACTTTATTGAGAAGCATTCCTATTAAGTTTGGGGGGTCCGATGCCACCTCGCCCCCACCGAACCCAGGAGTGCGCCATGCCCGAGAAGAACGCCGCGTCCTACGCCCCCACCGAATCCCCCGACATGCAGACCACCGCGCCCCAGGCCCCCGGCGCGCCCCTGACCAACCACTCCGGGAATCTGGTCCCCAGCAACACCAACAGCCTCACCGCCGGACAGCGCGGCCCCGTGCTGCTGCAGGACTGGCACCTGCTCGAACGCATGGCGCACTTCAACCGCGAACGCGTCCCCGAACGCGTCGTGCACGCCAAGGGCAGCGGCGCCTTCGGCACCTTCCGCGTCACGCGCGCCATCCCGGAACTCACGGCCGCGAAACTCTTCCAGAAGGAAGGCACCGAGTGCCGCATGCTGGCCCGCTTCAGCACCGTCGCCGGGGAGAAGGGCTTCGCCGACACCGTCCGCGACCCGCGCGGCTTCGCGCTGAAGTTCTACACCGAGGACGGCAACTGGGACATGGTCGGCAACAACACCCCGATCTTCTTCGTGCGCGACGCCATCAAATTCCAGGACTTCATCCACAGCCAGAAACGCCACCCCGTCACCGGGCGGCGCAGCAACGCCATGCAGTTCGACTTCTGGGGCCTGCGCCCCGAGAGCCTGCATCAGGTCATGTACCTGTTCGGCGACCGTGGCCTGCCCCGCTCGTTCCGGTTCATGAACGGCTACTCCAGCCACACCTACAGCCTGTGGAACGAACAAGGCGAGCGCTTCTACGTGAAGTGGCACTTCCACAGCCAGCAGGGCGTGCAGAACCTCACCGAGGAGGTCGCCGCGAAGATCGCCGCCGCGAACCCCGACTACCACTTCCAGGACCTGTTCGACGCCATCGAACGCGGCGAGCACCCCAGGTGGACCGTCAGCATCCAGGTGATGCCCGAGGCGGACGCCGAGACGTACCACATCAACCCCTTCGACCTGACCAAGGTGTGGCCGCACGCGGACTACCCGCTGATGCAGGTCGGGGAATTCGAACTGAACGAGAACCCCCAGAACTACTTCGCGGAGATCGAACAGGCGGCGTTCGAACCCAGCAACATGCCGCGCGGTTTCGGCGCCAGCCCCGACAAGATGCTCCAGGCGCGCCTCATGAGCTACGCCGACGCGCACCGCTACCGCATCGGCATCAACTACGCCGCGCTGCCCGTCAACAAGGCCGCCTGCCCGGTCATGACCTACCACCGCGACGGCCAGACGCGCTTCGACGGGAACTTCGGCGGCACGCCCGTGTACGAACCGAACTCGTACGGCGGCCCCGCCGTCGCGGACGGCACCCCGCAGGAACCCCCCATGCCGCTGGGCAGCCTCGCCGACCGCTACGGCTGGCCCGAGGACGACACCGACCTGTACGGCCAGCCGCGCGACCTGTACGCCGTCATGCAGCCCGACGAGCGCAAGCGCCTCGCCATGAACTTCGCCGGCGCGCTGGCCGACGTGCCCGCCTTCATCGCCGACCGCTTCATCGGGCACCTGGAACGGGTCTCCGCTGAACTCGCCGGGAACGTCCGCGACGGCATCAGGCAGAAGAAGGCCGAGGGGCACCCGGAACTGAGCGGCATCCTCACCGAGACGCACACGAACGCCGCCGGGGGCGACCAGACCCCCTCGCGCGAGATGGTCGTCGGCGCCGACGACTGATACGGACTCCGGTTGAATGGCTTGTACAGCCGTTCAATCCGAGCGGATGCGAGTAGGAGAAGAACGGGTTCCGGACGTGGAGTTGGCAACCCGGTGTAGTTCCCGGTTGTCAGCGAAACAGACGGAATCCGTATGATACGGACTCCGATTGAATGGTTTGTGCAAACCATTCAATCCGAGCGGATGCGAGAAGGAGCGAAACGGGTTCCGGACGTGGAGTTGACAGATCGGTGATCTTCCGCTCTGTCAACGAAACAAACGGAATCCGTATGACCCACCCCCCAGGCACCCAGACCCACCCTGACCGGGGTGGGTTTTTTCTGTTCGCCCAGCTGCCTGCTGACCGGGCGTCCTGTAGTCATTCCCGCTGTACGAACCTTCAGAAAGGGTTCATACTCTTTATGGTCAAGATCACAGTTCATCCGGCACCGTTCGTTCGCGTGTCCGGCCCGCGCGCCGGTCCACAAGGGGGAAAACGTGTTTCCAGCTGCATTCGATTACATCCGCGCCCATTCCGCAGAGGAAGCCCTGGCCGCACTGGCCCGCCACGGCAGTGACGCCCGCATCCT
This sequence comes from Deinococcus grandis, assembly GCF_001485435.1. Classification (NCBI taxonomy): domain Bacteria; kingdom Thermotogati; phylum Deinococcota; class Deinococci; order Deinococcales; family Deinococcaceae; genus Deinococcus; species Deinococcus grandis. Next base: position 2,639,362 of record NZ_BCMS01000001.1, on the reverse strand, counting down.
GGCCGGCGGGCAGAGCCTGATCCCGGCCATGCGCTACCGGCTGGCCCGCCCCACCGTCCTGGTCGACATCGGCCCGCTGAGCGAACTGAAGTACCTGCGTGAAGAAGGCGGGTACCTGCGCGTGGGCGCCATGACCGCCGACGTGACCCTGGAACGCGACGCGAACGTCCGCGCCCGCTACAGCCTCCTGACCGACACCGGCGACGTCGTCGCTGACCCGGTCGTGCGCTGCACCGGCACGGTCGTCGGCAGCCTGTGCCACAACGACCCCAGCGGCGACTGGGGCGCGGCGGCCCTCGCGGCCCGCGCCGTCGTCATCGTGCGCGGCCCCGAAGGTGAACGCGAGGTGCCCATCGACGAGTGGCTGGTCGACTCCTTCCAGACCGACCTGCGCGAGGGCGAGATGGCGACCGAGGTCCGCTTCCCCACGCCCGGCGAACGCACCCACGGCGCGTACCAGAAGATCGAACGCAAGGTCGGCGACTACGCCACCGCCGCCGCCGCCGTGCAGCTCACGCTGGACGAACAGGGCCGCGTGACCGAGGCCGGGGTCGCCCTGACTGCCGCCGGACCGCGCCCCGTGCGCGTCGAGGCCGCCGAACGCATCCTGGTCGGGCAGACCCTGACCGAGGCGCTGATCCAGGCCGCCGCCGAGGAAGCCCGGCTGGCCAGCGACCCGTTCGCGGACACGCGCGGCAGCGCCGAGTACAAGAAGGACATGGCCCGCGTGCTCGTCGCGCGTGGCCTGCGCCGCGCCGCCGGGCGCCTGAACGTCACCCTGGGAGCCACCGCATGACCACCGCCGAAACCGGAGCGAAGACCACCGTCACCCTGACCATCAACGGCCAGACCCACACCCAGAGCGTCGAGCCGCGCACCCTGCTCGCGTACGCCATCCGCGACACCGGCCTGAAGGGCACGCACGTCGGCTGCGACAGCTCCTCGTGCGGGTGCTGCGTGGTGCTGCTCGACGGGGACACCCCCGTGAAGTCCTGCACCATGTACGCCGTGCAGGCCGAGGGCCGCGAGATCACCACCGTCGAGGGCCTCGGCGCGCCCGGCAACCTGCACCCCCTGCAGCAGGCGTTCTGGGACCAGCACGGCCTGCAGTGCGGGTACTGCACGCCCGGCATGCTCATGACCGCCAAGGCCATGCTGGAACACAACCCGGACCCGACCGATCAGGAGGTCCGCGAGTTCCTGGGCGGCAACCTGTGCCGCTGCACCGGCTACAACAACATCGTCAAGGCCGTCCAGCAGGCCGCGCGGGTCATGCGTGAGGACCAGGGCAGCCCCCTGGACGCCCTGACCGCCGCCGCCACCGGACAGGACACCGCCACGGGAGGCGCCCAGTGAGCACCGACACCAACAACGGCAGCGAGAAGCAGTGCTACAGCGTGGGCCGCAGCATGAAACGCAAGGAGGACCCGCGCTTCCTGACCGGCAACGGCAACTACGTGGACGACATCCGCCTGCCCGGCATGCTCAGCATGGTCATCGTGCACAGCCCCTACCCGCACGCCCGCATCCGCTCCATCGACAAGACGGCCGCGCTGGCCGTGCCCGGCGTGAAAGCCGTCATCACCGGCGAGGACCTCGTCGCGGCGAACCTCGGGTGGCTGCCCACCTTCCACGGCTTCGACAAGCAGATGGTCCTCGCCGTCGGCAAGGTCCTCTTCCAGCACCAGGAAGTCGCCGCGGTGTTCGCCGACACCCGCGAGGCCGCCCTGGATGCCGCCGAACTCGTCGAGGTGGACTACGACCCCCTCGACCCCGTCACCACGCCCTTCGACGCCATGAAGGACGAGGTCATCCTCCGCGACGACCGCGACAACAAGACCAACCACATCTACCACTGGGAAAGCGGCGACCGCAGCGGCACCGACGCCGCCCTGGACGGCGCCGAGGTCACCGTCAACGAACGCGTGTACGCCCCGCGCTGCCACCCCGCCCCGCTGGAACCCTGCGGCTGCGTCGCGCAGTTCGACGCGATGGGCCGCCTGCACTTCCACGTCACCAGTCAGGCGCCGCACGTGTACCGCACCGCGATCTCCCTGGTGACCGGCATCCCCGAAGACAAGATCCGCGTGGTCGCGCCCGACATCGGCGGGGGCTTCGGCAACAAGGTCCCGGTGTACCCCGGCTACGTGTGCGCCATCGTCGGCGCGCTGATCCTCAAGACCCCGGTCAAGTGGATCGAGACCCGCACCGAGAACCTCACCACCACCGGCTTCGCCCGCGACTACCACATGGACGTCACCATCGGCGCGAAAAAGGACGGCACCGTCACCGCCCTGAAAGTCAAGACGGTCGCCGACCACGGCGCGTTCGACGCCGCCGCCGACCCCACCCAGTACCCCGCCGGGATGTTCGGCATCGTCACCGGCAGCTACGACTTCCCCGTCGCGTTCACCGAACTCGACGCGTACTTCACGAACAAGGCCCCCGGGGGTGTGGCGTACCGCTGCTCGTTCCGCGTGACGGAAGCCAGCTACGCCATCGAACGCGGCATGGACATCCTGGCCCGCACACTCGACATGGACCCCGCCGAACTGCGCCACAAGAACTTCGTGCAGAAAGAAGCCTTCCCGTACCAGAGCGCGCTGGGCTTCACGTACGACAGCGGCGACTACGCCGGAACGCTCGACAAGGCCCTCAACCAGATCGGGTACGCCGACCTGCGCAAGGAACAGGCCGAGAAACGCGCCCGCGGCGAGTACATGGGCATCGGCATCAGCACCTTCACCGAAGTCGTCGGCGCCGGACCCAGCAAACACTTCGACATCCTCGGCATCAAGATGTTCGACAGCGCCGAGATCCGCATCCACCCCACCGGCACCGGCATCGTCCGCGCCGGCACCAAGAGCCAGGGCCAGGGCCACGAGACCACCTGGGCGCAGATCGTCTCCGAGGAACTCGGCCTGGACGCCGAGAACATCCTCGTGGAAGAAGGCGACACCGACACCGCCCCCTACGGCCTGGGCACCTACGCCAGCCGCAGCACCCCCGTCGCCGGCGCCGCCATCGCCCTCGCCGCCCGCCGCGTCCGCGAGAAAGCGAAGAAAGTCGCCGCGCACCTCCTCGAAGCGTCCCCCGACGACATCGAATGGACCGACCACAAGTTCCAGGTCATGGGCGCCCCCGACCGCTCCGTCACCATGAAAGACGTCGCGTTCGCCGCGTACACCAACCCCGGCGAAGGGGTTGAGCCCGGCCTGGAAGCCAGCCTGTACTACGACCCGCCCAACATGACCTTCCCGCACGGCGCGTACATCGCCGTCGTGGACGTCGACGCCGACACCGGCGAAGTCAAGGTCCGCCGCTTCCTCGCCGTGGACGACTGCGGCACCGTCATCAACCCCATGATCGTCGAAGGACAGGTCCACGGCGGCCTCACCGAGGGCTTCGCCATCGCCTTCATGCAGGAAATCCCCTACGACGAACAGGGCAACAACCTCGCCCCGAACTTCATGGAATACCTGATCCCCACCGCCGTCGAATCCCCCGTCTGGGAAACCGGCAGCACCGTCACCCCCAGCCCCCACCACCCCATCGGCGCCAAAGGCGTCGGCGAGAGCCCCAACGTCGGCAGCCCCGCCGCGTTCGTGAACGCCGTCATGGACGCCCTCGCCCCCCTGGGTGTCACGCACATCGACATGCCCCTGACCCGCGAGAAAGTCTGGCGCGCCGTTCGCGACGCCCAGAGCGCCACCGCGAGCGACTGACCAACTGCCCCCCTGACCCTCCTCCCTTCCTGGCTCCCCTCTCAGGGGAGCTGGCACCGCAGGTGACTGAGGGGTTGCAGGTGACTGAGGGGTTGCCCCCGGCATCAACTTGCGTCCCCGCCCCTCACCGGGCGGGTGTATCCATCGGAGACCGTATGACCCCTGATCCCCAGCGTCCCACCGGGGACACCGAATTCATTCCGGACCTGCCCGAGCGGCTGGCGGGGCTGGCGCGTGAGGGCGCGGCGGTGGTCGTGGCGACCGTCGTGTCGCGCCGCGCGCCGGTGTCGGCGCAGGTGGGCGACAAGGCGCTCATTCACGCGGACGGCCGCATGGAGGGCTTCGTGGGCGGCGCGTGCTCCCGAGAGATCGTGCGGCGGCAGGCGCTGCTGGCGCTCCAGGGTGGGCAGGCGCGACTGGTGCGGATCGTGCCGGGCGCCGCGCCGGACGCCGAGCACGCCTTTGCCGAGCGGGTCACGGTGCCGATGAACTGCGCGTCGGAAGGGCAGAGCGAGGTGTTCCTGGAACCGCTGCTGCCGCCGCGCCTGTTGGTCGTGGTGGGCCACACGCCGGTCGCGCGGGCCATCGCCGCGCACGCTGGCCTGATGGGTGACCGGGTGTGGCGCGTGCTGGACGACGACGAGGTGCCCGACGAACCGGAGGCCGTGCCGCTGGGCGCCCTGACGGCCCGTCTGGCGGCCCTGCCCGCCGCGCAGCGCGCCCGCGTGCGGAGCGTCGTGGCGTCCCAGGGCCACTACGACGAAACCGCGATCGAGGCCCTGCTGCGCGCCCAGCCGAACCCGGTGGGCCTGCTGGCGAGCGCGCGGCGCGCCGCGACCGTCCGCGACACGCTGCGCGTCCTGAGCGGCTTCAGCGACGCCGACCTGGACCGTATCCGCGCCCCCGCGGGCCTGCACCTGGGGGCCCGCACCCCGCACGAGGTGGCGCTGAGCGTCCTGGCGGAACTCGTGCAGCTGGACCGGGCCGGGCACGGGGCCGCCCCGCTGCCCGTCCCCGCCGCGCCGGAGGCCGAACCGACCACGCTTCCACCCGCAGCAGGCAGCACACCACCCGCCGCGCCCACCGGGCTGGCCGCGCAGGTCATGGGCCTCACCGAACTGCCCGTCCTGACGGGCGACAGCGCCGTGGACCCGGTGTGCGGCATGACCGTCACCCTGCCCGCCAAACACACGGCGGACCACGCGGGCGTGACCTACGCGTTCTGCTGCCCGCACTGCAAGGCCCGCTTCCTGAAAGACCCCGCGCGTTACCTCACGCCCAGCTGAATTGGGCTCCAGGGGAACCCCTCAGTCCGCTGCGCGGCCAGCTCCCCTCGAGGGGAGCCAGGTTCACAGGGGCACAGCCGTGCCGGGGGCCGTACAGTGGCGGGCATGATCGCCGCTTTCCTGAATCCCGAGGGGACCCTGCTGCACGCGGGGTCCGACGAGCTGGACCGCGTCGCGTCGGGCCTGTCGAGCCTGCTGCGCGCCGCTGAGCTGATTCCCGTGACGGCGCTGGACGAGGAGGCGCTGCTGAACGTGCCCGCCGCGTTCACGTCCTGGCAGGTGCTGCTGCACGGCGCGGTGCTGCTCGACCCGGACGGCGCGGAGGACCCCGCGTGGCGCCGCCTGACCGTGGAGACGCTGGACGCCGCGCAGGGCGCGCTGGAACTGGCCGCGCAGGCCGCCGGGCACGTCAGCGCCCTGGCGCAGCTGGACCTGGACCTGACCCGCACCGAGCGGCACGGGCGGCTGCTGCGCGTGGAACTGCGCCACCCGTACGGCCTGCCCCGCCCCCTCGATCAGGCCGAGCGGGAACTGAAGGACTGGCTGGCCGAGGGACCGCTGCGCGACACCCTGCGGCTGGAACGCACCCCGGACGCGCTGCGGTTGCTGCCGCGTGACCTGCGCCCGGAACTCGCCGTGAACTACCTGCTGTCGCAGCTGGACGCTGAGTTCACGCTGGGCGTCAGTGCACTGCCGGGCGACGCGGCGTTCCTGGCGCTGTGTGACTACGCGATGGTGCCGGGCAGCGCGGACCTCCTCGACCCCGCACCGGCCGAACGGGACGACGAGGAGTGAACGGGAGGGGGCGCGGTTGCTTCGGCATCGTGCCCCCCCTCGTTGTGACCGTCAGTCGGTGTCGGGCAGTGCCTCGCGCCACTCCTGTGGCAGGGTCAGCGTGACCTGCGTGGTCAGGTCGGCGCTGCTCTGGCCGACGTGCAGGACGTACTCGCCGGGGTCGGCCACCCACGCCTGCGCGGTCACGTCGAAGTATGCGAGGTCGCGCGGGGTGACGGTCAGCACGGCGTCCCCGGTCTCGCCGGGGTTCAGGTGCACCTTCGCGAAGGCGCGCAGTTCTTTCAGGGGGCGATCCACGCGGCCCTGCGGGGGCTGCACGTATAGCTGCGCGACGGTGCTGCCGGGCCGTGCTCCCGCGTTCGTGACCGGGACCGTCACGGTCGCCGCGCCCTGCGGGAACGCCGGGGCGTGCAGCCGCGCGGCGCCCAGCGTGAAGGTCGTGAAGCTCAGGCCGAAGCCGAACGGGAACATCGGCGTGACGCCCGAGCGGTCCACGTGGCGGTACCCGGTGTACAGGCCCTCGCGGTACTCGACGCGGCCGTCCTCGCCGGGGTACTGCACGTCCGGCGTGAGCGGGTGGGTGGGGTCGTCCGCCAGGGAGTGCGGGAACGTCTGCGGGAGGCGCCCGCCGGGCTCGGCCAGCCCGGTCAGGACGTCCGCGACGGCGTGCCCGACCTCCTGCCCCGCGAACCACGCCTGCATGGCGGCGGGCACGCGCGGGAGCCAGGGCATCTCGACCGGGCCGCCCGTCTGGAGGACCACCACGACGTTCGGGTTGACGTCCAGCACGGCCTCCACCAGCGCGTCCTGATCGCCGGGGAGGGTGAGGCCCGCGCGGTCCACGCCCTCGGTTTCCCACTCGCCGGTCGTGCCGACGCACAGCACCACCCAGTCCGCCTGCGCGGCCAGGGCGACGGCGCGGGCCAGCCGGTCCCCGTCCGGACGGGCGCGGAAACCCACCCGGACGGCATTGAAGGGCGTGATGCCGATGTCCATGACGTGCGGCGTGTACTCCACGCTCAGCGTGTGCCGCCCGGCACTCAGGTGAACGGGCGCGCGGCGCTCGCCGGACCCGAACGAGAAGTACAGCTCCCCGATGCTCCAGTCCTCCCAGTTGTTCACGGCGGGCTGGCCGTCCACCGACAGGCGGCTGAGGCCCGCGCTGCCCAGGCTCACCTCGTACTCGCCGCCCTGCGGGGCGTCCACCGTGACGGTCAGGGTCGCGTGGAACGAGTCCGGGTTCACGCCGTCCGGCAGGTCGAAGAACATCACCTCCGCCTGCGGGCGCGTGTCCTGCCCCATCACCGGGCCGCCCTCCTGATCGCGGTACTCGATGCGCGTCTCGACCTGCGGCACCGGCAGGTACCGCTCGTGCCCGGTGCCCTCGGCGCTGCCGACCACGCTCACGCGGCCCCCCTCGCGCAGGCCCTCGGCAGGGGAGACGCGGCGGTGGGCGTTCATCTGCGCGCTGCCGCCGCCCATCACCTGCGCGGCCTCGGCGTTCGGGCCGATCACCGCCACCCGCGCCCCTGCCGGTAGGGGCAGCGCGCCGCCGCTGTTCTTCAGCAGCACCAGTCCCTCCGCCCCCGCGCGGCGGATCAGCGCGCGCGTCTCCGGGTACTCGGTGTCGCGCTCGTGATCGTCCGCGACGTCCAGCGGCTCATCCAGGGTGCCGGTGCGGGCCAGCAGGTGCAGCACCGCCCGCGCCCGTTCACGCACGCCCGCGCGCACCTCCGGGTCCGCCTGCGCCTGCTCCAGCAGCGGCCTGCGGGCCACCGCCGGACCGGGCATCTCCAGATCCAGGCCCGCCAGGACGCCCTCGGCCGCCGAGTGCGTGCCGCCCCAGTCGCTCATGACCAGCCCCGTGAAGCCCCACTCGCGCCGCAGGACCTTCTGGAGCAGCCAGGGGTGCTGCGAGCAGTACGGGCCGTTCAGGCGGTTGTACGCCGTCATGATCGCCCAGGGCTGGGCTTCCTTCACCACGATCTCGAAGGGCCGCAGGTACAGTTCCCGCAGCGTCCGCTCGTCGATCACAGAATCGATGGTGCCCCGCTGGAATTCCGACTCGTTCCCCGCGAAGTGCTTCGGCGTGGCGCCCACCCCGCCCGCCTGCAGGCCCTGCACGTACGCCGCCGCGAGCCGCCCGGTCAGCACCGGGTCCTCGGCGTAGTTCTCGAAGTTCCGACCGTTCAGCGCCGAGCGGAACACGTTGATGGTCGGCGCGAGCAGCACCGTCGCACCCTTGTCCCGCGCCTCGCGCGCCAGCGACCCCCCGACCTCGCGCAGCAGGTCCGGGTTCCACGTCGCGCCCAGCGCGATCCCCACCGGGTACGCCGCCGTGCGCCGCCCCCCGATCAGCGGCCCGCCCCCCCGCACGCCCGCCGGGCCGTCACTCACCTTCAGCGGCGGGATGCTCAGGCGCGGCACGGCGGCGGTGCGCCACGCGTCCGCGCCGGACAGCAGGGCCACCTGTTCCTCCAGCGTCAGCTGGTCGAGCAGGGCGTCGGGATCGGGGTGGGTCGGAGTCTGGTTCATGAGGCACCTCAGGAGAGCGGGCGGAACGCTGAAACGGTTCATGCGGACTCCGATTGAATGGGCTGCAAAGCCCGTTCAATCCGAGCGGATGCGACTCGTACGAGCTACCCCGCAGAGAAGGAGAGAAACGGGTTCCGGACGTGGAGCCGGCAATCCGGTGACGTTCCGGATTGTCGGCGAAACAAACGGAATCCGTATCAGTGATGTCCGGCAGCGTACACCCGAAACCGTTTTCACGGAAGGACCTGTCCGGACCGCGCGGCCCTCGCTCCGGGGTGGAACTGATCCCCGCTGTCAGCGGCGGTTCGACTTGCCGAACAGGCCCCCCACGGGCGTCGGCGCCACCGCCCGCCCGATCAGGTCCAGCAGCTCCGCGAGGGTCAGGGTGAACACGCCCGCCTCGCCCCGGTCGGCCGCCTCGCGCCACTGGCGGTAGCCGCCCTCGTCGGCGGGCAGGGGAGCGTTCACCTCGATCAGGTCCAGCACACTGGCACGCAGTGCGTCCGCCGCGATGGGGGCGTGACCCAGTTCGGTCTGCACGCCACCCGGCAGGTGGGGGTTCCCCAGCCGCAGGCCGTCCAGCGCGATGTGCAGGACCGTTCCGGTCGCTTCGTCGTCGCGGCGCAGGATCAGCACGGTGCTCGTGTCCTCGCCGGGGCGGGTGCGGTACGTCCAGCGCTGACCGGCCTGAAAGTCGATCTGAACATCGGAAGTCGTCATGGGACGCAGCGTACCGGGCGGTTCCTGGCCTGTGCCTCGGCCGAACGGCGCAGGGTCCTGTGCGCCGCATGGCCTGAACGCCGTTCAGATCTGGCGGCGCCGTGCGGGCGGGGCGTCCATAATCACGAACGATGACCATTCTGGTGACGGGCGCGACCGGGTTCCTCGGCGGGGTGACCGCGCGGACCCTGGCCGCCGACGGATGGAAGGTGCGCGGCCTGGGCCGTGACCTACAGAGGGGCGCGGCGCTGGAGGCGGACGGCGTGCGTTTCGTGGCGGCCGACCTGCGCGGCGCGGACTGGGACGCCCTGCTGGATGGGGTGGAGGGGGTGGTGCACGCGGCGGCCCGCTCGACGCTGTGGGGGCACGCGGCGGACTTCCATGCGGACAACGTGGCCCCCAGCGCGGCACTGGCCCGGGCGTGCGCGCGGCGGGGCGTGCGGCTGGTGCACGTCAGCACACCCAGCGTGTACAACGCCACTGGCCGCACGGAACAGGTGCGCGAGGATACCCCGGTCGGCCCGCGCTTCGACAGCCCCTACGCCCGTAGCAAGTGGCAGGCGGAACAGGCGGTGCGTGCCGCGCTGCCCGACGCGACGATCCTGCGCCCACGCGGCATCTACGGCGTGGGGGATACCAGCATCGTGCCCCGTCTGGCCGCCGCGCTGCGTGCCGGTCGCCTGCCGCGCCTGACGGGTAGCGAGGTCTGGACGGAGTTGACCGACGTGCGCAACGTCGCCCACGCGATCACGCTGGCCCTGACCCGCCCCGCCCCCGGCGTGTTCAACGTGACCGATGGGCAGGCCATCCCGCTGTGGGCGACGCTGGACCGGCTGGCCGACACGCTGGGCGTCCCCAGACCGACCCGCCGGGTGCCCGCCCGGCTGCTGGAGGGAGTGGCGGCGGCGCTGGAATTCGGCGCGCGACTGCACCCCGACCGGCCCGAGCCGCCCCTGACCGCCAGCGGCGTGCGCCTGCTGACGCGGCCCATAACGCTGGACCTCACGCGCGCCCGCGAGCGGCTGGGGTATGCGCCGGTCGTCACGCCCGAGCAGGGTTTCGCGGACGTCTTTGCGGCCCTGCACGGAGGGGCAGCGTGACCGTCCGCGTCATTCCCCTGCGGGCCGGGTCGTGCCTGAACCTCGCGGCGATCACCGAACGCGGCGCGCCGTGGCGGGTGCAGGCGTACCCGGCGGGCTTCACGCTGATCCTGCACCCCACGCGCGGCCCCGTGCTGTTCGACACCGGCTACGGCGCGGACGTCGTGACCGCCATGCGCCGCTGGCCGGGCCTGATCTACGGCCTGATCACGCCCGTGCAGGTCGGGCCGCTCGACACCGCCCACGAGCAACTGCGGGTCATGGGCTTCCCCCCGGAGGAGGTGCGGCACATCATCGTTTCGCACCTGCACGCCGATCACGTGGGCGGGCTGCGCGACTTCCCGCACGCGACCTTCCACCTCGATCGCCGCGCCTGGGAGCCCCTGCGGGCGCTGCGGGGCGTGCGGGCCGTTCGGCGCGCGTACCTGCCGGAACTCCTTCCCGACGACTTCGAGGACCGCTGCACGTGGCTGGACTTCACGGACGCCGGGGTCGACCTGCACCCCTTCGCGGAGGTCGCGGACGTGTTCGGGGACGGCCTGCTGCGCGCCGTGCCGCTTCCCGGACACGCGCCGGGCATGGTGGGCCTCCTGGCGCAGGAGGAGGCGGGCCTGACCGTCCTGGCCGCCGACGCCGCCTGGAGCGTCCGCGCGGGCCGCGAGGGGCGCCCCGTGCACCCGCTGGCTCGCGTGGCCTTCCACGACCCCACCCAGGAGGCCACCAGCGGCGCGGCCCTGCGCGCCTTCCTGCACGCGAATCCCGCTGCGAGGCTGCACGTCAGCCACGACGCGCCCGAGGGCTGGACTTGAGCGTCGTCCTGACCCTGCTGGGCGCGCTGGACGACGCCCGCCTGACCTTCCGCAGCCGCGCGGCGCTGGACCGCCACCACGACCGCCTCGCGCACGATCACCTGCGCTGGGTGGCCGCGCACAGCCCCGCCGTCGCCGCCCGCTTCCGCGCCGCCGGACTCCCCCTGGGCCGCTGGCGCGACCTGCCCCCCACCGACAAGGCCGCCATGCTCGCCACGTTCGACACGCTGAACACCGTGGGCGTCACGCTGGACCGCGCGCTGGCGGTCGGGCGACAGGCGGAACGCACCCGCGACTTCACGCCCACCCTCGCCACGCCCGCCGGACCGGTCACCGTCGGCCTGTCCACCGGCACGAGCGGCACGCAGGGCGTCTTCCTCGTCAGCCGCGCCGAGCAGGCCCGCTGGGCCGGGACCGTCCTGCGCCACCTGCTGCCCGGCGGCCTGTGGGGCCTCCTGCGCCCGCAGCGGGTCGCGTTCTTCCTGCGGGCCGACAGCCCCCTGTACCGCAGCGTCCGCCGCCGCCAGCTGGAGTTCCGTTTCTTCGACCTGCTGCGCCCCCTGCCCGACCTGGCCGCCGAGGCCCAGGCGTACGCGCCCACCCTGCTCGTCGGGCCGCCCGGCGTGCTGCGCGCCCTGCACCGCACCGGCATCCAGCTGCGCGCCCGCGTGATCAGCGTCGCGGAAGTCCTCGACCCCGACGACGAGGCCGCCCTGCGAGGCTGGGGGGACGTCGTGCAGGTCTATCAGGCCACCGAGGGCCTGCTGGCCCTGCCGTGCCCGCACGGGTCGCTGCACCTGAACGAGGCGCACGTCCATTTTGACCTCGAACCGCTGGGGGACGGCCTGCACCGCCCCGTCATCACCGACCTGCGCCGCCGCGCGCAGCCGTTCATCCGCCACCGCCTCGACGACGCCCTGCGCCTCCACCCCGACCCGTGCCCCTGCGGGCAGGCCGCGCGCCGCCTGCACAGCATCGCCGGGCGGCAGGACGACGCCCTGCACCTGCCGGGCACGGCAGGGGAGAGGGTGACCGTCTGGCCGGACTTCCTGCGCGGCGCGCTGGCCGCCGTGCCGGACCTGCGCGAGTACCGCGCCGACCAGACCGGCCCCCACCAGATCACGCTGCACCTCGACCCGCACACGCCCGACACCCAGACCCACGCCCTGCGCGCCGTCCGGGACGCCCTGCACCGCAGCCACGCCGACCCAGGGCGCCTCACCCTCGATATCCGGCCCCTCGACCCGCCCCCGCCCGGCACGAAACGCCGCCGCGTCACCCGCAGCTGGAGGCCCGAATGAACCCAAACGACACTTTCCTCGGCGTGCGCCTCCTTGCCACCGCGCAGGCCCTGCCCGAACGACGCGTCCCCACCGCCGAGGTCGCCCGGCTGTGCGGCGTGCCCGAAGCCGTCGCCCTGAAACGCAGCGGCGTCCACGAGCGCCGCTGGCTCTCCGGCACCGAGACCGCCCTGACCCTCGGCACGCAGGCCGCCCGCGAAGCCCTGAACCGCGCCGGACTGGACATCGGCGACGTGGACGTCCTCCTGAACGCCAGCGGCAGCCAGCTGCAACCCATCCCCGACGGCGCCGCCCTCTACGCCCGCGAACTCGGCCTCAGCGGCGCCGCCACCTACTCGCTGCACGGCACCTGCCTCAGCTTCCTGCTGGCCCTCCAGCACGCTGCCCTGCTCATCCACACCGGACAGGCGCGGCACGTCCTGATCATCAGCAGCGAGGGCGGCAGCGTCGGCCTCAACCCCCACCAGCCCGAGAGCACCCTCCTGATCGGCGACGGCGCCGCCGCCATCCTCCTCGGCCCACCCACCCGCCCCAGCCAGGGCCTCCACGCCACCCGCATCGAAACCCACCCCGCCGGAGCCGACCACACCCGCATCAGCGGCGGCGGCACCCTCCGCCACCCCAACCACCCCGGCGCCGCCCCCACCGACTTCACCTTCGACATGCAGGGCCTGCAAGTCCTCAAACTCGCCAGCCGCGTCGTCCCGCCCTTCCTCGAACGCCTCCGACCCGGCCTGAGTCACGGCCTGCCGGGCATCACGCGCGTCATCCCCCACCAGGCCAGTCAGGCGGGCCTCGACCTGCTGCGCCGCTACAACTGGCCCGAGGAACAGGTCGAAGTCACCCTGCGCACCCTGGGCAACGTCATCGCCGCCAGCCTCCCCCTCACGCTGCATCAGGCGGTGGAGGCGAGGCGGCTGAAGGAGGGGGACACGGCGCTGCTGGTCGGCACGGGGGCGGGGCTGATCGCGGGTGGGGTGATCTGGGAGTTGTAACGGGGTTGGTCTGTGCGTTGCCCCACCCCCCAACCCCCTACCCCAGAGGGGCAGGGGGAGCAGCGTTGCACTGGGCAAGAGTTTCTTTCTGCGCGGCGTGTTGGTGTTGGACGGTGACGTGTCCGGCTTCGACGCCATCCTCCGCGCCCCCGCAAGGCCCGCGCGCTTCGCGCACGACGGCCGGTGGCTGTCAGCGGTCAGAAGCTGTGGCGGGACGCTTCGCGCCGCTGATTTACTTTTCTCGCCTTGTAACTGCTCAGCAGGGCAAGCTCAGGGGTTGAAGTTAGGCATGAGCACGTCACCCGTGAACACGCTGACCAAGCCCTCCCAGACGCTGAGACCTTGCTTCTGCAACGTGGAAATGTAACTCCTGATCCGAGCGAAATTGCACCCACCCTCCTCGGACCGGAATCCTCCAGATACCTTGCGTTTCACGCACCATGCCCGCACGTCCCGCTCCGCCTGATTGTTATCAAACGGCACTCGGCAGTCATGTAGGAACAGCAGCACCGCTGCGCGGTGCTGCTGGCACCGCAACGCCAGATTCCGCCCATGTGACTGCTTCGTCGGACCGCGTCGCCCTGGAACGGGCGGCGCGGCTGGGTTGGCCAGCAAGCCCTCCTCAAGCAGTTCATCAAATCGCCGTTCAAACGCCGTGCGGGCCTCTGGGCTCAGCGTCCCGGCGTTCAGGTCGTGATACACCGTCCTCAGCGATTCCCGAAGTGCGCCAGCCCACACCTGCCCATGGTGTTCGGCCAATCCCCGCAGCTCCCGCAACAGATGAGCTCCGCACAGGGCATGCTGTGCCGGAAGTTTGAAGTACGAGCTCCAGGCGTCGTGGACCAGGATGCCGGTGTACTTCGGCAGGACCTTCATGTGCTCCAGTGCCGCGAGGCCGCGCCGGGCATGCTGGCCGTAGAACGTGAGCTGCGCGCAGCTCACGACATGCATCCAGTGCAGCTTCCCGTTCACCGGGCTGCCGGTCTCATCTGCATGCAGCACCGGTTGATGTGTCAGGGCTGTCCTGAGTCGCCCTTCAAAGTCCTGCAGTCGCTCCGCTGCCAGATTCAGGTTCAGCGCGATGGTGCCATCACTCGGGCGTGCTCCGCAGACCGCGTGCAGGATTTCACTGGTGCGTTCGAGGGGCACGAAGTGCGCCACGTTCAGATACACCGTCAAGGCGTGGACCCGTGGACCGTATTGCACCTGAGCCGTGACGTGCGTGGGGAAGGGTGCTCGCTGCCGGGAACGACATCCAGGGCAGATCTTGACGTCGGCGCGGTATTCGGTGACCTGAAGGTGGAGGTCGGGGAGGTCATGAACCTGTCGAGCGACCTGGGTGTCGACTGGAACGTCATCCCAGGCCTGCCCGCAGGTGCAGTGTCCCGTCACCGGGAGATCGACGATGACGTCGGGATGCGCGGACATCTTGAGGGTCTTGCCGGGGTGATCGGGTTGAGCGCCAGAAGACCGGCCGGTCTTCTGGCGCTCACTCTTGGGCTGCCAGGGCTTGTCCTGACTGGGAGGCTGACTGGATGTGGTGCTGTTTCGGGCCAGTTGAGCTTTGATGGTGCGAAGTTCAGTCAGCACCTCAGCGAGCTGGGCTTCGAGTTCACGGACGCGTGCCTCGAGTCGTTTGCAGTTTGGGCAGGGGACCTCGCTGATGGTCCACCTTACCCAATCGACTCCGGAAAATCACCCTGCTGAGCAGTTACCTCGCCTTGGCAGAAGCGTGCTCTCCTGGCTCCCCTTTGAGGGGAGCTGTCGCCGTAGGCGACTGACTGGCACAGCTGCGAAGCAGAGGGGTCCCGCTGCGCAGCAGCCTCCCTTCCCACTTCCCACAACCCACTCCCCCTCCTGTACAGCGTCCCGGCGTGGTGTGGGCGTGCGGGCTACGCTGGCCCCATGAGTGCGGATGGCCTGCCGGAGAAGTTTGACGTGATCGTGCATCCCGCCGCGGAGTTGCGGGGGGAGTTGCGGGCGCAGCCGAGTAAGAATTACACGACGCGGTACCTGCTGGCGGCGGCGCTGGCGGAGGGGGAGTCGCGGGTGGTGGGCGTGGCGACCAGTGAGGATGCCGGGGCGATGCTGCGGTGCCTGGAGGACTGGGGCGCGGGCGTGGAGCTGGTGGGCGGGGACGCGGTGATCCGTGGATTCGGGAGCAGTCCGCGCTCGGGTGTGACGCTGAATCCGGGGAATGCGGGGGCGGTGGCGCGGTTCCTGATGGGTGTGGCGGCCCTGACGACCGGGACGGCGTTCGTGACGGACTACCCGGACTCGCTGGGGCGGCGGCCGCAGGGGGATCTGCTGGAGGCCCTGTCGCGCCTGGGGGCACGGGTGCAGAGCCGCGACGGCATGTTCCCGCTGTCCATCTCGGGGCCGGTGCGGGGCGGGGTGGTGGAGGTCAGTGCGGAGCGCAGCAGTCAGTACGCGTCGGCGTTGATGTTCCTGGGGCCGCTGCTCCCGGACGGGCTGGAGTTGCGCCTGACGGGGGACATTAAGAGTCACGCGCCGCTGCGGCAGACGCTGGACACGCTGGCGGCGTTCGGGGTGCAGGCGTCGGCCAGTGACGACCTGAGCCGCATCTCGATTCCGGGTGGGCAGGCGTTCCGGGCGGGGCGGGTGCTGGTGCCGGGGGATTACCCGGGCAGCGCGGCGATCCTGGCGGCGGCGGTCACGCGGCCCGGCGAGGTGCGCCTGTCGAACCTGCGCGAGCAGGACCTTCAGGGCGAGCGGGAGGCGGTGGCGGTGCTGCGCGAGATGGGCGCGGACATCGTGCGGGACGGGGACGTGCTGACCGTGCGGGGCGGGCGGCCCCTGCACGCGGTCACGCGCGACGGGGACGGCTTCACGGACGCCGTGCAGGCCCTGACGGGGGCGGCGGCGCTGGCGGACGGCACGACCACCTGGGAGAACGTGTACACGCTGCGCCTGAAGGAATGCGACCGCATCAGCGACACGCGCCGCGAACTCCAGCGCCTGGGCCTGACCGTCACGGAGACGCAGAACAGCCTGACCGTCACGGGCACGCCCAGCCTCGCCGGGGGCGTCACGGCGGACGGGCACGGCGACCACCGCATGATCATGCTGCTGACCGTGCTGGGCCTGAGTGCGCAGGCCCCCATCCGCATCACGGGCGCGCACCACATCCGCAAGAGCTACCCCATGTTCTTCCGTCACCTCGAAACGCTCGGGGCGAGGTTCGAGTACCCGGAAGCCACGCGCGCCTGACGGGCAGGCGACCGAAAAGCTGCCCTGAACTGGGGTGGCTTTTTCGTGTCTGGGAGAGGGGCGGAGCGGCTTTTTTGCAGTGCGTTCAGAAGCCGGAGTGGGACGGCTGTCCCGCTCCTATGCTGAGGCGAGCTGGGCGGCGGGTCACCAGCATGCCCGGCCGGAACGGCGCAAGGGCACGTGAGCGGCGCAGCGCGTGCCCGTCACGGCAGAATCCTCGGCAGTGCCCGTCACAGTCCGCAGGGCCCGTCACAGGAGGTTGTCCCCATGACGCAGTTCAGCAACCCGGATATCGTCGGTGATTCCCCCGCCTGGCTGAGTTTCATCTGGATCGCGTTCACGACCGCGCTGGGCCTGATGATCCTGGGCATCTACTTCATCCCGGTGGACTGGTGGATCAAGGGCTACCTGTACATGGGCACCCTGTTCCTGACCGCCAGCACCCTGACCCTCTCCAAGAGCCTGCGCGACCGGCACGAACACGAACGGCTCGTGAACCGCGTCAAGAGTGCGCGCACCGAGCAGGTGCTCAGCAAGTTCGACACCTGATCCGGACACTCCGGCCCGTGAAGCCGCACTTGAGCGCACCGGTATGCCGGGCTCATGAGCGGCTGATCTGCTGGAGGCATGCTCTTAACTCGACTGGCCTTCCCGGCGGCGCTGGCCGCCACGACCCTCGGCCTGCTGGGCAC
This sequence comes from Deinococcus grandis, assembly GCF_001485435.1. NCBI lineage: Bacteria > Thermotogati > Deinococcota > Deinococci > Deinococcales > Deinococcaceae > Deinococcus > Deinococcus grandis. The sequence continues at coordinate 2,622,173 of NZ_BCMS01000001.1, read as the reverse complement.
CGGCTGCGCGCAGAGCAGCACCGGCGTGGCGCAGAGCCTCAAGGTCCCCGCCGGATTTCAGGTGAACCTGTACGCGGACGGCTTCAGGAAGCCGCGCTTCATGGTGGTCGCCAGCAACGGGGACGTCCTGCTGAGTGACACGGGCGCCGGGATCGTGTACGTCCTGCCGGACCGCAACCGTGACGGGAAGGCGGACGGGAAGCAGGTGTTCGCCAGCGGGCTGAACCAGCCGCACGGGCTCGCCATCCGGGGCGGGTTCCTGTACGTGGCGAACACGGACGGCGTGGTGCGCTTCCCGTACAGGGCCGGGGACGTGAAGGCCAGCGCCGCGCCCACGAAACTGGTGGACCTGCCGGGCGGTGGTGGCCACTCGACCCGCACGGTGGAGTTCGGGCCGGACGGGCGGATGTACGTGTCGGTGGGCAGCACCTGCAACGTGTGCGAGGAAAGCGACCCGAAACGCGCCGCGATCTGGGTGTACGACGCGGATGGGAAAAACGGTAAACCCTACGCGACGGGCCTGCGCAACGCGGTGGGGATCGAGTGGTTCGGCGGGCAGCTGTACGCCACGAACAACGGCCGCGACCAGCTGGGCGACGACCTCCCACCCGAGGGGTTCTACAAGGTCAAGCCGGGCGGGTTCTACGGCTGGCCGTACTGCTACACCACCCAGCCCGGACAGGCGCAGGTGTGGGACAAGGATTTCGGGAAGAAGACCGCCGAGACCTGCAAGGCCGCCACGCCCGCCTTCGCGTTGACCACCGCGCACTCCGCGCCGCTGGGCCTGGCGTTCTACACCGGGAAGACCTTCCCCGCCACGTACCGCGGACAGATGTTCGTGGCGCTGCACGGCAGCTGGAACCGCAGCGAGAAGAGCGGCTACAAGGTGATCACCATCGACCCGCAGACCGGGCGGGTCACGGACTTCCTGACCGGCTTCCTGCGCGGGCAGACCGTGGTGGGCCGCCCGGTCGATCTGGCGGTCGCGGCGGACGGGTCGCTCCTGCTGACCGACGACGGCGAGGGCCGCGTCTGGCGCATCCAGGCCCGCTGAACCGCGCCGCCGGACGGGGTGGAGGGGGTGTTCACCGTCCCGCCCGGCGCGCTGCGGGGTGGTGGGGTTCGGACAGCTGTCCAGCCGACCCGCCGCTCTGTGCTGGACTGCGGATTCAGGATCAGGTGGGGCGCGGTACACTGGAGGGCGTGTTTGTTCCCGTCGTGATGGTCATTCCGTCCCGCCCGCAGGGGTGGACGCCTGACGCAGGTGTCCACGCGGGGGCCCGATGAAACTCAGTCGCCTGCCGCCAGGCTTCGCGCTCGACACCGCCGCGCAGGGCCTCGCGCTGCGCGAGGAGGCCGTCACCGACGTGCGCCGCGAGTGGACGGACGACGGCTGGCACGCCGAGGCGACCGTCACCGACGCGGGCGTGCCCTACCACGCGACGGTGGACCTGCTGCCCCCGCCGGACCCGCAACTGCGCGGCAGCTCCTGCACCTGCGGGCGCTACCGCTGCCGTCACGTGGCCGCGCTCGTGCTGGCGACCGACCCGCCCGCCGGGCCGCGCCCCGCCCCCCGCGACGCGGCCGACGGGGTAAAACCCGCCCCCGCCGAGGAACCGCTGGACGCCCGCACGCAGCAGTGGCTGGCGTCCTTCACGGACACCCGCAGCCCCAGCCGCGGCCGTCAGTTCGAACTGCGCTACGTGCTGCGTTCCCTGCCGCCCGGCTCGTCGGCGGGGGGGCGGCGCGTGGCGCTGCAACTCCTGCGCGTGCCCCTGCGCGGCGAGCAGCCGGACGTCAAGGGCGCCGAACGCTACCCGCTGCCCCGCAACCTCAGCAGCGCGCCCGCGTTCGTGCGCCGCGACTCGAACCTCCTGCGCCTGCTGGAAATGGCGACCACCGCCACGCACGAGCCGGGCCGCTGGCAGGAGGAACTGCACGCCCTGACCGACCACCCCGCCGCGGACCTGCTGCTGGAGCACCTGCTGGGCAGCGGCCGCCTGTGCTGGGAGCGGCCCGAGCAACCCCTGACGCGCGGCCCGGACCTCAGCGGGCAGCTGGCGTGGCTCAGTGACCCGCGCGGCGCGCAGACCCCCGCCGTGCACCTCCCGGACGCGCCGGACGCGCAGCTGCTCCCCGTCGCGCCCCCCTGGGCGGTGCGGCCCACGGCCCTGACCCTCTCGCGCGTGCAGACCGACGCCCCCGCCGAGGTCACCGCCCGCTTCCTGTCCGGCCCGGTGCTGCCGCCCGCGCAGGCCGTCGCGCTCGCCCACGCGATCACCGCCTCCGGCCTGAACCTGCCCATCCCGCAGACCGTGCAGGTCCGCGAGGAACGCCTGCCGTACACCCCACAACTGCACCTCCTGGCGCGCGAGGCCACCCACCACGCCTTCAGCGGCGCGCGGCACACCGTCACGCTGCCCCTGGCGGAACTCCGGCACGCCTACGCGGGCCTCACCGTCCCCGACGACCACGCGGGCACCGGCCCCGCCGTCTTCCGGAACGGCGTCCTGACCCGCGTCACCCGCGACCCCGAAGCGGAACGCGACGCCGCGCATACGGTCGCCCTGAGCGGCTTCATGCTCCTCGACGACGCCTACGGCCACGAATACACCGTTCCCGGCGGCGACCACCTCCTCACCCTCGGGGACGACGACGCCTGGATGGCCTTCATGCGCGCCGGGCGCGAGGACCTCGAAGCGCAGGGCTTCACCATCCACGTCCACCCGGACTTCCCACTGAACTTCGCGGAGATCACCGACTGGTACGGCGAGACCGACGACTCCCACGGCGGCTGGTTCACCCTCGACCTCGGCATCGTCGTGGACGGCCAGCGCCTCAGCCTCATCCCCATCCTCGCCGACCTGATCGCCCGCCAGCCCCAGCTGTTCACCCCCGAAGCCCTCGCCGAACTACAGGACGACGAGGTCCTGCACGCCTCCCTCGGCGACGGCCGCCGCGTCGCCCTGCCCGCCGGACGCGTCCGCGCCATCCTGGGCGTCCTCGTGGAACTCAACCTCCGCGACCTGCCCCCCGGCCCCCTGCGCCTCCCGCTCCTCGACGCCGCCCGCGTCGCCCAGCTGGAAGAAGCCGTGCAGGCCCGCTGGCTCGGCGCCGAACGCCTCCTCGACCTGGGCCGCCGCCTGCGCGACTTCCGGGGCGTGCAGGACATCACCCCCCCGCAGGGCCTGCGCGCCGACCTGCGCCCCTACCAGCGGCAGGGCGTCGCGTGGCTGCAATTCCTGCGCGAGTACGGCATGGGCGGCATCCTCGCCGACGACATGGGCCTGGGTAAGGCGCAGCCGCTCGACGCCCGCATCCTGACCCCGCTGGGCTGGCGCACCATGGGCGACCTACAGGTCGGGGATCACGTCATCGGGCGCGACGGTCGCCCCACCCAGGTGATCGGCGTGTACCCGCAGGGTGAACGCGACATCTACCGCGTGACCCTCACGGACGGAGCCAGCGTCGAGGTCGACGAGGAACACCTCTGGGCCGTGAACACCCCGGTCCGCAAGAAACGCGGACTGCCCGAGCAGGTGCTCACCACCGCGCAGATCAGGGGCACCCTGACCGACGCGGCGGGCAACCTGAAGCACTACCTGCCGGTCGTGGAGGCGGTGCAGTTCGCGTCCCGTGACCTGCCCGTCGATCCCTACACCCTGGGAGCGCTGCTGGGCGACGGGCACCTGAGCAACAGTCTGGCCATCACGACCGAGGACGAGATCGTGTCGGCCCTCGCGTTGCCTGAACCGGTCGCGGCCAATCACGCCATCCGCCTGACCCCGCAGGTCAGTACGTACCGCCTCACCACGCCCGGCCAGTGGACGCCCAACCCCCTCAAGGACGCCCTGCGGACCCTGGGCCTGCACGGCACCACCAGTCACTCCAAGTTCATTCCCCCCGACTACCTGCTGGGCAGCCCGGCCCAGCGCCTCGCGCTCCTGCAGGGCCTGCTGGACACCGATGGGCACGCGGGCGCGGTCGTGGAGTACACCAGCGTGTCCAGGGAACTGGCGCTCGGCGTGGTGGAACTCGTGCAGTCCCTGGGCGGCACGGCGCGGCTGAAACCGAAAGTCACCACCCACGTGTACCAGGGCGAGCGGCGGACCGGGCAGGCGTGGCGCGTCACCCTGAAACTCCCGGCGCACCTCGACCCGTTCCGGCTCCCGGCCAAACTGGCCGCCTACGCCCGTCCGACCAAGTACCCGCCCACGCGTGGCATCCGGCAGGTCGAGTACGTGGGTCGCAAGCCCGCGCAGTGCATCGCGGTGGCCGCCGCCGACCGCCTGTACGTCACCGACCAGTACATCGTCACGCACAACACCGTTCAGACCCTGTCGCACCTGCTGCTGGAGAAGGAGTCCGGCCGCGCGGACCGGCCCAGTCTGGTGGTCGCGCCGACCAGCGTGATCGGCAACTGGCAGGCCGAGGCGGCGAAGTTCACGCCGGACCTGCGGGTGCTGACGCTGCACGGCAAGGACCGCCGCGCGCAGTTCGCGCGGATTCCCGAGCATGACCTGATCCTCACGACGTACCCGCTGCTGCCGCGCGACATCTCGGAACTGGGGGCGTTCGAGTACCACCTCGTGATCCTCGACGAGGCGCAGAACATCAAGAACACCCGCACGGCCGCCGCGAAGGCCGCCGGGAGCCTCAGCGCCCGGCACCGACTCGCGCTGACCGGCACGCCGCTGGAGAACCACCTGGGCGAACTGTGGTCGCAGTTCAACTTCCTCGCGCCGGGCCTGCTGCACGACGAGAAGACGTTCCGCGAGCTGTACCGCACGCCCATCGAGAAGCGCGGCGAGGCGTCCCGCCGTCAGGCGCTCGCCGCCCGCGTGCGCCCGTTCATCCTGCGGCGCGAGAAACGCGACGTGGCGCGTGAACTGCCCCCCAAGACCGAGATCCCGGTGCGCGTCACGCTGGACGGCGACCAGCGCGACCTGTACGAGACGGTGCGCGTCACGACCGAGACCCGCGTCCGCGAGGAACTCCGCGCGCGCGGCCTGGCCCGCAGCACCATCGCCATCCTCGACGCGCTGCTGAAGCTGCGGCAGGCGGTCACCGACCCCCGCCTCGTGAAACTCGACGCAGCGCGCGGCGTGCAGAACAACGCCAAGTTCGACTGGCTCCAGGCGCACCTCCCGCAGATGATCGAGGAGGGAAGGCGCGTCCTGATCTTCAGCGGCTTCGCCACGCTGCTGCGCCACCTCGAGGACTGGCTGCGCGAACAGCGCATCCCGTACTCCATGATCACCGGCAGCACCCAGGACCGCCAGGGCCAGATCGACGCGTTCCAGAACGGCAGGACCCACGTGTTCCTGATCACCCTGAAAGCCGGGGGCGTCGGCCTGAACCTCACGGCCGCCGACACCGTCATCCACTACGACCCCTGGTGGAACCCGGCCGCCGAGGAACAGGCCACCGACCGCGCCTACCGCATCGGGCAGGACAAACCGGTGTTCGTGTACAAGCTGATCGCCGCGGGCAGTGTCGAGGAACGCATCCTGGACCTGCAGGCCCGCAAGGCGTCCCTGGCGCGCGGCATTCTCGACGGGGGCCTCAGCGACGCGACGCAGCTCACGTCCGCCGACCTGGACCGCCTGTTCGCGCCGCTGGAGGACGAGGACGGCGACCTGCCCGAACGCAGCGGGGTCGAGCAGGTCGGGTAAACCCGTCCCGACGGTCCGGGAGGGAGTCGCGCCGCGCGGCCCCTCCCGTTTCCGTGCTTCGCGGTCACGTGCCGGGCACGGCGTGGTCACGGGTGCGGGCGTGTCATGAACCCCGACTCCGCATTCACGGAGCCTCGGGGGACTGATCCATGAGTACCGTCCTGACCGCCGCCGCCCTCCGCCTCGGGACCGCCGCGCTGCTGCTCGCGCCGCCCACCTGGGACCGGGTGCTGCCCCTCCTGCCCACCGACCTGCTGACCGCGCCGGGGCACCTCGTGTGGCTGCTGGAGACGCTGCCCACCGACGACGCGCCATCCATGGCTGATCCACTGGGGAATGGTCCAGGGGAGAACTGTCCCACCGACGACTCCTGTGCCCGAACGGGGGAGAGGTGACCCCGAACAGACGATGCAAAACCCCCCACCCACAGGGGGCAGGGGGGTTCAAGGCGAGGAACCTTAGTTCGTGTAGGTGACGTTCTCGTTGACGACGCCGGGGCGGGTGTCGTCGTAGCTGCGGTTGCCGGTCACGGAGTCCGTGCTGGTGCTGCCCTCGCCGTACTTCTCGAGGGTGCGCTCGTCGGCGACCTGCATGTCCCGCACCGTCTGGAGGCCCGTCCCGGCGGGAATCAGCTTCCCGAGGATGACGTTCTCCTTCAGGCCGATCAGGTCGTCGACCTGGCCCTTCATGCTGGCTTCGGTCAGCACGTGGGTGGTGTGCTGGAAGCTCGCGGCGGACAGCCAGCTCTTGGTGGTCAGGCTGCTCTTGGTGATGCCCAGCAGGACGGGCTTCCAGGAGCTGGGGGTCTGGCCTTCCTCGAGCAGGTCGTTGGCCTGGTCGACTTCCCAGCGTTCCACGGTCTGCCCTTCGAGCAGTTCGGTGTCGCCGCCGTCGGTGATCTCGACCCAGCGGAGCATCTGGCGCACGATGACTTCGATGTGCTTGTCGTGCACCTTCACGCCCTGGCTGCGGTACACGCGCTGCACTTCTTCCACCAGGTAGCGCTGGGCGGCGTCGGTGTCCTTGTACAGCAGGAGGTCGTGGGGGTTGATGGCGCCGCGCGTGAGGGGCTGACCGGCTTCGACGCGGTCGCCGTCCTTGACGATCATGCGCAGGCCCTTGCTGATCTTCATGGCGGTCTTGCTGCTGTACTGGTCGTCGTCGGCCTCGATGCGCACGAGGTAGCGTTCCTCGTCTTCCTCGATGCGCACGACGCCGTCACGGTCGGCCACGGCTGCCGAGGTCTTGGGCTTGCGGGCTTCGAACAGTTCGATCACGCGGGGCAGACCCATGGTGATGTCCCCGCCGCCGCTGCCGGCGACCCCACCGGTGTGGAAGGTGCGCATGGTGAGCTGCGTGCCGGGCTCGCCGATGGATTCGGCGGCGACGACGCCGACCGCTTCGCCCATGCTGACGGGTTTGGCCTGCGAGAGGTCGTAGCCGTAGCACTTCTGGCACACGCCGCTCTTGACGCGGCAGTTCAGGGGGGTGCGGATGAACACGCTCTGGAGGGCCTTGGCGTTCTTGGTGATCGCCTTGACGTCTTCCAGGCTGAGCATCTCGCCCGCTTCGATGGTACGGCCGTCCACTTCCACGGCGTCGGACAGGGTGCGGCCGTAGATGCTGGTCTCGATCTCGCTGCTCTTGCGGGTGCGCCACTCGCCGGTCCGCTCGTCGGTCGCGCCCAGGGGCATGACGGTGTAGTCGGTGGTGCCGCAGTCCACGTCGCGCACGACGACTTCGTGGGCCACGTCGACCAGTTTGCGGGTCAGGTAGCCGGAGTCGGCGGTACGCAGCGCGGTGTCCGCACCACCCTTACGGGCGCCGTGGGTCGAGATGAAGTACTCCAGCACCGACAGACCCTCGCGGAAGCTGGCGCGGATCGGCACTTCGATGGTGCTGCCGTCGGGGCGGGCCATCAGGCCGCGCATCCCGGCGAGCTGCGTGATCTGCTGCGCGTTACCACGGGCACCCGACAGGCTCATGATCCACAGGGGGTTGAAGGGGTAGTTCTTGCCGAAGTTGTCGAACATGGCGTTCTTGACTTCGTCCTTCGTGTCGTTCCAGAGCTGCACGACCTGCTTGTAGCGCTCTTCTTCGGTCATGAAGCCGAACTCGAAGTTCTGCTCGATCTCGGCGACCTTGGCGTCCGCCTCGGCCAGGATCTCGGTCTTGGCGGGGGGGATGACGATGTCGTCGATGCCGATGGTGATGCCGGAGGTCGTGGAGAGCTTGAAGCCCGCGTCCTTCAGGCCGTCGAGCAGCCCGGCGGTCGCCTCGATCCCGAGGTGCTTGAAGCACGCCATGACCATGTCCTTGAGGTGGTCCTTCTCGTAGGCGGTCTCGAGGTTCACGAGGGTGTCGACCAGGGCGGCCTGGGTGCCCAGCGCCTCCTGCACGATCCGGCGGAACATCACGCGGCCCGCGCTGGTGTCGTAGGTGACGCCGTTGAGGCGGATGCGGACGTAGTCCTGGTGGTCGATCTCGCCGCGTTCGACGGCCATGACGGCCTCGTCGGGGTTGCTGAAGATGTACTTCAGGCGCCCGGGGCTGGTTTCCTGACCGGCGACGACGATGGGGCTGTTCAGCGCGACCTTCCCGCCTTCGAGGGCGGCCAGGGCGGCCTGCTCGTCGGCGAACTCGCTGCCCGCGCCGAGGTTGTCCTTGCGCAGCAGGGTCAGGGTGAAGATCCCCAGGATGATGTCGCGGCTGGGCTTGACGTTGGGTTCGCCGTTCGCGGGGGACAGCAGGTTGTGCGCGCTGAGCATCTGGATGCGCGCCTCGGCCTGCGCCTGGGCGCTGAGCGGCACGTGGATGGCCATCTGGTCGCCGTCGAAGTCGGCGTTGAAGGCTTCACAGACCAGCGGGTGCAGCTGGATGGACTGACCTTCCACCAGCACGGGCTCGAAGGCCTGGATGCCCAGTCGGTGCAGGGTGGGCGCGCGGTTGAGCAGCACGACCTTGTCCTCGATGACCTCTTCCAGGGCGTCCCAGACGCTGTCGCGGGTATCGCGGTAGCGTTCGAGCATCTTGCGGGCCTGCTTGATGTTCGTGACCTCACCCTTCTCTTCGAGCACCTTGAACAGGAACGGCTTGAAGAGTTCGAGCGCCATGCGCTTGGGCACACCGCACTGGTGCAGCTTGAGCTGCGGGCCGACCACGATCACGCTGCGGCCGGAGTAGTCCACGCGCTTACCCAGCAGGTTCTGACGGAAGCGACCCTGTTTCCCGCCGAGCAGGTCGGTCAGGGAACGCAAGGACCGGTCGGAACCGGGGTTCGTGACGGGGCTGCCGCGGCGGCCGTTGTCGATCAGGGCGTCCACCGCTTCCTGAAGCATGCGCTTCTCGTTGCGGATGATCATGTCCGGCGCGCCCTGGCTCATGAGCTTCTTCAGGCGGTTGTTGCGGTTGATCAGGCGGCGGTACAGGTCGTTCAGGTCCGAGGTCGCGAAGCGGCCGCCGTCCACCTGCACCATCGGACGCAGGTCCGGGGGCATGACGGGCACGGTGTTCAGGATCATCCAGCTGGGGTGGTTGCCGCTGCGCTTGAACGCGCGGGTCACTTCCAGGCGCTTGCGGGCCTTGGCGCGCTTGTGGCGGCTGGAGTCCTTCATCATCTCGTTCAGTTCGACTTCCAGCTCGTCGAGGTTCAGGTCGTCCAGGAGTTCCTTGACGGCCTCGGCGCCCATCTTCGCGTCGAAGTCGTAGGACTCGATGACGCGCACCTGCTTGCGCACGAGGTCGATCTCGATGCGGCCGCTGATCTCGCTGCGCAGGTCGCCGCCGTCGGCGAGCTCGTCACCGGGCTCGACGCGGTCGCCGTTCACGACGAGGGGCTCGTCGCTGTACGCGTAGACCTTCGCCTTGCTGACGATGATGCTGGCGGGGTTGTGCAGGGTGATGGTGCCGTCGGCGTCCGCGACGATCTCCTCTTCCTTGTCGATCGCGCCCACGACCTTCTGGCCCTTCTTGACCTCGCTGCCGTCCCCGATCAGGACGTGCATGGTGGGGTTGATGGGGTACTCGGCGCGGCGCGTCCAGTGCGCCTTGACCTGCACGTCGCCCTTCTTCTTGGGGAAGGTGACGCCACTCAGGCGGCTGTCGCGGCTGACGCGCAGGCGGGTGCCGCTCGCGGCGTCGGCCAGGGCGGCGCCGGCCTCGACGATCTCGCCGTGCACGACCTGCACGTTCATGCCGTGCGGGATGTACACGCGACTCAACACCTCACCGCTGGGGGTGCCTTCCTCGTCCACGCCCTCGCGCAGCTCGACCATGACGCTGTCCTCGCCCATCTCGTGCAGCACGACGGTGCCGTCCACGGGCGCGGTGATCGTGACGTCGCTTTCCAGCTCGGCGAGGATCTCACCGGCGCGGAACGCGTCCTGCTCGACCAGCGCCTCGGCGGGCACGGGCAGGGTCGCCTCGACTTCCTCGCTGTACGCGATGATCGCGCGGCGGGGGAAGCGGTACTGCGCCAGGCCATCCATCTTGCTGACGACGTTCCCGCCCAGGATCTGGCCCCGCGTGACGTACTCGCCGTCACGGATCTCGGCGTCGGTACCGTTGGGGACAGAGTACGTTTCCTGACGGCCGAAGCGCAGTTCACGGTACTCGTCGTCGCTCAGCAGCTCGCCGCGCTTGAGGGGACGGCCGTCCTTCTGGGCGTTGCGGGGGTCGGTGACCAGGAAGGAGCTGAAGTACAGCACCTTCTCCAGCTGACCGGCCGAGAGGTCGAGCAGCGTGCCGATCTTGCTGGGGGTGTCCTTCACGTACCAGATGTGCGCGGCGGGCGTCGCCAGGTCAATGTGACCCATGCGGTAGCGGCGCACCTTGCTGCTCGTGACCTCAACGCCGCAGCGCTCGCAGACCTTGCCCTCGTAGCGCTGACGCTTGTACTTCCCGCAGGCGCACTCGTAGTCCTTCTGCGGCCCGAAGATGCGCTCGTCGAACAGACCCTCGCGCTCGGGTTTCAGGGTGCGGTAGTTGATGGTTTCGGGCTTTTCAACCTCGCCGAACGACCACTCGCGGATCTTCTCCGGGCTGGCGATGGCGATACGAACTTTGTTGAAATCTTTCATTGAGACTCCTGGGTTGGGAGGCTTGGACTGTGGGTCTAAGGGTCTAAAGGTCTAGGGCGTGAGTACGCGGTTCTCTTGACTCTTGGACTTTTCGACCCTTAGACGGCGCGAATCAGCGCGCCTTAGCGCTTGGGCATCATGCCTTCGAAGATGTCGACGGCCTTGTCGCCGTTGTCGAGCACTTCGACGTCGAGGCCCAGCGAGTGGAGTTCCTTGACGAGCACCTTGAACGATTCGGGGATGGTGCTGCCCGAGACTTCCTCGCCCTTGACGATGCTCTGGTACGCGGCGTCGCGGCCGTCGATGTCGTCGGACTTGATGGTGAGCATTTCCTGCAGGACGTGCGCGGCGCCGTACGCTTCGAGCGCCCACACTTCCATCTCCCCGAAGCGCTGGCCGCCGAACTGGGCCTTCCCGCCCAGCGGCTGCTGGGTGATGAGGCTGTAGGGGCCGGTAGAGCGGGCGTGCAGCTTGTCTTCCACCATGTGGTACAGCTTCATGACGTACATGGTGCCGACCACGACGGGGCCGCTGATGGGTTCGCCGGTGCGGCCGTCGTACAGGACGCTCTTGCCGGTGCGGCTGAGTTCCATCTGGGACTTCTCGTAGTCGCCGCTGGTGTCGCTGATCACGCCGAGTTTCGCGGCGCGGTCGAGGACTTCCTGCTCGCGCTTGTCGAGTTCGAAGCCGTCGTCCTTGTTGCGCTGGATGCGTTCGGCGGCGGCCACTTCGAGCATTTCCTTGATGGTCGCCTCGGTGACGGAGTCGAAGACCGGGGTCTCGAACTTCTGCCCCGTGAGGCGGGCCACTTCACCCAGGTGGGTTTCGAGGATCTGCCCGAGGTTCATGCGCGAGGGCACGCCCAGGGGGTTGAACACGAGGTCGACGGGGGTGCCGTCTTCGAGGTAGGGCATGTCCTCGGGGGCCATGATCTTGGAGACCACGCCCTTGTTCCCGTGGCGGTTGGCGACCTTGTCGCCCACCTGCAGCTGGCGCTTCTGGGCCACGTACACGCGGACCATTTCACGCACGCCGGGCTTGAGGTCCACGCCCTCGTCGCCGCGGCGGAAGCGGACGGTCTTCACGACGATGCCGCCCTGGCCGGACTGCACGCGCAGCGAGGTGTCCTTCACTTCGCGGGCCTTCTCACCGAAGATCGACCGCAGCAGGCGCTCTTCGGGGGTGGGCTCGGACTCGCCCTTGAAGCTGGTCTTGCCGACGAGGATGTCGCCGGGTTTGACTTCGGCGCCCACGCGGACGATGCCGTCCTCGTCGAGGTCGCGCAGCGCGGCCTCGGACAGGCCGGGGATGTCGCGGGTGATCTTCTCGGGCCCGAGCTTGGTGTCGCGCGCCTCGATCTCGTCCTTCTCGATGTGCACGCTGGTGTAGAAGTCCTTGCGGACCAGACCCTCGCTGATGCAGATCGCGTCTTCGAAGTTGAAGCCGTCGAAGGGCATGATGGCAATCGTGATGTTCTGACCCAGCGCGAGGCGGCCGAGGTCGCTGGCGGGGCCGTCGGCGATGACCTGACCGGCGCTCACCGTGTCACCGATGTCCACGATGGGGTGCTGGTCGAGGTTGGTGCCCTGGTTGCTGCGCGTGAAACGCACGAGTTCGAAGGTGCGGACGTTGCCGGCGCTGTAGCCGATGGCGGGCGCGTCCTCGGTCAGGGTGACCTGGATGTTGCGGGCGTCCACGTACGTCACGCGGCCGGTCACGTCGCTCACGACGCTGGTGCCGCTGTCGGTCACCACGCGGCGCTCGACGCCGGTCCCCACGGCGGGGCTGTCGGCACGCACGAGCGGCACGGCCTGCGACTGCATGTTCGAACCCATCAGGGCGCGGTTGGCGTCGTCGTGCTCCAGGAAGGGAATCAGGGACGTGTTGATGGACACGATCTGCTTCGGGGACACGTCCATGTAGTCCACTTCTTCCGGGGTGTACCACAGCGGGTCGCCCTTGCGGCGGGCCAGGACGCGCTCGTCACTGAAGGTGCCGTCGTCGTTGAGGGGGCTGTTCGCCTGCGCGACGGTGTACCGGTCCTCGATGTCGGCGGTCATGTAGATCACGTCGTCGCTGACGCGGCCGTTCTCGACCTTGCGGTACGGGGCCTCGATGAAGCCCAGGTCGTTGACCTTCGCGTAGGAGGCGAGCGAGGAGATCAGGCCGATGTTGGCGCCTTCGGGCGTCTCGATCGGGCAGATGCGGCCGTAGTGGGTCCGGTGCACGTCGCGCACGTCGAAGCCGGCGCGTTCGCGGGTCAGACCGCCCGGCCCCAGCGCGGAGATACGGCGCTTGTGGCGCAGGTCCGACAGGGGGTTGGTCTGGTCCTTGAACTGGCTCAGCTGGCTGCGGCCGAAGAATTCGCGCATGGCCGCCACGATGGGGCGGTTGTTCACGAGTTTCGTGGGGGTCGCGGCGTCGGGGTTGCCCAGCAGCATGCGCTCGCGCACGCCACGCGCCATGCGGCCCATGCCCACGCGCAGCTGGTCGGCGAGCAGTTCGCCCACGGTGCGCACGCGGCGGTTGCCGAGGTGGTCGATGTCGTCCTCGCCCACGGGCACGTCGTGCAGTACGCCGTCGCCGTCGGCCATGCTGACGGTCTCGCGGCCGTACTGCAGCGCCATCAGGTAGCGGATGGTGTCCACCAGACCGGCGTCCGTGAACTTGCCGTCCTCGAAGTTCAGCAGGGTGCGCTCTTCACGCTGCACGCCCAGCTTGGTGTTCATCTTGAAGCGGCCGGGTTCGCCCAGGTCGTAGCGGCGCGGGTCGGCCAGCAGCCCGTACAGGTACTGGATGGCCTTGTCGCGCTTGGGCGGATCGCCGGGGCGCAGGACCGTGAACAGGCGCAGCAGGGCCTCGTCGGCGCCCATGCCCGCGCTCTTGTCCTCGGGGAGTTCCATGTCCGGCTCGAACTCCGTGAACAGCGCCTTGAGGCTGGCGTCGTCGTAGCCGAGGACGCGCAGCAGCATCGCCACGGGGAACTTGCGCTTGTTGACCTTCATTTCCAGGATGCCGCCCGCGAACTCCAGTTCGATCCAGGGGCCGCGCTTGGGCATGGGGATGATCGCGCCGGTGTACATCTTCTTGATGCCCTTGTAGGACGAGGTGAAGTACACGCCGGGGCTGCGGTGGATCTGGGAGATGATCACGCGGTCCGCGCCGTTGATGACGAAAGACCCGTCCTCGGTCATCAGGGGCAGGTCGCCCAGGAACACCTGATCTTCCTTGATGAGCCCCGAGTCCTTGTGGATCAGCTGGAGCTTGGCGTACATGGGCGCCTGGTAGGTGACGTCCTTCTCGCGGCACTCCTCGGGGGTGTAGGGCGGCTCGCCCAGACGGTACTCCAGGAAGTCCAGCACCAGACCGGTGCTGCGGCCCTTCTCGGTCTCGTCGATGGGGAAGACTTCCTTGAAGGCGCTCTGCAGCCCGACGTTGTCACGCCCGTCGGGGGCCCGGTCGGCCTGCAGGAAGGCCCTGAAGGAGTTCACCTGAATCTCGGTCAGGTTGGGAAGCGGAATCACGTCCGCGATGTCACCGAATCGCTCGATGCGGGGTCCTTTACCGGTCAAACTCATGTCCACCTCGCACGCCCTCTTGTGGATTCCCGCGTCTTTCCGGGGTGGAGAAACGACGCGTCCGGGAAGCGCGGCCCCTGTGTGGTGCGGGCGCGTTCCCTGGAAAATGAATTAGTTTTGCAGACCCGTTCGCCGCAAAGAACTCCTGATCCGACCCATCATGGTCAGCACAGAGCAGTATACGCCCGTCCGGCATGACCGGTCAACGGGCGGCCGCAACGCGGGGCGGGCGCGGGTGATGGCGCGAAGTATGCCGCACATCCCTCCCCGAATCAATCCACCCCGACCCTCAGGCGCACTTCACGAAACGGGCAGGTTTCTCCCCGCGCGCCCCGTAGCATGAGAGCGTGGACGCCCTTGCCCCCTACCTGCCACTGATCTACACCATCCTGCGCGGTCTGGCCCTGATCGGCCTGATCCACGCGATCGTCACGCGGCAGCAGGTGTACTGGATCGTCATGCTGCTGTTCGGCGCGCTGTTCGGCGGCCTGTTCGGACTGGCCTTCGCCGCCGTGTACACCTTCATGGTCCTGATCCCCGCCGCGCGCGGGGGCGGCCGCGTGGCCGGGCAGGCCGTCGCGCGCGGCGTCGAGGCCCTCAAACCCCTCGACACCCGCATCCGCGAGGCGCACGAACGCCTGCTTGAAAGCGACACCCTCCAGCACCGCGCCGACCTGGCCGCCTTGCAGGCCCGCGCGGGCCGCCCGGACGACGCGCAGGCCACCCTCGCGCCCCTCCTGAGCGGCATCTACGCCGACGACCCGGTCGTGCTGCTCACCAGCGCCGAACTGGACCTCGCCCGCAGCGACTTCAGCGCCGCCGAGAACAAACTCACCCGCGTGGACCTGCGCACCAGCGCCGCCACCCGCACCCGCACCCTGACCCTCCTGGCGCAGGCGCAGGACGCGCAGGGCAAACCCGACGCCGACCAGACGTACCGCGACGCCATCACGGGCGCCACCACCGAAGAACCCCGTGCCCGCTACGCCGCGTACCTGATCCGCCAGGGCCGCACCGAGGACGCCCGCGCGCTGCTCGAGCAGATCGCGAAAACCGAATCCCGCGCCACTAACCTGTACAGACGCCAGGAACGCGAATGGTTCCAGATGGCCGCCGGACTGCGCAAAGAGCTGAAGTGATCGCCGCGACGGTCTACCTGTATGACCATCCCAGCCCGCAGCGGCCCGCCCAGATCCGGCGGGTGGAAGGCAGCCAGACGATCTGGACGCTGCCCATCCCCGCCGGATTAACCCGGCAGTCCGCGCAACTGGGCCTGAGGGGACTGTGGGTCAGCCTGTGCCCCACGGGCAGCGTCATCGCGGCGTCCGCGTGCGAGACGTGGCAGCTGAACCCGGACACCGGCGCGCGCCTGAACAGCTGGTCGGGCGAACTGTGGACCGCGCAGACCGACGTGGTGGTGCTCGTCACCGAGCGGTCCAGCTCCTTCGACGCCCTGGACGTGTTCGCCTTCCAGGCGACCGTCGTGCAGGCCGCCGGGCCGCGCGCCGTGACCGGCCAGCTCAGCGCCCGGCCTCACTGCGGCGGGTTCGATGTGCTGGGCCTGCGCTGGATGGGGGAGACCCTTCGCCTGAGCGCCCGCGACGGCTGCGGCCTCTGGACGAAGCAGTTCGGAGGGACACCCTGACGGCACCAGATGAGGCCGTGGTTGTGGTGACTGAACTGAGTAAGTCCCGCGTGCCCGTCGGTGTGACCGGAGCAGGGGAGTGGGTGTACCTCGCGCGGGAAGGCGGGTGGTCGTCGCTGGCCGCCTCATCCCCGGTCTTTCTGGTCACGGTGTTGCCGCAGAGGGCCGCATTTCACTCCGAGCTGCGGAGTCGTCTGGTAGCCGTGGGCCTGAGCCCGGCGCTGGCCGATACTTTCCCGATTGATTCGAGTGTCCGGCTGGGCCTGACCTGGCTGACGGAGTTCTGGCAGCAGGCGGCCCTGGACTGGCTGGAGCGGGAAGGCGGGGGCGAGGCGTTTCTGCCTGAGCTGGAGGCCCTCGTGCATACAGGCGGGACGCCGCGGATTCGTCATGCCGCCCGGCGACTGGGACGGGCGGCCCGACAGCAGACACGCGAATAGGCCATCTTTATTACCCGGGTAGTATTGCCTTCTTGTAATTTACCCGGGTAATATCGGTGCATGGAAACTGAAGCGACCTTCACCACCTTCGAGGGGCCCACCCACCGCCTGACCGCGCCCCTCGCGGACACCCTCACCCTGCTGCACGCCGGGCCGCGAGCGGGCCTGCTGACCTTCGACGACCGCACTGGCCGCAGCGTGGACTTCGACCTGAGCGGCACCCTGGACGAGGTCCTGGCTCGCCACCTGCCACCCGAGCCGCGCAGTGGCCCGGGCCGCCCGAAACTGGGCGTCATGTCGCGCGAGGTCTCGCTGCTGCCCCGGCACTGGGAGTGGCTGGAACGCCAGCGGGGCGGGGCGTCCGCCGCGCTGCGCCGCCTGATCGACGAGGCCCGCAAAGCCGACCCGGACGGCGAACGCCGCGCGCAGGCCCAGGCGGCCACCGACCGCTTCCTGGGCGCGGTGGGCGGGGACCTCCCGGGCTTCGAGGCGGCGACCCGCGCGCTGTACGCCGGACAGCGCGCCGCGTTCGAGGCCGCGCTGGCCGCGTGGCCGCCGGACGTCCGTACTCACGCCCTGTACCTCGCCGCGCCCACTTTCGGGGATGCATGAAGCACACGCCCCGCCCTGGCATCTACCGCGTGCGGCACCTCGAATCGGGCCGCAGCCTGCTGGGGGGCAGCGTGGACGCCCCCGCGTACCTGAACCGGGTCCGCTTCGAGTTACAGCTGGGATCACACCGCACGCCCGCCCTTCAGCGAGACTGGACGCAGGACGGCGAAGGTGCCTTCGCGTTCGAGATGCTGGACGACCTGAAGCCCGGTCCGGCGGGCCGCGTGGACCCGGACGACCTGGAGGAACTGCTCGCGTTATGGCTGGAGAAACTGGACCTGCCCCCACACCAGCGGTACTGAACCCCCGCGCACCCGCGCCCGAACTGGCGGCGCTGGCGGAGCACCCGGACGCGGCGGTCCGCGCGCAGGTGGCGCGGCACCCGAACACGCCCGCCGCCGTGCTGGGCATCCTGGCCCCCGAGTTCCCGCAGGTCGTCCTGGCGAACCCGGCGCTGCCGCTGCTGCGACTGGCCGACCCGCACCTGCTGCGCGCGTGGCCGGACGGGGCGTTCCACGCGCTCCTGCGCCTGCCCGACGTGCCCGCGTGGGTGCGCGCGCACCTGATCCGCCACGGCCGCACCGAACTCCTGATTCCGCTGGCGCAGCACCCCGCCCTGCAGGAACCGGAGGTCCTGTCCCTGGCGCGGCACGCGGCGTGGCTGGTCCGCGCCCGCATCGCCGCGCGGCCCCACCTGCCCCCGGACCTGCTGGCCGCCCTGGCTGCCGATCCGGATTACGGCGTGCGACTGGCCGTCGCGTCCCGCCCGTCGCTGCCTGCCGGGGTGGCGGCGCTACTGCGGGAGGACACCTCGCGCTTCGTGCGGCAGGTTGCCGAACAGACCCACCCGGCACGGTACTAAAAAACCCCCAGCCGAAGCTGGGGGTTGCACTCCCGGTGAGGGGGGACTTACTTGAGTTCGACCTTGGCGCCAGCGGCTTCCAGCTGGCCCTTGATCTTCTCGGCTTCGTCCTTGCTGGCGCCTTCCTTCAGCACGCCGCCCTTCTCGCTCATGTCCTTGGCTTCCTTGAGGCCCAGGCCGGTGATGGCGCGGATTTCCTTAATGACGTTGATCTTGCTCGCGCCGGCGTCCACCAGGACGACATCGAACTCGGTCTTCTCTTCAACGGCGGCGGCGGGGCCAGCGGCGGGGCCGGCGGCGACGGCGGCGGTGACGCCCCAGGTTTCCTTCAGACCGTCGATGAGGTCCGCGAGTTCCATGATGGTGAGGGTGCCGAGCTGGTCGATCAGAGCCTGTTTGTCGTAAGCCATGTTGTATTCCTCCGGAATTGAAGTGGGTGGTGCGCGCCTGGGCTCAGCCCGGGCGCAGGGCCGGGTTTAGGCCTGGCCTTCGAGTTTTTCTTTGTACGCTTCGAGGATGCCCACGAAGTTGCTGAGGTGGGCGCTGAGCACGCCGACCAGTTCGCCCTGCAGGCTCTGCTTGCTGCCGAGGCTGGCGAGACGTTCCACAACTTTCACGTCCACGCGGTTGCCTTCGACGAAGCCGGCCTTCACGGCGGGGATGCCCTTGTCGTTGCCCTTGGCGGCGTCGCTGAGGGCCTTGGCCACTCCGGCGGGGTCGTCCTGAGCCACGACGATGGCGCTGGGGCCTTTCAGGGCGTCCGCGAAGTCGCGGCCGCTGTCCTGGAGGGCCAAGTTGATCAGGGTGTTCTTGGCAACGATGAGCTGCCCGCCCTTCTCGCGGATGTCTTTGCGCAGTTTACCCAGCTGGCCGGCGGTCAGGCCCTGGTAGTCGACGACGTAGAACGTCTCGACGCCCGAGAGGCTGCCTTTCAGGCTGCTGAGGGTCTGCTGGTTCTTTTCGTTCGCCACGCAGTACCTCCTTGGTGGGAACGAGGTCCAGGTGCACGGTCGCGCCCTGGCAACTCGGCGGGCTGTTTAAACCTGGCAAGGGTCCCCGCTGTCTTTGGTGCCTGAGAAGAAACGGATTGGAAAGGTGCGAGGTGCACCGGGGTGCCGAAGTAAGTCAATGGGTGAAGGTTGATGGTCAATGGTTTTTTCGATCAACCATCAACTGTTCACCATCAACGGTCCTGATCAGGCGTTGCTGCCGCCGCTGAGGGTCAGCTGGATGCTGGGGCCCATGGTGGTGGTCAGGTACGCGCTGCGCAGGAACACGCCCTTGGCGCTGCCGGGCTTGGCGGCTTCGAGGGCACTGATCAGCGCGCTGTAGTTGGCGCTGAGGTTGCCGGGTTCGAAGCTGGCCTTGCCGATGGGGGCGTGCACGACGCCGGTCTTGTCGTTACGGAACTCGATGCGGCCGGCCTTGAGGCCCTTGACCATACCGGTCACGTCGGGGCCGACGGTGCCGCTCTTGGGGTTGGGGAGCAGGCCGCGGGGCCCGAGCAGACGCGCGAGCTTCTGGCCGACCTGGGCCATCATGTCGGGGGTGGCGACGACGGCGTCGAAGTCCATGAACCCACCGGCGATGCGCTCGATCAGTTCGTCGCTGCCGACTACGTCGGCGCCAGCGGCCTCGGCGGCCTGCACGTTGTCACCCTTGGTGATCACGGCGACGCGCACGGTGCGGCCGGTGCCGTGGGGCAGGGCGACGGTGCCACGCACGTTCTGGTCGCTCTTGCGGGGGTCGATGCCCAGACGGAAGTGCACTTCGACGGTCTCGTCGAACTTCGCGCTGGCGATGTCCTTGACCAGCGCGGCGGCCTCGTCAATGGTGTACTGCTTGCTGCGGTCGACCTTGGCGGTCAGCGCCTGGTAACGCTTGCCGTGCTTAGGCATTGGGGGCCCCCTCGATGGTCACGCCCATGGAGCGGGCGGTGCCGGCGACGGTGTTCGCGGCGGCTTCGATGCTGCCGGCGTTCAGGTCGGGCATCTTCGTCTTGGCGATTTCCAGAACCTGATCCCAGTTCAGCTTGCCGACCTTGGCCTTGTTGGGGGTCGCGCTGCCCTTGGCCAGACCTGCGGCCTTGCGGATCAGGTAGCTCATGGGAGGGGTCTTGGTGATGAAGGTGAAGGAGCGGTCGGCGTAGATGGTGATCTCGACGGGGATGATCGCGTCACCCTTGTCGGCCGTCTGCGCGTTGAACGCCTTCGTGAACTCCATGATGTTCGCGCCGTACTGACCAAGCGCGGGACCCACGGGGGGGGCCGGGGTGGCCTTGCCCGCCGGGAGCTGCAGTTTGACAAGCCCTGCGACTTTCTTCATGTGGTGCCTCCTTAGCTCCCCCGGTCTGGTGCCGTGTGTGGCCCGGACGGGGTGCTGACGCTAAGTTCTGCGTCGTTCCTGGGCCGGAGTGTGCTCTGGCCTGGACCGCACAGCAACTTTTTCAGTGTACTGCCTGCGCCGCACTTTTACCAGTAGGGTGCGGGTGGGCGCGGGCAGTGTGGGGTATTACTTGGCGACCTGACCGAAGTCGAGTTCCACCGGGGTTTCACGGCCGAAGATGCTGACGAGCACCTTGACCTTCGCCTGGGGAATGTTGACCTCGCTGATGACGCCGCTGAAGTCCGCGAACGGACCGCCCGTGACGCGCACCATGTCCCCGGCCTTGAAGTCCACCTTGACCTTGGGGGCCTCTTCCTGCACGGGCTGCGTGGCGACGCCAACGCTGGCCAGCAGGCGCTGGACTTCCTCGTGCGACAGGGGCACGGGGCGGGTGGCGGTGCCGACGAAGCCGGTCACGCCGTTGGTGCCGCGCACGACTTCCCAGGACTCGCCCAGTTCGCCGGGCGCGTCGTCATCCTCGACGTCCATCTGCACGAAGACGTAGCCGGGGAACAGCTTGCGCGTGACCTCGACCTTCTTGCCGCCTTCCTGCAGTTCGACCGCCTTCTCTTCCGGCTGGATGACCTGGAAGATCTTGGTGCCGCGCATGCCGAGCTTGGCGGCGCGTTCCATCAGGTGCTGCTGCACGCGATCTTCCTGACCGACGTAGGTGTGCACGGCGTACCATTCGATACTCATGACAGCACCAGCCGGATCAGGTTCCCGAACAGCAGGTCGAGGGCGTACACGATCAGGGTGAGGGCGACGACGAAGATCAGCACGGCCTGCGTGCCTTCCAGCACCTGCTGGCGGGTCGGCCACGACACGCGCGAGAGTTCAGCGCGGGAGTCGCGGAAGTACTGAATCAAGTTCATGCATTCACCTGCGGGAGAAAAAGGCGTGGAACGAACCGGCGACGGGCCCCCCGGGCGAGCCGGAGGGCCGGGGCAGGATCAGACCTTCTTCTCTTTGAAGACCACGTGCTTCTTGGCGACGGGGTCGTACTTGCGCAGTTCCATCTTCGCCTGGGTGTTGCGGCGGTTCTTGGTGGTCGTGTAGTAGAAGCCGGTGCCGGCGCTGCTTTCCATTTTCACGATGATGCGGGGGCCGTCTTTCGCCATGAGATGCTCCTTCGCAGAGGGCCGATCTTCCCGGGCGGGATCACGGCGTGTCTGCTCCCAGCCACCCCGGAGCGGTATCCGGAGAGGTCCTTGCCCGCACGGTGGCGGGGTCGGACACGCTGGTAAAAGCCCGCCTTCTGGCGGGCAACATTCGAATTATAGGGAGTCCGGGGGCAGGTGTCCACTGTGCCCAGGACACCTGTCGGAAAAAGGCCGATGCCACGCCGGTTTTCTGCCCCGCTGCCCACCTGGGGTGTGGGCGTGACCCGGAAGGTGACCCGGGCGGGGCAGGGAAAAAGAAAAGGGGAGACCCGCAGGCCTCCCCCTCCCCGCGTCAGCGGATCTCGATTACTCGATGACCTTGGCGACGACGCCGGCGCCGACGGTACGGCCACCTTCGCGGATGGCGAAGCGCAGGCCCTCTTCCATCGCGATCGGCTTGATCAGTTCCACCACGAACGTGATGTTGTCACCGGGCATGACCATTTCCACGCCTTCGGGCAGTTCCACCACGCCCGTCACGTCCGTCGTGCGGAAGTAGAACTGCGGGCGGTACCCGCCGAAGAACGCGCTGTGACGCCCGCCTTCGTCCTTGCTCAGCACGTACACGCTGGCTTCGAACTTCGTGTGCGGCTTGATGCTGCCGGGCTTCGCCAGCACCTGGCCGCGTTCCACGTCGTCACGCGCCACGCCGCGCAGCAGCACGCCCACGTTGTCGCCCGCCATGCCGCTGTCAAGCAGCTTGCGGTGCATTTCGATCCCGGTGACGGTGGTCTTCTTCGTGTCGCGCAGACCGATGATTTCCACTTCGTCCTGGACCTTCACGACGCCACGTTCCACGCGGCCGGTGGCCACGGTGCCACGACCGGTGATCGTGAACACGTCTTCGACGGGCATCAGGAAGGTCTTGTCGGTGGCGCGCTCGGGGGTGGGGATGTAGCTGTCTACCGCGTCGAGCAGTTCCCAGATGCGGTCAACCCACTTGTCTTCGCCGCGGGCGGTCTTGGGGTTGGCCTGCAGGGCTTCGAGGGCCTGCAGCGCGCTGCCCTTGATGACGGGCAGGTCGTCGCCGGGGAACTCGTACTTGCTCAGCAGTTCGCGGACTTCCATTTCGACGAGCTCGAGGAGCTCTTCGTCGTCGACCATGTCCACTTTGTTCATGAACACGACGATGTAGGGCACGCCGACCTGACGGGCGAGCAGGATGTGCTCGCGGGTCTGGGGCATGGGGCCGTCAGCGCTGGACACGACGAGGATCGCGCCGTCCATCTGGGCGGCACCGGTGATCATGTTCTTGACGTAGTCGGCGTGGCCGGGGCAGTCGACGTGGCTGTAGTGGCGGGTGGGGGTGTTGTATTCGACGTGGGCGGTGTTGATGGTGATGCCGCGGGCTTTTTCTTCGGGGGCCTTGTCGATCTGGTCGTAGGCCAGTTTTTCGATGGTGGGGTCCATCGCGGCGGCCGTGAAGGTGATCGCGGCGGTCAGGGTGGTCTTGCCGTGGTCGACGTGACCGATGGTGCCCACGTTCACGTGGGGCTTCGTGCGCTCGAACGTTCCTTTAGCCATGAGTGTGTCCTCCTGAGAGTGGACTGCCCGCTGTGCAGGCAAGCCTTGACAGTGTACAGGGCCGCCGCGTGAACGCAAAGAGGGGTTCTTCGGCTTTCAGCGGGCTGCCAGGGAATGGGGGCCTAGAGAAGAGGCGCGACCCACAAGAGGCCGCGCCGTGTTGGAGCTTCTGGTCGGGATTGAACCGACGACCTCTCCCTTACCAAGGGAGTGCTCTACCACTGAGCTACAGAAGCGTTGGGGGGGTGAGAAAGCGGGAAACGAGACTCGAACTCGCGACATTCAGCTTGGGAAGCTGACGCTCTACCAACTGAGCTATTCCCGCGTGATCGTGGTGGGCAGGGGCGGATTCGAACCGCCGTACACTTACGTGAACAGATTTACAGTCTGTCGCCTTTAACCACTCGGCCACCTACCCGTATTGTACCCACTGTTTCGCCTTTCTCAAAGCGCACGTTCAGCCGTGTGGTGCGGATGATCGTGTGTGAAGCCACCCAGGAGAATCGAACTCCCAACCTTCCGATTACAAGTCGGGTGCTCTACCAGTTGAGCTAGGGTGGCACCGTTCCTCTCGAAAGCGCTGGAACGAATTCCGGCCTCTGGATGCGGTCGCTGCGGCGCTTTTCGGCGCGTTCACTTCCGGCTGTGAATAGTAGCAGTCACCCCCCAGGGTGTCAATCACCTCGCCGGTCGACTCCTGAACCGACCGCGCGGCCCCCAGCCGAACCGTCCCTGCCCGAACCAGCCCTGCGCTGTCCCCTTGAGCGTTCGCTCAGGCAGGCACAGGTATGCGCCACATGGCGCATTCGGCCGGGCGGCTGCGGGCGTATCCTCGCCTGCGCACCGGCCTGATGGCCGCTGGACGACCCCACCAGCCCCGCCCTCCCCCCGCCCCAGGAGGCACCACCCTTGGACAGTTTCCGCACCCTGCTCCCGTACCTGCGCCTGCACACGCGCCAGTACGTGATCGGGCTCATCGCCGTGGCCATCGCCACCGCCGTGAACCTGATTCCCTTCTACCTCATCCGCCTGACCATCGACGGCCTGACCGGACAGGTGGACGGCAACCCCGCCACGCCCGGCCTGACCGTCGCCACCGCCGGCATGTACGCGCTGGGCGTCGTGGCCGCCGCCGTCACCGCGGGCTTTTTCATGCTGGTCATGCGCCGCAACATCGTCGTGGCGTCCCGCCAGTCCGAGTACGAGATCCGCCGCGACCTGTTCGCGCACCTGCAGACCCTCGACAAGCACTACTACGACCGCGCCCGCACCGGCGACCTGATGAACCGCCTGACCGGGGACCTGAGCGCCGTGCGCGAGATGCTGGGCTTCGGCGCGTGGCAGATCGTGAACATCGCGGCGGGCTTCCTCTCGGCCTTCACGGTGATGTTCAGCCTGAGCTGGCAGCTGGCGCTGATCGTCGTGGCGATCGTGCCGGTCATCGTGGGCGTCCTGTCGTACCTCGCGCGGCAGATCAACGTCCGCCACCGCCTCGCGCAGGAACAGAACTCGCTGATCTCCGCCCGGGCGCAGGAGAACTTCAGCGGCGCGCGCGTCGTCAAGGGCTACGCCATCGAGGACCGCGAGATCGAGGACTACCGCGCCATGAACCTCGAACTCCTGCGCCGCAACATCGCCCTGACCAAGGTGGACGGCCCGCTGCGCTCCTTCATGAGTCTGCTGCTGGGCCTCGCGTTCGGGCTGATCCTGCTCGTGGGCGGACGCCTGATCCTGGAACCCGGCAGCACCTTCACGGTCGGGATGTTCGTGCAGTTCGTCGGCACCCTGGAACGCCTGACCTTCCCCATGCTGATGATCGGCTGGATCACCAGCATCGCGCAGCGCGGCCTGGCCTCCTGGCTGCGCCTGAAGGAGATCTTCGACGCCCAGCCCCTCGTGCGCGACGAGCCCGGGCGGGCCGACAGCCGCCTCCAGACCCTGCGCGGCGATATCAGCCTGGACCACGTCACGCTGCGCTACGGCCAGACCACCGTCCTGAACGACGTGACCCTGAACGTGCCCGCCGGGACCTTCCTGGGCATCACCGGTCCCACCGGCAGCGGCAAGACCGTCCTGGGTCAGCTGCTGACCCGCGCCATGGACCCCACGAGCGGCACCGTGCGCATCGACGGGCATGACCTGCGCACCATCCCCCTGGGCGCGCTGCGCGACGCGATCAGCGTGGTGCCGCAGGAGCCCTTCCTGTTCGGTGACAGCATCGCCAACAACATCGGCTTCGGCATCGAGGCCCGTGACCTGCCGGGCGTGCCCACCGGCGTCAGCGTGGTCGGCGCGCCCCCACCCGACGACATCCCCCAGACGCCCGACCCGGCCCGCGTGCGCGACGCCGCGCGCCTAGCGGGGCTGCTGGACGACGTGGAGGACTTCCCGCAGGGCTTCGACACCATGCTCGGCGAGCGCGGCGTCACCCTCAGCGGCGGCCAGCGCCAGCGCACCGCCATCGCCCGCGCGATCGTGCGTGAACCCGCCATCCTGATCCTCGACGACTCGCTGAGCGCCGTGGACACCGAGACCGAACGCCGCATCGTGGACGGCCTGCGCGAGGTCAGCCGGGGCCGCACCGTCATCCTGATCGCCCACCGCGTCAGCACCCTGCGCCACGCCGACCAGATCATCGTGCTCGAGGGCGGCCGCCTGACCGAACAGGGCAGCCACGACGACCTGCTGGCGCAGGGCGGCCACTACGCGCAGCTCGAGCGCCTCCAGCGCCTCGCCAGTGACCTCGACGGCGACGACGACCCCGTGGCCGACCCCGAAACGGCTGCCGACCAGCTCGAACACCTGACTCAGCCCCAGAAGGTGAACCGATGACCCGCCCCGATACCGACGCCTACCAGAAGGGCTTCGATGCCCACCTCGTGCGGCGCATCCTGCACTACGTCCGCCCGTACCTGCCGCTCGTGATCGGCGGGGTGCTGCTGGCCCTGCTGATCTCGCTGGCCTCGCCGCTGTTCGCGCTCATCCAGCGGCACGCCATCGACTCGTACCTCTCACCGCTGGCGCAGGGGCAGGCCAGGAGCCGTGACGCCCTGATCAGCGGCCTGACCACCACCGCCCTGGCCTACATGGGCCTGAAAGTCGTGGAATTCGCGCTGCAGTACGGCTTCATCCTCACCATCGGCTACCTGGGCCAGAACGTCCTGCGCGACATCCGCGCCGACGTGTTCGGCAAGCTCCAGCGGCTGCACCTCGCGTACTTCGACCAGAACCCCGTCGGGCGCCTGATCACCCGCGTGACCAGCGACGTGGACGCCATCAACCAGTTCATCACCGGCGGCCTCGTCAGCCTGATCCAGAGCACCTTCATCATCGTCGTGTACGTCGTGATCATGCTCAGCGTGAACTGGCGCCTGGCGCTGATCTCGTTCACGGTGCTGCCCGTCCTGTTCCTCGCCACCCGCTTCTTCCAGACCCGCCTGCGCGACTCGTTCCGCGTGACCCGCACCCAGCAGGCCATCGTGAACAGCAAACTGAACGAGAACATCACCGGCATGCTCACCGTGCAGCTGTTCGCCCGGCAGAAACGCAGCGCGCTGGACTTCAACCTCAGCAACCGCGCCCTGCTGAGCGCCAACGAGAACAGCGTCAAGTGGTTCTCGCTGTTCATGCCCGTCGTGGCCGTGCTCAGCCAGGTCGCCGTGGCGCTGATCCTGTACTTCGCCGCCCGGCAGATCCTCGGCGTGGACGGCGTGGTCGCCGGGGCCATCACGGTCGGGACACTGTTCGCGTTCGTGCAGCTCTCGCAGCAGCTGTTCCAGCCCATCCAGGATCTCGCGGACGTGTTCAACAACCTCCAGGCGGCCATGGCCAGCAGCGAACGCATCTTCGGCGTGCTCGACACCGAGGAAGCCATCCAGGACAGAGTCGGCGCCAAGACGCTGCCGGACTTCCAGGGCCGCGTCACCTTCGAGGGGGTCTGGTTCGCGTACGACCAGAGCGTCACCGGGACCACCCCCGACACCGACGACCGCTGGATCCTGCGCGGCATCGACCTCGACATCAGGGAAGGCGAGAGCGTCGCCCTGGTCGGCGCGACCGGCGCGGGGAAGACCAGCGTCACCGCCCTGGTCAGCCGCTTCTACGACGTGCAGCGCGGCGCGGTGAAGGTGGACGGCGTGAACGTCTGCGACCTGCAGCAGCACGACCTGCGCAAACACGTGGGCGTCGTGCTGCAGGACGTCTTTCTCTTCGCGGGCACCATCGAGAGCAACCTCACCCTCAACAACCCCGACATTCCCCACGAGCGCGTCGTGGAAGCCTGCCGCTACGTCGGCGTGCACGACTACATCCTCAGTCTCGAACACGGCTACCAGACCGAGGTGCGCGAACGCGGCGCGACCCTGAGCACCGGGCAGAAGCAGCTGCTGGCCTTCGCCCGCGCGCTCATCCAGAACCCCGACATCCTGCTCGTGCTCGACGAGGCCACCGCCAACGTGGACACCGAAACCGAACTGCGCATCCAGGCCGCGCTGGAACGCGTCATGCGCGGCCGCACCAGCATCATCATCGCCCACCGCCTCAGCACCATCGAACACTGCGACCGAATTGTCGTGATGCGTAAGGGCCGCATCGTCGAGCAGGGCAGCCACCGCCAGCTGCTCGACAAGGGCGGCTACTACGCCCGCCTGCACCGCCTCCAGTACGCGCAGGGGGACGCCGCCGACTGAGACGGAGGGGTGTGGGACGTGGGCTGTGGGGTGTGGGAGGAGCTTTCCCCACAGCCCACAGCCCACAACCTACAACCCCCTCAGCGGTACGTGACGTTCAGCGTGACCTGCGTGCCCTCGCCCAGCGTGAGGTAGTCGCTCAGGCCGTTGCTGCGCGCCGTGCCGCCCGTGAAGGCCAGACGCAGCTGCGTGCTGCCCGCCCGGTTGATCGCCGCGAGGCCAGAGGCGTTCAGCGGCGCGCTGAGGGTGGTGCCCGCCGCCGTGCCCGCAGGGGCCGCGAAGGAGGCGACACCGGCCGCCGTGACGGCCGCCGCGAAATCATCCGTGCCCAGCGCGCAGGAGGCGCCCAGGCAGCCGCTCCGCATGTCGACCCACAGCGTCGCGCCGCCCGCCCAGGGATTGCCGTTCGGCGCGAGGCTGTAGCGCACCGTCAGGGTTGCGCCGGTCACGGTCGCGCCGTCCGGCAGGCTGGACGTGTCGAACGACAGCACGCCCTTCCACGGGGCGTCCGCGTTGTCCCCCACACTGACCCCGCCCGACGCGACGACGTACCCGCCGGTCGTAGCGGACGGCGTGTTCGCCGCCACGTACCCGTCCTGCGTCCCCACCGAACTGAAGGCTACCGCCGTGTCCGGCGCGGCTGTCAGCGTGTACGCGTACGACTGCGGGGCCGACGCGTTCCCCGCCGTGTCCACCGCGTACGCCCGCACCGTGCCGCTGCCCGCCAGCGTGACGCTCCCGCCGCCCGCCAGCGTCACCCGCGAGGCACTGCTGACCGGATCGCTGCCGTCCGTGGTGGCATACACCGTGCCCGGCTCGTTCAGGGCCAGCGTGACGGTCAGCGGCCCCACGTACGTGCCCGGTGCGGGCGACACGCTCACGACCGGCGCGGTCGTGTCCGGCGTCGTGCCGCCCCCACCCCCCGACCCCGCGCTGAAGAAACGCCACAGCTCCGCGCTGGCGTCCGGCCCTTTCGGATCCGTGTACGACCCGGCGGTACTCCCGCCACTCCAGGCGTGCCCCATGCCCGTCACCGACCACTGCTCGACCACGCCCCCCGCGAAGGTCTTCACGCTGTACGCCCGGCCCCCGCTGACCGTGCCCGAACGCGTCGTCACCTGCGCGGTGCTGCGACTGCCGTTGTCCTGCCCGTCGTCCGCGAGGTCGTTCGTCTGCACCCACTGCGCCGCCACCTGATCCCCGTTCACCGGGTACACCGTGTAGTCGCTGCTGCCGTGGAACACGATGGTCGGCACCGTCCGTTTGAACGTCCCCATCGCCGCATACGCCGCCGTGCCCTGCGCGTCCGGGTTCGGGCCGCCGCTGTTCATGGCCGTGAACGCCGCCGATGAACTCGTGGCCGCCTTGAACTCCAGCCCCGACGCGACCCCGATGCCGCTGAACACGTCCGGGTACGTGGCCCCCATGATCACGCTCATGGCCGCGCCCGCCGACAGGCCCGCCACGTACACCCGCGCGGCGTCCACGTTCACCTTGCCCTTCACGGCGTCCACGACCGCCTTGATCGCCGCCGGTTCCCCCTGCCCGCGCGCCTGATGTGCCGGATCGAACCAGTTCCAGCACTTGTTCTGGTTGGCCGTTGCTGGCTGCTCCGGGTACACGACCAGGAAGCCCTGCGTGTCCGCCAGATCGTTCATGCGCGTCCCCGCCGCGAAATCCGCCGGCGACTGCGTGCAGCCGTGTAGCATGACCATCAGGGGCCGCGCCGCGCCCGCCCCGGCCGCGGGGGTGTACAGCGTGTAGTTGCGGGTCACGCCCGCCCCGGTGGCGCTGCCCGTGGTCGTGGAACCGGTCGCCTGAGCGTGCAGTGGGGACGACAGGGGAGAGGACGGAGCCTGCGCGCAGGCAGCCAGCAGCAGTGGAAGAGACAGCAGGGCGGCGCGGTTCATGATGGACCTCACGGGAAGTGGGCGCGGCGCGCCCCGGCAACGGAACGACAGGAGTTCCGGCGCGGGCCGCCGGGAGAACGGGTTGAGACTGACCCGCCTACCCTACGCGCCGAGCGTCACACGCCGGTTACACACAGCGGGCGGAGGACAGGCTGCACGGCTCCCTGCGTCCCGCCTCTTCCGGCTGCCGTTACAGGTACGCCAGCGTCCAGTCCTGCGCGCCGTGATCCAGGCCCGCCCGCAGCAGCGCGAGGCCGTCCGGCGCGGTGTCCGCCCGGTGCGTCGCGCCGTCCAGCCCCGCTTGGAACTCCTCCAGCGGCAGGCGCGTGGGCGGCAGAAGTGTCGCGCGAACCACGCCGCCCTGCACGTCGTACCGCGCGGCGTACACGTTGCCCTTGCGGGCATCCAGCGACACGCCCTGCACACCGTCCCCGCCCACCAGCGCCTCCAGCGTGCTGACCCCCAGCACCGGCGCGCCCCACACCCGCCCCAGCCCCAGCGCGTAACTCGCGCCCACCCGCACGCCCGTGTACGACCCGGGCCCCGTGCCGATCACGACCGCGTCCGCCCGCAGGGGTAGCCCCGCCTCCGCGAACAGCGCCTGAACAGCGCCCGGCAGCAGCTCCGCGTGCGCGCGGCCCACCTCACGCGACACCCCCAGCGACCCGCCCGGCCACGCCAGCGCCAGCGTCAGCCACGGCGTTGCCGTGTCCAGCGCCAGGGTCACGTCCGGCTTCAGGGAGGCAGGGGCAGCGTGCTCAGTCATCGCCGGGCATTGTAAGGCAGCCCGCCCGGTGCGCCCGTCCCGCGGCGTCCTGACGTGCGGCGTTCACCCGCCCTTTGCAACCGCGTTTGTCACCCCGCCGGGAACGTGATCGGGGGGCGGCGGAAAGCGGCCCGGTGGTATGCTCGATCATCATGACGAACACCGCCAGTATCGCCAAAGGACTCGAAGGCGTTCTCTTCACCGAGAGCAAACTCACGTTCATCAACGGCACCGAAGGCATCCTGACCCACCTGGGCATTCCGATCCAGGAATGGGCGGAAAACAGCACCTTCGAGGAACTGTCCCTGGCCCTCCTGAACGGTCAGCTGCCCACCGCCGCGCAGCTCGCGCAGTTCGACGCGGACCTGAAAGCCAACCGCGCCATTCCCGAAGCGCTCGTGGAGATCATCAAGGGCATGCCGCGCGGCGTGCACCCCATGCAGGCGCTGCGCACCGCCGTGTCCTACCTGGGCCTGCTGGACCCGCAGTCCGAGGACACCAGCCCCGAGGCCCGGCGCGCCATCGCCACGCGCATGATCGCGCAGTTCTCCACGATCATCGCCGCGATCAACCGCGCGCAGGAGGGGCAGGACATCATCGCGCCCCGCATGGACCTGACGCACGCCGGGAACTACCTGTACATGCTCAGCGGCAAGGAACCCACCGCCGAGCAGGCCCGCCTGTTCGACATTGCCCTCGTGCTGCACGTGGACCACGGCATGAACGCCAGCACCTTCACCGCCATCGCCACCGGCAGCACCCTCTCGGACATGTACTCCTGCATCACGAGCGCCATCGGCGCCCTGAAGGGCCCCCTGCACGGCGGCGCGAACGAGGCCGTGATGGACATGCTCGACGAGGTCGGCACGCCCGACAAGGCCGAAGCCTATATCACGAAGAAACTCGACAACAAAGAGAAGATCATGGGCGTCGGGCACCGCGTGTACAAGTACTTCGACCCCCGCAGCCGCGTCCTGCGCGACTACGCCGAGGTGGTCGCCAGCAAGGAAGGCAAGAGCAACTACTACCAGATCCTGGAGACCATCGAGAAGGTCGTCGTGGACCGCATCGGCAGCAAGGGCATCTACCCGAACGTGGACTTCTACAGCGGCACCGTGTACAGCGACCTGGGCATCAAGAAGGAATACTTCACGCCCATCTTCGCGCTGGCCCGCATCAGCGGCTGGTGCGCCAGCCTGATCGAGTACACCGGCAACAACCGCCTGCTGCGCCCCGACGCCGTGTACACCGGCGCCACCGACGCGCACTACGTGCAACTGCAAGACCGCCAGTAACCGGCAAGGCAGAAGGGGCAGGCTGACCCGCGCGGGTTGGCCTGCCCCTCTGCCTGTTCATCCCTGAATCACGCGCAGATCGGTTCGACCACCCACGCCCCGTAATGATTCACGAAGTGCGCCCCGGACTCCCGGAATGCCCCGGCCACCTCCGGCAGGCGGCCCGGCTGATCCGACACGTCCACACTCAGGAGGATCTCGCCCCAGCCGAGCGCCTCCACGTACCGCTCCACGTGCACGCGCTCGTCGGTCGCGCCCTGCATCAACCGCAGCAGCTGCGCCCACAGTCCGTGCCGCCGACCGTCCGAGTCCAGCGCCGCCACGGCGTCCTCACCCATCAGCAGTTGCACCGACTGATCCCCCAGCCCCAGCGCCAGCAGGCGCGACGTGCACGCCTGCACGTCCTCCAGCGACCGGAACAGTCCGTACACCCGGCCCCGGCTGAGCATCATGAAATGCATCGCGCCCGCCCGCGCCGCGCGACCTCGACCCTGCACGCCTCTGGTCATGCCCATCACCTCATGACTGCCGCTGCCCAGCCAGGCAGCACCACGTTCCGGCGACCAACCACCGCGCCAACCGTCAGTTCAGGCCCCCACCGTACGCCGCCCGGACCACGCGGAATAGGCCCGAGCATACGGAAAGAGCCACGGGCACCGGTGTGCCCGTGACCCCGACGAAGCGTTACGCGCTCAGGCCCCGGCTGCCGTGCAGGGTGCGTTCCACCGTCTCGGTGACTTCCTGCTCGAAGCGGCGCAGGTGCTCGCGCAGGCGGTCCAGTTCCGCCACGCCCAGATCCGCCAGCCACAGCACGCTGCGGCCCAGCACCGCGAACGTCAGCGGCGCGTCCTCATCCGCGTCCTCGTCCGGGTCGACCGGGTCGAGATTCAACATCCCGTAATCCAGGCCCTGATTCATCAGGTTCATGCCCATCAGGATGTCCGGCAGGCTGTCCTCCTCGACGTACAGGTCCAGGTCCAGGTGCAGGCGCACGATCACCCCGCCCTGCGGATCGGCCTCCGCGAACATCGCCACGCGCGTCTCACCGTCCTGGATCAGCGCGCCGTCCTCGACCGCCTCGACAGTCAGGCCGCTCTGTTGCAGCGCCGCCATGATCCGCTGCAGTTCCGACTGGGATGCTGTCATGCGCCGGAGTATAGAGCCCACGCCCGCCCCGGACGGTCACGGCGTCCACGGTCCGTGCTCACTCGCGCAGCGTACGGTGGGGTATGCCCTCACTGCGTTCAGCTGGCTTCTTTCATGAACTGGGTTATGGAGACAGTCAGCCCAGCCAACCATCCATCCATGAGCCGCTGGACGTGAGTCTGTCTGCAGTCAAAGACCGGATCGTGGCATACCTGAGCCAGGGCAGTGCCTACGCGGTGGCAGCCGGTCCGTCGTTCGACTACTTTCAACGGCCGGAACGTCGTCCCATTGAGGGACTGGCTCTCTTGACGGATGGCGAGTGGATTTGGCCCTCGGATCTTGTCCATTACGTTCAGCATTACGCTGTCGCAGTACCGATCCAGTTTGTTGCACACATGCAGGCACAGAACTGGACGCCAAAGCAGCTGACGACACAGGAATTGATGGACGTGTCGCGTCGGGAACGCCAATAGATTCTGAAACCCTTACGCGTGGTACAGCCACACGCCGCGCGGCTCGTTCCAGGTGCGGTATAGCTGTCCCAGCAGGCGCAGGTGCTCGACGTGCGCCAGCGTCTCGGCCAGGGCGAAACGGCGACCCGAGACGTTCAGGTCACGCGGGAACATCGCCAGGGACAGCTCGTACGCGCTGCGGGGTTCGCGGGCCGCCTCGGCCGCCATGAAGTCCAGCCGCTCGTGGTGATGGGCGCGCAGTTCGCGCGCGCGGGCCTGCACGCCGGTCATGACCGGGCCGTGGTGGCCGACCACGGCCCGCGCCGGGTTCAGCGCCTCCAGTTTCCCCAGGGTCTGCAGGTAGTCGCCCAGCGGGTCGGGGCGGGTGTACGCGTACAGGCCCACGTTCGGACTGATGCGCGGCAGGATGGCGTCCCCGGCGATCAGGGTCCCCTCGGCTTCGTTCCAGAGGCCCAGGTGCCCGTCCGCGTGACCGGGCAGCCACAGCACCTCCCACGGCTGCCCGGAGAGGTCCACGTGCTGCCCCTCGCGCAGCGGCTGCACGCGCGACGCGGGATGCACCCGCTCGCGGCCCCGGCGGTTGTCGGCGCCCATGCTGCCTAGCGACTCGGGCGGCAGGCCGTGATCGCGCATATGCTTCAGGTGCCCCGGCAGCCACTCCTCCCACAGGTGCCAGTAGCGTTCGCCGCGGCCGATCTCGACGTCCAGCATCTGCACCTGCGCGCCGCTGCGTTCCTCCACGACGCCCGCCAGCCCGTAGTGGTCCGGGTGGTGATGCGTGATGATCAGGCGGTCCACGTCCGGCCAGTGCAGGCCCAGCGCCGCCAGCCCGGCCTCCAGCGCCGCGCGGGCCTCGGGCGTGTCCAGCGCGCAGTCGATCATCGTGACCGGGCCCACCGCCGGGCGGTCCAGCAGCACCGTCACGTACTTCATGGGGTACGGAATCGGCACCTGGAGGGCGTGAAGGTCACCCAGGACGTGGGTCAGCAGCGGCGCATCCGTCATGCCGCCGAGCGTACCACCGCGCCCCGGCGCCGCCCGCCACCGCGCCAGGAACACGAAAACCGGGTGCACGGCAAAGGGGAGGCGCCACGGCCTCCCCCGGACGCGCGCGCCGTCAGGGCAGTGTGCAGGTGTACGCGCCGCCCTGAACCGCGCAGATCACCGGACTGACCCGGTCCGCCGTGACCCGCACCAGCAGGTTCTGCGCCGCAAAACGCCGGTCGCGGGGCACCACGTTCAGCGCCACCACCCCGGGCCGCAGCGCCAGATCCAGCCCCACGCCCGGCTGCACCGACCCCGAGGGTCGCCGCTCGACGAACAGGTCGGCCAACACGTCGCTGCGCACCGACAGCGTCCCGGTCACCGGGCGCAGCGTGACGTCCACACGGTTCACGCTGTCCCCCGCGATGTTCACGCGCTGCGTGACGGTCTTGTACCCGACCCGCGACACCTCCACCGACACCTGCCCCTCCGGCAGGTCCGGGACGCTCAGCGGCGTCGTGCCCACCCGCACGCCGTTCACGCGCACGAGCGCGTCCCCGAAGTTCGACGTGACGTCCAGCGTCCCGAAGCGCACCACGCGGTACACCGTCGTGCCCACCGTGTACGACCCGGCGGGCAGGGCCCGCGCGGCGCCCTCGACCGCCCGCGACACGTCCGACACGCTGCGCGCACCCGCCGCGCCGTCCAGCGGCATCGGCTGCAGGCTGGCCACCGTGAACACCTGCGTGAAGCCCTGCGTGGCGGGCAGCGGCACCGGGACCACCTCGCCCGGACGGGTCTGCACCGTCGGCAGCACCAGCGCCCCACCCTGCGCGGGCAGCACCACCGACGTCACGAACGCCGCCCGGTCCGTCCCCACCAGCAGCGACCCCGGCCCGGGCGCGCGGTACAGCGCCTCCTCGCCCGTCACGGGCTGCGCGGCCCGCGTGCCCGGCGTCACCGTCAGGCGCAGCTGCGCGCCCGGCTGCGCCCGCAGCGGCGCCGGAACGCACCCACTGAGCAGACCCGCCAGCGCCAGGCCCGCCGCCCCCATCACACCACGTTTCATAAGACCAGGGTAAGGCACGCGCGTGACCCGCACCTGACGGTCCTCACACTCCGGCTTGCGCGGTGGGCGCGCCCTGCGTGCGCCGCTCCAGTTCCGCCAGCGTGCCGCTGACGTGCGTCAGGGGGTTGCCGCTGCGGTGCACCCAGGCGACCAGCCCGTCCGGGTCGATCAGGACCGTCACGCGGGACGCCATGTTCAGCAGGCCGCCCAGCGTGCCCATCACGCCGTACGCGCGGCACAGGCTGCGATCCCCGTCCGGGATGAGCGGGTAGCTCAGGCGACACGAGTCGCGGAACGCCGCCTGCCGCGCCTCAGTGTCGGTGCTCACGCCGATCACCTGCGCGCCCAGCCGCTCGAATTCCGGCAGGGCCGCCTCGAAGCGCTGCGCCTCGATGCTGCACCCGGCGCTGCCCGCGCGCGGGTAGAAGTACAGCACCACCCAGCGGCCCCGCAGCGCGCCGAGACTGACGGTGCGGCCGTCGTCGCTGCGGCGCGTGAAGTCGGGGGCGGCCTGTCCGGGCGTGACACTCATGCGCCCGATTGTACGGGCCGCCCGTACAATGCGCCCGTGCCCGATCCCACCGAATCCCTCCTGCGGCCCCTGCGCGAGCACGCGGGCGCCGTGGTGGTCGTGGGCGTGTCCGGTGGGGCGGACAGCGTGGCGCTGCTGCTGGCCCTGCGGCAGGCGGGCGCGCGGCCCGTGGCGGCGCACCTGGACCACGCCCTGCGGCCCGACTCCGCGCAGGACGCCGCGTGGGTACAGGCGCTCGCCGCGCGGCTGGACGTGCCGTTCGCGGGCGCGCGGGTGGACGTGGGCGCGGTCGCCGCCCGGCGCGGCTGGAACACCGAGGACGCCGCCCGCCGCCTGCGCTACGACTTCCTGGCGCGCGCGGCGAAGGCGCACGGCGCGCCGGTCATCCTGACCGCCCACACCCGCCGCGATCAGGCCGAGACGGTCCTGACGGCCCTGCTGCGCGGCGAGGCGGTGCTGCACGGCATTCCCGCCGTGCGCGGGCGGGTGCGTCGGCCCTGGCTGGACGTGCCCCGCGCCGACCTGGAAACTTTCCTGCGCGCGCAGGGGCAGGAGTGGCGCGAGGACCCCACCAACGACGACCCCGCGTACACCCGCGCGTGGCTGCGCCGCGACGTGATGCCCGTCCTGACCGCCCGCTACCCTGCGCTGGAGGCCACCCTGGCCCGCGTGGCACGGCATCAGGCGCAGGACGACGACGCCCTGAGCGCCCAGGCCACGCAGATCACCGCGCACGCCCCGCTGCGATCCGTGCCGCCCGCCGTGCTGCGCCGCTGGCTGCGCGCCCGTCTGCACGACGCGGGCCTCGACGCGCAAGCCACGCACCTCGACACTCTCGCGGACGCCCTGACGTCGGGCGGCACCACGCACCTCGACCTGCCCGGCGCGCACCCCGTCACCGTCACCGGGGGGAGGCTGCACCTCACCCCGCAGACGTACCCGGACCCCGACTTCCCCCTCCCGGACGGCTGGACGCGCCGCACCCGGCAACCCGGCGACCGCATCCACCTCCCGGGCGGCACCCGCAAGCTCAGCGACGTGCTGACCGACCGGCACGTGCCCCGCACCGACCGGGACCGCGTGCCCCTGCTGGTCAGTGATGAGGGCGTGCAGTGGATCGGCCTCCAGCCGCCCGTCTGGGCCAGCGGGGCACGCGAGCACGCCGCCCAGCCCCCCGACCCCCTGCATGCCGCGATGGGCGAGGCCCTCGCGCAGGCCCGGCAGGCCGCCGACGCGCAGGAAGTCCCGGTCGGCGCGGTCGTCCTCGGCCCGGACGGCACCGTGATCGGGCGGGGGCGCAACACCAGCCGCGAGCACGGCGACATGACCCGCCACGCCGAACTCCAGGCGCTGCGCGAGGCCGCCCGCACCCTCGGCACCCCGTACCTGACCGGCTGTACGTTGGTCGTCACCCTGGAACCCTGCCCGATGTGCCTCGGCGCGGCCCTCGAAGCCCGCATCGGGCACATCGTCTACGGCGCCGCCAACCCGAAGGTAGGTGCGCTGGGTGGCGTCACCGACCTCCTCGCCGCGCACTGGGGCCACGCACCCCGGGTCACGCCCGGCATCCGCGCCCGCGAGGCCGCCCGCCTCCTGAAAGACGTGTTCAGCCAGGTGCGCGCCCAGCGGTCCTAGCGGTTCAGCGCCGCGAGAGACGCCTGAAGCACCTGGAACTGCTCGGCGGTCAGGCCCAGCCGCGCCGCGCCCGCCTCGTCCTCGGCGGTCCCGTGCCGGACGATCAGCTCGTGCCGGGACACCCGCGCCACGTCAGTGTCCGTGGGGCCAGTGTGCAGTCCGGCAATCTCGAATCGCATGCGTCACCGTACCCGCGCCACTCCGGGCGCCGCAGCCGCCGACTGGCCGACGCTGCCCGAACGGATGATCAGCTGCTGCACCCGCCGCCACAGCTGGACCCGCAACTTGACCCGCCCCCGTCCGAGCAACTGCTGTCGCTGCCGGGCGCGCAGTCGCCGCCCGAGGTGCCGCCCATCCAGGTCACGCCCAGGTCCCCGTCGGAGCGGCGACGCAGCGCGGTGGGGGAGAGCTCCGGCGGGGTGAGGGTCACGATCAGCAGCGCGATCAGGCCCGCGCCCAGGGCCAGCAGCAGCGCCACGTGACTCCAGGCGAAGGTCAGGCCCGTGACGACCGCCACGCCCAGCGCCAGCCACAGGCCCGAGCGGCGCGCGCTGCCCTGCACGTGCTCCCGCCGGGCACGCGAGCGGCGAGGGTCCGGCCAGATGTCCGCCGGGGGACGCTCCCCGAAGGTGCGGGTGTAGGCATCCAGCGTCGCCTCGTACTGCGCGCGGAAGCGGGCCGGGTCGCCCGGCTGGCCGCCCCCGGGTTCGTGGTGCAGCGGCGCGGGCAGCAGCGGCGTCAGGCGCTCCCAGTAGTCGCGGGTGAACAGCAGGTGCAGGTGCCAGACCTCGTCCACGACCGCGGACGGCGTGACCGGCGTGCCCAGCGTGGACAGCAGCAGGAATCGGCGGTACTCCTGCGCGGCGCGCTGCGCGTAGGCGGGCGTCCAGCGCTGCTCGCGGCTCAGGCGGGCCAGCAGGCCGTCCGGCAGGGCGTAAGCGCGCAGCTCGTCCCACAGAGGGGGCAGCAGGGGCAGGGTGGGGAGGTCCGGGGTGACACTCGGCTGACCGCTCATTCGTTCGTGGCTCATGGCCCACTCCCTGACGGGACACGGCTTGCCGGTCGGCCTGGACGGCCTCCACGCTGGTGATCCCGTCACGATCAGCGTGCGCGCGCCCTGTCAGGCGCCCGTCAGCCCACCCGCGCCGACCCGTCCGCCATGACCTGCGCGTACGCCTCGCGCACCGCCGCCACCAGCTGATCGCCACTCAGGACACCACGCAGGTCCAGCATGCTGACGATCTCATGCGGGTCCAGCAGCGGATTCGCGCACGCCCGCAGCAGCGCGTAATGCACCACGCTCGTCCCCGGCCGCGCCCCGCCCGCCGGGGTCCACGCCTCGCGCAGGCGCGGCAGCAGCAGCGACGCGAAGCGCACCACCTCGCCCTCATGCCGCCGCAACTCCTTCTGCAAGGCCCCCACCGAGTGCACGCCCACGTAGTGCAGCAGGCTCGCCAGCCGCTGCGGCCGCTCCGGATCCGGCCAGTCCGTCAGGAGCAGGACGTCCAGCGCGCCCGCCACCTGCTGATCCAGATCCCGCACCGGCGCGACCCCCAGCAGGTGCTTCATGCTCGGCGCGTCGATGAACACCGCGTCCGGCGCGTCCTCCACCCGCGTGGGCAGCGTCGCCGCGTACTCCTGCGACAGGCGGTGCAGGGTCATGAACTCCTCGTCCGCCATCTCCAGCAGCCCCGCCAGCCGGTAGAAGCGCCGCTGCACCTCCCGCGGGATCGCCTCACGGTTCTTGTAGCCCAGATCATGCTCGATCTCCGCCCACGCGTGCTGGAGGATCGAACGGATCTGCACCTCGAACTTCAGGCCCGCGAACCCACCCAGGTCCGGCGAGTCCGGCGTGACCTGCACCACGTAATGCACGCCCATGTACCCGAAGCGGTCCGGGTCGTGCATCTTGCTCTTGTCGATCGAGTTCTCCCAGTCGATCACGTGATGCTCCTCCAGCAGGCGCGACACCACGCTCACGTCCGACTCGAAGTACGTGATCACGCGCACCGCCACCAGATCCGTCACGTCCGCCAGCGCCCCGTACCGGCCCGGCTTACGCCGCAACTTGTCCTCCAGACTCGCGCGTTTCTTCACGCGGCCCGTCACATGATGGATGTTCAGGCCCGCCCCGGCGATCAGGCGCGTGACGTGCGCCACCGCCGCGTCCCGCAGGCCCTCGAAGGTCTCGCACCCGTCCTCGTACGCCTGGAGTAGCTGACCGTTCATGTGCCCCCAGCTTAAACCCGCGCCCGCCCCGTCCGGCGCGCAGGTCCACACCCGACCCCCCGGCGCCGCGTGCTATCCCCAGACATGCGCCCCGCCCTGCCCGCCCTGCTCCTGGGCACCGCCCTGCTGACCCTCGGCGCGGCCCCCGCCGCCACCCCCAACCCCGCCACCGCCAGCGCCCCCGGCATCCTCGTCGCGTACCCCCCCGAAGGCCACCGGGTCGCGTTCGACCACGTCATCCTGGAGGGCATGGTCCCGCCCGGCGCGACGCTGACGG
Source organism: Deinococcus grandis (assembly GCF_001485435.1). Classification (NCBI taxonomy): domain Bacteria; kingdom Thermotogati; phylum Deinococcota; class Deinococci; order Deinococcales; family Deinococcaceae; genus Deinococcus; species Deinococcus grandis. The sequence goes on along the minus strand of NZ_BCMS01000001.1, from coordinate 2,582,207 downwards.
TCAGCGGCACGCCCGTCCCCACTGGCCCCGACGGCCTGTACATCAGCTGGTTCCCCCTGAAGCCCGGCGTGAACGACCTGCGCCTGATCGCCCGCACCCCCGCCCGCCCCGGCCAGAGCGCCCGCAGCATCACCCGCATCCTGCGCGTCACCCGCACCGTCCCCCGCACGCTGCCCACCACGCCCACCACCATCACCCGCGCCAGCATCACGCCCTCCCAGCCCACCGAACTGTGGGACCCCGCCGGGGACACCCCCCAGGACCGGCAGATTCCCGTGCGCTTTCAGGGCAGCCCCGGCGGCCGCGCCACCGCCCGCATCGCAGGCCTGCCCGCCCAACCCCTGCGCGAAGGCCCCGCCGGAACGTACAGCGGCACCCTCGACGTGCCCCCCACCGCCCGCCTGAGCAGCGCCGCCCTCACCGTCACCCTGACCGGCCGCGACGGGCGCACCTCCAGCGCCCCTGCGCCCGGCCCCGTCACCAGCACCCCCGGCACCGCCCGCACCGTCACCACCCCACCCGGCACCATCCCCGGCCCCGGCCTGAACGCCAGCAGCACCCGCCTCACCACCACCCAGGGCGCCCCGCTGCTGTACCCCAGAGACGGCACCACGTACCGCGCCGTCGGCCGCGTCGGCCCCGATCTGCGCGTCCGCCTCGCCCCCGGAATCAGCGCCCTGATCACTGCCAGCCAGACCACCCCCACCGGCTTCACGCCGCCCCCCGCCCCAGGCGGCGGCCCCATCACCCTGACCAGCACCCCCGACCAGCTCCAAGTGCACCTCCCCCTCGGCACCGCCCGGCCCCCCTTCACCCTCACCCAGACCGGCGAGCGCACCCTGCGCCTCACCCTCTACGCCACCCCCACCCCACCCCTCACCCCACCCGACCCCGGCGACCCCCACCTCGCCCACCTCACGATCAGCACCCCCACCCCCGGCGTCACCCAGCTCGACCTCACCCTCCAGTCCCCCATCTGGGGCTTCCACGCCGACCACGACGACCAGGGCCTCCTCCTCACCACCCGGCAGCCCCCCACCCCGGACCCCACCCGACCCCTCCAGGGCCGCGTCATCACCCTCGACCCCGGACACGGCGGCACCCAGAACGGCGGCGCCGGCAGCCTGGGCACCCCCGAAAAGAACCTCGTCCTCCCCATCACCCTCCTCATCGCCCAGCTCCTCCAGGCGCAGGGCGCCACCGTCATCCTCACCCGTGACACCGACACCACCCTCGGCCTCTACGAACGCGGCCTGATCGCCGAAAACACCAGCAGCGACCTCCTCATCAGCATCCACGCCAACGCCCTCCCCGACGGCCGCGACCCCCGCGGCACCCGCGGCCCCGAGATCTACTACACCCACCAGCAGGCCAGAGGCCCCGCGCAGGCCATCCTCACCGCCCTCCGCACCCAACTCCCCGACCTCGGCCCCGGCGCCGGACTCAAACCCGACGCCGACCTCGCCCTCACCCGCCCCACCACCCAACCCAGCCTCCTCGTGGAAACCGGGTACCTCACCGACCCGGGCAACCTCCGCCTCCTCAACAGCCCAGACGGACAGCGGCGCATCGCGCAGGCCATCGCCGACGGCATCAGCGCGTACTACGCGGGGCTGGCGGGACGGTAGGGATTCGGGGGTGGTGTTGGAAGGTGGGCGCCTGGCGGCGGGCCTCCCCACCCCCCAGCCCCCTCCGCAAGCGGCTCATACGAGTACCCCAGAGGGGCAGGGGGGGCAGTCGCTGCGCTCGGCAAGAGGCTTCACTTATGCAGCGGAGGTGGGTCGGGCGGTGACGGGTCTGGCTTCGACGCCATCCTCCGCCCCCCGTAAGGCCCGCGCGCTGCGCGCACGACGGCCGGTGGTGATCTGCGGTCAGCTGGTCGGTGGGACGCTGCACGCCGCTGATCGACTTTCAAAAGACTGCTTTTGCAGAAGCCCAAAAAGTAGAACCTTGCAGCACGCACCACGATGTGGGGCCAACCCATCGTCGTGGCAGACGAGCCCGTCGTGCGCGCAGCGCGCGGGGCGAACGCGGCGAGTTCGGAGGCATGCAGCCCCATACGTGGCCGAACCCGCCAGTTGCCCATCAGAAACGCCAGAGAAATACCTGCCGAGCGCAGCGAACACTCCCCCTGCCCCTCTGGGGTACTCGTATGAGCCGCTTGCGGAGGGGGCTGGGGGGTGGGGCAGCCCGCCGCAGGCGCAGCCACTCCAACTCAGTAGGCCAGCCCGCCACCAGTCCCAGTGAAGGGCCGTTACCGCCCGACAGCCTCCCGCCCGTACACGGCGATCAGCGCGTGCGCGAGTGGGGTGATGGCGTGGTCGGGAATGCCGGCGATGTTGATGCGGCCTTCGCGGGTGCCGTAGATGGCGTGGTGGTCGCGGAGGGTGTCCATCTGTTCTGGTGTGAGGGGGAGGAGGCTGAACATGCCCTGGTGGTGTTCGATGGTGAGGAGGTCGTGGGGGGCGCCTGCGTCGCGCAGGGCGTGTCCGAGGGCTTCGCGGACGGTGCGGATGCGGTCGCGCATGGTGTCGAGTTCCGCGTGCCAGGGGTGGGGGTTGTTCAGGAGGGTGGCGGCGATGGCGGCGCCGTGTTCGGGGGGCATGGAGTAGGTGCGGCGGGCGATGCCTTCGAGGACGCTGAGGACGGTAGGCTTTTCGTGTGGGTGGGGGACGAGGACGGTGGCGGTGCCGGTGCGTTCGCAGTACAGGCCCATGTTCTTGGAGCAGCTGGCGGCGATGAGGACGGTGCCGAGGTACTGGGTCATGATCCGCAGGCCCTGGGCGTCCTCGTGCAGTCCTTGGCCGAGGCCCTGGTAGGCCATGTCGATCAGGGGGATGAGGCCGCGCTCCTGGCAGTAGCTGGCGAGGGCGTGCCAGCTTTCCTGGTTGAGGTCGATGCCGGTGGGGTTGTGGCAGCAGCCCTGCACGAGGAGGATGTCGCCGGGCTGGGCGGCGTCGAGCGCGCCGAGCATGGGGGTGAGGTCTGTCGTGCCGGTGCCGTCGTCGTGCCAGGGGTACTCGGCGGTGAGGAGTCCGGCGGCGCGCATGAGTGGGTGGTGGTTGGCGTAGCCGGGGTTGGACGTCCAGACTGTCGCTTCGGGGTTGGCGCTGGCGATCAGGTCGGCGAGGGTGCGCAGCGCGCCGGTCCCGCCGACGGTCTGCACGGTGACGGCGCGGTCCAGGGTGGGGGTGTGGTCGCCGAGGAGCAGGCGGGTCATGGCGGCGTTGAAGTCGGCGTTGCCGCTCAGGGGCCGGTAGACCTTGCTGGGGGCCGCGTCGGCCAGGGTGCGTTCGGCGTGCTGGACGGCGTTCAGAACCGGGGTGTGGCCGTGCGCGTCGCGGTAGATGCCGATGCCGAGGTTGAGTTTGTGGGGGCGGGGGTCGTCGCGGTGGGCGTTCTGCAGGGCCCAGAGGGGGTCGAGGGGGAGGGGGCGCAGGTCACTGAACATGGGCAGCTCCTTTGGTTCGGGTGGGCATGAGGTTGAAGACGAGGACGCCGGTGGTGACGATGGCGACCCCGATGGCGGACGCGACGCTGGGCCGCTCGCCGAGCAGCGGCAGGGCGAGGAGGGTGGCGAGGACGGGCGCGAGCGCGCCGACGGTGGCGCAGCGCAGCGTGCCGAGGTGTTTCAGGGCGTAGGGGTAGGTGAGGGAGGCGACGACGCCGACGCCGATGCCCTGCACGGCGATGAACGGCAGCAGGTCCTGTGCGGGCACCTGCGTGAGGTGGCTGGGCAGCGTGCCAGTCAGCAGCAGCGGCGCGAGGATGATGAGTGACGGGTATGTGACCAGCATGGCGACGCTCAGCGGGTCGAGTCCGGCGCGGCGCATCCCGAGGGTGTACCCGCCCCACAGCAGGCTGGCGCTCAGCAGCAGCGCGATCCCGGTCAGGGGGGAGGTGCCGACCGTGCCCAGCCCGATGACCAGCAGGACGATGCCGAGGAGGATCAGGCTCAGGCCCGGCCACTGGGTGGCGGTCACGCGGTCGCGGAACAGCAGGGCGCCGACCAGCACGACGGACAGCGGGGTGGTCCCGGCGACGAGGGCGCTGACGTGCGCGGCAGACGTACTGGCGCCCCCGGCGGCGGCGATCAGGAAGAACGGCAGGCCCGCCCCGGCGGTGATCATCAGGGCCGCGTGTGGGGGGACGCGCCGCAGCGCGGGCAGGCGCGAGGGCAGCAGCGGCAGCAGCAGCGTGGCGGGAATCAGGAAGCGGATCAGCGCCACGTCCCCCGGCGTCAGCGGCGAGTGCCCGATGGCGCGGATGGTCAGCGCGAACGCCGCCCAGATCAGCACCGTGACGGCCAGCGCCGCCCAGCCGAGCAGCGCACCAGCAGGCAGGCCGCGCCCGGCGGCACGCGGGAACGAGGGGTTCAGTTGGCTCACCCTTGCATCCTCCGGCAACGGGTGGGTGCCGCCCCGGAATGGTCAGAAGCTGCCAAAACCTGCCCTCACGGGCGGCGTCAGGGGCAGAATCTGCCAGAATCCACCCATGGACGACCGTGACCGCCGCATCCTCGCCGCGCTGCAGGCGAACGGGCGCATCAGCAACCAGGACCTCGCGGATCAGGTGCACCTCTCGCCGTCGCCGTGCCTGCGGCGCGTGCGGCAGCTGGAGGACTCCGGCGTCATCCAGGGCTACACCGCCCTCGTGGACGAGGAAGCGTACGGCCTGACCGTCACGGCGTTCGTCCGCGTGCGGCTCCAGCTGCACACGACGGCCAGCATCCGCGCGTTCGAGGACGCCATCGCCCGCATGGACGCCGTACTCGACTGCTACGTCATGACCGGCGAGGCCGACTACCTCCTGCGGGTGCTCGTGGCGGACCTCAAGGCCTACGAGGCGTTCGTGCGCCGGGAACTGCACGCCGTGCCCGGCATCGCCTCCATCGACACCAGCTTCGCGTACGGCCGGGTGAAGCGGGCGACGGTGTACCCGCAGCTGGGGTGACAGGGGAGTAGGCAGTGGGGAGTGGGTCGGGGGTTGCGGGCGGAGGCGTCGCGGTCACGAACACCGCCCACTCACGGCTGATACGAGATTAAATTGACTTGCTTGCACCGTGATCTCGTTCCGTTGTCCCCTCTCCCCATGTGGGAGAGGGAGGGAGGAGCGAAGCGACGGAAGGGTGAGGGGGCCACCGGGCGACTCCGAAGGATGTGGAATCACTTTAGTCCCGCCTGACCTCTTCACCATTCCCTACAACCCACAACCCACATCCCACACCCCTGCTACCGTCGGGCCATGAGTGTTCGTCCGGTGACGGTGGTGACGGGTGCGGCGGGGGGGATCGGGGCGGCGCTGGCGCGGGAGCTGGCGGCGGGGCATGACCTGATCCTGTCGGGCCGGAACGTGGGGGCGCTGGAGGCCCTGTGCGCGGAGGTGGGGGGGACGCCGCTGGTGCTGGACCTGACCCGCCCGGAGTCGTTCGAGGCGGCGCTGGCGGGGCTGGGGCGCGTGTCGAACGTGGTGCACAACGCGGGGGTGGTGGAACTGGGCGCGGTGGCGGAGCAGCCTCACGCGGTGTGGTCGCACACCCTGGCGGTGAACGTGGTCGCCCCGGCGGAACTGACGCGCCTGCTGTTGCCGCGCGTGCGCGCGGAGCGGGGCTCGGTGGTGTTCGTGAACAGCGGCGCGGGCCTGCGCGCGAACGCGGGCTGGGGCAGCTACGCGGCGAGCAAGTTCGCCCTGAAGGCCCTGGCGGACGCGCTGCGTGAGGAGGAGGCCGCGCACGGCGTGCGGGTCACGAGCGTGTACCCGGGCCGCACGGCGACGCCCATGCAGCAGAAGGTGAGGTCGCAGGAGGGTGCGCCGTACACCCCGGAGGCGTTCGTGCGGCCGGAGTCGGTCGCAAAGCTGATCGCGTTCGCGCTGAATGCGCCCCGGGACGCGCTGCTGCCGGACCTGAGCGTCCGGCCCGGCCCGCAGTGAGCCCGGATGTCCCCGCGCCGCGTGCGGGTGAGGTCGTGCCGGGCCTGTGGGACGTGCTGGTCGTGGGGGCGGGTCCGGCGGGCCTGAGTGCCGCGTTGACGCTGGGCCGCTCGCGGCGCCGGGTGCTGCTGCTGGACGGCGGGCCGCCCCGCAACGCGAGCGTGTCGGCCGGGCACGGCCTCCTGACCCGTGACGGGATCAGCCCCGAGGAGCTGAAGGCGGCGGCCCTGGCGGACCTGGAACCATACGACGTGACGGTCCGTGCGGACAGTGCGCGCGAGGTCCGGCGGGTGGGCGAGTGCTTAGACGTGCGCGTCGGGGACGCGTGGCAGCGGACGCGGGTGCTGGTGTTCGCGACAGGTGTGCGGGACATCCTGCCGCCGGTGCCGGGCCTGCGGGAACGCTGGGGGCAGGGCGTGTTCCACTGCCCGTACTGCGACGGCTGGGAGCACGAGGGCCGTGCCCTTGCCGTGTACGGCTCCGGGCAGTCGGCGCATCACCTCGCCCTGACGGTCCGGGCGTGGTCCCCCCGCGTGACGCTGCTGTGCGACGGGGACCCGTGCCTGACGCCCGAACAGGCGCTCGATCTGGAGCGGGTGGGTGTGGCGGTCCGTACGCAGCCGGTGCGCCGCGTGAGTGGCGGCCCGCTGGAGGACACCCCAGTGTGCGTGTCGTTCGTGGGTGCCCCGCCCCTGAGCGTGGACGCGGTGTTCCTTGCGCCCGAGCAGCAGGGCGGCAGCCACCTGCCCGCCGCGCTGGGCTGCGCGATGGACGAGAAGGGCCGCGTGACCGTGGACGGCGATCAGGAGACCAGCCTGCCGGGCGTGTTCGCCATCGGGGACATGACGGGCGCGCCGCAGTACGTGGTGCAGGCGGCGGCGGCGGGTATGCACGCGGCGCAGGTGATCAACACCCGCCTGATCCACGCGGCGGTGCACTCCATGGGCGCGGCGTTCCACAAGAGCCCGGAGGACGAGGGGGCCCACGATCCCGACAGCCGTGAAGAGTAAGATGCTCAGGTGAGTATTGATGCGATCCTGTTCGATCTGGACGGCACCCTGCACGACCGCGCCGTCACGCTGCGCGCGTGGCTGGCCGAGCACGTCCGGCAGTTCGGCCTCCCGGACGGGTACGCCGCGCGCTTCCTGGAACTGGAGGATCACGGCTACCGCCCGAAAGCGGAGGTGATCCCGCAGCTCGTGCAGGAGTTCGCGCTGCCGCACGACCCGCGCACCCTGCTGGACACCTACGCGGGGCACGTGCAGCACGCTGTCCCGATGGCCCACGCACACGCCGTCCTGCGTGAACTGCGCGCCCGGGGCGTGCGGGTGGGGGTCGTCACGAACGGCTGGGAGAACCTCCAGCGCACCTGCGTGGACGTGTGCGGCCTGACGGGACTGATCGACGACCTCGTGATCAGCAGGGCCGTGGGGCTCAGCAAACCCGACCCGGCGATCTACCGGCTGGCGCTGGACCGCCTGGGCGTCCGCGCGGATCAGGCGTGGTTCGTGGGCGACTCGCCCCGCAACGACATCGCCGGACCGCAGGCGGTGGGCCTGCGCGCCGCGTGGCTGCCCACCACCCACCCCCTGCGCGGCGAGGTGCCGGACGCCACGCTGCGCGACCTGCGGGACGTCTTCAGTCTGCCCGGGTTGCCCGTTCCCGGAAGCGGGCGCTGAGCCAGCCCGTCACCTCGGCCAGCGGAAGGCTGAGCGTCTCGCCGCTGCGGCGGTCCTTCAGTTCGACCTCGCCGCGCTCCAGGGTGCGGCCCAGCGTCACGCGGTACGGGATGCCCAGCAGGTCCGCGTCGGCGAATTTCGCCCCGGCGCGTTCTTCCCGGTCGTCCAGCAGCGGGGCCAGTCCGGCGGCGCGCAGTGCGGCGTACAGGGTCCGCGCGGCCTCCTGCTGCGCCTCATGGCGGATGTCCACCACGATCAGGTGCGCGTGGAACGGCGCGAGGGCGTCCGGCCAGATCAGCCCCCGCTCGTCGGACAGCCCCTCCGCGACGGCCTGCGCCAGCTGCGACACGCCGATCCCGTAGCAGCCCATCTGGAACGGGCGTTCGCTGCCGTCCGCCGCCGTGAACGTCGCGTTCATCGCCGCCGAGTACCGCGTGCCCAGCTGGAACACGTGTCCCACCTCGATCCCCCGCGCGGACTGGAGCACCTGCGTGTCGTCGTGCAGGGCGGCCTCGCCCGCGCGGGCCTGCCGGACGTCCACCTCCTCCGGTAGGTCGTACTGCGTGCCCCAGTTCGCGCCCGTCACGTGCCAGTCGGTGTCGTTCGCGCCGGTCGTGAAATCCCGCAGCGCCGCGCCCGCCGGGTCGCACAGCCGCAGGAACGAGCCCACCACGTCCTCCCGCGCGGCAATCACACTGTCCGGCAGGTCCGGCGCGAGGTACCCCAGCGGCAGCGACCCCGCTGCCCAGGCGTCCGGCTGCGCGACCTCCAGCCCCACCAGTTCCCCGTCCACGCGGGCCTGCACGGCGTTCCACAGTTTCACCGGGTTCACGTTGTGATCCCCGCGCAGACTGACGAGCACCGGCCGTAGCACCCGCCGCCCCGCCCGCAGGAACACGGCGTCGTACAGGACGTTCTTCAGCATGTGCGCCGCGTCGCAGCCCAGCGCCGCGCACGCCCCGGCGACCGTCGCCGTGCCCGGCGTGTGCCGCCGCGCGAAGCCCGTGAACGGACTCGGGGCCGCCACCGACGCCCGCGACACGGCCCGCTCTGCGTTCGCCGCGTACTGCCCGTCCGGGGTGAACAGCACCTCGTCCTCACCCACGTCACTCAGGACCATGAACTCGCGACTCTCGGCCCCGCCGATGTTCCCGCTGTCCGCCTGCACCGCCCGCCACGCCACGCCCAGCCGCGACAGCACCCGCCCGTACACGCCACTCATCGCCTCGAAATGCGCCTCCAGGCTCGCCGGGTCCGCGTGGAACGAGTACGCGTCCTTCATCACGAACTCCCGCGTGCGCAGCAACCCGAAGCGCGGGCGCAGCTCGTCCCGGAACTTCCGGCTGAACTGGTACACGCTGACCGGCAGGTCCCGGTAACTGCGCACCAGACCGCCCACCACGTCCAGCGCGACCTCCTCATGCGTCGGCCCCAGCGCGTGCGCCCGCCCCGCGCGGTCCGTCACCGTGAACATGATCCCCTCCGCCTGCGTGTACGCCTCCCAGCGGCCCGACGCCTCCCACAGCGCCCGCGGCTGGAGCACCGGGAAGCTCACCTCCTGCGACACGCCCTCCAGCTCCTCACGGATCAGGGCCTCCAGCCTCCCCATCACGCGGGTCATCAGCGGCAGGTGCGCGTACAGGCCACTCCCCACCCGCCGCACGTATCCCGCCCGCAGCAGAAACTGTACCCCGCGCGTCTCCGCGCCCTCCGGCGTCTCCCGCCACGTGCGGAACAGACTCTCACTCAATTTCATGTGGTGCCCCCTCGGGAATCACGACCCACGCCACGCGACAGCAGGCAGGCGAGGTCGGAATAAGGCGATGTGACGACACACCCAGCTCAGAGCCGGGCGGCAAACTCCAGACATGGCAGCGTCGGACGTACCGCTTCCGACTCCGGTGCATTCCGGGAACTGCGCCGGAATGCTCCTGCGTCTCCGGCTGCACGTCTTTTCTGTTTCTCGCTCTGCTGCGCAGCTTTTTAAGTCCGCTCGGGTTGAGCAGAGTCCTCAACCACAGTTCATGTCACACCCCGGAGGGTGGCGGGAGCACGGGCAGGCCCGCACCGATCCGGATGGTGGGGAAGATCTGCTCGCTCATGCCGCCCAGACTAGACGCGAGGCCGGGGGCGGTCAAGCAGAACTGCCGGTTGTGGGTTGTCGGTCGTGGGAGGTGGGAAGAGCAAAAGGGCGGTGGGATGCAGGCCCACAGCCCACACCCCACCGCCCACAACCCGTTCACGCCCGCTGTTTGGCTTTCAGCGCGCCTTTCTGCTGGAGGTACTCGGCGATCTGCACGGCGTTCAGCGCCGCGCCTTTCAGGAGCTGGTCGCCCGCGACGAACAGGTCGATGCCGCCGTCGAACACCAGGGACTCGCGGATGCGGCCCACCTCGACGTCGTACTTGCCGCTGGCGGTCAGGGGCATCGGGTACAGCTTGCCTTCCGGGTTGTCGCGCACCTCGACCCCGGCGGCCCCGGCCAGCAGGTCGCGGACGGCGTCGGGGGTGGCGGGGCGTTCGAGTTCCAGGGTGATCGCCTCGCTGTGGGTGCGGAGGGTGGGGATGCGCACGGCGGTGCAGCTGATCTTCAGGCTGTCGTCCCCGATGATCTTGCGGGTCTCCCACGCGACCTTCATTTCCTCCTTGGTGTACCCGTTGTCCTGGAAGGAGTCGATGTGCGGGATGACGTTGAACGGGATGGGGTGCGCGAATACGCTCGCCTGCGCCTGTTCGCCGTTCAGTTCGGCGCGGGTCTGTTCGAGCAGTTCCTCCATGCCCTTGGCACCCGCGCCACTGGTGGCCTGATACGTGCTGACGATCATGCGTTTCACGCCGTACTCGCGGTGAATGGGGGCCACGGCCACCACGGCGATGGCGGTCGTGCAGTTCGGGTTCGCGATGATGCCCTTGTGGGCCAGGGCGGCGTCGCCGTTCACCTCGGGCACGACCAGGGGCACGTCGGCGTCGTAGCGGAAGGCGCTGCTGTTGTCGATCACGACCGCGCCGCCCTCCACCCACTTCGGGGCCAGGGCCTTGCTGATGCTGCCGCCCGCCGACGCCAGAATCACGTCCGCGTCGATGGCGCCTTCGGGCGTGACCTGCACGGTCAGGGGCTGGCCCTTGAAGGTCAGCTGCGTGCCCGCGCTGCGCGGGCTGGCAAACAGGAGCAGCTCATCGAATTGCAGCGTGCTGCTTTCCAGCACCTTGAGAAGTTCGTGGCCCACCGCTCCGGTCGCTCCGACAATCGCTACGCGCATGCTCGTCTCCTTGAATGAAAAAACCGCCCGGCGTGTCTCGCGGGGCGGCTGTCACAGAGCACCGCCCTCACGGGGTAATGGTGGTCATGACGGTCATGCGCCCCAGCGTAGGGGCTGCCCGGGTGGGGGTCAAGGCTGCCTGCCTAGCGTGAAGGGACGGTGGAGCTGGCCCCGACTCGCGCTGGGGTGCAGGGCGCATCTGGGGAAGTGCGGGTCATACGGGTTCCGTTTGTTTCGTTAACAGATCGGAACTCCACCGATCTGTCAACTCCACGTCCGGAACCCGCTTCTCTCCCGCTCGCTCCGCTCGGGTTGAAAGATTTTGCAAACCTTTCAACCGGAGTCCGTATCAGAGGTTCACGGGCCACCCGTCCACGCCCTGGTGGATGCAGGGCCCGGCGGTGGGGACGGTCAGGGTGATGGTCGTCATGGAGGTGAACGTGTTCATGTCGAGCATCCCGTCCCGCTGGACGGTCAGCGTCCCGAACGTCCGGGGGTCGAGGCTCTGCGTGGCGAGCCAGTCCGTCAGGTCGCGGACCTGGGGGCCGCTCAGGTTCAGGCAGGTGCGTCCGGCGCGGCCCAGGAACTCCTGCATCAGGTTCAGTTGCGTTCCGCTGAGGGTGTGCCTGGGCACCCTGATCTGCAGGTCGCGGATGGGCTGCTTGGGTGCGGCACTCGTGGTGAACGAGAAGAAGAAGTCCGGTTCGGTCAGGCTCCGCACGATGAACCCGTCGCGTCCGGTCTTCCAGATCGCCGTGCCGGTCACGGCCACCTGCGCCAGCGTGGTCGGCGCGGCGCTGACCCGGGTGGGAGCGGTCTGGGCCTGAGCGGCAGGCAGGGTCAGCAGGGCGGCCAGCAGCAGGGAGCGGGTCATGCCTCACGGTACGCGGGCGGACGGGCAGGAGTTGCCGCAGGTGCGTTACTTGCGCCTGCGTAGGAAGCTCAGCCACCCGGCGCGTTCGGGTTGCCGGGCCGGGGCGAAGTCCTCCATCTTGATTTCCGCTTCGGGGTGCGGCGCGGCTTCCCAGCCGTACTCGGTGGCGATCAGGCCGCCCAGGCGTCCGGCGGCGTACAGGGCGTGCGTGCGTTCCTGTTCCTCGGTGACGGCGCGGGGGTCGGCGAGGGACTGCAGCATGGCCTGCAGGCTCTCGTCGTCGCAGGTCCAGTGACCCTGGGTGAAGATGGCTTCCTTGCCGTACACGCGAATCCTGGCCGTCATGCGTTCCTCGGGGTGCCCGCCCGCGCGGGCTGAAGGGTGGGGTGGGTTGTGGGACCGGACCAGCATAGCGTACAGGGCACGCAAATGCAGGGGCAGGTGCGGCCGTCACGCCGCACCTGCCCCTTGTTGCTTCGGGGTCAGCTTTTCTGGCCGAAGCGGCGTTCGTTCCCGGCGGTCAGGCGGCCCACGTTGTCGCGGTGCTGCCAGATCAGCAGCGCGGCCAGGGCGGTCACGACGAGGCCCAGCCAACCGGGGCCGACCAGGAACGCGGTGAAGGCGGCCGCGACCGCGGCCAGGATGCTCCCGGCGGACACGAAGCGCGTGAGCCACACGGTCGTCATGAAGATCACGAAGAACGCGAGGCCCGCGACGGGCAGCAGCGCGGCGACCGCGCCGAAGGTCGTGGCGACGCCCTTGCCGCCCCGGAAGCGCAGGAACGGGCTGAAGTTGTGCCCGATGACGGCGGCGACGCCGCACGCGGCCATGACGGGCAGGCCGAGGTCCAGGTGGTACGCGGCCAGGACGGCCAGGACGCCCTTGAGAATGTCGAAGAGGGCGACCGCCAGGCCGGGGCCGTTGCCCAGGGAGCGCTGCACGTTGGTGGCGCCGCTGTTGCCGCTGCCGACCGTGCGGATGTCCACGCCACGGGTGCGGGCCACCCACGCGGCGGCGGGGATCGCCCCGAGCAGGTAGGAGAAGAGAACCGTCAGCACGGCAGAAAGGGTCACGGTTGCATGATAGGCCAGTCGTCTTACACCGGGTTTACTTCGGGGGGGGTTCAGGCGTGGCTTGCACTTCCCCCCGGAAGCCGCTACTCTGCTGTGCGCTGGAACGGTGTCCGAGTGGTTGAAGGAGCACGCCTGGAAAGCGTGTATAGGTGCAAGCTTATCGAGGGTTCGAATCCCTCCCGTTCCGCCAGATGCGTCGGGGCTCCCACATGGGGGCCCCGACGCCGTTCTGCGGATGGTGGTGGGGGCGTGCTTTACCACAATGGGCGGGCGTGTGCTGCCGCAGAGTTGTTGAACCGAGTCGATTTTTGGACCGGGAGGACTTTTTTTTGTCCGGGCGGGGGGGGTACGGTGTGCGTCGCACCAACAACTCATACGGACTCCGATTGAATGGCTGACGAAGCCGTTCAATCCGAGTGGAGCGAGTAGGAGCCGAAGCGGGTTCCGGACGTGAAGTTGGCAACCCGGTGCTGTCCCGGGTTGTCAACGAAACAAACGGAATCCGTATCAGCCCATGCCGGAAACCGGTTTCCGGCGCTCTTTCTCTGCCCGGAGGCCCATCATGATCCGTCGCCTTGCCATCCTGCCGTTCCTGCTGCCCGCCCTGCTCGCCGCCTGCGGCAGCCCCTCCGCCCCCACCGGCACCCCCACCGCCCAGCCGGGCCTGCCCGACGGCTTCAGCGCCGCCCTGGTCGCCGAGGCCGCCAAGGGCGGCACCGCCAGCACCCTGCGCGCGCAGGCCGCCAGCTGCCCCAACCAGCTGGCCCTCCCGTACGGCCAGAGCGGCCTGGACACCGGCCTGTACTGGTACAGCAAGGGTGAAACCGGTTCCCTGGGCGGCGTGGGCTGCAAGGCCCGCGCGGACGGCGCCGCCATGACCGGCTACTACGACCCCGCCAGGCCCGTGCTGGTGTTCGTGCACGGCTGGCAGAACGGCAGCACCGTCGCCGGCGTGCGCGACAACTTCTACTTCAGCGAGGCCAGCCGCAACGTCGCCGACGCCTGGATCGACGCCGGGTGGAACGTCGCCCTGTACCAGTGGACCCAGCTGGCCGACGACGAGGGCACGGCGGGCGCCCCGTACCACTCGCAGGCGAAGATCTGGACGCCCACCTACACCTACACCGACGCCCTGGGCCGCGCGCAGAACATCAACATGCGCTACCGCACCCCCAGCGGCACGTACGCCACGACCGGCATGCCCACCGTCAGCGCCGGGCAGCTGTTCTACACGGCGTACAAGAGCGCCCTGAGCCAGTGGACGTACGCCGGGACCGAGGGCGTGCGCGTCATGGGCCACTCGCTGGGCGCGCAGATGGCCCTCGCCATGACCGAGAAGGCCTACGCCGACACGGCCCTGAGCGCCGCCAAACGGCCCAAACGTGTCGTCCTGGCGGACCCCTACTGGACCCCCGCCAGCGCCGGGTCCGGTCACAGCTACGCGTTCCTCAGCCCCGACGTGAACCCCGCCGCGCGCAGCGCCCGCATCGCGCAGACCCTCAAGGGGCAGGGCGTGGCGGTCGAGTGGATCAAGTCCAGCCGCGTGAACGACCTGGGCGGCGACAACAACACGGGCATGGCGAAATTCATCAGCCGCACCGAGGTCTTCCCCGAGTACGTGTTCGATCTGAACCCCGCCAGCGGCGTGGCCCGCAAGCACGGCGTCGCGCCCCGCTGGTACCTGTGGAGCAGATCCTTCGCCGCCAAGACGGCCGTCAGCGCCGCGAACACCCTGAGCGGGGCGACCACCGTCATGAACAGCGGCGTGCGCTACGATCAGAACGCCGGGCGCAGCACCACCACCCCCGGTGACGACACCTTCGTCAGCGCCGCGAACCCCTGAACCGGGGAAGGGGAGGGGGCACCGGGAGTCGCTTCCCCGGTGCCCCCTCTGCCCTGCGTTACGCCCGTGCGGGGCGGGCGCGCCACGCGCTGATCAGCGGCAGGGCCGCCAGGACCGCGCAGGTGACCGCCAGTGCCGGGAAGCCCGCCCGCGCGATCACTGCGCCGCCCAGCAGGGTCCCCAGCCCGGCCGCGACGTACCCCAGCGCGTCGGTCACGCCCTGCGCCGCCGGGAAGCGCGTCAGGGCCTTGCTGCCCGCCACGAATGAGAGGTTCCAGCCGAGCCCCAGCAGGAACATGCTGACCGCCAGCCACACCTGACCGCTCAGGGGCGCCGTCAGGGCTGCGGCCGCAAGGAGCAGCGCGCCGCTCACGTACCCGAAGCGCAGGCCCAGCCGGTCGATCAGCGGGCCGGTCAGCCAGCCGAACCCGAACATGCCCAGGATGTGCCCGCTGATCAGCGCGGCCACCTGCGCGTGATCCATCCCCATGTGGTGCGCCCGCAGTGGCGTGAGGCTCATCAGGGTGACCATCAGCCCCTGCGCGGTCGCCACGGCCAGCGCCGTGGACTTCACGCCGGGAATCCGGAACGCCTCCGCCAGGGACAGGCGCTCGCGCCTCACCACGCTCGGGCCGCTCAGGGGCTGCCAGGACAGGATCAGCAGCGCGGCCACGCCCAGCAGCGCGCCGCCCACCAGCCAGCCCGTGACCTCCGGCGTGGCGCCCAGGACAGTCCCCAGCCGCTCGATGGGGTGCGAGAACCCGGTCATCACGAACGACCCCAGCACGCTCATGAGCATCAGCGCGCCCAGTGCGGTCCCGCGCCGCGCCTCGGGGACGCTCTCGGCGGCGGCGTAACGGGCCTGCTGGTACCCGCCCTGCGCGGCACCCATCAGCATCGCGCCGGTCAGGAACAGCGGCGTGAGCCCCGCGCGGGCACCCAGGAAACCCACCAGCGCCCCGACCGTCCCCAGCGCGAACGCCACGCTCAGGCCCGCGCGGCGGCCCCGGCGCAGCATCAGCGCCCCGAACAGCCCCGCCGACGTCGCCGCCGCCGCCTGGATCAGCGTGCTGGGCAGCCCGGCCAGCGCCTCGCTGCCCAGCCCCGACATGATCAGGCTCGCCAGCACCGTGCTGACGGTGGTCGCCCCGGTCGCCAGCGCCTGCGCGGCGTACAGCGGCGCCAACCGCGCGGCCCCGCTCAGCGTGGCGGGGCGGGCGGCGTCACTCACGGCAGGCGGCGCTCAGGGCAGGGGTCACGCCTCGCCCTGCGCCTGCCAGCGGGCCTGCACGGCGCCGCGCAGGTACGTCGCGGCGTCCTCGGTGCTGGCACCCGGCGTGAACACGCGCCCCACGCCCAGTTCCTGCAGGGTGGGCAGGTCCTGATCGGGGATGATGCCGCCCCCGAACACGATGATGTCCCCGGCGCCCTTTTCGCGCAGCAGGCCCATGACCTCGCGGAAGTAGTGCATGTGCGCGCCGGACAGGACGCTCAGGCCGATGGCGTCCACGTCCTCCTGCACGGCGGCGTTCACGATCATCTCGGCGGTCTGGCGCAGGCCGGTGTAGATGACTTCCATGCCCGCGTCGCGCAGGGCGCGCGCCACGACCTTCGCGCCCCGGTCATGGCCGTCCATGCCGGGTTTGGCGATCAGCACTCGAATTCGGCGGTCTTCCATGGTTCCTCCGGTGCCCGCCGGGCCGCGGCGCCTGCGCGGGGCAGGGCTCCGGGAACCTAACGGGCGTTTGGGCGCATTCTACGCGCTGCCCGGCGCGGCCGTCCCGCCCTGAGGCACGCAGGTCATCACCCGCCCGTCAGATTCACGGTGTACAACCCTCTCATGAGTGCCCTGCTGAACTCGCTGACCCTGGCCGCCCTGGCCGCACCATCCTCCGCCCCGGCCAGCCCGGCGGGCGTCACCTGGACGCTGGGCACCATCCAGCCCGCCGGGCGCGGCGCGATCACGCCCGGCGCGGCCCTGGCACGCCCCACCCTGCGCCTGGACGGCAGCGGCGCGGCGCTGAAACTCACGGGGAACACCGGGTGCAGCCCCCTGAGCGCGCAGGCGGCGCTGAAGGGCAGCGCGCTCGTGGTGCGCGGCGTGCAGGCGGGCGGCAGCGAACGCTGCACCGACGCCGCCCTGAGCCTGCGCGAGGACTACCTGCGCCTCCTGAACGCCACCACCCGCTACGACCTGAGTGGCGACACCCTGATCCTCAGTGGCGGGGCGGGCCGCCTGACCTTCACCCGCACCGGAGGCGCGATGACACAGACCCCCACCGACTCCCTGGACGGCACCTGGCAGATGCGCGTCACGCCCGGCCCGGCCGGACCGGAACGCGGGCAGGCGGCGCTGCGCTTCACGTTCAACGGGTCGAAGGTGACGGTCGCGGGCCTGACCGGCTGCAACACCGTGACCGCCTCGGGCGCGCTGGTGGGCCCGCAGGTCGTGCTGGGTCCGGTGATGTCCACCCGCCGCATGTGCCCCGGCACGGCCGGAGTGGCCGAGAACCGCCTGCTGGGCCTGCTGCGCGCCCCGCTGACTATCGAGCGGCAGGGCGCCGCGCTGGTCCTGCGTGGCCAGAGCGGCCAGCTGACCCTGACCCGCGCGCCCGTCCCGGCCACCCCCGGCAGCGTCCTGCCCGACCCGGCCGCCACGTACACCCTGACCCGCCTGAACGGGCAGCCTGCCCCGCAGACCCTGCGCCCGGTCACGCTGACCTTCAAGGACGGGCGGCTGGGCGGCAGTGACGGCTGCAACAGCGTGGGCGGCGCGTACGTGATCCGCGCGGGCCGCGTGGAACTGGACGGCGGGCTGATGGGCACGAAGATGGCCTGCGCGGACCAGCCGGACCTGGGCTTCCAGTCGTTCTTCGAGCAGCGGCCCACCCTGAGCGTGCAGGGCAGCACCCTGATCCTGAAGACGGCCGAGGACACCTGGGAATTCCAGGCGCGCTGAAGTCAGGCACACAGAGGAGGCCCCGGGGAACGTCCCGTGGGGCCTCCTCTGCCTGGAGTGGCGTTACTGCCAGGTGCCGCCGTTGTAGGTCGTGCTGCCCGTGGCGGGCGTGGTGAGGGTGCGGTTGCTGCCGCCTTCCCAGGTGACGCTGGCGCCGCTGTCGCCGGGTTTCTTGATGAACTTGAACTGCGCGGCGACGCTGGGCGGCAGGCTGACGGTGGTCTTCCAGGTGCAGGTGCTGCCCGAGCAGCCGCTGGGCGTCATGGCCAGCGCGGAGGCGGTGTTCCACGCGCCCAGGTCCGCGCGGTCCCCGACGAGGTACACGTCCTGCCCGAAGTACGTGCTGGCGCTGACCTGGAAGGTGACCTGCACGGCCGCGCCGCCCGTGCCGCCGGTGCCGGTCGCTCCGGCGCGGTAGATGCCCATCTTCCCGGCGCCGATCGTGACGGGCAGTTTGCCGCTGGCGACGGTGGCGCTGGCCGGGGCTCCCTCGGCGAGCAGATCGTTGAAGACCGTGCCGTTGCTCAGGGCGCTCTTGTCGGTCGCGCTGATGCCCGCGTTGCCCTGAATGTCGAGGTTCACGGTCGCGGCGCTGGCCGAGGTGTTCAGGACGACGATGACGCGGTTGGTGCCGCTGCCACGGTAGAAGGCGTACACGTTCTGCCCGCCGTTGGGGCGCCACATCTCGGCGTAGTTGCCCTTCCACAGGGCGGCGTTGCCCTTGCGAATACCGATGAGTTTCTTCGTCAGGTCGTACGTGACTTTCGGGTTGCCGCCGCCCGCCACGAAGTTCGCCTGGGTGGCGTTGCGGCCGGTGTCCGTCCAGGCCCAGGCGGGCATGTCGCGTCGGTTGTCGGGGTCGTTGCCGCCGTACATGCCGAGTTCGTTGCCGTAGTACACCTGCGGGATGCCGGGCAGGGTCATCAGGAGGCCCATGGCGTTCCCGTAGCGGGCGCGGATCTCGGTCTCGGCGACGCCGCTGCCGGGTTCGTTCACGAAGCGCGGCACGTCGTGGTTGTCCAGCAGGTTCACCTGCAGCAGCGTGCGGTCCAGGCCCAGGGTGCCCAGGGTGTCCTGCATGCTGCCCGCGACCCGGTCGAGGCTCCCGGCCTTCCCGACCGAGTCCACGAGCGCCTGCCGCAGCGGGAAGTTGAACGTCGAGTCGAAACCGGCGTCCAGGAACGGCTTGAGCTGGGCGGCGCTGCCGGACAGGAACGCCTCGCCCAGCAGGAACGTGTTCGGTCGCGCGGCGAGGACGCCGGGCACCCAGGAGTTCTGCCAGTAGCTGTTGGGGACGTGCTTGACGGTGTCCATGCGGATGGCGTCCACGGCGTAGTTCGTGACCCAGGTCTTGCTCAGGTTGGTCAGGTACGTGGCGACGGCGCTGTCCTCCTGCCGGAAGTCCGGCAGGCCCGCCAGCGGGCAGACGATCTCGTCGCCGGTGCAGTTGCTGTGGAACCAGGAGGGGTTCTGGGTGGTGATCCGCGCGCCGTACCCGGCGTGGTTGACGACCATGTCCATCATGTATTTCTGCCCGCCGGCCTTCAGGTCGCTGATCAGGCCGGTGAGGTCGGCGCTCGTGCCGAACTTGGGTTCGATGGCGGTGTCGTTGGGGTTGGTGTAGTCGGGCCAGTAGCCGTGGTAGCCGCAGGAATTGCCGTTGACGATGCCGACCTGCTTGTACACGGGGGTGGTCCAGACGGCGGTGGCGCCCAGGTCGCGGATGTACCCGAGTTTGTTGCGCAGGCCCTGGATGTCGCCGCCGTGGAATTTGGTGGGGCTGGCCGGGTCGAAGCAGTTCGGCTGGCCCAGCCCGTCGTTGGAAGTAGTTCCATTCGAGAAACGGTCAGGCATGACGAGGTAGATCACCTGCTGCCGCCAGGCGTCGATGTTCGTGCCACTGATGGCCTGTGCACTGACCGGCGTGGTGCTGGCTTTCCCGCTGGAAACGGTTCCATCAAGGGCAGGCGTCGGGGCGGAGGAGCAGGCGGAAAGAAGAAGGGCAGCCGAGAGGACTGCCGCGCCGGAGCGAGCCAGGACAGAGCGGTTCATGCGAAACCTCCATGGAATGGTTCCACAACGGCGTGGAACCGGTTTCAGGATTTTTGGTGCCCGGCAATCATAATCGACGGCACACCCGTTCCCGCAAGAGACCCCGCCGGTCCAGACAGACTGAAATCTAGACAGGTTGTCCAGATCTGCTTGCAGGGCGCTCAAAAAGCCCACCCGCCACTTCTGCGCCGCGCCACCAGCGCAGGAAGGCGGGCAGGCGTTCGCGCCACGCGGGTTCGTCGTGCCAGTGGCCCTCGCCGACCGTGAAGTGCGCCTCGGCGACGTGCGGGGCGAGCTGCGCGGTCAGGTCGCGGGCCAGTGTGAGGACCTCCTGCGCGCCCTGCACGCTGCTGCCCTCGTGGTCGCCGATGTCCACCCACACGCGCGAGTGCGGGTCGCCGCGCCCGGCCATCCAGCGCAGGAACGCGAAGTCGGCGGGCCACACGGCGGGACTGAACACGCCCAGCGTGCCGTACGTGCCGGGGTCGCGCAGGCCCGCGTACGCGGTGATCAGCCCACCGAACGAGGACCCGGCCAGCGCGGTGTCCTGCGCGGAGACGGGGCCGAAGCGGGCGTGCAGGTGCGGCAGGAGGGTGTCCCTGAGCCAGTCGGCATACTCGTCTGCGCCGCTGCTCTGGTCGTTCAGGTCGAAGGGGAACGGCACGTAGCGGCGGTTGCGGTCGTCGTTCACGGGCAGCGCGGCAATCCGGACCGGGTACCCGGCGTCCGCGAGGGCCTGCGCGGCCCCGGCGGCGTCCCAGCTGTCCCCGGCGAAGGTGCGGGCCTCGTCGAAGGCGTTCTGGCCGTCGTGCAGGATCAGCAGCGGCAGCGGTCCCTCGTGCCTGGCGGGCCACCACAGGCGCACGGACTGCGCGCCCCAGGGGGCGTCCAGCACGGTCTCCTCGCGCGGTGGGGCGCTGCGCGGCGGGCGGCCCGCGCCTTCGCTGGCGTCCTGCCAGCCCGCCACGGTCAGGAGCACAGTGGTGTCGCCATGAACTTTGATGCGGTGCGCGCGGGCGCGGCCGCCCCAGGCGTCGCCCTCCTCGGTGGTGGTGCCGTCCGGGTTCACGCGGCGCACCGTCGCCTGCGCCAGCAGACCGTCTGGCAGCTCGGTGTGCAGCACACCATCCCGGAAGGTCCAGCCCGTGGGGTCGTCGCTCCAGGCGCGGTGGTCGCCGGTCAGGAACAGCGTGCCCGGTGGGGTGCCGGGCGGCAGGGTCAGCCTGAAGGTCACGCGGGGCATGCGATCAGTCTAGGAGGGGAGGGCCGGGGTAGAGGAGTGGTGAAGGTCTCGTCAGCTTCGCGTGAGGGTTGTGTCAGGCGCGCAGCGGTAGGCTTTTGTCGTGGAGGACGAGGTTTGAAGTGATCCCGTCCGGGTCGGCTGCGGCTTGCCCACACCCCGGAAACTTGATATAGTCGCACTCAAGTTTCCTGGATGCAGGAGTTTCAGGAACCCGCTCTCACCAAGACCCCACCCGGGCGAAAAGGAGTTCCGAGATGCCCACCAACACCCTCCCCAGCAACGTCCCCGTCTGCCCGGTCCGCGGCAGCGTGATCTACCCCACGATGGTCCAGCACATCGACGCCAGCCGCGCCCTCTCCATCGGCGCGATCGAGGCGGCCATGGCCAGCGACAAGGTCATCCTGATCGTCTCTCAGCGCGACAAGGACATCGACGACCCCAAGGGCAGCGACCTGTACGACGTCGGCACCGCCTGCAACGTCCTGCGCGTGCGCAAGAACCCCGACGGCACCGTGCAGATGCTCGTGTCCGCCGTCGCGCGCGTCCGCGCCACCAACTACCAGCGTGGCGACCACCTCAGCGCCGACATCACCCCCCTGGCCGCCGAGGCCGACGACACCGTCGAACTCCAGGCCCTGGGCCGTGAACTGCGCGAACGCTTCGACGCCCTCGCCAGCGGCGGCAAACTGAACGCCGAGACCGTCCAGACCATCCACAGCAAGGAAGACCTGGGCGAGATGGCCGACCACATCGCCTTCAACCTCGACTTCAAACTGGACGACAAGCAGGCGCTGCTGGAACTGCCCAGCCTGACCGGCCGCATCCGCAAACTGCTCACCCTGCTCGACACCGAGAAGGAAGTGCAGGAAGTGCAGGCCAAGATCCGCGCGCAGGTCAAGGAAGAGATCGACAAGAACCAGCGCGAGTACTACCTGCGCGAACAGATGAAGGTCATCCAGAAGGAACTCCAGGGCGGCGAGGACGGCGAGGACGGCGACGAGGCCGAAGCCTTCCGCGCCAAGCTCGACACCCTCGACCTGCGCCCCGAGGTCCGCAAGGACATCGACCGCGAAGTGAACCGCCTGGCGCGCATGCACCCCGACGCCGCCGAGGCCAGCGTCATCCGCACGTACCTCACCTGGATCACCGAACTGCCCTGGAACACCCGCAGCGACGACCAGCTGGACGTCATGCAGGCCTCCCAGATCCTCGACGACGACCACTACGGCCTGGAGAAGGTCAAGGACCGCGTCCTGGAATTCCTCGCCGTGCGCCGCCTGCGCAAGGAACGCGCCGAACGCGGCGAACTGAGCGCCGAGGACGTCAACAAGGGCCCGATCCTGGTGTTCACCGGCCCTCCCGGTGTCGGCAAGACGTCAATCGCGCAGAGCATCGCCAAGGCGCTGGGCCGCAAATACGTCCGCATCGCCCTGGGCGGCGCCCGCGACGAGAGCGACATCCGTGGGCACCGCCGCACGTACATCGGCGCGATGCCCGGCCGCCTCATTCAGGGCATCCGCACCGCGGGCACCAAGAACCCCGTCATCCTCCTCGACGAGGTCGACAAGCTCGGCAGCTCCTACCAGGGCGACCCCTCGGCGGCCCTGCTGGAAGTGCTCGACCCCTCGCAGAACCAGCACTTCACCGACCACTACCTCGGCGTGCCGTTCGACCTGAGCGAGGTCATGTTCATCGCCACCGCCAACTACCCCGAGCAGATCCCCCCGGCGCTGATGGACCGAATGGAAGTCATCGACTTCAACAGCTACATCGAGCAGGAAAAACTCGAGATCGCCAAACGCTACCTGCTGCCCCGCCAGCTCATGGCGAACGGCCTGAAAGCCAACCAGATCGCGTTCACCGATTCCGCGCTGGAAAAACTCATCAGCCACTACACCCGCGAGGCCGGTGTGCGCAACCTGGAACGCGAGATCGGCACGGTCGCCCGCAAGGTCGCCCGCCGCGTCGCCACCGGCGAGGTCAAACGCGTCAAGGTCACGGACAAGGAACTCGACCGGTACCTCGGGCAGGCCCGCCACATCCCCGAAACCGAAGGCAAGGAAGACATGGTCGGCGTCTCGACCGGCATGTTCTACACCCCGGTCGGCGGTGACATCCTGTTCGTCGAGACCAGCACCAGCCCCGGCAAGGGCCTCGTCCTGACCGGCCAGCTCGGCGACGTCATGAAAGAAAGCGCCCGCGCCGCCCTGACGTACATCAAGGCGAACGCCGAACGCTTCCACATCGACAAAGCCCGCATCGACGACAGCGAGATCCACGTGCACGTCCCCGCCGGAGCGATCCCCAAGGAAGGCCCCAGCGCCGGTGGCGCCATGGTCACCAGCCTCATCAGCGCCCTGACCGGCATCCCCGCCCGCCACGACGTCGCCATGACCGGCGAGATGACCCTCACCGGCCGCTACCTGCCCATCGGCGGCCTGAAAGAGAAAGTGCTGGGCGCCCGCCGCGCCGGCATCAAGCACATCATCCTGCCCAAGGCCAACGAGGGCGACCTGCGCGACATCCCCCTGCACCTGCGCACCACCATGCGCTTCCACCCCTGCGAGACCGTGGATCAGGTGCTGGACGTGGCCCTCGTCGGCGGCCTGAAAGCCCTTGAGACGCCCCGTGACGGCAGCCCCGCCCCCACCCTCCCCGCCCCCAAACGCAAGAGCGCCCGCCGCAGCGACGCCCGCGCGTAACCGAACTTCCCGCTGCTCCCCGTCCACGCCGGACGGGGAGTTTTTTTGCACGCCGCGCGCACGCCATCGCACTATCCTGCCAGGACATGCGCCGCCTGCTCCCCCTGCTCCTCCTGACCACCCTGACCACTGCCCACGCCGCGTACTGTTACGACGTGCCGGGCGAGGACCGTACGCTGCTGCCCCGCTTCCAGGGCGCGCCCCGTCAGGTCACCGAGGAACGTCGCGTCTCCGACCCTGCCGCGCCGGACGAACCCGCCCGCACCACCACGCGCACGTTCACCTTCCAGGGCAGCCGGATGACGCAGGTGCAGACCCGCGCTCCCGGTGACCAGACCTGGACGCTGCTCACCCTGACCGGCCAGGCCGGGTACCAACGTGCCTGGGTCGGCCTGGAGGGCGTGTTCAGCGGGAGGAGTGTCACGCTCGCGCAGTTGCAGAAGCAGCCGCGCGAGCCGATCACGCTGACCTTCGACACTCAGGGGCGGCTGACCGCCTACAGCGGCGTCTGGGAGGACCAGACCCTCCAGGCGATGAAGGAACAGGTCAGCTGCACGTATTCCGCAGCGAAACGGCAGGTGGTGGAGCGAGTCACCCGCGCCGGGCTCATCAGTCAGGTGACCGCCGCACAACTTGACACGGAAGGCCGCCTGATCAGCAGGGAGATCGTCGCGACCCTCCCCGGGTCGGGGCTGCGAAACACGCGGCAGTCCACCTACATCTACGCCCCGGGCGGCTCAGGCATCCGAGTCGAGGAGACAGCCAACGGGCAGACCCTTCCAGCCGTGCTGTTGACCACCGATGCGGCCGGGCGCGTGACGCACATCGAGATGGCCGACCTGGGAGACGTGCAGGAACAGTGGCGGATCGAGTACGACGCGCGGGGCAACTGGGTGCGGCAGGTCGGGACCATGCAGGGGCAGACGTTCATGACCATCACGCGCCGCATCACATACTGAATGGGCCTGAATGCCCGCGTGGGTCGCGCTATCCTGTCGGTATGAGTGCGCCCGTGACGTTCCTGGTGGCCAGCCCGCACCTGCGCGGCAGCCTGTTCGAGGGAACCGTGATCCTGCTGCTGGAGCACGACACGAAGGGCGCGATGGGCTTGATCGTGAACGCGCCCATGACCCAGAGCGTGCAGGAGCTGATGCCGGAACTGACGGGGCACCCGGAGGTGGCGTGGCTGGGCGGTCCGGTGGACCCGACGCTGGGCTGGTGTCTGTACGCGCAGCCGGTGGACATGGAGGGCGAACTGCGCCTTCTGCCGGGCCTGACGGTGTCCAGTAGTCTGGATGTGCTGCGGGCGGTGGAGCGTAGCGGGCAGCCGTTCATGCTGGTGCTGGGGTACGCCGGGTGGGGTCCGGGCCAGCTGACCGAGGAGGCGCGCGAGGGGACGTGGGTGTGGGTGGAACAGTCCACGCCGGATCTGCTGTGGGATGTGCCCGCCGAGGAGCGTTGGCAGTCGGCGCTGGACCGCCTGGGTGTGGACGCCTCGCGGATCGTGCCGGGCGGCGCACAGGCGTAACGCGGCAGAGCAGCGCGGCTTCATGGAGGGTTGACCGGTCTGCATGGCCGGTCATTTCCGTTTGTGTGAACGGGTGGTCACCTCTAGACTGGCGTGTCCACTCTGCCGCGCTGTCCCCCGATTCGATTCCAGCAGGTGCCGTCATGCTCGAACAACCGCAACGCAAGGGCCAGAAGGCCAAGCCGAAACAGCCCACCGCCAAGACCGCCGCGCGTCCCGCTCAGCCTGCCCCGCTGAAGGTGGGGCGCACGCCTGCCGCGCCCCGCAGGGGCGTGAAGGCCGCGCCGATGATCGGGCCGCAACTGCCGCCCGGCGCGCGCAAAACCACACCCAGGACGCTGCCAACACCGAACCTGAAGGTCACGGGTCGTCCCGCCGCGCCGCCCCGCGAGGCCGGGGGGGTCATGGGGTTCTTCCGCAAGCAGCTGACCGGCCTGCACGCCAGCGCCGCGAAGAACCTGCCGGGCCTGCTGGAGGGCGCGAAGAAGGTCGTCAAGGGCGCCGCCGGCTTCGTGAAGAACCCAGTCAAGGGGGTCATCAATGGCGCGAAAGCCGTCGGGAAGTTCGCCGGGGCCAAGGTCGAGCAGTTCCGGAAGTGGTACGCCACGCCGGAAGGCAAGGCGAAATTCTGGAAGGGCGTCGCCCTGACCGCCGTCGCGGCTGTCACCGTCGCCACCGGCGGGGCACTCACGGCGCCCGCGCTGGCCCTGGCGGCCGGGATCAGCGCCGGGGGCGGCATCGCCGCGCAGGTCGTGGAAAACAAGGTCTTCAACGCCGCCGCGAAAGCCAAGGCGCAGAAGGACAAGAAGTACACGTTCAAGGAGCGCGCCGCCTTCCAGGGCGTCACCGCCAGGAGCATCGCCGTGGACGCCATCGTGGGCAGCGTGGGCGGCCCCGTATTCAAGTTCGCCGGGAAGGCCGTCGTCGGCGTGGGCCGCGCTCTCGGCAAGGGGCTCACGCCCGCCGCGCGGGGACTGGCGCACCTCGCACAGGGCGCCGTGAAAGGAAGCGGGAAGGCCGCCGCGAAACTCGCCCGGCGCGTCCTGCCTGCCGGTGCGAAAACGGTCCTGAAGAACGCCGGGCGACTGGCGCAGAAGTACCTCACGCAACCCGTGGCCCGCGCCGCCACCAACGTCAAGAATGCCGTCACGACCGCCGCCGGCAACGCCTCCGCGAAGGTCGGCTACGCCGCCCGCAAGGTCCGCGTCATGACCACCCGCCGCGCCCGGCAGGCCCGCGCGTACCTGAAAGCCCAGACGCCCACCCTCCGGAAACTCGCCAGCAAGGGCGCAGACGCCATCACCGGCACCGTCCGCAAGGGCGTGCAGGGCCTGCGCACCCTCGACCGCACCCTCCTGACGGGCCTGCGCAACCACGTCCGCCAGAGCCCCATCCTGAAAGCCGCCCGGAAGCTGAGGGACGCCGTGGACGGCGCCGGGAACACCCTCAGCCGCAAACTCACGAACGGCCGCGTCAAGGCCGCCGACCGCGTGGACGCCTGGAAGGCCACCCTGGGCGGCAAGATCAGCCAGACCAGCGTCGCCCGGCACGCCCGGCACCTCAAGGAAACCACCGTCCAGCGCCTCGACGACCTGATCGCCCGCAATCCCGACGGGCACGTCGCCAAGGCCATCGTGGAATTCCGCGCCAGCGGCACCGCCATCCGCACGCACCTGAACAAGGTCTGGACGGACGCCAGCCACGACCTGAACAAGGACCTCTCGCGCCTGCTGGGCCGCCACGGCAGCGTCCAGGCGGACTTCAAGGCCCTGGCCGAGCAGGGCGCCCCCCTGACGTACGGGGCGGAAGTCGCTCACGCCCGCGCCCTGGCCGAGAAACGCCTGCGGGACAAGGTCGCGCAGGACACCGAGGCGGCCCTGCTGGCACGCCGGAGTGGAAACAGCGCTGCGATAAGTGACCAGATGAGGCAGAGTATCAAGCGTGACGCGCAACTGCGTGCCGATCAGGAGGTGACGAAGGCCGCCGACCTGCTGACCCGTCAGGCCGAGACGTTCGTCGCTCGCCATCCGTCCACAAACCTCCAGACGCTGGCCATGAAGACCGAGGCGCTGAACGCGTCGAAGAAGGCCATGGAGCGGTACTTCGGGAAGAACGCTGCCGACAGGGGCGCGTTCGAGCGGCTGGGCATGGCGCTGACCACCCCGGCCCGCGTGCCGATCAACGAGCGGATCGAGAAGTACGGCAAGGTGATCCAGGCGCTGCGCAGCACCACGCCGCTGGCGTCGGTGGTCACCGTGGGATCCGAGGCCGTGGACGAGGTCCTCAGCAAGGCCGCCGAGTCGGCCATCGCCGCGCCCGTGAAGGCCAAGGCGAAGGAACTCAAGGGCGAGCAGGACGAGAAGCCTAAGAAGAAAGCCACCGAGGAAGAGGCCAATGGCCTGCTGAAGGTCGCCGAGGACATCCTCAAGGAAGTCTTCCCCAGCCTGAACCCGGACGACATCGTGGATGACATGAGCAAGCAGGCGAACATGAAGGCCGGAGACTGATGTTCGGCCTGTTCAGGAAGAAGCAGGCGGAACCGCATCTGCGCCAGGGTGTCGAGGTGGGGGAGATGCGCCTCTCGGCCAATCTGGTCATGCATGAGATGGCGAAACTCGATGACACTCTCTCGAACTACCAGATGGATGAAGAGACCGAGGACGTTCAATTCGACTACCGGGGAATTCATGTCGAGGCGCCATTCATCCGCAATGCGCTCGGTCTGTCTCTGACGACGCGGGTGCCGGAGTGCAACATTCTGCGGGCGGGGTCGGTGGCGGAGAAGGCGTTCGCGTACCGCTGCATCGATCACGTGTGCTCGACGTGCGCGGGGGTGCGGGCGCTGTTCGATCCGGTGTCCGGCGAGCTGGTGCTGGGCGTGGAGTCGGCAGGTTTCGACCGGCAGTTCCGGGCCGACACCTTGATCGACGTGGCGCTGTTCATGCTGGAAGAGGGCGTGATGGCGGCGCGGGCGTACCTGGGGCTGCCGTTCACGGAGGCTGTGCGGCCCAGCGTGTCGCAGTGGCTGGGCGGCTTCCATTACGGCGAGGGCTTCAACGTGTACCCGACGGTGTCGGATGCGTTCGCGGTGTTCATGCGCAAGAAGTACCAGGCCGAGGAACTGAGCCGGGATGCGACGTCGATCCTGCTCGCGTCGGGGCCGCTGCGCTTCGACGTGCGGTTCTTCGGGTGGCGCTTCGGGTATATGGTCGAGACGGCGACGCGTGGCTTTCGTCACGCCGCGCTGGATGACGGGCGGTACGTGCGGATTCAGGAGCGGCTCGCGCAGCTGGTGCGGGAGCCGGGGAACGCGGCGGACAGCGGCTGGAACTTCCGTGATCCGGCCGGGTCTGCGATTGCGTACTTCCGGCCGGACGGGACGTTCGTGGTGGGTGAGTACGGGTTCGGGAACGCGAAGACCGAGGAGAACGGCGCGGCGTTCGAGCGGGTGGCGACGCGGCACCTGCTGAACATGCGGTACATGACGTTCCTCGCGGAGGAATTCCCGCAGGAGCTGTACTCGGACGAGGCGAACCGACCTAACTGAGAAGTCCATCCGCCCCGGCGTGGGCGGGTGTGGACTGGAGGAGTGACATGGCTGCGCAGACGGTGAAGAAGAAGGTCGTGAAGGTCGCCCCCCCGCCCCGGCCAGCGGTGACGCTGCCCGAGGGGCTGGCGGCGGTGCGGGACGCGCTGGGGGCGCTGGGCTTCGCGGTGCAGGCCGACGCGGAGTCCGGGCTGGCGTTCATGTTCGAGGGCGGGCAGTACTACGTGCCCGTGCAGGGGGACGACGCGACGTTCTACCACCTGCTGTTCCCCAACTTCTGGGCGCTGGAGTCCGACGAGGAGTACGGGCAGGCGCTGTTCGCGTGTGACGCCGTGAACCGTGAGGCGAAGCTGGTGAAGCTGCACACCGTGGACGGCGACGTGTGGGCGGGCGTGGAGGTGCTACACGCGCAGCCGCAGGAGTTCGTGGCGGCCCTGCCGCGGTACCTGTCGTTCCTGCAGGAGGCGGTGCGGGCCTTCCGGGACGTGATGCTCGCCGCGCAGGAGGCCGGGGACGCGGAAGAGATCGAGGACGTCCCGCAGGCGCGGCCCGAACCCGTGGCCTGAGCCTGTCGGTGGCCCGGTGGGCGCGGTGAGGGGGCGCGTGTGGGTGGGCCGTGCTGTAATGCGGTGACGGCCCGCTGACCTTCACCCCGTTTACTGCTCAAGGAGTCATGACTGTGCCTGCTGAAAAGTCCCTGCCTGCCCGTTCCGTTTCCTCTCGTGGCCGCCCGCGGCGGAAGGAGGAACCCGGAGGGGGCGACGTGCGGACCCACAGCGCGGTCGCCAACCCCGAGAGTCCGTTCCTGAACCGCGAGCTGTCGTGGCTGGCGTTCAACGAGCGGGTGCTGGCCGAGGCGCGGGACGAGCGCAACCCGCCGCTGGAGCGGCTGAAGTACGCGGCGATCTGCGGCAGCAACCTCGACGAGTTCTTCATGGTGCGCGTGGCGGGCGTGCACCGCCAGATCGCGGCGGGCGTGAACACGCCGGGCCCGGACGGCCTGCTGCCCCGCGAGACGCTGGCGCTCGTGCGGGAGCGGACGCAGAGCATGCTGCGCGAGATCGAACGGGTGACCCGCAAGACCCTGCGTGACCTGAACGCGGCGGGCGTGCGCTTCGCGCGGGTGTCGGACCTGGGCAAGCGGGCGCGGGCGCAGCTGCGCGAACATTACCTCGCGGAGATCCAGCCGGTTCTGACGCCGCTGGTCGTGGACCCCAGCCACCCGTTTCCGTACCTGAGCAACCTGAGCCTGAACCTCGCGGTGCTGCTGGAGGGCGGCGACGGGGAGGACCCGGAATTCGCGCGGGTGAAGGTGCCGGTGGGGGTGCTGCCGCGCGCGGTGTGCATCGCCAACACGATCCTGCTGCTGGAGGACGTGATCGCCGCGCACATCGGCGAACTGTTCAAGGGCCGCACCGTGCTGGCCGCGCACGCGTTCCGCGTGACCCGCAACACCGACTACGAGTTCGAGGAGGAGGAGGCCGAGGATCTGCTCGCCACCATCGAGGACGGCCTGCGGCGGCGGCGCTTCGGGTCGGCGGTGCGGCTGGAGGTCATGCGCGACACCCCGCCGGGCATCACGGCCTTCCTGCAGGAGCGGCTGCGGCTCGCGCCGGAGGATATCTTCCTGCTCGACGGCCCGCTCGGCTCGGCGGACCTGATGGGTCTGCCGGTGAAACGCCCGGACCTGAGCTTCCCGGAGTTCGCGCCCGCCGTGCCGGACCTCGACGGTGACGAGGACAGCGGCATCTTCGACACGCTGCGCGACGGGGACGTGCTGCTGCACCACCCGTACGACGGGTTCACGAACATCCTCGATTTCCTGGAGGAGGCCAGCCGTGACCCGCAGGTGCTGGCGATCAAGCAGACGCTGTACCGCACCGGGGATGATCCCCGCCTGCTCGCGGCGCTGCGCACGGCCGCGGAGAACGGCAAGCAGGTCGTGGCGCTGATCGAACTCAAGGCGCGCTTCGACGAACAGCGCAACATCTCCTGGGCGCGCAAACTGGAGCGGGCCGGGGCGCACGTCGTGTACGGCGTGGCGGGCCTGAAGACCCACGCGAAGGTCACCATGATCGTCCGCCGCGAGGACGGTGGCCTGCGCCGCTACGTGCACATCGGCACCGGGAACTACAACGCGAAGACCGCGCGGCTGTACACCGACCTGAGCCTGCTGTCCGCCAACCCGGATCTGGGCGCGGACGTCGCGGAGCTGTTCAACCACCTGACCGGCTACGCCGAAGCCGAATACACGCACCTGCTGGTCGCGCCGGACACGGCCCGCACAGGCTTCGAGGCGCTGCTGGACCGCGAGGCCGCGCACGCCCGCGACGGTCTGGACGCCTGGGTGCGCGTGAAGGTGAATCAGCTGACCGACCCGGGCATGGTCGAGGCGCTGTGCCGCGCCGCGCAGGCGGGCGTGCGGGTGGAACTGATCATCCGTGGGGTGTGCTGCCTGCGCCCGGGCGTGCCGGGCCTGTCGCAGAACGTGCGGGTGCGCAGCCTGCTGGGCCGCTACCTGGAACACGCCCGCGTGTACGCCTTCGGGAACGGCGGCAGCCCCGAGGTGTACTTCGGCAGTGCCGACTGGATGAGCCGCAACCTGGACCGCCGCGTGGAGGTGATCGCGCCCGTGCTGGACGACCGGCACCGCGAGGCGTTCCTGAGCATCCTGGACACCGAGTGGGCCGACACGCGTGGCTCGTGGGAACTGAACGCCGACGGCGAGTACATGAAGATCCCGGGGGATTTCAGCGCGCAGGGAACCTTCGCGGCGGCGCGGCACCCGCTGTAACTCAGGTCGAAAGTGGGGGAAGGGGAGGCCCATAGTGTGGCCTCCCCTCCTTTCCGTCCGGACCAATCTATCCAGACCAACAAGAACCCCCCGGTGCGGACACCGGGGGGCCTTGAAGAGGGGGGTTAGCCCTGCTCTTCTTCGGTCTTCTTGTCGCCGCCCAGGCCGAACTGGGCGAACAGGTCGGCGTACACGTCGCCGAGCTTGGTGCTGATCTTGCCGCCCTGCTGGGCGTCCTTGGCGTTGTAGGCGTAGTCGGCGCCACCTTCACGGCGACGGCCACCGCCGCGCTGACCACCCTGGCCACCGCTGTAGCGGTCGCTGCGGGCGCCGCCACCTTGGCTGACGTAGTCACGCTGGGTGGGGGCCGCGCCGCCACCGAGGAAGCGGCGACGGCTGAGGCTGGCGCGCTGCTCGACGGGGTCGATGTTCAGGATGACGGCTTCGATCTCGTCGCCCTTCTTGAACAGGTCGGCGGGGTTGTTGACGCGGTTCAGGTCGAGTTCGCTGATGTGGATCAGGCCCTCGATGCCTTCTTCGATCTCCATGAACACGCCGAAGTCGGTCATGCCGGTGATCTTGCCCTTCACGGGGGTGCCGGGCGGGTAGCGGTCAGGCAGGGCGCTCCAGGGATCGTCCGTGGTCTGACGAATACCCAGGCTGATGCGGCGGTCCTTCGGATCGATGCGCAGGATGACGGCTTCGACCTCGTCGCCTTCCTTCATCACTTCGTTGGGGTGACGGACGCGCTTGGTCCAGCTCATCTCGCTGACGTGCACCAGACCTTCGAGGCCGCTTTCGAGTTCGACGAACGCACCGAAGTTGGTGAGGTTCGTGACCTTGCCGGTGACCTTCTGGCCGATGCTGTAGCGGTCAGTGGCGCCTTCCCAGGGGTCCTGGGTGAGGGCCTTCATGCTCAGGTTGATGCGTTCACGGTCGTTGTCCACGTCCATGACCTGCACCTGAACCTTGTCGCCCACCTTGACCACGTCGCGGGGGTGGTTGAAGCGGCCGTAGGTCAGTTCGCTGCGGTGAACAAGGCCGTCGATGCCGCCCAGGTTCACGAACACGCCGAAGTCGGTGATTTCGACGACTTCGCCTTCGAACTGCGCGCCGGCTTCCAGCTGGCCGACCGTGGCTTCACGGGCCTGCGCCTTCTGGGCTTCCAGGATGGCGCGGTGGCTGATGATCACGCGGTTGCGCTTGCGGTTCAGCTCGATGAGCTTGACCATCAGGGGCTTGCCCACGTAGGGGTCGAGGTCGTTCACGCGGCGGGTGTCCACCTGCGACGCGGGCAGGAAGGCGCGGATGCCCTCGACCTGCGCGACCAGACCGCCACGGACCTTCTCGAGCACCTCGACTTCGAAGGCTTCCTCGGCTTCCTGCATCTTCTCCAGGACGCGCCAGCCCTTGTCCTGATCGGCCCGTTTCTTGGACAGGACGATCTGGCTGTTGGGCAGGTCGACGCGCACGACGTACGCCTCGATCTGCTCGCCGGACTTGTACATTTCCTGGGCCTGCTCCAGCGTGACGGGCTCGTCGCCCAGCTGGTTCAGGGGAATGATGCCTTCGACCTTGGCGCCGATATCCACGGCAATGCCTTCCTGGCCGATGAACACGATGGTCCCGTCGACGATGTCGCCGCGGCTGACGTTCTGGGGCTCCTGCGCCTCACTGGCGAGGATGTCCTCCATGGTCATCGCGGGGTACTCGCGCTCCTCCACGGGGGTAGGGGTGCTGGGGGTGGTGCCCGTCGTGGGCTGAGTCCCGCCTTGCTGGGCGGGGGTCTGGGTGTTGTCTTCCATGAACTCCTGTCCTCCTGGGCGTGTGGCACGGGGGCCGCACGCCAGCCTGATACCTGCTTCCCGTGCGGGTCCGGTCCGGTGGACCGGGTGCATACGGCGCGGCAACACCTCAGTGTACCAGAGTCAAAGGACTTGCGGCAACTGCGATCTAAACGCGGTCCAGCGATACTTGCCGCGTGTCCGCCCTGACGGGCCCCCGCCCGGCGCTGGAGGGGGGTGCTTGACGAATGCGCGCAGGGGCCTCTATACTTCCCCACGCTTCACCCGACGGCGAAGCGACAGCAGGACCCGTGTTGGGGCATCGTCTAATGGCAGGACACCAGTCTCTGACACTGTCGATCTAGGTTCGAGTCCTAGTGCCCCAGCCAGAACACCCACCCGAAAGGGTGGGTTTTTTCATGCCATGTGGTTGGGCGGCGGGGACCCCCGCGCGGATGAGGTCGGGTGAGGGCACCCCCAACGGCGTGGCAGCGCTTCCAGCCCGGACGTGTCTTAGACTCCGGATCATGACCCAGACCCCCGCCCCGGAGTGGTACAAGAGCGCCGTCTTCTACGAACTCTCGGTCCGCACCTTCGCGGACGGCAACGGCGACGGCAAGGGCGACTTCCCCGGCCTGACCGGCAAACTCGACTACCTGCGCGGCCTGGGCGTGGACGTCCTGTGGATCCTGCCGTGCTACCCCAGCCCCCTGCGCGACGACGGCTACGACGTGGCCGACTACGTGGGCATCCACCCGGACCTGGGCACCTTGGACGACTTCAAGGTCTTCCTGCGCGAGGCGCACGCGCGTGGCCTGCGCGTCGTCACGGACTTCGTGACCAACCACACCAGCAGCGACCACCCCTGGTTCCAGGCGGCCCGGCGCGGCCCGACCCTCCCGGACGGCAGCCCCAACGAGTACCACGACTACTACGTCTGGAGCGACACCGGCAGCGAGTACGCCGGGGCCCGCATCATCTTCACCGACACCGAGACCAGCAACTGGACGCTGGACGAGCAGAGCGGCCGCTACTATTGGCACCGCTTCTTCTCCAGCCAGCCGGACCTGAACTACGACAACCCCCGGGTCGTCGAGGAGATCCTCCAGGCCGCGCGATTCTGGCTGGACCTCGGCGTGGACGGCTTCCGCGTGGACGCCGTGCCCTACCTGATCGAGCGCGAGGGCACCAGCTGCGAGAACCTGCCCGAAACGCACGACATCCTCAAACGCTTCCGGCGCATGGTCGACCAGGACTACCCCGGCCGCGTCCTGCTGGCCGAGGCGAACCAGTGGCCCGAGGAGGTCGTGGAGTACTTCGGCACCGACGCCGACCCCGAATTCCACATGTGCTTCAACTTCCCGGTCATGCCCCGCCTGTACATGAGCCTGAAGAAGGAGGACACCACCTCCATCCGCGAGATCATGGAACGCCTGCCCGCCATCCCCGCGTTCGGACAGTGGGTGACGTTCCTGCGCAACCACGACGAACTGACCCTGGAGATGGTCACCGACGACGAACGGGCCTTCATGTACGCCGCGTACGCCCCGGACACCCGTATGAAGATCAACGTCGGCATCCGCCGCCGCCTCGCCCCGCTGCTGGACAACGACCGGCGCCGCGTGGAACTCCTGACCACCGTCCTGCTGGCCCTGCCCGGCAGCCCCATCCTGTACTACGGCGATGAGATCGGCATGGGCGACGACCTGTCCCTGGCCGACCGCAACGGCGTGCGCACCCCCATGCAGTGGAACGCGGGCATGAGCGGCGGGTTCTCCACCGCCACGCCCGACCAGTGCTTCTTCCCGCCCATCGGGGACGCCGTGTACGGCTACGGCCGCGTGAACGTCCAGAGCCAGGAACAGGACCCCAGCAGCCTCCTGAAATGGACCAGCCGCCAGCTTGAACTGCGCCGCCGCCACCCGGCCTTCGCGGTGGGCGACCTGACCTTCGTGGACACCGACAACCCCGCCATCCTGGCCTTCGCGCGCCGCACCGGGGACGAGACGCTGCTGATCGTCAGCAACTTCGCCGGGAACGCCCAGTCGGTCCACCTGAACCTCGAACAGTTCGCCGGGCGCGTGCCCGTCACGCTGGCCGGGGCCAGCCCCTTCCCCGCCATCGGCGAGACGCCCTACGCCATGATCCTCGGGAAGTACGACTACTACTGGCTGCGCCTGAACTGACCCGGACCCGCGTCGCTGCGCCCGCCCCTCAGGCCGGGTGCAGCAGCGTGCTGCGGGCCTCCAGCGCGACACTGCCCGCGCTGTCCAGGCGTTCCAGCACCGCGTCGAACGTCCAGTCCTGCGCCCACACCCGCTTCATGGCCTGCAGGGTCGCCGTGCCCGGCGCGAGGAACGGGGCATCCTCGCCCAGTGTGGCGTCCGGGCGGCGCACCCGCACCACGGCGCCCGCCGGGAAGGACGCGCGGGCCAGCGTGCGGTAGAACGCCTGCACCGCGTCGTCCATCAGGTACGACGTGCGGATCAGCGCCTGCGCCTGCGCCGCCAGGGGCTCCAGGGCGTCCTCGTCGATGCGGGCCGGGCGGACCTTGGAGAAGAGGCGCCGCAGCTGCTCGGGCAGATTTCCGCCCCGGTAGAAGGCCTCCTCGAACGCGGGCGGCACGATCACGCCCGGCGTGCCCAGCGCCAGCAGGCGGGTCACCTCGGCGTGATCGGCGGCCGGGACGGCGGGAGCGTGGGCCTCCGCGAAGGTCAGCATGCCCGCAGCATAGCCCCGCACATACGGACTCCGGTTGAGAGGTGTGCAAACACCGTCGACCCGAGCGGACTCGGAGAGCTGCGCAGCAGAGAAACGGAATCCGCATCAGCCCATGCGGCTGCGCATCCAGGCCTTCACGCTGCTCGCCCCCGGCGTGTCCCGCACGAGCACCGCCGCGAACCCGCCCTCGAAGGGGCACACGACGAGTACGCGGTCCTGGAATTCCAGCTGCGCGGCCTTCAGCGGCAGCCCGGTCCGCAGGTGCGGCGCGAGCGTCTGCGCGGCCGTCAGCAGGAACTTCAGGTACGTGCCCACCTGCGCGCTCAGCAGGTCCGGGGTGGTGAGCGGTTCCCCCTGGGGGTCGAAGGCGCACGCGGCCGTCACGCCCGGCAGGACGCTCAGGCCCGCCACGAACATCTGCGCCTGCTGCCGCACCCGGTCCGGGGTGGGCGGCGCGGCGACCACGGCCCCACCACGCGCCCCCTGCGGGGCGGGCGCGGTGGGGGCGGCGGGCGACGGGACGGCCGGGGACGCGGGTGGGCGCGGCGTCGGGGCGGGCGTTCCTGCCGGGTGGGGCGCGGCCGGCGCGGCCGGTCTGGGGGGCGGGCGGGTGTCCGGGGCGTCGGCGGGCAGCACGTCCCGGCGGCCCAGCCAGCCCTGCAGCGCCGGGAACAGCACGCCGGGCCGCAGGGGCTTGCGCAGCACGTCCAGCACCTCCAGCGCCTCGGCCTCGGCGCGCAGGTCGGCCTCGATGATGCCGGTCATGAACGCCACGGGCAGCGCCGGGTGCGTGCGCCGCAGCTGCCGCGCGAGCTCCACGCCGCTCATGCCGGGCATGCGGACATCGGTCAGGACCAGGGCCGTGTCGGGCGTGAGGGCCTCCAGCGCCGCGGCGCCGCTCTCGGCCGTGACGACCGTCAGGTGCGGTGAGAGGAGGTACTCCAGGGTATGCAGCACACCGGGGCTGTCATCCACGATGAGGATCGTGGGGCGCCGGGCCGCTGCGGTGGTCATGCGTCCAGCCTAGCGGCCCGGGTGTGTCAGCGCCTTCACAAACCGGCGCCCGACTGTGAACATTATCACCCTGCACTCATCCAGGCGGGCGCGGCCCCCGCCCAGCTCGCCGCTATCCTGCGCACATGACCAGCCTCCACCCCCCTCGCCACGCGCCCACCGGGCAGCACGCGCCGCCCCGCCAGGCGGACGCCGCATGAACGCCCTGCAGCCCCTGCTGGCCCTCGACCCGCGCCTGCCCGCCGCGTGGGCGTGGGTGCAGGCGCAGATGCGGCCCGACGCCGCGCACGACGACGCTCACCTGGCCCGCGTGGCCCGCTGGACCATCCGCTGCGCCCCGGACCAGCCCCCCGCGCTGGCCGTCGCCGCCGCCCTGACGCACGATGTCGTGAACCTCCCCAAGAATCACCCGGACCGCGCCCACGCCAGCGAATTGAGCGCCCAGGCGGTCCTGAGCCAGCTGCCCAGCCTGGGCTTCACCCCGGACGACGCCCGCTGCATCGCGGACGCCG
Source organism: Deinococcus grandis (assembly GCF_001485435.1). Classification (NCBI taxonomy): domain Bacteria; kingdom Thermotogati; phylum Deinococcota; class Deinococci; order Deinococcales; family Deinococcaceae; genus Deinococcus; species Deinococcus grandis. The sequence continues at coordinate 2,544,692 of NZ_BCMS01000001.1, read as the reverse complement.
TGCGCGACCACAGCTACTCGCGCGGCGCGACCCCCATCAACCCGCTGGGCCGCGCGCTACAGGACGCCGACCGGCTCGACGCGCTGGGCGCACTGGGTGTCCTGCGCGTCGCGGGCGTCGGCGGGCAGCTGGGCCGCGCCCTGATGCACCCAGGAGACCCCTGGGCCGAGGACCGCGACCCCGACGACCTCGCGTACACCATCGACCACTTCTTCACGAAACTCCTGCGCCTGGACGGCACGTTCCTGACCCCCGCCGGGCAGGCCGAGGCCAGACGCCGCACCCTGACCATGCGCGCCTTCCTCGCCGAACTCGCCAGCGAACTCGAAATCGCGCCGCCTCAGCAGGGGTGATGGTGAACGGTTGATGGTTGATAGAAAGCGACCTCTATCAACCATCAACTGTCGACCGCTCACTCCAGGTGCGCGTGGTCGTTGTACGTCACGAGCGCCCAGCGTGCCCCTGCCCCCCGCCCGGTGCGGGTCAGGGTGGTGAGGCTGGTGTGGGACAACTGGTACGGAAACGGCAGCACGTACCCGGGCTGCGGCCGGGCAGGCCACGCGAACAGGTCGCACAGCAGCGCCCGGATCGCCGCGCCGTGCGTGAACGCGATCACGCGCCCGCCCGGCAGTTCCCCGGCCCAGTCGCGCAGGCGGGCGCCCACCTGCGACAGGCTCTCGCCGTCCGGGGCGGGCGTGCCCCACGGGTCCAGCTGCCACCGCGCGTAGCGGTCGTCACCCAGGACCTCGTCGGTCGTGACGCCCTCGAACACCCCGAAGTGCAGTTCCCGCAGGCGGACATCCAGCGTCAGCGGCGTGCCCGCCGGGAGGCTCAGCTCCGCCGTGCGGGCCGCGCGCGCCAGATCACTGCTGAAGGCCCGGTCGAACGAGCGGCCCGCCAGCCGGGGCCGCAGCCGCGCCGCCTGAGCCTCCCCGACCGCGCCCAGCGGCGTGTCCGACCAGCCCTGCCAGCGCCCCGCGCCGTTCCATTCGGTCGCGCCGTGTCGCACCAGCGTCAGGTGCAGCGGCGCGCCGTTCTCGGTCACGGGCGCGCCTCGAAATCCGGCTCGGCGGCACTCGTGTCCTGACCCTCCGGCAGGGGCGGCACCGGACGGGGCCTGCCGTGCTCATCGAGCGCCACGAACACGAAAAAGCCCGTCGTGGCGAGTTCCTGATCCCCGGTCGGCATGTGCTCGCGGTACACGTCCACGCGGATCGTCATGCTCGTGCGGCCCACCCGCACCACCTGCGCGTCCAGCGCAACGGCGTCCCCCACCCGGATCGGCACGTGGAAATCCACGCCGTCCATGCGGGCCGTCACGACGTTCCCCCCGGCGTGCCGCACCGCCGCGATGCTCGCCGCCTTGTCCATCAGGGACAGCACCCACCCGCCGAACGCGGTCCCGTGGTAGTTCGTGTCCTTCGGGAACACCAGTTCCAGCATGCGCGCCCGGCTGCGCGGCGCCTTCATCGTCTCGTCCATAGCGTCCTCCCCGCGCCGCCCGCGTGGGGGCACGTCAACCTTGACAGTGTACAGGGCGCCCCCAGAAGCGGCGCCGGGCGTGCCTGCACCGGGAACAGGCTGCGCACGGCATGAAAAAAGGAGCCCCCGTGCGGGGACTCCCTTCAGACCCGGGTGGGTCTTACCAGCGGTCGTTGCGGCGGCCGCCGAAGTCGCTCACGGGAGCGGCCTTCGTCACGACGATGTTCTTGGCCTGGGGGCCCTTGCCACGCTGGCCGTCTTCGATGTCGAATTCGACTTCGTCGCCTTCGTTCAGCTTCTTGAAGCCGCTGCCCTGGATCGCGCTGAAGTGCGCGAAGATGTCGGGGCTGCCCTCGGACTGAATGAAACCGAAGCCTTTTTCCGCGTTAAACCATTTCACGATGCCTACTGCCATACTCCACTCCTTGTCTTCGCAACACGCAAAACACGCACGAGCTCTTGCCTCGTGCGCGGTTCAATCATGCGTACTTGGAAAACTACAGGGTGCAGTATACACGATCACGCCTGCCCGTGTGTCACCCCACCCGCCACGCCCCTCCAGTCACGGCTCACGGGTCTCGGTCGGCCCGCGCCGCCTCCCCCGGTACGGCCGACCGGCGGGGTTCGCTCCGGACATCGTTCAGGCACAGTCGGCCCATCAGTTCACCCAGGTGCGCCGCCGACACCGGCAGCACCACCCGGCCCTTGAGGTACAGCGCACTGTCACTCTGCACGTCGTGACGCACCACGTCCCGCAGGTACACGGTGTACGTGCGGCCCTCCCGCGTGAAGCGCACGCGGTCCATGGTCCCCGGAACCCAGGTGAAACTCAGATTGGCTGCCGTCATGTGACACTCCTTGCTGGCCGCCGAAGCTCACCAGGATTCCAGTGTGCGCCCTGAGCGCCCCACCCGCACACCCAGACCCGACGCTCAGCGGACGGCGCGGCCCACATCCACACTGGCGTCCAGGGCCCCCAGCGCCTCGCCGGTCACGACCAGGGCGTCCGGCGTGACGCGCACGTCCGTGACCTTCAGGGCGCGCAGCGTGCCGCCCAGGGTCACGCCGGGCGCGGGCGAGAACGGCAGCCGACCCTGAACCTGCGCCCGCACTGCGTCCAGGCGGGGCCGCAGGTCGAAACGGGCCGCCTGCGTCACGTACGCCTGCGCGCGGGCGTCCGCCAGCCACGCCAGCACCCGCCCGGTCAGGCCCACGCGGCGCGTCGTGACCGTCACGTTCCGCAGCGTCAGCACCTGTCCCGCCGCGTCCAGGGTGGGCGTGCCGCGCACGTCCGTCGTGGCGCTGAGCCGCAGGCCCAGCGGCCCGCTGATCTGCATCTGCACGGCGGCGTTCAGCTGCGCCCCCTGCGGCGTCAGCGTCACGCCCGTGACCTGCAGCGTCGGCGAGGTCGGCACCGGGAGCGTCAGCGTGCGCCGCGCCGCCTCCCGCGTGGCGGCCGCCGACAGTTCCGGGTAGGGGAGACGCACCGGCACGCTGAGGTTCACGTCCGGGCTGAGCGTGTCGCTGCGGCGCAGGGCCGGGAGGGGCAGCGCCGCCTGTGTGGGCGCGCGGCCCAGCCCGGCGTCCAGGCGCAGCTGCGCGCCCAGCGTGAGCTTCAGGGCGTCCGGCGTGAACCGCAGCGGCGACACGCTCAGGTTCAGCGGCGTCACCCGCGCGTACGCGGCGTCCGGGGTGGGCAGCACCCACGGCTGCTGCGCCCGCGCCCACAGGGTCCCCGCCCGCTCGCGCAGCCGCGCCTGCTCCCGCACCGCCGCGCGCACCTGCGCCGCCAGCGCGTCCAGCTGTGCCCGCACCTGCGCGTCCACCAGCGACTGCACGCTGACCCGCACGCCCTGCGCCAGCTCCACACTCAGCGGGTCGGTCCAGGTGTAGTCCCCTTTCACCGTCACGTCCGCCTCCCACTCCGGCGTCACGGTCGGCACCACCGTCAGCGCCACGGTCGCCTCACCCCCGAAGTCCTGCGCCAGGAACGCCCCCACCCCGCCCGGCTCGGCGCGGAACGCCGCGCGGATCGGCACGCTGATCCGCAAACCCGACCCGTCCGGGAGTGAGCGCACCTGCACATGCCCCGCCCGCGTCACCGTTCCCGACAGCGACACCCGCAGCAGGCCCCCCAGGAACGACCGGTCCTCGTTCACCCGCGCGAACTCCAGCGGCACCCGCGCGTTCGCCGCGCCCTGCACCCCCGAGAGCGGCACCGACACCGGCACCGTGACCGTCGAGGGAGCGGAGGCGGCCAGCGCAGCGGGAGCAGACATGACGGCAGTCAACACCACCGGCGTGAGACCACGCATCAGACGAACGGAGGAGCGGAGCACAGCAGAGGCAGGCATCCCCCAGACGCTACCCGGCCCGCATGAGGTCTTATACGGATTCCGTCTGTTTCGTTGACAACCCGGAACCACACCGGGTTGCCAACTCCACGCCCGGAACCCGTTTTTCTCCCACTCGCTCCGCTCGGATTGAACGGCTTTGTCAGCCATTCAATCGGAGTCCGTATTACTCCGTGAATTAACCAACCGTGACTACATTCACGGTGCAGCGCGACCACCCGCCCCACGATCCCCGGCGCGCACAGGAGCCTCCCATGAACGAGCCGATCCGCCCGTACCCCGCCGACGACCACGACCACCACGACGACCTGAACAACCTGGGCCTGCAGGCCGACACGAACATGCTCGCGCGCAGCGTCCTCGACCGCCGCCACGTGCTGGGCCTGGGCCTGCTCGGCATCGGCCTGCTGGCCAGCAGCCGCGTCAGCGCCGCCACCGGGACCAGTGCCGCCTGCACTCCCATCCCCAGCGAGACCGCCGGGCCGTACCCCGCCGACGGGTCGGTCGCCAGCGGCCAGAGCCTGAACGTCCTCACCCGCAGCGGCGTCGTCCGCCGCGACCTGCGCCGCAGCCTCGGCACCGGCAACGTGGCTCCTGGCGTGCCCCTGACCCTCACGCTGAAACTCGTCAACACCAACGGAAGCTGCGCGCCCCTGCGCGGGTACGCCGTGTACGCCTGGCACTGCACCGCCGACGGCAACTACAGCATGTACAGCGCCCCTATCGTCGGCGAGGACTACCTGCGCGGCGTGCAGGCCAGCGACGCGGGCGGCAACGTCACCTTCCAGACCATCGTCCCGGGGTGCTACCCCGGCCGCTGGCCCCACATCCACTTCGAGGTGTACCCCACCCTCGCCAGCGCCACGAACGCCCGCAACCGGATCCAGACGTCACAGCTGGCCCTCCCGCAGGCCATGTGCCAGCAGACCTACACCCAGCCCGCGTACGGCAGCAGCGCCCGCTTCCTCTCGCAGACCAGCCTGAGCCGCGACAACATCTTCAGCGACGGATACGCCGCCCAGCTGCCCACCATCACCGGGAACGCCACCAAGGGCTACTCGGCCACCCTGACCGTCGGCCTCGCCCGCTGACCACCGAAGGGCCCGTACCCTGAAGGGCATGTGGGCCCAGCACACCCTGACCCTGCCCGCGCGGCGGCGCGGCTTCCACCTCATCACCCGCGAGATCGTCGGGGCCGTCCCGGAACTGGCACGCACCCGCGCCGGGCTGCTGCACGTCTTCATTCAGCACACCAGCGCCAGCCTCACCTTGAACGAGAACGCCAGCCCCGACGTCCGCGCCGACTTCGAGACGTACTTCAACCACGCCGTGCCCGACGGCTGGGCACCCTTCCAGCACACCCTGGAAGGGGAGGACGACATGGCCGCGCACATCAAGGCCAGCCTCCTGGGCCCCAGCCTGACCCTTCCTGTGCAGAATGGCCGCCTCGCGCTGGGCACCTGGCAGGGTGTCTACCTCTGCGAACACCGCGACCACGGGGGCCCCAGGCGACTGATCCTCACCCTGAACGGCGAGGCGTTGTGACGCTCGGGCCATCCGCGGTAAACAAGTCCCGCCGGATGGGCTGACATTTCCCGTACACTGAGGCACGGTGCTGCGCGCCGTGTTTTTTTTGCCGGGCTTCAGGCCGGGCGGGAGGGGCAAGTCTGTGCGCGTGGCCGGAGGGCTGAGATGCCTGGAATCGCAATTGTGGGCGCCCAGTGGGGCGATGAGGGCAAGGGGAAGATCACCGATTTTCTCGCGCCGGAAGCCGAGTTCGTGGTGCGCTACCAGGGTGGTGCGAACGCCGGGCACACGGTGACCGCCAAGGGGCAGACGTTCAAGCTGAACCTGCTGCCCAGCGGCGTGCTGCACGACGGGACCGTCAGCGTGCTGGGCGACGGCATGGTGATCGACCCGGACAAGTTCCTGGAGGAACGCCGGAACCTGATCGCGGGTGGCCTGAACCCGGACCTGCGGATCAGTGACCGGGCGCATCTGGTGCTGCCGCACCACAAGTTCGTGGATGGCCGCAAGGACTTCGTGGGCACGACCGGGCGCGGGATCGGTCCGGCGTACGCCGACCGCGCGCGGCGCGTCGGTATCCGCTTCGGGGACCTGCTGGACGACGGCGTGCTGACCGAGCGCGTGGAGCGGCTGCTGGAGGCCAAGCCGAACAGCACCCGTGACGCGGGCTGGACCAGCGTGCAGGTGGCCATGGAAGCCCTGGCGCCGGTGCGTGAGGCGCTGTCGCCGTTCGTGCAGGACACCGGAGCGCAACTGCGCGACGCAATCAGGGAGGGCCGGAACGTGCTGTTCGAGGGCGCGCAGGCGACCCTGCTGGACCTGAACTACGGCACGTACCCCTTCGTGACCAGCAGCCACCCCACGGTGGGCGGCATCCTGGTGGGCGCCGGCGTGAACCACAAGGCCATCCACAAGGTGTACGGCGTGGCGAAGGCCTTCAACACCCGCGTCGGGCACGGCCCGTTCGTGACCGAGGTGCACGACGATGCGGGCATCCTGCGCCTGCGTGGGGACGGCAGCAAGCCCTGGGACGAGTTCGGCACGACGACCGGCCGCGCCCGCCGGGTGGGCTGGCTGGACCTGGCGCTGCTGAAGTACGCGGTGGACGTGAACGGCCTGGACGGGCTGGTCATCAACAAGATGGACATCCTGGCGGGCCTGGACGAGATCCCGGTGTGCGTCGCGTACGACGCGGACGGGCAGCCCGTCTGGAAGAAGATGAAGGGCTGGGCCACCACCGACGGCGCCGACAGCCGCGCGACTCTGGCCAAGGAGGCGCAGGCGTACCTGGACCTGATTGAGGAGACCGTGGGCTGCCCCGTGGTGATCTTCTCGGCGGGCCCGGCGCGGGAGCAGACGTACGGCGAGGTCAGCTGGATCTGAAGTCGGCGCGTCCGGGGCGGGAGGGGTTCCCTGACTGGGGGACTTCTCCCGTTTCGCCTGCAAGGCATTTGACAGTTGACGGGCCGCGCGGGGGCCTACACTCCGCGCATTCATGTTCGCGCCGCTGAGTGCGGGGTGAGAAGGAGAGGGTCATGACGATAGAACCGCTGATCAGCGCCGCTGACGAGAAGCAGGAGGTGCCGGGCCTGCGCGCCCTGACGCACGAGTGGCTGGGCGCCATCGGCGAGGACCCGGACCGTGAGGGACTGCTGAAAACCCCGCACCGCGTGGCGAAGGCCTGGGGGTTCCTGACCGCCGGGTACCAGAAGACGCTGCACGAGGCGGTGGGGGACGCGGTGTTCGCGGCGGACGGCAGCGAGATGGTCATCGTGAAGGACATCGAGTTCTACTCCATGTGCGAGCACCACATGCTGCCCTTCTACGGCCGGGCGCACATCGCGTACATCCCGGACGGGAAGATCCTGGGCCTGAGCAAGTTCGCGCGGATCGTGGACTTGTACTCCCGCCGCCTGCAGGTGCAGGAGCGCATCACCACGCAGGTCGCGGACGCCGTGCAGGAACTCCTCGCGCCCAGGGGCGTGGCGGTCATGATGGAGGGCGTGCACCTGTGCATGGCGATGCGCGGCGTGCAGAAGCAGAACAGCAGCACCAGTACCAGCGCCATGCGCGGCCTGTTCAAGAGTGACGCCCGCACCCGCGCGGAATTCATGAGTGCCGTGCAGGGCACCCTCCGGGGTCGCTGAGCGGACCCCCCGGGCACGCGGGACGGGCGGCGGCGGCCGGGCCCTGGGGCCCCCGGGTGGACGTGGCCGCCGCTCTCCGGGCGGGGGCCTGTTCAGGCGCGCGGCGCGTGAGAGGGATGTAAGGCGCCAGGGCATACGCTGGGACACGTGCCGAGGTGGACGTGCTGCTGAACCTGTGCCTGCTCCTCACCGCCGCGTTCGTGCTGAGCCTGTCGTACCGCGAGTGGCCGGTGCGGCGGGCGCCGCTGGCCCACTGGGGCCGGGTGGCGTTCTCGGCGCTGACGGCGCTGCTGCTGGTGTGGTACAGCGCGCCGGTCGGGGACCTGAAGGTGGATCTGCGGTACGTTCCGGTGGCGCTCGTCACGCTGCGTTACGGGATCGGGCCGGGGTCGCTGGTGGCGCTGGGGCCGGTGGCGTGGCGCCTGATGGACTCCGAGACGGGCGGCGCGGTCGCGCTCGCCAACGCCCTGAGCGTCCTGCTGCTGGCGGGCGTGCTGCGCTCGCGGCTGAACCTCAAGCAGCTGCGCGTGACGCAGTGGCCGACGCTGCTCGTGCCCTACCTGGGCGTGGGCGTGGCGGTGTTCGTCGTGCCGGGCGCGCAGATTCTCGCGCCGTGGCTGTACCTGGGCATGCTGGCCCTGCACGGCCTGGCGACCCTGGCGGTGCTGGGCGTGCTCAGCGCGCGCCTGCAACTGCTGCGCCTGACCTTCGAGGCGCGGCAGCAGTCCCGGCAGGACGACCTGACCGGGCTGGGCAACCGGCAGGCCTTCGACGAGGGGCTGGCGCGCCTGCCGGGCGGCAGTCAGCTGGCGCTGCTGGACGTGGATCAGTTCCGCCGCCTGAACGAGGAGCACGGCGCGGCCGTCGGGGACCGGGCGCTGCGGTACATCGCGCAGGTGCTGCGTGACGAGGTCGGGCCGGGCGCGTACCGCCTGAGCGGCGAGGAGTTCGCGCTGCTGCTGGACCTCGGCAGCGAGACCGCCGCCCGGACGGTCGTGGAGCGCGTGCAGGCCCGACTGGCCGACCCCGGCGAGGTGCCCTGGGCGAACCTGAGCGTCTCGGCAGGCCTCGCGACGCGCCTGCCGCGCGAGCAGCCGGGTGAACTGCGCCACCGCGCGGACGAGGCGCTGTACCTCGCCAAGGCGAACGGCCGCAACCGCCTGATCCTCAGCCCGCACGCGCCGCGCCCGGCGTCCGTCCCGGACGCGCCGGGTGACATCCGCCCGCGGCACTCGCTGTGGCAGTCGCAGCGGTCCACCGTGCGGCTGCTCGCGCAGCGCCGCCCCCTGACGGACACCGACTGGCTGGAGGTCCTGCGCGGCGCGGTGGACACCGTGGACGGCGTGGAGGCCGCCAGCCTGAACATCCGCGAGGGCAACCGCTTCCGGATGTGCGCGGTCGTCGCCTACGATCCCGCCCTGCTGGGCCTGGAGTTCACGGAGGCCGCGCAGCTGCGCTGGTACGGCGGTCCGGCCGAGGACTGGCGGCGCGGCAAACCGCGCGCGGCGACCATGAGCGACATGCAGCGCGCCTGGCTGGACGAGGACAGTGTCCTGCCCGCCCACGACAGCGAGCGGCTCGACCGCGCCGGGCACCGTGAGCGGCTGCGCACGAACCTGTGCGTGCCGGTCGTGCTGGACGGCGAGGTGGTCGCGCACCTGAACCTCGATTCCCTGTCGAAGGAGGACGCCTTCCCGGCGGGCGTGATGCAGGACGCGGAGCTGTTCGCGCAGCAGATCGCGGCGCTGCTGCAACTCCAGGACCGCTGGCGGGAACTGGAGCAGCTGTCGCACCTGCACGCGCACCTGAGCCGCGCGGACGACGAGCAGCTGGCCGCGCACCTCGCGGAGACCGCGCACGACCTGCTGCGCACCACGTACACGCTCCTCATGCGGTACGACCCGTACGCGGACGCGCTGGTCCCGGCGGCCGAGGCCGGGCTGGGCGTGAATCCGCTGGAGGCGCCCACCCTGGCGCGCGGCGAGGGCGTGGCGTGGCGGGCGCTGTCGACGGGGCAGGTGATCCGCGTGGACGACATCCTCACGGCGCGCGGCGCGTTCCGCCCGCCGGTCAGCCACCCGGAGCGGCGGGCGCTGATGGTCGTGCCGCTCCTGTCGCGCACGGGCGACCCGCTGGGCGCGCTGTGCCTGCTGCGCGACCTGCCCCGCCCCTTCCGCACGCCGGACGAGGCGCTCGCGCAGATGCTCGCCAGTGTCGGTGCGCGCGTCATGGAGGGCCGCGCGCACGTCACGGACCTGGAAGTCACGCTGGACGCCGCGCTGACCATGCTGGGCGTGGCGCTCGAGGCGCGGGACTTCGAGACGCAGGGCCACACGCAGCGCGTGCAGGACCTCGCGCGGCGCATGGGCGAGGCGCTGCAGCTGTGCGGCCCGCAACTGACCGCCCTGCGGCGCGGCGCGGCCCTGCACGACATCGGGAAGCTGTGCATCCCGGACGCGGTGCTGCTCAAGCCCGGCGCGCTCAGCGCCGAGGAACGCGCGGTGGTCGAGCGGCACGCGCCGCTGGGCGCCGCCCTGGTGGCCCGCATTCCGTTCCTGGAACCCGAGGCGCAGCAGGTGGTCCGCTCGCACCATGAACGCTGGGACGGCGGCGGGTACCCGGACGGCCTGGCGGGCACGCAGACGCCGCTGCTGGCGCGCCTGTTCGCGCTGTGCGACGTGTACGACGCGCTGACCAGCGAGCGGCCCTACAAGCGCGCCATGAGTCACGAGTCGGCGCTGGCGGTCCTGCGTGACGGGCGCGGCACGCAGTTCGACCCGGACCTGCTGGACCTGTTCTGCCGGGTGGTGACGCCCCGGCCCGGCGTGGAATCCTGATAAGGACTCCGGTTGAAAGGTTTGCAAAAACTTTCAACCCGAGCGGAGCAAGTAGGAGACAAACGGGTTCCGGTCGTGGAGTTGGCAGATCGGTGATTTTCCGATCTGTTAACGAAACAAACGGAATCCGTATGACCCGCGCTGGCGTCCTGAACGCACACCGGGTGCGTCCGCCAGCGCTCAGGGCTGCGGGTGCGGCGCATCCTCCAGGGCCTGTTCCAGCGCCCGCCAGGGCAGTAGCGCGCACTTGCGCCGCGCGTGCAGGCGGCTGACGCCCGCCAGGGCCAGCAGGTCGCCCAGGTCCGGCGTGCCCTCGGCGTCGCCCATGACCATCGCGCGGAACGTGGCGGCCAGCGCCCGCGCCTCGGGCAGGGTCTTGCCGGTCAGGGCGACGGTCATCAGGCTGGCGCTGCTCTGACTGATCGCGCAGCCCTTCCCAGTGAAGGTCAGCTGCCCGATCCGGCCGCCCTGCACGTCGGCCCAGACGGTCACCTGATCCCCGCAGCCCGGGTTGTCCAGCGTGACGCCGGGCACGCCGTCCAGCGCTCCGGTGTGGCGCGGGCGGCGCTGATGGTCGGCGATGATCTGCTTGGCGACCGTCTCGGGCAGCAGCACGGGCCTTACTCCGTCCGGGCGAGGCGCAGCGCGGCGGCGCGCAGCATCTGCACGCCGGTCTCCAGACTGGTCTCGTCGATGGTGAAGCGCGGGTGGTGGTGCGGCCAGCGGCTGTCGGCCTCGTCGCTGCCGGACCCGACGTTGAAGTACGCGCCCGGCGCCTTTTCCAGGTACGCGCTGAAGTCCTCGCCGCCCATGGTGGGTTTCGCGTCCCGGAAGCGCCCCTCGCCCACCACGTCCAGCGCGATGTCCTTCAGCTGCGCCGCCACCCAGTCGGTATTGATCAGCGGGCGGTACCCGAACTCGTAGCGCAGGTCGTACGTCGCGCCGTGCGCCTCGCAGATGCCCCGGACCACACGCTCGATGAGTTGCGGCGCCCGCTCGCGCAGCGCCGGGTCGAAGGTACGGACCGTGCCCATCAGCTCGGCCGTGTCGGGAATGACGTTGTGGGTGGTGCCGCTCGTGAACTTCGTGATGCTGACCACCAGCGCGTCCTGCGCGGCCACCATGCGGCTCACGACATGCTGGAGGTTCGTCACGACCTGCGCGCCCACCGCGATGGGGTCCACCGTCTCCTCGGGGTGCGCGCCGTGCCCACCCTTCCCGCGGATCGTGAGTTCCAGCATGTCCGGCGCGGCCATGAACGCCCCGGGCTTCACGGCGACCACCCCGGCGGGCAGCTGGCTGTTCAGGTGCAGGCCCGTCACGACGTCCACGCCGTCCATCAGCGGGGTCTGCATGACCAGCTCCTCGGCGCCGCCCGGCCCGATCTCCTCGGCGTGCTGGAAGATCATGCGGATCTCGCCCGGCACGCTGTCCGGGGTGGCGGACAGCAGTTGCGCCACGCCCAGCAGGATCGCCGTGTGCCCGTCGTGCCCGCAGGCGTGCATCACGCCGGGGGTCTGGGAGGCGAACTCGAAGGTGTTCTCCTCGTGGATGGGCAGCGCGTCGATGTCGGCCCGTAGCAGCACGGTGCGGCCCGGCAGGCCCCCCTTCAGGACGGCCAGCACGCTGGTTGCCGTGAGCCGCGAGACGTTCAGGCCCGGCATCTTCCGCAGCTCGGCCTCGATGTACGCGGCGGTGGCGTGCTCCTCGAAGCCCACCTCGGGGTTCATGTGCAGGTGCCGCCGCCACGCCACGAGCTGCGTGCGGAGTTCCTCCACCCGGTCCTGAGTTGCAGTCATACCTCAGCCTAGCGCCTCCGGGCGGCCGGACGGGTAGCGTTTCGATCTGCCGGACAGTTCCCGCCCGTCCGCCGAAACCAGAGGTGAAGGAACCTGAGTCCAGTCTCAGCAACTTTCCTCCGTGACGTGTCGTAATGGACGGCATGAAGACCTCCTCGAAAGGCAAACTCGGCCTGATCATGGCCGCCGCTCCGGTCGTGCTGGAACTGCTCGTCAAGGCCCGCGCCGCCCAGAAGAAGAACAGCCGCTACACCCGCGCCCGCAAACGCGACCGCATGATCGACTCGCTCCTGAGCGGCGCGCAGCGGGCCGTGGGCAAACGCGGCAAACGCCGCTTCTTCTGAACCCCCAAGGCCCCCTCAAGGCGCGCCTCCCCATCCGGCGGGGGCGCGCCCTTACGGTGGGGCATGCCTCTGAAACCGGACATCACGCCCCCCGAAGCGCAGGACACGCGGGTGGGCTTCGCCCTGGTCGGCATCGGTAAGCTGACCGCCGAGGAACTCATTCCCGCCGCGCGCACCAGCGAGCACGCCTACGTGGCCGCACTCGTGAGCGGCGAGCCGGACAAGGCGGACGGGTTTGCCCGCGCGCTGGGCCTGACCGAGGCGGACGCCTACACCTACGAGCAGTTCGGCGAACTGGCGGGCCGCGAGGACGTGCAGGCGGTGTACATCGTCACGCCGAACAGCCTGCACCGCGAGTACGCCACCCGCGCTGCCCGCCTTGGCAAGCACGTCCTGTGCGAGAAACCGCTGGGCGTGAACGCCGAGGACGCCCAGGCCATCGTGGACGCCTGCCGGGAAGCCGGGGTGCTCCTGATGACCGCGTACCGCTGCCAGTACACCCCGGAACACTGGGCGGCCAGGGACGCCGTACAGGGCGGCACGCTGGGCGACCTGAGGCTGCTGCACTCCATCCACGCGCAGGTCGAGGACGACCCCGAGGTCTGGCGCCTCAAGCGCGAGCTGGCGGGCGGCGGCCCGCTGCCGGACGTGGGCATCTACAGCCTGAACACCCTGCGGTTTCTGACCGGGCAGGAACCCGAGTGGGTGTTCGCCACGCAGCACCAGCCCGGCGGCGACCCGAGATTCCAGGAGGTCGAGGCGTCCATGAGTGCCCTGCTGGGCTTCCCCGGCGGCGTGAGCGCGACCATCCAGACGAGTTACGCCGCGCACGACACCGGCACCCTGCGCGTGATGGGCGAGGCGGGGAGCCTGAACATGGACCCCGCCTTCCCCTACGACGGCCTGAAACTCAGTCTGTCCGATGACGACGGCACCCGCCAGCCCAGTTTCCCCGACTACGACCAGTTCACGCTGGAATTCGACCACTTCGCGGGGTGCATCCGCAGCGGCGACACCCCGTGGACGCCCGGCGAGGAGGGCGTACAGGACCACGTCATCATGGACGCCCTGTACGAGAGCGCCCGCACCGGGCAGGTCGTGCGCCTGCCCACCCACACGAAACGCGACGCGTTCCGGGGCACGAAACCCGAACTGCCGCAGAAGTAGAACCCCAACGAATCCTGAACGTCCCGTGCGGGGAACCGTAGCCACTCGCGCACCTGCCCTGCGGCTGATCTTCCTACAGTCTGCTCATGGATCTCCGCAGCGGACGCGCCTTCTGGCCCCTCACGAACGGCCTCATGCACACCTACCCGCCCCTGAGCGGCGACGAGAGGGCCGACGTGCTCGTCATCGGGGCGGGCATCACGGGCGCGCTCCTCGCCGACTCGCTCAGCGCCGCCGGGCTGGACGTCGTCGTGACCGACCTGCGCGACGCCGCGTTCGGTAGCACCAGCGCCAGCACCGCCCTGCTGCAGTACGAGATCGACACGAACCTCGTGGACCTGATCCCCATGATCGGGCAGGCCGACGCGGAACGCGCCTACCACCTGTGCCGCGACGCCATCGACACGGTGCGCGACCTGACCGCCGAACTGCCCGACGACTGCGGCTTCCGCGAGCGGGGCAGCCTGTACTACGCCAGCAACCGCCGCGACGCCCGCATGCTCGCGCAGGAACACGCCGCCCGCACCCGCGCCGGACTGAACGTGGAACACCTGGACGCCCGCAGCCTCAAGGCCCGCTTTGGCATCACGGCGCCCGCCGCGCTGTTCAGCCCGGACGGCGGCGAGGTCGATCCGTACCGCCTCGCGCAGCACCTGCTTCAGCGGGCGCAGTCGCGGGGCGCGCGGGTGTACGACCGCACGGAAGTCACCCGCCTGGACGAACACCGCACCGAATTCACGGCGCACACCGACCGGCACGCGAAGATCCAGGCCCACTGGGTCGTCGTCGCCACCGGGTACGAGGCCGAGAAGTTCCTCGGCAGGCGCCTCGCGCAGCTGAAGAACTCCTACGCCCTGGCGACCGAACCCATCGCAGAAACCGACGGGGAACTGTGGCCCACCGGCTGCCTCATCTGGGAAACGGCCCGCCCTTACCTGTACGCCCGCACCACCCAGGATGGCCGCGTCGTCATCGGCGGCGAGGACGACAACCACCACAACCCTGCCCGCCGCGAACGCGCCCTGCCTGCCAAACAGAAACGGCTGGAACGCAAACTCGGCAAACTCCTGCCGCACCTCCACCCGGAAACGGCCTTCGCCTGGGCGGGTACCTTCGGCGAAACGAAGGACGGTCTCGCGTACATCGGCCCCCGGCAGCCGGGCGACCGGCTGCTGTTCGCCCTCGGCTACGGTGGCAACGGCATCACGTACAGCGTGCAGGCCGCCCGCCTCCTCACCGGACTGATCCAGGGAGAGGAGAGTGACGACCTGCGGATCTTCCGGCTGGACCGGTGAGGGTCTGAAGGTCGAAGGGTCCGAGAGTCTAAGGCTACTGCCCAGCCTCAGACTCTCGGACCCTTCGACCCCTGACCCCTTAAGCCCGCTGGTAGGCGACTTTCCCGTCCACGACCGTCAGCAGCGGCCAGCCTTTCAGCGTTTCCCCGGCCCAGGGCGTGAACTTGGCCTTGCTCCTGAACTCGGCGGGGTTCACGGGGCGTTCGGTGTTCAGGTCGAGGATGACCAGATCGGCCTTCGCGCCCGCATCCAGGGTGGGGGGCTCCCAGCCCATGACGCGCGCCGGGGCGGCGGTCATCAGGTCCAGGATGCGCTCCAGGCCCAGCGTCTCGCCGAAACGGGTGTACATCAGCGGGAACGCCAGTTCGATGTACGCGATGCCGCTGGGCGCGTCCAGCAGGTCGCGTTCCTTCTCCGCGCGGGTGTGCGGCGCGTGATCCGTCGCGAGGCAGTCCACGCTGCCGTCCCGCAGCCCCTCCAGCAGGTGGTCGGCGTCCGCCTGGGTGCGCAGGGGCGGCGCGACCTTGTAGATCGCGTCGAAAGAACGCAGCGCCTCGTCCGTCAGGGTCAGGTGGTGCGGGCAGACCTCGCACGTCACGGGCAGGCCCTGTGCCTTCGCGGCGCGCACCAGATCCAGCGCGCGCGCCGTGCTCAGGTGCTGGATGTGCAGCCGCGCCGGGACGCCCTGCGTGTGCAGGCCCGCCACGATCTCGATATCCCGCGCCACGCGCGCCGCCTCGGCCGCCGCCGGGTTGCCCGGCAGGCCCAGCGCCTCGCTGACCGGCCCCTCGTTCATCACGCCGTCCGCGCGCAGGCTGGCGTCCTCGGCGTGCACGCTGATCACCATGCCCAGGCTCCCGGCCGTCTCCAGGCCCAGACGCAGCGTCCGGGCGTTCTCGTTCGTGCGCCCGTCGTCCGTGAACATCGCCGCCCCCGCCTCTTTCAGGTACGTCAGTTCGGCCAGTTCCTCGCCCTTCTGCCCCTTCGTCAGCGCCGCCGCCGGACGCAGCCGCGCGAAGCCCAGCCCCGCCGCCTTCTCGATCAGCGTCCGCACGATCGCCGGATCGTCCACCACGGGGCTGGTGTTCGGCATGCTGACCACCGTGCCGTACCCACCGGCCGCCGCCGCCGCCAGACCACTGGCGAGATCTTCCTTCTCCGTCTGCCCCGGCTCGCGCAGGTGCGCGTGCAGCTCGATCAGCGCGGGGGCGACCGTGCCGCCCTGCCCGTCGATGACCTGCCCCTCTCCCTGCTGATCTGTCGGGAGGTTCCAGCCCTTGATCAGGCCGCCCTCGATGGTGACGCTCTCGGTCTTCTCCGACCCGACGCGCTTGATATTCGTAATCGTGATCATGTGTCCTCCGTATGTCCTGTGGCGAGGTTCTCGACCTTGAAGCTCCGGGAGTGAGTCTGTTCCAGTCCGCTGACGTGATGACGAAGAGTCAGCGCGTACCGTTGACCCAGCCAGATCAGTTCGTGCTGCCAGCAGGGTTCGGTGTTCTCCCACCAGTCGAGCGTCGTGTCGTCCCGTGCTGCTGGGCCGTGAGTGGCCTGGATCAGGTCGCGCAACTGATTGATTTCGGCCGTCCGGCTCTCACCAAGACGTTGAGCCTCTTCCAGGCTGACCAGTTCGGGGGTGGGCTGGGC
Organism: Deinococcus grandis; assembly: GCF_001485435.1. Taxonomy (NCBI): domain Bacteria; kingdom Thermotogati; phylum Deinococcota; class Deinococci; order Deinococcales; family Deinococcaceae; genus Deinococcus; species Deinococcus grandis. The sequence continues at coordinate 2,528,093 of NZ_BCMS01000001.1, read as the reverse complement.
GTCCACGAGCAGCGTCACCCACTCCTGCCGCTCCTCCACCACGACCGTTCCACGCTCTGAACGGGTCCGTGCCGTCTGGTACCTGAGGCCGAACTGTTGCGCCGCCTCCCTGAGTGAAGTCCGTTCCGCTTGAAGCCAGAGGTCGAGAGCCTGATGCACCGTGCCCTCGACCTCCGACATGCTCAGTTCCGTCCGACGAGCAGGTGGTACAGGACGCTCATGCGGATGGCCTGGCCGTTCTCGACCTGTTTCAGGATGCGGCTCTGGGGGCCGTCGGCGGCGTCGCTGCTGATTTCCAGGTCGCGGTTCATGGGGCCGGGGTGCAGGACGATGGCGCCGCTCTCGGCTTCTTTCAGCAGGGTGTCGTTCACCTGGTAGGTGTCGGCGTATTCCTGGAGGCTGCCGAGGAACCCGCCGCTCATGCGTTCGCGCTGGAGGCGCAGGGCCATGACGGCGTGGGCGCCGCGCACCGCTTCGCGGGGGTCGGTGGTGAGGGTCACGCCGGGCATGCGGGCGAGGCCGGGGGGAAGGAGGGTGGCGGGGCCGCACAGGACGACCTGCGCGCCCAGTTTGGGCAGCAGTTCGGCGTTGCTGCGCGCGACGCGGCTGTGGCGGACGTCGCCGAGGATGGCGATCTTCTTGCCTTCGAGGCTGCCGTATTCCTGGCGGATGGTGTACGCGTCGAGGAGCGCCTGGGTGGGGTGGGCGCGGCGGCCGTCCCCGGCGTTGATGACGGGTTTGCCGCTGTAGCGGGCGACGAGGTGCGCGGCGCCGGCGGCGTGGTGGCGGACGATGTACGCGTCGACCTTGTAGGAGGTCAGGACTTCCAGCGTGTCGCGCAGACTCTCGCCCTTGCTGACGCTGCTGGCCCCGGCGGCGAACGTGAGGACGTCGGCACTCATGCGCCGCGCGGCCAGTTCGAAGCTGGTGCGGGTGCGGGTGCTGTTCTCGAAGAACGCGTTGCAGACCGTCAGGCCCTGCAGGGCCGGGACCTTCTTCACGGGCCGGTCGAGCACCTGGAGCATGGTGTCGGCGTTGTCGAGGATGGCGCCCAGACGTTCGGGCGTCCAGTCCTGGAAGTCCAGGAGGTGGGGTGGGCGGGCGCCCATGCTGGTGGGGCCGTTCTGTCCGCCCGTCATCGCAGCGCCTCCATGTCCCACAGTTCGACGCTGTCCACGTCGTCGGTTTCCTGCAACTTGACTTTCACGACCTCGGTGGCGGCGGTGGGGAGGTTCTTGCCGACGTAGTCCGCGCGGATCGGGAGTTCGCGGTGACCGCGGTCCACGAGGACGGCCAGCTGGATTCCGGCGGGGCGGCCGAGGTCGATCAGGGCGTCGAGTGCGGCGCGGACGGTGCGGCCGGTGTACAGCACGTCGTCCACGAGGATCACGCGGCGGTCGCGCAGGTCGAACGGGACCTGCGTCTCGCGGATGATGGGCTGCTGGGCGACCTCGCTGAGGTCGTCGCGGTACAGGGTGATGTCCAGCATGCCGGTGGGGACGTCCACGCCTTCCAGGGTGCTGAGTTTCTCGGCGAGGCGGCGGGCCAGGGGGATGCCGCGGGTGTGCACGCCGATCAGGGCGAGGTTCTCGGCGCCCTTGTTGCGTTCGATGATCTCGTGCGCGATGCGGGTCAGGGCGCGGCGGACCTCGTCGGCGGTGAGGATCGTGGCTTTAGGCGTCACGGTGTCCTCCGGTGCGGGCCATAAAAAAAAGGCCGTGCAGCGCGGGCTGACGGGTCGGGGTTGGGTGGTTCATGGGGCTCCTTCTCCTGCCTCACGGGGCGGGTGCAGCCTCACGGGACTGCCGGGAAAGGGACGTGGTGTGGAGTTGTGGGTCGCGCCAGGCGGCGGGCCTCGTGGAGTGTACACCGCCGGGCGCCGGGGTGTCATGTCGCCTGTCCGGCCTGGTGGGGGAGGGTGCGGCGCATCAAACTTGACATGATGGCACTCAGGTTTTAATATGACCGTAGTTGAGCGCAAGGCACTCAGATGTCATGCAAGAGTGCGGCGCGCTTCCAGCCTCAGGAGGTCATCACATGATGCGATTCGATCCCTTCCGTGAAATCGAGGAACTCACCCAGCGCATGGACCGCGCCTTCGGCCAGCCCGCCGCGCCCGCCCGCTTCGCCCCGCCCGTCGACGTGCACGAGGACGAGCACGGCCTCGAACTCACCCTCGACCTGCCCGGCGTCAGCCCCGACCAGGTGCAGATCGAGGCGGAAAACCAGACCCTGACCGTCCAGGCCACCCGCACCTACGACCGCCGCGAGGGCCGTACCGCCCACCGCGTCGAACGCGCCCACGGCACCCTCGCCCGCACGTTCAGCGTCCCCGCCAAGTACGACCTGACGAAGGTCGAGGCGGACCTGCAGCACGGCACCCTGACCCTCAAGGTGCCCCGCAGCGAGGCCGCGCAGAAACGCACCATCACCGTCCGCACCGGCACCGTCCTCGACACCGACACCGCCAGCGCATAACAACCAGACACGAAGCAGGGCGAGCCATCTGATCGGCTCGCCCTGCTTCTGTCTGGGTTGTCGGTTGTGGGTTGTGGGGTGATCCATCAACCATCCTCCATCACCCATCGACCCTACTCGCCTTCGCGGACGGCTTCCAGCAGCTCCTGCACGATGTTCAGCGCCGCCGGGCCCAGCGGGGATCGCGTGACGCCCATCAGCGTGCCGAGCTTCTCGCGCCGCGCGGGCGTGAGGTTCAGCCACCGCTGGAGGTCCTCGCGGTGCGTGCGGGCGGTCTCGTCACGCAGGTAGCGCACCGCGCCGTCGTAGTACCCGGCCTGAAACGCGGCCCGCGCGCGGCGTTCCTGCTCGACGAGGCCCAGGCCGCGCGTGGCGAGCAGTACCCGCCGCGCCTCCGGCTCGCCGCCGAACGCGTACAGGCTCTCCAGGTGATTCACGGCCTTCGGGAAGCGCAGCCCGGCCGAGGCGCGCCACGCGTGCGGCAGGCGGATCTCGAACTCCGGCCACAGGTGCACCCAGGTCAGCAGCGCCGGGTACAGGCGCGTCAGGGCTATGTCGCGGGCGTCCGCCAGGGCCAGCAGCTGCTCCTGCACGCCGTGCCCCGCGCCCGTATGCGCGGCCCGCGCGGCGCTCAGGGCGTCCTGCGCGCCCAGCAGCAGCTCCGCGCGGTGCGCCGCCCGCTGCGACGCGCTGAGGTTCCACAGCGTCCGCTGGATCCGCCCGTAATGCCCGGTCGGGTCGTACAGCACGCGACTGGTCGCCAGCAGCGCCAGCGGCGCCTCCGCGCGGGCCGCGTCCCAGTCCCGCCAGGCCTCCAGCTGCTCGAACGGGAAGCGCTCGACGATCACGCCCGCCCGCGCGTCCGAATGGGCACTCAGCAGGCCCCGCTCGAACGTCACGAACGTCGGCACGCTCCCCGCCCACTGGAACTCCGTGCCGAAGCTGCCCGCCTGCGCCACGGCACGCACCTTGCGGTCGGCGACCAGCCGCTCCGCGACCCGTTCCGGCGAGTGCCGCTCCGACCTCTCCCTGCCTGCTTCCGTCATCACGTCACCCCCTCTTCCCGGTTCCGGCCGGGCCGGGCAGCATACCCCACCCCGGCCCATCGCTCCGTGACCCCCTGCGGCGTTCAGCCCCGCCTGTTCAGTCCAGGCCGTTCAGGCCCGGCGGGCCACGACCGTCTCCGCGCCCGTCACGCGGTCCCCCACGCTCACGGTCGGCGTGAACGCCAGCGGCACGTGCAGCAGCACCAGCCCGCCCTGCTGCAGGAACGCAGCCTTGTACCCGGCGCGCACCTCGTCCCCCTCCCGCGTGAACGACGTGCCGCTCAGGCCCGCGCGGCCCGCCACCAGCGTCACCGTCACGTCCCCGTCCGGCGTGCCCACCACCGCCGCCTGCCGTTCGTTCTCCAGCGCCCCGCGCGACGACAGGGCGTCCACCGCGCGGCCCGCCAGCACGCCCAGCGTGCCCGCCGCGTCCAGCAGCGGCACGTTCACCCGCGCGCCCACGTGCGTCGCGTACGACACCGCGCCCGACACCGGCTGGAACACGTAATGCACGTCCAGCGGCCCCACGGGCACCCCGATCAGCCAGCCGTCCGCCGCGCCCGGCGTGCCCAGCAGCGCCGGCACGTCCAGCCCGTCCGCCCGGCCATCCTCCACCCGCCGCACGAAGCCCACCACGCCGTCGGCGGCACTCAGGACCTCGCCCACCCCTACCTTCGGGAGGCGCACCGGGTCACGGTAGCGGTACACGCCACGCAGGTACAGGGCCGCGCCAGCAGCCAACGCAACAGGAATCAGACGGCGAACACGCATGCCCACAGTCTAAAGGGCCCGCGTGCTGCGCCGGGAAGAGACACTCTTGGGGGATGTGGGGCTCTGAGCTGTGGGCTCTGAGGCGAGCTCCGGCTTGTGCATCGGCAGCCGCTGTTGCCCACAGCTCACAGTCCCGAGCTCACTGCTCCTGAAGGATCTGCACGCCCAGCAGCGTGTCCGCGCCCGCCCCGGCAATCGGGCCACTGTTGTTGTAATTGCGCTGAAGGCGGTTCAGGACGTCCTGCCCGGCGATGACCTGCCCGAACACCGTGTAGTTCCCGCTGAGGAAGTCGGCGGGCGCGACCGTGATGAAGAACTGGCTGCCCTGCGAACTCAGGCTCTGCGAGCGGGCCATGCCCAGCACCCCGGCCCTGTCGAAGCGCACGCCGCTGACGAGTTCCGCGCTGAACTGGTACCCGGGACCGCCCGTGCCCCAGCGGCCCTGCTGGGTGGTGTCGGCGCTCAGGGGGTCGCCGCCCTGCGCCATGAAGCCGTCGATCACGCGGTGGAAGCGCGTGCCGTCGTAGAAGTGGTTCAGCGCGAGGAACACGAAGTTGTTCACTGCGACCGGCGCGACCTTCGGGTAGAGGTCCAGGGTCACGTCCCCCTGACTGGTCTTCAGGACCGCGCGGTAGCGTTTGGTCGGGTCGATGATCTGCGCGGGCGCGCTGCCGAACGAGCGAACCGGGGCCTGCGTGAGCTCCGGCATCGCCTGGAAGCTCAGCACCGGGGCGGGCGTGGGCGCCGCAGGAGTGGGGGAGACCGGCACGGGGGTGACCGGAGCAGCGGTCACCGGCGGCGTGGTGGTTGGGGCGGTAGTGGCGGCGGGCGCGCAGGCGACCAGTGCGGCACCCAGCAGGACGGAAGCGGTGATCAGGGCACGTCGGGACATGCCCCAGTCTTTCACAGCCTCCATGAGAGGCGGTGCCCCACCCCGCGCCGCCGGATTCAGATTTATTGAGGTTCGGCGCGACTCTGTTCAGCGCGGGCGTTCCGGGCCCCAGCGGTTCAGCGCCCACAGGCCCGCGCCGATCAGCACGGCAGGCACGGCCAGGATCGTCCAGGCGGGCCAGTCCAGCAGCAGGATGCCCGCCCCGGCCAGCAGCACGGACGCCGCCACGATGATCCAGCGCAGCGCCTCGTCCAGCAGGAACGCCCACAGGTCCGCCCAGAACCCCTGTCTCGTGTTCATACGCCCAGCGTACCGGGTCCGGGCACTCCAGCGGGAGGCTATTCCAGTGGGAGGCTGGTCGTGTACTTCTCCTGCTTCACGACGATCGTGCTGGCGGTGTTCCGCACGCCGGGAATGGCGGCCAGGGTGTTCACCAGGAAGTGCTGGTACGCGTCCAGATCCGGCACGGACACCTTCAACAGGTAGTCGATGTCCCCCAGGCACAGGAAGCACTCGAGCACCTCGGGACGGTCCTGCATCTTCTTCGCGAACTCCTCGAAGCCCGCCTTCGTCTGCTTGTCCAGCGTGACGCGCACGATGACCATCAGTTCGCGGCCGACGGTTTTCGGGTCGAGCAGCGCCACGTACCGCTGAATGACGCCTTCCTCCTCCAGGCGGCGCACGCGGCGGAGGGTGGGGGCGGGGGTCAGGCCGATCTCGTCCGCGAGTTCCGTGTTCGGAATGCGGGCGTCCCGTTGCAGGATCCCCAGAATCTGCCGGTCGATGGCATCCAGATCATTCTGAGACATGATGGAGCGCATTCTAGCAGATCGGCGCAACCCCGTTGCGGGGTATGGCCCGGAAAGGGCATGTGCGGGCAATCCTGATTGCGCCACTAACTGTTAATCTTGCGTTCAACACAGCATCAACCCGCCGGCAGGAGACACCTGCACGGCCCGCGAGGTCACACCATGCACATCGGGCTCCCGAAAGAAATCAAGGTCAAGGAAAACCGCGTCGCCCTCACCCCCGGCGGCGTCGCCACCCTCGTCCGCCGCGGCCACACCGTCACCGTCCAGCACGGCGCCGGCCTCGGCAGCGGCATCGCCGACCAGGACTACGTCAACGCCGGCGCCACCCTCGGCAGCGCCGACGACGCCTGGGCCGCCGAGATGGTCGTGAAGGTCAAGGAACCCATCCAGAGCGAGTACCACTACCTCCGCCCCGACCTCCTCCTGTTCACGTACCTGCACCTCGCCGCCGACCGCCCCCTCACCGACGCCCTCCTCCAGGCGGGCACCACCGGCGTCGCCTACGAAACCGTCCAGCTCGACGACGGCAGCCTCCCGCTGCTCACCCCCATGAGCGAGGTCGCGGGCCGACTCAGCGTCCAGGCCGGCGCGTACCACCTCCAGAAACCCGTCGGCGGACGCGGCGTCCTCCTCGGCGGCGTCCCCGGCGTGCAGCCCGGGCACGTCACCATCATCGGCGGCGGCGTCGTCGGCACCAACGCCGCCAAGATGGCCATGGGCCTCGGCGCCAAAGTCACCATCCTCGACGTGAGCCAGCGCCGCCTCGCGTACCTCGACGACGTCTTCTTCGGCAAGATCACCACCATGATGAGCAGCGAAGCCAACATCCGCGACCTGCTCCCCACCACCGACCTCCTCATCGGCGGCGTCCTCATCCCCGGCGCCAAAGCCCCCCACCTCGTCACCCGCGACATGCTGAACCTCATGCCCGAAGGCAGCGTCATCGTCGACGTCGCCGTCGACCAGGGCGGCTGCGTCGAAACCATCCACGCCACCACCCACGACGACCCCACCTACACCGTCGACGGCGTCATCCACTACGGCGTCGCCAACATGCCCGGCGCCGTCCCCCGCACCAGCACCTTCGCCCTCACCAACCAGACCCTCCCCTACGCCCTCCTCCTTGCCGACCACGGCGCGGGCGCCCTGCAACGCAACCCCGCCCTGATGCTCGGCCTGAACACCCACCAGGGCAAACTCACGTACCAGGGCGTCGCCGACGCGTTCGAACTGCCCTACGTGGCGCCCGAAGCCGCGCTGGCCTGATCGAGTTCCGGGCGTCTGGCCTGGATGTTCGACTGACGGCCCCACCCCCCAGCCCCCTCCGCAAGCGGCTCATACGAGTACCCCAGAGGGGCAGGGGGGGCTTTCGTTGCACTGGGCAAGAGTTTCTTTCAGCGCGGCGGAGGTGCAGTGGGCGGGGACGGGTCCGGCCTCGACGCCATCCTTCGCCCCCCTCGTAGGCCCGCGCGCTGCGCGCACGACGGCCGGTGGTGGTTTGCGGCAGCGGGCAGGGTGGATGGTGCGGGCCGCTGATCTACTTTCTTCGCTTCGGCAGAAGCATGGGTTCAGGCTCCCCTTGACTCGCAGAGCCCGCAGGGAGGGGAGCTGTCAGCGCAGCTGACTGAGGGGTTTGGGTTCCGCTGCGCAGCAGCCTCCTGTCCCACTTCCCACACCCCACTCCCCACTGCCCTCTCGCTTCCCGCGTACCCTGTGGTCATGTTCTCCCGTCCTGGTCGTGCTGCTTCGCCCCTGAGTCCGGAGGGTTCGCGTGTGAGGCGTGATCCGCGTCAGCTGGTGCGACTGCTGGCGTTCGCGCGGCCGTACCGGTGGGTGTTCGTGGTGGGTGTGGTGGCGACGCTGGTGTCGAGTGGGTTGAACCTGGTGTTCCCGGCGTTGTTCGGGCGGTTGATCGACGCGTCGTTCCTGCGGGTGGGTTCGACGGATACGTCGCAGCTGGACCGGACGGTGGTGGCGCTGCTGGGCATCTTCGCGCTGTCGGCGGTGTTCGGGGCGGCGCAGTCGTTCCTGCTGTCGCGGGTGGGGGCGGGCGTGGTGGCGGACCTGCGACGGGCGGTGTTCGCGCACCTGCTGACGCTCTCGCCGCGCTTTTTCGGGGAGCACAAGACCGGGGATCTGACCAGCCGCCTGACGTCGGACGTGGGCACCGTGCAGACCGTGACCAGCACGGCGCTGGCGCAGCTGGCGGCGCAGTCCGTGAGTCTGGTGGGCGCGGTGGTGCTGCTCGTGACGACCAGTCCGCGTCTGAGCCTGCTGACCCTGGCCGTTATCCCGCTGGTGATCGGGACGGCCGTGACCATCGGGCGGCGGATCCGCCGCGTGAGCCGCGAGGTGCAGGACGCCGTGGCAGGCGCGAACGCCAGCGCCGAGGAGGCCATCAGCGGCGTGCGCGTCGTGCAGAGCTTCACCGCCGAGAGCCTGGAGGAGGGCCGCTACGGGCAGGGCGTCACGCAGAGCTTCCTGGCGGCGCTGAAACGCGCCCGCCTGCAGGCGCTCATGGCGGGCGTGATGAGCTTCCTGACCTTCGGCGCGCTGGCCGTGGTGCTGTGGTACGGGGGGCGGCTGGTCATGGCGGGCAGCCTCACGCCGGGGAACCTCGTGACGTTCCTGTTCTACGCGCTGCAGGTGGGCGGCACGGTCGTCGCGCTGACCGGCGTGTTCAACCAGTTCCAGGAGGCGCTGGGCGCGTCGGGCCGCATCTTCGAACTGCTGGACGAACGCAGCGACCTGCCGCAGCCCGCGCAGCCCGCCCCGCTGGCCCGCGCGGAGGGCCGCGTGTCCTTCGACGGCGTGTCCTTCACCTATGACGGTGAGACTGAAGGGACGCGGGCCGCCGTGCTGCGCGACGTGACCCTGGACGTTCCCGCCGGGCAGGTCGTCGCGCTGGTCGGGCCGAGCGGGGCGGGGAAGACCACCCTCGTGAACCTCATCCCGCGCTTCTGGGACGTCACGGGCGGCACCCTGCGCGTGGACGGCCGGGACGTGCGCGACTACGCCCTGGCGGACCTGCGCGCCCAGGTGGGCCTCGTGCCGCAGGAGACGCTGCTGTTCAGCGGCAGCATTCGCGAGAACATCCTCTATGGTCGCCCCGGCGCGCGCCCCGACGAGGTCGAGGCCGCCGCCCGCGCCGCGAACGCCCACGAGTTCATCCGCGCCTTCCCGCACGGCTACGACACGGTCGTCGGGGAACGTGGCGTGAAACTCAGCGGTGGGCAACGCCAGCGGGTCGCCATCGCCCGCGCCATCCTGAAAGACCCCCGCATCCTGATCCTCGACGAGGCCACCAGCGCCCTCGACAACGAATCCGAGGCCCTCGTGCAGGCCGCGCTGGAACGCCTCATGCAGGGCCGCACCACCTTCGTCATCGCCCACCGCCTCAGCACCATCCGCAACGCCGACCGCATCCTCGTCATGGACGCCGGAAGCGTCACCGAGGACGGCACCCACGCCCAGCTGCTCGCCGCCGGGGGCCTGTACCGCGACCTGTACGAACTCCAGTTCCGCGCCGAACAGGACGCCCAGGCTGACCTGAAGCTCACCACCAGCTGAACGCCAGCGGCGCACAATACCCGTCATGGAACAGAGGGACTTCGGCACCACCGGCCTGCGCGTCAGCCTCCTCGGCCTCGGCGCCGGGCAGATCGGCGACGGCGCACTCAGTGAAGACCACGCGGGCACTCTCCTGAACCGCGCCATCGACCGGGGCATCACCCTCGTGGACACCGCGCGCGGCTACGGCCTCAGCGAGGAACGCATCGGACGGCACCTCGCCTACCGCCGCCACGACTTCATCCTCAGCAGTAAGGGCGGGTACAGCGCCGACGGCGCCGACGACTGGACGCCGCAGGCCATCCGCCTCGGCATCGAACAGGCCCTCACGCGGCTGCGCTGCGACTGGATCGACATTTTCCACCTGCACTCCTGCCCCGCCGAGACCCTGCGCCGCGACGACCTCCTCGGCGCCCTCGACGACGCCCGGCGTGACGGCCTGATCCGCGTCGCCGCGTACAGCGGCGAGAACGAAGCCCTCGCCTGGGCCATCCAGAGCGGCCGCTTCGGCAGCATCGAGACCAGCGTCAACCTCGCCGACCAGTTCAGCCGTCGCCAGCTGCTCCCCGCCGCCACCGAGAGCGGCATGGGCGTCATCGCCAAACGCCCCATCGCCAACGCCGCCTGGCGCTTCACCGAACGCCCAGTCGGCGACTACGCCGAAACGTACTGGGAACGCCTGCGCACCCTGAACATCGACACAATCCGCCAGAACGCCGGACTCGACTGGCTCGACCTCGCCCTGCGCTTCACCGCCCACGCCCCCGGCGTCCACAGCGCCATCGTCGGCACCGCCAGCATCCAGAACCTCGAACGCAACATCGACCTCGTCCAGCAGGGCCCCCTCCCGCTGGACGTCCTCACGCACATCGAAGCCGCGTGGACCCAAAACGGGCTGGAATGGGGCGGGGAAGTGTAAAGGCGACACCCCCTCCCGGCCTCCCCCCTCTGCTCCGCAGCTTTGCAAGGCAAGGGGGAGGAGAAAAGGATGGTGGGCGGGGCTGGTGGTCACACGCCCCCTTACCCGCCCCTGCGGGGCACCCTCTCCCACGAGGGGAGAGGGTCCTTAGGCCCGCGCGGCGCCGCGGACGCGTTTCTCGGCTTCGATGGCGCGCTGGAGGTCCTGGATCTGCCGCAGGAGGCCCAGCTGCTCGGTGGGGGCGGCAGAAGGCACCTGTTTCTTCAGGAGGTCCACCTCGGCGCGCATCGCGTCGATGCTGAGGGTCACCTGAATGTCGTCCACGGCGGCCGCCGCGTACCCGCTGACCTTCTGCTCGTACTGCTGGCTGTTCTCCCGGCCGATGGTGCCCGCGTCGCGGCCCTCGAACATCAGGCGGATCAGGAGCTGCTCCTCGGGCTGACCACGGAACACGTCCAGAATGTCGTCGGGCGTCTGCGCGCCGCGCGCGGCCAGCATCACCTTGCGCACCGACTCGTTGCGCCACGGCATGCTGCCATCCAGTTTCGCCAGCAGCGACGGATCGACCAGCAGCTGCTTCAGGAGGGCCAGTTCGCGGTCCTCCTCGCTGCGCGTGCTCGTCATGCCCGCCAGATGCGTGTCCGTCAGGGTGCGCCGCTTGGCCTTGCTGGCGATCCACTCCATGAGCGCCTCGGGCTTAATGCCCAGCGTCTCGCACGCCGCGCCGCGCACACCCTCGGCGATCTCATCGAGGGGATCGAGGTTCTGCATGCGCGGCAGCAGTTCCATCAGGATGCGGCGTTTGCCCTCGCTGGTGCCCACCCCGTGCCGTTCGATGGCGGCCTGCACGCGGTACCGCACCTCGTCCAGACCGCTGCTCAGGGCCGTCCGCAGCAGTTCGGTGTCCCCCGCCAGCAGGGTGTCCGCCGGATCCTTCCCGCTCGGCACGCTCGTGGCGCGCACGCGGAACTTCGCGCCCAGCACCTGATCCAGTCCCGACAAGGTCGCCTTCAACCCCGCCTCGTCACGGTCGAACAGCAGCACCAGACTCTGCGCGCCCAGCCGCTCCAGCAGCGTCGCGTGCTCCGCGGTCAGGGCCGTGCCCAGGCTCGCCACCGCCCCCGTAAACCCGTGCTGGTGCATGGTGATCACGTCCATGTAACCTTCCACCACCACCAGCTCCCCGCCGTTCTTCAGGCCCAGGCGGGCCTTATCCAGCCCGTACAGCAGCTCACCCTTGCGGAACACGTCCGTTTCCGGGGTGTTCAGGTACTTCGGCTTGCTGTCGTCCAGCACGCGCCCCCCGAACCCCACCAGCCGCCCCAGGTGATCGCGGATGGGGAACATCACCCGCGCGCGGAACCGGTCGTACACCCGCCCGGACTCCGGATTCTCGATCAGCAACCCCGCCTCCAGCAGCTGCCGTTCCGACACGCCCTTCACCCGCGCATGCTTCAACAGGCCGTCCCAGCCGTCCGGCGCGAAACCCACCTCGAACGACTCGATGGTCGCGTCCGTCAGCCCACGCCGCCGCAGGTACGCCAGCGCCGCCTCGCCCGCGGGCCCCATCAGGTGCTCACGGAAATACGCCAGCGCGAACGCGTTCACATCGAACACGTCCCGGCTCGACCGTTCCCCGTACCGGGCCTCCACCTGAATCCCCGCCCGCTCCGCGAGCTTGCGCATCGCGTCCCCGAAACTCAGGTTCTCCGTGCGCTGCACGAAACTGAACACGTCCCCGCCCGCCTTACAGCCGAAGCAGTAGAAGTAGCCCTGCTCCGTATCCACCTGGAACGACGGCGACTTCTCCTTATGGAACGGACACAGGCCCTTCAGGCGACCGCGACCGGCAGGCGAGAGCTGCACGTACTCGCCCACCACATCCGCAATGTTCAGGCGCGAACGAACCTCTTCTTTCGTTCCCACGGCAGCACCTCACCCCCTTTCAGACGGCCACCCACCGGGCAGCCGGAGACGCCCAGTGTACCCCACACCCGCCCAACCCGCCAGAGGAAAAAAAATGCGACTGAGACGACAAAAAAAACCGGGCTGCCGGGGCATGCGTCCAGCACGGGAATGCGGCACGCCCACCCACGACGCCGGGCACAGGCAGGCGCGGAACTACAGGAGGCAGGCACAGGCGAAAGCAGGGGAAAAGAGACGGGCGGGGCCCGTGGACACCCCCACCCGGCCTCCCCCCTCAAGGGGGAGGAGAAAAACCCCAGGGTCTCCCCGATTGCATGAGGGTCAAGTTCCGGCCAACTGCGCGTGAACCCGCCTTCAGGCGCCCATCACGCCCGCACCCACCCGCGCGGCGCACGCTGAACCGCATGAGCCAGTACAAGGTCAGCCAGAGCGACACCACCCACGGCACCGACGGCGAGCACCACCTCGTCAAGGGGCAGCAGAGCAGCATGCGCCTGTGGCACCGCGAGGAACCCAACGCCGACAAACCCGAGAGCACCCACGAGTACGAAACCCTCGGGTACGTCATCGAAGGCCGCGTCGATCTGATCGTGAACGGCGAGACGATCAGCCTCCAGCCCGGCGACTCCTACCACGTGCCCGCCGGCGTCCCCCACACCTTCCGCGTCACCGAGACCCTCACTGCCGTCGAAGTGACCACGCCCGGCACGGACAAGTAAGAACCCCTCACCCTGCGAGTCCCTCTCCCCAGCGGAGAGGGACAAAACTGCCCGCCCCTGGCCTGTGCCGGGGCGGGCGCGTTCTTTCCTTGACCGTCAGGCGGGCGTCGCCACCACGAACGCCGCGCTGTCGTAATACGTGCGGAAAGCCGACACCTTCCCATCCTGCACGTCCAGCAGGCTCACGCCCCGGTAAGAGATCTCCCGCCCACCCGGCAGGCGACCCGACGCCACCCACTCGAGCACGCCCAGACCCCCCACCTCCTGCACGCGGGAGAACTCGCTGCGCACCTCCTCGAAATTGCCCAGGTAGGCCTCCCAGAACTCGCGCGCACCCTCCGCGCCCTCCCAGGTCTGCTGCGTCAGGTTCCGCAGCGTCACGTCCCCCGCGTGCAGGGTCAGCAACCCCGAAACGTCCCCGCCCTGCTCGGCGGTCTGTAAGGCCTTCGCGAACTCCTCAGTCAGTGTCATGCCCCCCACCCCATCACACGCCCCCGGCGCGCAAGGCAAGAACCCACACCAACTCAAGCCCCCCTCAACCCCGCCTCAACGCGCCTTCAGACCACCATCACGCCCCGCACCCCCCCACACGGCACGCTGAACGCATGACCGACCAACCCCTGAAAGGCAAAACCATCGCCATCCTCGCCGCCGACGGCGTCGAACAGGTCGAACTCGTCAAACCCCGCGAGGCCCTGGAAGCCGCCGGGGCCACCACGCACCTCATCAGCCTCAAGGCCGGGCAGATCCAGAGCATGAAAGGCGACCTCGAACCCCAGGACAAATACGACGTGGACCACACCGTCACGCAGGCCAACCCCAGCGACTACGACGGCCTCCTCCTGCCCGGCGGCACCGTCAACCCCGACAAGCTCCGCCTGGACGCGTACGCCATGAAGTTCGTCCGTGCGTTCTACGACCACGGCGCACCCATCGCCGCCATCTGCCACGGCCCCTGGAGCCTCAGCGAAACCGGCATCAGCAAAGGCCTGAAAATGACCAGCTGGCCCAGCCTGAAACACGAACTCACCCTCGGCGGCGCCGAATGGGTCGACCAGCAGGTCGTCGTGGACAAGGGCATTGTCACCAGCCGCAACCCCGACGACATCCCCGCCTTCAACGCCAAGATGATCGAAGAATTCCAGGAAGGCGACCACAGCAGCAAGAGGTAAAAGGGAAAAGAGCAGGGCCGCACTCGGGGGAGGAAGCCGGACCACGTGTTTATTCCGGACTCGTTTGCGGACGACATCTCTATGCGGTTCAAATGGTGCGAATTTTTCACAAAAATGTAAAATCGGTAGGACTGAGCGCGCCGCTGCCTTTTTGACAGTATATTAATACGCGATGTCCACGACTTTTTTAATCAGCCCTAATTCATCCGCAATCTCTGAAGCAGATGTCCAAGCTCATGCCGCATCTATTCTTGGCGCGGCAGGATATACCGTCAAGCACCACAAAAGTGGTAATGTGAGAATTGACAAATCCTGGCCGTCTAAAACAAAAAGTGGAAAAGGACATGGATTCCCTGATACTTTGCTGTTTTCTGGCGGCAATGATTTGCCAATGTGTGTTTGGGAAAATAAAAATCCTTCCGTTAAAGTAGATCTAGCACTAGATGAAGCAAAATTTTACATCGAAGGCCTTCATGCGGCCATGGCTTTGGAACCAGCGCTTCCGAGGATTGCAGTAGGATTTAATGGAATTGATTCTATAGTTGAATACTATACTCCGGAAAGGAAATGGGTTCCGGTCAAATCTGATGGCAAGCTTCTTGTAAATGAATTCCCAAACCCGGAACTACTCTTAGGTGGTATTGATTCTTCGGGAAATTTTATTGGACGTTTAGGATTTGCTACTATTCAGGATCTTAGAGACGCATTGAAAAAACTGAAAACAATCTATAGGTTGATTCCTGTGCTTTCGTCTGGACGCAACCCAGTAGATTTTACTGTGGCTCTTCTGACACTCAAGTTGCTTCTTGAACAAAACGTATCGTGGGGAACATGGGCTGAGCAACCTGCATTAGTTCCGGGTGCCGCATCTGAGAGTCACGCCGTTGCAGAACGTCTGGTTAGCCTCGTGGATAGGATATTGGCTGATCCAATAATGAAAGCCAAATATGGCGATATATTTGATTTTAAAGATTCTATCGAAGAAAGCGAAATAAACTTCAAATTCAAATTTATCCTTTCAAAGATAGACAGGCATAAGAATAGTTTTTCAGAAATATTTAAGACTCTTGATTCTCTGCCGCCCTTGGAGCATGCAAACTTTGATATATTTGGAGAAGTTTTTCAATGGATTGGCGACGAATCAACAAAAAAGGCCTTGGGTGAATTCTTCACTGGCAGACACATTATTTCCTCTGTGGTGCCCATATTATTGGAGCGTTCGGGCGGATTGAGATCGATGTCAGACGTTGAAAAGCTAAAAATAGGTGATATAGCCTGCGGAACTGGTGGATTTTTAACAGAGGCATTGCGTTACATTAAAAAAACCTTATCCCTTAGCGACGCCCAAACAAGGGAAATATCAAAAAAAGTATTTTTCGGTTACGATCTAGGTTATTCTAACGCATCGCGCGCGAGAGTTAATATGTATTTCGCCGGCGATGGTTTCAGTGAAATAAAAGGCGGTTTTGATAGCTTGGCAAAGCATAGTATTACTCAATTTCCAGCTGACGGATTTGATTTTATCCTAACTAATCCGCCTTACGGTAAGTCTTCATATGGAAGAGCTGAGGAGGCTTTCTTATCGAAAGTTATTGAAATATTAAAGCCCGGCGCTTGGGGAATGATTGTTCTACCTGCGGGTGTTGTTGAAAATCCTCGATCATCTGCGGCTAGATATATGCTTTTAAGAAGCTGTAAAGTAACCGACATTATATCGTTGCCTAAACATGCCTTTGCCCCTTATACGCAGCAGAAAACGGTAATCGTTGTATTTCAAAAAAGAATCGTAG
This sequence comes from Deinococcus grandis, assembly GCF_001485435.1. Classification (NCBI taxonomy): domain Bacteria; kingdom Thermotogati; phylum Deinococcota; class Deinococci; order Deinococcales; family Deinococcaceae; genus Deinococcus; species Deinococcus grandis. The sequence goes on along the minus strand of NZ_BCMS01000001.1, from coordinate 2,511,998 downwards.
ATAGCATGCCTCTATCAGAAGCGTGGTCAGGTTTAAGTCTGATAGAAAATGAGAAGATCTCAATGTACGTTGTAGATAACGATGGGTATGCGAATAGTGACAAACGCTATCCGACAGATAGAAAGTCTGTTGATGGATCATGGTTGCATGACGAACTATCACGATGGGTTGATCCCTTCGGTAACTCTCGCCCTAGTCATCTTCATGCTGCTCTAATAGATGAGGTTGAACCTCCTTTCAAGGTAAATGAGTTTAATAAAGAAACTGGGAAAAAGTACGGTAGATTTAGATTGATGGATCTGCGAGACAAAGATAGGGGTGTTAATCTTTTACCAGAAGCCTCGTTGAGGCCAAAATTACACGAAATAGATTACTATGAATACGTAAAGCGTGCTCAAAGTTTGATTGATTATTATGATAGAAAAACTGACAATCTAGAATGCGGAATCTTGAGCGAGGCTGAATACCTTATGGGTGTGAATCTGATTTACCCTGCGCAATCGATTATGATTAAATCAACAATTAATGATATCTTTGAATTGACAAAGGGGGATCAATCATTAAGCGAAGCTATAATATATCGTTATTATGAGGAAGATGGTCTACCCGTATACGGTGGGGGAGTGGAAAGCCCCAAATATAGAATTTCAGAAAGCGCAATTACAGGCAACGGAAAGGAAATTAGTATACATGAAGGCCCATCCATTGTTTTAGCCATGGACGGTTCATCTGGGGCCATGACAGTTATTGACACGGGTAAGTTTTCTGCAAATCATCATGCATTAGTATTGCGGCCAAATGATGAAAAATTTCAATTGTATTGGTTTAAGCAGCAGATGGAGCAGTCAATGCGTAATTCGGCTTCAAACAAAGGTGCCTCTGCGACATTAACTCTACCGTTTGTCAAATTGGCAGTGGTAGAAGTGCCAATCAAGGCAATTAGAAATGAAATAAACAATCTAAGACGAAGACTTGAGGAAATACGAAAGAAATTACATGAATGAAATAATTTTAAAAGATTCTCGGGATAATAAAAAGTAAAGGCTATGTCTTAGGTGTAACTAAAGAAATATGAAATTTACTTGGAATAATAGTTAAGGGGTAGTTTTACCTCCCCCCTTAACTATTTAAATAAATATGGAGAGAAACCCATTTACGCCTCGATGGTATCTGATTAGCGACCCCGCGAGCCGGACAGCATCGTCACATTCGCTAGGATGAGCCGCATGGCCACCCCGCTGACGGAACAGGATCTCTACGAGATCATCCGCAAGCAGGCGGAGCAGATCGAACAGCTTCAGAAGCGCATCGAGCAGTTGGAGCGTCAGCAACGCAAGTATGCCGCCCCTCATAGCCGGGGAAGTCGGAAAGCCCACCCGAAAACCGCAGGTCGTCGCGCTGGGGAAGGCGTCTTCACATACAAGCGTCCTCCTGCTCCCGAGCAGGAGGACGTCGTGATCGACGTCCCGGCGCCCAACACCTGCACGGCCTGTGGCTACGTCGGCGAGTTGATCTTCAAGCGTAACGACCGCGCCTGGATCAGTGACCTGCCCGCTCAGACCGTGCAGATCACGGCCTACCACGTGCCGGTGATGGTCTGCCCGCAGTGCGGGCAGACTGTACGTGGCGCGCATCCCGACCTCCAACCGGACCAACGTGGGGCGACGGGACACCGATGTGGTCCCCGACTGGCGGCCACCATTCAGGCGCTGCACCACGAGGTTGGTCTCCCACAGCGCCGCATTCCACGGGTGCTGGGACTGACCACCGGCATCCGGGTGTCCCAGGGGGCCATCACCCAGGCCGCCCAGCGCCTGGCACGTGATGGACGTCCGCTGGCGACACATGTCGAGTCCCTGGAACGGGAGCTGCGCGCAGCTCCCTATGTCCACCACGACGACACGGGCTGGCGAGTGAACGCGACACAGGCCTGGGTGAGCACCTTCCGCTCGGCCGAGACGGTGCTGTTCCGAGCGAATCTCCAGCACACCAACGTCGAGTTGCGTGCAGTGCTCGGCAACGCCTTTGGTGGAGTCCTGGTGTGCGACCGCTTCAAGGTCTATGACAGTCACACCCTGGCAGGGGTCCAGCAGCAAAAATGTCTGGCTCACGTCCTGCGCAACGTCCAGACGGTGAGTGAGCAGGCTCAGGGGAAGCGGGGACGGGGCCGGGAGTATGGGCAGCGCTTGGCCGAGGTGTGCCGAGCATTGATGGCGCTGCATGCCCAGCACCGTCGTGGAGGATGCAGCCTGGATGAGTACCGACAGCAGGGTGAGGCACTCACCCTGCGTCTGGACGCCTTACTCGACCGGCGCCCACTGAAGACCCCGGGGAACGAACGGCTACGACTGGGGTTGCTCAAGCAGTACCGGCAGGGCCGGTTGCTGCGGTTCCTAGTAGACCCGGATATCCCGCCGACGAACAACGCGGCGGAACGGAGCCTGCGGTCGGTGGTGATCGCGCGCAAGGTCTCGCAGTGCAGCAAGAACGCGCTGGGTGCACAGACGTACATGCGGATCAAGTCGACGGTGGAGACCGCGCGGTTGCGCGGTCAGGACCCCGTCGATGTCCTGATCAACCTGCGTCGCTAATCACGTACCCTCGATGTAATCCTCAACGGGCGGGCAGCTGCACACGAAGTTTCTGTCGCCGTAGACGTTGTCCACGCGGTTGACGCTGGGCCAGTATTTCCATTGCTTTTGCGTGGCGGTGGGGTAGGCGGCGGTTTCGCGGCTGTAGGCGCGGTTCCAGTCCATGTCGATCAGGTCGGCCTGGGTGTGGGGCGCGTGCTTCAGCGGGCTGTCGGCGGCGGTGATCAGGTCGTCCTGCACGTCCTGAATCTCGCGGCGGATGCCGAGCATCGCCTGGATGAACCGGTCGAGTTCCGCTTTGGGTTCACTCTCGGTCGGTTCGATCATCAGCGTGCCGGGCACGGGGAAGCTCATGGTAGGGGCGTGGAAACCGTAGTCCATGAGGCGCTTGGCGACGTCCTCCTCGCTGATGCCACTGGCGGCCTTGAGGGGGCGCAGGTCGATGATGCACTCGTGCGCCACGCGGTCGTTGCGGCCGGTGTACAGGACGGGGAACGCGCCTTTGAGGTGGTGGGCGATGTAGTTGGCGTTCAGCAGGGCGACCTGCGTGGCGACTTTCAGGCCGCGTGCGCCGAGCAGGCGGATGTACAGGTAGCTGATGGGGAGGATGCTGGCGCTGCCGTACGGCGCGGCGCTGACGGCCCCCGTGCTGCTGTCGCTGGTGGGGCGCACGGCGTGGTTCGGGAGGAACGGGGCGAGGTGCGCCTTCACGCCGATGGGGCCCATGCCGGGGCCGCCGCCCCCGTGGGGAATGGCGAAGGTCTTGTGCAGGTTCAGGTGGGACACGTCGCTGCCGATCAGGCCGGGTTTGGTCAGGCCGACCTGGGCATTCATGTTCGCGCCGTCCAGGTACACCTGCCCGCCGTGCTGGTGGATCAGTTCGCACGCTTCCATGACGCGTTCCTCGTACACGCCGTGCGTGCTGGGGTACGTGATCATCAGCGCGCCCAGGTTCTCGCTGTGCTTCTCGGCCTGGGCTTTCAGGTCGTCCATGTCGATGTTGCCGTCCGCGTCGGTCTTCACGACGACGACCTGCATGCCCATCATGGCGGCGCTGGCAGGGTTCGTGCCGTGCGCGCTGGCGGGAATCAGGCAGATGTTGCGGTGCGCCTCGCCGCGGCTCTCGTGGTACTTGCGGATGACCAGCAGGCCCGCGTACTCGCCCTGCGCGCCGCTGTTCGGCTGGAGGCTCACGGCGTCGTACCCGGTGATGTCCGCCAGCCACGCCTCCAGTTCCGCCAGCATCTCCGCGTACCCTTCCGTCTGGTCGGCGGGCGCGAAGGGGTGAAGCTGGCCGAACTCGGGCCACGTCACGGGAATCATTTCCGTCGTGGCGTTCAGTTTCATGGTGCAGCTGCCCAGCGGGATCATGCCGTGCGTCAGGCTGTAATCCTTGTTCTCCAGGCTCTTCAGGTAGCGCAGCATGCCGTGCTCGCTGTGATGCGTGTTGAACACCGGGTGCGAGAGGTACTCGCTGGTGCGCTTCAGGTCGGCGGGAATGCCGTCCACGAACTTGTGCTGGTACTCGGACAGCACCTTGAACTCCTGACCGTTGTCGTTCTGGCGGGTTCCGGCAATCGCTTCGATCAGGTCTTCGACGTCGGCGGGCGTGGTGGTTTCGTCCAGGCTGACCGAGATCAGATCGTTCTCGTAGCGGAGGTTGATGCCCATGCCTTCAGCGCGGTTCCGGATGGCAGAGGTGTCACCCTTGAACGTCAACGTGTCGAAGAATTCCCCGTTGACCAGTTCGACGCCAGCCTCCGTCAGGAAGCGCGCCAGGATGCCGGTCAGGCGGTGCGTGCGCTCGGCAATCGTCCTGATGCCTTCGGGGCCGTGGTAGACGGCGTACGCGGCGGCCATGTTCGCCAGGAGGGCCTGCGCGGTGCAGATGTTGCTGGTGGCCTTCTCGCGGCGGATGTGCTGCTCGCGCGTCTGCATCGCCATCCGCAGCGCGGGACGGCCCTTGACGTCCTTGCTGACGCCGATCACGCGGCCGGGCATGGAGCGCTGGAAGTCGCTGCGGCACGCCAGGAATGCCGCGTGCGGCCCGCCGAAGCCCATGGGGACGCCGAAGCGCTGCGCGCTGCCGATCACGATGTCCGCGCCCATCTCACCCACGGGTTTCACGAGGGCGCTGGCGAGCAGGTCGGTCGCGGCGATCAGCAGGCCGCCGCTGGCGTGCACGCGTTCGGCGATGGGGGAGAGGTCGTGCAGGTCGCCGTACGTGCCGGGCGTCTGCACGAGTGCCGCGAAGGTGCCTTCGGGCAGTTCGGCGTCGGCGGGACCGGTGACGATCTCGTACCCGAAGTACTCCGCGCGGGTGCGGATCACGTCGATGGTCTGCGGGTGCACGTCCTGCGCGACGTACAGGGTGGTGCCCTTGCTCTTGCCCGCCCGCTTGGCGAGGGTCATGGCCTCGGCGGCGGCGGTCGCCTCGTCCAGCAGCGACGCGTTGCACACGGGCATGGCGGTCAGGTCCATGATCGCCTGCTGGAAGTTCAGCAGCATCTCCAGGCGACCCTGGCTGATCTCCGCCTGATACGGGGTGTACGCGGTGTACCAGCCGGGGTTCTCCAGCATGTTCCGCAGGATCACGCCCGGCGTATGCGTGCCGCTGTACCCCATGCCGATGTAACTGCGGAACACCTTGTTCTTCGCGGCGACCGCCTTCAGGTCGGCCAGCGCCTGCGCTTCCGTGACCGGGCCGCCCACGTTCAGGTCCCCCGTGAAGCGGATGCTCTCGGGCAGCGTCGTGTCACTCAGTTCATCCAGGCTCCCCACGCCCAATTCCGCCAGCATGGCGGCCTGTTCGGCCTCGGTCGGGCCGACGTGACGGTCGAGGAAATCAGCGGTCTGCAACAGATCAGTCAGGGAACGGGTCATGAAGTACTCCTGGGGGTGGGGCGTCGGGGGGGCATGGCGGCGCTGCGGCCCACCCCTTCCCGACCTCCCCCCGGTCAGGCGGAAGGAGGCAGACGTGTGAGCCTCTGTGGTCTCCCTCCCCCTTCAGGGGGGAGGGCTGGGGAGGGGGTGCTGCGGGAACGCGCGGCCCGCCGGGGGGTCAGTTGTTCGCGGCTTCGTATGCGGCGGCGTCCATCAGGTCGCCCTCAATGGTCACGTCGAGTTTGAACAGCCAGCCGCCTTCGTATGGGGCGCTGTTGACGAGTTCGGGCGTGCCGCTCAGGGCGTCGTTCACGGCGGTGATGGTGCCGCTGGCGGGCGCGTAGATGTCGGACGCGGTCTTGACGCTCTCGACGACGGCGATGGTTTCGCCTGCTTCGACGACGCGGCCCACTTCGGGCAGTTCGACGTACACGACGTCGCCCAGCTGGTCCTGTGCGAAGTCGGTGATGCCGACGGTGCCGTCGGCGGCGAGCCATTCGTGGGAGGCGGCGTACTTCAGTCCGGTGGGGGTGGTGGTCATGGGGTGCTCCTTCGGAGGGTTGATGGTGAATGGGTGATGGGTGATGGATCGGTTCTTTCTACTATCAACGGTGGGCCATCACCGTTTGTAAAACGGCAGTTGGACGCGGGTGGCGGGGTGGTCCTTGCCGCGCACCTCGACGTCGAAGATGTCGAGGGTGGCGTGTTCGGCGTTCACGAGGGCCATGGCGATGGGGTGCCCGAAGGTGGGGCTGCTGGTGCCGCTGGTGACGTGCCCGACGACCTCACCGCCGATCTTGACGGGGTAGCCTTCGCGGACGGGCACGCGGTCCAGTTTCAGGCCGATCAGGGTCTGGGTGGGGGCCGCGCGGATGTGCTCGTGGCCGACGTGGGTCTTGTCCTTCACGACCCAGCTGTACGTGCTGCTCAGCGGGTGGATGGTGTCGCTGAATTCGTGCCCGTACAGCGGGAAGCCCGCTTCGAGGCGCAGGGTGTCGCGCGCGCCCAGCCCGGCGGACGTGAAGCCGACGGCCAGGAGCTTGTCCCAGACGGTCTCGGCCTCGCTGGCGTCCACGAAGACCTCGAAGCCGTCCTCGCCGGTGTACCCGGTGCGGGCCAGCATGACGTCGAAGCCGAACAGTTTGGCGGGGAAGAAGGCGTTCTTCTTCTTGCTGCTCAGGTCGGTGTCGGTGTGGGGTTGCAGCAGGCTCTCGGTCTGGGGTCCCTGCACGGCGAGGAGGCCCCAGCGGTCGCTCTCGTCGGTCAGGGTGACGTCGAACCCTTCGGCGTGGCGTTGCAGGTGCGCCCAGTCCTTGGCGATGTTGCTGGCGTTCACGACCGTCAGGTACTCGTCTGGCGCGACCATGTAGATGTAGATGTCGTCCACCAGCCCGCCGGACACGCCGGGCAGCCAGTTGTACTGTGCGCGGCCGGGCTTGAGTTTGCTGACGTCGTTGGTGGTGACGTGCTGCAGGAACGCCAGTGCGCCGCTGCCCTGCACGCGGAATTCGCCCATGTGGGACACGTCGAACACACCGGCGGCGTTGCGGACGGCGTCGTGTTCGGCTTTCACGCCCGCGTACTGCACGGGCATGTCCCACCCGCCGAAGGGCACCATTCGGGCTCCGGCGCGCAGGTGCGCGGCATGCAGGGGCGTCCGCTTCAGCGGCTCGGTGGGGGACTGGTTCACACCTGAAACTGTAGCCGACCCACCCCCGGAGCGTCCGGGCCGTCTGGACGCCCGGGGGGTGTACGCTGAGGTGTGAAATCCATGGAAAACGGCGTTCCACAGGGTGAAAATCCGAGTCGAACCAGCTGGATGACCAGGGCGTCAGTTTCCTCCCGGAGGGCCATCCCGTGAGTCCCTCGCACCTGCTGGCGCTGCGGCCCCCGCCCGACATCGAGGCCCGCGTCGTGGCGTTCCGCGAGGCCCACGGCGTGCGCGACGCGGCGGCGGTCCCGCACATCACGGTCAAGGCCCGCAGTGGCCTGGACGACGACCTGCGCTGGCTGGACCTCATCCCGGCGGTGGCGGCGGCGACCCCGCCCGTCCCGGTCGAACTGCTCGCGCCGCGCGTGTTCCCGAACGGCAGCGCCCTGTACCTTCCCGCCCGCAGCACCGGCGCCGTGCGGCTGCACCTCGCGCTGCTGGATGCCCTGCGCCCCACGCGCCGCTTCGGGTACGAGGGGCCGCACCTGACCCCGCACCTCACGCTGGCCCTGGGACGGCGGGACGTTCCCCTGGACGCCCTGCTGGACGCGGCGGGGCAGGCGTTCGCACACCCGCTCGCGTTCACTGCCACGGACCTCGTCTGGATGCGCAAACCCGGACCCGGTGGGCCGTACCAGCCTGTCGAACGCTGGGCGCTGGGCGGGTAGAGGTCGCGGCCTCGTGGCGGCGCGCTGCGCCCGGTAGACTCGCTCATGCCGCGTGTCGCCCGGACCGAGATCACCGTGCAGGCCCCCCTGGAGCGGGTCTTCGACCTGCTGGTGGAGTTCAGCGCGTACGGCAGCTGGAATCCGTTCGTGGTGGAGGTCACGGGGGCTGAACGTGCGGTCGAGGGGGTGCGGATGCGCTTCAAGCTGCCCTGGCGCGGGGGGCGGTTCATGCACTCCGACGAGCAGGTCACGCGCGTGCAGCCTCCGGTGGGCGGCGCGGCGCTGGTCGCGTGGCGGTACGACAGTCCCCTGGCCCGCTGGGGCCTGCTGCGGTCGGAGCGGGTCCAGACCCTGCGGCAATTGCCGAATGGCGACACGGCCTACGCCACCGAGGAGGTCTTTCACGGTCCGGCGGCGTCGCTGGTGCCCGTGCGGTGGGTGCAGGCGGGGTTCGAGGCGCAGGCGCGGGCCATGCGCGATCACCTGTCGCCCACCTGAAGGACGGCTGCCGGGCTGGTTCGGTGTGCCCTCCGACGGTTCCGGCGCGCCGGGCGTCGCCTACTACCGGCATGCATACCCTGATTCTGGGCGCGACGGGCGGGATCGGCGCGGCGACGGCGCGGGCCTTTGCGGCGGCTGGGCACACGCTGACCCTCTCCGGGCGGGACGGGACGCGACTGGCGGCGCTGGCCTCCGAGCTGGGCGCGACGGGCCGCGCGGCGGATGTGGGCTTCGAGAGTCACGTCCGCACGCTGCTGGAGGCGTCCCCGGAACTGGACACGCTGGTGTACGCGGCGGGCGCGGCGCACCCCGAGCCCCTGCGGGACGCGGACCCCACGCACGTCCGGGGGGTGTGGAACGCCAACTACTTCGGGGCGCTGTGGACGCTGAAGCACGGGCTGGGGCGGCTCGCGCCGGGCGGGCGGGTGTACCTGCTGGGTGCGCGGCCGGAACTGGTGACCGCGCGGGGCTTCAGTCAGTACGCGGCGAGCAAGGCGGCGCTGGCCCGCGCGGCGGAGGTCGCGCGGCTGGAGCACCGGGGCGTCGGGATCACGCTGGTGCTGCCGCCCGCCGTGGAGACGGGCCTGTGGGCGCAGGTGGGCCGCGTGCCGCGCGGCGCGCTCGGGCCGGACGCGGTGGCGCGTGCCCTCGTCGCGGACCGCGCGGGCGAGGCGCAGGCGGAACTCAGGATCGACGGGTGAGGAGCATCAGCCCGCGCGTGAGGTTCCGTTGCGCCCCGGCGTACAGGGCGAGCATGACGCCCTCGGTCAGGGCGCGGCTCAGCCGGTCCCGCAGGAGGTAGCGCCGCACGAGGATCAGCAGGTCCGACGCGACGAACATCCACCCGCCCCGCCGCAGCAGGCGCGCCGCGTCGGGGTGCGCGCGGGCCAGTCGGGGGTCGGCGGCCAGCAGCGCCATGAGGTTCAGCAGCGCCCCGTACCCGCTCAGGACCGGGAGGCTTCCGGGGTCGTGCCGGATCAGCAGGCCCGCGCCGAGCAGCAGTCCCGCCGCGCGCGCGGGCCAGTGGCCGGTGTGGGGCCGCGCGCCGCGCCGCCACAGCAGCGTGACGGTCAGGAGTTGCGCCAGCGCGTACCACGCCGCGCCGCCCCGGAACGCGCCGGGGTTCCCGCGCGGGTCCGGCTGGTGCGTGGAGCGGGCGATGGTCACGCCGCCCAGTGCGGCGGCCCCCAGCGACAGCAGCAGGGTGAGGGTGTCCCGCGCGTCCCGCCCGGGCTCTGTGCGGGTGATCTCGGCGGCCAGCGTGGCGATCAGCGTCGCCTCCGCGATCTGGTGGGGGCGTGGCCGGTCGAGCATCCCGGCCAGGACAGTCGCGGTGGCCGCCGCCCGGAACGCCTTCACTGGACCTCCGTCGCGCCGCGTTCGGTGACGAGCCACTGCGCGGGGCAGTCGTGCGGGTCGCGCGGCAGCCCCGGCACGAGCAGGGCGTGCTGGATCACGCCGACCGTCACGCCCCGGAACGCGGGCAGCAGGCGGTCGTAGAAGCCCCCGCCGTAGCCCAGGCGCACGCCCGCGTGGTCGAACGCCAGCCCCGGCAGCAGGATCGCGTCCACCGTGTCCAGCGGCACCTGCGGCGCGTCCTGCGGGGGTTGCAGCGCCCCGAAGCGGCTGACCTCCGTCGCGGTGTCCCAGGGGTGTAGCGTCAACCTCGGCTCGGGCCGGAAGCGGGCGCGGGGGGCCAGCAGCTCGAACTCGCCATGCAACGCCGACACGTCCGGCTCGCCGCTCAGCGCGCGGTACGCCAGCACCCGCCGCGCCCCCAGCCTCTTCAAGAGATCGCGCAGGGTCGCCGTGACCGGCGCGGACACGTCGGGCAGCTCCGCGCGCACTGCTCGGGCCCAGGCGCGCCACTCGGACTTGGGAGTATCGGGGGAGAGGACGGAACCCACGTCCGACACTATGCCCGAAGGCCGCCGCGCCCCCCGCTCGTCAGTGGGCCGCGTGCGCCCCGTTCGGCCGGTCGAAGTCGTGCCAGCGTTCCCCGTCGAACAGCGGGTGCCACGGGGCGGGCGCGATCACCTGCGTGAACGAGTTCAGGCCCGTCTCCGGCGTCCAGTGGTGCAGCAGGCACATGGGCGGCTGCCGCTGCACGACCAGCAGCGCGGCCCGCTGAAGGTCCGGGTGCAGGGTCGCGTCGGTGCCGGGGCAGGTCATGACGGTCGTATGCGCGAAGCGCGCCGTGAGGCTCATGTGCAGGTGCCCGGCCGCGACGCGCAGCACCTGCGGGTGCTCCAGCAGCAGGTCGCACAGCGCCTCGCGTCCGCGCAGGTCCATGCCGTCCAGCACGTCCAGCCCGGTCCGCACCGGGGGGTGGTGCATGAACAGCAGCGTGGGCCGCCCGGGCGCCTCGCGCAGTCGCGCCTCCAGCCAGTCCAGGCGCGTGCCGTCCAGTTCGCCGCCACCATGCCCCGGCCGGTGCGTGTCCAGGCCGATCAGGCGCAGCGGGAAGTCCTCTGCGGCGTACTGCATGAAGCCCGGCAGGTACCCGGGCGGGGGCGGGAACCGGTCCAGCAGCGCGGCGCGGTCGTCGTGGTTACCGGGTACCAGGAACGCCGGGACGCGCAGCGCGCCCAGCAGCTCGCGAAACAGCGCGTACTCGTCGGGCCGGGCGTGCTCGGTGCAGTCCCCGGTGAGGATCACGGCGTCCGGCAGGGCAGGCATGGTGTTCACGTGCGCCACGGCCCGCGCGAACGCCGCCGCCTTCTGCGGGAACCGGTAATCGATGTGCGGATCGCTGAGTTGCACCACCTGCATGCCTGTCACCCCCGGACAACGCCCGCGCGGACCCATACGGCCCGGCGTCCGGTCCAGTGTGCGCCTTTTCGCATGACGGAATTCACACATTCCCGCCGGGCGGCCGGGTGAAGGGAACGCACAGGTCAGGGGAGGCCTGGGCGCACGTTGCCCCGACCTCCCCCGACCGGCCCGGCTCAGGGCGCCTGGAGTTTCAGCGCCACGCTGCTCAGCGCGACCTTCACGCTGCCCTTCATGGTCGCCTTGCCGCTGGTCAGGTCCACGGTGTACAGGTCGGTGCTGCTCGCCCCGGCGCGGCTCAGGACGGCCGTGCCCGCCCCGGCGATATCGAACCCGGTCTTCCCGACCATGACGTCCACACCCAGCGCCCCCACGGTCTGCAGGGTGTTGAAGGCCGGGGCGCCCGCTGCCGGGTGGGTGATCAGGGCGTCCTGATCGGCGTCGATGGAGTACAGCGTGGTCGTCAGGCCGGAGTTGAGTTTGCCGGTGTCGTTGAACGAGTTGGTGTACGCCGCCGCGACGAGGTTCGGGTTGGGCGTGCCGGTCGGGTACGCGAACGTGCCGTCGGCGGTGGTGCCGGTGGTGGCCGGTGTCGGCAGGGCGCTCAGCGTGTGGCGGAAGTTGGCGTCGTCCGTGCCCAGCACGCGCAGGCGGTTCGCGGCGGGGTTGAAGTCGGCGGCGACGAGCCCCTTGCCGCTCAGGGTCACGCTGCTGTCCAGCGTCGCGGTGCCGGTGTCGGCGTTGATCATGTACACGCGGCCGCTGCTGGCGAAGCCGTACAGCATGCCGTCGGTGTTGCGGACGTCCAGGTCCACCAGGGTGTCACCGCTGCTCAGCCCGGTGATGGTCACGCTGCGGCGGCTGGCGTCCGGGTTGTCCAGCCCGAAGGTGTACAGCGTGGTGCCGTTCAGGCCGTACGTGACCGGTCCGGCGGGCGCGGCGGGCGTGCGGGGCATCGAGCAGGACGCGAGGGTCAGGGCGGACAGGAGCAGCAGGGCGGCGTGTTTCATGGGGAACCTCCGGGGACTGGGCACGTGCATGGGGCGCATGCGGGACAGGGGCGGTTGTGGCGGGCGGGCGCGCCGTGACCGGCGGGGTGGCAGGGGGGAGGATCACGGCTGCTGACCAGCTGTATGCGGCGGGCCGCCTGTCGGATCACACGGCACGTTCACGCTTCCTTCATGGTCCGGTTGCGCCGCGTCGGGCCGTTCCGGGGGCGCAGGCGGTATCCTGCGCGGCGCTCCCCGAGCGCCCCTGCCCATGCTGATCGAGTCCCTGACCCACCCTGCCCCCGAAGCCCTGCTGGCGTTCCTGCGCGCCCACCTGCACGCCCGAGTGACCCTGCATCTGGCCGGAGAGGTCGAGGTGCTGTACGCCGGGCGGGCCACCAGCATGGCCGAGGCCGGGGACCGCCTGCTGCTCGTGAAACCCGACGGGTCCCTGCAGGTCCACGGGCCCAGGGGCGTGAAACCCGTGAACTGGCAGCCGCGCACCGATCACCTCTCCGCGGACCTGGACGGCGGATGCGTGGTCCTGCACGCCGAGCGCCGCAGCCCCGCCGAGGTCGTGCGGGTGCGCGTCATCGGCTGCGCGCAGGTCACCGCGCTGAACCTCGCCGACGAGGCGCTGTTCCTCCTGCAGGGCAGCGAGGCGCAGATGCAACAGGCCCTCGCCCGCGCGCCGCACCTGATCGAGGACGGCCTGACCGTCCTGGACCGCGAACTGCTCGTCGGGGTGGGCGGCATCGACCTGTACGCCCGCGACAGCCAGGGCTGCTTCGTGGTCGTGGAACTCAAGCGCGGCAAGGCCGGACACGACGCCGTCCACCAGCTCGGGCGGTACGTGGACGCCGTCCGCGCACAGGTATCGGCCCCGGTCCGCGGCATCCTCGCCGCGCCGGACATCACCGTGCCCGCCCTGAAGGTCGCGCAGGCCGCCGGACTGGAGTACGTGAAAGTCGACGCGCTTCCCCAGGTGCAGGAGGAAGCGCGCCAGCCGATGCTGTTCTGAGGATGGCTGTGGGACGTGGGTTGTGGGAACAGCTCAACCCCACAACCGACAACCCACACCCCTCATCCCACCTCTTTGGGTCCCTTGAGTCCGGTGCGGCCCTCGCGTTCCTGGAGGACGGCGGCGACGTCGGCGGGGCTGACGCCGACCTCGGCCATGGCGAAGAGGGTGTGGAAGAGCAGGTCGGCGACCTCGGTGGCGAGTTCGGCGCGGTCGGCGTTCTTCGCGGCCAGGAGGACCTCGCCGCTTTCCTCGCTGATCTTCTTCAGGACGCGGTCCAGGCCCCCGGCGTGCAGGCGGGCCACGTAGCTGTTCTCGGGCAGGGTGGCCAGCCGTTCGGTGATGGTGGCGTACACGCGGTCCAGCGTGTCGTCCAGTCCGGCCTGGGGGGCGCCCGTGGTCAGGAGGGGCTGGTGGTAGCAGGAGTACGCGCCGGTGTGGCAGGCCGGGCCGGTCTGCACCACGCGGTACAGCAGGCTGTCGCCGTCGCAGTCGGCCTGCACGTCCACGACCTGCTGGGTGTGGCCGCTGGTGGCGCCCTTGACCCACTGCTCGCCGCGTGAACGGGACCAGTAGGTGGCCTCGCGGGTGTCCAGGGTGCGTGCGACGGCGGCGCGGTCGGCCCAGGCCTGCATGAGGACGGCGCCGCTGCGGGCGTCCTGCGTGACGACCGGGATCAGGCCGGTCTGAGGATCGAACTTCAGGGAATCGAGGGTCAGGGCAGTCATGTCAGGCCCCCTCCGGAGGCCACGGGTAAAAAGGGAATTCAGGGGCGGGTCGTGTCGTGCCAGTCGAGCCGGACGGGCAGCCCCTCGCCCTTCAGGTACGCCTTGACCTGCGGGACGGTCAGTTCGCCGAAGTGGAAGACGCTGGCGGCCAGCGCGGCGTCGGCGTTCCCGCCGTGGTCGCCGCCGAGCAGCACGTCGCGGAAGTCCTGCAGTTTTCCGGCGCCGCCGGACGCGATGACGGGCAGGTCCACGGCGCGCGCCACGGCGCGGGTGGCGTCCAGCGCGAAGCCGCCTTTGGTGCCGTCGGCGTCCATGACGTTCAGGCAGATCTCGCCCGCGCCGAGCGCCTGCCCGCGGGTGGCCCACTCGATCAGGTCCAGGCCCGTGTCCACGCGGCCACCGGCGCGGAACACGTTCCAGCCGCCGCCTGCGCGGCGTTTGGCGTCGATGCTGAGCATCACGCACTGCGCGCCGTAGTGGTCGCTGGCCTCGCGGATCAGTTCGGGGCGGCTCAGGGCGCCGCTGTTCACGCTGATCTTGTCCGCGCCCGCCAGCAGCAGCTGCCGGAAGTCGGAAAGATGGTTCACGCCGCCGCCGACGGTCAGGGGCATCATGACCTGCTCGGCGACCCGCGCGGCGACGTCCAGCATCAGGCTGCGGCCCTCATGGGTGGCGGTGATGTCGTAGAAGACCAGTTCGTCGGCCTGCTGGGCCTCGTACGCCTGCGCGAGCACCAGCGGGTCCCCGGCGTCGCGGTGGTTCTCGAAGAACCGGACGTTTTTCACCACCCGGCCGTTCTGGACGTCCAGGCAGGGAATGATGCGCTTGCTCAACATGGGGCGCAGTCTACGTGCTACCCGCGCGGGGCAGTGTGGGGCTGCCCAGTGCGCCCCTGACCCCGCAACGTTAAATCAAGTTAAGGAAAGACTCATGGACTTTGCTACACTGCGGGTCACCGGGCGGCATGGTGCTCCCCGGCTGACTCAGGCGACCTCACGCGCACCGGGAGGCCCCGTGAACACCCGCAGAATCCTGCTGATCGACGACAACCCCAACGACGTGGAACTCGCCCTGACCGCGCTGGACGAGGTCGCCACCGGGGGCGCGGTCAGCGTGGCCAGCAGCGGCCCCGAGGCCATGACCCTCCTGCGCCACGCCCGCGACGACGGCCACCTGCCCGACCTGATCCTGCTGGACCTCAAGATGCCGCACATGGACGGCATCGCCATCCTGGACGCCATCCGCGCCGAACGCGGCCTGGACGGCATCCCGGTCGTGATGCTCACCACCAGCGGCGAGAACCGGGACATCCGCGAATCCTACGCGCACGGCGCGAGCGCCTACGTCGTCAAACCCCTGGACTTCACGCAGTTCCGCGAGGCGCTGCGCACCATCCAGGCCTTCTGGACCTCCCTGAACCGCCCCCCACGCACCAACTGACCCGCCCCGCGCGAGCTGAAGGTTGCGCCAAGGACCACCCCGCGCGCCGGACGCTACCCTCTCAGGCATGCGCGTGTACATCGGCTGCGGCGGTTACAGCAACGACGACTGGGCGGCCCCGGGCCTCCTGTACGACGGCGTGCGCAAGGACGACTACCTCGCCACGTACGCCCGGCACTTCGACGCCGCCGAACTGAACGCCTCCTTCTACGGCATTCCCGGTCTGAAGGCTTTCGAGGGCATGCTCCGCAAGAGTGCCGGACGGGTGCGCTTCACCGTGAAACTCCACCGGGTGTTCACGCACGACCGCGCCCCTACCGACGACGACTTCGACCGCATGCTCCAGAGCCCCGAACCGCTGCGCGAGGCGGGCGTGCTCGGGCCGTACCTGGCGCAGTTCCCGTACTCGTTCCACCGCACGCCCGCCAACCGCCGGTACCTGCAGATGCTCACCGAACGCTTCGCCGGGCACGAACTGGCCGTCGAGATCCGCCACGAAGGCTGGGATCTCCCCGAGGTGCGCGAGGGCATGGCGCAGCGCGGCGTGATCTGGGTCAGCCCGGACTACCCGCCCGCCGGGGGCCTGCCCGAACCGCAGCTGCACGTCACGGCGGACGTCGGCTACCTGCGCCTGCACGGCCGCAACGCCACGAACTGGTGGGACGGCCAGAGCGCCGCCGAACGCCACGACTACCGCTACAGCCGAGCCGAGATGGACGAGTGGGCGCAGAAGATCGCGCTCGTCGCCGACGACCTCAGCGAACTGTACGTGTTCTTCGAGAACACCACCAGAGGCCACGCGCTGAAGAACATCCCGCAGCTGCGCGAAGCCCTGAACGCCCACGGCGTGCCCGTGCAGGCGCCCGACCCGCTGGACTTCCCCGACGACGGCCGCCTGCTGTAGGGGCAGTGGGGAGTGGGACGGCCTTGACGTGGGCGGGTCCGGCGCGCAGACGCTGTTGACCATCAGCCATCAGCCATCAGCCATCAGCCATCAGCCATCAGCCATCAGCCATCACGGCCAGCGCGGCCTGCACGCCCCGGCGGGTCGCGGCGAGCGCCTCGGGGACGCGCCACGCGCTGCGGTCGCGGGGGCCGACGGGGTTGCTGATGCCGCGCACCTCCATCGCCGGGACCCCGGCGAGCAGGGCGGCGTGGGCGATGCCCGCGCCTTCCATGCCCTCGCACAGCGCGCCGGCGTACCGGCGTTCCAGCGCCTGAGCCTGCGCCGCGCTGCCGGTCACGCCGCCCAGCGTCAGGGCCGGGCCGAGTGCCGCGCAGGCGCGGGCCGCGACCGCCCGGGCGTGTGTCCAGGCGGGAAAGACCGCGCCGTGCGGCGTGTCCGGCAGGACGGACAGGCCCAGGTCGTCCAGCGGGAGGAAGGCGGCGCCGTCCCAGGCGCCCAGGTCCGCCTGGATCATCACGCTGGACACGGCGAGGTCGCCGGGGCGCAGCCCGCTGCCGGGGTACGCGCCGCCGATCCCGGCGCTGATGACCAGCCGGGCCGGGGCGGCCGTCAGGGCGTGGGCGGTGGCCAGGGCCGCCGCGACCGGCCCGACCCCGCTGACGATCACGCGGGCGGGCAGGTCCCGCAGGTGCGCGGCCTCGCCGGGCGTGGCGACGACGATCAGGACGTCCGGGCTGGGCGCGTCGGGAGCGGCAGGGGACAGGGGCATGCGTTCAGGCTAGAGCATGTGCCGGGCCGCGTCGGCTGCCGGGTCGCCCCCGGGGCGCAGGCAGGCCCGGGACTGATGGCGTGGGCGTCGCCGTTCAGTCCCGGGCCGGGATGGAGGTGTGCTGGGGCCTACTCGTCGCAGCCCAGGGCGCGCAGGAGGTCCAGTTCGGTGATGGGCGGACTCTGGCGCGTGCGGGTGGGGACAGGGACTCGGCGGCTGAACAGACGACGCAGGAACGCGGTCATGGTGGAACCTCCAGAACTGATGATGACCTGATCATACATTAAGAAAGCTTCATGTTGATGTGAGATCGTTCAATCTCCTCAGGATCGCCGGACGGCGCCCACACGACGTCCACCCGCCCGGCCCAAGCTGACCGTGGCCTGAAGCACCATTAAGTTTGCCGCTGCCTGAACTCACGGCGCGTCATGTGCCGCCCCGTAGGCTCATCAGCGGAGGTCCCACATGAAAAAACTTCTTCTTATCCCGGCCGCGATGCTCCTGAGCACCGCCGCCGCTGCCCCCAAAATCAGCGCCCAGAGCATCATCGTGAACCCCACCCAGCCTGACCTGAACGTCAGCGTGCGCGTGGACAAGGACACGACCGGCAACCAGAACCCCGCCTACCGCGTGGGTGACAAGATCAGCATCAGCGCCACCGTCAACCGCGACGCGTACGTGTACCTGTTCAACGTGAACCCCGACGGCAGCGTCGACCAGATCCTCCCCAACCGCCTGAGCGACAGCAACCTCGTCAAGGCCAACACCACCAAGGTGTTCCCCGCCCCCGAGGACAAGTTCAACTTCACGGTCGCCGGCCCCATCGGGCAGAACAAGGTCCTGGCCCTGGCCAGCCTCACCCCTCTGAACCTCGACCAGATCAGCTCCTTCAAGACCACCCAGGACCAGTTCGCCACCGTGAACGCCAAGAACCAGGCCGGTCTGGCCCAGGCGCTGAGCATCGTCGTCAACCCCCTGCCCCAGAACAGCTGGGTCAGCGACACCGCCTTCTACACCGTCGCGGGCCGCACCCCCATCAGCACCGGCAGCCTGTTCGTCGGCACGAACGTGAACAACGCCACCGTGATCCTGAACGGCCAGCGACTGGGCGGCGCGAACGTCACCTACAGCAACCTGAAGGCCGGCAGCTACCCCATCCGCGTCCAGGCGCCCGGGTACCGTGACTTCACCACCACCGTCGCCATCCGCGGCGGCAGCACCACCAACGTGAACGTCGAGTTCGCGCAGGCCGTCACCCCGGCCCCCGTGAACAGCGCCTTCACCGTGTCCGTGCGCAGCAGCGTCAGCGGCGCCCGCATCTTCGTGGACGGCCAGGAGGCCGGGACCATCCGCAACGGCGGCCTGGACCTGCAACTCGACGGCGGCACGCACGAGATCGTCATGATCGCCCCCGGCTACCGCACCTTCGTGAGCAACTACAACATCACGAAGAACGGCCAGATCACCATCAACCCCAGCCGCTGATCCACGGCTCAGGTTGCGCCCCCACCCCACGCGGGTGGGGGTTGTTCCGATGCGCCCCTCAGGCGGGACCGTCACGCTGCGGGCCGTCGCGCAGCAGGTCGTGCAGTACCCGCGCCGTCATGCCCCAGATGTCATGCCCCTGCCACGGGTAGCGGTACAGCGGCACCCGCGTCCCGTCCGGCAGCGTGCGGACCTCCCGGGTCATGGGCGCGGCGCGCAGGTCGGCCAGGCCCGGCAGGAGCAGCTGCGCGACCTCGCCCGACAGCGTCAGGGTGGGCTGGGCGGGAATGCGCGCCAGGACCGGCGTCACGTGGAAGCCGATGGGCGTGAACACATCGTCCAGTTCACCCAGGACCGTCACCTGCGCCGGGTCCAGCCCGACCTCCTCCTGCGCCTCGCGCAGCGCGGCCTCCACCGGAGTCTCGCCGCGCTCCAGGCTGCCGCCGGGGAAGCTGATCTGCCCTTTGTGGGTGGGCAGGTCCGCCGAGCGCACCGTGAGCAGCACCCGCGCGTCCACCTCGCGCGTGAGGCCCACGAGGACCGCCGCGCGGCGGTAGTCCGGCAGGTGCAGCGTGCGGCGCTCCCGTTCCCCCAGCCACGTCGCCCACGGGTCGGCCGTCACCGCGTCCAGCGGGTCGGTCATGAGGTCAGCCCGGCGTCGTCCGGCAGGGCCCGCAGTGTGCTCAGGGTCCGTTCGCGCAGGGCCAGTTCGGCGTCCACGCCCGCCGCGCGCGCCCAGGCCACCACGGCCTCCAGGACGTCCGCGATCCCGTCGGCCGAGGCTGGTGCGGCCTGCGCGGCCGCCAGCAGCGCCTCCTGCGCCGCCTCGGGCGTTGCCTTCGCGTGACCGGCGAGCTTCTGCGCCTTCGCCTCGCGTGCCAGGGCCCCCAGCGCGGCGGGAACGCGCTGCTCGGGGCGCCGCACGCGGCCACCGCGCTCGGCGGCCTTGATGGCCTGCCAGTTCGTCACGACCTCCTCACTGCCGCTCACGTCCGTCCCTGCGAACACGTGCGGGTGACGCCGTACGAGTTTCTCCACGATGGCCCGCTCCACGTCCGGGTACCCGAAGGTCCCGGCCTCCTCGGCAATCACGCTGTGGAACGCCACCTGCAGCAGCACGTCACCCAGCTCGTCAGGCAGGTCGGCCGGGTCGGGGCTGCTGACGGCGTCGGCCGCCTCGGCGGCTTCCTCCAGCAGGTAGGGACGCAGGGACTCGTGCGTCTGCTCACGGTCCCAGGGGCAACCGTCCGGGGCGCGCAGGCGCCGCATGATCGAGAGGAGGTCCTGCATGTCCCCCACTCTAGAGCGCGCGTGAGCGCCAGGGCCGCCCTGACCCGCGGTGGCCCTCACGGGCACTTCACGCCCCGTCAGGAAAGGTGTGATGCACTGACACGCATGACCACCCCCCGCACCCTGACCCGCGCCGCCCTGGCCGCCCCGCTGCTGGCCCTGGGCCTCGCCTCCGCCCAGGCGCCCGCCCCGAGCGCCCAGCAGCTCGCCACCGCCACGTACGTGATCCTCGATCCCGTCATTGAGGGCAACCAGAACCTCGTGAACGCCGACCAGCGCCGCAGCATCCTGGAGGCCATGAAACGCGACAGCGGCGGCGCCCTGAAACGCCGCTACCCGCAGGCCACCATCGCCGCTACGCCCACCGCGAACGCCATCCAGGTGCGCCCGGTGTTCGTCGCGCCCAACGCGCTGGTGCCGTGGAACAAGCTGGGCGCGCGCCTGGAACTGCAGACGCCGCAGGGGCAGAAGTACAGCGTGAGCGAGACCTTCGGGATCAGCGTGTTGCTGCGCTACCGCGCGGAATTCGTGAACTACATGTACGACCAGCTCGCCACGCGCCTGCCCCGCTGAGTCGCGGACACCCACAGCCGCCGCCCTCCCCCGATTGTCGGGAGGGCGGCGGTGGTCGCATGATCAGGACCTGAAGGCCACGTTCACACTGCTCTGCCGTTCACACTGCGCGTCGGCGGGCGCGTGTTAGGGTGCCGCCCATGACGCAGACCACCCAGAAGAGCGCCTTCATCACCGGAGCCAGCAAGGGCATCGGGCACGCCGTCGCGCAGGCCCTGATCGCCGACGGGTACGCCGTGACCATCACCAGCCGCAACGCCGACGAGATCGCGCAGGTCGCCGCCGGGCTGGGCGCGGGCGCGCGCGGCGTCGCCTGCGACGTGAAGGACCCCCGCGCCGTGCAGGCCGCCGTGGACGCGCACGTGGCGGCCTTCGGCGGGCTGGACGTGCTGTTCGTGAACGCGGGCGTGGGGCACTTCGGGAACGTCGCGGACCTGAGCATCGAGCAGTGGCAGGACGTGATCGACACGAACCTCAGCGGCGCGTTCTACACCGTCAAGGCCGCCATTCCCGCCCTGACTGAACGCGGCGGGTACATCTTCACGCTGTCCAGCCTCGCCGGGAAGAACCCCCTGCCGGGCGGCGGCGCGTACAACGCCAGCAAGTTCGGCCTGAACGGCCTCAGCGAGGTCCTGAACCTCGACCTGCGCGACCGGGGCATCAAGGTCACGCAGATCATGCCCGGCAGCGTCGCCACGCATTTCAACGGCCACACGCCCGATCAGGACAAGGACGCCTGGAAGATCCAGCCCGAGGACCTCGCGCAGCTCACCGTGGACCTCCTGCACATGCCCGAGCGCACCCTGCCCAGCCGCGTGGAAGTCCGCCCCAGCCGCCCCCCGAAGAAGTAAACGGGTGATGGTCGATGGGTGATGGAGGGGGGCAGCGTCCCGTCCATCACCCATCACCTGTTGACCATCAACGCGTTTTCCCCGTGCTGCTAGAATGCCCGGGTGTACACGAACCGCCGCGCTCATTACGAGTACGAACTGCTGGAGCGCTTCGAGGCGGGGATCAGCCTGACGGGCAGTGAAGTCAAGAGCATCCGCGCGGGCGGCGTGGACTTCCGCGACGCCTTCGCCCGCCTGAACGGCGGCAACATCGACCTGGAAGGCCTGTACATCCCGACCTACAAGGAAGCGACGTACAACAACCACGAGCCCCGCCGCACCCGCCGCCTGCTGCTGCACCGCGAGGAGATCGGCAAGGTGAGGCGCGGCCTGGAACAGAAAGGGCTGACGCTGGTCCCCACCCGCCTGTACCAGAAGGGCAAGTTCTTCAAGGTGGAAATCGCGCTGGCGCGCGGCAAGAAACTGCACGACAAGCGCCGCGCCGAGGCCGAGAAGACCGTGCGCCGGGAGCTGCGCGAACTGTGAAGCTGCGCGTACCGGGCCGCCGCACCGCCCTGAGCGCCGCCGCCGCCAGCCTGCTGCTGATCGGCCTGGCCGGCGCGCAGATCGCCTTCTCCCGCCTGAATCTGGCCGGGCGGGACGTGCAGAGCATCCAGCTGTACGGCGCCGAGTACGCCAGCCAGAGCAACCTCAGCGGCCTGCTGAGCATCACGCAGGACAGCGGCGTGGTCCGCGTGACCGGCCTGGGCCACACCCTGCTGCTCCCGCTGGACGAGGACCAGCAGCGGGCCACCACGTCGTTCAACACCGTGCAGCTCGACACGCGGCGCGTGCAGGGGCGCACCGCGACCATCGTGAACGGCAACCTGTACCTCCCGCTGGACACGCTGGCCAGCGGCCTGGGCGCCCAGTACGAGCAGGGGAAGTTCACGCTGACCGCGCCGAAACTGGTCAGCGTCAGCAGCCGCGCCGGGCGCGACACGGACCGCGTCGTGCTGGACCTCAGCCGCGACGTGCCGGTCCAGGACGAGCAGCGCAGCGACCGCGTCGTCCTGACCCTGAAAGGCATCCAGGGCGACGCGCGCCGCTACACCACCCGCGGGGCGTTCGTGCCCAGCGCCGAGGTCGCGCGCAGCGGCAGCGACCTGACCGTCACGCTGCCCCTGCCCGCCAGCAGCGGCTACCGGGTGTTCAAGGTCGTGCGGGGCAGCGGCGTGCGCGTCGTCGTGGACGCCGGACCCGGCGTGGCCAGCAGCGCCCCGGCGGTCCTGTCGCGCATCAACTCGCCACTGATCGTCCTGGACCCCGCCGTGGTGCCCGGCGTGAGCAGCGACGTCACGCTGGAAGTCGCCCGGCAGGCCGCGCAGCTCCTGACCGAGAAGGGCTGGCGGGTGCGCGTCACGCGTGACGGCGGCGCCGGACTGAACCGCGAGGAACTCCTGACCCTGGCCCGCCAGAGCGACGTGTACCTCGCGCTGGACCTGGGGCGCCTGCCCGGCGCGCGCCGCAGCGGCGTGACCGTGTACGAGCAGACGGGCCGCGCGGGCAGCCAGCTCATCAACGCCCTGCGGGGCGGCAGCAGCGCCCCCTACAGCACGCTGGTCGTGGCCGGGGCGGGCAGCACCCGCCGCCTGGGTGAACTGCTGCGCGGGGAACTCAAGGGCGGCGGCGTCACCGCCGGGCAGCAGACCATCAGCCGCGTGCAGAGCCTCGGCGAGGCCCCGCAGGCGGCGCTGCTGCTGGAACTCGGCTGGGCGAACAACGCGCAGGACCTCGCCACGCTGGGCAGCGCCGCCCGGCAGAAGATCCTGTCGGTCGCGGTGGCCCGCTCGGTCGCCACGTACCTGACGGCCCGCGCGAACAACAACGCGAACCTCAGCGCGCCCGGAGGCACCCAGTGAGCGTGCCGCGCAAGCTGTTCTCGCCGTTCAACGTGGTCTCGGCCGCGCTGCTCGCCGTGTCCGTCCTGGCCCTGCAGGCCGTGCAGCGCACGCCGCCCACGCCCGAGCCGCCCAAACTGGACCTGACCGAACGGCAGACCCTGAAGGTCAAGGTGTACTTCACCGACCCGCAGGTGCAGGCCCTGAAACCCGAGACCCGCACCGTGCAGGTGAGCCGCACGAACACCCGCTCGGTCGCGCAGGCCGCCGTGGACGTCTGGGCGCGCGGCCCCTTCGACAAGAGCTTCCTGGGGGTCGTGCCCGCCGGGACGCCCGCCCCGAAGGTGTACCTGCGCGGGCAGCACTACTACGTGGACCTGCCCGAGGCGTACACCAAGCTGCGCTACGGTGCCAGCGGCGAACGCATGCTGCTGTGCACCCTGACCCGCACCCTGCTGGAACAGAAGGGGCAGGACGTGACGTTCCTGGTCAGCGGGCAGAACGTCGAGGCGCTGGGCCGCATTGACCTCACGCAGCCGTTCGCGGCCGGGGACTGCGCCGACCAGTAAGGCCCCCCTATGCTTCAGAGCGTCACCCTGCAGGGCTTCAAGAGTTTCGCCGACCGCACCCGTCTGGAGTTCGGGCCCGGCGTCAGCGCCGTCATCGGCCCGAACGGCAGCGGCAAGAGCAACGTCGTCGAGGCCATCCGCTGGGCCACCCACCAGGCCCGCGCGCGGGACCTGCGCGCCGGGCGCGGCACCGAACTGATCTTCCACGGCAGCGGCGGCAAGGCCCCGCTGGGCCTCGCGGAGGTGCAGCTGGAACTCGTGACGCCCGCCGGGGAGCGCGTGAACCTCGCGCGGCGCGTGTACCGCGACGGGACCGGCGAGCAGGACCTGAACGGACGCGGCGTGCGCGTGCGGGACGTGCAGGGCGCGCTACGCGGCACCGGCCTGGGCCCGGGCGGGCTGGCCGTGATCGGGCAGGGCGAGGTCAGCGGCGTCGTTCAGGCCGAGGGGAAGACCCTGCTGGGGTACGTGCAGGAGGCCGCCGGGCTGTCCCGCGCCGTGACCGCCCGCCAGGAGACCGAGGCGCGCCTGCGCGAGGCGGACACGCACCTGGACTCGCTGCGGCTGGTGCTGAACGAACGCGAGGCCGCGCTGGAACGGCTGGCGCGCGCCGCGCAGGACGCCCGCACCCACCGCGACCTGAGCGGGCGGGTGCTGACCCTGGAGGACGCCCTGCGCCGTGACCGGCAGCTGACCCTGGCCCGCGAGGTCTTCGCCGCCCGCAGCGAGGCGAGCGAACTGGAGGCCCGCAGCGCCGCCCTGGCCGCCGAGGTGCAGGCCGCCGCGACCGCCGTGGACGCCGCCCGTGACGCCGCGCAGGAAGCCCGCGCCCGCCGCGACGCGTACGCCGGAGCGCTCGACACCCTGCGCGCCGCCCGCGACGCCGCCGCGCAGGCGCAGCGCTACCGCGCCCATCTGGACGCCGAACGGCAGACCCTGACCGCCGAACTGGACGCGCTGCCGCGCACGCCCCCGGAACAGCCCGCCCCGGACCTGACCGCGCTGGACGCCGCGCTGACCCAGGCCCGCGCGCAGGCGGACGCCGCCGAACGCCGCGCCCGCAGCCTGGACGCCGATCTGACCCGCGCCCGCGCCCTGGCCGCCCGCGCCGCCGAGGCCGCCGCCCGCCACGACGCCAGCCGCGAGACCATCCGCGCCGAGTTCGAGCGCGCCCAGGGCAACCTGACCCAGGCCCGCGAAGCGCTGGACGCCGCGCAGGAGCGCCTGACGCACGCCCGCGCCGCGCGTGAAGCCGCCGAGCGCGCCTACCTGGGCGTCCGCGACGAGCGCGAGGCCGCCACGCAGCACGAACGGCACCTGCGCGGCGAACTGGCCCGCGTGAACGCCAGCGTCGCCCCGCTGCGGCGCGAACGCGACCGGCTGGAACAGACCCTGAACTCCTACGCCCGCTACGGCGAGGGCGCCCGCAACGCCCTGCGCCTCGACCACCCGGGCATCGTCGGCTCGGTCGCCGACCTGCTGACCGTTCCCGCCGAGTACGAGACCGCGCTGGGCGCCGCGCTGGGCCGCCGCCTGGAACAGGTCGTCGTGAACCGCGCGGACGACGCCCGCGAGATTATCGACGAACTGAGGCGCGTGGGCGGCCGCGCGACGTTCCTGCCGCTGGACCTCATCCGCGCCCGGCCCCGCCGCGACGGCGCGCTGCTGCGCGAGGACGGCGTGATCGGCAACCTCGCCGACCTGTGCCCCAGCGACCCGCCCCTCGTCGCCGAGAGCATCCTGGCCGACAACCTGGTCGTCCGCGACCTGCGCGCCGCGAACCGCATCGCCCGCGCGCACGCCAGCCGACCCCGCCTCGTCACGCTGGACGGCGAACTTGTGGAACCCGGCGGCGCGATCACCGGGGGCCGCGCCCGCGACACCGGCAGCGGCGTCCTGGGCGACCAGCGCCGCTTCCAGGAACTCGACGCGGAACTCGAGGACGCCGACCGTCAGAGCGCGCGCCTGAACGCCGAACTGAAGAAGGTCGAGGCGATCCTGGCGGGGGGGACCGAGCGGCACGCCACCCTGCTCGCCGCCCGCGAACGCGCCGCGCAGGAGGAAGCGGGCGCCGAGCGCCGCGTGACCGAACTGGGCGCGCAGACCCGCAGTCTCCAGGCGAACCACGACCGCCTCGCCGCCCGCCTGGGACCCGACGAGGCGGAACCCGAACCTCTGGCACCCGGCGAGACCCTCCCGGACGTGGACGCCCTGACCGCCAGCCTCCAGACCGCCCGGGAGAGTGCCGAGACGCACCGCGCGCAGGAACGCCACGCCGCCGAGGCCCTCGCCCTGGCGCAGCAGGCGGACGCCGCGTGGCGCGCCTACCGCAGCGGCCGCGCCCGCGCCGGGGACCTCCGCACCCGCCTGGACACGAACGCCACCTCGCTGACCGCGCAGGACGCCGCGCTGGACGCCGCCCGCGCCGAGGTGACCCGCCGCGAGGCCGCGCTGGGCACCCTCGACGAGAACGAGTACGCCCGCGCCGAATACGCCCGCGAGAAGGCCAGTCAGGACTACGCGAACCTCATCGGCACGCAGAACAAGGCCCGAGCGCGCCTGGACGACCTGCGCCTCCTGATCGCCCGGCGCGAGGGCAGCCTCGAACCCATCCCCGACGGCTGCCTCCCGCCCGGCACGCCCCGCGAGTGGACGGCCGAACTGACCCGCACCCGCGCCGCCCTGGACGCCCTGGGCCCCGTCAACGCCCGCGCCGAGGCCGACCACGCCGCCGAGACCGCGCTGCTGGACGCCCAGCGGTCCGAACTGCACGACGCGGACGCCGCCGCGCAGGAACTCCGCGCGCACCTGCAGGAACTCCAGACCGCCGAGGAACACGCCACCCGCGCTGCGTTCGACCGCGTGAACACCGCCTTCCGCGAGTACAGCACCGAACTGCTCGGCGGGCAGGGCGACCTGGAACCCGAAACCGACGAACAGGGCATCCTGCGCGGCCTGCGCCTCGCCGTGCAACCCCGCGGCAAACGCACCCGCTCCATGACCCTGCTCTCCGCCGGGGAACGCACCATGGCCGGCCTGGGCTTCCTGTTCGCCCTGAACCACGCAGGCGGTGAGGGCAGCGCCGGGGGCCTCCCCCTGGCCGTCCTGGACGAGGTGGACGCCCCGCTGGACGAGGCGAACATCCGCCGCTTCACCGCCTTCCTGAAGCGCTTCAGCGAACGCGGCGCGCAGTTCCTGCTCGTCACGCACCAGAAAGCCACCATGGAAGTCGCGCACGCCCTGTGGGGCGTCACCACCGACCAGACCGGCGCCAGCCGCGTCCTCAGCATCCGCCAGCACGACGACGCCCGCGCTGGGTAGGTCACATCGGCTTGAGTCGCGCCCCCTGCGGGCCTAGAGTCAGGGCATGACCACGCAGACGCGCGCCGCCCGACTCGGCCAGATTGTCCTGTTCGGCCTGGGCGCCGGTCTGGGCACGGGCGCGCTGAGCGTCCTGATCGGCGCTGTCCTGGCAGGCGGCCTGACCCGCTCGGGCGCCGCGACCGCGCTGGGCTGGGGTGGCCTGGGCCTGACGTTCCTGGCCGGGGCAATCATCTACTCGCAGAACGGCCAGCGTCAGATCGAGACTGGCATGCGCGCCCGCCTGGGCGAAGGGTACCGCGCGCCCGGCCTGCCCTGGGCGCAGATCCTCACCGCCCTGATCGGCGCCGGAGTGCTGTTCCTCGGGCAGTTCGCGCTGAGGTGAGTTCTTTGCCGCCTGCCCTGAACCGTGCCCGTCATGCACGCGGCATTCGTCCGTCGACACGGAGGTCATACGGACTCCGGTTGAAAGGTTTGCAAAATCGTTCAATCCGAGCGGATGCGAGCAGGAGCGGAACGGGTTCCGGACGTGGAGTTTGCAGATCGGTGGTGTTCCGATCTGTCAACGAAACAGACGGAATCCGTATCAGTCCATGATGACGCGCCCTGGTCTGCCAGACCGGTCCACGCGGGACGTGTTGCTGCTGCACGGGGCATTCCTGAGTGGTGCGAGCTGGTCACCTGTGGTCGGTGCGCTCGGGCCACAGGTGAACGTCCACGCGCCCGACCTGCCGGGTCATGGGCGCACGGCGGTCCCACCCGCCTGGACGGTCGCGTCCATGGCCGAGGTGGTGGCCCGGGATCTCATGCGGCCCGTGCATGTGTGCGGTCACTCGCTGGGCGGCATGGTGGCGCTCCAGCTTGCCCTGAGTGCGCCGCACCTCGTGGCGTCCCTGACGATGGTGGAGTCGAGCGCCGGGACGAACGATACGCCACTGAACCGTCTCGGCACCAGGCTGGGCAGCGTGCTGATGCGGGCCGTACCGGTCCCGGCACTCGCGTCGCTGTTCGCGGCGGATCTGGCGGGGCCGGACCCGGCACTGCGGGAGGAGGTGCGGCGGTCGGTGCTCCGTTACCGTTCCCAGCGGTCCGATCTGCTGGGGATCTGGAATGCCGTGGCGGCGTTCGACGCGTGGTCACATCTGCACCGGGTGAGCGTACCGACGCTGATCGTGACGGGCGCCAGCAACACCCGGACCGCGCCGCACGCCCGGCAGCTCCAGGCCGCCATTCCCGGCGCACAGGGTCGCGTGATTCCCGGTGCGGGGCATCTGCTCCCACAGCAGCAGCCTGTACGGCTGGCGCACCTGCTCGGCGAGTTCTGGAATCCGCCGGGTTGCTGACGCGGAATGCAGCGGAGTTCACTGGACCGCTCATACGGATTCCGTCTGTTTCGTTAACAGATCGGAATACCGCCGATCTGCCAACTCCACGCCCGGAACCCGTTTCTCTCCTCCTCGCTCTGCTCGGGTCGAAAGATTTTGCAAACCTTTCAACCGGAGTCCGTATCATACCGTGCTGCCCAACACGGACCTGCGCGGCGGACTCCGCCAGATGAGGGATGCGAGGCACCCGGCGGACTGCGCCATTCGTGGGATGGCCCGCCGGGGCCGGGGCGTGGCATGCTGGGGTATGGACATCACGCCGACCAATTCCACGCCGCAGGAGGCGCTGAGTGCGTTCCTGACGCACTGGCAGGGCGGGCAGTACCACGCGATGGCCCTGGCCCTGCCCGCGCGGGTGTTCCCGACGCGGCGGCGCAGCGTGCGGCAGGTGCGCCGCGCGTACCCCGGCACCCTGAGCGGGTTCAGCATCCTGTCCGCGCGGGACACCGACCCGGCCGCGACGAACGTGGACGTGCAGGTGCTGTGGCGGCAGCGCGGGGGCCTGGAACTGGGCCGCGTGCGCTACCGCATGGTGTACGTGGACGACCGTGACCAGCCCATCGCGCGGCACCACCCGGGCGGGCAGTGGAAGCCGTTCGCGACGTACACCCTCCCGGTGCCCCGTCCCCTGCGGGCGTAACGGGAATGGAGGAGAGGGGGCGAGCCGCGCAGGCCCGCCCCCGTTTCACCCCCTCCCGGCCTCCCCCCTGAAGGGGGAGGAGAAGGCGGCCATTCGCCGTTCTCACTCCCTACATCCCACTCCCTACAACCCCCTTTACTGCACGCGGAAGGCGGCGGCGTCCCGCGCGGGCAGGCTGAGGTGCAGGTACCCGCCGCTGACGCTGACCCTGGCGTCCTGCCCGGCGTACAGGGAGGGGGTGGCGGCCAGCGCGGCCCACTTCACGCCCAGGCTGCCGAGTTTCAGGGAGTAGGTGCGGCGCGCGTTGCCGCTGTGCCACGCGGCCAGGACGGTCTGGCCGTTCAGTTCGCGCGTGAACAGCAGCAGCTGCCCGCTGACGCGGTCGGGGGTGGGGAGCAGGGTCTGCGCGCCGTTGCTGAGGGCGGGGCTGGCCTTGCGCGCGGCGATGGCGGCTTTCGTGGCGTCGAACACGGCGCGCTCGGCGGGGGTCCACCCGTCCTCGAAGCGCATGTCGCGGCGGTTGTCGGGGTCGCTGCCGCCGCGCATGGCGATCTCGGTGCCCTGCCAGATGACGGGCACGCCGCGCAGGGTCATCAGGGCGCGCAGGCCGTAGCGGGTGCGCTCCTGGCCGATGTCCTCGAACAGGCTGCCCTGCGCGAAGCGCGGCACGTCGTGGTTGTCGAGGAACAGCGCGACCTCGCCCGGGCGGGGCAGTTCACCCTGGCGGGCGAGGACGCTGCGGACGGCCTCCAGGCTGCTCTCGCCCATCACGCTGGCTTTCATGGCGTCCTGCAGGCTGAACAGGAACAGGCTGTCGAAGCCTGCCTTCTGCCAGTCGGCGACGGTGCCGGTGTCCGCGCCGAACCACTCGCCCAGCGTCCAGGTGCCCGCCTGCCGGTCGGCGGCCAGCAGGTCCCGCAGGAACGGTCCCTCGACGTGCTTGATCGCGTCGTAGCGGAAGGCATTCACGCCCTGTTCACGCCAGAAGTTCGCGTTGCCCAGCAGCAGGTCGCGCACCTGCGGGTTGCTCTGGCGCAGGTCCGGCAGGCCCGACAGGGGGCAGTCCACGTCCTTGTTCTGGGTGGCGTCGCAGGTGGCCTGCGTGTTGAACCAGTCCTTGCGCAGGCGCACGGCGGCCGCCTCGTAGCCGTAGTGGTTGATGACCTGATCGAGCACGACGCGCATCCCGGCGCCCTGCGCGGCCTTCACGAACGTCCCGAAGTCCGCCAGCGTCCCGAAGTGCGGGTCCACGTTCCGGAAGTCGGCGGGCCAGTACCCGTGGTACCCGGCGGTGCCGAACGAGTTCGCCGCCTGCTGCTGGTACACCGGCGTGAGCCACACGGACGTCGCCCCCAGTTTCTGGATGTACGCGAGCTTCTGCGTGAGGCCCGGCAGGTCCCCGCCGTGCCAGGCGCGCGGGTCGTCGCGGTTCACGCCCTGGTTGTTCGCGGGGTTCCCGTCGAAGAAGCGGTCGGGCATGACCTGATAGATCACCTGTCCCTCAAAGGTGGGGATGGGCAGGGCCGTCTGCGCGCCCGAACCGCCCGCCAGGGAGGTCAGCAGCGCGCCCAGCAGGGCGTAATGACGCATGCTGACATGGTATCGCTTCCAGCTGTGGGGAGGATGGTGGCTGGGTGATGGGTGATAGGAGGTGTCCCACCCGGTCTCCACGCACGGGAAAGGGGAGAGGTCGACCCCTCCCCACGTTGCCCGGTCCAGCCGTCAGCCGGTGTTGCGCACGCCCGCCGCGATGCCCTGGATGCTCAGGAGCAGGGGACGCTCGAACTCGTCCAGGCCGCCGTCCTTGCCGCGGCTGCGGCGCAGGAGTTCCACCTGGATGCGGTGAATCGGGTCGATGTACGGGTTGCGCAGACTGATGCTCTCTTTCAGGCGCGGCTCGTTCGCCATGAGGTCCGCGCCCACCACGTCCTGCACCAGCGCCACCGTGCGGGCGTAGGCGTCCTTGAGGTGCGTGGCGAGCGGATGCGCGTCCCCTTCGGGCAGCAGACGCAGGTACTCGTCGAAGATCAGCGGGTCGCTCTTGGCGAGGCTCATCTGCGCGTTGTCCAGCACCGTGCGGAAGAACGGCCACGTGGCATACATCTCGCGGGCGGTCTCCACGCCGATCTCCCGCAGGCCCTCGTGCAGCCCGTACCAGCCGGGGAGGTTGGCGCGGTTCTGCGTCCAGCTCATCACCCACGGAATGGCGCGCAGGTTGCCCAGCGTGGGCGCGCCGGGGCGCCGCACTGGACGGGACGCGATGTTCAGGCGGGCGATCTCGTGGATGGGCGTGACGTGCTCGAAGAACGGCAGGAACGCCGGGTCGTCCACCAGCGCGCGGTACGCGCGGGCGCTGCTCGCGGCGGCGCGGGTCATGGCGTCCGTCCAGGCGGGCTTCAGCTCTCCGGCCGGGCGCGCGGCGGACAGCAGCAGCCCGTACAGCGCCTGCTCCAGATTGCGGCGCGCCAGGACCGGGTGGCTGTACTTGTCCGCCAGCGCCTCGCCCTGCTCGGTGATGCGCAGCCCCGCGTCGATGGTGCCCGCCGGCTGCCCGAGGATCGCGCGGCTGGCCGGGCCGCCCCCCCGGCCGATGCTGGTACCGCGCCCGTGGAAGAAGCGCCAGCGGACCCCGGCGCGGCGGCACACGTCACTGATCTGCCGCTGCGCCTCGTGCAGCGCCCAGTTCGCCGCGAGGAAGCCCGTGTCCTTGTTGCTGTCGCTGTAGCCCAGCATGATCTCCTGCACGTCGTCACCCAGCACCGCGCGGTACTCGGGCAGCGACAGCAGTTCCCACACGACCTGCGGCGCCCGCTGGAGGTCGTCAAGCGTCTCGAACAGCGGCACGGGCAGGATGCGCAGGCCCACCTCGCGCGCCAGGATCAGCGGTTCGAGCACGTCACTGACCGACTCGGCCATGCTGATCACGTACCGGCCGAACGCACGCGGCCCGGCGCGGCGCACCGCGTCCCGCACCTCGCGGATCGGCCCCACTGCCGTCTCCAGGGTGTCCGGCAGCGCCTCCGCGGCAGGCCACAGCGGACGGCGTGAACGCAGCTCGCGGATCAGGAGTTCCTGCTTGGCATGCTCGGGCAGGGCCGCGTAGTCGGCCTCCACGCCCGAGGCGCGCAGCAGTTCCGCGACCGCCGCGCCCGTCTGCGCGCTGTGCTCGCGCACGTCCAGACTCACGAGGTGCTGACCGAACACCCGCGCGACCGTCAGCAGCGGCGAGAGCAGCTGCTCCGCCGTGCGCCGCTGCCCATCCGCGATCAGGCGGGCCTCCAGGGCCTCCAGGCGACCCACCAGATCCAGCGTCTGACCGTCCCTCACCGCGTCGAACAGGCTCTGAAGCTCCTCGCGGTACGCTTCCTCGCCCTCGTCCTCCTGACTGAGGTCCGCGAACGCCTGCCGGATCAGGCCCAGCAGCACCTCGCGCGCCCGCTCGCCGTGCAGTGCCAGCGTCTCCCGCGTCGCCTGCGGCGTCACGAACGGATTCCCGTCCCGGTCCCCGCCCATCCACGACGAGAAGCTCAGCGGCAGCGTCGCCGCCGTGTCCCGCCCGAACACCTCCCGGAACGCCGCGTGCAGATCCCGCTGCAGCGCCGGGAGGGCCTGCGCGATGCTCGACACGTACGTCAGGCCGCCCTTCACCTCGTCCAGCACGGTGGGTTTCAGGCGGCGCAGTTCCGGCGTGCGCCACAGCGCCTCCACGTGCGCGGCGATCCCCGCCGCCTCCGGCCCGTCCACGCCCCCGTCACTGAGGGTCGGCAGCGCCCGCGCCACCTGCTCCAGGTGACGGCGCACCGTGCGGCGCCGCATCTCCGTCGGGTGCGCCGTGAACGTCAGCCCCAGGTCCAGCCTTGCGAGCAGCGCCTCGACCTCCTCGGCCGTGAGGCCCTGCGCGCGGAGTTCCTGCATCGCCTGCGCCAGACTCTGCGGCCGCACCCCGCCCGACGCCGCCAGCACCCGCACCCGCTCATACTCCTCGGCCAGGTTCACCAGCTGGAAGTACCACGTAAAAGCCCGCGCCAGATTCCCCGCGTCCGGCCCGGACAGCCCCGCCAGCATCGCGCGCAGTTCCGCGTCGCTGCCCCCGGCGCGCACCTCACGCACCAGGGCGCGCGTACGCTCCACCAGCTCGAAGAACGCCTCGCCCTCCTGTTCCCTCAGCACCTGACCCAGCGTGCGGCCCAGCAGGTTCACATCACTCCGAATGCTCATGCTCACTCCCTTCAACCGGCAGGGAAGCGATCCCGGCAGCGGTCCCTCCGTTACGTCAGCGGGAGGACAGCACCCCCGCCGACTTCACTCCAGACCGCTGCCAACTCCGGGTACTCGCTCCGCTCGGGTCAGCTCTCTTTCCGGAAGGACACCGTCAAGAGAGCTGACCCCCGCTCTCCTGCCCTTCCACGTAACGGTACCGTTCAATCCCCACGGCCCGGTTGCCCTCTATCTGGACAAAGACGCCATTCAGTTCCGACGGGCCGTCCGCCGCGCCGTACCGGTGCGGACGCTCGGTCACGAAGCGCTCGATCGGCCCGTGCGGATCACTGCCGATGATCGACTCGAACGGCCCCGTGAACCCCGCGTCCGCCTGGAACGCCGTGCCGCCCGGCAGGATCCGCGTGTCCGCCGTGGGCACGTGCGTGTGCGTGCCGATCACGGCCGCCACCCGACCGTCCAGGTACCGCGCCATGCCCTGCTTCTCACTGGTCGCCTCCGCGTGGAAATCCACGAACACGCTCCCCAGATCGTCGCGTTCCAGCAGCGTGTCCATCGCGCGGAACGGATTGTCCACCGCCTCCATGAACACCCGGCCCAGCAGGTTCACGACCGTCAACCGCTCCGTGCCCTGCGCGGTCTTCACGTCGAAGCTGCGCCAGCCGACGCCCGGCGTGCCCGGATCGCTGTAGTTCAGCGGGCGCACGATCGGGTACGTGCCCTCGTCCTGCATCAGCACGTACACGTCCTTGTGATGCCACGCGTGATTCCCCAGCGTCATGCAGTGCGCCCCGGCCTTCAGCGCGCCGTCCGCGCCCTCGCGGTGCAGGCCGAAGCCCCCCGCCGCGTTCTCCATGTTCACCACGATGAAATCCGCCCTGGAGCGCAGGGACGGCAGGTGCGACCCCAGCACCCGCCGCCCCGCCGCCGCGAACACATCCCCCACAAACAACACCCTGATCATTCGGTCAGACTAGCGCGGGGCGCGCTTCTCCTCGCCGCTCTGCCTTGCCCATGGACGGAACCCGTTTCTCTCCTGCTCGCTCCGCTCGGGTTGAAAGGTTTTGCAAACATTTCAACCGGAGTCCGTATGATACGGCATTCGCGTGATTCCTCGTCATGCGGAGTCGCCTGATGGTTCCCTCAGCCTTCCACCTTGTCGCTCCACTGCTTCGCGGCTCTGCGAGTCCCTCAGGGGGAGAGGGCACAACGGAACGCGACCACGTCGGAGGCCGGCCGTCAGGACCTTGCCGTATTGCCAGATGCGGCGCAGGGTCAGGTCTGTGTGGCCTGCAGCGCCGGGAATGCCGCGCAGCTTCCGGGCACCCGTGGCGACCACGGCCGTCCAGTTCGCGGGCACAACTGCGAAGCCGCGGATGGGGGCATCAGGTCATGCCTTGCCTGAAGCTGCACCTCGGAGAACTGCTCCGGAGGGCCCCGTGCAGCGCCGCTCAGGCGGAGCGCTGCGTGATCCTGGGCCGATCAACCCACTTCGAGATTGAACCGCTCGAACACGTCAAGGGCGTTCGCCTCCGTGAGTTCGATACTGTCCGATCCGGTGAAGAAGAACACGTTCCCAGGATGTTTCCTGACGAGTTCGACGGACCACTGGGCGGCCCGGGCGACCGTCATCTGTTCCGAATGCCTGAGGATGTCCTGAACGATCTCGTGCGACGTGTCCCAGTCGTCGAAATAGATGATGTATTCGGCCCGGCCTTCGTCGAATTTCGCCACGGTGAACCCGACGTAGCTGTTCTCGAAGCTGTAGTTGAGTTCCATGATGCTCTCGGGAATCCGCTTCCGGGCCGTCAGTTCCGCGCTGAGCCACAGGTCATGGTTGAACGCGTCCTCATTCTTGAGCTGCCAGCCCTGCGTTGACAGGTGTTGCGCCAGCGTCTGCCTCTGCTGAAGCTGGCTTTCGCTCATGCTTGCTTTATCCACGATTACCTCAGATTGAGTCCGGAAAGAGCCTCGAGTTCCTTGATGATATTCCGCAATTTCGAGCTGATGGACTGCCGCACGCCGGATTCCAGCGGGCCAGCGGAGGCTTCCAGCTGCGCGAGAGCCTGATCGGGCGACCACGTCTCCACACGGATGCCGTGATCCAGCATGCGGCGCAGTCCGTCGCGTGAGAGGGCTTTGCCGCCCTTCACCTTGGGCGAGTAGATGCCCAGCACCTGCACCCGCAGCTTGACCTGATGGCGCTGAGCGAAATCAATCAACGTCGAGGCGCAGTTGTGCAGTTTTTTCTGAAGGTCGGCGTCGCATCCCGGGTCACCGCAGGGGCTGCTGGACAGCTGGACAATCACCTCGGGTGTCTGTCCCGCGAACCGTTGCAGAATCCGCTGGGCGTTGATCACAAAGTTCTCCTCGGCGTGCCTGGGGAGCTCGCCCTTCTTGCCGGGCGTGTTGGCGGTCTGAACTTCGATGCCGTTGATGGACGCGCGCAGCGCCACGCCCCGGCGCAGGGTCATGAGTTCCAGATCATCCGCGTCGAACATGATTTTCGTGTCGGTCAGCCCGACATTCTCGTAGGGCGACGCGCTCGCCTCTATCCCGTACTTTCCTCGGCCCACCTTCCGCGTCCGGAGGGCATTCAGGCCCTGGGGTCTGAACTGATTCATGGTGTGTTCAAGGGTGTTGCGAATGACGGCGGGGGTGGCTGGGCCGCGCAACGTGGCCGCAAGGTAAGTCCGGACCCTGGCTTTCACGGCCACGCTCCGGGATGAGTCCTCACCTGTCCCGGGTTTCTGCCCTGGTGTGGTCTTCCGGCTCAGTTTCGAGATCAGCCCTTTGATTCGCGTCACGGCCCGGTCGAGCAGGGCGTCGAGTTTCCCCCTGACCTTGCCGATGACGGCTTTGATCTTCGTGCCGATGCTGCCCAGGCCCAGGACCTTGCCCAGGAAGCCCAGCGCGACGGGAATGCTGCGCGCCAGGGTGCCCTCGACGCCGCTGATGGCCGCGCCGAGGTTCCCGGCGGCGATGGCGCTGACGCTCTGGATGGCGCTGCCCACGACGCCCATGATCTGCTGGCCCTGCTGCACGACGAACTGCACGCTGCGGAAGGCGCCCAGCAGCGCCTGCACGAAACCCCCGCCGGGAATGAGCATGCTGGCGACCTTCGTGATGCCCGCCGTGACGACGCTCTTCGTCACTTCGCTTTTCAGGCCGCTGACGACCTCGCCGCTGATGGGCGCCTGGTTGGTCTTGAGTTCCTCGGCCCTGTGCAGGCCGCTGCGAAGGGTCTTGAGGGTGTCCAGCGTCCCTTCGGCGGCGCTGACCTGCCGCTCGCCGTTGGGGCCCAGGGCCCGCACGAGGCGCCCGCGCAGCGCCTGATACGTGAGGCCCATGACGCTCAGCGCAGTGAGGAACACGCCCTGCAGGTCCAGCCGGGCGGGGAAGGTGATGCCGCTGGCCCCGGTGAGCCACTGCCCCAGGCCGTTCTGGAGGTGTTTCGGGGCGTTCCCGGCGAAGCGGGAGAAGCCGCCCTTGAGCGCGTTCAGGAGGTTGCGGGCGAACCCGGCGGGGTTCTTCAGGACCTGCATGATCAGGTCCCCGCCCCGGCGCAGCTGCGCGACGACCTGCTGCCCGACCGGGCCGAGACCGGCAGCCAGGGCGGTCAGGCCGATGTCGGCGACCTTGCGGGCGCTGCCGGTGATGAGGGCTTTCAGGCCGCTGATGCGCCGGGTGACGGCGCTTTTCGCGGCGCCCAGGTCGGCCCTGCCGATGGCGGAGGTGATCTCGCCCAGGGCGCCGCTCAGGTCGAGTTTGCCCAGTTCTCCGCTGAACCACGCCCACGCCTTGGGAATGGCGTTCGTTTCCTTCAGGGCTTTCAGGATGTCCTTGAGCGGGCCGGGCACCCAGCCGCTCAGGGTGTCCAGAATGCTGTCGGGGTTGACGCTCATGGCCCTGCCGGTCACGAGGTCCTTCCCGAAGGCCAGGCACAGTTCGCGGTAGCCGGGCAGGGCGGTCAGGGCCCCGGCGATCAGTTCCCTGCCCTTGTCGGCGACGGCGTTGACGCCGTCCTTGACCTTGTCGGCGGCCCAGCTGAACGGGTTGCCCCAGCGCTGTACCGCCTGCGGTTGCAGGTCATGCAGCGGTTTGAGGCTCATGCGCTGGACGGCGACGGTCTGCGCGCGGTGCAGCGCCGCGCCCTGGCTGTACGTGCCTGGGGCGTGCGGACTGGCCGTGAAGAGACTCTTCGGGCTGGGCATGACCCGCGCGAGCTTCGCGCCCATGGTCTGCGCCTCGGTTTCCAGTCCGGCGTCCGGGTCGATGCCCCGCCCGACGCGCCCCTGGCTCTGCTGCACCGTGTGCGTCACCTCGTGTGCCAGAAGTTCCAGCCCGCCCCGCGTGTTCGGGTCGAAGCGTCCCGACTGGAAGAAGATGTCCGTCCCCGTCGTGAACGCCACCGCGTTCACACCTTTGGCCAACTTGTCCGCCTCCGCGTCGTCGTGAATCCGCACGCGGCTCAGGTCGTGATTCAATCCCTGCTCCAGGTGGCGCTGGATCGCTTCCGGGAGGGGGTTCCCCGCGCCCCGTCGCGCCTGAATCCGGTGCAGGACAGGCTGGGTGGCCTCGGCGTCCAGTTCCGCCAGCTGGCGTTGCAGGGAGGCGAGGGTGTCGAAGTTCAGCGCAGCTTGATCCTGCACCTGCATCCGTTGCAAGGCTTCGTCTGTTGCGCGTTGGAGAGGCACTCGCTCGGCGGGAGGCACCATGCCGAGCACCACGCGGGAGACCGGGGCGCTCAGGGCGTGGCGTTGCAGCGTGGCGAGGTGCTCCCCGTACGTGGCGTACCGGGCGGCGGGCTCGCCCCGGTCCATGCGGAAGCCCTGACTCAGGGACTGGGCGACCTGCCGCTGGAGGGTCTGGAACTCCCCGAAGGTGCGGGTATCCAGGCGCTGACCATCAACCGTCTCGGCGCGGTGGCGCATGACGGTGACCCAGTCGGACGGCGTGACGGGCCGCGCGGGGAGAGGCGCCTGGGCATGCCGCTGGACGGGGGGTACGTCACCCAGGGCCGCGACCTGCTGCTGCACACTGGCGCGGGCACCCGACAAGCGGGCCTCCTCCTGCCGCTGGAGCGTCGCGGCGCGCAGGACGGGCCGGGCGGCCTGACCCTGCGCGCGGACGGGCGTGCTCAGGAAACGTTGTAGCGGCGCGGCCGGGGGAAGGGTGGTGGGAACGGGAGCGGCTGGGGTGGGGACGTGGGCGGGACGGACCTTCACGGTGCGCTGAATCGTGAGGGGAGCGCTCATGGGTTGCAGCGTACCGCGCAGCTGGGCGGCGGGTCAGTTTTTCTGACCGGCGCCCGCGCCGTAATGCGGCCGTAACTACCCGGGCGCACCGTGTGGGCAGGAGGTCATGCCATGACACACATTCTGGTCACGACAGACGGCAGTGAACTCGGTCATCTCGCCCTGCCCCACGCGCGGGCGCTGGCGGACGCGCTACACGCACAGTTGACGGTCCTGAGCGTCGTGCCCGACGACACGATGCTGGTGGGGGAGTTCGCGTACATCCCACCGGTGAGCGGTCCGGACGAGGTCGCGCGGGTGCAGGCGACCGAGGCGGACCTCGCCGAGCGGCTGCCGGGCGCGGCGGTGCGGGCCGAACTGGCGCGCGGGCGGCACACCACGCGCGTCATCCTGGACGTCGCCGCGGAACTGACCCCGGACCTGATCGTCATGGGCACGCACGGGCGCAGCGGGCTGGGCCGGGCGCTGCTGGGCAGCGTGGCGGAGGGGGTGGCGCATCACGCGCCCGCGCCGGTGCTGCTGGTGCGCGCCGGGCAGCCCCTGACCGCCTGGGCCGCGCCGGGGGCGCTGGGCGTCCCGGCGGGCCTGCCGAGCGGCCCGGTCGCCTGAACGCTCCGGGTGTGGCCCGCGTGCCGGGGGGACGCGGGTCACCGTCTGCCCCGCGGCGGGCGGGTAGACTGGCGCGTTATGGCGGCGGTCAGGAAACCAGAAGTGATGAGCCCGGTGGGCGGTGAGGCGCAACTGCGCGCCGCAGTGGAGGCCGGCGCGGACGCCGTGTTCTTCGGCGTGAATCCCGCGCGTGGCGAGGGCCGCGCCGACGGGGCGGGCTTCCACGCCCGCGCGAAGGTGGGCTTCGATCTGGAGGCCCTGCCGGACATCATGGGGGGCCTGCACGCGCGCGGCGTGCTGGGCTTCGTGACGTTCAACGTGCTCGTGTTCGACCGGGAACTGCGGCAGGCCGAGCGGCAGCTGATGGCCCTGGCGGAGGCCGGGGTGGACGCGCTGATCGTGCAGGATCACGGCGTGGCGCGACTGGCGCACGAGATCTGCCCGGACCTGCCCATTCACGGCAGCACGCAGATGAGCATCACGTCCGCCGAGGGCGCCGAACTCGCGCGGCGCTTCGGGGCGAGCCGCGTGGTGCTGGGCCGCGAACTGAGCCTGCGCGACATCGAGCGGATCAAGAACGCGACCGACATCGAACTGGAGACGTTCGTGCACGGCGCGCTGTGCGTCAGCTACTCCGGGCAGTGTTTTTCCAGTGAGGCCTGGGGTGGGCGCAGCGCGAACCGCGGGCAGTGCGCGCAGGCCTGCCGCCTCCCGTACGAGCTGTTCGTGGACGGCGAGCACCGCGACCTGGGCGACGCCCGCTACCTGCTGTCGCCCGGGGACCTGTACGCGCTGCATCAGGTGCCCGAGCTCGTGCGGATCGGCGTGGACTGCCTGAAGATCGAGGGCCGCTACAAGGACGCCGAGTTCGTCGCCCTGACGACCGCCGCGTACCGCCGGGCCGTGGACGAGGCGTGGGCGGGCCTCCCGCTGAGCGTCACCGCGCAGGAGGAACGCGACCTGGAACAGGTGTACTCGCGCGGGCTGGGGCCGCACTTCATGGCGGGCACCAACCACCAGACCGTCGTGCGCGGCCGCGCGCCGAGGCACCGCGGCGTGCGCGTCGGCACCGTGCGTGGCGTGACCGAACGCGGCGTGCTCGTCGAACTGAGCGAGGTCGTGAAACCCGGCGACGGACTGGTGTTCGACCCCGCGAACTGGCGCACCCCAGAGGGGCGCGAGGAGGGCGGCTTCCTGTACGGCCTGTGGCAGGACGGCCGCCAGCTGGACGACGCCGCGCTGGACGGCGTGCGCGCGGGTGGCCTGTACGAGCTGCGCTTCGGGCGCGGCGCGGTGGACGGCCGCCGCGTGCGCGAGGGGGACCCGGTGTGGCGCACCCAGGACCCCACCCTGGCCGCCCGCGTGAAGCCGCTGGTGGAGGCCGCCGATCCGCTGCACACCCGCCCGGTGGACGCGCACTTCGTCGGGCACGTGGGTCAGCCGCCCGCGCTGACCCTGACCGACGAGCAGGGCCGCAGCGTGACCGTTACACTGCCCGAACCCCTCTCCGTGGCACGCAACCGCGCGCTGGACGAGGCGGGCCTGCGCGAGCAGCTGGGCAAACTGGGCGGCACGCCGTACCACCTCGGGACCCTCAGCACCGACCTTAATGGGGCGGGCTTCCTGCCGGTCAGCGCCCTGAACGCCCTGCGCCGCGAGGCCGCCGCCGCCCTGACCGACGCCCGCGCCGCCGCGCCCGAGCGCACCGTCACCCCGCGCCTGGACGACGCGCTGGCTGCCCTGACCCGCCCGCAGGCCCCGGCGCCCACCGCGACGCGCCTGCACGCGCTGGTCCGCACGCCCGAACAGCTGGACGCCGCCCTGGACGCCCGGCCGGACTCGGTCACGCTGGACTACCTGGAACTGTACGGCCTGAAACCCAGCGTGGAACGCGTCAGGGCCGCCGGAATCCCCGTGCGGGTCGCCAGCCCCCGCATCCTGAAACCCACCGAGCAGAACCTCCAGAAGTTCCTGCAGTCCCTGGACGCCGGCATCCTGGTCCGCAGCGGCGGCCTGCTCGAAGGCCTGCAAGACGCCGGGACGACCGCGGAACTCACGGGGGATTTCAGCCTGAACGCCGCGAACGTCCTGACCACCCGCGCGCTGCTGGACCTGGGCCTGACCCGCCTGACGCCCACCTTCGACCTGAACGCCCAGCAGATCACCGAACTGGCCTCCCTCGTGGGCGGCGCGGCGCTGGAACCCGTCGCGTACGGGCACCTGCCGGTCTTCCACACCGAACACTGCGTGTTCTGCCGTTTCCTGAGCAGCGGCACCGACTACACGAACTGCGGGCACCCCTGCGAGTCGCACCGCGTGGCGCTGCGGGACGAGCGGGGCCGCGCGCACCCGGTCATGGCGGACGTCGGCTGCCGCAACACCGTCTTCGAGG
The DNA here is from genome assembly GCF_001485435.1 of Deinococcus grandis. Lineage (NCBI taxonomy): Bacteria > Thermotogati > Deinococcota > Deinococci > Deinococcales > Deinococcaceae > Deinococcus > Deinococcus grandis. The sequence continues at coordinate 2,470,547 of NZ_BCMS01000001.1, read as the reverse complement.
GCCGCCCCCAGGTGGCCGCCGCGCACCTGCGCGACTGGCACGCGGCGGGCATCCGCGACCTGCGCCTGGAGTTCGTACACGAGACGCCCGAGCAGGTCCGCGAGGTCATCCACGCGCACCGCGCGTACCTGAACGGCGACCTGAGCGCCGCGCAGCTCCAGGCGGCGCTGGACGAGCAGGTGGACCAGGGCACCACCGAGGGCAGCCTGTTCGTCCCGAACGACTTCGGGCTGCTGGACGCCCTGCCCATCCTGAGCTGATGCTGCCTCGGGTTGAACGGTGTGCAGGACCGTTCAACCCGCGCGGATGCGACTCGCAGAGCTGCCCCGCAGAGCATGAGCCGAGCGGATTCCGGGTGGTCCACGGAACAAGAGGAATCTGCGTCACCCGCTCTCTGAGCCGGACAGCGAAACACCGCGTCCCTCCCGCCCGTGGAATGTCCCCCTGCCGGGGGCGTTTTCCTGGGCCGGGTGTTTTCTCACGTACGCGGCGCGGGGCTGTGTACGCTGGGTCATGGCGACCCTGGCGCACCCGGTGAAGGTGGAACGGCATGACGTGCCGGGTCGGCAGCATCACACGAACACCGGGGTGCGCCCGGTGCACACGTATCACCGCACGCCGCACGGCCTGTACGTCGCGCGGACGTTCGCGGGCCACCCGCGCATCCGGCACTGGCAGGCGCACCTGCTGCCGGGGCTGAACCTCGTGGCGTGCCGGTACGACTTCCACGGGCGGCGCGAGCACGACTACTACTTGGACGTGGCGACGATCACGGACGCGGGGGACGTGTGGGAGGTCCGGGACCTGTACCTGGACCTGATCGTGCATGACGGGCTGATGGCCGAGATCGTGGACACGGACGAACTCGTGGCGTCCCGCGCCGAGGGGTTCATTGGGGAGTGCGAGGCGCTGCGGGCCGTGCAGGTCGCGCACGACACGCTGTCCGGACTGGCCCGCGCCCGCTACAGCCTGAACGACTGGCTGGCGACGCGCGGCGTGCGGCTGCACTGGCACGAGTGGAGCCTGCTCAGCCGCTGACCTGCGGCCACCCCACGCCGCGCCGTCCACTACCCTGGCGCGCATGACCGACACCACTGCCGACCCGCAGGCCCGACTGGAGGCCGCCCTGCCCGCCGCCCTGGAGCGTCTGCGGGCCACGCCGGGTGCCTACGCGGCACTGTGGTGCGGCAGTGCCGCGCGCGGCGAGGGGAACGCCCACAGCGACCTGGATTTCCACGTCCTCGTGAGCGGCGACGAGCGGTGGCGCGCGAACTACGTGGTGGACGGCGTGCCGGTCGAGGCGTTCCACAACCCCGTGCGCAAGGTCCGCGCGATGTTCGCGGCGGGGCAGGGCGACACCATCACTATGTACGCCGAGGGCCGCCCCGTGTGGCCGCACCCGGACCTGGACGCCCTGATCGCCGAGGCCCGCGCCCTGCACGCCGCCGGGCCGGACCCGCGCCCCCTGGGCCAGCAGGCCCGCTTCCGGCTGGTCGAGGAGGTCATGGACGCCCGCGCCCTGGCCTCGGCGGGCGACCCGCTGCACGTGCTCGTGGCGTGCAGCGCCGCCGGACTGGCCGTGGAGGCGCTGTTCGGGGCGCGCGGCTGGTGGGCAGTCAAACCGCAGCGCTGGCTGGGCACGCTGGCCGAGCGCGATCCGCAGGCCGCCCACGACCTCCGGGCCGTGCTGACCGCGCCGGACACCTCTGCGCGGCAGGTGGCGCTGGAGGCCCTGACCCTCCGCGTGACCGGCGACCTGACCTACCACGAGGGCGGCAGCGACCCGGTCGCGGTGCCCTGACCCCCAATCCCCTGACCGCCGCCGCCGGGCTGAACCTGAAGGGCGTTCAGGCGCGCCTCAGCCGCCTGTGGTGAGGGCGGGGCAGACTGCGGGGCAGATGGCACGGTTCTCCTCCCGCAGTCTCAGCAGCCTTCCCGCCGGGCGCGGCACCCGCGTGGACGGCCGGAAAGTCCTCGTCCTGATCCTCGCCGGGGGGAAGGGCGAGCGGCTGGGCGTCCTGACGCAGGAGCGCGCCAAGCCCGCCCTGACCTTCGGCGGCACGTACCGCCTGATCGACTTCGCGCTGAGCAACTGCATGCACAGCGGCCTGCCGGACGTGTGGGTGCTGGAGGAATACCAGCTGCACACCCTGAACGACCACCTGACGAACGGCCGCCCCTGGGACCTGGACCGCACGTACGGCGGACTGGAGGTGCTCCCCCCCAGCCCCGACACCCTGACCGGCGCGCTGGAGGACGCCGGGAACGCGGACGCCCTGCACGCCCACCGGCACCTGATCCGGTCGTACGCGCCGGACGTGGTGGTGGTGCTGTCCGCCGATCACGTGTACACCCTGGATTACGCTGCAGTGATCCGCCACCACCTGAAGGTCGGCGCGGCCGTGACGATGGTCACCACCGACCTGCCCGGCGGGGAGGACGCCAGCCGGTTCGGGAACGTGCAGGTCACGAAGGGCGGCCGCGTGAAGCGCTTCGCATACAAACCCGAAGAGCCGCTGGGAGGCCCCATCACCACCGAGGTCTTCGTGTACGACGCCCCGGCGCTGCTGCGCACCCTGGACGACCTGCGCGCCGTCACGCCCGCCGGTCAGGGCCTGGGGGACTTCGGGCACGCGCTGATCCCCGCCTTCGTGAAGGCGAAGTCGGCGCACGCCTACGCCCTGGACGGCTACTGGCTGGACGTGGGCCTGCCCGGCGCGTACTTCCGCGCGCACCAGGACCTCCTCGCGGGCCGCTCGGTGCGCCTCGACACCCCCGAATGGCCGGTCCTGAGCAGCAGCATTCCGCGCATGCCCGCCCGGATCGCGCAGGGGGCGCGGGTGGAGGACAGCCTCGTGTCGTACGGCTGCCACGTGCAGGGCCGCGTGATCCGCTCGGTGCTGTCCCCCGGCGTGACCGTGGAGGCCGGGGCGGTCGTCGAGGACGCCGTGATCCTGCGCGACGCGACCATCCGCGCCGGGGCGCACGTCCGCCGCGCCATCGTGGACGAGGAGGCCGTCATCGCGGCCCGCGTGGATGGCGGCCCGGACGGTCTGGCCGTGATCGGCGCGCGCGCCCATATCGCCGCGCCCGTCAAGGGTGACACGCAGGTCGAACCGGGCCGCCGCTGGCGCAAGGGCTCCCACGAACGCACGACGGAGGAATAGAGCACAACCCCCTCCCACCCATCCGGCCGGAGGGGGCAGGGGAGGGGCCGGTCAGTCCGCCCCGCTGGGCGCGTAGCCGGACAGCGCCGGATCCTCCACCCGCCGCAGCGCCGGGTTCAGGAGTTGCAGGGCTGCCACGACCGCCAGCGTCAGGCCTGCCGCGACCGCCACGCCGCCTGGCGCGTACCGCGCGGCCAGGAGGCCCGCCAGCGCGCTGCTGGCCGGGGACGTGAACTGCGCGATCAGGCGGCGGACACTGAACACCCGGCCCTGCAACTCCGGCGGCACCTGCGACTGCCAGATGCTCTGCGAGTGCGCGTTCATGGCCGGGAACGTCAGCCCCAGGACGAGCAGGGCTGCCGCCGCGCCCAGCACGGTCCCCGCCGCGCCGAACGCCGCGAACCCCAGTCCCGACACGATCATGGGGACCAGCACGCCCAGTACCCGGTTCCGTTTCAGGCCGCCCCAGGTGCTGATCAGGACGCCTCCCAGCACGCCGCCGACGCTCTGCACGACGGCCAGGGTCGCCAGCGTGCCCTGGAGCGTCCCGCCGCGCGCCTCCCAGTCGCCGTTCAGGCCGAACTTCACGATCAGGGGCTCCAGCACGCCCAGGTTGCTCGTACACAGGTTCGCCACGGCGAACGTCAGCAGCAGGGCCAGCAGGGGCCGCCGCTGCCCGATGAACACCCACCCGAAGCGCATGTCCGCCAGCAGACTGCCGCGCGCCACCCCCTCCCGCCGCACCGGGGACGGCACCCGCAATCGCGACAGGATCAGCACCGCCACCAGGAACGTCACCGCGTCCACCGCGTACGCGAACGCCACGCCGTCCCGCAGGCCCGAGAGCCACGCCGGACCACTCCCGCTCTGGCGCAGCAGCGCGGGCACGCCGATCAGCAGCGCCGCCGCCGCCGGACCCACCAGCCCCGCCAGACTCCACACCGTCTGCATCATGCCGTTCGCGCGCGGCAGCCGCTCGCGCGGCACCAGACTCGTGTAACTCGCGTCGAACGCCGACCCGTGGAAGGTGGACACCGCGCCCATCAGGGCCGTGAGGACCACCAGCGCCCACAGCGGCGTCGCGGCCGAACCCACCAGCAGCAGCGTCCCCAGCGTCAGCGCCACCCCCGCCACGTCGCACGCCAGCATGATCCGCCGCCGGTCGTGCCGGTCCGTCCACGCGCCCGCCAGCGGGGCCAGCAGCGTCGCCGTGAGTGCCCACGCCAGCGCGGTCAGCGACAGCGCCGCCGCCAGCTGCGGCTTCTGCTCCGCCAGCGGAAAGCGCGTCTGCGTCAGGTAGATGTTGAACGCGAACCCCGCCACCGCCGACCCGATCACGCTCAGCGCCTGCGACCCCCACAGCCACAGGAACGTCCGCCACCCATCCGGCGGCGACAGGGATTCAGGGGCAGCAGGGGAGGTCATGCGCCCAGCGTAGGCCCGCCCCCGCGCGCCGCACATGCGCCAGAATGCCTGTCCCAACCTTCCCTGAACCGTCCGGCCCGTACAGTGCAGGCGTCCACCACGATCAGTTCCGCCCCCCACAGGGCGGGAGCCGCACCCCGTCACGCGCCCTGTGGGGGGCGGCGCGGCCCGGTTCCCGGAACCCCCCCCCCGCTTCTCGCCCACCCGCAGAGGAGGTGACCTTCATGTGGATCAAGCCCCAGGCCAAGCCCCGACTCGTGTGCTGTGAAGTGACCGCGTACGCCCACCGCCGCTGAACGCGGCCCCACCCCGACGCGGCCCGCCCCTCCCTGGCTCCTCTGCAGGTGGGCGGGCCGGTGCGCTCCCCGCAGGCAGGTGCCCATGACCGCTCCTCAACCCTCGTTTCAGCTGCTCGGCACGGCCGCCGGGGGCGGCGTCCCGCAGTGGAACTGCGGCTGTCGCAACTGCGCGCAGGTCCGCGACGGCGTCCTGCCGCCCAGAACGCAGTCCAGCGCGGCCTTCACGCCCGACGGGCACCACTGGTTCCTGATCGACGCGTCCCCGGACGTGTCCTGGCACATGACCCTGCTGAGTCCCCCACGCGGCCGTCAGACGCCCCTGTCGGGCGTGCTGCTCACCGACGCGGAACTGGACCACACCCTGGGGTTGCTGCAACTGCGTGAGGGCAGCGCCTGGACGCTGTACGCCACGCCCGGCGTGCACGCCATCCTGGACGATCAGTTCCCGGTACGCCGCCTGCTGGGCCGCTACGCGCAGGTCACGCCACAGGTCGCCACGCCCGGCGCGGCCCTGCACTTCGGGAACGTGGAGGTCACCTGGGTGCCGCTGGATGACCACACGCCCCGCTACCACCACGGCCGCCGCCCCGAGCAGGCCGCGACCTGCGCGCTGCGCCTGCGCGGTCCGACCCGCACGCTGGTGTACGCGCCCAGTCTCAGCACCCTCAGTGGCCCGGTGCTGGACCTGCTGCGCGAGGCCGACGTGCTGCTGCTCGACGGGACCTTCTACCACCCGGACGAACTGCCCCGCCTGGGCCTGGGGGGCGGCGACGCGGCGTCCATGGGCCACCTGCCCATCTGCCACACCGCCCGCGCCCTGGCGCACCTCCCGGCACGCACCAAGCTGTACACCCACCTGAACAACACCAACCCCGCCCTGGATCCGCACAGCCCAGAACGCGCCTGGATCCGCGAGCACGGCCTGGACGTCGCCGACGACGGCTGGAGCGTGGCCCTGTGACCGCCGACCTGTGGACGGACGCGGAACTCGAACGCCGCCTGGAGGCCCTGCTGGCCCGCCGCTACCACCACCTGCACCCCTTCAACGCCCGCATGCATGCCGGGCAGCTGAGCCCCGACGAGCTGCGCGAGTGGGTCGCCAGCCGCTACTACTACCAGCAGTGCATTCCGGTCAAGGACAGCCTGCTGATGGCCAAACTGCCCGAGGACGCCCGCCGCGAGTGGCTGACCCGCGTGCAGTACCACGACGGTCCCGCCCCCGGCCAGGGCGGGCTGGAGGCGTGGCGGGCGCTGGGCCGCGCCGTCGGCCTGGGCCGCGACACGCTCGACACGCACGCGCTGCTGCGCCCCGGCGCGCGCTTCGCGACCGACGCGTACGTGAACTTCGTGCGGGACCGGCCGTGGTTCGACGGGGTGGCGTCCTCCCTGACGGAACTGTACGCGCACCGGATCATGCCCGTGCGGACCGTCGCCTTCGAGACGCACTACCCCTGGGTGGAACCCGCGGGACTGGCGTACTTCCGCAGCCGCGCCACGCAGGCCGGCGTGGAGGCCAGCGGCGCCCTGGCCCTGCTGCGCGCTCACACCCGCACCCACGAGGACCAGCGGCGGATCGTGCGGGCCGTGCAGTTCAAGTGCGAGGTCCTCTGGAGTCTGCTCGACAGTCTGGACGCCGCGCGGCCCCCGGCGGCCGCCCGGCCGCTCACGGGCCAGCACCTCGCGGCAGAGGTGGGTGCGTGAGCGGCCTGAACCTCGCGCGGGGCGCGCGGCTGCGCGCCGACCACGCCCGCGGCGGCTTCGTGCTGCTGCGCGCCGAGGAGGTCACGGAACTGAACGGCACCGCGCACGAGATCCTGAGCCTGTGCGACGGCCGCAGCCTGGACGACCTGACCGGTGAACTGCTCGCCCGCTACCCGCAGGCCGACCCGCACGAACTGCGTGCCGACGTGCGCGACTTCCTGACCGAGGCCCTCGCGGCCGGGTGGATCCACCCGGCCGCGAGGGCCGACCCCGACCCGCCCGGCGCCGACCTGCCGCAGGCCGACCCGACCCAGGGCGGCGCGCCATGACCGGACTGCTGGACACCCCACGCGCCGCCTCTGCCCGGCCCCGGCCCGCGCCCCCCCTGGCGCTCATCGCGGAACTCACGCACCGCTGCCCGCTGCAGTGCGTGTACTGTTCGAACCCCGTGCAGCTGCTCGGCGCGGCCCGCGAACTGGGCACCGAGGACTGGCGGCGCGTCCTGCGCGAGGCCGAGGCCATGGGCGTCCTGCAGGTCCTGCACACCGGCGGCGAACCGCTGCTGCGCCCGGACCTGAGCGTCCTGCTGCGCGCCGGACGCGCCCTGGACCTGTACCAGACGCTGATCACCAGCGGCGTCGGCCTGAGCGAACGCCGACTGCACGACCTGCTCGGCGCGGGCCTGGACGCCGTGCAACTCAGCCTGCAGTCCCTGGACGACGCGACCGCCCGGCGCATCTGCGGCGGGGACTTCCTGAAGCGCAAGCACGAGGCCGCCGCGCTGATCCGCGCCAGCGGCACGCCCCTGGTCCTGAACGCCGTCCTGCACCGCCTGAACCTCGGCGAGGTCGGGAACATCCTGCAGTTCGCGCTGGACGCCGGGGCCGAACGCCTGGAACTCGCCAACAGTCAGTACTACGGCTGGGCACTGGAAAACCGCGCGCACCTCCTGCCGGACGCCGCTGCGCTGAGGGACGCCGAGGCGCAGGTCACCGCCTTCCGCGCCGCGCACCCGCAGCTGAGCGTGCAGTGGGTCGTCCCCGACTACCACGACACCGCGCCCAAGCCCTGTATGGGCGGCTGGGCCCAGACGCACCTGATCGTCGGACCGGACGGCCGCGCCCTGCCGTGCCCCGCCGCGTACGTCCTGCCGGACCACGTGCCACCCAACGTCAGCGCCACCTCTCTGGAACAGGTGTGGTACGACTCCGCGCTGTTCCAGGCGTACCGGGGCACCGACTGGATGCGCGAACCGTGCCGCACCTGCCCGCAACGCGAGGTGGACCACGGCGGCTGCCGCTGCCAGGCGTTCCTGCTCACCGGGGACGCCCGCAACGCCGACCCGGTCTGCACCCTGTCCCCGCACCGGGACGTGATCGACGCCGCACTGGACGACCTCCGCCGCCCCGCGCCCGGCGACCTGCGCCACCGCCCCCGCACCGCGTGACCCTCCCGGACCTGCCCGCCCGCGTCGCCGCCGCCGGACTGGTCATCGACGGGCACCTGGACCTCGCGTACAACGCGGTCCTCGCCGGACGCGACCTGACCCTCCCGCTGGACGACCTGCGCCGCCGCGAGGGGCCCGGCGCGCGCGACGTCGCCACCGTCACCCTGCCCGAACTGCGCGCCGGACGGGTCGCGCTGGTGCTCGGCACGCTGTTCTGCCTGCCCCGCGGCGACGCCGCGCCCGGCGGGTACACCACACCGGCCGAGGCCCGCGCCCAGGCACTCACGCAGCTGGACACCTACCGCCGCTGGCAGGACGCCGGACTCGTGCGCCTCCTGACCCCCGGCCCGGACGTCGCCGCGCACCTGCACGCCGCGGCCCTCGACCCGCACGGCACGCCCACCGGCGTCGTGCTGCTCATGGAGGGCGCCGACGCGCTGCGCACCCCGGACGACCTCCCGTTCTGGGTGGACGCCGGCGTGCACATCATCGGCCCCGCCTGGAAACGCACCCGCTACGCCGCCGGAACCGGCACGCCCGGCGGCCTCACCGACGCGGGCCGCGACCTCATACGCGCCATGCACGAGCAGCGCGTCACGCTCGACGCCTCCCACCTCGCCGAACAGGCCTTCTGGGAAGCCCTGGACCTGACCGGGGACGTCATCGCCAGCCACAGCAACGCCCGCGCCCGCGTCCCCACCGACCGCCACCTGAGCGACGACATGCTCCGCGCCGTCGCCGCGCGCGGCGGCATGATCGGCGCCGTGCTGTACAGCGGCTTCCTGCGCCCCGGCTGGCAGCGCGGCCACCCGCCCGCCACCCGCGACGACACCCGCGCCATGCTCGCGCACCTCGGCGCGGTCGCCGGGTGGGACCATATCGGGCTCGGCAGTGATCTCGACGGCGGCTTCGGCCAGCACGAATTCCCCGACGGCCTCGACCGCGCCGCCGACCTCACCCACGTCGCCGATCTCGCCCCACCCGGGTGGCGCGCCGCCCTGCGCGCCGGGAACTGGGCCAGATGGCTGACCCGCCCCCGCTGACCCCTACCCTGACCCCATGCTGCGCCTGCACGCCACGCCCACCCCCGACACGGACGCCCTCCTGACCCGCGCCATGTCCCCCGACCCGGCCCGCATCCAGGCCGCGCTGCACCGCGCCCGCACAGACCCCGACTGGCACCTGCACACCTGGGAGGTCGCCGGGCAGGTCGTCTGCGCCGCCACACTCACCGTCCACGGGGCACACGGCACCGTCCGGCACATCGGCACGCACCCCGACCACGCCCGGCAGGGATACGCCCGCGCCCTCCTGCACGCCCTGATGGGCACCCTGGACCTGCACACCCTGACCGCCGAGACGGACGATGACGCCGCCGACTTCTACCGCCGCAGCGGCTTCCACGTCCAGGAAATCCCCAGCCCCTGGGACCGCCGCCGCTCCCGCTGCACCCTCACGCGCGAGGCGTGATCAGGCCGAAAGCATGTGCCCGCAGTGGCTCAGGCCAGAGGTGCAGGCGGTCCATCCCGATTTACTTCCGCCGGAGTTTCTTCCGTTCCTGCACGGCGAGTTCGTCCACGCGTTCGTTCTCGCCGTGCCCGGCGTGTCCCTTGACCCACACGAACGTCAGGGCGTGCGTGCGGGCCTGCGCGATGAGTTCCTCCCACAGGTCCTGGTTCTTCACGGGGTCGCCCCCGGCGGTCTTCCAGCCGTTGCGCTGCCACTTCAGGATCCAGCCGTCCGTGAAGGCCTTGCGCAGGTACTGGCTGTCGGTCACGACCCGCACCTGACAGGGGCGTTTGAGGACCTTCAGGCCCTCGAGGAGGCCGCGCAGTTCCATGCGGTTGTTGGTGGTGCCTTCCTCGTGGCCGCTCAGGACGAGTTCCTTGCCTTTGTAATTCAGGATGGTGGCCCAGCCGCCGTGTCCGGCCTGGGTGTCGCACGCGCCGTCGCTGTACAGTTCGACGTTCTCCCCGGTGATGGGTTCGCCTGGCTGGATGCCGGCCTTGATGGGCAGGCGGTCGCGCGCGGCGGCCTGCGCTTTCTGCGCGGCGGTCTGGGGGCGGTGCGGGCGCGACATTCTGGGAACTGTAGGGAGGGGCGGCCCGTACTGTCAAGCATGATCCGCTCGCCGCTGACCATTCCCGAACCGGACCGCACGCCCGCGATCGTCACGCACCTGTCGCCGCTGGCGGGGTTCCTGATCCCGACGGTGGGGAACCTGCTGGGGCCGCTGGTGGCGTGGCTGGCGTACCGGGACCGCAGCCGCGCGCTGGACGAGCAGGGCAAGGAGGCGCTGAACTTCCAGCTGAGCTGGTGGCTGTACTCGCTGATGCTGGGGGTGCTGGCGTTCGTGCTGTTCAGCCTGGGTCTGCTGGGCGGCGCGGTGGGGGCCGCGGCGGGCGCGCCGGACGTGGGGGCGTTCGCGTTCCTGGGGTCGTTCGGGGCGTTCTTCCTGATGTTCCTGCCGGTGCTGTTGATCGTCAGCGTGGTGCCGTTCGTGTTCATGATCCTGGCGGTGGTGCGGGTCAGCGCGGGGCAGGCGTACCACTATCCCCTCAGCATCCGCTTTCTGAAGTAAGGCTGCCGGGTGACCGGGTCACCCCGAACGGAGTGAGCAGGCACCGGGCAGCTGTCCGTGAAGGTGGAGTCCGTCCCGGTGCGGTGTCCGGGAGGGACGCAGCCGGAACGGGGAGCTGCCGCCCCCCACTGTCGAGGGGGCAGCCGGGGGGTATGCTGCCCGCATGCGGATCATGGCTGTGTTTGCGCACCCGGACGACGAGATCGGGTGCATCGGGACGCTGGCGAAGCACGCGGCGCGCGGGGACGAGGTGCTGCTGGTCTGGACGACGCTGGGTGAACTGGCCAGTCAGTTCGGGGACACCTCGCACGAGGAGGTGACCCGCGTGCGGCGCGAGCATGGCGCGTGGGTCGCCGAGCGGATCGGGGCGCGGTATCACTTCTTCGACATGGGGGACAGCCGCATGACGGGCGGGCGCGCCGAGGCGCTGCAACTGGCGCGGCTGTACGCGCAGTTCCGGCCGAACGCGGTGATCACCTGGAGTGACGATCACCCGCACCCGGATCACCGGATGACGGCGAAGATCGCGTTCGATGCGATCACGCTGGCGCGCATCCCGAAGATCATCAACGAGGCGGGGGGCGTGGCGATGCCGCCCGCGCCGGACCTGAGCGGGGACGCCGCGCCCGAGAGTGGCGAGGACGTGCGCCGCCTGGACGCGTGGCGGGAGCCGGTGCGCTTCTACCAGTACTTCGCGCCCGCCAGTCCGTACCCGGAGGTGTTAGTGAACACGGCGGACACCCTGGACGTGGGGGCCGAGGTGATGGGCTTCTATCAGGCGTTCTACAAGTGGCAGTGGACGGCGGAACAGTACCGGGCGGCGCGGGTGGACCTGGGGCGTCTGGCGGGTGTGGGCGCCGCCGAGCGGTTCAACCTGCGGGTCACGCATCTGCCCGCGCGGGACTATCTGCACTGACCGGGGCTGCCCTGACCGGCGAAGCGTAAGCGGTGTGGAGGGCGGGACGCGCGCCTGACCGGGAACGCGCTACAGTGTCGGGGCATGTCGGAGTCCATTCACATCAAGCAGACGATCGTGGTCCGTGCCCGCCCGGACGTCCTGTACCGCCTCGCGCTGGAGCCGAAACGCCGCGCGAAATGGGACCCGAACCTCGCCAAGGCCGAGTACGAGGGCGAGGGCGGCCGCCTCGCGAACAACGCCCTGGTGCGCTTCAAGTTCACGCGCCGCCTGCTGGGCCTGAGCTTCACCGCGAAGTACGGGCAGCTTCAGGCCCCCCAGCGCGGCGGCTGGGAAAGCGTCCGGCACGTGGGCCCGCTGGAGAAGCTCACGCAGGGCTGGATCTTCAAACCCATGCCCGGCGGGACCGAGGTGACCCTGACCGTGAACGGCAAGGTCCGCTACAAGTGGGTGCGGGTGCCCGTCGAGCGCGTCCTGCACAACATGGTCGCCACGACCCTGCTGGAGCTCCAGCGCACGGTGGACGCCCAGGGCGCGCAGCTCATGGAGGACATGGGCCGCGAACTGGCCGAGAAGCAGAAGGCCGACCAGAAGGCCGCGAAGGAAGCCGCGAAGGCCGCCAAACGCAAGAAGTAAGGTCGACGCAGACGCGCCCCGGTTCAGCTGGGGCGCGTTCTGCTTACTCGTCCGGCGTGAGGATCAGCACCGTGCCGTCCTTCGTCCCGAACGTCGTCCAGGGTTCCTCCGCGCGGACGCGGTACCCCTCGGCGGGACGCAGACGCACGAAGTTGCTCCGTGGCAGGTCCACGACCGCCTCGCCACTCAGGCACACCAGCCAGCCGGTCTCGGCCGGCCCCGTCAGGGTGCCGGACAGGTTCACGACGCGCACGCGCCCGCCGGGCAGCCGCACCCACTCGCCGGGGCTGCCCTGCGCCAGCCGCGCCAGATGCAGGGATTGAGGAACGTCAGGTTTCACGGGCGTCACAGTGCCGCACGTCATATCACGCCCCGGCCCGCGCGGGGGCAGAAGGCCAGGAAACGACCAATGCCTGCGACTACACTCGTCGGATGTCGGATCACCTCACCACCGCGGAGTTGCTGTCATCGCTGGGTACGGTCTTTCAGGTGTTCGGTGAGCGCACGCAGGATTCCGGGCACGTCTCGTACGGGGTGCAGACGCCGGGAGGCGAGCGGCTGTTCGTGAAGACCGCCGGAGCGGCGCACCCCAGTCCGGGCGGTACGACCTTCGCGGCGCGCGTGGCGGCCCTGCGCCGCGCTGCCACGGTGCAGCTGGAGGTCTCGCACCCCGCCCTGATTCCCGTGCAGCGCGTCCACGAGGGCGCGGACGGCATCGCAGTCATCCAGCCGTGGTTTCCCGGCGACCTGCTGCGCGCCCCGGCCGGGCGGCGGGATCACCCGCAGGAGGCCCACGCCCGCTTCCGCGCGCTGCCCCTGTCGGAGATCCTGGCCGCCCTGGGGCAGATCATCGACCTGCACGTCCTGCTGGCGCGGCACGGCTGGGTGGCGGGGGACTTCTATGACGGGTGCCTGATGTACGACTTCGCCGCGCGGGAGATCCGCTTCATGGACCTGGAATGCTACCGGCGCGGTCCGTACCGCAACGAGGTGGGTCGCCTGCCCGGCTCGACCCGCTTCATGGCCCCCGAGGAGTTCACGCGTGGCGCGCTCATTGACGGTCGGACGACCGTGTTCAACCTGGGCCGCATGCTGGCGATCTGCACCGACCGGCATGCGCTTCCCGGTGGCCTCGCGGCACTCATCGCTCAGGCGACTGCTCCTGATCCGGCCGCCCGGATACAGAGTCCCGCCGACCTCCTGATGAGGTGGCGGGACGTGGTCGGGTGAAGGTCTACTTGCCGCGCGCGGCCTGATTGAGTTTCTTGCTGGCCTGGAGGGCCATGCCCTTGGCTTTCTTGACGTCCAGGCCGAGTTCCGGGGCGACGTCCTCGACCTTGCGACCCTCGCCGCGCGTGGCGGTCACGAGGCGGCGTTCGGGGTCGCTCAGGACGCCCAGGTGGGATTGCAGGTCCGCCCAGGTGAACGTGGCTTTGGCGGGCGCGGCTTTCGCGGCTGGCTTCTTCACGGCCGGTTTCTTGGTGGTTGTCTTGCTGGCGGCGGGTTTCTTCGCCCCGGCCTTCGCGGTGGTCTTGCTCGTGCCGGTCCTGGGCGCGGCCTTCTTCGTCGCCCCGGTCTTGCCGGGTTTCTTCTTGGGTTCCTTGCCGCGTTCCTCCAGAATTTCCAGGGCGCGTTCGGCGGTCAGGTTTTCCGGTGTTTCACCCTTGCGCAGCGTGGCGTTGCGCTCGCCGTCGGTCAGGTACGGTCCGAAGCGGCCGTCCTTGAGCTGGATGGCGGCGCGGCCCGGGAACTCGAAGGTGCGCAGCGGTCCGGCGGCGGCGGCACGTGCCCGGAAGCGCGGTTGCAGGAACAGCGCCTCCGCCTCGGGGAGCGTCACGGTGAACAGCTGCTCGTGCGTGGCAAGGCTACGGCTGTCGTTCCCGCGTTTCAGGTATGGGCCGTACTTGCCGTTGAACGCCCAGACTTCCTCGCCCTCGCTGCTGCCCACCAGTCGGGGCAGGGTCAGGAGTTGCAGGGCGCGCTCCAGGCTCAGGGTGCCCAGGTCGTCGCCGGGGAAGAGGCTGGCGCTGCGTGCCGGCGGGTTCGTGTCGCCCAGCGTCACGTAAGGCCCGTACCTCCCGGCGCGGGCCATGACGGGCAGGCCGGTGTCCGGGTCGGTGCCCAGGGGCCGGTCGCCGCTGGGCCGCGCGAGGATCTCCTCGGCCTTCTCGGCAGTCAGTTCGTCCGGCGCGAGGTCCTCGGGCAGGTTCGCCTTCTGCTCGCCGCGTTCCATGTAGGGCCCGAAGCGGCCCACGCGGACCTCCACGCCGCTCCCCTCCAGTTTCGGCACGCGGATGGTGGCGATGCCGCGCGCGTCGATCTCACCCATCTGCCGCTCGATGGTGGGTTTCAGCGCCATGCCCTGCCCCTGATCCCCCAGGTAGAAACGTTTCAGGTAGGGCACGCGGCTCTCGCGGCCCCCGGCGATCTCGTCGAGGTCCTCTTCCATCTTCGCGGTGAAGTCGTAGTCCACCAGCGTCCCGAAGTGGTGTTCCAGCAGCGCGCTCGTGGCGAACGCCGTCCAAGAGGGCACCAACGCCTGCCCTTTCTTCGTGGCGTACCCGCGGTCCTGGATGGTGCCCAGGATGCTCGCGTACGTGCTGGGACGCCCGATCCCGGCGGCCTCCAGCGACTGCACCAGACTGGCCTCCGTGAAGCGGGCGGGCGGCTGCGTCTCGTGCCCCTCGGGTTTCGCACCGTCGGCCGTCACGCGCTGTCCCTCGCTCAGGGGGGGCAGGGGCGTCTCGCGGTCCTCCAGCGCGGCGCTGGGGTCGTCGCTGCCCTCCACGTACGCGCGCAGGAAGCCGGGGAAGTCGATGGTGCGGCCCGACGCGCTCAGGGCCACGTCCTCGCCCCCCTGCGCTTTCCCGCCCAGGCGGACGCGCAGTCCGCGGCCACGCGCGTCGGCCATCTGACAGGCGACCGTGCGCTTCCAGATCAGGTCGTACAGGCGCCACTCGTCGCCGGACAGTTCGGTCTTCAGGCTGTCGGGCGTGCGGAAGCTGCTCCCGGCCGGACGGATCGCCTCGTGGGCCTCCTGCGCGTTCTTCGCCTTCTTCGTGTACACGCGCGGCTGCGGGGACAGGTAGTTCGCGCCGTACATCTGCGCCACCTGCGAGCGCGCCGCCTTCACGGCCTCCTCGGAGAGGTTCGTGGAGTCCGTGCGCATATAGGTGATGTAGCCCTGCTCGTACAGGCGCTGCGCGGCGCGCATCGTGCGGGTCGCGGCGAAGCCCAGCTTGCGGCTGCCCTCCTGCTGCAGCGTGGACGTGATGAACGGCGGGTAGGGCCGCTGCGTGAAGGGTTTTTCCTCCGCGCTCGTCACGGTCAGCGGCTGCCCGGCCAGCCCGTCGGCCAGGGCGCGCGCCTCGGCCTCGGTGAGCAGGCGGGCGGCCACGCCGTCCTTCAGTCGCCCGGTCAGCGGGTCGAAATCACGGCCCAGCGCCAGCTTCTGCCCCGCGAGATCCGTCAGGCGGGCCGGGAAGCTCTGCCCGGCCGCCGTCTTCGCCGTGACCAGCAGGTCCCACCACGTCGCGCTGACGAACCGCATGCGCTCGCGTTCACGCTGCACCAGCATGCGCGTCGCCACCGACTGCACCCGCCCCGCCGACAGTTTCGGCGCGACCTTCTTCCACAGCACCGGGCTGACCTCGTACCCGTACAGGCGGTCCAGGGCACGGCGGGCCTCCTGCGCCTCCACGAGGTTCGTGTCGATCTGACGCGGCGCGGCAATCGCGGCCTGGATGGCCTCCTTCGTGATCTCGTGGAACACCATGCGCCGCACCGGCACCTTCGGCTTCAACTCCTGGAACAGGTGCCATGCGATGCTCTCGCCCTCACGGTCATCGTCGGTCGCCAGGATGATCTCGTCGGCGTCCTGGGCCAGCTTGCGCAGCTTCGCCACGTGCGCCTTCTTCTCCGGCGACACCACGTACAGCGGCTGGAAGTCATTCTCGATATCCAGCCCCAGGCGCGCCCAGGCCTTGCCCTTGTACTTCTCGGGAATGTCCGAGGCGCTCTTCGGCAGGTCACGGATGTGCCCGATGGACGACTCCACCGTGTACCCCTTTCCGAGGTACTTCTCGATGGTGCGGGCCTTGGCAGGCGACTCGACGATAACCAGCGTGTGGGCAGAGGATCTGGGCATAGGCAGTGGTGCTCCCCGAAAGAAGTCAGGGGTGAGCGTAGCACGCCCCCGCAGAAGCTTCCGGAAGAAGAGGAGCAATACCCCCTTATGAACGGACCCCGTCCCGGACGCCCCGGCCCCACGCGAGAAAGTCCTCAGGATTCAGATTTTCTTCATGCTACGCTGCCCGCATGCGAGCCCGGGGCGCCACGCTCTCCATCATTCCCCTCGCGGTCACCGCCCTCCTCCTGACGGGCTTCCTGACCGCGCCCCCCCTCCAGCTTCCCGCCGCTGCCCCCAACGCCACCCTGATCGTCCTGGGGGCCGCGCAGTACGACGGACGGCCCAGCCCCGCCTTCCAGCGCCGCCTCGACCACGCCCTCAGCCTCTACCAGCAGGGCCACGTCCGGCAGGTCGTCGTGACCGGCGGCCGCCAGCCCGGCGACCGCTACACCGAAGGCCGCGTCGGCACTACCTACCTGCACCAGCACGGCGTTCCCAGCGGCGCCCTGATCGCCGAGGAACGCAGCCGCACCACCGTCCAGAACCTCGAGAACGCCCGCGCCCAGCTGCCCGGCGGCACCCCCGTCACCCTCGTCACCGACGCCGCCCACGCCCCCCGCGCCCTCGCCCTGGCCCGCGCCCTGAACATGAACGCCAACGTCAGCGCCAGCCCCCTGAGCCCCCACACCAGCCGCCAGTACATCCTGCGGGAGAAACTCGCCCTGCTCGGCTACGCGCTGCTCGGCATCCGACTGTAGGGGGTTGTAGGACGTGGGGTGTGGGTTGTAGGGATGTTCTCCCACAGCCCACAACCCGATTACCGCTTGAGTCGCCGTGTGACGGCAGCCACCTCCGGCATCCGCAGGGCGAGCGCGCCGCCCAGGTACACGGCGAGGCCCGTCCCGCCCGCCAGGGCCAGCACGGGAATGCTGGTCAGGATGAAGCCCGGCTGAATCGGCAGCGCGCGGGCGATCAGCCACGCCGCGCCTCCCGAGACGGCTGCCAGGGGCACGACGCGCAGCAGGTGCCCCGTGACCTCGCGCGTGGGGAAGCCCACCGCGCGGCGGTACAGATAGATCAGGGCCGCCGTCATCAGCAGCCCGCTGATGGTGGTGCTCAGCCCGAAGCCGATCAATCCCAGCGGTGGCACCAGCAGGCGGTACAGGGCGACCTCCAGCACGAAGCCGATGGCGCTGATCGTCACGGCCTCCCGCGTGCGTTCCCGCGCGTAGAAGGTGCGGAGCAGCACCGTCACCAGCGCCCACGGTACCAGGGCCAGCGCCCAGCCGAACAGGATGCCGCTGCCCGCCGCGAACTTGTCCAGTTCCTGTACGCCCCTCGGTGGGGTCAGGTTGATCATGCTGACCGCGAAGGGTGCCAGCGCGATCAGCAGCGCACTCATGGGGGCGGCCAGGAAGGTCGTGGTGCGGATGGTGCTGGCGGTCAGCGCGCGGAACTGCGCCCAGTCCTTCTCGGCGGCCGCCTGCGAGAAGCGCGGGAAGACCGCCAGGACGGGCGACACGACGAACAGGCCGTTGACCATCGTGAACAGCGCCTCGGCGTTGCTGTACCCGGTCTGCGTGCCCTTCGGGAACTGCTGCGCGTTCGACAGCAGACTCGTCACGTACACGTTCAGGATCTGCCGCGCCCCGGCGGTCAGCGTGAACGGCGCCATCTGCTTCAGCACGCGCCCCACCGCCGGGTGTCCCTTCAGGCTGGGCGTGGGCAGCAGCCCGAAGCGGTTCAGAGCGGGCAGCTGCACGACCAGCTGCGCGACCCCGCCGAGCAGCCAGCCGAAGGCCAGCCACGTCGCGCTGTGCGGCAGCAGGATCAGCGCGATGATGCTGGCGATGTTGAACGCCACGGGCGCGAAACTGCTCTCGCGGAAGTGCTCGTCGGCGTTCAGCAACCCCATGGCGATGGCCGACAGGCTGATCAGCATCAGGAACGGCATGAGCATGCGCGTCATGAACAGCGTCAGGTCCCGGTCCACGTTGGAATTGCTGGCCAGCAGCAGGTCCACGATCCACGGCGCGGCGAAGATCCCGGCGGCCATCAGCAGCAGGTTCACGGCGATCAGCACGCCACTGAACGCCTGCGCCAGCTCCCGGCGGCCCTGTGGGTCCAGGGTCTTGTACACCGGGATGAACGAGTTCACCAGCGCGCCCTCGGCCAGCAGTTCCCGCAGCAGGTTCGGGACCTTCACGGCCACCGTGAACGCGTCGGTCAGGGCGGGCGCGAAGGTGTTGATGATCTGCTGCCGGACGATGCCGCTCAGGCGGGAGCCGAGCGTGCCGAGCATGACGATGATCGTGTTCGCCCGCAGGGACTTCTTCGGGCTGGCGGGTGGGGGCGCGTCGGGCGGCCCGGCGTCCTCGAAGGTCATGTTCAGTTCGGGTGGGGCGGGCGGCTGGCCCAGCGGGGACTTGCTCACCGGGCCACTGTAGCGCCGCCCACGCTCCGGGGGGTGGGGCGGGTCAGTCCGTCAGGGCCTGGGCGTGGCCGTCCGGACCGATGAACAGCCGCGCGGCCCCGAACGCCACCGGAAGCCGCAGCGTGCCCAGATACGCCTGGAGGTGCGTAGGGAGGGCATCCAGCGTGACCGGCATGCGGGGCGCGGCCACCAGCCGGTACACGCCGGTCTCTCCGGGCACGTGGTCGTACACGAACGCCCCCCGCCGCTGCGGGGCACACAGGTGCTCGTCGAAGCCCCCGGCGGGCGCGTTGGTGTCCTCCGTCTCAGGGCGGGTATCCAGCCAGACGTGCGTGGCCTCCAGCAGCTCCTCGGAGGCCAGCGCGGCCGCGGGCACGGTGTCGTCCCCCGCGGCCAGGAACTGAGCCAGACGCCCGTTCGGGTCGGTGGCGAACCAGTCGAACTCCACCCCGGCGATCTCCTCGCGGGTCAGGGGGGTGTGGGCCGTCACTGGTTCAGCAGGGTCTGAATGGGGGACGGGGCCGTGGGGAACTGCACCGCCACATTCACGGTCGTCCCGGCGGGCGTGGCGGGATCCACGTTGATCCAGTGGCTGGCGAGCACCGGCGGGTTCGGCTGCGGGTCGATGGCGCGCACGAGCACGCGGCCCTGCGGCGGCACGAACGCGCACCAGCCCTCGCTGGCGGCGCTGAAGGCCCGCACCGGCAGGACACTCTGAAGCGTCAGGTCGTCCGGCGTCGCCCAGTACTCGATCAGCAGGCTGGCCTGCGCGCGGTTCAGGTCGGCTGCGGCGACATCCAGCTGGATCTCGACCCCGTCCGCCTTGCCGGGCACGAGATTCATCCAGCCCGGGACGACCAGGCGACCACTCTGGGCACTCTTGAACTGCTGCGGGGCGGGCTGTGTCATGGCGCACAGCGTAGCGCACCCCCGCCCGTCCCTGAGGGCCGTCAGGTCCGGGACGGGTTCAGCTGCGTTTGACGGTGCGGATCAGCGCGCGCACCGCGACGAAACCCACGGCGAAGAACAGCAGTGGCGTGAGGTTCACGGTCACCTCGGCGTCCTTCTCGGGTTCCAGGGGATTCTGCTTGCGGTACTTGATCATGCGTCCCAGCCTACGCCGGGGCGCGCGCGGAGGCGCACACGTTTCATTAAGCCTGCCCGAGGCCCGCGCGGCGTCCAGTCCACGCGGCCCGGACCGTTGCACCCCGGGCCGCGCAGGGGTAGAACTGCCCCCGTGACCCACGACCCCGCCACCCCGACCCCCGGCGCGACCCTGCCGGACACCATGCGCGCCCTGAGCAAGCAGCACGCCCAGGAGGGCATCTGGATGACCGAGGCGCCGGTGCCCACGCCCGGCCCGAACGACATCCTGATCAAGGTCCGCAGGGGCAGCATCTGCGGCACGGACGTGCACATCTACAAGTGGGACACCTGGGCGCAGAAGACCATCCCCGTCCCCATGATCGTCGGGCACGAGTACGTGGGCACCGTCGCCGCGATCGGCAGCGAGGTCCGCGGCTTCCAGATCGGTGACCGCGTCAGCGGCGAGGGCCACGTCACCTGCGGGCACTGCCGCAACTGCCGCGCCGGACGCCGCCACCTGTGCCGCAACACCCTGGGCGTCGGCGTGAACCGCCCCGGCTCCTTCGCCGAGTACCTCGTGCTGCCCGCCTTCAACGCCTTCAAACTCCCCGACGACATCCCCGACGACATCGCCGCGATCTTCGACCCCTTCGGGAACGCCGTGCACACCGCCCTGAGCTTCGACCTCGTCGGCGAGGACGTCCTGATCACCGGCGCCGGACCCATCGGCGTGATGGCCGCCGCCGTCGCCCGGCACGTCGGCGCGCGCAACGTCGTCATCACCGACATCAACGACTACCGCCTGGACCTCGCCCGGAAGATGGGCGTCACCCGCGCCGTGAACGTCGCCCACGAGGACCTCCGCACCGTCATGACCGAACTCGGCATGACCGAAGGTTTCGACGTCGGCCTGGAAATGAGCGGGTCCGGCCCCGCCTTCGCGCAGATGGTGGACGTCATGAACAACGGCGGCAAGATCGCCCTGCTCGGCATCCCCGCCGGACGCGTGGACATCGACTGGAACGGCGTGATCTTCAAGATGCTGACCATCAAGGGCATCTACGGCCGCGAGATGTTCGAAACCTGGTACAAGATGGCCGCCCTCATCCAGTCCGGCCTGGACCTGACCCCCATCATCACCCACCACTACCCCATTCAAGAATACCAGCAGGGCTTCGACGCCATGCTCGGCGGCCAGAGCGGCAAAGTCATCCTGAACTGGGAATAAACGGGGTGTGGACGTGGGTTGTGGGTTGTGGGGCGTGGATGCTGTGCCCACAACCGACAGCCCACAACCCACTTTCCCCCCTCGCCATCTGGCGGATGTTTCCCAGTCCCCTCGTGCGGCATGCTGCGGCGCATGAGCGTTGTCGTGCAGGTGTGGTGGCCCGGTGATCCGGGTGCCTTCGCCTGTTGACGTTCATCGTCGCGCCGCGCCCGGATTCAGTGTCCGGGCGCGGCTTTTTTCATGTCTCTCGTGGAGGAGTGGAGCATGTCGAATACAGGTAATGGAAGAGGGGAGAGGCCGCGCGTGCTGACCGGGGACCGCCCGACGGGCCGGTTGCACCTGGGACACCTGGCGGGATCGTTGCGTTCGCGGGTGGCGCTGCAGGACTCGCATGAGGTGTTCGTGCTCGTCGCGGACGTGCAGGGCCTGACCGATCACTTCGACCGGCCGGAGGTGCTGCGCCGGAACGTCCCGGAGGTGATGCTGGACTACCTGGGCGTGGGACTGGACCCGGCGCGGGTGACGTTCGTGCGGCAGTCGGGTGTGCCGGAACTGACCGAGCTGACCGTGTACCTGCTGAACCTCGTGACGGTGTCGAAGTTGCGGCAGAACCCCACCGTGAAGACCGAGATCGCGCAGAAAGGATTCGGGGAGGCGGTCCCGGCGGGGTTCTTCATCTACCCGGCGGCGCAGGTGGCCGACATCACGGCGTTCGGCGCGCAGGTCGTCCCGGTCGGGGAGGATCAGCTGCCCATGCTGGAACTGACGCGCGAGGTGGTCCGGCGCTTCAACGGGCTGTACGGGCCAGCCGCCGACGGCACGGACGTGCTGGTGGAGCCGCAGGCGCTCCTGTCCGCGTCGCCGCGCCTGCCGGGCCTGGACGGGCACGCGAAGATGGGCAAGAGCCTCGGCAACGCCGCGTACCTGAGCGACCCGCCGGACGAACTGCGGCGCAAGGTGATGGGCATGTTCACCGACCCCGCCCACCTGCGCGCGGCGGACCCCGGGCAGGTCGAGGGGAACCCAGTGTTCACGTACCTCGACGCCTTCGACCCGGACGCCGCCCGCGTGCAGGCCCTGAAGGACCACTACCGCGCCGGAGGGCTGGGCGACGTGACCGTCAAACGGCACCTGCTGGACGTGCTGGACGCTGAGTTGGCTCCCATCCGCGAGCGGCGCGCCGCGTACGCCAGGGACCCGCAGGCCGTCGTGGACCTCCTCCGAGGCGGCACGCAGCGGGGCCGCGAGGTCGCCGCGCAGACGCTGGCACAGGTGCGGGCCGCGCTGTTCTGAACGGGGGGTGTGGGGAGTGGGCTGTGGGATGTGGGTCGGTTGCAGCGGGCGGGACCGTCGCGGCTCTGCCACAGTGGCGCGGCCTCTGCTGTTCCCACTCCCTACTTCCCACAACCCACTCCCCGTAACCCACACCCCCTCTGCCCACTTTTCCTGAGTGTGGTCGTGTTAACCTGTGGCCGGAGGTCGGGCCTCGCCCGGCGAGACACGACATATGGATTACTACGAACTGCTGGGCGTCGCGAAGACCGCGAGTGCCGATGAAATCAAGTCCGCTTACCGTAAACTCGCGCTGAAGTACCACCCGGACCGGAACAAGGAAGAGGGTGCGGCCGAGAAGTTCACGCAGATCAACGAGGCGTACGCCGTCCTCAGCGACGCGGAAAAACGCGCGCATTACGACCGCTTCGGCAGCGCGCCGGGCGCGGGCATGCCCGGCGGCGATCCGTTCGGTGGGATGGGCGGTGCGGGCTTCGACCCGATGGACATCTTCGAGCAGCTGTTCGGCGGCGCGATGGGTGGCCGTGGTGGGCGGCGCGGTCCGGCGCGCGGGGACGATCTGGAAACCGAGGCGTTCGTGACGCTCGCGCAGGCCCGCGCGGGCGAGGAGATCGAGGTCACGGTGGACCGCCTGACCACCTGCGAACACTGCGACGGCTCGAAGACCGAACCCGGCGGCAAACCGCCCAAGACCTGCACGACCTGCGGCGGGGCGGGCGCGGTGCGCGCGCAGGCCCGCACGATCTTCGGCGTGGTGGAAACGCAGCAGGCCTGCCCCACCTGCCGCGGCGAGGGGCAGATCGTGCAGGACCCCTGCGTGGTGTGCAAGGGCCGGGGCCGCACCCTGAAGGCCGAGACCGTGAAGGTCAAGCTGCCCAAGGGGATTGACGAGGGCTACCGCATCCGCGTCAGTGGCGCGGGCAACGAGGGACCCGGCGGGAACGGCGACCTGTACGTGCACATCGAGATGGAGAAGCACCCCGAGCTGCGCCGCGAGCAGGAGCACCTGATCCACACGGCGAAGATCGGCTTCGCGAAGGCCGCGCTGGGCGGGCAGATCACGGTCCCCACCCTGGACGGCCCACACACGGTCGAGGTGAAGGCCGGCACGCAGCACGGCGAACTGCACCGCCTGCGCGGGCAGGGCATGCCGCGCCTCCAGGGGTCCGGGAACGGTGACCTGATCGTCGAGTACGACGTCATCGTGCCCAAGCCGGGCCAGCTGAACCCCGAGGCGCGCGAGGCGCTGCTCGCCTACGCCCGCGCCATGGGCGACGAGGTGAACGAGAAGCACGAGGGGTTCTTCGACCGGGTCGGCAAGATCTTCCGGGGCGAGTGATGCGCCGCCTGAGACTGTGGATGGGTGCGGCCCTGCTGGGCGTCACGCTGACCGCGTGCGCCGCCGATCAGATCGTCACCCCGGACGAGTACACGCGCCTGACGCCCGGCATGACGTTGGTGCAGGCGCAGCAGGTCGTGGGGGACCAGGGTCAGCCGGTGCAGGCGCTGGCGGGTCAGGCGCACCGCTGGGAGAACGCGGACGGCAGCTTCGCGCAGGGCACGTTCCTGGCGGGCCGCGCCGTGGACTTCGATCAGGAAGGCCTGCTGGCCGAGGCAGGCAGCAAGAGCAAGCTGAAGAAGCTGCGTAAATCCAACCGCCGCTGACCGCTGGATAGGGTGGGCCGCGCTGCCTCTGATACGGGATTAAATTGACTTGCTTGAACCGTGATCGCGTTCCGTTGTCCCCTCTCCCCCTGTGGGAGAGGGAGGGAGGCGCGAAGCGACGGAAGGGTGAGGGGGCCACCGGGCGACTCCGAATGATGTGGAATCACTTGAATCCCGTATGAATGGAGGCCGGGCGGCCCTTCTCCTATGGGGCGCGCAGCCTGAATTCGTCGTGCAGGGCGGCCTGCGCGGCGTGGTAGCCGCTCATGCCGTGAATGCCGCCGCCGGGCGGGGTGGCGCTGGAGCAGAGGTACACCCCTTTCACCGGGGTGCGGTACGGGGTGGGTGTGGGTAGCGGCCGGGCCAGCAGGCCCCACAGGTCGCCGCGCCCGCCATTCACGTCCCCACCCTGGAAGACCGGGCTGAACGCTTGCAGCTCGGGGGCTGTGGTGCGCCGCCGGGCCAGGATCAGGTCACGCCAGCCGGGCGCGAAGCGTTCGATCTGCGCCTCCATCGGCCCGCTGGCGTCGCCCGCGAAGCCGGACGGGACGTGCGAGTACGCCCAGAAGGTGTGCGCCCCGGCGGGTGCGCGGCTGGGGTCGAACAGGCTGTGCTGCGCGGCGAGCACGTAGGGCCGCGCGGGCACCTGCCGCCCCGCCACCCGTTCGGACTCGGCGAGGTCGGGTGCGAGGCCGCCCAGGTGCACGGTCGCGGCGCGCGCCACGCGCGGATCCGCCCACGGCATGGGGCCGGACAGGGCGTAATCGAGTTTCTGGAGGCCCGGGCCGTAGCGGTAACCCTCCAGCGCGGCGCGGTACCAGCCCGGGGCGCGGTCGCCCAGCAGTTCCAGCAGCACGCGGGGGCTGCTGTCCACCAGGGTCACGCGGGCGGGCGGCAGGTCCCGCGCGGACCGCACCGTCACGCCGGTCAGGACCTCGCCGCCCAGGAATTCCAGGTATGCGCGCAGGGCGTCCGCCAGCGCCTGCGCCCCCCCGCGCGGGAACGGCCAGCCGACCGCGTGCGCCAGCAGCGCCAGCACCAGCGTCATGGCGGCCGTGCCGGGCGTGGTCAGCGGCAGGTTGCTGTGGGCCGCCAGCCCCGCCCACAGCGCCTTCCCCTCCGGCGTGCGGAACAGCGTATCGCCCACCAGCTGCGCGCTCGGCAGGCCCCGCAGCCCGAAGCGCACCAGGGACAGCGGGTGACGGGGCAGGCGCGGCAGGGGCCGCAGGAGGTCGTCCAGCAGCCCCTCCCAGTCGTGCAGGAGCGGCCCCATCAGGCGCATCCAGGCGGGACCATCCCGCCCCAGGGCCTCGGCGGTCGCGTGCAGGTCCCGTTCCAGCGTCACGCTCCGCCCGCCCGGCAGCGGATGAGCGACCGGTGCCTCCGGCTGCACCCAGTCCAGCCCGAACGCGTGCAGCGGCCACTCCCGGAATGCCGGGCTGGCCACTGCCAGAGGATGAATCGCCGAGCCCACGTCATGCGTGAAGCCCGGCAGCGTCAGGGGCGCGCTGCTCAGGCCACCCCCCACCCGGCCGTGCGCCTCGAGCACCTGCACGCGCAGCCCGGCTCGGGCCAGCGTCACCGCCGCCGACAGTCCGTTCGGCCCGGCCCCCACCACCACGGCGTCCAGCGTCATGCCTCCCACCCTAACGCCCCCACCCCCGCGTCCCCCTTGAGCGGACATTCACCGCCCGTGTTCCCCGCCCGGGCACGCCTCCCGGGTATGACAGTCCCATCACGGGGCAGGTATGCTGCTGAGCGGTCAACAGTCGCGCCCCACGCAGGCGCGTATCAACCCCCGCCCCACCCTCACCTCCCGGAGGATTCCCCGTGTCCGTCCCCCACCGCGCCCCCGCCGAACTGCTCAACAGCCGCCGCTCACCCCTGCTGGTGTTCGCCGGGCAGAGCAACCGCCCCCTCGCCCAGGCCATCTGCGACCACCTGGGGGTGCCGCTGGGCCGCAGCAAGACCGAGAAGTTCACGAACGACAACATCATCGTGCACTACGAGGAATCCCTGCGCGAAGGGGACGTGTTCATCGTCCAGACCTTCAGCAACCCCGTCAGCGACTCGATCATGGAACTCATGCTCATGATCGACGCCGCCAAGAGCGCCAGCGCCGGACGCGTCACCGCCGTCATCCCCTACTACTCCTACGCCCGCAGCGACAAGAAGGACAGCCCACGCATCAGCATCGCCGGGCGCCTCATCGCCGACCTGCTGCAGGAAGCCGGGGCCGACCGCATCCTGACCATGACCCTGCACGCCCCGCAGGTGCACGGCTTCTTCAAGGTGCCCGTCGATCACCTCTCCGCGGACCTCGTGCTCAGCGAGCACTTCCGGCAGTGCGTGCCCGACGCGCACAACGGCGTCGTCCTGGCCCCCGACGCGGGCAGCATCAAACGCGCCTCGCAGATCGCGCGCCGCCTCGACAGCGGCCTCGCCATGATCGACAAGGAACGCCTCTCCGACACCGAGGTGCGCCCCCGCGCCCTGATCGGCGACGTGGACGGCAAGACCGTGTTCATCGTCGACGACGAGATCAGCACCGCCGGGAGCCTCGTCGAGACCGTCAACATCGCCCGCAGCATGGGCGCCAAGGACGTGTACGTCGCCGTCACGCACGGCGTGTACTCCGGCCCCGCCATCCAGCGCATCGCGGGCCTGGACGTCACCCAGGTCGCCAGCACGAACACCGTGCTCGTGCCCGACTCGAAGGTCGAAGCGTCCAACGGCAAGCTGGCCGTGCTGGACGTCGCGCCGCTGTTCGCGAACGCCATCACGAACATCCACACCGGCGCCAGCGTCAGCACCCTGTTCACCTGAGCAGCGGACAAGAAGGGCGGGGAGGTGATCGCGAGATCCCTCCCCGCTCTGTCTTCCTGTGTGGGCTGAGCCGGTCTTACTGGGGTTTCCGGGACACCCGGTACCTCCACGAAATCTGCTCCACCGGGGCCGGGCGCGTCTCGATCAGGTGTGCCGTTCCGAAGGGCCGGGCAATGCCGAGGCGTCCAGACCCGGTGTCTCCAACGAACAGATCGTAGGTGTGCAGCGCGTCCTGAGCCGGATTCAGGGTCAGCCGGAAGTAGACGGGGGTCAGGCCAGGGTCGATCAGGAGAATGGCCCAGCCATAGAGTTCTGCCGCGTTCGCCGCCAGCTTGCGGACGCTGGTGAGCAGGGTGCCGTCCAGGTATTCCCCTGCCCACTCCGGGTACGTTTCGCGCAGCAGCTGCGGAATGTAGTACGTCAGGTCGTCCTGGAGGGTGATGGACAGTTCCGGGTCAACTTCTGAACCGGTCTGGGTTTGGCCGAGCAGTTCACGCAGGTGGGCTGCGAGCCGTGATTCGAGTGTCTGGGACATTGGACGCTCCGGGCGCCATTATGCCGTGGCCGGGGCGAGCCAGCGGGCGCGGGGCAGGAGCAGGAGCAGCAGCGTGGCGGCCAGGACGGTGAGGATCAGGCCCGCGTGGCCGCCGGTCAGGAACGCCAGGGGCAGCGCGGCGCTGGCGAGCAGGGGCAGCAGGGGCGTGCGGGCCTGTCTGGGTCCGCCGAGGATCACCCAGGCGAGGGCCGCGCCTGCGAGGCTGCCGAGGATCTCGGCGGGCAGGAGGGGCAGGTAGGCGGTCAGGACGCCGCCGAGGGTGAAGCCCAGCGCGAGGCCGAGCAGCGCGCCGCCGAGCGTGAGGGGCGCGAGGGGCGTGCGGCGCGTGACGGCCCACAGCGGGATCAGGAGCGCAGCGAGCACGACGGCGAGGCCCTGCGTGAGGTGCACCTTGGTGAGGGTCTCGCGGACGCTGCCCTGCGTGAAGACCACGGCGACGTCCTGTGCGGTGACGGCGTTCTTCAGCTGCCAGCGCAGGGTTGATGGCCCACCCAGTGCGGGGCGGGTCTGGCTGGTGGGGAACAGCGAGTACCGCTGGAACTTGGCGGGGCGGTCGGCGGTGACGGTCACGTCGAGGTCCCGGATGGCCTCGCGGCGGCTGAGCTGGTAACTCCAGGCGCGTGAGCCCTGGTGCGCGTATGCGACCTGCACGTCCACGCTGCCCCCGGCGGGCACCTGCCCCTCCCAGACGCTGCCGTTCAGGAGGTCGCTGGCGCTGAGGGCCTGTCCGTTCACGGTCAGGGTGAAGCCGCTGAGGGTGCCGCTCCCGCCAGGCAGCGGGAACGCGAAGCGCAGCGTGGCAGTCGTGTTCAGCGGGTTGCGGAAGCGGTAGCTGGCCTGGAAGGCGGCGGTGTAGTACGTGCCGCGCCCCCCGGCGGGGTCCACGAAGCGCAGGTCGGCGCGGACGACGCTGCGGTCGAAGTCCAGTGGCCGTTCGGACTGCATGACGACCTCTCGCGTGTAGCGCAGCCCCGCCGGGGTGCGGGTGAAGTTCTCGCGGAGATCCTGCACGGTCTCGCCGGGGTTGCCCAGGTACGGCAGCAGGCCGTCCAGGCTGTTGTCCACGCGGATGCGGGTGGCGACGTCGTTGGGCAGCAGGAGGCTGCGGGTGTACGTGCGGCTTTCCAGGAGGGCGGCGCTGGGCGCGACCTGCACGGTCTGTCCGCCGTCGGGGTCAGCGGCGTTGGCGTAGCGGGCGCTCTGCTGCGCGGCGATCCGGGCGTCCACGGCGTGGCGCGACACGTTCAGCACGACCAGCGCCCCGCCCAGCAGTATCGCGGCCAGGCCCCAGGCGCCGATCTGGGGGGCGCGGGCAACCACCCAGCCGAGGGTGCGGCGGGCGCGGTCCCGGTCGATCAGGGCAAGGCCCCCGAGGGCCAGCGTCAGCGCGGCCAGCACGAGGGCGGCGGGCAGGGCGAGGTCGAGCAGGGCGCGCAGCGCGCCGAGCAGGGCGGTCAGGGCAGTCTGAACCATGGGGCCTCCGGGCGTCCGGTGGACGGGTCCTGACGGGACCGGTTCACCCGAGCAGAGCGAGAAGGAGCGGAGAGGGTTCCGGGCGTGGAGCTGGATGACCGGTGTGATTCCGGGTATTCAGCGCAACAGACGGAAGCCGACTGGGGATGGGGGAGAGGTTGTGGTGGGTGTTGCTCTCCGGAGTACACCACTCACGGTCTTCGTGAAGCGTCCCTCTTTGGTTGCAGGGATCGGGTCGGGGCACGATGGAGCATGACGCTCCTCGACCTGCCTGTCCGGCCCCTGACCCCGCTGCTGGAGATGCACCTGGGCGCGGGTATCCGCGCGGCGCAGCGGCTACATGGCGGGGACATCAGCGACACGTTCCGGCTGGACACTACGCGCGGCCCCTTCGTGCTGAAGACCTCGCCGCAGAAGGCAGGTGGCCGCCTGCCCGACGGGTTCTACGCCGCCGAGGCGCACGGCCTGGGCCTGCTGCGCGCCGCGCCACTGGTCACCCCGGATGTCATCGCGCACGGCAGCGGCCCCGCCGGGCAGCCGTACCTGCTGCTGTCGTGGCTGCCGCCCGGCGAGGACACCCCCGCCGCGCAGGACGCCCTGGGGCGGGGCCTCGCGGCGCTGCACGCCCGGCCCGCGCCAGGGTTCGGGGGGCTGCCGGATAACTACTTCGCGTCGCTGGCGCAGCGCAACCCGTCCGCCGCGGGTGCCGCCGAGTTCTTCTGGTCGGCGCGGCTGGAGCCGCTGCTGACCCGCGAGCGGCTGCACCTGACGCCCCGCGACCGCTCGGGCTTCGACACGCTGCGGGATCGGCTGCCGGACCTGATCCCACCAGAGCCACCCGCCCTGGTCCACGGGGATCTGTGGCACGGGAACGTGCACTACACGCCGCGCGGCCCGGCCCTGATCGACCCGGCAGTGGGGTTCAGTCACCGCGAGGTGGACGTGGCGGCCCTGCGGCTGTTCGGCGGCGTGCCCCGGCGGGTGTTCCAGGCGTACCACGAGGCGTACCCGCTGGCGGACGGCTGGGAGGCACGAGTGCCCCTGTGGAACCTGTACCCGCTGCTGGCGCACCTGCTGCTGTTCGGCGAGGGGTACCTGGGCCGCACGCGCGAGGCGCTGCAAGCGGCCCTCGACCCCCGATAGGTTGGTTTTGCAAACCGGTTGATTTATCAAAGTAGAAGGGGCACACTGGAGGCATGACCACCACCTCCGTCCTGCCAGCCAGCACCCACGTCGGCACCGTGCACCTGAACGTCCGCGACCTGAACGGCACCGCCGCGTTCTACGCCACCCTGCTGGGCCTGCAAGATGCGACCCAGACCGACACCGACGTAATCCTGGCCGCGCAGGGCACGCCGCTGCTGCACCTGCACGCCGCGCCGGACCTGCCCCGCGCGCCCGTCAGCCGACCCGGCCTGTACCACACCGCCTTCCTGCTCCCCACCCGCGCCGACCTGGGCCGCTGGCTGGCGCACGCCGCGCGGCTGGGCCTGCGGATCGGCAGCGGCGACCACCTCGTCAGCGAGGCCTTCTACCTCAGTGACCCCGAAGGGAACGGCATCGAGGTCTACGCCGACCGCCCGCGCGACACCTGGACGTGGCGCGGCGGGCAGGTGCAGATGGACACGAAAGCCGTGGACGCCGCCGCCGTCCTCGCGTCCGCCGGGATCGACCCCACCACGCTGGACGGCGCTGTCGCCTTCACCGCGCCGCAGGGCACCACCGTCGGGCACGTGCACCTGAAGGTGGGCAGCGCCGCGCAGGCCGCCCGCTGGTACGCCGACACGCTGGGCCTGGACGTCGTCGCGGACCTGGGCAGCGCCGCATTCCTCTCGTGGGGCGGGTACCACCACCACGTCGGCCTGAACGAATGGCACAGCGCCGGGCAGCCCGTCCCCACCACGCCCGCCGCCGGACTGGCGGGCGTGACCTTCCACACCCCCGACCTGGGCACCCTGCGCACGCACCTTGCGGGCCGCGCGGACGTGCAGGATGCGGGTGACCACCTGACCCTGCACGACCCCTGGGGCAACCGCGTGACCGTCGCCCAGAACTGAACCGGGTACGCTGGGGCATGCGCGCCCACCACCGAACCCTGCTCCTGGCTGGCCTGCTGACCCTGATCCCCGGCACGGCGCGGGCCGCCGCCGCCCCCGCCGGACTGCACCCCGTCCTGGCCACGCTGCCCGGCAACGGCGGCACGTACCTACTGGGCGGCTGGCAGGACGGACGCTGGCTGACGGACGCCCAGACGCGCACCCGCATGACCACCGGGGCGACCTACACCCGCCTCGCCCCCGGTGCGGCCCCCACGCGCGTGCAGGGAGGCCGCCCCGCCTCGCTGGGCGAACCGTGCGAGGCGACCTTCGAGGTGAAGGTCACGCCCGCCCGCGCGGGACTGGCGGTCCTCACCTCGGCCCGGCTGAATCCCCAGCCGCGCCCCGTCACCGCGCTGCCCACCCGCAACGCCACCTACGAGGCCGCCGTCCGCGCCGAACTGCAGCGGTTGGGCCTGCCGAATCCGCAGGTGAACCTCACCCGCGTCATCCGCACTGATCTGGACGGCAACGGCACGCAGGAAGTCATCATCGAGGCCAGCCGCTTTCAGGAACGCAGCGGGGACTTCCCGCCGCCCACCGGGCAGCCCGGCGACTACAGCCTCCTGCTGCTGCGCGCCGTGGTGAACGGCAAGGTCGTGACCACCGTCCTCGGCGAACACATCGCACCCCAGACCCCCTGGGACCCCGGCAGCAGCGACCCCATGCCCATGGCGACGTGGCACCGACTGGCAGGCGTGGCCGACCTGAACGGCGACGGCCGCATGGAACTCGTCCTGTACGGCGCGTACTATGAAGGCTCGGGCTTCAGCGTGCAGCAGTGGACGCCCGCCGGACTGAAGGGCACGCCGCTGGAAAGTGGCTGCGGCGTCTGACCCACTCGCAAACAGGCGCTACACTCGCGCCTGATGAGCGACACGCCCGCCCGCACCCTCGTCGGCCCCACCGCCTCCCTGCCCGACGGCCAGCAGACCGCCGTGGACATCGGTGGGATCAGCGTGGTCGTCGTGAACTTCGAGGGGCAGTACTACGCCCTGCGCAACAACTGCACCCACAAGGACTTCCCCCTGCTGGGCGGGGACGTCAGCATGGGCCGCATCACATGCGAGAAACACGGCGCGAAATTCGAACTCGCGACCGGCAAGGCCAAGACGCTCCCCGCCGTGAAGCCCGTCAAGCTCTACCGGACGCAGGTCGAGGACGGCCAGCTGTACGTCTCCGAGCTGTAACCACACAGCAAAAGGAGAACGCCGTGACCGTCACGGCGTCCCCCTCTTGCTCTTCAGTTCAGAACCCGCGTTCCGTGTCGCCGTGCACCTGACTCTGCAGTTCCGGCGTTTCACCCTCGGGCAGATCACCGGGGCGCTGGCTCACACGGGGGGGACCCTGCTCGCTGGGTGGCGTGTAACCGGGGTTCGGGTCGACGGCCCGCTGCTGGGATTCCAGGGCCATCGTCGTGGACGCGTTGATACCCACGCCCGCCGTCGGGATGATCGTGTCGAGGTTCTCGCCGCCCAGCCCGGCGACCGTCTGCGCCCCGGCGAACTCGGCGTCCTGCGCCTGATGTTCCATGGCGGCCACGTCGCGCGTGGCGAGGTGGTCGAACTGCCCGGTCACCTCTTTGGCGCTGGTGGGATCGACCGGCTCGTACTTGCCCTGATCGGCGCTGCCCACACGGTCCTCGGCGGGCGTCGTCGTGTACGCCTCCTGGTGATCGTCCTTCGGGTCGGGCGTGTCGAAGCCCGTCTGCGCGCCGTGCTCGCCCGTCCGCTGCGGGTTGCGGTCATCGTGATTGGTCATGCGCCCAGTCTGACCCGCACGTTCCGCAGCTGCCTTCGGGCTTTCTTCAGACGCCCGAACGGAACCGTTCAGGAAGACTGAACCGTAGCGCCCATCACGCCGGAAGGGGCCCCTCCAGCGAGTCGGCCAGCGCGGCGTGCCCCTCCTCGCGCGCGAAGTCCGCGGCGCGGCGACCGTCCGCCGTGCGGGCGTCCGCGTCCGCGCCGCGCTGACGCAGGAACAGCGCGAGCCCCGAGTCGCCGTTCTGCGCGGCGGCCATCAGCGGCGTGAACTCGCCCTGCTGCGTGGCGTTCACGTCCGCGCCCGCCATGACCAGCGCCCGTGCCAGCGCCCCGTGCCCGCCCGCCACCGCCGAGTGCAGCGGCTGCACCCGCATCGCGTTGCGGCTCACCGCGTTCACGTCCGCACCGCGCGACAGGAGTGTCTCCGCGACCCCGGCGTGCCCGAAGAACGCCGCGAGGCCCAGCGGACTGAACCCGTCCCCACTCACGCCATGCACCAGCGCCGGGTCGGCATCCAGTTCGCGCGTCAGGGCTGCCTCGTCCCCCAGCGCCGACGCCTCGAATACGTTCAGGGGCGCGCCCAGCTCCACGAGCACACGCGCCATGTCCGGACGGCCGTAGTACACCGCGAACAGCACCGGACTCACCCCCATCGGGCTGGGCAGGCCCAGCAGCCCCGCGTCCCCGTCCACCAGGGCGCGCAGCAGCGCCTCGTCCCGCGTCTTGATCGCCAGGAAGAACGCCGCCTCGCGGTCCCCCACCACCTCACCCGCTCCGTCAGTCATGCGCCCAGGGTAGAGGCTCGGGCGCTCAGCGTGTGGCCCTCGCCGTAATGCGGGGCGCACAACCGCACGGTCAGGGGCGCGTCGGGGGCGGGCCAGCGCACCTCCCAGCGCGCGCCGTCCTCGATCAGCAGCAGCGTCAGGGCCAGTGTCCCGTCCGCCTGCCAGCCCGCCCGGACGGTCAGGGCGACGGTGGTGCCCCAGGTGTCCAGTGTCTGCTCCTCCCAGGCGTTCAGCGTGAACCGGACCGTGTTCGGCGCCTGCCCCTCGAGGACCAGCGCCCCGCGTTCCCCCGTGACGGTCAGGGTCGCGGCCTCCCACCCCTCGTCGTTCGGGTCGAACGTGAAGTGCGCCTGCACGTCCCGCAGTGGCGGCGACGTCAGGATCTCCGGGACGGGCAGCGTCAGGCCCGCGCAGCGCACCCACAGCACCTCCGTAGCTGCGCTGGGCGGCAGGGGAGACTCCTGCGCGTTCCCCAGCAGGTGCGTCCAGGTGTGATCCAGCACCCGCCCCATGTCCGCCACGCCCGCCGTGACGGCCAGCACCATGTTCTGCGCCGGCATCATCACGCAGAACTGCCCAAACGCGCCGTCCGCCCGGTACGCGCCGTGACGGCAGCGCCACAGCCCATACCCGTACCCCTGCGCCCAGTCACTGAGCTCGTCGCCAGTGTTCGTGCCGGGCGGGGTATGCGCGCGACTCATCGCGTCCACCCAGTCTGGGGCCAGCAGCGTCTGCCCCTGCCACGTGCCCCGGTTCAGCAGCAGCTGCCCGAAGCGCGCCACGTCCCCGGTGCGCAGGTGCAGCCCCCACCCGCCCAGGTTCACGCCCCGCGCGTTGCTCACCCAGCGTGCCCCCCGGACCCCCAGCGGCTCCAGCAGGCGCGGCGTCAGGAACTCCAGCAGCGTCCCACCGGTCACGCGCTGCACCAGCGCCGACAGCAGGAACGACGCGCCGCTGTTGTACACGAAGTGCGTGCCGGGCCTGAACTCGACCGGCTGCGCCAGGAACGCCGCCGCCCAGTCCCTGTCCCCCGCCGCGACCAGCGCGTCCGTCACGTCCGCCGCGTGCCCGGTGCGCATGGTCAGCAGATCCTCGACCCGCATGGCCCGCAGGTGCCCGCCTACCACCGGCGGCAAGGCGTCCGGGAAGAGGTCCACCACCCGGTCGGTCACGCGCAGGCGACCCTCCTGCACGAGCAGGCCCACCCCCGCCGCCGCGAACGCCTTGCTCATCGAGTACACGTGCTGCACCCGCTCCGGCCCGTACGGGAACCAGTGCCCCCCGGCGATCACCCGACCCGAGCGCCGCAGCGTGAAGCCATGCACCTCCAGCCCGTCCGCCGCCAGGGCGTTCAGCCACGCCAGCACCGCCCCGGACGGCAGACCCAGCGACTCCGGCGACACCTGAACCATAGAAAGAGGCACGCCCCACGCTACGGGAGGTGCCACTGCGGCGGCATCCGCCAGGTGGCGCACCTACCGGTGATCCACGACAGTCAGTGGCTGCGCGGGCGTCAGCGTGATCTGCCCGGGCACTGCCTCGAACGTGAACGGCAGGCCGCCGAGCCGCACGGCCCCCAGGTGCCGCGGGTCGAGGGACGCAGCGAGCGCCCGCAGAGGCCCAGCGTCCCCGGAGAGGGTGATGCGCTGCACGGCGCGGTCCGGGCCGACGAGGAGGTTGACGAATCCGAAACTGCTGGCCGGTGCAGTGACGCAGGTGTTCCTGAACTCCCGGGTGTACACGTAGATTCTGGGCTGGCCCTGACTGCCGGTTTTCCGCAGAGTCGTCACGTCCAGCGGCGCGTGCAGGGAGGACTGAAGCCAATCCGCGAAGGCGTAGCAGTCGGGTGCAGGGGCTGCGCTGGAAGTCGGCGGACTCCACATCAGAACGCCCAGCAGGGGCAGGAACGCGCGGCGTGGCATACCGGCACCTTACGACGCGCGTGATCTGCGGTTGTGCTCATCCGCCCACGAAGAGGGGCGGGAGCCTTCCTGTCGCCATCCGCCCCCTGATTGTTGCTGTGTTACGCCCGCGCGCGGACGACGACGGCGATGCCCATGCCGCCGCCGATGCACAGGCTGGCGACGCCGGTTTCCTTGCCCAGACGGCGCAACTGGTGGATCAGCGTGACGAGCACGCGCGCCCCGGAAGCGCCGATGGGGTGCCCGAGTGCGACCGCGCCGCCCGTGACGTTCACGCGGGCGGGGTCGGCGTTCAGGTCGCGCATGACGGCCAGGGACTGCGCGGCGAAGGCCTCGTTCAGTTCGAACAGGTCCACGTCGGCGACGCTCATTCCGGCGCGGGTCAGGGCGACGGGGACGGCCTTGGCGGGGCCGATGCCCATGATGGCGGGGTCCACGCCGATGGCGGCGTAGCTGGCGATCTCGGCCAGGATGGGCAGGCCGTGCGCCTGGGCGTACTCCTCGCTGGCGACGAGGAGCATGGCGGCGCCGTCGTTGATGCCGCTGGCGTTCCCGGCGGTGACGGTGCCGTCCTTCCTGAAGGCGGGTTTCAGTTTGGCGAGGGCCTCGGCGGTGGTGGCGCGGGGGTACTCGTCGGCGCTGAAGGTGGTGGGGCCCTTGCGGCCGGGCACCTCGACGCTGACGAGTTCATCCGCGAAGAAGTTCCCTTCCAGCGCGGCGGCGGCGCGGGTCTGGCTTTCCAGCGCGAAGGCGTCCTGTTCCTCGCGCGTCAGGTTCCACGCTGCGGCGATGTTCTCGGCGGTGATGCCCATGTGGTAGTTCCCGAACACGTCGGTCAGGCCGTCCGAGAGGATGCTGTCCAGCGCCTGCGCGTGCCCCAGTCGGTACCCTTCGCGGGCGCGGGGGAGGAGGTACGGGGCGCGGCTCATGCTCTCGGTGCCGCCCGCGAGGTACAGCTGCCCGTCCCCGGCGCGGATGCCCTGCGCGGCGCTGATGACGGCCTGGAGGCCGCTGCCGCACACGCGGTTCACGGTCAGGCCCGGGACGTCCTGCGGGAGGCCCGCGCCGATGCCGACCTGACGGCCCACGTTCATGCCGCTTCCGGCCTGCAGGACGTTCCCCACGATCACGTCCGCCACGTCCGCGCCGTTGACACCGTCCAGCACGGCTTTCGCCGCCGTGACACCCAGATCGGCCGCCGAGACGTCCTTGAGGCTGCCCATGAAGCTTCCGATCGGCGTGCGCTTCGCCGCCACGATCACCAGTTTGCTCATGCCCGGAGAATAACGGGCGTTCGTTCCAGCCGCGGGTCACCGGGGTGGGAACGCCCACTCCGAGTTGAGGTCAGTGGACGTCGGCGACGCTCTCCAGCAGGTCGGCGAGCTGCTCCTTGGCGCGGAACACGCGGCTCTTGGCCGTACCGACCGCCACGCCCTGAATCTGCGCGATCTCGTCGTAACTGAGGTCCTCGACGAAGCGCAGCACGACCGCCTCGCGGTACTCGTGCGGCAGCTGCGACAGGGCGCGTTGCACGCGGTCCTGCGCGTCTGCACTCTCGGCGGCCTGCACGGGTGAGCGGCGTTCGCTGGTCACCTCGAAGCCCACGTCCTCGCGGGCCTGTTCCAGCGAGAAGCGCTGCAACTGCTTACGGCGGTGCGATTCGATCTGCGTGTTGCGCGCCACCTGATACAGCCACGGCAGCACCCGCTCCCCGGCGCGGAACGTGCGGATGCTGCGCCACGCGCGGTAGAAGACCTCCTGCGTCAGGTCCAGCGCGTCCTCGCTGTTGCCTTCCAGGCGGTACAGGTAGCCGTACATGCGGCCCTCGTACTCCTGCACGAACTCGAACCAGGCCTGCTCCTCACCCGCGCACAGGCGCCCATACAGCTCTGGGGAGATCACGTCGGGAAGGGAGGGCTCGGTCGGGAGGGTCACGGTGCCCTACACCATACCGCGCCTCGCCCCGGCGCGCCCTCCGCCTTTCGGCGCAGCCGTCCCGGCGCGCTAGGATGCGCGCACCTTGAGCGCCACCGGTTCCACCATCCTCCTTCATGTCAGCGCGGCCGCGCCCGCCCCGGCGGGGTTCGCGGACGCCCTGAAGCCCCTGCTGCCCGACCTGAGCGTCGGCGCGCTGCTGGGCTTCGCGACGGGCGTCGCCCTGAAACACATCGGCCGCTGGGCGCTGGTGGGGCTGGGCGTGCTGTTCATCACGGTGCAGGTCCTGGCGTACTTCGATCTGGTCAGCGTGAACTGGTTGCGCGTGCAGGCTCTGGCCGAGCCGTGGCTGGCGCAGGGCCGCGAGAACGGCGGCGCGTGGCTGGCCCGCCTGCTCACCGCGAACCTGCCCTTTGCCGGGGCGTTCACGGCGGGCCTGCTGCTGGGCCTGCGCGCCCGCGTGTAGACACGAACAACCGCCCCGGACCATGACGGACCGGGGCGGCGCTGCGTGAGGGCTTTACTTGTCGCTGGTGGGCGGCGTGGCGCTGCCGTCCGTCTTGGGAGTGGTCGC
The DNA here is from genome assembly GCF_001485435.1 of Deinococcus grandis. Lineage (NCBI taxonomy): Bacteria > Thermotogati > Deinococcota > Deinococci > Deinococcales > Deinococcaceae > Deinococcus > Deinococcus grandis. The sequence continues at coordinate 2,432,610 of NZ_BCMS01000001.1, read as the reverse complement.
CGCGCCGTCCGTCTGGCCGTCGGTGCTGTCCTTGGCGGGCGTGGCGGGCGTCTTGGGCGCCGCGGCGGCCACGCGCTTCTCCTGCGCGGCCAGCACGGTCTTCAGGTTGTCGGTGGGCTTGAGGGTCTTCACCTGGGCGTCCAGGAAGGTCTGGCCCTCGCTGCTCTTCTTCTGGCCCAGCACGACCGGCTCGATCTGGTCGCGCACCTCGGCGAAGCTCTTGGTCTCGGCGGGCTTCAGGTCGGTGACGTACAGCACCGAGTAGCGGTCGCCGACCTTCACGACGTCGCTCAGGCTGCCGTCGGCGGCGTCCTTGAGGGACTTGGCGGCGAACACGGCGGCGTTCAGTTCCTCACTCAGCTTGCCGTCCCCGGCGGTGACGGTGCCGCGCTCGCTGACGGTGCCCCCGGCCTTGCTGGCCGCCGAGACGAAGTCGCCACGGGTGTAGCTGCCCCGGAAGGCCACGGCCTTGGCCTGGTCCTTGAAGCTGGCCTCGCTGACCGCCGCGCTGGCGGGCGATTCGAACTGGGCCTTGTTCTCGGTGTAGTACGCCTGCAGGTCCGCGTCGGTGACCTTCGCGTTCCGCGCGCCGTACGCGGCGACGCCCTGCGCGATCTCCTGGCGGGTGCCGACGAGGTTCAGCTTCAGGCGCTCGGCGATGGTGGGCGCGCCGTACCCCTGGATGATCTGCTGCACGACCTGCGGTTTCAGGATGCCGTTCACGAGCTGCGAGGCCTGCTCGGCAGGCACCTGCTGCAGCAGGCTGGCGAACTGCTGGTTCTGCACGACCTGTTCGATCACCTGCGAGTAGCGGACGTTCTGCCCGGCGACGGTGGCGACGGTGGGGTCCTCGACCTTCCAGTTCAGGTCCTTGAACTCGATCCTGGCGTCCTTGCGCAGACCCTCGACCCAGGCTTCCACGGCGGCGTTCTGCTTGCTGGCGTTCACGGCGGTGGCCACGTCGCTCTTGGCCTCGGCGAAGGGCTTGGCGCTGGGGGCGAGATACTTCTCGACCTTCACGATGTAGAACTTCCCGCCGCTCTCGACGACGTCGGTCAGGCCGCCATCCTTCAGGGCGAAGGCGGCCGCGCCGACCTCGCTGGGCAGCGCCACCTGCGCCACGGGGCGCGGCGCGCCGTTCTCGATGGGGCCCAGGGCGCCGCCCCGGTCCTTGAACTCGGTGCTGTTGGCGCCCGCGAGCTGCGCGAAGTCCGCGCCGCCCCGGAGCTGCTTCAGGAGGTCCGCGGCCTTGGCCTTGTCCGCCACGACGATCTGACGGCCCTGGATGCGCGCGTCCGTCTGGTACTTCTCCTGGTTCAGGTCGTAGTACGCCTGGAGTTCCGCGTCGGTCGCGGCGGGCACGCCCTTCTTGATCTCGTCGACCCGGCGTTCGATGGCGAGGCTCTGGCGCACCTGCTTGCGGTAGTCGCTGTCGGTCAGGCCCACGCCCTGCAGCGCGTCCGTCCAGGCCTTGTTATCGGTCAGGTTGTTCTGCGCGCGGACTTCCTTCACCTTGGCGTCCACGTCGCTGCGGCTGACCTTGATGTCCTTCACGGCGTTCGACACGAGCGTCTGATCGACCTGCTGCGCGACCACGTACGTCTTGAAGTCGTCGCCGAGAACGCCGGTATCGGTGCTGCTCAGGACCGGATTCTGCCGCTTGGCGGCCTCGAGCTGCTCGACGGTGACGGTCGTGCCGTTCACGGTCAGGGCAGGCGTGCCGGTCTGCTTGTTGAACAGGTCGCCCAGGTTCGGGGTGAACTGGTAGGCCATGCCGACCACGAGCAGCAGGGCCAGGACGCCCATCAGGACGTTCACGAGTTTCTTCTTGTTCACTTGATCTCCTTCATGCGAGGTGCTAGGGTACCGGAGCTCTGCACTCGTAGCTCAGGTGGATAGAGCGTTGGCCTCCGGAGCCAAAGGCCACTGGTTCGAGTCCAGTCGAGTGCACCACCCACTGAACGCCACCCCTCGGGGTGGTGTTTTTCGTTCAGGACGCAGGCGTCCCCGGCGGTTGTCTTGAAGCGCACGGGCCGGATTCTAGCACGCAGAATTAAGCGGACGTGAAGAAAAAGAATGCGTGCCTGACGCACTTTTCGCCCCATCCGGTCGCCGCGCGTCACCCCGCCCCCCGCCCGGAGCCTGTACCCTGAAGCGCATGAGCACCCACCTCCTGACCCTGCTTGAAACGCTGCCCGGCAGCTACAGCGGCCCCACCCGCCCCGAGGACGCCCCCTACGGCCTCGTCGGCAGCGGCGAGGGCACCCTGGCGGCGCACCTCGCGCAGACGCTCGTGGCGAGCAGCCTCACCCGCAGCGGCACGCAGTTCGTGCTGAGCAGCCCCGACGCCGCCGCGCTGGCCACCGACTACGCCGACCTCGCCAGCGTCGCCGGCGCGCAGGTGCGCCGCGTTGCCACCGGCGGCACCCCCGAGGAGATCGACACCCTGGTCCCCGGCGGGCCGCTCGCCACGTACCACTTCGCGCAGTTCGTCGCCCACGCCACCGGGCACAGCGAGGACGCCCAGGCCGCCGACGCCCTGCTGGCCGACCTCGCCGCCCGCTGCGCCCCGCACGTCACGGAGAACAACCCCGCCCGCGACCTCGCCTGGAGCCTGTGGGGCCGCACGCCGCTGCTGCTCGCCGCGCCCGACGCGGACGCCCTGCCGCACGCGTGGCAGCAGCTGCTGGCCCGCACCGGCAAGACCCTCAGCGTGCCCCTGATCGGCGACCCCCTACCCCTGGTGACCGGCGCGTTCGAGGCGCAGCACGAGAAGGGCGACGCCAAGGTCGCCGTGATCCTCGGGGACGCCGACGACACCCTCCTGCTCGCGCGCGAGGTCCTCGAATCCCGCATCGACGAGATCATCCACGTGCCCTCCCCGGACGGCGCCGTCGGGTACCCGGCTCAGCTGGCCCTGTGGTACTTCGGCGCGTGGGTCGCCGCGTACCTCGCGGAACGCTACGGCGCGTCCGCCGCCGACCAGCCCGTCCTGGGCCGCGCGCAGGGCGTCATGAGCGGCGAGGACCGCGAACAGGCCCGCCTCGCCGCGCCCCGCGACGACCTGCGCCGCACGAACGTCGTCAAGGACTGGGCCGACGACCAGGACCTGGACGACGTGGAACTCGACGAGGACGGGGACGACCGCGACGAGCAGTGAACGGGGGCAGTGGGGTGTGGGAAGTGGGGAGTGGGTCGCGCGCCTGACCCGCCCCCGCTGAAGCCACCAGACAGAAAAACAGGGAGCGAAGGCGAGTGCCGACGCTCCCTGCTTCTGCTGTTCCCACTCCCTACTGCCCACTCCCCACACCCCAGAATTCAGTGCAGAGGCACGTGCCCGGGGAAGCCGATCACCCAGTCGAGCAGGTCGCCGACCATGGCGCTCGCGGTGACCATGCCGCCCGCGCCGCCCCCGGCGAAGATCAGGGTGCCGCATTCCTCGCCCTCGTACACCATGGCGTTGCGGCTGGCCCCGGCGTTGCACAGCGGGTGGTCCTCCGGGAGGGACTGCGGGGAGACGCGGGCCTGCCACTCTCCATTCACGCGTTCCAGTTCCGCGACGAGTTTGATGCGTTCACCGCGCGCGCGGGCGCCCTGCACGTCCGCGAGGGTCAGCCCCTCAATGCCCTGCACCTGCACCCGGTCGAACGGGAAGTTGCCGTCCGCGCAGAAGCGCGCCAGGACCGTCAGTTTGTGGGCCGTGTCGAACCCGCCGACGTCCAGGGTGGGCGGGTCCTCCGCGTACCCCAGCGCCTGCGCTTCCGCGAGCGCCTGGGCGTACTCCTTGCCCTGTTCCATCTGCGTGATGATGTACAGGCACGTGCCGTTCAGGACCGCCTGGAGGCGCCCGAAGGTGCTGGCGCGCAGCACGGTGCTCATCGGGCCGATCACGGGCGTCCCGGCCATCACGGACGCCTCGTAGTACAGCTTGCCGTCCAGCGCGTAGTCACGCAGTTCGTCCCATTTCTCGGCCAGCAGCGCCTTGTTCGCCGTGATCACCGGGCGGCCCGAGCGCAGGTACGGACGCAGGAGGTCCATGGGGCGCTCCACGCCGCCCATCGCCTCGATCACCACGCCGCACTCCTGCAGGAATGCCGGGTCGGTCGTCAGGGGCGTGCCGGGCGGGCAGGCGCGCGGGCGGGAGGTGTCCCGCACGAGCACGCCCGCCACCTCGATCCGCACGCCCAGATCCGCGAAGATCGCCTCGCGTTTCTGGATCAGGTTCAGGACGTCCTGCCCCACGGTCCCACAGCCCAGCACGCCGACGGTCACGGTTCTCATGCGCCCGACTGTAGCGCCCCCGCCCCCCACGTCCGGACCCCTGGATTAGACGCATTCCCGGTGGGGGAGAGGCTGCCGGGTGTCAGGTAGGATCGCATGGGCACCTGACACCCGGCAGGCCCACTGTGAGCGTCGCGTCAGGGGAACGTGTCCACAGGCGCTCACAGGCGGGCGCTAGACTGCGCTCATGATGCCCGTGTCCACCCTGTCTGCCCACAGCCGTCCGCCGTGCCGAGCACGCGGGCGCTCCCCCGCCCCGTGAGCCGCCTCGATGAACTCGCGGCGGAATTCGGCAAGGTCGAGCGTGCCCTGGGCGACCCGGCCGCGCTGGCCGACCCGCGCGAGTACGCCCGCCTGACCCGCCGCCACCGCGAACTCCTGCCGCTCGTGACCCTGCTGCGCGAACGCGACGGGCTGCAGGGCGACCTGACCGGCGCCCGCGAACTCCTGACCGATCCCGACATGCGTGAACTGGCCGCCGGGGAGGTGCAGGCCCTGGAGGCGCGACTGGCCGAGATCGAATCGGACCTCGTCGTGCTGCTGCTCCCCACCGACCCGGACGACACGAAGGACGTGATCCTGGAACTGCGCGCCGGGGCGGGTGGCGCCGAGGCCGGGCTGTTCGTGATGGACCTGCTGCGCATGTACACCCGCTACGCCGACGGGTTGGGCCTGAAGGTGACCGTCCTGGACGCCAGCGAGAGCGACCTGGGCGGCGCGAGCAAGGTCGTCGCCGAGATCACGGGCGACGGCGCGTTCCGCGCCTTCAAATGGGAACGCGGCGTGCACCGCGTGCAGCGCGTTCCCGCTACCGAGAGCCAGGGCCGCATCCACACCAGCACCGTCACTGTCGCCGTGTTGCCCGAGGCGGACACCGAGGAGATCCAGCTGGACCTGTCCGAGGTCCGCATCGACGTGTTCCGCTCGCAGGGCGCGGGCGGGCAGGGCGTGAACACCACCGACTCCGCCGTGCGCGCCGTGTACCGCGCGGGCACCCCCGACGAGATCATGGTCGTGTGCCAGGACGGCCGCTCGCAGATCAAGAACCGCGAGAAGGCCCTGCAGGTCCTCGCCGCGCGCCTCGCCGAGCGGGAACGTGTCGCGCGCGAGGAACGCGAACGCAGCGACCGCGCCGCGCAGGTCGGCAGCGGCGACCGCAGCGAGAAGATCCGCACGTACAACTACCCCCAGAACCGCGTGACCGACCACCGCCTGGAGGGCGAGGGCAAGAACCACCCCCTCGACAGCGTCATCGCGGGCGCACTGGGGCCGGTCGTGGCGAACCTCGCCCGCGCGCAGCGCGAACTGCAACTCCTCCAGATGGGCGAGGAGGGCCAGCATGGCGCGGCGTGACCTCCTCGTCGCCGCCGGGATCCTCCGCGACCGCTTCGGCCGGGTGCTGCTCGTCGGGAACGACTGGCAGGGCCACGGCCGCGTGCGCCACACCCTGCCCGGCGGCGTGGTCGAACCCGGCGAGACCCTCCCCGAGGCGCTGTACCGCGAGATCTACGAGGAAACAGGCCTGAAACTGACGGGTATCAGGCACATGGCATACACCGTCCACATCGAGGACGAGCGCCGCGGCGAACGCGCCATCGCCGTGGCGTTCGAGGCCACCTGGGACGGCCTCCTGAACCCCGCCGACCCCGACGGGTTCATCGTCGAAGCCCGCTTCTGCACCGTCGAGGAGGCGCTGGAGAAGATCGAGGCGCCCCCCATGCGCGAGCCCCTGAGCGACTACCTGCTCACCGGGGAACCGGGGCGCTTCTATGCCTTCAAGGGCTGGGACGGCCGCGGCGGCCTGCGCATCCCCGCGCTGAAACCCCGCACCTGACGCAGATCAGCAGGGAAGAGGCCCCGGGAACCTGAACTCCTGGGGCCTCTTCCCTGTGGTGGGGACGCCGGGTCAGTCCGTCCCGCCCGGCAGGGTCACCGTGAAGTGCGCGCCGCCCAGTCCCTTGGAGGCCGCCAGCGCCGCCTGCCCCCCGTGCGCGGCGGCCAGGGCCCGCACGATGGCGAGGCCCAGGCCGCTGCCGCCGGTGTCGCGGGAGCGGCTGGCGTCCAGGCGGGTGAAGCGCGTGAAGACCGCCTCGCGGCTGCCCTCGGGGATGCCGGGGCCGTCGTCCTCGACGTGCAGGACGACCTGTTCGCCGCGCGCCTCGACGCGGACCTGCACGCGGCTGCGGGCGTGCCTCAGGGCGTTGTCCACGAGGTTCGTGGTGATCTGCCGCACGCGGTCCCGGTCGGCGTGCGTGAGGGCCGGTTCGGCCTGCACACCCAGCGTCAGGCCCAGCGCGGCGGCGCGGTCCTGGAGCGCCTGCACGACCTCGCGCCCCAGCGCGCCCAGGTCCAGCGGGCGCGGGTCCAGCGCCAGCCGTCCGGCGTCCGCCAGCGTCAGGGTGCGCAGGTCGCCCACCAGCCGCGTGAGGAGTTGCGTTTGCGTGCTGAGCAGCGTGATCTGCTCGGTGTTCAGCGGGTACACGCCGTCCTCCATGGCGTCCAGGCGCGCCTGCATGACCGCGATCGGGGTGCGTAGCTCGTGCGCGATGTCTGCCACCGCCTGCTGCCGCTCGCGTTCGAGCGCCTGGAGGTTCTCGGCCATGTCGTTGAAGGAGTGCGCCAGCGCCGCGATCTCCCGCTCGCCGCCCAGCACGGGCGCGCGGGCACTCAGGTCGCCGCTGGCCAGCCGCGCCGCTGCGCCCGACACCGCCGAGACGGGGCGCGCCACCCGCCGCGAGATCAGGAACGCCAGCAGCGCCGACACCGCCGCCGCCACCAGGCCCACCTGCAGGAGGCTGCTCTGAACGTCCCGCAGGAAGTCCTGCGCGCGGTTGCGGGGCGGCGGCTTGCCGTCACTGACGCGCAGGTTGCGGGGCCGTTTGCCGTTCGTGACGACCGCGTCCTCCCCGCTGGCCTGCTTCACCACGCCGCCCACGTCCGGGCTGCTGTCGAAGGGGTCCAGATATGCGTCGGCGGACGTGCCGGTCCGCACGACCGGCAGCGGAGGCGTGGGGGTCAGCACCTCACCGCGCAGGGTTGCCGCCTGCTGCTCGCGGATCATCTCGCGCACGCCGCTCGGCAGCCGCTCGAATTCGCGTTTGACGACCAGATTCGAGAAGTAGAAGGTGCTGCCCACCGCCACGCCCACCACCAGCAGCATGGCCAGCAGCAGCGTCACCGCCAGCGGCTGCGTGCGCTGCGGTTTCCCGGCGGGCGGGGTCATCCGGCGGCCTCCAGGCGGTACCCGACGCCCCGCACGGTGTGCAGCAGCCCCCCGGCGCGCGCGGCGTCCAGCTTACGGCGCACGCTGGCCAGATGCGCGTCCACCACGCGTTCCAGCGCGTCGCTGTCCGGCAGGGCCGCCGCGAGGAGTTCCTCGCGGGTGTACGCGCGGCCCGGCGCCTCCGCCAGCTGCGACAGCAGGCGGAACTCGGCCGGCGTGAGGCTCAGGGTCTCGCCGTGCACGCGCGCCACGACCGCGCGGCGGTCCACCTCCAGCGGCCCGACCCGCAGCGGCCGGTCCGCGTCGTCGAGCAGGGCGGTCGCGCGGCGCAGAACGGCCTTCACGCGGGCCATCACCTCGCGCGGGCGGAAGGGCTTGACCACGTAGTCGTCCGCGCCGAGTTCCAGCCCCACGATCTGGTCGGTCTCCTCGGCGCGGGCGGTCACGAGGATCACGGGCGTGCCGCCCTCGGCGCGGACGGTCTTCAGGACGTCCAGGCCGCTGCGGCCGGGCAGCATCACGTCCAGCAGGATCAGGTCCGGACTGGCGGCGCGGTAGGCGGTCAGGGCGGCGTTCCCGTCGGCGGCGCGTTCGGTGCGGTAGCCCTCCTGGCGGGCGTAGGCTTCCAGCACCTCCGCCAGTTGCGGTTCGTCCTCGACGATCAGGATCAGGGCACTCATGCCATGAGCGTACGTGAACGGCGTGAAGGTCGCGCGAAGGGCCCCAGATACCCCTGCCCCCTGCCAGATGGGGGAAACAGCCTCCTGGCGGGAGGCGGGGCGCCTTCGACAAATCTTCACGGAGGTTGCGCGGAGTCTTGACCCCCGCCCCGCACGCTGGGCGACATGACCCGTCCCCCACCGCCCCGCCTGCTCACGCTGGCCCTGCTGCTCGGCGCCGCGCACGCGCAGACCACCGCGCCGTCCGCCGCGCCCCCCGACCTCACCCTGGAGCAGGCGTACGCGCAGCTGGCGCAGGCCCCCAGCGTCACCCGCGCCGCGCTGAGCGTGCAGGTCGCGCAGCAGAACCTCCAGGCGGCGCGCGCCGCGCTGGGCCTGACCGTCAGCGTGAGCGGCAGCGCCAGTTACGCCGGGCCGACCAGCACCGCCAGCGACGGCACGAGCGCCGCTGTGAGCAGCAGCCTGTCCGGCACGGCGGGCGCGAACGTCAGCCTGGGCCTGCTGCCCTGGTCCAGTTCACAGGGCAGCCTGCGGGCATCTGAGCGCAGCCTCGCGCTGGCGCAGGCGAACCTGCGCGACGCGAACCTGAGCACCCGGCTGAACGTGGCGCAGGCGTACTTCTCGGCCGCGCTCGCCACGCAGGACATCACGCTGGCGGGCCGCACCCTGGAGCTGCGGCAGCGGCAGCTGACGGTCGCGCAGGCACAGCAGGTCGCCGGGAACGCCACCGCCGAGACCGTCCTGAATGCGCAGAGCGCCGTGCAGACCGCGACCAGCAGCCTGACGCAGGCGCAATCCAGCCTGGACAGCGCCCGCCGCACCCTGGACGCCACGCTGGGTACCACCCTGGGCGGCGTGACCTTCAGCACCCGGCCGGACGACACCCTGACCCTCCCGGACCTGAGCGCACTGGTCGCCCGCGCCCGCACGGGCAGCAGCGAAGTGATCAGCGCGCAGAACGCCCTGGCGAGTGCGCAGGAGGCCCTGGAGGACGATCAGCGCGACGCCCGCCTGCCGGACCTGACCGCCAGCGTCGGCTACGGCGGCGGGACCGCCGGAACGGTCAGCGCCACGCTGAACGTCAAGCAGGGCACCCTGGGCAGCAGCTACAGCCTCCCGCTGGGCGACCGCGCGAGCACCGGCGGCAACCGCCTGACCGCCAGCGTCAGCGGGTCGTACGTCGTGTACTCACCCGCCCAGCAGGCCGCGCTGAGCGCCGCGCAGGCGGGCGTCACCCAGGCGGGGCTGTCCCTGACCGTCGCGCAGCAGAACGCCGAACTGGACGTCCGCAGCCGGTACGTGACCGTGCAGACCAACCTGAACGCCGTGCAGACCCGCGCCGCGCAGGTGCAGGCCGCGCAATTGGCCGTGCAGACCGCCCAGGCCCGCCTGGACGCCGGGACCGGCACCGCCGACGACCTCGCCGCCGCCACGCTCAGCCTCGCGCAGGCCGAGCGGGACCTGCTGTCCGCCCGCATCACCGCCCAGCTGAGCCTGACCCAGCTTCTCAACGCCGCCGGAGGCCCCCAATGACCCACGCCCGCCGACTGTTCACCCTCAGCCTGGGCCTCGCCCTGGCCGCGCCCGCCGCACACGCCCAGACCGCCCTGAGTGCCGGAAGTGCCGTCAGCGCCGCGCTGACCACCAGCAGCGACGTCAAGACCTCCCAGGCGAACCTCGACAAGGCCCAGGCCGCCAGCCGAGCCGCGCAGGCCGACCCCAGCACCCTGGTCGCCGCGAAACTGAATGCCGCGAACGCCGAGAAACTCGCGCAGGCGCAGGTCCGCGCCGCGAAACTCAGCGCGCTGCAGAGCACCGTCGGCGCGTACACGGCGCTGCTCGAAGCGCAGGAGAACGTCGAACTCCAGACCCTGCAGGTGCAGGTGGACACCAGGGGCGTGCAGGTCACGCAGGTGAAACTCGGCATCGGGAACGCCACCACCCTGGACGTCACGAACGCGCAGAACACCCTGGCCGCCAGCACCCAGACCCTCGCGGACGCCCGCGCGCAGCTGAACCTCGCCGCCGCGAAACTCGGCACCCTGACCGGCCTGGGGAACAGCGTCCGCGCCGGGAGTGCGGTCACCGCGCCCAAACTGAGCGTCACGCTCGCCAGCCTCCAGGGCGGACTGGACCGGCTGACCAGCCTGGTCGGCGCCGCGAACGACGTCGCCAGCGCCACGCTGAACGTGAAACTCGCCGACAACGACTTCACGCCCGCCCGGACCCTCCAGGACGCGAAAACGGCCCTGGCGAACGCGCAGCGCAGCCAGGACAGCGCCCAGAAGGCGGCCGGGCAGACCCTGGCCAGCGCGTACCAGGCCGCGCAGAACGCCTACGAACTCCAGCAGGTCGCGCTGAGCCGCGAGGCCGCCGCGCAGAAGACCTACACCCAGGACAGCGCCCGCCTGAAAAGTGGCACGATCAGCGCCGTCGAACTCCAGAGCACCCAGCTGACCCTCAAGAAAGCCCAGTACAGCCGCCTGCAGGCGCAGAACAACGTCACCGAGGCCCTCGCGGCGCTGTCGGTCGCCGCCGGGCAGAACCTCACCGGCATCGGGGGCGCGCTGTGACCACCACCAGCCCCGCCCGGCCCGCCGCGCCGCGCCGCCGTTGGCCGTGGGTGGTGAGCGGCCTGCTGCTCGTCGCCGCCGTGACCGGCGGGATCGTGTACACCCGCACCCGCAGCGCCGACACGGCTGCCGCCCCCACGACCACCACCAGCCGCGCGCAGCCGGGCGTGGTGCGCGTGTCGGTCAGCGGTCCCGGCACGCTGGAGGCCGCGCAGACCCGCACGGTCGGGGCCGACCTGACCGCCACGGTGGGCGCGGTGCCCGCCGTGGGCGAACGGGTCACGAAAGGGCAGCTGATCACCACCCTGAGCAGCGACACCGTCGAGCAGAACGTCCAGTCGGCCCAGCTGAACCTCGACAAGGCCCGCGCCAGCCTGGACGCGGCGCGCGCCAGTCAGGCCAGCAGCGCCGCGCAGCGCGCCAGCAGCGTCGTCAGCGCGCGGGGCAGCGTGACGCAGGCCGAGCAGACCCTCGCCGACGCGCAGCGCACCCTCAGCGGCCAGCGGCAGCTCGCGGGCATCGGGGCCCTGAGCGCCTCCGCGCTGGCCGACGCGCAGTCCGCCGTCACGAAAGCCCAGCAGAGCGTGGACAGCGCCCGCGCTGGCCTGAGCAGCGCCCTGACCCAGCAGCAGACCGGCGCGAGCACCGACGCGCAGAACCTCCGCAGTCAGGCACTCGCCGTGCAGCAGGCGCAGGACAGCCTGGACGCCGCCGCGCAGGACCGCGCCGACCTGAAGGTGTACGCCCCGATGAGCGGCGTGGTCAGCACCGTCACCGCCACCGAGGGCGCCGTCGTCACCAGCGGCGCGAGCATCCTGACCCTGATCGACGACACCACCCTGAACCTCCCGGTGCAGATCGACGAGACCGAGATCGCGGGCGTGAAGGTCGGGCAGCGCGCCGACGTGACCCTCGACGCCTTCGACGGGCAGACCTTCAGCGGGAAGGTCGTGCGCGTCTCGCCCGGCGCGACCCAGAGCAGCGGCATCAGCGTCTTCACCGCCACTGTCCAGTTGAGCAACCCGGACGGGCAGCTGCGCGCTGGCATGACCGCCGAGGCGGAGATCATCCAGAGCGAGGCCCAGGGTCTCCTCGTGCCCAGCAAGGCCGTGCAGACCGTGCGGGGCCGCAGCTACGTGCAGACCCCCGGCGCCGTGGCGGGCGCCGAGCCCGAACGGGTCCGCGTGGAGACCGGCGCGACCGACGGCACGAACACCATCGTCGAAGGCGGCCTGACCCCCGGCCAGGACGTCGTCGTGCCCGGCACAGCCCGCCGCGCGGGTACCTCCGGCACCGGCAGCCAGGGGGACGGCCAGAACAGCCGACAGGGCGGCTTCGGCGGCCCCCCCGGCGGCTTCCCCGGAGGCGCGCCGTGACCACGCCGCAGGTCACCCCGGTCGTCCCCGCCCCCACGGCGGCGGTGGTGGACCTGCGCGGCATCCGCAAGGTGTACGCGCAGGGCGACGTGATCTTCGAGGCGCTCCGGGGCGTGGATGTGCAGATCCTGCCGGGCGAGATGGTCGCCCTGATGGGCCCGTCGGGCAGCGGCAAGACCACCCTGATGCAGATCATCGGCCTGCTCGACCGGCCCAGCGAGGGCGGGTACCGGCTGGGCGGCCGCAACGTCACCACCCTCAGCGAGAACGAACGCGCCGCGGCCCGCAACACCGAGATCGGGTTCGTGTTCCAGGCGTTCCACCTGCTGCCCCGACTGAACCTCGTCGAGAACGTCGAGGTGCCCCTCACGTACGCCGGGGTGCCCCCCCGCGAGCGGCGCGACCGGGCCATGCAGGTCCTGGACCGCGTCGGGCTGGCCGACAAGGCCCGCAACCTGCCCAGCCAGATCAGCGGCGGGCAGAAACAACGCGTGGCGGTCGCCCGCGCCCTGGCCGGACGCCCCCGCCTTCTGCTGGCCGACGAACCCACCGGGAACCTCGACACCCGCACCAGCGAGGAGGTCATGGGCCTGTTCAGCGACCTACACGCCGAGGGCACCACCGTCGTCCTGGTCACCCACGAGGACGACATCGGCGCGTACGCCGGGCGGGTCATCCGCGTCCGCGACGGCCTGATCGAGAGTGACCGCCGCCAGACGCCCCGGCGTGGCCTGGGGGGCCACCCGTGACCGCAGGCCCCCTCCCGCAGACCGGCGCGGCCGCCCCGACCCCCGCCGCCGTCCCCCGCCGGGGCGGAATCGGCCTGGGCGGCGCGTTCACCATCGCGTGGCGCGCCATCGTCGGCACGCCCCTGCGCTCGGTCCTGACCGCGCTGGGCGTCATCATCGGCGTGGCCGCCGTCGTCGCCCTGACCGCCATCGGGCAGGGCAGCACCGCCGGCGTCACGAAGAACCTCGAGAGCCTCGGCACGAACCTCCTGACCGTGCAGAGCGCCCGGGGCGGGGGCGGCGGGAGCCTCGTGCGTGCCGGACCCCGCCAGACCATCACCGTCGAGGACGCCGAGGCCCTGGCCGCCGCGTTCCCGGACCGCGTGGCGGGCGTCGCGCCCAGCGTGAACAGCAACCTGCAGGCCAAGGTCGGCACGAACAACGCCCAGGTGAGCGTGGTGGGCACCTGGCCCGCCTTTGAAACCGTCCGCAACAGCCCCGTCGAGACCGGCGCGTACTTCACGGACGCGGACGTCAGCGGCAGGAAACGCGTCGCCGTGATCGGCCACCAGACCCTGCTCGACCTGTTCGGCGACGGCACCGAGGGCAGCGCTGCGCCGGAGCAGGCCGCCGGGCAGAAGATCCGGCTGGGCAGCGTCACCTTCACCGTCAGCGGCGTCCTGCCCGACAAGGGCAACAGCGGCTTCGGGAACGCCAACAGTCAGGTCCTCATTCCCCTCAGCACCTACCTGCAACGCTTCGCTCGCACGAACAGCGCCGGGGGGCAACCCACCGTCAGCAACGTCTACCTGCAGGCTACCGACGCCAAAGACCTCACGGGGCTTCAGAGCGACGTGACCGACCTGCTCATGACCCGTCACGACCTCACCGACCCGGACAACCTGGACTTCCAGGTGCAGAACCAGGCGGACAGCCTCGCCAGCCTGAACTCCATCACGAACACCCTGACCCTGTTCGTCGGCGCCATCGCGGGCATCAGCCTGCTCGTCGGCGGCATCGGGATCATGAACATCATGCTCGTCTCGGTCACCGAACGCACCCGCGAGATCGGCGTGCGCAAGGCCCTCGGCGCGCGCCCACGCGACATCCTCACGCAGTTCCTCGTGGAAGCCAGCCTGCTGTCCATCGGCGGCGGCGTGATCGGCATGCTGCTCGGCGTCGCCCTCGCCTTCGCCGGGAAGGCCCTGAACATCACGCCCGTCTTCAGCCTCCCGCCCATGCTGATCGCCTTCGCGTTCAGCGCCCTCGTCGGCGTGTTCTTCGGGTACTACCCCGCCGCCCGCGCCGCGAAACTCGACCCCGTCGATTCCCTCCGGTACGAATAGGAGCACCCCCATGCCCAAGACCACCCGCACCACCCTGACCCTCACCGCTCTCGCCTTCACCACTCCCGCCCTCGGCGCCGCCAGCGCCCAGACCGGCACGCAGCGCCAGATGACGCCCGAGATGCAGGCCCGCATGAAAGCCATGCAGCCCGTCAACGACCTCGCGCAGACCGTCCGCCTCCTGCCCGACCTGGAACAGAACAAGGTGACCGCCCTGACCAGGGCGCAGGCCAAACTCCTGCTCCCGCTCCTGACCAGCATCCAGAAAGCCACCAGCGTGCAGCCCAACGACGCCAAGAAGTACCTCACGCAGATCGAGGACAGGATCCTGACCGCCAGGCAACTCACGGCCCTCGACAGCCTGATGCTGAAAGCCGAACAGGACCGCGAAGCCCGCCGCACCCAGGCGCAGCGCAGCGGCCAGACCCAGGGCCAGCGCGTGCCCGGCCTGCCCGGCGGCCTCGGCATCCTGATGGGCGGCCAGCGCCCCGCCGGACAGACCGGGCAGGGACAGGGTGGGCAGGGGCAGGGAGGCCAGCCCGGCCAGTTCAACCCCTTCAAGCAGGGCCGCATGGCCGACCAGCTGGGCGCCTACATCAAGGTCCTGCAGAAGAAGTAATACGGACTCCGATTGAATGGCTGATACAGCCGTTCAATCCGAGCGGATGCGAGGAGGAGAGAAACGGATTCCGGACGTGGAGTTGGCAGATCGGTGGCGTTCCGATCTGTCAACGAAATAAACGGAATCCGTATAACGGACAGGGGAGAGGCGCGCCGGGGTTCATTCACCCGGCGCGCCCCTGCCGCTCAGCCGTCCAGCAGGCCGTCCTCGCGCAGCACGTTCAGGAACGCCACCACGACCGCCGGGTCGAACTGCCGCCCCGACTGTTCCCGCAGCGCGTCCGCGGCCGCCTGCACCGACCACGCCAGTTTGTACGGCCTGGGGCTGACCAGCGCGTCGAACACGTCCGCGACACTGAAGATCCGCGCCAGCAGCGGAATGTCCGGCCCGGCGAGCTGGTCCGGGTACCCGCCGCCGTCCCAGCGTTCATGGTGGTGCCGCACGACCTCGCGGACCTCGCGCGGGACGAACACCTCCTCGCGCAGCAGCTGATCCCCGACCTCCACGTGCCACTGCATCGCCTCGCGTTCGACCGGGGTCAGCGGTCCGGCCTTGCGCAGCAGCCGGTCGTCCACCGCGACCTTGCCGATGTCGTGCAGGTACGCGCCCCAGCGCAGGTGCTGACGCTGCGTGTCGCTCAGGCCCAGCCGCCCGGCCAGCCGCAGCGCCAGCGTCGTCACGCGGTCCGTGTGCCCGAACGTGTCCCCGTCGCGGCTCTCGAGCATGCGGCCCAGGGTGCGCAGCGCCGCCTCCCGCGTGGCGTGCAGGTGCTCGATGCTGTCGGCCCGGTCCAGCGCCTGACTGATCCGCAGCGCGACCGTGTCGAGCAGCGTGACCAGACTGGCGGGTACCGGCACGCGCCGCACGAGGTGCAGCAGCGTGACCACGCCCACCACGCGGCCATCCACGCGCAGCGGCGTGGCCAGCCCGGTGAACACGTGCGTCGCGTCCGCCCGGCGGGCCGACCAGGACTGGTAATCCGGGGCGACCTGCGTGCGGCCGGTGCGCAGCGCCTCGCCGATCAGGCCGGTCGGTGACGGACGGGCCGACAGGACCGCCCGCATGGCCGCCTGCCCCAGCGGGTGACCCTCCAGGACCGACAGGCGCACCTCGCGCGCGCCGTCCAGCATGACCACCGCGCCCACCGTGAACCCCGAGAGGTCCACCAGGGTCCGCAGGGCCCGCTGCCCGATCTCCTCGGGACTGCTGAGGTCCGCGAGTTCCGCCGACAGCTGCGCCAGCTGTTCGAACTGCCGCGCGGCCCGCTGCGCGTCCTCCAGCGCCCGCATGCGCGAGTACGCGACGCTGGCCGCCTGCCCCAGCAGTGTCAGCGCCTGCGCCTCGCCACTGCCGAACTGGGTGTCGTGTGCCAGCCGGTCCACCGACAGCACGCCCAGCAGCTGACCGTCCGGATCCAGCAGCGGCACGCCCAGGTACGTGTGCGGCACCGGCGTGCCGGTCACGTACACCGCCTGCGCGTCCTGATCCGTGTGTGTGATCAGGGTCGCGCGGCCCGACTGCACCACCCGCCACGACAGGCCGCGCCCCCGGGGCAGGCGGATGTGCATGGCCTCCGGGCCGCGCGACCCGGCGGCGGCCACGACCTCCAGGTCATCGGTGTCCGGCCGGTAGAGCAGCACCAGGGCGGTGCTGGCCCCCGTGATCTCCAGTGCCTGCTGCGCGCAGCGGTCGAACATGTCGCGGCTGGACTGCGCGAGCAGCACCAGCGCCTGCGCCTCCAGCGCGGGCCGCAGCGTCTCGGGCAGATCGGGCCGCAGCGGATCACCGGTCAAGTGAACCGCCGCGGGGGGATCAATCGCCGGGTCGGGCTCCGGCGACGCAGTTGAGACATGCCCCACGCTAGCGCGACTGACCCGCCGCGCACCACTCCCCCCCGGCAGACGCACACCCGGCAGACGCACACCCGGCAGAGGTACCCCCGGCGCGGTGGCCGGGGGCAGAGGGGGTGTTCAGCGCAGCAGGGTCATTCCCACTCGATGGTGGCCGGCGGCTTGCCCGTGATGTCGTACACCACGCGGTTGATCTCGTGCACCTGGTTCACGATGCGGTTGCTCATGGTCGCCAGGAACTCGTACGGGAGGCGGGCCCACTCGGCGGTCATGAAGTCGTCCGTGGTCACGGCCCGCAGCGCCGCCGTGTACGAGTACGTGCGCTCGTCGCCCATCACGCCGACCGACTGGATGGGCGTGAGGATCGCCAGCGCCTGCGAGCAGCCGTCGTACAGCCCGAACTCGCGCAGGCCACTGATGAAGATGTCGTCCACGCGGCGCAGGATGTCCAGCTTCTCCTCGCTGATCGCGCCCAGGCAGCGGATCGCCAGGCCCGGGCCGGGGAAGGGGTGGCGCATGCGGATGTGGTCCGGCAGGCCCAGCAGGCGCGCGATTTCACGGACCTCGTCCTTGAACAGCGTCCGGAACGGCTCGACCAGCTTGAAGGCGAGGTCGTCCGGCAGGCCGCCCACGTTGTGGTGGCTCTTGATGTTCGCGGCGCCCTCGCCCCCGGCGGACTCGATCACGTCCGGGTACAGGGTGCCCTGCGCGAGGAAGTCGAAGGGACCGTACGCGCGGGCTTCACGCTCGAAGGCGCGGATGAACTCCCGCCCGATGATCTTGCGCTTCTGCTCGGGGTCGGACACGCCGTCCAGCGCCGCCATGAATTCCGCGCGGGCGTCCACCGTCACGAGGTTCACGCCCAGCGGTTTCAGGGCCGCCTCGACCTGCTCGCGCTCGCCGAGGCGCAGCAGGCCGTGGTCGATGAACACCGCCGTCAGCTTCTCGCCGACCGCCCTGGCCAGCAGCAGGCCCAGCGTGCTGGAATCCACGCCGCCGCTGATCGCCAGCAGCACCCGGCCGTCCCCGACCTGTGTGCGCACGTCCGACACCAGCTCGTCGATGATGTGCTCGGCGGTCCAGTCGCGCGTCACGCCGCAGATGCCCAGGAAGTTCGCCAGCAGCTGCCCGCCCTTGGGCGTGTGCACGACCTCCGGGTGGAACTGCACGCCGTAGCGGCGCGTCTCGCGGTTCTCGATCGCGGTGACCGGCGTGTCCTCGGTCTGCGCGACGACCTCGTAGCCCTCGGGCAGCTGCGTGACGGAATCGCTGTGGCTCATCCAGGCGACGAACTCACCCTGGATGCCCTCGAACAGCTGACCGCCGTACTGCGTCAGGTCGGCCTTGCCGTACTCGCGCTTCCCGGCGCGCTTCACGTCCCCGCCCGCCTGCTGCGCGAGGTACTGCATGCCGTAACACACGCCCAGCACCGGAATATCCAGATCCAGCACGCCCGGCGCGGGCTTCGGGGCCGCCTCGTCGTAGACGCTGCTGGGCCCGCCCGACAGCACGATCCCCTGCGGGTTCTCCCGCAGGATGCGGTCCAGGGGCGCGCTGCCGGGCAGGATCACGCTGTACGCCCCGAGTTCACGGAACCGCCGCGCGATCAGACGCGTGAACTGACTGCCAAAATCCAGAATAACGACGCTCATCACTCCCGATTCTGTCACGCGCCCGGGCCGCGGGCGTCCCGGCGGGACAGACGAGCGCCCGGCCCGGCGCGTGACACGGGGACCGGATCAGCGGTCCAGGTCGATGGTCACCGGCTGCGAACGCGGCACCGTGACCGTCATGCTGCCCGGCGCGAAGCCGTCCACGACCACCCGCAGGCGGTACGTGCCCGGCGCGGGGAACGTCACGCGGCCCGGCGCGGTCCCCAGCGACGCCCCCGGCGCGAGGTTCGCCTCCTTCGGGGACTGCTCGACGGACAGGCGTGCCGTCGCCCCGGCCACGCCCCGCACCGTGAACTGCACCGTCTGCGGCTGGGGCCGGGCGGGCACCTCAGGCGCGGCCGCTGCCCGGCCGGACGCCGCGCCCGTCCCGGACACCTGCGGCACGCTGGCGGGCGTCACCGGACCCGCCCCACGCGCCTGCACGACCCGCGCGAGGAGCAGCGCCATGCCCACGAACGCGGCGGCCAGCACCACCCAGAACAGCACCCGCCACACCAGCGGACGGCGCGTCCGCACCGGCGCCGGGGCCTCCCGCACCACCCGCCAGGAATCGTCCTCGTCCCAGCCGATCCGGATCGGTTCACCCGCCCGCCGCCGCGCGGGCAGCGCCCCGACCGGCACCTCCGCGGCCGGATCCTGATCCTCCCCGGCCGCCGGGTCGCCGGGCAGCGGCGCGCGGCGCAGCGATTCCGGCAGGCGCGGCACCTCGCTGATCTGCACCCCTCGGTGCGGTGCGGGCGCGTCGGGCTGCCATTCGGGCAGGTCGTCGAAACCGATCTGGATCGGGGCGGGCGCCACGGGCGGTTCCTGCGCGCCCTGCTCCTGCCGCCGCTGCTCCAGTCGCTGCGCCCGGCGTTCGGCGGCCGCCTGCGCGTCCCGCTGCGCGTGCTCCTGCCGCGCCTCGTGCTCGCGGCGGCGGCGTTCCTGCGGCGACAGGCGCCCCCCGGTCCAGCCCGGTTGCGGCGTGTCCGGCAGGACGGGCGGCGCTTGCGGCGTGCCGGACACCCCGGTCCCGGCGGGCGCGGGGCTGGCCCCGTCACCCAGCACGATCGGCGTGCCGTCATGCGCGGGTGCGTCCGGCTGCACCGGCGCGTCAGCCGTGAGGTCCGTGGCCCCGTCGTCCGGCCGGATCGCCGCAGCGGGCGGGGGCGTGAGCGCGCTCGCCGGAACGACCGGAGCGGGGGAGGGGACCACCTCCGCACGGACCGGAGCAGGTGCCGGAACAGGCGCGGCAGGCGCCGTGGGGACGGGGACCGTCGGCTCGTCCGGTGCGGCCGCCTCGCGCGCGGCGCCCAGGCCCGGCAGGCGGAAGCGGCTGCCCCGCCCGCGCCGCCCACGCGCCTCCGGGGCGTCCCCGGCGGGAGGCGAGTCCGGGTCGGGGTCGACCGGGGCCAGGGCGGCCTGCACTGGGTTTGCCTGCACTGGGGCGACCTGCACGGCGCTTGCCTGGACCGGGGTGGCCTGCGCCGCTGCTCCCTGGACCTCTGCCACCTGCGCGGCGGGAACCGGAGAAGACACCGTGGGGTCCGCCGGGGTGGGGTCCGTCAGGGCCGGGTTGGGGGTGACCGGCGCGGCGGGAGCCGACTCCGTGTGCCCTGGGGTGTCCGGCGCGGCCCGCAGGCGCGCGGGGGCGGGGGCGCGCAGCAGGCGCAGCGCCGCCCGGGCGTCCAGGGTGCCCGGCGCGTCCAGCAGGGGCCGCAGGGCGCCCGGCACGCCGCCCATCTCGTGCAGGATGACCGCCAGGGCGTACAGGTCGTCGGCGGGCCGCGCCTCGCCACCCCAGGGCAGGCCCGACCCGGCCAGGCGGACCTCGCCGTCCACGCTCCACAGCTGCGAGGCGCTCAGGCCGCCGTGGACCACCCCCCGCTCGTGGAGCGCCGCGAGGGCCGCGAGCGCGCCGCGCGCCGTGAGGTCCGGGTCCTGTGCGGGCCGCGCCTGCAACGGCAGTTCGGTCACCATGAACGCCTCCCCGGCGACCAGCACGCACTCCGCGAAGGGCAGCACGCCCGGATGGCCGGGCAGGTCAGGCAGGGGCAGCGGGCCGGGCAGGCCGTGCAGCAGGACCGGCATACCGGTCAGGCGGTCCGTGGCACGCAGCGTCCGCACCGGACTGTTCATCCGGCCCGGCAGGTCACGCGCGGCCACATAGGGGCCAAGGGGCTTCACGGCCCGCAGTATAGGCTGGCGTCCGCCCGGTCCGGCGCGCACGCCCGGCGCGGCGCAGTGTGACCGCGTGGCTTGCCGCGCCCCGCGATCTGCGCTACTAATTGCGGGATATGCGTGACGCCCTGATGGCCGCCCTGAGCACCGTGAACGACCCGGAACTCCACCGGGATCTCGTCTCGCTGGGCATGATCGAGCACGCCAGCGTGGACGCGGGTGTGGCGCACGTGAAGGTGAACCTCACGACGCCCGCCTGCCCCCTGAAAGGCCAGATCGAACACGACGTGCGCGCCGCCGCGCTGACCGTCCCCGGCGTGCAAGGCGCCGTGATCACCTTCGGCGCGATGGTCCGCGCCGCCGCGCAGCCCGCCCTGCCCGGCGTGAAGCACGTCCTGCTGGTCGGCAGCGGCAAGGGCGGCGTGGGCAAGAGCAGCGTCGCCGTGAACCTCGCCGCGAGCCTCGCGCTGGACGGCGCGCGGGTCGGGCTGCTCGACGCGGACGTGTACGGCCCCAGCGTGGCGCACATGCTCGGCCAGAGCGGCGCAAAGGTCACCGCGAACGAGGAGCGCAAGATGCGCCCCCTGGACGCCCACGGCGTGCGCTTTATCTCCATGGCGAACCTGTCCCCGGCCGGGCAGGCGCTCGTGTGGCGCGGACCGATGCTGCACTCCGCCATCCAGCAGTTCCTCAAGGACGCCGCGTGGGGCGAACTCGACTACCTGATCGTGGACCTGCCCCCGGGCACCGGCGACGTGCAGCTGTCCCTGACGCAGACCGTGCAGGTCACGGGCGCCGTGATCGTCACCACCCCGCAGGACGTCGCGCTGATCGACGCGACCCGCGCCGTGGACATGTTCCGCAAGGCCAGCGTGCCCGTGCTGGGCGTCATCGAGAACATGAGCTACTTCGTGGCGCCCGACACCGGCGTCACGTACGACCTGTTCGGGCGGGGCGGCAGCCGCAAGCTGGGCGACCACACGCCCCTGGGTGAGATCCCGCTGGAGGTCAGTGTCCGCCAGGACGCCGACGCGGGCACCCCGGCCGTCATCGCCCACCCGGACAGCCCGGCCGCGCTGGCTCTGCGGCAGGCGGCCCGCGCGCTGGCAGGGCAGGTCAGCGTCCGGACCCTCGCGCACCTCCCGGACCAGCTGACCGTCGTATGACCGCCGCGCCTCTCCACGGTGCGGGGGGCAGGCCGTGAGCGCCGCGACCCTCGCCCCGGCCGGTGCCGAACGCACGAAGACCCGCCTGCTGGAACTCGTCAAGCGGCACGGCGCGCAGACCGCGCAGGACCTCGCGCAGCGGCTGGACGTCAGCGTGCCCGCCGCGCGGCGCCACCTGAGCGACCTGCAGGAGCAGGGCCTGCTGGAAGTCCGCACCGAACGGCCCGGCGGGCGCGGGCGGCCCCAGCACGTGTTCGTCCTGACCGACCGGGGCGAGGCGGCCTTCCCCAAGACCTACTCCAGCCTGTGCGTGGACGTCCTGCGCCACATCGAGGGCCTGTTCGGCGAGGACGCCCTGCTGCAGGTCCTCGACGCGCGCAACGCCGAGATCGCCGGGCGGCTGCGCGCCGACCTGCCCGCCGACCGGCCGCTGGGCGAGCGGGTGCAGGCCCTGGTGGGCCGCCTGAACGAGCACGGCTTCGACGCCACCGCCGAGCAGGACGAGCAGGGCGGGTGGGTGTTCACGCAGCGCAACTGCCCGAACCTGACGGTCGCGCGGCAGTACGCGCAGCTGTGCAGCGCCGAGATCACCCTGTACACCGACCTGCTGGGCGTGCCCGTCGCCCGCGACACCCGCATCGCCTGCGGGCAGGCCTGCTGCCGCTACCGGGTCGGGTAAGGACCGTGACCGAGTTCCTGCCCGCGCAGGACGCGCCCAGCCCGCTGTACTCCATCGTGGCGTGGCCGCCCGAGGCGCTCGACAGCTGGCTGCGCCGCCTGCAGGACCGCCTGAACGTGCGCGGTTTCGGCCTGCCGCACCTGAACGTCCGCGCGCCGTTCCAGACCAGCCTGCGCAGCGCGGAACTGGTCGGCGTCTGCCGCGACGTGCTGCGCGGCCAGGCGGCGCTGGACGTGCAGGTGCGCGGCTGGAAGCAGGTGCCGGGCGTGATCTTCCTGGAGTGCGAACTGAGCCCGCAGCTGCGCGCCCTGCACGACCGCAGCCTGATGATCGGCCCGAGCAGCCGCGCCCGCTACGACGGCGCGGAGTACCGCCCGCACCTGACGCTGGCGCTGGGGGTCCTGAAGTGGGCCGAGCCGGTCCTGTGGGAGGAGATCCGCGACCTGACGCCGCCCGTCACGCACTTCCGGGTCGAGGCCCTGAGTCTCACGAAGGAACACCGGGGCGAGGTGCAGGAACTGCACACCTTCCCGCTGCTGGACCTGCCGCCCGCCGACCCGCCCGGCGGGACCGAACCGGGCATGGAGCACGGGATCGAGGTGGCCCCCAGCTGACGGGCACGCCCCCCCGCGGGCGCAGTCACTCGCGGGTGATGACGTACACGTCCACGTTGCGGGTCTGCCGCAGCACCGAGCGGATGATGTCCCCCCGCAGGAATTCCTCCCAGCGGGAGCGGCTGCTCTCGCCCAGCACGACGTGCGTGGCCTGCGCGGCCTGCACGTGCCGGATCAGGGTGGCCGCCACGCCGCCCGCCGGGTCGAGCACGATGAATTCCCCGCCCAGCGCGACCGTGACCGCGCGGAAGGTGTCGAGCAGCCGCGCACGCTCGGCACTGATCCGCTCGGACCGCACGGTCACGACCTGCAGGTCGGCGTGCAGGCGCTGCGCGAGCTGCCCGCCGCGGCGGATCAGGCGCGCGCCGGACTCCTCGGCGGCCACGGCGACCACCACGCGTTCCTGCACGCCCATGCCTGGACTCTGGCCTGACCCCAGTCCGGCCGCGCCCTGCTCGACGACGTGCGCCACCTGCCGCAGCGCCAGTTCCCGCAGCGCCGTCAGGTTCGGCAGCGTGAAGAAGTTCGACAGGGCGTGCTCGGCCCGCTCCGCGCCGTACACCGCGCCGGACCGCACCCGCTCGCGCAGGTCGGCGGGCGTCAGGTCAACGAGCACCAGTTCGTCCGCGCCGCCCAGCACGGCGTCCGGGATGCGCTCGCGGACGCGCACGCCGGTCAGGCGCGCCACCGTGTCGTGCAGGGACTCCAGATGCTGCACGTTCACGGTGGACAGCACGTTCACGCCCGCGTCCAGCAGCGCCTCGACGTCCATCCAGCGTTTCTCCCGCGCGCTGCCCGGCGCGTTCGAATGCGCCAGTTCATCCACGAGCACCACGTCCGGACGGCGCGCGATCAGGCCCGCCACGTCCAGTTCACCCAGCGTCACGCCGCCCCGCACGACCTCCAGCCGCGGGAAGACCGGCAGACCCTCGGCAGCGGCCTGCGTGAACGCCCGCCCGTGCGTTTCCAGCACGCCGATCAGGGCGTCCTCGCCGCGCTCTAGGCGGTCGCGCAGTTCACTGAGCGCGCGGGTGGTCTTCCCGACCCCCGCCGCCATGCCCACGAACACCCGGTGCCGACCCCGCACGGGGCGGGGAGCACCGGGCATCGCCAGCCGCTCGGGTTCAGGCGGCGTGACCGCTCACCGTCCCAGCCGGTCCAGGGCGAGGTTCAGTTCCAGCACGTTCACGCCCGGCTGACCCAGGCCCAGCACGCCCCGCTCGGTGTGGTCCCGCACCAGCGCCTGCACCTGCGTGTCCGTCAGGCCACGCGCGCGCGCCACCCGCGCCACCTGCACCGCTGCCCCCGCCGGGGACACGTGCGGGTCGAGGCCGCTGCCGCTCGCGGTGAGCAGATCCACCGGAATCTGCGTGACGGGGATGTTCTCCCGCGCCGCGATCGCCTGCGCCTGGGCCTGCACGCGTTCCCGCAGCGCCGGGTTGCTCACGGCGAGGTTGCTGCCCGACGCGTTCACCGGGTCGTACCCGCTCCCGGCGGCGCTGGGCCGCCCGATGAAGTACCGGTCGCCCGTGAAGGGCTGCCCGATGAGCGCCGAGCCGACCACCCGACCCCCGTCGCGGATCAGGGAACCGGTCGCCTGCGCGGGAAACAGCGCGCCGCCCAGCGCGGTCGTCACCGCCGGGTACGCGAGGCCGCCCAGCACCAGCCACAGCGCCGAGAAGCGCAGCCACGCACTCCACCCCGGCTGGGGCGCGTCAGAAAAGTCAGGTTCAGGAAGGGCCGATGGAGGAAGGGCAGGGGAGGGCATGTCGTTCAGGGTCATGATGAAACCTCTTTGTGGGGGCGAGGTGGGGGCCAGTCCCCCGGACCTCGCCGGGAAAGTGTGGTGTCCTGATCCGGATTCCGTCTGTTCCGCTGACCACGCGGGAAAGCGCCGTGTGGTCAGCTCCACGCCCGGAACCCGGTCTGCTCCTACTCTGCTTCGCAGCTCTGCGAGTCGCGTCCGCTCGGGTTGAAGGGTGAGGAACCCCTTCAACCGGAGGCGTTAAGCGCCGACCAGTCCGAGCAGCACGTCGATGAGCTTGATGCCCACGAACGGCACGAGCACGCCGCCCAGCCCGTAGATGAGCAGGTTGCGGGCCAGCAGCGCGTCGGCACTGCCGGGCGAGTAGCGCACGCCGCGCAGCGCCACCGGAATCAGCGCCGGGATGACCAGCGCGTTGAAGATCACGGCGGACAGGATCGCGCTCTGCGGGCTGCGCAGGTCCATCACGTTCAGCGGGGCCAGCGCGGGAATCTGCGTGGCGAACAGCGCGGGGAGGATCGCGAAGTACTTCGCGACGTCGTTCGCAATCGAGAAGGTCGTCAGCGCGCCGCGCGTCATCAGCAGGCCCTTGCCGATCTCCACGACCTCGATCAGCTTGGTGGGGTCGGAGTCCAGGTCGATCATGTTCGCCGCTTCCTTGGCCGCCTGCGTGCCGCTCTGCATGGCGAGGCCCACGTCCGCCTGCGCCAGGGCCGGGGCGTCGTTCGTGCCGTCGCCCATCATGGCGACCAGCTTCCCGCCGCGCTGCTCCTCGCGGATCATGGCGAGCTTGTCCTCGGGCGTCGCCTCGGCCAGGAAGCCGTCCACGCCGGCCTCGCGGGCGATCGCCTCGGCGGTCAGGGGGTTGTCCCCGGTGATCATCACGGTGCGCAGGCCCATGCGGCGCAGCTGCTCGAAGCGTTCGCGCATGCCGGGCTTCACCACGTCCGACAGGGCCACCACGCCCAGAACGCGTTCGTCACGGAGAACCACGAGGGGCGTGCCGCCCGCGCGGGCCACCTCGTCCACCAGCGGGGACAGTTCGGTGGGCACGTTGCCGCCCCGCTCGCGGGCCAGGCGGGTGATGCGGTCGGCGGCGCCCTTGCGGATGCTCACGCCGCCCGCGTCCACGCCGCTCATGCGGGTCTGCGCGGTGAACTCGATGAACGCCGCGTCCGCCGGGGTGGCGGGCGTCACGCCCTGCGCGCGGGCCAGCGTCACGATGCTCTTGCCTTCGGGCGTGGGATCCGCCGCCGAGGCCAGCGCCGCCGCGCCCGCCAGGTCCTCAGCGCTCACGCCGGGCAGCGGCAGGAAGCGCGTCGCCTGCCGGTCCCCGACGGTGATCGTGCCGGTCTTGTCCAGCAGCAGGATGTCCACGTCCCCGGCCACCTCGACCGCCTTGCCGCTCTTGGCGATCACGTTCGCCTGCAGCGCCCGGTCCATGCCCGCGATGCCGATGGCGGGCAGCAGACCGCCGATCGTCGTGGGAATCAGGCACACGAGCAGCGCCACGAGCGTCACCACGTCCACCGTCGCCCCCGCGAAGCGCGACAGGGGCAGCAGGGTCGCCACGACGATCAGGAACACCAGCGTCAGCGCCGCCAGCAGGATCGACAGGGCCAGCTCGTTCGGGGTCTTCTGGCGGCTGGCGCCCTCGACGAGCGCGATCATGCGGTCGAGGAAGCTCTCGCCGGGCTGCGACGTCACCCGCACCACGATCCGGTCGGACAGCACGCGCGTCCCGCCCGTCACGCCGCTGTGGTCGGTGCCCGCCTCGCGGATCACCGGGGCGCTCTCGCCCGTGATGGCACTCTCGTCCACCGCCGCCAGCCCCTCGATGACCTCACCGTCGCCGGGAATCATCTCGCCCGCCTGCACCACGATCACGTCCCCGCGCCGCAGCTGGGTGCTCGGAACGACCTCCTCGCGGCCGTCCAGCACCCGGCGGGCCGGGGTGTCCTCACGCGCCGAGCGGAGTGTTGCGGCCTGCGCCTTCCCGCGCGCCTCGGCCAGCCCCTCGGCGAAGTTCGCGAACACCACCGTGAACAGCAGCAAGACCGTCACGCCCGCCGGGTAGCCCCACGCCTGCCCGCTCGCGGCGGCCTGCACGGTCAGCAGCAGCGTCAGCACGCCGCCCAGCAGCACCACGAACATCACCGGGCTGCGCACCATGAAGCGCGGATCGAGTTTCACGAAGGCGGCCCTCAGCGCGGCGCGCATCAACGCCGGGGCGAACACACCCCCCTTCGGGGTTTTCTGCGGCACAGCGGTCATTTCGTCACGTCCTTCACGAGGGTCAGGGGGGCCGGACTCCACTGTGGGCCAGTCAGGGACAGCACCTGACCGTCCCTCCGCTCAGTCCGTCCCGTCGGTTGCTGCTCGCTCCGCTCGGGGTCACATCCGGGACGTGACCCGCAAAGCGTCATCTGCTCCGCGACCGGCCCTAACACCAGCGCCGGGGCGAAGTTCAGGAGTTGCAGCAGCAGCATCACGCTCAGGAGCATCCCGGCGAACACCGGCGTGTCCACCCGCAGCGTCCCGCTGCCTTCGGGCGCGGCGCGCTTGGCGGCCAGCAGGCCCGCGATCGCCAGCGGCCCCACGATCGGCAGGAAGCGGGCCAGCAGCAGCACCAGCGCGCAGCTGAGGTTCCACCAGGGCGTGTTGTCCCCCAGGCCCTCGAAGCCGCTGCCGTTGTTCGCGAACGCCGAGTTGTACTCGTACAGCACCTGCGATAGCCCGTGGAAGCCGGGGTTCGAGTTCGCCGTGACCGCCGGGTTCGCCAGGGCCAGCGCCGTGAAGCCCAGCACCAGCAGCGGCTGCAGCAGCAGGATCAGCGACGCCAGCTTGATCTCGGGGGCCTCGATCTTCCGGCCGAACAGTTCCGGCGTGCGGCCCACCATCAGGCCCGCCACGAACACCGTCAGGATCACGAACACCAGCATGTTGATCACACCGACGCCGATCCCGCCGTACACGTCGTTCAGGAACATACCCAGCTGCGGCACCAGCCCGCCCAGCGGCGTGAACGAATCCAGCATGCCGTTCACGCTGCCGTTACTCGTCTGCGTCGTCAGCGCGGCCCACAGCGCCGTGGCGTCCGCGCCCAGGCGCACCTCCTTGCCTTCCATGTTCGGGCCCAGCGCCGACAGGCCGGCCAGGGCGGCGTTCGGCATCCGCTCGGCCAGCACGGCGCCCAGCGTCAGCGCCGCCGACAGGACGCTCATGACGCCCATCAGCACCAGACCGAAGCGCGGGCGGCGCAGGAACCGGCCGGTCGCCACGACCAGCGCCAGCGGGAACAGGATGATGCTGACTGTCTCCAGCAGGTTCGACAGCGGCGTGGGGTTCTCCAGCGGCACCGTCGAGTTCGGCCCGTACCAGCCGCCGCCGTTCGTGCCCAGCTGCTTGATCGCCACCATCGGCGCGACCGGCCCCACCGGGATCGTCTGCGTGGTCACCGCCTGCCCCTCCACGGTCTGAGGCTGCACCAGCGTCGCCGTACGTGCGCCCGCGAAGGTGCTCGGCACGCCCTGCCACGTCAGCAGCAGCGCCAGCACCACCGACGAGGCGGTCAGCAGCGCCGCGCCGCGCGTCACGTCCAGGAAGTAGTTCCCCAGGTGCGCGTCCCCACGCAGGCCGCGCAGCACCGCGAACAGCGCCGCGAACCCCACCGCCGGGGTGAAGATCTGCAGCGCCGTGATGCCCAGCATCTGCGACAGGTACGACAGGCCACTCTGCCCGCTGTAATGCTGCTGGTTCGTGTTCGTGATGAACGACGCCATCGTGTGAACCGCCGTGTCCCAGCGCAGGTTCGCGATGCCGTCCGGGTTCAGCGGCAGGCCACCCTGCAACAGGTACGTCGCCAGCGCCACCAGCCCCACGATCACGTTCGTGCCCAGCAGCGCTCCCACGTACGCGCGCCACGACATGCCCCGCGCGGCATCCACGCCACACGCGCGCAGCAAACCCGCCGTCATCCGCGACGCCGGAGCCTCCATCAGCCGGGCCATGAACAGCCCCAGGGGAAGGGCCAGCGCCAGCGCCAGCCCGTAGGTGAGCAGGATATCCATCAGAACCGTTCCGCCTTCACCAGGGCGTACAGCAGATACGCGCCCAGCGCCAGCACCAGAATCAGAAGCAGTGCGTCCATGCCGACCAGCCTGCGCCGCCCCCCCACCCGGGCGGTATGCTCCGACCGGCCCACCCCCCTGGCCATGTGGCCAGTCCCCACCCCCACCCGGCGCGCCCTACCCTGAACCCCACACGCCCCATGACCCCCACCTCCGCCACCCCCACCCCGGAACGCAGCGAACGCCGCCTGCTGGCCGCCAGCGTCGCCCTGATCGTCGCGACCACCCTGACCGACGTCCTGACCCCCGCGTCCCTGGTGATCGGCACCCTGGTCAGCGCGCCCCTGGCCCTGGCCGCGCTGGGCGCCAGCCGCCGCGCCACCGTGAACCTCACCGCGCTCGCCATCGCCGGGAACATCCTCGCGGGTGCCGTCAACGCCGCGCGGGACGGCGCGACCCCCACCGACCTCGGTAACCGCGCCGTCAGCATCCTGGCGGCCATCCTGGTCGGCTTCCTCAGCCTGCGCGCCCGCGAGGCCGCCACCCGCGCCGCCCGCCTGCACGAGGAGGAACGCCGACTCCAGCGCGAACGCGCCCTGCGCACCCTGATCGAGGCCGTCAGCGGACCCCTCACGCAGGCGCAGTTCGTCACCCGCGCCGCACACGCCCTGAAAGACTTCACCGGCGCGGCCACCGTCGAGATCGGCAGCGTCGACCGCGCCGTGCTGCGCGAACCCCACGCCCACACCGGCCCCGGCGAGGGCCGACTGGGCCGCCGACTGCCCCTGGACCTGCTGGCCCGGCCCGCCACCCGCGACGCCGGAGCGCCCAGAGACCGTCAGGTGTGGGCGGTCGGCGGCGGCGACACCTTTGTGGCCCGCCTCACCCGCCCCAGCGACCCGGAACTCCTGATCCTCCTCACCCGCCCCGCCGCCCCCCCGGACCAGCTCTCGGAAGCCGTGCAGACCCTCCAGCCGCTGCTGGAACGCACCGCGCTGCTCGACGACCTGCACGCCCGGCAGGCCCAGCTCCAGGAACGCGGGGAACTCCTCCAGGACCTCATCTACTCCTTCAGTCACGACCTGCGCACCCCCCTCATGGCGAACGCCGTGAACATGCGCTCCGCCCTCAAAGGCGCGTACGGCCCCCTCCCGGACGACTACGCCGCCACGCTCCGCAACGGCCTGGACGCCAACGCCACCCTCCTGGCCCTCGCCGACCAGCTGCTGCTCGTCGCCAAGTACGAGAGCGGCCAGGAAGACGACGAACTCCAGAGCGTCCCCCTGCGCGACCTCGTCCTGAACGTCACCGAGCAGCTGCGGCCCGCCGCCGCCACGCGCGGCGTCACCCTGGAAACCACCCTGGACGGCGCCCGCACCCGCGGCCGCAAACACGACCTGCGCCGCGCCGTGCAGAACCTCCTCGACAACGCCGTCCGCTACGCCCCCCCCGGCAGCGCCGTCCACGTCACCCTGGCCCGGGCAGACGACGAGGCGATCCTCAGCGTCCTCGACAGCGGCCCCGGCGTCAGCGCCCCACGCGTCCCCACCCTCTTCCAGCGCTTCCGCTCCGGCGGCGCCGGCGGCGGCACCGGCCTCGGCCTGTACCTCACCCGCCGCATCGCCGAACGCCACGGCGGCACCGTCACGTACGCCCGCACCGCCCGCGCCCAGAGCGTCTTCACTCTCACCCTGCCCCTGGAGGACACATGACCGTGTCACCCCCTCCCAGCCGCTCGCCTGCGAGCTGTTCCAGTCCCCTTCAAGGGGGAGGAGACAGGGCAGACCACACGCCCATCATCCCGCAGTCCCAGCAACCGCCTGCACACCCGAGGCCCACATGACCACCCACGTCCTGCTCGTCGAGGATCACGCCTTCACCCGCGACGGCCTGCGCGCCGCCATCAACCTGGAAAGCGACCTGCGCGTCACCGCCGAGGCCCGCAGCGGCGAGGAAGCCCTTGACGTCCTCGCCCACACCCAGGCCAGCCCGCAGCCCGTGCAGGTCGCCGTGCTCGACATCGGCCTGCCCGGCATGGACGGCATCCAGACTGCCGCCGAGATCGGCCGCCGCTACCCGCAGGTGCGCATGGTCATGCTCACCGCGCACGATCTGCGGGACGAGGTGCTGGCGGCCCTCGCCTCCGGCGCGCACGCCTACTGCCTCAAGAGCGCCGACCCGGACCTCCTGCTGCTCGGCATCCGCGCCGCCGCGTCCGGCAGCGCGTACCTCGACCCGCAGATCGCCCATCACGTGCTGGGCAGCATCCGCACGCCCCACGCCACCTCACCCCTCACCCCCCGTGAGACCGAGGTGCTGCGCCTCATTGCCGACGGGCAGGGTAACCGCGACATCGCCGCCAGCCTGGGCATCAGCGTCAGCACCGTGAAACTCCACGTGCAGGAGATCCTCGTGAAACTCCACGCCGCCGACCGCACCCAGGCCGCCGTCCAGGCACTGAGGCAGGGGCTGCTGTAACGGCAGAGCGGTGGGCTACGAGCCGGGGGAGGGTCCCCCAGAGCTCACAGCCCACCGCTCATACCGACTCCGATTGAATGGCTTGCAAAGTCATTCAATCCGAGCGGATGCGAGGAGGAGAAAAACGGGTTCCGGTCGTGGAGCTGGCAGATCGGTGGTGTTCCGATCTGTCAGCGAAACAAACGGAATCCGTATCAGAGCCTCTTACGCCGGGACGGTCTCTCCGGCGAGGTGCAGCCACGTGCCCAGGACGCTGTCGGGGTTGAGGCTGACGGAGTCGATGCCCTGTTCCATGAGCCACTGGGCGAGGGCGGGGTGGTCGCTGGGGCCCTGGCCGCAGATGCCGACGTACTTCCCGGCGCGTTTGGCGGCCTGGATGGCCTGACTCATGAGGGCCAGGACGGCTTCGTTCTGCTCGTCGAACAGGTCGGCGACGAGGCCGCTGTCGCGGTCCAGCGCCAGGGTCAGCTGCGTGAGGTCGTTGCTGCCGATGCTGAAGCCGTCGAAGTGTTCGAGGAACTGGTCGGCGAGGATGGCGTTGCTGGGGATCTCGCACATCATGATGATCTTGAGACCGTTCTCGCCTCGCTTGAGGCCGTTGCGGCCGAGGATCTCGATGATCTGCGCGGCCTCGCCGACGGTGCGGACGAAGGGGATCATGACCTGCACGTTCGTGAGGCCCATGTCGTCCCGCACGGACTTGATCGCCTCGCATTCCAGTGCGAACGCGGCGGCGAAGTCGCGGGAGCGGTAGCGGCTCGCGCCCCGGAAGCCGATCATGGGGTTTTCCTCGGTGGGTTCGTAGGCGGGTCCGCCGATCAGGTGGGCGTACTCGTTGCTCTTGAAGTCGCTCAGGCGCACGATCACGGGTTTCGGGGCGAACGCGGCGGCGATGCTGGCGACGCCCTCGGCGAGTTTCTCGCGGAAGAAGTCGCGGGGGCTGGCGTACCCGGCCGTTTTCTCGTCGATCTGCGCCCGGACGTCGCCCGGCACGTTCGGGTAGTCCAGCAGTGCGCGGGGGTGGATGCCGATCACGTTCGAGCAGATGAACTCCACGCGGGCCAGCCCGACGCCCTCGTGGGGCAGCGCGGCGAAGGAGAACGCGCGGTCGGGCGAGGCGACGTTCATCATGATCTTCATGCCGACCTCGGGCATGTTGCCCAGCTCGACGCGGTTCACGCGGTACGCGAGGCGGCCCTCGTACACGAAGCCGGTGTCGCCCTCGGCGCAGGACACCGTGACCTCCTGCCCGCTCTGCAGTTCACGGGTGGCGTTCCCGCTGCCGACCACGGCCGGAATGCCGAGTTCGCGGGCGATGATCGCCGCGTGGCAGGTGCGCCCGCCGCGGTTCGTGACGATCGCCGAGGCGCGTTTCATGACGGGTTCCCAGTCCGGGTCGGTCATGTCCGCGACGAGCACGTCGCCGTCCTGCACGCTGTCCATCTGCGAGACGTCCCGCACGACGCGCACGACGCCCGCCCCGATGCGGTTCCCGACCGCGCGACCCTCGACGAGCACGGGGCCCTTCCCGGTCAGTTCGAAGCGTTCCAGGGTCTTCCCGGTGCGGCTCTGCACGGTCTCCGGGCGCGCCTGCAGGATGTAGATCAGGCCGTCGCGGCCGTCCTTGCCCCACTCGATGTCCATGGGGCGGCCGTAGTGGTTCTCGATGGTCACGCACTGCCGCGCGAGTTCGGTCAGGTCCTCGTCGGACAGGCTGAACGCTCGCTGCTGATCCTGCGGGACGTCCACGGTCTGCACGCCGCCCTGCGGGGCGTACTCCATGCGCTTCTGCTTGCTGCCCAGCGTGCGGCGCAGGATCGCCTTGCGCCCGGCGTTCAGGGCGGGTTTGTACACGAAGAACTCGTCGGGGTTCACGGCGCCCTGCACGACCATCTCGCCCAGCCCGTACGAACTGGTCACGAGCACTGCGTCGCGGTAGCCGCTCTCGGTGTCCAGCGTGAACGCCACGCCCGACGCGCCCAGGTCGCTGCGGACCATGCGCTGCACGCCCGCCGACAGGGCCACCTCGCTGTGCGCGAAGCCGTGGTGCACGCGGTAGCTGATGGCGCGGTCGTTGTACAGGCTGGCGAACACCAGCCGCACGTGACGCAGCACGTCGTCGATGCCGCGCACGTTCAGGAACGTCTCCTGCTGCCCGGCGAAACTCGCCTCCGGCAGATCCTCGGCCGTGGCGCTGGACCGCACGGCGACGTCCGGTTCGGTGCCGCCAGACTCGGCGGTCATCGCGGCGTACGCGTCGCGGATCGCCCCTTCCAGCGCGGCGGGGAGGGTGGCGGCCTCGACCTGCGCGCGGATCTCCCGGCCCGCCTGCGCCAGGGCCACCACGTCGTTCACGTCCAGCGCCCGCAGGCGGGCATTGATGCTCTCCTCGATGCCGTTCTCCTGCAGGAACAGCCGGAACGCGTCGGCGGTCGTGGCAAACCCCCCAGGGACCCGCACACCGGCCCCGGCAAGGCCCTGGATGAGTTCACCCAGCGACGCGTTCTTCCCGCCGACGAGCTCCACGTCGGTCATCCTTAGTGTACCCAGCACGCGAATCATATCCATTGGTTTTCACCGTTCCTGCGAGGTTCCAGCAAGCTGGAAATGGGCGAATTAGTGTTGCCTTACGCCCACACCTTACCCGAAGCCACCCCCCACGCCCGTCACCCGCCCGGTCACACCACCCCACCCGTCCAGACAGCCCGAACCCCCACCCGCCACCCCGCCCGCGCATGTCACCCTGACCCCATGCCCCACCCCCGCACCGTCCTGATCGTCAGCGACCACACCGGCCTCACCGCCGAGAACATGGCCCGCGCCCTCCTCGCCCACTTCCCGGGAGAGTCCCTGCGCTACCTGCGCCGCCCCTTCACCGCCGACCCCCAGGCCGCCCGCGCCGTCTGCCGCGAAGTCACCGCCCTGCACGAGCGCGGCGAAGCACCCATCATCTTCACCACCGTCACCCACCCCGACGTCCTGCGCGAACTCCAGACCGCCCCCGCCGAAGTCTTCGACCTCCTCGGCCCCGGCCTCAGCACCCTGGAAACACAGTTCGGCACGCCCGCCGTCCGCCAGATCGGCCGCCACCACGACATGCACGACAGCGAAGCGTACCTGTCGCGCATGGATGCCCTCGACTTCGCCCTCGCCACCGACGACGGCATCGGCGACAAACAGTACGCCCACAGCGACGTCATATTGGTGGGCGTCTCCCGCGCCGGTAAGACCCCCACCAGCCTCTTCCTCGCCCTCCAGCACGGCGTCCGCGCCAGCAACTACCCCCTCGCCGAGGACGACTTCGACCGCACCGGCCTCCCCATCCCCCTCGAAGCCCACCGGCACAAACTCCACGCCCTCACCATCGACCCCCGCCGCCTCCACGCCATCCGCACCCAGCGCAAACCCGGCAGCCGCTACGCCAGCCTCGAACAGTGCGAACACGAAGTCCGCCGCGCCGAACGCCTCTTCCAGCGCGCCGGCCTCCCCGTCCGCGACACCACCAGCGCCAGCGTCGAGGAGATCGCCGCCGCCATCCTCAGCGCCCTGCGCGCCAGCCAGTAACCAGCAAGGGCCAGTCACGTCCCCACAGGCACGACCAGCCCCGACAAGCGGCCGGGGGTTCCGGCTGCGCGCACGGAACCCCCAGAGTCAACACAAGACGCAGGAAGACGCAAAAGAAGACGGAGACAACGAAAACGAAAGCGAAACGAAATCAGGAAGACGCTGGAGAAGACGGACGACTCTGAAACCGCAGACGAAGAAGGTAAGGGTTATCGGACGGTCTTAACGGCCGCAGGCTCGTGGCCAGTGATGCAGCAGTCAGGCGTGTTGTGGGAGTCGGGTGCTGCACTGACCGGGGTGAGCAGGAAAGACACGAGAATCAGGCAACGACCAAGAACACTCTTCATATTCAGCAACCTCCACAGCGGCTTGACTGAATGCAGTCTGCTCGCAGGTCGGTTAATTGACGGATAATCAAAAATGAAGTGTGATCGTGACACTCTCTTTGCCAACTCGCATCAAGAGAATTCCTCGTCCAGGAGGTGTCGCAGCGTCAATCTGGCCTGCTGTGCCAGATGCGGAAGTCCGGCCTGATCGTAGGCAATCGCGGCAGCGTCCCATGCAGGTTCAAAGGTGGGGTTGATCTGGGTTGCTCGCAGGTAAATCTGCGCGGCCTCCTCCGGCTGGGTCGCCTGTTTTTCCTGGCCGATACCCATGATGAGCGTGAGTAACTGGCGCTGAAGCTGGTCGCGCAGGACACTGGCCCACTCGCTGTCGGTATCCGGCAGGAAGGTCCCGGTCTGAGAGGTCACCACCTCATCTGGTTCTTGAACGGAGTGGAGGCTCTGGGCCAGCCGACTCGCATCACACGAGACGTTCAATTTTTCTGACAATCGGTAGTGACCGCCCATGAGTGGGACCGGGTCAGTGCCCACCGGGAGATAGGGCCGCAGGGCCTCCCGGAGCGCATGCAGCCCCTGCTTCAGGTATGACCCCAGTTCACGCCGGGCAGAGCCATCCCACAGCGCCGTGATCAGCTGATCCCGAGTGGCGGGACCATGCATGACCAGAAAGGCAAGCAGCTCCCGGGCCTTCCGGAGTCGGATCTGAACTTCCTCCTCGTTGATGCGGGCCTTCCAGGTTCCCAGCAGGCGCAGATGCAGCACTGGGCGGGCTCGCTGCGACAGTCGACGGGCAGCACCCGCCCCCAGGTTCTGATCCGCACAGGCGCTGTAGAGCGAGGCCAGTCGGTCCGCGTCAATCGCCAGTGCCAGTTCGCCACCGACCTGATTCATCACGTCCAGCAGGTCAGCGGAGGCGTCAGCCAGCTCCTGGCCCTGTGCCCAGCGGCAGTAGGCCAGGAACGCATGGGACCTGAGGCGAAAGCCGTCCATCAGGGCCACCCCGCTGATGACCTTCTCGAATTCGCGCTGCGCCGTGGTCAGGTCCTCCATCTCGAAGGCCATCAGGCCAAGGTAGAACGCGCGGGTCACATGATCGAATTCCTGGGTGGGGCGTAGGGCCTCAATCTGCCGCTCAAAGCCACTCCAGTCCATCTGGCCCATCCGCCACAAGCATTCGGCACGGAAGGCCCGTGCGGGCGCTTCCAGACGGTCGCTTCCGTGTCTCTGCTGCACGGCGAGCATCTGATCGAAGTGCTCCAGCGCAGCGTCGAACCGTTCGCTCAACAGCAGCATCTCGCCCGTGACCAGATGAGCGGCGGCCAGACGGGGTCCGTTGAGATGGGAGGCATGCCGGAAAACTTCGTCAATCATGTTGAACGCTTCGTCGGGACGGCCCTCGAAGAACGTCCGGTACGCCAGATCCAGCCGCAGCGACAGGCCCTCGCTGAAAATGCCCAGCAGATCGAAGAGGCGTAGCGCCTCGCGCGCGTAGCGGTCCTGACCCTCAAAATCGTCCAGGGCGGCGCAAACCCCCTGGGCAAAGTAGAGGGCTCGAGCCCGGGAGCGGATCTCCGAGACTGGAATTTCGGCCAGGACACGGGCAATCACGTCTCGACCTTCGACAGGTCGGCCAAGTTCGACCAGTGCGCGCCCCTGCGAGCAGCTCAGCCACCAGCGAGTGAAGTCGTCCGGACTGGCGGCAAGTCCCCGCAGCGCGAAATCCAGTCGATTGGCCGGACCGTTCCGGGTGGCTGCCAGGATGCTGAACCCGAGAAAGATCCGTGCGTCCGGTTGTGGACGATCAACCGCTCGGAGCAGCCGCAGTTCCCCCGCGTCCGTCTCGCTCGTTTCCAGCAGCGCGATGGCCAGCTGGCCGTCCTGCTTGGGAGTTAAGGTCCGGCCACGCAGCAGGCGGACGATCTGGGCGAAATTCCCTTCGCGTTCCAGCTGGTCGATGCGGGTGGCGAGTGGGTCGCGTCTGGGTGTGGTGGGGGTGGTGGCGGGGGTGTCGAGCTGCACGTTGACGTACCAGTCGCCGTTTCTGGCCTGGGTGACGCGGCCGCCCTGGACGCGTCCGGTGGTGAGGAGGTGGCGCTGGTAGTTGCCGAGTCGGGTGGGGATGGTGCAGCGGCCCTGGAGGGTCCAGAGGGTGACGTGGCCGGTGCCGGGGTTGATGCGGAGGCTGCGGGCGTCGAGCCAGTAGCTTTCGCCTTTCAGGCCGCCTCTGGTGTTGTGGCGGGCGTCCTGCGCGGCCTGCGCGGCGGCGCGGCGGGTGGCGTGGGGGAGGGCGGGGGCGTCGGGGTGGGCGCTGAGGAGGTCGTCGGTGGGGGTGTCGGGCTGGCGGCGGGCCTGCACGAGGAGGCTGTTCATCAGGCGGCTGACATGGGCGCGCGTGTCGCTCAGGGCGCTGGCCTGTTCGGGCGTGGGTTGCAGCGTGAGTCGCACGGGCCTCTCCTGTGGGGGGTTTCGAACGGGGGGTTGAGGGGGGATCTGCGTGCAGGTATAGCAGGTTGCGGGGCCTGGGAACTGTGGGCTCTGCGGGATATGGGGTGGGCGCTGTTGGCCGGGTCCGTTCAGGCCCGA
The DNA here is from genome assembly GCF_001485435.1 of Deinococcus grandis. Taxonomy (NCBI): domain Bacteria; kingdom Thermotogati; phylum Deinococcota; class Deinococci; order Deinococcales; family Deinococcaceae; genus Deinococcus; species Deinococcus grandis. Next base: position 2,394,835 of record NZ_BCMS01000001.1, on the reverse strand, counting down.
ACGCTTCCCCGTGGGGTGCTGCGGTGCGCGCGGACGACGGGACGCCGGAGGCTCTGGTGGGAGCCTCCGGCGGTGGGGGTGGGTGCAGGTCAGCGGTGGGCGCGGTAGCGGCGGATCAGGGCGTTGGTGCTGCTGTCGTGGTGCAGCTCCGGCTCGGCGGGGGCGTGCAGTTCGGGGACGATCTTCCCGGCGAGGACCTTGCCGAGTTCCACGCCCCACTGGTCGAAGGAGTTGATGTTCCACACGGCGCCCTGCACGAAGACCTTGTGCTCGTACAGCGCGATCAGCGCGCCCAGCGTGTGGGGCGTGAGGCGGTCGGCGAGGATGGTGTTGGTGGGGCGGTTCCCGTCGAACACGCGGTGCGGGGCGAGGTCCGCTGGGACGCCCTCGTCCAGTACCTGATCCAGGGTCTTGCCGAAGGCGAGCGCCTCGGTCTGCGCGAACACGTTGGCCATCAGGAGGTCGTGGTGGGGGGCGCCGCCTTCCAGGGGCAGGGGGTTGAGGGTCTGGCAGAAGCCGATGAAGTCGCAGGGGATGAGTTTGGTGCCCTGGTGGATCAACTGGTAGAAGGCGTGCTGGCCGTTCGTGCCGGGCTGCCCCCAGATGACCGGGCCGGTCTGGTAATCCACAGTCTGGCCGTCCAGGGTGATGTGCTTGCCGTTGCTCTCCATGTCGAGCTGTTGCAGGTACGCGGGGAAGTACGCGAGGTACTGGTCGTACGGCAGCACGGCGTGGCTCTGCGCGCCGAAGAAGTTGTTGTACCAGATGCCCAGCAGGCCCAGCAGGACGGGCAGGTTCCCCTCCAGCGGGGCGGTGCGGAAGTGCTCGTCCATGGCGTGGAAGCCCGCGAGCAGCTCGCGGAACCCGTCCGGGCCGACGGCGAGCATCAGGCTCAGGCCGATGGCGCTGTCCATGGAGTAGCGGCCGCCCACCCAGTCCCAGAAGCCGAACATGTTGGCAGTGTCGATCCCGAACTTCTGCACGGCCTCGGCGTTGGTGGACACGGCCACGAAGTGCCGCGCGACGGCCGACTCGTCGCCCAGCGCCGCGAGGAGCCACGTGCGGGCGCTGCGGGCGTTCGCCATGGTCTCCTGCGTGGTGAAGGTCTTGCTCGACACGATGACCAGCGTCTCGGCCGGGTCGAGGTCACGGGTCTTCTCGGTCAGGTCGGTGCCGTCCACGTTCGACACGAAGCGCAGCGTCAGGTCCCGCTGCGCGTAGTGCTTCAGGGCCTCGTAGGCCATGACGGGGCCCAGGTCGCTGCCGCCGATGCCGATGTTCACGATGTTCTTCAGGGGTTTGCCGGTGTGGCCCAGCCACGTCCCGGCGCGCACCTGATCCGCGAAGGCCGCCATGCGGCCCAGCACCTCGTGCACGTCGGGGACGACGTCATGGCCGTCCACCAGGACGGTCGCGCCTGCCGGGGCGCGCAGCGCGGTGTGCAGCACGGCGCGGCCCTCGGTGACGTTGATCTTCTCGCCCGCGAACATGGCGTCGCGCTTGGCGGTCACGCCGGTCTCCCGCGCGAGGTCCAGCAGCAGGGTCAGGGTCTCGTCGGTCACGCGGTTCTTGCTGTAGTCGAGGTACAGGCCCGCGCCCTCGGCGGTCAGGCGTTCGCCGCGCGCGGCGTCCTGCGCGAACAGGTCCCGCAGGTGGGTGCCCTCCAGGGCGCGGTGGTGGTCGAGCAGGGCGCTCCAGGCGGCCGTTTGCGTGATGGTCATGCGCGTCTCCCTTCGGCCGGCGCCCGTGCGTGGGTCGCCAGCCTGTCCGCCCGCGAGGATACTCCGGCCCCGGCCTCCTGGGCGGCGGGGTGTGTAGGGAGGCGATCTTCAGGTGCCACTCATGTGGCTGGCGGGCTGCCGCCTCTCCAGTCCGGTGCGTTCCGGACGGTCTGCACGCCGGGACGACCGAGGTGGCCCGTCAGCTTCCGTCAGAGAATTGTGTGAGTTGCATGACTAGTCTGGGCGCATGACCAGGAAGGTGAGGGACATGGACGCGACATGGGGCCGCTGGGGCACCCCCTACCTGGAGGAACAGAAGGAACCGGAGGCGCCCGCCGTGGTGAGCAGCGCCGCCGACCTGAAACCCCTGTCGCCCGAGGCGATCCGCCGCGCCATCCACGCCGAGGAGCAGCGGCAGGTGTTCGCCCTGCTGGGCCGCCTGCGCCGCAGCCGCCTGGGCTGACGCGCCCGCCAGGCCCCCCTCTTTACAATCGCGTTCCGCACGCCGCCCCGCGCACCTCTGGTGTCAGGGGCGGCGTTCCGTTTGACAGGCCGGCGGCCCTTCCCATCCGGGGGCGCGGCGCGCTTGAATGCAGGCGTCAACTGCGTTCATTCCGGGCCTCCCTCTGAACCACGGATGCCCTCCCGCCTGCTTTCCCGGAGGTTTCCCACCGTGTCCCAGCTTCCTACTGTCAGTTCTCTGCACGACCGTGACGTGGTGATCGTCGCGGCCGTCCGCACGCCCATCGGCGCGATCCGGGGCGCCCTGTCCACCATCCGGCCCGACGATCTCGCCGCGCACGCCATCCGTGAGGCGGTCGCGCGCAGCGGCGTGCCCGCCGACCAGATCGAGGAGGTGATCCTGGGCTGCGCGAACCAAGCGGGCGAGGACAACCGCAACGTGGCCCGCATGGCCGCCCTGCTCGCGGGCCTGCCCGACAGCGTGGCGGGCCTGACCGTGAACCGCCTGTGCGCTTCTGGCCTGTCGGCCATCAACACGGCGGCCCGCGCCATCCGCAACGGCGACGGGGAGGTGTACGTGGCGGGCGGCGTGGAGAGCATGACCCGCGCGCCTCTCGTGATGCCCAAGGGTGCGCAGGCCTTCGCGAACGGGAACGTCACCGCGTATGACACCACGCTGGGCTGGCGCTTCCCGAACCCCGCGATGGAGGCGCTGTTCCCGCTGGAGGCGATGGGGGAGACCGCCGAGAACATCGTGGGGCGCTCCCGCGAGGGCGCCTACGCTGGCGGCGAGATCACCCGCGAGGACCAGGACGCCTTCGCGCTCGACAGTCAGCGCAAGACGATGGACGCCCTGAACGCCGGACGCTTCAAAGACGAGATCGTGCCCGTGCAGGTCAAGGGCCGCAAGGGTGTCACCGTGTTCGACACCGATGAGCATCCCCGCGTGACCCGCGCGGCTGACGGCTTCACCCTCGCGACCGACGAGGCGACCCTGGCGGGCCTGAAACCCGCCTTCCGCAAGGGGGGCAGCGTGACCGCCGGGAATGCCAGCGGCCTGAACGACGGCGCGGCCGCGCTGGTCCTGATGAGCGCCGCGAAGGCCCGCGAACTGGGCGTCACGCCGCTGGCCCGCTGGGTGGGCGCGGCGGCGGCGGGCGTCGAGGCCCGCGTGATGGGCCTGGGCCCGATTCCCGCCACCCGCAAGCTGCTCTCTCGCACCGGCCTGAGCGTGCAGGACCTGGACCTGATCGAACTGAACGAGGCCTTCGCCGCGCAGGCGCTGGCCTGCATCCGCGAACTGGACCTGCCGCAGGAGCGCGTGAACGTGAACGGCGGCGCGATCGCGCTGGGCCACCCGCTGGGCATGAGCGGCGCGCGGCTGATCGTGGCGCTGACCCACGAACTGGCGCGCCGCGAGGGCCGTTACGGACTGGCGACGCTGTGCGTGGGCGTCGGGCAGGGCGAGGCCGCCATCATTGAGCGGGTGGAGGCATGACCGCGACGGCAATCCCGATGGGCCTGAAGCACGTGCCGGTCATTACCGCGCCGGAAGCCGCTGCGCTCGTGAAATCCGGCCAGACGCTGCTGGTGGGCGGCTTCGGCATGACCGGGAATCCGGTGCATCTGGTGCACGCGCTGGCCGAGACGGACGTGCGTGACCTGACGTACGTGGCGAACAACGTGGGCGAGGCGGGCCTGAGTGGCGGGCGCCTGCTGCGGAACGGTCAGCTGAGGAAGGCCATCGGGTCGTTCTTCACGAGCAACCGCGAGGCGGTGGCCGCCGCTCAGGAGGGGCGTCTGGAGGTGCAGCTCATCCCTCAAGGGTCGCTGGCCGAGGCGCTCCGGGCCGGGGGGGCAGGCATCGGGGGCTTCTACACGCCCACCGCTGCCGGGACCGTCATCGCCGGGGACGCGGACGTGCGCGTCCTGAACGGCCGGGAGATGATCTTCGTGCCCGCCCTGCGCGGTGACGTGGCCTTCGTGCGGGCGTGGCGGGCGGATGAGGCCGGGAACCTCCAGTACCGTCTGACGGAGCAGAACTTCAACCGCGCCATGGCCACTGCCGCCGACCTCGTCGTGGCGGAGGTCGAGGAGATCGTCCCGGTGGGCACCATTCCCCCGGAGCAGGTACACACGCCGGGGCTGTACGTGGACTACCTCGTGCAGGCGACCCTGACCGCCGAGGCACTCGGCAGCAGCGCCGACGTCAGGGGCAGCAGCAAGAAGGTGGACGAGGCGCGCATGCACATGGCCCGCCGCGCCCTGGCGGAACTGCGGCGCGGGGACGTGGTGAACCTCGGTATCGGGATTCCCACGCTGGTCGCGGACCTGATCACGCCCGAGCACGGCGTGAACCTGCACACCGAGAACGGCATGCTGGGCGTCGGCCCCGCGCCCGAGCAGGGCGGCGCGCTGGACTACCCGGTGAACGCCGGAAAGATCCCGGTCACGGCCCTGCCCGGCGCGAGCTACTTCGACAGCGCCGACAGTTTCGGCATGATCCGGGGCGGGCACGTGGACGTCGCGGTCATGGGCGGCCTGCAGGTGGACGCCCAGGCGAATCTGGCGAACTGGGCGGTGCCCGGCAAGCCGCTGCTGGGCGTGGGCGGCGCGATGGACCTCGCCAGCGGCGCGCGGCGACTGATCGTCCTGATGACCCACACCGATCCGGACGGCACGCCCAAGGTCGTCCCCGAGTGCACGCTGCCGCTGACCTCGCGCGGCGCGGTGAGCATGATCATCACCGACCGGGCCGTCTTCGAGTTCCGGGAGGGGACGCTCACCCTGACCGAACTGATGCCCGGCGCCACCCTGGACGAGGTGCGCGCGGGCACGGGTGCGGCGTTCACGGAAGCGCTGTAACCCGAACGGCAGCGGGCCGCCCTGATCCTGTGGGCGGCCCGCTACCGTTCGGGTCAGTCTTTCAGTTCGCCCCGGGCGGTGCTCTCGGGGGCCAGCGCGCCGTACATCAGCAGGCTGAAGCGGTCCTGCCAGTCGCGCAGCACCTCGCGCTGGTCGCGGTGCCCGCCGTGCAGCAGCGCCAGGATGAATGCGTCCACGAGCAGCACGCTCAGCATCTGCACGTTCGCCTCGGGGCGCAGGCGGCCCTGGGCCTGCATGGCCAGCAGCACCGGCTGCACCAGGGCTGCCAGGGTCAGCGCGGTGCGCAGCCCGTCGCCCGGGGCGCGCTCGGGGGCGCCGGGCCGCCCGGTCTCGGGGGGGGCGCCCAGCACCGCCTGTCCCACCGCGCCCACCAGGTGCCGGTAGCGCACGCCCAGGTCGGCCATGCGGGACGTGACCTTGTCCCACACCTGCTGCGGGTTCGCGCCGGCGTGCAGGCGTTCCAGGGCGTCGTCGCGGCTGGCCTGCACGGCCTTCTCGAAGTGCGCCAGCAGCATGTGCACCTTGCTGGGGAAGTAGCGGTACAGGTTCGTGCGGCTCACATAGGCCGCCTGCGCGATGTCCTGCGCGCTGATGGCATCCAGGCCGCTGCGGGCGAACAGCTCGAAGGCGGCGCGGGCAATCCGTTCGCGCCGCGCGTCATCCTGTTCCTGCCGGTCTACCTTCACGCCCCCATGCTAGCGCGCGCGGCTCACGCGGGGCAGCCCCCGCCACCTTCATGCAGTTGGGGGGAGCGCTCTACCCCGGAGCATACCGCGAAACAAGGGGGGGCCGCTGTGAACTGCTCGCATGACAGGCTCATGACCTTGCGACTAGAGTGAATCACCGGAGCCCGACCCACTCCTCCGGGAAAAGGAAGAGGTGAAAGCCGTGCACATCTACAAGCTGTCTGGCCGTAACGTTGAAGTCACCGATGCCATGCGTGATTACGTCGAGGAGAAACTCACGCGCCTGGATCGTTTCAATGACCAGATCACCGATGCACGCGTGACCCTGACCGTCCGCGACGTCCGCGACGCCGACCGGCGCAACCGCGTCGAGGTGCAGCTCAATGTCCCCAGCGGCATCATCCGCGCCGAGGAACACCACTCGGACATGTACGCCGCGATCGACCGGGCCAGCGATGTCCTGGAACGCCAGCTGCGCAAGTTCAAGACCCGGTACCTCAAGCACCGCCACGATGCCACGCCCCAGCCCGAGCCCGGCCCCGCCGAGGCCGACGTGAACGCCGGGGTGGACGACGTGACCGAGTTCGCGCCGGAGATCGTGCGGCAGAAGCGCTTCGACCTGCGCCCCATGAGCCCCGAAGACGCCGTGGCGCAGATGGAGGCGCTGGGGCACGACTTCTACGTGTTCATGAACATGCGCACGAACGCCTGCGGGGTCGTGTACCGCCGCAAGGACGGCCACTACGGCCTGATCGAACCCAGCTGACCTGACGCCGGGACGGGCGGGAGCCTCCGGGAACGGGGCGCTCCCGCCCGCCGCTGCTGCCTGTGCCGGTGAGGCGGGCAGCCTGTCCCGGTCTGATCACCGCCTGATCTGGTACGCTGCGGCGTTGTGATCGCCCACGTGATCAATCCCGGAACCAGCGGCGTGAAACTCGCCTGCGCCCAGATCGAGCCCAGCGAGAACCCCGCCCTGCCGGGACAGCTGCGCCTGACGCTGACGCGCGCCGAACTGTCGCTGGACGCCCCCCCCACCGCCGGGGACCTGCCCGACCTCACCGGGCAGGTGCTGGCCCTGACTGCCGACTGGCCCGCGCCGGACGCCGTGGTGGGGCGCGGCGGGTTCATCGGGCGGGTCACGACCGGCACGTACCGCGTGACCGAGGAACTCGCGGCGTTCGCGCTGGCCTGCGACGCCGGGCAGGACCCCCCGAACCTGGGCGGCCCGCTGGCGCTGGCCGTGGCGAAGGCGCGCGGCGTGCCCGCCTTCATCGTGGACCCGCAGAGTGCGGACGAACTGCTGCCCGAGGCGCGCCCCACGGGCCTGCGGGGCGTGAACCGCCGCGCGGAATTCCACGCGCTGAACGCCCGCGCCGTCGCCCGCCGCGCCGCGTACGAGGTCGGCAAGCGCTTCCAGGACGCCCGCGTGGTCGTCGCGCACCTGGGCGCCACGACCAGTGTCACCGCCTTCGAGGCCGGACGCGCCATCGACACCACGGGCAGCGGCGCCAACGGCGGCCCGATGGGCGCGCGCCAGAGCGGCCCCGTCCCCGCGCGGGACCTGCTGCGCCTGCACGCGCAGCTGGGCGAGCAGACCCTGCATCACCTCGCCGCCGAGAGCGGCTTCCTGGCCCTGACCGGCAGCGCGAACCTGCGCGAACTGGAGGGCCGCAGCCTGGGCGACCCGGACGTCAGCATCGTCGCCGCCGCGTTCGTGCATCAGGCCGCCAAGGCCATCGGCGAGCAGACCGGCGCGCTCAGCGCCCGCCCGGACGCCATCGTCCTGACCGGCGGCATCGCCCGCTGGGACGAACTGATCGACCGGATCGAGCGGCGCGTCGCGTGGATCGCCCCGGTGTTCGTGATTCCCGGCGAACTGGAACTCGAGGCGCTGGCCGAGGGCGCCGGGCGCGTCCTGCTGGGCCAGGAGGCGCTGCGCGAGTGGACGCCGCCCGCCGGGCCGGGGTGCTGACGTGGCCCGCCGCCGCACCCCCCAGCGCGCCCCGGACCCCATCCGCGCGACCAGCATGTGGCGCGTGGACCAGGTATTCCTGGCCCGGCGCGGCCCGCGCATCGAGGTGACCTGCTCGCTGGTGAACGACCAGGGCGGCCTGCGCAACCTGTCCGTCACGGCGCCCACCGAGGACCCGGTGCAGGCCGTGCGGCACGCCGCGCGTTTCATCGCCGGGAAGGGCAACGTGAGCGGCGCGCGGCAGGCGCGGCTGCGCTGGACGCGCGAGCAGGCCACCACCGAGCAGGACGCCCTGATCCGCGACCGCCTGCTGGAAGACGAGTTCCTCGACGAGTTCGAGGAGACCCTGGCCGCCGTACGCGACCAGCAGCGCTGACCGGCCCTGCCTGTTCACCCGCCCAGCGTTCTGCCGCCAGCGTCCATTTGCCCCGCCTGCCCCCTGCTACACTCCCCGGCGATGACTGATCGCCCCCGTCCGCTGCGCATCCTGGGAATCGACACGTCCTGCGACGACACGGGCGTCGGGATCGTGGAACTCGAAGAGGGCCGCGTGACGGTCCTGGCGAACCGCGTGTGGTCGCAGGCGGTGCACGCGCAGTACGGGGGCGTCATGCCGGAACTCGCCAGCCGCGAGCACGTCGAGCGGATCGACCAGATCATGGGAGACGCCCTGCACGAGGCGGGCCTGAGCGTCACCGACATCGGCGCGGTCGCCGCGACCTCCGGGCCCGGACTGGTGGGCGCGCTGCTGGTGGGCCTGATGTACGGCAAGGGCCTCGCGCAGGCGCTGAACGTGCCCTTCCACGCCGCGCACCACCTGGAGGGCCACATCTTTGCGGCGGCCAGCGAGGCCGAGCTGCGCGCCCCGTTCCTCGCGCTGGTCGTCAGCGGCGGGCACACCCACCTGTTCGACGTGCCCCGGGGCGGCGAGTACGTGCTGGTCGGCGCGACCCGTGACGACGCGGCGGGTGAGGCCTTCGACAAGGTCGCCCGCCTCGCCGGGCTGGGCTACCCCGGCGGCCCGGCCATCAGCGAGGCCGCCACGCGCGGCGACCCGAATGCCGTGCCGTTCAAGGAACCCCTGAAGGGCCAGAGCGGCTTCGACTTCAGCTTCAGCGGCCTGAAGACGGCGGCGCTCCTCGCGCACCGGGCGGGCGCCACCCCGGAGAACCTCGCGGCGAGCTTTCAGCGGGCCGCCGTGCAGACCCTCGTGAACACCACCGTCCGCGCCGCGCAGGCCACCGGGCGCCGCACGGTCGTCGTGTCCGGCGGTGTGGCCGCCAACCGCGCCCTGCGCGACGCGTTCGCCGCCACCGGCCTGCACGTCGTGTTCCCCGGCAAGGGCCTGAACACCGACAACGGCGCCATGATCGCCCTCGCCGGAGCTGCCGCCATCCAGGCCGGACGCCCCGCCAGTGCCCTGGACGGCGGCGCGACCGCGTACGCGCCCCTGGCGAACGCCTGAAGAGGGGAGTGGGTTGTAGGGAGTAGGAAGTGGGAAAAGAGAGGGGCGGCCTCAGCGGGCCGCCTCTGCTCTGTTCCTACATCCCACAACCCACTGCCTACAACCCCGCGTCAGGCGCTCTTGGCTTTCTGAGCGTCGCGGGCTTCCTGGGCCAGCTGGCGGCGCAGGATCTTCATGGCGGCCGTCTTGGGGAGTTCCGCGCGGAATTCGACGCTGCGGGGGACCTTGTAGGGGCTGAGGAGTTCACGGCAGTGCGCGATGATCTCCGCGTCCGTGGCGGTCGCGCCGGGCTTCAGCGCGACGACCGCGTGCACGCTCTCGCCGCGGTAGGTGTCGGGCACGCCGACGGCGGCGGCTTCCAGCACGGCCGGGTGGCTCATCAGGGCCTCCTCGACCTCGCGGGGGTAGATGTTGTACCCGCCCGCGATGATCAGGTCCTTCTTGCGGTCCACGATCCGGAAGTAGCCGCGCTCGTCCATGGTGGCCATGTCGCCGGTCATGAGCCACGTGCGGCCGTGGGCCTGCACGAGGGTCTTGGCGGTCTCGTCGGGGCGCTGCCAGTAGCCCTTCATGATCTGCGGCCCGGCCACCCACAGCTCGCCGACCTCGCCCTGCGCGACGCTCTGGCCGTCGTCCCCGGCGACGATGGCGTCCACGCCGGGCACGGGCAGGCCGATGCTGCCCTCCTGCTGCTCGCCGTAGATGGGGTTGACGTGCGTGATGGGGCTGGCCTCGGTCAGGCCGTACCCCTCGACGAGGTTCGCGCCGTTCGTGATCTCCCGGAATTTCCGGGCGGTCTCGAGCAGCAGGGGCGCGCTGCCGCTGATGCACGCGCGGATGCTGGTCAGGTCGAATTTGGGCGTATCCGGGTGGTTGTTGATCGCGTTGTACAGCGTGGGCACGGCCGGGAAGAGGGTCGCGCGGGTCTGCTGCACGGCCTTGAGGGTCATGTTCAGGTCGCGGGGGTTGGGAATCAGGACGATGGTCGCGCCGATCAGCACGCTGAGGTTCATGGCGACCGTCATGCCGTACACGTGGAAGAACGGAATGGCGGCCAGCGTGACCTCCTGGCCCTCGCGCAGGTCGGTCATCCAGGAGCGCGCCTGCTCGCAGTTGGCGACCAGGTTCCCGTGCGTGAGCATGGCGCCCTTGGGCACGCCGGTGGTGCCGCCGGTGTACTGCAGCAGCGCCACGTCGTCCGGGCTGACCGTCACGGGTTGCGGGGTGGGGGTCTGCGACGCGATGACCTTGGGCATGGACAGCACCCGCTCGCCGAACGGGACGTTCACCCAGGTGCCTTCCCGTTTGGCCTTCACGGGGTACAGCAGGTTCTTGGGGAAGCTCAGGGCGTCCTGCACGCCGGTCACGAGCACGCGCCTGACGTTCACGCGGCCCTGGATCTCGGCGTAGCGGGGGTAGAAGCTGTCGAAGATGACCAGCGTCTCGCTGCCGCTGTCCTGCAGCTGGTGCTCGAGTTCGCTGGGCGTGTACATCGGGCTGGTGTTCACGGCGACCGCGCCCGCGAGCAGCGTGCCGTAGAAGGCCACCACGAACTGCGGGGTGTTCGGCAGCATGATGGACACGCGGTCGCCGGGTTGCACGCCCATCTTCTGCAGGGCGGACGCGAAGCGCTGCACCTGCTGCCACAGGTCGCGGTAGCTGGTGGTGGCGCCCACGAAGCTCAGGGCCACGCGGTCCGGGTACTTCTGTGCGGTGCGTTCGAGCAGCTGCGGGAGGGTCAGGCCGCTGGGGCGGAAGGTGCGGGGCACGCCAGCTTCGTAGTGGGCGAGCCAGGGCTGGGGGAGGGCAGGTTGCGTCATGTCACTCCTCGGGGTGGGGGGTGGGTGCCCTGGGGGCGGCTCCCGGTCTCCGCGCGGCACGTGGGCGGGAGGGGCGGGTGATCTCGGCCGATCGGGTGGCCTTCTTGGGCCGGGTCTGAAATTAAACCAAGTATAAACATTGGCGCGGTGTCTTCAAGGGTGACCACCCGGCCCGCCTGACGGGTGGACCGCCCCGCCACGCGCGCGGGGCGCCGTCCAGCAGCCCTCCGGAGGACTGCCGCCCACCGGCTGTGCCCGCCAGGGGAACAACACCTCCCGCCGGGCATGAAGGCCCCCTCACCCACCCCGCACCCGGCCCCACCGCCCCGCCCGCCACGCTGAACCCATGAGCGACGACCGGCCCACCCCCCGCCTCCCGGACCTCGACCACGCCCCCTACCTGCGCGCGGCCCTCGACCTCGCCCGGGAGGGACAGGCGGCCGGCAGTTCCCCCGTCGGGGCCGTGCTCGTGAACCACGAGGGCCGGATCATCGCGCGGGGCCGCAACCGCGTCGGCGAAGCCCAGACCCCGGAGCACGTCGGGGACGCCAGCGTCGCCCACGCCGAGATGGACCTGTACTTCCAGGTCGGCAAGCTGGAAGACCCCCACACCCTGACGCTGTACACCAGCCTGGAACCCTGCCTGATGTGCGGCGGCGCCAGCGCCCTGCTGGGCATCGGCCGGGTCGTGTGGGCCACCGACGACGCCTGGGGCGGCTCCGGGCGCCTGATCCGCTGGACCGACCACCCCGCCATGCAGGACACCGTGGTCGTCCCCACCCCCCACCCCGAACTGGAACGCGAGGGCGCGCTGCTGTTCGCCCCTGAAGCGAAACGCGCCTTTCCCGACGAGGGCTGGCAGCTGTGGCGCACCCGCTACCCCCAGGAGACCCAGGCCGCCGACCGGACCGACACGCCGTAACCCGCCCGACCACCCGCCCGGCAGGCCCCCGCCGCACAGAGCCGCACAGAGGGGTGCGGTCCACCGGCCTCACCCACGCGGCGGGTCACGGCACCCGGAGCCCGTCCAGGCATCACAATAGGCCAATGACTGTCCTCGTCGTCGGCAGCGTCAACGCGGACCTCACCGTCCGGACCCCCCGCATTCCCGCCCCGGGTGAAACCGTCCTGGGCGGGGATGCCGTCACCTCCCCCGGCGGGAAGGGCGCCAACCAGGCCGTCGCCGCCGCGCGGGCCGGCGCCGACGTGGCCCTGACCGGCGCGGTCGGCCAGGACGCCTTCCGGGACGTCGCCCTGCGCGGCCTGAACGCGGCCGGCGTGAATCTGGACGGCCTGCACACCCTGGACGCCCCCACCGGACTGGCGCTGATCACCGTGTCCGCGCACGGCGAGAACGCCATCACGGTCGCCAGCGGCGCCAACGCGCACCTGACCCCCACCCACCTGCCCGCGCGGCTGGACGGCGTCACGCACCTCCTGCTGCAACAGGAACTCCCGCCCGAGGTGACCCTGCACGCCGCCCGGGCCGCCCACGCCGCCGGGATTCCCGTCCTGCTGAACGCCGCCCCCACCCGCGACCTGCCCGCCGACCTGCTGCGCTGCGTCACGCACCTGATCGTGAACGAACACGAACTCGCCGCGCTGCGCGCCGAGGGCACCAACCTCGAACGGCAGGCCCACAGCGTCCTCGAACGCGGCCTGCAGGCCGTGACCGTCACGCTGGGCGCGCAGGGCAGCGTCACCGTCACCCCCGGCGGCACCCACCGCCTGCCCGCCCACCCCGTGCAGCCCGTGGACACCACGGGCGCCGGGGACACCTTCTGCGGCGTGCTCGCCGCGCGACTCGCGCAGGGCGACCCGCTGTCCGGCGCGCTGCGGGCCGCCGGGATCGCCGCTGCGCTGGCCTGCACCCGCCCCGGCGCGCAGGACGCCATGCCGGACTGGGCAGAGGTGCAGGCCATCCTCACCCCCGCCTGACCGCAGCGCCGCAGGGTGAGGAGCCGGGCCCAGCCAGCGCCTCACGGCGTCCGCCCACGGCTGGGCAATCGGCCTGATTGACCCCGGCCCGATTGACCCTGGCCCTGGCTGCCGGGGTGGGCTACGCTCGGCGCATGCGCTACCGCACCTTCACCGAACACGATTACGACGCCCTCCAGGCCCTCGATCTGGACGTGCAGCGCGCCCACACCCCCACCTTCGACACGCTGGCCGAACGGGAACGCGCCGGGCGGCTCCACACCAGCCTCCCGGCCCTGAAATTCTACGAACGCAGCGAACACTCCTTCGTGGCCGAGGAGGACGGCACCCTGCACGGCTTCATCTTCGCGCAGTCGGTCTGGCAGGGCGACCGGCCCATCGTGCTCGTCCGCACCCTCAGCGTCCACCCCGACGCGCCCACCGGGGTCAGCGAGGCGCTGCTGCACGCCACCGTGAAAAGCGCCTACGACACCGCCGTGTACGAGGTCCACTACCCCGTCACGCCCGAACTGCGCGCCGCCGCCGCCGCCGAGAGCGCCGTCCTGACCGGCGCGTACGCCGTCACGCACCTGGGCACCCGCGCGCAGACCGCGCCCGGCGAACGACTGGCCGACCAGAACCCACTGGGCGAAACGGACTGACCGGGCCACTGAGCAGACTGGGTGACTGCACTGACCCGGTGGCCGCACTGACCCTGTGGCTGCACTGACCCGGTGACTGGGTACCCCGCCCGCCCGGGGCGCATAATGACAGGCATGACCAACACCGCCACCCGCGTGCTGCTGGGCGTGCGCGGCATGAGCCGCGACGCCGGAACCACCGTCGCCCAGGCCCTGAGCGCCATGCCCGGCGTCGTGAAAGCCACCCCCGACGAGGGCCAGCTGGAAGTCCACTACGACCCCTCGCAACTGACCGTCATGGACATCGTGCGCGCCATCCGCCGACAGGGTTTCCTGGCCGGCATGATCTGAACGTGGCCCTGGGGTACGTGGGCGTCCTGACCATCCGCGTCGAGATGCCCTGGGTCGCCAGTCTGAAAGAGAAACGCGCCCTGGTGCGCCCCGTCGTCGAGCGGCTCAAGGTCCGCTTCCCCCTGACCGTCGCCCGCCTGGACGGCCTGGACGCCCACGACTGGGAGGTCATCGGCGTCGCCACCCTCAGCAACGACTACGGCTGGGTGGAGGAGACCCTGCGCATGGCCGCCGACTACATCGCCAAGGAAGGCCCGTACCGCGTGACCAGCGAGCAGATCGAGATCACCCCACTGGGCTCCGACGAGGACGAGTAGTACGGGATTCAAGTGATTCCACATCATTCGGAGTCGCCCGGTGGCCCCCTCACCCTTCCGTCGCTTCGCGCCTCCCTCCCTCTCTGCTGAGCAGCTCTATGAGTCCCACAGGGGGAGAGGGGAAAACGGAACGTGTTCAAGTTGGAGGCAAGTCAATTTCATCCCGTATAACCCGCTCCACGGGGGGAACAGGGCAGCGCGCCGGATCTGGGAACTCCCGATCCGGCGCGCTGCTCTGTACCCGTGTGACTTCAGCTGCCCGGTTACTTCAGCTGTCCGAAGCCCGCGGGCGGCGTCAGCAGGCGCCAGTTCAGGACGTTGTCCCCGCTGAACTCCTCGACGCTGCTCGTCAGGCAGTTGTACCGGACGTTCGCCTTGCGCATGATCGGCCACACGACGGCCGCCGCGCGCCCCGCCACGTCCCGGCGCGGAATGGCGCCCATGATGCGCGAGTCCTCACTGCCGGTCGCGGTGCGGTTGTCCCCCATCACGAAGTACTGCCCGTCAGGCACCGTGAACTCCTGCCGGTCCGGCACGACGTTCACGGTCCCGCCCGCGATGCTCGCGGACGTGATGTTGTTCGCTACCTCGCTCTGCGTGTCCCAGCAGCCCTGCTCCTGCCAGTAGGCGGTCGTCCAGGTCGAATCCAGCGGCTGGCCGTTCACGCTGACCTCACCCGCCGTGATGCTGACCCGGTCGCCCGGCAGGCCGATCAGGCGCTTGATCAGGAACGGCCGGTAGGTGTACAGCCCGAACGCGCTCTTGTTCAGGTTGTCGATCTTCGCGCTGGCCTCGCGGGGCGGCTTGAAGATCAGGATGTCGCCGCGCTTGAAGTCCCCGACGCCCGCCTTGTGCAGCCACGTCTCGTACTTCGGCACGAACACACGCTCACCGTTGCGGAGGTTCGGCATCATGCTCACGCCGTCCACGCCCACGAGCGTCGCCACGAACTGCGTGATCACCACCGCGAACACGATGGGTTCCAGGATCTCCTTCCACAGTTTCTGCAGCGCGGTCTGCTTGGGCTTGATCGGGGCGGGCGTCTGGGGGACTGTCATGCACCGCGCAGAATACCGGATGCCGGGCCGCTGCGGTCAGCCGGGCAGGGTCAGCAGTCGCGGCAGCTGCGCCTGCGCGGCCTCCACGCCCGCCTGGATGGCGGCGTCCGCCCGGTTGAAGTTCAGCAGGTCCACGTCCCGCAGCGTGGGGCGCAGCAGCACGTCCGGACGGTACAGGCCCACCCGGGCGTCGGTCAGCTGCGCCTGCATGATCTCCACCGCGCGGCGCAGGGTCTGCACCGTCCCCAGGTGCGGCTGCGTCCCGCCCGCACCGGCGTCGCGCCGCCACAGCCGCCCGCGCCGCTCGGTCAGGGTCAGCGGGACGGGCGCCGTGACGTCCACCGCCAGCACCCGCCGCGCCCCCAGGAACAGCGCGGCGTCCACCGGCACCTGATTCAGGATCCCCCCGTCGGACAGCAGCAGGTCCCCCTGCGCGACCGGTTCCACCGCGCCCGGGTACGCGGTCGTGGCGCGCAGCGCGTCGTGCAGGTTCCCGCGCGACAGGTACACGGCGCGGCCCGAACGCAGGTCCGTGGCCGTCACCGCCAGCGGCAGGCGCAACTCCTCGAACGTGGCGGGCAGGTGATCGGCCAGCCACGCGCTCACCACGCCCGGGCGGACCAGCCCGGGACCGGGCCGCAGGTCCAGCAGGCGCCGCCAGGACACGCCGCGCGACAGGCGCTCCATCTCGTCGGCGCTGTACCCGGCGGCGATGAACGCCCCGACCAGCCCGCCCATGCTCGTCCCGGCCAGCACGCCGGGCGTCAACCCGTGTTCCTCCAGCACGCGCCACACCCCGACGTGCGCCAGCCCGCGCGCGCCGCCACCTCCCAGGACCAGTCCGTACGTCATTCTGGAAGGCACTCTACGACTCTTCTGCACCCGGTTCAGTCGGTGGGGGTGGCGCGCGCTACCCGCAGCGGCGGCCGGTGGGGTAGGTTGTGGGAGATGCCTCTTGCAGGACAGGTCGTGGGAAACGGCGTCCGGCTGGTCCGACCGGTCGGACGCGGCTCGCACAGCCTGGTGTACTTCGCGGTCGCCCGCGACGGCCAGCCCTGCGCCGTGAAGATATTCCCCGCGCACCTGGGCGGCTACGCCGAACGCGAATACGACCACGCGCACGACCTGCACCACCCCCGGCTGGTCCGCGTGATCGAACGGACCGTCGTGGACGACCAGCCGGCCCTGGTCAGCACCCTGGCGCGCGGCGAGGTGCTGTTCCGCCGCTACGCGCAGCGGCCCGCCGTGCAGCAGGAACGCCGCGCCTTCCTGCTGACCCTCGTGCACCTGCTCGACGCGCTGGGCTACCTGCACGAGCGCGGACTCGTGCACCGCGACATCAAACCCGAGAACATCATCGTCGAGGAGGACGGCAGCGCGAAACTGGTGGACTTCGACCTGTCCGGCCCCGCCTTCGAGACCTTCGACGCGCCGCTGCGCATGGGCACCGCCGCCTTCCAGAGCCCCGAAGCGGCGCGCGGCGAACCACTGGGCCCCGAGAGCGACCTGTACGGCGTGGGCGTCCTGCTCGGCTGGGGCATCCACGGCTCGCTGCCCGACCCGGACGACCCGCACCCGCACACCCTGGACCCGCTGCAACCCCTGTACCTGGGCCTGACCCGACCCGACCGCGCCGAGCGGTCCAACGACGCCGCGCGCGTCCGCGCCGAACTGCTGCGGCTGGCGGGCCTGCCGTACTGACCACGCCGGACCCGCCGGGATCGCGCCCCCAGGCACGGTTCCCGCCCACCCCGCCCGCTAGCCTGCCGGGATGCCCCGCCCCGCCCCCACGTTCACGGCGCCCGCCACCCTGCCGGAGGTCACGCGCCGCCTGACCGGCCAGTACCTCCCGGACGGGGAACTGCCCTTCCCCCGCACCCGCCCGGCGGACCTGCTGAGCAGCCTGATCCGCACCATCCTGGGCCAGCAGAACACCCGCGCCGCCGCCGACCGGCAGTACCGCGCGCTGCGCGAGGCCTACCCGCAGTGGGAGGCCGCGCTGCTGGACGGCCCGGACGGCATCGAGGACACCCTGCGCGGCGCCGGCGGCGGCCTGCACCGCAGCAAGGCCGCCAGCGTGCACGGCATCCTGACCGCCCTGGCCGGACCGGACGAGAACGGCCCCCTCACCCTGGAGCACCTGAGCGGCCTGACCGACGAGGCGGCCCGCGCGACCCTGGAAGCCCTGCCCGGCGTGGGCCGCCACACCGCCGCACTCATGCTCCTGTTCGACCTGCACCGTCCCGCCATGCCCGTCGAGGGGAACCTGGACCGGCTGGCCCGGCGACTGGAATGGGTCCCGGACGCCTGGACGGGCGCGCGGGTCGAACGCTGGTTCGACGCCGCCGTGCCCCGCACCACCCCGGACCGCCTGCGCCTGCACGTCGCGGGCGTCCGGCACGGGCGCGAGGTGTGCCTCAGCCGCCACCCGCGCTGCGACGCCTGCGTGCTGGCCGACCTGTGTCCCTCGGCCGCGCTGCTCGGACCGGGCTGAGAGACCCGGCAGCGCAGACAGCGCCAAGCCGACCGCGCCGGACCTCCCTACACTCGGCGGCGTGCAGCTCCTCCTGATCCGCCACGCGCAGTCGGCGAACAACCTCCTGTACCAGCAGACCGGCGCGAAGGCCGGACGCCACCCCGACCCGCCCCTGACCCCGCTGGGGCACCGGCAGGCGCAGGCCCTGGCCGACCACCTCCGGAGGACCGCTCGCGCTGACGCACCTGCACGCCAGCCTGACCGTCCGCGCCGTGCAGACCGCCGCGCCCCTGGCCCGCGCGCTGGGCCTCCCGGTACACGCCCACCCCGACGCGCACGAGGTCGGAGGGCTGTACTGGGGCGCGTGGGACGGCGAGCGCGGCCCCACCCCCGGCGAGACCCCTGCGGGCCTGCGGGCGCACTGCCCCGACCTCCGCTGGCCTGGCGACCTGTCCCCCGACGCCCCCTGGGACGGGGGGTTCGAAACGGACGACCCGGTCGTGCATGCGGACCGGGCGCGCCGACTGCTCGGTGACCTGCGCGCCCGCCACGGACCGGACGACCGGGTGGGGCTGGTCACGCACCAGCTCTTCGCGCAGTTCCTGATCGCGGCGCTGCTGGGCAGCGACCTGCCCAGCCTGCCCGCCACGCTGCGCGTGAACAACACCGCCACCTGCGCCTTCGACCTGCGCGGCGACACTGTCCGGGTCGGGTGGATCAACCGGCACGACCATCTGGGGGGGCACCTGGGTGGGGCGCTCGTCACGGCCTGACCGCCGCCGGAACGCGGTGGGGGCGTGCGGGCTATGCTCGGGGGCATGACCGCTCCCACCTTCTCGCATGAACTCTCGGTCGCGTCGGCGCTGGCGCGCGAGGCCGGGGCGCTGCTGCTCGCGCACCTGCGCGCCGGGTTCACCGTGGAACACAAGACGAGTGCCGACGACCCCGTGACCGTCGCCGACCGCGAGGCGTCCACCCTGATCATGACCGCCCTGGCCGCCGCGTTCCCCGCCGACGGCCTGTTGTCCGAGGAGGAAACCGACGACCGCGCCCGCCTGGGCCATGACCGCGTGTGGATCGTGGACCCCATCGACGGTACGAAGGAGTACTCGACGGGCCTGCCGGACTACTGCGTGAGCATCGGTCTGGCGGTGGGCGGCGAGCCGGTGCTGGGCGTCGTGTACGCCCCGGAGACGGACGAACTGTTCAGCGGCGTGGTGGGGCAGGGCGTCACCCTGAACGGCCAGCCGGTGCCCGCGCCCGGCAGTGGGCCGGACTGGCGCATTGCCGTGTCCGACACCGAACACGGGCGGGAACTGCACGCCGTGCTCCTGAGCGGCATGAAACCCAGCGGGAGCATCGCCCTGAAACTCGCGCGGATCGCCGCCGCGCAGGTCGACGCGACCTTCACCATGTCCCCCCGCAGCGAGTGGGACATCGCCGCCGGGCACGCCCTGCTGCGCGCCGCCGGAGGAGACCTGCGCCGCCGCGACGGCCGCCCCGTCCGCTACAACCGGCCGCGCCCGCACATCGAACAGGGCCTGATCGGCGGCACGCCCGCCGCGCTGGACTGGCTGGAAGGGCAGCTGCGCGGGCACCGCCTGCCCGTCGCGCACCTGGGCCTGACCCGGGCCGACCCCGCCTGGACGCTGCTGCCCGAATCCGACCGCGCCGCGCTGGACGGCCATCCCGGCGTGAACGTTCGCCATGCCAGCGGCGAGGTGCTGGCCCTGCTCGTCGTGAACCCCGGCACCCGGCAGGTCGAGCGGGCCGAGGGCGACGCCTTCCACCTCGACCGCCTGACGCGGGACGTGACCCGCGCGCTGGGCACCCTCCAGAGCTGAGCGCCATGCCAGACGCTCTCACGCCCCGCGTCACCCTGAAACCCCTGCTGGACTTCACGCCGCACGAGTGGCGCGTTCTGCACGGCTTCTTCCGCGACCGGGAACTGGCCGACTGGAACGACGCCAAACCCATCCGCCTGCCCGGCTTCCTGTTCCGCCGCATCATGCAGGACGAGGAACGCACCGGCGAACGCCACGGGTTCGGCGTCATGGACGAGCACGGCACCCTGATCGGCAGCGCCGAACTGTACGACCTGCGGCCCTCCCCGCCCCTCACGCCGACCACCGCCACGCTGGGCGTCATGATCGGCGTGCCCAGCCTGTGGGGCCAGGGCTACGGCCGCGAGGCCGTGCAGGCCCTCCTGCAGTGGGCGTTCACGCGCCGCGACCCCACCCTGAACCGCATCCGCCTGACCACCTTCGGCCACAACCGCCGCGCCCAGCGGGCCTTCCTCGCCTGCGGGTTCCGCGAGGTGCACCGCACCGAACGCGAGGGCCGCACCGACGTGCACATGGAACTCACCCGCCCCGAATGGCTGGCCGCGCACCCGCCCGGCGGGTCAGAATAGACCCATGCGCGTCCTGCTGCCCGACCTGCCCGAATTCCGCGCCCTCAGCCAGCACGACGAACACGGCGTGCCCGGCGTCACCTTCGACCACTACCGCCGCGGCCACCTCCCCGACGGCGAGGCCGACGGCGTCGTCCTGTGGCTCACCGACGCCGCCACCCGCACCGCGCTCCTCGCCACGCCCGGTGTCAAATGGGTGCTCACCCTGACCGCCGGGATCGAACACGTCCAGGCGCACCTGCCACCCGGCGCCGCCCTGTTCAACGCCAGCCGCCTGCACGACCGCGCCGTCGCCGTGCACGCCCTGAGCGGCATGCTCGCCGCGGCACGCGGCCTGCACCGCTTCCGGGACGCGCAGCGCCGACACCACTGGGACGCCCCCGCCCTGCCCGGCGACTCCGGCCTGACCACCCTGGACGGCGCACACGTCGTCCTGTGGGGCCACGGGCACATCGGCCGGAACCTCGAAGAACTCCTCGCCCCACACGGCGCGCACGTGCACGGCATCCGCAGCACCACCCCCACGGACGAACGCGACGAGCTGCTCGCCCAGGCCGACTGGGTCGTGCTGCTGCTGCCCAGCACCCCCGACACGCGCGGCATCGTGAACGCCGCCACCCTGCGCGGCCTGAAACGCGGCGCGTGGCTCGTGAACGTCGGCCGCGGGAACCTCGTCGTCACCGACGACCTCCTGAACGCCCTGAACAGCGGGCAGCTGGGCGGCGCGATCCTCGACGTCACCGACCCCGAACCCCTCCCAGACGGGCACCCGCTGTGGGACCAGCCGAACGTGATCCTCACGCCGCACATCGCCAGCACCACCACCGACCTCGTCGCGCGCGGCGCGCACCTCACCCGCGACTTCCTGATCGACCTGCAACAGGGCCACGAACCCGACGGACGCGTCACCGCCGGACGCACGTACTGAAGATTAACTCCGGTGAACAGGGGCGCAGAACCTGTTCACCCGAGCGGATGCGACTCGCAGAGCTGCGCCAGCAGAGAAGGAGCGAAGCGGGTTCCGGGCGTGGAGCTGGCAGGGGCGGTGATGTTCCGGGTTGTCGGCGAAACAGACGGAATCCGCAGGAGGTGTGAGCTGTGAGCACTGCGGCAGGAGTCATGAACCGCGACCGTGCACTGGTCGCCGCGCAGTTCGCGCTGTTGGCGGTCATCCTGGCCGGGGGGCGGCGGGGGAGAGGTCGGCCCCGATCCGTCCGGGCGGCGGGCTCGGTGCTGGATGCGGGTGGGCTGGGCCTGCTCGTCTGGAGCGGGCGCACCCTGGGGCGGAACCTCACGCCGCTGCCCACCCCGGTCGCGGGGAGCACGCTGGTGCAACGCGGGCCCTACCGGTTCGTGCGGCACCCGATCTACACGGCGCTGCTCGTGCTGGCGGGCGGCTGGTCGGTCGCGCGGGGTGGGTGGACGAGCGCTGCGGGTACCCTCCTGCTCGCGGGATTGCTGCGCCACAAGGCTGGAATCGAGGACGCTGCGCTGGCTGCGCGTCACCCGGAACACGCCGCATACCGGGCGCGCACTGGGGCGTTCCTGCCGCGTATCGGCAGGCGCTGAACGAA
Source organism: Deinococcus grandis (assembly GCF_001485435.1). NCBI lineage: Bacteria > Thermotogati > Deinococcota > Deinococci > Deinococcales > Deinococcaceae > Deinococcus > Deinococcus grandis. The sequence goes on along the minus strand of NZ_BCMS01000001.1, from coordinate 2,373,076 downwards.
CCCTCAAGATGGCCCCCTGGCGCTGGCGGCTATCTTCACCCATGCACCTGCCCCCGCACGCGGTCCGGCCCGACTACGCGGGCGGCAGCGTCCTGAACCTCGCCGCCACCCTGGGCGCGCATCACGGCGTGCCCACCCACCACGCCGCGTACCGCCACCCGTTGCCCCTGCACGGCGCGCGGCACGTCGTCCTGATCGTCGTGGATGCCCTGGGCGCCGGGCAGCTGCGGGACGCCATCACGCGCGGGGACGCGCCCACCCTGGCCTCCCTGACGCCCACCCCTGGCCCCGTCACCAGCGTGTTCCCCAGCACCACCATGGCCGCCCTGACCACCCTCCACACCGCCCGCGCGCCCGCCGAACACGGCTACCTGGGCCTGACCGTGTGGCTGGACGAGGCGCAGGCGGTCGTGAACCTCATCCGCCTGTACGACGTCTACACCCACACGCCCCTGGCGGACGCGGGGTTCCTGGCGGCCGTGCCGTCCCTGTACCGCCAGATGCGCGACCGGGGTGTGGCCGCGCACGTCGTCATGCCCGCCGCGTACCAGCACAGCGTCCTGACCCGCTGGGCCTGCGACGGCGCCGAGTACCACCCCTACGCCCAGCCCGAAGAGACGCCCGCCCTGACCGCCGCGACCCTCCAGCCGGGGCAGCCGTCGTACACGCTCGTGTACTTCCCCGACTACGACCTGATCTGCCACGGCTCCGGCCCCGACAGCCCCGAGGCGCACGCCGAACTGCGCCGCACCGACCGCATCGTCGCGGACCTCCTGGCCGCGCTGCCCACCAATGGCGACACGCTGGTTGTCCTCACCGCCGACCACGGCCAGAGCGCCCAGCTCCCAGACGGCTACGTGGACGCCATCACGAAGAAGGTCATGAAAACCGCACTGCGCGGCCCCGTCGCCGGGGAGGAACGCGCCGCGTACCTGCGCCCCCAGCCCGGGCACCACGCCGAGATCGCGGCGCTGCTGGCCCCACACGCCACCCTCCTGACCGCCGACGACGCCTGGACCGGCGGCCTGTTCGGCCCACCCGCCCACGCCGACCCCCGCCTGCGCCCGCGCGTGGGCGACCTGATCGCCGTCCCGCACCCCGGACACGCCATCCGCCGCCCCACCAGCCCCGCCCCCATGCCCGGCCTGCACGGCGGCTGGACCGCCGAGGAGATGCTCGTCCCCGTGCTGAGTGCGAGGATCTGACCATGAACCTGCCCCGCGCCCTCGCGCTGATGTCCCTGACCGGCCTGAGCCTGGCCGGAGCAGCCCCGGCTCCCGTCACCCTTCACGGTCCGAAGGTCACCGTGCAGGCCCGCCCCGGGGGGCGCATCCTCCTCACGCTGCCTGCCCGGCCCGACCAGACCGTGCAGGCCGAACAGCTGGGACAGGCGGTCCTCGTCACGATCAGCCAGCAGCGCCCGGCCCACCTGACGCTCATTGCGCTGAACACCGCGGGCCGCCGCCTGTGGAAGCAGGAGGTCGCCGCCAACCTGAACCGCACCATCACCCATTCCGGGCAGTTCCTCGTCGAGTACGTCACCAGCGGCGCGCAGTTGAACATCCACACCCTGATCTGGAACGGCCGCGCCGAAACCACCCAGGAAATTCCCGGCCGACTCCTGGCCCGCAATAAGGACGCGCTGCTGTTCAACACCGAGAACGAGCTGAATCCCTACGAGGCCGCGCAGCTGACCTTCACCCGGTTCACGCCCGCGACCGCCACCCGCACCGGACTGACCTACCGCGTGCCCGCCCGACCCCGCTGCGGCGACCCGCAACTGGACGTGACGGACGGCGATCCCCTGCGGCTGACGGGACGGTACGTGTACGCCCTGCGCCAGGACCGCTGCGGCCCCTTCGTCGCCCGTTTCGACTGGACGGGGGCGAACGACGCGGCACTGGTGTACCCCAGACCACGACCGTAGATTCAAGGGTCTAACCCAGCCAGCGCAGGTGCCGCGTGACGTCCTGCACGTGGTCGCCCCAGTGGGCGTCGTGAGAGAAGCGCAGCCACGCCAGCGCATCGGCCTCGTCCGTGTCGGCCAGCGCGAGGGCAGTGCCCAGGTCGAGGGTGAGGTCCGTGAGGTCGTCCAGGGCGTCGCCGATCTCGGCGGGGAGGTCGCAGTGGCCGAGGGCACGTCCAGTCGCCGGGTCATAGAAGCCGGGTTCCGGCCATGCCCGGGCGATGCGGGCGCGCAGGTCGCGGTACGCCTCGCGCGGCAGGTCATCAGCGTCTGGGACGCCGAAGGGCAGTCCCTGAACCTCCTGCCGCAGGTCAACCAGCAGGTCGGCCAGCGCGCCGGCCGTGAGGTCTCCCCGGTCCAGCAGGGCCGCGTGCACCCGGCGCACGCGCGCCAGCATCACAGCGGTTTCCAGTTTCATGGATGGGCCAACATCACGCCTATCCATTCCACTTTCAACCGCTGTCTTCATCAGGTGCTCGCTTCGCTCGGTTCAGCCACATGGAGATAGGCCATCCATGCGCCTGAACGCTGTGTTCAGGACAGCAGCACAGCCGGGCGTTTCTTCGGCGGGGCTTTCGGTTCGGGCAGGGTGGGGACGTGGTCCTCGATCAGGCCGCCGCCCAGCAGGCGCGGTCCGGCGTACAGCACGGCGCTCTGGCCGGGCGCGACCGCGAACTGCGGGTCCTGGAAGGCCAGTTCGAAGCCGTTCTCGTCGGCGCGGACCACGCGGGCCTTGACGGGCGCGGTGCGGTAGCGGACCTGCACCTCCAGTTCCTCGGGCAGGTCGGTCAGGTCGATCAGGTAGTTGGCACTCTGCGCTTTCAGGCCGGTCCACAGGCAGTCGTCGTAGTCGCCCACCCAGACGGTGTTCGTGTCGGGCGCCAGGTGCACGACGTGCCGCACGCGGTGCGACTGGTACAGGCCCAGGCCCTTCTTCTGGCCCAGCGTGTAGAACTGCGTGCCCAGGTGCTCCCCGACGACCTCGCCGCTGCTGATCTCGCGGATGAAGCCCTGCGCCTGGGGGATGTGCTCGGCGACGAAGTCCTGCACCTTGCCGGGCACGAAGCAGATGTTCTGACTCTCGGGTTTCTGCGCGGTCAGCAGGCCGCGTTCCGCCGCGATCTCGCGCACGCGGGGTTTCTCCAGTTCCCCGACCGGGAAGAGGATGTACGGCAGCGCGTCGCGCGGCGTGCCCCACAGGAAGTACGTCTGGTCCTTGCGCGGATCGTCACCCCGATGGAATTCCACCTCGCCCCGCGCGCTTTCCACGCGCTTGACGTAGTGCCCGGTGGCGACGTAGCGGCAGCCGAGCATCTTGGCTTTCTTCACCAGTTCGTCGAACTTCACCTTGGTGTTGCAGTTCACGCAGGGGTTCGGCGTGCGGCCCTTGCTGTACTCGTCGATGAACGGCCCGACGATGTGCCGCTGGAACTGCTCGCGGTAGTCCAGCAGGTAGAACGGCACGCCCACCTGCTCGGCCACGCGCCGCGCCTCGTACGCCGCGTCGGGCGAGCAGCACGAGTCGAAGGTGTCCGTGCGCTTGTCGTCGGGCCAGAAGCGCATCATCGCGCCGACCACCTGATACCCCTGGTCCTTCAGCAGCGCCGCCGTCACGCTGCTGTCCACGCCGCCGGACATGGCGCACAGCACCCGTTCCCCCGCAGCGGCGGCAGGGGCAGGAACGGTCGCGGAGGCAGGAGAGGGGGCACTCATACAGCCGCGCAGCTTACCACCCGGCCCCTGAACCGGCGGTGACGCGCGCGGCAATTGAGGCGGGGCCGCATCGGGGCGGGGCTACCGCTCGGGGTGCCAGCCGGGTGGGCGGGTCAGGTAGTGCAGGCGGTCGCGCCAGCTGCGGGCGGCGCGGACATCGCGCCACAGGGCCGCGAATTCGTGGAAGGCGACCTGCACGGGCCGGTGCGTGTCGATGTTGTGCACGAGGCCGTAGCGGACGGGTTCCGTCTCGGGCTGGAAGGTGCGGTGCAGGCGGTCCCAGACGATCAGGATGCCGCCGTAGTTGCGGTCGAGGTACACGTCGTTGCTGCCGTGGTGCGCGCGGTGGTGGCTGGGCGTGTTCAGCACGGACTCGATGGGGGCGGGCAGGCGGCCCACCCGTTCGGTGTGGACGAAGAACTGGTACAGGAGGTTCCATGCCTGCGCGAGCAGCACCATCCACGGCGCGAAGCCCAGCAGGGGCAGGAGCAGCCAGAAGGGCAGGGCGGTCATGGGCACCCAGGTCTGCCGCAGCGCGGTGGACAGGTTGTAGTGCTGGCTGGAGTGATGCACGACGTGACTGGCCCAGAACAGCCGGACCTCGTGGCTGACGCGGTGGTACCAGTAGTACGCGTAGTCGTCCGCGAGGAACAGCAGGACCCACACCCACCACGCGTCCTGGGGCAGGCGCAGCGGGGTGAGGCTGTACAGCGCCGCGTAGATCGTCACGACGGCGCCTTTCCACAGCAGGTTGATCAGGACGTTCCCGACGCCCATGCTCAGGCTGGTGAGGGTGTCGCGCGTCCCGTACCCGAAATGCTCGTGCGGCGCGTCGTGATCGTGGCTGAGGTGGCGGTACGCGGCCCACTCGATCAGCAGGGACAGCAGGAAGACGGGGATCGCGGCGCGGATCAGGTCAAACACGGCGCGCCTCCCACAGCTGCAGGCTGTCGAGGCTGGTGCTGCGCGCCACCTGTTCGGCGGCGGCGGGTCCCAGGGGCAGCGCGGCGTGCAGCGCGCGGTAGTGCTCGCGCGAGCGGTCCCGGCGATGTGCGTCGCTGAAGTAGATCGCCCCGGCGCGGGCGTACACCTCGGCGAACGCGCCCAGCAGCAGCGGGGCCAGCGCGTTCCCGCTGCCCTGCGCGGCGAGCGTCTGGAACGCCCAGTCGAACGCGGCGAACGTCTGCGGCAGGTTCGGGTCGTCCGACTCGGCGGGCGGCGAGGCCAAGTGCTCGCGCAGCGCACGCGGGTCGCGGTCGGCGGTCTGCGCGACCCAGTGGGGCAGCAGCGCGGCGCGCAGGTCCAGCAGGTCCGGCACCATGCGGCCCAGCTCCCCGTGGCGGGACAGGTGCGCCAGGACGCGCAGGCCGCCCTCGTGCGGGTGCAGGACGCGGGTGGGTTTGCCCTGGCGGATCTCCAGCAGCCCGTCGCGGCCCAGGCGTTGCAGCGCCTCGCGCAGGGTGGGCCGCGTGACGCCCAGGCTGGCGGCCAGTTCGCGTTCGGCGGGCAGGGTGCTGCCGGGCGGGTACGTGCCGTCCAGCAGGCGGGCGAGCAGGGTGTCCTCGGCGTGCAGCGCGGGGCGCAGCGGGACAGGGGTGGGGGCGGTCATGGCAACCTCCTCGGTACAGCTCAGTAGTCAGTGGTCTGACCAGTCTGGGCTGACCACCACCCGTCCGTCAAGCCTGCCTCGCCCGCTACACTCCCCGGCATGAGCCTCGAAGAGCATTGCGGCGAGTCGCAGACGAGCCCGACCGGAGGGAGCAGCAACCAGGACCGGACGTCCGGAGATGGACGAGTCGCTGGTGGTGTACCGGCGACTCGGGAATCGCAGGAATCCGGTCTCACCGCCGACGCCCTTCACGCCGCCGCGCACACGTACGGCACGCCCCTGTACGTCTACGACGCCGCCGAACTCGACGCCGCGCTGGCCCGGGTCCGCGCCGCGTTCGGGGACGCCCGGGTGTACTACGCCATGAAAGCCAACCCCAACCTGACCCTGCTGCGCCGCCTGCACGCCCAGGGCGTCGGCTTCGAATGCGTCAGCGCCGGAGAACTCGCCCGCGCCGCCCACATCGGCGCCACAGGCGACCGGATCCTCGTGAACGGCCCCGCCAAGACCCCCGGCGAGTACGCCACCGGCGCGCAGCTCGGCGCGACCTTCATCATCGACCGCGAAGAGGAGGTCCGCCTGCTTCCGCCCGCCTCCCGCGCGCTGGTCCGCGTGAACCCCGCCCTGAACGTCAGTACGCACGACCACCTCGCCACCGGCGCGGCGGGCAGCAAGTTCGGCGTGACCCTCGACCAGGCCCCGCGCGTGCTGGACGCCCTGCGCGCCGCCGGGCACACCGCCCTGGGCCTGCACGTGCACATCGGCAGCGCCATCCGCGACGCGCACGACTTCACCGCCGCCTTCCACCGCCTCGGCGACCTGCGCGCCCACACCGGCCCACTCGACGTCCTCGACGCCGGGGGCGGCTGGGGCCTGGGCGCCGACCTGCACGGCATCGCCCGCGAAGCCCGCGCCGCCGCCGCCACCTTCGGCGCGCAACTGTGGGTCGAACCCGGCCGGTACCTCGTCGCGCAGGCCGGCACCCTCCTGACCCGCGTGGTCGGCACCAAACGCACCGGACGGAACTTCGTCCTCGTGGACGCGGGCATGACCGAACTCCTGCGCCCCATGCTGTACGGCGCGCAACACCCCGTCACGCCCCTCTGGGACCGAGGGGAGAGCGACACCTGGGACCTCGCCGGACCCGCCTGCGAGAGCGGCGACCTCCTCGCCCGGGACCTCACCCTGCCCGATCCGCACCCCGGCGACCTCCTCGCCATCCACGAGGCCGGTGCGTACGGCGCCGCCATGAGCAGCAATTACCTCACCCGCGCCCGCCCCGCCGAGGTCCTGCACGACGCGGGCACCTGGACCGTCATCCGCCAGCGCGAAACCCCACAGGACATCTGGCGCGCCGAGGAGAATGTGTAAATATTCGCGTCCACGTGGGCGATTTCGCCTCCTCCGGCGGGCTGGACGCGCTAGCGTGGCCGGGTGATCGTCAAGGACCTCGAACCGCAGCAGCACGCCGACCCGCTGCGCCGCGCCGGGTACGACGCGGAACGGCAGATGGCCCACTACCTCAAGCGTGCCTTCGCGGAGGACCCCCGCAAGTTCGTGTTCCACAACCTCCGCCTGGAGCGGCGCGGCGAGATCGCGCAGATCGACCACCTGATCCTGCACCGCTTCGGCCTGCTGATCGTCGAGAGCAAGAGTGTGGCCGGGCAGGTCAGCGTGAACGAGCACGGCGAGTGGACCCGCTGGTGGAACCGCCAGGGACGCGGCATGCCCTCGCCGGTCCTCCAGGCGCGGCGACAGCTGGACCTGCTGCTGGCGCTGCTGGACGACCACACCACCGAGCTGATGGACCGCTCCATGCTGGGCCTCAAGCAGCGCACCCTGAGCGGCGTGCGGCGCGACGTGCTGGTCGCCATCTCGGACGGTGGGCGCATCACCCGCAAATCGGACGTGCCGGAACTCGTGAAGGCCGATCAGGTACCCGACCGCGTGAAGGCCATCATCGGGGCCGAACAGGAGAAGACCTTCGGCTCGTTCGGCCTCACCGACGCCGAGATGACCCGCATCCAGGCGTTCCTGCGCAACCGCCACGTTCCAGCGCCTGCCGAGGCGGTGCCTGCCGCACCTGAACCTGCCCACACCAGAGCGGCGCCCGTCAGTGTGCCCCCGGCGGAGCCCGCACGTCCGGAACGCCACAGCGCCGCCCCGGTCCGCACGTCGCAGGAGCGGCAGGCGCAGGCGCGGCCCCGCCCGGACGTGGCGTGCCGTGCGTGTTCATCGGCGAACGTGACGGTGCAGTTCGGGAAGTATGGGTACTACCTGAAGTGCGGCGACTGCGGTGGGAACACGCCCGCCAAGCCGGTGTGCGCGGCGTGCGGGCAGCCGGGGAAGGTCAGCAAGCGCGGCCCGGAGTTCACGGCGACCTGCGCGGGCGGGCACACCTGGGCGTACTGGACGAACCCGGCCTGAACACGGGAGGTGGGGCGCGATCAGGCCCCACCTCCCGCACCCTGCGTCCCTGGTTCAGAAGCTGTCGCTGCCGCCGATGCGGACGCCCTGGTAGTAGGCGTACGCGGCGCTGTAGCAGGCGGGGCGGGCGTACCAGCTCTTGGCGGCGCAGATGGCTTTCATGTTCGTGTAGAACACGTCGTCGCTGGTCAGGCGGTTCGCGTCGGTGCGCTGGTACACCTTGAGGTTGCGGTACGCGAAGTCGTGCACGTTGCATGCCGGGCGGAAGTCCTCGCGGTAGCCCAGGCCCAGGCCGTCGGGGGCGCTGCACCCGTCGCGGGTCCAGTCCAGACCGGTGTAGGGGCTGCTGGTCCCGGCGTACGCGTTGTACTGCGCGTTGTAGTTGCTCACGGTGCCCCACCCGGTGCGCTTGACGTACGCGAGGCGGTCGCTGGCGTAGTCCTGCGTGTTCAGCGTGGGCACGCTGGGGTAGGACAGGGTGCCGGGCCGCTCGCCGTACGCTTCCTGCAACGCGGAGGTCAGGCCGGGGTCGTTGCCGTAACGGGCCAGGATGGCCTGACTGCCCGCGTCCTGCAACTCGGGGCGGTCGGCGTACGGTGAGGGGCTGGTGGTGGGCGCGGCCTGCTGGGAGCAGGCGGCCAGGGCCAGGGGCAGCACAAGGGTGATGGCGGCGGCAAGTCGGCGCATGGGGGGTCCTCCGGGAGTGGGGGCGATGGGTTGTGTGACGCCTCTCACTCTACCCGTCCGTGTCAGGGTGGTGCCAGCCCGCGGCCCGCTATCATGAGCGGCAATGACGGTTCCTCCTGTGTCTTCCCCCGCTGTGCCTGATACGACCCGCGCCCGCATTCAGCAGGAGGCGGCGCGGCTGTTCGTGAAGAGCGGCTACCACGGGGTGAGCATGCGCGAGGTCGCGGAGGCCGTCGGCGTCACCAAGCCCGCGCTGTACCACCACTACGCCGACAAGGAGGCGCTGTTCCTGGCGATGCTGGAGGGCACCCTGGCGGGCCTGAGCCGCCTCGTGCAGGCCGCGAACTCGCAGGTGGGCATCCGGCTGCAGCTGGACACGCTGGTGTACGAGCTGCTGGCCAGCGTCCCCGAGCAGCGCGTGGGCCTGCAGCTGGCGAGTGAACTGCGGCACGTGAACCCGGACCGCCGCGCGGCGTTCGAGCAGGAGTACCGCCGCGTGTGGGTGGGCGGCCTGTCGCGCCTGTTCGAGGAGGCGGCCGCGCGTGGTGAGCTGCGCGGCGACCTGCCCCCGGCGATGCTGGCCCGGGCGTTCCTGGCGATCACGTACCCGCTGGTGACGGGCGCGCCCACCTCCGATCCGCAGGGGACCGCGCGGGCGCTGCTGGCGGTCTTCCTGGACGGCGCGACGCCCCGCTAGGCCCCGGGGTGGCCCGTGGGGGGACGACCCGCGCGCCGCATGAAGGCCGGGCCCCACAGCATGAAGGATTGACTGGACTTGACCGGCGCCCCGGCTGTCAGGGAACATGACCCCTGGCGCGCCGCACGGGCGCGGAAGTAGGGTTACTACCCCCAACGGCATCCTGGACGTGCGTGGCAGCGTCCGCTTTCTGTTTCGTGGAGTGACACAATGGAATCACTGTTCGGCTGGATCACCCAGCCTGAGGCGTGGCTGGCGTTCGGTACGCTGCTGCTGCTGGAAGTCGTCCTTGGCATCGACAACGTCATCTTCATCTCGATCCTGGCCGGGAAGCTCCCGCCGGAGCAGCGGCAGCGCGCGCGCACCATCGGCCTGCTGGCCGCGATGATCATGCGCCTGGGTCTGCTGTTCTCGATCAGCTGGATCTACAGCCTGAAAAACGACCTGTTCACCCTGTTCGGCATGGGCTTCTCGGGACGGGACCTGATCCTGATCTTCGGCGGTCTGTTCCTGCTGTACAAGGCCGTCAAGGAAATGCACGAGCAGCTCGAGGGCCCCGGCGCGCACGAGGGAACCCCGACCGCCGGGAAGGTGGCGGGCGCGAACTTCGCGGCGATCATCGGGCAGATCATGATCCTCGACATCGTCTTCAGTCTCGACAGCGTCATCACCGCCGTCGGCATGGCCGACGACATCGGCGTGATGGTGGCCGCGGTCGTCGTGACCGTCCTGATCATGCTTGTCGCCGCGCGCCCCATCGGGGAGTTCGTGCAGGCCCACCCCACCGTGAAGATGCTCGCCCTGGCGTTCCTGCTGCTGATCGGCGTGAACCTCATCGCGGACGGTTTCGGTTTCAAGATCCCCAAGGGGTACACGTACTTCGCGATGGGCTTCGCGATCGCCGTGGAACTCCTGAACCTGCGCGCCCGGCGCGGCAAGCCCGTGCAGCTGCACGAGACGAACCGTCACCCCGACGCGGGCTGATCCGGCCCTCACCACAGACAGCGCCCCACCTGCACAGAGGTGGGGCGCTCTGCATTCACGCGGGGCGGTTCAGGGTCGGGGTGGGTGCTCCAGCGTCACCCGGAACGTCACTCGGTTGTGCGGCTCGGCGTACCCGATCAGCGGCCCGTGGGTGTCCTCCACCCACGCGTGACTCAGCAGCTGCCCGCCCTGGCGGGTGACGCCGCTGACGAACACCGCCGGGTGGCCCAGGCGCCGCAGCGCGCGGTAACTGGCGTACGCGCGCGGCACGCACACACCCGCGCGCCGCTGCCGGGGGTGCAGCAGGTGCGTCACGAGGCGCGCGGCGGTCAGCGTGCGGTCCAGCACGTCCGGTGTCAGGTCCGCGCCGGGCCCCGGGCGGCAGCGGTCCAGGTGACGGCGCGGATCGCCGCCCCGCCGCACCGCCCAGGCGGCCCACAGCACGTCCCCGAACGCGGCCGGAACAGCCGGGAGCAGGAACGCGGCGCGGCCCAGGCGTTCACTGCCGGTGCGCCGCGTCCGGCCGCCGTCGGCGTGCAGGGCGCGCAGCAGCAGCGGGCGGGTCACCTCTGCGTTCAGCTCCAGTCGGCCACGCGCCGGATCGCAGACCGCCTGGAACGCCGCCCAGGTGTGCGTCAGGCCCAGGTGCCGGGCGTGCGCCGCGAGGGCCTGCGGGGTGGTGTGCCGCGCCAGCCGCTCGCTGTCGAGGTAATCCTGGGGTTTCAGGCCACCGTGGTCCCCGCCCCACACGCGGTTGAGGACCAGCGTGAGCAGCAGCTCGTCACGCGGATCGGGCCGCCACACCGGAATGCCGTCCCAGTCCACCGCCCGCGCGCGCCGCCACAGGCCGGTCGTGAGCGTCATGGCGCGCGCCCGCGGCAGGTACAGCGCCGGGACGATCCAGCGGTGCACGTCGAGTTGCGCGGCGTCCCCCGGGGCGCGCAGGTGTGCGGTCTCGTGCAGCCACTCGGTGGGCCGCGTGACGTCCTCCAGCCGGTCGCTGCGCCACCCGAGGCGCCGGGCGACCTGCACGGCGCGCCGCACGGTCTGCGGGTCCGGCGGCAGCAGGACGTCCACGTCGCCGTAGAAGCGTTCGCCCGGCGCGTACTCGAACTCGCTCAGGGCGAAGCCCTTGAACATCAGCGCGGGAATCCCGGCGGCCGCCCAGGCGCGCAGCAGCTCGCGCACCGGACCGCGGGTGCGGGCGTGCCGCAGCGCGAGGTGCGCGGCGTCGTCACGCAGCTCGGCGCGCCAGGGGTGCCCGTGCGGCAGGCGGGCGCGCAGGGCGCCGCCCAGTCCGGACTGCCGGGCGGCGCGCCGCATCTCCGGGGTCAGCTGCCCGGGCGGGAGGGTCAGGGCGCCCTGCAGGTCACGGGCCGGTGCGGTCATGGCGGGTCAGGCCTGCGCGTGCCGGCCCTGGTCGTCCAGGGCGGCGATCTCGTCGGGGGTCAGCTGGTAGCGTTCGCCGCACCAGTGGCAGACGATCTCCTGGCCGCCCGATTCGATCATCTCCTGACGCTCCTGGGGGTCGAAGAACTTCAGGCTGTCCGCGGCGCGCTCGCGGGAGCAGCGGCACTCGAAACGCGCACTCTGCGCGTCGGGCGCGAGGTGCAGGTCCAGGCCCTCGGTGGCGCGACTGATGGCTTCGAGCAGGCCGCCGCGGCGCAGGTTGTCGGTGATCTGCCCCATGGCGCGGATGTTCGCCTCCAGCTTCCCGAGGGTCTCGTCGGTCACGCCGGGCATCGCCTGGATCAGCAGCCCGCCGGCGTGCGCCACGCGGCCGCCTTCCTCGTACACGCCCAGCAGCACGGCGTTCGGGATCTGCTCGGAGACGCCCAGGTAGGTGCTGACGTCCTCGGCGATCTCACCGCTGACCAGCGTGGCGCTACCGGTGTAAGGCTCGCCGTTGTCGAGCAGGCGGGTCACGGCGATCTCGCCGTCGGTGCCGACGATGCCGCTCACGTCCAGCTTGCCGTCCCGTTCGCGGATGGGCAGGTCCGCGTCCGGGTGGCGGACGTAGCCGCGCACGCGCCCGTCGGTGCTGCCCTCGGCGACGATCCAGCCGACCGGGCCGCCGCCCTCGACGCGCAGGTTCACGCGGCTGTCGCTCTTCTTGCCCAGCACGACGGCCAGCAGCAGGCTGGCGGTCAGGGTGCGGCCCAGCGCGGCGGTGGCGGTCTTGGACAGGCCGTGGCGCACGCGGGCGTCCTCGGCGATGCGGGTGGCGTCCATGCCGACCAGCCGCAGGGTGCCCTGCGCCGCGGTGCCGCGCAGGATGAAGGAATCGGGGATCGAGGCAGTCATCCCGACACCTTAACCGTTGCGCCCCGTGTGGGCTGTGCAGGGACTCGCAATCCGGGCGGACCTCCGGGCGAGCCTCACATGATACGGACTCCGGTTGAAAGGTTTGCAAAAACTTTCAACCCGAGCGGAGCGAGCAGGAGAGAAACGGGTTCCGGACGTGGAGTTGACAGATCGGTGGTGTTCCGATCTGTCAACGAAACAAACGGAATCCGTATGAGCCCCCGGCGCGCACCGGGGGCCGCCCCCCCCACCCCGGCGGACGGGGCGCGCGCGTCTCCCACGCGGGGACAATCGTGGTTTGGCTTCCTGTTCCCCATGCGGTACCTTCAGGCTTCTGGCGGGAACTTCTCACCTGCCGTTCCTAGCATGAGAGGCCATGACGGCCTGGATGGAACGCCCCGCACCGCTGCCCTGAAAGGGCGTGCGCGGCGACCACTGACACCACTGCCCCCCGCGTTCTCCCCGTCAGGTGTCCATCTGTGTCCCGACCCGCCAGTGTCCGGGAAGCGCCCCCTGTTTCCCGCCCCAAGGAGTACGCATGAAGAACAAGACCCTCAGCGCCGTGGCCCTGGCCACGCTGACCCTCACGCTCGCCGCCTGCAACAACAAGCAGGCGGGCGGCGCCGACAGCACCCTGGTCATCCAGCAGTCCGCCGACATCCTGACCCTGGACCCCGGCACCACCTACGACACGTCCAGCGGCCAGATCGTCGAGAACATGTACGAGACCCTGGTCGGCTACAAGGGCAGCGACATCACCAAGGTCGAGCCCGTCCTCGCCACCGAGTGGCAGGAAGGCCAGGGCGGCAAGGAGTACCGCTTCACCCTGCGTGACGGCGTGAAATTCCACACCGGTAACGACCTCACCTGCGCCGACGCGGAGTACACCTTCCGCCGCAACCTCGTGACGAACACCGCTGACAGCGGCAACTGGTTCCTGTCCGAGAGCCTGCTGGGCACCGCCAGCAACGCCAAGGACGACACCAGCATCACCTGGGCCAAGATCAGCAGCGCCGTCAAGTGCGACGGCGACACCCTGGTCTTCACGCTGCCCGCCGTGGACCCCGCCTTCCTGACCAAACTGGCCTACATCGGCCAGGGTATCGTGGACAGCAAGCACGCCAAGGAGATCGGCGAGTGGGACGGCACCGAGGCCACCTGGAAGGACTGGGTCGGCAAGGACATCCTGGGCGGCGAACTGAACAAGCAGCCCAGCGGCACCGGCGCGTACAAGCTGGTCAACCGTGACGCGAACACCATCAGCCTGACCGCCTTCGACGGCTACTGGGGCGAGGACAAACCCCAGATCAAGAACGTGCTCCTGCAGAAGGTGCCCGAAGAGGCCGCCCGCGTGCAGGCCTTCCTGAAGGGCGACGCGGACTTCATCGAGGTGCCCCGCGCGATCATCAGCACCCAGCTGCAGGGCAAGCCCGGCGTGGCCGTCCTGGACGACCTGACGAACACCACCGCCGCAGGCTTCAGCATGAACCAGAAGATTGAGGCGGGCAGCGGCATGATCGGCAGCGGCAAACTCGACGGCAAGGGCGTCCCCACCGACTTTTTCAAGGACGCCGACGTCCGCCGCGGCTTCGTGGCCTCCTTCGACGTGCCCACGTACATCGAGCAGGTGCAGGAAGGCAAGGGGAGCCCCCGGAACTTCCTGCTGCCCGACTCCTTCCCCGGGTACGACAGCAACCTTGAGGCGGCCACGTTCGATCCGGAACTCGCCAAGGCGGCCTTCCAGCGCGCCTGGGGCGGGCAGGTCTGGCAGAACGGCTTCACGATCAACGTGTCCTACCGCGCCGGCGCGCAGACCCAGCAGACCGCCATGGAACTGCTGAAGAAGAACATTGAAGCCCTGAACCCCAAGTTCAAGGTGAACATCGTCGGCAAGGAATGGAGCGAACTGATCAACTCCCAGAACGTCCCCAAGGAAGCGATGGTCATGACCGCCTGGGCGCCTGACTACGCCGACCCGGACAACTTCGTGTCCACCTTCTACTCCAGCACCGGCTACTACGCTCCGCGCATCAACGCGCAGGACGCGCAGATCGACGGCTGGATCAAGGAGGCGCGCGGCACCACCGACACGGCCCGCCGTGACGAACTGTACGCGCAGATCGCCAAGCGCGCCCTGGACGAGGCGTACTACATCATCATGCCCGCCCAGCCCGGCGTGTTCCCCTACCGCGACACCATCAAGGGCGTCAGCGCCGACACGTTCAACCCCATGATCGCCTTCACCAGCGGCACGTACTGGAAGAACCTCAGCAAGGAGTAATAAGGACTCCGGTTGAAAGGTTTGCAAAAACTTTCAACCCGAGCGGACTCGCAGAGCTGCGCAGCAGAGCGAGTAGGAGACAAACGGGTTCCGGGCGTGGAGTTGGCAGATCGGTGATTTTCCGATCTGTTAACGAAACAAGGTAGAACCACAGGACAGCGTGGAGTGATGAGCAACGAGATCGGGAAGATGGAGTGGTATGCAGCCAACTCCCTCTTCCCGACGCACTGATGATACGCCCCGATGCCCGTATTGCCCGTCGCCCACCAGAGTGGGCGTTCATTCCCGTCGCGACGCTCGATACCGCTGTCATCGCTGCCACACGACGTTCACCGCGACGCACGGCACACCGCTCTATCGACTCAAGACCGATCCGAACATCGTCCAACTGGTCCTGACCCTCCTCACCTTCGGTTGCCCCATCCCAGCAGTGGTCATGGCCTTCAAGATCGACGAGCGCACACTGGCCGACTGGGTGAGGAAAGCCGGTGAACACGCGCAGCGTGTTCACGAGCACCTTGTCTGTCAGGGCCAGTTGCATCTCGGGCAGGTGCAGGCGGACGAACTCTGGTGTCGGACCCAACGGGGCGTGCGGTGGCTGGCAACGGCCGTCTGTGTCTCCTCACGACTGCTCCTGTGGGGTGCGTTCGCTGCTGAGCGAACGCACGCCCTGATCGCCGAGGTCGTGAATCAGGTGCACTGCGCTGCACAGCTTCAATCACCAGTGCTGTGGGCAACAGATGGATACGGCGCGTGGAAAACACAGGTTCTCAGGATGTTCCGGACGCCGCGGCACACTGGGCGCCGTGGGCGCCCAGCGTTGGTGCCCTGGGCGGAGTTGCACATCGTGCAGGTCGTGAAACGAACCTCCCGTGACCGAATCGAGCGACGCATCGCATTCGGTGATCTCTTCGAAGCGCTGCACCTGATCGAAGCGTCGCAAGGTCGCCCGGGTACCGTGAACACCGCATTCGTGGAACGGTTGAACGCGACCCTCCGGACGTGGTTGCCGGCACTGGTCCGTCGCTCCCGGCATGCCGGGAGCGACGGCGAGCGACTGGAACGTCACTTCTTCCTGGTGTTGGCGGCGTACAACCTCATTCGTCCACATCGGTCACTTCGGGTGCAGGTGAATGGTCGGTGGGTGGATCGAACGCCGGGGATGGCAGCAGGTGTGACGGATCACGCCTGGACGATCGCGGAACTGCTCCGCTGTCGGATCGAACCATGTGTTCAAGCCGCATGATTCAACTCCACGCTGTCCTGTGGTCCTACCCGAAACAAACGGAATCCGTATAATCCCCGCTGATTCACGGCACCGCCTCGGCCACTCGGCTGAGGCGGTTTCGCGTGTGTGCGGGCTATGCTGCGCGCATGCTCGACGCCGAGACCCTCGAAGCCGGTTCCACGCGCCCCATCACGCTGCTCCTCGTGGACGACCACCCGGTCGTGCGCAAGGGCACCCGCGAACTCCTTGAGAGCGAGGCGGACCTGCGCGTGGTCGGCGAGGCGGGCAGCGGCGAGGAAGCCATCCTGCGCGCCCGGGAACTGACGCCGGACGTGATCCTGATGGACGTCAGCATGCCCGGCATGAACGGCATCGACGCGACACGCGCCATCAAGGCCGAGCGGCCCGGCGTGGGCGTGCTCGTGCTCACCAGCTACGACGACGACGCGTACGTGTTCGCGCTGCTGGAAGCCGGGGCCGCCGGGTACCTGCTGAAGAATGCCTCCGAGGACGACCTGCTCGGCGCCGTGCGCGCCGTGGCCGCGGGCGAGAGCGCGCTGCACCCCAGCGTGGCGAAGAAGGTCCTCGAGCGCTTCAGCACCCACACCACCCCCACGCCCCCCGAGGACGACCTGAGCCCCCGTGAACTGGAGGTGCTGCGCGTGGCCGCCACCGGCCGCACCAACAAGGAGATCGCGCGCGACCTCGACATCAGCCCGCGCACCGTGCAGGTTCACCTCGCGAACATCTTCTCCAAGCTGGGTGTGGGCAGCCGCACCGAGGCGGTCCTGTACGGCATCAAGCGCGGCTGGATCGACCCGAAGAACCTGTAAACGCGGTGTCCGAGTTTCTCCCGCCGTTCCCGCAGACCCTCTCGCAGGCGTCGAGTGTCGCCGCGTTCGCGCGGGACCTCGCCGCGTACGCCTGCCCGGTCCTGCACGCGCACGGCGTCCGCGTGTGGATCGTGCAGGACGCCGCCCTGACCCCCGCCGCCGAGGAGGGGCGCGGGCTGGCACTCAGTGACGGCACGCTGGCGCACGAGGCGCTGACCGTCGGCACCCTGCTCGAGGACGGCATGCTCGCGGCCCTGCCCTTCGGCTGCGGCGTGCTGGAGGCCGTGGGCGCCAGCCCCGACGGGCTGCGCGCGCTGCTGGGCGCCGCGCCGCTGCTGGCCCTGGCGGTCGAGGGCGTGCAGGCCCGCGAGGCCCGGCGAGGGCACGGCCGCATCGCCGAGACCGTCGAGGGCCTCGTGCGGCGCCTGGGCGGCAGCCTGGACCTCGCGGAGGTCCTGACCGTCACCGCGCAGAGCGCCGCGCTGGCCCTGGGCTTCCGCCGGGCGTTCGTGGCGCTGTTCAGCGAATTCCACGAGGGCGGCCGCGCCCGCACCGGCGAGGTCTTCACGCACGGCTTCGACGAGGAATTCCGCGGCGGGATCGGCGTGGGCCCCGTGACCTTCGAGACGCTGGTGCAGCGCGGCGAGGCGATCCGCTTCGAGCGTCCGCGCGACGCGGGCAGTCCCCTGGCGCAGGGACTGGCGGAACTCGCCCCGCACGCCGCCGTCATCGCGCCCCTCTCTGCGCGCGGGCAGGCGCTGGGCCTGCTGTACGTGGACACCCAGCAGCCCGGCACGACCGCCAGCGAGGACGACGCCCGGCTGGTCCTCGCGCTGGCCGAGCAGGCGTCCCTGGCGATCGACAACGCCCGCCTGTACGCCCTGGAAACCCGCAAGCGCGAGGCGGCCGAGGCGCTGCGCGAGGCCGGCGCGGCCCTGGCGGGGAGCCTGCACCTGAGCGACACCCTGACCCGCGTGCTGGAACGCGCCGCGACCCTCTTCCACGCGGACGCCGCCGCCGTGTACGAACGCCAGCCCGACGGACGCACCGTGAACATCCGCTCCGCGCTGGGCCTCCCGAACGAGTACCTGCTGCGCGTGCGCGCCAAGGTCGGCCTGGGCGTCACCGGCCGCGCCATCGCCGAGTGCCAGCCGGTCGCCGCGCGCGACCTCACGCAGGCGCACTACGGGGGCAGCAGCCGCTACACCCGCCAGCTGCTCGCCGCCGGACGCTACCCGTACCGGGGCGTGATCAGCCTGCCCCTGACCACCCGCGCGGGGGTGTTCGGCGCGCTGACCCTGTACTGGCAGGACGCCCTGCCGCTGGACGCCGACGATCAGGCGCTGGCCGCCGTGTTCGCGTCGCAGGCGGGACTGGCCATCGAGAACGCCCGCCTGTACGAGGAGGAACTGCGCCGCGAGAACGAGGCCGCGCTGCTGCTGAACCTGGGCCGCACGCTGGGCGAGGATCAGAGCGACGCCGTGCTGGCCGACGCGGCGCGGCTGGTCACGCACGCCATGAACGCCGCACGCGGCCTGATCGCCTTGACCGACGATCAGGGTGCGTTCACCCGTTGCGCCACGTATAACCTGCACGTGCCCCCGCAGAGCGACCTGCACGCCCTGGCTGCGCAGCTGGGCCGCGGCGCGCGCGCCCTGACCCGCCGCTACACCCTGGCGGTCGCGGGCAGCGGCCTGATCGTCCCGCTGCGCGCCGAGGGCCACCCCGACCAGAACGGCGAGGACGCCCTGCTGGGCTTCCTGTACCTCGACGATCCCGGCACGGACCCCCCGGGCGAGCACCTGCTGGCCCTGGCCCGCAGCGTCGCCGACCAGATCACACAGACCCTGACCCGCCAGCGCCTGCTGACCGAACTGGAACGGCAGGAAGCCCGCTACCGCCAGCTGGCCGAGGGCGCCCACGACCTGATCATCAGCACCGACCCCGGCGGGACCATCACGTACGCCAACCCGGCCGCCGGGACGCTGCTCGAACCCCTGACCGGGCCGCTGCCCGGCGCGAACCTCCTCGACCTGCCCACGCCCGACACCCGCCCCGCCCTGCGCGCCGCGTGGGCCAGCGCCCGCCGGGCCTCGCGCGGGAGCCGCACCGAGATCCAGATCGGCCCGCACCGCCTGGAACTGCGCGTGGGCGTCATGGACGGCGGGCGCGGCGTCCTGACCGTCGGGCGCGACCTCTCGGAACTCCAGACGCTCGCCGACGAGATCGCCCGGCGCGGCCAGGCGCTGGAGGCCGCCACCAGCGCCGCGCTCGAGATGCGCACCTTCCTGACGCTGTTCACGCAGGCGCAGGAGGAGGAACGCCGCCGCATCAGCCGCGAACTGCACGACGACACCGCGCAGGTCCTGACCGCCACCACCCGCCGCGTCGCCCGCCTCGCCCGGGAACTCCAGGGGCCGCAGAAGGACCGCGCCGACGACATCCTGACCGACCTGAACGCCGCCATCGACGGCGTGCGCCGCTTCGCCCGCAACCTCCGCCCCAGCGTGCTGGACGACCTGGGCCTGCTCCCGGCGCTGGAATGGCTGGCCACGCAGGCCGCCACGCCCACCCGCCTGGAGGTCAGCGGTCAGGAGCGCCGCCTGGACGCCGCCACGGAACTCACGCTGTTCCGCCTGTCGCAGGAGGCGCTGAACAATGTGGACAAGCACGCCGGGGCCGCCAGCGCCGCCATCCGCGTGGCGTTCCGGGCGGGGCACGTGCAGGTCGCCATCCGCGACGACGGGCAGGGCTTCACGCCCGATCAGGCGCAGGAACGCGCGCAGGCCGGGCACCTGGGCCTGATCGGCCTGCGTGAACGTGTCGCCCTGACCGGCGGCACCCTGGACGTGGACAGCAGCCCCGGCGCGGGCACCACCCTGACCTTCACCCTGCCCGGCTGAGTATCCGGCTCAGCGGCGCAGCAGGTCCTCGATGGCGTCCGCGAGGTGCTCGGGGCTGAGGTACGCGTCGCCGCGCGCCACGCGCAGCTCATAGGCGCGGCGCAGCACGTCCGCGTCCCGGAAGCCCTCGGGCGTCTGGAACTTGTAGCAGGCCAGTTCGACCTTCATGCCGTTCGGATCGCGGAAGTAGATGGAATCCATGAAGCCACGGTCGCGTTCCAGCACCTCGATGCCGCGCGCCCGCAGCCGCGCCGGGGCGAGCTGGAAGGTCGCGCGGGACACGGTGAACGCCAGATGCTCCACGGTGCCCGGTTCGCGCGGCGCGTCCCGCCCGGCGTCCACGCGGCCCTCGTCGGTGAAGACGGTCAGCAGGCGGCCGCCGCCGGGGTCGAAGTACAGGTGGTTCTCGGCCGGGTTGCCGAGGTTCGGCTGCTCGAACACGAACGGCATGCCCAGCACCCCCTCCCAGAAGTCCAGGGCACTCTGGCGGGTGGAACCGACGATGGTGACGTGATGCAGGCCCTGCACCTGCACCCGGGGGTCGCTGCGGGTCATGCGTCAGGCTACCGCGTCAGCCGTAGCGCCTGAGGAACTCCTCGCGCGGGAGCCACGCCATCTTCGGGGTGTCCTCGCTGGGCGCGCGGGTGGTGCCGTACGCGACGCGCAGCAGCCGGAAGCCCAGCCCGTACCAGCGGGCCGTGGCGGGCGGCAGGTCCAGCAGCGTGAAGCCCGCCTGCGCCAGCGGCGCGTGGAAGAGGGTCACCGCGAACACCGCCTGCGCCTCCTGCAACTCGGGGCGCTCCTGCAACGCCGCGCCCACGTCGCGCAGGCTGCGCAGGTACGCGCGGTACGCGGTCAGGGCGCTGCGCGAGGCGAGCCCCACGATGCGCGGCGAGTGCAGGTGCAGTTCCGCCGTGTGCGCCGAGCGGGGCAGGGGCAGCGGTGCGGGCGCGTGATCCAGCGGCGCCACGCGCATGACCGCATCGGCCCGCTGCGCGAGGTCGATCACGCCGTGCTGCCGCGCGAACCGGTCCTCGACCAGCCGGGTGTAACCGTGCAGGAACAGGTCGCGGCCCGTCCCGGCGCGCAGGTCCGGCACGTCCCGCACCGGCACCGGGCGGTACCCCAGGCGCTTCAGGTCGGCCAGCAGCGTGGGCAGCCGCGCGGGGTCCACGGTCAGCAGCGCGCCCGGGGCGGGCCGGTCGGTGCCCGGAGGCAGGGCGTGCAGGCCGCGCGTCCCCAGCGCGTGCAGGCCACGCAGGCGCTCCGGAGTGGCCCAGGTGGTCACGGGCGTACCCGCCAGGACGTCCAGCCCGGGCGCGCCCGCCGGGTCGCCCAGGCCCCCCACCTCGTGGCCCGCCAGCCGGGCGCGGTCCAGGTCCCGGGCCAGGGTGGGGGAGAGGAGCAGCGTGGCGCTCACCCCGGCCTCCGCCAGGGTCGCCAGCGCGGCCCGCAGGTCGGCGTCCGAGCGGACGGGGACGCTCAGGCCCACGCGCGGGTCGCCGGGGTGGCCGCCGTGCCACGCGCCCGCCCGGCCCGCCCGGAGGGCCGCGCGCACCGCTGCGGTCGAAGAAGGTGCCATGCGGCGTGAGTCTAGCGCGCCCGCCCCGCTCCCTGCCGCCGCAGGGCCACACGCGCATGAGAGCCGCGCCCGGGTCGCCCCGGCAGGGTGAGTCGGATTTCTGAGCCTACTCTCATGTCCGGCGTCGTATGCTCCTGTCTAGTGATGCTTCAGGAATTCTTAAACTTTCCCCGGGGCCGCGTCACCCAGCCCCTGACCGGCGGCGCCGCATGAGGCCGCTGCGCATCGGGCTGTTCACCGACACCTTCCTGCCGGACCAGAACGGCATCGTGACCAGCGTCAGCCTCCTGAGCGACGAACTGCGCGCACAGGGACACCACGTCGACGTGGTCGCCCCCGACTTTCCCGAACACATCGACACCCGCCCGGACGTCATGCGGGTCGACAGCCTGCGCTACATGTTCCTGCCCACCTACCGGCTGGCGTGGCCCACCCGCCGGGACTTCACGCACCGCTACGACGTGATCCACACCCACACGCCCCTGACGCTGGGGCTGTCCGGCGCGCGGCTGGCGCGCAAGTGGGACATCCCGCACGTCGCCACGTACCACACCCACATCGAGGCGTACACCCACTACGTGCCCGGCGCGACCGCCCTGCAACGCCACACCGGCGTCGTCACGAAGGTCATGGCGCTGCACTACGGCAGGGCCGACGCCGTCATCACGCCCACGGCGGGCATGATGGACGTCCTGAACGCCATGAAGGTCCGCAACCCGGTCGTGATCCCCACCAGCATCGACCCGCGCGCCCTGAACGCCGCCCCTAGCGTGCCCAGCCCCTGGCCGGAAGGGAAGCGGCGCCTGCTCAGCGTGGGCCGCCTCGCCCGCGAGAAACGCTTCGATCACGTCCTGGACACTCTGGCAGGCCTGCCCGACGCGCACCTGGTGATCCTGGGCGAGGGCCCGGAACGCGACCACCTGGAAGCGCACGCCGCCCGGATCGGCGTGGCGGACCGCGTGACGTTCCTGGGCGTGCGCCCCTGGACCGAGATCGGCGCGTACTACCGACTCGCGGAACTGTTCGTGTTCGCCAGCGACACCGAGACGCAGGGCCTCGTCCTGCAGGAGGCGCAGCTCATGGGCGTGCCGGTCGTCGCGGTCGGCGCGCGCGGCACCCTGAGCGGCGTGGCGCACGAACGCAGCGGGTACCTCGTGACGCCCGGCGACGTGAACGCCCTGATCCACCACAGCCGCGAGCTGCTGAACGACCCGGCCCTGTGGGCCCGCCTGTCTGCGGGCGCGCGCAGCTTCGGGGCCAGCACCACCCCGCACGGCGTCGCGCAGCGCGTCCTGGACGTGTACAGCCACGTGCTGGGCATGCCGCGCGCCGTGGCGTTCCAGGACGACCTCAGCGGTCATCCCCGAAGTAGCCTCGCGTATGACCAGTGATGTTGCGCACGTGCTGCCACAGGAACGGCAGCACGCCCCGGTCCAGGCGCCGGGCGCTCGTCTCCACCAGCGCGCGGCGCACGTACGCGATCTCGCCGGTGCGGGCCAGTTCCTCACCCAGGATCACGTCCTCGTAGGCCTCCACCTGCGGGTACCCGCCCACCAGCAGCGCCGCCTCGCGCGAGAAGGCCATGTTCGCCCCGGCCAGGTTCGGGCGGCCCATCAGCCGCGCGACGTGCAGGAACGCGCTGTAACTCGTGCCCGACGCCAGCGCCCAGTGACGCGGCACGCCCGAGAAACGCATCGGGCCGTACAGCGCCGTGCGGCCCGGCGCGGCCTCGTTCAGGACCTCCAGCCAGTGCGGCGCGGGCAGGGAATCCGCGTCGGTCGTCGCCACCCAGTCGGTCCGCGCGGCCTCCAGGCCCATCTGACGGGCGCGGGCCACGCCGCGTTCCTCGCAGCGCAGCACCCGCGCGCCGGCCGCCCGGGCGATCTCCATGGTCGCGTCGCGGCTGCCGTTGTCCACCACGATCACCTCGCGTGGGGGCCGGGTCTGCCGTTCCAGCGCGCGCAGCGTCAGGGGCAGGTACTTCGCCTCGTTGCGGGCGGGAATGACAACCGTGAAATCGGGCACCTTCACACCCTAGCAGGCCAGCCGCGCACGCCGCACGTCCGGAGCGCGCCGTGAACCTGCGCGAGCGCCTGCCCTTCCAGCCCGGCACTGCCCGCGCCGTCGTGATCGCCGCGCTGTCCCTGGCCGCCGCCGAATTCGTCCGCAGCGGCCTGTACCTCCCGTACCTGGGGCAGAGCCCCCGCGTGCAGGCGCAACTGGACCTCCCGGCGACCGTGGTGGGCCTCGCCTGGGCCGCGCACGTCCTGACCGACACCGTCATGCGCGGCCCGGCCGGGCTGCTGATCGCCCGGGTGGGCCTGCGCTGGGCCATGATCGCCGGGACGGCCGTGAGCCTGCTCGCCATCAGCCTGCTGCCCGCCGCGCACAGCGGGCTGACCCTGCTGCTCATCGCGGCGCTGCACGGCGTGGGCTTCTCGGTCATGTGGCCCGGCACCATGAACCTCACGGCGGACGTGACCCGACAGACCGCGCAGGGCCGCACCCTGACCGTCGTCGGCATGAGCGTGTCCTCCATGATCGGGCTGGGCTTCTTCGCGTACGGGTCGCTGCGCGCCGCGCCGCCCGAACAGGTGTACCTCCTGAGCCTGGGCGCGCTGATCCTGTCCCTGGTGATGGCCGTGCTGCTCCCCGCGCGCGCCGTGCGCGGCCCCGCGCGCGAGGCCCTGCGCGGCGACGCCCTGAAAGCCACGCTGCGCCGCGTGACGCCCCTGCTGCCCGCCGCGCTGATGCAGACCGTGACGCTGTCCCTGTTCGGGCAGGTGCTGTACAAGATCGCCGACGCGCTGAGCCTGAGTACCGCGCAGATCGTCAGCGTGCTCGTCGTGGGCGGCGCGGTCGCCTTCGCGTGCATCCCGCTGCTCGGCAAGATCGCCGACCGGGGCCGCGCCGTGCCCGTCCTGATCGGCGGGTACGCGCTGATCGCCGCCGGGATGCTCGGCCTGGCCGCGCTGCCGCCCCTGTGGGCCATGTACCCGCTCGCGGCGCTCGTCGGCGTGGGATTCGCCGGGGTGCAGCCC
Source organism: Deinococcus grandis (assembly GCF_001485435.1). Taxonomy (NCBI): domain Bacteria; kingdom Thermotogati; phylum Deinococcota; class Deinococci; order Deinococcales; family Deinococcaceae; genus Deinococcus; species Deinococcus grandis. The sequence continues at coordinate 2,348,821 of NZ_BCMS01000001.1, read as the reverse complement.
GGCTGGGGCGCCCTGGTGACCCGCACCCTGCCCGCCGCGCAGCGCCCCGCCGCGTGGGGCGTCCTGATGACCGTCGAGAACGGCGGCACCGCCCTGAGCCCCCTGCTGGGCGTCCTGGCCTTCGAACGCTTCGGCGCCGGCGGCCCCTTCGGACTGGCAGCCGGACTGGCGACGCTGGTCACGGCGTTCTACCTGCTGCTGCGGCCCCTGTTCGCCCGCGCCGCGCAGGAACAGGAAGCCGCGCCCCAGGACGCCCCGGCGTGAGGCGCGTCGCCTGGACCGCCGCGCTCCTGACCCCCGTCCTGCTGGCCGAAGTCCTGGGCCGCGCTGCCGGGTGGGGCGCCCTGGGTCACGGCCCGCGCGACCGCTGGCGGGTCGCCGTGACCTTCGACGACGGCCCCGGCGAGCGCACCCCGGACCTGCTGGCGATCCTGGCCCGCCACCGCGCGCGCGCCACGTTCTTCGTCACCCGCCCGGCCGCGCAGACCCACCCGGAGCTGCTGGACGCCATCGAACAGGCCGGGCACACCCTGGACGCCCACGGCATCTGGCACCGCACCGCCCTGACCCTGACCCCCTGGCAGGAGTGGGCGCAGGTCGCGTGGCACCCCCGCCCCGCGCGGCCCGGCCCGCACCTGTACCGCCCGCCCTACGGTGGGCACAGCCCCCTGACCCGCCTGTTCGCGCACCTGTCCGGGCGGCAGGTGGCCCTGTGGGACACCGAGGGCCGCGACTGGACCGGCGGCGACCCCGCCACGCTGGCCGCGCAGACCCTGGCGCGCGTGCAGCCCGGCAGCGTGATCCTCCTGCACGACGGGCCCGCCGTGACGCCCGCCCTGCTCGACGCCCTGCTGAGCGGCCTGGGAGAACGTGGGTTAGAGGTCGTCCCCATGCACGAACTGCCCGCGCGGCGCATCACCCTCCGCGAGGGGCTGACTCGACTACGCGCCAGCTACGGCGCCTGACGCTGGCAGCGGAGCGGGGCAGAGGTGACATGAACGCCTCCGCCCCGCTCCGCTGTCCGTATCAAACGGATTCCGTTTGTTTCGTTGACAGATCGGAACACCACCGATCTGTCAACTCCACGTCCGGAACCCGCTTCTCTCCTTCTCGCATCCGCTCGGGTTGAATGGTTTTTGCAAACCATTCAACCGGAGTTCATATCAGCCCTGCGGTTTGCTGACGCGCTGACGTCCGGCCAGCGCGCGGCCCAGCGTCACCTCGTCCGCGTACTCCAGCGCGCCGCCCACCGGCAGCCCGTACGCGATACGGCTCACGACCGCACCCAGCGGCTCCAGCAGTCGCTGCAGGTACAGCGCCGTCGCATCGCCCTCCACGGTCGTGCCGGTCGCCAGGATGACCTCCTGTCCCTCCTGCACGCGCGGCAGCAGCGGACGGATGTGCAACTTGTCCGGCCCCACGCCGTTCATGGGACTCAGCACGCCGTGCAGGACGTGATACAGGCCGCGGTACTCGCCGCTGCGCTCGATGGCGATCACGTCGCCGGGTTCCTCCACGACGCAGATCACGCCCTGATCGCGGCTGGGGTCGCTGCACACGTCGCACCTCTCGGCGTCCGTGATGTTGAAACACACCGGGCAGGTGTGCAGATCACGCTTGGCTTCCAGCAGCGCCCGCGACAGGCGCTCGATGTCCTCGCGGGGCTGCTCGAACAGATGGAACGCCAGCCGCTGCGCGCTCTTCGGCCCGATGCCGGGCAGGCGCGACAGCTCACGGATGAGCGCCACCAACGATGGGGGGTACTTCACTCGGACTCCTTCACCACCACCGGCCCCCAGTGCAGGGCCGGACAGAAACGGACAGATCAGCACAAACGGGCGCGGCCACCCACCGCCCACCGGCAGGGGTGGCCGACCACGCGGGACTCAGAAGCCGGGAATGCCCAGCCCGCGCGTGGCGTCCTGCTGCAACGCGTCCGCCTTCGCCCCGGCGTCCTGAATCGCCACGAGGATCAGGTCCTCCAGCGCCTCGACGTCGTCGGCGTCCACCGCTTCGGGCTTGATCTTCAGCGCCGTGACCTTCCCGTGCCCGTTCATGGTCACGGTCACCAGACCGCTGGCACTGCCCTCGACGGACTTGGCGGCCAGATCCTCCTGGATCTTCGTGGCGGCCATCTGCGCCTGCTGCATCTGCTTCATGAGCTTCTTCATGTCCATGCCCGCAGTCTAGCGGCCCGCGCCAGGGCAGATGGTGCCCTCCGGCGGGCGGGTCACAGCCAGCCGAGCACCAGCGCCGCCGCGAGCCCCGCGAACAGCAGCGCCGCCGCGCCCACCGCGCGGTTCAGCCCGGACAGCCCGGCGGCGGCGGACGCCAGGAACGCCAGGATGCCCAGCAGGCCGGGCGCGCGGCTGAAGCCGTCCCCGCCGAGCGCGGCACTCAGGACGAACAGCAGGACACCAGCCAGGAACAGGACGCCGGGAAGCATGCCCGATTCCAGCACGCTTCCCCGGCGTGGCGCTGCCCTATCTGTGTGGCGGGGCTATACGGATTCCGTCTGTTTCGTTGCCAACCCGGTGTCCTTCCGGGTTGGCAACTCCACGCCCGGAGGGGCGTTTCTCTCCTGCTCGCGCCGCTCGGGTTGAACGTTGTTGCAGACCGTTCAACCGGAGTCCGTATTACAGCGCGGGGGTGCGAGTGCCCTTGGCGCGGCGGTACAGCTGCGCGGGGCGGCCCACACCGCTGCGGCGCTCGCCGCTGGGCGTCAGGCTGCCCTGCGCGAGCAGCCGCTTGCGGAAGTTCCGTTTGTCCAGTTTGCGGTTCAGGATCGCCTCGTACACGCCCTGCAACTCGGGCAGGGTGAAGGTGTCGGGCAGGAACTCCAGCGCGAGGTTCGCGTATTCCAGCCGCAGCTGCAGGCGGCCCAGCGCGCGGTCCAGGATCGCCTGGTGGTCGAAGGCCAGTTTCGGCGTGCGGTGGGCGGGCATCCACTCGGCGCCCAGGGTGTGCCCGCCGCCGCTGACGCTGACCGTGCCGTGCGGCAGCACCGCGAGGTGCGCGACGCTGACGATCCGGCCGCGCGGGTCGCGGTTGATCTCCCCGAACGTGAAGAACTGTTCGAGGTGGCGGGGTTCGAGTTCCACGCTGGTCTCGGTGCGCAGTTCGCGCAGGGCCGCCTCGTGGAGTTCCTCGCCGGGGTGCACGAAGCCGCCGGGCAGCGCCCAGTCGCGCGCGTGCGGGAGTTCGCCGCGCTGTACGAGCAGGACGTGCAGTTCAGAAGCGTGCATGGCGAACGCGGCGACGTCCACGGCCAGGCCGACCTGCGTGGCGCCGCGGGGCAGCGCGAGGTCGGTCACGCGCGCTCCGGGTGGCGGGGGTGAGGTCGGGCGGTCATGGCGTGATGCTAGGGTTTGTGTCCCCGGTACGTCAAGGGGAATAGTGTCCTGCGGGCGCGGATTTTCACACGTGACAGCGGGGTTTACGCCGGGCTTTGCGTGCCTGCCGCCTGCGCCTCGGCCCGGCTGACCAGCACGTGGGCGCGCAGCAGTTCCGCCACGCTCCACGCCTGGAACGGGCACCCGCCGGGCCGCAGGCTGTCCCCGGCGAACACCTCCGACACGTGCCCCAGCCCGGCTTCGAGCACGTGCCCGCTCAGGCCGCGCAGCGCCGCGCGCGCCCGCCCGACCTCGCCCTGCGCCAGCAGCAGTTCCACGAACGCCGTCAAGGGCCAGGGCCACACGGTCCCCTGATGGTACGCCGCGTCCCGCTGCATCTGCGCGCCCCCGTAGTTACCCCGGTACCGCCCGTCCAGCGGGGACAGCGTGTGCAGCCCGACAGGGGAGAGGAGTTCCGATTCCAGCTGCGCGGTCGTCGCGGCAACCAGCGCGGGGCTGGTGGGCGTGTCCGGCAGTGCCAGCGCGATCGCCACGTTCGGGCGGAGGCTGCGGTCCGGCGTGCCGTCCGCCGCCAGGGTGTCCACGTACGCGCCCTGCCAGAACGCCGCGAAGCTGGCCTGCGCGCGCGCCAGGGTAGCCGCGAACTGCGCCTCCTCACCCAGCGCCGCCGACAGGCGCGACTCGGCGCCCAGCGCGGCCAGCCACAGGCCCTGCACCTCGATGGGTTTCCCGTGGCGGGGCGTGACGACCCAGCCCTCGATCTTCACGTCCATCCACGTGAGCTGCACACCCGCCTCGCCCGCCAGCAGCAGCCCGTCCGCCGGGTCCATGCGGATGCCGTGATCGGTGCCGCGCACGTGCCAGTCGAGCAGGTCGCGCAGCTGCGGCAGCGCCTCCCGCGCGAAACTCGCGTCGCCGGTGACGGTCACGTACCGTTCCAGCGCCACCGCCAGCCAAAGCGCGCCGTCCACCGTGTTGTACCCGGCGCCCTGCCCGTCGTCGTGGAAGTTGTTCGGCGTCAGGCCCCGGCGCAGGCTGCGCAGGAACGTGCCCAGGAGGTCTTGCGCCTCGGCGTGCCGCCCGGTCAGCAGGGTCAGGCCGGTCAGGGCGATCATGGAGTCGCGGCCCCAGTCCGCGAACCACGGGTACCCGGCGATGACCGTCACCCCCTGCGGCTGCGTGCGGCGCACCAGGTACGCGTCCGCCGCGACGGCCAGCGTGGCGACCAGTTCATCCGGCACGCCCGTCGTGACCTGTGCCCGCACGGCCAGTTCGCGGCGGCGCCCGGCCTCGTCGGCGTACGCCGCCCACGGGTCGAGAACCAGCGCCTGCGCCACGCCCGGCGTGACCGCCTGCACCACCAGCGCCGCGCGGCCCCCGCCCGCCGGGAAGCTCAGGTCCCACAGCGGCGTGCCCAGCGTGGACTCGGTGTCCGGCTCGCCACGCGCCAGATCGTGCCGGTAGTGCACCCGCTGCGGCACAGGCCGGGGGTCCAGGGCGTCGATCACCGCGCCCGGCGCGTGCACCTGCACCCGCGTCTGCGCCTCGCCCTGCACCGTCACCTCGCGGCCCGCCCCGTGGAAGGCCAGCGTGGGCACCCGCTCGTGCACGGCGTGCATGTCCCGGTCCACGAAGAACCCCCCCAGCCGCAGCGCCACCGGATCGCGGCTCTGGACGTCGTACACGAACACCACCGCGCCCGACCCGCGCGGCATGAACGCCCGGCGGCGCACCCGCACGCCCGCGAACAGCTGCTCCCGTTCGGGCAGCAGGTCACTCAGTGACGCGCCCGTCAGCCAGCGCAGCCCCTCCCCCTCGAAGGTGTCCGGGGCGATCTCCAGGGCGTGCAGGGTCGTCTCGCGCACCCCGCCTGCGCCGGGCACGCGCAGCACCTCCAGCGGCGAGACCAGATGCGTGCGCCGCTGCACCGGCGGCAGCTGGCTGGCCACCAGCCCCGAGTAGCAGCGGGTCGGGACGCCCGACAGGCTGCTCAGGGCGAAGCCGCCCAGCCCGTCGGTCAGCAGGACCTCCAGGTCCGCGCTGCGGGCGGTCAGGGAACCGAAAGGGAAGGTGACAGGCGCACTCATGCGCGCCAGCATGGCACGAAGGCGCCGCATGGAAGGCGCGTGGTAGACTGAGGGGTACCGTCCGCCCCGTGGGGTGGGCGCAGCCGCCCGGGAAGCCAGCGTGCCCCGGAGCGCGGCGGAGGTGATGAACATAGCGAAAGAACACAAGGTCAACGAGCAGATCCGCGTGCGCCAGATCCGACTGATCGGCGCCGAAGGCGAGCAGGTGGGCATCATTGACACTCGCGACGCCATGAACATGGCCCGCGAGGCCGGGATGGACCTCGTCATGGTCAGCCCGCAGGCCGTCCCCCCCGTCTGCCGCCTGCTCGACTATGGCCGGTTCCGCTACGAGCAGCAGCAGAACGAGAAGGAAAACCGCAAGCGCGCCCGCGCCCAGGAAGTCAAGGCGATCAAGTTCCGTGTGAAGATCGACGACCACGACTTCAACACCAAGACCGGGCACGTGCGCCGCTTCCTGGAAGAAGGCCACAAGGTCAAGGTCACCATCATGTTCCGTGGCCGTGAACGCACCCACCCGGAACTCGGCGAGCGCATCCTGGTGCGCGTCGCGGAGTCCCTGGCGGACATCGGCGCGCCCGAAGGCACCCCGAGCATGATGGGCATGGACATGAACATGATCATGACCCCCCGCGCCGAGAAACCCGCGAAGAAGGAACGCGCCGCCGAGGACGCCCCCAGCACCCCGGCCCCCAGCGCAGCTGCCGCCGAGCCCGCCCCCAGCGAGCCGGTGGCGAACGCCGGCGCGTAAGCCCTGACCTGCGAGAACGCCCGTCCCGGCTGGGGCGGGCGTTCCTGTTGCCCGGGTGGTCCGCGTTTGTGGACGCGACCACCCTCCGGAATGCTTTAAATAGTAAACTGAGGTCCGTGGGCGACGCCCACCCGGAGGAACCCCATGATCAAGATGTACACCACCACCTGGTGCCCCGACTGCCACGCCGCCAAACGCGCCCTGACCAGCAAGGGCCTCGCGTTCGAGGAAATCAACATCGAGCAGGACGACGCCGCCGCCGAGTACGTCATGAGCGTCAACGGCGGCAAACGCAGCGTCCCCACCCTCGTGCACGGCGACACCGCCGCCAGCCTCAGCGGCTTCCGCCCCCAGAAACTCGACGCGTTCCTCGCCCAGGCCGGACTGTAAGAGACGTCGAAAGTCACAGGTTGATGGTTGATGGAGGTGTGTCCTCCATCAACCATCAACTTTCTACCTTCAACCCTTCTTCAACCGTAACTGCTCAGCAGGGTGATTTTCCGGAGTCGATTGGGTAAGGTGGACCATCAGCGAGGTCCCCTGCCCAAACTGCAAACGACTCGAGGCACGCGTCCGTGAACTCGAAGCCCAGCTCGCTGAGGTGCTGGCTGAACTTCGCACCATCAAAGCTCAACTGGCCCGAAACAGCACCACATCCAGTCAGCCTCCCAGTCAGGACAAGCCCTGGCAGCCCAAGAGTGAGCGCCAGAAGACCGGCCGGTCTTCTGGCGCTCAACCCGATCACCCCGGCAAGACCCTCAAGATGTCCGCGCATCCCGACGTCATCGTCGATCTCCCGGTGACGGGACACTGCACCTGCGGGCAGGCCTGGGATGACGTTCCAGTCGACACCCAGGTCGCTCGACAGGTTCATGACCTCCCCGACCTCCACCTTCAGGTCACCGAATACCGCGCCGACGTCAAGATCTGCCCTGGATGTCGTTCCCGGCAGCGAGCACCCTTCCCCACGCACGTCACGGCTCAGGTGCAATACGGTCCACGGGTCCACGCCTTGACGGTGTATCTGAACGTGGCGCACTTCGTGCCCCTCGAACGCACCAGTGAAATCCTGCACGCGGTCTGCGGAGCACGCCCGAGTGATGGCACCATCGCGCTGAACCTGAATCTGGCAGCGGAGCGACTGCAGGACTTTGAAGGGCGACTCAGGACAGCCCTGACACATCAACCGGTGCTGCATGCAGATGAGACCGGCAGCCCGGTGAACGGGAAGCTGCACTGGATGCATGTCGTGAGCTGCGCGCAGCTCACGTTCTACGGCCAGCATGCCCGGCGCGGCCTCGCGGCACTGGAGCACATGAAGGTCCTGCCGAAGTACACCGGCATCCTGGTCCACGACGCCTGGAGCTCGTACTTCAAACTTCCGGCACAGCATGCCCTGTGCGGAGCTCATCTGTTGCGGGAGCTGCGGGGATTGGCCGAACACCATGGGCAGGTGTGGGCTGGCGCACTTCGGGAATCGCTGAGGACGGTGTATCACGACCTGAACGCCGGGACGCTGAGCCCAGAGGCCCGCACGGCGTTTGAACGGCGATTTGATGAACTGCTTGAGGAGGGCTTGCTGGCCAACCCAGCCGCGCCGCCCGTTCCAGGGCGACGCGGTCCGACGAAGCAGTCACATGGGCGGAATCTGGCGTTGCGGTGCCAGCAGCACCGCGCAGCGGTGCTGCTGTTCCTACATGACTGCCGAGTGCCGTTTGATAACAATCAGGCGGAGCGGGACGTGCGGGCATGGTGCGTGAAACGCAAGGTATCTGGAGGATTCCGGTCCGAGGAGGGTGGGTGCAATTTCGCTCGGATCAGGAGTTACATTTCCACGTTGCAGAAGCAAGGTCTCAGCGTCTGGGAGGGCTTGGTCAGCGTGTTCACGGGTGACGTGCTCATGCCTAACTTCAACCCCTGAGCTTGCCCTGCTGAGCAGTTACCTTCAACCGAGCGGCTTCGCGGGCCGTGACCGTGTCGTCTGCCGCGACCGTGTACGCCGTGACGACCAGCTCGGCCGGCGTGAGGTCCAGGCGCAGGAAACCCGGCTGACCGAAGGCCGCGAACGCCGCCGCACGCGAGCCCGATGGACCTCCCCCCACCTCGCCCGCCGCGCCGGACACCGCCGTCCACGTGCCCGGGCACTCCGGCTGCGGGGCGAACACCTCCAGCGCATGCACGTGCCCACTCAGGATCAGGTCCGCCGCGCCGCACACCGACCCGTACAGGTCCCGCACCGCGCCGCCCTTCTGGAACTCGAACGGGAAGCGGTCGTACGCCCCGGCATTCCCGTGCTTCCCGTTACTGAACAGCGGGTGATGCCCCAGCACCAGCCGCCAGCGCGCCCCGCTGCCCCGCACGGCGCCCGAGAGCCACGCCCGCTGCGCCTGATCCCACGCGCCCCCCGGCCGCTCGGCAGGCCGCAGGCCCGGCAGGTACGCGGCCAGCGGCGCCGTGTCCACCCCGAAGAACTCTGCCAGGGTTCCCACCGGCGCGCGGTAGGTGCGCGCGGGCATTACCCACTGCCCGTTCACGCGCGAGTACGCCACCTGCACGTCCGCGCCGCGCGCATCGGCCCCGTCGCCGCCCACCAGCCACGACTCGTCATGGTTGCCCGGCACCACCAGAAACGGAAAACCCAGCGGGCCGTACACGTCCGCGAACCGCTCCCGGAACAGCGGCGAGGACACGTCCTTCGGCCCCGCCGGGTAGAAATTGTCGCCCAGCGCCACCCCCAGGTCACAGCCCTCGCGGGCGCACACCTCCCGCATGGCGGCCGCCACGCGCCGCTGCACCTCCGACCCCGTCCCCTGATCCCCCATGACCAGCACCCGCAGCCGCTCCGTCGGCAGGGCGGGCAGTGACGCCCGAACGTCCGGGACGACGACCGGGTCGGTCAGGGCTGGCGCGCACGATCCCAGCGTGACCCCCAACAGCACCCCCAGGGCACCCCTCCACATTTTCGGCAACATGGGCTAAATGTGACGCTTAGACTGTTCTCACGCAACAACCCCAGGGGGAACCATGAACGAATACCTGAATGTCATCCGCAACAACTACGCCAACTTCACCGGCCGCGCCCGCCGCCGCGAATACTGGATGTTCACCCTGATCAACGGCATCATCACCTTCGTGCTGGCCATCCCGCTCTTCGGCGTCGTGACGAGCCTGGGCATGCAGGCCGACGCGGGCACCGACCCCAGCGCCGCCCTGACCGGTACCACCCTGATCTTCGGCCTGATCTACACGATCTACGCCCTGGCCACCTTCGTTCCCAGCCTCGCCGTCACCGTCCGCCGCCTGCACGACGCGGGCTTCAGCGGCTGGCTGTACCTCCTGAACTTCATCGGCCTGAGCATCGTCGTGCTCGTCCTGTGCGTACTGGACAGCAAACCCGGCAGCAACAAGTGGGGACCCAACCCCAAAGGTATTACCGACGGCACCCCCGCCCCCGCGCAGAACTGGTAACACCCACCGGTCAGGTGAAGTCCCCGTTGCCACAGGTGAGGCAGCGGGGACTTCACATTCCGCTTACTCTGAGCTCATGAACGAGGTCATCGAAGTCGTCACCAAAAAGTACGCGCAGTTCACCGGTCGCGCCCGCCGCCGCGAGTACTGGATGTTCACGCTCGCCTACGGCATCGTCAACATCATCCTCACCGTGCTGGACAACGCACTTGGCCTGAGCACCGGCAACACCCTCAACGACGTCGGCGTGTTCTCCGGCCTATTCGCGCTGGCGATGCTGATTCCGCATCTGGCCGTCAGTGTCCGCCGACTTCACGACACGGGCCGCTCCGGTTGGTGGATCCTGCTTGGCCTGATTCCATTCTTCGGCTGGATTGCCCTGATCATCTTCATGGCGACCGACGGACAAGCTGGAAGCAACAAGTGGGGACCGAACCCGAAGGCCCCGGCCGGACGCACGCCCGTTCCGGCGCAGAACTGGTAACGCTGCTTGCCTGACCGCTCTGCCGTCCGGTGGGGCGGTCTTCTCATGCCCGTGCATCTGCCAGTTGGCGCAGGCGCGCCTGGGGTCGGGCGGTCAGACTGGGTGGCGTGCCTCTCACTGTGCGACCGCTCACCCCGTCCGACTTTCCCCAGGTCCGGCCGATGTTGCTCGACATGGGGTTCGTGGAGGACGAAGCCGAGCTGGCGGCGCGCTTTCCGGCGTTTTGCGTCCATCCGGAGTGTGGTGGGCGCGTTCGAGGATGAACGTCTGCTCGGGTACGCCGCCGCTCAGGATTACGGGTCGCACATTCGCTCCGGGAGCACCCACCGCACGGCGAAACTGCACGACCTGTACACCGCCCCGGGTGCGCGTCGCCGGGGGGTGGCCCGCGCCCTGATGCGGGGAGTCGAAGCCTGGGCCTGCGCCCGCCTGCTGCGGTACGTGTTCTGGTACGCGAATACCCGTGAGGCTGGCCCGGCCTACGAACGCATGGGGTATACAGCGGCCGATGCCGGGCAGCAGGGATACCTGTTCTTCGAGATTGATCTGGGGAACCCGGCAACCTGCATCCCGCACCCGGAGCGGGGCTCGTGACCCTGACCGCGCACGTCACACCCCGCGCGGACCTGACGCCGGAACTGGAGGCCGGGCTGCGATCCCTGTTGATCGCCGCGTACCCGCAGTTCGCGGACTTCTGGGTGGGCACGTCGTACTGGGGCAGCGAACCCGAGTGGCACCTGTGGCTGGCCGACCCGGCAGGCGTGCCCGCCGCGCAACTGGGCTGCGGGCGGCGCGTGGCGGAGGTCGGCGGGCGTGAGGTCACGCTGGTGGGCGTCGGTGGGGTCGCCACGCATCCCGCGTGCCAGCGTCGGGGCGTGGGCCTCCGCCTGCTGCGGGAACTGCGTCCCTTCCTGCACACGCTGCCGGACGTGCAGTTCACGTTCCTGCAGTGCCGGGAGGAGGTCGTCCCGTTCTACGAGCGGGGCAGTTTCGTGCGTGTTCCGAACCCCACGCAGTACCTTGACCCGGACGAGGACCGGTGGGTGACGGACGCCGGGCCCACCCTGATCTTGCCTGTGCACGCCACGCTGACTGACTGGCCGGTGGGGGAGACCGTGAATCTGCGTGGAACACCCTGGTAGTGCTGGGTGGGTGAGAGGGCCGGGTAGGCCAGGGTGCGGGTTGCCCCCCTCTGCGTGGGGCGGTATCCTGCCTGTATGAAGCCTCTCGCCCGTCACTCCGGTCTGGTGATGCGTGGCGCAGGGCTGAACCGAATGCCTGCACCCGGTCTGGTCACGCGAACTCTGAGCGCCTGAGAACCCCTTCAAGGTTTTCAGGCGTTCTGCTGGAACGGTGGCCAGACCGGGTTTCTCATGGTTGAACGCGACCGCGCGCTCAGCCCGCACACAGAGGTCGACATGCACGTAATCCTTCCCGACGGTAAACAACTCGAACTGCACGCTGGCGCGACGGCCCTCGACGCCGCCGCCGCCATCGGCCCGCGCCTCGCACAGGACGCCCTGGCCGCCACCGCGAACGGCGAACTGGTGGACCTGATGACGCCCCTGCCCGACGGCGCGAACATCACGCTGATCACGAAGAAGAACCCGGCCGACGCTGCGCCGCTGTTCCGCCACTCGCTGGGCCACGTCATGAGTCAGGCGGTCGGTGAGTACTACAAGGGCAAGGGCTACGGCGCGGACGCCATCAAGCGCGGCGTGGGCCCCAGCATCGAGAACGGCTGGTACCAGGACTTCGACCTGCCCGAACCCCTGAAGGAAGAGGACCTCCCGGAGATCGAGAAGATCATGCGGGACATCATCACGCGCGGCCTGGACTTCACGCGCCGCGAGATCAGCAAGGCCGAGGGCCTCGCGCAGTTCCCGCACGACCCGTACAAGCAGGAACTCATCGCGGGCCTCCCCGAGGACGAGCCCATCACGTTCTACACGCAGGGTGACTACACGGACCTGTGCCGTGGGCCGCACTTCCCGAACACCGGGAAGCTGCCCGGCGCGTTCAAGCTCATGAGCACCAGTGGCGCGTACTGGCGCGGGAACGAGAAGAACCCGATCCTCCAGCGCGTGTACGGCGTCGCGTTCGCCACGCAGAAGGAACTCGACGCGTACCTGCACCAGCTGGAGGAAGCCAAGCGGCGCGACCACCGCAAACTGGGTCGCGAACTGGAACTCTTCACCATCGACCCGCTGGTCGGCAAGGGCCTGCCGCTGTGGCTGCCGAACGGCACGGTCCTGCGCGAGGAGCTGACCAGCTTCATGAAAGAGCAGCAGTTCCAGCGCGGCTACCAGGGCGTCATCACGCCCAACATCGGGAACCTCGACCTGTACCGCACCAGCGGGCACTACGAGAAGTACTCCGACGGTCAGTTCCGCCCCATCGAGGTGGATGACGAGGAGTACATGCTCAAACCCATGAACTGCCCGCACCACGTGCGCATCTACGCCAGCAAACCCCGCAGCTACCGCGACCTGCCGGTGCGACTCGCGGAGTTCGGTACGGTGTACCGCTATGAGCAGAGCGGCGAACTGAACGGCCTGACCCGCGTGCGCGGCTTCACGCAGGACGACGCGCACCTGTTCGTCCGCCCCGACCAGCTGAAAAAGGAATTCCTGGACGTCCTCGACCTGACGGTCCTCGTGCTGAAGACCTTCGGGATGAACGAGGTGCGCTTCCGCGTCGGCACCCGCGACCCCGAGAGCGACAAGTACGTCGGCGACGAGGCCAACTGGACCCTCGCGGAGCAGCAGATCATCGAGGCGGTCGAGGAAGTCGGCCTGCCCTACACCATCGAACCCGGCGACGCCGCCTTCTACGGCCCCAAACTCGACTTCGTCGTCAAGGACGTCCTGGGCCGCGAATGGCAGCTCGGCACCATCCAGGTGGACTACAACCTCCCCGAACGCTTCGACATCAGCTACGTCGGCGAGGACGGCCAGGACCACCGCCCCATCATGATCCACCGCGCCCCCTTCGGCAGCATCGAACGCTTCACCGGCATCCTCATCGAACACTACGCCGGGGACTTCCCCCTGTGGCTCGCCCCCCGCCAGGTCATGATCATCCCCATCGCCGACCGCCACAACGACTACGCCTGGCAGCTCCGCGACGAACTGCACCAGGCAGGCCTGCGTGCCGAGGTCGACGACTCCTCCAACCGCATGAACGCCAAGGTCCGCACCGCCGAACTCAGCAAGATCCCCGTCATGCTCATCGTCGGCGACCAGGAACAAGACGGCCGCGCGGTCAGCGTCCGCGAACGCACCCCCGAAGGCCACAAGGAACGCAAAGGCGTCGCCTTCGACGACCTCAAGAACGAAATGCTCAGCCGCTACAAGACGCGCAGCTGAACTGCAACAGAAACGCCCGGTCCATGGAGGCCGGGCGCTGTTGTTGATCAGGGAGTGAACGGCAACGGGGTCAGGTCAATCGGCGCATCGGTCCGGTCCGGTAAGGCCACGAGAATGGCCGGGAAGGTGCTGCTGTCTGCTCTGAGCCAGTCGTTCATATTCGATTTGAGGGTCAGGTCAACGACTTTCATGCCATGCGGTACACGAATCGGAAGGTTGACCTGACCCTGATCACTGACTGGCAGCGTGAACGAGAAGAACATGGGTGCTGAATACTTCCGCTTGTCCGGCCAGGAGGTTCCGTTGAGCTGGAACCGGACGAGCAATCCCACATTCTGGGCGGCTGTCTCGACGTGGCGTGTGCTCCATATGATCTCCGATGAGTAGTCCGAGTAGGCAAGCACACTGGGCTCGTTCTGTGGGAAGGGAGCAGTCGGGCTAGACCACAGGTGGCGGGGCAGGTGACCGAGGCTGCGGGAGAGTTGCGGCACGTAGAACATGGTGGCGATCTCTCTGGTCCATGCGTCAGGGAAAGCTTTTCCGTGCAGTTTCACCTGTTGTCCGTCGAGTTCAAGCGGCCAGCCGGCTTCACTCATGCAGGCCAGCAGGCTGGCTGGATTGACATACCTCACACTTGGGTTGCCCGTGAGCCAGTACCGGGGTTGATCGGTGGCACTGGACGTAGTGGGTCCCTGGCAGACCCAGGACTGGTTCAGTTCGGTGTTCGCGACGGGTAGATCAGCACGCCGCAGTTCCCATGATTCGCCGTGGTACTTGAGTTGAATGCCGTAGGGTTTCAGTTGTGCATTTGCCTCTTTGACTGAGAGGTACCCTCTGGCCCGCAGTTCAGTGACTGATTCATTGGTATCACCTCCGGAGTAGGTTGCCTGCGGGTTCAGTAGCTCCGGCACGGGCCACAGCAGCAGCGTGGCGAGTGCGATGAGGGCGGCAGCACTCAGGGCGGGGTGGACGTGCTGGGTGCGGCGCAGGCTGCGGGCGACGGTGGGGGCCGGGCCGAGTTCCTGCTTGGCCTGCGCGCGGGCCTGCTCGGGGCTCAGGCCGGTCAGGGTGAGTTGCCGGGTGCGTTCGGTGAGGTGGTCGAGCAGTTCGGCCTGGGTGTCCTTGCGGGCCTGGCCCTTCAGGCCGCGGGTGGCGTTGCGGACGTACTGATGTTCGGGGCTCATGAGAATTCCAGGTAGGGGCGCAGGGCGCGGGCGTGGGCGCGCTGTTCTTCCCGTTGCCGCGTCAGTTCGCTCAGGCCGGTGGGGGTCAGGTGGTAGTACTTGCGGGGTGGACCGCCGGTGTCGCTGGGGCGGGTCTCGGCGCGGAGCAGGGCGCGTTTTTCCAGGCGGTGCAGGGCGGGGTAGAGGGTGCCTTCCTTGAAGTTGAAGTGGCCGCCGGTGCGCTGCTGGACGTCCTGGATGATCCGCAGGCCGTAGAGGGGGCCGTGTTCGAGGCTGGCGAGCAGCAGGAAGTCCAGCGTACCGCGCAGCAGGTTGCCGTCCGCACTATTACTTTGCATGGCTACATAGTGGCACAAAGTAATGGCGGGCGCTGCACGCACCCGCCGGGGGAGGCACGGATCAGCGGAACGTTTTCAGTCGCGCCTCGATCACACTGGCTGCGGACGGCTGCGCCGTCGTGATCGCGCGGGCGCGGGCCACTTCACGCGCGTCACTGTAGTTCGACAGTTTCAGGCCGTTCAGGTACACGGTCGGTGTGCCCTGCACGTTCACCTTCAGCCCCGCCTGCATCTGGGCGTCCACGCTGGCCCGGAACGTCCGCTGGCTCACGCAGGTCTTGAACGCGGCCGTGTCCAGCCCGGCGGGCTTCGCGTAGGCGGCGTACTTCGCGGGGGTCTCCTTCGGGTCCAGTGGGGTCCAGGTGCGGAAGTTCGCGAACAGCTGATCCGCGAACGGCCAGAACTTCCCCTGCGCGGCGGCGCACTCACTGGCCTCCGCCGCGCCCTGCGCGTTGCGGTGGAACGACAGCGGGAACTCGTAGTGCATCACGCGGTACGTCGCGCTGTCCTTACGCCACGCGGGCATCGCGTTGTCCCACATCTGTTTGCAGTACGGGCACTGGAAGTCACTGAACACCCGCAGTGTCACGGGCGCGGCAGCGCTGCCCGTCACGGCCTTCGTGGCCGGGAAGGCGCTGTCCGGCCAGATGTTCACGGCGACGTACGCCGCGTACCGCGTGGCGCTGCCCTCGCCGGTCACCTTCAGGGCAATGACGTCCGTTCCCGAATCGTCGGAGGGCTGCACGAACCCCGAGCGGGCCGCCGCCAGCAGCTGCGGGTTACTCAGGCTGGCTTTCAGTTTCGGAAGGTCCGGGGCGCCCATGCCCCAGCCGGTCGCCACGCCACGCGCCAGCTCATCGAGCGAGTCCGTCTCGGTCAGCACACCCACCACGTACCCGCCAGTGACGTCGAGGGTGATCGTCGTCGCACCCTGACGCAGCGTCGTACCGTCCACCGTCAGGCCCTTCAGGATCGGCTGCGCGGCCGTCTGGGCGGGCGTCTGAAGGAGCTGCGCG
Source organism: Deinococcus grandis (assembly GCF_001485435.1). NCBI lineage: Bacteria > Thermotogati > Deinococcota > Deinococci > Deinococcales > Deinococcaceae > Deinococcus > Deinococcus grandis. The sequence continues at coordinate 2,332,772 of NZ_BCMS01000001.1, read as the reverse complement.
CCCGCCGGTGCGCTCAGGGCGAGGGTGATGGTCAGAGGCAGAAACCGGGTCAGGACAGGCGCGTGCATGTGCGGCAGTCTAGAGGCTGGCCCGGCAGTTCCGCGGCGCAGCTGCCCCCCTGTTTACAGACCAGAAAAGCCGTGCTAACATTCCTTCCGCTGGAGAGGAAGACCCACCAGCCGCCCGCAAGGGACAGCAAAAGCCTCACGGCGCTGTAGCCAAGTGGTAAGGCAGAGGTCTGCAAAACCTCCACCACCGGTTCGAGTCCGGTCAGCGCCTCCAAGTACCCCATTTCAGGTCTAGAACCGTAGCTCAGGGGTAGAGCACTACCTTGACACGGTAGGGGTCAGGGGTTCAAATCCCCTCGGTTCTACCAACAGAAAGTCCCCAGTTCAGACACTGGGGACTTTTTTTATGTGGTGTGAGGCGCAGCCGGGAGGCAACCTGTCTCGTCTGTCTCTGAAGAATTCACAGCTTTCTCAAGAAAAGACTCTCTACTTTCGAGGGTGGACTATGAATGACCTGCAATTGATGTTGTGCCTCGTGACCGGCGTCGCTCTGGTGGCGACGGCTACTCAGTTGCGCGGCGCGTCCCGGCGCATCCATTACCGTGACCGCCGGGGCTTCTGGCGTGGTGTGGCGAGCATTCCCGTCGTGGCTGCGCTTGGGCTGCTGCTCGCGGCGGTCGTGCTTCAGGGCTGGGTCGCGGACGGTTTCCTGTGGCTGGCGGCGGCGCTGGCAGTCCTGAGTGGCGTCGCGAGTTACTGGGTGGACCTGGACCCGCAGCGCGTTCTGGCGTGGCGCCGCGCGCGCGCCTGACATTGAGGGATGTCCCGGCCTCTGCTCAGGCTGGGACGCTAGACTGAGTCAATGCTGGCTTTGCGACTCTTGATCATGCTGCTGGGCCTGCTGCTGGGGCTCGCGGCCGGTCGCGGCCTCGCGGCGGTGCAACCGGACGACCTCGGGATCGTCAACACCCTGAGCCTCATGCTGGCCGGGATGCTCACCGCGTTGCTGCTCGCGCCGCGCATCGAGCAGGTTTTCGTGCGGTTCTCGGCGACGTTCACCCGCTGGTACGCGCGCCTGTCGCCCCGCGCGGTGGCCGCCGCGACCTTCGGCCTGATCGTGGCGCTGCTCGTCAGTGTGCTGCTGAGCAGCCTGCTGCGGACCGTGCCGTTCTACACCTGGATCTGGAACCTGATCGTCACGGTCGTGCTGGGCGTGTTCTTCGTGTCGTTCGCGCTGCGCAACGCCGAGAGCTTCGGGCTGCTGGCGTTCCCGCAAGTGCGCCGCAAGCCGGGCAGCAGGCTGCTCGACAGCAACGTCATCATCGACGGGCGCATCGTCGAGTTGCTGCGCGCCGGGTTCCTCGACGGGGAACTCGTCGTCCCGGCGTTCATCCTGCGGGAACTCCAGACGCTCTCCGACCATCACGACGCGCAGAAGCGCACGCGCGGCAAACGCGGCCTGGCGGTGCTGGAGGACCTGCGCGCCCTGCGGCCCCTGCGTATCGAGGACTGGGACGACGCGGCCCTGCCCACCACGGACGACAAACTGATCCGGCTGGCCCGCGAGAGCGGCGCGCGGATCGTCACGAACGACAACAACCTCGGCAAGATCGCCCGCCTGCACGGCGTGGAGATCCTCAGCATCCACGAGGCCGCCGTCGCCCTGAAACCCCAGGTGCAGGCGGGGGACCACCTGACCGTCACCATCAGCAAGGGCGGCCAGCAGAAGAATCAGGGCGTCGGGTACCTCGAGGACGGCACCATGGTCGTCGTGGAGGACGCCATCAGGTTCCGGGGCAAACCCACCCGCGTGGTCGTCGTGAACAACGTGCAGACGAACGTGGGCCGCATGATCTTCGCGAAACTCGACGGAGAGGAAGGCGCGGCGTAACCGGGGAGTGGGCAGTGGGCTGTAGGCAGTGGGGAGTGGACGAGGTGCACCAGCAACCAACCGACCCACTCCCCACTGCCCACTTCCTACTGCCTTTAGAGGTCGAAGCGTTGCACGCTGCTGCCCGCCACGCTCTTGGTGACCAGAAGGCGGCTGGGCAGGCGTTCGCTGAGGCTCTCGACGTGCGTCACGACGCCCACCATGCGGCCCTGCGTGCGCAGGTTCTCCAGGGCGTTGGCCACGGCTTCCAGCGCCTGCGGGTCGAGCGTGCCGAAGCCCTCGTCGAGGAACAGCGCGCCCAGCACGCGGTTCCCCGCGAGGTAGTCGCTCAGGGCGATCGCCAGGGACAGTGACGCGAGGAACGTCTCGCCGCCGGACAGGGTCTTCACGCCGCGCACCTCACCGGCGTTCCAGAGGTCCTGCACGACGTACTCGCCGTCCTGCAGGGCCAGGCGGTAGCGCCCGTCGCTGATCTCGTGCAGGAGGATGCCTGCTCGGGTCAGGAGTTGCGCCTCGATCTCCGCGAGGAGGAACTGCTGGAACTCGTTGGCCTTCAGGCTGTTCGTGAGGGTCTGCCAGGTGTCCAGAGCGCGCGACGCGGCCTGCGCGCGGGCGTGGATGTCCGCCTTGCGCTCCAGGCGTTCACGCAGTTGCCGTTCCTGCTCGGCGAGGCGCCCGGCCTGCTCGCGCGCGGCGGTCAGGGCGGCGTCGGTGGCGGTCAGGTCGCGGGTGACCTGCGCGAGGTGCGCCGGGTCGAAGGGGGCCGCGCCCAGCTGCCGGTCCAGGTCGGCCAGTGCCGAGCGGAGCTGCGCCACGTCCGCCTCGTGGGTGCGGGCGGCGGCTTCCAGCGCGGCGATGTCATTCTCGGGCAGGGCGGCGGCGCGGGCCTGCGCGGCGTCCAGGTTCAGGTCACGCAGGGCGGCGTCCAGGCTGGCCTGCGCGTCCTGCGCCTCCTGCGCGCGGCGGTCGGCGTTTGCCTGCACGCCGCGCAGGGTCGCCCCGGCGGCGGCGAGGTCACCCTGCGCGCGCGCCAGGGTCGCCTGGGCGTCCTGCACGCGGGTGCGCAGGGCCGTGATCTCGGCCAGGGCCGCCTGCCGCGCGCGGGCCGGGTCGGGTCCCGCCGCGCGGACACGGGCGGCCAGTCCGGCCAGCAGCCGGGCCATGTCCGACTGCGGGTCCCCCGTCACCAGCGCTTCGGCGGCGCGCAGGTCGGTCTCGCGGGCGGTCAGTTGCTCGTCCCAGTTGCGGTACTCGGCGCGTTTCTCGTCCAGCCACGCCTGCCGGGCCTTCAGCGCGGCGCGCAGGTCCGTGAAGCGCGTGCGGCGCTCGTCCAGCGTGCGGGACAGGGCCTCCACCTGCGCCTGCTGCGCGCCCAGATCGGCGCGCGGCGCGTCCGGCAGCACCGTCACGGTCTGCCCGCACAGGGGGCAGTCGTCCCCGACGTGCAGGTGCGCGCGGTACGACGCCAGACCCGCCTCCAGCCGCGCGGCGTCCAGTGCCCCCTGCGCGGCCTCCAGCGCCGCCTTCGCGTCGGTGCCCTCGCGCTTCACGCGCTCCTGCTCGGCCGTCTCCTGCGCCTGCGCGCGTTCCTCGCTGGCGAAACGGTCGTGCGCGGCCTTCAGGCTGACCCGTTCGGTCTGCACGAGCACCCGCTCCTGCCGGGCCTTCTCGGCACGCTGCGTACCCTCACGCGCGGCGAGGAACGCGTCCTCGTCCCAGGGCAGGGGCTGGGCGTGCGTGGCGTCCGGTTTGCCGCCCGCGCGGCGCAGCCTCGCCACGTCACTCTCGGCGTCGCGCAGCGCCTCGGCGCGGGCCTCCAGGTCGGGAATGCGGGTCTCGGCGGACTGCGCGGCCTCCAGGGCCGCGGCGGCCCCCTGCGCGGCCTGTTCCGCCGATTCGGCGGCGGCCTGCGCGCCCCGCAACTCGCCCGCTTCACGCGCCGCGGCGATCCGCGCCCGCTCGGCGGCGTCCAGGAGCGGCAGCACGCCCGCCACCCGCCGCGCCCGCGCCGCCCGCGCCGCGCCCTCCTGCACGCCCTGCGCGCGGCCCTCCAGCGACGTCAGCCGCCGCGCGGTGTCCTCGCGCGCCTTCCACACCCGCTCCTGCTCGCGCAGCCGCAACTGCTGCCCGGTCAGGCGTTCACGCTCGTCGGTCAGGCGTTCGGCGTCCGCGTCCGTCCGCTCCCGTTCCACCCGCAGGCCCGCCAGTGCCTCGGGCGTCACGCCCGCGTACTCGCCGTCCAGCACGGCGTTCAGGCTCCCGGCCTCGTGCTTGAGTTCCTTCGCCCGGTCGGACGCGACGCGCTGCATGGCCGCCACGTGATCCAGCCCCGTCAGCTCGCCCAGCAGCGCCTGCCGTTCCTTCCCGGTGCCGTGCAGCACCCGCGAGAACTCCCCCTGCGGGAGCATCACGCTGCGCGCGAAATTCCGGAAGTCCAGCCCCAGCACCCGCCGGATCCGCTCGTTGATGACCTTCATGCCACCGTCGGACAGGTTCGTCCAGCGGCCATCGTCATCCAGCCGCTCGAAACGCACCTCGTTCTCCGCCTGCCGCCGCCCCTTCGTGCGCGACGCGCGGTACGTCACGCCGCCCACCTCGAACGTCAGCGCCGCCGACAGGCCACGCTCGCCCTGCGAGATCAGCGCGTCCAGCCCCGACGCACCCAGCCGCGCCGTCTGCCCGTACAGCGCGAACGTCATCGCGTCCAGCAGACTGCTCTTCCCACTCCCCGTCGGCCCCACCAGCGCGAACAACTCCAGATCCCCGAAATCCAGACTCGTGAACTGCCGGAACGCCGTGAAGCCCTGAATGTCCAGCTTAATGGGCCTCATTGCCTTGCCTCCGGCGTGGTGATGGCGGATGGCAGATGGCTGATGGCATTCAGCTCAGGCCGCCTCATGCGCTTTCCTCGGTGCGGGCGAGTTCGTCGGCTTCCTGGAAGGCGGCGCGGAGGTCGTCGGGGAGGTCGCCGCGTTTCTCGCGGTGGTAGCGTTCGTAGAGTTCCATGAGGCTCAGGCCCTCCCGTTTCAGTTCCGGCAGCGCGAGGTCTTCCTGCACGGCGTCGAGGTCCACCGCGAGGGTGTTCGGCGCGAGGTTCAGCACGCGGTCCTTCAGGCCCGGCAGGGCGGTCCCGGCGGGGGCGCGTACGACGACCTTCAGCAGTCCGTCGAAGCCCTGAAGTTGCGTGAGGCGGCTCTCGACGTGTTCGAGGTCCACGCGCAGGGTGCGGAGTTCGCGGCCGCTGGCGAGCGGCAGGGCGTGGACGCGGGCGGGACGTCCGGCCTCCACCTCGATCAGGTTCACCTGTTTCTTCTCGCCCGCCTCGCCGAAGTCGAGCTGGATGACGCTGCCGGGGTAGTACGCGGGGGGCGCGTCGGACACCTGCTGCGGCTTGTGCACGTGTCCGAGCGCGACGTACTGCGCGCCGGGCGGGAGTTGCAGCCCGGAGAGGGTGTAGCTGTTCGTCAGGTCGAACTGCATGGTGCGCTCCGAGCCGCTGGGCACGGCGCCGTCCATGGTCGCGTGGGCCATGAGCATGTTCACGCTGCTGCCCGTGAAGCCCTCGCCGAGGCGGCGCAGGAAGAAGCCCATGCCCTCGCGGTACTTCTGCCGCCACGCGCCCGTATCCCCGCCCAGCAGGTCGGCGGCCTTCACGAGTCGCCGTTCGGACAGGTACGGCAGCGCGCCCACGACGAGGCGTTCGCCGCCGCGCGTCTCGATGGTGCGGATCATGTCGGCCGGGTTCGCGGTGGGTTGCGCGACGACCTGCACGCCCACCCAGCCCAGCAGCCCGGTCACGGACGCGAGGCGGGCGGCGCTGTCGTGGTTCCCGGCGATCACGACGCTGGGAATGCCCTGGTCGCGCAGGCGCAGGAAGAAGTCGAACACGGCGTGCTCGGCCTCCGCGCTGGGGTTGGCGGTGTCGAAGAGGTCGCCGGACACGAGCACCACGTCGGCCCGTTCGGTGCGGGCCAGCGCGGCGATCTCGGTCAGGGCGTCGTGTACCTCTGGCGTGCGGTCGAAGCCGCGCAGGGAACGTCCCGCGTGAAAATCAGCGGTGTGAAGTACGCGCATAACGGAAAAAATAGCACGGTGGGCCCGGGCGTCCCGGAAGGGTGGCCGCCCGCAGCTGTGCAGGGGAGAGGTGGAGGCTCTCGTGGGTGAATATGCATGACTGCATATGCATCTGGGTTGCCGTATGAAAAGCCGGCTTACCGGAATGATGGCGAATGCTGCGTGCGGACTGTCTCTCGCGGTCTCATCTGCAAATAAAAAGAATACCCACTTATAAGCATTCAAAGGGTCATTTATCATATTGAAAACGGCAATTCAATGCAAAGATGAACCCATGTACAGCAGTGACCTCGACCTCATCACGAAAAGCCGCCTGACGGCCACCGGGGACGTGGCCCTCGCCCAGCGCGCCGCCCGCCGCCTGCCCCGCTGGCTGCGCCGCCTCACCCGCCGCTGAACCCACAGTCCCCCGCTCCTCCACGCACCCCCGGGTTCGCGGAGGAGTTTCCGGTTCATTCTGGTGGGCATGACCGGCCCAGAGCGCCCTGGGCACCGCGCTGGCCGGGATCGCCACCAGTGTCCTCGCCGCGCATCAGGTGCCCCAGCGGCGTCAGCAGTGCCGGGTCGAGCAGCAGCCGCGCCTGCTCGGGCGTGCTGGCCGTCAGGGACTGGGGAAGGTCACTCACGTGCCGCAGTCTGCCACCGCAGGCGGGACCGCGGCGGCCGGATTCCGTCACAGGCGGAGTGCCCGCCCCGCGCTATGCTGAGTGGCGATGTCTGCTGCCGTTCCAACCGAGGCGTTCCGCGTGACCGGCGGCGTGAATAAAGTGCGGTTCCGCGCCGATTCGGGCTTCACGGTCATGACCGCCCGCATCCGCAACGCCGAGGGTGAGGACCCCGACGCGACCGTGATCGGCGTGATGCCGCCCCTGGAGGCCGGGGACACCTTCAGCGCCGACGTGCTCATGGAGGAGCACCGCGAGTACGGGTATCAGTACCGCGTGCTGAACCTCGTGCTGGAGGCCCAGCCCGCCGACCTGTCCGAGGCGGGCATCGCCGCGTACCTCGAAGCGCGGGTGGGCGGCGTGGGCAAGGTCCTGGCCGGGCGCATCGCGGGGACGTTCGGCGCGGCGACCTTCGACATCCTGGAGAGCGACCCGGACCGGCTGCTGCAGGTGCCGGGCGTGACGGCCAGCACGCTGCACAAGATGACGTCCAGCTGGTCGCAGCAGGGCCTGGAACGCCGCCTGCTGGCCGGGTTGCAGGGCCTGGGCCTGAGCATCACGCAGGCGCAGCGGGCCGTGAAGCACTTCGGCGAGGCCGCGCTGGAACGCCTGACCGCCGACCTGTTCACCCTGACCGAGGTCGAGGGCATCGGCTTCCTGACCGCGGACAAGCTGTGGCAGGCGCAGGGCGGCGCGCTGGACGACCCGCGCCGACTGACCGCCGCCGCCGTGTACGCGCTGCAGCAGGCGGCGCAGCAGGGCGGGCACTCCTACCTGCCGCGCGCCCGCGCGGAGAAGGGCGTGGTGCACTACACCCGCGTGACGCCCGCCCAGGCCCGGCTGGCAGTCGAGACGGCGGTGGAACTGGGTCGCCTGAGTGACGACACGCCCCCGCTGCTGGACACCGAGGACGCGCTGCACGACCCCAGCCGCATCTACCTGCCGCCTACCCTGCGCGCCGAGAAGAAACTCGCCAGCCTGATCCGCACGCTGATCGCCACGCCCCCCGCCGGGGACGAGTGGATCGTCCCGAAGGGCGCGGCGAAGGGCCTGTCCGCCGAGCAGGCCGGCGTGCTGGACCTGCTTGGGGAGCACCGGCTGGTCGTCCTGACCGGCGGGCCCGGCACCGGCAAGAGCACCACCACCCGCGCCGTCGCGGACCTCGCCGAGCAGCTGGGGCTGGAGGTCGGCCTGTGCGCCCCGACCGGCAAGGCTGCGCGCCGCCTGGGCGAGGTGACGGGCCGCGCGGCGAGCACCATTCACCGCCTGCTGGGCTACGGCCCGGCGGGTTTCCGGCACAACCACCTCGAACCCGCCCCGTACGACCTGCTGATCGTGGACGAGGTCAGCATGTGCGGCGACGGCCTGATGCTGTCGCTGCTCGCGGCGGTCGCGCCGGGCGCGCGGGTGCTGCTGGTCGGCGACACGGACCAGCTGCCGCCGGTGGACGCCGGGCTGCCCCTGCACGCCCTGACGCAGACGGCGCCCACCGTGCGCCTGACGCAGGTGTACCGGCAGGCGGCCGAGAACCCCATCATCCGCGCCGCGCACGGGCTGCTGCACGGGCAGGCCCCCGCGTGGGGCGACCCCCGATTGAACCTCACGGAGACCGAGCCCGACGTCGGCGCCCGGCGCGTGGCGCTGCTCGTGCGGGACATGGGCGGCCCCACGCAGGTGCAGGTCCTGACCCCCATGCGCAAGGGCCCGCTGGGCGTGGAGATGCTCAACCACCACCTCCAGAGCCTCTTCAACCCCGGCGAGGGCGGCGTGCGCATCGGGGACTCGCACGCGCGGCCCGGCGACATCGTCGTGCAGACGAAGAACGACTACACCAACGAGGTCTTCAACGGTACGGTCGGCACCGTCCTGAAGGCCGACGGATCGCGCCTGACCGTGGATTTCGACGGGAACATCGTGGAGCTGGCCGGGGCGGAACTGTTCAACCTGCAGCTCGGGTACGCGCTGACCGTGCACCGCGCGCAGGGCAGCGAGTGGCGCACCGTGCTGGGCGTCCTCCACGAGGCGCACATGCCGATGCTGAGCCGCAACCTCGTGTACACCGCCCTGACCCGCGCCCGCGACCGCTTCTACGCCGTGGGCTCCGCCACCGCGTGGCAGCGCGCCGCCGGGCGCCAGCGCGAGGAACGCTGCACGGCGCTGCTCGAACGCATCCGGGGCCGCTGAGCACCGGGGCCGCCCGGAAGTCCGGTGGGGGAGGGGGTCCAGGCTGGTGCGCCGCGGCGCCGCGTGCCGGATTTCCGGTCGTCACGCGGCACGCTGCCGGGCCGTGCCGGACGCCATGAGTGAACAGCGGGTCAACAAGTATGACATTCCGGCCCGGCGCGGCCAAGACCCGACCCACCCAGCCGGACGCCCCGGGCTGGGGGTGAGATTTTTCGCAGACGGATCTTCATACTGATCTCATGCGGTCATCCGAACGAACGCAGGGCGCCACCCTGATCGTCTCCCTGCTGCTGGTCATGCTGCTCCTCGCGGTGATCATGAGCGTCACCGCGCAGGTCACCCTCTCGACCCGGCGCTCCAGCAGCGACCAGGAAAGCGTGCTGCGCGCCCAGCTGGCCGCCGAATCCGGCACCGCCCTCATCCAGGCGCGCGCGCGCGTCATGAGCACCCTGCTGAGCGCCGCGCAGTTCAGCCCCGCCGACACGCCCCTCGTCCTGAGTGACCTGGCCGCCATCTGCGGCCTGAGCAGCATGCCCCCCGTGGCCGTCGGCAGTGACGTCTGCGACCTGAGCGCCCTGAGCGGCGGCCTGAACGAGGCCGGTGACGCCCGCGTCCGCCTGCTCGTGCGGGCCGTCGGCCCCGCCGCCTTCGCCGCCGCCGGACTCGACGGCAGCACCGATGCCAAACGCGCCGCGTACTGGCGCGAGATGTTCAGCGGTGCCGCCGGCACCAGCCTGAACGGCGCCCCCAGCGGCGCCACGTACGCCGCCACGTACGGCCTGCGCCCCACCCGCCTGACCCGCAGCGGCGTCAGCGAGTACCGCCTGTTCTTCAGCATGCCCGACGCGCAGATCACCGGCGCGGCCGGCACCACCACCCGGCAGGTCCGCCTGCGCGCCGAGCAGCCCGGCCTGAACCTCGTCATCCAGCGGCCGTCGCTGGCGCCGAACGCCCTGTTCACCAACCACCACTTCTCCTCCCCCGAGGCCGAAGCGGCCGGCAACCGCATCACCTTCACCAGCCGCACCATGTTCAGCGGCCCGGTGCACACCAACGGCCAGTTCCGCTTCATCGGCAAACCCTGGTTCGGCGGGGCCGTCACGAGCGCCGGCTGCCCCGCCGGGCAGATCCAGACGACCGCCACCGGCGACATCTGCGCTGTCGCCACCCAGCCCGGCGCACACTTCGACACGACCTTCACCGCCAGTTCCGCCATGACCCCCAGCCCCGACGCGCCCACCTACTGCTACGGGGGCAACCCCGACTGCGCCGGCAACCCCGACGTGGCCCCCAGCTTCCCGCAGGGCGTCACGTGGAACGCGCCGTTCATGCAGCTGCCCGTCAACGGCAACGACCAGACGGCCGCCGCGCTGACCGGCGGCGTGCTGATCCCCGGGAACGTCACGAACCTCCAGCTGTACCGCGCGGCCGTCACCGGGCAGGACAGCCAGCGCATCACGTACACCACCGAGGCCGGCGTCACCGTGAACCTCGCCGTGGGCGCCAACCGGAAACTGCGCATTCAGGACGGTGACGGCAACTGGGTGCCCGCCGTGCGCGCCGCCGACGGCAGCATCGCCCCCGGCAGCCCCGCCTCGGACTTCAACGGCGTGGTGTACGTCAGCGGCGCCGTGGCCAACCTGAACGCCGGGCCCGACCCGACCGTCCCCGCCGTCGCGCCCTTCAGCGGCCTGACCCTGGCCGCCACCGGCAACATCAACATCACCAGCGACCTGACCTACGCCGACCCCCCCTGCAGCGGGCAGCACACCCGCAACGCCGACGGGAGCGTCACCCCCGCCACCTGCGCGAACCTGAACGCCACCAACATCCTGGGCATCTACTCCAGCACCGGCAACGTGAACCTGATCAGCCCGCAGGTGGACCCGACCTCCCGGCTGGGCAACGACCCGAAGATCCACGCGGTCATGATGGCCGGCACCGGCGCCGTGCAGGTGAGCGGCTACGGCACCGGCACCCCCATGGGCAACGTGAACCTGATCGGCGGGATCATCGAGAACTACTACGGCGCATTCGGCACGACCAGCGGCAACGTCCAGCAGACCGGGTACGGCCGCAACTTCGTGTTCGACCCGCGCACCCTGGCGGGCGTGGAACCCCCGTTCTTCCCGACGTCGCGCACGTGGACCATGGCGCTCGTCACGACACCCACCGGCACCACCCAGCCCGCCCACCCCATCGACCTGCGCGGCGACACCGTCTCGGAGGCCCCGTGACCCCCCCGCGCACCCAGGGCTTCACGCTGCTGGAACTGCTGCTGGTGATCGCCATCCTGGGGATCATCGCGGGCATCTTCGGGTGGTCCCTGCTCGGCAACCTGCGCGCCACGCAACTGCGCGACGCCGCCACCCAGCTCGGCGCGGACCTGCGCGCCGCCCGCAGCGCCACCCTGAAAAGCGGGCAGAGCACCACCGTCACCACCACCCTGAACGCCAGCACGTACACCGTCACGCGCGGCGCCGACACCCGCACCCTCAACCTGCCCGGCGGCGTGCAGGTCAGCGCCCAGACGGCCGCCGCCGTGCAGTACCGCGCCCCCAGCGGCGTCACCGACGGCACCGGCACCATCTGGACGCTGCGCCACCCGGCCAGCGGGCGACTCATGCAGGTCAGGATCATCGGCCTGACCGGAAAGGTCATCCTGAATGCGAACTGAACCCCCCACCGCCGGACTGACCATCGTCGAGGTGCTCGTCGGCGTCTTCCTGCTGAGCGTCATCGCCGTCGTCGTCCTGAGCCCCCTGACCAGCTTCTTCGGCCTGACCCGCAAGAGCAGCCAGCAGGTCAGCGCCACCCAGCAGGCCCAGCAGGTCGTCGAGGCGATCCGCGGCGACTGGCTCAACGTGGGCAACTACGACCAGCGCTGCGCCACCGAGCCGCTCCCCGCGGGCACCACCGTCACCCTGCACAACCTCGACCTCAGCGGCGCCGAGGCCGCGGCCGTCACGCTGAACCCCACCTGCACCGGCCACCCGCCCGACCCCAGCCCCGCGCGGCGCATCAGCGTGCAGGTCAGCGTGAACGGCACCGCCAGCACCCTGAACGTGGACGTGGCCCGCCCATGACGGACGCCCACCACACCCCGGTGACCGCGCAGGGCTTCACCCTGATCGAACTGCTGATAGGCATCAGCCTGGCCCTGCTGGTCCTGTTCGCCGCGAGCAGCCTGCTGATCAGCAGCAGCCGCAGCGCCAGCGACCTGCAGATCCGCAACGACCTGCTGCTCGAACAGCAGGTCGCCGCGAACTACCTGCTCGCGGGCGCCCGCGAGGCCGCGTACGTGTACCCGAACGGCACGGCCATCAACCTGCCCGCGCACTACTCCACCACCCGCCCGGGCGGCGGCAGCTGGACGGTCGGCGGCAGCGTCCCCATCCTGGCGTTCATCCAGGCGCCCGAACGGCCCGTGGCAGGCTGCGCCCTGACCACCGCCGACACCCGCCGCGCCTGCTACACCTTCCGCGCGTACTACCCCGTCCGCCGGGGCGACTGGACGGCCGCCGCGCCCCCCGAAGCGAACCCCGGCGCCGACCCCGGCAACGACGACCGCTGGGTCCTGGCCGAATTCACGCAGGTCCTGAACGCCGTCACGCCCCCCACCGTCACGGGCGCGCAGAACCTCGCGGCGGGCGGACTGAACGGCGCGGCCACCCTGCTGCTCGACTACGTGCAGCCGGCCGTGCCGGGCCTGCCCGCGCTGCTGGACGCGGTCACGCCGGTCCCGCAGGCGCCCGGCACGGTGCGCGTCACCATGAACCTCAGCCTGAACCGCGCCGTCCGGGGCCGCGACACCACCCTGCCCGCCCGGCCAGACGCGACGCCCGCCACCTGGGTGCAGCGCGTGACCGTCGCGCCCCGCAACGTGGGCACCCTGGCGCCCTGACCGGGCCAGGACGTGCTAGCATGAAATCCCGGAGGCCGAGCGCCCCGGTTTTTCTTTTTGGCCCCGTCTCACCTGGGGTGGCCCCCCGGGCTGGGGGTCAGGCGCTCGCGGTCAGACATGAAATACATCTTCGTTACAGGCGGCGTCGTCAGCAGCCTCGGTAAAGGCGTGGCCAGCGCGTCCCTCGGGGCACTCCTGCGCGCGCGCGGGTACAAGGTCACGGCCGTCAAGATCGACCCGTACATCAACATCGACGCGGGCACCATGCGCCCCTACGAGCACGGCGAGTGCTTCGTCACTGCCTCAGGCGCCGAGACCGACCTCGACATCGGCAACTACGAACGCTTCCTGGACCTGGACATCCCGGCGGGCAGCAACATCACGACCGGGCAGGTGTACCAGGAGGTCATCCGCAAGGAACGCGCCGGGGACTACCTCTCGCAGACCGTGCAGGTCATCCCGCACGTCACGGACGAGATCAAACGCCGCGTGCGCGCCGCCGGGGAACGCGCCGGGGCGGAGATCGTCCTGATCGAGGTGGGCGGCACCGTGGGCGACATCGAGAGCCTCCCGTTCCTCGAGGCGATCCGGCAGTTCAAGTTCGACGAGGGCGACGAGAACGTCCTGTACCTGCACCTCACGCTCGTGCCGTACCTGGGCACCAGCAACGAGTTCAAGACCAAACCCACCCAGCACTCGGTCGCGGAACTGCGCAGCGTGGGCATCAGCCCCGACATCGTCATGGTGCGCAGCAAGGAGAAACTCCCGCCCGAGATCACCCGCAAGATCGCCGCGTTCACCAGCGTCCGCGAGAACCGCGTCTTCTCCAGCTTCGACGTCTCCCACGTGTACGAGGTGCCCCTCGCGCTGGAGGAACAGGGCCTCGGCAAGACCGTCGAGGACATCCTGGGCCTCGAGCGCATCCACCCGAACCTCGGCGTGTGGCAGAACGCCGTCAAGACCATCAAGCAGCCCGCGCGTGAGGTCACGATCGCCATCGCCGGGAAGTACACCGCGATGCCCGACGCGTACCTGAGCCTCATGGAGTCCCTCACGCACGCCGGGATCGCCAACGACGCCAAGGTGAACATCCAGTGGGTGAACGCCGAGGACCTCGCCGATCCCAGCGTCACCGACGCGGACGTGAGGGCCCGCCTGGACGGCGCCGACGGCATCCTCGTGCCCGGCGGCTTCGGCATCCGCGGCATCGAGGGCAAGATCCGCGCCGCGCAGTACGCCCGCGAGAGCGGCACCCCCTACCTCGGCATCTGCCTGGGCATGCAGATCGCCGTGATCGAATACGCCCGCCACAAGGCCGGGCTGGACGGCGCCAACAGCGCCGAGTTCGACGAGTACGCCCCGCACAAGGTCATCGACCTGATGCCCGAACAGCTGGAAGTCGCCGGGATGGGCGGCACCATGCGCCTCGGCGACTGGCCCATGGACCTCCAGGCGGGCACGAAGATCGCCGAACTGTACGGCGTCCCGCAGGGCGGCACCGTCCGCGAACGCCACCGCCACCGCTTCGAGGTGAACCCCGCCTACACCCAGCAGCTCAAGGACGCCGGACTCGTCATCAGCGGCGTCACCCCCGGCGTCGAGGGACGCGGCGCGGGCCTCGTGGAAACCATCGAGATTCCCGGCCACCCGTACTTCGTGGCCCTCCAGGCCCACCCGGAATTCAAGAGCCGCCCCATGCGCCCCAGCCCCCCCTTCGCCGGACTGATCAAGGCCGCGCTGGACGCCCAGCAGGCGTAATCTCGCGCAGGGAAGAGGGGGCGGACTCGCGGGGCGCGGGCGCCCCCTCTTCTGGGCTGTGGGGTGTAGGGAGTGGGTTGTGGGAAGTGGGGAGTGGGCTGGCTTGACGTGGGCATCCGGGTCGCGCAGACGCTGTTGACCATCAACCATCAACCATCAACCATCAACCATCAACCATCAGCCACCCAGTCCCAGCTGGCGCAGCGCCCTGTCCAGCTGCGCTTCGAGGTGGGGGAGGTCGCGGTCGTTGTCGATGACGACGGTGGCGCGCGCGCGTTTCTGGTCGGCTGGCAGCTGGCGGGCGTCGCGGGCCAGGACCTCGGCCTCGGTCAGGCCGCTGCGGGCCATCACGCGCCCCACGCGCAGGGGCAGGGGGGCGTCCACGACGATCACGGCGTCCATCTGGGCGTCCAGGCCCCCCTCGAACAGCAGCGGGACGTCCTGCACGACGACCCGGCTGCCCGCCTGCGCCTCCAGCGCCGCCATGCGCTCGCGGACACGGGGGTGCACGATGGCGTTCAGGGCCGCCAGTGCCTCCGGCTGGCCGAACACCCGCGCCGAGAGGGCCGCGCGGTCCAGGCGGCCCCCCACGACCACCCCCGGGAAGCGGGCCTCGATCAGGGTCAGGGTTTCCGGGTCCTGCGTGACCAGCCGCGCCTGCTCGTCGGCGTCCAGCACGGTCAGGCCGCGCGCGCGCAGCAGCTGCGCGACGGTACTCTTGCCCGCTCCGATGGACCCGGTCAGGCCGATGCGCTGCGTGGTGGTCATGCCCGGCACTGTAGCAGCGCCGCGCCCCGCCTCTGATGGGCGGACGTGGCAGCGCGCGCGGCCCGGCGGGCCGTCAGACGCCCGTCAAGTGGCGCGGCGACACTGCCCTCATGAACCGCCCGGCCGGTCATTTTCCTGCCTCTCACGGGCACTTCACCCCGCCCGGAGCGGTTCTCACGTATCATGCCCGCATGCCCAATCCCGGCAGTGAGCGGATCGCGCGTCCCCAGACGGCCGCGCCGACCCCCACGGAGGTTTCCGAGTGAATCGACGCACCATGACCGGCGGACTGCTGAGCCTCATGCTGCTGCTGGCGCCCGCCAGCGCGCAGACGGCCCCCGCCACGCCCGCCACCCCCAGCGCCGCCCCGGCCGCGCGCCCGATCCCCGCCGCGAACTACGTCGCGGTCGGCGGGTACTACTACGAGCAGGGCAAGTACGATCAGGCGTACGTCGCGTACCGCGCCGCCGCCGAACTCGAACCCAGCAACCCGGCCGCGCTGCTCGGCCTGGGGCGCGCACAGGTGAAACTGCGCCTGTACAGCGCCGGGATCACCACGCTGCAGAAACTCGTGACGCTCGACCCGCGGAACTTCGACGCGCAGATCGCGCTGTCACAGGCGTTCGTGCAGCAGTACATCGGCGCGGGCGACCGCACGCTGGTCGCCGCGAACCTCGGCGCCGCCCTGAAGGTCCTGCAGGACGCCGAGGGCGTCGCGCAGGCCGCCACGCAGAGCGGGGACCTGCTGCTCAGCC
The DNA here is from genome assembly GCF_001485435.1 of Deinococcus grandis. Lineage (NCBI taxonomy): Bacteria > Thermotogati > Deinococcota > Deinococci > Deinococcales > Deinococcaceae > Deinococcus > Deinococcus grandis. Next base: position 2,316,765 of record NZ_BCMS01000001.1, on the reverse strand, counting down.
GCGTCTGGAACGAACGCGGGTACGTGTACAAACTCCAGGGCGACGCCGCGCGGGCCATCGACGCGTTCAAGCGGGCCATCGCCCTGAACGGCGAGAACGCCATCCTGCTGTACAACCTGGGTGACATGTACTACGCCACCGGGAATGTCCCGCTGGCCCTGGACAACCTGCAGCAGGCCGTGATCCTCGACCCGCGCGATCCGTTCAACCGCGCGTACTACGCCAAGCTGCTGGCCCTGAGCGGCAACGTCGCCGCCGCCAAACCCGAGGCCGCGCAGGCCGCGCGGCTGGCCCCGAAGAACGCCTACGCCGTCGGGCAGTACGGCGTCGTGAGTTACCTCGCGCGGGACGCCGTCACGGCCCGCGCGCAGCTGACGCAGGCCGTGGCCCTCGACCCGCTGCGCTACCCGGAGTTCTACTACTACCTGGGTCGCCTGTCGCTGGACGCCGGGGACCTGAAGGTCGCGCGTGAACAGTTCACCCGCGCGAGCGCCCTGGGCAGCCAGAACGCCGAGTACGCGTACTACCTGGGGCTCAGTTACGAGCGCGGGGCGGGCGCCGTCGCGCCGGACCGCCTGAAGGCCCGCGAGAACTACGAACGCGCCCTGAAACTCACCCCCGGGTACAAGGACGCGCAGGACGCACTGAACCGCGTGCGCTGATACGGACTCCGGTTGAAAGGTTTGCAAAATCTTTCAACCCGAGCGGAGCGAGTAGGAGAGAAACGGGTTCTGGACGTGGAGTTGGCAGATCGGTGGTGTTCCGATCTGTCAACGAAACAAACGGAACCCGTATGAGTCCACGCCCCCCTGCCGCAGGCCCCCTGGTTCCGACCGGGGGGCCTGCGCCGTGTGGTGCCCGGAACGCTGCCGCGCCACGGCGCGCGGGTGATCTTCATGTTGGGCGCGTGCGGTGACGGCCGCTGTCACAACAACCTCACAATCGTAAAAAATCCACATTCAACCCGGTGATCGTCCGGCATCCAGCCTGGCGGCAGGCGCGCGAATGACGTGCAGCACGCACATGCTGCGCCAGGACCCCCGGCCCCGCGGTGGCGGCCAGCCCCCAGGGTGGGGGCGCCCGGACCGTCAGTCTTCATTTTCTCCGTCGTGAGTGGCCCGAGAGGGCCCCCCGGCTACCTTGAGGCCACTTCGGACCGCGCCCACCTCTCCCGCCGGTCAAAGGACCTCACATGCGCCAGTTCCTCCTGACCAGCCTGATTCCCCTGACCGCCCTGCTCGCCTCCTGCGGCGGCCCCGCCGCCCCCAGCGCCGTCGGCAGTGTCGGCAGCACCGGCGGCCAGAGCAGCGGCCCCCGCGACGCCGGGAATCAGACCATGAGCAGCGAGGAAGCGCAGATCCTCAGCGCCCTGAACGCCGCGCGCGGCGTGGCCCGCACCTGCGGCAGCGAACGGTTCGAAGCGGCGGCGCCCGTCACCTGGAACGGCTACCTGGCCGCCGCGGCCCGCGCCCACGCGGCCGACATGGCCGCCCGCCGGTTCTTCGACCACGTGAACCCCGACGGGGCCACCCCCGCGCGCCGCGTCGAGAAGGCCGGGTACACCGCCTGGACCGAGGTGGCCGAGAACATCGCCGCCGGGTACACCGTGGCGAACGTCATGCAGGGCTGGATCGACAGCCCCAGCCACTGCAAGACCCTGATGGACCCCACCCTGCGTGAAGTCGGCGTCGGGTACACGTACCAGCCCGGCACGCCCTACGGCACGTACTGGGTGCAGGACTTCGGCACGCGCTGAAGCGCGCGGGGGACGCCGGCGGCAGAAGGCCCGTCCCCACTACGGCAACCACCGGGCGGGGCGACTCTGTGAGGGGAGTCGTTCCGCCCACGACTTGACCGCGCCGACTTGACCGCACAGCCCCGCTGCGGTGACGTCCGGCGGCCGTGACCCGGCGCCGACACAACCCGGCCAGGACATGACCCGGCATGGGGGAGGCCCGGCGCGGCGTGTGACCGGGCCTCCTTCCAGACCGGGTGTTCAGGGCTGCGGCGCGTGTGGGGCGCTCAGCGCCGCCCGCCGAACATGCCGATCAGGTCGTCCAGGGCGTTGCCGTCCCCGTCGCCGTCCAGCGCGCGGTTCAGTGTCCCGAACAGGTCGCCGCCCTGCTGCGCCGTGGCACTCGGGGCCGCGCGGCCCGCGTCCGGGTAGCCGGGCAGGACGCTACCACCCAGACCGCCGCCCATCTGTGACTGCGGCATCGGGGTCTGGGCCTGCCCGCCCAGGAGTCCGCCCAGCAGGCCACCCAGCCCACCGCCCCCCACCAGGCCGCCCAGGATGCTGCCCAGGTCGGGCCCGCCGCTCATGCCGCCGCCGCTGTTCGTCGTGTTCGCGGCGCCGCCCTGCCGCTGGCGGCTGAGGTACGCCAGCACCAGCGGGGCCAGCATGCTCATGATCTGCATGGCGAGCTGCGGGTCGATCCCGGCGCGTTTGCCCACGGCCTGCGCGGCCTGACCCTGCTGCGCGCCGAACACGTGCCCGAGGATCTTCTGGCCGTCCTGCGTGTCGGGCGCCTGCCCCTGTGTGAAGGCGTCCAGGGCGCTGCCGTCGTGGCGGTTCAGGGCGCCGCTCAGGGCGTCGAGGCCGCCGGGCTGCGCGGCGTTGCGGGTCAGGGCGCCCAGCAGCAGCGGCAGCGCCGCCTGGATGGCCGCCTGGGTCTGGTCGGGGCTGGCGCCGGTCTGGCGGGCGACGGTCTGCTGCGCCTGTCCCATCCCGCCGAGCATGTTGAAGATGTCCATCATGGTGTGTTCCTCCGTGTGGTGAAGTGCGTTCAGCGTACCCTGCGCGCGCCCTGTCCCCGCCGGGGGGGCCTTCAGGAATCCCTGACGTCTGCGCCTGTCCACTCCGCCACCCGGCGTATTCCGCGTCCGTCCCCGCCCCTGTAGCCTGAACGCTTCCGGTTCGGCAACTGGAGCAGGGAGGAAATCATGACCACCATACCCGCCCCCCCCACGGGAGGCCACGTTTCAGGCCTGTCCCGGCTGGCGCTGCCCTGGGCAGTGATCCGGCTGGGCTTCCGGCGTCAGTTCGCGTACCCGCAGGCGGCCCTGTGGGGCCTGATCACCAACTCGTTCTTCGGACTGCTGCGCGTGGCGGTGCTGCTGGCCCTGTTCGGCACGCGCCCGCAGGTGGCCGGGTACACCCCACAGGACGCCATCACGTACACCGGGCTGACCCAGGCGTTCATCATGGCGTTCAGCCTGTTCGGCTGGTTCGACTTCATGCGCGTCATCCACCGGGGCGAGGTGACGGCGGACCTGCTGCGCCCCGCCAGCCTGCTGGGCTTCTGGGCCGCGCAGGACGCCGGGCGCGCCCTGGGGCAGCTGGTGCTGCGCGGCCTGCCGATGCTGCTGATCTTCCAGGTCATCTGGGGCCTGAACTGGCCGCCTGGCCCGCTCGCCTGGGCGCAGGTCACCCTGAGCGTCCTGCTGGCCTGGGCGTGCGGGTTCCTGTTCCGCTTACTGGTGAACTGCGCGGCGTTCTGGTCGCCGGACGCGGTGGGGTTCGGGCGCTTCGCGTGGGCTGTGCTGGGCCTGGGCTGCGGCTTCCTGATGCCCCTCGCGTTCTTCCCGGAGTGGTTCCGTGCGCTGCTGGCCTGGACGCCCTTTCCCGCCATGCTGAACACAGTCGTGGAACTGTGGGTGGGCGTCACCACGGGCGGCGCAGCGTGGGCGGCACTGGGCACGCAACTGGGCTGGACGCTGGCGCTCCTGCTCGCCTGCCGGGTCACGCTGCGGGCGGGCCTGCGGCGGTTGGAGGTCGCCGGTGGCTGACCTGCGGCACCACCTGACTCTGTACGTCCGGCTGCTGGGCGCGCAGATCCGCTCGCAGGGCGTACACCGCGCCTCGTTCATCCTCGACGCGCTCGGCAGTCTGCTCATCACCGCCGCCGAGTTCGCCGCGCTCGCGCTGGTCCTTCCACGCTTCGGCGGGCTGGGCGGCTGGACACTGGGCGAGATCTGCCTGCTGTACGGCCTCGCGGAACTCGCGTTCGTCCTCATGGACATCCTGTTCGGCGGCTTCGACGCGCCCAACCTCTCCGCGCACGTCCGCAGCGGCTCGTTCAGCACCTTCCTGCTGCGCCCCGCCCCCCTGACCCTGCAGGTGTTCGCGTCCGACTTCGCGCTGCGCCGCCTGCCGCGCGTGCTGCTCGCCGCCGCCATCGCCGGGTATGGCCTCCTGCACGCGCCGCTGGCCGCCGGGCCCGAAACCGCCGCTCTCCTGACCGCCGCCGTGCTGGGCATGATCTGCTTCTTCGGCGGGCTGTTCGTCATCGGCGGCACCCTCACGTTCTGGACGGTGGACAGCGTCGAGGCCATGAACGTCCTCACGTACGGCGGCCGCACCCTGATCAGCTACCCCATGGACATCTACAGCGCGTGGCTGCGCCGCACCTTCACGTACCTGATCCCCGCCGCGTTCCTGTCCTACCTGCCCGCCCTGCACCTCCTGGGCCGCCCCCTGCCCGACGGCCTGCCGGACTGGGCCGCGCTGATCGGACCGCTGGCCGGACCGCTCGTGCTGGCCGGGGCGTTCGCGTTCTGGCGCGTCGGCGTGCGGCACTACCAGGGCACCGGCACATGAGGGCAATCAATACAGATCCGAGAGGAGGCACTCCATGATTCACGTCGAGCACCTGCGCAAGACCTTCACCACCCGCACCGGCCGCTTCCTGAGCGCGGGGCGCCGCACCCAGGAGGCCGTCCGGGACGTGTCCTTCCACATTCCACGCGGCGAGATCGTCGGGTACCTCGGGCCGAACGGGGCGGGGAAGAGCACCACCGTCAAGATCCTCACCGGCCTGCTCGAGCCCGACAGCGGCGCCGTCACCGTCGGCGGCCTGACACCCTGGCAGGACCGCCGCCGCCACGTCGCGCGGCTCGGCGCGGTGTTCGGGCAGCGCACCACCCTGTGGTGGGACCTGCCCGTCATCGAGAGCCTGCGCCTGCTGCGGCACGTGTACCGCATCCCGCACGCGACGTGGCAGGCGAACCTGACCACCTTCACGGATCTGCTCGACCTCGGGCCGTTCCTGCACACCCCGGCCCGCGCGCTGTCGCTGGGGCAGCGGATGCGCGCCGACCTCGCCGCCGCGCTGCTGCACGACCCGGAGCTGCTGTTCCTGGACGAACCCACCGTCGGCCTGGACGTCGTGGCGAAGGAACGCATCCGGGACTTCATCGCGCACGTCAACCGCGAACGGGAGGTCACCGTGCTGCTCACCACGCACGACTTGGGGGACGTCGAGCGCCTCGCGCGGCGCGTCCTGATCATCGACCACGGGCAACTGCTGTTCGACGGCGATCTCGCCCGCCTCCAGGCCGCGTACGGCTCGCAGCGCGAACTGCACGTGGACTTCGACGGCCCGGTCGCTCACCCCGAAGTACCGGGCTTGACCCTCCTGACCCACGAACCGGGCCGCGCCACGTACGCGTTCACGGGCGCCGCCGCGGACCCCATCGCCCGCGTCACCGCGCACGCCCCCGTCCGCGACCTCACCGTGCGCGAACCGGACATCGAGGCCACCATCCGCCGCATCTACGAGGGCGACCTGCTCCGCGCCGGGGTAGGGTAGAAGTCATGTCGCACCCTGAAGCCACGGGCCCGGCCCCCAGCGTGAGCACGGGCACGCTGTTCTTGGTGATCCTGACCTTCGCGGTCGCCTTCAACACCCTGTCCCTGACGGTCATCCCCGAGGGCCGCCCCCTGCGTCTCGCCTGCGCCGCCCTGCCCCTCGCCGCGCTGCTGTGGACCGCCGTCGCCGTCTGGCGTTCACGCGGCGTGCCCAGCCCATTCCCCGCCCCGCTCCTGCCCCTCACGGCCACCCTCCTCAGCCTGCCCGTGTCCGGCGCCGCCCTCCGCCTCGCGCAGGGCGACACGCTGCCCGCCGGACGGTGGGCCTTCCTGGGGCTTGGGCTGCTGGCATTCACCGGCGCGGCCAGCTACACCCGCCGGACGGGCGCCCGGTGAGTGGCAGACTCCAGTCACCCGGCGAGCGGGCATTCGTCCTCCTCCTACTCGTGGTGATGGCGATCAGTGTCATCGGCCACGCGGCGACCCTGCTGGGCCGCCCCGACGACCGGACGCTGCGCCTCCTGTGCGCGGCGGCGCCGTTCGCGCCCCTGCTGTGGTGGGCGCTGCGGCTGCGTCACCCGCAGTCGTCCTGGACCCCCGAGGCGACCATCCTGGGCCCCCTCTTCCTGTGCATGGCCGTTCTGAACCTCTCGGGCGTGACGCTGCTCCTCCTGACGGGCCAGCCGCTGCCGCCCGCCCGCGCCACCCTGCTGATCGGCGGTGTGCTGAGCCTCGGGCTGGCGGTCGTGCTGCTGCGCCGCCCGCCTCCTGTATGACCTCGCCGCTGCCACCGGCTCACTTCCAGGGTGACCCGGTTCCCGTCGCCCGCGCGCTGCTGGGTGGAACGCTCGTGCGCGTGCTGGACGGTGGGGAACGCCTGACCGGGCGGATCGTGGAGGTCGAAGCCTACGACTGCCCCCGCGACCCCGCCTGCACCGCCGGGCGCTTCCACGCCGCCCGCAGCGCCGAGATGGCCATCCCGCCCGGCACGTGGCTGTTCTGGACGGCGCACGGCCACCCGCTGCTGCAGGTCGCGTGCCGCCCCGAGGGCGTTTCGGCCAGCGTGCTCATCCGCGCCCTGGAGCCGCTGGAGGGCCTGGGCCAGATGCTGACCTTCCGGCCCGTCACCCGCGAACGGGACCTGACGAACGGCCCGGCGAAACTGGTGTACGCGCTGGGCCTGAACCCCGCGCAGATCAGCGGGCGGCCCGTGAACGCCCCGGAACTCCACCTCCTGCCGCCCCCCGCACCGCTGCCCGACGAGATGGTGGAGGTCACCGCCCGCGTCGGCATCCGCGAGGGCCGCACCCTCCCGTGGCGCTTCACCATTCGCGGCAACCCCTGGGTGTCGCCCGCCATGCCCAGCATGGACCTCGCCCTCAGCCCCGCAGAGTAGCGGGAGCGTCCAGCAGCGCCGCGACGCCCTGCACCGCCGTGCGCTCCCCGCGCGTGACCTCGGCGCGCAGGGCGTGCAGCCGCGCCGGGTCCAGGCCCGCCTGGAACGCCCGCCACGCGGCCTCGCGCAGCAGTTCGTCGAACCACTGCGCTGCCTGCCGCTGCCGCTTCACGCGCAGATCCACGGCGGCGCGGTACGCCTCGACGGTCGCCCACACGCCGTCCAGTCCCTCACCGGTCAGCGCCGACGCCCGCAGCGCCATCGGCCGCCACGGCGCGTCGTGCGGGGTCAGGAGGGTCAGCGCGGTGCGCAGCTCCGTCTGGGCGCGCACCGCCGCCTGCGGGCTGACGTCCGCCTTGTTCACCACGCACACGTCCGCGAGTTCCATGATTCCCCGCTTGATGCCCTGCAACTCGTCCCCGGCGTTCGGGAGGGTCAGCAGCACGAACAGGTCCGTCATGGCCGCCACCTGCGTCTCGCTCTGCCCCACGCCGACCGTCTCCACGAGGATCACGTCGAAGCCCGCCGCCTCGCACAGCGTGATCGACTCGCGCGTGCGCCGCGCCACGCCGCCCAGCGTGCCCCCGCTGGGGCTGGGGCGGATGAACGCATTCGGATGCACCGTCAGGCGCGGCATGCGCGTCTTGTCGCCCATGATGCTGCCGCCCGTCCGGGCGCTGCTGGGGTCCACGGCCAGCACCGCCACCCGGTGCCCCGCGTCGGCCAGCCGCACGCCCAGCGCCTCGATGAACGTGCTCTTGCCCACGCCCGGCACTCCCGTCAGGCCGATCCGCACCGACCGCCCCGCACGCGGCAGCACCTCCGACAGGAGGGATTGTGCCTGCGCCTCATGTTCGGGCCGCGTGGACTCGACCAGCGTGATCGCCTTCGCCAGCGCCCGCCGCGCACCCGACAGCAGCGGCAGCGTCAGAGGATGCGGAGTGGCGGACAAGTGAACCTCTCTCTCAGGTCGGCGGGGCGCAGTTCGCGTTCCAGGGTCGGCCAGGGCACGCGGTGCTCGGGGTGCACGTCGCCCCACTCACGGGTCTGCACGACCTGCCCGGCGGGGCCGATCAGCAGCTCGATCCGCGCGGCGACCGTGTCCTGGCCGGGCGTGCGGCGCAGCGCCCACGAGTACGCCCGGGGGCGGCCCGCCTCGTCCCAGTCGAGGCGCTGCTCGGTCCGGTCCGGGTTCCAGCCGGAGGCCGCGCGGAACACCAGCCGCCGCACCGTGCCGCGCGCGTCCGTCCAGGTCTGCACGTCGAAGAACGCGTCCATGATGCAGGGCATGGACGAGCCCTGGAACGCCCGCCACCCCCCCAGCGCGGCGTCGTTCCCGGTCACGACCGCCCGCGCGGACGCCGCAGGGGAGAGGGCCACCGGACCGCTCACCCCGCCCGCCAGTGCCGCACTACCCGTCAGCGGCGCACTCAGCAGCAGCGCCAGCAGCACCTGTTTCAACATGTCAGCCCCCTCGGCACCGCCCGCAGGTACGACCCCAGCGGTGTCGTCACGCCCCGCGCCCGGAAGCCCGATTCCCGCACCAGACGCCCGCGCGCGTCGAACGACCCGCGCACGTCCAGCAGGCGACCCGCGAAGCCACTCCAGCTCACACTGAGGCCCGTCAGGCGTCCGGCGCGGTCGTAACTCTGCCGCACCCACAGGCGGTTGTCCGGCACCAGCCGCGCGTACGTCAGGCTCCGCACGCGGCCCGAACGGTCCAGCAGGTACGTCGTGTCCCCCCGCTCGCACACCCGCAGCCCCCCCACCTGCGCGGGCGGCCCAGCAGGCGGCGCGGGCAGGGCCATTCCCACCGCACCCGCACCGCTCAACCCGGTCCCGGCCAGTCCAGCCACGCCCAGCACGGCACACGCCACCACAGCCCTCAGTCGCTTCAGCATGCGCGCAGGTACGCGGGGAGAGGGGCAGAGGTTGCGAGACACGTGCGTCAGGCTCTCCGGCGAAAGATCAGGGAGATCAGCCAGACGGCCAGACTCACGATAAAGAGGACAGCCGTCACGAGAACCAGCAGGAGCGGCGGGTTGACGTTCGGGAGGCTGTCCCAGGACTCCGGGCCACCGCCGGCAAGCAGAAAGATGAAGCCCATCCCCAGAGGTTCGAGCAGGAGAAGTGCACCCATGACGACGCCCAGGAGGCCGATCGCCATGCCCCAGCAGCCCAGGTGCCGCCAGACCCGGCTGGGATCGGCGGGGGTCGGGATCTGCGGGCTGGGCTGGGGTGTGCTCACGCCTGTTCGCGCGCTCGCAGGAGGTTCAGCACTTCGCGGGCGCTGCTGAGGATGGGGGTGCCGGGGCCGAAGATGCCCGCTGCGCCCGCCTCGCGCAGAGCGGGGTAGTCCTGCTGCGGGATGACGCCGCCCACGACCACCAGGATGTCCCCGGCGCCCTGTTCGCGCAGCGCGGCGATCAGTTGCGGCACGAGGGTCTTGTGCCCGGCGGCCTGACTGCTCACGCCGACCACGTGAACGTCGTTCTCGATGGCCTGCCGCGCGGCTTCCTCGGGCGTCTGGAAGAGGGGACCGACGTCCACGTCGAAGCCCAGGTCGGCAAAGCCCGTGGCGATGACTTTCGCGCCGCGGTCGTGGCCGTCCTGGCCCATCTTCACGACGAGGATGCGGGGGCGGCGGCCCTCGGCCTCGGCGAAGGCCTCGATGTCACTCTGGAGGGACGCGAAGCCCTCGTCGCCGTCGTACCCGGCGGCGTACACGCCACTGAGGGTGCGGATCTCGGCGGCGTGGCGGCCCCAGGCGCGTTCCAGCGCGTCGCTGACCTCGCCCACCGTGCAGCGGGCCTGCATGGCGGTCACGCTCAGGGCCAGCAGGTTGCCTGACCCGCTGCGGGCGGCATGTTCCAGGGCCGCGAGGGCGGCCTGCACGGCCTGCGGGTCGCGCGTTTCGCGCACGCGGTTCAGGCGGGCGATCTGCGCGTCCCGCACGGCGGCGTTGTCGATGTCCAGCACGTCCACCGGGGTGTCCTGGGTGGGGCGGTACCTGTTCACACCGACGATGACGTCCTCGCCCCGGTCGATGCGGGCCTGTTTGCGCGCGGCGGACTCCTCGATGCGCAGTTTCGGCACGCCGCTCTCGATGGCCTTCGCCATGCCGCCCAGTTCCTCGACCTCGCGCATCAGTTCACGGGCCTTCTCGGCGAGGTCGTGGGTGAGGCGTTCCATCATGAAACTGCCGCCCCAGGGGTCCACGACGTGCGGGATGCCCGTCTCCTCCTGGATGACCAGCTGGGTGTTGCGGGCAATCCGGGCGCTGAAGTCGGTGGGGAGGCCGATGGCCTCGTCGAAGGAGTTCGTGTGGAGGCTCTGCGTCCCGCCGAACACGGCCGCCATGGCCTCGACGGTCGTGCGGATGACGTTGTTGTACGGGTCCTGCTCGGTCAGGCTCCAGCCGCTCGTCTGGCAGTGGGTGCGCAGGGCGCGGCTCATGGGGTTTTTCGGCTCGAAGGGCGCCATGAGTTCGCTCCAGAGCAGGCGGGCGGCGCGGAGCTTGGCGACCTCCATGTAGAAGTTCATGCCGATCCCGAAGAAGAAGCTCAGGCGCGGCGCGAACTCGTCGATGTGCAGGCCCTTCCCGAGCGCGGCCTTCACGTACTCCAGCCCGTCCGCGAGGGTGTACGCGAGTTCCAGCGCGGCGTTCGCCCCGGCCTCCTGGATGTGGTACCCGGAAATGCTGATGGAGTTGAAGCGCGGCATCTGCTGCGCCGTGAACTCGATGATGTCCGCGATGATCCGCATGCTGGGCGCCGGCGGGTAGATGTACGTGTTGCGGACCATGAACTCTTTCAGGATGTCGTTCTGGATGGTCCCGGACAGCTGATCGAGGGTCGCGCCCTGCTCCAGCCCCGCCACGATGTACCCGGCCAGGATCGGCAGGACCGCGCCGTTCATGGTCATGGACACCGACATCTCGCTCAGCGGGATGCCGTCGAAGAGGATCTTCATGTCCTCGACGGAGTCGATGGCGACCCCGGCCTTGCCCACGTCGCCCACCACGCGCGGGTGGTCGCTGTCGTACCCGCGGTGCGTGGCGAGATCGAACGCGACCGACAGGCCCTTCTGCCCGGCGGCGAGGTTACGGCGGTAGAAGGCGTTCGATTCCTCGGCGGTACTGAAGCCCGCGTACTGCCGGATGGTCCAGGGGCGCGCGGCGTACATGGTGGCGCGCGGCCCACGCGTGAAGGGCGGCAGGCCCGGCAGTGAGGCCGTGTCCACGTTCTGCACGTCGTCTGCGGTGTACAGCGCCTGGAGGGTGATGCCCTCAGGCGTCTCGCGGTTCAGGCGCGCCGGGTCGGCGCCCTTCAGGTCCTTGCTGGCCTGGGCTTTCCAGGCACTCAGGTCGGGCATGTGTGTTCCTCCGTGTGCTGCCGCCATCATGCCACCCACCCCGCCCCGGCACCAAACGACCGTTCGGTGTTCGTGGGGCGTCGGCTGTTCCTGCGTGTGAGACAGGGCCACGCGCCGGGCTCCGCCCTTGACGAAGTCTGAAGTGTCCGGTGAGGCTCCCTTCAGAATGTGACCCCCGCAGGCGGCCCGCCACCCAGACCGTTTAGCGTTGAACCACCTGCGCGGCCCGCGCCCCCGCCGCCCCGCGCGCCGGAACGCGAACCCCTGCCACGCACCTCGAGGACCCCCATGCGCCACCTGCACACCGCCGCCCTGACCGTCACCACCCTCGCCCTGGCCGCCTGCGCCCCCACCCAGATGGTCGGCGGCGCCAACCCCATGAACGCCGGTCTGAACCCCGCCCAGCGCCTCACGGTCGCGCAGCCCGCCCCCACCGCGACCGCCATGGGCCTGAGCCTCACCAGCCCCACCTTCGCGGGTGGCGGCGCGTACCCCGCCGCGCAGGTCGCGAGTGGCTTCGGGTGCAGCGGCCCCAACATCAGCCCCGCCCTGAACTGGAGCGGCGTACCCGCCGGAACGCAGTCCCTGGTCCTCACCAAGTACGACCCGGACGCCCCCACCGGCAGCGGCTTCTGGCACTGGGCCGTGTTCAACATCCCCGCCAGCGCCACCGGCCTCGCGCAGGGCGCCGGGAACCCCGGCGGCACCCTGCCCGCCGGGGCCACGCAGCTGAACAACGAGGGCGGGCAGCCCGGCTTCATCGGCGCGTGCCCCCCGGTCGGTGATCCCGCCCACCGCTACGTGTTCACGCTGTACGCCCTGAGCAGCACCCTCGACCTGCCCGCGGGCACGACACCCGCCGTGCTGGGCTTCATGCTGAACGGCAAGGTGCTCGCCAAGACCAGCCTGACCGCGTACTACGGCCGCTGAGCCACGGCCGGTCGTCTGCTGCCCGCCCCGCGCGCCTGCCGGGGCGGGTCAGTTCTGTGTTCGCGTTCTGCCCAGCGCGAACTCGGGCGCGCCGCTTCGCCCCCCGTGAAATCCCCGCGTGGGGAATGCTAAGCTTCTGCCCGTGACCGCCGACACCCCCGAAGCGAGGCGCGTGAAGCTCGCGCCGAGCATCCTCGCCAGCGATTTCGCCCGCCTGGGCGACGAACTCCGCGCCATCGAGAGCGCCGACTGGGCGCACGTGGACGTCATGGACGGCCAGTTCGTCCCCAACATCAGCTTCGGGCTGCCCATCCTGGCCGCCGCCCGCGCCGCCAGCCCGCTGTTCATGGACGTGCACCTCATGATCGACCGGCCCGAACGCTACCTGCGGGACTTCGCCGACGCCGGCGCCGACGGCCTGACCGTGCATGTGGAGAGCACTGCGCATGTCCACCGCGCCGTGCAGCAGATCCGGGAACTGGGCAAGAAGGCGGGCGTCACCCTGAACCCCGGCACCCCCCTGGAGGCCCTGCGGCCCGTCCTGGCTGACGTGGACCTCGTCCTGATCATGAGCGTCAACCCGGGCTTCGGCGGGCAGAAATTCATCCCGAACAGCCTGGAGCGCATCCGCACCGTCCGCCGCTGGCTCGACGAGATCGGCAGCGCCGCCGAACTCCAGGTCGACGGCGGCGTCAGCGCCACGAACGCCCGCGCGGTCGTCGCCGCCGGGGCGAGCAACCTCGTCGCGGGCAGCGCCGTGTTCGGCAGGGACGGCGCGCAGGCCGGACTCGAACGCCTGCGCGAGGCCCTGAAATAACATGCGCCTGCGGGTCGACCTCCTCCCACACGGCAATTACCCGGACGTCGTGGTCATCATCGACGTGCTGCGCGCCACCACCACCGCCGTCACGTATCTCGAACGCGGCGCGGACGCCCTGCTGCTCACCGCCACCCCCGAGATCGCCCTGAACCTCCGCACCGAGGGCAGCCCCTACCTGCTCGGCGGGGAACGCGGCGGGCTGCCCATCCCCGGCTTCGACTTCGGCAACAGTCCCGTGGAGGCCGCCGGGCAGAACTTCACCGGCAAGACGGTCGTCATGAACACCACCAACGGCACCGGCGCCGCCCACACCGCCGCGCAGAGCGGCAAGCACATCTTCCTGGCCGCCCTGACGAACGCGCACGCCGCCGCCCGTCGCGCCCGCGCCGCCGCCACCGAGGAAATCGCCATCGTCTGCGCCGGCACCGACGAACACGTCGGGCTGGAGGACGTCTACGCCGCCGGGGTGCTCGCCGAGTACCTGCTCGCCATGGGGGAATTCAGCATCGACGACGGCGCCCGCATCGCCCTGACCGTCCGTCGCAACGGCGGCAACCCCCTGGAGGCCCTGGGCAGCAGCGGCCACGGCCAGCACCTCATGCGCCTGGGCCTCGGCGAGGACGTCCGCGCCGCTGCCGGACTGAGCACCAGCACCATCGTCCCCACCCTGACGCCCGACGACGCGCCCGAAGGCACCCTGAAATTCACGGCGGGATAAGCCCGGTCTGAACGCCCGCTGACCCTTTTCGTGCGCGTCAGCCGTTACGCTGTGGGGCGTGACTGTTTTTCCCTCTGATCTCAAATTGAGTGCTGTGACCCCGACCGAGTCGGTGGACTGGGCGGCGATTCCCAGTCCGGCGTTCGTGCTGGACGAGTCGCGGCTGCGCCGGAACCTGGAGTTGATCTCGTACGTGCAGCAGGAGAGTGGCGCGCAGATCATCGTGGCGTTCAAGGGCTTCTCGATGTGGTCGGCGTTCCCGACGCTGCGTGAGTACGGGATCACCGGGGCGACGGCCAGCAGCCTGAACGAGGCGCGTCTGGCGCGCGAGGAGATGGGCGGCGAGGTTCACGTGTACGCGCCCGCCTACAGTGATGCGGAGTTCCCGGCGATCCTGGAACTGGCCGATCATCTGGTGTTCAACTCGTTCAGTCAGTGGGCGCGCTTCAAGCCGCAGGTGGAGGCGGCGCGCGCGGCGGGCCGGACGGTGCACGTGGGCATCCGCGTGAACCCGGAGTACGCGGAGGTGGAGACGGACCTGTACAACCCGGCCGGGCCGTTTTCCCGGCTGGGCGTGACCCGGCGCGAGTTCCGCATGGACCTGATGGACGGCGTGGACGGCCTGCACTTCCACACGCTGTGCGAGAAGGACAGCGACACGCTGGAGCGGACGCTGGAGGTGCTCGAAAGGAACTTCGGGGACGTGCTCTCGCGCGTGAAGTGGGTGAATTTCGGTGGGGGACACCTGATGACCCGCGAAGGCTACGACATTCCGCGTCTGATCCGCGTGGTGCGGGCCTTCCGTGAGCGGTGGGGCGTGCACGTGATCCTGGAGCCCGGCAGTGCGTTCGGCTGGCAGACCGGCTGGCTGGTCAGCAGCGTGCTGGACGTGGTGCATAACGTGAAGGACGCCCTGCTGCTGGATATCAGCGTGTCGGCGCACATGCCGGACGTGCTGGAGATGCCCTACCGGCCCCGCATCCTGGGGGCGGGCGATCCGCCCGAGCTGGATCATCACCGCGAGACGACCGAGGGCGCGGGCGGGCATCCGTACATCATCGGCGGGACGACCTGCCTCGCGGGGGACGTGGTCGGGGAGTACGTGTTCGACCGGCCGCTGGAGGTCGGGGACCGCGTGGTGTTCGACGACATGATCCACTACACGATGGTGAAGACGACGTTCTTCAACGGCGTGAAGCACCCGGATATCGGCATCCTGCATCTGGACGGCTCGTACGAGCGGGTGAAGACCTTCGGGTACGAGGAGTTCAGGGCCAAGCTCAGCTGACCGCGCCTATCTGATACGGGATAAAATTGATTTGCTTGCACCGTGATCTCATTCCATTGTCCCCTCTCCCCCTGTGGGACTCGGAGAGCTGCGCAGCAGAGAGGGAGGGGCTCGCAGAGCTGCGCAGCAGTGGAGCGACAGGGCGGAAGGGTGAGGGGGCCACCGGGCGACTCCGAATGATGTGGAATCACTGGAGTCGCGTATGACGTGGTACAGGGTCCGGGCCGCCTCCTCTGCGCGTGGGGGCGGCCCGGGTGCTGGACAACGAAGCTTCGGTGAAGGGGTGTGCCTCTGCCTGGGCGGCACAGGCGCCGATTGGAACCCCGTGTGGTGGCCGCGCACATTGCGGCGTCGCCTGCGGGGGGAGGGGTGGGCCGGGGGCGTGCGGTGTGTCCCTCCGGCAGCACGAAAACGCTGAGTGGTCTTCACCTCTTCCGAGGTGAGCCCAGCATAGGCGCCGCACCTGACCCGTCACTGAACCCCCGCCTCATGCACGCGCTTTCGGCCCTCATGGACCTTCAGGTGAACCCCACCCCACGCAGGGCCGCCCGTCACGCGCGGGGCAGGCCCCTCTGCCAGACAGCGCATGGCCGCGCCGCACCCCGGACGGTACACTGGGCCGCATGACGGCCCG
The DNA here is from genome assembly GCF_001485435.1 of Deinococcus grandis. Classification (NCBI taxonomy): domain Bacteria; kingdom Thermotogati; phylum Deinococcota; class Deinococci; order Deinococcales; family Deinococcaceae; genus Deinococcus; species Deinococcus grandis. The sequence continues at coordinate 2,301,015 of NZ_BCMS01000001.1, read as the reverse complement.
CATGCGAATGTCCCCCCGGCGCTGAGCACGAGCAGCGACCGCGCGGGGCGTCACCGATCAGGCCGGGACGCCCCGCACGCCATTTCACGCCCCCGCCCGCAGCCCGTATCCTGAACAGGTTGCCCCCGGCGCGGCCCACCGCGCCGCGGGGAAGGAAGGACGCCCATGAGCCAAGACCCGTTTTTCATCACGACCGCCATCGACTACGCCAACGGCGCGCCCCACATCGGGCACGTCTACGAGAAGATCCTCACCGACGCCATTGCCCGCTACCAGCGCCTCGCCGGGCGGGACGTGTTCTTCCTGACCGGCACGGACGAGCACGGCGAGAAGATCGCCAAGGCCGCCGCGAAGGCCGGGCAGACCCCGCAGGTGTTCGTGGACGACCTCGCCACGCGCGCCTTCAAGGGCCTGTGGGACCGCCTGGAAATCAGCTACGACGATTTCGTCCGCACCACCGAGGGGCGCCACAAGCGTTTCGTGCAGGACGTCCTGCAACGCGTGTACGACGCCGGGGACATCTACTTCGACGAGTACGAGGGCCTGTACTCGGTCGGCGCCGAGCGCTACGTCACCGAGAAGGAACTCGTGGAGGGTCCCGACGGCGTGCGCCGCTACCCCGGCGACAAGGACCCGCCCGAACTGCGCCGCGAGGCGAACTACTTCTTCCGCATGGAGAAGTACCAAGCGTGGCTGCAAGGGCACATCCAGCAGAACCCGGACTTCATCCAGCCCGCCGGGTACCGCAACGAGGTCATCGAGATGCTGCGTGAACCCATCGGGTCGCTGAGCATCTCCCGGCCGAAGAGCCGCGTCCCGTGGGGTATCGAGTTGCCCTGGGACCCGGACCACGTCACGTACGTGTGGTTCGACGCGCTGCTGAACTACGTGTCCGCGCCCGTCAGCAAGGGTGCCAAGCCCGACGTGATCGGCACCGCGTGGCACGTGATCGGCAAGGACATCCTCAAGCCGCACGCGGTGTTCTGGCCGACCATGCTCAAGGCCGCCGGGCTGCCCCCCTACCGCCGCCTCGTGGTGCACAGCCACATCCTCGCGGAGGACGGCCGCAAGATGGGCAAGAGCCTCGGGAACGCCATCGACCCCGAGGCGCTCGTGGGCGCGTACCCGGTCGACGCGATCCGCTACACCCTGCTGCGCGAGGCGACCCTCAGTGCCGACAGCCCCTACGGCGAGGGGATCCTAGTGAACCGCCTGAACAGCGACCTCGCCAACGACCTGGGCAACCTGCTCTCGCGGACCGTCAGCATGATCCAGAAGTACCGCGCGGGCGTCATTCCCGCCGCGGCGGACCTCAGCGACCGCGACCGTGAGATCGAGGCCGCCGCGCTGGCCCTGCCCGGGCAGATCCTGGGCCTCGTGGACGACCTGAAGATCAACATGGCCATCGAGGCCGCCATGAACTTCGTGCGTGACCTGAACCGCTACATCGCCGAGAGTGCCCCGTGGACCCTCGCCAAGAGCGAGGAGACGCAGCGCCGCCTGGACACCGTGCTGTACACCGCCGCCGAGGGCCTGCGCGTCGCCAGCGTCGCCCTGGAAGCCGTGATTCCCGTCAAGGCCCGCGAACTGCGCGCCCAGCTGGGCCTCGGCGGGCACACCTACGCCCTGCAGGCCGCGTGGGGCCTCACGCCCGCCGGGACGCGCGTGCAGGGCGGCGCGATCCTCTTCCCGAAACCCGAACCGAAAGACACCCCCACCCCCGCCGCGCCCATCCCGAAGCCCGGCAAGAAAGAGAAAACCATGACCCAGACAGCCCCCGAACCGACCACCACCGCCCCCGCTGCCGCCCCGGCCCCCGCCGCCGCACCCGAGGCCGAGGGGACGCTGATCAGCATCGACGAGTTCGCCCGCATCGACCTGCGCGTCGCGGAAGTCATCGCCGCCGAGGCCGTCGCCAAGGCCGACAAGCTCCTGAAACTCACCGTGAAACTCGGCGAGGAGGAACGGACCGTCGTCAGCGGCATCCGCCGGTGGTTCGAACCCGAGGCCCTGGTCGGCCGCAAGGTCATCCTGGTCGCCAACCTGAAACCCGCCAAGCTGCGCGGCATCGAATCGCAGGGCATGATCCTCGCCGCCGAGGACGACCAGGGCAACCTGGACCTCGTCGGCCTGGGCCTAGACCTGCCCAGCGGCACCAAGGTCCGCTGAACCGGCGCTGATCCGCCACTGATACGGACTCCGATTGAATGGGCTGCAAAGCCCGTTCAATCCGAGCGGATGCGAGTAAGAGAGAAACGGGTTCCGGAAGTGGAGCCGGCAATCCGGTGAAGTTCCGGATTGTTGGCGAAACAAACGGAATCCGTATGACCCCGCACCGCCGCCCGCGCGTCCCTACGCGCCGGGCGGCGTTCATGTTCCATGACGGTCCCGTCACGGGACGCCCGGCAGGCGCGGGCTACACTGCACCCATGCCGTTTGTCGTCGTGTCCGGTCTGTCCGGCAGTGGAAAAAGCACCGCGCTGCGAACCCTGGAGGACGCCGGGTTCTTCATCACGGACAACCTCCCGCCCGAACTGTGGGGCGCCATGCATGACCTCGTGCACGCCCGCGGCCTGACCCGCGTGGCCATCAGCACCGACGTCCGCACCCGTGACTTCATGGGCGCGCTGGAGGACAGCTACGTGCGCCTCTCACGCCGCCGCGAGGACCTGCGCGTCCTGTTCCTCGAAGCGAACGACGACGTGCTGCTCAAACGCTACAACTTCACCCGCCGCGAACATCCGCTCGGGGAGAACCTGATGTTCGACTTCGCGCGGGAACGCGAACTGCTCGCCCCGCTGCGCTCCATCGCGGACACCGTGATCGACACGACCGCCCTGAGCGCCAAGGACCTCGCCGCGCAGGTTCTGCGGGTCTTCCGGTTGGAACACGACTTCCACCTGCGCCTGATGTCCTTCGGGTTCAAGCACGCCCCGCCCCGCGACGCGGACCTCGTGCTGGACGTGCGCAGCCTGCCCAATCCCTACTACGACCCGGAACTGCGCCCCCGCACCGGCCTGGACCCCGAGGTCGCCGCGTACGCCTTCCAGGGCGAGGCCAGCGAGCAGTTCTACGCCGACCTGCGCGACTTCGTGCGGGTCGCCGCCGAACGCGCCCGCACCACGGGCCGCCACGGGTACACCGTCGCGATCGGCTGCACCGGCGGGCAGCACCGCAGCGTGGCCGTCGCCTCACGCCTCGCGCACGACCTGCAGGACCTGAATGTCGATATCATGGATCACCGCGACATGAAAGAACCCCATGAGTGACCCGCCACTCCCGCACCGCGCCCCACCGGAAACCCGCCGCCGCGAACTGCTCGCGCGCGGCCAGCACGCCGGCCGCCGCGCCCGCATGTGGATGTCTCCCGGCCTGGGCGTCAAACGCTGGCTGGCGCTGTTCGTCATCTGCACCCTGATCGGCGCGGTGGGCGTGCTGCACTTCACCTGGACCGGCCCGCTGCACTTCACCGCGACCCGCTGGATCCTGTGGGTGAACGCCCTGATCCGCCCCGAGGTCATGCCGCTGTACGTGGGCGGCGTCGTCCTGATGCTGCTCGCGCTGTTCGGTGCGCTGTGGAGCATCATGATGCTCAACCGCTCGGTGCTGCGCGGCACCGGCACCGCGCCCGAACAGGCCGTGGACCTCATGTACCAGAACCGCCACCTGTCCCGCGGCCCGCGCATCGTGACCCTGGGCGGCGGCACCGGCATGTCCAACCTGCTGACCGGCCTGCGCGTCCACACCGGGAACACCACCGCCATCGTGACCGTCGCCGACGACGGCGGCAGCAGCGGCCGCCTGCGCCAGTCGCTGGACATGATCGCCCCCGGCGACCTGACCGACTGCTACGCCGCCCTGAGCGACAGTCCCGTCATGGCCCGCCTGCTGCTGCACCGCTTCGCGCGCGGGGACGGCATCCAGGGGCACACCTTCGGGAACCTGATGCTCGCCACGCTGAGCGAGCAGGAAGGCAGCCTCAGCGACGCCATGCTCGACATTCACGAGGTGCTGCGCATCCGCGGCCGCGTGTACCCCGCCGCCACCCAGCCCCCCACCCTGGTCGCCCACCTGACCGACGGCCGCACCGTGCGCGGCGAGAGCCAGTTCGCCACGCAGGTCAGCCCGTCCCGCATCGACCACGTGACCCTCGACCCGCCGGACCTGCCCGCCCTGCCCGAGGTCGTGCAGGCCATCCGGGACGCCGACCAGATCGTCCTGGGCCCCGGCAGCCTGTACACCAGCATCATTCCCGCGCTGCTCGTCCCTGCCGTCGCGCAGGCCCTGCGGCAGACCCCCGCGCCGCTGATCTACGTGGCGAGCCTGATGACCGAACCCGGCGAGACCGACGACCTGACCCTCGAAGCGCACGTGCAGGCCATCACCCGCCACCTGGGCCGCACGCCCGACTGCGTGCTCGTGAACAACGCCGTTCCACCCCGGGACGTGATCGCCCGCTACGCCGCCGAGGGCGCCCACCTGCTGAGCCTCAGCGGTGCCAGCCGCGACCTGCGCGGCCGCAGCGTCATCCTGCCCCTGCTGCACCCCGGCCAGGCCCGCCACGACCCGGCCGCCCTGGCCCAGGCGCTGCTGTACGCCGCACCCCGCCGCGACCAGACCACCTGAACGGCAGCGTGCGGGGCGGCCCCACATGAGGGCCGCCCCGCACCACGCGAGCTTTACAGGCCCAGCAGGCCCAGCGCGACCGTGTCCGTCAGTTCCCGCTGGAAGGGCTGCACGAGGGCCCGTTCCTGCGCGGTGCCGGTCTGCACGTCGCGGTTCAGGTCCGGCAGCTGCCCGTTCTGCAGGGACTGCGCCGCCTGCGAGAAGTCGATGCTGGGCACGCCCAGCGCGCGGTTCACGCTCGCACGGACCGCCGCGTAGCGCTCGGCACTCATGTTCTCGCGGTTCAGGGCGGCCTCCTGCGCCTGCCGGGCCGCGCCGACGCTGCCGCCCACCTCGCGCAGCACGGTCATCATCTGGAACAGGTTCGGGTTCTGCCCGTTCTGGATGTCCGTCCACACCTGCTGCACGCCCGTGAACGACGAACCCATCGCCTGACGCACGTCACGGCGCACCCGCACGAACTTCTGCACGTCCGCCTTCGTCAGCGCCCCGTTCACGTTTCCGGTCGGGGCGGGCGGCGTGACCGTCCCCCCACCCTGCGTCTGCCCACCCTGCGCCGGTCCACTCTGCGTCTGCGTGGTGGGCGTCTGCCAGTTCGCCAGGAACGCTCGCGCAGGCTGAATCACCAGGAACCACGCCAGGCCGCCCAGCAGCGCCAGCACCAGCAGCGTGCCCCCGCCGCAGCCCAGACACCCGCACCCCCACCCTCTGCCACTTGATCTCATACCCACCCACTACGTGAGGAGGCCCGCGGCGGTTCCCGGGTATACAGTCAGGGCAGACCAGCACAACCCACCCCGGCGCCCCCGCGCGCCCAAGGAGTCCCATGAAGCGTTCCATGACCGCCAGTCTGCTCGCCGTCCTGACCCTGTCCGCCTGCACCCGCACCACCCTCCCCACCCAGAGCCGCCCGCACGACACCCGCACCTTCAAGGCCGTGACGCCCACCTTCACCGCCCTGACCGGCGCGAGCATCTATCAGGGCGTCATGCCCGGCATCCACGGCGACGCCGCGTACGCCATCGAGGTGCCCGCCACCTGGAACGGCCAGCTGATCATGTACGCCCACGGCTACGCCGGTGACGGCCCGGACCTGAAAGTCCAGGCGCCCGCCCTGCGCGCCTACTGGCTGAGCCTCGGGTACGCCTGGGCCGCCAGTTCCTACAGCGCCAACTACTACGACGTGCAGGCCGGCGTGGAGGACACCAACGCCCTGGCCAACGCCTTCCCGACCCTGACCGGCCGGGCGAAACCCACCAAGACGCTGATCATGGGCGTCAGCATGGGCGGGCACGTGGCGGGCGCCGCCGTCGAGAAGGAAACGGCCCAGACCGCCAAGAACAGGACCACCTACGCCGCCGCCATGCCCGTCTGCGGCGTCATGGACGAGGAATACGAATTCCAGTGGCTCGGGGACTACACGCTGGCCGCCGCGCAGCTCGCCGGGGTCGGCCCGAAGACCTTTCCGCAGGGCAGCGACACGTACCGCGCGCTGCTGCCCGACATCCTGGGCGCGCTGTTCACCAGCACCACCGACCCCCTGTGGCAGGAGAACGCCACCCAGGGCGCCAAACTGCGCGAGATCGCCCGTCACCTCACCGGCGGCCCCCGCCCCGCCTTCGAACTGGGCTTCCGCGCCGGGTACTGGCAGAAGGCGGTGCTCGGCACTGGCGGCGCGGACGGCACCATCACCGGCATCCTGCCGCGCAACATCTACGGCAACGCCACCACCACCTACCGCTGGACGACCGGCGCGACCCCCACCGCCGCCGAGACCGCCTTCAACGCGGGCCTCGTGCGCGTCACGCCCGCCCAGGACCCCAACCCCGCCCTGACCGGCAAGGTGCGCTACCTGCCCCGCGTGAACGGCGAGATCAGCGTGCCCGTGCTGACCCTGCACACCACCGGGGACTTCTACGTGCCCTTCAAACACCAGGGGCTGTACCGCGCGGCCGTGACCGCCGCCGGGAACGGCGACCGCCTCGTGCAGCGCGCCATCCGCGCCGCCGGACACTGCGAATTCACCGGCCCGGAGCTCGTCGAGGGTTTTGGCGACCTCGTGAAATGGGAGGCGGGCGGCGCGAAACCCGCCGGGGACGACGTCACCACGCCCGCCGTGCTGGCCGACCCGAACTACGGCTGCACCTTCACGCGCGGCACCCGCCCCGGCGTGGACGCCTGCCCCGCGAACTGACAGCGGTGTTCAGAAGTGTTGAGGGATGTGCTCAATGCCTCTGAACCGAGCAGAGCGCGAAGCCGTCAACATCAGCGGTTGGAAGTGGAGCCCAGGGGCGTGCCGTTGGCCCTTCAATGGAACTGGAAACCGCTGTGAGAAGGTTGTGGAGTAGGGAGTGGGAAGAGAGGGGGCATTCCGGTTCGGGGTGCCCCCCTCGCGTTATTCCGGCAGGGTGGGCAGCAGCGTCACGAGGGCGCGGCCCTCCCGCAACGACGCGGTCACTGTTCCGCCCTGCGCCTCGTTGCTGACCGTCCAGCCGCTCCCCAGCGGAATATCCGCGTGCTCCAGCGGCCAGCGCACCCCGCCCAGGCTCAGGCCGCGCAGGTCGGTCACGGCCAGCACGCTCAGGGTCGCGCCGCGCGGCACCTCCAGCGACAGGGGAGAGGCGGGCGTGAGCGGCCAGCCCCACTCGTCCCCGCTGGTCAGGGTCACGCGCAGCCCCTCGCGCTCGGTCAGGCGCAGGGCCAGCAGCGCCAGCGCCAGCGTGTGATCGAAGCGGCCCCCGAACGCACCCAGCAGCACCAGCTCCGTCGCGCCCCGCTCGCGCGCCACGCGGATCGCCAGTTCCGCGTCCGTCTCGTCCTTCGCGACCGGGTGCACCTCGCGCGGGGCGTCCACGAACACGCCCGCCGACGAGTCGAAATCCCCCACCCACACGTCCACCCGCACGCCAACGCCCCACATGCCCAGCAGCGCCGCGTGCCGCGCCCCACCATCCGCCGCGACCACGATATCCGGTCGGGGCAGCGCCGCCAGCAACGGCGAATCCACCAGCCGACCCCCCACCAGCACCCACGCGATCACGCTCGGTCCTCCGGCAGGCGCCGCACGCCCGACTCCTCCACGCTCAGGCGCAGGCGGTCCCCTTCCAGCGCCGCCGCCTCCCGCGCACTCAGGATCAGGGACAGCGGCCCCCACGCGTGCGCGACCGTCACCTGCACACCCCCCTCCACCGGCTGCCGCGCCACCACCGGCCACCACTCACCCACACCGGGCCGCAGCGCCTCCTCCGGGACGAAGCGCACCCAGCCCGGCCCGTCCGGCAGCAGATTCACCTCGCCCAGGAACGCCGCCACCCACGCCGTCGCGGGCCGCGCGAACACCTCCTCCGCTCCCCCCACCTGCACCAGTTCACCCGCCCGCATGACCGCCACGCGACCGGCCAGCGCCCGCGCCTCCCGCTGGTCGTGCGTGACCAGCAGCACCCCGGCCCCCACCCGCGCGAACAGCGACCGCAACCCCGCGCGCAGCTCGGCGCGCAGCCGCTCGTCCAGGTTCGACATCGGCTCGTCCAGCAGCAGGAGCCCCGCTCCCGTCGCCAGCGCCCGCGCCAGCGCCACCCGCTGCGCCTGCCCCCCCGACAGCCCCGCGACCCGCCGCGCCTCCAGCCCCGGCAGGTCCACCAGCGCCAGCGCCTCGCGCGCCAGCGCCTCCGCCGCCGCGCGCCCCGCGCCCCGCACACGCGGCCCGTACGCCACGTTCCCCAGCACGCTCAGATGCGGGAACAGCGCGTAATCCTGAAACACCAGCCCCACCCCACGCGCCTCCGGCGGCAGGGCCGTCACGTCCCGACCCGCCACCGCCACCGACCCCGCGTCCGGCCGTTCCAGGCCCGCCACCACCCGCAGCACCGTGCTCTTCCCGCACCCGCTCGGACCCAGCAGCGCCACCGTCTCACCCGCCGCCACATCCAGCGACACCCCATGCACCGCCGACACCCCACCAAACGATTTGTGGATGTCACGCAGGGACAGGGCAGGGGGAAGGTCGGTCACGCGGGACAGCATCTCACGTGACCTCGCCCTCGCCGCCGTCCAGCAGCGTGAAGGCCAGCGTGGCGAGCAGCAGCAGCGCGGTGGCCAGTGCGCAGGCCTCGCCGAGGTTGCGTTCACCGGGGCGGCCCAGCCGTTCGTACAGGCCGGTGCTGAGGGTCGCCCACTCGGGCCGCGTGAGGACCAGGGTCGCGCCGAACTCGCCCAGTACGGTCGCCAGGGCCAGCGCCCCGCCGCCCCGCAGGGCCGGGAAGGAGAGGGGCACCGTGACGGACCGGAACGCCGCGCCGCGGGAGGCACCCAGCGAACGGGCGGCCTCGAACAGCCGGGGTGGAATGGCCCGCAGCGCGGGCAGCAGCGAACGCACCACCAGCGGCCACGCCAGCAGCGTGTACGCCGCAATCATCATGGGCAGCGTGGCGGCCAGCACCGGGTACGCCAGCAGGTACCCGACGGCGAGGCTGACCGGTGAGACCATCAGCGGCAGCAGCGACACCAGGTCCAGCGCCCGCGACCCGGCGCGCCACGCGCCCAGCGCGTACAGGCCGCCCAGCAGCGTGGCGCCCGCCAGAGCCATCAACCCGAAGCGCACGGTGTTCCACACCAGCAGCGGCGTCTCCGGGTCCGCCAGCACGCCCTGCCAGTACGCCAAGGTGAACCCCGACGTGCCCAGCAGGCCCCGCACCACCACCGCGAACAGCGGCGCGAAACACACCAGCGCCACCACACCCCCCAGCCCCACCAGCGCCACCCGCGCCCCACCCCGAGCGCGCGGCAGGCCACCCAGCGGCACGCCCACCCCACCCCGCGACAGCGCCACGTACGCCCACGTCGCCAGCAGCGTGAACCCCAGCTGCCCCACGATCAGGGCACTCGCCTCCGACAGACGCAGTTGCAGCGCCGTCAGCGTGTAGATCTCCACCTCCAGCGTCGCGAACCGCTCCCCACCCAGCGCCAGCGGCAGGCCGAAACTCAACGCCGAGTACAGGAACACCAGCACCACCCCCGCCAGCACCCCCGGCAGCGCCAGCGGGAGCGCCACGCCCAGCGCCGCCCGCCACCAGGGCGCGCCCAGCGACCGCGCCGCGCCCACCACGTTCCCCGGCACCCGTGCGAACCCCGCGTAACTCAGGCGCACCAGCACCGGCACGTTGAAGAACAGATTCCCCAGCACCAGCAGCGTCGGCGTGTCACTCAGGTCCACTCCAGTCACACGCGTCACCCACCCCTGCGGCCCCAGCAGCGCACTCAGGCCCAACACCGCCACCAGCGTCGGCGTCACGAAGGGCAACAGCAGCAGGCGCAAGAACAGCGCCTTCCCCCACACCTCGAACCGCGACAGCAGGAACGCCAGCGGCACCCCGATCAGCCCCGCCACGCCCGCCGTCACGCCCGCCTGCGTCAGCGTCCACGCGAGGCGACCCTGGAAGTACGGATCCCGCCACACGTCCAGGGTCACGCCACCCTCGCGCAGCGTTCTGGCCAGCGGCAGGACGAGGCACAGGGCCACGAAGATCAGGCCGGGCAGGGCGAGGAGCCAGCCCTCCAGTTTCGTGCGGGTCATGGGTGGGCGCCTGCGGCGGGCTGCCCCACCCCCCAGCCCCCTACCCCAGCGGGGCAGGGGGAGCAGTCGCTGCGCTCGGCAAGAGATTCGACTGACGCGGCGGGCTTTCTTGCGGCGGTGACGTGTCCGGCCTCGACGCCATCCTCCGGCATCGCCGATGGCCCGCGCGCTTCGCGCACGACGGCTCGTGGGCCACGACGGTAGAGGGGCAGGGTGTCCTGGTGCATGTCGGCAGGTTCTACTGTTTCAGCTCAGGCGAGAGAAGGTGTGCAGGCTCCCCTCTGAGGGGAGCTGTCAGCGCAGCTGACTGAGGGGTCCTGCGCAGCAGCGGTGTTGCCGTTCCTACTTCCCACTTCCCACTCCCTACAACCCTCACCTCGCCCGGAGCACCTGCGTCACCCACGCGTCCACGAGGCGCTGGGGGTTGGCGGCGACCTCGGCCTTGATGGGGGTGGATTGGGGTTCCTGCGCGAAGGTGAACACGGGGTTCAGGGGGGTGCCTTTCACGGCGGGGTAGATCCACATGCGGGTGGGGATGTCGCTCTGGACGGGTGCGCTCAGCATGAAGTCTACGAATTTCCGGGCGAGGGCCGCCTGCTTGGTGCCTTTGAGGATGCCGACGCCTTCGAGCTGGGTGTAGGTGCTGCCGGGCAGGAAGAGGTTGGCGGTGGGGGCCTGCGCGGGGAGTTTGGTGGGGGTGAAGCCGTCGGCGTAGAAGACTTCGGCGGCGGGGCTGCTGGCGTAGGACAGCACGATGGGGTACCGGCCGCCGTTGCGGGTGAAGTCCTTGTAGTACGCGTCGCTCCAGCCGCGCGTGACTTTCATGCCCCCCTGCCGGGCGGCGCGCCACCACTGCCACGCGCCTGCCTCGCCGTAGTGGTTGACGGTGGCGAGCAGGAACGCGAGGCCGGGGCTGCTCGTGGCGGGACTCTGCACGACCGTGAGTTTCGCGTAGGCGGGGGTTTTCAGGTCGTCCAGGCTCTTGGGGAGCGCCACGCCGTTCTTCTCGAACCACGCGCGGTCGTAGTTCAGGGCCACGAAGCCGTAGTCGACGGTGTTCAGGAGGCCGTCGTCGCCCAGGCGGTACGCGGCGGGCACGCGGGACAGCGCGGGGCTCCTGTACGGCTGGAGGATGCCCGCCTGCCGGGCGCGGGGCAGCAGGCTGTTGTCGAGGCCGTACACCACGTCGGCGATGGGGGCGCGGCGGGTGAGGATCAGGCGGTTCAGGAGTTCCCCGGCGTCGCCGCCCTTGATGAAGCGCACCTTCGCGCGGTTCTGCGTTTCGAACGCGGCGATGAGTTTCTTGTCCACGTCGAACGAGTCGTGCGTGATGACGGTCAGCGTGGTCTGGGCACTGGCGGCGCCAGCGGCGGCGAGTGCGGTCAGCAGGATCATTGTGTTACGCATAAGAAAGTCCCCTCGCGTCACGAGGGGAAGCGGTGGGCCTGCGCCACGGGTGTGGGCGGCCGGTCACGCTCCCTCCGCCGGAATGACCCGGATCAGGTTCCTGGGGTAAGTCTCAGCCCGCCCTTCGGCAGGCACCCCCGGTGACGCGTCCGTGAGGATAGCGCAGGCTGCCGCACGGGAGGTGTCCTGCGTCACCGGTTGCGGTTGCGGCGCGCGACGCGTGCCACCCTGAACCATGCGGAATCTACTCGTGTGGGTGGTCATGCAGGATGAGGGGGGCCGCGTGCTGCTCGGGCGCCGCGACGGCTCTGCGTACGGACACGGCCTGTGGGGCCTGCCGGGCGGCGGCGTGGAGCGTGGTGAGGGCCTCCCCGAGGCAGCCGCGCGTGAGGTCTGGGAGGAGATGGGCCTGACCCTCGACCCGGCCGGGCTATCCCTGCTGGGCGTGCGCCGCTATGAGGTGGACGGCGCGCAGGGCACGGATTTCCTGTTCCGCGCGCCGGACTGGGCGGGTCAGCCGCAGCCGCTGCACAAGACCTCGGAAGTCGCGTGGTTCGCGCTCGGTGACCTGCCGCCCGACACCCTGCCGTGGGTCGCGCCGCTACTGGACGCCCACCTGCGGCGCGGGGCGCGCCTGACCGAGCAGCTGCACGACGTGCATTCGGCGCGGGTGATCGCGTGACGTTTCATCTGGTCGCGTGGCTGATCGTGCAGGACGACGCGGGACGGGTGCTGCTGGGCCGCCGCTCCGGGTCCTCCTACGCCGATGGCCTGTGGGGCCTGCCGGGCGGGCACGTGGAGGCGGGGGAGACGCTGGCGCAGGCGGCGGCCCGCGAGGTGCTGGAGGAGGTGGGCCTGCGCGTGAACCCGTCGGCCCTGACCTGCCTGGGAGCCTGCCGCTACGACCTGGACGGCATGGGGGGATTGGATGTGTTCTTCCTGACCCGCGAGTGGACGGGCGAGCCGACCCCGCTGGAGAAGACCTCGGACGTCGGGTGGTTCGACCCGCACGCCCTGCCGGGCGACGCCCTACCATGGCTGCCGGGCGTGCTGGACGCGCACCTGCGGGGCGGGGTGCGCCTCTCGGAGATGCTCGACGGCTGGGCGGCCCTGCGGGGAGTGCCGCTGGCCGATCGCTGACAGCGGGTTTCAGAGGTGTTGAGGGGTGTCCTCAAGGTCTCTGATACGGACTCCGATTAAAAGGTTTATGATTGTCAGATCAAACAGACACTCCTGACGGCTCCCCTGGCGCATGACGCCGACACTTTCTGGCACCTCTACACGACCAGCACCTGCGCCGTCGAGCGGCGCAGAGCCCAATTCATGGCCCTCCTCGCTGAAGGACGCCCCCTCCCAGAGATTCTCCAAGTGACCCGGTACAGCCGGGTCACCGCCTACGATCTGGTGAACCGCTACCGCGACCGGGGACTTGCCGGGCTGTGTGACGGGCGCCACACGAATCAGGGTGCACCCCGGCTATTGAGCGCTGAGCAACAACAGACCCTGGCGACCCGACTACACGCCGACTTCGAGCAGGACATCGTCTGGTCTGGGAAAGACGTTCAGAACTGGCTTCAGGAGCAGTACGGACTGTCCGTTCACCTCGGGCGCACCTATGAATTCCTTCGAGCGGCTGGCTTTACCCCCCAACGACCCCGCCCCCGGCACGTTGGGGGCGATGAGGCCGCGAAGGAAGCATTCAAATCAAAGTCCTGATCGAGACGCTCCGCCAGGCGGAGCGTCTCTCACCGCGCGTCTCCCTGTGGTGTATGGACGAACATCGGATCGGGCTCAAGCCAATCCGCCGTCCAGTCTGGGCACCAACTGGGCAGCCGTTGACCTGTCCGGTTCAGCCTGGGTACGAGTGGCTCTACGTGTACGCGTTTGCCAATCCGGAGAGCGGCAAGAGCCTGTTTTGGTTGATCCCAGTCGTCAACAAACAGGCGTATGTGGCCGTCATGGCTGCGTTTGCCCGCATGGTCGGCGCCAGCGCCGACCATCGTGTGCTGGTCGTTCAGGATGGGGCCGGTTTCCACGTGCCACCCGATGATGGGCATCCGGAGGGCATTCAGACCGTGACGCTCCCGCCGTATTCGCCGGAATTGCAGCCAGCAGAACGGCTCTGGGCGTTGACGGATGTACCAATCGCGAACCGGGCGTTCGACAGCATTGAAGAGGTGGAATTGGCACTCTCCGAACGCTGCGTGTGGTTGGAAGCTCAACCTGATCTCATCACTCAGCAGACCCTCTTTCACTGGTGGCCTTTGTTAGCGAATTAATCGGAATCCGTATGAGAGGCTGTCTGGAAAGAGGGTTGAGGGAGTGGTGTCGAAAACAGCGTACTGTTTTTTATGACTCGGCACCGACACTACCCCAGCGATACCAGTGACGCTGAATGGGCCATCCTCTGCCCACTGATTCCCGCGCCTCAACCAGGCGGACGTCCAGCACGCATCCATCGCCGGGATGTCGTTGATGCCATCTTCTACATCACACGTGGCGGCGTGTCCTGGCGCATGTTGCCTGCCGATTTTCCGCACTGGAAGACGGTGTACAGCTACTTCCGGCAGTGGAAGCTCGATGGCGTCTGGCTGCGCGTCAATGACGCGCTGCGCACCCAGACTCGAACGGCCATGGGCCGCAACGCCCGCCCAACGGCGGGCGTCGTGGATTCCCGAAGTGTGAGGACCTCCCAAAAAGGGGGGTCAGAGGGTACGACGGGGGCAAGAAGATCAACGGACGAAAGCATCACCTGATCGTGGATACGCAGGGGTTGTTGCTGGGTGTCACCGTCACGGCAGCGAACATCAGCGACCGCGAGGGTGGGAAGGTGTTGCTGCGACAGGTGCACCTGTCGCAGCCGCAGTGGTCACTCCATCTGTTCGTGGATGGAGGGTATGCCGGGCCGTGGGAGGCGTGGGTGAAGACCACTCTGGGGTTCAGCGTGGAAGTGGTACGGCGTGCGGATGCCAACACCCGAAGGTATTGGCTGCCTGTGGGACAGGAATTGACGGAGGAACAGATCAAGACGTTCAGGGGGTATCGGACGTTCAAGGTGCTGCGCAAGCGGTGGGTGGTGGAGCGGAGCTTCGCGTGGTTGTCGTTTGATCGTCGCTTGAACCGGGAGTATGACCTGCTGCCGAGTACAACGGCGGCGTTCATCGTTGTGTCGTTTGTTCGGCTTATGATTCGCAGACTCGCGGCGTTCGCTGGTGAACAGCCGTCACCAGCTCGAAAATGACTTTCCAGACAGCCTCTGATACGGGATTCAAGTGATGCCACGTCATTCGGAGTCGCCCGGTGGCCCCCTCACCCTTCCGTCGCTTCGCTCCACTGCTGCTCAGCTCTACGAGTCCCGCAGGGGAGAGGGTCAACGGAACGTGACCGCATTGAAAGCGAGTCACTTGCATCCCTTATGAGAATGAGCGGAGTGAGAACCCGTCAGCGCGGTCGCCCCCTGAAGTGTGACCTGTGGTGTTCCTGCTGGATGAACACTTGCTCACTGGCGAGAACTCCTTCCATTTGAAATACTTCCATCTGAAATGAATGGAAGTCCCACCCTCACCCCCACTCCAGTCATGGACGACCTGTACGGCCTCGTCCGGCTGATCCTGCGGCTGTCCCGGCGCGTGCATCACGTCCTCGACGACCCGCTGGAGACCGCACTGGGCCTGAACACCAAGGAACTGCTCGTGCTGGCCACCGTCATGGACGGCGCCGACACACCCAGCGCCGTGGCGCAGGCGCAGAACCTCCCCGCGCCCACCGTGACCCGCATGGTCACCAAACTCGTGCAGGCGGGCCTGGTGCGCCGCGTCACCGACCCCAGCGACCTGCGGGTGCAGCGCCTGGAACTCACGCCCGACGGGCAGGCCACCCGCGCCCGCACCCGCGCGGTCGCGCAGGACATCGTCCACGCGCACTTCGGCCACCTGCCCCCCGAACGCGTGCAGGCCGCGCTGACCGCGCTGGCCGCCCTGGACGCGGCCCTGCACGCCCCCTGCCCCACCCCTGGAGACCCCGCATGACCACCCCCGCACCCACCCCGGCCAGTCCGGCCCCGTCGCGCGAGCAGCTCCTCGCGTTCGTCGGCATCCTGACCGTGCTGTTCCTGTCCAGCCTCAACCTCACGGTCGTCGGCAGCGCCATGCCCCGCGTCATCAGCGATCTGGGCGGCTTCCACCTGTATGCCTGGGCGTTCACCGCGTACTCCCTGGCGACCACCATCACCATTCCCATCGTGGGCACCATCAGCGACCGTTACGGCCGCCGCCCGCTGATCCTGCTCGGCATCGCCGTGTTCACCCTCGGCAGTGTGCTGCTGGGCTTCGTGCAGAACATGGAGCAGCTGATCGTCCTGCGGGCCCTGCAGGGCATCGGCGGCGGCACCCTGATGGCCATGAGCTTCACCGCCATCGCCGACCTGTTCACGCCCATCGAGCGCGGCCGCTACCAGGGCTACACCGGCGCCGTGTGGGGCGTCAGCTCGGTCGTGGGGCCGCTCGTCGGCGGCTTCCTGACCGACCACCTGGGCTGGCGCAGCGTGTTCTTCGTGAACCTGCCCTTCGCGCTGCTCGCCGCGTACTTCATCTGGCGGTACTTCCGCCTGCCCGCCCCCGGCGCCCGGGGCCACTTCGACGCGCCCGGCGCGCTGCTGCTGGGCGTGTCCGTCACCACCCTGACCCTGGCCCTCTCGTGGGGCGGCGGCACGTACGCCTGGGGCAGCGCCACGATTCTGGGCCTGCTGGCCGCCACCGTCCTCACCTTCGGCGCGTACGCGGGGCACAGCGCCCGCCAGGAACGCCCCATCCTCGACCTGCGCCTCCTGAAAGACCGCGGCATCGCCATCGCGTCCCTCGCGGGCTTCCTGACGAGCGCCGGCATGTACGCCGCGATCCTGTACCTCCCGCTGTACATGCAGGGCGTACGCGGCAGCAGCGCCAGCGGCAGCGGTCTGGCCCTCGCGCCGCTGATGTTCGGCATGATCCTCACCAGCACCCTCAGCGGGCAGGTCGTCAGCCGCACCGGCCGCTACAAGAATCTCATCCTGGCGGGTGGAATCGTCGCCACCGGCGCGCTGCTGCTCGCCACCACGCTCGGCACCGGCACGCCCATCCTGATCGCCGTGGGCATCATGGTCCTGCTCGGCCTGGGCCTAGGTCCCGTGAACAGCCAGCTGACCCTGGCCGTGCAGAACGCCGCGCCGCGCGAGCAGCTGGGCAGCGCCACCAGCGGCAACCAGTTCTTCCGGCAGATCGGCGGCACCCTGGCCGTCAGTCTGTTCGGCGCGCTCGTGAACGCCCACCTGAACGCCAACCTCGCCGCGCAGCTGCCCGAAGCAGCCCGCACCCTCCCGGCCCCCGTGCAGGACGCCATCGCCAACCCGAACCTGCTGACCAGCCCGCAGGCCACCGCGCAGCTCGGCGCGGGCCTGAGCCGACTGGGCGACGCGAACCTGCTCCAGCCCATCCTCGACGCCCTGCGCGGCGTCATGGCCGGCGCGATCGATCAGGTGTTCCTGGTATCCGCCGTGCTCGTGGGCCTCGCGTTCCTGGCGACCATCGCCCTGCCCGAACGTCCCCTGAAGGGCCGGGCCGGACTCGCCCCGCGCGCCGAGAAGATCGAGGTCAGCGCCACCGACTGAAGCAGGGTTGTGGGTTGTGGGGTGCAGGCATGGGTCTCTTCCCACAACCTGCACCCCACAACCCATCACGGCACCGGCCAGCGGATCGTGCCCAGCTGATCGGTGCGCCACGCCCGCGAGTGCGCCTGCGCCAGCCGCGTCAGCACGTCCGGGTGAGGGTGCCCGTAGGTGTTCCGCCCCACGCTGACGACGGTGTCGGCGGGGGTGGTCTGCGCCAGGAGGGCCGCGCCGGTGCTGTGGCGGCTGCCGTGGTGCGCGGCCTTCAGGAGGTCCAGCGGTCCAGCGACGAGTCGTTCCTCGACGGGGGCGGGCAGGTCGCCCAGGAACGCGGCCCGCCACCCGCGTGACTCCAGGCGCAGGGCGACGCTGTTGTCGTTGTCCTCGGTGCTCCACGCGTGTCCGGCGGGCCACAGGACGGTCAGGGAGGCGCCGTCGGAGGTGACCTGATCGCCCCGGCGAACCTCGCGCACCGGGACGTGCCGCTCCCGCGCGGCGAGCAACACAGCGGTCAGGACCGGATCGTCCGTCTTGCGCTGCCCGATCCAGACCTCCCCGACCGGCAGCTGCCGCAGGACGCTCGCCGCGCCCTCGATGTGGTCGGTGTCCGCGTGCGTGGCGACCAGGACATCCAGTTTCCGCACGCCCAGAGCCCGCAGGGTGGGCACGACCGTGTGCGCCCCCACGTCGTAGTCACTGCCCACCGAACCCCCGGCGTCCACGAGGACCGTCAGGTGGGGGAGGCGGATCAGGGTGCTGTCTCCCTGCCCCACGTCCAGAAAGACGACCTCGCGCGCGGGATGTAGTCGTCCCGGTAGGGTCGTCAGCAGGAGGCAGGCCAGCCACGTGCCCAGCGCGGCGGGCGCGCGGACGCGCCCCAGCAGCCACAGCCACCCGGCCAGCAGCGCCGCCGCGTAGGCCAGCAGGCCGCCCACGCCCACCTGCCCCCAGGACAGCACCGGGGCCTGCCCGAAGGTCCGGGCGAACAGCAGCAGCGCGTCGGCCAGGACGCCGTTCACCACGTTCAGCGGCAGGGCCAGCGGTCCCAGCAGCCCCGCCAGGAACCCCAGCGGGACGAGCAGGGCCATGATCCCCCCGGCCAGCAGGTTGGCGGGCAGCCCCACCAGCGGCACCTGCCCGAACGTCCCCGCGATCACCGGCAGCGTACCCGCCTCGGCCAGCAGGGTCGCGGCGAGGCCCAGCCGCAGCCAGCGCGGCCAGCGCCCCGGCAGCAGCCCCGCCACCCGCTCGGACTGCGTGAGAGCCAGCACCGCCAGGAACGACAGCTGAAAGCCCACGTCCGTCAGCCACAGCGGATACAGGAGCAGGCACGCCAGCGCCGCCAGCGCGATCACCCCCACTGGGTCTGGCCGCCCGCGCCCCAGCGCCAGCGCCATCAGCACCGCGCCGCCCATCAGGACCGCCCGCGTGATGCTCGCCGAGGACTGCACGAGCAGCAGGTACGGCCCCAGCAGCAGCACCGGCAGGCCGAACCGCCACGCGGGAGCCGCGCCCAGCCGCGTCAGCAGCAGGATCAGCGCGCCGGTCAGGATCGCCACGTTCTGCCCGGACAGCGCCATCAGGTGCGCCAGCCCCGCCCGCGCGAACGCGTCGCGCACCGCCTCACCCTCGCTGAACTGCTCGCGGCTGATGTCACCCCGGTCGCCGAGTTCGATGGCCTGCATCAGCGCGCCCTGCCGCTCCGTGAGGCCCGTGGTGAGGCCCCGGCGGAACCAGCCGCGCAATCCGCCCTGCGGCTGGAACTCCCGTACCCGCGCCCCCACCAGCGCGCCGCCCGGCGTGACGCTCAGCAGCCCACCCTGCGCGCGGAACCACGCCGCCTGATCGAAGACCCCGGGCGTGCGGCGGCCCTCCGGGGCGAGCAGGCGACCCGACACCCGCAGCTGCCCCGGCCCCTGCGTGGGCTTCGGCGCGAGCGTCACGCGCGCGGGCGGGTCGCGCAGCGTCAGGAACTGCCCGTCCCACTCGCCCTGCACGGTCACCAGTGCCCCGAACCACGGCGTCAGGGCGTTCGGGCGGGTCAGGACCGCGTGAGCCGAGGCCCAGCCCACCGCGCCGCCCAGCAGCACCAGCGCCAGCAGGACCGGCCGGGCGTGCCACAGCACCAGCCCCGCGCCGACCAGCAGCGCCGCCACGCCCCACCCCTGCCCCAATGCGAGCAGGATGCCGCCGATCACGCCCACCACCGCCGGAACCGGCCACGGCAGGCTACCCACGCGGGGCCGGGGCGCGTTCAGAACGACACCAGCGGCCCCAGGGCCTTCAGCGCTGCTGGCCCGACGCCCTTCACGCGGTCCAGGTCCGCCAGCGACCGGTAGGGGCGCCCCGCCACGATCCGTGAGGCCAGCGCCGGGCCGACCTTCGGCAGGGCCTCCAGCTGCTCCAGGCTGGCCGAATTCAGGTTCACCCGCCCGGAGATCAGCGGCGTGACGCTGCTCGTGGTGGGGTAGACCGGCGCCTCCGGCGTGGCGGGTGCAGGCGAGGTCGCCGCCGGTGAGGTCGCAACGGGCAGCGCCGCGCGGGTCACGGTCGGCACGCGCGGCTGCGGGAACAGCGCCGGAAGCAGCGTGAACGCCGCCGCGAGCAGCACCGCGCCGCCCAGCAGGAGCGTCCAGGGGTCCAGGGCAGACAGGTGGGGCGGAAGAACACGCAGACGGGACAGAGGCTCAGGGGGTGCCAGTCTGGCTGGCGCCGCCGGGGACACGGGCGCTGCGGCGTGCCGCCCTGCTCCCCGCTCGGGCGCGGACGGGTCAGCCGGGTGAGGGGTCGCCACCTCGGTGCTGGGCATGCGGTCAGCTTAGAAGTCCGGGGGCAGGCACGCTGCCGCACATGCCCTTTGCCCTCGCGGCGCGCGCCGTGCTACACTCCCGGAGTTTGCCTCCCGAGGGAGGCGTTCCCGCGTGACGCTCCGCGCCCGGCCAGCAGGCCAGCGGCTCCGCGAGAAGAAGAGGAGAGCACCATGAAGCGTACCTACCAGCCCAACAACCGCAAGCGCGCCAAGACCCACGGCTTCCGCGCCCGCATGAAGACCAAGTCCGGCCGTAACATCCTCGCGCGTCGCCGCGCCAAGGGCCGTCACCAGCTCACCGTCGCCGACGAGTAAGCTCCCACCCGGAGCGGCCCTCATCGCACAGACTGATCCCCCCAGCGCCACCCAGGAACGGCCCCGCCGTCCGGTGGCGCTGGACTCGTTACGGGGTGACCGCGACTTCCGCAAGGTCCGCGCCCACGGGCAGGCGATCCGCGACCCGCTGTTCACGCTGCGTGTCACCGAGTACCGCCCCCGCCACGGGGAATCGTGGCAGCCGCGGGCCATCATCGGCATCGTGGTCAGCAAGAAGACTCTCAAGAACGCCGTGGACCGCAACCGCGCCCGCCGCCGCGCCCGCGAGGCCCTGCGGACCCTGCCCGGCGGTCTCCCCGCCTGCCGCGCCATCCTGCTGCCCAACCCCGCCATCCTGGATGTGCCGTTCGAGGACCTCCAGGCGGCGCTGGAACGCGCCCTGAAACGCGCCCCCACGCGCGGCGGCCGGGGCGGCAAGGGCGGCAGCGGCGGCAAAGCTGGCGGCGGCGGGAACCCGGGCGGGGGGCGGCGCGTACCTGCCCCCGTGCCCCCAGCCGCCCCCCAGCCCGCGCTAGACTCACCGGAACCCGACCCGCAGGGGGACCGCGCGTGAACGCGCCCCGCAAACTGATGGTCCGGGCCGTCCGTTCCTACCAGCAGCACCTCTCGCCCCGCAAGCCCGCGCCCACCTGCCGCTTCACCCCAACCTGCTCGGAGTACGCCGCGCAGGCCATCGAACGGCACGGCGCCGTGAAGGGCGGCTGGCTGGCCGCGTGGCGCGTCATGCGCTGCAATCCCCTGGTGCCCGGCGGGTTCGACCCCGTCCCCGAGCACTTCCCCAAGAGGCAACCCCGAAACCCATGAAGACACGACACCTGCTTCCAATCGCCGCCCTGGGCGGCATGCTGCTGCTCAGCGGCTGCGGTCAGACCGGCCCGCTGCCCACCTTCGGCAAGGCCATCACCCCCGAATGGATCAAGGCCGACTTCGACGGCCAGCTCGGCGACGAGTACATCGCCACGAGCAACCTCCAGGACGTGGTGTTCAACGCCCGCGGCGAGATCATCGGCTGGTACGTCAAGGGCTACGCCGGCACCCCCTACATCAAGAAGCGGGGCGACGGCACCTACGATTTCAGTGCCCTGACCAACCAGAAGGGCATCGTAAACATGGTCGCCGGGCGCAAGGCCCTGGCTGTCGAGGACAAGGCCGCCGGGCTCGACCCCGCGCAGCCCGCCGAGACGACCACCCCGACCGGCCTGACCACCGACCTGAAGGCCAACCGTCAGGACGCCGTGTTCCGCTACACGCAGGGCGGCGTGACCGTCACGAAGACCGTCACGCTGCACCCCCGTAACTTCAAGGTCGACCTGAAGACTGAGGTGACGGGCGGCTCCGAACGCGTGAACATCCTGTTCCCGGGTCTGGGCAAAGCCGACAACCCGCGCGTGCAGGCCTACACGCAGGGTGGCGCGCAGCCCGCCGCCGTGCAGGGCAGCGGTACCCTGAGTGTCGACAACATCCAGTACGCCGCGCTGCAGGAAGTCGGTGGATCGGCTTTCGGTCCAGGACAGGCCGCACACGCCTTGATGATCCTCCCGCAGGGCGGCACGCAGGTGAACACCACCCTGACCGGCGGCGCGCAGGGCCTGATCACGGCGTCCGTACCGGCCAGCAGCAACCTGGAAGTCTACGGCGGCAAGAACGAACTGATCCACCTGTACCAGAGCGGCTACACCGACCTGCCGGGCCTGTTCAAACCGAACTTCTTCGGTCAGATCAGCCTGCTGATCGTGAAGCTCATGGAGCAGCTGTACAAGGTCATTCAGAACTGGGGCCTGGTGCTGGTCGTCCTGACCATCCTGCTGCGCGCCATCATGTGGCCCCTGATGCAGGCCCAGGGCCGCACCACCGCCCGCATGCAGGTCATGCAGCCCAAGATCAAGGAAATCCAGGAGAAGTACAAAGACCGCAAGGACATGGATTCCCAGCGGGCCATGCAGACGGAAATGCAGCAGCTGTACCGGGATTACAACTTCAACCCGGCCGGGTGTTTCTCCACCTTCATTCCGTTCCCGGTGCTGATCGCGCTGTGGTCGACCATCCGCAACTTCGAGTTCGACAGCGGCTTCCTGTGGCTCCCGGACCTCGCGATTCCTGATCCGTTCTACCTGCTCGCCGTCGTGTACCTGATCGTGAACATCGGGCAGCTGTACGTCATGACCCGCAAGAACCCGGACATGTTCCGCCAGCAGGCGTTCATCTACCTGATCTTCCTGTACTTCGCGCTGACCTTCCCGGCGGGCGTGACGATCTACATCATCCTGTCCACCCTGATCGGCATCGGGCAGCAGATCCTGATCAACCGTCAGGTCGAGAAGGAAACCGCCAGCATCGGCCAGAAGGTCGAGAAGGCCCCCGCCCGTCCGGCCACGAAGGCCAGTAAGACCATCGACGCACCCAAGAAGTAAGTCCCGTCAAGGGAAAGCGCCCACCCCTGCTTGCGGGTGGGCGTTTCCATTGAGGGTTCAGGCCTTGTCGCTGTCGGCCTTCGTGTCCGGGTCGGTGGTGGCGCCGCTGGCGGGCAGCCCGTCCTGCATGCTCCCGAACGAGGTGGGGTTCACGTCCGTGCCGCCCTGCGCGTCGGGGCGCGGGTCGGTGGTCAGGCTCACCTGCTGCGCCTGCGAGGTGGTGTCCCCGGCGTCCGCGTTCGCGTCGCTGGCGTCCGGGTAGATGCCCTGGGTGGCGGCGTCGCCCGGGTTCTTGGGGGTGCCGGTGTTCCACTGGCCCTGGTCGTTGATGGTCTCTTGCGAGACGTTCGCGTGTGCCTCACCGTTCGGTCTGCCCTCTCCCATGCTGTTGCCTCCTGCCCCGCCCGCGCGGGGACCCACTGGATTGAATGCGTCGCTGCCCAGCGTAGGCCCGCGCAGGCTGGAATCGGGTGGGGGCCGCGTTCACCAGACCTTACGGCGCGGCCCGGTCACGCTCAGCGGCCCTCGCCCTCCGCTTCCCCACCCTCGCGTTCCCCGCCGAAGGTCGCTTCCAGACCCGCCGCGAGCTGCTGCTTCTCCTGCGCGTTCAGGCGGGCTTCCGGGTGCATGGGGAGGTAGGTCGGTTCGGGCATTCCACCGCTCCGGACTTCCTTGGCGGCCTCGTCGGCATCCCGCCCGAAGCCGGGGACGTTCACGTTGAACCGGCTGCGGCCCTCGTCCACGTGCCGCTGCACCAGCCACGAGACGGGCGCCACGTTGCTGTACCAGGGCCATACGGTCGCGTGGCTGTGGCAGTCCGCGCAGGCGCGCGTGAACAGCGCCTCGGTCTGCGGGCTGTCCCACTTCGGCTGCGCCTGCACAGTGGGATTGGCGTGCGCCCGGCCATACGGCACGAGTTGCGCGACGACGAACAGGCTGACGAGCCCCAGCAGCACACGGGGCAGGAGGGGACGGCGGGCGGGATTCAGTCTCATGGGGCCTCCGGTGAACTCTGAAGCTCAGCCTGTGCTTCCCAGTCCACGCCGGGATGTGTCTTGACCTGCGGGAACCTTAAGGGGCGCGGTTCTGATCCGAATGTTTGACATCGAGCCTGATTGCCACCCGCCCGTTCCATTCCCCCCTTGCCTGGCTCGAACACGCCGGGGGGGCCGGACGCAAAGAATCACGGACGCAATCAGGCGCTGATTCGACAGTCCCGCATCAGGGTTTCGACGTAGGTTACTGCCATGGCCATCCTGCCCTGGCTTCTGACCCTGACCCTCACCGGAGGCGTGACCGGTCCGGTCCTTCAGCCGCTGCCGAGTCCCCACCTAGGACAGCCTGCGGTCTCCGCTTGTCCGGCCATGCTCGTTCCGCCAGTCTCCGTCGAGGTGAGGAACGAGGCCGGACAGGTGCTGCCAGACGCCGCTTTCCCCCTTGCTCTGCCTCCCGGACGTCAGGGAACGCGTCAGGTCACCGTGCATCAAGAGCGCACCGGTCGCTACACCGTTACCGTCAATCGTCCCTGGTACAGGCCGGTGACCGTGCGTGGTGTGGTGGTCAGAGAAAATCGGTGCGGCCCGGTCGCGCCCACACCTCTCGTGATTCGCCTTCAACCCACCACGAATGCTCCGGTCGTCCGCGGATTCGGGATTCTGGGTTCGGAACTGCACACGGCCGTCTGGCCTTACCAGCAGCGGTTGGGGAGCTTCGTGGATGCGCCCGGGGTGAGTCCAGCGGTGACTTGGACGTCCAGCCGCCCGGATGTGGCGTCCATTGACCAGGGCGGTCTCCTTGAAGCGAAATGCCGGAAGGTAGCAGGCTGGACGGTGATCACCGCCAGACTCAAGGCAGACCCGTCCATCATGGCCAGCGTGCGCTTCGGGGCGGGGGGAGCACGCACCGATTGCAGTCGGGCGCAGCCGGATCAGAAAGCAGGTCCCGGGCACCGTGATTGAGTGGATGAGATTCCGCCGGTGTTCAGGAAGTCGTGGTGACCTTCGGTCGAGTCTGTCGATGACCTCGGCGGCCTGCGCCGGGCTGCTGAATGCAGAGACACGGCAGGTTGCCAGTTGAGCCTTTGACGCCACAGGTAACACAAGGGGGCGTGGTTCAGGCCACCCCATCGCCCCGAGCACTGCCTCCTGCCTAAGTACACTGCGTTTGTCTTTTAGATAAACCGCGCGGAGCGCGTAGCAGAGGAAGTACGTTGAAGCGGGAATGGAGAGATTCCGGTGCTTTCCCGGAATCTCGCAATGTTAGCTTCGACGTCCTTAGACCCGGTGGCGCAGCAGGCGCAGGCCCATGAATACGACGAACACCGTGCCGCCCTCGTGTGCCAGGACGCCCAGCGGCAGTGGCACCTTGCCCGCCACGGCGAGCGGCGCGACGATCAGGATCACCCCGAACGCGAACAGGAGGTTCGTGATCACGGTGCGCCGCGCGTCGCGGGCCAGTCGGACGGCGCCCGCCAGTTTCCCGAGGTCGTTCTGCATGAGGACCACGTCCGCGCTCTCGATGGCGACGTCGGTGCCCGAGGCGACCGCCACGCCCAGGTCGGCGCGGGCCAGGGCGGGCGCGTCGTTCACGCCGTCCCCGACCATGGCGACCGGGCCGGGCAGCTCGCCGATCAGGCGCAGCTTGTCCTCGGGCAGCAGGCCCGCGCGGAACTCACTGAGGCCCACCTCGGCGGCCACGCTGCGGGCGACCTCCTCGCGGTCGCCGGTCAGCATGACGCGGTGGGTGACGCCGCTGGCCTTCAGGGCGTCCAGCGCGGCGCGGATGTCGGGGCGCAGGGCGTCCGCGACGCCCATCACGCCGGTCACGCGCGGGCCGACGCCGACGATGACGCTGCTGCTGCCGCGCGCGCCCAGGTCACTCAGGGCCGCCTGCTGCGCGGCGTCCAGCGTGGCACCCTGCCGCTCCGCGAGGCGGACGTTCCCCGCCCACGCGACCTGCCCGTCCGGCAGGCGCGCCTCGATGCCGTGACCGGGAATCGCCTGCGCGTCCGTGACGGTCAGCGGGGTCACGCCGCGTTCCTGCGCGGCGGTGACGATGGCCTGCGCGATGGGGTGCTCGCTGTGCGCTTCCAGTCCGGCAGCCAGCGCCAGCGCCTGCCCCTCGTCATCCGCGTGCACGGCGGTCAGGGTCATGCGGGCCTGGGTCAACGTGCCGGTCTTGTCGAATGCCACGGTCTGCACGCCCGCCAGGGCGTCCAGGGCGGCGCTGCTCTTGAACAGCACCCCGGCGCGCGCGGCGGCCGCCATGGCCGAGAGCATCACGGCGGGCGTGCTGATCACCACCGCGCAGGGACTGGCGACCACCATGAACGTCATCGCGCGGTACCACGCGTCGTCCACGCTCAGGCCGAACCCGAAGCGCAGCAGGGCGTACACGGCGGGCACGAGGGCTAGCACGATCACCGCGTACGGGCTCTCCCAGCGTTCGGTCAGGCTCTCGGTGCGGCTCTTCTGCGTCTGCGCCTGCTCCATCAGGCCCACCAGTCGCGCCAGGGTGCTCTCGCCCGCCGGGCGGACCACTTCGGCCTCCACGCTGCCGTTCAGGTTCACGGTGCCGGACGCCAGTTCCGCGCCTGGGGCCTTGTCCACCGGGACGCTCTCGCCCGTGATGGGGCTCTCGTCCACGCTCGTCTGCCCCCGGACGACCAGCGCGTCGGCGGCGACTCGCTCGCCGGGCCGCACGACCAGCAGGTCCCCGATGCGGATCTCGCCCAGCTCGCACCATTTCTCCACGCCGTCCCGGCGGACGGTCGCGCCCTCGGGGTTCAGGTCCATCAGGGCCTGGATGGCGCTGGACGTGCGGCCCATCGCCCAGTCCTGCAGGGTGTTGCTCAGGCTGAACAGGAACAGCAGGATCGCGCCGTCCGCCGCCTGCCCGATGCTCGCCGCGCCCAGGGCCGCGAGCACCATCAGCAGGTCCACGTCCAGCTTGCGTTCCGCGAACAGCGAGTGCAGCGCCTCGCGCCCGGCGGGAATGCCGCCCGCCAGGAACGCCGTGACGTACCCCGCCCACTGCAGGGCCGGGAGGTGCAGGAGGTACTGCCCGGTCAGGCCCACGAGGAGGCCCGCCAGGGTCAGGGCGGTTAGGGTGACCGCGCGGCGCAGATCGGACGACATCGTGAAGCGCGGCTCGGGCCGGGCGCCTGGGTGGGGAAGGGTCTGGGTGGTCACGGGGAGCCTCCGGGGTGGGGGAGAGGAACGACCCTCCTTAATAGGAAGGATTCTCAATAAGAGGATTCTACTCCCCCCGCCCCCCGAACTCAACGCAGAACACCCACCGGAATGCTCGGCAATCCCAGGCGCCCAACAGAAGGAAGCCGCCCCCTCCCACGCGGGAAGAAGGCGGCCCCCCGTCAGAAGGTCTGCCTGCTACTGCCCCTGCCCCATCGAGAAGCCCGGCACGCCGTCGAAGGTGTACAGGTGCTCGGTCTTGATGAAATCCAGCCCGCTGCCCAGCAGACCCGTCAGCAGCGCCACCACGTCCGCGTGCCGCACCGGCCCGTCCCCGTCGGCCAGGAAACGGCAGCGCCAGTGGTCCGCGCGGAACGTCTCCGGCTGCCCGCCCGGCCAGACCTTCACGCCCCGGTTCGTGATCATGTTCAGCCGCAACCGCCCGGTCACCAGTGCCTCCAGCCGCGCCGCCAGCACCGACGGGTCACGGTCCGCCTCGGCCCACTCGAAGAACACGTCCGTGCCCACCAGCGTCTTCACCACGTCCCGGCGGTCCGGCTGCGGCGCGGGCGCCGGCAGCTGCCCCGGTCCCCGGCGCGCGGCGGGCAGCACCTGCGGCTCCTGCCCCAGCCGGGCGATCACGGCGTCCGCGAACTCGCGCGTCCCGACCCGCCCGCGGGTGTGTTCCCCCGCGATGTCGGCGGTGTGCACGCCGTCCTCCAGGGCGCGCAGCCACGCGTTCTGCACCCGCACCGCCACGTCGTGCTGCCCCAGGTGCCCCAGCATCATGACCGCCGCCTGCAGCAGTCCGCCGGGGTTGGCGACGTTCTGCCCGGCGATGTCCGGCGCGCTGCCGTGAATCGCCTCGAACAGCGCGAAGCTGGGGCCGATGTTCGCGCTGCCCGCCAGTCCCACCGAGCCCGTCACCTCGGCCGCCACGTCACTGATGATGTCCCCGTACAGGTTCAGGGTCACGACCACGTCGTACCGTTCGGGGCGGGTCGCCAGCCGCGCCGTGCCGATGTCGATGATCTGATGCTCCTGCTCGAGGTCCGGGTACTCGGCGCCGATCTCGCGGAACACCTGATGGAACAGGCCGTCCGTGAGCTTCATGATGTTGTCCTTGCTCAGCGCCGTCACCCGGCGCCGCCCGTGCGCGCGGGCGTACTCGAAGGCGTAGCGCACGATCCGCTCGCAGCCGTCCCGCGTGACGAGTTTCAGGCACTGCACGACCTCGCGCGTCTGGCGGTGCTCGATGCCGGCGTACAGGTCTTCCTCGTTCTCGCGGATGATCACCACGTCCGTGCCCGCGTGGTGGCTGGGCACGAACGGCGCGTAGGCACGGCACGGGCGGACGTTCGCGTACAGGCCCAGCGTCTTGCGTAGCGTGACGTTCAGGCTCTTGTACCCGCCGCCCTGCGGGGTGGTGATGGGGGCCTTGAGCAGCACGCCCGCCGCGCGCAGGGTGTCCCAGGTGTCCGGCGTGAAGCCGCTGGTGTGGCCCTCGCGGTACACGGCCTCACCGATGCGGATCGGGACGGGCTGGAGGCGCGCCCCGGCGGCGGCCAGGATCCGCAGGGTGGCGTCCATGATTTCCGGGCCGATGCCATCCCCGTGGGCGACGGCGACGGTGGTGAGGGGTGCGGTGTGGGCAGGGTCGAGGGTGAGTTGCGTCATGGCTCCTCCAAAGAGCGAAATCTAATACGCGAAAAGTATGTCGTATTTTGTGTGCTAGGGTCAAGCCACCCATGACCACGCCCGCCCCGTGGACCTTCCTCACCAACCACACCCACGTCCTGCTGTGCCTCCAGCAGCACCCAGGCGACACCCTCCGCGAAGTCGCCACCCGCGTCGGCATCACCGAACGCGCCGTGCAACGCATCGTCCGCGACCTCGAAGACGCCGGCGTCCTCACCCGCGAACGCCAGGGCCGCCGCAACACCTACCACCTCCAGCCCAGCACCCCCCTGCGCCACCCCCTCGAAGCGCACCACACCGTCGGCGAACTCCTCGACCTGCTCCGCTAGGCAGTGGTGCCCACCCCCTCTCAGCCGGGCCGCGCCACGCGCGTGACGGTCACGTCCTGCGTGCCGTCATCGCGCCGGACCGTGAAGGTGCTGCTCACGCCCGGCGCGGCTCCCAGCCGCAACTCGTGAAAGTAGGCGGCCTGCACGTCCACCCCGTCGATGGCGACGATCTCGTCCCCGCCGCGCAGGCCTGCCTGTTCGGCCGGGCTGCCCTCATGCACCATGCGGCAGCGCACGCCCCGCCCGTCCGCGAGTGGTTCCAGCCATGCGCCCGTCAGGCCCAGCCCCTGTAACCCCGGCTGGTGCCGCCGCAGCAGCCGCAGCTGGCCCCGGTGGTTGATCTCGTCCTCGAACACGTGGAACCACATGAAGTGCCGGTTGCCCGTGCCCCCCCAGAAGGGGAGGGGTTCGTCCAGCCATGCGTCGTCCCGCGCGGCCAGGAGTTCCAGCGTTCCGGCGCGCACGCGGGCCAGTTCCTCCAGGTAGTGCCGCAGGGGCCGCCCCCGGACCTCCGCGCGGCCCTGCTGCCCGAGGTTCAGGCCCGGCCAGTGGTGGGCTTCCAGCGCTGAATCCGGGTCCGGGTGCCCGTCACTGATCAGCTGGTAGATGCGCTCCACCGCCGCCATGTGCGCCAGCAGCATCCCGGCGCTGTTCGCGTGCCCGTCCGGAATCAGGTCCAGTTCCTCTGGCGTCCAGCCCTGCACGGCCTCCAGGGTCGTCTCGCGCGTGTAGGTCATCATGCCGACCAGGCGGGCGATCATGGGCGTGAAACCGGGCCGGTCCGTGAGCAGCGTGGAGGTCATGCCCGCAGCATACGGGTCACCTCCGCGCGGCCTTACTTCAGTTCGGCGGCGAGGTTCAGCACGGCTTTCTTCAGGGTGACGGCCCCGGCCCCGGCCGAAAGGACCTCGCCGGTGCCCCCGTCCACAATGCGGGCGACGGCGCGGGCGGCGCCGCTGCCGTCGGGTTCCACGGTGATCTCCAGCCGCTGCCCGTGCCCGAGGTTCTGCGCGGCGGTGTTCAGCACCCAGTCGGCCCAGTTGATCTTCTCGGCCTGCGGGGCGTTCGCCTTCGCCTCCTGCTTCTCGCGGTATGCCTGGGTTTTCTGGTCGACGTGGGTGCGGATGACCTCGAAGCGTTCGGGGTTGCTCAGGGTGTCGAAGGGCACCTCGTCGCCGCTGTCCGGGTGGTGGACCAGGGCGTCGGGTTGCATCTTCTTCACGACGCTGGCCATGATGCGGACCTCGGCGGCGGGCACGTCCCAGGGCAGGTCGGTCTCGCCGTCCGCCTCACCCTCTGCTCCGGGCTGGGTGTCGGGCGCGGCGGCCTCCACGAGGCGGGCGATGACGCGCTGCTGTTCGGGTTCGAGTTCCTCGATGACCTTCGCGGCGGCGCGGTACGAGCGGGCCTGCGCCTCGTTCTTCGGCTGGATGCCCAGCGGATCGAGGACCTTCGCCACGTCGGACGCGTCGATCAGACGCCCGGCCTGCGGGGCGGTGAAGCCCCAGCGGTCCTGCAGGTACGCCTCGAAGGACTCGTAGGAGGCGCGGTAGAACCCGTTGTCGCGGATCTCGCTGAGGGCCTGTCCGGTGCGGCGGAAGTCGCGCAGGCCGTCGCGGACGGTCTGTTCCAGCGCGGAGAGGCGGGCGGACTCGTGGGGGGCGAGGGAAGCGGTCACGTCCTGAAGTATGCGCGAGCGGCGGCCCCGGTGTCCGGGGGAGGCGACCCCGACCGGCGCGCGTTGTCCCCGGCGGGGTGACGATGGCGGGCGTTCGTGCCTGCACGGGTAACGCCCGCCCACACACGAAACATTTATGATGGAAGAACCGCCCCCTGTGGGCAAGGAGGAAACCAAGCATGGCGATGAACCTGTTCGGGACGCGCGACGTCCTCACCACGCAAAGCGGTCAGAAACTCTACTACTACAACCTGAACAAACTTCAGGAGCAGGGCTTTGAGATCACCCGCCTGCCTGTCAGCATCAAGGTGCTGCTCGAGAGCGTCCTGCGCGAAGCGAACGACTACGACGTCCGCCGCGAGGACGTCACCACTGTCGCCGGGTGGAAACCCGTCAACGAGGAAGTCGAGATTCCCTTCAAGCCCGCCCGCGTGATCCTCCAGGACTTCACCGGCGTGCCCGCCGTCGTCGACCTCGCCGCCATGCGCAGCGCCATGGTCAAACTCGGCGGCGACCCCAGCAAGATCAACCCGCTGATCCCCGTGGACCTCGTCATCGACCACTCCGTGCAGGTCGACGAGTTCGGCACCGACTTCGCGCTGGCGAACAACATGGCCCTCGAATTCGAACGCAACCGCGAACGCTACGAGTTCCTCCGCTGGGGCCAGCAGGCCTTCGACAACTTCGGCGTCGTGCCCCCCGCCAGCGGCATCGTGCACCAGGTCAACCTGGAGTACCTCGCCAAGGGCGTCCAGAGCCGCCCCGAAGACGACGGCGTCGTCGTGTACCCCGACAGCCTCGTCGGCACGGATAGCCATACCACCATGATCAACGGCCTGGGCATCGTCGGCTGGGGCGTCGGCGGCATCGAGGCCGAGGCCGTCATGCTCGGCCAGCCCATCTACATGCTGATGCCCGAAGTGATCGGCTTCAAGATCACGGGCGCCATGCCCGAAGGCGCCACCGCCACCGACCTCGCGCTGCGCGTCACTGAGATGCTGCGCGCCAAGGGCGTCGTGGGCAAGTTCGTCGAGTTCTACGGCGCGGGCCTGAGCAACATGACCCTCCCCGACCGCGCCACCATCGCCAACATGGCCCCCGAATACGGCGCCACCATGGGCTTCTTCCCCGTGGACGACGAGGCGCTGCGTTACCTGCGCCGCACCGGCCGCCTGGACACCGAAGTCGAACTGGTCGAGGCGTACTACAAGGCCCAGGGCATGTACCGCACCGACGAGACGGTCGACCCCGTCTTCACCGACACCATCGAACTCGACCTGGGCACCATCGTCCCCAGCCTCGCGGGCCCCAAGCGTCCCCAGGACCGCGTGGACCTGACCGGGATGCACACCGTGTTCAACGAGGCCCTCACCGCGCCCGTCAAGGCCCGCGGCTTCGAACTGCCCGAAGGCAAGCTGGACGCGCAGGGCACCATCGGCGGCACCGACATCAAGATCGGCCACGGCGCCGTGACCCTCGCCAGCATCACCAGCTGCACGAACACCAGCAACCCCAGCGTCCTGATCGCCGCCGGTCTGGTCGCCAAGAAAGCCGTCGAACTGGGCCTGAAGAGCAAGCCCTGGGTCAAGACCAGCCTCGCCCCCGGCAGCCGCGTCGTCACCGAGTATCTCGAAGCCGCCGGCCTGCAGAGCTACCTCGACCAGATCGGCTTCAACACCGTCGGTTACGGCTGCATGACCTGCATCGGCAACAGCGGCCCCCTCCCCGAACCCGTCGTGGAAGCCATCCAGGAAGGTGACCTCGTCGTCGCCAGCGTCCTGTCCGGCAACCGCAACTTCGAAGGCCGCGTCAACCCGCACATCAAGGCGAACTACCTCGCCTCCCCGCCCCTGGTCGTCGCGTACGCCCTGGCCGGGACGGTCGTGAACGACATCGTGAATGACCCCATCGGCACCGGCCCCGACGGTCAGAGCGTGTACCTGCGCGACGTGTGGCCCACCACCGCCGAGATCCAGCAGGTCATGGACCAGGCCATCAACGCCGAGATGTTCAAGAAGGTCTACGACGGCATCGAGAAGAGCAACCAGGACTGGAACGCCATCCCCGTCGCCGAGGGCGCGCTGTACGACTGGAAGGAAGACAGCACCTACATCCAGAACCCGCCCTTCTTCGACAACCTCGCCGGCGGCCCCAGCGACATCGTCAGCATCGAGGGCGCCCGCGCCCTGGTGAAGGTCGGCGACTCCGTCACCACCGACCACATCAGCCCCGCCGGGAGCTTCAAGGCCGACACCCCCGCCGGGAAGTTCCTCACCGAACGCGGCATCGCTCCGAAGGACTTCAACTCCTACGGCAGCCGCCGCGGCAACGACCGCATCATGACGCGCGGCACGTTCGCCAACATCCGCCTGAAGAACCAGCTCGCCCCCGGCACCGAAGGCGGCTTCACCACCGACTACACCACCGGGCAGGTCAGCTCCATCTACGACGCCAGCGTCAACTACAAGGCCAGCAATATCCCCCTGGTCATCTTCGCGGGCAAGGACTACGGCATGGGCAGCAGCCGCGACTGGGCCGCCAAGGGCACCTTCCTGCTGGGCGTGAAGGCCGTCATCGCCGAAAGCTTCGAGCGCATCCACCGCAGCAACCTCGTCGGCATGGGCGTCCTGCCCCTGCAGTACAAGAACGGTGAAACCGCCGACTCCTTAGGCATCAACGGCGACGAGACCTTCGACGTGATCCTCCCCGGCGACCTCAAACCCCGCCAGGACGTCACCGTCAAGATCACCGCCGCCGACGGCCAGAGCCGCACCATCACCGTCCAGTGCCGCATCGACACCCCCGTCGAAATCGACTACTACAAGAACGGCGGCATCCTCCAGACCGTGCTCCGCGGCATCCTCGCCAAGAGCAACGAAGTCAAAGCCTGAACCTGACCTGAACTGAAGTGAGCCCCACCCGGGAAACTGGGCGGGGCTCGCTTCAGTCAGCGGTGGACTGGTGTCGTCTCCTCGTTCACAGTGGTGTTGTGGGCTGGTCGGTGCGGCGCATCAGGTACTGCAGTTCCAGGAAGTGGAGGTGCCACAGCCGGAGCGTGTGCCGGGCGCGCAGCTCTGATCGTTCGTCCACCCAGACGACGATGTCCTCATGCAGCGGGATCATGCGTCCGACGGCCCGTCGGTGGGGGGGACCGGCCAGCGTGAAGTACCCTCCGGCGCCCCCGAAGGTGCGTCCGTTCGAGGAGAGCTGCAGTTCCCCGGCGGGGCCGACGGTGGCGGCCATCAGCACGGTCAGGTTGCCGCCGGGGAGGGGGAAGACGATGCGGACGCCGGGACCGTCCGGCAGGGTGATCTCGCTGTAGTACCCCACGAACAGGACGCGGCCGGTGCGGCGTAACCGGCGTCGCCATACGGTGTGCTGCACGCGTCCGGAGGGGTCGCGCAGGTGGGTGACCTCGCCGTGGAGGCCCCAGGCGGTGTCCAGTCCGTCCAGCGGGACGTTCATCTGCTCCAGGCGGCGGCTGAACAGCGCGCCGAGCAGCTGGCCGAAGGGGCGGAACGGGCCGCGCCAGCTGCTCCAGACCTGCAGTTCGTAGTGGGAGGTCTCGTCGTAGAATTCCGCCACGCGGGGGTGAATGCCGGGGAACAGCGCGGCGCTGTCCTGCAGCAGTCCGCCCGAGGGGGACGTGTCCAGCGTCAGGTTCAGCGCGTCGGCCAGCTGCTCGGGCTGGTCGAAGCCGATGCGGCGTCGGGTGCCGACCGGGCCGAGCAGGTGGGGGTGGTCGTCTAGGGAACGTCCGGTTGCCCTGACCCATTGTTGGGTGATCCAGTCACTGAGATACCCGCGTCGTTCCCCCAGCCACAGCATGATCGTACTATTCCAGATTGCGCGGTTCCGGGGTGTGCAGGTGCGTCGACCCGGTTGGTCTGCTGCCCGCGCGCTATGGTGCCGTCATGGGTCGGAAGGAACGCGAGCAGGCGAGCTGGATTGAGGACATGCAGGCGGAACCGCTGGACACGTGCGTGCTGTGTGGGCGGGAAGGGGACATGACGGATCATCACCTCGTGCCCAAATCGCAGGGGCGGCGGCAGGGCGTGAAACTGGGCGAGATTCCCACCGTGAAGATGTGCGCGGCCTGCCAGGGGTTCCTGAGCAAGACGTTCAGCAACGCGCAGCTGGCGAACGAATTGAACACCGTCGAGGCGATCCGCGAGCGGGAGGAGGTGCAGAAGTTCGTGAAGTGGGTGCAGAAGCAGCCACTGACGAAGGGCGTGCGCGTTCACTGATCCGGCGGCGGGTGTGACGTTCAGGGTTGATGGAGGCTGTTCAGACCCACGTCAGGGCACGGGCTTATACGCTGGAGTATGCGTCTGCCTGTGCCCGTCCTGTGTGCCGTGACCGCCTCGCTGCTGTTGTCGGCCTGCGGAGGTGGAGGCGGCGGGACGATCACGCCGGTTCCCGAGCCAGCTCCCGCGCCGACGCCTGGGCCGGTCTGCACGCAGAGCCTGAGTGCGCAGCCCGCCCCGGCCGCAGCGCCCATGGGTGGGGCGGCGTGGGGAGCTGGCTCGGCCGACTGGTCCAGACCTCACGTTCCGGGGCGGGTGCTCGTGAGCGGCGCCGTCAGCGGACCGGCGCTGTCCACGCTGGGCGTGACGGGGCAGGAGGTCGTGCCGGGCGTGACGGTCGTCACCACGCTGCCCGGCGCGGAGGCGAGCGTCGCTGGCCGCCTGCAGGCGCAGGGAGCCGTCATCCAGCCGGATTACCTCTACGTTCCGCTGGCCGTGCCGAACGACCCTGGCGTGCCCGGCAACGGGGGCGTGACCGTGGGCGGCGCCCGGTACGAGCAGACGTACCTGACGCGCGTGAACGCCCCTCAGGCCTGGACGTTCCTTCAGAGTTGCGGGAAGACGCCCGTCGCCGCCCGCACGGCCGTGCTGGATTCACTCGTGAACGCGGCCCACCCGGACCTGCAGGGTCGCCTCGCGGCGGGACGGTCGTACCTCGCGGGCGGTCCGTCCGACGATGGTGGGCACGGCACCGCCACGACCGGCCTGATTGCCGCCACGACCAACAACGCGCAGGGAATGGCGGGCCTTACCTGGACGGGTACGGTCACGCCCCTGGAGGTCATCGGCGCGAGTGGCGCCAGCACCAGCACGGTCGCGCAGGCCGTCCGGGACGCGGTCAGCGGCGGCGCGCTGGTCATCAACATGAGCCTCGGCATCGCCGTGACCGGCACGACCGACCCTGACCCCGTACTGTCGAAAGCCCTCTCGGACGCCGCGAAGAGTGCCGTTCTGGTCGCCTCGGCGGGCAATACCGCCGGGGACGGCCTGTACTACCCCGCCAGCCACCCGGACGTCATCGCGGTCGGCGCAGCAGGCAGCGGGGACGCACTGGCGTGCTACAGCGCCCGCCCGCTGACCGGTCAGACCACACAGGCCGCGCAGTTCATGATCGCCCCCGGTGGCGCCGGGAACTGCGCCGGCGCGACGAACGCCACACAACTGCTCGTCCTGAACCACAGTGGCGGGTACACCCTGCAGGCCGGCACGAGCTTCGCCGCGCCACTCGTCTCGGGCGCCGCGGCCCTGATGCGCGCCGCGAACCCAGCCCTGAGCGCGCAGGAGACGAAAGCCCGACTGCTGACCAGCGCGCGCCTCACGGCCGACGGCCTGCGTTTCCTTGACGTGAACGCCGCCGTGCGGTCCGCGACCCGCTGACAGACGGCGGCCCCCGCACCTGCGGGGGCCGCCGGGAACACCTGCGTTACTGGCTGAGCTGGCCGATGATGGCGAACATCGGCAGGAACATACCTGCCACGATCGTCCCGACGATCCCCCCCAGGAAGACGATCATCAGGGGTTCAATCGCAGCGGTCATGCTGTCCACTGCCTCGTCAACCTCGCGGTCGTAGAAGTCCCCGACCTTGACCAGCATGTCGTCCAGCGATCCGGTCTCTTCACCGATGGAGATCATGCTGACGACCATCGGGGGGAAGACCTTGCTGGTGGCGAGGCTGCTGCTCATCTGCTCACCGACCATGACGACGTTCTTGGCATTCTCGATGCTCTCCTCGACGATGGCGTTGTTCGCGGTGCCCTTGGTGATCTCGAGACTCTCGATGATGTTGACGCCGCTGCTGATGAGCAGGCCGAACGTGCGTGAGAAGGAAGCAATGGCACTCTTCTGGATCAGGTTACCGAGGATCGGGACCCGCAGTTTGATGTCATCAATAATGACGCGGCCTTTGGGTGTGTTGTAATACCAGCGGTACAGAAAAGTTACCGCAATGATGATACCTACCATAATTAGGATTTGGTTTTTTAGGAAATCTGAAACGGCCATCAACATCTTTGTGATGAAGGGGAGCGGCGCATTCAGCTGAGAAAGAATGCCGGCAAACTGAGGGACGATGGTCGTCAATAGGAAATAAGTGATGAGCACGGCAAATGCAAGCACGACAGCAGGGTAGGTCAGGGCGCTCTTGATCTTGCCTCGCAGAGCGAGTTCTTTTTCCTGGAAAGCTGCAATACGTTCGAGAACGGAATCCAATGTGCCGCTGGTCTCACCGGCCCGGACGAGGTTGAGATACAGCCGGTTGAAGATCTTGGGGTGTTTGGCCAGCGCGTCGCTGAGCGGCGTGCCTGCCTCGATCTCGCCGCGCATTTCCTTGACGACCCCCTGGAAACCCTTGTGGTCGATCTGTTTCTGGAGGATCGCCAGGGACTGCACGAGGGGCACCCCGGCGTTGATCAGCGTGGCGAGCTGCTTGCTGAAGATCGCGACCTGTTTCAGGCTGGGGGGGCGGTTGTCGAGGAAGGGAATCTTGACGTCGGCGTTCAGGCCGCTCTTGGGGGCCTTGATCTCGACGATCATCAGGCCTTTGGAGCGCAGGGCGTCGCGGACCTGGTTGGCCGTCTCGGCTTCCATCTGGGATTTCAGCACCTTGCCGGAGCGGTCACGCACGCGGTATTCGAAGACGGGCATGCCGCTCAGTATAGACTGCGGGCCTTGCGGTGACCTTACAGGTCCGGGGGGGTGCCCTGGACCGGCGCGCCGCGCAGGGGCATGATGAACAGCTTGGACAGACTGATGGAACTGGGGGCGGGCGTGCCGTGGGCCGCGCTGCTGGACGATGCGGCGCGCGTGCTGGCGCGGGGTGGGGTCGTGGCGTACCCGAGTGAGACGGTGTGGGGCCTGGCGGCGCTGCCGGACGCGGCGGAGGCGCTGTTCGTGGCGAAGGGGCGTGACGGGGGGAAGCCGGTGCAGGCGTCGTTCGTGAGTCTGGCGTTCGCTCGGGCGTTCGTGCAGCCGGACGCGGCGTTCGATGTGCTGGCGTCGTTCCTGCCCGGGCCGCTCACGCTGGTGACGGGGGCGGCGGCGGGGTGCCCGGCGTCGCTGGCGCCGGGGGGGCAGGTGGGCGTGCGGGTGCCGGATCATCCGGTGGCGCTGGCCCTGCTGGAGCGGGCCGGCGGGGTGCTGGCGACGACCAGCTGCAACCCGAGCGGGCAGGTGGCCGCGCTGACGGAGGCGCAGGCGCGGGCCATGGGTCTGGCGGATCTGGTGCTGCCGGACGCCGGGGTGAGGGCGCTGGGTCTGCCGAGCACCGTGCTGGACGTGCCGGGGCGGCGGGTGGTGCGGGAGGGGGCGGTGCCGTCGGCGGCGCTGCTCGCGGCGCTGTCCGGTGGGGCGTGACCCCTCCTGGCCGGTCGGCGCTGACCGGGCCCAGCCGTCAGGCGCTGCTGGGCGCGGCGCTGCTCGCGGCGGGGCGGCCGGTCACGCTGCGGGAGCTGGCGCTGGTGCTGGGCGTCCCGGAGGACGCGGCGCTGCGCGAGGTGAAGGCGTTCACGGCGCAGGTGGCGTCGGCGGATCTGGGGTTCGTGGTCGAGGCGGTCGCGGGGGGGTACCGGCTGGTGGTGCCGCCCGCGACCGCGCCGCACCTGTCGCCGCTGCTGTCGCCGCCGCCCCTGCCTGCGCTGAGCAGCGCGGCGCTGGAGGTGCTGGCGGTGATCGCGTACCGGCAGCCCGTGACCCGCGCGGAGATCGAGGCGATGCGCGGCGGGAGTGCGAGCACGGTCGTGACGTTGCAGGAACGGGAGCTCGTGAAGGTGGTGGGCCGTTCGGACGCGGTGGGGCAGCCGCTGCTGTACGGCACGACCGAGCGGTTCCTGCTGGAGTTCGGGTTGACGTCACTCGCGGAGTTGCCGCCGCTGGAAAGTGGGAATTTCGCTCACCTGCTGCGCAGCTGATGGGTGCGGGGGGGCCTGCCGGGGGCGTCCGCCGGGGTGGTTGCCCTTGTTCCCCCGGCCCGGATGAGCGAACATGAGTCGCAGAGGGGTGTGCCGGAGCTGGAACAGGTCGGTCCTCCATGTCGTTCCCTGCCCGGCCATTCATGACCAAGTCCACCGCCAGCCTCGAAACCTTTGACTTTCTGGAACTGCTCTACCTGCTCTCGGAGCAGGGGCGCAGCGGGGCGCTGTACGTGTTCCGCCCGGACGGCCGCTTCGAGGCGTGGCTGGAGGGCGGGCGGGTCCGGCACCTGCAGCTCGCGGAGGATGTCGGGGTCGCGGCGCTCGTGCGGCTGATGCGCGACCCGATCGGGCGGTTCCACTTCGACGAGGGGGTCACGCATCCGGACCCGCGTCTGAACGCCTCGCTGGACGAGGTGACGCTGGAGGCGCTCGAGGCGCTGCCCGTGCAGGACCTGCCGTTCGACGGCCCGGCGCGGCTCACCTCCCCGGACCGGGTGAGGCGCATGCGCTGGAGCATGAAGGAACTGGACGTCCTGAAGATGATCGACGCGCAGAAACCCGTCCGGGACCTCGTGGAGGACCCGGACGTGAAGCGCATGCTGCTGAAACTGTTCCGGATCGGCCTGCTCGTGCCGCGGCGGTCGCGCACGGCGCGGCTGGTCGTGACGGTCACGCGGCAGGTGCGGGACGTGGTGCTCGTGGATGAACTGATCTTCCGCCGCTGGAAGGAGGACATCGTGCGGCACCCGCAGTTCGTGGCGGTCCGGGGCGAGTCGGGCAAGGTGTTCTCCCTGCCGGTGCGGGTCGGGTCGAACATCACGACGCAGCTGATGATCCCGCCGGAACTCCTCATGCGCACGTCGCTGCGCGCGGGTGAGTCGGTGCTCGTCAAGCCCGTCTGAGCGTCGGCCCGTCTGATCGTCCCCGCCGGGCGCGGGGGGCTGCCC
This sequence comes from Deinococcus grandis, assembly GCF_001485435.1. Taxonomy (NCBI): domain Bacteria; kingdom Thermotogati; phylum Deinococcota; class Deinococci; order Deinococcales; family Deinococcaceae; genus Deinococcus; species Deinococcus grandis. The sequence goes on along the minus strand of NZ_BCMS01000001.1, from coordinate 2,261,155 downwards.
GGTACACTGGCGCGGTATGGCCTTCACCTCCGCCGCAACTCAGGCGCGCCGCGTTCAGGCGCGTGACCTCTCCCCGCAGGACCTGACCGGTCAGGCCCTGGCCCGCATCGAGGCGGCCCGCGAGCTGAATGCCGTCGTGAGCGTCAATCCGAACGCGCAGGCGCAGGCCCAGGCGGTGCAGGCGCGCCTGGACGCCGGGGAGACCCTGCCGCTGGCGGGCGTGCCGGTGATCGTGAAGGACAACATCAACGTGACGGGCACCGAGACGACCTGCGGCAGCCGCATCCTGCGCGGGTACGTCAGCCCCTACGACGCGACCGCCGCCGCGCGCCTGACCCGGGCGGGCGCCGTCATCGTCGCCAAGGCGAACATGGACGAGTTCGCGATGGGCAGCTCCACCGAGAGCAGCGCGCACGGCCCCACCCTGAACCCCTGGGACACGGGGCGCGTGCCGGGCGGCAGCAGCGGCGGCAGCGCGGTGGCGGTCGCCGCGAACCTCGTGGACGTCAGCCTGGGCAGCGACACGGGCGGCAGCGTCCGGCAGCCCGCCGCGTTCACCGGCGTGTACGGCCTGAAACCCACCTACGGCCGCGTGAGCCGCTCGGGGCTGGTCGCGTACGCCAGCAGCCTCGACCAGATCGGGCCGTTCGCCCGCAGCGCCGATGATCTCGCGCTCGTCATGAACGTCATCGCGGGGCACGACCCCCTGGACGCCACCAGCCTGCACGCGCCGCCTGCCTTCGCCGCCGGGACGCCAGACGACCTGCGCGGCCTGCGGGTGGGCGTGATCACCGAGAGCCTCGCGGGGAACACGGCGGGCGTGGACGCCACCCTGAACGCCACGCTGGATGCCCTGCGAGACGCGGGCGCGACCGTCAGCGAGGTCAGCCTGCCCGAACTGCGGTACGCCATCGCCGCGTACTACCTGATCGCCATGCCCGAGGCGAGCAGCAACCTCGCCCGCTTCGACGGCATGGTGTACGGCCAGCGCGCCCAGGGGGGCGACCTGACCGAGGCGATGACCCTCACGCGCGAGCAGGGCTTCGGGCCGGAGGTGCAGCGCCGCATCCTGATCGGCACGTACGCCCTGAGCAGCGGGTACTACGACGCGTACTACAGCAAGGCCATGAAGGTCCGCCGCCTGATCGCCGACCGCTTCACGCAGGCCTTCGGGCAGTTCGATGTCCTCGTCACGCCCACCAGTCCCTTCCCCGCCTTCCGGCGCGGCGAGAAGACCAGCGATCCCCTGGCCATGTACGCCGCCGACGTGGACACCGTCGCCATCAACCTCGCGGGCCTGCCCGCCCTGAGCGTCCCCGCCGGATTCGACACCGCGGAGGGCGTGCGACTCCCAGTCGGCATCCAGTTCATCGCGCCGCCCCTCCAGGACGAACGCCTCGTCCGGATCGCGGGCGGCCTGGAAGGCATCGGCATCGCGCAGCCGCAGGTGGCACCGGGGTACTGAGGAGGCTGTGGGGTGTGGGTTGTCGGAGGTGGGAACAGCTGGTCCTACAGCCCACAACCCACAACCCGTCAAGCCCAGGCGCGCACGACTTTCAGCTGTTCGCCGTTGCCGTCCACGACCGCCACGAGGTCGCCGCCCAGGGTGACGACGTGGCGGCCCTGCGCGGTGTGGGCCGGGCGTTTGCCCTGGCGGAGTTCGCGGGCGAGGCGTTCGTCGGCCTGGATGACCGGGAAGTCCAGTGCGGCGAGGTCGGGAATGCCGGTCGCGCCGGGCAGGTCGTCCACGGTCACGGCGTCACGGAGGTCGTAGCGGCCCACGCGGGTGCGGACCAGGCCGCCCAGGTGCGCGGGCACGCCCAGCGCGGCGCCCACGTCGCGGGCGAGGGAGCGCAGGTACGTGCCGCTGCCCACGCTGGCCCGGACGAGCAGGGTGGGGTACTCGCCCAGCGCGGGTGGCAGCGTGAAGGTGTGACCGGTCTCCGCAGAACTGGGGTCGGTGGGGGTCCAGTCCTGCGGGTCGAAGGTGCGCGGCGCGGCGTCCACGCTGAGGTACACGCCCAGCAGGTCCAGCGAGTGGATCACCACGTTCCGCGCGGGCAGGTCCAGCGCGCCCCCGGCGCGGGCCACCGCGTAGGCCCGCTGGCCGCCCACCTGAATCGCGCTGTACTGCGGCGGCACCTGCGCCTGCGGTCCGGTGAACGTATTCAGGAGCTCCTGCACGCGCGCGGCGTCCAGCATGGGCACTTCCGCGACCTCCTCGACCGGCCCCTCGGCGTCCAGGGTGGGCGTACCGGCCCCCAGGCTGATCCACGCGAGGTACTCCTTGCTGTCGGCCTCCATGAACTGCACGACCTTCGTGCTGTCGTCCACGCACAGCACCAGCACCCCGGTCGCCAGCGGGTCCAGCGTCCCGGTGTGCCCGACGCGTTTGGTGCCGCGCGCCCGCCTCGCGCGGTTCACAACATCGTGCGAGGTGAGGTTCAGCGGCTTGTCCACGGCAATCACGGGCATACGGGGGAGGGTAGCAGAGGCAGGCGCGCCTCAGTGCCCCCCGGCGACCGGGACCGCGCGGGGCGACGGCTCTCATCCGGGCGGGTAGACTGGGCCCTGTGTTGCGTGTCGCGTTCTGGCTGACCGCCCTGCTGTTCATCCCGCTGGGCTTGTACCTCTACTTCCTGCCGCCGGACGTCGCGTCTCTGGTGGGCGTGGCGCCGCTGTGGCTGGCGCGCGCGGCGGGCGCGCTGGTGTTCGCCTGGGGGGCCTTCCAGGTCGCGGCGAGTTTCGCGCCGGACCGCGTGAAGATCGGCGGGCTGGTCGGCGGGCACCTGCTGCTCGTGGCGGCGCTCGTCCCGGCGGCGCTGCGCGGCGGGGACGCCCTGCCCGCGCCCGTCCGCACGTCCATGCTGGTCGTGTCGGGCGTGCTGACCGTCCTGGCCGTCCTGGGACTGCTGGGCGCGCCGTCCCGCCGGGGGCGCCTGTGATCCGGATTCCGTCTGTTTCGTTCACAACCCGGAACTTCACCGGGTTGCCCACTCCACGCCCGGAATCCGCGCTGCTCCCACTCGCGTCCGCTCGGACGGAATGGTGTGCGCACACCATTCCATCGGAGTCCATATGACCCCCGAACGCCTCCAGAAACGCCTCGCCCGCGCGGGGGTCGCGTCACGCCGCGCCGCCGAGGAGATGATCACGGCCGGGCGGATCACTGTGAACGGCGAGGTCGCCGTGCTGGGCCGCACCGTCACCGACGCGGACGACATCCGCCTGGACGGCCAGCTGATCGAGACCGAGAGCGTTCCCAAGGTCACGTACATGCTGTACAAACCGCGCGGGTACGTCACGACCGCCCGCGACGAGTATGGCCGCCGCAACGTCCTGGACGCCATGCCGCGCATCCCGGGCCTGCACCCGGTCGGTCGCCTGGACCGCGACTCGGAAGGGCTGTTGCTCCTGACGACCGACGGTGACCTGACGCTGACCATGACCCACCCCCGCTTCGGGCACGAGAAGGCCTACCGCGCCTGGACGGACGGCCCCGAGGAGCCCACCCAGGAGGACCTGGACGCCCTGACGGACGGCAGCCTGAAGTTGGAGGACGGACCGGCCCGGGCGCTCCAGGCCAGCCCGGCGCGGGGCGGGGCGTTCGTGACGCTCGGCGAGGGCCGCAACCGGCAGGTGCGCCGCATGCTCGAGGACATCGGCCACCCGGTGACGCGCCTGTTGCGCTACCGCGTGGGCGGCCTGTGGCTGGGCAACATGGAGGTCGGCGAGTACCAGCAGCTCGACGAGCGGGACCTGCAGGACCTCCTGCACCCGGAGAAGGTCCCGGCGGCCATCTGGGACCGCCAGTGGGAACGCATCCAGAAACGCTGGGGGTAAGGGGGTCGTGGGGCGTGGGCTGTGGGTTGTGGGAAAGGCCCTTCCGACCACCCACAGCCCACAGCCCACAACCCGGCCTGCTATGCTCTGTCCTTGCGGGGGAATGTTCGGCCGCGCCTGGGCGTGAGTTCAGGTGAGGAAAGTCCGGGCACCGCAGGGCAGGATGCCAGCTAACGGCTGGTCGGCGAGTCAAGCGCCCACCGCGCGCGCCTGCGCGTGGGTGGCGGCGAAGCCGAAGGACAGTGCCACAGAAACCAGACCGCCACCTGCTGACGTTTCAGTACGCGGAGCCCCGGCGCGGGCGGGCAGGTGGTCAGGGTGAAACGGTGCGGTAAGAGCGCACCAGGCCCCCGGGAGACCGGGAGCGCTGGTAAACCCCATCCGGTGCAAGACCCGACAGTGCGCGAGGGCGGCCCGCCCGTTGACCGCCAGGATGGTCGCTTGAGGCGCGTGGCGACACGCGTCCCAGAGAGATGGCCGAACAGTCACGCGAGTGGCGGACAGAACCCGGCTTACAGTTCCCCCGCACCACGCGAAACAGGCCGCCCCGATTCCTCGGAGGCGGCCTGTTTCGGGTTGTGGGTTGTCGGTCGTGGGAACAGCTTTTCCTACAGCCCACAACCGACAACCTACACCCCCTTCTTCACGTCCAGCGCCGCCAGGACGAACCCGGCGATCATCAGCGCACCGCCGATGGGTGTGACCGCGCCGAGCACCTTCACGCCGGTCAGGGCCAGCACGTACAGGCTGCCGCTGAAGATCACGGCCCCGGCGAGCAGGAAGCCGGGCGCGCGGCGCTGGCCCGTCTGGGTGCCCAGCGCGAGCAGGGCCAGCGCGGCGTACATCTGGTAGCGGGCGCCGGTCTCGAAGTTGGCGAGCATTGCGGCGTCCAGGCGGGGTTTCAGGCCGTGCGCGGCGAAGGCGCCCAGCGCGACGGCTAGCGCGGCCAGGATCGCGCCGCTTCTCAGGGTGCGGGTGGGGGTCATGGGGGCAGGGTAGCGGGTGGGGGGCGGGGTGGGTGTCCTGCCCCGCCCGGGGAGCTCCGGTGGGAATCCGGTGCCACCTGCGGGGGGAAGTGGGGGAGACGGTGGGAATCGGTGGTAAATCGTGGTGGTGGCTGTTACACTCGCCGCATCAACCGAAATGCGTTCAGCTCGTGTTCACGGTTGACCGTGACCGCCCGTCCGGCCGCCTGTGGTGGTGGGAGCGGGTGGGGAAGAGGAGAGTCGTTTGCCGTTTGGAGAGTACCCGTACACCATCGACGACAAGGGCCGCGTGGTCATGCCACCCGCGTTCCGTGACTTCGTGGAGGACGGCATGATCCTGACGCGCGGCATGGAGGGCTGCCTGTACGTGTTTCCGCTGTCCAGCTGGAAGCGCGTGGAGGAGCAGCTCGAGGGCCTGCCGCTCACGGACGCCGAGTCGCGCGCGTTCGTGCGGTTCTTCTATTCCGGCGCGAACAAGGCGCGGCTGGACAACCAGAGCCGCGTGTCCGTCCCGCAGACGCTGCGGGCCTTCGCGGGCCTGGACAGCGAGGTGATCGTGGCCGGAGCGCCCGGTCGCCTTGAACTGTGGAACCCGGCCCGCTGGGAAGCGGCGATCACGGCTGTGCAGGACAACCCCCCCAAACCTGACCTTCTCACGAACTTCGTGGCGTGATTCCAATGACTGACCCTGACTTTCCCACTGACCCCCACGCGACCCTCACCGGGGAAGCGCTTCAAGCCGATCTCACCCCCGACCCTGACGGGGAGACCCTCTCACACGTGCCGGTCCTGGCCGCCGAGGTGCTGGAGATGCTCCAGCCGGCGCCCGGCCGGGTGTTCGTGGACGGCACGCTGGGCGGCGCCGGGCACACGGGTCTGCTGCTCGCGGCGGGTGCCCGCGTGTACGGCATCGACCAGGATCCCTATGCCCTGGACCGCGCCCGCGCCGCCAACCCGCACGGCCTGACGGTGCTGGAAGGCAACTACCGCGACATGGCTACGCTGCTGGCCGGGGTGGGCGTGACGCAGGTGGACGGCATCCTGCTCGACATCGGCGTGAGTTCCTTCCAGCTGGACGACACCGCGCGCGGCTTCTCGTACCACACCGAGGCGCCGCTGGACATGCGCATGAGCCAGTCCGGCGAGAGCGCCGCCGACGTGGTCAACGAGTACGACGCCGAGGAACTGGCGTCCATCATCTACGAGTACGGCGAGGACCGCCTGTCGCGCCGCATCGCGCGGGCCATCGTCGCGGCGCGCGAGCAGGCGCCCATCGAGACGACCGTGCAGCTCGCCGACATCGTCAAGCGGGCGTACCCCGGCTTCTCGAAGGGCATCCACCCGGCGCGGCGCACCTTCCAGGCGCTGCGCATCCACGTGAACGACGAACTCGGCGCGCTGCGCGACGGCCTGGCCGCCGCCGAGACGCTGCTCGCCCCGGGCGGGCGGCTGGCGGTCATCAGCTTCCACTCGCTGGAGGACCGCATCGTCAAGCGCTTCCTGCTGGGCAGCGAGACCCTGGAACCCCTCACGAAACGGCCCGTGATCGCCACCGAGGAGGAACAGGCCACCAACCCCCGCGCCCGCAGCGCCAAACTGCGCGGCGCGCAGCGGGTCGGCGCATGAAACGCCGCGTGACCCTGCCGCGGTGGAACGGCGTCGCCTCCGGGTTCACCTGGCCGGACCTGGACCTGACGCTGCCCACCTGGCGTGCCCGGGCGGTGCGGTACCTGCTGATCTACGTGGCGCTGGTCGTGGCGCTCGTCAGCGTGCGGGCCTCGACCAGTGGCGTGCGGCCCGCGCTGCGTGAGGCGCAGGGGCGCGAGCAGGCGCTCGTCACGCAGCGGGACAACCTGATCCTGCAACTCGAGGCGCTCGAGACGCCGCAGCGGATCATCGAGTGGGCGCGCGGCAACGGCATGCGACTGTACGCCGACGCGCCCAAGGACACCGCCGACATCCCCGCGATTCCCGTCGCGGCGCCCGCCGCCGTTCCCGCCCGCACCGTGGAGGTGACCACCCAGTGGAAGTGAAGATCCGCACCCGCTCGGCCCTGATGCGCCTGATCGCCCTGGCGATGTTCCTGACGCTGGTCTGGGCGTACGCGCAGCTGGAGTGGGGCGCGCCGCAGAGCGTCAAGCAGCGCGTCGTGCAGGCCCGCGGGTCGATCCTGTCCGCCGACGGACGCGTGCTGGCCACCAGCGTGAACGGCAAGCGGGTGTACCCGCAGGGCACGCTGGCCGGGCAGCTGGTCGGCATGATGGGCGCCACCGAGGGCCTCGAGGGTCTGGAGGCCGCGTACAACGGCGCGCTGACGTCCGGGCAGAACCTGAAGCTGACGCTGGATTCGCAGGTGCAGGCGGCGGCCGAGGCGGCCCTGGCCCGCGCGGTGCCGGACCATCAGGCGGAGTACGGGTCGGTGATGGTCCTCGAGACCCGCACGGGGCGCGTGCTGGCCGCCGCGACGTACCCGCCGTTCAACCCGAACGACTGGCGCCGGTACTCCGACGAGCAGCGGCGTAACCGGCCCTTTATTGACGTGTTCGAGCCGGGTTCGACCGTGAAAGCACTCGTGGTGGCCGCCGCGCTGAACGAGGGCCTGACCACCCCGAACACGCTGTACAGCACGCCCATGAGCCGCTTCGTGGGGGGGCGCTGGGGCAGCCGCATCGGGGACGCGGTCGCTCACCCGTCCACGCTGACCACGCAGGGCATCCTGCGCTACAGCAGCAACGTCGGCATGAGTCACATCGTCGAGCCGTTCAAGCCGGAACGGATGCGTAGCTACCTCTCGCAGTACGGCTTTGGCCGGGACGTGCAGATTCCGGTGATTCCCGCCACGAGTGGTCAGCTGCGGCCTCTGCCCGAGTGGGGTGACCTGGTCCGCGCGACGAACGCGTTCGGGCAGGGCATGAGCAGCACGAACCTGCAACTGGTGGCGGCGTTCAACGTGCTGGCGAACGACGGGCAGTACGTGTCGCCGCGCCTGATCGAGAACGCGGGTGGCCTGGAGCGCCGCGAGGTGCTGCGGCCGGAGGTGGCGCGCACCACCCGGCAGCTGCTGCTGAACGTGATCAACGAGGGCATCTTCGGGCAGGCCGGAATCAAGGGTTACGACCTGGCGGGGAAGACCGGCACGGCGCAGGTGGTCGTGGACGGACGGTACTCCAGCACGGTGTACGACAGTGTGTTCGCGGGGTTCCTGCCGGCGGAGGCGCCGCGCGTGACGATCACGGTGATGGTGCACGGGGCGAAGCAGCGGCATCACGGGTCGCAGCTGGCCGCGCCGATCTTCCGGGAGATCTCGGCGCAGGTGCTGTCGTCGTGGGGGGCCGCGCCACACGCCCAGAACGAGCCATGAGAAGATAATGAGAAGTGATGTGGAGCTGGCCTGCGGGTCAGCTCTTCTTGTTGGTGGACTCATGCGGGCTCAGGTCCGGTAGGTGACGTGGGTTGCAATTGCACGGCTGTCGGGGAGAGGTCCGGTCCAATCCACCCCCCTTTTCTGTCTGGAACAGACGTATACGATGAGAAACTAAATGAGAGGATTAGAACATATCTCATTTTACAAAAACAGATATACAGCCAGAATCTCGATTATTTTGAACCAAGTATAGAATAAATTGGTATTTATAATGAGTTCACAAAAGTGAATATCTTAAAAACCTCCCATATTGACCCCGTACGCTCATCCCCAGGTCAGGTGAATCCTTCATTCCCTGCCTCCGAATGTCCCCACCAACAGGGACCGCAGCACAACCCCCACCTCACCAGAGCCAGGCACGAGCACCGACGTGCCTGACAGGAGCGTTCATGTTTCAAGCCCCCATCCGCCGACTGCAAGCCCTGATCGTGGCCCTCGTCGGCTTCACCGGCGCCGCCGCGCAGACCGCTGCCCCGGCCCTCCCGGCCAGCACGGTCGCCACCGACGCCGTCCGCGACGCCCTCGCCCAGACCGCACCCAGCCAGAACAGCGCCCAGCAGGCCGCCCAGAATCAGGCCGCGCAGAACCGCGCCGCGGGCGTCGCTGCGACGCAGGCCAGCGACGTGGTCGCCGTCACGCCCATCCGCGGCAAGAGCGTCATCGCGCGCAGCACCGCCTACAACAGCACCCCCGGCCAGACGGACGCCACGCCGTTCATCACCGCGACCGGCACCCGCACCCGCCCCGGCGTGATCGCGCTGTCCCGCGACCTCCTGCGCATCTTCCCGTACGGCACCCGCGTCATGATCGAGGACCTGAGCGGCCGCTATAGCAGCATGCTCAAGAACCGCGTGTTCATCGTGGAAGACACCATGGCCGCCCGCAAGACCAACTCGGTGGACGTCTGGATGCCCACCCGCAGCGAAGCCCTGAACTGGGGCGCCCGGCAGATCCGCATCACCGCCGTCCGCTGAAGCCAGCACACACAGGCCGCCGCCCCCACCCCGGGAGCGGCGGTTTTTTTGTGGCGTGCCCAGTCGGACGGGGGTGCTATGCTCCGCTGTCATGACTGCCCCCGACCGGACGCTCGCCTGGACGCTGGCCCGAGCGCACCTGCGCCGCCGCCGCACCCAGAACGTCCTGACCATCCTGGGCATCGCGGTGGGCGTCATGGCGCTGATCGCCGCGCTGAGCCTCACCAACGGATTCACCCGCGCCCTGATCAGCGCCACCCTGCGGGCCAGCCCACACCTGAGCGTCACCGCCTACACGCCCAGCGGTCCCAGCCCGGACCTGGAGCAGGCCATCCGCGCCGACGGGCGCGTGCAGGCCTTCACGCCGTTCCTGGCCGACAAGGGCCTCCTGACCCGCCCTGCCAGCAGTGGCCGCGCCGCCGGTGTGGACTTCACCACCCTGTTCGGTGTGAGCCGTGACGCCGCGCGGGTACTGGACCTGCCCCCCGAGGAGCGCCTGATGCTGGGCACCCTGAAAGACGGCGAGGTCATGCTGGGCGCCGCCCTGGCGCGCAGCGTCGGCGCGTTCAGCGGCGAGGAGGTCCGCCTGCTGAACAGCAGCCAGCGCCGCACCACCCTGAAGGTCCGGGGCGTGTTCCAGACCGGCAACTACCTGATCGACTCCGCGTACGCCTTCACCAACCTCAGGACGCTGCAACAGCTGCAGGGCACCACGACCATCACCGGGTACCAGCTGCGCCTGCACAACCCGGACCTCGCCCCCCGCGTCGGGGAGGACCTGACCCGCACCCGCGCGTACGCCGCGCTGCCCTGGCAGAGCCTGTACGGCACGCTGCTCGACCAGCTGGCCCTGCAGAAGCGGGTCATCGCGTTCGTGGTGCTGCTGATCGTGGTCGTCGCCGCGTTCGGCATCGCGAACGTCCTGACGCTCGCCGTGTTCGAGAAGACCCAGGAGATCGCCATCCTGCGCGCCATCGGCGCCACTCGCACCCTGATCACCCGCGTGTTCCTGATCGAGGGCCTGATCCTGGGTTTCGGCGGCCTGCTGCTGGGCAACGTCCTGGGGCTGGGCATCAGCGCGTACTTCACCGTGCGCCCGTTCACGCTGCCCGGCGACCTGTACTTCATCACCACCCTGCCGGTCGAGGTGAAGGTCACCGACATCCTCGCCGTGAACGCCATCGGCCTGACCACCACCCTGCTGGCCGCGCTGATCCCCGCCCGGCGCGCCGCGAGCGTGGAACCCGGCCGCATCATCCGCTGACCCGCCCCGTCCGCTGAACCGCGTCCCCGACCACACCCCCACCCGCCCCGCGCGGCCTACCATGCCGGGTATGGCGTACGACCCCCGCATCGGCTACGACTCAGCGCGCAAACTCACCGACGGCGACGTCCTCCAGGCCAAACCCGACGGCTGGTGGGGCGACTCCGGCAAACTGTACCGCGACTATCCCTTCCAGAACTTCATGGAGGGCGTGAACTTCGCCGTGCGCGTCGCGCAGCAGGCCGAGGAACGCGGCCACCACCCGGACATCCACATCCACTACCACTACGTCCGCGTGAACTACTACACCCACGACGCGGGCGGCGTCACGCAGCTCGACCTGGACGCCGCGCGCGCCCTGGACGCCCTGCTCGCCGCAGATGCGGCATCTGGAAACGAGCAGGCTTGAAGCTCCGCATTCCCGACGCGGACGTCCTGTGGGCGGACCTGCCCGATACGCGCCGCCACGAGCGGACCCTCACCGTGCAGCCCGGCGACCTGGACGACCTGGACCACGTGAACAACACCGTGTACCTCGCGTGGTGCGAGCAGGTCGCCCGCGAGCACGCCCTGCGCCTGGGCATGGGCACCGACGCACTGAGCGCGCTGGGCGCCGTGCCCGTCGCGCGGCAGCACATCATCACCTACCACCGCCCTGCGCTGCTGGGCGATCAGGTGCGGGTCCGCACCGCGCTGACCCTGCATGCCGGGGTCCGCAGCGTCCGCGCCTACGCCCTGGACCGCGTGAACCCCGGCGACCCCGAGGGCGGCGTGCGCCTCGCCGAGTGCCAGACCGAATGGGTGTGGGTGGACCCGCAGTCCGGGCGGCCCAAGCGCGCCCCGGCGCCGGTCAGCGCTGCCTTCGGCTTCGACGGCTGACCCTCCCAACCTCCTGCACCTACAGTGTCCCGGCCCGCAGCAGGATCGCGCGGGCCGGGGCGCCGTCCACCTCGGCCAGCGGCAGGGGCAGGCACACCAGGTCGAACTCGCCGTCCGGGACGCCCTCCAGCTTCAGGCTCTCCAGGATGAACACCCCCGCGTCCCGGCACGCGGCGTGCCCCGGCAGGTCCTTGCTCGTCAGGGCGTCCACGCTGGGGCAGTCCGTGCCGATCAGCCGCACGCCGCGCCGCGCCGCCTCCCGCACGAAGGCCGGGGAGAGGGCCGGGAAATCGGTCGGGAAGGTCGCCCAGTGCGCGGGCTGCCCGGTCCGCAGCAGCAGCCGCGGCGCGAGGGTCTCCGGCAGCCCGTCCAGCGCGTCCGCCTGAATCGCACCGTCCCGCGCCGTCACGCCCAGCACCCGGCAGCGGCCCACGTACACCTCCAGCGGCACGTCCTGCAACTTCACCCCGGCGTCGTCGTAATGCCATGGGGCGTCCACGTGCGTCCCGGTGTGCGTGCTCGTGCACAGCTCGCCGGTATTCACGCTGTCGCCCGCCGCGATCCGCGCCCCGGGATTCACCCGGAACGGCGCGTCCCCCGGCCAGTTCGGGTGACCGGGCGTGAGGAGGCGGGAGATGTCGTGCGGGAAGGTCAGCATGCTCCAGGGTACCTGCCCGCCGCTTGTTTCATGCGCCCCTCATCCCCGACAATGCATGCATGACCCTGCGGACACTCGGCGCCCTGTCCGTGGAGGGCGTCACCTTCCGGCGCGAGAAGGTGCTGCTGCTCCTCGCGTACCTGTGCCTGGAAGGCCCGCAGCCCCGCAGGCGCCTGGCCGAACTGTTCTGGCCCGACGCGACCAACCCCATGAATTCCCTGGCGCAGCACCTCGTGCACCTGCGCGGCCTGCCCGGCGCCCTGGCGGAGGACGGCCAGCGGGTCGCGGCCGCCATGCCCTGCGACGCCGCCACGCTGCGTGACCTTGTCCGGCGGGGCCGCCACGAGGACGCCGCCGCGCTGTACGCCGGGCCGTTCATGGACGCCCTGACCATCCCCCTGGGCGCCGACCTGGAAGAATGGGTGTTCGACACCCGCGACGCCGTCGCGCAGGACGCCCGCGCCGCCCTGACAACCCTCGGCGCGCAGGCCGCCGCGCACGGCCAGGCCCCCCGCGCCGGGGAACTCGCCGCCCGCGCCCTGACCCTGGACGGCGCCCCGCCTCCCGACGAACTCGACCTGCCCAGACTGCACCACCTCCTGAGCCTCGCCGGGCACCCGCTGGCCGCGCAGGTCGAACGCGACGCCCGCAGCCTCGGCCTGAACCTGAGCGCCGCGCCCGCCCCCGTCAGCGCCCCCTTCGCCGGACGCGAAACCGAACTGGCCGCCCTGAACACCCTGACCCCCGGCCAGACCGCCTGGATCAGCGGACACGCCGGGATGGGGAAGACCGCCCTGCTGGAGGCCCTGGCGCGCAGCGGCGGCTGGACGGTCCTCGCGGGCCGCGCCGAACCGCCCTACGCCACCCTGACCCCCCTGACCGCCGCGCCCCCCACCCATCCGCAGGCCGCGCACGCCGCGCTGCGCGACCCGCACCTGCGCGTCGCCATCGACAGCTGGGACGCCGCCGACCCCGCCACGCAGGCCGCCCTGACCCACGCCGCCGCCGCCCGCCCCGGCGCCGTCATCGTCATCACGTCCCGCCACCACCCGCCCTTCGACGTGGACCTGCACCTGAACCTCGGCCCGCTGAGCCCGGACGACCTGCGCGCCCACCCGGAGGTGCACGCCCGCACCGACGGGCACCCCGTCCTCGTCGGGCACGCCCTGCGCGGCCAGCCGCTCGACCTGCGCCTCGGCGCCCGCGTCCGCGCCTACCCCGACCCCGTGCGCGACGCGTTCCTGCTCCTCGCCCTGCAGGACCAGCCGAACCTGCGCGCCACCCGCGCCGCGCTGAACCAGGACGCCGCCACCTTCGCCCGCACCCTGTCCTACCTGACCACCGAGGGCCTCACCAGCGAAACCGGCCGCGTGTACGCCGCCGCCACCACCCGCGAGCACCTGAACCAGATCCACGTGCACGCCGCGCTGCTGCACCTGCGCCTCGCCCGCGCGCTGCCCGAGGACACCGCCTGGCCCCACTACGACCGCAGCCGCGACCTCTGGGAGGACCCCGACGAGACCCGCGCCGCCCACGCTGCCCGCCACCACGCCCACACCCACCTCAAACGCGGCTACCCCGGACAGGCCGCCGCGCTCCTCGACACCCTGAGTCACCTGCCCACCCTGGCCGTCCCACACGCCTGGGCACTGATCGGCGTGGGCCGCTACCAGGACGCCCTGAACCGCCTGAACACCCTGAGTCCCCACGACCAGCAGGTCAGCGACGCGCTGGCCGCCCGCGCCGTCACCCTGATCCGCCTGGGCCGCACCGACGAGGCCGTCACCCTGGCCGAGCAGATCAGCGGCAGCGGCCCCGACGCCGCCCACGCCGCCAGCGTCCGCGCCCACGCCGCCCGCATGCGTGAAGGGTGGGACGCCGCCCGCCGCCACGCCCAGATCGCCGCCGACCTCTGGAACCTCCACGGCGACGACGAGGCGCACCTGACCGAACTGGGCATGGTCGCCCGCGCCCAGGTCGGCCTGGGATCGGAGCCGCAGGTGGCCTTCGCGGAGGTCCTGCGCCGGTCCCAGGACCTTCCCAGCGTGCACGGCATGATCCTCGTCAACTACGCCGCCGCGCTGGGCGACCGTGGCAGCACCGCCCAGGCCGAGGCCGAACTTCACCGCGCGGTCGAACACCTGACGCTGGCCGGCGACCGCCAGGGGCTCGCCACGGTCCACGGCAACCTGGGCGTCCGGTGCCACCTGGCCGGTCAACTGCGAGAGGCCATCGAGCACTACCGCCGGGCGCTGGCGCTGCTGTCCGGGTCAGGGCACATCCGACTGCTCGGCGTGACCCTCAGTAACCTCAGTGAAATCGACGGTGATCTGTCCGGGTTCGAGGACGCCCTCACCCTTCTGGAACAGGCCGGGCAGGTCGAACTGGTGCAGCGGATCCGTCACAACGCACAGATGGTCAGCGCGCCCTGATCATGGCCCGGTCACGACCCACCTGACATGCTGCGCCCCGGAGGGACACCCATGATCCGAACTGCATTCCGCACCCGTCTGCCTGCCCTGCTCCCACTGCTGCTGGGCGCCGCCCACGCCCAGCTCAGCGCGCCCGCCACCGTCGCCCGCACCGCCGGGGTGTACCCGGCTGCCGCCGCACCCGGCGAGACCGCCTGGATCTTCGGGCTCAGTGGCGTCCCCGCCGAGGGAAAACTGAACGTCGGCGGTCAGACGACCGAGTACCGCCTCGACCGCCCCAGCGGCTGGCTGGCCTTCCAGGTGCCCCAGGCGGCCGCCGGGGGACCACAGACCCTCACGCTGCGCGGCGCCCCACAGACCCTGCGGCTGAACGTCCTGACCGTGCCCCCCGGCACCGACGCCCTGGTGTACGTCCGGCCTGACGCCGCGAAGACCGTGCAGGCCGAATACACCCGCCGCCTCCAGGCCCTGACCGAGACCTGCGCCAAAAGCTGCCCGGCCGAGGTGCAGTCGGTGCTCAGACGCCTGAGTGCCCAGCCGTCCCCCGCACTGACGCCCCTGACCGCCCCCGTGAAAGGTCAGGGCGTCACGCCGGGACTGGCGGCGCGGGCCGCCGTGACCCCCGCAGTCCGTGCCCCCCTGATCAACCTGAACACGCTGAAAGCCACGAACCTGACCCAGCTGCTGAACCCGGTTGCCCGTCCGCCCGCCGCGCCCGCCGACTCCATCTGCTCGGCACTGGCGGGCACCGTCCCGACCGCCGGACTGCCGCTGGGACAGGTGCTCACGCTGCTGGAGCTGATCTTCGCCGGTGACCTGCAGACCGATCCGACCTGGTCCGGGCACCCCACCCAGAGCGACGCACCGTACCGGGACGAGAAACCCATCACGGTCCTGCAGAAGGTCCTGCAGGTCAGGCCCGCGTCGGGCAAGGGGACGACCATCCACATTCTCGACACGGCCACCGCCACCGGCGACTCCTTCGTGATGGACGGCGACATCAACTACTACAACCAGCTGTACGGCAACCGCCCCTACCACGGGCGCGCCGTCGGGGAGATCGCGCAGGCGGTCGCGCCCGGCGCGCAGCTGAACTACCGGCAGGTCTGCGAGAAGGACGGCAGTTGCTCCACCCTGAAGACCGTGCAGGCCCTGTGCGCCGTCGCCGCCGACGCCCGGCGCGGCGGGCGGCACGTCGTGAACCTCAGCGTGGGCGGCCCGAACCCCACGCGCGGCCTGGAACTCGCGCTGCGCGAGGTGACCGCCCTGGGCGTGCCCGTCGCCGCCAGTTACGGCAACCGCGACGACTGCGCCAGTCTGGTCGCCGGGGACCGCTGCAACCATTACCCCGCCGACTGGACCCGGTCCTTCGAGTTCGGCCCGGCCGTGAATCTGGCGTCGCGCAGCCTGCGGCCCACCATGCTGTTCAGCGTCGCCGGGTGGGACATCGCCACACGGGACATGGCGACGTACAACCGCGGCGTGGGCAACCCCGGCGTGCTGACCGAGGCGCCCAGCGTGCAGGCCCCCGGTGAATTCTGGCTGGGAGGGTACCCGTACTTCGGGACCAGTTTCGCCGCGCCGGTCGTGAGCGGCATTCTTGCCAACTGGATGAGCTGCCAGCCCGGCGTCCCCCTGCTGCCGCTGATCACCACGCCCGGGCAGGCGCCCATCGCGGCCAGCGTCGTGAACGCCTGCCCCTGAGCCAATCCACCAGACCCGCGCGCCCCTGCCCCGACCGGGTGGGGGTCTGTCATTTTCACTTGACCCCCCCGCCGGGTGTGTCGCTACAATGGTCTATGAAACTTCTCACGTTGGGTGGCCTGCGGGTGGACGGCGCCACCTACCGCCGCGAGAAACCCCTGCTGCTCCTCGCCTACCTGCTTCTGGAAGGCCCGCAGCCGCGCCGCCGACTGGCCGACCTGTTCTGGCCGGACGCCGCGAACCCCATGAACTCCCTGGCGCAGAACCTCATCCGCCTGCGGCCCCTGGGCGCCATCACCGAAACCGACCAGCGGGTCGAGGCGCACCTGCCGTGCGACGCCGCCGACTTCCGCGCCCACCACCGCGCCGCCCGCTGGACCGAAGCGACCACCACGTACACCGGGGAATTCCTCGAAGGCCTGCGCCTGGACCTCACCCCCGACCTCGAAGAATGGCTGCTCGACACCCGCGACACCCTGGCCAGCGAGGCCCGCGCCGCGCACCTCACCCTCGCCGAACACCACCACGCCCGCGCCGAACCCACCCCCGCCCACGCGCACGCCGAACGCGCCTACCGCACCCCCGGCGCACCCCCCTGCCCTCCCGAGGACCTCACCCGACTGTGGCACCTGCTCGGCAGCACCGACCACCCCCTCACGCTGCACCTGCGCCGCGACGCCGACGACCTCGGCCTGCGCCTCCCCACCCCCACACCACCCACCCCCGACCACACCCTCATCGGACGACACGCCGAACTGAGCACCCTGACCGGCCTGCCCACCGGCAGCGTCGCCTGGATCAGCGGCCCCCCCGGCATCGGCAAAACCACCCTCCTGCGCGCCCTCACCCGCCACGGCTGGCGCCTCCTCAGCGCCCGCGGCGGCCTGCCCCTCGCCACCCTCGAACCCCTCAGCCCCCACCCCCTGAGCAGCACCGCCGACGCCCTGAACCTCCTGCGCGACACCCGCCTGAAACTCGCCATCGACGACTGGGAAGACTGCGACGACACCACGCGCGCCGCCCTGACCCTCGCCGCCCGCCAGACCCCCGGCGCGACCATCGCCATCACCGCCCGCCACCCCCCCACCATCCCCACCCCACACCACCTCCCCCTGCACTCCCTCACCGAACACGACCTCCAGAACCACCCCGGCGCGCACGCCGCCACCGGCGGCCACCCCACCCTCCTCGGCGCGTACCTGAACGGCACCCCACCCGACCGCACCCTCGACGCGCACCTCAGACACCTCGGGGACGACCACCGCCGACTGTTCCTCGCCCTCGCCGCGCAGGACACCCCCAACCTCAGCGCCACCCGCGCCGCCCTGAACCTCAGCGCCGCCACCCTCGCGGGCACCCTCGACACCCTCACCCGCGAAGGCCTCACCACTCCAGACGGCAGCATCCGCGCCAGCACCCCCGCCCGACACCTCCTCGACACCCACCCCCTCGACACCACCCTCACGCACCTGCACCTCGCCCGCCACCACCCCCACGACACCGCCTGGCCCCACTGGCTCGCCGCCCGCGACCTCTGGGAAGACCACGACCACACCCCCTGCGCCGCCGCCGCCCACTGGCACGCCGACCAGGAAATGAAACGCGGCTACCCCGCCAAAGCAGCAAAGACCCTGGAAGTCGCGCCGCAGACCGACGAAGTGAAACTATTGCGGGGATGGGCGCTGATTTACAGTGGTGAGTACCAGAGCGCACTGGATTGCTTAAAAAAGGTTCCTGACAGCGCGGAAGAACAGGTGGCCCGTGCTTCTGTCCTATTCAGGACTGGAGAGAACGAGCAGGCCTATCAACTTGCCCGGCCTCTGCGCCAGGGAAACTCCGAAGTCAACGCCCACGCCACCTTCGTTCTGGGCCTGTTGCACCGGCACCGTGAAGAGTATGAACAGGCACGGCAGAACTTCCGCCGCAGCGCGCACCTCTGGTATCTGCGAGGAAACCTGTTTGAGGAAGTTCAGTCCTTGTCCCTTGCTGCCTCAGCGGACTGTCGAATGAAACAGTCTGAGCCGGACGACGCTTTTGCCCCCATCCTGGTCCGTGCTCAGGGTCACCCCGCAGCAGAAGGGTTTGTCCTCATCAACTATGCAGTCGAACTGGAACACGCGGGACAACACACACAGGTGGTTGATCTGCTCCAACGGGCTGCCGAGCACATGGGCGAATCTGGCAATCTCAACGGTGTTGCTATAGCCGCCAACAACCTGGGACTGCGATACCACCTTGACGGGAATACTCATCTGGCGAAACGCTGGTATCGGAAAAGTATAGATCTGACCTTCCGCACCGGCGATATCCGTCTCCTCGGACTGGCCTTGAGTAACCTGTCCGAACTGGAAGTTGACCTTGTCGGACTTGAAGACGCTCTGATGCTCCTCAATGAGAGTGGACAATCTGCGACTGTGGAATTAATTCGGCGGAACCTCGCTGAAAACGTGAAAGCCATTCGCGTCAGTTAGGCGGTCACGGTGCGGTCACGCGCCCCGCTGCACCCTGGTTCTGGAGGGAAACATGAACAGATACCTGATGACAGGACTGCTGGGCTTCCTTGGTCTGGCGTACGCAGCGCAAGTGCAGCCTACCACTGCGCCCCCAGGAACTTCGTTGAGATTGACACTCACCGACGGAATACAGGTTGATGATCCGAAGCTGTTCATTGGTGCTCACAAATTGGATGCGACTAAAGTTCCAAATAGCGATGGTAAACAGTGGGATTTCAAGATGCCGGTGGGGGTTCTGCCCGGGCCACAGCCCATCCAGTTGCGGTCAGAAGGTAAAGAGCCTACTCGCGTACTGTCCTGGGTGACAGCTCTTCGTAATTCGGAACAAGATCAGAACTCTATTGTCGTTGTGTCCAGAAAGAGCGCAGATACTTTTAAAATACAAGATAAAATTTTTCAATTGAGTAAGAATTTGGTGAATACTAATAGTAAATATATCCCGGATCCAATAAAAGAATTGATTAAAGGTCAGATAAAATCAACGCCGTTAAATATTGAGCTGCTTAAAAATGATGTGCGGGGGAAGATATATATTCCTGGTGAATATATAGAAGGTTTCTTAAAAAATAATGCAACGCCTCAGCAAAAAATTGAGCAAGTGCGTCAGCTACAACTGGAGGCTTTAAAAATTAAGAATAGCGATCAATTAAGAGATTTTCAAAAATCAATTGAAGTAGCCGCAACTGGCAGCCAGGGGCAGCAGCTCAATTTTAATGGCTATACGTCAAAAGTTTTTCTGGATCCAATTGGAGGAACGCAAGGTAAGTCGGGTGTATCCATTGCATACTTCAAGCAATATGTCGAACCGTCTCAGAGATCGGATGGTAATATTTGTCAGCAAAAACTCTTTAGAATCAGTTTTACGGGTAAAGACGCTGCTATTTTCAAAGCAATTTCCCTGAGTCTTTTGTCGCAAGATAAAGATTTCTGGATTGACCCCACCGGGTATGGTATCCCATCTCAGACGACCCCACCCCAGCAGCAGACTCAGATTGCGACGCAGATGCAATATTCAATCCTCCAGGCGAACGTGCGCCAGCTTAATCATAGTGGGCTTTTCGATAACGGACGCATCGTTTATCCGGATGGTGGAAAAGGTGTCACAGTATTTGTCATTGATTCGGATAGTTCGGTGGCAAAAACTGGAGATAAGAGTGATGGTCTCAATTTGCATGGAGATGCCATCACACGAATTATCAAGACCATGGCGCCGGGAGCAGTCGTTGTGCAGCGCCATGCCTGCGCCAATGGCATATGTCGCATCGAGGACATCGTCAGTGCACTCTGCGACGCTGCGAATGCTGCACCTTCTGGAAAAGTGATCGTCAACCTGAGCTTGAATACTCCATACCCATCTGAAATGTTGGCTGAGGCTATGCGGCAAGTGACAGACAATGGCGGACTAATCGTAACGGCACATGGTAATAATTATCGATGCAGAATAAATGGATCTCAGCCTGGATCGCTGGGAGTGGATTACTGTAATGCATATCCCGCCGACTGGACAGGAGAACCGAGTAGCCTAACCGTGAGTCCGCCCAGTGTGATGAATCACACTGATTGGAAGGGGCGTTTGTACAGTGTCGGTGCATGGGATATAAGCAAAAATAGCCCTGCGATTTATAATAGAGATATTCGTGAAAAATTGAGCGATGGATATAGAACAATTGCTCCAACCTATCCAAAACTTTATGCTCCCGGAACCTTTTTCTTTAAATTTAGGGACGTATTGTCAAGTGAGTTTGCTGGCACTTCGTTTGCCGCTCCTGCTGTGTCCGCAATGTTCGCAACATGGTGGACGACGCAAAATAAAGCAGCTGTGCCTGATTTTATTCCCAAAGTGGAAAACGCTACTTCGGAAAGGAAATATCAGGCACAGCCTTTAATGTACAAACTAATCCAGGCAGCTAATATTCATTAGACGCTAATTTCGGCGAACCTCGCGTTTTCCTGAATGAAGGTCTTGCGCGGGGCGACGTCACTGCCCATGAGGTTTTCGAAGACTTCGTTGGCGACGATGAGGTCTTCGATGCCGACGCGTTTGAGGGCGCGGGTTTCGGGGTTCATGGTGGTGTCCCACAGCTGGTCGGCGTTCATCTCGCCGAGGCCTTTGAAGCGTTGGATGTCGTACTTCTTGCCTTCTTTGTTGGCGCGGGCGACGTGTTCCTTGAGGTCCTCGTTGGTGTAGAGGTACGTGCCTTTCTTTTCGCGGCCGATCATGATGCGGTACAGGGGGGGCTGGGCGATGTACAGGTATCCGGCTTCGACGACGGGGCGCATGTAGCGGTAGAAGAAGGTCAGCAGCAGGGTGGCGATGTGCCCGCCGTCCATGTCGGCGTCGGTCATGATGATGATCTTGTGGTAGCGGAGGTTGCTGAGGTCGAAGTGCATGCGGTCGCCGGTGCCTTCGACGCCCGCGCCGATGGCGCCGATGAGGGCGCGGATCTCGGCGTTTTTGAGGATCTTGTTCAGTTCGGCTTTTTCGACGTTGAGGATCTTGCCGCGCAGGGGGAGGATCGCCTGGAAGCGGCGTTCGCGTCCGCCTTTGGCGCTGCCGCCTGCGGAGATCCCTTCGACGATGAACAGTTCGCTTTCGCTGGGGTCCTGGCTGCTGCAGTCGGCGAGTTTGCCGGGCAGGTCGTCGTTTTCCAGGGGGTTGCTGCGGCGGACGATGTCGCGGGCCTTGCGGGCGGCTTCGCGGGCGCGGGCGGCCTCGGCGGCTTTCTCGACGATGGTCTTGCCGACCTTGGGGTTCTCCTCGAGGAACTCGGCGAATTTCTCGCCGACGACGGCGTTCACGGCGGTCTGCGCCTCGCTGTTCAGCAGTTTGACCTTCGCCTGGCTTTCGAACTGCGGGTCTTCCACCTCGACGCTGACGACGCAGTAGATCCCTTCGAGGAGGTCGTCGCCGCTGGGGGTGGGGTTGCCGTTCTTGATGAGGTTCTTGTCCTTGGCGTACTTGTTCAGGATGCGGGTGTACGCCGTCTTGAAGCCGGTCAGGGGGGTGCCGCCGTCACGGGTGCGGATCATGTTCGCGTACGTCAGGATATTGTCGCTGGCGTAGGTGTTCGCGTGGATGAACGCGACCTTGACGTTCACGCCGCTGTGCTGGCCGGTCATGACGATGGGCTGGTCGTACAGGAGTTTGGTGTCGTCGGTGACCAGGGCGCGGGCGAAGTTGGCGATGCCGCCCTTCTCGTGGAAGGTTTCTTCCCTGATCTGCCCGGCGTGCAGGTCCACGCGTTCGTCGCGGATGACGATCTTCAGGCCCGTCAGGTACGCCAGTTCACGCAGGCGGTTGCGGATGCGGTCGTAGTTGAACTGGTTGTCGAACTCCTTGAAGATGCTGGGGTCCGGGTGGAAGCTGACGCTGGTCGCCCAGGTGACGCTGTCCGGGGTGGGGCCCTCGTCGCGCAGGGGTTTGACGAGGATGCCCTTCTCGAAGCGGACGTTGTGCAGGTGACCGTGCTTGTTGACGGTGACGTCCAGGTAGAGGCTCAGGGCGTTCACGACGGTGCTGCCGACACCGTGCAGGCCGCCGGAGACCTTGTAGGCCCCCTGGCCGAATTTGCCCCCGGCGTGGAGTTCGCTGAAGATGACCTCGATGGCGGGGCGGCCCTTGCTCTGCATGATGTCGATGGGAATGCCGCGGCCGTTGTCGGTGACGGTGGCGGCGCCGTCGGCGTGCAGGATGACGTGGATCTCGGTGGCGAAGTTGGCGAGACCCTCGTCGATGCCGTTGTCGATGATCTCGGTCAGGAGCTGGTGGTAGCCGTCGATGCCGGTGCCGCCCTGCACGTACATGCCGGGGCGCTTGCGCACGGCGTCCATGCCCTCCAGGACGCTGATGTCGGCGGCGGTGTATTCGGCGCTGGGGCCGGCGGTGGTGGTGATGTCCTGCACGGTGTCGTCGGTCTGGGTCATGTCACTCCTGGGGCGCGCCCGGCGGGTGGGCCGGGCGGCGCGTGTGGGTGGGGGAGAGGTGGTGAGGCGCGCTGGGCGCACCTTCGGTGTCTGTCCAGTATACTACCAGGGTTGAAAACGGTCAAATATTTTACGCAAATACCATAATAATCGACTGTGTATCTCCGTGGGCATAAATCGGTAAAAACAGCGTTCGATACGCACAAAACAGCCCACGTCCCGCCGCGCCCCCTGGCGTCCCGCCTCCTGACCGGTCGTCAGGCGTCACAATAGGAACCCGATGTCCCGCGCCGTCACTCTGTCCCTCCTGCTGCTGGGGTCCGCTGCGGCCGCGCAGGACGCCCCGTGCTCGCTTCCGTCCGGCGAGCTGCCCACCCGCACCCGCGTGGTCTTCGTGCTGGATACCAGCGGCAGCATGCGCGGGATCGGGGACGGCCGGGCCGACATCTTCGCGCGGGTCAAGGGGCAGCTGAACGCCTTCGTGCGCGCCGCGCAGCCCGACCGGGTGGACCTGATCACCTTCGATTCGGGCCTGCGGTCCCGGCGCACCTTCGACGCCCCGGCCGGGAGTGGCGCGTGGAACGCCGCGCTGGGGGCCCTGAAGGCGGACGGCAGCAACACGTTCCTGTACCGCAGCGTCCGTGACGCGCTGCGTCCGCTGACCGCCCGTGACGGCGAGGTCACGCAGGTGTTCGTCCTGACCGACGGGATCGACAACGACACGCGCGAGCAGGGAAAGACCGTCACCGCCACGGATGCCCTGAACGCCTGGACCGGTCGCGGGCCGCTGGACCGCCTGACGTACGTGGCTCTGGGCACGGACATTCCCGCCGAGGCGCGCGCCGCGCTGAGTGCCAGCACCTACGCCAGCGGCCTGACGGTGCCCGTGAACGTCGTGCCGGACCTGGGCAGTGCGGGCCTGGAGGGCGGCCTGCGCCGTATGACCGGCGATGCGCTGCCCGCCCCGTTCCCAGACGGCACCGCCGTGACGCTGGCGAGCGGCACCCCCGGCCTCTCGCTGGCGGCGCCTACCGTGCAGGGGACCGAGGTGCGCCTGACCGTCCCGGCCGGACTGCGGCCCGGCACGCCCGCGCTGCTGTGCGCGCCGCCCGTCGCGGCGGCCGGGTGGATCGCGCCGAGGGAAAGGCAGGTGCTGCTGCGCCTGACCGGCCAGCCGCTGACGTGGCTGAATCCCGGCGCGGACCTCGCCCTGCGCGGCGGGGAAGACGTCGTGCTGCGCCTGCGCGCCGCGCCCGGCCTGAACACTGCCCGCATCACGCTGGGCGCGCTGCCTGCCGGGGTGACGGGCCGCGTGGACGCCCCCGCCGGATCGCGGGACTTCACGGTCACCCTGCGCGCCACGCGCCCACAGCCGGAGTTGACCGTCACGCCGACCCTCCTGCTGCCGGAGGTGGGGGCCACCCCGCTGCCCACCCTGCGCGGGCAGGCGGGCGGCCGCACGCTGAGTACCCCGGCGATCACCCCCACGCCCGGTACACCGGCCCCGACACCGTCCCCGGCGGGACGCTGGGCGTGGCTGGCGCTGCTGCCCCTGCTGGCCCTCGGGGCCTGGGCCGCCCTGCGGCGGCGCGCCACCCCGGCCCCCGCCCCGCGCGCCGCGCCAGCCCGCCCGTTCCTGCCCGGCGTGGAGGGCATCGAGTACCGCGAGGACCGCACCCTGCACCTCGTCACCGCCGACGGGGAGGTCGCGGGCGTGCCCACGCCGCTGGGCGGGCCCTTCGACCTGGGGCAGCTGAGCCGCGTGCCGCACCTGAGCGGCCTGCGTGCCGAGCAGCACCGCGACGGCCTGAAACTCCTGCGCCTCCCGCCGGACCTGGACGTCAGCCAGGGCGCGCGGCTCCTCCAGGCCGGGGACATCGTGCGGCCCGGCACCCTGATCGGCGTGGCTGTGGCCCGGCAGGTCCGCGCCCCCCGCCTGGAACTGGGAGAACTGGCCGGACTGGGCCTGCCCCTCGCGCTGCATGTCACTGGCCCCAGCGTGCAGGTGCGCGGCCCGTACGGCGCGCACGTCCTGCGCATCACCGCGCCCGTCACGGATCTGGGCGGGGCGCTGCGGGCTCCGGCACTGGACGGCCTGCGCGTCACCCTGAGCGGCCACACCCTGCTGCTGCTGGGCACGCCCGCCGGGGTGCAGCTGCGCGCCGCCGGGGACAGCCAGCCGCTGCGGGACAGCCAGCCGCTCCCGGCGCACGCGCTGCTGGACTTCCTGCCGCCCGGGTCCGGCGCGTGAGCGCCCCGCAAATGCTCTAGAGTGACCCGCCGCAAGGAGGCCCCCCGCTGTGCCCGTCACCCGCCTGGAAATCTGCACCGAACACCTGAGCATCGACCAACGAGAAGACCTGCTGGACGCCGTCTGGAACGCCCTGCGGATCAGCCCCGGCATGGTCACCGCCGACGGGAACGTGGAACTGAGTCTCTCGCACTGCGGGCCAGCCGTGGCGCCCGAGGACGCCCCGCTGGTCCGGGTGGGCGAGGTCGAATACCGCAACGTCACCCCCGAGCGCCTCGTGACCCTGATGAAACGCTGGAGCCGCTGACCCGCCGACGCACAGCGGAGGCCGTGCCCGGACAGTTCCGGCGCGGCCCCCGCTCACTGCGTGTTACCGCTCGGGTGGCCGCAGGCCCTGCGCGCCCCGCAGGTTCAGCAGCGCCGCCTCCAGGGTGCTGTCGCGGCCCGCGGTCGTCAGCAGGTCCAGGTCGGTGGGGGCCGTGACGTCCGGCGTGATCCGTTCGGGCAGGGGCGCCCCGTCCGGCCCGAAGGCCCGCAGGATCGTGACCGACACCACCCCGCCGTCCGGGAGGGGCAGGAAGTTCACGCCGCTGTTCTGCACGCCCTTGGTCGCCTCGCCCACCGCGAGTGCCCCGGCACGCTGCGCGTAGAACGTGAAGACCTCCGCGCAGGACGCCGTGTTCGGCCCGACCAGCAGCGCCGTCGGCCCGGCCCACAGCGGCGCGGGCGGCGGCCCCGGCGGGCGGCGCGGGGCGGTCATGGGCACCAGCTGCCCGTCGGCGCCCCGGTACACGCTGCCGCTCCCCCCGCGCGACTGCGCGCGGTACTCGACGGGCGTGAACACGCTGGCCGCCGCCACGCACTGCGCGAGGCTCCCGCCCCCGTTGAAGCGCAGGTCCACGATCAGCGCCTGCGCGCCGCCCGCGCGGGCCTCCTGCACCCGCTTGACGAACAGCGCCGCCGCGTCGGCCGGGAGGAACGTCGGGTAGCGGATCAGCGCCGTGCGGTTCTCCGGGCCCACCCAGGACAGCGTGGGTTCGTCGCGGGCCTGCAACGCCGCGCTGCCCAGCGTGAGGGCCAGGTCCGGGCGGCCCGCGCGGCGGACCGTCACCTGGATGGGCTGCGCGGCGCGTTCCAGCCGCACGAACTCCTTCGGGCCGACCGGGGCGTCCTCCCCGCCGCGTTTCCCGGCGGCCTCGCCCTGCACGGTGGTGATCAGGTCGAACTCGCGCAGTCCCGCCTCCTCGGCTGGGCTGCCGGGCGTGACCCCGGCGACGAGCAGGCCGCCCTCGACCCGCACGACCCGCGCGCCCGTGCGCGGCACCGCGAGGTTCAGCTGCTGCTCGCGCAGGCGCTCGGCGCCCTCGGCGTCGCGGACGTTCGTGTGCGCGTCCCCGAACGCCCTGAACAGGTCGCCCAGCACCGCGCGGCCCGTATCGAACGAGCAGGCGTCCCCCTCGGGCGCACAGCGCTGCGCGAGGGTGTCCGCATACTGCCGTGTCAGGTCCGTCAGGTCGCCGGTCGCCCAGCCGTAGTAGTTGCGCTGCACCTGCCGGGTCGCCGCGTCGAACAGGTCGGTGGCGGGACTGCCCAGCGCGGCCGGTGAGAGGAGCAGGGCCACGCCCAGGCCCAGCAGGCGAACGCGGAAATTGTGAGGCACGCCTGAAGCTACGGCAAAGGACGGGCCATGTTCGGTGTGCCGGTCACCATCCCTCTTCATGAAGCGGGGGCCGCGCCACCCCCGCGGGACGTTACAGGCGCGCGCTGGCCTTCATGCCGGTCAGGTCCAGGGTGTCGCCGAAGACACTCTGCCCGCTGCTGAAACGCATCCCGAAGAACCCGTGCCCGGCCTTCGCGGCCGTGTCCAGCGCCGGGCCGCCCAGCGTGAACGGCACGCCCTGCCCGGCGGTCAGGGACAGCTGCCCGATGGCCTGCGCCGCCTCGCCCGCCGCGTCGCACACCACCATGCCCGGCGCGGTCGGCGTCGCCGCGTACCGCGTGCAGGTCGCGGGCAGCGTCGTCAGGTCGGTCCGGACGAACATGTCCACCGCGCGCAGCGTGCCCAGTCCGCCCGTGCGGTACGTGGCGACCCCGCGCACCATGACCTGCTGCAGCGCCGCCGGAACGCTGTTCCCGGCCAGACTGTCCCGTTGCAGGTACACGACCTTTCCGCTCAGCGCGCCGCTGGACGGCAGGTCCAGGCGGGCATCCTTCACGTCCACGCTGGGCGTGGGAATCAGGCCGCACCCGGCGATCAGGGTGCAGGACAGCAGGGCGAACAGGGGACGGGCAGCGCGGGGCATCACGCCCGGAAGTATGGCCCGCGCGTCCGCGCCGGAGGGTGAGGGAACGGGCCGGGCGGCGTTCATGCGCGGTCGGGACTCGCAGCGGGGCCCAGGAGCACCCTGGAGCCGGGGGCACACTTCACCTGCGGTCGTTCTCGACTGCGCGCGGCGGCGTGGTCCCGCAAGTCTGCCCTGTTGCTGGGGGCGACAGCGGGGCCCAGCCTTGTCCTGGGGCGAGACGCACACCCTCCGACTGCCAACCGCCGGTCTGGACCCCTTCCCGCGCTGCTCGTGTCGGAGGCACCCTGGAACCCCCTCGACCCCTCTGAAAACTGCTGTGATGACGCCCCGCAAGACCTCGGATTTCTGCGGTCTGGTACCCTGCCCTGATGAAGAAGTCTCCCACCGTGACCCTGCAACCCCAGGCGGTGCGCCGCATCGCGGGCCGCTACCCGTTCGGCCACAGCGGCGATATCGCCCGCGCCGACGACGGCATCCAGCCCGGCGAGGTCGTGAACGTCAAGGGCCCGGACTCCAGCAAGGTGATCGCGCGCGGGTACTTCAACCAGCAGGGCGCCACCCCGCTGCGCCTGCTGACGTGGCAGGACGAGGACATCGACCTGAAGTTCTACCGCGCCCGCGTGAAGGCCGCCCTGGCCCGCCGCGCCGGACGGATCGTGAACACCGACGCGATGCGCGTCCTGCACGCGGAAGCGGACGGGATGCCCGGCGTGATCGCCGACCAGTTCGCCGGGACGCTGGGCGTCCAGCTACGCAACGCGGGCGTCGAGCGGCACCGTGACCTGATCGTCAGGGCCCTGCGCGAGGAGACCGGCGCGACCGGCGCCTACGAGCGCAGCGACACCGGCGAGCGCCGCAAGGAGGGCCTGGACCTCGTGACCGGCACCCTCTGGGGCGACGTGCCGGACCGCGTCGAGTTCTTCGAGGACGACCTGAAGCTTCACTTCAACCCGATGGACGCGCAGAAGACCGGGTTCTTCCTCGACCAGCGCGACAACCGCCGCCTGATGCGCACGTTCGTGCAGCCCGGCGCGGGCTTCCTCGACGTGTACTCCTACACCGGGGGCTTCAGCCTGCACGCCGCGAAGGCGGGCGCGAAGGCCGTCGCCATCGACAAGGACAGCGTCGCGCTGGGCGCGCTGGAAGGCGCGGCGCGCGGGAACGGGGTGCAGGTCGGCGTGCGCTGGGGTGACGCCATCGAACAGCTCGACGCCCTCGTCAGGGAAAAACGGACCTTCGGCGCGATCGTCCTCGACCCGCCCACCCTCGCCAAGCGGCGCGACGACGTGCCCCGCACCAAACGCATCTTCACCGACGGCGCCGCCCGCGCCCTGCGCATGCTCGACAGTGGCGGGCACCTGCTGATCAGCACCTGCGCGCACTACATCCGCGTGGACGACCTGCTCGACGCCGCCCGCGTCGCCGCCGCCGAGGCGAACACCGACGCCGAGGTGCTGGACGTGACCTACCAGCCGGCCGACCACCCGCACCTCCTGAGCGTGCCCGAGAGCCTGTACCTCAAGAGCATCCTGCTGCGTAAAGCCTGAAGGAACGGGCAGGGCAGAAGGTGGGCGCGCCTACCCTGATGCGCGGGTGCGGCGGGCAGCATCGGGTATGTCCGCCCGCCGAGTCCTGCTGCTGGCTGCCGCGCTGACCGGCGTGGCCCTGGCCCATTACGCCGCGCCGCTGCCCCTGAGTGCCGTCGCGCCCGCAAAGGCGCAGTTCGGCCTGCCGTTCGCGGGACCGCCCGGCCCGGACGCCTGGATGCTCGGGCAGGGGTACGGGAACACGACCGGCGCGTACCGGCAGCGGCGCAGCACCTACGGGAACCTCCAGGGCATCCACGCGGGCCTGGATTTCAGCGCCCCGTGCGGCACGCCCGTGCGGGCCATCGGGGACGGCGTGGTGGCCGAGGTGGACGGCCCGCACGGCAGCCCGCCGCACAACGTGGTCGTGGATCACGTCGGAAACCTCTCCAGTCTGTACGGGCACCTGCGGGTGCGGTCCAGCCTGCGGGTGGGGCAGCGGGTCACGCGCGGGCAGGTCATCGGCGAGAGCGGCGACTCGCAGGGCACCTGCGTGAGTGCGCCGCACCTTCACCTGGAACTGCGCGACCGTTCTCACCAGCGCTTTTTCAACCCGCTGTCGTTCATCGCAGCCGACTGGAATTCGCTGGCGCTGGCCGGGAGCTTCGGGCGCGGGTACGAGTACGACCTGACGCAGCCGCGGCGCTGGCAGACGCCGGACTCGCAGCCCGCCGCGTTGCGGGGTGGGGCGCTGCTGAACGAGTACCGCCAGCCCTGGCCGCCCGCCGCCGGAGGTGCCCGGTGAAGCGCACGCTCCTGGCTCTGACGGCCCTGTTGCTGGGCGCGGCAGAGGCCGCCACGCTGCCGTCCCGCGCGGTCCTGAGCGGCGAGTGCTGCCCCGGCGTGGTCTGGACGCCCGACTCGCGCGCGCTGCTGTTCCTGGACGGCCCCCCGGCGCGCGGCTCGACCGGCATCTACAGCGTCCCGGCGGACGGGGGAGAGGTCACGCGGCGCTTCTCCAGCGTGGCGTTCTTCTCGCCGTCGCTGCGCTGGGCGGTGCGGCCCGGCGCGGGCGAGGCGACCACCCTGGAACGCCTGACCGACGGGCGGCGCTTCACGCTGCCCACGTACGGCGCGGACGTCGTCTGGACGCGCGCCGAGACGCGACTGGCGTACGCGCGCAGCAGCACGAGCGGCAACTTCGACCGGCGCGTCACGCGGGTGTTCGTCGCGGACGTGTTCGGCGCGCCCCGGCTGGTGGCGACCCTGCCCGGTGGCAGCATCCACGGCTGGGTGAACGACTCGACGCTGCTCCTGAGCGGCAAGCCCAGCGCGGCGGCCCGCGACCGGGAACTGTTCACCCTGGACACCCGCACCGGTGCGCGGCGGGTGCTGCGGCAGGCGCTGGGCTTCCGCTCGGTGACCCTCAGCCCCGACGGTCGGCAGGTCGCTTACACCGTCGCCTTCGACAGCGCCGCCCGCAACGGCCTGTGGCTCCAGGCGACCGCCGGGGGCAGCCCGCGCGAACTGAGCGTGTTCGGCTCGTACCGCTGGCGGGATGCCACGCGCCTGCTGCTGATTCCGCTGAACGCGGCGGGCGGCCCGCACACGCTGCGGCAGTACGACGTGACCGCGAACGCCTGGAAGACCCTGGGCGACCTGGGCGATCAGGTGAGGCTGGCGGACTGGTCGGTCAGTCCCGACGGGCGGCGGCTCAGCTTCTTGAGTGCGCGGGATGGGAACGTGCGCGTGCTGACGTTGCCGTAATGAAGGATGAGGCTGCGGGTCATAGCAGAATCGCGGGCTGACCTGCTACACTGTCTCGTTTCCGAAGCGCAGGGGTGACCTTACGCACGCAACGTAAATCATCGGCGGCCCGCTGCATGCACGCCCGGCCGCGCACGAGGAGCCACACCTTGCAGAACAACCTGATCGTGAAGGGCGCGAAGGCACACAACCTCAAGGACATCACGGTGGAACTGCCGCGCGACCAGTTCGTGGTGATCACCGGCGTGTCCGGCAGCGGCAAGAGCACCCTGGCCTTCGACACCATCTACGCCGAGGGCCAGCGCCGTTACGTCGAGAGCCTCAGCGCCTACGCCCGCCAGTTCCTGGGCCTGATGGAGAAACCCGACGTCGAGAGCATCACCGGCCTGTCCCCGGCCATCTCCATCGACCAGAAGACCACCAGCCACAACCCGCGCAGCACCGTCGGGACCGTCACCGAGATCCACGACTACCTCCGCCTGCTGTACGCCCGCGTGGGCACCCCGTACTGCCCGGTGTGCGGCCGCAAGATCGAGAAGCAGAGCCCCAGCGAGATCACCGACCGCCTGCTGGCCGGCTTCCCTGACAAGCGAGCCATCCTGCTGGCCCCCGTCGTTCGTGGCCGCAAGGGCGAGTACCGCAAGCTGTTCGCCGACCTGCGCCGCGAGGGCTTCGCGCGCGTCCGCGTGGACGGCACGCTGTACGAACTGGAGGAAGCCGAGAAGCTGAAGCTGGAGAAGTTCGAGAAGCACGACGTGGACGTCGTCATCGACCGCGTGACGCTGCGCGAGAGTGACCGCAGCCGCATCGCCGAGAGTGTCGAACTGGGCCTGCGCCGCGGCGAGAGCCTGCTGCGTGTGCTGATGCCCGACGCGGGTGAGGACGGCGGCGCGCACGAGGAACTGTACTCCGAGAAGTTCGCCTGCCCCGAGCACGGCAGCGTGCTGGAGGAACTCGAACCCCGCTCGTTCTCGTTCAACTCGCCGTACGGCGCGTGCGGGGACTGCGCGGGCCTGGGCAGCAAGCAGGAGTTCAGCCCGGACCAGATCATCGACGACAAACTCTCCATCGCCGAGGGCGCGATCCTCCCCTGGAGCAAGAAGGGCACGGGCGGCGGCATCTACTACTGGGACAAGCTCCAGGCGCTGGCCGAACACCTGGACTTCAGCGTGAAGACCCCCTGGCGGGACCTGCCCAGGAAGGCGCAGGACGCGATCCTGCGCGGCCCCGGCGCGCCGTTCGAGGTCGTGTACCGCCGCGCGGGCAAGGAAACCATGCGCTTCATGACCGAGTTCGAGGGGGTCATCCCAAACCTGGAACGTCGCTACGCCGACACGGAAAGCGACTTCATGCGCGAGAAGCTGGAGGAACTGATGGAACTCCAGCCGTGCCCCACCTGCGGCGGCACCCGCTACAAACCCGAGATCCTCGCGGTGCGCGTGGGCGGCCTGAACATCAGTCAGGCGAGCGGCATGAGCGTCCTGGCGGCCGACACGTTCTTCCAGGACCTCCAGAGCGGCGCGCTCGATCACGCGGCCATCGAACCGTTCCTGAAGGGCCACACGGGCGGCAGCGCGAAGGCGCACGGACCCCGCCACTACGAGTACGTGCTGAACGACTTCGGCTCGGCGGTCGCCGCGCCCATCCTGAAGGCCATCCGCACCCGCCTGAAATTCCTGGTGGACGTGGGCCTGGACTACCTGAGCCTCGACCGCACCGCGAACACCCTGAGCGGCGGGGAGGCGCAGCGCATCCGCCTCGCCACGCAGGTCGGTAGCGGTCTGACCGGCGTGCTGTACGTCCTCGACGAGCCCAGCATCGGCCTGCATCCCAAGGACAACCACCGCCTGATCGGCACGCTGAAGCACCTGCGCGACCTGGGCAACACCCTGATCGTCGTCGAGCACGACGAGGACACCATGATGGACGCCGACTACCTCGTGGACATGGGCCCCGGTGCGGGCGTTCACGGCGGGCAGGTCGTCGCCGTCGGCACCCCGGAACAGGTGAAGAAGGACAGGAACAGCCTGACCGGCAAGTACCTGCGCGGCGAACTGAAGATCGAGGTGCCCACCCATCGCCGCCGGGGCAATGGCCGACAGCTGAAGGTCATCGGAGCGCGCGAACACAACCTCCAGAACGTGTCCATCGAGATCCCGCTGGGCACCATGACCGTCGTCACCGGCCCGTCGGGCAGCGGCAAGAGCACCCTGATCCACGACATCCTGCACGCCACCCTGGCGCGCGAACTGAACGGCGCGAAGACCACGCCCGGCAAATACGACCGGATCGAGGGCATGGAGCACCTGGACAAGGTCATCGAGATCGACCAGAGCCCCATCGGGCGCACGCCGCGCAGCAACCCCGCCACGTATACCGGCGTGTTCACCGAGATCCGCGATCTGTTCACCCGCACGCCCGAGGCGCGGCGGCGCGGCTACCAGGCCGGGCGGTTCTCCTTCAACGTGAAGGGCGGCCGCTGCGAGCACTGCAAGGGCGACGGCGTCATGAAGATCGAGATGAACTTCCTGCCCGACATCTACGTCCCCTGCGAGGTCTGCAAGGGTGCGAGGTACAACCGCGAGACGCTGGAAGTCAAATACAACGGCAAGACCATCGCCGACGTGCTCGACCTGACCGTCGAGGACGCCCAGAGCTTCTTCGAGGCGATTCCCGCCATCGAACGCAAGATGACCCTGCTGTGCGACGTGGGCCTGGGCTACATGAAGATCGGGCAGCCCAGCACCACCCTGTCCGGCGGCGAGGCGCAGCGCATCAAGCTCGCCAGCGAACTGAGCAAACGCGCCACCGGCAAGACCATCTACATCCTCGACGAGCCCACCACGGGCCTGCACTTCGAGGACGTCCGCAAACTCATGGAAGTGCTGCAACGCCTCGTCGAGGGCGGGAACACCCTCGTGATCATCGAGCACAGCCTGGACGTCATGAAGACCGCCGACCACATCATCGACCTGGGTCCCGAAGGTGGCGTGCGCGGCGGCACGGTGGTTGGCACCGGCACCCCCGAGGAGATGGCCGCCCACCCGACCAGCCACACCGGCGAGTACCTGCGCCGCGTGCCCGGCATCACGCCCGCCCAGCCCAGAGCCGACGCGACTCCAGCCGAGCCCGACAGCACCCCGAAGAAGGCCAAGCGCACCCCGAAGAAGGCGGCCGCCGAGGAGCCGGAACCCGTCGGCGCGGCCCCTGCCCGCAAGGGGCGTGCTAAGAAAGAAAGCGCATGACCGCGCCCGACTCCGCCCCCGCACCTCAGCCCACCCCGCCGGTCACCCCGGCCCCCGCGCCGACCCGCACCCGCCGGGCCCGCCGCCCACGCCTGCCGGAGTTCGAACCGCCGCGCATCACGCCGGGCCGCGCCCTGGCGCACCTGCTGGGCGGCCTGATCACCCTGGCGGCCCTGGCGTACTTCCAGTGGACGCCCGGCGAGTGGCCGGTGCGCCTGCTGACCTGGGTGGCCCTGACGATCATCGCGGACGAATTCGACGGCTGGTACGGCTACGTCGCGCTGCTGTTGGGCGGCCTGGGGTACTTCAGTCCCGTCACGCCCCCCGAACAGTGGGCCGTCATCCTGCCGCTGGTGGGGGGCGCGCTGGCGGGGGTGCTGCTCATAAAGCACTCCGGGGGGCTGTTCGTGCTGCCCTTCGCCGCCGCGCTGTACGCCGGCGTCATCATCGGCATGGGCCGGTTCGCCACCAAGCTGGACGGCAGCCTCACGCTGCCCACCAACGAGGCGTTCCAGCGGACCGCCCTGATCGCCATGATCATCGGCCTGACCGTCAGCGCCGTGCGGCGCGTCGTCAGCCTGATCCTGCGCGCCCGCGCCCGCCGCGCCCAGCGTGAGGCCGCCGCGAGCGCCTGATCCCCCTGTCGCACGTCCGTCGCCCCGAGCCATGCGCCGGGGCGTTCTCATGTGGATCAGGGCGCGTGCCCCGCGTGACCCGCGTCAGCGCAGGTCTCCGAATTACGGCATCGGAAAAACAGACTTCCGATGCCTCCATTCTTCGTCCTGCTCGGCAAAATTCACTCGCTCCGCTCGGCCATAAAGAACAGCTCTTTATGGCAAATGCTCTACACTGCCCCCAACCATGACCGCCAACAGCAACCCCAACCGCATGTTCCTGGTGATCGGCACGCTGATCGCCGCCGTCCTCATCGGCCTGGCCGTGTTCGCCGTGCAGGGCAAACCCGCCGCCGGAACCGCCGCCTTCGACCTGAAGGGCGTCCCCTTCGCCGGGCAGGAGAGCGCCCCGGTGGACGTCGTGGTCGTCGAGGACTTCAAGTGCCCCGTCTGCCAGAACTTCGAGGCGACCGTCGCGCCCGAACTGAAGACCAAGTACGTGGACACCGGCAAGATCAAGCAGTACTCCCTGCTGTGGCCCTTCCTGGCCGAGGCCCGCAGCCTCCCCACCGACGACAGCAAACTCGCCGCGCAGGCCGCCATGTGCGTCTACGATCAGGGTGGGAACGACGCCTTCAACGCCTTCAAACCCATCCTGTTCCGCGCGCAGGGCGACGAGAACACCGTCTGGGCCACCAAGAGCCGTCTGAAGGAACTCGCCGGGAACCTCGAAACCCTCGAACAGAGCAAGTTCGCCGAGTGCCTGGACAGCGACGCCACCGCCGCCCGCGTGGACGCCATGGAAGCGCAGGTCGTCAAGGCCCGCGTGACCGGCACGCCCACCGTGTTCGTGAACGGCAAGCAGGTCAACGCCACCGCCGCCGACATCGGCGCCGCCATCGACGCCGCGAAGTAAGCCGTGAGCCGCGACAACCGCCTGTACGCCGCGTGGGTCGTGTCCCTGATCGCCACGCTGGGCAGCCTGTACTTCAGCGAGATCCGCCACTTCAATCCGTGCGTCCTGTGCTGGTTCCAGCGCATCTGCATGTACCCGCTGGCCATCATCCTGGGCGTCGCGGCCCTGACCGGCGACCTGCACGTGCGCCGCTACGCCCTGCCTCTGGCCGGGACCGGCGTGCTGATCGCGCTGTACCAGAACCTCGAAACGTGGGGCGTCGTGCCCGTCCTGCGCGCCTGCACCGCCGACCCCAGCGCGTCGTGCGGCACCCCCTGGCCCGTGTGGGGCATGAACTCCCCGCTGAACACCGTCCTGACCATCCCGGTCCTGAGCATGATCGCCTTCACGCTCATCATCGGCCTGCTGAGCTGGCGGCGAAACCGCACGATCTGAGGAAGCCGGGGAGTAGGGAGTGGGAGGGACCGGATTGCTCGTTCTGTCGCCCGCACGGATCGGGGCGGAGGAGAGGACCTATCCACTCCCCACAACCCACTTCCCCTCCTACACCGGGCGGCCCGCCATCATGAACGACGCGGTCATGCCGCCGTCTACCGGTACGATAGCGCCGGTCATGAACGCGGCGTCCTCGCTGCCCAGGAAGTACACGACCTGCGCGACCTCGCGGGGTGTGCCCAGGCGGCGCAGGGCGTGCAGGTCCTCGTAGTCCCGGCGGGTCTGCTCGGGGTCGTCACTCTCGGTGATGCTCTGCAGGACCGCCTCGGTGCTGATCGCACCGGGCGCGACGGCGTTCACGCGTAGCCCGTGTGGCGCGAGGTCCAGCGCCATCGCGCGGGTCAGGTTCACGAGGCCGCCCTTGCTGGCGTTGTACGCCGCGTTGCCCTGCTCGGCGAACAGGCCCTGCACGCTCGCCACGTTCACCACGGCCGCGCCGCGCGGCAGCAGATCCACCAGCGCCCGCGTGAGCAGCAGCGGGGCGGTCAGGTTCACGTTCAGGGTGCGGGCCCAGCCGCGCTCGCTGACGTCCAGCACGCTGCCGTGCGCGCCCTGGAACGCCGCGTTGTTCACGAGGACCTGCACGCCGCCCATCTCGCGCGCCGCCCGGACGATCCGTTCCCGTCCGGCGGCGGTACTCACGTCCGCCTTCACGCGCCGCTGGCCGCGCAGGTTCGGCGGGAGGCTCAGGTCGGCACTCAGGACCCGCCAGCCCCGTTCCGCGTACAGTTCCGCGATCGCCCGGCCGATCCCGCGCGCCGCGCCCGTCACCACCACCCCATTCGAAGCGTCTGTCATGCCCCCAGTGTCACGGACACCCGCCCGCAGGGCGCGGAGGCATAAGGCAAGCTCAATGGGGGAGTGGGTTGTGGGAAGTAGGGAGTGGGACAAGAGCAGGGCCCGCCGACTGCGTTTGCGTCGGCGGGCCCTTCAGGGCGAGGTGGGCATTGGGGCGGAGGTCGGCAACCGACCCACTCCCCACAACCCACTCCCTACTCCCGGTTTATTTCCGGCTGGCTTCGATCAGCGCGGGGACGATCTCGTTGATGTCGCCCACGATGCCGTAGTCCGCGACCTTGAAGATGGGTGCTTCGGCGTCCTTGTTGATGGCGATGATGTTCTTGCTCTTGCCCATGCCGCTCAGGTGCTGCACGGCGCCGCTGACGCCCAGGGCGATGTACGCCTTGGGCTGCACGGTCTTGCCGGTCTGGCCGACCTGTTCGGCGTAGGGGCGCCACCCGGCGTCCACGACGGCGCGCGTGGCACCCACGCCCGCGCCGAGGTTGTCCGCGAGGGCCTCGACGTACCGGCTGAAGTTCTCGGGGCTGCCCACGCCACGGCCACCGGTGACGATCACGTCGGCTTCGGTCAGGGCGACGCGGCTGCTCTTCTCGACGCTCTTGCCGGTCACCTCGACGCGGGGGGCGGGCAGGGTGAGTTCGACGTCGTACTGCTCACCGGCCGCGGCGGCGGGGGCGGCGGGCGCGAACGAGCCGGGTTTGACGGTCACGACGACCAGCCCGTCGGCCTCGACCGTCTCGGTCACGCGGGCGAGGTACGTGTAGCGCTGCGCCTGGAGGGCCGCGCCGTTGCTGCTCAGCTTGGTGGCGTCCTCGAGGTACGCGGCGTCCAGCTTCACGGCCACGCGGGGGGCGTACTCGCGGCCGGAGCGGCTGCCGCCGATGATGACGACTGAAGCCTCGCCTTCCTGCGCGATCTGCGTGGTGGCGGCGGCCCAGACCTCGGCGTTGTAGGTGGCCAGGCCGGGCAGGTCGGCGACGAGCACCTGATCGGCGACGGCGGCGGCCTCGGTGGCGACCGCGGCGACGTTCTGGCCCAGCACGAGCAGGGTGATGGGGCCTTCGCGGCCCCCACCGGCCAGCACGTCGCGGGCGGCGGTGACCATTTCCAGGGTGGCTTTCGCCAGTTTCCCGGCGGTGTGTTCAGCGACGATCAGAATCATGCGATCACCTTGGCTTCGTTGCGAAGCAGGTCGAGAAGCTGCTGGGCGGCGGCCTGGGCGTCCTTGCCGTCGATCATGGTGTTCAGGCGGGCGCGGGTCTGGATCTCGGCGTTCACGGTGCGGACCTTGCCCGTCAGGCCGTAGGTCGCGGGGTCGTCCTTGCGGAGTTCCTTCTTCTTGGCCTTCATGATGTTCGGCAGAGTGGGGTAGCGGGGTTCGTTGAGGCCCTGCTGGGTGGTCACCACGGCCGGGAGGGTCGCGCGGAAGCTCTCGTTGCCGTCGTCCACGTCGTGGCGGCCGGTCAGGGTGTCACCGTCGAGTTTCAGTTCGTTCGTCCAGGTGAGCTGGGGCCAGCCGAGGCGTTCGGCGCTGGCGGCGCCGAGGGCCTGGGAGTCCCAGTCGGCTTCCTGGCCGCCCGCGAGGATCAGGGTGGCGTTCTCGGCCTGGGCGACCTGCGCGACGACGCGGCTGAGGGTCACGGCGTCGAACTTCTCGTCGGTCTCGACGTGAATGGCGCGGTCGACGCCCATGGCCAGGGCGGTGCGCAGGGCGTCCTCGTTGCGTTTGGGGCCGATGGCGAGCGCGATGATCTGCTCAATGGGCGCGCCGCTCTCGCGCAGGCGCAGGGCTTCCTCCACGCCGTACTCGTCCATCCCGTCGATGACGAGGGTGGCGCCGTCGAGGTCGACCTGCTGGGCGTTGATCTTGACGCGCGCTTCGGCGTCGGGCACTTGGCGGACTAGGGTCAGGATGTTCATGGGGCCTCCGGGGAGTGTGCACTCACGGCTGGTGCGATGCGGCGGGTGATGCCGGTCGCCCCAGCATGCCAAATTGGACTGAGTTCAAGTTTAGCAGATCGGGACGCCCCACCCGCAAGTCACCCACACGCGCCTTTCAGGTCACCAGTCCGGCCCGCCTTCTCATGTTCAACACCAGACCTTCATGCTCGCAGGCGTCTTAATCTTCAGTCACGCAGCTCGGGGAACCCTCTCACGATCAGGCCCGACGCTACCACTCATGAAGAAGCTGCTGCCCATGACCCTGCTGACCATCGCCGCCACCACCGCCACCGCGGGCGCCCAGAGCCTCAGTGGCGTCGAACTCGGCCTCACCGGCGGGTACGCCGGCGGCCTCAGCGGTGAGTTCTTCGTGCACGCCCCCAACGTCGCCGGTCCCGTCGGCGTCAAGGCCGGGGTGTCCTACACCCGCGCCGCCGACGCCATTAACGATAACAACGACGGGACTGCGCCCGGACCTGCGGATGGAACAGGCCCATTCACTTTTGGCGATCTCAAACAGAATATCGGTGCGACCGAATACGGCAGCTATACGAGTGTCTCGCTGGACGGTACATATGACCTGGGTGAACTCAGCCCCGGCGTGGACGCTACCTTCTACGGCGGCGGCCGTTACGGCATGTTCCGCTCGGTTGAGGACTACGGCAGCGACGGCAACGTCACCTACACCAGCAACGCCTTCGGCCTGGGTGCTGGGGTCATGGTCAGCTACGCCCTGACCGGCGGCCTGAGCCTCGTGGGTGACCTGGGCGTCGACCACTACTTCAAGTCAAGCATAACCACCGGCGGCAGCAATACCAACGCGGCCGGTACCTACGCTCCGGGCTCAGCCGATTACGCCGCGTATGATGATCGCTTCGTGCGCCCCGGCACCGTCTTCAAGGCCCGCATCGGCGTGAAGACCAGCTTCTAACCTGCGTCATCCGGACCGGCCTCCCGCGTGGGGGCCGGTCTTTGCTTTCCCAGGTGCTGGCGCAGCACCTCGAAGGCGGCGACCGTCCGGGGGAAGCCCAGGTACGGCACGCACATCATCAGCGCGCCGCGCAGCTCGGCCTCGGTCGCCCCGGCGTTCAGCGCGCCGCGCAGGTGCGTACGCAGCTCCGGCGGGCTGCCCAGCGACACCAGCAGCGCGCACGCGATGAGTTCCTTGGTCTTCAGGTCCAGGTCGGGCCGGTCGTACACCGTGTCGTACGCGAAGTCGCGGATGTACCCGCCCAGGTCGGGGTCCAGGTCGTCCAGGCGCCGCTGGATGCGGTCCTGCTGCGAACCGAAGATCACGTCACGGGCGCGGGGTGTGGGGTCGTCGCTCACGCTGACCAGGGTAGCCCGCGCGCCGGGAAAGAAGACCGTCAGGACGCTCGCGCTACAGTCCCGGGTGTGGGACAGATGTGCGCAGATCGTAAGGTTTCCCCAGCCTTCCGCCGGGGGGCGGCGCTACCCTACACTCAGGCTGTCACCACGCACGTTCCCTCCGCGCCCCTCTCCGCTGCGACAGCCGACCTGTCCCTGTCACCGCTCACTGCGCCCCTGCCGCGCTTTCCCTAGGGGGTTCCCATGAACCGATACGACGACCGCGCCCGCCTCGTGTTCCACTACGCCCGCGAGGAAGGCAACCGCCTGGGTCACGCCATGGTCGGCCCCGAGCACCTGCTGCTGGGCCTGATGCGCGAGGGCGGCACCGCCGCGAGCATCCTCGGGGAGTTCGGCGCGTCCCTGGACGGCCTGCGCCGCCGCGTCGAGGAGATCATCGGCCGCGGCGAGGGCAACCGCCTGAACGACGCGCCCAGCATCACGCCCCGCGCCCGCCGCGTCATGGAGCTCGCCAGCAGCGAGGCCCGCGCCCTGGGCGCCCAGGTGACGAGCACCGAGCACATCCTGCTGGGCATCATCCGCGAGGGTGACGGCGTGGCCTTCCGCATCCTGCAGGAACTCACCAAGGACGTGGACACCATCCGCTGGCGCATCCTGGCGCAGGGTGAGGGCGCGGGCAGCAAACCCGCCAAGCCGGTCGCCACGCCGTTCCTCGACGAGTATGGCCGCGACCTGACGAAGTGGGCGCGCGAGGGCAAACTCGACCCCGTGATCGGGCGCAGCGAGGAGATCCGCCGCGTCACGCAGATCCTCACGCGCCGCACGAAGAACAACCCGGTGCTGATCGGGGACCCCGGCGTCGGCAAGACTGCCATCGTCGAGGGGTTGGCGCTCGCCATCCACGAGAAGCGCACCCCGCCCAACCTCCACAACGTCCGGCTGGTCAGCCTGGACCTCAGCGGCGTCGTGGCGGGCACCAAGTACCGTGGGGAGTTCGAGGAGCGCCTGCGGCAGATCATCGAGGAGCTGCGCAACGCGAAGGTCATGGCCTTCATCGACGAGCTGCACACTCTGGTCGGTGCGGGCGGCGCCGAGGGGACGCTGGACGCCGCGAACATCCTCAAACCCGCCCTGAGCCGCGGGGAGATCCAGGTGATCGGCGCGACCACCACTGGCGAGTACCACCGCTACATCGAGAAGGACGCCGCCCTGGAACGCCGCTTCCAGCCGGTCATCGTGCTCGAACCCAGCCCCGCCGAGACGCTGCAGATCCTGCGCGGCCTGAAACCGAAGTATGAGGAACACCACGGCGTGCAGATCCCCGAACAGGCGCTGGAACTCGCCGTGCGCATCGGCGAGCGGAGCCTCCCGGGCCGGAACTTCCCGGACAAGGCCATTGACCTGATCGACGAGGCCGCCAGCCGCGTCCGCCTGAACATGAGTGTCGGCCTGCCCGTCGCGGAGACCGAGGACGGCGAACCGTACGTGACCCGCGAGGACATCGAGAGCGTCATCAACTCCATGGGCGGCATCTACTCCGAGGAAACGGCCGCGCAACTGGTCGACCTGGAACAGCAGTTGCAGGATCAGGTGTACGGCCAGCCGGACGCGATCCGCGCGCTGAGTTCCGCGCTGCGCCGCGCCCGCGTGGGCCTGGGCGGCCGCACCCGCGTCGCCGCGAGCTTCCTGTTCGTCGGGTCCAGTGGCGTCGGCAAGACCCACCTCGCCAAGGCGCTGGCCCGCACGCTGTTCGGCAGTGAACGCAGCCTGATCCGCATGGACATGAGCGAATTCCAGGAAAGCCACTCGGTCAGCAAACTGATCGGCTCGCCCCCCGGCTACGTCGGCTTCGAGCAGGGCGGCCGCCTGACGGAAGCCGTGCGCCGCCAGCCGTTCAGCGTGATCCTCCTCGACGAGATCGAGAAGGCCCACCCGGACGTGTACAACACCTTCCTGCAGGTCCTCGACGACGGCCGCCTGACCGACGGTCTGGGCCGCACCGTGGACTTCCGCCGCACGATCATCATCATGACCAGCAACACCGGCTTCAACGTGAACCCCACCGTGGGCTTCAGCCCCGTCACGCCGGACAATAACCAGCCGCTGCGGCACATCTTCACGCCGGAATTCCTCGACCGCCTGGACGAGGTCATCCGCTTCAAGAGCCTCGGCGAGGAGGAACTCGTGCGGGTCGCGCAGCAGCTCATGGGCGAGATGCGCGAGGAACTCGCCAGCCGCGAACTGACCGTCACCTTCGACCCCGCCATCGCCGCGTGGCTGGTCGGCAAACTCAAGTCCCGCAGCCCCAAGCACGCCGTCGGCAGCAGCCGGCAGCTGCGCACCCTGGTCCGCGAGGAGATCGAGGACCCCCTGGCCCTTGAACTCGCCAGCAACCACGGCGAGGAAGTCCGCGTCGTGCTCGGCCAGGACGGCATCCAGTTCGAGAAGGGCGAGGAAGCCGCCACCCGTCAGATCCTCGCGTAACCTCCATCTTGAAGGGGCCACGGCATTCGCTGTGGCCCCTCCTTCTACGGATTCCGTTTGTTTCGCCAACAATCCGGAACTTCACCGGATTGCCGGCTCCACGTCCGGAACCCGTGTTGCTCCTTCTCGCGTCCGCTCGGATTGAATGGTCTTTGCAGCCCATTCAATCGGAGTCCGTATTATTCACTTCCGGCAGGTGAGGTCCACGCGGAAGGCGGGGTCCGGGGTGGTCCACGGCAGTCCCGACTTCACGTTCCCGGCGCGGAGGTACACGAGTTTCGTGGGGGTGCCGCTGCCGGGCACCTGCGCCTTCACGGCGTACGTCGCGGCGGGCAGCACGGCGCGGTT
Source organism: Deinococcus grandis (assembly GCF_001485435.1). NCBI lineage: Bacteria > Thermotogati > Deinococcota > Deinococci > Deinococcales > Deinococcaceae > Deinococcus > Deinococcus grandis. Next base: position 2,218,531 of record NZ_BCMS01000001.1, on the reverse strand, counting down.
GTGGTCCCAGCCGTCGCGGTTCGGGGCGACGCTCTCGACGCTGCTGGTCGTGCCGTCCGCGAAGGCGAGGTTCACGTTCGTGAGGCCGAAGCCGGTGCCGGTCAGGTCGAGGCTCTGCTCGGTGGCGTTGCGGAGTTCGGCGGTGATCTCGAATCCGGGGCGGTTGTTGTACGTGCTGGGCACGGCCCGGATGTCCGTCACGCGGAAGCGCCACACGCCGTTGAACAGCGTCTCGCCCAGGCAGCCGCTCACGGCCGCCACCTGATTCTGCCCGCCGGCACCCGCCGGGAGGTTCAGGTCCACCCGCCCGCCGGTCACGGTGACGTTCAGCCCGGCGGCCTTCAGCGCGGCCACCGGGACGTACGTGGTGCCGTTCACGCTGATGGCGTTCGCGGCGGCCCGCCCGTTGATGAAGAAGCGGACGCTGGTGGTGGCGGCCACCGCGACGCCCAGCAGCGCGGCGGCGGACAGGGACAGGACGGTCAGGGAACGGGCGGTGGGGGCACGCTGGGTCATGGGGACTCTCCTTTCCCGCGTCTGGGCGGGCATGGGGGCAGTGTGCGCGGCGGGGCATGATCGGGCCGTGATCACGCGCGCGGGGGGTGATATGGACTCCGGTTGAAAGGTTTGCAATAACTTTCAACCCGAGCGGAGCGAGCAGGAGAAAAACGGGTTCCGGGCGTGGAGTTGGCAACCCGGCGCCCTTCCGGGTTGTTAACGAAACAGACGGAATCCGTATGAGTCCATCGTTCCCTGCGTGGGCCGGGCGCGTCAATGCGGCCGCCGGGAACCATCAGTGGGCCGCGCGTCCGGTAGCATGGCGGGATGACGAAGAGCATTCTCGATTTCCAGGACGAACACGGCCGCATCACCGGGTGGCCCAGCGACCGCCGCCGCGCGCACCAGCTCGCCATCCTCGACTACCTGACCGGGCTGTTCGAACCCGGCGTGTCCTACGACCAGGGGCAGGCCGAGCAGATCCTCGCCGACCACAGCACCCTGGAAGACCCCAGCTTCCTGCTGACCGAACTCGTGGACGGCGATTACCTCGCCACGCAGGACGGGACCTACTGGCGGGCGGACGGCCGCCCCGGCGCGCGTGGCTAAAGCCCGCACCACCTACGTCTGCAGCAGCTGCGGGTACACTAGCGCCAAACCGCTGGGCCGCTGCCCGAACTGCCAGGCGTGGAACTCCTTCGAGGAAGAGGTGCCCGCCGTCACGACCGCCGCGCGCGGCGGGGCGTACGGGGGCATCACGGGCGGCCGTCTCACGCCGCTGTCCGGGGTCGGGCGCCGCGAGGAGCCCCGCACCCCGAGCGGCATTCCGGAACTCGACCGGGTGCTGGGTGGCGGGCTGGTCGCCGGGGGCGTCACGCTGATCGGCGGGGAGCCCGGCATCGGCAAGAGCACCCTGCTGCTTCAGGTCGCGGACAAGGTCGCGGCGGGGGGCGGCACGGTGCTGTACGTGGCGGGCGAGGAATCCCTGGAGCAGATCCGCCTGCGCGCCGACCGACTGGGCGTGCGGGCCGAGATCCAGCTGACCCGTGACACCCGCGCCGAACACGTCGCGGCGCTGATGGCCGAGCATAAGCCCGCGCTGTGCATCGTGGACTCCATCCAGACCGTGACGGTCGAGGGGGACGGCGCGCCGGGCGGCGTGGCGCAGGTCCGCGACGGCACTGCCCTGCTGACCCGCGCCGCGAAGGAGACTGGGACCGCCACCGTCCTCGTGGGGCACGTCACGAAGGATGGCACGGTCGCCGGGCCGAAAGTCATGGAGCACATCGTGGACACCACCGTCTTCCTGGAGACGGTCGGGTCGTACCGCCTGCTGCGCAGCGTGAAGAACCGCTTCGGGCAGGCCGGTGAACTCGGCGTGTTCGAGATGCGCGGCGAGGGCCTGATCGCCGTGGAGAACCCGTCGGCGGCGTTCCTGGCCGAGCGGCCCGTCGGGGTGCCCGGCAGCGTCGTCGCCGCCACCATCGACGGGCAGCGCCCCATGCTGCTGGAGGTGCAGGCGCTCGCCAGCAAGACGCCGTACCCGAACGCCCGCCGGGTCGTGGTGGGCCTCGACGCCCGCCGCGTGGACGTCGTCCTGGCCGTGCTGGAACGCCGCCTGGACCTGACGCTGGGCGGCCTGGACGTGTACGTGAACCTCGCGGGCGGCCTGAAAGTGCCCGATCCGGGCCTGGACCTCGCGGTGGCCCTGGCGGTGTACTCCGCCGTGGTGGGCCGCGCCCTGCCGGACAGCGTCGCCGTGTTTGGCGAGGTCGGCCTGGCGGGCGAGGTGCGCTCCACCGTCGCCTCCATCCGCCGCGCCGAGGAGGCCCGCCGCGCCGGGTACACCCGCCTGATCGTCCCGCCCGGCCTGGACGGCCACCCCAACGGCGTGAAGAGCGTCGAGGAGGCGGTGGCGCAGGTCTGGGGCGGCGCCCCGGCGTCCGGCCGGAAACCCCGCGCCGCTGCCGAACGTACCTGACGGTATGACTGCCCCAATTTTCGTCGCGCCGCCCACCTCGCCCGTCTGGTTCCGGGCGCTGGTGTGGCTGGCGCCCCTGCTCCTGATCGTGACTGCCTGGATCCCGGACGAGAGCGCCGAGAAGCCCCTGCCGGTGGCGGGCAGCGTGGCCCTGACCCTGCTGGGTGTGGGGCTGGCCGCCCTGTTCGTGCAGCTGCCCCGGCGGCTCTCGTACACCCTGACCGACACGGGCCTGCGTGTCAGCCGCTTCTCCGGCACCTTCGAGTGGCCGTACCGCGAACTGCGCATGCGCCGCACCGACGGCGGGCTGGGCCTGAAGATGGGCGGGGTGGGCCTGCCCGGCTACCACACCGGGACCTACACCTTCACGGGGGCCGGGTACCAGAATGTGCAGGCCATCGCGTCCAATACGCGCGGCGGCCTGATCGTCGAGCGGGGCGGTACCCCGTACTACCTGACGCCTGCCGACCCCGACGCCTTCGCGCAGGCGCTCGCCGCGCGGGGCGTGCCCGTGCTGGACTGAACCGCACTCCTGAGTGCACGTCACATGAATGGGGGTCGCACCTGCCGGGGGACGGTGGGTGCGACCCTCGGGGCATGACGAGAGGGGCCGCCGACCACGACCACGCCGGGCACGATCATGACCACATGCACGGGCACAACGAGCCTGGGCACGCCGGGCAGGGCTATGGCGGGCACGACCACAACCACGGCGCGAACGCGAACGCGCGGCAGCTGACCCTCGCCCTGCTGCTGACGGGCGGGTTCCTGATCGTGGAGGTCGTGTACGCGGTCCTGTCCGGCAGTCTGGCGCTGCTGAGCGACGCAGGGCACATGCTGACCGACGCGGCGGCGCTGGCCCTGTCGCTGCTGGCCCTCCGGGTGGGCGCGCGGCCCGCCGACGCCCGGCGCACCTTCGGGTACCGCCGGGCAGAGGTGCTGGCCGCCGCCCTGAACGCCGGGGCGCTGTTCGCCGTGGGGATCTACGTGCTGGTCGAGGCCGCGCGCCGCTTCGCGCAGCCGGTCGAGGTGCAGGCCACCCCCATGCTGATCGTCGCGGTGCTGGGCCTGATCGTGAACCTGATCAGCGCCCGCATCCTGGCCGGAGGGCAGGGCGAGAGCCTGAACATGCGCTCGGCGTACCTGGAAGTCATGGGGGACCTGCTGGGCAGCGTCGCCGTGATCGTCGGCGCGCTGCTGATCCGCTTCACCGGCTGGACGTGGGTGGACCCGCTGCTCGGCGCGGGCATCGGCCTGTGGGTGCTGCCCCGCACCTGGGCGCTGCTGCGCGCCAGCGTGAACGTCCTGCTGGAGGGCGTCCCGCGCGGCCTGGACCTGAATGCCCTGCGTGCCGAACTGCGCGCCCTGCCCGGCGTGGACGACGTTCACGACCTGCACGTCTGGAGCGTGACGGGCGGCGTGAACAACCTGACGGCGCATCTGGTCGCCCCGACGGCAGGCGACACCCTCCTGCGCGAGGTGGAGGAGGTCGCCGCCCGCTTCGGCATCGCGCACAGCACCGTGCAGATCGAAGGGCCGGACGCCCACGCGACCGGTGGGGCGGCGCTGCACCCCTGAGCGAATGGGGGAGAGGGGCAGGGCGTCAAGAAGTCGAAAGGTCAAAGGGTCTGAGAGCGACTAGCCACACTGCTTTTTTCTCAGACTCTCTGACCTTTGGACACTTGGACACTGGGTCGCGCGCCCGGGCGGCCCTGGTGAGCACCTATATGCCTTGACAGGAATATTCCGTCGGTGGCATAATCTGCCTACAACAGAATGCACCAGAAGGAGGTCACGCGCCACTTGAACCACCACACCTTCACCGCCCTGGCCGACCCGCACCGCTTCCAGATCGTCGAACTACTGCGCGAACGGCCTCACAGCGTCGGCGAGATCGCCGACCGGCTCGGCCTGCGCCAGCCGCAGACGTCCAAGCACCTGCGCGTCCTCACGGACGCCGGACTGGTCCACATGGAACCCCAGGCCAACCGCCGCATCGCCCACCTGCGCCCCACGCCCTTTCGTGACCTCGACGAGTGGCTGACCCGCTACCGCCCCCTCTGGGAGGAGCGACTGGACCGGCTGGACGACTACCTGCGCTCCCTCCCACCCGAAGACCCCGCACCCGACCCAGATGAACCCGGAGGTTCCCCATGACGCACGCTGCCCTCGACCACCGCATCGAAGACGCACGGACCCTCGTGCTGGAACGCACCTTCGCCGCCACGCCTGACCGCGTCTTCGCGGCGTTCACGCAGGCCGAGCACCTGAAGCACTGGTGGGGGCCGCGCGGCTGGACCCTCACGCACTGCACCGTTGACCTGCGCCCCGGCGGCCGCTGGCACTACTGCATGACCTGCACCGACCCCGCACAGGGCGACTTCCACGGCATGAACAGCTGGGGCCTGGGCGTGTACGAGCGCATCGAGGCTCCCACCCGCCTGACCTACACCGACCACTTCAGCGACGAGCACGGCGCCATCAACGACCAGATGCCCGCCACGCTGGCCGACCTGACCTTCGAGGCCGTTCCCGGCGGCACGCGCGTCACCAGCCGCTCCACGTACGTCCGCCCGGAGGACCTGCAGGCCGTCATGGACATGGGGATGCTGCAGGGCATCAGCGAGACGTGGGACCGCCTCGCCGAACACCTCTCCTGACCAGACACCTCTCCTGACCGGATCTGGCCCGACCGTCACGCCCCGGGCGCGGCGAGGGCCAGGAAGTTCCGGACGATCACCGACCGCTCCACCCGCTGCGACGCCAGGGACAGCGTCACGCGCGGCCCCCCGCCCAGCAGGTCGCGGTACACGCAGCCGCGCAGGTGCAGGTGCCGCATCGCGGCCGGCACCAGCGACACGCCCAGGCCCGCCGCCACCAGACTGACCACCGACATCATCTGCGGGGCGGTCTGCCCGGGCCGCGCCTCGAACCCCGCCGCGCGGCACGCGGCCAGCACCGCGTCATGCAGCGCCGGACCCACCGCGCGCGGCGTGAGGATGAACGGATCGTCCCGCAGCGCCTCCAGCGCAATGCGGTCGGCGTTCGCCGCCGGGTGATCCTCGGGGAGCACCGCGACCAGTTCACTGCACGCCACCTCGGTCACGCGGAACTCCTGCGCGTAGTCCGGGGTGGCGCGCACGAACGCCGCGTCCAGCACGTGCGCGCGCAGGTCCGCGACGAGCGCCTCGGTGTTCTTCTCGGTCAGGGTCAGGCTGACCTGCGGGTACGTGCGCCGGAACGCGCGGATCACGTCCTGCACCGCCGGGTCGATCCCCGCCGCGCCCGTGAAGCCCACCCGCAGCGCGCCCGTCTCGCCCCGCGCGGCCCGCCCGGTCTCGACGGCGGCGCGGTCCAGCTGCGCGGGAATGCCCGCCACCTCGGCCTGGAAAGCGCGGCCCGCCTCGGTCAGCTCCACGCCGCGGGGCGTCCGGTGAAACAGCGCCGCGCCCAGTTCGCGTTCCAGCGCGCGGATCTGCCCACTCAGGGGCGGCTGCGCCATGCCCAGCCGCGCGGCGGCCCGCGTCACGTTTCCCTCCTCCGCGACCGTCAGGAAGTACCGCACCTGCCGCAACTCCATACGCGCAGCATATGGCCATGCCCAGCCGCGCGTATTAGACGTCTGACCGGGCGGAGCCTACAGTCGGGGGCATGACCGTCCTGAGCCCCGCCCACCCCGCCCCGACCCTGACGGGCGAGCCGGTGCGGCGCGGCACGCCCGAGTACCGCCGGATCGGCGCGGCGCTGTTCCTGACGGGCTTCAGCGCGTTCTCACTGGTGTACTGCGTGCAGCCCCTGCTGACCGAATTCACCCGCGCGTTCCACGTCACGCCCGCCCAGAGTGCCCTGAGCATGTCCCTGACGACCGGCGCGCTCGCCCTGTCCATCCTGATCATGAGTGCCGTCGCGGACTCCTTCAGCCGCCGCCGCGTCATGCTGACCTCCCTGCTCGCCGCCGCGCTCCTGAACGGACTGGCCGCGCTGGCCCCCACCTGGACCCTGCTGCTCCTGTGCCGCGCCCTGGAAGGCCTCGCCCTCGGCGGGGTGCCCGCCGTCGCCATGGCGTACCTCGCCGAGGAAATCCACCCCCGCGACCTGGGCGCCGCCATGGGGCAGTACGTGGGCGGCACCGCGTTCGGCGGCATGATGGGCCGCGTCTGCATCGGCCTGCTGGGTGACGTCACCTCCTGGCACGCCGCACTGCTCGTCATGGCCGGCGCGGGCCTGCTCAGCGCCGCCGGATTCGCTCTGCTGCTTCCCCCCTCACGCGGTTTCCAGCCGCGCCCCGCCGCGCCCGCCCAAGAGCACCTGCGCCGCTGGGCCGCTCACCTGCGCACCCCCGGCCTGGGCGCCCTGTTCACCCTGGGGTTCCTGAACCTGGGCGTCATGGTCGCCGCGTTCAACTACCTCGGCTTCCGCCTGCACGCCCCGCCCTACGCCCTGAGCGCCGCCGCGATCAGCCTGATCTTCCTGACGTACCTGCTCGGCTCCGCCGCCTCCGGCTGGGGCGGACGCACGGCCGACCGCCGGGGCCGCCGCCCCCTGCTGACCACTGGGCTGACCATCAGCAGCGCCGGACTCGCCCTGACGCTCCTGCCCCCCCTGCCCGTGATCATCCTGGGCATCACGCTGATCACCGTCGGCTTCTTCATCACGCACGCCGTCGCCAGCAGCAGCGTCGGCCAGCTCGCCCGGCGCGACAAGGGCCACGCCAGCGCCCTGTACCTCCTCGCCTACTACGCCGGCAGCAGCGTCATCGGCGTCCTCGGCGGACTCGCCTGGGCCGCCGGAGGCTGGCCGCTCCTCGTCGCCCTGTGCGCGGCCCTGCTCGGCCTGGGCCTGACCCTCACCCGGCAGATCCCCCGCCGCTGACCACCACGACAGGGAAGAGGGGCCGGGTCTGCGTGACCCGGCCCCTCCAGCGTGCTGTGTTCAGTTCAGCGCGCCGGTCTGGAAGGTGAAGTTCGTGCCGTTGTAGTCGACGGTCAGGCTGCTGCTGTCGGGCACGTTCCCCTGGAGGATCTCGCGGGCCAGGGGTGTCTCGATCTCGCGGCTGATGGCGCGCTTGAGGGGGCGGGCGCCGAAGGCCGGGTCGTACCCGATCTGCGCCAGTCGGTCCTTCGCGGCGCCGGTCAGGTGCAGGCTGACGCGGCGTTCGGCGAGGCGGCGGATCAGGCCGCGCATCTGGATATCCACGATGCGGTGGAGGTCGGCGGCGGTCAGCGCGTCGAACACGATGATGTCGTCCACGCGGTTCAGGAATTCCGGGCGGAAGTGGCCCTGCAATTCGCCCATGACGGCGTCGCGGATCTCGCTGGCGTCCTCGCCGCGGTGCTGCATCTCCAGGATCAAGGGACTGCCGATGTTGCTCGTCAGGATGATTAGGGTGTTGCGGAAGTCCACGGTGCGGCCCTGCCCGTCGGTCAGGCGGCCGTCGTCAAGGACCTGCAGCAGCACGTTGAACACGTCCGGGTGGGCCTTCTCGATCTCGTCGAACAGCAGCACGGCGTAGGGGCGGCGGCGGACGGCCTCGGTCAGCTGGCCACCCTCCTCGAAGCCGACGTAGCCGGGAGGCGCGCCGATCAGGCGGGCGACGGTGTGCTTTTCCATGTACTCGCTCATGTCGATGCGGACCATGGCGTCCTGACTGTCGAACAGGAACTCCGCGAGGGCCTTGGCCAGCTCGGTTTTACCCACGCCGGTCGGCCCGAGGAACATGAAGCTGCCCAGCGGGCGGTTCGGGTCGCTCAGCCCCGCGCGGCTGCGGCGGATGGCGTCCGCGACGCTCACGATGGCGCGGTCCTGCCCGATCACGCGCCCATGCAGCTGCTCTTCCAGCTTCAGGAGCTTCTCGCGTTCACCTTCCATCAGCTTGTTCACGGGAATCCCGGTCCAGCGGCTCACGACGGACGCGATGTCCTCCTCGGTCACCTGGGTGTGCGCGAACTCGGCGCCCTTGAGCTTGCGCTCCAGCTCCTGCACCTCTTTTTCCAGCTGCGGCAGGCGGCCGTACTCCAGTTCGGCGGCGCGTTGCAGGTCGTAGTCGCGCTTGGCCTTCTCGATGTCGGTGCGCACCTGATCCAGCGATTCGCGTTTCTCGCGCAGCGCGGCGACCTCGTGACGCTCGCCCTCCCAGCGGGCGCGGACGTCGGCCAGCTCGTCGGTGATGCCCTTCAGGGCACCCTCGATGTCCAGCAGGCGGTTCTGGCTGTCCTGATCCTTCTCCCGCTTCAGAGCCTCGCGTTCGATCTCCAGCTGGAGCTTGCGGCGTTCGAGCTGGTCGATGCGCTCGGGGCTCGACTCCAGCGCCATGCGCAGCCGGGCGGCGGACTCGTCGATCAGGTCGATGGCCTTGTCCGGCAGCTGCCGGTCCGTGATGTAGCGGTGCGAGAGCTGCGCAGCGGCGACCAGGGCCGGGTCGGTGATCTCCACGTTGTGGTGCACCTGATAGCGCTCCTTGATGCCGCGCAGGATCGAGATGGTGTCCTCCACGCTGGGTTCGTCCACGAACACCGGCTGGAAACGGCGTTCCAGGGCGGGGTCCTTCTCGATCTCGCGGTACTCGCTGAGGGTCGTCGCGCCGATCAGGTGCAGTTCACCGCGTGCCAGGGCGGGTTTGAGCATGTTGCCCGCGTCGGGGCTGCCCTCGGTCTTGCCCGCGCCGACGATGGTGTGGATCTCGTCCACGAACAGGATGACCTCGCCCGCCGAGCCGATCACCTCGTCGATGACGCCCTTGAGGCGTTCCTCGAACTCCCCGCGGAACTTCGCGCCCGCCAGCAGGCTGCCCATCTCCAGGCTGACGATGCGCTTGTTCTTCAGCCCGTCGGGCACGTCGCCCTTCACGATGCGGATCGCGAGCCCCTCGGCGATGGCGGTCTTGCCCACGCCGGGTTCGCCGATCAGCACGGGGTTGTTCTTCGTGCGGCGCAGGAGGATCTGCATGGCGCGGCGGATCTCCTCGTCGCGGCCGATGACGGGGTCGAACTTGCCGTCGCGGGCGCGCTGCGTGAGGTCGGTGCCGTACTTGGCGAGGGCGTCGAACTGCTGTTCACTGGTCTTGGTCGTCACGGTCTTTCCTTTGCGCTGCTCGTTCACGGCGCGGTTCAGGTCGATTTCGGTGGGCAGCCCCTTGCCGCGGTACTCGCCGCGCAGAGCGAGCAGGAGGGCGTCGGCCGCCACGAACGAGTCGCCCAGCTGCCCGGCCAGCGTGTCGGCCTTCTGAAAGGCGCGGGCCAGCGCGGGGTCGAGGTACAGCTGACCCTCGCCGCCCTGCACGCGCGGCAGCTTGGCCAGTTCGGCGTCCAGTGCGGCGCGAACCCCCGTCAGGTCGCCACCCGCCAGGGTCAGGGCGCGCGCGGCGGTGTCGTTGTCGGTCAGGGTGCGCAGCAGGTGCGTGGGGGTGAGGTTCTGGTGCCCGCTCTGCTGCGCGAGCGTCTGCGCCTGCTGCACGGCCTGGGTGGTGGCTTCGGTGAAGCGTTCAGGGTTCAAGGGTGGGCCTCCGTGGGGTGAGGATCGTGGAGTTCAATCTCCCACCATTCTGAAACTTGAGTGCGGTCATGTCAAGTTTATTGCGGCTTAAGAATGGTGCTGTGGCTCCCGTCCCGCACGCAACGCCCCTGCAACGCCCCCCGGCGCACACTCCCCTCAGCCCAGCACCACACAGGAGGACCGACCATGACCCGCACCCTCAGCACGCTGCTCCTCGCCACCCTGACCCTTGCGGCCGTCAGTACTGCCTCCGCGCAGAAGACTACCCTCACCATCGGCGGTCAGCCCACCACCCTCGACACCGTCAAGGTCGGCGGCCGCACCTACGTCGCCCTGGATCAGCTGCAGAAGGCCCTGACCGCCGCGGGCGGCAGCATCCAGCTCGGCGCGGCGGAAGGCTGCCTGAACGAATGGCTGTTCAACGGCACCTGGCGCCTGCGCGTCACCGCCGTCAAGTACGTCCCGGATGCCGGGAACGGCAACTCCTACGGCTGGGTCGTCACCACCGAATTCCGCAACGGCGGCAAGCAGCTCCTGAACCTGTCCAATACCGGCATCGAGAAGGGCGTCAGCCTCGCCCTGAAAGACGGCACCACCAAGGAACTCGGCCTGAGCGGCATCGCCTCCGCGTTCAGGACCGGCACCGACCTGCCACCCGGCGCGGGCCTCGTCATGGACCTCCCGTTCTCCTGGCAGGGCGGCACGCCCACCAACGAGCAGCTCCAGGCCAACCCACCGGTCAAACTGATCGTCCCGGTGGACGTCACGGCTCTGCGTCGCGGCGGCAGCACCCTGTACAAGACCGTCAACTATGTCAAGGACCCCAGCTTCCGCGTGAACCTCACCTGCAAGAAGTGAACTCCGCCCGCGTGGACGGAAGCCGAACGCCCCGATGAACCTCACGGGGACCACGTCCCGCTGACGAGTTCCATCATGCCGGTCCCCGCAGCGGGCGCGGCGGCCCACGTGCCCGTCACCTCGATGGGTCCCTCCCAGTACGCGATCCGGGTGGAGCGGCTCAGGAGCTCCTGCTCACGCCGCACCGCCCGCACGCTCAGGTCGAACTCGTCCGACACCAGCCGCCAGCCCAGCGTGTAGGGCCGCCCGGTGGGGCTGGTCCACACCTCGCCCGGCTCGGCGCGCAGGCCCGAGACGGCCCGCACGCGCCCGTCCGGTTCCACCACGCTGCCGATCAGCTGCGCCACCGATCCGTCCGGGCGGCGCACGCGGTACACCATCAGGTCCCGCCCACCGTCCAGGTGCACGCTGAACCAGTCCCACAGCGCCGACCGGCCCGGAATCTGGTTGCCCCACTGGTGATCCAGCCACGCCTGCCCCCTCACCGCGCGCCCGTTCACGGTGCCCGCCAGGTCCAGCCGCGTGATCCCCTGGTAGAACAGCACGCCCGTATCGGCGCTGCCGCTGAACCCCGGCGGGTGCAGCACCGGCCCCTTCACCGGGGTCAGCGTCAGGTCCAGCGGCCCGGCCTTCAGGCTCAGCGGCGCGGTCGGCTCCGGCCCCGCCTGCGTCAGCGTCCACGCGCCCTGCCGCACCCGCAGTGGGGGAGAGGCCACCTCGCCCGACCCGGCGGTCTGCTCCAGGAACGTCAGCTGCCCCGTGCGCAGGTCCGTGACCGCCACGTGCGAGATCATCAGTGGCACCGGCACGCGGCTGTCCTGCACCCGGAACTGCGCCCAGTGCAGCGCCAGCCCCTCCGCGGGCAGGTACGCGCTCACGTACCACCACTCCATCGGATTCGCATGCGCCCCGAAATCCGTGGCAGGAGGCAGCTGGGCCGGGTTCACGACCGTCTGCACCGGCGCGCAACCGCTCAGGAGGAGGGCCGCCAGCACCGGAATGACCTTGAGACGCATCGGCACCCAGCCTAACCGACCGGGCGTTCACCTGATGCCGCAGATGGCGGATGGCGGATGGACGCGAACACCACTGCCTCCTTCCCACTCCCCACCGCCTCCCGAACAACGAACCGACCCCCCAGTCTCCCGGAGGGTCGGCCCGTGGAGCGCGGGGTTACTCGTCGCCGAGGTACGCCTTGCGGACGCTCTCGTCCTGCGCGATATCGGCGGCGTTCCCGGAGAGTTTGATCTCGCCGGTCTGCAGCACGTACGCGCGGTGCGCGATCTGCAGGGCCATGTTCGCGTTCTGCTCGACCAGCAGCACGGTCGTGCCGCGCTCCCTGTTCAGCTTCACGATGATGTCGAAGATGGCCTCAACGAACAGCGGGGACAGGCCCATGCTGGGTTCATCCAGCAGCAGGAGTCTCGGCGCGACCATCAGCGCGCGGGCGATGGCGAGCATCTGCTGCTCTCCGCCGGACATCGTGCCGCCCAGCTGATGCTCGCGTTCCTTCAGGCGCGGGAAGAACCCGAAGCCCTCCTGGATGCGGCTCTCGATCAGCGCGCGGTCGGTGACGGTGTACGCGCCCACGTCGAGGTTCTCGCGGACGGTCATGTCCTTGAAGATCCGGCGGCCCTCGGGCACGTGGCTGATGCCCTTCTGCATGATGTGGTGCGCGGGAATCCCGGCGATGGTCTGCCCCTCGAAGGTCATGCTGCCGGTGCGGGGTTTCATCATGCCGCTGATGGTGCGCAGCGTGGTGGTCTTCCCGGCGCCGTTCCCGCCGATCAGGGCGACGATCTCACCCTCGTTGACGGTCATGCTGATGCCCTTCAGGGCGTGGATGTGGTCGTAGTACGTGTGGACATTGTCGAGTTCCAGCATGGGCTTAGGCATGGGGGCGTTCTTCCTTCCCGTAGTCGCCGGCGGCGGCGCCGCGGCCCAGGTACGCTTCCATCACGCGCGGGTCGTTCCGCACCTGATGCGGTTTCCCCTCGGCGATCTTCGTGCCGTAATCCAGCACGGTGATGTGCTCGGACAGGGTCATCACGAGGCGCATGTCGTGCTCGATCAGGCACACCGTCACGCCCAGCTCGTCACGCACGCGGCGGATCAGGGCCTTGAGGTCCTCGGTCTCGCGGGGGTTCATCCCGGCGGCCGGTTCGTCCAGCAGGATCAGTTTCGGCGTGGTCGCCAGCGCGCGGGCGATCTCCAGCTTGCGCTGATCCCCGTACGGGAGGTTGGTGGCCAGTTCGCTCCGCCACTTGCCCAGGCCCACGAAGTCCAGCATGATCCGCGCGGCGTCCCGGGCCTCCTGCTCGCCGTCATGGAATTTCTTGGTGCGCAGCACGGCGTCCAGGAAGCCGCTCTTCAGGCGGCTGTGGCGGCCCACCATGATGTTCTCCTCGCTGGTCATGGTGGAGAACAGGCGGATGTTCTGGAATGTGCGCGCGATCCCGGCTTCCGTCACCTGATCGGGCCGCAGGCCCACGAGTTCACGCCCGGCCAGGCGGATGGTGCCCCTGGTGGGTTCGTAGATGCCGGTGATCATGTTGAAGAAGGTGGTCTTCCCGGCGCCGTTCGGGCCGATCACGCTGACGATGCTGCGTTCGGGGATGCTCATGGTCACGTCGTTCACGGCCGTCAGACCGCCGAAGACCTTCGTGACGCCCGCCACTTCGAGGATGTTGCCGCTCACCTGCTGCCCCCTGCCTTGTCGTCTTCCTTGGCCGGGGCGTACCCGGCGCTGTACACGTCGCCCGTGGCTGTGCCGAGCGCGCCCGCGTTGCCCTGGGCACTCTCGTCTTCCTGGTTGTCGTCGTGGTGCAGTTCCAGCTGTCGCCTGCGGTTGGGCAGCAGGCCCTCGGGCCGCAGGAGCATCATGGCGACCAGGATCGCGCCGAAGATCAGGCGCTGCAGCTGGCCGGGGTTGGCCTGCTGCGGAATCCAGGAGATGTTCGCGGTCGCCTCGCCCAGGCCGGGCAGGATGCGCAGGTTCAGCAGGGTCACGACCGCCGCGCCCAGGATCACGCCGGGGAAGGACCCCATGCCGCCCAGGATGACCATGGACAGGATCGCGATGCTCTGGTTCAGCACGAAGCTCTCGGGGCTGATGAACTGCTGCTTCGCGGCGAAGATCATGCCCATGACCCCGGCGAAGCTCGCGCCGGTCGCGAAGGCGATCAGCTTGGTCTGCATCAGCGGCACGCCCATGGCCTGCGCGGCGACCTCGTCGTCACGGATGGCGATCCACGCGCGGCCGATACGGCTCCTGTCCAGGCGGACGTTCACGGTCAGGATCAGGCCGATCATGACGAGCACCAGGGCGTACAGGAACAGCAGGTAGTACTGGTCCGGTGCGAAGCCCAGGGCGCCCGCCGCCGCGTCGAACCACGGCACCGAGGCGCTCTTGATGGGCGTGATGCCCTGCGAGCCCGCCGAGTACAGGTCGAGGTTGTTCGCCAGCACGCGGATCACTTCGCCGAGGCCCAGCGTGATGATCGCCAGGTAGTCGCCCTTGAGTTTCAGCACGGGCAGACCGATCAGGACGCCCACGGCGGCCGCGGCGAAGATGCTCAGCGCCAGGAACAGCCAGAAGAACCCGGCGTTCAGGCCGTTCGCCAGACCGTCCGCCTGCGGCGCGAGCAGCACCAGTAGGGCGCGCACGGTCAGGATGACGCCCGCCACCACGCCGACGCTGGCCAGACGGAAGCTCCAGGTGGTCGCGGCGGTCGGGGCGGTGCGGGCGGTCAGGCGGCTGATGTACAGCATGCTCGCGGCCGTCACGGCGGTCAGCACCAGCCCGATGGCGAGTGTGCCGGCGTTCGTGCCGCCCGGGTTCTCCCCGAAGTACTTCAGGATCTCCGCGAAGCGCGGGCTGCCCACGATGCCCCAGGTGTACGCGCCGACCGCGAAGAAGGCCACGTAGCCCAGGTCGAGCAGGCCCGCGAGGCCCACCACGATGTTCAGGCCGAGTGCCAGCGCGGCGAAGATCATGATCTGGATGCTCAGGTCGAGCAGGCTGGTGTCCTCGCGGCCCGCGGCGGGCAGGACGAATAGCAGGCTGCCGGCGCCCACCAGGGCGCGGGCCCACGGCGCGGCCTTCCACAGGTACGCGAAGAGGATGTTCGCCAGGAACAGGCTGACCATCAGGGCTTCCACGATGGGGTTTTTCAGCGCGGTGCCGACCGGGCCCATCTGGCCCAGCAGGTCGCCGTTGTGCGAGACGAGCAGGAACGCGCTGGTCACGATGAAGAACAGCACCAGCAGGATCGTGCGGTCCGGCGTGACTTTGGGAGACTTGAGGGCGGCGGTCATACTTTCTCCACGTTGCTCTTGCCGAGCAGACCGGTGGGTTTGAAGATCAGGATCAGCACCAGCGCGATGAACGCACCCAGTTTGCTGTACGAGTCGTCGATCACGGCGAGATTCTTGATGCCCAGCAGTTCACCGAACACGTTGGACACGCCGATCAGTTTCTCCAGCACGCCCAGCAGCAGGCCGCCCAGCACCGCGCCGGGAATCGAGCCGATACCGCCCAGCACGGCGGCCGTGAAGGCGGTCACGCCGGGAATGAAGCCGCTGTAGGCGTTGACCGTGCCGAACTTCATGCCGAACAGCACGCCGCTGATGCCGCCCAGCGCCCCGCCGATCAGGAAGGTGGCGCTGATCATGCGGTTGCCGTCGATGCCCATCAGTCCGGCGGTCACGCGGTCCTGCGCGACGGCGCGGATGGCCTTGCCCATGCGGGTGCGGTTCACGATGTAGTTCAGCACCGCGAGGCTCAGCAGCGACACGACGATCAGGATGACGTCCTTGAGTTGCAGGCTCACGCCGATGCCGGTCAGGAACTTCCCGAGGGGCGCGCAGCTGCTCTCGGGGCCGCAGAACGCCGAGGAGAACCCGGTGGGCAGGGTGTACGTCAGGTCGAAGCGGCCCTGGAAGCCCTCGATGACGCGCAGGACGTCCTGGAGGATCAGGGACACGCCGATGGCGGTGATCAGCGGCACCAGTTTCGGCGCGCCGCGCAGGGGGCGGTAGGCGAGACGTTCGATGATCACGTTCAGCAGGCCCGAGATGGTCATGGCGGCCAGCAGCGCGATCAGGAGTTTCAGGTACCCGTTCATGTTCACGGGGGCCAGGACGCGGAAGACTTCGAAGCCGACGACGGCTCCGGTGACGAACACTTCGCTGTGCGCGAAGTTGATGAGCTGGAGCACGCCGTACACCATGGTGTAACCCAGGGCGATGATGGCGTACACGAAGCCCAGCACGAGCCCGCCGACGATCACGTTCGCCAGGAAGGGCAGCAGAGTGGACAGTTCCAAGGCAGCTCAACTCCTTTCGTGGGGTGGGGGCGCAGATCCCGGCAGAGACGGGGCGGGGGTGGGGCAGCGCCGCAGGAGGCGGAAATACGGGGGGTGGACGTCACGGGTCGTGCCCGTGATGGTCTAGCTGTGCAAGGGGTCAGTTTTGCGTCAGTTATCCCGGATGGTAATGCATTTCACGAAGAGACGCGGGTGTGCTGTCCGGCCCCGCCGATCAAACAGGCGTTTGAATCAAGGCAAGAGGCCGGGCGCGCGGCCCGGCCCCAGGATGGTACGGGGAGGTGAATTGCCCCGCGGCAGGTGCGTCTATACACACCTGCCCGGCAGGATTACTGCTTGACGGGCTTGACGGGAATACTGGTGCTGAGCTTGAACTTCCCGGCGGTGACGTTCATCACGTACAGGGTCGCGGCCTTGCGGTCACCGGCGGAGTTGAAGCTCACGTTGCCGGACAGCAGGCCCGTGAAGCTGCCCTTGCGGATGGCGCTCTCGACCTGGGCGCGGCTGGGGGCCTTGTTGCCGTTGGCGCGCACGGCGTTCAGCACGCCCTGCACGACGACCTTGGCGGCGTCGTAGCCGAAGGCGCCGAAGCCCTGGGCGTCGTCGTTGAAGGT
The DNA here is from genome assembly GCF_001485435.1 of Deinococcus grandis. Classification (NCBI taxonomy): domain Bacteria; kingdom Thermotogati; phylum Deinococcota; class Deinococci; order Deinococcales; family Deinococcaceae; genus Deinococcus; species Deinococcus grandis. The sequence goes on along the minus strand of NZ_BCMS01000001.1, from coordinate 2,201,762 downwards.
CTTCTTGTAGTTGGTGGCGAACACCTTCGCGGCGGGCAGCGCGCTCAGGGGCGCGGCGACGGTCGTGAAGTAGATGTTGTTCGCGTTGGCCTCGCCGACGATCACGGGCAGCTCGCCGCTGTCCAGGCCGTCGCCGCCGACCACGGGGGTCTGCACGCCGGCTTCACGCAGCTGCTTGATGAACACGCCCACCTGGTTGTAGATGCCGCCGAAGTAGATGGCGTCGGGGTTGGCGAGCTTGATCTTGGCGACGATGCTGGAGAAGTCGCTCTTCTCCTCGGTGCCTTCGTTGGCGCTGACGGTCACGCCCTTGGCCTTCAGGGCCTTCTCGACTTCCTTGGCCAGACCTTCGCCGTAGGCGGTCTTGTCGTTCAGGACGTAGACCTTCTTGGCCTTCAGGGTGCCGCTGATGAAGTTGGCGCCGGCGGGGCCCTGCGCGTCGTCACGGGCGACGATGCGGTTCATGTTGCTCAGGCCGCGGTCGGTCACGCCGTTGGCGGTGTTGGCGGGGGAGACCATGGCGACCTTGCTGGAGACCAGCGCGGCGCTGGCGGGGATGGCCACGCCGCTGTTCAGGGTGCCGACGACCGCGAGGATCTGGCGGTCAGCGGCGATCTTGCGGGCGGCGGCGGTGCCGGTGGCGGGGTCGGCCTGGTCGTCGTAGGGCACGAGGACGAGGTCGAAGCCGAGTTTCTTGAACTGGGCCTTGTACTCGTTGACGGCCAGCTGGGCGCCGTTGCGGATCTGGGTGCCCAGGTCGCTCTGGCCGCCGGACAGCGGGCTGAGGCTGGCGATCTTGATGGTCGTCTGCGCGGAGGCGGTGCCCAGGGCGAGGGCGGCGAGAACGGTCAGGCTGAGCGCGGATTTCTTCATGTGTCCTCCGGATATGGGTCACCCTCAGGCCACGCTGGGCCCGGGGTTAGGTGTAGAGATGCCGCAATTCTAGGGTCGCCTTGATGGTCTGTCAATGCGTTGCTCATGAATGAACTTGAAATCTTTCCCGGAAATCCACGCCCACCTGTCTATATCATTGCTGAAAAGGTGGTCAAAATAGCAATCCGATTGCGCTTTCTTGAAAGTCGCGTGAGAGAAACAGCATGACCCGGCCAGTGCGGCGCAAGCCACTACCCCCCCCATCACGGTCCCTACCGCCCGCACGCTGCCCCCCTGCCGGGCCGCCGCGCCCGCCGCCTATCCTCGGGGGACCATGACCCCATCCCGCCGGACCGCCGCCACCACCCCGGTCCTCCTCGCCAGGACACTGCCCAGACCGATGCTGCCCACACTGACGCTGCCCACACCGATGCTGGCCACACCGATGCTGCCCACACTGACGCTGGCCGCCCTGACGCTGACCACCAGCCCCCCCAGCCACGCGCAGACCCACCCGGCCGCCGTCACCGCGGGGGGCGCGGTGGGTGCGCGGGCGTACGTCCTGCCCGACCCGCTGTACCCCACGCTGGGTCAACCCGGACTGGACGTCCAGCACTACGACGTGCGCCTGACCGTCCCTGCCCCCGGCACCCCCGACCTGCGCAGCGACACCACCCTCAGCGTCCGCGCGGACCGTGACCTGAACGACGTCCGGCTCGACTACAGCGGCCCGCGCGTCCTGAACGTCACCTGGAACGGCCAGCCCGTCCCGTACCGCCACACCACCGGGCAGGACATCACCCCCGACAAGCTGATCGTCCAGCGTGCCCTCCCCGCAGGCCGGGACGCCCGCATCCGCGTCACCGCCGCCGGACCCGCCGGGGGCGTCCCCGACCCCACCCTGAACATCACGCTGGGCTGGCAGAGCGTGCCCGCCACCCCCACCCAGCCCGGCGCGAACTTCACGTTCAGCGAACCCGACGGCACCCACAGCCTCATCCCCTGCAACGACCACCCCTCCGACCCGGCCACGTTCACCACCACCCTCACCTTCCCGCGCGGCGTCACCGCTGTCGCCAGCGGCAGCCGACTCACCGACCGCGCCCACCTGAACGGCACGCACAGCGTCACCTTCACCCTGACCACCCCCGTCCCCACCTACGCGCTGGGCATCGGCGTCGGCACGCTCGACACCGCCGCCCGCCCCGCCGTGGAGACCGCCGGGCAGCGCGTCACGCTGACCGACTACTTCCCCACCAGCGTCCCCGACACCATCCGAGCCCCCTACGCCCGCACCGGCGACATCCTGACCACCCTGAGCGGCTGGTTCGGTCCGTACCCCTTCGGCACGTACGGTTCGGTCGTCGTCACGCCCGACCTCCCCGCGCTGGAAACCGCCACCCTGAGCACCATGCCGGTCCGGTCCAGCCGCGAACGCGTCATCGTGCACGAGATCGCCCACCAGTGGTTCGGGAACGCCGTCCCGCTGGCCAGCTGGACCGACACCTGGCTGAACGAGGGCTTCGCCACCTACGCCGAACTCCTGTGGACACAGGCGCAGGGCCAGGACACAGCCCCGCTCCTGCGCGGCTGGCGCGACCGCCTGCGCCCCGGCACCCGCCCCCTGACCGCCACCACCCGCACCCAGATGTTCGACGCCACCGCCTACGCCAGAGGCGCCCTGGCCCTGCACGCCCTGCGCACCCAGGTCGGCGACGACGCCTTCCGCACCTTCCTGCACACCTACACCCGCACCCGCGCCGGACAGCCCACCCGCCCACAGGACCTGCTGCACCTGACCCGCACGGTCCTCGGCCCACAGGCCGCCGACCTGCTGAACACCTGGATCACGCAGCCCGACCTGCCCTGACCCGCGCACTTCACCAAACCTCAATCCAGCGCACCACGTCCGAGCGCTACAGGGTACGCTCGGCGCATGTGGCCATTCGGAAAGAGCACAGCGGACCGCGTCAAAGACGCGCTGAACGAGCAACCCCGACTGAAGGACCTGGGCCTGCAGGTGCAGGAACGCGGCGGCACCGTCAGCGTGAGCGGCATGGTGCCCAACTCTCGCTACATGAATCTGATCCGCGTGATCGCCGAGGGGATCAACGGCGTCAAGACGGTTGACCTGTCCGGCGTGACCGCCCAGGAAGAGGCCGCCGCCCCCGCCCAGCCTGCACCCGCCGCGCCGCAGGCGACCGTCACCGAGATCGCCCCGACCACCGGCAACATGAACGCCAGCGCGGACAGCACCGATATGGACACCGAGATCAAACAGGCCGAGGACCGCAGCCGCGTCGCCAAGGCCGTCCTGAGCGCCATCCGCAGCAACGGCGAACTGGCCGACGACCCCATCGACGTCCTCCAGAGCGGCAGCAGCGTCATCCTGCGCGGCGTGGTCGACAACGACCACGAGAAGCGCCTGCTGGAACAGGTCGCGCGTGGCGTGGACGGCGTCAGCGGCGTGGACATCAGCGGCGTCCGCGTCGCCCAGGGCGCCAAGGAACTGGCCAAGGAGAAGGACCAGGACTCCGGCGACACCGTGTACACCGTGAAACCCGGCGACAGCCTGTCCGCCATCGCGCAGAAGTTCTACGGCGACCCCATGCAGTACAAGAAGATCGCGCACTACAACAACATCAGCAACCCCGACCTGATCCACCCCGGCGACCGCCTGCGCATCCCGGGCTGACCCCGGAAACGTACAGGGCCCCCTCCAGAGCGAGGGGGCCCTTGTTGTACCTGTGCGTCATACGGGATTCAAGTGAATCCCCTATCAGTCGGTGGCGGGGGCCGGTGCGGGCAGGGGCGCCTGCGCGTCCTGGGCGTCCAGCCCACTCAGTTGCCGCCGCACCTCCCGCATCGCGGAGTGGATCACGGCCAGCGCGACACTCATGGTCAGCATGCTGGAAAAGCCGTAACTGACCAGGGGCAGCGGCACGCCCGTCACCGGGAACAGACCCGCCGCGACGCACAGGTTCACGAACGCCTGCCCGACGATCATGAACATCGCCCCGATCGCCAGGATGCTCGCCCCGTGAATCTCGGGCGTCATGGGCCGCACCCGGCTGGCCAGATGCGCGACGTCCAGCGCCGTCACCACGATCAGCCAGTACGCGAACAGCAGCATCGCCACGCCCAGCAGGCCCGACGAGAAGCCCACCGACGCCACGATCAGGTCGGTGTGATCCCCGAAGTACACGTACCGCAGGCCGTCCGGACCCTGACCGGGAATCCCGCCGAAACTCAGGTCGCGGTGCGCGAGGCCGATCTGCCCCAGGCCCGCCTCGCGGACCTCCTCGGCGGAGTAGTGCTGGTTCCAGCGGGACAGGATGTACGGGTGTTTCTCCAGGTACAGGCCCGCGGCCGGGATGGCCAGCAGCACCAGGGCCAGCAGGAACCCGCTGATGTTGCTGATCCGCACGCCCGCCGCGTACATGAGCACCAGCCCCAGCCCGAACATCAGCACGCTGGTGCCCAGGTCCGGCTCGATGAACACCAGGAACGTCGTGAGCATGATCATGGCCGTCGCGCTGATCAGTTTGTTGTGCACGCCGCGCCGCGCGAAGAACGACGCCAGCATGAGCACCAGCCCCAGCTTGGCCATCTCGGACGGCTGGAACCGCACCGGGCCGAACTGCAGCCAGCGTTTTGTCGCCTCGCTCTCGGCGGTGCCCACCCCGATGAACGGCACGAGCAACAGCAGAAACAGCGTCACGCCCCACACCAGCGGACCGAGTTTCAGGAACGCGCGGGGGCGCAGCCGCGCGATGGCCAGCGTGAACCCCAGCGCCAGCAGCGCCTTCAGACCGTGATCGGCGATCATGCCCGGTTCGGCGGTCGCGACGCCCAGCACGCCCAGGCACAGCAGCATGACCTGCGCGATGATCAGCTGGATGCTCATCCCTGCACCTCCGCGCCCGCCAGGGTCAGTGCTGCGCGGCGGAACGCCTCGCCCCGCGCCCTGTAATCGCGGAACTGATCGAAACTCGTGCCGATCGGGGCGAGCAGCACGGTGCCCTCGCCATTCAGCGCGTCCAGTCCAGCCTGAGCCGCGGCGCGCATGGTCGCCTCACCGTCCGCACCAGCGACCACCCGATAGGGAAGACCCAGAGCCCGGGCGAGCGCCTCGCCGTCCTCCCCGAACGCGATGACCTGCGCCACCCGCCCGGCCGCCGCCTCACGCAGAGGGGCGAGGTCGGCACCCTTGTCCCGGCCGCCCACCAGCCACACGACCGGCGGCACGGCGCGCTCCAGGGCCGCCTGCACGGCGATGGTCCGCGTGGCGATCGAGTCCTCCACGAAACGAACGTTCCCGATCCGCGCGACCGTCTCGAAGCGCCCGGACACCGGCTGCGCCGCGCGCAGCGCCCCGGCCAGCACGCCCGCGTCTACCGGGCGGCCCAGGTGAACCAGCAGGGCCTCGGCCGCCAGCACGGCTGCCGCCGCGTTCGCCGGATGCACCCCCTCGGGCAGCTCGGAGCTGAGCAGCACCGGCGTCCCATCGGCCAGCGCGATCCGGTCCGGCGAGAAGGGCCGCACCTGCGCCCGGGTCGGCACACTCAGCCCTTCCGGCACGACCAGCACGTCCCCAGCCTCCTGACCTGCCGTGATGTTCCGCTTCGCTGCGTGGTACGCCTCCACTGTCCCGTGCCGGTCGAGATGATCCACGCCCAGGTTCGTGACCACCGCCACCGGCAGCCTCAGCCCAGGCACGCGCTCCAGCTGGAAGCTCGACAGTTCCACCACCGCCACCTCGGCGCTGTCCACGACGTCCAGTAGCGGCGGGTCAATGTTGCCGCCCTCGCGGGCGTTCAGGCCCGCCGCGCGCAGCAGCCCCGCCACCAGCACCGTCGTGCTGCCCTTCCCGGCCGTTCCGGTGATCCCCACCATCGGCAGCGCCGGGCGCAGGCGGGCGGCCAGGACCACCTCGCCGATCACCTCCGCGCCGCGCGCCTGCAGGGCCAGCAGGTCCGGATGATCGATCGGCACGCCCGGCGCGGCCACCACCACGTCATACGCGCCGCCCGCGTCCCCACGCGCCCAGCTCAGTTCATCCATGAGCGCTTCGTCCTCCGCGCCCGGACGCGCGTCGAGCCACTCCCCCCGCACGCCCGCGCGCGCCAGGAAACGCGCTGCCCCGCGCCCACTGCGGCCCAACCCGTACACCAGCACCCTGTCAAGCTTCACGCCCACACCATAGAACACCGTCCGCCCCTTGTGGTGCGTGCAGCACGTGAGAAACAATCCGGTCAGCCCACCCCGCCCCCCGGAGGTTCCCCATGACCCGCCCCGCGCGATTCCTGCCTGCCCTGCTCCTCGCCTCCGCCCTGGCCGGGGGTGGCGAGCCCCCCGCCCGGTCCCTCCTGCCGCCGGACACCCGCGCGCCGGTGCGTGAACTCGCGGTCGCCGCGCGGCCGGACGGCACCCTGCTGCTGGCCGCCATCATCGACAACGGCCGCTTCAACAGCGGGCGCGGGACCTCCACCGCCCGCGTGCTGCGCACCTGGGCGGGCGGCCCCGGCGGCTGGACGCCCATCGGCGACATCCTCAACTACCGGCAGCCGCGCCCGATCGCCAGTCTGAACCTCGCCACCGACGCGCAGGGCGGCGCGCTGCTCGCCTGGAACGAGAACTACGGCGACAACGACGTGGTGGAATTCCGCGCCCTGAGCGGCGACACCTGGACCGACTGGGGCGACCGTTACCTGGGCGACGACCTCCCGTACGCCGCCCGCACCCGCGCCGTCGCCCTGTGGAAGGGCCAGCCGCTGCTCGCCTGGGGCGAGTGGCTGCGCGACCCCGGCGGCAGCCAGCTGACCGTCCGCACCTGGAACGACACGCAGGAGAGCTGGGTGCGCGGCCCGCGCTACAACGACCGCACGCAGTTCTCCCGCACGCCCGCCCTGACCGTCACCCGCGCCGGGCAGCCCATCGTCGCGTGGCTGCAGGGCGAGGTCACCGCCAGCCGCGTCCTCGCCGCCCGCTGGAACGGGCAGACGTGGCAGCCGCTCGGCGGACCGCTGAACCGCCACGCGCCCGGGTACGTGGCGGCCACGCGCCTCGTGCTGGACGGGCAGGACCGCCCCATCGCCGCGTGGATCGAGGACCACGCCGGGCAGGACACCCTCTACGCCGCCCGCTGGAACGGGCAGAACTGGCAACCCATGGGCTCGCAGGTCAGCCAGGGCTTCGCCACCGCCCCCAGCCTCAGCACCGACACGACCGGGCACGCCGCCCTCGCCTGGGTGGAGGAAGTGAACGGGACCGGGCAGGTGCACCTCGCCCGCTGGACCGGCCAGTCATGGACCCACAGGGGCGTCCAGAACCGCGACCCGCGCCGCGACGCCCGCAGCCCCAGCCTCACCACCGCGCCCGACGGGACCCTCACGCTCGCATGGCGAGAGGACGAGGCGGGCACGTACCGGATCGAACTGCGGCAGTACCCGGGGCTGTAAGACGGAATCCGTCTGTTTCGTTCACAACCCGGAACCACACCGGGTTGCCAACTCCACGCCCGGAACCCGTTTTTCTCCTGCTCGCTCTGCTGCGCAGCTCTCCGAGTCCGCTCGGGTTGAGAGATTTTGCAAACCTTTCAACCGGAGGCCGTATAATGGTAGTCCGTTGACTGGCCGAAAGCGCACACTGGGTCATGACCCAGGATCGCGTGGTGCCTGATCCACTGGACGCCTACTGCACCCAGTTGGATCATGTGTTTCATCGGCCCACGCAGCGCGAAGCGCTGCGCCTGTACCTGCAAGGACTTCTCCTCGGTACCGAGCGACACACAACAGCGACGGGCATCGCCCATACAGCCCCAGGGAAGGCCGGAAGCCAGCACAAAGCAGCTCAGCGACTGCAATGGTTCCTGTCCGAAAGCACCTGGAATCCGGATGAGCTCCATCACGCTCGTCTGGAGCTCATGCGTCGCGGATCGGCAACGGCACCCTCAGCTGATGCTGTTTTGGTCATCGATGAGACGGGTGACCGGAAGTACGGAACCCACACCGCCCATGTCGGGCGGCAGTATCTGGGCAGCCTGGGCAAAGTCGACTCGGGCATCGTCTCTGTACACGTGCTGTATGACACGCCGCAGGCCTATTTCCCTCTGCAATTGCGTCCCTACACGCCCGCGCATCACTTCCCGCGCAAGACCAATGACCCGGCTTTTCGCACCAAGCCTCAACTGGCGGTGGAGTTGATTGAGGCTGTTCGGCATGATTGGCCGTACCGCGCGGTCGTGGCGGATTGCCTGTATGGGCGGAACGAGCTGTTCGTGAAGTCACTGCTCACCTCTGCGATCCCATTTGTGCTGTCTTTGCCGAGTTCGTATGCGTGGTGGCATGAGCAGGGTCAACCTGGAGGGGTGGAAGACTTGGCGCTGCGGGCAGTGCCAACCGACTGGCAGCCGTTCAAGAGGACGTTCGCTGACGGTACAGAACGCGTGTTCTGGCGGGCAGAAGTGAGCGGTGGGCCGTACGGGCCTGGACGCGCTCTTCGCCTGATTGTGGTGACGCCTGACCCAGTCAAACTGCCGCATGAGACGACGGAATACCTCATCACCAATGTTCGGGAGAGCGAGAAGGACAGGTCACCGGGACGCGTCCCGGTGACTCCGGCGGCCTCACTGGAGGTGGCACTGCTGTATGCCCGGCGCCCCCGGATTGAGCAGGCGTACCGAGAGGTGAAACAGCATCTGGGGTGGACGCACTGTCAGGCCCGGTCAGACATGGCTCTTCGCCGACATTGGATGATCTGTCAAGGGTTTGGTGGAGCCTCAGTTCAGGATGTAAGCCTGCTCCTCGAAGGCCGTCGGTGACTGATACCCCAACGACGAGTGACGACGGCGACGGTTATAGAACACTTCAATCCACTCGAACACCTCTGTCCGTGTCTGGGCACGGTCCCACTGCGCTTCGCCAAGCCCCATCTCCGTCTTCAATGTCGCAAAAAAGCTTTCCTGGACAGCGTTATCCCAGCATTCTCCTGCCTCGCTCATACTCTGAACGGCCTGCAATCTGTCCAGCGCCTGCTGGTACACATCGCTCGTATACTGGCTCCCTCGATCCGAATGATGCAGGAGTCCGCCTGGTGGGTTCCGACGAGCCACCGCCATCTCCAACGCCGCTGTGACCAGCGGCGTCTGAAGTCGCTCATTCAGCGCCCAGCCGACAATTTTCCTCGAGTACAGGTCCATGACCGTCGCCAGGTACAACCAGCCTTCACGGGTGGGGACATACGTGATGTCCGTGACCCACTTCTGATTCGGGCCGTCCGCAGTGAACACCCGATCAAGAATGTTTTCTGCGACTGGGCGCGAAGATTTCGCCTTCGTCGTCGTCCGGAACTTCCGCTTTCCACGCGCGACAAGCTGTGCTTGTCGCATGAGCCGCCTGATCCGCTGACGACTGACCTGCTCTCCCTGTGCCTTCAGGTCGGCTTGGATGCGCAGCGCCCCGTATGTTCCCCGGCTTTCCTCGAAGCTGGTCCTGATTTTCTCGATCAGCACGCGGTCTTTTGAGATCCTCTTGCTCTCCGGCCTTCCCCGCGCAGCGTAGTACCCGCTGATGCTCACGTCCAGAATCCGGCACATCAGCTCGACTGGAAACTCGTCGTGGTGCCGCTCGATGAACCTGAAGATCAGGGTTGCTTGGCGAAGAAGGCCAGCGCTTTTTTCAGGATATCCCGTTCCTGTCGTGCAATTTCCAGCTCCCGCTCCAGTTCCTTAAGGCGAGCCTCCTGTGGTGAAAGGGCGGGGATTCCCCGCCCGGTGAAGGCTGGGCGGCCGGAGGCCGTCTGGGTGTCCTGCTGCTGCTTCCACCGGACGACGTAGTGAGGGGGAACGCCGAGATCGCGGGCAATCTGGGCGCAACTCTTTCCGGTCGTGCGAACCAACCGGACGGCTTCTTGTTTGAACTCAGCGGTGAATTGCTGCTTGGGTACGGACATTCTGTCCTCCAGTGTGGATCACACTGAACTTACCCTCCACCAAACTCTATCCAGTTCAGTGAGACATCTCAGCGGGCGGATGCACGGCATCCGCCCAAGTGGAGCACGCTGCTGCATCAGGTGCGATTGTGGTTGGAGCCGTTCGTCTGGGTGTGGCAAGCCTGGCGGGCCTTTTCCACGGAGCGACCACCTCGGCCACTCTTCCTGTTGCTGGATCGGGTCGGCCAGGGTCGACCACTCCCGATGTATGTAGCCTGAATACCGTCTAGGACAGCAAACTTTGCCCGAGTCAACGGACTACCAATAAGACGCGGAAGCCGGAGCAGTCGCCCCGGCCTCCCTGACGGTCTGGTGATCAGCCCTCTGCGCCCACGACCTCCGCTTCCCGCACCTGGGGAGGCGTGACCGTCAGGCCCGCCTCCGCCTGAGCCCACGTCATGAACGCGTTCAGGCCCCGGCGGAACATCACGGGGCGTTTCTCGCGCTTGCCGAGCTTGCGGGGCTTGCCGGTCTTCTCGTTGATCTCGGCGGGCAGTTCCGGCACGAGCGCCCAGTTCACGTTCATGGGCTGGAAGCCCTTCGGGTTCGCACTCGCCAGATAACGGGTCAGGCCGCCCAGCATGCTCTCGGCGGGCGGCGTGAGGGGCTGGAGGCCCAGCGCGAGGCGCGCCGCGTTCGTCCCCGCCAGCCAGCCGGTCGCTGCCGATTCCAGGTACCCCTCGGTGCCCGCCAGGACGCCCGCGACCAGTTTCGTCGGGTCGGCCTTCAGTTGCAGCGTGGATTCCAGGACCAGCGGGGCGTTCAGGTACGTGTTGCGGTGCATCACGCCGTACCGGACGATCTCCGCGCCCTCCAGGCCCGGGATGAGGTTCACGACCGCCTTCTGATCCCCCCACTTCAGGCCCGTCTGGAAGCCCACCAGCGACCACATGCGGCCCTCGCGGTCCTCCTGACGCAGCTGCGCGACCGCGTACGGCCAGCGCCCGGTCTTCGGATCGTCCAGGCCCTTGGGGGACATCGGCCCGAAGCGGGGCGTGTCGATGCCGCGGCGGGCGATCTCCTCGATGGGCATGCAGCCCTCGAAGAACTCCAGCTTCTCCCAGTCGTGCGGCGTGTGACTGCGCGCCTGCTCCAGCGCCCCGAAGAACGCCAGGTACTCGTCCTTCGTGAACGGGCAGTTGATGTAATCCGCGCTCTGCTCGTACCGCCCCGCGCGCCACGCCACGTCCATGTTGATGCTGTCGAACGCGATCACGGGCGCCGCCGCGTCGTAGAAGCTCAGGCGCTCACTGCCGGTCAGGCGTGCCACGTCCGCTGCCAGCGCGTCCGACGTCAGCGGCCCCGACGCGATCACCACGATCCCGTCCGGCACGGCCTCCACCTCACCCTCCACGACCTCGATCAGTGGATGCTCACGCACCGCCGCCGTCACGCGCGCACTGAACTCGTCCCGTTCCACCGCCAGCGCGTTCCCGGCGGGCAGCTTGGAGGCGTCCGCCGCGCCCACGATCGCGCCGCCCACACTGCGCAGCTCGGCCTGCAGCAGACCCTTGCTCTGCAACTCGCCCTCGCCGCCCAGGGAATTGCTGCACACCAGCTCCGCGAAATTCCCACTGCGGTGCGCCGGCGTCATCTTCACCGGCCGCATCTCGTGCAGGCGCACCCGCACGCCCAGCCGCGCGGCCGCCAGCGCCGCCTCCGACCCCGCCAGACCCCCACCGATCACCGTCACACGCTCACTCACAACCGCGCAGTGTACGGGAAGCAGGGGCGGGCAAGTGTGCGCTGGGGCTTCACGGAGCCAGTCACCTCACGGACGGCCTATCAGTCACGACCCCGGGCCCGGCCCGACCAGAGCAACCCCAGTTCCCACAGGGCGCTTCCCAGCACGCCGAGGGCCGCACCCCCGAGAGGAATCGCGTAGATCCACACCATGAACGACGTGGACGCCGCTCCCTCACCGAACAGGGCCGCACCCCAGATCAACGCGACCCCGCCCAGCGGCGAGAACGGGATCACCACCGCCCCGCCAACGCACAGCAGGACCGTCCGCAGCCACGACTTCAGGATCATCAGCAGAGGATCGTCCTCCACAGGGGCCGCCCCCCGCGCGGCGCGACCTGCACGGAAGAACGGCAGGAGCAGGGCCAGGATCAGTGTCGCCAGTGTGGCGAGATGCGTCGGGGTTGCCACCATGACAGCCGCACCCTACACGTCCCGCTCCGCAGCCGAGACCGCACCTGATGCAGACCCGCCGAACCGAAGGTCAGCGTTCCGGCGTGCCGCCCAGCGCGGCCTTCACGCGCGACAGACTCTCGTACAGCAGGACGCGCAGGGCCACGAGGCGGTCACTGGGTTGTATGAGGGCCTGATCGAAGCGCCACTCCTGGGCGGGCACACTGACGACGGTCACCCCCTGTGCGCGGAACAGCGCGGCAGCGCGGCGCGAGTGACTGGGTGACGTGACGAGCAGCACCCGTGTCCAGCCGCGCGCCCGGGCCAGGTCGCGCACGCGGGCCGCCTCGTCACGGGTGGTCGTGACGTTCCTCAGCGTGACCAGGGTGGGGCCGCCCGAGGGGTACAGCGCGCGGATCATCTCGCGTTCCAGCGCGTCGATTTTCGGGCAGTCGCGCGGCCCGATCAGCCCGGATTGCTCCGAGAGGGTCAGGACGGGGGCGTACCCGGCCCGCCACAGCTCCAGGCCACGGAGCAGGCGTGCCTGACTGCTGACCTCCAGCGTGCGGCTACCGCACTGCACGCCGCCGCCCAGCACCACGATGGCGTCCGCCTTCACCGGGGACTCGCGCAGGGTCAGGGACGCCAGCGGCCCGCGCAGCACGGGCGTGAGCAGGCAGGCGGCGATCAGCACCGCCAGCGCGCCCGCCCCGACCCGCAGGACTGCCCAGCCGGGCCGGAACGCCCCCGCCACGCCGCCCGCCACGATCACGCCCAGCAGCACCCCTGCCGGGGCGCGGACCTCGCCCAGGAACGCGGCCAGCACCGCCAGTCCCGCGCCCACCGCCACGCCGCCCGCCACGTTCCGCCACCGCTCCCCAGTCATCCGGGGCAGTGTAGCGGGCCGCATGGAGAGCACTGGGCCTCATGAACGCGCCCCTATACTCGCGGGCGTGAACCTGCGCCGCGCCCTCCCGTTCATTGCCGTCCTGCTCGCCGCCGTCGCGGCCGCGCTGCTGCTCGCCCCGCGCCTGATCAATCCCGCCGAGGACAGCCGCGAGGTGCGCTTCGTGCGCGAGATGATCCAGCACCACACGCAGGCCATCGACATGGCGACCCGCGTCCGCGACACCACCACAGACCCGGAACTACGCAGCCTGGCGCTGGACATCATGCTGGGCCAGCAGGAGCAGATCGGGCAGATGCGCGGCTGGCTGACCCTCTGGGGCCGCCCCTGGGCCGGGGACGGCATGAGCGCCGAGCACGCCCGCATGATGGGCATGGCCACCCAGGCCGAGGTGGCGACCATCAGCACCCAGCCCGAGAAGCAGGCCGAGGTGACCTTCCTGCAACTCATGACCCGCCACCACCAGGGCGCCCTGGCGATGGTCCCCCCCGCACTGGAAAGCGGCGTGCGGCCCGAGGTACAGGCCCTCGCCCGGCAGATCCAGGCCGCGCAGAGCGCCGAGATCACCCTGATGACCCGCCTGCTGAAGGACCGGGGCGCGCAGCCGCTGCCCGCGCCCGGCGGGATGGGTGGCATGGATATGGGCGACCACCAGCACTGACCCCAGACAGTCAGAAGAGGGGGGGACGGCCAGTGGCGCGTCCCCCTCTCCCGTGCTGCCGTTACTCCTCGTCGTCGACGCTCAGGTCGCCGATCTCCCGCTCCAGGAAGTGCAGGTACCCCTGCCGCCCACCGGCGCGCGTCCAGGTCTTGACGCTGCTGCGCAGGCGACCCACCGCCAGACGCAGTTCCTCCGGGCCCGGATGATCGCCGGGCTGCGACAGGCGCAGCGTCAGGCCGCGCAGCGCCGCGTCGTGCACCTCGGCGCGCAGACCGTCCAGTTTCCCCGGCGTGAAGGGGTAGTTCGTGGCCTCGGCGCGGTAGCGGCGCACCAGTTCCTCGTAGGCGCTGTCCACCATCGCGTCCGTCAGGTCCGGGTGGACGGCGTACACGCCCAGCACCGCCAGTTCCACGGCGCTCAGGTACGGCACGAGGTGATCGGCGGGGACGCTCACCGCAGCTTCGCCTGCAGGTAAGCGCTGAGCTCGCTGATCTTCACGCGTTCCTGCGCCAGCGTGTCGCGGTCGCGGATGGTGACGGTGTCGGTCAGGCTGGCGTCCTCGCCCTTGCCGACGGTGTCGAAGTCCACGGTGACGCAGTAGGGCGTACCGACCTCGTCGTGGCGGCGGTACGCCTTGCCGATGTTCCCACTGTCCTCCAGCAGGATGCGGCCCAGCCCGAGCTTCTGCAGGTCGTTCTTGATGGAGCGGGCCAGGTCGACCAGTTCGGCCTTGTTGCGCGCCAGCGGAATCACGGCCACCTTGATCGGCGCGAGGTGCGGCCTGAGTTTCAGCACGATGCGTTCGTTGCCGTTCTCCAGCGTCTCCTTGGTGAACGCCTCGCTCAGGACGGCCAGCATGGCGCGGTCCACCCCGGCGGACGGTTCGATCACGAACGGCACGACCGGCTTGTTCGTCTCCGGGTGCGGAATGGTCAGCTTGGCGATGGAGTCGAGGTTCTCCTCCACGCGCGCCACGAGCCCCAGTTCGCTCTGGTTTTTCGTGTGCGACCCGAGGTCGTAGTCGCTGCGGTTCGCGATGCCCTCGATCTCCTCGTGCCCCAGGGTGGGGTAGTCGTACATCAGGTCGTAGGTGCGCTTGGAGTAGTGCGCCAGATCCTCCTTCGGCACGTCCAGGATCTCGATCTTGCTGCGCGGCACGCCCTGCGCCTCCCACCAGCTCAGGCGCCGCTCCAGCCAGTGTTCGTGCCACTCCTCGTCCGTGCCGGGCGTGCAGAAGAACTCGATCTCCATCTGCTCGAGTTCCCGCACGCGGAAGATGAAGTTGCGGGGCGTGATCTCGTTGCGGAACGCCTTGCCGATCTGCGCGATGCCGAACGGCAGGCGGCGGCTGGTGCTGTCCACGACGTTCTTGAAGTTCGTGAAGATCCCCTGCGCGGTCTCGGGACGCAGGTAGCCGTAGCTCTCGTCATCCGCGACCGGGCCGATGGTCGTCTTGAACATCATGTTGAAGGGTTTGGGCTCGGTCCACTCGCCCACCTCACCGCTGAACGGGTCACGCACGCCCGCGTCCCTCAGCGCCTGCGATGCCTGCGCGGGGTTCGCGTTCAGCGCCGCCACGACCGCCGGGAAGTTCTCCGCACTCTGCCCCATCGCCTCGGCCACCTTCGCGATCACGTCCGCCTTCTGATCCTTCACGAGGTGGTCCAGACGGTACCGCTTGTTGTTCTTCTTGTTGTCCACCATCGGGTCGCTGAAGGTCGCCTCGTGCCCGCTGTGCCGCAGCACCTGCCGGTGCATGATGATGCTGGCGTCCAGGCCCTCCATGTCGTCCCGCTCGTACACGTTCGTGCGCCACCACGCGGCCTTGATGTTGTTCTTCAGTTCCACGCCCAGCGGGCCGTAATCGTAGAAACCCTGAAGGCCCCCGTAGATCTCCGAGCCCTGGAAAATGAAGCCCCGGCGTTTACACAGGCTGACGAGTTCTTCCATCGACGTTGCAGGCATCACGTGCTCCTTTCGGGCAGGCGACGGAAAAAAGCCCCAGACGGCGGCCAGTTCCCGGCACTCGCTCGTCTGGGGACGCATGAGGACACGCGCGGTTCCACCCCAGTTCCAGCCCCGGCATCCCCGGCCGACTGGCACTTTTGTCTGTGATCAGCTCCCCGCTGCCCTTCCCGCGCCGCCTCACCGCCCGACTCTCACCGTCACGGGCTCGCTCACTGGCCGCTGCGCGCGGTACTCCTGCGGATCAACACCTGACGCACAGTGTGGAACACGGCAGGGGAGAGGGTCAAGGGCGCCGCGGACGTTCGGTGCATCAGCGCAGTGGCACGTCCACGCGCACGCCGACGCCGGACAGCCCGCCGAGCCGCAGGAGGCCCTCGACGTTCACGCCGCTCACGTGGACGCCGTACACGCCGTGCACGTTCGCGCCCAGCAGCGGACTGTACACGAACAGGGGGACGCCACCGGCTGTGCCCTCGCCCGACAGCAGGACGCCGCTGCCCACGCCGAGGCCCGCGTACTGGTTGCCCGGCAGGGCGCGCAGGTACGTCACGTCCGCACGGACCCACGGGGTGAGCGTGGTGGGCGCCCACACCTCCAGGCCCAGGGTGCCGCGCCACGCCCCGCCGCCCCGCCAGTCGGACCGGACGGAGGCGTGCGCGCCGCCCTGCGCGACGCCCGGCCCGGCAGCGGCACTCAGGCCCAGGGTGACCTCGGCGGAAGCGGTCGAGCAGAGGAGACACGCGGCGGTCAGGAGGCGTCGGAGCACGCGCCTACCTTAAGGCTTCATAAACTGGGGGCGTGCTTCATGTGAGGCAGGCAAGAACCATGAAGGCTGCTAACCTCCGCCGGTATGCGCACCATCGCCCTGACCGCCGCCCTCCTGACCACCCTGACCGCCTGCACCGCCATGCAGCGTGGCGATCAGGAGAACTACCCCGTCGAGCTGACCTCGCCGTACGCGGCGGCCCCCGTGCTGCCGGGCAAGACCGCGTTCGTGCAGGTGACGTACCCCCGGACGGCCTTCGAGGACGGCAGCGAACTGGACCGCTACTACGATCAGGTCACCTTCGATTACAGCACGGTTCGTTCGGACGGCGACAAGGTGCCCGACCCCTATATCGGCGCGTCCTGGATCAAGCTGGACTCGGTGGACGCACCGAAGGGCATCAGCGTGGTGCTGGTCAAGTCCGAGATCGGCCGCGCCGTCATCAAGACCCGCCTCGTGGGGAGCAGCGTCGACGTGCAGTACTACGACAAGGTCCGCCTGACGTACAAGGTGAGTGTCGCGGCGGATTTCACGCCCACCCAGAAGAAGGTGACGTCGAGCAGTTCGACCCTCAGCAAGTACCTGCCCAGCCTGAGCGACGTGCTGCCCCTCGATGCGGAAGCGGCGCAGCTCAAATTCTCGGTGAACGGTGCCGTGCAGAGCGCCGCGCTCGCCGTGCGGACCACGCCCGAGAAGAGCAGCAAGTAAGGTCGGGCGGCGTGAGGGCACCTGTTGCGGGTGCCCTCTTTGTTGTTTTCCCGTATCCTGTGCGTTATGCCTGTTGCGGAATTGCGTCCGGAAACCCACCCGGATTTTGAACTGGAGAGGGATCACCTGTCGGGGACGGTGGCGGCCATGATCCGTCAGATCGAGTTCTGGGAGGACCGTGACCGGCAGATGGGCGCGGACCTGGAGACGAGCATCATCCTGGGGGATCAGGCCGAGGAGTTCGCGGCGATGCTCTCGCCGCACGTGCATCAGCCGTACTTCGGGAGCCTGAAGGTGCGCGTGGCGGGGCGTGAGCAGACGCTGTACGTCGGCAAGCACGGCTTCCGGGACGTGAAGGGGCCGCACACGGTGGTCAGCTGGGACAGCGAGGTCGGCAGCCTGTTCTACTCGCAGGCGCTGGGCTGGACGCCCCGGCGCGGCAGTGCGGGCGTGATCCGGCGGCGGCGGCAGCTGGACGTGAGTCAGAAGACGCTGCTGCGCGTGACGGACCTGTACGACGACGAGCAGGGCGGGGACACGGGTGGCCGCGAGGAGGTGCTGCTGCGCCGCCTGCAGGAGGGCAGCACCGCCGGGATGCGGGACGTGGTCGAGACGCTCCAGCCGGAGCAGAACGACGCGATGCGGCACCCGGCGGGCGTCCCGGTGATCATCCAGGGTGCGGCGGGGTCCGGGAAGACGACCATCGGCTTCCACCGGCTGGCGTGGATGACGAACGCGGACCGCGGAGCGCACCGGGCGCGGCCCGAGGCGTGCATGGTCCTCATGCCGAACCGGGTGCTGGCGACGTACGCGGCGCGCATCCTGCCGGAACTCGGGATCGAACGCGTGGTCGTCACGACGCCGGAAACCTGGGCGACCGGGCTGCTGGGCCTGGAGAAGCTGGAGGTCACGGACCGCACCCTCAGCCTGCTGCTGACGGACCGGGACAACACCCGCCGGGCGCTGGCGTGGCGCAAGGCGAAACTGCTGGGCGACGCGCGGATGCTGGACGTGGTCCGCACGCACCTCTGGAACCGCTTTAACGCGGCGCTGGCCGGACAGGGCCTGCGCGAAGCGGTCGCGCTGCGCGGCCGGGAGGATCAGGTGTTCACGCTGGACGAGGCGGCCCTGGCTGCCCTGCTGCGCGACGTGTTCGCCGCCGATCCCCTGGACGGGTACCGGGCCGGGATGCGCCGCGCGATCGAGGCGCTCGCGCTGTCAACCCTGAACGTCCCCGAGGACGAGGAGGCCAGCGTCCGCCGCCAGCTGGCCACGCCACTGACGACCCTGCTGGGCCGCATCTTCGCCACGACCACGCCCATCACGGAGGCGCGCCGCCTGCTGGGCAGCCCGGCGGAACTCGCCGCGAGCGGCCTGCTGACCGAGCGGGAGATCGCGCTGCTGGGCACCGATCCCCTCAGCGGGATTCCCACCCCGCGCCGCGCGCACGCGGACGTCACGGAGATCCCTCTGATGCTGGCCGTGCAGGCCTTCACGGGCGGCATCGGGCGGCTGGACGGGCGCACGCTGGAACCCTTCGATCACGTCGTGCTGGACGAGGCTCAGGACTACTCGCCGCTGCTGTACGCCCTGCTGGGCCGCGCCACCCGTCCCGGACACATCACGGCGCTGGGCGACATGAACCAGGGCATGCACGGCTACAAGGGTCCCAGCTCCTGGGAGGCCGTGCAGGCGCAACTGCCCGGCGCGCAGGTGCTGACGCTGGGCCGCACGTACCGCTCCACCCGGCAGATCACGGAACTGGGCGCGCGGATCGCCGCGACGTACAACCGCGCCGCCGCCGTGCAGGGCGTCGACCGTGACGGCGCCGAGGTGCAGCGCTACACGGCGCCCGCCGGGCCGGACGGGGAACTCCCGCTGATCGCGCGGGCCGTGAAGGACGCGCAGGCCGCCGGACACACCAACATCGCCATCGTCACCCGCCGCGGCGTGGACGCCGAACGCATGGCCGAAGCCCTGCGCGAGTTCGACACGGACGCGCAGCCCATCACCACGCAGGAGCACCGCTTCCGGGGCGGACTGGTGATTTTGCCCGTGAACCTCGCCAAGGGCTTGGAGTTCAGCGCCGCGATCGTCGCCAGCGCGAACGCCGACACGTACGACGAGAGCACCGAGTACGAACGCCGCCTGCTGTACGTGTCCGCCAGCCGCGCGCTGCACTGGCTGGCCCTCGTCAGCACGGGCGACCTGCACCCGCTGATCGCCTGATCCCGGTCTCAAGGTTCCCGCACGCCCCGCTCATCCCCGCCCCGTCACTGGTGGGGGAGAGTGGGGCATGAGCGACGACACCAAGCAGGACAGCGCGGGGCAGGGCGGCCTACCCACCGACGCCGGGAACGGCATGAGCGACCGCAGTGGCTATGCGGACAACTCCGAGAGCGGCATGACCGAGACGGACACGGCCACCGCGCACGTCACCGACGGGCAGGATCAGGCGGACGCGACCACGCCCGCGACCGGCACCAGCTTCGGCACGACCGGCAACGACGACACCCGTCAGTAAAAGAGAAACAGGGGACACCGGGTGCCCCTGTCTCTCTGCTGCACCTTTCACTGATCACGACGAAGGACGTCGCCCGAGTTCCACTCTGCCCCTCCCCCTTGAGGGGGGAGGATGGGAGGGAGTGGTCTATCAGATCAGGTCGAGGTACCGTTCCAGTTCCCAGGCGTGGACGGTGGCGTTGTACTCGCGCCATTCTGCGCGTTTGGCTTCCACGAAGTGATCCAGGACGTGTTCGCCCAGTGCGCGGCGCAGCACGTCGTCTTTTTCCAGTTCGTCCACGGCTTCGCGCAGGTCGCTGGGGAGTTCCTTGACGCGGTGGTGGCGTTTTTCGCGCACGGTCATCTTGAAGATGTTGCGCTGGATGGCGGGGGCGGGTTCCATGTCCTGTTCGATGCCGTCCAGTCCGGCGGCCAGCATGACGGCCAGCGCGAGGTACGGGTTGCAGCTCGGGTCGGGCATGCGGACTTCGGCGCGGGTGGAGTTGCCGCGCTTGGCGGGAATGCGGATCAGCGCGGAGCGGTTGCTGGTGCTCCAGGCGACGTTCACGGGGGCTTCGAAGCCCGGTACGAGGCGCTTGTAGCTGTTCACGAGGGGGTTCGTGATGGCGACCATCGCGCCCGCGTGGTCGAGCAGGCCCGCGATGAACTGCTGCGCGGTGCGGGACAGGCCGTGCTCGCCGCCGGGGTCCGCGAAGGCGTTCGTGCCGCCCTTGAACAGGCTGAGGTGGCAGTGCATGCCGCTGCCGTTCACGCCGGGGAGGGGTTTGGGCAGGAAGCTGGCGAGCAGGCCGTATTCCAGCGCGACGCGTTTGACCACGAACTTGAAGGTGGCGATGCGGTCGGCGGTTTCCAGCGCGGGGGCGTAGCGGAAGTCGATCTCGTGCTGGCCGGGGGAGACCTCGTGGTGGGCGGCCTCGATCTCGAAGCCCATCTCGACGAGTTTGTTGGTGATCTCGCGGCGGATGCGTTCGCCCTTGTCGATCGGGGCGAGGTCGAAGTACCCGGCCTTGTCGTGCGTGACGGTGGTGCCGACGCCGCTGGGGGAACGTTCGAACAGGAAGAATTCGGGTTCGGTTCCGACGAACATCTCGAAGCCCATGGCCTGCGCGCGCGCGATCTGACGCTTGAGGACCTGCCGGGGGTCCCCGTCGAACGGGGTGCCGTCGGGCAGGGCCACGTCGCAGATGAGGCGGGCGACCTTGCCGCGTTCGCCTTCCTCGCGGGAGAACTGCGGGTAGATCAGGAAGGTGCCCAGGTCGGGGCGCAGGAGCATGTCGCTCTCCTCGACGCGGGTGAAGCCTTCCACGGCGCTGCCGTCGAAGGTGACGTCGCCGTTCAGGGCCTTGGCGAACTGGCTTTTGGGCACCTCGACGTTCTTGGTGGTGCCGAGGATGTCGGTGAACTGGAGGCGCAGGAACTTGACTTCCGCTTCCTGCAGCTGCTGCAGGATCTGGTCGCGGGTGGGGGGCGTGGTGGACTGGGGCGTCATGACTGGGAAACCTCCGGTGGCGCTGGGCAGCGCGTCCAGAAATGCTACGACCTCCGGCCCGTGCCGGGGTGGCGGTGCAGAGTGTTGCGCGTCGGATTCCAGTGTGGCAGATCCGCGGTGTACAAACTGCACGTCACTGCGTGTCAAGCCCTGCCCTGTCCCGGTATTCCGGCATGTTGTGCAGAAGTATTCGTTGACCGCCTTCAGGCTGGGCTCATATACTCCGGGCGTAGTGATGCCCGGTGGAACCACGGGAGCGGCGTGAAATCAGGGATGCCAAGCGCGCCGCGCACCCCCCAGCCACCGCGCACAGGGAGCGACATGAACCATGACTTCGACGTGATCTCCGCCGCCCGCAACTGGCGCACGGACGCCGTGGATACCGCCACGCCCGATCAGATCATCAGCAGTGTGTACTCCAGCGACGTCCTGACCCTGGAGCAGCTCAAGGCCCGCCTGAGCAAACCCACCTTCAAGAGCCTCCAGGCGACCCTGGAACGCGGCGCGACCCTCGACCCCAGCATCGCCGACACCGTCGCGCTCGCCATGAAGACCTGGGCCATGGAGAAGGGCGCCACGCACTACACCCACTGGTTCCACCCCCTGACCGGCGCGACCGCCGAGAAGCACGACTCCTTCGTGTCCCCCAACGGTGACGGCAGCGCCATCGCGGCGTTCAGCGGCAAGGAACTCATCCAGGCCGAACCCGACGCCAGCTCCTTCCCGTCCGGCGGCCTGCGTGCGACCTTCGAGGCGCGCGGCTACACCGCCTGGGACGCCAGCAGCCCGGCGTTCATCATGCGTCACGCCAACGGCGCGACCCTGTGCATCCCCACCGCGTTCGCCAGCTGGACCGGCGAGGCGCTGGACACCAAGACCCCCCTGCTGCGCTCCGTCGAGGCGCTGAACAAGGCCGTCACGCCCGCCCTGAAACTCTTCGGGGCCAGCGAGGGCACCCGCGTGAGCAGCACCCTGGGGGCCGAGCAGGAATACTTCCTGATCGCCGAGGAGTACTACTACCGCCGCCCCGACCTCGTCATGACCGGCCGCACCCTGTTCGGCGCGCAGCCCCCCCGCGGCCAGGAACTCGAAGACCACTACTTCGGTGCGATTCCCGACCGCGTCCTGAGCTTCATGACCGACGCCGAGCAGCAGCTGTACGCGCTGGGTATCCCCGTCAAGACCCGTCACAACGAGGTCGCGCCCGGCCAGTTCGAGATCGCCCCGATCTTCGAGGACAGCAACATCGCCGCCGACCACCAGCAGCTCACCATGCAGGTGCTGCGCAACACTGCCCGTAAGTACGGCCTCGTCGCCCTGCTGCACGAGAAGCCCTTCGCGGGCGTGAACGGCTCGGGCAAGCACTGCAATTGGAGCATGAGCACCAACGCCGGTGAGAACCTCCTGGAGCCCGGCGACACCCCGCACGAGAACCTGCAGTTCCTGTTCTTCACCTCGGCCGTCATCAAGGCCGTGGACGAGCACCAGGACCTGCTGCGCATCAGCGTCGCCAGCGCCAGCAACGACCACCGCCTGGGCGCCAACGAGGCCCCGCCCGCGATCATCAGCATCTTCCTGGGCAGCGAACTGAGCGACATCTTCGACCGCCTGGAAAGCGGCCAGGGTGGACGCGGCGCCGAAGCCGGCCTGCTGGGCCTGGGCACCAGCGTCCTGCCCCCCCTGCCCCGTCACGCCGGGGACCGCAACCGCACCAGCCCCTTCGCGTTCACCGGGAACAAGTTCGAGTTCCGCGCGGCGGGCAGCAGCCAGAGCATCTCCTTCCCGATCACGGTCCTGAACACCATCGTCGCGGACGCCGTGAGCGCCCTGGCCGCCGAGCTGAAGGCCAAGCTTGACGCCGGAACCGATCTGGACACCGCCGTCGCCGAGATCGTCAAGGCCACCTACAGCGCCCACAAGCGCATCGTCTTCAACGGTGACGGCTACAGCGACGAGTGGCACCAGGAAGCCGAGCATGGCCGGAAGCTGCTGAACCTGCGCACCACCCTGGACGCCGTGCACCACCTGACCGACGCCAAGAACGGCGCGCTGTTCGAGAAGTTCAAGGTGCTGTCCGACCGAGAACTGGCCGCCCGTCAGGAAATCATGTACGACATCTACTTCAAGACGGTGAACATCGAGGGCGAGACCACCGAGTACATGGCCCGCACCATGATCCTCCCCGCCGCCGTGAAGTACCTGAGCGAACTGCACGCCGCGGGCGGCAGCAAGGCCGTCAGGGGTGTCGCCGCCGAGGTCGAGGCCGCCGCGGACGAACTGTTCGACGCCGTGCAGGCTCTCAGCGCCCAGAACGCCGCCACCGGCGGGGACGAGGTGCACGAGAAGGCCCACCACATGCGCGACCAGGTGCTGCCCGCCATGAGCGCCGTGCGCAAGGCCGCCGACAAGCTGGAGAAGGTCGTCGCCGAGCAGCACTGGCCGCTGCCGACCTACCGCCAGATGCTGTTCGTCAAGTAACGTACTCCGGCTGGATGGTTCGCCAGAACCGTTCAGTCCGAGCGGAGCGAGCAGGAGGGAACCGGGTTCCGGGCGTGAAGTGGGCAATCCGGTGAAGTTCCGGATTGTCAACGGAACAGACGGAATCCGGATAAAGCCAGCTTTGAAGGGGGGCGGCGCGTGGGGTGATCTGCGCGCCGCCCCCTGTGGGTGGCCCGGCGGGCGGGCAAGGGACTGTGCGCCTTTCCTCCCGCCCAGGAGGCCTGCCGGAGTAGACTGGGGGCGTGCTGAACCTGCTGCGCCGACCCGCCGTGACCCCCGCCGAACTGGACGAGGGCCTGCGCGCGCTGGGACTGGACGGCACCGGGCACGTGATCGTTCACGCCAGCCTGAAATCCTTCGGGCAGCTCGAGGGTGGGGCGCGCACGGTCGTGGACGCCCTGGAACGCGCGAGTGCCACGGTGGTCGCCCCGGCCTTCACGTACTCCACGCTGCTCTCGCGGCCCACCGCGACCGCCCACGCGCGCTTCCACCGGGATTCGCGGGTCAGCCGGGACATCGGGCGGGTGCCGCAGGAACTCGTGGAACGCGCCGACGCGCTGCGCTCCTTCCACCCCACCCTGAGTTTCATCGCGCTGGGGCAGGAGGCGCGCCGCATCACCGAGGCGCAGTCGCTGAGCAGCCCGTACCAGCCCATCGGGGCGCTGTACGACCTGGACGGCTTCGCGCTGCTGATGGGCGTGGATTTCGGCAGCAACACCAGCGTCCACTACGGCGAGCACCTCGCGGGCCTGCCGCTGCTGACGCGGTACGTGCCGCTGGACGGTCAGGTCGTGCCCACCGCGTTCCCGAACTGCTCGGCGGACTTCGACAACCTCGCGCCCGAGGTTCACGCCCGCGCCCGCAGCGTGCAGGTCGGCCAGAGCACCCTGCGGCTGTACCGCGTGCGGGACCTCGTGGACAGCACGGTGCGCCTCCTGAACCGCGACCCGGAAGGACTGTTGTGCACCTACCGGGGCTGCCGCTGCCAGGAGGTCCGGACCCTCGTGCGGCAGCAGGGCCTCAGGCCGCGCGTGCATACCGGCCTGATCAGCTGAAGGTACAGGGAAGGAGGCGGCCCCCGGAACTGGCGGGCCGCCTCCTTCTTCTGGTCAGCTCTTGCGGTGGCCGAGCATCAGCTCGCGGTGAACGACCTTGGCGCGCGGGCGGCCCTGCGCCTGCCCTTCGGCGAGTTCGTGCGCGTCGAGGACCTGCCAGTCGTGGAAGGAGTAGACCTGCACGCCCTTCCCGGCCAGCAGGGCGTCCACGGCCTCTCGGGTGGGGTGGGTGGCGCCGGGCAGCTTGCCGTCCTTCGCGTCGGCCAGCAGGTGGGCGACGGTGTCGGTGGCGTCCTTGCGGTTCGTGCCGACCACGCCGCTGGGGCCGCGTTTGATCCACCCGGCGGTGTACTCGCCCACGCGGCCCTCCACGCGGCCTTCCTCGTTGGGAATCACGCCGCGCCGCTCGTCGAAGGGCACGCCGGGCAGCGCCACGCCGCGGTACCCGACCGAGCGGAGCACCATCTGCACGGGCAGCACCTCGAACTCGCCGGTGCCGACGGCGTTGCCGTTCTCGTCCAGGCGGTTGCGTTCGACCTTCAGGCCGCCCACGCGCCCCTGCCCGTCGTCGAGGATCTCGACGGGGGAGGTCAGGAAGCGCAGGTGCACGCGCCGCGCCTTGCCCTCGGTTTCGCGGGCGGCGAAGTCGCGCAGGACTTCCACGTTCTTCTTCTTGGTGTTGTCGGTGATCGCGGCTTCCTCGGCCTCGCTCAGCGCGATCTCCTCGGGTTTCACGACGGGTTCGGCGGCGTGCAGTTCCCCGAACTCGCGCAGTTCCTTGGTGGTGAAGGCGGCCTGCGCGGGCCCGCGGCGGCCCAGCACCCACACGTCCTGCACGTGGCTGGCGTCCAGCGCGGTCAGGGCGTGCGCGGCGATGTCGCTCTCGTGGAGTTCCTGCGCGGTCTTCACGAGGATGCGGCTCACGTCTAGCGCGACGTTCCCCACGCCGACCACGGCGACGCCGCTGGCATTCAGGACCATCTCGCGCGCGGCGGCGTCCGGGTGGCCGTTGTACCACGCGACGAACTCGGTGGCGCTCATGCTGCCCGTCAGGTCCTCGCCGGGAATGCCCAGGCGGCGGTCGCTGCTGGCCCCGACGGTGTACAGCACGGCGTCGTAGTGGGCCAGGGCGTCCTCGTGGGTGAGGTCGGTGCCGAATTCCACGTTGCCCAGGAAGCGCACGCGCGGGTCGCCGAGGGTCTTCTCGAAGCCGCGCGTGACGCTCTTGATCGTCAGGTGGTCGG
The DNA here is from genome assembly GCF_001485435.1 of Deinococcus grandis. Classification (NCBI taxonomy): domain Bacteria; kingdom Thermotogati; phylum Deinococcota; class Deinococci; order Deinococcales; family Deinococcaceae; genus Deinococcus; species Deinococcus grandis. Next base: position 2,175,942 of record NZ_BCMS01000001.1, on the reverse strand, counting down.
GCGCCACGCCGTAGCGCACCAGGCCGTAGGGGGTGGGGAGGCGGTCGTAGACGTCCACCTGGGCGGGCAGGTCGGTCTGTTTCAGGAGGGCCTCGGTGGCGAAGATGCCGCTGGGGCCGCTGCCGATCACGGCGACGCGCAGGGGACGGTCGGGGGTGTAGGTCTGGGTCATCGCCCGAGTCTATGCACAGGCGGGGCGCGCTGGGAATGCCAACCGTCCAGGATTGGTGTCACATGTACAGAAACACGGCTGGACAGGGGAGGGGGCATAAAAGCCGCCGCCCCCAGTCTGGAGGCGGCGGTGCGGCGAAGCTTGGGGTTACGCGGCGGCGATGTCGGCCAGGGCCGATTCGTTCTTCAGGGTGATCTTGCCGTAGCCGGCACTGATCACGCCCTCGCGGGAGAGTTCCCCGACGACCTTGGTGACGGTCTCGCGGACCGACCCGACGGCGGCGGCCAGTTCGTCGTGCGTGGCGTAGATCATGGTCTCGCCGCTGTCGAGCTGGGTGGCCAGCGCGGTGTCCTTGAGTTCCAGCAGTTCCCCGGCGATGCGGGCGCGCAGCCGCTTGCCGACGAGACGGTAGATGCTCTCGTAGGCGCGTTCCAGGGTCCGCACGAGGTGGGTGGTGACGTGCAGGTTGTCCTCGGCGCTCATCAGGGCGGGGTTGATCACGTCGATGCTGGAGTCCGTGACGGCCTCCGCGAAGTAGGCGCGGTTCACGCCGGCCAGGGCTTCCTCGCCGAAGTACTCGCCGGGCTTGACGTAGCGCAGGGTCAGGCCGTTGCCGTCGTCGTCCATGGTGTGCACGCGCACGAGGCCGGTGGAGACGCGGTAGAGCATGTCGCTCTTGCCGGGGTAGAGGATGACGGCGCCGGGGCGGTAGGTCACGGTGTCCACGAAGGTCCGGGTGCTGGTGCGGGTGTTGGTAAGCATTCGTTTCGCCTCCTTGGGCGGGTGTGAGGTGTGGTCGCGGGTGCCGGGTGATGGGGTGGTGCCCCTTTCCCGACGTGCTCACAGTGTAACCCAATCTCACTTTTTTGTAAACAGTTTTGTTTCTTTAATCTGGCTTTAGATTACAGATCCTCGCTCGTGCCTCCGTCTCGCGGGCCTGCACCAGCACGGCGTCCACCGCCGCAGTGTGCGCCGCCGCGCCTCACCGACCCCTCACCGCGTGGCGGATAAAGACAGCGGGAATAAAGAAACCGGGGTGCGGCGTCACCGCCCACCCCGGCTCCGGCGTCAGGGGGTTACAGTTCGTCCTCGCGGCGGATCGGGAAGGCACTGATCACGCAGTCCTTGTCCCCGATGTTGATCACCTTCACGCCCTGCGCGTTGCGGCCCGTCACGCGGACCTCCTCCACGCGGGTGCGGATCACGGTGCCCTTCTCGGTCAGGACCATCAGTTCCTCGTTGCCGCCCACGCGGGCCAGGGTCACGAGCTTGCCGGTCTTGTCGGTCACGTCCAGCGTGATCACGCCCATCCCGCCGCGCCCCTTGGCCGGGTAGTCGCCCACCGGGGTGCGCTTGCCCAGGCCGCACTCGCTGACCGCGAGCAGTTCGCTGTCCACGTCGCTGCCGGGCACCAGCGCCATGCTCACGACCGCGTCGTCCTCTCCATCACGCAGGCGGATGCCGATCACGCCCTGCGTCGCGCGGCCCGTCTCGCGCACCTCGCCGCTCTCGAAGCGCATCGCCTTGCCGTTGCGGGTCGCCAGGACCACGTGGTCGCCGTCCTGCACGATGCCCACCCCGATCAGCTCGTCACCGGGCTGGAGGTTGATGGCGATCAGACCGGCGGAGGTGATGTTGCCGTACTCGGTGATCAGCGTCTTCTTCACGATGCCGTTCTTCGTGGCGAAGATGAAGCACCCGGCCTCCTCGAAGCCCTTCACGCTCAGCACGCTGGCGACGTTCTCCTCTTCACGCAGGCTGGGCAGCAGGTTGCGGATGTGCGTGCCCTTCGCGTCACGGCCCGCCTCCGGCAGGTCGTAGATCTTCTCGTGGAACACGCGGCCCTGATCGGTGAAGAACAGCAGGTAGTCGTGCGTGGAGCCGACGAACACGCGGGTGTTCACGTCCTCCTCGCGCAGCTTGCCACCGCTCGCGCCGCGCCCGCCGCGACTCTGGGCGCGGTAGGCGTCCAGCTTCGTGCGCTTGAGGTACCCGGCCTTGGTCATGGTGATGACCATGTCCTCCACGGCGATCAGGTCCTCCTTGGTGATGTCCTCCTCCAGCAGCGTGATCGCGCTGCGGCGCTCGTCACCGTAGTTGTCGCGCACGGCGCGGATCTCCTTCTTGATCTCGCGCCACAGCAGCTTCTCGTCACCCAGGATCGACTGCAGGAACGCGATGGTCTTCTGCAGTTCGTCGTACTCGCCCTGCAGTTTCTCGCGTTCCAGGCCCACCAGACGCTGCAGGCGCATGTCCAGGATCGCCTGGGCCTGCACCTCGGTCAGGCCGAAGCGGGCCATCAGCGAGTCGCGCGCCTCGGCGCCCGTGTTGCTCGCGCGGATCAGCGTGATGACCTCGTCGATGTGGTCCAGGGCCTTGAGCAGCCCTTCGAGGATATGGGCGCGTTCCTGCGCCTTGTCCAGGTCGTACTGCGTGCGGCGGGTCACGACGTCCTGGCGGTGGTCCAGGAAGTAGCGCATGGTGTCGATCAGGGGCAGCACGCGCGGCTCGCCGTGCACGATGCTCAGGTTGATGATCGTGAACGTGCTCTGCAGCTGCGTGTACTTGTACAGCTGGTTCAGCACCAGCGTGGGAATCGCGCCGCGCTTCAGGTCGATCACGATGCGCACCGGGTCCTTGCGGTCGGACTCGTCACGCAGCGCGCTGATGTCCGGGATTTTCCCGGCCTTGTACATCGCGCTGATCGTCTGGATCAGGTTGGTCTTGTTCACCTGATACGGGATCTCGCTGATGATGATCTGGTTGCGGCCGTTCTTCTCGTCGATGCGGGCCTTGCCGCGCACCTTCAGGCCGCCGTGCCCGGTCGCGTACGCCTCCCGGATGCCCGCGCGGCTGATGCGCCCGCCCGTGGGGAAGTCCGGGCCCTGCACGTGCGTCATCATCTCGTCCAGGCCGATGGTCGGGTCCTCGATCAGCGCGAGCAGACCGTTGCAGATCTCGGTGAGGTTGTGCGGCGGGATGTTCGTCGCCATCCCCACCGCGATGCCCGACGCCCCGTTGATGAGCAGGTTCGGCACGGCGCTGGGCAGCACCGTGGGTTCCTCGGTGGTCTCGTCGTAGTTGGGCTTGAGGTCCACCGTCTTCTTTTCCAGGTCGGCCAGGACTTCCTCGGCGACCTTGGTCATGCGCGCCTCGGTGTAGCGCATCGCGGCGGGCGGGTCACCGTCGATGGACCCGAAGTTCCCCTGGGGGTGCACCATCGGGTAGCGCATGTTCCACCACTGGCCCAGGCGCACCATCGCGTCGTAGATGCTGCTGTCACCGTGCGGGTGGTACTTCTTCATGACCTCGCCCACGACGGACGCGGACTTGGCGTGCTTGACGTTCGAGTACAGGCCCTCGAGCATCATCGCGTACATGATGCGGCGCTGCACGGGCTTGAGACCGTCGCGCACGTCGGGCAGCGCGCGGTCCACGATCACGTTCATGGCGTAGTTGATGAAGTTGGTCTTGACTTCACTGGTGATGTCAACGGGGTGAATTCCAGTCATGTGGCTCCAGTCGTGAGGCTGCTGCGGCCCGGCAGTGGCGCCGCGTCAGCCTGAAATGTCGAGGCCCGGCCTGTCCGGGAATGGATTGATTCTATCACACTCATTATGCTTTTAGCGTAATAGAACCGGCTCCCTCAATGACCCCATTGTACCCCAGAAATCCCGCACCACACCGTCACTCCCGCCACCCCGACCCCGGCAGCCGACCCGCCAGACTGCACCCTCCATGACCACCTCCGAACAGCCACCCGGCGGCCTCCTCAATTTCCGCCGCAGCCTCCCCGGCCTGTGCCGCAGCGACACCCTCAGCCGCCTCACGCCAGACGGTCGGCGCGACCTGACAGCGGTTTCCAGTTCCATTGAGGGGCCAACAGCACGCCCCTCAACTCCACCTCCAACCACTGTCCTTCCCAGGTGCTCGCTCCGCTCGGTTCATCGGGATTGAGAAAGACCTTCAATCCCTCTGAATTCTGCTGTGAAGGCCCTGAACTTCAGCCGCAACATCGACCTGCGCAGCCGCACCGAACGCGCGGCCGATCCACCCCCGTTCCTGGGCCACCCCGCCGACCTGAACCTGCCCCTGCTCCCGTGGCGCCACCGCGCCTTCAACGAAGCCAGCGCCGCCGCCCGCACCAACGCCGACCACATGACCGCCATGCTCGACCACGCGCCCAACCAGATCGTGACGGTCCTGGGCGCGATCCTCGACGCCCCACCCGGCCCGGTCCTCATTCACTGCCACGCGGGCAAGGACCGCACCGGCCTGATCGCCGCCCTGTGCAGCGAACTCGCCGGACAGACCCGCGACCAGACGGCCGCCGACGACGCCGCCAGCGGTCCCGCCCTGCGCGATTTCTACCGCGACCAGCAGGCCCGCCGCACGCCCGAGCAGTGGGCGCACCTCGCCCCGTTCGCCGCGACCCGCGCCGACGACATCCACCTCACCCTGACCCACATCGACCAACACTGGGGCCAGCTGGACGCGTACCTGAACGCACACGGCCTGCCGGGCGGCGACCTGAGCGCCCTGCGCGACCGACTGACCCGGACGTGAAAAACCACGCACGGCGCGGGGGGGGAGGCGCCCCCACCGCCCGGCCGGACAGACGCCACGCCGCGCAGCCCGGCAGCTTATGATGCGGGGCAGATGCTCGATCAACTCACACAACTCGTACGGGACGTGGACGGCGCCTGGGCCGCCGCCATCGCGGGCCTCGACGGCCTGCTGATCGAAGGGCACGCCACGCTCGACGCCGACCTGAGCCTGCTCGTCGCCGAACACGCCGGACTGTACCGCGCCGCGCACACCGTCTACACCGACACCCTCCAGGGCGGCGCGCCCCGCGAACTGTACCTGCGCGGCGAGCGCCTGAGCGTGTACCTGCACCCGATCAAGACCGAGTACTTCCTGCTGCTCGCCGTGGACGGCCGCAGCAACCTCGGGCAGGCCCGCCTGTACGGCCGTGACGCCGCCCGCAAACTGGAGGCCACGCTGTGAAACTCGACCCCCTGCGCACCCTGCCCGGCGTCATCGCCGCCGCCCTCGTCGGCCCGGACGGCCTGGCCGTCGAGGCGCACGGCGACGGCGGCGACGGCCTGGCCGCCGAACTCGCCTCGCTCCGCCAGGGCATGGACCGCACCGGCCGCCGCCTCGGCACCGGCGACGTGACCCGCCTCGCCTTCACCAGCGAACGCGTGGAAGTCGTGGCCGTCACCACCGGCCCCTACACCGTCGGCGCCGCCATGACGCGCGGCAGCGACACCCGCACCGCCCAGCAGACCCTCGCGCGCCTCGCACTGGACATCAGCCTCCCCAGGGAACAGGCATGATCGAGAGCCTCATGGACGTGCGCGGCGTGCGCCACACCGCCCTGGTCGGCCCGGACGGCAAGATCGTCGCCAAGGCCGGCCTGACCGAGACCGACCTGCCCGCCGAACTGACCCTGGTCGCCGCCGGACGCGCCGTGATCGGCAGCCTCCAGAGCAACCTGAACACCCCCGACTGGCAGGAACTGCTGCTCGACGTGGACGGCGGCCCGGTACTGCTCACCCCGCACGGCAACCAGGTGCTCCTGACCGCCTTCGACGACGTGGCGAACCTGGGCCGCGTGCGCTTCGCCGTGCGCCGCCTGCTCGGCACCGTCTGACCCCACCCGGCAGGGGCTCCCCACGCCGGGGAGCTTTTTTCATGCTGCCGAGGTCCGTTGCATTCGTCCCGCCGCCCGCGAGGTAGCGTAGGCGCATGGACCGTCCCCGCCGCCTGCGCCGCACGCCCGCCCTGCGCGCCCTGACCCGCGAGGTGCACCTGCACCCCGGTCAGTTCATCCACCCGATCTTCGTGCATGAACGCGACACGGTGACCGACATCGCCACCATGCCCGGCGTGCAGCGCCACTCCATCGAGAGTGCCGTGCAGCAGGCCCGCGAGGCCCTGGCCCTGGGCATTCCCAGCGTGATCCTCTTCGGCATTCCCGACCACAAGGACGCCGTGGGCACCCAGGCGTACGCCGAGGACGGCATCATCCAGCGGGCCACGCGCGCCATCAAGGCCAGCGTGCCCGGCATCAACGTCATCGCCGACACCTGCCTGTGCGAGTACACCGACCACGGCCACTGCGGCCCGCTGTGCGAGGTGCCCGGCCACAGCGGCGCGGACGCCTGGACGGTCGACAACGACCCCAGCCTCGCCCTGCTCGCGCAGACCGCCGTCTCCCAGGCCCGCGCGGGCGCCGACGTGATCGCCCCCAGCGCCATGATGGACGGACAGGTCGCCGCCATCCGCGCCGCACTGGACGGGGCGGGCTTCACGCACGTACCCGTCATGAGTTACGCCGTGAAGTACGCCAGCGCCTACTACGGCCCCTTCCGCGACGCCGCCGGGTCAACCCCCAGCGTCGGCAACCGCGCCACGTACCAGATGGACCCCGCCGGAGGCTACCGCGAGGCGCTGCGCGAGGCCCGCCTGGACGCCGAACAGGGCGCCGACACCCTGATGGTCAAACCCGCCCTGGCGTACCTGGACGTCCTGAACCTCCTGAAGCGCGAATTCGACCTGCCCGTCGTGGCGTACAACGTCAGCGGCGAGTACTCGCTGATCAAGGCCGCCGCCGCCGCCGGATTCATGGACGAGCGCCGCACCGTCCTGGAAACCCTGACCGGCATGCGCCGCGCCGGAGCGGACGCCATCATCACGTACCACGCCATGGACGCCGCCCGCTGGATCGCCGAGGACGCGCGCGCGTGACCAGCGCCGTCAACCCCATCCGCGTGGACTGGATTCCCACCGGCCTGTGGCCTGGCCGCCTGGGCCTGACCTTCGCGCCCGGCAAGAAGGGCGGCAGCGTGTACCAGCCGGGCGTCACCCACGACCGCAGCGTCACCGAAGACATGCAGACCCTCGCGCAGCAGGGCACGAACGTCATCGCGCCCCTGATCGAGGACTTCGAGTTCGACCTGCTCGGCATGGACGGCTACCACGACGCCGCCGCCACGCACCTGATCGAGATCGCCCCGTACCCCATCCCCGACCAGCATGCGCCGCACGACCCGCGCGACTTCGCCGCGTACATCGACGAACTCATGACCCACCTGCTCGACGGGCGCAGCGTCGTCGTGCACTGCCGGGGCGGACTGGGCCGCGCGGGCCTGACCGCTGCGTGCCTGCTCGTGCAGGGCGGCCTGAACGCCGAGGGCGCCATCGCCCTGGTCCGCGAGACCCGCAGCCCGCACGCCATCGAGACGCCGCAGCAGGAACAGTTCATCCACGACTTCGCCCGGTGACTGGAGGTTCCTCATGATCAGCGTCGCCAACCGCATCCACGTGAAAGCCGAGTACCACGACACCTTCGAGGCGCGCTTCCGCGAGCGGGCCGGACTGGTGGACGGCATGCCCGGCTTCATCGCCAACCACGTCCTGCGCCCCACCCGCGACGGCGATCCGTTCGTGGTCCTGACCTTCTGGGAGTCTCGCGCGGCCTTCGAGGCCTGGACGACCAGCGACGCCTTCCGGCAGGGTCACGCCCGCAGCGGCACCCTCCCGAGGGACGCCTTCAGCGGCCCGAACATCCTGGAAATCCACGAGGTCGTCGCCCGCTGAGCGGAACCGTCAGGGCTACACTGGGCGTATGAAGCCCCATGCCCTGATTGGCGCGGCCCTGCTCGCCTCCCTCCTCGGTGCGTGCGCGCCGGCCGTGACCGCCCCGCAGACCGGGCGGATCGTGAACGCCGTGACGGGGCAGGAGGGTACCGTGACCTTCACGCGCGGGACGCTCACGCCGCGCCTGGGGGACCCGTTCGCGCCGGACAACGCCACCATCCGCATCGGCGGGCGCACGTACACCGGCCGCACGTACCTGATCGGGGGCGGCGCACTGCCCGGCGGACTGGGCTTCAGCGTGGCGTTCGGCGCGAGCAGTGGCACCGACGGCAGCGCCTTCACGGGCGGCGGCACCCGCGTGGAGGGGGGCCGCCCCGTCCCCGCGTACACCGGGAACCTGATCGCCCGCGCCGAGGGAGCCCCGCCCGCCCTGCTGACCTGCACCCTGACCGTGGACGCGCAGGAACGCGGCATCGGCGAGTGCTTCGACGGCGCAGGCACCCGCTACGCCCTGCAGTTCTGAATGTTCCAGTGGGGGAGAGGCCGCGCGTGGTGTGTCTGTGCGGCAGCGTGCGCTTCCTGGCCGAGTTCGACGCGGCGTCGCTGGCCGAGACGCTGGCGGGCCGGATCGTCCTGAGCGTCGGCAGTCACCGGCAGCGGGACGAGGACGCCCTGGCGCACCTGAGCAGCGCCGAACGCGAGGCGGCCCTGGACCGCCTGGGTGAGCTGCACCTGCGCAAGATCGACCTCGCGGACGAGGTTCTGATCATCAACCCCGGCGGGTACGTGGGAGACTCTACCCGCCGGGAGATCGCGTACGCGCGGCAGACCGGGAAGCCCGTGCGGAGCCTCGAACCGCTGACCGCGTAGGCGTTCAGGCGAGCAGACTGACCGCCGGGTGCCGCACGCTCGTCACGCGCAGGGTCAGGCGGTCGTCGGGTGTGGCGGTGGGGCGGGCGACCTCACGCAGGACGTAGCTGGGGTCGCCGCGCAGGTCCAGGGTCCGCAGGATCGCCGCGAGGTTCAGCATGATCAGTCCCTCGGCCATGCCGCTGCCCGCGCAGATGTGCGTGCCCAGCCCGTAGGGCGCGAACGCACCGGGACGGCGGTGCTCCATGCGGCCCGGCGCGAAGCGGTCCGGGTCGAAGGTGTCCGCGTCCGTGAAGCAGTCGTTCAGGCCGTGCGGGACGGTCGTGGCGATGATCACCCGCCGACCCTGCGGGACCGTGACGTCCGCGAAGTCGAAGTCCTGCGTGACGGTGCGGGTCATGGCGGGCGCGATGGGATGCAGGCGCAGGCATTCCATCACGAAGCGGTGCAGGTGCGGCAGGCCCCCCAGGCTCTCCATGCTGGGCGGCCCGTCCTGGAAGGCCGCGTCAGCTTCCGCGACCAGGGCGGGCACCAGTTCCGGGTGCCGCCCCACGCGGTACAGCACGAACGCCAGGGTGTTCGCGGCAGTGTCCATGCCCGCGATGAACGCCCCGATGGCCGCCATGCGCAGGTCCAGGTCCGACCAGAACGCCGGGTCGGCCGCCTGCGCGGCCAGCAGGTCGTCGATCAGGTCCGGTTCGCGCCCGGCCTGCTCCGGGGGGACGCGGCGGTGCTCGTCGATCAGGGCCTCCACCATGCCCAGGCTCCGCGCCCGCGCCCGGCGGAAGCCCGGCAGGTGCTCGACCAGCGGCGGACGCTGCCGGGTCACGCGGACCATCAGGGTGTTCTGCACGAAGCTCAGCAGGTCATTCAGGTACGGGCGGGCCGTGCCGTTCACGACCACGCGCGCCAGCTGCTCGGTGATGACCGACTTGCACCAGTGCGCCACCTGCAGGTCATCCCCGGCCCGTAGCGGCGCGAGGTCCTCGGCGGTGACGGCCAGCGCGCGGCGCAGGTTCGCGCCCAGGTACGCGCGGGTGTACGTGCGACCCTCCACCCGCCGGAACGCGCGGTGCTCGGCGCCGTCCACGCTGATCATGGACCGCTGCACCCCGAACGCCTGATCGTTCGGCCGCCACGCCTCCAGGGACCGCAGGTGGCGGTGCCCTTCCTTCACGGTCCACACGTTCGCTTCGGGGCCGGCCAGCACCGTGAAGGTCTGTCCCAGTCCCGTCACGTTGAACACCGGGCCATGCTCGCGGTACGCGCCGGTCAGGAAGTCGCGTAGCCGGTGCGGGTACAGCTGCGTGATACTGCCGATCACGGGTGGGCCGGGCACGGTAGGAATGACACGCGGGGAGGACGGCAGGGGCAGGGCGTCGGTCATGATCCACAGTACACGCTCCGGCGCCGCCCATGAGAAAGCCCCGCCGTCCGACGGGCGGGGCGGGGCGTTCAGGGGTTTGGTCTTACGCCTGGCCGTACATGACGGCGCGTTTGACTTCCTCGATCAGCTGCGTGATGGGGATGTCGCGCGGGCAGGCTTCGGTGCAGTTGTACGCGGTGCGGCAGCGCCACACGCCGGTGTTCTGGTTCATGATGCCCAGGCGCTGCTGCGTGGCTTCGTCGCGCGTGTCGAAGATGAAGCGGTGGGCCTGCACGATCGCGGCGGGGCCCAGGTACGAGCCGTTCACCCAGAAGATCGGGCAGGAGGTGGTGCAGCACGCGCACAGGATGCAGTTGCTGGAGTGCGCCATGCGCTCGGCTTCTTCCTCGGACTGGATGCGCTCGGCGGCGGGGGCCGGGGACTCGTTGATGAAGTAAGGCATGATCGCCTTGTACGAGTCGAAGAACGGCTCCATGTCCACCAGCAGGTCCTTCTCGACCTTCAGGCCGCGGATGGGTTCCACGGTGATGGTCCCGCCGCTCTTGGCGACGTCGCGCACCAGGGTCTTGCAGGCGAGGCGGTTGCGGCCGTTGATGAGCATGGCGTCGCTGCCGCAGATGCCGTGCATGCACGAGCGGCGGAACGTCAGGCTGGGTTCGAGGTACCACTTGATGTGGTTGATGACGTCCAGCACGCGGTCGCCCGCCTGGGCTTCCACGTCGTACGTCGTCCAGTACGCCTTCTTGTCCTTTTCGGGGTCGAAGCGCAGGACTTTGACTTTCAGTTGCAGCATGGGCACGCTCGCGCTGACGGGCGCGCTGCTGGCTTGTGCATGGGTCTGGGTCATGGAGATTCCTTCCGCCGCGTCAGTACACGCGGGGTTTGGGTTCGAAGGCGCGCGTGAAGCCTTTCAGCGCCACGGGCTTGTACCCGATGATGACGTCGTCGGCCTTGTTCAGGTTCTTGTACGCCATGGTGTGCTTCAGCCAGTCCGCGTCGTTGCGCTCGGTGTAGTCCTCGCGGTCGTGCGCGCCGCGCGACTCGGTGCGGTTCAGGGCACTGGCGGTCATGGCCTCGGCGCAGTCGAGCATGAAGCCCAGTTCCATCGCCTCGACCAGTTCGCTGTTGTAACGGCGGCTCGGGTCGGAGACCGTCACGCCCTGGTAGCGGGCCTTGAGTTCCTTGATGATGTCCACCTGCGCGGCCATGTCCTTCCCGTTGCGGAAGATGCCCACGTTGTTCATCATGGATTCCTGCAGTTCCTTGCGGATCGCGGCGGCGTTTTCCTTGCCGCTGCCGTTACGCAGGCGCTCGAACAGGTCCACGCTCTCGCGCTGGGCGTCCCCGGCTTCGGGCATGTCGGGGTACTCGACCTGACGGGCGTACTTCGCGGCGGCGATCCCGGCGCGGCGGCCGAACACCACGAGGTCACCCAGGCTGTTCGTGCCCAGGCGGTTCGCGCCGTGCAGGGACACGCAGGCCTGCTCACCGGCCGCGTACAGCCCTTCCACCGTGCCGCCGGACCCGTCGCTCAGGCACAGGCCGTCGAGGTTCGTGGGGATGCCGCCCATCGCGTAGTGCGCGGTCGGCTGGATCGGCACGAGGTCCTTGACGGGGTCCATGCCCAGGTACGTGCGGGCCAGGTCGGTGATCTCCGCGAGTTTCCCTTCGATCACTTCACGCGGGAGGTGCGTCAGGTCGATGTTCACGGCGTCCTTGTCGCGGCCCACGCCGCGGCCCTCGCGGATCTCGGTGATGATGCTGCGCGACACGATGTCACGCGGCGCGAGGTCCTTGATGGTCGGCGCGTAGCGTTCCATGAACCGCTCGCCGCTGTCGTTGCGCAGGATGCCGCCCTCGCCGCGGATGCCTTCCGTGACCAGGATGCCCAGCTTCGCCAGACCGGTCGGGTGGAACTGGTAGAACTCCATGTCCTCCAGCGGCAGGCCCTTGCGGTAGTAGATGCTCATCAGGTCGCCCGTCAGGGTCAGCGCGTTACTGGTGATCTTGAACACGCGCCCGTAGCCACCTGCCGCGAGGATCACGGCCTTCGCGTGGAAGGTGTGAAGCTCGCCGGTCGAGAGTTCGTACGCGACCAGACCCTGGCAACGCCCGTCCTCGATCAGCAGGTCCGTGACGTGGAACTCGTTGAAGAACGTCGTCCCCGCCTTCACGTTCTGTTGGTACAGGGTCTGCAGGATCATGTGACCCGTGCGGTCCTTCGCGTAGCAGCTGCGCTCCACGGCGGCCTTCCCGAAGTCACGGGTGTGCCCGCCGAACTTACGCTGCGCGATCTTGCCTTCCGGCGTGCGCGAGAAGGGCAGACCCATGTGTTCCAGTTCGTACACGGCGTCGATGATGTCCTTGGCGAACACCTCGGCGGCGTCCTGGTCGGTCAGGTAGTCGCCGCCCTTGACGGTGTCGAACATGTGCCATTCCCAGTGGTCTTCCTGCACGTTCCCGAGCGCCGCGCCGATCCCGCCCTGCGCCGCGCCGGTGTGCGACCGCGTGGGGTACAGCTTGCTGATGCAGGCCACGCTCACGTCGCCTTTCGCGGCGTACAGCGCCGCCATCAGGCCCGCGCCGCCCGCACCCACCACCAGAACGTCATAACGATGATGCATAGTCAACTTCCTTTACGGGCTGCGCCGCATGGCGGCAACCCAGAACAAGAACTCAGATGGAGAACAGGCCCACCGTACCGAACGTGAACAGCAGCGCGATCACGGTGTAGAACACGCCCTTCACCCACGCGCGGTTCGGGCGGCTGCGGACGTAATCCTCGATGGAGTACCGCGCGCCGTTCGCGCCGTGCAGCAGCGACAGGGCCAGGATCAGCCAGTCGTAGAACTTCCACGCGGGGTTCGCCAGCTTGTTCACGACCGCGTCGAAGGTCGCGTCGGATTCACTGACCTGGATGAACGTCATGTAGATGTGCCCCAGGATCAGGAACACCAGGATCAGGCCGCTGATCCGCATGAAGATCCACCAGTTCAGCTCCGCGTTGCTGTGCGCCTGCTGACGCGCGTCCGTGAAGGTCCGGGCGCGGATCATCAGTACCCCCCCAGGATGCGCGGCACGACCACCCACGCCGCACCCACGAAGGCCAGCACGCTGATCGCCAGCACGCCGTACCACATCTGCCGCTGGTACGCCACGCCGAAGCCCGTGAAGTCCATCATGATGATCCGCAGGCCGTTGAACGCGTGGTACACCACGCCCGCCGTCACGAACAGCAGCCCGATCCGGAACGGAACGAGGTCGTACGTCTCGTGAATCGCCATGTAGAAGCGCTCACCGAACATGAACGACCCGATGCTGAACACGTGCAGCATCAGGTAAAACAGAATTGCCAGCCCCGACAGGCGGTGAAGCAGGAACGCCCACTGCCCCTCTCTTCCTCGGTACATCCAAACCTCCTCGACGTCTCAGCCCCGTCTCGCCAACACAGTAGGGCGAACGTTACGCCGTGTGGGTGACCATTCACACCACGCTTTCAGACAGAAAACAGAATACCACCCGTGCGGTAAGCTGCGCCCCCTCCCGGCCCGCAGCGCAGAACGCCCGATGTCACCGCGTGGGGAGCAGCCGCGCGCTACCCTGCAGGGCATGACCGGCCCCCGCAAGACCCCCCCTGCCCCCAAAGACCCCGCCGTGGAAGCCGAATTCCTCCGCAAGACCGTCCTCGGCATCCTCAGCGTCCTGGAAACCAAGGGCCTGCTGAGCACCCAGGAGGTCGACGGCATCCTCCGCGCCGCCCGCGCCGCCGCCACCCCACCCCCCACCCCCCGCCTCGGCGGACCCGCCGCCACCGCACAGTGGACCCGCCCCGGCCAGCCCCACCAGCCCATGGACCGCAGCGGACCGGTCGTCATCCCGAACGTCCTGCGGGCCGCGCCCGCGACCGCCGCACCCAGTGCCGCACCGGCCGAAGCCACCGCCCGGCAGGACACCCCCGACGAGCCCGGCGCCGCACAGAAACTGCCCGTCATGGACTTCGACCTGCAGTAAGCGGCATGCGAGATGCGAGAAGGCGCGCCGCTGATCAGCGGCGCGCCTTCTGTGTTCCCGTGTTACTTCAGCAGGCTGATGTAGTACTGCGTTGACCCGCTGGAGTTGTACTCGGAACTGACCAGCAGCAGGCCACCCTGCGCCGCCACGTACCCGGTCACACTCGAAGACACTGGGATGATCCGGGTCTGCATGGTGCTGACGTCGATCCGCAGGACGGCGCCGCCGGTCGAGGCCCACAGGATGCCCGGCACCTTCTGGTCGAAGCCGTACAGCGTCCCCACGGAGGGACCGTTCTGGAAGGTGGTGACGGACCCGTCCGCGTTCAGGCGGGACAGCGACCCGTACGATCCGATCCACAGCGTGCCGTCGCTGGCGAAGGCTACGCTGCTGGCAGTCGCGTTCGTCACGGCGTCCAGCGTGGAGCTCTGCCCCGTCGCCGTGTCGATCTTCTTCAGGGGCGTGCCGTAACTGGAGTAGGGAAAGACCAGCACACTGCGGCCATCCGGACTCAGGCGCAGCGTGGAGGCCGAGCTGGACGTCGCTTCAGGCTGCCTGAACGATACGGCGCCCGTGACCGGGTCCCACGCGAAGACCTGCGTCTGGGCGGCGCCGACACCCCAGGTGATGCTGGACAGCCACAGGCGACCCTGGGCGTCCAGGGCGTTGGCGGCGCCCTCGGTGCTGGTGTTGCTGGGCAGTGCAGCGAGCACCGTCTGCTTGCCGTCCTGGGTGATCCTGACGGCCGTGACGGGGGAGCCGCCCAGTGCGATCACGTCGTTCCCAGCCGAGACGAGTCGGCTGAACGAACCTGTAAGGGTCACGTCGGCTAGGACGGCGCCGTTGGGACTGATGCGCTGAACACGCGTGACCATGCCCTGCGTCGCCGTGTCGTACGTGCTGCCCGCGCTGATCCATATGCCCTCGGGTGCGGCGGCGGACAGGCTGACCGCGCCGGGCAGCGCTGCCCTGGCGGGGCTGACCTGCACCTGGCGCTGGGTGCTGGCGGTGCTGTTCAGGTCGGGACTGCTGACATTGACCGTGTAGGTGCCGGGCGCGGCGTCGGCGCTGGCGGTCAGGGGAATGTTGACGGTGGTGGTGGCCCCGGGCTGCACGTTGACGGTTCTGGGCGTGGCACTCACGCCGGCAGGGAGGTCCTTGACGGTGACAGTCGTGGATCCGTTGAAGGTGTCGGGCGTGATCAGCTTCACCTGCAGATTGCCCGTACCGCCCTGGTACAGGGTGACGCTGCCGTAGGAATCGACCAGGGTCACGGTGGGCGCCTTGACGGTCAGCTTGAGTTTCAGGGTGCTGCTGCCCACGTTGGTCTTCGCGCGGACCGTGACCGTGTAGGTGCCGGGCTGAGCGCTGCTGGCGGCGCTGACCGGGAGCGTGACGGAGTCGTAGCCGGACGTCATGTCGCGGGTGACCGGGGGCGCCGTGAGACCGGCTGGCAGGTTTTCCAGGCTGTAAGTGACGGGCCCGCTGAAGCCGCCGACCGCGTTGCTGTACAGCGACAGGGTGCCGGTACCACCGGAGGTGACTTCAAAGGTGCTGTACGAGCTGCCCAGGCTCACGCCGGGCCGCGTGATGTTCACGCCAATCTGGCCGCCACCGACGATCTTGCCGCCGGCGTCCTTCACGAGGATCCTCACCGGACCGCTGTAGTTGTCGGTGCCGCTGTACCGGAAGGTCAGGGTAGTGTCGACGCGCTGCTGGCTAAGCCCCAGGGCGCGGACGAGTCCCTGCTGCTTCACGGCGGCGCTGCTCAGAGTGGCGGCGGACAGCTCGACGGAGCCTGGTTCGATGGTGAGGCCGGGCAGGTCGGTGCTCAGGGAAACCGTACCGGTGTATCCGCCCTCCTGATACAGCCTCGCTTCGGTGCTGGCGGTGTCGTTGCTGGAGAATTCCAGGGCGGCCGATCTGGTGGACACGGCGACGCCTTTGGGGAAGGGACTGGTTTTGAGGGTCGACGTCGCCCCGGTGCCGAGGTTGCTCAGCGTGAGGCTCTGGCCGGATTCCAGCCATTCCAGAGCGTTCCAGCCCTGATTCAGCGTGAATTTCAGATACACGGGGCTGCCCTGGCAGTCCAGGGTGCCGTTGATGGTGGCGGCGCGGTCGCTGTACAGGCGGGCGACCAGGGTGCCCTTGAGGGTCCCGCCGGTCACGACCTGTTCCTGCACGAGGGCCAGTCCGTCGATGGACTTGCTGGCTACGTACACTGCGTTGTACACGGCGATGTTCGGGTAGGCGGACGCCTGACCACTGAAGGGGCAGCCGCCCGTGATCGGGAACAGCGCGTCACTGGGCACCCGGCTGAGGTTCATCGTGAGCTGCCCGCCGGTGACTGTGCCCTCGTTCGCCACGTCGAGCCCGTCGCCGTCGTTCACGAGAAGGGCGCGGTGCGTGCCGGTCGGGAGGCCACTGACCGTGCCGGTGATGGCGGTCGCCTGAATGACGGTGTTGGCGGGGGGCTGGTTGTCCGTCGGGGGCTGATTGCCGGGCTGGGGAGTTTCGCCCCCGCCACCACCGCAGGCGCTGAGAAGGGCTGTCAGCGCGAGTGAACTGCAGATGAGTGTTTTCTTCATAACCGCCCGGGAGTCTACCGGACGGCGCGGATATCAGGGTGTCGATTCGAGCGCCGCAACGGGGGAAGTAAGGGAGAGTGGGGAGGCGGGCGTCTCTCACAGCTATCACGACAGATTGACTGGCGGGGTGCCATGCACGGCTGTGCATCGCCGCAACAGCGTCCATACTGCCTTCAGGACAGGTAGATGGGTTGCGCCTATGTCGCTCATAAACCCGGACAGCAGTGCGCTGCCCACGCCCAGAACGGTTTGTGCTGGCCGGTCAGGTCGGGTGCGCCTTATTTCTTCTGCTCGGCGCGTTTTCTGAGTTCGCTGGCGAGGTCGCTGAAGTCCTGCGCGGTGGGCAGGGCCTTCTTGGCGTCGCGTTTGGCTTCCTGCACGACCTGCACCTGCGCCTGTCGGCTGTCGGGGAGGCCCTGGAGGCGGCGTTCGAAGTAGTTCTGCGCGAGGCGGCCCAGTGCGAAGGTCCAGCCGTACACGGCGGGCGCGGTGATCAGACCGCCGATGACCGGCAGGGCCAGTTTGGCGAGGCCGCGCATGACCTGCCGCGCGGCGATGCCGTACGCGACGGTCACGCCGAGTTCCCGGGCGATTTCCAGGGCGCGTTCGGGGGTGATGTCGTGCCCGTAGATCTTGCCGATGTGGAGGACCATCTTGGCCTGGACGGGCGTGATGAGCAGGATGTCCGCGAAGGGGATCGGTTCGACGCTGATCGCTCCGGCGAGCAGGGCGGCGCTCTTGATGACGTCCTCGGTGTTCTCCTCGCGGCTGAGGTCGGGGTCGACGTCGAAGTTGAAGTTGTCGAGCACCTGTTTGACGAGCGGGGGCAGCATGATCCGGAGTGTACCGCTCGCCCCTGCGGGCGGGTGAGGGCAGGCTGGGTGCGGGTTTACCTTCCGGGAGCGGCATGAAGAAGGGCACGCCCAGGGGGGGAGGTGGCGTGCCCGTCGGAGGGAAGGATGAGGGTGGTGTTGGTCACCGCTCGCCTTTCATGGTACGGGAGCAGGCTTGCAGATTCCTGACAGTCGGGTCAGCCCGGATGGGGGGGTTCTGTCATAGCCGGCTCATGCGCTGAGCGGTCCCTTCAGGAATGACCGTGCGGTTAACGTTTCCAGCGCACGCCCTCCTTGGTGTCCTCGACGGTGACGCCCACCTTCGTGAGGGTGTCACGCAGTTCGTCGGCCTCGGCGTACTGCTTGTTCAGGCGGTAGTTCTGCCGGGCCTTCAGGACCAGGTCCATCAGGGCGCTGACGACCTGCGAGTCGTCGCTCTGGGCGGGACCGCTGCCGCCCGCGAAGAGGCCCAGCACCTCGCCGCCCAGGTCACGGTAGGCGGCGCGGGCGGCTTCCAGCGTGCCGCGCGGCACCTCGCCGGTGTTCAGGGCGGCGTTCAGGTCGGTGGTCAGGCCGAACAGCGCCGCGACGGCCTTGGGCGTGTTGAAGTCGTCGCGCAGGGCGTCCTCGAACGCCTGGACGTGCGCGGCGATCTTCGCGTCCAGCGCGGCGTTCTGCCCGGCGGGCGCGTTCGGGAGGCGGCGTTCGACCTCGTGCAGCGCCTCGGTCAGGCGGCGGTAGCCGCTGCGGGCGGACTCGAAGGCGGCGTCGCTGAACTCGGTGATCGAGCGGTAGTGACTGCCCACCAGCAGGAAGCGCACCACCATCGCGTCATGCTGCGCCAGGACGTCCTGGATGGTCAGGAAGTTGCCCTTGCTCTTGCTCATCTTCTCGCCGCCGATGGTCAGCATGTTGTTGTGCATCCAGTAGCGCGCGAACGCGTGCCCGGCCGCCTCGGCCTGCGCGATCTCGGCCTCGTGGTGCGGGAACTGCAGGTCCAGGCCGCCGCCGTGAATGTCGAAGCCCTCCCCCAGGTACTTCAGGCTCATCGCCGAGCACTCGATGTGCCAGCCCGGAAAGCCCACGCCCCAGGGAGACTCCCAGCGCATGATGTGGCCGGGCTCGGCGTTCTTCCACAGCGCGAAGTCGCGCGGATCGCGTTTCTCCTCGCGCACGGCCTCGCGCACGCCTTCCTCCTGATCGTCCAGTTTGCGGCCCGACAGCTTGCCGTACTCGGGCCAGGAGCGCACGTCGAAGTACACGCTGCCCGCCGACTCGTAGGCGTGGCCCCGCTCGATCAGTTCCTCGATCAGCGCGATCTGCTCGCCGATGTGCCCGGTCGCGCGGGGGTTGATGCTGGGCTTGAGGACGTTCAGGGCCTCCATGTCCTTCACGAACGACCACATGTACTTGTCCGCGACCTCCATGGGTTCCAGCTGCTCCAGGCGGGCGCGGGCGAGCATCTTGTCCTCGCCGTCGTCGGAGTCGTTCTGGAGGTGGCCCACGTCCGTGATGTTCGCCACGTACCGCACCTTGTACCCGAAGTGCGTGAACGCGCGGCGGATCACGTCGAACGCCACCTCCTTCTTCGCGTGGCCCAGGTGCGCGTCGCTGTACACGGTCGGTCCGCACAGGTACATGCCCACCCGGCCCGGCGTGGTCGGTTCGAAGGTCACCTTCTGGCGGGTCAGGGTGTCGTACAGGACGATGTTCGGATCGGGCAGGCGGGGTTCGGGACGCTGGGTCATGATGTCTCCTCGTTCAGTAGGCAATAAAAAGACCGCGCCACACAGATCAGGGGCGCGGTCACGGACGCTGGGCTGCGCGTGGGCCGCTAGCGGAGGCAACACAGGGTCGTCATACGTTCAATGTAGCAGAGAAGCCCCGCCCGGCAACGCGGCCGCCGGGTCCGGCGCGGGCGCGTGGGGCCGGTGCAGCGCCGCGAGCAGCGCGCCCAGTAGAGTCTCCGTGAACGCCCGGATCACCGGCAGGTTCGCGCGGTGCGGCAGGGTCGCCAGCGCCAGCGGCCGCATCAGCCGCTCGGGCAGGGGCAGGGCCACCAGCCCCTCGGGCAGCGGCTCCAGCGCCAGGCGGGGCATCACGCTGACGCCCAGCCCGTGCGCGACCATGCCCAGGATCACGCTGTCCTCGCCGATCTCGGTCACGCGTTCCGGCTGCACGCCGCAGCGGCGCAGGTATCCCATCACGCGCAGGTTGCAGGAATTCGGCCCCGGGGCCAGCAGCAGTGGTCCCCCCAGGTCGTCCGGCGTGACCGGGTGCGAGCCGCGCCGCGCGGGCGCCACGAACAGGTACTCGTCCATGACGAGCGGGGTCAGGCGCAGGTCGCCCCAGTTCTCCTCGATCACGATGGCGGCGTCCGCCTGACCGCGCCGCACGAGTTCCTGACCGCCGCTCCCCGTCTCACCGTCCAGCAGGCGCACCGTCACGCCCGGATGCTGCGCCCGGAACGCCGCCAGCGCGGGCGGCAGCAGGTGCGTGGCGGTCGAGCGGAACGACGCCACCCGCAGCACGCCGCGCAGCTGCGTGTCCTCCTGCGCGGCCAGCAGCGCGTCGCCTGCCGCCTGCACCGCCGCGCGCGCGTGGACCAGCATCCGCTCGCCCGCCGGGGTGGGGACCGTGCCGGTGCGTCCCCGGCGCAGCAGGGGCCGCCCCGCCAGCGCCTCCAGTTTGCTGATCGCCTCGCTGAGGGTGGACTGCGACACGCCCAGTTCCGCCGCCGCCTCGCTGAAGCCCCCGGCGTCCGCCACCGCCAGCAGGGCGCGCAGCTGCGCCAGGGACGGCAGACCGACTGAGGTGGGGCGCGCGGAGGTCATACCCCCAGTGTAGGCCGCGCCCACCCCGGCAGGCATCGGGAAAACCGATGCAAGGGCGCAGCGGCAGTGTCCCCCCCGATGGTCAAGTCCCCCTGCACAGGCGCACGCTGGAGGCATCACCGGCCACCCCGGCCGCGCCCCCGACGAGGTCCCCCCCATGACTGCCACCCTGCGCCCCACGGCCCGCTTCCCCCTCACGCCCGACCTCCAGCCCCTCGCCCGGCAGGCTGACCCCACCGCGCCCCTGTACAGCCTGCCCCTGTACAGCCTGGAAGTCATCGCTCCCAGTGGACGCGCCCCGCAGCTCGACGGCTGGACGGTGCAGAGCTGGCCCGTCGCCAGCCTGGGCGACCTGACCATCCAGGCCCGCCCCCACCACGCCGCCACCCCGGACGACCTGCGCGCCGCGCTGACCCACGCCGGGTTCACGCCCCTGGGACCCGTCCGCGCCCACCGCTGAGCACCCGCCCCTCCACCCCCGCCATCAGGGGAGGTCCGCATCGGTGAACGCCCCGTCACGCCCGCCTTGACCACCTCATCACAACGCGGCAGGATACTGGGCGGCATGGACGGCGGCGCACTCCCCACCCCCCACCCGACCAGCGCACCCGCGACCGGCCCGGTGGCCACCATCACCGCGCGCTTCCTGCGGATGCTCAGCATCACCCTCGAGCAGCTCGACGCTGTCCGGGACGCGAACGAACGCGCCGAATTCGCCGGGCTCACCGCCCGCGCCGAACGCCTCGAAGCCGAGACCGACGCCCTGGAACGCGAACTGGAAGACCTGTGCCTCCAGGCCTTCAGCACCCCGCTGACCGAGGACGACCTCGCATTCCACCTGATGGTCTTCCGCAGTCTGACGAACCTCGAACGCGTGGGCGACTACGCCTTCAACGTCGCCCGCGACCTGGAGACCATCGCGCCCCGCACCCGCAGCGCCACCCTCCAGGACGCCCTGCCCCTCGTGCGGCTCCTGACGCAGATGCTCGAACGGCTCTCGTACGCCTTCGCGGAACGCGACCTGCCCGCCGCCCGGGACGTCATGCGCCTCGACTTCGAACAGGTGGACGCGCTGTACGAACAGATGCAGCGCGCCAGCCTCACCCGCCTGCTCGAACGGCCCGAGGACACCGACGTCGCCCTCACCGCCGGCCGCATGGCCCGCAACCTCGAACGCCTCGGCGATCATCTCGTGAACGTCGCCGAACGCCTCGAACACATCATCCTGCGCGCCAGCTGAACCCAGCGGGCGCGGCCCGCCACCCCCCACCCGACCTCCCCCACAAGGGGGGAGGAGCAGGGCAGGTCAGGCGACCGGCGCGACCTTGTCCGTGTGAATCGCGCGTTCCTCGCGCGCGCCACCCTTCAGGAGCGGCATGACCAGCTCCCCGAAACGGCGCGCTTCCTCCAGGTGCGGGTAGCCGCTGAAGATGAACGAGCTGAAGCCCATGTCCTCGTAGCGGCGGATCTTCGCGGCCACCTGCTGCGGATCGCCGACGATGGCGACGCCCACGCCGCTGCGGGCCATGCCCACGCCCGCCCACAGGCCGGGTTCGACCATCAGGTCCGCGTCCAGGCCCTTGATCATGTCGATCTGGCGTTTCTGGCCCACGCCGTCCACGTGTGCGTGACTCGCCACGAACGCCGCCCGCACGTCCGGGTCCACGCGGCTGATCAGCCGCTCGGCGGCCTCGCGGGCCTCGGCTTCCGTCTCGCGGACGATCACGTGTGTGCGCAGCCCGTAGCGCAGCGGGCGGCCCGTCTGCGCCTCCAGCGCCCGCATCTGGCTCAGGCGCTCCTGAAGCATGTCCTCGCGCTCACCCCACATCAGGTACACGTCCGCCAGATCCGCCGCGATCCCCTGCGCCACCGGCGACGCCCCCCCGAAGTACAGCGGAATCGGCTGCACGGGCGCCGGGTCCAGCACGGCATTCTCGAAGGCGTACAGGTCACTGCGGAACGACTGCGGCGGCGGCGCCGTCCACAGCTGCCGCAGGATCTGCATGAACTCCCGCGTGCGCTCGTAGCGCCTGCCGTGATCCTCCCGGTCGCCGTACATGGCATTCTCGGCGGGACTGCTGCCGGTCACGATGTTCACCCGCACCCGCCCCGGGAAGAGGTTCTGCAGCGTCGCGAGCATCTTCGCGTACATCGCCGGGTGGAACATCCCGGGCCGCACCGCGATCAGCAGCGCCGGATCGGTCGGCGCGCTGCGCGCCAGGGCCGCCACCGCCGCCGTGTAGTTCTCGTGCTCACTGTGATAGTTCGTGGCGGTCAGCAGCCCCTCGAACCCCGCCTCGCCCGCCGTGCTGATCAACGACTGCAGGTACGCCAGGGTCGGCTTCCGCGGCGGTTTCTCCTTCGTGCCGATGAACTCGCCGTCACGCGACAGCTGAAGAAACCACAGAAATTCGGACTGGGAAGGATTGGTCATAGGTCACCTGAAGGGGAGGGCAGTGGGTTGTGGGCAGTGGGGAGTGGGGTGGGTCCATCGACCATGAACCATCACCCGTCTACGCTTTGACGCCGCCGGCGGTGAGGCCCGCGACGAAGCGGCGCTGGAAGATGGCGATCAGCAGCACGAGGGGCACGGTGGCGACGACGACGGCGGCGGCGATCAGCGGCCAGGGGAACGCGAATTCGCCCTGGTAGAGGGTCACGCCGACGGACACGGTGCGCATGGAGAGTTTGGTGTTGAAGCTCAGGGCGAGCAGGAATTCGTTCCAGGAGTTCACGAACACCAGCAGCGCGGCGGTGACGACGCCGGGCGTCGAGAGGGGCAGGACGACGCGGGTGAGGGCACCGACGCGGGTGGTGCCGTCCACCATGGCGGCCGCTTCGAGGTCGCGGGGAATGGCGCTGAAGAACGCCACGAGCGTCAGGATGCCGATGGGGAGGCTCAGGGCGGCGTAGGGGAGGATCAGCGCGGGGTAGGTGTTCAGCAGGTTCGCGCCGCGCATCAGGCGGAACATGGGCACGAGCAGGCTGACGACCGGGAGCATGCTGAACGTCACGACGGCGGTCATGAGCAGCCCGCGTCCGCGCAGGTTCAACCGGGCCAGGGCGTACGCGGCGGGCACGGCGGCGGCGATGCACAGCACGGTGCTCAGCAGGCTGACGGTCATGGAGTTCAGGAAGAACTGCGCGAACGGCTGCTCGCTGAACACGCGGGCGTAGTTGCTGAAGTCCAGTTTCGACGGGAGGTACTGCACCGGGAACTTCTGGAGTTCCCCCTCGGATTTCAGGCTGGTCAGGACCATCCAGATGAACGGGAAGAACCCGCCGACGATCAGCGCGGCCAGCGCAGCGGAGCGTCCGGCGCGCTGCGCGGGCGTGAGGCGCCGGGGGGGTGTGTCGCCGCTCACGAGTTCCCTCCGTCCCGCACGAAGCGGACGTACACGGCGGTCACGGCGAGACTCAGGGCGAACAGCGCGACGCTGAGCGCGGCGGCGTACCCGAAGTCCAGGAATTCGATGCCCGTGCGGTAGATGTACACGCCGAGCGTCTCCAGAAGCCCCTGTGCGGGCGCCTGCTGGATGAACGTGTAGGGGATGTCGAACACCTGCACGGCGCTGATGGTGCGGAAGATGAACGCCACGGCGAGGCTGGGGGCCAGCAGCGGCAGGATCACCCGGAAGAACGTCTGGGTGGGGGTCGCGCCGTCCACCTGCGCCGCCTCGATCATCTCCTTCGGGATGCCCTGCAGGCCGCCCAGGACGATCAGCGCGACGAAGGAACTCGTCTTCCAGACGATGGTGAGGACCATCGCCAGGACGCTCAGGCCGGGCGTGCTGAGCCAGCGCAGCGGCTCCTGAATGACGCCCGCGCGCACGAGCAGGTCGTTGAACACGCCGTACTGCGCGTTGAACAGCCACGCGAAGATCAGGCCCGTGATGACGGGCGGCATCGCCCACGGCAGCAGCAGGGCCACGCGGACCACGTCCCGCGCGCGGCCGGGCAGGTGCGCGGCCAGCGCCATGGGCACGCCCACCAGGAACGACCCGCCGACCGTCAGCACGCCGAAGAACAGCGTGTTGCGCAGCGCCGCGCCGAAGCGGGCGTCGCCGAGCATCTGCGCGTACTGCCCCAGCCCCACGAAGCCCGTCAGCCACGGTTCGGTCAGCTTGTTCAGGTACAGGCTGTCGCGGAAGGTGGTCAGCATGGGGAACAGCAGCACGCCCAGCAGCAGCGCGGCCGCCGGGAGCAGCAGGAAGAAGGCCAGCAGGCCCTCGCCGGGTTCACGGCGAACCCGGCGGGAGGGAGTGGGATTCAGGGGTGGGGTCATACGGACTCCGATTGAACGGTCTGTAACAACCGTTCAATCCGAGCGGACGCGAGCAGGAGCGGTGAGGATTCCGGGCGTGGAGTTGACAGGTCGGTGTAGTGCCGATCTGTCAATGAAACAGACGGAATCCGAATCACTTCAGCAGGGGTTCCAGGTCACGCTTCATGTCGTTCAGGGCGGCGTCCACGCTCTTGCTGCCCGCGACGGCGGCCGAGACGTTGTTGCGGATGATCTCGCTGACGCGCGGGTAGGCGGGCGTGACGGGGCGCGGGCGGGCCTTCGTGACGATGGGGTACAGGGACTTGAAGTGCGGGTTGGCGGCCAGTACGGCCTTGTCGTTGTACAGGCTCTTGCGGACGGGCAGGTAGGCGCCCTTGACGGCCATCTCGCGCTGCACGTCGTTGCTGGACATGAACTGCAGGAGTTTCACGGCCGCTGCCTTGTTGCGGCTGTAGGCGTTCAGGCCCCATTCCCAGCCGCCGGTGCAGGTGGCGCTGGCGTTCTTCCCGAAGGCGGGCAGCGCGGCGACGCCCACGTCGCCCTTGACCCTGGTGGGCTGGGGGCTGTTGCCCTGGAAGTGCGCCCAGGCGTAACTCCAGTTCAGGCCGAACAGGACGTTCCCGGCCTGGAACTGCTGGCGGGAGTCGTCGGTCTTCATCTCGGCGCTGGCGGCGGGAGCCAGCTTGGTCTTCACGGCGTTCACCAGGAAACCCAGGCCCTGCTTCGCGGCGGGGCCCGTGACGTCGCCCACGCTGCCGCCGCCGGTCCAGGTCATCTCCAGGAAGTTGCACACGGTCCCTTCGATGGGCGCGCCCTGGAAGTTGAAGCCCTGCAGGGTGCCGCCCTCGGCTTTCTGGATGCGCGCGGCGGTCGCGGCGAGTTCGTCCCAGGTCCTGGGGACCTTGGCCTTGTACTTCTCGAGGAGGTCCTTGCGGTAGTACAGGAACTGCGCGTCGGTGAAGGCGGGCATGGCGTACAGCTTGCCGCCCACGCTGGCGGCGGCGACCGGGCCGGGCAGGAAGGCTTTCAGGTACGTGTCCTTGCTGGGCAGGTACGCGTCGAGAGGTTCGGCCCACCCGGCGGCGGCGAAGGTGGCGGTGCGGACCACGTCGATCAGGAAGAGGTCGAGGGTGTTGTCCTTGGCGGCCAGCACGGTGGTCAGGTACTGGTTCTGCGCTTCGCTGGTGGCGCCGCCGGTCTCGATCTTGATCCGCACGTTGGGGTTCTGCTTCTCGAAGCGGTCGAAGATGGGCTGGAAGATCTCGGGGCGCTGCTGGCTGCCCATGAACACGGTCAGGGTGGTGGCGGCGTGGACGCTGCCGAGCGCGGCGAGGGCCAGGGTGGCGGTCAGGGTGAGTCGGGTACGCATGGGAACCTCCGGAAAAAGTGGACTTGTTTTATCAACTAATAAGGACTCCGGTTGAAAGGTTTGCAAAACCTTTCAACCCGAGCGGAGCGAGGAGGAGAACAACGGGTTCCGGGCGTGGAGTTGGCAGATCGGTGATTTTCCGATCTGTTAACGAAACAAACGGAATCCGTATAATGCCCCGCTGTTCCAGTCGCCACCGGCGACGCTGTACAGATCACGAACTGAAGACCCCACCAGCATGGCACGCCCGCTCCCGGTGCGCCAATTGGCTTACCGCCGCGCCAGGGGGGCGCCGTACACTCCGGAACGTGACCACAACCGAGATGCCCCGCTGGCGCACCGACGACCTGTACGCCAGCCTGAACGACCCGCAGCTGGAGCGCGACCTGAGCACCCTGGGCGAGGACGTGCAGGCCCTGGAGGCCCTGTTCGACGCCCACGCTGTGCGCGCCGGATCGCCCGTCACCCCGGGTGCGGTGGACGCGGTGATGGGCGACCTGAACGCGGTCCTGACCCGCGCGGGCCGCGTGCGCGCCTTCGTGTACGCCTTCGTCACCACTGACAGCCGCGACGAGACCGCCCAGGCCCGCATGGCCGCCCTGACCACCCTGAGCCTCCCGCTGGGCCCGCTGGGGTCGCGCCTGACCGCGTGGCTGGGCGGCCTGGACGACGCGGCCCTGACCCACCTGTTGGCAAGCAGCGAGGTCGCCCGCGCGCACGAGCACCGACTGCGCCGCGCCGCGCAGCTTGCCCGCTACCAGATGACCCCGCCCGAGGAGGACCTCGCCGCGCGGCTGCACCCCGCCAGCGGCGGCGGCTGGGGCAAACTGCACGGCAACGTCTCCAGCACCCTGACCGGCGAGTACCGCGGCCAAGTCCTCCCCGTGACCGCCCTGCGCGCCCTGGCCAGCGACCCCGACGCGCAGGTGCGCGAGGACGCCTACCACGCCGAAGTGGCTGCCTGGAAGACCCAGGAGACCGTGTTCGCCGCCTGCATGAACGGCGTCAAGGGCGAGGCGGGGACCCTCGCCGCGCGGCGCGGCTTCACGGACGTCGTCGCGCCCAGCCTCCTGAGCAACGGCATCGACCGCGAGACGCTGGACGCCATGCAGGCCGCCGTGATCCGCGCCCTGCCCGACTTCCGCCGCTACTTCCGCGCCAAGGCCCGCCACCTCGGCAAGACGCAACTCGACTGGTGGGACCTGTTCGCCCCGGTGGGCCAGAGCGACACCCACTGGGACTACGCCGCCGGAGAGGCGTTCGTGGAACGCCAGTTCCGCGCGTACAGCCCCGCCCTGGGCGACTTCGCGGCCCGCGCGTTCCGGGAGCGCTGGATCGACGCCGGACCCCGCGACGGCAAACGCAGCGGCGCGTTCTGCATGAAATGGCAGGGCGCCGACAGCCGCATCCTGATGAACCACGACCCCAGCCTCGACTCGGTCAGCACCCTCGCGCACGAACTGGGGCACGCGTACCACAACGTGCAGCTCGGCGGCCTGAACCCCCTCCAGCAGGAGACGCCCATGACCCTCGCGGAGACCGCCAGCATCTTCTGCGAGACCATCATCCAGAACGCCGCGCTGCAGAGCGCGCAGGGCCCGGAGCGCCTGTACGTCCTCGAAACGCAGCTGATGGGCCACGCGCAGGTCGTCGTGGACATCCACAGCCGCTTCCTGTTCGAGAAGGCCGTCTTCGAACGCCGCGCGGGCGGCGACCTGAACCCCTGCGACCTGAACACCCTGATGATCCAGGCGCAACGCGACACGTACGGCGACGCCCTGAACACCCCCCACCCCTACATGTGGGCCGTCAAGCCGCACTACTACGGCCGCAGCTTCTACAACTACCCCTACACCTTCGGGCTGCTGTTCGGCCTGGGCCTCTACGCCCAGTACGAACAGGCCCGGGCCCAGGGGCAGGAAACCGACTTCCAGGCCCGCTACGACGCCCTGCTGGCCGCCACCGGGCAGGCCACCCCGCTGGACCTCGCCGCGCGCTTCGGCATCGACCTGCACGCCCCGGACTTCTGGGAAGGCAGCCTGAACGTCATCCGCCGCCAGATCGACGCGTACGAGGCGACCACGCAGGCGTAAACGGGGAGTAGGAAGTGGTGAGTGGACGGGCGAAACCCCCGACCCGGTCACCACTTCCCACTCCCTACTGCCCGCGTCAGCGCACGCGCACGTCCTGATCGAACCACGTCAGCACGCGTTCCCCGCCGAACGGCCAGACGGTGACGCGGGCGGCCTGCGCGGCCTCCTGCGCGAATTCCGGGAGGGGACCGTGGTTCTTCGGCGTGACGTTCCACGCGGGCGCGTCACCGGGGAGTCCCGCGAGTTCCCGCGCGCGCGCCAGGCCGGTGCGGAGGTCGCCCAGTTCGTCCACCAGCCCGCGGTCCAGCGCGTCCTGTCCGCTCCAGATGCGGCCGCGGCCCAGTTCGTTCACGCGCTCCTTGCTAAGCTTGCGGCCCTCGGCGACGCGGGTCGTGAAGCGGTCGTACACCTCCAGGATGCCCTTCTCGACGTGCTCGCGCTCGTCGTCGCTGTAGGGGCGGGCCGCCGAGTACATCAGGGCGCGGTCGCGGCCCACCCGTTCGGGGTTCAGGCCGTGACGGCGGTTGAATTCCGTCAGGACCGGCTTGCCGCTCACCACGCCGATGGAGCCGGTCAGCGTGTACGGCGAGGCCACGATCGCCTTCGCGTGCGTGGCGACGTAGTACCCGCCGGACGCGGCGTACTCGCCCATGACGACCACGACCGGCTTCTCACTGGTGGCCACCTCGCGCCAGATCAGGTCGCTGGCCAGGGCGCTGCCGCCCCCGCTGTTCACGTACAGCACGATCGCCTTCGTGGTCTTGTCCTGTTTAGCGCGGCGCAGCGCCGCCACGACCGTGTCCGACCCGGCCATCGGGCCGCCCAGCAGCGGCAGCGGCACGGGATTGGTGCGGCTCTTGCCGGTGATGATCGCCCCGACCAGCGGCACGACCGCCACCCGCCCCGCCTTCGCCGCCTTGCCGGGCCGCGCGGGCAGCAGCAGGTCGGCGACCGCCGCGAAGGGACGGCTGGCCGGGCCGATCAGTTCGTCCTCGTACGCGACCTTCGTGATCAGGCCCGCCTCCAGCGCCGCCTGCGCGCTCGTCAGGTCCGCCGCGAGCCACCCGGCCGCCACGTCCTCGGAAACGCCGCGCGCCGCCGCGAGGTCCCGCACCCACGCGCCCTCCAGGCCCGACAGGTACGCCTGCAGCTGCTCGCGGTTGTGGTCGTCCATCCGCTCCTCGGAAAAGCGCGTCAGGGCCGCCTTGTACTCGCGGATGCGCAGGTTCTCGAACTCGATGCCGCGCTTCTTCAGGAACTCGCCCAGGAACGTACTCTCGATCCCGAAGCCGCTGACGTTCACCTCGGCGGACTCCGGCGACACCAGTTCGCCCGCGCCGCTCGCCGCGATCAGGGACAGCATGTTCAGCTGCGGCAGGTACGCCACCACCCGCTTCTCCCGCTGCAGGTCGGCCAGCAGCCCCCGGATCGCGTGCGCCGTCGCCGGAGAGGCCGTGAACTCCCCGAACCGTACCAGCACGCCGTGCAACCACGCCGCGCCCCGCAGCTTCTCGACGCGCGCTGCCAGCGCCTCCAGCGACTCGGTGCGGCTGAGCAGCCCCGCCACCGGATTCGTCGGCTGACGCTCCGGGTAGGGGCCACTCAGGTCCAGCACCACCCACGTCGGGCGGGTCACGCCGCCGGGCAGCGCGTCATCACTTTTCAGGAACGGCAGGTTCAGGTTCATGCCCCACGCTACGCGCGCCCCGGCTGAGAAGTTCCGGGGCACCGACGGTTACCTACTCGGTCAGCAGCCACCCGCCCGGCAGGGCCAGCGTGCCGTCCGTGACCCTCACCTGCACCGGATTCAGGTCCCACACGAGCGCCGAGTGGCGGCCGTCCACCTCGCGGTACACGCGCACCGCCCGGCCCCGCTTGTCCTCCCCGGCGAGGCTCAGGATCCACCCGGCCCGCTCCAGGACGGCGCAGGCGTCGGCGTGGCTGCCCGGCACGGACAGGCGCCCCTCGCCGCTCATCAGCGCCGCCATGATCTGCCCCCCGGGTTCGCTGATGCTCTGGGCCCCTCCTGCCGGCATGCCCAGCAGGGCAGTGAAGAGCAGCGCGGCCTGACAGGCGGCACGGTTCAGGATGTTCATGTCTTCCCTCCGATCACCGCGCCTGAAATGTGGTGCGGGCGGTGACTGCGCCCAGGGTGCGCGCCGGGGCGTGACCGCACCGTGCCCGGACCGTGACCGCGAGGCGCGCATGAAGGTCAGGGCAGACCCGGATGCCGTAGCATGCCGGGATGCCAGTCCCCACCCCCCACCCCCTCGACCGCCGGAGCGGCACGTGAGACGGATTCCGTCTGTTCCGCTGACCACCCGGAACACCACCGGGTTGTCAACTTCACGTCCGGAATCCGTCCTGCTCCTTCTCGCATCCGCTCGAACTGAACGGTTCATGCAAACCGTTCAGTCGGAGTCCATATGAAACCCGAACAGATCCAGTCGCAGCTGACCCGCGTGATCAGCGACGCGATCGGCGGTCTGCGCGACCCGCGCGTGCCCATGATCGTGACCGTCGAGCGCGTGACCGTCACCGCCGACTACTCCCTGGCCCGCGTGTACGTGAGCGCCATGACCGGCGACATGGAGGAGCTGCTCGACGCGCTGCGTGGCGCGCGCGGGTACCTGCAGCGGCAGGTGGCCGACCACGTCAAGCTGCGCCGGACGCCCGTGCTGGAATTCCACGACGCCAGCGACCGGCCCCCCCTGTGACTGTTCAGGACACGGTGCCCTGGCCGCCCACGGTCATCCGCGTGCGCTACGCCGAGACGGACGCGATGGGCGTCGTGCACCACGCCACGTACCCCGTGTGGTTCGAGGTGGCCCGAACCGACCTGATGCACCACCTGGGCCTGCCGTACCGGGACGTGGAGGCGCGCGGGTACTACCTGATGCTCTCGGGCCTGAACGTCGAGTACCGCCGCGCCGCCCGCTACGACGATGAACTCCGGATCGTCGCGCGGCTGAGTAGCGTCCGCTCGCGCACGATGACCTTCACGTACGAGGTCCTGCGCGGCGACGAACTGCTCGCCACGGGCGAGACCCGCCACATCGCCACCGACCAGACCTACCGCCCCGCCCGCCTCCCGGACGACGTCCTGAGCCTGCTGCAGGCGCCGGGGCGCGCTAGACTGCCGGGCACATGAGCCACCTGTCGCGCACCCTGCCGCTCAAACGTGCCGCGCACGTGTACCTCGTCCGGGACGGGCACCTGCTGCTCGTCGAGGAACGCATGGACGACGGCAGCATCTTCTACGGCCTGCCCGGCGGCAAGGCCCTCCCCGGCGAGACCCTCGGGGACGCCGCCGTCCGTCAGGTTCTCGTCGAGACCGGCCTGACCGTCACGGACCTGATATTCGTCAGCCTGCTCGAAGGCGAACTGCTGACCGGCACCCGTAACGAGTGCTACGCCATCTTCGGCCGCTTCACCGCGACCTTCCACGGCGAGATCGACCCCACCGACCCCGAGGTCGTGGGCGTCAAGTGGGTGCCGTTCGCGCAGGTGGAGTCCCTGGTGCGGTACGGCCCGCCCCCGGAAGTCGAGGAACGCAACCCGCTGATCTGGGTGCCCACCCGCGACTTCGTGCAGGGCCAGCCGCGCGCGTACTACCCCATCTGACCAACAGGAGAGAGGCGGCCCCAGGAGTACCGGGGCCGCCTCTGCTGGTGGTGTTCAGTTCAGGGTCTTGATGTACGCCTGCACGTTCGCGATGTCGCTGTCCGTGATCTGCGCGTCGGTGAAGCGGGGCATGGTGGCGGCCAGTTCCTTCTCGGGCGCCTTGCCTTCACGCAGCGCCGTGGTGAACTGAGCCAGCGTCCAGTCCTTGGGACCGTTCGCCGCCACGAGGCTCGGCCCGACCACACCCTGGCCGTTCGCACCGTGGCACCCGGCGCAGTTGGACGCGAAGAGTTTCTCCCCGGCGCTGGCGTCACCCTGCGTCTCGGCCGCGGCAGCCGTCTCTGCGGGCTGCTGCCCGGTCGAACCGGCGGTGTCGGTATCGGTGGCGCTGCCCTCGGTGGTGCTGGTCTTCTCGTCGCCGGTGGTGCCCTCGCCGCTGGCGGTCACGGCGCCGTTCGCACCGGCCTGCTCGCCGCCCTCGTTGGCAGCCGTGACGTCACCGGTCGTTCCGGGGGCGGCCTCGGCGCCGGTCGAGGCGCTGTTCGGGCTGGGTGCTTCCTCGCTGCCCATCGAGGGCGCCTCGGTTTCCTCGTGACCCTTCTCGCTGTGGTGCGGCTTGGTGGCAATGTTGTACCCGACGACGGAGCCGCCGACGGTCAGGGCCAGCAGCAGCGTCATGGTGACGGCGAAGGTGTTCTTCATATACCCCGAGCCTACCATACGGTCAGGGGGCGTTTGCCCGCGCCAGCGCGCACTTCCAACCCGCGTAGACTGCCTGGCATGCCCCCCATGCGACTGGCCAGCCTGACGTGCAGCAACACCGACATCCTGCACGCCCTGCACGCCACCGACCGGCTGGTGGCCGTGGACAGCCACAGCGACGCCCCCGGAATAGAACGCGCCGCGCGGCTGGGACCGGACCTGAACATCGACGTGGACGCCCTGACCCGCGCACGCCCGGATCTCGTGCTCGCCAGCCTGAGCGTGCCCGGCATGGAGCGCGTCGTGCAGGCCGTGCAGGCTGCCGGGCTGAACACCGTGATCCTCGACCCGACCAGCGTGCCGGACACTGCCGCCACCATCCGGCAGGTGGGCACACTGCTGGGCCTGCCGGAACGCGGGGAGGAGGTCGCCGCCGCGCTGGAGGCCGAACTGGCCGCCCTGCACCGCCCCAGCCCAGCCCCGGCGCGCGTGCTGGTCGAGTGGTGGCCGAAACCCATCATCGCCGCCACCCGCGACTCCTGGGTCACCGACCTGCTGACCAGCCTGGGCGCCGTGAACGCCCTGGCCGAACGGGAGGGCCGCAGCAGCCCGCTGACGCTGGACGAGGTCCGCGCCGCCCGCCCGGACCTGATCGTCTGCTCATGGTGCGGCGCGAAGAAACTCCGCCCCGAGGTCATCGAGGCGCGCGGCCTGGGCGTCCCCGTCGTCGCCGTGCCCGAGAGCGGGCTGGGCCGCCCCGGCCCCCGCCTGATCGAGGGCGCCCGGCAGATCCGCGCCGCCCTCGACGCATTGGGCCGCTGACGGCAGCAGAAGAGGAGAGGCCACCCGACCTCCCCCCCAGATCAGACTCCCGGTTTACGCGAGGTCGTCCAGCGTCTCCCGCAGGTCCTTCTTCACGCAGGTGAACATCGGGGTGTCCTGCAGCGTGTAGTTGCTCGCCTCGGTGTAGCGCAGGCGGTGCACCAGATCCACGAATTCCTGCGGGTGGTCGCTGTCGAAGCTCACCACGAACTCCTGATCGTCGATCCCGTAGGAGTAGCTGGTGTTGATGCGCACGCCCTTGAACGGTTCGGAGGCGTAGATGTGCTCGTCCATCATGCCCTGGCGGGCGTGGGGCGTCAGGTCGTACCACGCGCGGGTCTTGATGAACGGGTAGATGAACAGGTAGCGGCCCTGGCCGGGCAGGATTTCCAGGCCGTGCCCGCTGCCCTCGACGCGGTTCACGTACTGGCTGCGTTTGTTCATGCTGGTGTACGTGTACGGCTGGGTCAGGTAGCCCATCAGGCGGGTGCGGTTCAGGCGGGCCTGGGCGTCCTGGAAGTCGCGGACGTCGAAGGCCATGCGCCAGATCATGAAGTCCACGTCGCCGCGCACGCCGACCAGCGAGTAGCTGCGCTGGATGAGGCCCTTCGCGGCGGGCGCGTCGGCCTGCCACGCGTCGGCGGCGGCCATGAACTCGGCCTTGATCTCCTCGCGCTCGGCGTGCGGCAGGCGGCGGAAGGCCGGGTCGAGCTTGAAGAACGAGTAGTTCATGAACTGCCGCCCTGACCGGTCGGGTTCACGCTGCGTGACCTGCCCGCTGGGGTCGAGGTCCACCATGCGCTTGCGGGCGGGGCGACCGGCGGGCGCACCCTGGCCCGGCGCACTCTGGGCAGGGGCTCCGTGGGCGGGTGCGGCGGGTTGGGCGTTCGATTCGGGTTGTTCACTCATGGGATCACCGGGGCGCGCGGGGCGCCGAAGTCAGAGAGGAGTGGGGAAGAGGGTGCCCGCAGGCCCAGTGCGCGGGGCAGGTGGGGTGGGGGCGTTCGCGTTGAACTATCTCACCCGCCGCGCGGGGCGCATGACCCCGAACGACCGGTCAGGCAGGCCGCACGCGCGCAGCGGGGAACACCATCCGGAAGTCCGGCACCGCCACCGACAGCAGCGGTCGCCGCTCCAGCAGGGCCGGGTGGAAGTCCCCGCCGACCACGCTCAGCCGCGCGGGCCGCCCCCGACCAGACGCCGAGACGGTCGTCAGGAGCGTCGCCCGGTCCCCGGCCTCCGGCAGGGGCGGCTGCGTCAGCGTCCGCCACGCGGCCGGCACCACCGCCGTCGTCACGGGCAGCGACGGCCCCCACGCCTGCACGCTCAGGTGGGCCAGCAGCCGCCCGTCCTGCGTGACCCGCACCTGCTCGCGCCCCGGCAGGCCCTCCCACGCGAACTCCGCCTGTGACTTGGGAATCGCCCAGTTGCGGCGGCCCCACACCACACTCTGCTGCGTGCTCACCACGATCCGCGTCACCTGCGGCGCGCCCGACAGGGACACCCACAGCAGCTCGTCGTACGGCCCCACGCCGGACTGCGCGTAGCGCACGAGCATCAGCGCCCCCGCCTCTCGGCCCCCGTACACGGCGACCGCTCCCCGCCCATTCAGATTCCACGGTGCTCCCGTCACGCCCGGCAGCGTATACCCTGCACGCATGCTCAAGCACGTCTCCTTCCTCACGCGCGACATCGCCGCGACCGTCGCCTTCTACGAACGCCTCGGCGCGACCACCGAGAAGAACCTCACCACCCCCGAGGGCCACCGCCGCGCCGTCCTGCGCCTCGGGGACGGCCTCCTCCAGTTCTTCCAGGTGACCGGCGAGACCCCCGCCCCGCACCCCCACTGGGCCGAACACATCGCCCTGCACGTCACCGGCCTCCGCGACCTCCTCCCCAAACTGAAAGAGGACGGCGTGACCGTCACCCGCGACCTCCAACCCAGCCCCGGCGGCCGCGACATGGCCTTCGTGCAGGACCCCGATGGGCGGCAGGTGGAACTCCTCGAAGGGTGAAGAGGGTTGTGGGAAGTAGGGAGTGGGGAGTGGGCTGAAGGGCATCAGCGGGGACATCGGCGTGTTCGCTTTATCGCGGTTCCGCTGCGTGCCCGCCCAGAGCGACCGACCCACTCCCCACAACCCACTCCCCACTCCCCTCAGGCGCTAGCCTGAGCAAATGACGCCGACCATCGTGATCGTGCCGGGCCTGGGGGACAGCGGCCCGGAGCACTGGCAGAGCCTCTGGACCGGGAAGTTCGGCGCGGCGCGCGTGCGGCAGGACGACCCGGAGCGGCCCACGCCCGGGACGTGGTCGGCGCGGCTTCAGGAGGTCATCGACGCGACGCCGGGTGATCTGGTGTTGATCGGGCACTCGTGCGGCGTGCTGAACATCGTCCACTGGGCGCGCCTGACCGGCGGGCACCCGCGCGTGAAGGGCGCGATGCTCGTCGGCCCCACCGACGCGGACCGGGCGTTCGAGGAGTACCCGACCGTGGCGGACATGGCCCCCGTGCCCATGCAGCCCCTGCCGTTCCCGGCCCTGGTCGTCGCCAGCGAGAACGACCCCTTCGCCAGCTTCGAGCGCGCCCAGGCGTTCGCGGACGCGTGGGACGCCGAATTCATCTCGGCAGGCGAGGCCGGGCACATCAACATCGCCAGCGGACACGGCGACTGGCCCGACGGCGAGGTGCTCCTGGGCGAGGCCCTGCACGCCTGGACGCCACCGGACATCGTGAGGATGTGAACGGGGGGAGTGGGTTGTGGGCAGTGGGGAGTGGGTCGGTCGCCAGTGGCAAACACGCGGTGGCCCTGCCGTAAAGCGTCCACACGGGCAGGTACGCTGATGCCCTTCAGCCCACTCCCCACTCCCTACTTCCCACTACCCAGGCAACGACGAAACGCGCCCCAGGTCACTGCCCGGGGCGCGTCACCGTTGCCGTTCAGGCGCTGGCGGTCGCGTTGCTGTACTTGTCCAGCAGCGCTTCGAAGGCGCGTTTGGGCTGGGCGCCGACGACGCCTTCGACGGGCTGGCCGTCCTTGAAGAGGATCAGGGTGGGGATGCTCATGACGCGGTACTGGCCCTGCGTGACGGGGTTCTCGTCGACATTCAGTTTCGCGATCTTGACCTTGCCCTCGTACTGCCCGGCGAGTTCCTCGATGACCGGGGCGATGATGCGGCAGGGGCCGCACCAGGGGGCCCAGAAGTCCACCAGGGTCAGGCCCTCGCTGATCTCGTTGTTAAAGTTGCTGTCCGTGAGTTCCACAGGCTTCATGCCTTCGACTATACCCCTGGGGGGCAGGGTGGGGATATGCCGCGCGTGGGTGTTCCCTCACCGGTTGTTTAACCGTGGTGAGGTGGGTCGCAGTTGGTGTTTCCGTGGTGGGGAGACGGTAGCCTGCCGGGCATGACGGTCACGGAGTCCGGGGAGTTCCGGCGCGGCGCGGCGCTGTTCGCACGCGGCGAGTGGTGGGAGGCGCACGAGGCGTGGGAGCGGCCCTGGCTGACGGCGCGCGGGGACGACCGGGCGTTCCTGCAGGCGCTGATCCTGCTCGCGGCGGCGCTGCATAAACGCTGGGCGCACGGCAGCCTGACGCACCGGAACTACGACAAGGCCCTGCGGTACCTGGACGCGTTGCCCGCCGGGTACGCGGGGGTGGATCTCGCGCGGTTGCGGGCGGACGTGTGGGACGCCCTTCAGGGTCCGTCGCCGCCGGAGTCCGGGCGGCCCGCGCTGCGTGTGGTGGGGGGTGGGCTGTTTCCCGCGTGACGGTCCGTCAGGTATCCTGAGCCGCGAACGCTCAGGGCCACCAGCCGGTGTGCCGGGCGTCCGCCGCCGCCCGCCCCATGGCAGGCGCGGCCCCAGGAGATCACAGATGGAACGCATTGCACTCTTTATTGACGGCGCGAACGTGTACGCGGCAGCCAAACGACTCGGGTGGAACTTCGACCACCGCAAGATCCTGGAGCACTTCGCCGCTCCGGGCCGCCTGTACAACGCCTTCTACTACACCGCCGTCCCCACCCCCATTGACGACAAGCAGAAGCGCTTCACGGACGCCCTGACGTACATGGGCTACACGGTCCGCACCCGCCCGCTGCGCGAGGCGACGGACGACAGCGGCGACACGTACCGCCGCGCCAGCCTGGATATCGAGATCGTCACGGACCTCCTGACGACCAGTGACCAGTACGACACGGCGGTTCTGCTGACCGGCGACGGGGACTTCGAGCGCCCGGTCGAGGTGCTGCGCGCGCGTGGTAAGCGCGTCGTGGTGGCCAGCATCGCCGAGATGACGAGCTACGAGCTGCGCAACGCCGCCGACCTGTACGTGGACTTCAAGGACATCCGCGAGCACGTCGAGCGTCCCGGCTACCGCCTGCCCAGCGAGCAGCGCGGGCAGGAGACCCGGCCCTTCTACACGTCCGCCGCGCTCGACGGCGACGACCGCTGATGAGTCTGCCGGTCGCGCTGGACGCCATGGGCGGCGATCACGGCGCCGTGCCGAACGTCGAGGGGGCGGTGCAGGCCGCCCGCGCGGGCGTGCCCGTGATCCTCGTCGGGGACCGCGTGAAACTCCACGCGGAACTCGGGCGGCACGCGGGCAGCGCCAGTCTGCCCATCGAGGTCGTCGAGGCGACCGACGTGATCGGCATGGACGAGCACGCCAGCGACGTGCGCAGCCGCACGCAGGCGAGCATCAACGTCGCGTCGCGCCTCGTGAAGGAGGGCCGCGCGTCGGCGGTCGTCAGCATGGGCCACAGCGGCGCGACCATGGCGTCCGCGCTGCTCACGCTGGGCCGCATCAAGGGCGTCGAGCGGCCCGCGATCCTCACGCACCTGCCCGCCAAGGGCGGCTTCACCACCCTGCTGGACGCCGGGGCGAACGCCGACGTGAAGGCCACGTACTACGCGCAGTGGGCGCGGCTGGCGAGCGTGTACCTGAAGGTCGTCGAGGACCGCGACAACCCCACCGTGGGCCTGCTGTCCATCGGCGAGGAGGACCACAAGGGCAGCGCGCTGGTGCTCGAGGCGCACGGCCTGCTGCGCGCCCTGCACGGCCGGGGCGTGAACTTCCACGGGAACGTGGAGGGCCGCGACATCTTCCGCAACACCACCGACATCGTCGTCACCGACGGCTTCACCGGGAACGTCGTCCTGAAACTCGCCGAGGGCGAGGCGAAGGTGCTGTTCGGCTGGGTCAAGGAAGCCCTGCAGAGCAGCCTCAAGAGCAAGCTGGGCGGCCTGCTCGTACGCGGCGCGCTGCGCGGACTGGCCGAACGCATGGACCCCAGCACGTACGGCGCGAGCCTGCTGATCGGCGTGCGCGGCCTGGCGTTCATCGGGCACGGCAGCGCCGACGCCCGCGCGGTCAAGAACGCCCTGCTGCGGGCCGCACGCGCGCACGAGGCGAACCTGATTCCCCGCCTGGAGGCGGCCTTCACCGAGCAAGCCTCCGGCTGACCCGCGCTGCCTCCACACCCGCCCGGGAGGTCACCTGGGCGGGTGTCGGCCGTTCAGGGCCGCGCCGCGCCTCTTGGCACACTCACCACCTCATGAGAAGGTGTGGGTCATGTTGCAGGAACTCAGTGTCCAGATCGTCAAACCACAGGTGTGGGTGGGGCTCGCGCTGACGGCGGTCGCCGCGTACGCCATCCACCGCTTCGGCCGGCTGCTGATCAGCACGCTCGAACCGCACGTCCCCGCCCGCCTGCGCCCCGCCCTGAACGGGCTGTGGGCGCTGGTCGTGATCGTCGGCTGGCTGGCCGTCGCCACCGCCGTCGCGTACCTGCCCAGCGTCCCCGTGCTGTTCAGCCTGGGCCGCGACATCATGGACGGCTTCCGCCACAGCGCCGGACAGCTCGTCGTGGTGATCGCCATGGCGCTGATCGCCTGGAACCTGATCGGCGCCCTGGCGCACCGCATCGTCGCCGACGAGGAATTCAACCGCCGCAGCGTCCGGGTGCAGACCCTCAAGGGCGTCGTGGAAAGCACCCTGCGCGTCGTCGTCGTCATCCTGAGCGTCATCGCGGGCCTCCAGGCGCTCGGCGTGAACGCCACCAGCCTCCTGGCCGGGGTGTCCGTGCTGGGCCTCGCGGTGGGTTTCGGCGCGCAGAGCCTCATCAAGGACGTCTTCAACGGCTTCTTCATCCTGCTGGAAGACCAGTACGGCGTCGGGGACGTCATCACCGTGAACTCCGGGCAGCTGTCCGGCGGCGTGGAACGCCTGAACCTGCGCGTCACCGCCCTGCGCGCCCTGGACGGCACCGTGCACATCATCCCCAACGGGCAGATCGCCACCGTCAGCGTCAGCAGCAAGGACTGGTCGAGGGTCGTCGCGCAGGTGGACGTCACGTACGCCGCGAACATCGACGACGCCCTGCGCGTGCTCGAACAGGTCAGCACCGAGATCTACGAAGCGGACGCGTGGAAGCACTTCTTCCTGGAGGCGCCCGAGCAGCAGGGCGTCACGCAACTCGCCCCGGACGGCGTCACCCTGCGCGCCCTGTTCAAGGTGCAGCCCAAGAGCCAGTACGCCATCGGCCGCGAATTCAACCGCCGCATCAAGATCGCCATGGACGAGGCCGGCATCGAAATTCCCTTCCCGCAGCGCAGCCTGAACTTCGGCGGTTCACCCATCGAGATCAAACTCACCCGCGAGGACCTGGGCCGCGACCCGCGCGGCGGCCAGGACCGCGACCACGCGCCCGTGAAACCCACCCTGACCCGCGACCCCGAGGAGAACGAGAACACCTGACGGGGGAGAGGGTTGATACGGACTCCGGTTGAAAGGTTTGCAAAATCTTTCAACCCGAGCGGAGCGAGCGGGAGAGAAGCGGGTTCCGGACGTGGAGTTGACAGATCGGTGGAGTTCCGATCTGTTATTGATTCCTGCGCAACTGGGTCACAGCCGAGCTCCATGCAGGAGGCGCCTTGGAAGCTCAGCCGCTCGCACTTTCCGCCACGCCACGGGCAATCGGGCCTTCAACGTCTGAAGATCTGACGGGCAGAAGTTCGCGAGGACATGCTGCTTCACATACGCCCACACCGGCTCAATCGGATTCAGTTCAGGCGCGTATGGCGGGAAGTACACCACCGACAATCGAGGTTCAGCTGCAACGAAGGCGCCCAGCGCCTTCGTCTTGTGAATGCGGGCGTTATCGAGCAGTACCGTGATCGATCCAGAAATGTGACGCAACAGATGCGACAGAAACGACAGGACGTGTGCGCCGTTGATCGACGCTGGATGCGTGTGTTGCAGAAACTGTCCCGTCGTGGCGATCGCTCCAATCGTCGACACGCTGTCCCAGCGGTACTTGGACACCAACACGGGCGTCTGACCACAGGGGGCCCAGGTGCGGGTCACGGTGGGCTTCAAGCTGAAGCCCACCTCATCGATGAAGACGAGTGTTTCTCCGGCCTCAACTTTTTTTTTCCAACTCGGGCACCGTGGTGTCCACCCAGGTGACGAGGGCCTCCTGATCCTGTTCTCGTGCCCGCCTCATCGGTTTCTGTGGTGTGAATCCCCACTGCCGTAAGAGCCGACTGAGGTGATCGACGTCGTACCACACGTCGTAGGTCTGGCCGATCAGCTCGCGCACCTGTGGGCACGTCCAGCGGGCATTCGGGGCCTGCGCGGGGCCCGGCCCCGCGCTGAGGATCGTCATGATCTGGGCGATCTGAGCGTCTGTCAGTCGTGGTGTGCGGCCTGGAGCAATGGTGGCTTCAAGAGAGCCCTGTGTGCGCAGACGTTGTCGCCATCGTCGAACGGCACTGCTGCTGACGCCGCACCGTTCGGCGATCTGGGTGGAGCTGAGCTCCCCTGCGCGGAGATACGGCTCAGCGAACAGTCGCCGTTCTTCCATCTGTTCGCGGGTCCACCGGGTGGGTTGCCAGGCTGGCGGCATGCCCTCATCGTACCCCTCTCGTTACGCTCCAACGCAGGAATCAATAACGAAACAAACGGAATCCGTATGATAGGTGATAGTTGATGGGTGATGGTTGATAAAGAGGAGCCACACCATCGATGCAGAGAGGCCGTGGAGGTGTTCCCACGGCCTCTCTGCGCGGTTCGATCCGTCTAGGGTCTGTCTGGCTGAATCTGTAAGGATGGGCAGATGGGACGGACGGATCTCACCGAGCAGCAATGGGCGACCCTCTCTCCGCTGTTGCCTGCCAACCCCACACGTGGACACGCCTTCAAGGACCATCGGACCGTCCTGAATGGCATCCTGTGGCGACTGAAGACCGGTGCCCCCTGGCGAGATATCCCGGAACGGTACGGGTCATGGCATACCTGCCATGACCGCTTCACCCGCTGGTCTCGGAACGGCACCTGGGTGGCGATTCTCGCCGCGCTCCAGGTCAAAGCCGACGATGAGGGAAGAATTGACTGGGACGGCGCCGCCATCGACAGCACCCATGTCAAAGCCCACCGCAGTGCGGTGGGCGCGCGGAAACAACTGGCACGGACGGAAAAAAGGGAGGCGTGCCTGATGAATGGCTTGGCATCAGTCGTGGGGGAAGAACCAGCAAAATCCACGTCCTGAGTGACGGACATGGGTATCCACTCAGCGTCCTGGTGTCCGCCGGACAGGCCAGTGACCCCACTTACCTCGCGCCGCTGCTGGACAATGTTCGGGTGGGGCGTCCCGGGCCGGGACGCCCCAGGAAGCGTCCGACGACGCTCAGGATGGACCGAGCGTATGGCGCGAGGACCTACCGTAAGGTGCTACGGAAGAGAAAGATCTGCTGTGTCTGTCCGGAACGTGCGGATGCTCGGAAGGCTCGCCTGCGGCGCGGTGCGCGGGGTGGGCGTCCACCGAAATTTGACGCACAAGCCTATCGGGGACGTCAGGTGGTGGAGCGCAACATCAACCGGTTCAAGGATTTTCGGGCTTTAGCGACGCGATACGAGAAGCGGGGACATCAGTTTTTGGCCGGCGTACACGTTGCCTGCATCGTGTTGTGGCTCTGAAACGTCAGCCAGACAGACCCTAGGCGCGGCTCCAGGTGGCGGCCTGCGTGAGGGCCTGGGCCGCCGCGCTGACCTCGGCGGGCGTGGTGGCCGCGCCGAAACTGAAGCGCAGGGATGCGCGGGCCTGCGCCTCGTCCAGCCCCAGGGCGGTCAGGACGTGGCTGGGTTGCATGGTGCCCGCGCTGCACGCGCTCCCGGCGCTGGCCGCGACGCCCAGCATGTCGAGGTTCATGAGCAGCGCCTCGCCGTCCGCGCCGCCCACGGTGACGTTCACGACCTTCGGGCTGCTGTCCGGCGCGTGATTCACGCTCAGGTCCGGGATGCCCGCGACCTCCCGCATGAACTGCTCGCGCAGGGCGCCCAGGTGCGCCAGGGTCGCGGGCTGCGCCGCTGCCGCGTGGGTCAGGGCCACGCCCGCCGCGTACACCCCGGCGGTGTCCTGCGTGCCGGGGCGCACGCCGCCCTCCTGCCCGCCGCCCAGTGTCACGGGGGGCAGCTCGGCGCCGCGGCGGACGTACAGGAAGCCCACGCCGCGCGGGCCGCCCCACTTGTGCGCGCTGAACGTCGCGAACGTCACGCCCCAGCCCGTCAGGTCCACCGGCAGCACGCCCGGCGCCTGCACGGCGTCCGTGTGGTACGGCACGCCCCGCGCCGCCGCCAGGGCCGCCAGTGCGGGCGTGTCCTGCACGGCGCCCACCTCGTTGTTCGCGTGATGGATGGACACCAGTGCCGTGTCCTCCCGCAGCGCGTCCGCGAGCTCTGCCGGGTCGTAGCGCCCGAAGCGGTCCGGGGTCAGGAACGTGACCGCCCAGCCCTGCGCCGCCAGGGCCCGCGCGGGGGCCAGCACCGCCGAGTGCTCGCTCGGCGTGGTGATCAGGTGCCCGGGCTGGCTGTGGCGGTCCTGCCACGCGCGCGTGATGCCCAGCAGCACGTGATTGTCGCCTTCCGTGCCGCCACCGTTGGCGATCAGTGTGCGCGGGTCCACCCCGAACGCCGAGGCCACCCGCGCGCGGCCTTCCTCCAGCCGCTCGCGGGCCGCCTGACCCGCCGCGTGCACGCTGGCCGGGTTGCCCGGCAGCGCCGCCGCCTGCGCGTAAGCCGCCAGGGCCTCCGGGGTCATGGGGTGCGTCGCCGCGTAATCCAGGTAGATCATGTGGCCCTCAGGGCGTGACGAGCGCGAAGTCCTGCCCGTCCCGCCGGATCACGAACACCGCGTCCCCCTGCACGCTCGCCACCGTGCTGATCTGCTTCCCGGCCAGCGCCCCGGCGTCCGCGTTCAGGTCCAGTGCGCGCTCGCCACTGTCGTCCCGCACCGCCAGCGTGTACGTCCCCTGCGGCAGGTCGCTGGGGAACGTGTACCGCAACGTCACGCTGCGCGGGGCGGGCGCCGACACCTGCGGCGACGCGTCCTGCGCGGGCACCGCCGGGATCTCCTGCGGCGCCGCGCCCTGCGGGTCCGGCGTGACCGGGTCCGGTTCGGGCGCCGGTTCCGGTTCGGGCGCCACGACCGGCGGCGGCAGGGGCAGACTGCCCGCCGGGCGGCTGGGCGCGCTGTACCGCGGCGCGGCGACCGTCAGGGTCACGGGACTGCCGACCGGCACGCTCTTGAACGCCGCGGGCGTCTGCTCCAGCACCGTGCCCTCCTTCTGGTCGCTGGGCTGCGGCGTGACCTTCGTGATGACCAGCCCCGCGTCCCGCGCGTACGTCCGGGCGTCCTCGTACTGGAAGCCGCGCACGTCCGGCAGGAAGGTCTTCTTCCCGACGATCCCGGTGCTGACCATCAGTTGCACCGGCTGCCCCTGCTGCGCCGTCGAGCCCGGCTCGGGCAGCTGCGCCACGATCCGGCCCTCCGGCGTGCCGGTCAGGGTGCCGTCCACCTTCACGATCTTCCCGACCGTCATGGCGCTGCCCTTCAGCGCGTCGCGCGCCTGGTCGGGCGTCATCTCCTCCAGGCGCGGCACCTCGATCGCCGGGGGGTTGTTCACGGTCAGCGTCACCAGCCGCCCCACCGGCAGCGTCGAACTGCCCGCCGGGTCCTGCCGGATGACCGACCCGATCGCGCGGCCCGCCGCCTGCCCGGTCGTGTACTCCACGCGGAACCCCTCGCCGGTCAGCTGCCGCGCCGCGTCCTTCGCCGCCTGACCCACCACGCTGCTCACGGGCCGTACCGGCGGGTTCAGGTAGATCTGCACGGCCTGCGCGCCCACGTACGT
Organism: Deinococcus grandis; assembly: GCF_001485435.1. Lineage (NCBI taxonomy): Bacteria > Thermotogati > Deinococcota > Deinococci > Deinococcales > Deinococcaceae > Deinococcus > Deinococcus grandis. The sequence continues at coordinate 2,131,556 of NZ_BCMS01000001.1, read as the reverse complement.
CGCGCCGCCCAGCAGCAGCAGGCCCGGAATGAACGTCAGCCACGCGCCCGGCTCGCGGCGGCGTTTCACGCGCGCGCCCTTCAGCGGGGCGAGGGTCGCCGCGTTGCGCGCCGCGATGTCCTCGGGGCTGCGCGGCGCCAGCAGGGGCGTCAGGTACGCGACGCGCGGCTCGTGGGCCTCCACGAGGACCTGCGCGTCCTCCAGCGCGTACCCGTGCTCGGCCAGAGAGGCCGCGAGCGCCTGCACGTTCTCCACGAGGTCCTGCGGGACGCCCTTGTGCGCCAGCGCCGCCTCCAGCGGCTGACCCGTCACGGGCTGCCACACCGCGTAGAACGCGCCGGGCCGCGCGACGACGTCCGTCAGGCCCGCCGGGCTCAGGGCGCGCAGCGCGGTCCGGTACGCGTGAAAGGCCTGCCGGTCGGCGGGCGTCGCCACGGTGAACCACGCCACCTGTCGCGTGACGCCCTCCGCCGCGCGGACCTCGGACAGCGTGACCGGGCCCTGCACGGACACCTCCCGCAGCACCTCGTACTTGCCGTCAATGACTTTCACCCTGCCCACCTGACCCGTCATGCGCCGCTCAGCATAGCGCGCGCCCCACCCTGCACGCGGCGGCCCGCCTCACACGCCCCGGCTACGCGCCCAGCAGCCGCGCCGCCCAGTACGCCGCGAAGCCCCCCACGATGCCCAGCGCGAGGTTCCGGGTGCGCCACAGCAGCGCCCCGCCCACCGCGGCCCCGATCAGCCGCCGCGCCCACTCGGGGCTGCCCAGCACGTCCGGGACGATCAGCGCCGCGAACACGCTGACCGGCACGAAGCGCAGGAACGCCAGCCAGAACGGCGGCAACTCCAGGCGGCCCAGGCTGAGACCCACGAAGCGCGCCGCGTACGTCACGCCCCACATGAGCAGGATGACCAGCCAGCCGCTCACGCGCGGACCTCCGCCCGCCGCGTACTGATCGGCGCGCCCAGCAGCGCCCCGCCCACCCCGACCAGCAGCACGACCAGTCCGCCCGGCAGCACCCGTCCCAGCCCCCACGCACCCAGACCCGATACGACCGCCACCAGCACCGCCACGCGGCCCACCAGCAGCGGCACCAGCAACCCCAGGAACGCCAGCGGGAAGATCACCCCCACGCCCAGCGCGTCCGGGTCGGGCAGTACGCCGCCCGCCAGGGCGCCCAGCAGCGTCGCCGCGTTCCACGCCGCGAACAGGCTCAGTTCCGCACCCAGCAGGAACCCCACGCTCAGGCCGCCCGGATCACGCGGGCCCGCCACGAGCACCATGCCGTACGCCTCGTCCGTCAGGAACTGCGCCGCCACGGCACGCTGCCACCGACCCAGCGGCACCTGCCGCGACAGGCTCAGGCCGTACAGCACGTGCCGGGCGTTCAGCACGAACGTCGTCCCCACCAGCGCGACCGCCGCCACCCCCGGCACGGCCCCACCCACGAACTGCCCGGCCGCCGCGAACTGACTCGCCCCGGCGAACACCGTCACGCTCATCAGGCACGTCTCCCACACGCTCAGGCCCCCCGCGCGGGCCGTCACCGCGTACGCCACCGCGAACGGCACCACGCCCGCCCACAGCGGCACCATCACCCTGAAGCCCCGCCCGAACGCCCCCCAGTCGAACCTCCGCCCCTGACCCGTCATGCCGGGCAGCTTACCCGCGCTTGACCCTCACGCGGCGGGAGGGCCTACGCTGCCCCTCAGGAGGTTCCACCCTGGACGCGAAGCGCTGGACGGTGGGGGAGGTCGCGGCCCTGACGGGCGTCAGCGTCCGTACCCTGCACCATTACGACGAGATCGGGCTGCTGCGCCCCGCCGAGCGCAGCGACGGCAATTACCGCCTGTACACGCCGGGCGATCTGGCGCGGCTGCGGCGCGTGCTGACGTGGCGGGCGCTGGGCGTGCCGCTCGCCGAGGTGGCGGGGGTGCTGGACGCCCCGCCGGACCTGGAACGCGAGGCGCTGCGTGCCCACGCCGGGCGGCTGCGCGAGGACCTGCGCCGCGCCGAGCACACGTTGCGCGAGGTGCAGGCCCGCCTGAAGGCCCTGGAGGACGGGGCAGAGGAGACCATCATGAACAACGAGGACGTGAAGGCCGTGTTCGACGGCTTCGACCCCACGCAATACGAGGCGGAGGCCCGCGAACGCTGGGGCGAGACGGAGGCCTACCGCCAGAGCGCCGCGCGCACCGCCCGGTACAGCAGGGCGGACTGGGCGCGCATCCGCGCGGAGATGGACGGCATCACCGCCGCATACGTGGAGCTGATGGACGCGGGCGTGCCCGCCACGGACGTTCGGGCGCAGGGGGTCGCGGCGCGGCACCGCGCGCACATCAGCGGCGCGTACTACGACGCGTCGGCGCAGATGATGCGCGGCCTGGCGCAGATGTGGGTGGCGGACGAGCGGTTCACGCGCAACATCGACCGGGCACGCCCTGGACTGGCCGCGTACCAGAGTGCCGCCGTGATCGCCTGGGCCGACGCGCAGGACGGGTAAAGGACGGGTAGAGGGGCTCACTGCCCGCCCGTCACGCCGCGCCGTGCTGCACGAAACGGGTGGGGGTCTGCGCGGCGACCTCGGCGGCCTCGCGCGTCAGGCGCTGCCACGCGGCGCGCACCCCGTCCGGGCCGAGCACCTGCACCTGCGGCCCCCAGGACAGCAGCCACGGGAGGACGCTGCGGGGCACGCCCCCGGCGTCGTGCGGGACGAGCAGGGGCGCGTCCACGCTGCCGTCCGGGTTGATGCTCGGTTCGCCCAGGCAGGCGTGGCCGCCTTCCAGCACGCGGAATGCCGCCTCGCCCGTGAAGCGCAGGGTGACCGTCACACTGTCCGCTGCCTGGGTGGTCAGCAGCGTGACGGGCAGCGCGGGCACCTGCCCCGGGTCGAGGGGGTCGGGCGTGAAGGTGCCTGCCTCGGGCGTGACGTGCAGCATGCGGCTCATACGGACTCCGATTGAATGGCTTACAAAGCCGTTCAATCCGAGCGGAGCGAGTGGGAGAGAAACGGATTCCGGACGTGGAGTTGACAGATCGGTGGCGTTCCGATCTGTCAACGAAATAAACGGAATCCGTATCAGGCGGTAGGTGCGGACCTCGCCCGCGTGGTCGGGGTCGCGGCCCACGACGAGCAGGTCACCGCTGACCGGGTGCGCCTCGATCCGCAGCGGGTGCAGCCGCGCCGCGCGCCGCTTGCCGGGCTGCCATTCCTGGAAGCGGATGGGGCGGCAGGCCAGCCAAGCCTGCGTCACGGCGCGGAGCGCGAGGTCGGAGGCGGCGGGGCGAGCCGTGCCCGTGGTGGGCAGGGCCGCGCGGACGTGCGCGGGCAGCGCGTCGGCCAGCGCGGCGCGCAGCGGGGCGAGGCTGGCGGCCGGTTCGTTTCCGCGTGCCGCGAGGGCGTCCAGGCCGCGCAGCAGGGTCAGTCGCGCCGCGCCGTCCAGCTCCGGCGTGCCGATCACGTACCCCTGCGGTGGGCCGGGCAGGACGCGCAGCCCGGGTTCCAGCGCCTCCAGTTCGCGCAGGTCGCGCGCCGTGACCGCCAGGGGCTGCCCGATGGCCGCCGCGAGTTCCGCGACGGTGTGCGGCCGGGCGCGCAGCAGGCGGGCCAGGAGGAACAGGCGCTGGACGGGGCTCTGGACACGCTCGGGCTGCTCGTCGGGGGTCATGCGTCCAGTCTGCGGATGGGGTGTCCGCAGAACGTCCGTATTTATGAGAATGACCTATCAATAGTGGTCAATCCGGTACTCCAGCCAGCGTCCGCTCCTCCCGCCACTCCAGCACCCACGGGTCGAAGCGGCCCTCGCAGAAGAAATCCTCCCGCCCCCGCCCCGGCATGGAGGGTTCCTCCCAGCGCGGCGCGTCCGACAGGCGCAGCACGCCCCCGTCCACCGTCAGCGCTCCCGGCCAGCCCAGCAGCTCGCGCAGGGCCGCGACCGCCGCACTCAGCGCCTTACGCCGCGCCGTCGGCGTCTTCCCCGGCAGATCCAGCGCGTCCAGCGCCCGCTCGCGCGACACCTGCCCGCCCGCCGTCACCAGCAGCGCCAGCAATCCCGCCTCGGGCCGCGTGGAGCGCAGCGGCAACTCGTCCCCGGACATCCACACCCGCACCGGCCCGGCCAGACTGACCCGCACCGTCCACTCCGGCGGCGCGAACGTCACCACCCCGTACTGCTCCAGCAGCGCGGGCAGGTACGCGCGCACCCACGACCACCGCAGCGTCGCCAGCTGCGCGCGGATGCCGTCACCCGGCGGCAGCGGCTCACCCCCCGCCTGCCGGGCGCACTCCGCGCGGGCCAGCCACGAGAGGGTCCCCGCATGCTGCGAGTAACTGTCCGCGCGGCTCAGGGCCTCCTGGGCGCGCGGCAGATCCCCCGCGTGCAGGTACGCCAGCGCCAGGTGGTTGAGGATCGCGTGCCGATCCGAATCCAGCACCCGGTGCAGCGCGGCCGCCTCCTGCGCCATCAGAACGGCTTCGAACGTCTGCCCCATGAGCGCCAGGGCCTTCGATCCCATGACCAGTGTTGAGGCCAGCCGATCGGGAGCAGAAATGTGCTCACGGGCTGACATGGCCGTCTTGAGCGTGACGGGATACTGGGTCAGGCTCAGGGTCAGCAGTGCCCGCGGCAGGAACAGTTCTGAGGCGAGCAGGCCGTCCTGAGCGATTGCTTCCGCCTTTCGCAGTGCATTCAGGGCTGCGCCCGGTTGACTGGTGTCGAGGGCGATGGACACGAGCGTCCGGTAAATGTATGTGGAGGATGTCGGGTCGTGCCGCAGGTCACCCAGCGCCCGCGTCAGTTCGGTGGTCGCCTCGCCCACTTCCTGATGGTGTTGCAGGTCGAAGGCGAACTGGAGGCGGGCCAGCCCCCGGTAGATGGGTGGTGCCTGAGCGATCTGGAAGCGGTACAGCTCCTTCCAGTGGGGGTGATCGAGCATGGCGGCCGCACCCGCCAGCTGCGTGAGGGTCAGGGAACGGGTGGGGCCATCGGGTGCCTGCAGGACGCTGAAGCGCGCGAGGTTCAGGGCCAGTTCGCTGCGCCGGTGAATCAGGTGCAGGTGCGCCCGGAACGGCAGAAGCTGCCCGGGGGGCCGGGCGTCCAGCAGATCGTCGAGCTGGCGGTGCTGCATCCCCCGGAAGTACAGCCAGGCCAGGGCGAGGCCGCCCAGCTCGCTGCCGATCCAGTCCCGCGGTACCTCCGGCAGGGCCGCGATGAGCGGAAGTACGTCTGCTGCCCTACGTGCGTGTTGTGCCGCCTGGATCAGGTGATTCAGTGTTCCCTCTGCGTCGTCACGGAGCAGCAGTTGACGGAGCGGGATCAGGGGATCGGGCACAGCGAGAGCTTAGCGGCTTGGCGTCAACCACGGGGCCGATCGTCGTCAGCTGCCAGGAATGGCGAGTTCGGCACAGGGACGGTGTCACTGGACAGGCGGAAGATCCAGATCAAAAAATACGCCGAAAACATAATATGGCTCCAGTCGCGGCCTGTCCGATGTCCGTGAGGTGCCGGATGGTCTGGGTCGACTGCGGGTGGGCGAGGTGGCGCGGCCACCAGAGCGGGATGTCACCCGCTTCGGGCCGCCAGTGGGCGTGGAACGCCGTTCACCTCAGGCATCGCTGGGGTGAAGGGTTCCGGTGGAACGTGGATTGAATCGGAGAATTCAGGGTCGGTCGGGGGCACCCCGACGACTATGTAAACTATAGAACAATGTTATGTATTTCGCAAATAGCAGAATGAGCCTAGAGGGGAATGCGCCACCTCATGCAGAAGCCACACGCCACATCGCCGACCTCACCCCAGGCGCGCAGCAGGCCACACGTCCTACCGCCCCATGAAAAACGGCAGGAAAAAAGGCGGCCCACGCCGCCTCGATTCCCCACCCCCGCATTCAGATCACGCGCCGTTCCGGCAGTGTCACGCCCCGACTCAGACGCGCCTCCAGCGCGCGCACCAGCCGCGACAGCACGAACGTCAGCAGGAAGTACACCAGCGCCAGCACGGCGTAGACCTCGAACTGCCGGTACGTGGCGTTCGTGATGTACCGCCCCTGACTGAACAGTTCCTGCAAGGTCACCGCGCTCGCCAGACTGCTGCCCAGGATCAGGCTGATGAACTCATTGCCCAGCGCGGGCAGCGCCACCCGCCACGCCTGCGGCAGCACCACGAACCGCAGCGCCTGCCCCCGGCTGAGCCCCAGACTGCGCGCCGCCTCCGCCTGCCCCGCCGGAACACTGCTGATCCCGCCGCGCACGATCTCACTCGTGTACGCCGCCGAGTACAGACCCAGGGCCAGCACCGCCGCCGGAAAATCCGGCAGGGTCACGCCCAGCGTCGGCAGGCCGTAGTACACCACCGACAGCAGCACGATCAGTGGAATGCCCCGCACCACCGTCACGTACGCGTCCCCCAGCCGCCCCAGCACCGGCACGCGCAGCACCCGCGCCGCCCCCAGCGCCGTGCCGACCAGCACCGACACCAGCAGCGCGCACACGCTGACCGCCAGCGTCAGGCCCAGACCCGACAGCAGCAGACGCGGGTACTCACCGGACAGCACCGTCCGGAAGCCCTCCAGAACCTCTGTCACAGGCGCGCCCCGCCGGACACGACACCACCGAAAACCATCACGCGGACACCTTCACCGCCCCACCATAGGACAGAACCGCCTCGGGGACGCGCCCCCACCAAAGAAGAAGGGCGCAGGACGACACCGTCGCCCGCGCCCCGCCACACCCGACGTTACTTCTGCACGATCCACTTCTTCAGCAGGTTCTGGTACTCTCCGCTGGCCTTCAGGCGTGCCAGTGTCCTGTTCGCGGCCGCCGCGAGATCACTCCCCTTTTTGAACACCATGCCGTAATCCTCGGCCGCCAGGTCCTTCCCGGCCTGCTCGAACTGCCCCGGCAGTCGCTTCTTCAGGTCATCCACCGTCGGCGCGTCCCCGACCAGCGCCGCGATCCGCCCGGCCCGCACGTCCGCCAGTCCCGCCGCGAAATCGTCATACACCTTCAGCGTCGCGCCCCTGGGTTTGAGCGTGTCGTTCGCCACGAACTGCCCCGTCGTGTTCCCCTGCACACCGATCACCTTGCCCTTCACGCTCGCGGGCCACGCGAACTTCCCGGGATTCCCCGCCCGCACGATGAACACCTGCGCCGACCGGAAGTACGGCTGGCTGAACGACACCACCTTCGCCCGCTCCGGCGTGATTGTGATCGCACTGATCGCCATGTCCACCCGGCCCGACGTGACCGCCTGCGGCATCAACGCCCCGAACCCCACCGCGCGGATCTCCAGCCGCACGCCCAGATCCTTCGCCACCGCCCGTGCAAGATCAATCTCGAAACCCTGAATCGTTCCGTCCGGACCCTTGAACTCGAACGGCGCGAACGTCGGGTCCGTGCCCAGCACCAGCACGCCCTTCTTCTTCACCTCGGCCACCGTCGCCGCCTGCGACACGCCCGCCACCGCCACGCCCAGCACCGCCGCAATCATCACGAAACGCTTCATGCGCCCAGCATAGAACCCCGCGCGGCGCGCCGTACCCTGCCTGCATGGAATGGCCCGCCCCCACCGACTTCGTCCACGGCGACCCCGTCCCCCCACCCCAGGCGTGGACGCGGCCCGGTCTCGTCATGACCTTCAACCTCGAATGCCCCGGCTGCGTCTCCCGCGGCATCCCCTTCCTCAAACGCCTGCACGCCGAATTCGGCGACGCCGTCCACCTCCTCGCCGTGCACACCAGCCACGGCCACCGAACACTCCCCAGAGAGGACGTCGAACCCACCCTGAAAAAATTCGCGCAGGACTACGCGAAACTCCCGTTCCCCGTTGCCCTCGACCTCACCGGCACCCTCGCCCGACACTGGCACACCGAAGGCACCCCCCACTGGCTCGCCTTCGCGCCCGGCGGCGACCTCATCCGCAGCGTGTACGGCAGCCAGGACAACGCCCAGACCAGACTCCAGTACCTCCTGGAAGAATGGACCGGGCGCACCGGAGAAGAACAGGCTTAACGGGCGTCGGACGTCGCCTGGGCGGGCACGAAGATGCCGGATTTGAGGTTGTTCAGAGGCAGGTTCGTGATCCGCACGAGCAGGGCGCTGCGGCGGCCCCCGGACAGGTACGGCCCGAGCTGATCGAGGCTAGAGACGAACCGCAGTTGCCGGTCCCGACTGTGGACGCTCAGCCGATCCTGGGCGTCCACCTTGCCCGTGTCCACCATGAAGTTCGTACCGCCGCGACTGGTGACGAGCATGACGGCCTCGCCCGTCTTGAGTCCCGTCGAGATCAGGTGCTCAGGGCCGGTCTTCGTCCCGACAAAGTAGCTGCCCCAGACGGGCTGGCCGACCAGCGCGGACAGGAACACGCTGTTGCTGGCGTTGTAGAACGCGGCGCCGATGTCCTCCGGGCCCGCGTTCAGCAGGAGGGTGGCGTCGCCCACCTGCACGCGGGGAGAGGTGTACCCGCTGAACCGTACGGAACGGGTCTGAGTCAGCAGGTCGATGACACTGCTGGCGTCGAAGAAGGCCGCGCCGTCACGGGTAAATCGCGCGTTGACTGAAGTGCCACCCAGGGCCAGTGACCGGCCGTCCCGGCTGAGCGTGACCCCCTGGGCATCCAGGGCCCGGGTGACGTCGGTGCCTTTCAGGAAGACGCCCTTATTCACCTCGTTGTCATTGAAGGTGTAACAGGTGACGCCGCCTGTCTCGCTGACGATGGTGATGTTGTCTCCGGAGGGCTTGGTGCCGCGCACGCAGCTCGGCTTGACGGGTGCCTGCCGGACGACGGTGAGGGTCGTGCTGGTTGTGCTGCCGCCCGCGAGGGCGTAGAGTCCGGCGCTGATGCCGAGGGCGAGGGTTCCGGCGGCCAGGATGAGTTTCGGCATGGTGTACACCTTCGCCATGCCCAGGGTGACGCGGGCGGGTGGCCCGAGTTCACGGATGGCCTGGGCGGTGGCCTGAGTGGGGGTGAGGCCGCTGAGGATCAGGTGGTCGGTGCGGGTCAGGATGTGTTCTTCGAGTTCGTCCCAGAGTTCCTGGCGGCGCGCTTCGGGCAGACCCCAGGTGGCGCGGGTCAGGTACGCGGTCAGAGCACGGGGGGTGGTGTGGGCGGCGGTGGTCACGCGCCGGTCCCGCCGAGGCTGCGGACGGCGCCGGTGAAGGCGGCGAATTCCTGGCGTTTGGCGTTCAGGGTGTCGCGGCCCCGGTCGGTGATGGCGTAGTACTTGCGGGGTTTGCCGTTGCGGCCGGTTTCGCCGTGCTGCGCGGCGAGGAGGCCTTCGGCTTCCAGGCGGTGCAGGGCGGGGTAGAGGCTGCCTTCCTTGAAGTCGAAGTACCCGCCGGTGCGGTCGCGGGCGGCCTGGATGATCGCGAAGCCGTACAGGGGGTGCTGTTCGAGGAGGGTCAGGAGGATCAGGTCGAGGTTGCCGCGCAGCAGGTCTGGGTTCATGGGTGCTCCGGGTGGGGCTTTGGCCGCGTGGCGTCCCGCGTGGTTGCCGCCCCTGCATAGCTATGTCTGTCTACATAGTCTGTCTTGGTTAGGCGGTTGTCAAGCTCAGTCTGCCTATGTAGTCCGGTCAAAGTAGAGCCCCAGCGCCGGAGTCGGCAGGCTGGGGCCTCGTGGTGACAGCGGTCTTCAGGGCGTCTGCTGATCGACGTTGACGGTGCTGCTGTCGGTGTCCTCGCTGACGACGTCGGGGGCCGTTTCGGTGTAGGTGCCGTCCTGTTCGGCGGCTGCTTCGGCGTCGCCGCGGTCCACGTAGCTGAAGGTCTTGTCGTTCAGGCTGGTCACGGTGATGGTGTAGTCGCTCAGGCGTTTCGGGTCCAGGGTGATGACGCTGCTCTTGATCGTGTCGCCCATCTCCTGGCTGAGCGAGTAGTCGCCCAGCAGCGGGGATGTGCAGGGCTGGCCGTTCAGACCGGCGGGCAGCTGCTGGGGTGTGGCGGTGGCGCGGGCGCGTTCCAGTGCCTGGATGCACTGCGTGCGGAAGTACAGGGCGTTGTCGATCTTCAGTTTCTCGGCGCGGTCGGCGTTGTGTTTCTCGAACATGCCGCTGCAGGAGGCCAGCGCGGCGGGCAGGGCCAGGATCAGCAGGAGGGGAAGGCGCATGACCCGAGTGTAGAGGCCAGGGAAACAGCCGGAGACCGCAGGTGCGGTGGATAGGCCAGAGGGCCTACAGCGAAAAAGACCCCCGGCGCCACGCGGGGGCTCGGGGGTCCTGGGGTGTGAACTGGCTTCAGTCGATGCTGATGCGCCAGCGCCATTCGCTCGCGCGTTTCATGACGTGCGCGATGCCGCCGGTGATGGCGAGCTTCTGGTTCCAGGGGAGTTTCATCCAGCCGACGGCCATCAGGCCGCCCAGGCTGACGAATTCGCCCAGGGTGGTGGGCTCGTAGGACTCGGGTTCCTCGCCGCGCACGAGGCGCATGATGTTCTTCCCGGTCAGGCGGCCCTGCTGCCCGGCGTGCTGGGCGGTGGTGGGCACGGGTTTGCCTTCCTGGTTCAGCGCGAGGCCCATGTCGCCGATCACGAACACTTCGGGGTAGCCCTTGGCGCGCAGCTTGTCGTCCACGGCGATGCGGCCGCCGGGGCCTTTTTCCAGTTTGCTGCCGCTGACGATGTCGCGGGCCTGGATGCCGCCGGTCCAGATGATCTTCCCGGCGCCGATGGTCTTCTGCTCGCCGCTGGCGGTCTGCACGGTGACGGTGTCGGCGGTGGCCTGCGTGATGCGGTGCCCGACGAGGATGTGAATGCCGTATTCCTCGAGGGTCTTCTGGGCCTTGGCGCGCAGGGCGTCGTCGAGGATCGGGAGGATCTTGGGGCCGGCTTCCACGAGGTAGATGTTGAAGGGGGGCAGGCCGCGTTCCTTGGTCAGGAGCTGGGCGCGCTGGGCGAGTTCGGTGACGAGTTCCACGCCGGTGAGGCCCGCGCCGCCCACGACGATGTCGCGGTTGCCCTGGTACTCGGTGGTATAGGCGCGGTTGACGAAGTTGAAGATCTCGTCGGCGTCGCTGAGCTGCTTGAGTTCGGAGGCGTTCTCGGCCAGGCCGGGGATGCGGTAGAAGTTGGTGACGCTGCCCAGGCCCACGACGAGGGTGTCGTAGGTGAGGACGCGGCCGTCTTTGAGCTTGACTTCACGCTCGTCGAGGTTGACGGCTTCGACCTGCGCCTTTTCGAGGTTCACGCCGGTGCCGCGCAGCAAAGGAGCCAGGGGCAGCGTGACGGGGGTGTTGTGGGCGGCCGCTTCGTGCAGGCGGGTTTCGAAGGTGTGGTAGGCGTTCTGCTCCACCATCAGGGCTTCGAGGCCGGGGGCGGGCTTCATTTTGGTGGCGACGGCAAGGCCGGAGTAACCAGCACCGAGGATGAGGGTCTTCATGTCTCTTTCTCCTGTGAACGAATTCACGAGTCAAGTGGGAGTGCTCCCACCGGCTCATAAACACCGCTGGAAGCCTCCGGCCTCCACACGGCAACAGTGTACATCTTACACCAAATACACCTGAATGCGCCCACACAGTGTCGTCTCGTCTAGCGAGACCGTTCATCTACCCCACGGCCCGCGTCTGCCAGCGCCGCCGTCACCACCCGTTTCAGGGTGATGTTGTTCTTCCACATGCCCAGCGCCAGCGTCTGCCCCGGCAGCTCCGGCACCGCCGAGACCCGCGAGCCCGGCACCCGGGCCGCCACCCACATCACCTCCGGGCGCAGGCCCAGCACGCCGTCCACCTGCCCGGCCCTCAGCGCCGCGACCGCCTGACGCGCGTCCGGGAACGCCTGGAACGCCCCGCTGTGATCCTGCGCCCAGCCGAACGCGTCGTCCGCGACCAGCCCCCAGTGGTTCGTCAGGACTGCCAGCTGCGCGGGCCGCTCGGCCCCCCGCCCGCGCAGCAACGACCAGCCCACCCGCGCGTACGGCAACACCTGCATCGCCCCGCGCGTCTCGTCGTTGACCACGATGCCGCCCGCCAGCAGGTCGCACGACTCGGGCCGCAGTCCCCAGTCCACCGGGTCCGGCGCCGTGCCCCACCCCGCCTGCACGTTCCAGCCCACCGGCACCCCGATCCGCGCGGCGGCCCGCTCCACCAGCGTCGCCTCCTGCCCGGTCACGCCGTCCCCTTCCGGCGACACGAAGGGCGGCAGGTCCGGCGGCACGCACACCTGAAGCGTCCCGGCCCCCCGCACCCGCGCCAGCGAGTTGTCCGGCGGCAGCTGCCGCAGCCCCAGATACGCCAGCACCCCCAGCACGATGAACACCACGTTCCCCGGCGGCCGCCACCGGCGCCGGTGTAGGGGAGAGGACGCACCCCGCCCGCCCGCACCCTCCGGTTCCGCCCGGCTCACGGCCTCACCGCCGGAACGCCCGGAACGCCAGCGCGCAGGTCACCACCGTCAGCGTGCCCAGCACGCCCAGGTCCAGGCCCAGCGGGTGCTCGTGGTAGTCGATGATGAAGTGCCGCAGCAGATCCACCGCGTATGTCAGCGGGTTGGCCCGCACGAGCAGCACCAGCCACGGCGGGAACACCTGCTGCTGCTGCTGCACGCTCAGGCTCGGGTCGAGCGGGAACACGCTGCTCGCCAGGAAGTACAGCGGCAGGATCAGCGCGTTGCTGAACACCCCGAACCCCTCGAAGGAACGCAGGCGCGTGGCGATCAGCAGCCCCACCGCCGTGAACGCCAGCGACACCAGGAACATCGTCCCCAGCACGCCCGGCAGGATCGCGGGCGGAATGGGCACGTCCACGTACGGGCCCAGCAGCAGCACCAGCCCGCCCTGCAACGTCGCGACCGTCGCGCCGCCCAGCAGCTTCCCGGCGAACACCACGCCCCTGGGCACCGGCGACGCGAAGACCTCGCGGAAGAAGCCGAACTGCCGGTCGTAGATCAGGCTGACCGCCGACTGGATGCTGGGGTACAGGATGTTCAGGACCACCACCGCCGGGAAGATGTACTGCATGTACGTGAACGGCACCACGAACGTCGTCTCGCGCAGCCCGGTGCGGAAGTACGGCGTCAGGCCCACCCCGAAGATGATCACCCACAGCAGCGGCCGCGAGAACGCCCCCACCAGCTGTCCGCTCTCCCGGACGCTGCGTTTGACCTCGCGCGCCCAGATCGCGTACAGGCACCCCGCCAGATACCGCGCGCCCGTCAGGGTCACCTCGCCGCGCGTCACCGGAACCCCCGGCCGTCCACGGGCGACGCCGCGCCCACCCCCACGACCGGCCGCTCCTCGCGCAGCGCCCGCCCCGTCAGGTTCAGGAACACGTCCTCCAGACTGGCGGGCTGCGCACTCACGCCCCCCAGCCGGTGCAGCTGCGGCCCCAGCTCCGACAGCAGCGGCCCCGCGTCCGGCACGCGTGCCACCAGCGACCCCGCCGCGCCCGCCGTGAACGGCCCGCCCAGCAGGGCCGCGCGCAGGTCGTCCGGCACGCCCCGCAGCGTCACCACCATGCCCAGCCCCGCGCGCAGGTCATCCGGCGCGCCCAGCGCCAGCACCTCGCCCCGGTCCACGACCGCCACCAGATCCGCACCCTCGGCCTCCTCGATCTGATGCGTGGTCAGCAGCAGCGACACGCCCGTCTGCGCCCGCAGTGAGTCCAGGTACGACCACACCGCCCGGCGGCTCTGCACGTCCAGCCCGGTCGTCGGTTCGTCCAAGATCAGCAGTTCCGGGCGGTGCATGACGCCCCGCGCGATCTCCAGGCGGCGTTTCATGCCGCGCGACAGGATGCGCGCCGTGGCGTTCTGCCACTCCAGCAGCTCCACAATCCCCAGCACCTCCTGCGCCCGCGCCCGCCGCGCCCGGCCCGGCATGCCGTAGATCTGCCCGTGGAACTCCAGGTTCTCCAGCACCGTCAGCCGCTCGTCCAGGCTGGGTTCCTGAAACACCAGCCCCAGCGCCCGGCGCACCGCGCCCGCCGAGCGGTGCACGTCCAGTCCCGCCACCCGCAGGTCACCCCCCTGCAGGGGCAGCAGCGTACTGAGCAGCGACACGAACGTACTCTTCCCGGCCCCGTTCGGGCCCAGCAGCGCGAAGAACGATCCGCGCGGCACCGCGAGGGTCACGCCCCGCAACGCCTGCACGTCCCCGTACGCGAAACGCACGTCCCGCGCCTCGATCACCGCCCCGCCCGGTTCAGTCATCCTTGAACGACTCCGACTGCGGCCGCCGGTCCGTCACGGCCGCCGCCGCCATGCCCGGCCGCGCCAGTCCATGCTTGACCAGCAGCTTCTGCACCTCGCCACGCGAGATCAACCGCGTGAGCGCCCCGTCCAGCTGCGAACGCAGCGCCGGACGGTCGCGCCGCAACCCGTAGATCACGTACCACGACATGTTCGGCAGGCCCGCCACCGGCTGCGCCGACAAGCCCGCCTTCGCCAGGTCTGGCACGCGCGGGTACAGCTGCGACGCGAACACCATCCCCACCCGCGCCTGCCCACCCCGCAGGTCCGCCACCAGCCGCGCCGCCGTGTTCACCGGCCGTTCCGTGAACTGCCCGCGCCGCGTGGCATACATCATGTACGCCGGGACGCCCTGACGCTCCATGCTGACCGGCAGCGACTTCGGCAACTGCGCCAGGGACCGGACCTTCGGGTCGCGGCTCACGAACAGGTAACTGACCTTCAGGTACGGCCGCGTGGCGTACATCTGCTCGTCCGCCGGGTAGTCGAACGCCGGCGTCGTGCTGCCCACCAGCCCCGGGTACACGTCGCACCGGTGCGCGAACAGCCGCATCAGTTCCGTCCGGTCCAGCGGCTGCGGACTGGTATCCACGCCCGGCAGCGGCGTGCGGTGCACGTAGAACTCCGCCTTGCGGCCCAGCGCCGCCGCCACCCGCGTCGCCAGGTCCTGCTCGAACCGCCACATGGGATTCTGCTGATCCAGGCAGAACGTCAGGTTCGGACTGGTCCGCAGCAGCCCCGTCGTGCTCGTCGGAGAATTCGGGTCCTGCTGCGCCGCCGCGCTTCCCAGCAGCCCGGCCAGGACGGCCGCCATCACTCCATGAAGCACTCGCCTCGGCATCATCGTCTCCCTTCCCGCCTCACGCGGATTCCGCTGAACTGATCCTCGACCCGGCGTGAACGCCAGGACCGGCGCAGGGGACGCGCCACGAACCGGAATCCGGCCGTCAGCGCGCCCCCCTCTCTCTTTCCCTGAAGCTCATGTCATACGGATTCCAACTGTTTCACCGACCACCCGGAACCCGCTGCGCCGCCACTCGCTCCGCTCGGCCTGAACGGCTGACCATTCAGGCGGAGGCCGCATCAGTTCAGCGCGAACACCCACAGCACCCCGCCGCGCGGCGTGTCCTTCGTCAGCTGCGCCATCGGCCCGGCCCACAGCGGAATCGCGCCGCCGTACCCGCTGAACACCGCGACGTACTGCTTGCCGTTCACGCTGTAGCTGATCGGCTGCCCCACCACGCCACTGTTCGTCTTGAACGACCACAGCTTCTTCCCGGTGCGGGCGTCGAAGGCGTTGAAGTCACGCTCGGCGGTGTTCCCGGTGAACACCAGCCCGCCCGCCGTGGTCAGCACCCCGCCCCACAGCGGCGCCTTGAAGGTCTGACTCCAGACCCGCTTCCCGGTGGCCGGGTCGATCGCCTGCAGGTTCCCCACGTAGTTCAGGTTCGGGACCGGGTTCAGTTCGAACTCGGCGCCCACGTACGCCTCGCCCGCCGCGTACTTCGTCTGCGCGCCCTTGATGTCCATGCACCACTCGTTGCTGGGCACGTACACCAGTTTCGTCTGCGGGGAGTACGCCGCCGGGTGCCAGTTCTTCCCGCCCAGGAAGCTGGGGCAGGCGTTCACGGCCTTGGTCAGGTCGGGGCGGTGCTGCGGATCCCAGATGGGCCGCCCGTTCTTGTCCAGGCCCTTGTACGCCGTGACCGTCACGTACTTGTTGGCGTTCAGGTACTTCACGCCGCCGCCCGTGCGGTCGAAGCGGTACAGGTACCCGTTGCGGTGCGCGCTGACGATGCTCTTGACGGTCTTACCGCCCTGTACGGTGTCGATCAGGATCGGTTCGTTCACGCCGTCGTAGTCCCACGCGTCGTTCGGGGAGTACTGGAAGCCGCTCTTGATCTTCCCGGTGTTCACGTCCACCGCGATCAGCGAGGAGCTCCACTTCAGGTCGTCGGTGGCCTTGCGGCGCGGATCCATCCAGGGGCTGGGGTTCCCGACGCCCCAGTACACGGTCTTCGTGGCCGCGTCGTAGCCACCGGTCAGCCAGGTGGGCGCCCCGCCGGTCGCGGCGCTGCCCGCCGGGTAGCTGCTCTCGACGGTCGTGTAGGACTTCCACTGGGTCTTGCCGGTCTTGGGGTCCATGGACTCCAGGAAGCCGCGCACGCCGTACTCGCCGCCGTGCACGCCGGTGATCAGGCGACCGTTGGCGACCAGCGGCGCCGAGGTGATCGTGTAGCGCTTCTTGTAGTCCTCGATGGTGCGGTCCCAGACGATCTTGCCGGTCTTGGCGTTGAAGGCGATCATGTGCGAGTCCAGCGTGCCCATGAACACCAGGTCCCCGTACACGGCCACGCCACGGTTCACGACGTCACAGCAGGTGGTGATGTCGTCCGGCAGTTCGCGTTCGTACTTCCACAGCAGCGACCCGTTCGTGGCGTTCAGCGCGAACAGCTTGTTCATGGGCGCCGTGATGAACATCACGCCGTTGTTCACGATGGGCGCGCCCTCGTGCCCCTCGGTCTGCCCGGTCGAGTACGCCCACACGGGCCGCAGCCCGGCCACGTTCTTCGCCGTGATACCCCCCAGCGCCGAGTAACCCCAGTTGCTGTAGTTCCCGCGGGTCATCAGCCAGTTGCTGGACTCCGGGTTGGTCAGGCGGGCGTCGGTCACCGACGGGTAGGACTGCGCGCCAGCCGCGCCCAGAAGGGAAACGCCGACTGCCAGAATTGCGCTCAACCGTGCTGCACCCACCAAACGAGTTCCCTTCATGTGTCTCTCCTTCGCGGGGTCATGACCCCACCGTGCGGTCGTGCGTGTCAGGGGCGCGGCGCGCCCGGCGTGCGGGAGGAACTCAGCTGCCGACTTTGCCGGTGAACGCGGCCTTGGCGACCAGCTGCCCGCTGTCGTCCTTCTTCAGCGGCAGCGCGGCCAGGCGGCGCGGTGCGGGACCGCCCAGCACCTTGGCGTTGTCGCCCGGATCGAAGATCGAACCGTGGCAGGTGCAGATGATGTTTCCCTTGCCCTGCCCGAGCGACCCGATCTCCTTGGTGGGGCAGCCCTGGTGCGTGCACAGCGCCGAGTACGCCACCACGTCACCCAGCGCGTTGGGTTTGCTGCTGGCCTTGACCTTGCCGCTGGCGAGCTTCACGATCACCACGCCACCCTTGGCGGCGTCGCGGGGCTGCTTGGTGGCCGGGTCGGCGACGGCCGCCCACACGGCCACGCCCACCTTCAGGTCGGCGAGTTTCACGGGCTGGCCCTTCTTGGCGCCGTCCTGGTAGATCAGCAGGTCGCCGGGTTTGGCCGGCGACGCCGCCGCCTGCGCCCCGGCGCGGCCCACGGTGGAGGCGAGACCGACGGCGGCGCCGGTGGCGGCGGTCAGTTTCAGGAAATGACGACGGTTCGTGTTGGTTTCATTCATGGCAACCTCCGGGAGAGTCCAGTCGCGTCAGGACTGGACGGGAGCCTTTCAGGAAAGGCGGAATTGATTCAGGTCACCGTTCACTGTAGAAACGACGGGTTGGGCCGGGGTTGGAGATGGAAGGGGAAGCGGTTGGTGCGCCCCACGCTCCCCCCGGCTGCGGGCCGAGCAGCGCCGCATGAACTGCCGATTTTGAACCCGGTCAAAACACGTGCGGCCGGGTCAGCCGCGACCGTCGGCGATGCGGGCAGCGTCGGGCGTGGCCCGCAGGGCCCGCATGGCCAGCGCCCCCAGCAGCGGCCCCAGCGCCCACAGCGTGAACAGGCCGCCCCAGCCCAGGTGCGGCAGCAACAGCGGCACCAGCGCGATGGTCACGGCCGTCAGCGTGAACCCCAGCGCCAGCTGCGCGGTCAGGGCGGTCCCCACGTACTCGCCGGGTGCGATCTCACTGACGACCGTGCTGAACTGCGCGCTGTCCGCGATGATCCAGAACCCCCAGAACAGACTGACGGCCAGCACCGCCCCCGGCGACGCGCCGCCCACCACCAGCGCCGCCAGGACCAGCGCCGCGCCGCCGGACAGCCACATCGCCAGTTCCGTCAGGCGCGTGCGGCCCCAGCGGTCGCCCAGCACGCCCCCCACCACGCAGCCCAGCGCGCCCAGACCGACCACGCTGAACGTGGCCAGCGCCGCGCCGCGCGTGGCGTCCGGGGCGCCCGCGCCGCTCAGCACGCCGCCGTAGAACAGCGCGAACCAGGTCCACATGGCGTACAGCTCCCACATGTGCCCCAGGTACCCGAGGGTCGCCAGGGCCGGGCCGCGCGCCGTCAGGACCCGCCACGCCTGCGCCGGACGGAACGGCGGGGCTTTCGTCGCCAGTGGGCCCGGCGGGACCGGCAGGGCCAGCAGGCCCCCCAGCGCCGCCAGCGCACTGGTGACACCCACCACCACCCGCCAGTCCGCGCCGCCCAGCGCGTTGACCAGGTGCGGACTGGCCGAGCCGAGCGTCAGGGCGCCCACCATGACCCCCAGCGCCAGACCCCGGCCGCGCGTGAAGTACGCACTCATGGCCCGCAGCGCCGGAGGGTACACGAGCGCCAGGGCCGCCCCGACGGCCGCGCGTGCCAGCAGCGCCCCCACCAGCCCCGGCCCCAGCAGCAGCGCCGCGTTCGCCAGGGCCGCCGTCAGTGCCCCGGCGGCGATCAGCACGCGCGGTTGCGTCCGGTCCGCGAGGTTCAGGGCGGCGCTGACCACCGCGCCCGCAACGAAACCCAGTTGCACCGCCAGCGTCAGCCACGAGCCCTGAAAGGCGTTCAGGCCCCAGCCTTCACGCAGCTGCGGCAGCGCGGCCGCCGCGCTGAACCACGGACTCATGCTCAGCACGACACTCAGGGCCAGCAGCGCCAGCGCCGCGTTCGGACGCAGGCGCGGCGCCGGCGGGTTCATGCGGACTCCGCTGGACCGGGTCGCGCGCCCCGCCGGGTCCGGGCGAACTGGCAGATCCGGGCGGACTCGCAGGATCGCGCCGCCGGGCGAGCAGGAGCAGAACGGGTTCCGGACGCGGCGTCGACAGACCGGAGCCCTTCGCGGCTGTCAACGAAACAGACGGAGTCCACACCGGACGGAAGCCGCGTGACTCCCGAACGTCCGGTGGGCTCGCGGGTGTTCGTCCGCCGCGTGAACCGGCTCCTGGGGGCCGTTCCCGCCGGTCGGATGTATCTGCGGGTCATCGCCCTCCCGGATCAGAAGGCGGCGTCCAGTGCCGCGCGGCGCGCCCGTGCGATCGGGCGGCGGTGGTCACCTTCGGGCAGCAGGTCTTCGAGGGTGTCCAGGCATTCCGGATCGTCGAAACGGGACGCGTAGCGCCACAGCAGGTCCGGGTCGCCCGACCGGCACACCGCCTCGCGCAGCGCCGCGTCGAGGTACTCGCGCCAGTAGGTCAAGAGCGGCGACGCCGAGTGCGGCAGCAGCGGCCCGTCGTACAGGTCGGCGGCCTCGCTCACGCGCCCGGCCAGCAGCAGTTCCTCGATGCGCTGCACGTCCAGCGTGATCGGGACACTCAGCCGGTACGGCCGCGACGCGATCTGCCCGCCCAGCAGGGACCGCAGGGTGCTGACCTCGGATTTCAGGGTGCTCAGACTGATCGGCTGGTCGCCGTACACGTGCGCGTGCAGCGCGTCCAGCGTCAGGCCACCCGGATTCAGGGACAGCACGCACAGCAGCTCGTGCTGCCGGGGCGTCAGGTGCAGCCGCTGCCCGCCGAACGTCACGCGCGGCGACCCGCAGAACGCCAGGTTCAGCCCGGCGGCGGGCGTGACCGGCCGCCCCTGGATGGCCAGTTCGATCTGCGCGGCGTAGTGCCGGGCGCTGGCCAGTCCCAGCGGCGTGGTGTGCTCCCAGGTGGTGCTGATGTCCAGCACGCCCAGCAGCGCCCCGCTCCCGGTATCCCGGATGGGACTGGAGTAGCACACCCAGTCGTGCACGGTCTGCACGTAATGCTCGGCGCTGAACACCCGCACGGGCTGCCGGGTGCGCAGCGACAGCGCCAGCGCGTTCGTGCCGACGCTGCCCTCGCCCCACTGCCCGCCGGGCACGAAGTTGATGCTGCGCGCCAGGTCGGTCATGCGTTCGCTGCCCTGCGTCCACAGCAGCGTGCCGTCCACGTTTCCGACCGCGACGATCAGGTCCGCCTCCTCCGCGAGGCGGCGCAGTTCGGGAATCAGGCCGCGCATGCCGTACTCCAGGGGGCTCTCGTGCCAGACGTGCTGCACGTCGGATTCCTTCATGATCGGCGCGCACGCGCGCTCCGGCGACACGGTCAGCGCCGACCGCGCCCACGACGCGGCGACCTCCTGGTCCACGGTCGTCTCGACCGGCTGGGGCGCCTGTTCACGGGACACGTACCGGTACCAGGCGCTGATCAGTTTCTGTCGTTCCAGCGACAATCTGTCATTCATGTGCGCGTCCTCGGGGCGAAGGGCGTCCGCGTCGGGTGTGGGGCAGTCCCCGGTGCCGTGCGGCAGGATTCATAGAGTGATGGGCCAACGCTATCACTTCCTCCCGCGGTAAAGGTGTACGTGTCTACGTATCGCCCCTGCCGGGTGGACCCGCGCGACCTTCAACCTTTTGGCAACCCCGCAGCTGTCACCATGACCGCACGCCACGACCAGCTTCCGTTCCTCCGGGTCCGCCGGAGGTGCCCCTGCATGCCCGCTCCACGTCCACACCGCGCCCGGCGGCTGTGTCCGTCCGGTTCCCGCCCACCCCCGTTCCGCAGGCCCACCCGCACCGAAGGAGTGCCCATGCCCCAGCCCACCGCGCCCCGCGCACGCCGCACCCCCATCCGCGCCACCTGCGCGCTGCTGCTCCTGCTCGGCGGGACCGCCGCCGCCCAGAAGACCCTGAACGTTGGCCTGCAGGCCGGCGGAACACTGTCCTGGGTGACGTTCGCCATCCAGAAGTACGGCATTGACCGTGACCTGGGCTTCCGGCTGAACACCACCACCTACGCCAGCAAGGACGCCACCCGCGTCGCGCTGCGCGCCGGGGACGCCCAGGTGGTCGTGGACGACTTCCTGGAGGTCACGCTGCTGCGCCAGAAGGGCTTCCCGGTCAGCGCCATCTACCCGTTCAGCCTGATCACCGGCGGCGTGATCGTCCCCGCCGGCAGCGACATCCGCACGGTCGCCGACCTGAAGGGCCAGACGCTGGGCGCGACCAGCCTGACCGACAAGACCCTGCTGATCCTGCGCGCCTACACCCGCCGGCAGGGCTTCGACGTGCAGAGCGCCGCGAAGGTCGCCTCGGTCAGCAGTCCCCTGATGGAGCAGTTCATGAACCGCGGCGAGATCCAGGCCGGGATTCCCTTCTGGCACCACGGCGCGCGCATGGTGAGCACCGGGAAGTTCCGCACGCTGATCAGCAGCGCCGACCTGCTGCGCGGCCTGGGCCTCCCGCAGAACGTGCCGCTGCTGTACCTCGTGGCCCGCACCGACGCCGACCCCGCCACGCTGCGCCTGTTCCTGAAGGCGGTCAATCAGGCCAACGAACGCATGAAGACCGACCCGGCCTTCTGGACCGCCATGCTCGACGCGAACCTGTACGCCCTGCCCGACCGCTCGCAACTGCCCGCCCTGCGCACCCAGTGGGCGGCCGGCCTCCCGAAACGCTGGACGGCCGCCGACCTGAACGCCACGCTGCTCCTGACCCGCCGGATGATCGAGGTCGCCGGGCCGGACGTGGTGGGCCTGACCCGCCTGGACACCCGTGCGTTCAATACCTCCTACCGCCCCTGACGTGCGCCCCGCGCGCCACGCCGCCCGCTGGCTGTGGCCGCTGGCCGGACTGCTGAGCCTGCTGCTGGGCTGGCTGCTGCTGGGCCAGGACACCTTCCCCGGCCCGGCCGCGACCCTGGCGTACGCGGCGCGCGAATCGGCGCGCGGGACGCTGTGGGGGCACGTGGGCATCACCCTGTGGCGCGTGCTGCTGTCGTTCGTGCTGGCCCTGCTGCTGGGCGTGCCGCTGGGGCTCGCGCTGGGCCGCTCACGCGCCCTGGCGGGCTTCCTGGCCCCCTGGCTGGCCGCGATGCTCAGCGTGCCGCGCATCCTGGTGCTGCTCGCCGCGTACCTGCTGGTCGGACTGAACGAACGGGCGCTGGTCGGCGCGATCACCCTGATCCTCCTGCCGGGCGTGGCCGTGCAGGTCCGCGAGGGCGTGCGCGGCCTCGACCCGCGCCTGTACGGCATGGCCCGAGCGTTCGGGCTGGGTCGGGCCGCCACGCTGCGCGCCGTCACGTGGCCGCAACTGACCCCCACGCTGCTCGGCACGGCGCGCCTCACGCTGTCCCTGGCGTGGAAGATGGTCGTGTTCGGCGAGGTGTTCGGCCGCACCAGCGGCGTGGGCTACATGCTGGCCTTCGCGTTCCAGCAGTTCGAGATGCGCGCCCTGCTCGCCTACGGACTGGTCATGACCGTCATCCTGGGCGCCGCCGACGCCGCGCTGGGCGCACTGGGCGCCCGCAGCGCCGCCTGGCGCGCCGGAGGCACCCCGTGAGCCTGCACTTCGACGGCGTGGCCCTCGACTACGGCGCGCGGCCCGTGCTGCGCGACGTGACCCTGCACGCCGCGCCCGGCGAGGTCGTGGCGGTCGTGGGCCGCAGCGGCTGCGGCAAGAGCACCCTGCTGAGCCTCGCCGCCGGCCTGCTGAACCCCACGCGCGGCGCGGTCACGCGGCCCGCCGGACGGGTGGGGTTCGTGTTTCAGGACGCCCGGCTGCTGCCCTGGCTGACCCTGCGCGAGAACCTGCGCCTGGTCGCCCCGACCCTGAGCGGCGCGCAGGCCGACGACTGGCTGGCCCGCGTGGGCCTGCGCGGCCGCGGCACCGACCGGCCAGGGCAACTGTCGCTCGGCATGGCGCAGCGCGCCGCCGTCGCCCGCGCGCTGGCCGTGCAGCCCGAACTGCTGCTGCTCGACGAGCCCGCCGGGGCGCTGGACGAACTGACCGCCGCCGACCTGCGCGCCGAACTGGCCGACCTGCTGCGCGCGCGGCCCGTCACGACCCTGCTCGTCACGCACCACCCCCTGGAGGCGGCGCTGCTGGCCGATCAGGTCGTCGTGCTCGGCGGGCGGCCCGCCACGGTGCAGGGCACCCTGCGCGTGCCCGGCGCGCGCCCCCGCGACCCCGACGACCCGGCCGTGGCGGGCACCATGCGCGACCTGCGCGCCCTGATCGCCCGGGCCGACCGCGCCGCGCCCGGCGGGGGAGAGGCCGCGTGACCGGCATCCAGCCGCTGGATTTCTCCTGGCTGGGCGCGGAGTGGCCCGCCGCGCTGGACGCCGCGCGCGTCACCCTGACCCGGCTGGCGCTCGCGCTGGGCCTGGGCCTGGGTGGCGGGACGCTGCTCGCCTGGACTATGCGACGCAGCCTGCGCGCCGAAGCGCTGCTGACCCCCACCCTGCTGATCCTCCAGGCGATTCCCTGGGGGCTGCTGCTGGTCGCGCTGAACCTGATTCCCAGCCTGGGCGTGCGGGACTCGACGGCCGTGGGCGTCGCGGCGCTCGCGGCGGGCGTACAGGTGTTCACGCTGGGCCGCCGCCGCCTGGAGGAAGCCCGCCCGGCCGTGCTGCGGCGCGCGCTGTGGTACGCGTTCAGCGCCATCGTCGCGTCCGAGGTGCTGGCCCGCACCGACGGTCTGGGCGCCAAACTGCGGTTCTTCAGCCTGAACACCGAGCCCGCGCACCTGCTGTTCTACGGCGCACTGTGCGCGGCGCTGGTGCTGGCCTTCGCGGGGCTGGCGCGCGCCGCGCGGGGCCTGCTCGGGCGCACCTTCCTGGGGCGCGGATGACCGCCACGCCGCCCCCCCCGTCACCGGCGCTCACGGCGGCGCTGCGGCCCGTGCAGGCGCGGCTGCACGCGCAGGCGTGGGCGGTCCAGACCCGCGCGGCCCTGACGGTGACCGGCGGCGCGGCCCTGCTGGGCGGGCTGCTGCACGCCCTCTGGCCCGGCCCGGTTGCTGGCCTGAATCCTGCCGAGGTGGTCGGCGCGGCCCTGCTGGCCGGGGGGGCGCGCCTGGCGTGGCACGCGCCCGCCCGCCCGACCCTGCCGGACGCCGCGCAGGTCGCGGACCGCCGCGCGGGCCTGTCGGGCCTGCTGGGGGCGGCGCTGGGCAGCCAGCCCACACCGGACCCCTGGTCGGCGGCGCTGCACGCCCGCCTGGACGGACAGGCCGCCGCCGCCGCCCGCTCCCTGTACGCCCGCACCCTGCTGCCCGCCCCGCCCGCGCGGGTGTGGGCCGCGCCCCTGCTGCTGCTGGCCCTGGGGGCGGGCGCGTGGGGCCTGCCCGCCCCGGTCCGCCCCGACCAGGGGCCGGAGGCCGCGCGCGTGATCGAGGAGCCCCCCACCCCCCCGATCCCCACCGGGGCCGGGCCGACCCCGGCGGCCCCGGTGGACGCCGCAGTCTCGCCGGTGCCCACCACCAAGCCGGACGAGAACCCCGGCGCCGACGCGGGCGCCCGCACGGACGCGGCCCCGGAGCCCGGCACGCGGTCCGACGCGCCGACCGGGGCGGGCACCACCGGCCGAGCGACCGCCGTGCCGGGCCGCGCCCCCACCCTGCCCCGGCTGACCGAGGCGCGTCAGGGCGTCACGCCCGCGGCGCAGGCGCCCCGTGAGCCCACCCCCGCCGCGCCGGGCACGCGCACGCAGGACACGCCGTTCGGTTCGCGCGAGAACGGGCAGTTCGAGAACCAGAGCGTCACCGACCCCGACCGGCTGGCCGCCGCGCCCTACGACCCGACCACCGCGCCGGGCGCGCGCGCGCAGCAGCAGCAGGCCGACCCCGGCAGCAGCGGACTGCGCGCCGCGTCCGGCGGGCGCGGCATCGAGAGTGACGGGGCCGACCGCTGCGTGCAGGGCTGCCTGACGAACAACGACATGAACCGGGGCGCCGCGCCGGACCCGGCCAGACCGAAGAACCCGCAGGGCCAGACGACCAGCGGCACCAGCGACAGCGGCGGCGCGGGCACCGCCGGGTCCAGCAGCGGCACCGGCCTGGGGCGCGGCACCCTGCGGCCCCTGAACACCCGCGTGCAGGGTGAACTCGGCGGCGCGGCCGGCGCGGGCGGGCGGGTGCAGGTCCTCGCCGCACCGGACGACCGGAGCGCCGCGGCGCCCGCCGCCACGTCGGCGGGCGCCGCGCCCCGCTGGACGCCGGGGCCGGACCTCGCCCCGCCGGACCTGCCTGCCCCGACCCCCATCCCGCCCGGCGCGCAGGACGCCGTGCGCGCCTACTTCGACAGGAGCTCCCCGTGACGCAGCCCGACCTCCCCCCCTCCACGGCCACACAGCCGACCTCCTCCCAGGCCGCTGCCACACAGCCCGCCGCCCAGACCGGCGCCACCCTGGAGCGCCTCGACGCCCTTCTGCGCGACCTGCGGGCCGCGCGGGACGCCGTGAACCGCGTGGTTGTCGGGCAGGAGACCATGACCGGGCAGGTGCTCGTGGCGCTGCTCGCCGGGGGGCACGTCCTGCTGGAGGGCGCGCCCGGCATGGGCAAGACCCTGCTGGTCCGCACCCTGGCCGACGCGTTCGGCCTGCAGCTGGGCCGCGTGCAGTTCACGCCGGACCTGATGCCCGCCGACATCACCGGCACGCTGGTCCTGAACCCGCAGGGCGGCGCGCCGACCTTCCAGCCGGGCCCGATCTTCGCTCAGCTGCTCCTGGCCGACGAGGTGAACCGCGCCACGCCCAAGACGCAGTCCGCGCTGCTCGAGGCGATGGGCGAGGGCACCGTGACGGTCGCGGGCACCGTGCGGGCCCTGCCGCGCCCCTTCTTCGTGCTCGCCACCCAGAACCCCATCGAGCAGGAGGGCACCTACCTGCTGCCCGAGGCGCAGATGGACCGCTTCTTCTTCAAGGTGGACGTGCCCTACCCCGACGCGGACACCCTGGCGCGGATCGTCACGCAGACGACCGGCACGCATGCCGTGCAGGCCGATGCCCGTCTCGGGCCACAGGGGCTGCTGAACCTGCAGGCGGCGGTGCGGGCCATGCCGGTCGCGCCGGAGGTCGTGCAGGCCGCCGCGCGCCTGACGGTCGCCACGCAGCCCACCCGCGCCGAGAGCAGCGCCGACGTGCGCCGCTACGTCAGTTACGGCGTCAGCCCACGCGGCACGCAGGCGCTGATCCTGGCCGCCAAGGCCCACGCGCTGCTCGCGGGCCGCGCGCACGTCGCGCCGCAGGACGTGGGCGACGCGCTGCTGCCCGCCCTGCGCCACCGCCTCCACCTGAACTTCGAGGGCTTGGCCGACGGCGTGGACCGCGACGCGCTGCTGCGCGACCTATGGCGGGCGCAGGGCGGCTGACGCATGGAGTTCCCGCCCGCCGCACAGCAGGAACTCGCCCGCCGCCGCCTGACGGTCCGCGGCGCGGCCCACGCGCGCGGCGGCGCGGGCGAGCGGCCCACCCGCGCGCGCGGCGCGGGCCTGGACTTCGCCGAGCACCGCCCCTACCGCCCCGGCGACGACATCCGCACGCTGGACGCGGCGGTCACGGCCCGCACCGGGCAGCCGGTCGTGCGCGAGTACGTCGTGACCGGGCAGCTGCCCGTGCTGGTCGTGCTGGACGCCGGGCCGGGCATGCGCCTGCACCCGCGCAAGTGGCGGCTGGCGCAGGGACTCGCGGCGGCCCTGGCGTTCACGGCGCTGTCCGGCGGGGACCGCGTGCAGGTCGTGACCGCCGCTGAGACCACCCGGGCCAGCGGCTGGCTGCAGGGCGTGAACCGCGCCGCGCACCTGCTGGGGTTCCTGGGCGCGGTCCGCCCCGGCGCGCGCGGCAGCCTGCCCGGCGCGCTGGCCCACCCAGCGACCCGCGCGCCGCGCGGCACCCTGACCGTGCTCGTGTCGGACTTCCTGCACGAACAGGTGCCCGGCGCGCTCGCCGGACTGCCCGCACGGGGGCAGGAGGTGCTGGCCGCGCAGGTCCTCGACCCGCTCGAACTGGACCCGGCAGGCCTGGGGCGCGGCGTGACCCGCCTGCTCGACGTGCACGGCGACGAGGAACTGACCGTCACGCTCGACGACGCGGCCCGCCGGGCATACCGCGCGGCGCTTGCTGACTGGAACGCCGCGCTGGGCGCGCAGGTCACGCGCGCCGGGGGCCGCTGGCTGAGCGTGGACGCCGCGCGGCCCCTGGAACAGGTGATCCTGCGCGACCTGATCGCGCGGGGCGTGATCCGGTGAGCCTCGCGCAGCCCGCGTGGCTGGCGCTGCTGCTGCTGGCCGCCCTGCTGGCCTGGCTGGCCCGGCAGCGCCGCGCCGCCCGGCAGCAGGAGGTCAGCGCCCTGCACCTGTGGCGCCGCGTCCGCGCCCGCTCGCCCCGCGCCCGGCTGCACCCCAGCGCCGCGCTGGGCCTGCAACTCCTGGCACTGCTGGCCGCCGCGTTCGCCCTGAGCCGCCCGGTGTTCGCCCCGCCGGCAGGCGGGGGCCGACTGGTGCTGCTGGACGCCACGCGCGCCATGCGGGCCACTGACGCGCGCCCCACCCGCTTCGACGCGGCCCGCGCCCTGGCACTGCGCGAGATCGGCCCCGGCAGCGGCGCGGCGCTGCTCACGGGCGGCGTGCAGCCCCTGGGCCTGAACCTGGACCCGGCCACGCTGGGCGCGGCGCTGCGGGCCGCGCAGCCCGGCGACGCCGCGCCCGACTGGGCCGCCGCGGCCCGCTGGCTGCGGGCCAGGGCGCGCGGCGGGCCGGTCACGGTGTACACCAGTCCCGCGCAGGTGGGCGCGGCCCGCGCGGCCCTGCGCGGCCTGAATGCCCGCATCCTGAGCGTGGGCCGCCCCGACACCCCGAACGCGGCGCTGACCGACCTGCGCGTCACGCCCGGTGCGGCGGGCGCCCCCTGGACCCTGACCGTCACCGCCCACGCGTTCGGCCTGAGCGGCCCCCGCCCCCTGACCGTCCGGCTGGGCGGCCGGGCCCTGGCGCGCCGCACGGTGACCCTGGTGGACGGCGTGGCCACGCCCATCACGTGGCGCTTCACGCCCGGCGCGGGCGGCCTGCTGGAGCTGACCCTGGACGCCCGCGACGCCCTGGGCGCCGACGACCACGCCGCGCTCCTGCTGCGCCCCCAGCCCGGGCCCGTGCGGATCGCGATACAGGGACCGCTGGCGCCCGGCTCGCCGCTGGCCCGCGCCCTGAAGGCCCTGCCTGCCGCGCGCCTCCAGACCGGCACGGGCGACCCGGCGGACCTGCTGATCGTCATCGACCCGGCAATCGGGCCGGACCGGGCGCTGGCCTCACCCGCGCCCCTCCGGCTGGACCTGAATGCCGACCCCGCCCGCGCCGCCCCGGATCACGTGCTGGCCTGGGCGCAGACCGACCCGGTCGGGCAGACCGTCCTCTGGGCCGCGCTGGGCGACCTGCGCGCCGTGACCCTGCCCGCCCGCCCCGGCGCGCAGGCGGTCCTGAGCGGCACGCGCGGCCCCCTCCTGACCCGCGAGACCACCCCGGACGGCGAGATCTGGCGCGCTGCCCTGCCCCCGGTCGGCGCGTGGACCGACACACCCGCCTTCCCGGTGCTGCTCGCCACGCTGGCCGCACGCGCCCGGCCCGACGCGGGAGCCCAGGTCCCGACGCCCTGCACGGTCGGCCGCCCCTGCGCCCAGCCGCCCGGCCCGCACGCCCTGCGCGAGGGTGGCCTGCCGCCGCGCCGCGTGTGGGGCGCGTTCGTTCCGGCCCGCGCGGGCGTGGCCCTGCTCGACGGTCAGCCGCTGGCCGTGCAGGCCCAGGGCACGGACGGCGACCTGCGCGCCCCGGCGGGCGCCACCCCGGACGCCGCCCGCCGCGCCCTCGCCCCTCGCCTGGACCACTGGCGATTGGAACCCTGGCGCGCCCTGGTGCTGCTGGCCCTGCTGGCCGTCGTGACCGAGGGCGCCCTGCGCGTCCGGGACGAGGGGAGCCTGCGGCGGCCCGGCGCGTGGCGCACCCCCGCCGGGCGGCGCTGGTGGCCGTGGCAGGCGCTCGCGGCGGCGCTGCTGCTGCTGGCGGCCCTGAACCCCGGCCTGCAGCGACCCCAGCCTGCCCCCGCCCCGGTCACCCTGGCGGGCGGCGGCGATCTGGACGCCGCCCTGGCCGACGCGGCGGCCCGCGCGCCCGGCGCGCCGCTGCGCGTGACCGGCCCCGGCTGGCGCGTCTCCGGCACGGTGCCCGACACCCTGGCGCGCCTGCACGACCAGGGACACGCGGTCCAACTCGGCCCCACTGCCGGCACTGCTGCCGGAACCACCCCTGGAACCGCCGCCGGACCCGCGCTGGCCGCCCCGGTCCTGGACGTGCCCGCCGGGGCACCCGCCGGGCAGCCGGTGCCCGCCACGCTGAGCCTCCAGGCCGCGCGGGCTGGCGAGGTGCAGCTCACGGTGCGGCAGCAGGGGAGGGCCGTGCAGCGCGGCTCGGTACAGGTCCAGCCGGGCCTGACCCGCCTGACCCTGCCGCTGCCCGCCCCCACCACGGCGCTGGACACCTACACGGTCGAGGTTCAGGCCCCCGGCGTGCCCCCCGTGACCCGGCAGGCGGCCGTGCGCCGGGACGCCCCCACAGCCGCGCTGCTGATCGCCCCGCCCGGCGCGGCGCGGGACACCCTGACCCGCGCCCTGGCCGTGCAGGGGCTGAGCGTCACGCCCGTCAGCCCCGCGGACCTCGGTGCCGCGCAGATCCGCCGCGCGCGCCAGATCGCGCTGGTGGACACCCCCGCCGCCGACCTCGGCGCGGACCTGCGCTCGGCACTCGACCGCGCCGTGCGGGACGGAGCGCACCTGTTCATCGCCGGGGACCGGCAGGCCTTCGGGCCGGGCGGGTACGTGGGCACGCCCCTGGAGACCCTCTCGCCGCTGTCTGGCCGCGTGCCGCGCGACCAGCCCCGGCTGGCCCTGGCACTGGTCCTGGACAAGAGCGGCAGCATGAACGAGGTCGTGTCCGGCGGCGTCACGAAACTCGACCTGATCAAGGCCGCTGCGCTCGGCTCTGCGCGACTGCTGGCCCCGCAGAGCGACGTGACCGTCATCGCCTTCGACTCGGCCCCGAAGGTCGCCGTGCCGCTGGGCCCCGCCAGCCGTCAGGCGGCCATCGAACAGGGCGTCGCCCGCATCGAGGCCGAGGGCGGCACCGTCGTCAAGCGCGCGCTGGACGCCGCCCTGAAGGAACTCGCGGGATCGGACGCCCCCAGGCGGCACCTGCTGCTCCTGACCGACGGCGTGGACGGCGGGATCTTCAGCCCTGACGAGTACGAACGCCAGATCCGCCGCATCCGCGCCACCGGCATCACCGTCAGCGCGGTCACGGTGGGGGCCGGGATGCACGTGCCGCTGCTGCGCCGCGTGGCCGAGTGGGGCGGCGGGCAGTTCGCGCAGGCGACCGACTGGCGGGACGTGCCCAGCCTGCTGGCGCGCGACACGCTCGCGCAGGGCCGCCCCGCCGCGCGCCAGGGCACCTTCGCGGCCCGCTGGCCCGGCGCGGCCCCCCTGACCGTCCGCGCGGCCGTCCGCACCACCCTGAAAGGCGGCGCGACCCCCCTGGGCCGCCTGGACCTGGGCGGCGACGACCGCGCCGCGCCGCTGGGCGCCGCGTGGCGCGTGGGCCTGGGGCGCGTCACCGCGCTCGCCGTGAACCCGGCCTCGCTGTTCGGGGACGCGGGCGGTCCCGCCCGGCTCGCCCCGCTGCTGCGCGGCCCGCCGCTGCTGCCCACCGGCCCGGTGCCCCTGACGCTCGTGGGTGCCGACCTGCGCGTCCAGGCCCCCACGGCGCAGGTCACGCTGCTCGGCCCGGACGGCGCGGCACCCCTGCGGCTCACGCCCCGCCCGGACGGCGTGTTCGAGGCCCGGCTGCCCGCCCCCACGCCCGGCCTGTACCGCCTCGGCCCCGCCGCGCTGGAAGTCCCCCCGCCGGACGCGCTGCCCGCCGACCTGACCGGCGCGTGGCCGACCGGCGGCCCGGGCCGCGCCGCGTGGCAGCCGCTGTGGCCCGCGCTGACCCTCGCGGCCCTGGCGTGCTTCCTGACCGCCCTGGTGCGCCGGGCCGTCCGGTCGCGCCGCGCGGCCCCGCAGCCCACCACCTGATCCCGACTCCGGTTGAAGGCGGTGCACGAACGTTCAGCCCGAGCCGACTCGCAGAGCGGCGCCGCAGAACGGGCAGGGGAGAACCTGGTTCCGGGCGTGGACTCGGCCCCCCAGTGCCGACCAGGTGCCGACCCGGTGCCCAGCCGGTGCCCTTCCGGGGTGTCGACGAACCCGGCGGACCCCGTATGACCGTTCGGGGCGGGGCGCCGGGAGTGCCCGCGCACCCTTTTCCAACCTTAATGTGTTTAGATGGGGACGGTCAGACAACTCAGCTTCCACCCCTCTGGAACCCCTTCATTCCACCCCGCCCGTGGGAGGCCCGCATGAACGTCACCCTGACAGTGAACGGCAAGACCTACACCCGTGACGTGGAGCCCAGAACGCTCCTCGTCCACTTCATCCGCGAGGACCTCGGCCTGACCGGCACGCACGTCGGCTGCGACACCAGCCAGTGCGGCGCGTGCACCGTGCACGTGAACGGCGACGCCGTGAAAAGCTGCACCCTCCTGGCCGTGCAGGCGCAGGGCGCCGACATCACCACCATCGAGGGCCTCGGCACGCCCGGCGACCTGCACCCCCTCCAGACCGGCTTCTGGGAGGAACACGGCCTCCAGTGCGGATTCTGCACGCCCGGCATGATCATGGCCTCCGCCGAACTCCTGAAGCACACCCCCAACCCCAGCGAGGACCAGATCCGCCACCACCTGGAAGGCAACTACTGCCGCTGCACCGGGTACCACAACATCGTCAAGGCCGTGCAGCACGCCGCCGGTGCCATGCAGGGCGCCTCGCAGGCCGCCGACGACTGACCTGGGTCGAGGGTCGAACGGTCACGGCGTCCAGAACCGGACTCCGCTGACCCACTCAGACCTTCAGACGCCTGGCCCCTCAGATTTTTTGCCCTTCTCCACAGCCCAGGGAGGCATCACCCCATGAGCGAGACCCGGACGGACAAGTATTTCGGTCAGGCCCTCAAGCGCAAGGAAGACCCGCGCTTCATCACCGGTACCGGCAACTACACCGACGACATGGTGCTGCACGGCATGGTGCACGCCGCGATGGTGCGCAGTCCCTACGCGCACGCCAAGATCACGGGCATCAACACCGACTCGGTGAAGGACATGCCGGGCGTGATCCGCGTACTGACCGGGCAGGACGTGCAGGACGCCGGGCTGGGCAGCATCCCGGTCGGCTGGCTGCTGCCGGACCTGAAGACGCCCGCGCACCCCGCCATCGCCCTGACGGAAGCGAACCACGTCGGGGACATCGTGGCGGTCGTGATCGCCGAGACGCGCGCGCAGGCCGAGGACGCCGCCGCCGCGCTGGAAGTCGACTACGACGCCCTGCCCGCCGTGGCGACCACCCACGCCGCGCTGGCCGACGGCGCGCCCCTGGTGCACGACGACGTGCCCGGCAACGTCGCCTTCCACTGGGAAATCGGGGACGAGGCCGCCACCACCGAGGCCTTTGGCGGCGCGGCCCGTAAGGTGCACGTGAAGCTGCGCAACCACCGGCTGGTCGCCAACCCCATCGAGCCCCGCGCGTCCCTGGCGCAGTTCACCCCGGCGGGCGGCGACTACCTGCTGTACACCACCAGCCAGAACCCCCACATTCACCGCCTGATCCTCGCGGCGTTCGTGATGAGCATCCCCGAACACAAACTGCGCGTGATCAGCCCCGACGTGGGCGGCGGCTTCGGCACGAAGATCTTCCAGTACCAGGAAGAGGTCATCGTGCTGCTCGCCTCGCGCCTGATCGGCCGCCCCGTCAAGTGGACCTCGCGGCGCAGCGAGGCCTTCGTCAGCGACGCGCAGGGCCGCGACCACGACACCGAGGCCGAACTGGCCGTGAGTGAGGACGGCAAGATCCTGGGCTTCCGCGTGAACACCCACGCGAACCTCGGCGCGTACCAGACGCTGTTCGCGCCCGCCGTGCCCACGTACCTGTACGCCACCCTGCTGAACGGCGTGTACAAGATTCCCGCCATTCACGCCAAGGTCACGGGCGTCATGACGAACACCGTGCCCGTGGACGCCTACCGCGGCGCGGGCCGCCCCGAGGCCACGTACCTCATCGAGCGGATCGTGGACATGGCCGCGCACGAACTGAACATGGACCCGGCCGAACTGCGCCGCCAGAACTTCATCCAGCCCGACGAGTTCCCCTACCAGACCCCGGTGGCGCTCGTGTACGACAGCGGCGACTACGAACCGGCGCTGGATCAGGCCATGCAGATGATGAACTACACGGCGCTGCGCGACGAACAGGCCCGCATGAAAGGCGGGAAGACGATCCTCGGCGTGGGCCTGATCTCCTTCCTGGAAGCCTGCGGACTGGCCCCCAGCGCCCTGGTCGGGCAGCTCGGCGCGCAGGCCGGACAGTGGGAATCGAGCCTCGTGCGCGTGCATCCCACCGGGAAGGTCGAACTGTACACCGGCAGCCACAGCCACGGGCAGGGCCACGAGACGGCCTTCCCGCAGATCGCCGCCGACGAACTCCAGATCCCCATCGAGGACATCGAGCTCATCCACGGGGACACCGGCCGCATGCCCTACGGCTGGGGCACCTACGGCAGCCGCTCGGCGGCGGTGGGCGGCAGCGCCCTGAAACTCGCGCTGCAGAAGATCACCGCGAAGATGAAGAAGATCGCCGCGCACCTGCTGGAAGCCAGCGAGGACGACATCGAGCACGAGGGCGGCGTGTTCCGCATCAAGGGCGCGCCGGACAAGAGCAAGACCTTCTTCGACATCGCCCTGATGGCCCACCTCGCGCACAACTACCCCGCCGACCTGGAACCCGGCCTGGAAGCCACCGCGTTCTACGACCCGAAGAACTTCGTGTACCCCTTCGGGACGCACATCGCCGTCGTGGAGATCGACACCGACACCGGCCACGTGAAACTGCGCGGCTACGGCAGCGTGGACGACTGCGGCCCCCTCATCAACCCCCTGATCGCCGAGGGACAGGTGCACGGCGGCGTCGCCCAGGGCATGGGCCAGGCGCTGCTGGAGGAAGCCGCGTACGACGAGGACGGCAACCTGCTGGCCGGGACGTACATGGAGTACGCCATGCCCCGCGCGGACGACGTGCCGTTCATCCAGCACGGCCACACCGTCACCCCCAGCCCCCACAATCCCCTGGGCGTCAAGGGCATCGGCGAGTCGGGCACGATCGCCAGCACCGCCGCCGTCGCCAACGCCGTCATGGACGCCCTGTGGCACGAAGCCGGAATCGCGCACCTCGACATGCCCTACACCGCCGAGAAGGTCTGGCGCGCCCTGAAAGACGCGCGGGGCAGCCAGCCGCAGGCCGCCGACGACTGAAGCGTTAACAGTTGAAAGTTGATGGTTGATAGAACCGCCGCCCATCACCTTTCAACCTTCACCCATCAACCCCATCCCGGAGGGATTCATGTATCCAGCCAGTTTCGAGTACCACAAGGCCGAGAGTGTCGATCAGGCCCTCGCCGCACTTGCCGAGAATCCTGACCTGAAGGTCATCGCGGGGGGGCACAGCCTGCTGCCCGCCATGAAGCTCCGGCTGGCGCAGCCGCCCGCGCTGCTGGACATCTGGGGCATCCAGGAGATGAAAGGCATCCGGCGGGACGGGGACCACTGGGTGGTCGGCGCGATGACCACGCACGCGGACGTGCTACGCAGCGAGCTGCCGCTGTTCCCGGAAGTGGCGGGCTGGGTCGGCGACCCGATGGTCCGCAACCGCGGCACCATCGGCGGCAGTCTGGCGCACGCCGACCCCAGCGCCGACTACCCCGCCGCCGCGCTGGCGCTGGGCGTGGAATTCGTCATCCGCGGCCCCGGCAGGGAGCGCACCGTGCACGCCGACGACATGTTCCAGGGCATGTTCGAGAGTGCCGTGCAGCCCGGTGAACTCCTGACGCACATCCGCATTCCCGCGACCAGCCAGGCCAGCGCGTACGAGAAGTTCCGCCACCCCGCCAGCCACTACGCCGTCGTGGGCGTCGCCGTGGTCCGGCACGCGGACGGCAGCGTGCGGGCCGCGTACACCGGCGCGGCCGAGAAAGCGCACCGCCTGAACAAGCTGGAGGACGCCGTGAACGGCTCCCAGGCCGTCCCCACCGGACTGGTCGACGCGGGCGACCTGCTCGGGGACCGCTTCGCCAGCGCCGAGTACCGCGCGCACCTCGTGGACGTCCTCGCCGCCCGCGCCATCGAACGCCTCGGTTAAATCCGATTCAGGGCCAGCGGCATCCGGGCACCCAGCCGGGTGCCGCTGGCCGTTCCAGGATCACGCGCACGCTCACCTCCGGCGGGACATCCACCACCCCCGAGTCGCCCAGCGTGCGGGAGTACCCACCCTCGACCATCGCCGCGACCTCGACCGTCAGAGGACCGTACGACCAGAACTCCGGGAAGTCCGTGTCCGGGTTTCGCAACGCCTGCCAGATCCGTTCCCCCAGCACCTTGCGGTCCCCGGCGGGCAACCCGAAGCAGCGGGTGGCGTACTTGCGCGCCAGTCGTCCCAGGCGACTGCCCAGGTCCGGCAGCGCGTACGGATACGACGGACTCTGCGTGTCGAACGCCAGCACCACCCGCGTCACCTGCCCCCGGTCGCCCGACAGGAGCACGTCCAGTTCACTATCGATCGGCACGATCACCCCACCCCCTTCCGCCGGAACGGTGGCCGCCGAACGGGCACCCTCCAGCAGGACCGGTGTCCGGCTGACGGACACGGGCGCGGCGAGCAGCAGACCGGACAGCATCAGAGGCAGCATGCCCAGACTGTACGCCCCGGCTACTGGATCAGGCCCGCCACGCCGTTGATCGTCACCGCGATGATCACCGTGCCGAACACGAACGACAGCAGCGCGTGCCCCAGCAGCAGGCGCCGCATGGCGCGGGTGTTCAGGTTCGTGTCGCTCACCTGATACGTCATGCCGATCGTGACGCTCAGGTACGCGAAATCCCAGTACGTGGGCTCCTCCAGGTTGCTCTCCCCGTGAGGGAACAGCACGCCGCGTCCGTCCCGGTAGTAGCGGCGCGCGTAATGCAGGGTGTACTCGGTCTGCACGAGCAGCCAGCTCGTGGCGACCGTCCCCACCGCCAGCGCCGTCAGGAGCAGCTCCCGGGTGCCCCTGGCGTCGTGCGCGTCGGACAGCAGGAACACCACGCCGATCAGGCTCACCAGGGCAGCCGTCATGGTGATCGTCCCGGCCAGCGCCCGGCTGTCGTCCTCGCGCGTGGCGAGTTCCCGCGTCCGGGCGGGCCCCGCGCGCATCATGAGAGGCCACAGTTGCGCCATCACGGTCAGCGTGAACGCCACCCAGCCCAGCAGGATCCGCGCCTCCGGCGGCCACACGTGGGGCGTGGCGAGGCCCACCAGCACGCCCAACACGAGCCCGATGAGCAGGCGGCGGGCCGCGTGATGGGGCGGCCGGGCGTTCAGGGTCATGCGCGGAGCCTACACCGGGAGGTTGTCATCCGGCCCTCGTGAAGTGTTCATGGGCACCGGCTACCGTGGAAAGGATGAAACGAGTGATCTTGACCGCCGCTGGACTGCTACTGGGCGTGGCGGGCGCCGCGACGCCGCCCGTGCAGGTCAACTACCGCGTCTACCAGTACGCCTGCACGGGCGGGCAGAAAGTCAGCGTGTACTACGTGCAGTTCGGGGATCAGCCCATGTTCGCCGTGCTGGACTGGAAGGGCCAGAAGTACGGGCTGGCGCAGGCCATCAGCGCCAGCGGCGCCCGCTACGCCAGTCTGAACGGCCCCGCCGGCGCGCGCGGCGGCCTGCAATGGTGGGAACACCAGGGCACGGCGGAACTCAGCACCTTCACCGGGAACAGCACGACCACCACGAAGAGCCTGCTGACCGGCTGCAAGACCGTGCGGCGCTGAGCGGTCCTTCGCTAAGTCTTTTCGCTCTCTGTTTCCGGTGCGGGGGGCGCGTACACTCTTCCGGTGACTGTTGCTGCGCCGAACCTGTCGAAACTGCTGCCCGCCGCCCCGCCCGGAAATCTGCTGCTGCTGCCGCAGGTGGCGCGCGCGGCGCTGTTCGCGGCGTTCCCCGGTCCGGCCGTCCTGCTGACCACCCCCGACCGGCTGGGCAGTTACGCGACAGCCGGGGTGCTGGGCGCGCCGGTCAGCGTGAACCCCGGCCTGCGCGACTGGGACGCCCGCCACGAGCACGTGGTGCTGGACGTGAATACGGCGCTGGACCTGTTCCCGTCCCGCCCGGAGGATCACGCCCTGACCCTGAAGGTGGGGGCCAGCTACCCGCGCGAGTCGCTGCTCTCCCGCCTGGAGCGCCTGGGGTATGAGCGTGGTGAGGAGCCGGGCTTCGAGATTCAGGGGGACACGCTGGAACTGCGCCTGTCGGCCGGGTCGGGTCTGCCCGCCGAGGCCGAGGAGGGCCTGTGGGTCCGCGCGGAGTTCTTCGGGGATGAGCTGGACACCCTGCGCTTCCTGAAACCAGGCGCGCTGACCGGCGAGAAGGCGCAGAGCTTCACGCTGGAACCCACCGCCGAGTACCTGACGGAGGTGAAGTGGGACGCCACGCGACTGGAGCTGCTGCCCGGACGGGTGTTCCTGGATTCGCCGGAGTTCTACGCCTCGGCGCTGGGCGTGCTGATCGACACCTTCTGGCCGAAACTGGCCGGGCGTGAGGTGACCAGCTTCGGCCGCTCGCCGCTGGACCTGCCGGACCTGGATACCGGCCTGACCACCCTCCCGTTCTACCGCGCGCGTCTGAGCGACCTGGAACGCGACGTGAACGAGTGGCGGGGCGCGGACTACCGCGTGATGATCCTCGTGCGGCACGACCGCACCGCCGCGTATCTGGCCGACAAGCTGCTGAACACCCACGAGATCCCGTGGCTGAAGATTCCGCGCGTGAAGGAGGGCGGCCTGGGCTTCCTGCGCGCGGCAGGGGAGGGCGGCTTCGTCATCCCCGAACACAGGACGGTCGTCCTGACCGAGGACCTCATCTACGGCTTCCAGGGCGGCAGCGCCCTGCGCGGCAAGCGCCTGAACGGCAAACCCGTCACGGACGCGCTGGGCCTGCACGTCGGGGATTACCTGATTCACCCCGAGCACGGCATCGGGCAGTTCGAGGGCCTGGAGACCCGCAAGGTGCTGGGCGTCACGCGCGACTACCTGAACCTGACCTACCGGGGCGGCGCGCGCCTCAGCGTGCCCATCGAGCAGCTGCCCGTCCTGCGCCGCCACCCCGGCACCACCGACGACCCGCCCTCCTTGAGTTCCTTCGACAAGAAGGACTGGGCGAAAGCCAAGGAGAAAGCCCGCAAGAACGCCGAGGCGGTCGCCGCGAAACTCCTCGTGCAGTACGCCGCGCGGCAGGTCACGCCCGGCAACGCCTTCCCCGCCCAACCCGAATGGGACAGTCAGGTCGAGGCGAACTTCAAATTCGAACTCACCGCCGACCAGAAGACCGCGCTGAAAGAAACCATGCGCGACCTGGAAAAAGCCAACCCCGCCGACCGCCTCATCTCCGGCGACGTGGGCTTCGGCAAGACGGAGGTCGCCCTGCGCGCCGCGCACCGCGTCGTCGGCCACGGCAAACAGGTCGCCGTGCTCGTCCCCACCACCCTGCTCGCCGAACAGCACACCAGCACCTTCGTCGAACGCTTCAAGGGCCTCCCCGTCCGCGTCGAGGGCCTCTCCCGCTTCACCACCCCCCAGCAGGCCCGGAGCATCCTCGCCGACGCCGCCCAGGGCAAGGTGGACATCCTGATCGGTACCCACCGCCTCCTCAGCGGCGACGTGCAGTTCCGCGACCTGGGCCTGATCATCGTCGACGAGGAACACCGCTTCGGCGTCGGCCAGAAAGAAAAACTCCGCGCCCTGCGCGGCCTCCCCGAGGTGCCCAAGGACGGCAAGCTCGACATCCCCGAGGACGCCCGCGCCGTCGACACCCTCGCCCTGTCCGCCACGCCCATCCCCCGCACCCTCTACATGAGCATGGTCGGCCTGCGCGACATGAGCTCCATCCAGACCCCACCCAAGGGCCGCAAACCCATCCAGACGGTCCTCGCGCCCTTCGATCCGATCACGGTGCGCGACGCCATCCTCAGCGAGATCGAACGCGGCGGCAAGGTCTTCTACATCCACGACCGCATCGCCAGCATCGG
Organism: Deinococcus grandis; assembly: GCF_001485435.1. Taxonomy (NCBI): domain Bacteria; kingdom Thermotogati; phylum Deinococcota; class Deinococci; order Deinococcales; family Deinococcaceae; genus Deinococcus; species Deinococcus grandis. The sequence goes on along the minus strand of NZ_BCMS01000001.1, from coordinate 2,092,220 downwards.
CGCCCGCAGCCTCTACCTGCGCAACCTCGTCCCCGAAGCCCGCATCGGCGTCGCCCACGGCCGCATGAACGAAGAAGAACTCGAGGAGATCATGCTCGGCTTCGAACAGGGCGCCTTCGACGTGCTCCTCGCCACCACCATCGTCGAAACCGGCCTCGACATCCCCGAAGCGAACACCATCCTCATCGAACGCAGCGACCGCCTCGGCCTCGCCCAGCTCTACCAACTCCGCGGCCGCGTCGGCCGCCGCGCCCAGACCGCCTACGCCTACCTCTTCTACCCCCCCCGCATGACCGAAAACGCCCAGCGCCGCCTCTGGGCCATCGCCGACCTCCAGGACCTCGGCAGCGGGCACCTCCTCGCCGAGAAAGACATGGAAATCCGCGGCGTCGGCAACATCCTCGGAGAAGAACAACACGGCCACGTCCAGGCCGTCAGCATCGACGTGTACACCGAACTCCTCGCCGAAGCCGTCGCCAAACTCAAAGGCGAAAAGATCGAAGCCCCCGCCACCATCAGCATCGACCTCCCCATCGACGCCCGCCTGTCCCCGGAGTACTTCGCCAGTGCCGATGGACAAGGGGACGAAGAAGCCCGCATCGCCACCTACGGCCGCCTCAGCGACAGCCGCACCCTCCAGGCCATCAGCCGCGTCGAACGCGACCTCCGCAAAAAATACGGTCCCCCCACCCCCGAAGTGCAGAACTTCATCGACCTCGCCAAACTCCGCCTCACCGCCGCCGCCCGCCGCGTCCTCAGCATCGGCGAAACCATGACCCAGATCCAGATCACCTTCGCCTACAAAACCCTCGACTATGACGCCCCCGCCCTCCGCGCCTTCCCCTACAAGACCGAAGTCGTCACCTTCCCACCCAGCGTCAAACTCGACAAGCGCGGGCTGAAACCCAACGACTACGCCCGCACGCTGATCGACCTGCTCGGGTACTTCGGGTAAAAGAGGTTGGGAGGGGGCGCCTGGCGGTGGGCCTCCCTGTTTGAATGGTTGCGCCTGCGGCGGGCTGCCCCACCCCCCAGCCCCCTACCCCAGAGGGGCAGGGGGGGCTTACGTTGGCACTGGGCAAGAGTTTTTACTCGTGCGGCGTGTTTGTGTGGGGCGGTGACGGGTCTGGCCTCGACGCCATCCTCCGCCCCCCGCAAGGCCCGCGCGCTGCGCGCACGACGGCCGGTGGTGATCTGCGATCAGGTGATCAGTGGGACGCTTCGCGCCGCTGATCGACTTTCAAAAGACCGCTCTGGCAGAAGCCCAAAAAGTAGAACCTTCTGGGTCGCACCACGATGTGGGGCCAACCCATCGTCGTGGCAACCGAGCCCGTCGTGCGCGCAGCGCGCGGGGCGCCCGCAGCGACACCGGAGGTCTGCAGACCCATACGTGGCCGAACCCACCAGTCACCCACCCAGAAAGCCGGAGAAATACCTGCCGAGCGCAGCGACCGCTCCCCCTGCCCCCCTGGGGTAGGGGGCTGGGGGGTGGGGAGGCCCGCCGCCAGGCGCAGCCCCACGACGTCACTGCCAAACAGGCTTAGCCGTTACGACCTCACCCCGCGATGCTGGGCGCTGCGGGTGGCAGTGGTTCGAGCGTCTCGCCGTTGAGGAGCGCCGCGAATTCTTCTCCGGTGAGGGTTTCGCGGGTGAGGAGGACGCTGACGATCTCGTGGACGCGGCCCAGGTGTTCGCCGATGAGGTCGGTGGCGCGGGTGTAGGCGGCGTCGATGAGTGTTTTGATTTCGGTGTCGATCTGCGCGGCGGTGTGTTCGCTCATGGGGAGCATCTGGGGGCCGCCGCCGAGGTAGGTGCCCTGGTCGGTGGCGTGGGCGACTTTGCCGATGGTGGGGCTCATGCCCCATTCGGTGACCATGCGGCGGGCGATGCTGGTGGCCTGCTGGAAGTCGTTTTGTGCGCCGGTGGTGATGTCGTGGAAGATGATGTCTTCGGCGGCGCGTCCGGCGAGGGCGACGGCGATCATGTCTTCGAGGGCGGGGCGGGTGACGTGGAGGCGGTCGTCGGCGTCGGGCATCATGTATCCGGCGGCGCGGCCGCGGGGGACGACGGTGAGTTTCGCGACGCGGTTGGCGTGGGGGAGGAGCTGGGCGGCGAGGGCGTGGCCGACTTCGTGGTACGCGGTGACCTTCCGGTCGGCCTCGCGCACGACCATGCTGCGCCGTTCGGGGCCCATCAGCACCCGGTCGCGCGCTTCATCGACATCCCGCGCGGTGATGCGCGTCCGGCCCGACCGTGCCGCGAGCAGCGCCGCCTCGTTCAGCAGGTTCTCCAGGTCCGCCCCGACCATCCCGGCGGTGCGCCGAGCGATGACGCCCAGGTCCACGCTGGGGTCCAGCGGTTTCTTGCGGGCGTGGATGCGCAGGATCATCTCGCGGCCCCGCACGTCGGGGGCGTCCACCACGACCTGCCGGTCGAAGCGGCCCGGGCGCAGCAGCGCGGCGTCGAGGACGTCGGGGCGGTTGGTGGCGGCCAGGATGATGACCTCCTGCCCGGAAGAGAAGCCGTCCATCTCGACGAGGAGCTGGTTGAGGGTCTGTTCGCGTTCGTCGTTGCCGCCCTGCATGTTCAGGCCGCGTTTGCGGCCGACGGCGTCGATCTCGTCGATGAAGACGATGCAGGGGGCGTTCTTGCGGGCCTGTTCGAAGAGGTCGCGGACGCGGGCGGCGCCGACGCCGACGAACATCTCGACGAAGTCTGAGCCGCTGATGCTGAAGTAGGGGACGCGCGCCTCGCCCGCGACGGCCTTGGCCAGCAACGTCTTGCCGGAACCGGGAGGGCCGACCAATAACACCCCGTGGGGGATGCGGGCGCCGAGCTGGTGGTAACGGTCGGGGTGGCGGAGGAAATCGACGACCTCCTGGAGGTCGGCCTTGGCCTCGTCGCAGCCGGCGACGTCGCCGAAGGTGAGTTTGATCTGCCCCTCGCTGATCACCGCTGCCCGTGACCGGCCGAAGTTCGTGGGGTTCGCGCCGCCCTGCGCGCCACGCATGGAGCGCCACAGCACCACGAGGATCAGCCCGGTCAGCACCAGGGGCAGCAGTTGCCCCAGCCAGCCCAGGGTGCTGCCGCCGCCCGTGACGTTCAGGGGTACGTCCGCGGCGCGGATGCGTTTCAGGGTCGCGCCGTCTGGCGGGACGACCAGCGAGCGGACGCGCGTGCCGCCCGCGTCGGTCAGGGTGACGTTGGCCAGTCCGGCGCTGTTCAGGGTGACGCGCGTTACCCCGCCGCCGCTCAGGTCGGCGAAGAAGCGGTTGGTGGTATAGGGCCCGTCCGGCGTGGCGGGGCGGGCGGGCAGCGCGGCCGAGACGCCGAGCAGGGCCAGCAGAAGCAGGGGCAGCAGCCGTCGGGCGGGACTCATGCTGCATCCTACGCCCGAGTGAGCCCTGAACTTGGTGGACAGGCGCACTGAACCGGACGGGGGCAGGCCGGAGCAGGGCCGGGAGTCAGAACAGGCTCAGCGCGCCGGATCACGGCGCTGTGTGAAAGCGGCACTCAGCTTCCGGTCAGTTTCGCGTCATAGGGTGAGGACATGCGCACTGCACTTCTGCTCGGCACCCTGGCCCTGGGCCTCAGCGCCTGCTCCGTCACCGTCCGTCCCAACCTGGGTCTCCAGGGGTCGGGCAGCAACCTGATCACGTCCCTGCGCCCTGACCGGGGCGAGGGCAGCACCTACGCCGTGGGCGAATCGGTGCGCTTCGTGGTGAGCACCCGCGCGGCCGGGTACGTCACCCTGATCGCTCTGCAGGGCAGCGAGGCCAGCACCATCGTGCGCAACGTGTACGTGCCTGCCGGGACGACCGTGTTCCCCCGCGCGCAGGACGGCGTGACGTACAACGTCTCCACCCCGCGCGGCCTGCAGCGCGTCCGTGCGATCTTCACCCGCGTGCGGCCCACCAGTGATCTGGTGCTGCGCGGCACGTACGACGAGGGCCGCTGGAACGCCACGAGCACTGCGTACCTCCAGCCGTACGCCGTGCAGGACCGCGACGTGCAGGAAACCTACCTGTACATCCGCTGACCGCCGCCGACGTGCCGGGGGCCGCTTCCATGGGGGGTGGCCCCCGGTGGCGTGCGGCGCGCGCCGTATGCTGGGCCGCATGAGCCTCACCTTTCAGGAAGCGAGTGCACGGGTGGACGCCTTCATCTCCCAGTTCGAGGAGGGGTACTTCCCGCCGCTGCTGATGCTGGCCCGCCTGACCGAGGAGACCGGCGAGATCGCCCGCGTCATCGCGCATCAGAACGGCAAGACGCCGAAGGCGGGCGAGGACGCCGGGGATCTGGAGATGGAACTCGCGGACCTGCTGTTCGTGACGATCTGCATGGCCAACGAGCGAGGTCTGGATCTGGAGCGCGGCTTCGAGCGGATGATGGCGAAGATCGAGCGGCGCGACGCGACCCGCTGGACGAAGAAGGACGCTCCTCAGGAAGCGGCGGACCGCGCCGCCGAGGAGGGTGCGCTGTGACGGCTGACCCGCGCTACCCGATCGGGCCGATGCCCACGCCCCTGACTCTCACGCCGACCGGGCGGGTGGAGGCGCTGGGGCAGGTGTTCGCGCTGCCCGCGGACCTGTTCGAGGCGGTGCAGGGCCTCTCGGAGGCGCAGCTGGCCACCCCGTACCGCGAGGGAGGCTGGACGGTGCGGCAGGTCGTGCATCACGTCGCCGAGAGCCACATGAACGCCTTCATCCGCCTGAAGCTGGCGCTGACCGAGGACAACCCGGTGGTCAAGCCGTACGAGGAGGACCGCTGGGCGACCCTGGCCGACCACGAGCTGGTGCCGGAGGTGAGCCTGAACCTCATCGACGCGCTGCACTCGCGCCTGGGGATGCTGTTCGCGTCCCTGGACCCGCAGGGCGACGACTGGGCGCGGCCCTGGACGCACCCGGCGCAGGGCCGCACGTACAGCGTGGATACGCTGCTGGCGATGTACGCGTGGCACGGGCGGCATCACGTGGCGCAGATCACGGCCCTGCGCGAGCGGATGGGCTGGTCGTGACGGGGGTGGGCTGATGCAGTTCGGCCCGGAGCTGCACACCCCGGTCTCGCACCGCGCGGCGGGTGTGGTCGTCCTGAACGAGGCGGGCGACATCCTGCTCGTGCGGGAGCGGGGCGTGCCAGGGCAGCGCCAGAAGGCCGGGCTGTGGCACATCCCCAGCGGGACCGTCGAACCCGGCGAGAACCCGCAGGACACGGCGGTGCGCGAGGCCTGGGAGGAGGCGGGCGTCCGCGCGGGCCTGCTGACGTTCCTCGCGGCGTACCTGGGGCACTTCCCGGACGGCGAGCCGGTGCTGCGACACGCGTGGCTGGCCGAGGCCCTGCCGGGGTCGACCTTCACGCCCACACTGCCCGACGAGGTGCTGGAGGTCCGGTTCGTCCCGGAGGCCGAGTTCGACGCGCTGTACGTCGCCGGGCTGATCCGCATGCACCACACGAAACTCTTCTACGAGGACGCCCTGCGCGAACGCGGGCGTCAGGTGCCCGCCCCGACCGGCTGACGGGTCAGCGGCGCGCGGCGGGCGAGGCGTCGGCGCGCGGCACGAGCACGATCGCGTTCGGGACGGGGCGGCTCCAGACGGTGTTCAGATACCCGCCCAGGTTCGCGTACCCGCCGGTGACGAACGCGGTGGCGCTGCTGCCGCTGTCCAGCCGTACGGCGTCCCGCACGCCCGCCCGGGCCAGCGCAGCGGCGAAGGCCTCGGGGCTGCCGTGCGTCAGGAACGCGATGGTGGGCTGACCGGCCAGCGTCCCGAACGCCACCTGCCGGGTGGGCCGCCAGATGCTCGCGGCGGTGTTGAAGCCCTCGCGGGCCGGGTCGAGCGCCACGCGGCCCCCCTGCACGAGCAGCGGCCCGGCGCTCAGGGCGTCCGTGGCGGCGTCCCAGCCGCCGTCCGCGCGCCAGTTCAGCGCCGTGCTCAGGGGGGCGCCCGCCGTGCGGGGTAGCTGCGGGAACCGCGCCGGGTCGAAGGTGAAGGCCAGTGTGCCCGCCGGGGGCGTCACCACGCCCGTCAGGGCCGACCCCACCGCGGCCGCGCCGGGGGTCACGAGCAGGGTCGTCAGGCGGTCCGCGCCGACGCGGGTGCGCCCGTCGCCCACGAACGCGGTGAGCAGGGTCGGGTCGGCCTTGGCGCGCACGCTGTTCACGGTCACGCTGAACCCCGCGCCGCTCAGGACGTAGCGGGGCCGGGGGTAGCCGAAGAGGGTGTCGCCCTGCGCGGTGAAACCCAGCGTGGCGCGTTTTTCCAGGCTGGGCGCGGTCATCAGGCCGCCCGTGGCGACCAGGTCCACCGGCAGGTGCGTGCCCGGGTCGAAGTACCCGCCGTTCACGCCCGCCACGCCGCCCACGCGCCTGACCAGGTCGGCCACGCCGCTGGCCTGCCCGGTCGGGGCGCTCACCACGCGCGGCTGGTAGACCGCCGGGTCGAAACTCAGCAGGTGCAGGTTCCCCAGCGGCCGGTACGTCACGCCGTCCGGCAGGGCGTCCGGGTCGACGGGGGGCGGCACGGTGCTGTCGAGGTAGGTGGTCGTGTCGATCACGAGGCGTTCGGGGTTGTTCAGCGTGAAGATCTCGCTGCGCCCGCCCCCGGTCGTGAGGCCCACCGACGCGCCCTGCAGCGTCTGCGTGAGGGTCAGGGTGTCGCCCGATTCGAGGGTCTGCGTGCTCGGCGTGACCGACACGCCACTCAGGGTGACGGTCAGGCCGTTCTGGAGGCGCGTGACGCTGCTCTGGGCCGCGCCGCTGAGTTCCAGCACGACCCGCTGCACCTCCACCGTGCGGTGCAGGGTGCGGCTCACGCGGACGGTGTCCAGATTCACCGCGAAGGTCGGCTGAGGCTGGGGGTGCGGCAGGGGAGAGGGGGCGGGCACCGGCGCCGGGGTCGTGCCGCTGGCCCCGCCCGGCGTCTGCGCCAGATCCGGCGAGGGCGGCAGGGTCGCGGCGGGCACGCTGGCGGGCGCCGCGAAGTCCAGCAGGGCCGGCGTGTCCGCCAGGACGGACAGTCCCAGCGCGTTCAGGGCCGCCAGGGGCACGAACAGACTGCCGCCGCTCAGCTGCGGCACGGGCAGTTTCGCGCCTGGCGTGAAGCTCACGGCCCGCCAGCCGGTCGCGGGCGCGTAGCGCAGTTCCCGCGCGCCCAGCAGCAGGCGCAGGTCCGACGGGTCGTTCCGGACGGTCACGCCCAGGCGCGGCAGGGTCCACACGGGCAGCATCTCCCCGCCGGGCAGCGTGACGGTGCCCACCGACGCGGACTGCAGCACGCCGCCGATCGCCACGGGGCGCGCGCCCGCCAGCCCCAGCAGCGCCGAGCCCAGCAGGGCGGCACTCAGGATCAGGGTGGGCGTGCGGCGGGCGGGGCGGAGGCGGGGCGCGGTCACGCCGGGGAGTGTAGCGCCCCCCTGCGCGCGCGCTGGTGAGCGTCCCGTCAGCTTCATGATCGTTGCGCAGGCGCAGTGACGAGCTTGTATGAAATGTGTTTTTATACTTGAATCATATGATCGAACCTTCACTGGCGCTGTACGGAGACGCCTTCGAACGCGTCGACGGCCTCATTCAGGAACTTCTCGACACCACCGGCGTCCGCTACGGCCTGCTGGTCGACCGCAAGGGGTTCGTCCTGTCGCACAAGGAGGCCCTGTGGGCGCCCCGCCCGCCCGCGCTCGACAGCGTCGCCACGCTGGTCGCCAGCAACGCCGCCGCGACCGCCGCGCTGGCGAACATGCTGGGCGAACGGACCTTCAGCGAACAGATCCACCAGGGGGAGAACGGCACCCTATACGTCGAATCGGTCGGGACGGACTCGCTGCTCACGCTGATCTTCGACGCGAGCGTGCCGCTGGGCAAGGTGAAGGTGTACGCCAAGAAGAGCATCACGCAGATCGCCGCGATCCTCGACGAACTCAAGGACATCCCCCCGGTGCAGCTGGGTGAGGACTTCAGCGCGGGCGCGACCTCGCTGCTCGACGACCTGCTGGGCTGACCCGCCCCGCCCTCCCCGCGACCCCTCAGCCCTCACTGTCACCCCAGAGGAGTTCCATGAGCACCATCAACTTCGCGGCGCGCGAAATCAACTGCAAGATCGTCTACTACGGCCCCGGCATGAGCGGCAAGACCACCAACCTCAAGCACGTCTTCTCCAAGGTGCCCGGCCACCTGCGCGGCGAGATGGTCTCCCTGGCCACCGAGGACGAACGCACCCTGTTCTTCGACTTCCTGCCCCTGGACCTGGGCACCGTGCAGGGCTTCAAGACCCGCTTCCACCTGTACACCGTGCCCGGACAGGTGTTCTACAACGCCAGCCGCAAACTGATCCTGCGCGGCGTGGACGGCATCGTGTTCGTCGCCGACAGCGCCCCCAACCGCCTGCGCGCCAACGCCGAGAGCATGCGCAACCTCCGCGAGAACCTCCAGGAGCACGGCATCGACGTGCGCGACGTGCCGATCGTGCTGCAGGTGAACAAACGCGACCTGCCCGACGCGCTGCCGCTGGACATGATCCGCGCGGTCGTGGACCCCAGGAAGGAACTCATGATCTTCGAGGCGGTGTCGGACAAGGGCGTCGGCGTGTTCGAGACCCTCAAGACCGTCAGCCGTCTCGTGCTCGAACGCCTCTCGCAGAACAAGTAGGATCCTCCCCGCGCCGGGCCGCCCAGCACCTGTGGGCGGCCCGGCCGCTGTGGGCCAGTGCCGGGAAGGCCCACACCCGACCCGGGCTGGCGGGCACGGGAAGAACCCGGCCACCGGGACCGGGTTCTTCGGGGTGTGAGCGCCGGTCTGGCCGAACGGTTCACCCTGTCTGGTCGGAGTCCGTCTTACTTCGACAGGCGCAGTTTGCGCTGGTAGGCGGTTTCCTCGGGGAAGGCCACCACGCCGGTCTGGGCCTTGAAGGTCGGGCTGAAGCGCATCTTGGCGCCCTGGCCGACGCTCAGGCCTTCCAGGCCGTTGAGGTTCTCGTACCACTTGTACGCGGTGACGGGCACGCCCGCGCTCTTCGCGGCGCTCAGGACGCTGCGGTACCCGTCGTGCGCGAGCTGCGCGGCACCCAGGTAGTCCAGCGCGTCGTACTTCGTCTTGGCCTGCACGAACTTGCTGTCGGCGCTCTGCGCGGCGCTGCTGACGCTGCCCGCCTTGTTCGCGCGGCGCACGAGCTCCAGGATGGCGTTCGTGTTGTTCAGGTACGCGGCGGTCAGGTAGCGGTACTGGCTGTCCAGGTTGAACTGCCCGAAGGTGCGCGACAGGTCGTTGTAGGACATGATCGTCGCGCTCTGGTCGCCGGTGTTCACGAAGTGGAAGTCGCCGCTGGGGCCGTACGAGAGGTTCTGTTCGCTGTCGTACCCGTCGTGCGGGTGGCTCAGGCTGAGGTGGTGCCCGGTCTCGTGCACGCTGGTGTCCGTGAAGCCGTACCCGAAGTCGAACAGGTCGGGCGTCAGGAAGGAGTACACGAAGCTCTGCGTGCCGGTCTCGCCGTCGTCGTACGCGACGCCCAGCAGGCCACCCTGGCTGTTCGTGCTGTCGTTGAACAGGTAGATGGGCAGGTTGTACGTCCCGGCGGGCGTGGTCTTGTACGTCTCCCGCAGTTCCTTCACGCCGAACTGGAACAGCTTCTCGCCGCTGAAGTCCGCGTAGTCGGGCGAGCAGGTGTCTTCACTGACCCCGAAGAAGCACTTGTACACGTCGGCCAGGTCACCGTCGAGCGCGGTGGTCTTGCTGGTCTGCTTGAAGGTCGCGAAGGGCTGGAGGACCTTCACGCGGTCCTGAAGCAGCGTCTTGTTCAGGACCGTGGCGGGGTCGGCGGCGCCGTCACCCTGCTCGATGTGCACGTCCAGGTTGATGGTGTCGGGCATCTCGGGAGGCGTGAGGGCCGCGCGGTAGATGGGGCTGGGCGTGAACAGCAGGTTGATCGCGGTGTAGCGCGCCACCAGTGCCAGGTCCGGGCTGACCTTGCGGCCGTATCCGATGTTCGCCTTGCGGGTGCCGTACTCCCAGATGGGCGGCATGCGGTAGTCGGGCGCACCGTCGCCGTCCACGTCGGGGTTGGTCACGTCGAACGCGTCGGTCCAGGGGTCGGGGTTCGCGGACAGGTCGTAGAACCACACGCGCTGCGCGGGGGCTTCGGTGCGGGCGCTGCCGCCCCAGGCGATCAGGCGGCGTGACGAGTAGGTGCCAAACGGCGCGCCGGTATCGGTGTCCTTGGCGTCCAGTCGGGCGTAGCTGTGGAACTTGAAGTCCGGGCGGTCATACCAGTTCACGAAGTAGATGGTGTACTCGCCGGGCTTGACGCCCACGCGGCCTACGTTGTCCGCCAGCCAGTTCTCGGTCTTCAGCGCGTCGACGACGATGTTGTTGTTCGCGTCGATGGCGCGCGTGATGTTGCCTGACGGTGTGGTGCAGGTCGGGTCACCCTGGCAGTTGAAGATTTTCTCGCGGCTGGTCAGGGGTGCCGGCTGGCTGACCTCCTGGGTCTGCACGAACTTGAAGAAGTCGTCCTCGAAGGCCTGGTTGGCGAAGACGTAGTTGTAGTCGAAGTCGAAGCTGGTGCCGGTCTTCTCGGTGCGGCCGTACGCGCTGGGGATGCGGTTCACGGCGTCGTACGTGCTGGGCAGGGTCTGATCGAAGTCGGCGGTGCTGATCTGGCGGGCGGTGGCGACCTGACCGGGCAGGGTCTGGCGGTACCCGACGAACACGATGTTCACCTTGAGTTTGGTGTTGATGGTGTCCTGCGTGCCGGGTTTCAGGGCCTGTAGTCGTCCGAAGTCCGTCTGGGTGCCGGGGGTGGGCGTGGGGGTGTTGGGTCTGGTGCAGCCGGCGAGCAGGGCCGCGCCCAGCAGGGCGGTGGCGACGAGCTTGTGGTTCATGTGACTCCTGAGGGTGAGGTGGGAGTGGGGTGGTCCGCGCAGGACCGCGGTGAACGTCGTGTCATGCCCGGGGCCAGCACTGGATGGACACATGGAATTGGGATGACCGGCTCATGCTACTCCGTTTCCCCCGAATGGGTGGGTCGGGATGCGGCTCTTCACAGCTGGACAGCGGCCTTGACCCTCCCGGCGTGGGCACGCTACCCTGCGTGACAGCTCCCGCGTGGAGCGACCCACTTCAGAGCGCCCGAGAGACCTGGCTCGTTGACGGCGCGGCAACCGGACCTCATCACGTCACGGTGCCAAGGCCAGCCCCGCAGGCGAGTCGACGATGACCGCCGCCGGGGAGCAAGAGGGAAGGTCACGCGGTGATATCTCAGCGCCCCTTCTCGAATCCACCCGAGCAGGGGCGCTTCCCATTTGCGCCCCACCGACGCACCCCACCGAGGAGGCGCAGTCATGGCGCACAACTTCGAGACGTTGCAGGTTCACGCCGGGCAGAAGCCCGACCCCACCACGGGCGCGCAGCAGACGCCCATCTACCCCACGAACAGTTACGTGTTCCAGTCGCCGGAGCACGCGGCGGACCTGTTCGGCCTGCGGCAGTTCGGGAACATCTACAGCCGGATCATGAACCCCACGAACGCCGTGTTCGAGGACCGCGTCGCGGCGCTGGAGGGCGGCGTGGGGGCACTGGCGGTCGCCAGTGGGCACGCCGCGCAGTTCCTGGCGATCACGAACGTCGCGCAGGCGGGGGACAACATCGTGTCCAGCCCGAACTTGTACGGAGGGACCGTGAACCAGTTCCGCGTGACCCTGAAACGCCTCGGGATAGAGGTGCGTTTCACCAGCCGCGACGAGCGCCCCGAGGAATTCACGGCCCTGATCGACGACCGTACCCGCGCCGTGTACCTGGAAACCATCGGGAACCCCGCGCTGAACATCCCGGACTTCGAGGCGATCGCGGCCGCCGCGCACGCGCAGGGCGTCGCGGTGATCGTGGACAACACCTTCGGCGCCGGCGGGTACTACTGCCAGCCCCTCAGGCACGGCGCGGACGTGGTGCTGCACTCGGCCAGCAAGTGGATCGGCGGGCACGGCAACGGCATCGGCGGCGTGATCGTGGATGGCGGCACCTTCGACTGGGGGAACGGCCGTTACCCCCTGATGACCGAACCCAGCCCCAGCTACCACGGCCTGAACTTCTGGGAGACCTTCGGCGCGGGCAACCCGCTGGGCCTGCCGAACGTGGCGTTCATCATCCGCGCCCGCACCGAGGGCCTGCGCGACCTGGGCCCCACCCTGGCGCCGCAGCAGGCGTGGCAGTTCCTTCAGGGCCTGGAAACCCTGAGCCTGCGCGCCGAACGGCACGCCGACAACGCCCTGGCGCTGGCGTCGTGGCTGGCGGCGCACCCGGACGTGGCGCGCGTCACGTACCCCGGCCTGAGCAACCACCCGCACTACGACCGCGCCCAGCACTACCTGCCGCGCGGGGCGGGCGCCGTCCTGACCTTCGAACTGCGCGGCGGGCGCGCGGCGGGCGAGGCGTTCATCCGCTCGGTCGCCCTGGCGCAGCACGTGGCGAACGTCGGGGACACCCGCACGCTGGTCATCCACCCGGCCAGCACCACCCATAGCCAGCTGGAGGACGCCGCGCAGCGCGCCGCCGGGGTCACGCCCGGACTGGTGCGCGTGTCGGTGGGCATTGAGCATATCGACGACATCCGCGACGACTTCGCGCAGGCGCTGGCCGCCGCGCTCGTCGAGGCCGGTGACGTGACCGGAGAGGGCGCGTGACCGCCCTGACGCACCCCACCACCACCCCCTTCCCGCTGACCGCGCCGGATGACGCGCCCGAACGATGTCAGGCGCCGGAACGCCCCCGCCTGCGGGTCGCGCGGCTGTTCCGCACCCAGCCGCTGCTGCTCGACTGCGGCGTGCCCGTCAGTGACGTGCGCCTCGCCTACCACACCTACGGGACGCCGCAGGAGACCGCCACGCTGGTCCTGCACGCCCTGACCGGCACGAGCGCCGTGCACGAGTGGTGGCCGGACTTCCTGGGCGAAGGGAAACCCCTGGACCCTGAACGCGACTACGTGATCTGCGCGAACGTCCTGGGCGGCTGCGCCGGCAGCAGCGGCCCCGCCGACCTGCCCACCCTGAACGGCCAGGACGCCCCGCTGACCCTGCGCGACCTGGCCCGCGCGGGCCGCGCCCTGCTGGAGCACCTGGGCGTCAGACGCGTGCGGATCGTGGGCGGCAGCATGGGCGGCATGCTCGCGTACGCGTGGCTGCTCGAATGCCCCGACCTCGTGGAGAAGGCCGTGATCATCGGCGCCCCGGCCCGCCACTCCCCGTGGGCCATCGGCCTGAACACCGCCGCCCGCAGCGCCATCCGAGTCGCGCCCGGCGGGGAGGGGCTGAAGGTCGCGCGGCAGATCGCCATGCTCTCCTACCGCAGCCCCGCGAGTTTCGCCGCCACCCAGGCCGGGCAGCGCGCCCCGGGCGTTCCCGCCATCACGTCCTACCTGCACCACCAGGGCGAGAAGCTCCACGCGCGCTTCTGCGAACGCACGTACGTCGCCCTGACGGGCGCGATGGACGCCTTCCAGCCCAGCGACGCCGAACTGCGCACCATCCGCACGCCCGTCCTGGCCGTCGGGATCAGCAGCGACCAGCTGTACCCGGCCGTCGAGGTGCAGGCCAGCGCCGCACTCCTCCCGCACGCGCGGTACGTCGAGCTGAACAGCATCCACGGGCACGACGCGTTCCTCATGGACGCCGGGGACCTGCCGCAGCAGGTCAGCGCTTTCCTGAACGGCTGAGCCCCACCCTCAATCCACAGCAGGAAGCCGCGCCGCATCCGGACAACATCCAGACGGGCGCTTCCGGCGTGATTACACGCGCCGCAGGGGCTCGTGCGGTTCCGGCGGCAGCGTCACGTGGATGGCGTCGCCGGGCGTCACCGCGCCGCCTTCCAGCACGACGCCCATCACCCCGGCGAGGAACACCGGGGCGCCCGTGTCGTCCGTGCCGATCAGGCGGCGCATCAATCCCGGCTGGAACGCGTCGATCTGCGCGCAGGGGTTGCGCAGGCCCGTCACCTCGACCACCGCGCCGGACGGGAAGGTCAGTTGCGTGCCGCGCGGCAGGGCCAGCAGGTCCAGGCCGCGCGTGGTGATGTTCTCGCCCAGGTCGGCCGGTTGCACGCGGAAGCCGTCCGCCGCGACCTGATCGAACAGTTCGGCGTGGATCAGGTGCACCTGCCGCAGGTTCGGCTGCGCGGGGTCAGCACGGACACGCGAACGGTGCCGCACGGTGTCGCCCGCGTGCGCGTCGCCCTGCACGCCCAGCCCGGCCAGCAGCGTGATTCCTGGCTGCGGCGCCTTGCTGAAGCGGTGGATGCCGTCCCGCGCGACGGCGATGACCTGAGCCTGCTGGAAAGTCATGCGCCGAGCGTACCCCGCGCGCTACAGCAGCCGTTCGGGTTCGTTCAGCAGCGCCCGGATCGGCGCGAACGACCGGCGGTGCGCCTCGCTGACGCCCAGGTCGCGCAGGGCCGCGCGGTGGGCGGGAGCGCCGTACCCCTTGTGCCCCGCGAAGCCATAGCCGGGGTGCCGCGCGTCCAGTTCCAGCATCAGTCGGTCGCGTTCCGTCTTCGCCAGCAGGCTCGCGGCGGCCACCGAGTAGCTCAGCGCGTCGGCCTTCGGGGGGGCCGTCAGGGGGAGGTCCGTGCGGAGCTTCAGGTAATCCGTGACCAGTGCCTGCGGGGGCGGGTCCAGCCGCGCCAGTGCCCGGGCGGCCGCCGCGTGCGTGGCGCCCAGGATGTTCAGCCGGTCGATCTCGTCCGGCCAGGCGTGCTCCACCGCCCAGCTGACGGCCACCTCGCGCACCTGCGCCGCGAACGCCTCGCGCTGCGCGGCACTCAGCTGCTTGCTGTCCCGGAACGGGTACTCGGCCGCCGTGCCCGGCAGGATCACGGCCGCGACCGTCACCGGACCCGCCCACGCGCCCCGCCCGGCCTCGTCCACGCCCGCCACGCGGAAATACCCGCGCCGCCAGTGCTCACGTTCGTAGGACCAGTCGGGGGTGACGGAGGGGACGCTCATCGGGCGTACCCTAGCGCAGCCCCGCCGCCGACGTCTCGGGGCTCGCCGCGCGGCGGCGCAGCACGTGCCGCAGCACCTTCCCGCTGGCCGTTTTCGGGAGGTCGGTCACGACGTGCACGCGGCGCGGGCAGGCGTGCGCGGGCAGCAGCGGCTCGCAGAAGCGTTGCAGCTCGCGGCCCTGCACCTGCGCGCCGGGGTGCAGCGTCACGAACGCCACGGCGATCTGCCCGGCGTCCGGGTGCGGGGCGGCCACCACGACCGCCTCGCGGACGCTGGGGTGGCGGTACAGCGCGGCCTCCACCTGCGCGCTGCTGACGGGCTGCCCGCCCAGGTGCAGCAGGTCCCCGGCCCGGTCGAGGATCTCCAGGCGGCCGTCGGGGTGCGTGACGGCCAGGTCGCCGGTGTGCAGCCAGCCGCCTTCCAGGGCGCGGCGGGTCGCGGCGCGGTTGCGGTGGTAGCCGCGCATGACCTGGTTGCTGCGCACGACGATCTCGCCGGGCGTGAAGCCGTCGTGCGGAACGGGCTGGCCGTCCTCGGTGACGGCGCGGACCTCCCCGGCGAACGCCATGGGGTGTCCCTGGCGGGTCAGGGCCTCGGGCGGCTGCCCGGGCGGGGCGGGGGGCAGGTCGGCCGGGTCGGTCAGGGTGAGGATGGCGCTCGTCTCGATCAGGCCGTAGCCGTGCAGTACCTCGAAGCCCTGCGCGGTCAGCGTGCCCAGCAGGCGCGGGCCGGGGCTGGTGCCCGCCACGAGGACCCGCGTGGGGCTGCCCAGCGTGAGGGGCGCGGCCGGGTCCGACAGCGGCGCGAGCAGCGCGGGAGAGGCGCACAGGTGCGTGACGCCGCGCGTGAGCAGGTCCGCGCGCAGCGAGTCGCCGGGCAGCAGGTGGGTGGCCCCGGCGGCGCTGACGGTCCACGGGGCGCCCCAGCCGTTGCCGTGCGTCAGGGGCAGGGCGTGCAGGTAGCGGCTGGGGGGGCGCAGGTTCAGGTGGTACAGCAGGTTCGCCTGGTTCACGAAGGCGGCGCGGTGCGTGAGCATGACGCCCTTGGGGTCGCTGGTGGTGCCGCTGGTGTAGTTGATGCTGATCGGCTGGTCCTCGTCCAGCGTGTCCGGCAGGGTCAGCGGGGCGGGGGAGAGGCCGCCCAGGCGTTCCAGCAGCGGCGCCCCGGGGCCGGTGGGCACGACGGGCACGTTCAGGGCGGTCAGGGTGTCCTGCACGCGGGGAAGGTCGCGGGTGTCGACGAGGGCCGCGGCGGGCTGGGCGTGCTGCGCCAGGAAGCGCAGGGCGTCGTCGGGGAAGGCGGGATTCAGGGGGACGATCACAGCCCCGGCCAGCGGGACGGCGTGGAAGGCCAGCAGGGCGTCGGTGGTGTTCGGGCCGATCAGCAGGACGTGCGCGCCGGTCTGCACGCCCAGGTTCCGCAGGTGCGTGACGAGTCGCGCGGTGGCCCCTGCCAGGTCGGCGTAGGTCATCACTTCGGTGTCCGGTGCGTGCAGCGCGGGGCGGAGGGCGTGAACGGTCAGGGCGCGCAGGACGGCGCTCAGGGGGCTGAGGGGAATCTTCACGGGGTGGCCTCGCGGCGGGGTGGGGCGCGTGTGGGGGCGGAAAATCAGTCTGCCTGCAGGGGCGGGGCGGCCTGACGACCTGTCTAGATCAATAGACCTGAAATCTCGGCAAAAGACAATCTGTCTAGTCAAGTTGACTGGCAGCCGACCCACCCCATCCGCATAATCGACTCACCCAACCTCACGTTCCGACGCCCGGCTCACCCGAGAAGCCGGACACCCCTGCCACACCCGCGAGTTCCGCCCACGGCCCCGCGCCGGGAGGTGCCATGCCGCAACTGCACGTGGAGAACGTCACCCTCACCTTCGGCGGCCTGAACGCCCTGACCGACGTCAGCCTCACCGTCCCCGAAGGCGAGATCGTCAGCATCATCGGCCCCAACGGCGCGGGCAAGACCAGCCTCCTGAACTGCATCAGCGGCTTCTACCACCCCACCCGCGGCCAGATCCGCTTCGGGGAACACGACCTCACGCACGCCGCGCCCAACGTCATCACCGGCTACGGCGTCGCCCGCGCCTTCCAGAACCTCGAACTGTTCCGCGGCCTGAGCGTCACCGAGAACCTGCTGCTCGCCCGCCACACCCACCTGCGCTACGGCCTGCTGAGCAGCCTGCTCTACTACGGCCGCGCCAGCCGCCAGGAAGCCCAGAACCGCGCCTACGTCGAGGGCATCATCGACTTCATGGAACTCGAGGAACACCGCGCCCACCCGGTCGGGACCCTCGCCTACGGCATCCAGAAACGCGTCGAGGTCGCCCGCGCCCTGACCCTCGCGCCGCGCCTGCTGCTCCTCGACGAACCCATGGCCGGCATGAACGTCGAGGAGAAAGAAGACATGGTGCGCTTCATCCTCGACATCAAACGCGAGCACGGCGTCACCGTCGTCCTGATCGAACACGACCTCGGCGTCGTCATGGACATCAGCGACCGCGTGTACGTCCTGGACTTCGGGCAGCTGATCGCCGCCGGGACGCCCGCGCAGGTCAGCGCCGACCCGCGCGTCATCGCCGCGTACACCGGCGCGCAGGAGCTCAGCGCATGACCGACGTCACCACCCTGACCCTCCCGCAGCTGCTCGCCCGGCGCGCCCACGACACCCCGGACGCCGTCGCGCTGCGCCACAAGCAGCTGGGCATCTGGCAGGAAACCACCTACGCCGCGTACCACGAACGCGCCCGCGAGGTCGCCGCCGGCCTGCACGCCCTGGGCGTCCGGCGCGGCGACAAGGTCGCCATCATCGCCGAGAACATCCCCGCGTGGGCCTACACCGAACTGGGCGCCCAGGCCCTCGGCGCGATCAGCGTCGGCGTGTACCACACCAGCGTCGCCGCCGAGGTCGAGTACGTCCTGACCTACACCGACGCCAGCGTCGTCCTGTGCGAGGACGAGGAACAGGTGGACAAACTCCTGGAACGCCGCGCCGCGCTCGGCCAGGTCCGGCACGTGATCGTGGAGGACCCGCGCGGCATGAGCAAACACGCCGGGGACGACTGGATCATGACCTTCGACGACCTGCTCGCCCTGGGCCGCGCGCAACCCGACGACCACTACGCCCGCGAATCCGCCCAGGGCCACCCGGACGACGTGTGCCACTTCAGCCTCACCAGCGGCACCACCGGCCAGCCCAAGGCCGCCATGCTCAGCCACCGCAACCTGCTGTTCATGGGCCAGTCCCTCGGGCAGGTCGAGGGCTTCCGGGCCGGGCAGGACTACCTGAGCTTCCTGCCGATGGCGTGGATCGGCGAGCAGATGATGACCGTCGGCGTGGCACTCGCCAACGGCGTCACCGTGAACTTCCCCGAGAGTAGCCACACCGCCATGCACGACCTCGTCGAGATCGGCCCGCACTTCATGTTCGCCCCGCCCCGCATCTGGGAAGGGCTGCAGAGCCAGGTGTTCATCCGCGTGCAGGAATCCTACCCGCTGAACCGCGCCGCGTACCGCACCCTGCTGCGCTGGAGCACCGACGCCGCCGACGCCAGCCTGCGCGGCAAGCGCCCCACCGGGCTGGCCGCCCTGAAACGCTTCGTCGCGTACCACGCGCTGACCCGCCCGCTGCTCGACCAGCTGGGCCTGCTGCGCCTGAAGCACGCCTACACCGGCGGCGCGGCCCTCGGCCCGGATGTGTTCCGCTTCTACCACGGGCTGGGCGTGAACCTGAAACAGATCTACGGACAGACCGAGAACATCGGCATCGCGTACGTCCACCGCGACGGGGACGTCCGCTTCGACACCGTCGGCCTGCCCCTCCCGGGCGGCGAGTGCCGCATCAGCGACACCGGCGAGATCCTCTCCCGCAGCCCCGCCGTGTGCCAGGGCTACTACAAGAAAGCCGACGCCACCGCCGACACCATCCGGGACGGCTGGCTGCACTCCGGCGACGCGGGCCGCCTGACCCCCGAAGGGCACCTCGTCGTCATCGACCGCCTGTCGGACGTCATGCACGCCGCGGGCGGCGAGACCTTCAGCCCGCAGTACATCGAGAACCGCCTGAAATTCAGCCCGTACATCAAGGAAGCCGTCGTGTTCGGCGACGGACAGGACGACGTGACCGCCTTCCTGAACGTCGATCCGCTCACCGCCGGGCAGTGGGCCGAACGCCACCGCCTCGCGTACACCACCTACATGGACCTGAGCAGCAAACCCGAAGTCGCCGACCTGATCCGCAAGGAAGTCGCGGGCATCAACGCCCTGCTCGAAGAGCACGAACGCGTGCGGCGCTTCGTGCTGCTGTACAAGCTGCTCGACGCGGACGACGACGAACTCACCCGCACCGGCAAGGTCCGCCGCGCCGCCATCCGCACCAAGTACGCCCCCATCGTGGACGCGCTGTACGACGGCAGCCAGCAGGTGCGCGTCCACGCCACCTTCCGCTACCAGGACGGCCAGGAACAACACGTGGACACCGACGTGCAGATCCACCGCGCCGACCCCCCCGCCCCGGTGACCGCGCCCCACGCGCGGCAGGTGACCGCATGAACCTCGACCTGCTCCCGCAACTGCTGCTCGCCGGCGTCGTGATCGGCAGCATCTACGCGCTGGCCGCGCTGGGCTTCGTGCTGATCTACAAGTCCAGCCGCGTCATCAACTTCGCCCACGGGCAGGTGATCGCCACCGGCGCGTTCATCGCCTTCGCCCTGACCCAGTCCGGCATGAACTTCTGGCTGGCGGGCCTGCTCGCCATGCTCGCCACGTTCGCGCTGGGCATGCTGATCGAACGGGTGTTCCTGCGCCGCATGGTGGGCGAACCGATCATCAGCGTCATCATGGTCACCATCGGACTGGCCAGCGTCGTCGACGGCCTGCTGCACCTCACGCCCTACGGCGCGGGCAACTTCAGCTTCACCACGCCCGCCGCACTGAGCGGCGCCGGCATCGACCTGCTCGGCACGCAACTGTCCCGCGTGCAACTGGCCGGGGTGCTCGCCGCGCTGGCGCTGCTGGGCGGCTTCACGTACTTCTTCAACCGCAGCACCATGGGCATCACCATGCGCGCCGTCGCTGACGACCAGATGGCCGCCATGTCCGTCGGCACCAGCGTCGAGCGCGTCTTCGCCCTCGCGTGGGCCTTCGCGGGCCTGACCGCCGCCGCCGCCGGGGTCATCCTGGGCCTCATGAGCGGCCTGACCCTCACCGGACTGGCCGGCATCGGCCTGAAGGTCTTCCCGGTCGTGATTCTCGGCGGCCTCGACAGCGTCCTGGGCGCCATCGTGGGCGGCATCCTGATCGGCGTGCTGGAAAACCTCGCCGCCGGGTACCTCGACGGCCTCGTGCCGGGCGGCGGCACCCGCGACGTCTTCCCGTTCATCGTGCTGCTCATCGTGCTGCTGCTGCGCCCCTACGGCCTGTTCGGCACCAAGGAGATCGAACGTGTGTAACGCGCCCCAGGAGCAGTTCTCCGAATTACAGCATCAGGAAATGAAATTCCTGATGCCTCCATTCTCCGCCCTGCTCACTCAATTCCACTCGCTCCGCTCGGCCGTAAGCGACAGGTCTTTACGGCATATGCCCCAGGAGCACCGCTGACATGCCCGCCTCCCGCTTCACCCAGACCGGCAACTACCGCGTGCGGTACGCGCAGGACCAGACGATCTTCGCCACGTACGCCGAACAGCTCAGCCTGCTGCTGCTCATCGCCGCGCTGTTCGCCCTGCCGCTGATCCTGCCCCGCGCGTGGTTCCCGTACCTGACGCAGATCGTGATCTTCAGCGTCGCCGTGATCGGCCTGAACGTCACCACCGGTTACACCGGCCTGATCAACATCGGGCAGGGCGCGTTCATGGGCGTCGGCGCGTACGCCACCGCGCTGGCCGCCACCCGCCTGAACCTCCCGTTCTACCTGGCGATCCCGCTGGGCGGCGTGGCGGGCGCCCTGATCGGCACGCTCGTCGGGCTGCCCAGCCTGCGCCTGAAGTACCTGTACCTCGCGATCGCCACGCTGGCCTTCCAGATCATCTTCGAGTGGGGCGTGGGGCACACGCCGCTGCTCGAACAGGGCGGCGTGATCAAACCCCCCACCCCGCAGGCGTTCGGCGTGAAGGACTCCTTCCTGAACCACAACGTCTTCTGGTACCTCGTGAGCCTCCCGGTCCTGATCAGCCTGGCGCTGCTGTGGCGCAACGTGCTGCGCACCCGTCACGGCCGCGCCATGATCGCCGTGCGCGACAACGACCGTGCCGCCGCCGCCATGGGCATCCACCCGGGCCGCGCCAAACTCACGGCGTTCCTGATCGGCTCGTTCTACGCCGGGGTGGCCGGGGGGCTGTTCATGTACTTCCAGAAGGGCGCCGTGATCGAGGACTACAGCCTGGGCCTGTCCGTGAAACTGCTCGCCATGGCCATCGTGGGCGGCCTGGGCAGCCTGCCCGGCTCGTTCCTGGGACCGCTGTTCATCGTGGGTCTCGACCGGGGCGTGGAACTCCTGAGTCAGAGCGCCCTGCTGGGCCGCGTCACGGCGTTCGCCGAGGGCGTGGACGTCGCGTCCGCGCTGCGCCCGTTCTCGTTCGGGATGGCCATCGTGCTGTTCCTGATGTTCGAACCGCGCGGCCTGGCGAACTGGTGGCGCCTGACCCGCCTGTACTTCAAACGCTGGCCGTTCAAATTCTGACCCCCCTACGCCCCCCCGCCGGGCCGCCCGAAACGCCACTCCCGCCCCCCAGCCTCGACCCCAGCCCCCCACGGAGGTTTCACCATGAAACGAGCTGCCGCCCTGTCCGCCCTGCTGACCCTCAGCCTCGCCGCCGCGCAGAAGACCGCCACCATCGGCTGGTCCGGCGCGATCACCGGCCCCACCAGCGACGCGGGCGCCAGCTACGCCGCCGGAGTCGAGGACTACTGCCGCTACGCCGTCAGCCAGAACACCCTGCCCGGCATCAAACTCAACTGCGTGGTCCGCGACGACCAGTACAACAACGCCAACACCCAGCGGAACTTCGAGGACTACGTCGGGAACATGAACGCCAGTGCGTTCCTCGGGTACTCCACGGGCGGCACCCTGCAACTCAAGAGCACCATCCAGGAAGTCAAGGTGCCCACCCTGCCCGGCAGCTACCACATCGGGAACGTGGACGGCGCCGACAGCCAGTACATCTTCCTGCCGATCAGCTCGTACTCCGAGCAGCTCGTGAGCCTCGTCGAGTACGTCGCGAAGAAGGACCGCGGCGCGAAGATCGCGCTGGTCGTCAATCCCAGCCCCTTCGGCCGCGCCCCGGTGGACGACGTCCGCAAGGCCGCGCAGCGCCTCGGCGTGCAGATCGTGGACGTGCAGGAGGTCGGCGGGAACAACCTCGACAACACCGCCCTGCTCAAACGCTTCGAGTCCGCCGGCGTGAAGTACGTCCTGAACCAGAACACCGCCGGACCGGTCGCGAACATCCTCAAGGACGCCAAACGCCTGAACCTCCTGGGCAAGATGCAGTTCATGGGCGCGCACTACACGGGCGGCGAGGACCTGACCCGCCTGGCCGGGGACGCCGCGAACAACTTCATCTGGGCGACCAGCTACTACATGTTCGACGAGGCCGACAAACCCGGCATCCAGCTCGTGAAGAAGATCGGCGCGGCGAACAACCGCAAGCCCGACACGATCCGCAGCGTGCACTACACCAGCGGCATGCTGGCCGCCAGCATCGCCATCGAGGCGATCCGCCGCAGCAAGGACCCCAGCGCCGCCGGGGTGTACAAGGGCATCACCTCCATGACCGGCAGCCGCGCGTTCAACCCGGGCTTCACGGTCGGGCCCGTCACGTTCAGCGCCAAGGACCACATCGGCGCCGAGAGCCTGCGCCTGTTGCAGGCCGACAGCACCGGGAACTTCAAGGCGATCACCGGCGCGCAGCGCAGCGCGATCTTCCCCCTCGTGCACCCCCTGAAGTGACATGACGGCCACGCACCCCGCCCCGAATCCGGCCGCCACGCATGGCGACCTGACCGTGAACAACGTCGAGGTCGTGTACCACGACATCGTGCAGGTCCTGCGCGGCGTGTCCCTGACCGTCCGCGCCGGGCAGGTCACCAGCCTGCTCGGCACGAACGGCGCGGGCAAGACCACCACCCTGCGCGCCATCTCGGGCCTGCTCAAGCCCGAGAACGGCCGCATCCGCGAGGGCACCGTCCGCTTCGCCGGGCGCACCCTGAGCGGCCTGAGCGGCACCGAGGTCGTCAAGAGCGGCGTCGTGCAGGTCCCCGAGGGACGGCGCGTGTTCAAGCACCTGAACGTCGAGGAGAACCTGCGCGCCGGGGCGATCCTCGGCCGGGGCCGCTGGCGCGACGACCTGGACCGCATCTACACGTACTTCCCGAAGCTGCGCACGCTGCGCCACCGGCAGGCGGGCTACACGTCCGGCGGGGAGCAGCAGATGCTCGCCATCGGCCGCGCCCTGATGGCCCACCCGCGCGTGCTGCTGCTGGACGAACCCAGCCTGGGTCTCGCCCCGATGCTCGTCGCGGAGATCTTCGAGAACGTCCGCCGCATCAACCGCGAGGAAGGCCTGAGCGTCCTGGTCGTCGAGCAGAACGCCACCGTCGCCCTACGGCACAGCGACTACGGCTACGTCATGGAGGGCGGCCGGATCGTCATGGAAGGCGAGAGCGCCTGGCTGTCCGGCAACCCGGACGTCAAGGAGTTCTACCTGGGCATCACCGAGCACGGCCAGCGCAAGAGTTTCCGTGACGTCAAGAGCTACAAGCGCCGCAAACGCTGGATGTGACCCGGATTCCGTGTATTTCGCTGACCGTCCGGAACTTCACCGGATGGCCAGCTGCACGTCCGGAACCCGCTCTGCCTGCATCCGCTCGGATTGAACGGTCTTTGCAGCCCCTTCAACCGGAGTTCAGATGACCCGCCCACGATCACGCCCCCCATCCCGGAGGTGCCCCGCGCATGACCGTCACCCTGCCCGCCCCCGCCCCACCCCACGCGCCGGACCTCCTGGCCCGCCTGCGGGACCTGCCGCTGTACCGCACGCTGCCCGACCCGGCCGGGACCCCCTGGGCGGACGTGCCCTTCCTGACCCGCGAGGACCTGACCGGGGCGTTCACGCGCGGCGAGCTGCGCCACCCTTCCGCCACGCGCGCGTACCTCACCCCGCACCCCGGCGGGCACTGGCTGCCCGAGTACGCCACGCCCGCCGACCTGCTCGGGCACGCGCGGGCGGGCGCGCGGGCCCTGACCCTGGCGGGCGTGACGGGAGGCGTGACCGCGCAGGTCGCATTCGGATTCCACCGCTTCGCGGGCGGCTGGCTGTTCCAGGGACCGCTGGAGGAACTCGGTGCGTGCGTGATTCCCTTCGGGCCCGGCGAGACCGACGCGCAGCTGGACACCATCCGCCGCCTGGGGGTGGGCGTGCTGGCCTGCGCGCCGTCCTTCGCGCAGCGGCTGGGCGAGGCCGGGGCGCGCGTGCCGCTGCTGCTCGCCAGCGGGGAACCGCTGAGCAGCATCGCCGGGCGGCGCGAGCGGGTGCAGGACGCCCTGAGCGGTGACGGCGTGACCTGCCGCGCGGCGGACGTGTACGCGAGCAGCGAGGCGGGCCTGATGGCCGCCGAGACGACCGACCCCGCGCTGGGCCTGCGCGTACTGGACGACTGGGTGTTCCTGGAGGTGATCGACCCGGAGACCGGCGCGGCCCTCCCGGACGGCGAGCGGGGCGAACTGGTCGTCACGCACCTGTCGCGCGAGGCGATGCCGCTGCTGCGCTTCCGCACGGGAGACCTGACCCGCCTGGAACGCCGCGCGGACGGCACGTTCCTGCCCGGCGGGGTGTTCGGGAACGTGGGCGGCATGCTGAAGGTCAAGGGCGTGAAACTCTACCCGCGCGAGGTGGCGTTCTGGCTGGCCGGGCACGGCCTGGACCACACGCGCCACACGCTGCGCGTGTGGTCGCCGGGCGGCGCGGACCGCGTGGGCGTCACGGCGGCCCCGCTGCCGGGTGTGAACACCCCTGACCTGGAGGCGCTGCGCGTGGACTTCCAGCGGCGGTTCGCGTTCCGTCTGGACGACCTGACCGTGGACGCCACGCACGAGGGCCCGGGCGTGCGGGACGAGCGGCACTGACCCACGTGGAAGGGGGCGACCTGCACGGACAGCCGCAGGTCGCCCCCTTCCACGTGCCTGGACTCATACGGATTCCGTTTGTTTCGTTGACAGATCGGAACACCACCGATCTGCCAACTCCACGTCCGGAACCCGTTTCTCTCCTACTCGCTCCGCTCGGGTTGAAAGATTTTGCAAACCTTTCAATCGGAGTACGTATCAGTCGGCGGCCAGGTCGGCCGTGTTCCGTTCGGGCACGCCGTCGCGGACGCTGGGGTGGATGCCGAAGTCCTGCGCGATCAGGCGGGCGGTCATCTTGGCACTCATCATGACGCTGGGCGTGCCGCCGCCGGGTTGCGCGCCCGCGCCGACCATGTAGAGGTTGCGGACGTCCTCGCTGCGGTTGTGCGGGCGGAAGTACGCGCTCTGCGCCAGGATCGGCTCGGGTCCGAAGGCGTTCCCGAGGTAACTGTCCAGGGTTCCCTCGAAGTAGTCGGGCGTGATGAACTCGCTGTGCGTCAGGCGGGCGCGCAGATTCGGAATGAACCCGCGTTCCTCCAGCAGGTCGTACACCCGTTCCACCAGTTTCGGGCCCTCCACGGTCCAGTCGAGGCCGCTGGCGTTGTGCGGCACCGGCACCAGCGTGTACGCGGCGTGGTGGCCCTCGGGGGCCAGGGTGGGATCGGTCAGGGTGGGGACGTGCAGGTACTGGCTGAAGTCGCGGCCCAGGACCTTCTTCCCGAAGATCTCGGTGAGCAGTTCCTCGTAGCGCGGCCCCAGGATGATGTTGTGGTGGCGCAGGTTCAGCTCCGGGCCTTCCCGGCGGAACCCGAAGTAGATCACCAGCAGGCTCATGCTCTGCCGGGCGGCCTTCACGCGCACGTCGCTGTTCACGAGGCGCGCGGCGGCGGGCACGCGCTTGAGGTACGTGTTCGCCCAGTCGCCGTTGCTGACCACGATGTCCGCGTGCAGCTCCTCACCGCTCTCCAGGCGCAGGCCGCGCGCCACGCGCTTCCCGCCGGGGCGGCGCACCGGGCGGCCCCGGTCGTCGGTCACGAGGATCTCCTGCACGCCGGCGTTCAGGCGCAGCGTGCCGCCCAGTTCCTCGAACTTGCGCACGAAGGCGTCCACGAGTGCACCCGTGCCGCCCATCGCGTAGTGGATGCCCCAGGTCTTCTCCACGAAGTGGATCATCGCGTAGATCGCCGGGACGCTCAGGGGATTCCCGCCGACGAGCAGCGTCTCGAAGGAGAACACCTGCCGCATCTTGGGGTTCTGGAAGTACTTGCTGGTGAACGAGAACAGCGTGCGTACGGCGTCCAGGCGCATCAGGTCCGGCACGACCCGCAGCATGGTGGGCATGTCCCCGAAGTGCGTGTACCCCAGTTCCAGGAAGCCGCGCTCGAAGATCGCCTGCGCGTCCGCGTGGAAGCGCTCGTACCCCGCGAGGTCCTCCGGGGCGAGGTCCGCGATCTGACGGCGGGTGCTGACCGGATCGCCGTCGTAGTCGAAGAAGGTGCCGTCATCGAAGTAGATGCGGTAGAACGGCAGGATCGGCACGAGCTTCACGTAGTCGCGGGTGCGTGCGCCGCCGCTCTCGCCCTCGCGCACGCGGGCGTCCGGGGCGAGGATCTGTGCGGGGTAGTCGGCCTCGCCCAGCATGCCCCGATCGCGTTCCAGGGCGAACAGTTCCTCGATGAAGTGCGGCACGGTGATCACGGTGGGGCCCATGTCGAACACGTACCCGTCGGCGGTGCGTTTCTGGTACGCGCGGCCGCCCGGCTGGTCCAGGCGTTCCACGATGGTCGTGTCGAAGCCCAACGACTGCAGGCGGATGCCCAGGGACAGGCCCCCGATGCCCGCCCCGACGATCAGGGCGGTCTTGCGGCGGGACGAGGCAGGCAGGGGAGAGGAGTCAGGCATCATTCGGGGCAACCTCCCGCCGCCCCAGGCGTGCGGGCGGCGTGACAGGGACTCAGGGGTTCAGGACAGCGGGGCGGGCGCGGTGCGCAGTTCCCACCACGCCTGCGGCAGCATCAGCAATTTGCGCGGGCCGCTCACGTGCGCGCGGCGGCCGAAATTGTCGAAGTCGTTCCGGGCGAGGTCGTCCAGGATGCCCTCGTACGCGCGGGCGGCGGTCGCCACGGCCAGCCGGGCGCTGCCGTGCAGGCAGGGAATGCCCTGGCGGCCCTCGGCGTACCACTCTCGGGCCAGGGCGCTCAGGTGCCGCATCAGCGCGCGGTACTCCGGGGTGACCACGCCGCGTTCCAGATCGGCGCGGCTCACGTGGAACTCGGCCAGCAGCTCCGAGGGCAGGTACACCCGGCCGCGCGTGAGGTCCTCGCCCACGTCCCGCAGGATGTTCGTGAGCTGCATGGCCTGCCCCAGCATCAGCGCGGCGTGCAGGGTGCGCTCGCCGCCGCTGTACCCGCTGACGGGCGCGATCATGAAGCCCACCACGCCCGCCACCCGGCGGCAGTACAGGATCAGGTCGGCCATGGAGTGGTACTCGTGCCCGCGCAGGTCCATGCGCAGTCCCTCGTGCAGTTCCTCGAATGCCGAGAGCGGAATGGGGTACTCGCGCGCCGCCCAGGCCAGCGCCTGGTCGATCGGGTGGTCGCCGGGTCGGCCGGAGAACGCGCCCTGCACGCGTGCCCACCACAGGTCCAGGCCCAGCTGCGCGGCGTGTCCGCTGAGTTCGTCGACCGTGTCGTCACCGTCGCGGCATGCGGCGTACACGGCCCACACGGCGCGGCGCTGCGCCATGGGAAAGAAGCGTGACCCCAGGTAGAAGGTCTTGCTGTGCTCCCGCGTCACGTCCTGACAGTGCGCCACGGCCCGGTCGAGTCCGGGGGGGGATGCGGAGGTGAAGGTCAGGTCAGTCACGTTGGGTTCCTTTGCAGGGAGTGTACGGGGGCCCGGGCGGCGAAACGTCACGGATTCTTACAGAGTCCGGTCAGACCGCACAAACCGGTCGAACTGCACGGCGCCCACCCCCAGGCCGTCCGTGCGGACGCAGCCGGGCAGCTGCCGCGCCACCCACGCCGGATCGGGGCAGGTCAGGCCGCCCAGTGCCGGGCGGGCCAGCAGGTTCTGCGCCGGCCCGGCGGTGCGGCGCAGGTACATCAGCCACAGCTGCCCGCCGGGCCGCAGCAGCCGCTCCAGGTCGGCCAGCAGCCGCGCCGGGTCGTGCGTCTCGTTCAGGGTGGCGCCCACCGTGACACCGTCGAAGCTGGCGTCCGGCAGGCCGCTGGCCTCCACGTTCAGGTTCACCCAGCTGATCGCGGGATCCGGCTCGCGCCGCGCGGCGACCGCCAGCATCGCCGGGCTCAGGTCGGCCGCCGTGACCCGCGCGCCCGCCCGGGCGAGCACGCCCGCGTAGAACCCGGCGCTCGTGCCCACGTCCAGCCACACCTGCCCGGCGGCGGGGCGGCACAGCGCGGTGAACAGGACCGCCTCCCGCTCCAGGGTGAAGCCGCGCGCCCCCAGCAGCGCCAGGGACCGCGCGCGCCACCACGCGTACCCCCACGCCGTCACGGGCGAGAGGTTACTGCGCTGGGCGGCGCTCAGGGCCGGCGCGGGATGTGCGTCCGGATTCAGGTTTTCTTTCGCCTGCGCGGCATGGGGCACGAGGTTCATTATGCTGGGGGCACTTCACGCCCCCCGTTCATGAAACGTGAGGGCTTCACCCGGAGGAAGCATGGAAGAACGCAAGAGCATGGGAGGCGCCCTGGTCGACGTATTCGACGCGGGCGTGACCCTCGTCAAATCGGAGATCACGGTCGTCGCCCGCAAGGCCGGTCAGATCGCCAAGGCCAAGGGCATCGGCGCGGTGCTGCTGCTCGCCGCCACCGGCCCCCTCATCCTGGGTCTGGTCTTCATCATCCTGGCCGTGTTCTACGGCCTGATGCGCCTGGGCCTGGGCGCCTGGGCCGCCGCGCTGATCATCGCGATCCTGAGCTTCGTCGTGACCGGCGCGCTGATCTTCATGGGCATCAAGAAACTCGGCGCGGACGTCCAGATGGACGAACCCCGCCACCGGAGGGACAGTATGGACGACACGGAATACACCCCCACCCAGCCCGGCCCCAGCGGCAGCGGCGCGCCCACGCCCACCGGCAGCAACGCCGCGCGCGACTCGCACAACAGCAGCGGCCCCAAGGTCGAACTGCGCCGCGACGCGCAGGACCACGCTGCCGGTGAAAACCGCGTCCTGAGCGAAGCCGACGGTGTCGCCGTCGTCCGCACCGAGGAAGGCCCCCAGACCGTCCCCGTGTACGAGAGCAAACCCGGCGGGGAAGCTGCCAACTACGGCAGCGGCCTGAACAAGAAACTCAGCGGCCACCACGACCACGACCCCAACCTCCAGGAACCCAGGGTGCTCAAGGACGCCCCCGGGATCAGCGTCAGCACCACCCCCACCTTCCGCGAGGACATGCAGAAAGGCGGCAAGTGACATGGCCGAGTACCTCACGGAACGCGAGGAAGCCCGCCAGCGCCTCCAGCAGAGCGTGGACGCCCTGACCCAGCAGGCCAGCCTGCACGCCCAGATGCAGAAAGACCCCCTGAAGATGCTCGGCGGCGCCTCTGCCGTCGGCGCGCTGATGGGCATCGTGGTGGGCCGCCAGTTCCGCCGCAGCCGCAAGATCTACGTGGACGCCCAGAGCCCCGCCAAGCACCAGAAGGCCCTGATGAAAGCCCAGAAGAACCAGAAGGGCGGCGGAGGCGTCGGCGGCGCGCTCGTCGCCACGCTGGGCACGCTGGCCGTGAAGACCCTGATGGACAAGGTCATCACGCCCCGCCTGGAAACCCTCGCGGACGGCCTGCTCGACAAGGCCGGGCAGCCCCGCGACCGCGCCGCGCAGCCCGGCCCCAACGGCTCCGTCCAGAAAGGTCCCGGTGGACACGTCAGCCCCAGTTACAGCAGCGGCGTCGGCGCGTTCACCCGCACCGCCCCTGCCGCCAGCGCCCAGAGCTACGCGCAGCAGGCGTCCGCCGACGGCAGCGCCGCGCCCGCCCCCACGAGCAGCACCCCGGTCAGCACCGTGAAGGCCGCCGCGCAGGGCAGCGCCATCTCCGAGCAGGACCTGAGCAACCCCAACAGGAAGTAACGCACGGCAGAGGAGGCGGCCCGCTCTATTCCGGAGCGGGCCGCCTCCCTTGTGTGTAATGCACCTGCGGATTCTGTCTGTGGTCCACGCTGCGGGTTGGCTCTGCGGGTCGCGTCCGGATTAGCTGGCGGCCGTGCCGGACAGGTGAGGGGGGCTGGCCGAGCGGGCCGCCTGCAGCGCCAGTCCGCACAGCCACACCCGGCCCGGCAGGCCCGAACGGGACCAGCACCGGCGTTCGGCCAGTGCGCGGCGCAGCACCTGAAACGCGAACTCCTCCGGGTCGCGCACGTCGTGCCGCCGGGCCAGGGCGAACAGCAGTGGGGACGCCGCCTGCACCAGCGGCGCCCAGTCCGGGACGGGCTGGTTCAGGTGGCGTTCGATCGGGCACGGTGGGGTCACCCCTCCAGTCTGACCCGCCCCCGCTCCTCGCAACCAGAACAGGTGTTCACGCGACCGTCAGACTCGCTTCACGGGCGGTTCATCCGGCGTCCAGAAGTGGACATACGACCAGTCGGCGTCCAGCGATCCCCCCCTGCCGATCAGATCAGGAACTGGCCGTTCTCCTGCACGACCTCGCCGTCCAGGCTCAGGCGGCCCCCCCGGCGCAGGTCCGTGATCAGGTCCCAGTGCACGGCGCTGGCATTCACGCCGCCCGTCTCCGGGTAGCTCTTGCCGATCGCGAGGTGCACGGTCCCGCCGATCTTCTCGTCGAACAGGATGTTCCCGGTCGGCACCTGAATCCCGCTGTTCGTGCCGATGCCCAGCTCGCCGAGGCGTCGCGCGCCCGGATCGGTGTCCAGCGCGGCGTGCAGGGCGGCCTCGCCCTCGTCCGCGCTGGCGTTCACGACCAGCCCCCCCCGGAATTCCAGGCGGGCGCCGCGCACCATCACGCCCTGGTACTCGGCGGGCACGGTGAATGTCACGACCCCCTCGGCGCTGTCCTCGTGTGGGCCGGTGAAGACCTCGCCGCTGGGCATGTTGCGTTTGCCGTCGCTGTTCGCCCAGGTGCGGCCTCCCACGCGCAGGGTCAGGTCCGTGCCGGGCGCCTCGATCCGCACGACGTCCGCGCGGGTCAGGCGTTCGATGATGCGGGCCTGCGTCGCGCGGACCTCGCCCCAGGCGGCCACCGGGTCGGCGCGGTCGAGGAACATGGCGCGCATCACGAAATCCCCGAATTGCGCCTCGCTCATGCCCGCCTGCGCCGCCGCGTGCGCGGTCGGGTACAGCGTGAGGCTCCACTTCTTCCGCGCGCGGGCCGACGCGACCGGCGCGTTCGCCGCGAGCAGCCGCGCCCGCCGCGCCGCGTCCACGCTCCGGGGCTCGGCGGGCGTCAGAACGCGCAGGCTGCCGTCCAGCGCCTCCACGTCCGACAGGTCCGCCGGGTGGATGGCGTCCAGCACCGCGTCACTGGCGAGTTCCGCGAAGTCCTCCAGCTGACCCGGGTAGTCCACGCGCACCACGGGCCGCGCGCCACGCGTGAGCAGCGCCCGCGTCACCGCACGGATCAGAGGCGTCGCCTCCTGCCCCCCGGCGACCAGCAGCCGCTCGCCCGGCGCGGCCGACAGGCAGTAGTCGGCCAGCAGGGCCGCGTGAAGGTCCGGGGCGTAGGGCAGCAGGTCTGTACTCATGGCCGCGAGCCTAGCACCGCGCGGCCCCGCGGCGTCCCGCCTCGCCGACAGCCGGGACAGCCGTCAGGCAAGACAGGGGCCGGTGCCTTCAGCGGGCGTGCGGTATTCTCGCCGGATATGACGGTGCCACCAGCCGCGCTCGACCCCCTGAACACCGCCGTCCTGACGATCACCTGCCCCGACCGGGGCGGGATCGTCGCGGCGGTCTCGCAGTTCCTGCACAACCACGGCGCGAACATCCTGCACAGCGACCAGCACAGCACCGACCCGGCGGGCGGCACGTTCTTCATGCGCATGGAATTCCACCTCGCGGGCCTCGACCTCGCCCGGGACCAGTTCGAGCGGGCCTTCGCGACCGTCGTCGCCGCGCCCTTCGGGATGGAGTGGCGCGTCGCGTACACCACGCAGCCCAAACGCATGGCGCTGCTCGTGAGCCGCTACGACCACTGCTTCCTGGACCTGCTGTGGCGCAAACGCCGGGGCGAACTGAACATCGAGATTCCGCTGATCATCAGCAACCACGACGACCTCCGCCGCGACGCGGAGATGTTCGGCATTCCCTTCCACGTCGTGCCCGTCACGAAGGACACCAAGGCCGAGGCGGAAGCCGAGCAGGTCCGCCTGATGCACGAGGCGGGCGCGGACTTCGCCGTGCTGGCGCGCTACATGCAGATCCTCAGCGGGGACTTCCTGCGCAGCTTCGGGCGGCCCGTGATCAACATCCACCACTCGTTCCTCCCGGCGTTCGTCGGCGCGAACCCCTACCGCGCGGCGTTCAACCGGGGCGTGAAACTCATCGGCGCGACCAGCCACTACGTCACCGAGGAACTCGACGCCGGGCCGATCATCGCGCAGGACGTCATTCCCGTCACGCACCGCGAGACGCCCGACAGCCTGATGCGCATCGGGCGGGACGTGGAACGGCAGGTGCTGGCCCGCGCCGTGAAAGCCCACGTCGAGGACCGCGTGCTCGTGTACGGCAACAAGACCGTCGTGTTCTGAGCGCGGGCGCTGACTGGAGCCCGACCTGTCCCTTGAGCTTACCGAGCGGTCAGGTTAGGCTTGCGGGCATGGCGACCCTGTACCTCGTGCTCCTGACCCTCCACAACCTCAACCGCTGGCTGATCCTGATCGCGGGCATCTGGACCCTGATCCGCAGCGTGCCCGGCGCGTCCGGCGGGCGCACCTTCACGCCCGCCGACCGCCGCCCGGTCGTGATGTTCATGGGCAGCCTGCACCTGCAGGTCGTGCTGGGCCTGCTGCTGTTCGCGTTCATGGGGATGCAGAACATCCCCGTGTTCGCGAATGGGCCGCGCACCAGCTTCCAGTGGGAACACCTGGGTCTGGGCATCATCGCCGCCGTGTTCGGCACCCTCGCCAGCGTGCAGGCCCGCAAGGCCCCCACCGACCAGGGCAAGTTCCGCGCCGCGACCCTCTGGACCGCGCTGAGCCTCGTGACCATCCTGCTCGCCATCCCCTGGTGGCGGCCCCTGCTGCGCTTCTTCACGCAGTAAGAACGCATGACAATACCGGTGGTGCTGCTTGAAGGTGATCAGGCCGCACCACCGGCTGCGTGAATACCAAGTGGATGTCCGCCCGCACGTCATATCTCGCTCGCAGACGAAGGAACAGGCTGAACCACGCTCACGTCCGCTTGACCACTCAGCGGTGTCACCCCAACCGCTCATTGGACTCCCGACCCCGGCGTACGATCAGCACATTGATGCCGGGGTGCCGCCGGGCGTGTCGGCACCGGCGAATGTCTTACGCTTTGTCCTCATCAGCCGCTCCGGACTGCTGCGGGTCCGGCCACGCCGCCCATTATGGATGGGCGGCATCGCGTCGAGCAGGGCTTCAAAGAGCGTGCTGTGAGGCAGATTGGCTGGGGGGATACGGACCGCCAATGGTGTCTCTTCGTTATTGACGATCACATGACGCTTGCTGGCGGGCCGGTCTCGATCCGTGGTGTTGGGCCCCGTTTCAGCCCCCCGAGGATGCTCGTGCAGTTCACACCCACCCATTACCAATCGAAGTGATCCGCCTACGTCATGCGGTTGAGGAGCATCTGGTGCAGGCGGGTGAATGCACCCGCCGCATACCCGACGCTAGCAAGTGATGCTGCTGTCATACCCGAGGTCACGCGGGAGGTGTTCCCAGTCAATGCCGGTCTCGAGTACCTCTGGGATGAGGTGCGTCAGGCGGGAGCAGCGGATGGATCAGCTGCCACAACTCTTCGCTGACCAGTGACATAGCCCTGCCTCACCTTGTGCGCCCAACCTGAGGTTTAGATAGGGGCTCTAAGTTGCCGGAACCCATTTTGCTCATGTGACTGGGGGAGCTGGAACCTGACTACGCGCGAGTGGCGTGAGGGGGATCTTGGCGGGCTGTACGGCGGCGGCTTTGCTGATGTTTAACGCCTAACACATAACCTATACGCTGTTGACTTCCGACTGCCATATGTGCCAATGTATTACTATAATGACACAAGACTCGCGAGATGAACGAGGGGTGCTGGATTGGATCACGCCGCAGATCAACCCACACAGTGGCATTCCAATCTACGTCCAGCTGACGCAGGCCTTCACCCGCGCGATCCTACGAGGCACTCTCCGCAGCGGCGACGCCCTGCCCACGGTCCGGCGCTTGGCCAGCACCCTGAGACTGGCGCCGAACACCGTCACGCGCGCGTACGCCGAACTACAGCGGCAGGGCCTAATTGA
This sequence comes from Deinococcus grandis, assembly GCF_001485435.1. Lineage (NCBI taxonomy): Bacteria > Thermotogati > Deinococcota > Deinococci > Deinococcales > Deinococcaceae > Deinococcus > Deinococcus grandis. The sequence continues at coordinate 2,057,688 of NZ_BCMS01000001.1, read as the reverse complement.
AAGTCGGGCAGGGGCCGGCACGACCGTCTGTGCGCTCGCCGCCACACACTTCATCGATGAGGCCAGTCAACAGGTCCTCACGGAGGAGTTGCGCGATGTCCTGCACCGCATGCTCATGAGTGGAATGACCATGCAGGACATTGATGAGCTCTGCCAGCAGTTCACCGCAGCCAAGCGGATGGAGGCCCTATGAATGCGCTCCACGTTGAAGGTCTGGTGGCCCGTCAGGGGCGACGCGCGGTGCTCCAAGGCGCTGATCTGAGTGTGACCCAAGGATCGATTACCGCACTGCTCGGCCAGAACGGCAGCGGGAAGTCGACCTTGATGCGCAGTGTGCTGGGCTTACATCCACGTCAGAGGGGTCAGGTCCGTATTCTGGATCTTCCGCCTAACGCGAAGGGCCCGCAGGTGCGCCAGCGCGCGACGTATGTGCCGACCACTGGTGCCGTGATGGTGCAGGAAACCGCGCGTACGCATTTCTCGTTCGGCCGCCGCGTCTACCCACGCTGGAGTATGAAGCGCGCCCTGGAGACGGCCGCTGAATTACATGTGCCACTGGATCAACGTGCGGGCCGGCTGAGCACCGGTCAGCGCATGGGACTGGCCCTGGCGTATGCGCTCGGCAGCGGCACGGAGGTCATGCTGCTGGATGAGCCCACCAATGGACTCGACCCGGATCACCGGATCCTGTTCGCGCAGCTGCTCGTCGCGTACGCCTCGGAGGGCAACAGCGTCCTGCTCAGTTCGCACGTGCTGCACGAAGTGGAAGGTCTCGCTGATCGCGCCGCGTTTCTGAAAGATGGCCGAATCATTCTTGAAGCGGACTTGGATGAACTCCGCACTCAGCATGCCATTGTGCAGGCCATCCTGCCTGGCGTCGTTCCAGCCGGTACCATTCAAAATCTGCGCGCCTTGCCGGGCGTGCAGGGCTTTGAGGTGCAGGGCCGCACCTTGACCGTGCATGTCCAAGGCGGTCGTGAAGCGCTTCTGGCCGCGCTGGCCAGTTTGCGTCCCGTGGACGTTCAGGTGAAGCCACGTCCACTCGCAGATGCCTACGCGGAACTGCTTGGTGGTGTGGCGTGAGCTGGCTTGAATGGCGGCACGTCCGGCTACCTCTCCTCCTCCTGGGCGCGCTTTCCCTAATCATCGGGCTCGGCTACGCGGCACGAGTCCTGCAGGGCCTCCCGCCATTTGCCGCCGTGCATGAACTTGGTCCATGGGCTACCGGAACGATGTGCACGGTCTACGCTGGCTTGCTGGCGGACCAGGAATCGACATGCAAGGTGGACCTCCTGTTTGCTGGTCGCTGGTTCGATTGGTGGGCGCCGCTGGTGGCCACGTTGGTGGGCGCGTGGTTCGGAAGCCGGTTCAACAGTGGCATGGGGTTCCTGCGCCTTCAACCACTCGCCACTGGACGGATTCTGGGCGTGCGGCTGTTGTCAGGACTCGCGGCCATCACGACAGTGGTGCTGCTGGGTGCCTTTCTGGCCAGCACGCGGGGGGCGCTTGACTTCACGTGGTGGTCCAGCAGCGAGGTGATGCGTTCAGAGTTCTGGATTGGTACGGCCCTGGTCTGGTTCCGGGGCGTCGGGGTGTTTGTGCTCGCGGCGCTCCTGGTCCAGCTGACGCCGCCTGCGGTGGCTGCGCTGGCCTCTATTGCCGCCAGTCTCGCCGTCCTAGGATCATCGATCGATCCTTTCCTCCGGAAAGTGACGCTGGTGTATACGCCTGAGCAATTTGGCCCGCTCTCACAGAAGGAAGCGATCCCGCTGCCCGTCGTACAGGCCTTTATTGCGGGCCATCTGCCCAGCCGCGTTGAGGCGGGCATGCCGCTCCTAGCGGGGACAAGTGCTGGGCTCCTGACGCTCGGGGTCCTGATGGCCTTGCTGTTCGCCCGCGCCCGCGTGCGGTAAAGGGGTGGCGTGAGGTCCGGTGCTGTCCCGCTACCCTTTGTACCGAAGACCTTGTCTTCAAGCCGCGCCAGGCGCGTAAAATGGCGTGCTTATCAGTTTGATCAGTGGGGTAATTCGGGGAGATTGCACCGCAGGGCATGGCACACCTGTTCAGCGCCGTAATGCATGAGGCTCATGGCCGAGCGGCCATGAGCCTTCACCCTGATCGGGAGTTGCGCGTAGAGGCCACCCTTGGGCAGCTGATCCAGGCCAGGATGACTAGACCAGCCCGAAGAGGCGTTCCAGTCGGTCTGGGCGGGTGATGCCGATCCGCTCCAGATCGAAGCCGCGGGTCTTAAAGTTCACGAACGTGCACTCTACCGACCAGTGAGAGTGATACGGAGCAATGGAACAGACAGAATCCGCATGGGAGGTTGAAGGAGGTGGGTCGTGGGCAGTTTCCACGGGGCCCACAGCCCATCCGTCGTGGTCGGTCAGTCGGCAGCGCTCATGGCTTCGTGGACGTTCAGCGGGGCGTGCGGGGGGGTGGGGGGCCGCAGCAGGTCGCGCAGGACCCGCCAGCCCTGCGCCCGGCTGGGCATGAACCACGTGAAGAACACCAGTCGCATCAGCCACGCGACCGGCCCGGTGAAGGTCACGCCGCGCAGTTCGGTGATGGCGTTCCAGCGGCCCAGGCTGGCACTCTGCCCCAGCCCGCCGTACCGGAAGGGCCGCAGCGGCAGGCGGCGCACGCTGCGGGCCACGTTCCGGCCGATGCACAGGCCGTGCTTCATGGCGTACAGGGCGTTCGCCGGGTCCTCGCCGCGCGGCTGGCGGACGCACGCGGCGTCCCCACCGGCCCAGACGTTGTGGCAGCCGGTCACGCGCAGGAACTCGTCGGTCAGCAGGCGGCCCCGTTCGTCGCGGGGCAGTCCTTCCGTGCCGGGCAGGGCGGTGTGCGCGATCCCGGCTGCCAGCAGCGTGAGGTCCGCGCGGCGCAGCGTGCCGCCCTCCATTCGCGCGCCGAGCGGTTCGACGGCCTGCACGCGGGTGTGCTCGTGCAGCTGCACGCCCAGCGCCTCCAGTGACGCGCGGGCGTGGGCGCGCAGCCCCGCCAGTTCGGGCGGGAGAGTGTCCAGCACCCCTCCGGCGCTGATCAGGTGCACGTCGCCCGGCAGGCCCTCGCGCCGCTGGCGTTCACGCAGCGCGGCGGCCATCTCGACCCCGGCGTACCCGCCGCCGATCACGTTGATCGTCGTGGGCGTGCGCGCCGCGAACCGCAGCCCGACCTGCGTGCGGAACGCCTGCATGTCCTGCGGGCGTTTCAGCGTCCAGCCGTGCTCGCGCAGGCCCGGCACGCGACCGAACGGGTCCACGGAGCCCACGCCCAGGATCAGGTGATCGAACGGCAGCCACGTCGCCTCCGCGCCGGGGCGCGTGACCTGCACGCGCTGCATGGTCAGGTCCACCCGCGTGACCGTGCCCTGCACGACCTCTGCGCCGGGCAGCAGGGGCCGCAGGGGCGTCAGCGTGCGCGTCAGGGCCAGCTGCCCGCCCAGCGCCTCGCCCGTGAACCCGTGGAAGGTGTGGTACGGGGTGGGGTTCACGACCGTGACCTGCATCTCGCCCCGCGCCAGCTGCCGTCCCGCGCCGCGCCGCAGGGCCCGGCAGGCGTCCACGCCCACGTACCCGCCGCCCACGACGACCACCCGCGTCACCGGACTGCCGTGACCGGGGGCGTTCACGCGACCACCTCGCCCCGCTGGCGGTCCTGCGAGACCACCCCGGCGGGCAGGGGCGACTCGAAGCGGCGGGTCACGGTGACCGGCTGCCCGAACGAGTGCGGGGCGGCCAGCGTGAACCCCAGGTGCCGCGCCTGCCGCGCCACGTCCAGCAGCAGCGTCGCCTGCTCGGGACTGGGGCTGCCCAGCGAGTAGTGCCCCCGGTGCCCGCTCAGGCCCAGCAGCAGCGTCTCGGCGAGGCACGCGTACGCCACGCCGGGCGGCAGCCCGATGAAGCCGCGCCGCTGCACGCCGGGCACGCTGACCAGTCCGCCGTCCACGATCCGCACGTCCGGGCGTTCCAGCAGCAGCTCCGGACGGGTGTTGCGCGGCTGGGTGTCGTCCAGCACGACCGCGCCGCGTTTCAGGTGCCGGGAGCCCAGCAGGGCGTCCTCGGCGCTCGTCAGCAGGATCACCAGGTCCGCGTCCCGCACGCGGTCCAGGTCGGTCGTGGCGACCGCCCGCCCGGCCGGGAGGCTGGCCCGCAGGGACCGCAGCCGCGCCTCGTTCCGCGCGACGAGCAGCAGCGGATTCGGCGTTCTCTGCGCGAGCAGCCGAGTCAGGCACCCGCCGACGCTCCCGGTCGCGCCCACGACCGCCACCAGCGCGTCGCCCGGCAGGTCGTCCAGCAGCCGCTGCGCGCCCAGCAGGGTCATGGCGGCCGTGAACGCGTTCCCGTTCGTCACGCCGATGTCCGTCCGGTGCCGCAGCGCCGCGCCGCCCGCTGTGGCCGGGGCGGTCAGGGCACCCAGCCCGACGGTGCGCGCGCCGAGCTGCGCGGCGCGGTCCACGGCCCGCCCGATGATCCGCTGCGCGCGCCGCCCGCCACTCAGCAGGTCGCGGGGCGTCAGGGGCACCGTGATCAGCCACCCGGCGGTGCGGGCCGGGTCGTCCGCGAAGCGCAGCGTGCCCGTGACCGGGCTGGGGAACTCCACGCGGCGCAGCGCGGCCGCGTACACGCCGTTCGGCACCCAGCCCAGCGGGCGGCAGATACCGCCCAGATCGGCGGCGACGTCGGTACGGGGGTGAACGAGGAACGCGACGGGATGACGGTCGGGGAACAGGGTGGGGATCATGACAGGGACGCTCCGGATGGATGAGAGGACGAGTGAGGCCGAGTGTGCCCGCCCGCGCGTTATGGCCGCGTTAGCGGGGCTGGCCTGCACTGTGCCTCCCGGGGCATGATCAGCCCGTGATCGGCCGCGAAACGGTCGGCCGGGACCGGAGGCTGGGACCGGAGGCCCGGACCCGAGGCGGGGAACAGCAGAAGACGCCCCCCCACGTGGGAGGGGCGCCGTGCAGTTCGCTGGGTGGTGAGCCTCAGCGGCCGGGTTCGATGATGACCTTGCCGGTCGTGCGGCGGTTCAGGAGGTCCTCGAAGGCCTGCACGCTCTGGTCCAGGGCGTAGGTGGGGCCGACCTGCGGGACGACCTTCCCGCTGCCGACGAGTTCGGCCAGAGCGCGGGCGGCCTCGGCGGTGGCGGGCGCGTCGTTCATGAGGCTGGTCAGCCACAGGCCCGTGACGGTCAGGTTGCGTTTCATGAGTTCCACGGGGCGCAGGTTCGCCTGTTCGCGGCTGGCGTTGCCGATCACGATGATCCGGCCGCGGCTGGCGGCCATGTCGAGGCTCTCCTGGAAGCGTTTGCCGCCCACGACCTCCAGGATCAGGGGCACGCCCTTCCCGCCCGCCGCGTCGCGGACTTTCTTCACGCGGTCCGGGTCGTCCTGCAGGATGGTGACGTCCGCGCCCAGGGTGCGGGCGATCTCCAGTTTCTCGTCGGTGCTGGCCAGGGCGATGACGTTCATGCCCAGGGCCTTGGCGAGCTGGATGCTGGCGGTGCCCAACGCCCCGGCGGCGGCCTGCACGAGCACCCATTCGCCCGCCTCGCCGCGCCCGAGGGTTTTCAGGCCGTGGTACGCGGTGAAGTACGACACGGGGAACGCGGCGGCCTGCGCGCCGCTGAGGCTCTGCGGGACGGGGATCAGCGCGGCGGCGGGCACGGTGGCGTACTCGGCCATGGCGCCGCTGCCGCCCAGCGCGGCGACGCGCGTGCCGACCTGCACGCCTTGGACGCCCTCGCCCAGGGCGTCCACGATCCCGGCGAATTCCATGCCGGGCGTGTACGGCACGCGGGTGCGGGTGAGGTACTCCCCGGCGACGGCCAGCGCGTCGGCGAAGTTGATGCCGACCGCCTCGACGCGCACGCGGACCTCGCCGGGCGCGGGGGAGGGGACGGGCGCGTCCTGGAGCTGCATGACGTCGGGCGGCCCGAGGCGTTCCACGCGGATGGCGCGCATGCTGGCCTGCGGGGTGGCGGCAGTCTGACTGTCGGTCATGCCCGGCAGCATACCCCGCCCCTGCGCGAAAGTGAACGTCAACGTACACTCTGAACGTGAACGTGTTTGACCGTCCCGGCCTTTCATGGAAAGCTGGGGCCGCACACCCGCACCCTCAACCCGACCGCCCCGCAGGAGGCCCCGCATGAGCACCGAGAACATCGTCGCGCAGTCCCGCCAGGACGACATCCTGATCCTGACCATCCAGAACCCGCCCGTGAACGCCTTCAGCCCCGGCGTCCCCGAGGGCCTCAAGGCCGGACTGGACGCCGCCGCCGCAGACGACACCGTCAGGGCCGTCGTGATCATCGGCGGCGGGCGCACCTTCGTCGCCGGGGCGGACATCAGGACCTTCAACCTGCCCCGCGAGCAGGCGCCGGACCTGCGCGGCACCATCGAGAAACTGGATGCCTTTCCCAAACCCACCGTCGCCGCCATTCACGGCACGGCGCTGGGTGGCGGGCTGGAACTCGCCATGGGCTGCACGTACCGCGTGGCGACCCCCGACGCGCAGCTGGGTCTGCCCGAGGTGAAACTGGGCGTCCTGCCCGGCGCGGGCGGCACCCAGCGCCTCCCCCGCGTGGTCGGCGCGCAGAAGGCCCTGGAGATGATGCTGAGCGGCAACCCGATCAAGGCCACCGAAGGGCAGGAGGTCGGCCTGATCGACCGCCTGATCGACGGGGACCTCCTGAGCGGCGCGGTCGCCTTCGCCCGCGAGGTCGCCGCCGCCCGGCCCCTCCCGCGCATCAGCGAGCGCGGCGTGGACGGCGCGGCCCCCGAGGTCTTCGCCGCCGCCCGCCAGGGCATCAAGAAATCCCACCGCGGGCAGCTGTCCCCGGAACTCATCATCGACCTCGCCGAGATGGCCGCCACCGTGCCCTTCGCGGACGGCTGGACTGCCGAGGCGACGAAGTTCATGCAGGCGAAGGACTCCCCGCAGTCCCGCGCGCTGCGGCACGTGTTCTTCGCCGAGCGGGAAGCCGCGAAGATCCCCGGCCTGGGGAAGGACACGCCCACGCTGGACATCCGCCGCGCCGGGATCATCGGGGCGGGCACCATGGGCGGCGGCATCGCCATGAACTTCCTGAACGCCGGGATTCCCGTGACCATCGTGGAGACCACCCAGGAGGCGCTGGACCGGGGCCTGGGCGTCATCCGCCGCAACTACGAGAACACCGCGAAGAAGGGACGCATGAGCCAGGACGACGTCGAGACCCGCATGGGCCTCCTGACGCCCAGCCTCGACATGGGCAGCCTCGCGGACGCCGACATCATCATCGAGGCCGTGTTCGAGAACATGGATGTGAAGAAGGACATCTTCACGCGGCTCGACGCCATCGCCAAGCCCGGCGCGATCCTCGCCACGAACACCAGCACCCTGGACGTGAACGAGATCGCCGCCGTCACCAGCCGCCCCGAGAGCGTCATCGGCCTGCACTTCTTCAGCCCCGCCAACGTCATGAAACTGCTGGAGATCGTCCGCGCCGATAAGACCAGCGACACGGTGCTGGCGACCAGCATGGCCCTCGCCCGCAAGATCAGGAAGGTGGGCGTGGTCGTCGGCGTGTGCGACGGCTTCGTCGGGAACCGCATGGTGCACCGCTACGGCGAGGAAGCCCGCCAGCTCGTCGAGGAAGGCGCCCGCCCCGAGGACGTGGACGCCGCCATGAACGCCCTGGGCCTCCCCATGGGACCCTTCCAGATGAGCGACATGGCTGGCCTGGACATCGGCCACGCCATCCGCGTGCACCGTGCGAAGGTCAGCGGCGAACCCGAACCGGACGGCTGGCTCGACCGGATCGTGAAGACCGGCCGCAAGGGCCAGAAGACGGGCGGCGGCATCTACGACTACGACGAGACCCGTAAACCCCGCCCGAACGCGGACGTGCAGGCCCTCATCGACACGTACCGCAGCGAGAAGGGGGTCACGCCCCGCGACATCAGCACCGAGGAACTCACGCGGCGCCTCGCGTACACCCTGGTGAACGAGGGCGCGCAGATCCTCGACGAGGGCATCGCCGCGCGCGCCGGGGACATCGACGTGATCTACCTGTACGGCTACGGCTTCCCCGCCTACCGCGGCGGCCCCATGCAGTACGCCGACGAGATGGGCCTGCAAAACGTCGTGGCGGACCTCGAACGCTACGGCCAGACGCCCGCCCCCCTCCTGAAGCGCCTCGCGGACGAGGGCGGCAGTTTCGCGGGCCTCGACGCCAGCCGGAACCGCTGAGGGACGGGCGCTGAGCATCACCCCTTACCTGACCCACGCGCTCCTCCCGGCAGGCACCGACCTGGGCGGGCTTGGCGCGCGGGTCGCCCGGCACGCCGGAGCGGAGGCCAGCCTGCGTCCCGGCGACCGGGCCGGGGAGGTCGCGTTCGGCGGGTACCGGTTCTTCATGGCCCTCGATGACGGTTCAGGCGAGGGCAGTGAACTGGCCGGGCTGCGCGACGTGATCCTGACGGTCGCCACCGACGCCGAACGCCGTCAGACCTTCGGCGCGGTGCTGACCCTCGGCGGGCTGAGTCCCGACCCGGACATGGATCACTTCAACGACGCGGTAATCCTCATGGAAGCCGTCGAGGCGCTGTGCCCCGGCGCGGTCCTGTTCGACCCGCAGTCCGGCGAGCGAATCTAGCCCCCAGCGCGAACGGCAGCGGGCCGGAGGTGAGATGCCTCCGGCCCGTCCTGTGTCCTGTCGCTCTTCAGTTGGTGGTGCCGGACGCGGCCAGGGTGCCGTCGGTGGGTTCGTCGTGCCGGACGCTCTTGTACCAGCCGCGCCGCCCGGTGAAGTGGTTGAACAGCGCCAGCGGCAGCGACCACAGCGTGATCGCGCTGAACACCGGCAGGGTCAGCATGATGTACCCGACCACCCACAGCGGCAGGCGGCGTTCGGCGCGGTAGCGCAGCGCCCAGTTCAGCTGGAACGCCAGGGGCAGCAGCGTGAACACGGTCGCCACCCACGCGGGGGACGTGAAGCCGTGCCAGCCGAACGCGCGGCGCAGCGGCTGGGACAGCAGGCTGATGATCATCAGGGTGTTCAGCCACGGCCCGAGGATCAGGTACGTGAAGTCCGCCAGGGTGACGGGGTGGGCGCGGGCGCCCCACAGGCGGCCCAGGTATCGCAGGCACTGCATGGTGCCCTGGATCCAGCGGGCGCGCTGGCGCATGAACGGCACGGGGCTGATCATGCCCTGCTGCCCGACGTGCGCGGTCAGCAGCGCGATGCGGGCCTTGGGGTCGTGCAGGCGGATTTCCAGGGCGCTGCCGAAGTCCTCGAGCAGCACGTCCGGCCAGGGCTGCACGCCGCGTGCGAGCTGCCCGGCGACGTAACTGGCGCGCATGCACTGGCCGTTGCCGGTCAGGGACGCGGTGCCCGCCCAGTGCCGCACGCGCTGGTAGTGGCCCAGGATGAAGTTCTCGAGGTCCTGCTGGATGAGCAGCACGCGCGCCAGCGCGCCCTGCAGGCCCGGGAGTTCGCTGGTGGTCTGGCGGTAGCGCATCCAGCCCTGCGCGGCGAGGACGTGCGGGTCCTGGAACGCGCCGCGCACCTGCGGGACGAAGTCGCTCCCGAGGCGGCCGTCGGCGTCCAGGCCCACGAAGACGTGTTGCGTGAGGTCCTGGCCGTGCATGTCGGGTTCGGCCAAGAGGCGCGTGACGGCCCAGTTCATGGCGCGGCCCTTGTTCTGCCGCGCTTCGGGGAACTCGCGGCGCAGGAGGCGCACGCCGGGGTCGCGCTGCGCGAAGGCGCGGACGATGCGGTCGGTGCCGTCGTCGCTGGCGTCGTCGATGACGATCACGCGGGCGTCGGGGGCGACGGTGCGGACGTTCTGGAGGGTCGCCTCGATGACCTGCGCCTCGTTCAGCGCCGGGATCAGGAACGTGACGTGCACGCCGCCCTGGGCGTGGGGGATGCGGCGGGGGCGCATCAGGGCGCTGGCGGTCTGCTGCACGACGTACAGCGCGAACAGGACGAGGCCGAGAATGTCGAGGAAGGCGAGGAAGTTCATCAGTGGGGGCTCCGGGTGGGGACGCGGGCGTCCCAGCAGGTCACTATGACATTAACCCGGTCTTCATGCCGGGAAGTTGAGGCACGATCCGGTGGGGCGGGGCGTCCGCGCGGGACGCGACCCACCGGAGACGCTAGACTCGGTTCATGAATATTCCGCTGGGGGAAGCTGTCCCCGACGACGGAACGCGCGCCGCAGGGTCGGCCGCGCGGCCCCTGCGGCTGGCGGTCCTGACCGACGCGCCGCGCGTGGCGGGCAGTGAACTGTGGCTGCTGTACGTCCTGCCGCGCCTGCTGCCGGGGGGCGTGCAGCCCACGGTGTTCCTGCGGGTGGGGGAGAGCCTGGACCGGCTGGCCGCGCAGTTCGGGGAGGCCGGGATTCCGGTGCGGCGCTACGCGGACCTGACGGCGCTGCCGGAGTTGACCCGGGACTTCGACCTGCGCCTCTTGCAAGCCTGGGACCCCGGCACGTACCTGCGCCTGCTGCCCGGGCTGGCCGCGCCCACGCTGGTCGTGTCGCACGATCAGCTGGACTACCATTACGCGCCGCCACTGCGGGCGCTGTACCGCGAGACGTACCGCTTCACGAAGGCGATTCCGCTGCGTCGCGCGGGGCACCTGCTGACCGTGTCCCGCTGGGGGGCGGACTTCCTGCGCGGCCCGATGGGACTGCGGGACACGACCTTCGTGACGAACGGCGTGGACCCCGGGCAGTTCCGGCCCGCCACCCCCGAGGACCGCGCGGCGCTGCGCGAGTCGCTGGGCTTCACGCGCTTCACGGTCCTGATCCCAGGCCGCTTCACGCCCGAGAAGAACCAGTGGGCGAGCGTTCGGGCGGCGCGGCACGCCCCGGACCTGGATTTCGTGTTCGTCGGCGACATGGATTCCAGCGTGGGCACGCTGGTGCAGGGCTACGCGGCACGGCTGGGATTGCGGAATGTGCGCTTCCTGGGTCGGCGCTGGGACATGCCGGAGCTGTACCGCGCGGCGGACGCGCTGCTGCAACCCACCCTGGCCGAGAATCAGTCCCTGGTGACGCTGGAGGCGATGGCGTCCGGTCTCCCGGTCGTGACCACGGACATTCCGGCGCAGGCGGAACTCGTGCAGGACGGCGTGACCGGCCTGACGGTCCCCGCCCAGCCGGACGTGCTGGCCCGCGCGCTCCGGGCCCTCGCGGCGTACCCGGAGCGCACGGCTGCGTTCGGGCGGGCCGCACGGCAGTTCGTGCTCGACCACCACACCACCGACCACACCGCCGCGCTCGTCCTGGCCCAACTGCGCCGAATTTCTCCCACCCCCTCACCTGCGGCGCACGCCGCGAAGGAGTACCCCCATGCCTGAAGCTGTCATCGTCTCCACCGCCCGCACCCCCATCGGCAAGGCCTACCGCGGCTTCCTGAACGACACGCACGGCAGCGACCTGGGCGCGCACGCCGTCACGCACGCCGTCGCCCGCGCGGGCGTGGACCCCGCCGAGATCGAGGATGTCATCATGGGCGCCGGGAACCCCGAGGGTGCTACCGGCAGCAACATCGCCCGGCAGATCGCGCTGCGCGCCGGACTGCCCGTCAGCGTGGCGGGGCAGACCGTGAACCGCTTCTGCTCCAGCGGCCTGCAGACCATCGCGACCGCCGCGAACAGCGTCATGGCCGGCCAGGGCGACGTGTACGTCGCGGGCGGCCTGGAAAGCATCACCCTGACGCAGAACGAGCACGCGAACAAGTACCGCCTGCGCGGCGAGTGGCTCATGGGGCACAAGCCCGCCATCTACATGCCCATGCTGGAAACCGCCGAGATCGTCGCCAAGCGCTACGGCATCACCCGTGAGCAGCAGGACGAGTACGCGTACCACTCGCAGATGCGCACCGCCCGCGCCCAGCAGGCCGGACTGTTCGAGCACGAGATCGTCCCCATGACCGCTACCATGAAGGTGCAGGACAAGGCCACCGGCGAGATCAGCGACCAGACCGTCACCCGCACCCTGGACGAGGGGAACCGCGCCGACACCACCCTGGAAGGCCTGGGCAAGCTGAAGCCCGTGTTCGAGGGCGGCGTGATCACCGCCGGGAACGCCAGCCAGCTCAGCGACGGCGCGGCCGCCGTGGTCGTCATGAATGCCGACGTGGCCCGCGAACGCGGCCTCGCCCCGCTGGGTCTGTTCAAGGGCTTCGCCATCGCCGGGTGCGAACCGGACGAGATGGGCATCGGCCCGGTGTTCGCCGTGCCGAAACTCCTCAAACGGCACGGCCTGAGCGTGGACGACATCGACCTGTGGGAACTGAACGAGGCGTTCGCCGTGCAGGCCCTGTACTGCCGCGACCACCTCGGCATCGACCCGGAGAAGTACAACGTGAACGGCGGCTCCATCAGCATCGGGCACCCCTACGGCATGAGCGGCGCGCGCCTGACCGGGCACGCCCTGCTGGAAGGACGGCGCCGCGGCGCCAAGCACGTCGTCGTCACCATGTGCATCGGCGGCGGCATGGGCGCCGCGGGCCTGTTCGAAGTGCTGTAACGGCGTTTGGGGCCGCGCCCTGAACCGGGTGGAACGAGAAGCCGCGAGAGGCGGTGGCAGGACGTGGAGGTCGCGGGCGTGTTGTGCTCCCGTGACCGCAACCGGACACCACTGCCAGGGCAGTGGGACGTCGGCAGGAGGAGGTGGGCCGCGGGGGGTGAATCCTGCGGCCCACGCCCGGTCCATTCACAGCCGGGCCGGAACTTGATAGGCTCAGGGGTCATGAGTATTCACCTGAACGCCGAACCCGGCCAGATCGCCGAAACCGTCCTGCTGCCCGGCGACCCCCTGCGCGCCAAGCACATCGCCGAGACGTTCCTGACCGACCCCGTCCTGCACAACACCGTGCGCGGCATGCACGGCTACACCGGCACCTACAAGGGCAAGCGTGTCAGCGTGCAGGGCACCGGCATGGGCATCGCCAGCTCCATGATCTACGTCAGCGAACTGATCACCCAGTACGGCTGCAAGAACCTCATCCGTGTCGGCACGGCCGGCAGCTACCAGGCGGACGTGCACGTGCGGGACATCGTGCTGGCGCAGGCCGCGTGCACGGACAGCAACATCAACAACATCCGCTTCGGCGCGAAGAACTTCGCCCCAATCGCCGACTTCGACCTGCTGATGCGCGCCTACCAGATCGCCCGCGAACGCGGCCACACCACGCACGTCGGCAACATCATGAGCAGCGACACCTTCTACCACGACGACTTCGACCAGTACAAAATCTGGGCGGACTTCGGCGTGCTGGCCGTCGAGATGGAAGCCGCCGGGCTGTACACCCTGGCCGCCAAGCACGGCGTGAAGGCCCTGACCGTCCTGACCATCAGCGACCACCTCGTCACCCGCGAGGAGACCACCGCCGAGGAACGCCAGCTGACCTTCAACGCCATGATCGAGATCGCGCTCGACGCCGCGCTCGGCGAGTAATACGGACTCCGATTGAATGGGTTGCACAACCCGTTCAATCCGAGCGGATGCGAGTAGGAGAGAGGCGGATTCCGGACGTGGAGCTGGCAATCCGGTGAAGTTCCGGATTGTCAGCGAAACAAACGGAATTCGCATAGATGTACATAGGCAACGGGGCGTGCGCCGGGGTTGATCCTCCGGCGCACGCCCCCGTTCCGGTGAAGGTCAGTTCACGCGGACGCTGTTGGTCAGGGTGCGGACCACGGCCTCGTTCTTCGCGTAGTCCTTCATGTTCCCGGCGATCGTCACGACGAGCATGCGGCCCCCGGCGCTGGTGACGAGCAGTTCGCGGCGCAGCTCGTCGCCCTGGCTGGGGGTGGTGAAGATAAACTGCGCCCAGGGCGTGCCGCTGACCTGCAGCAGGTTCGCCTTGAGCGTCTTCACGTTCGGGACCTGCGCGCGGATGACGCTGGGGAACTGCTCGACGAGCTTGCCGACCTCGGTCCTGTTCAGTTTGCTGTCCCGCCACTCGAACGCGACGCTGACCTTGCGGTCCTCGGTCATGAAGACGGCGTCGGGGCGCCCGGCGGCGCTGGGGAACGCGGTGCGGATCCCGGCGGCACTCAGGGTCAGGAGTTTGGCGTTCGGTTCGACGGTCACCGGCACGCTGCCCAGCTTCACGGGCACCGCGCTGGCGGCGCCCAGGGTCAGGGCGGCGAGCGTCAGGAGAAGGGAGCGGGGCTTCATGTCAGTGCCACCCTAGCGTGAGAGGTGAGAACGCTCGTGAACCGAGCATGAGGACTGTGCGATTCGCATCAATTTCCCATCAGCGCCCGCCGACCTCACGGAGTGCGAAGGTCGCGGCCCGCGCGCCGATCATCATGCTCGTCGCGTTCGTGTTCGCGTGAATGATGCGCGGCATGACGCTCGCGTCCCCCACCCACAGGCCCCGCACGTCCCGCACCGCCAGGTCACGGCTCACCACGGCGTCGTCCCCGTCGCCCAGGGCCGCCGTGCCGACCGGGTGGTACAGGGTCGCGCACTCGCGCGCCACATGCTGGCGCAGCGCCGCGTCACTGCGGTGCCCCTCGCCCGGCAGGACCTCCGCGCCGCGCAGTTCGGACAGCGGCGGGCTGGAGGCGATCTCACGCGCCTGCCGCACGCCCGCCACGAGACTCTGCACGTCCCGGTCGTCCGTCAGGTACCCCGGGTCGATGACCGGCGCGGCGAGAGGGTCACGCGACGCGAGGGTCAGGCGGCCCCGGCTGTGCACGTCCACGAGCACCGGCCCCACCGTGAAGTGGTTCCCCGGCTCGGTCCGGAACCCGTGATCCCGGAAGTACGCCGGACCGAAATGAAACTGGATGTCCGGGTCGTCCTGGCTGCTCAGGCCCGCGCGGGCGTGCGTGAACGCACTGGCCTCCGCGACGTTGCTGCTCAGCGGGCCGCTGCGGTTCCACAGGTACCGCGCCAGCGCCTCGCCCTGCGGCACCCGGTCCAGGCTGGTGATCCGCGAGCGGCTGATCACCGGCACCGCGAGGTGATCCTGCAGCCCCCCACCCACGGCCTCCAGCGCCACACGGACCGGGATGCCGTGCCGCTGCAGTTCCGCGCGCGGCCCGATCCCCGACAGCATCAGCAGCTGCGGCGTCTGCACCGCGCCCGCCGTGAGGATCACCCCGCCCGCCGGGGCGTCCAGCGTCCGGCCCCGCCAGCGCAGCCGCACGCCCGCCGCACGCTGGCCCTCCCACAGCAGTTCCAGCACGTGAGCGCCCGTCAGGACCGTCAGGTTCGGGTGACCCAGCACCGGCTTCAGGAACGCCCGGAACGCACTGAACCGCTCGCCCCCCTGATGGTTGCTCTCCAGCAGACCCGCGCCGTCCAGCACGCCATCATTGAAGGAGTCCACGACCGGCAGGCCCAGCCCCACCGCCGCCGCCTTCACGAACGCGTGACTCAGCTCGTGCGACGCGCCGCGCGCCCCGGCGGGCATCGGGCCGTCCACGCCGCGCGTCTCCGACGCCGGGCCCCGGTACGACTCCAGCGCGCGGAAATCCGGCAGCACATCCTCCCAGGTCCAGCCGTCGCCCCAGCGGTCGAAATCCCGCCGCGAGCCTCGAATCCAGATGGTCGCGTTGATCGCGCTGCTGCCACCCAGCACCTTCCCGCGCGGCCAGTAGAACGACCGCCCCGCCGCGCGCGGCTGCGGCACCGTCGTCAGGTTCCAGTCCACCGCCGTGCGGAACAGCTTGTTGAACGCGCCCGGCGCGCGGATCAGCGGATGCGAGTCCGGCCCGCCCGCCTCCAGCAGCAGCACCCGCGCGCCCGCGTCCAGCAGCCGCCGCGCCGCCACGCAGCCGCCCGACCCGGCCCCCACCACGATGAAATCCACGCGCCCCTGCCCCACGTCCCCGCTTGTCATGTGCCCCGAGTATAGACGCCCACCCTGCGCGCCCTCCCAGCCCGGGCGGGCCGCCCGCTACACTCCCGTACATGAGCCTCACCTTCCCCACCGGCTTCACCGCCGCCGCCATGGCCGCCGGCATCAAGCCCAGCGGCCGGACCGACCTGAGCGGCGTCACGAGCGCCGCGGACTGCACCTGGGCGTTCGCGGGGACGCGCAGTACCACCGCCGCCGCGTGCGTCACCCGCAACCGCGACCTGTACGCGCAGGGCGCGCCCATCCGCGCGCTGCTCGTGAACGCTGGGAACGCCAACGCCGCCACCGGCACCCGCGGCGCCCATGACAACGCCGACATGGCCGACGCCTTCGGCAGCGTCCTGAACGTGCGGCCCGAGGCGGTCCTGACCGCCAGCACCGGCATCATCGGGCACCTGCTGCCCATGGACAAGGTACTCAGCGGCATTGAGCACCTGCCGGACGAACTCGGCAGCGGCGCGGACGCCTTCGCCAGCGCCATCATGACCACCGACACCCGCCCCAAGACCGCGGAAGCGACCTTAAGCAGCGGCGCGCGCATCGTCGGGACCGCCAAGGGCAGCGGCATGATCCACCCCGACATGGCGACCATGTTCGCCTTCGCGTTCACCGACGCCCAGATCGATCAGGCGGCGCTGCGCGAGGCGTTCCCCGCCATCGTGAACCGCACCTTCAACGCCGTCACCGTCGACGGCGACACGAGCACCAACGACATGGCCGTCGTCCTGTGCAACGGACAGGCCGGCGCCACCGACCTTCAGGAGTTCCTGACCGCCCTGGAAGGCGTCATGCGCGACCTCGCCCGCCAGATCGCCGCCGACGGCGAGGGCGCCACCAAACTCCTGACCGTGCAGGTCAGCGGCGCCCGCAGCGAGGCCGAAGCCCTGGCCGCCGCCCGCACCTGCTGCGTCAGTCCCCTGCTCAAGAGCGCCGTGCACGGCAACGACCCCAACTGGGGCCGCGTGATCATGGCCGTCGGCCGCAGCGGCGCGGGCGTGAACATCGAGAAACTCCGCGTCACTGTGCAGGGCCACCCGGTCTTCCAGGGCAAACCCCTCCCGTACGACGACGCGCAGGTCAGCGAGAGCATGAAGGCCGAGGAGGTCGTCTTCACCATCGACCTCGGCGTGGGCGACGCGCGCGGCGAGGCCTGGGGCTGCGACCTCAGCGCCGAGTACGTCAGCATCAACGCCGACTACACGACCTGAACGACCTGGGGGGAGCTTGAGGCTTCCTTGTCACTGGCCGACACGACCCGGAGCGGGGGGTAGGGTGCGGGCATGCGTGCTCCCTCTGCTCCCCGCCCGGCTGCCTCCCGTTCGGCGCTGGCGCGCCCGCTGGACTTCACGTACCCGTCGAACCGCGTGGCGGCGCTGGGCCTGCTGGGGACGGTGGCGCTGGCCCGCCTGCGCGGGCGCGGCTGGGCGGACGCGATAGGAGCAGGAGGTACGGCCTTCCTGGCCTGGGCGACGGCGCGCGAACTCGACCCGGACTTCCCGGGCACGGCGAACGCGGCCCTGCCCGTTGCAGCAGTGGCCGGACTAGTCGGCCGCGGCGGTGGGCTGACCCCATTGCTGCCGGCGGTGGCGGTGCTGTCCGGCCTGCGGGGAATCGCCGGGACGACGGGGGAGACCCTGACCCGCACCGATCACCTGGGCCTGCTGGCGCAGTCGCTCGCGGCGGCCGGGACGGGCGGCGCCGTGGGGGCGCTCGTGGCCGGCGCGGCCCCCCTCCTGACCGAAGGCGGGCGGAGCGTGACCCCGCTGATGGGCGCGCTGCTGCCCCCGCTGGCCCCGGCGCGCGGTGGGTCATGGACGGGCGCGCTGCTGTCGGCGGCCGCCCTGCCGCTGGCCCGTGACCTGACGGCCCCGGAACCCGTGCAGAGCGCCTGCGACCGCGCTCCGCGCGCCGTGCGGGCCGGGGAGGTCCGCCGCGCCCGGCAGGTCGCCACGCTGGCCCTGGCCGCCGGGCTGCTCACGCGGCAGTCGCGTGGGCTGCTGCCGCTGGCCGCCGCGTGCCTGACCGTCGCGGCCCGCCGGGCCGGCGCGAACCTCAAGAACACCTGAAGCCCCGCGCGCGCAGACTGGGCGCCCGGCGACAGCCCCGCCGCCCCGCACCTCCTACGCTGCACGCATGACCGGACTTCCCAGGCAGATCACGCTGCTGCTCGCCACGATCCTCACGCTCGTGATGAACTACCTCAGCAACGCCCTCCCACTCTTCGGCAACTCGAACAAGGAGGTCAGCGACGCCCTCCCGAACGCTTTCACGCCCGCCGGACTCACGTTTGCCGTGTGGGGCCCCATCTTCCTGGGCCTGCTGGTCTTCGCCGTGTACCAGGCGCTGCCCGCCCAGCGCGGCCCCCGGTATGACCGGCTGTTCTGGCCGTTCCTGCTGGGCAACCTGCTGAATGTCTCCTGGCTGCTGGCCTTCCAGAGCCTGAACTTCGGCCCCAGTGTGATCATCATGCTGGCCCTGCTCGCCAGCCTGATCTGGCTGTACCTCACGGTGCGCGGCCTGCCGCCCCAGGGCGCGGAACGCTGGACGCTCGCGCTGCCCACCTCGCTGTACCTGGGCTGGATCAGCGTCGCCACGATCGCCAACATCACCGCGTACCTCATCAGCGTCGGCGTGACGACCGGCGCGCTGGGCCTCAGCGCCCCCGTCTGGTCCGCCGTGCTCGTCGTGATCGCCGCCGCGATCGGCGTGTTCTTCCTGGCCCGCTTCCACGACTACGCCTTCGCCGGGGTGCTGCTGTGGGCCTTCTACGGCGTGTACGTCGCCCGCCCCGACGCCGCGACCGTCGTGACCGGCGTCGCCATCGCCGCCGCGCTCGTCGTGCTGGGCGCCCTGCTCAGCCTGCGCACCCGCCGCACCGCGCTGTAATACGGATTCCGTCTGTTGCGTCAACAACCCGGAACATCACCGGGTTGTCAACTCCACGCCCGGAACCCGTTTCGCTCCTACTCGCATCCGCTCGGATTGAATGGTTTGGGAAAACCGTTCAATCGGAGTACCAGTCACCTCACCCTCCGGATGAGCCGCTGCGGGCATGACCGGCAGCGGCCCACCTGCGGTCGCTACACTGAACCCCACATGCATCCCGACTCGCCCCTGGCCCTGATCGGCTACCCCGCCCCGGCCGCCCGCGCCCTGCGGGACCTCGGCCTGATCGCCGTGAACGTCCCCACCGACGACCTGCGCGCCGTGCTGGACGCCAGCCGCACCCTCCACTTCACCGGGGCGCTCGTCCACCCCAGCCAGGAGACGCACGCGCTCGGCGCCGTCACACCCGACGCCGTCGCCCGCCGCGTGGGCCGCGTGGACGCCATCGCCCTCAGCGGCGAATTCCACGGCACCTTCGCCCTCAGCGACGCCCTGACCGACGCGCTGGACGCCAGCGGGTACGCCTCGCGCGGCGCGAGTGCCCTGATTCTCGGCGTGGACGCCCACGACCTCGCCCTGGCCCTGCCCCTCGCCCGGCTGGGCTTCACCGAGATCGGCATCGCCGCCGAGAGCACCCCCGAAGCGGAACGCGCCGCCCGCGACCTCCCCGCCGGACGCCGCGCCTACCCCCTGAGCCGCCGCGACCCCAGCGTCACCGACTTCGCCGCCCGCGCCGACCTGATCGTGCTCACCGCCGGACCGCTCCCCAGCGGACTCGTGCAGCCGTACCACACCGTCATCGACCTGACCGGCCGCGCCAGCGTCACCGGCAGCGGCGCCAGCACCCTCGACCTGCGCGACCTCCCCCTGCGCCGCCTCGCCCGGCAGCTGGAACACGCCACCGGGCAGCGCTTCCACCCGCAGGAACTCGAAGGGGCCCTGCAGGCCCTCGTGTAAGGAAAGGGGGAGAGGCGCACCCGAACGGTGGGTGCGCCTCTGCTGCTGCCACACCCCTCACCCTGGCCCTCTCCCCAGGGGAGAGGGAAGGAGCCGCGCAGGCGGCGGGAGGGTGCGGGGTTCCGGCTCAGTTGTGGCTGGCGGTCTCCAGTTTCTGCAGGTACGCCTTGCCGCCTTCGAGTTCGGCCTCGAACCCGTCGGCGGGGGCGAACACCAGCGTCTCGGCCAGCGTTTCGCTCATCAGGTATTCCTGCCACGCCTCGGCGGCCTCGCGGGCGTCGCCGCTGAGGTCCAGGTGAAGGGCGATGCGGTCCTGCACCTCGAACCCGGCTTTCTTGCGGGCGTCCTGCACGCCGCGCACGAGGTCGCGGGCGAGGCCTTCGAGTTCCAGTTCGCGGGTGAGGGTGGTGTCGAAGGCGACGAGGTACCCGGCTTCCTCCTGCGCGGCGAAGCCCTCAGGGGACTTGGCGTCCACGAGGACCTCGTCCGGCCCGAGTTCGAAGCGTTCACCGGTCGGGGCGATGACCTCGAACTGCTTGCCGTCGCGCACGAAGCGGGCGACCTCGCTGGCGTCGGCGGCGGCCAGTGCGGCGCGGACCTGCGGGACGGCCTTCCCGAACTTCTTGCCCAGCACCGGGAGGTTGGGGCGCAGCACGTAGCTGACGAGTTCGGTGAACTGGTCGATCAGTTCGACCTCCTTGACGTTCAGTTCCTCCTTGAGCTGCTCGGCGAAGCGGCCCAGCGCCTGGGTCTGCCCTGCAGTGCGGGCGCGGACCATGACCTTCGGGAGGGGCTGACGCTGGCGCATGCCGGTCTGTCCGCGGACGGCGCGGCCCAGGCTGACGACGCGCAGCACGGCGTCCATCTCGCCCACCAGGGTCGGGGCGGCCAGCGCCTCGTCCACCTTCGGCCAGGGGGTGAGGTGCACGCTGTCGGGCGCGTCCGGGACCAGCGAGCGCACGAGGTTCCCGTACAGCGTCTCCGCGAGGAACGGCGTGAACGGCGCGGTGAGCTGCGTGACGGTCACGAGCGCGTAGTGCAGCGTGGCGTACGCGTTGTGGTCGGCGCCGTCGTCCCCGGCCCAGAAGCGGCGGCGGTTGCGGCGCACGTACCAGTTGCTCAGGTCCTCCACGACGAAGTCCTGCAGGGCGCGGCTGGCTCCGGTCGGGTCGTAGTTCTCCAGCGCGCCCGTGACGGTGGCGATCAGGGCCTGCACCTTGGCGAGCAGCCAGCGGTCCACCTCGGGACGCTGATCGGCGGGCGCGGCGGCCTTCAGGTCCGGCTGGTCGAGGTTCGCGTACAGCACGAAGAACGAGTAGGTGTTCCACAGCGTCAGGAAGTAGCTGCGGAACGCCTCGCCGACGAGGTTCATGCCGAAGCGGCGGCTCAGTTCGGGCGGCGCGCTGACGTACATGTACCAGCGGGCGGCGTCCGCGCCGTACTGCTCGAACACGTCCCAGGGGTTAACGACGTTCCCCTTGCTCTTGCTCATCTTGGCGCCCTTCTCGTCCAGGATGTGCCCGGAGCAGATGACGCTCTTGTACGCCACGGAGTCGAACACCATCGTGCCGATCTGGTGCAGGCTGTTGAACCAGCCGCGCGTCTGGTCGATGGCCTCCGCGATGAAGTCGGCCGGGAAGCCGCCCTGCTCGAACTTCTCCCTGTTCTCGAAGGGGTAGTGGTGCTGCGCGAACGGCATGCTGCCGCTGTCGTACCAGACGTCCATCACGTACGGCACGCGCCGGAAGGTCTTGCCATCCGCCTCGAAGGTGATGTCGTCCACGAACGGCCGGTGCGGGTCGAAGTCCGGGCCGGTCAGTTCGGGGCGGCCACTCAGTTCGGCCAGTTCGGCGTAGCTGCCGATCACGCGGTACTCGCCGTCCTCGGCCTCCCACACGGGCAGCGGCGTGCCCCAGTAGCGGTTGCGCGAGAGGTTCCAGTCGATCAGGTTCTCCAGCCACCCGCCGTAGCGGCCGTTCCTGATGTGCGGCGGGTGCCAGTCGATCGTCTGGTTCAGTTCGATCAGACGCTCCTTGAGGCGGGTGTTGTTCAGGTACCAGCTCTCGGTGGCGTAGTACATCAGCGGGGTGCCGCAGCGCCAGCAGTGCGGGTAGGCGTGCAGGAAGTTCTTCTCGCGCCACATCAGGCCGCGCGCGCGCAGGTCGCGGACGATCTCGGTGTTCGCGTCGCGGAAGAACACGCCCTGCCAGGGGCCGAAGCGGTGCTTGCCCTCGCCGTCCACACCGACGATCACCGGGAAGCCGTAGTTCCGCGCCAGGCGCATGTCGTCCTCACCGAAGGCGGGCGCGGTGTGCACGATCCCGGTCCCGTCGCTGTCGGACACGTAGGTGTCCAGACCCGACATCCACACGGGCTTGCCCTCGCCCTCGGCCTCGTAGGCTTCCGTGAACAGCGGCTGGTACGCCACGCGCTCCAGCTCACTCCCCTTGAAGGTCTTCACGACCTCGGCGTCCTCGCCCAGCACCTCGGCGCGCAGGCTGGCGGCCAGGATCAGCACGTGGCCGTCCTTGTCGCGCGCGGCCACGTACTCGAACTCCGGGTGGATGGCGACGCCCACGTTGTACGGCAGCGTCCAGGGGGTGGTCGTCCACACCAGGAACGCCGCGCCGTCCTCCAGGCCCAGGCGGGCCGGGTCGGTCAGGCGGAACGGCACGTACACGCTCGGGTCCTGGATGTCCTTGTACCCCTCGCTGACCTCGGCGTTGCTCAGGGTCGTGCCGTCCTTGGGGCAGTAAGGCGCCACGCGGAAGCCCTTGTACAGCAGGCCCTTCTCACTGAGGTTCTTGACGCTCCACCAGATGCTCTCGATGTAGTCCTTGTGCAGCGTCATGTACGCGTCGTCCAGGTCCACCCAGTAGCCCATGCGCTCGGTGAACCTGCGCCACTCGGCCTCGTACTCGAACACGCTGGCGCGGCACTCGGCGTTGAACTTGTCGATGCCGTACGCCTCGACCTCACGTTTGCTGTTCAGGCCGAGTTTCTTCTCGACGCCCAGCTCGACCGGCAGGCCGTGTGTGTCCCAGCCGGCCTTACGCGGCACGTGGAAGCCCTGCATGGTCCGGAAGCGCGGGAAGAGGTCCTTGAACGAGCGGGCCTGGACGTGGTGCACGCCGGGCTGACCGTTCGCGGTGGGTGGGCCCTCGAAGAACGTGAAGACGGGGCCGCCTTTGGTCTGCTCCAGCGAGCGTTCGAACACGCGTTCGCGTTTCCAGAAGTCGAGGATGCCCTGTTCCAGCGCGGGGAAGTTCGGGTTGCCCTGCACGGGCGTGAAGAGGGTCTTCTTGTCGGTCATGTGATCTCCAGCTTGAGTGAGAGGCGTGTCGCGGGGGTGGTGTCGCAGGCGGGGATCACCCGCGTCCGAATGGGCGGCCCGGGCAGGGCGGGGCAGAGGGAAAGGGCGCGGGGCAGTCGGGCTTGCGGCATGGTCACCTCCGGGGGGTGCGGGTCAGGACAGGGGAGAGGGTCGGCTAGTCGACGATGAACAGCGTGGCCCCCACTTCGGTACTCGACCGGTGCGCTTCGGCGTGGTCGGCCACCTGATACGACTCGCCGGGCCGCAGCGTGAAGGTGCGCCCATCGGCCAGTTCGGTGTCCAGCTGCCCGGCCAGCACGAGCAGGATGTGGCCCTTCTCGCACCAGTGGTCGGCCAGATACCCGGGGGAGTACTCGACCATCCGCACACGCACGGGTCCACCCGGTCCGGCTCCGAACTGCCGGGTGCGCCACACGGCCACGCCGCGTTCGCCGGGGTGTTCGGTGGCGGGCACGTCGGCCCAGGTGGTCACCCCGAAGGGAATGTCGGTCAGGTGCATGGTTCGGGCCTCCGGGGACGGAACACGGGCGAAGCGGGGCAGGGGTGAATGGGAATGGGGGCGGCGGGTCTCAGCGGTCACGCCCCCACGTGGGGGGACGGTGCTGGGACGCGCCGCCCCCGTGGGGAGCTGGTGCGTGGTACCACCCAACTTCACCGGCACGCTGCCGGTCTCCATTGGCCCTCTGTCGGGGGGTGTCCGGGCGGGTCTAATCGGCCCGTGGGCCTTTCTTCCGCCGGCGCGGGAGGTGATGTTCGGCTGGCCGGGTCCGCGTCAGGCTCTCACCATCCCTGACTCGCTCGTGCGGTCCGCTGCTGCCCGCGTACTGTCCTCTCGGTCGCCTTCCTCGTGTCTCACCCCGGTCTGGGGTGCCCCTCATGGTAGGGCGGCAGGCTGGGGGCGGTCAACGTGGTCCCATGGCGGGCCGCGCTTGCGGGTATGCTGGGAGGCAGTCTCTTCCACCGTCCCACCCCCCCCGGCTGCCGGCGCGCACGTGTGAAAAGCGTCAGCGCGCGTTTAGAATCGGTTTCAGGAGTACGTGACGAATGATCTCAATCCATCCCACCTGCCTGAACGACCAGCCCGCCGCGCGCGTGGCAGGCGTACCTGACAGGTTCCCACCCACGGAGGCCCCGCTGTGACCGACGCCCACCAGAGCCTCCCGTACCACGAACTGCAGCAGAAGATCCTGCCCGAACTGCACCTGATCGCCGCCGGGTACGGCATCGAGAACTACCGCAAACTGAAGAAGGACGCCCTGGCGCTCGCGATCATGGAGCACCAGGCGGCCAGCGAGGGCCAGCTGCTCGCGCGCGGCTTCCTGGAGATCAGCCCCGACGGGTACGGCTTCCTGCAGGCCGACCTGCTCGACCCGAACAGCCGCACGGTGCTCATCAGCGCCGGGGTAATCAAGCAGTACCACCTGCGCACCGGGGACGAGATCATCGGCCGCGCCCGCCGCCCGCGCGAGAACGAACGCTTCGGGTCTCTCGTGCAGGTGGAGGCCGTGAACGGCGTGGACCCCGAGACGGCCCGCCGCCGCCCGCGCTTCGACGACCTGACCCCCACCTTCCCGGACGCGCAACTCGTGCTGGAAGACCCGACCATGGACGACGGCCTGAGCCTGCGCGTCGTGGACCTGCTCGTGCCCATCGGGCGCGGGCAGCGTGCGCTGATCGTCGCGCCGCCCAAGGCCGGGAAGACCAGCCTGCTGAAGAAGGTCGCGAACTCCATCGTCAAGAACTACCCGGACGTGACCGTGATGGTCCTGCTGGTCGACGAGCGCCCCGAGGAGGTCACGGACTTCCGCGAGAGCGTGCAGGGCGCGCAGGTCATCGCCAGCACCTTCGACGAGCCGCCCCAGCACCACGTGCGCGTCGCGGAGTTCGTGCACGAACGCGCCCGCCGCATCGTGGAGGAAGGTGGGCACGTCGTGATCCTGCTGGATTCCATCACGCGACTGGCCCGCGCGAACAACCTCGTCACCCCACCCACCGGACGCACCCTGTCCGGCGGTCTGGACAGCAACGCCCTGCACTGGCCCAAGCGCTTCCTGGGCGCCGCGCGCAACATCCGCGAGGGCGGCAGCCTGACCATCCTGGCGACCGCCCTGGTGGAGACCGGCAGCCGCATGGACGACGTGATCTTCGAGGAATTCAAGGGCACCGGCAACGCGGAACTCGTGCTGTCGCGCCGCCTCGAGGAACGCCGGATCTTCCCGGCGCTGGACATCCTAAAGTCCGGCACGCGCCGCGAGGAACTGCTGCTGCAACCTGAAGTCCTGAAGAAGATGTGGCTGCTGCGCAAGGTCATCAGCGACATGGACCCGGCGGACGCCATGGAGATGCTGCTGTCCCGCATGGGCAAGACCCGCAACAACGTCGAATTCCTGGCGGCCCTGGCCGGCGGCTGACGCTCGACCCCTCACTTTCCCCCACTCGGAGCTCATACTTTGTCCTTTCCCTCCCTGCGCCGCGCGACGCGGCTCCTGACTCTCGGTGCGCTGCTGGGTCTCGCGCACGCACAACAAGCCACCCCTGACGAGCGCCTGCTCGCGCCGCTGCAACTGCAGCTGGACGCCCCGGCGGACGTGGTGCTCAGCCGCGACACCGGCGAGCGCGTGCTGGAGGTCGTCACGACCCGCACGACGCCCCTGCCGAACGTCGCGCGCCGCTACGGCCTGACGCCGGGCGCCGTGAAACTGGCCGCGGCGCACGGCGCCACGCAGGTCGTGCAGCTCACCCTGCCCGGGCGCGTGCAGGCCCGGCAGCCCCTGCGGCCCCTGTCGGTCGTCACGTACCGCGTGCGGCCCGGGGACACCATCGCCCGGGTCGCGGGCCGGTTCGGGCTGACGGTCGTGGACCTGCTGGGCGTGAACCTCGACCGGACCAGCCTCGATCGCCTGCCGGTGGGCAGCACCCTGAACGTCCCGACCGGAACGCGCGGGCTGCTGGTGCGGATCAAACCCGGTCAGAGTGCGCTGTCCCTGATCGCCGGGTACGGCGCGGACCTGCTGGCCACCGCCCGCGCGAACGACGTGCTGCCCACCGAACTCGACGTCGGGGACGAGCTACTGCTGCCCGGCATCCGCGCCGAGGGCTTCGCGCAGCAGCTGGCAGAGAAACGCGAGGCCGAGCGCCGCGCGCAGGTCGCCGCGCAGCGTCAGGCGCAGTACGAGAAGTTCGTCGCGTGGAAGAAGGGCCGCGAGAAGGCCCGCCTGGAAGCCAGGTACGCCGCGCAGGAACAGTACGAGAAGTTCCTGGCGTGGAAGAACAGCCCCCAGCGCAAGGCCGCCATCGCCGCGTTGGAACGCCAGCAGCAGTTCGAGGCCGCGCAGGCCCGCACCCGGCAGAACGCGCGGCAGGCCGCCGTGGCCGCCGTCAGTCTCGCCCCGGGGCGCAGCGGGCTGGTGTGGCCCATGCGCAGTTACCGCCTGACCAGCCGCTACGCCGAGCGGGACATCGCCTTCCACCAGCAGGTGTTCCACGGCGGGATCGATCTGGCCGCTCCCTACGGCACGCCGATCTACGCGGCGTCGGCAGGTCGCGTCACGCAGAGCGGCTACGGGGCGTATGGTCTGAACGTGTACACGCAGAGTGGGGACAGCACGCTGGTCTACGGCCACATGAGCCGCACGGCGGTCGTGTCCGGGCAGACGGTCCAGCAGGGCCAGCTGCTGGGGTACATCGGCTGCACCGGCATCTGCACCGGTCCGCACCTGCACTTCGAGGTGCGGCTGAACGGGCAGACGGTCGATCCGCTGGGCCTGCTGCCATGACCGCGCCGCGCGCCGGCGTGCGCCTGCTCGTCGTGGACGACGAGGAACAGATCCTGGAACTGCTGGACCTGACGCTGTCCATCCAGGGCTACGAGGTGTGCCCGGCGGGCAGCGGTCCGCGTGCGCTGGAGGTCCTGGCGGCCGAGCACATCGACGTGATCGTCATGGACGTGCTGATGGTGCCCTGGGACGGGTTCGAGACGGTGCGGCGCATGGCCGCGCAGTACGGCGCGGCGCTGCCGCCCGTGGTGTTCCTGTCCGGCCTGGCGCGGCCCGCCGTGATGCCGGAGCTGGGCCCCGACGTGGTGCAGGAGTATCTGGTCAAGCCGTTCCGGCCGTCGCAGCTCGTCGAGCGGATCGAGGAGGCCCGGCGCCGCAAGGCGTCCATCTAGGTTGGACTACCAATACAACTGACCCCTCCGGCTGTCCGCTTGTGACCCTCCCGGTGGGGTCAGTTTCCGTCTACCCTGGGGGCATGACCGAAGCGACCACCGGTACCCCCGCCCTGAAGCAGGGCTTCGCTGAAATGTTCAAGGGCGGCGTCATCATGGACGTCGTCACCGCCGATCAGGCCCGCATCGCCGAGGCTGCCGGCGCGACCGCCGTCATGGCCCTCGAGCGCGTCCCCGCCGATATCCGCAAGGACGGCGGCGTGGCCCGCATGAGCGACCCCAAGATGATCAAGGAGATCATCGGCGCCGTCAGCATCCCCGTCATGGCCAAGGTCCGCATCGGGCACATCGTGGAAGCGCAGATCCTCCAGGCGCTCGGCGTGGACTTCATCGACGAGTCCGAAGTCCTGACCCCCGCCGACGACCAGTACCACATCCTCAAGCACGACTTCAAGGTGCCGTTCGTGTGCGGCGCCAAGAACCTCGGCGAGGCCCTGCGCCGCGTCGGCGAGGGTGCGAGCATGATCCGCACCAAGGGCGAGGCCGGGACCGGCAACGTCATCGAGGCCGTCCGTCACGCCCGCACCGTGCTGGGCGAGATCAAGCACATCCAGGCCCGCCCCGCCGAGGAACTCATGACCGTCGCCCGCGACCTCCAGGCGCCCTACGAACTGGTCCGCTACGTGCACGAGCACGGCAAGCTGCCCGTCGTGAACTTCGCCGCCGGTGGCGTGGCCACGCCCGCCGACGCCGCGCTGATGATGCACCTGGGCCTGGACGGCGTGTTCGTCGGCAGCGGCATCTTCAAGAGCGACAACCCCGAACGCCGCGCGCAGGCCATCGTGAAGGCCGTCACGCACTTCCAGAACCCCGAGGTGCTCGCCGAGATCAGCGAGGACCTGGGCGCGCCCATGACCGGCATCAACATCGACGACCTGATTCCCGCCGAGCGCCTCGCCGCGCGCGGCTGGTAAACATGGCCCGCGTCGGCGTGCTGGCCCTCCAGGGCGCGTTCCGCGAGCACCGCGCCGCCCTGGAACGCCTGGGCGCCCAGGTGGCCGAGGTCCGTCTCGCGGCGGACCTGGACGGCCTGCACGGCCTGATCCTCCCCGGCGGGGAGAGCACCACCATGGCCCGCCTGATGACCGAGTACGCGCTGTGGGAACCCCTGCGGGCCTTCCACGCGCGCGGCGGGCAGCTGTGGGGCACCTGCGCGGGGGCCATCCTGCTGTCAGGCGAGGTGCAGGGCGCCCCACCGCAGTTCGGGCGGCAGGACAGCCTGGGCCTGCTGGACGTGACGGTGCAGCGCAACGCCTTCGGCCGGCAGATCGACTCGTTCACGACCGGGCTGGACATGCGCGGCCTGACTGGCGCGTTCCCCGCCGTGTTCATCCGCGCGCCCGCCTTCGCCCGCGTCGGTGAGGGCGTGGAAGTCCTGTCCGAGTTCGACGGGCAGGCCGTCGCGGTGCGTCAGGGCCGCGTGCTCGCCACCGCGTTCCACCCGGAACTCACCGGGGACGACCGTCTGCACGAGCTGTTCCTCCAGGGTTGCCTCACGCCCGCCTGACCGGGAATGCGACAGGCCGCCACCTCCGCGCG
Organism: Deinococcus grandis; assembly: GCF_001485435.1. Taxonomy (NCBI): domain Bacteria; kingdom Thermotogati; phylum Deinococcota; class Deinococci; order Deinococcales; family Deinococcaceae; genus Deinococcus; species Deinococcus grandis. The sequence continues at coordinate 2,028,863 of NZ_BCMS01000001.1, read as the reverse complement.
GGGTGGCGGCCTGCTCCGTATGGGTCAATCGTTGCTGGCCGGTACGGGTGCCTGGGCAGGGCGCGTGACGCGCAGGCGCAGACTGAGAGCCAGGGCCACGATGACCAGCCCCAGCGCCAGCAGGTACGCGCGGCGCAGGCCCTCGGCGAGGTCGAAGCCGCCGCTCTGGATGGCGGCCGAGCCGATCAGCAGTGCCATCAGTGCGGTGCCCAGCGCGCCGCCCATCTGCCGGGCGAACAGCACGCCGCTCGTGACGGCGCCCAGCTCCTCGCGGCTGGACGTCTCCTGCGCGGCCAGCAGTAGGCTCAGCATGGAAAAGCCCATGCCGGTCCCAACCGCGAAGCCCAGTGCGCTCGTGACCCACAGGGGCGCGTGCACGGCGAAGGTCAGCGCGCCGAACATCACGACGAGCACCGCGAAGCCCACCTGCGCGATGCGGGCCAGCGGCACGGTCTTCACGAGGCGCGAGGTCACGATGGCGGTCAGCGTCCAGCCGACCAGCATGGGCGTCAGGATCGCGCCGCCCGCCGTGGCCCCGCCGCCCGTGACGCCCTGCGCGTACAGCGGCAGGTACGCGATCACGCCGAAGTACGCCGCGCCGCCCAGCAGGTTCCCGGCGAACGCCACGCGCGGCAGCCGCTCGCGCAGGGCGCGCATGGGCAGCAGCGGGTCCGGGTGGCGCCGTTCGAGCAGGATGGCGCCCACCAGCGTCACGGCGCCCAGGCCCACCAGCAGCCACTGCCGCTGCTCCAGGCCCCACACGACCAGCCCGCTGCCCAGCGTGAACAGCGCCGCGCCCGCCCAGTCGATCCGGGCGGGGCGCGGCTGCCCGGTCTCCGGCAGGAAGCGCAGCGCGAGCAGCAGCGCCGCCACACCGAACGGCAGACTGGCGTAGAAGGTCCAGCGCCACGAGAGCGTCTCGGTGAGCCAGCCGCCCAGCAGCGGCCCCACCAGCCCGGACACGCCCCACACGCCGGAGATCAGGGACTGCACCCGGCTGCGGTCCTGCAGCGAGTACAGTTCGCCGACCATCGTGAGGGTCAGGGGCAGCAGGCCGCCCGCGCCGATGCCCTGCACGACCCGCGCGGCGATCAGCAGGCCCATGGAGTGGCTCTGGCCGCACAGGGCCGAGCCGATCAGGAAGATCAGCACGGCCGCGAGGTACAGGCGGCGGCGGCCCACCACGTCGCTCGCGCGGCCCCACAGTGGGCTGCTGACGGTGTTGGTGAGCAGGTACACGGCGAACGGCAGGGCGTACAGCGTCTCGCCGCCCAGGTCGCGGATGACGCTGGGCATGGCGGTGGCGACCACGCTGGCTTCCAGCGCGGCGAGGAAGACGCCCACGATCAGGCCGGTGGTGGCCAGCTGCCGGGCCTGCGGGCTCAGGGTGGGGAAGGCATTCACCTGCGCAGCGTACTCCCGTGAACGTCGGGTCAAGGGTGGGGCTGGATTCACACGATCTGAATCGTTACAGTCTGCGCATGAGCATGCACCAACGACCACTCGGCCGCAGCGGCCTGAACGTCACCGAGATCGGCTACGGCGCCTGGGGCATCGGCGCCGACATGTGGAAGGGCGCGCAGGACGACCGCAGCCTGGACGCCCTGCGCCGCTACGTCGAACTGGGCGGGAACTTCATCGACACTGCCATGGGTTACGGCAGCGGCCACAGCGAACGCCTCGTCGGGCAGGTCGCGCGCGAGCACCCTGGCACGCTGGTCGCCACGAAGATCAGCCCGAAGAACATGGGGTGGCCCGCCGCGCCCGGCACCACCGCCGACGAGGCCTTCCCCGGCGAGTACATCACCGACATGACCCGCGCCAGCCTGGAGCGCCTGGGCCTGCCGACCATCGACGTGCAGCAGCTGCACGTCTGGAACGACGCCTGGCTGGGCCAGGGCGACTGGCAGGACGCCGTGACGCAGCTGAGGCGCGATGGGCTGATCCGCGCCTTCGGGATCAGCATCAACGACCACCAGCCGGACAACGCCGTGAAAGCGGTCGAATCGGGCGTTGTGGACAGCGTGCAGGTCATCTACAACGTGTTCGACCAGTCCCCGCAGGACCGCCTGCTCGACGCCTGCCGCGAGCACGGCGTGGGCGTCATCGTGCGCGTCGCGCTCGACGAGGGGAGCCTGACCGGCACCCTGACCCGGGACTCCACCTTCCCTGAAGGCGACTGGCGCAACGGCTACTTCGGCGGCGACCGCCTCACGCAGCTGCAACCCCGCCTGCGCGCCATCGAGCAGGACCTCGGCATCCGCACCGACCAGCTCGCCGAGACCAGCCTGCGCTTCGTGCTGTCCCACCCGGCGGTGTCCACCGTGATCGTCGGGATGCGCTCGGTCCGGAACGTGGACCGCAACGTGACGCTGGCCGACGGGCGCGGCCTCCCGCAGGACCAGGTGCAGCGGCTGTACGCGCACCGCTGGGACCGCAACTGGTACCAGAGCGCCGAGTAAGCCACACGGAAGGGGCCGCCGAACCATACTCGGCGGCCCCCTTCGGCTGTATGCGGTCAGCCAGCCCGGGGCGGCAGCCGCACAATGGTCAGCATGTAGCGGCCCAGCGCCTGGATGGCGTCGTAGAACTTCCCGAACTCGACGGGCTTCACGACGTAACTCGCCGCGTACGCCTGATACGACTGAAGGATGTCCTCCTCGGCGCGGCTGGTCGTGAGCATGATCACCGGAATGGTCATCAGCTGCGGATCCTGCTTGATCTCGCGCAGCACCTCCAGGCCGTTCATGCGCGGCATGTTGATGTCCAGCAGGATCACGTCCGGGCGCGGCCGGGCCGGGTCACGCAGGAACTCCAGGGCCTCCACGCCGTCACGGGCGACGTGCAGGTGCGTGTGGATGCCCGCCTCCTGGAAGGCCTCCTGGGTGAGGATGATGTCGGCCTCGCTGTCCTCGACCAGCAGCAGGTGAATCGGAATGGGAGAGTGAGTCTGGGTCATGACGGTGCCTCCGGCCCCGGTGGGGGCCACTGCGGACCAGTCTGGCAGCCGCACGTGACCGCCGCGTGCAGCGCGCGTTGGTGCTCCCCGCACGCTTCCTTATGGCTCCCTTGAGGACCCGCGCGCGGCGCTGCACTACTCTGGACGGCATGAACGTCCTGCACTACGCCCTGGCGGGCGGCGCGGCCTTCCGCACTCCTGGCGACCTGCTGCGCGGCCTGACCCTGGACGAGGCCACCGGCGCCGTGCCGGGCCTGCCGTACACGCTCGGGGCGCTCCTGGCGCACCTGCAGGTGACGCAGCGCACCAGCCTGGATCTGGCCACCGGGCGCGCCGACCGCTGGCCCGACGGGCTGGACGTCTGGCCCGATGCGCCGACCAGCGGCGCAGATCTGACGGCCCTGCTGGGCGACCTCCAGGCCGGGCTGGCCGAGGCGCAGGCCCTGGCCTCCGACCCCAGCAGCCGCGCGCGGGACGTCCTGACCGATCTGGCGGCGCACAGCGCGTACCACTGGGGGCAGGTGGCGCTGATCCGCCGCCTGCACGGCACGCTGCCCGAACCGGAGGGCGCGTGACAGTCCTCGTCGGTTCGTTGAACCCGGGCAAGGTGCAGCCCGTCCGGGACGTGTTCGCCGTCCTGTTCCCGGAACTGGATGTCAGCGGCGTTGCGGTCCCCAGCGGCGTGCGCGACCAGCCGGTCGGGGTGGGGGAGACCCGCCGGGGCGCCGTGAACCGCGCCCGGCGGGCCGCCCGGCTGCCCGGCGCGACCTGGGGCGTGGGCCTGGAGGGTGGGGTGCGGGTCGAGCGGGGGCGCGGCTGGCTGTTCGGGGTGGTGGCCGCCGCGCGCGTCGGGGACGGCGTGCTCCTGACCGCCCGCACGGCCGAGCTGCCTGTCCCGGAGGCCGCCCTGCCACGCGTCCTGGCCGGTGAGGAACTGGGCGGCGTGATGGACGAACTGCTGGGCACCCACGACCTGAAACGCGGCGCGGGCACGGTGGGCGCCCTGACCGGCGGGCTCGTGACCCGCCCGGCGGTGTGGGCGCAGGCGCTCGCGCTGGCCCTGGCGCCCACGCTGCACCCCGGATTCTACCCCTCCGTCCATACGGCGCGGACGAACGTGCGTTAGGCGCCGTCTGGTAGGCTCGGGCGCGTGAGCACCTGGATCCAGTCCCGTCAGATCGGCCCCGCCACCGTCCACTCCCTAACCGACGGCCAGTTCCGCCTCGACGGCGGGGCGATGTTCGGCAGCGTCCCCCGCGTCCTGTGGGAACGCGCTGCCACCCCCGACGAGCTGAACCGCATCCGGCTGCGCATCAACCCCCTGCTGATCCAGCTGGGCGGCGAGAACATCCTCGTCGAGACCGGCATGTGGGACCAGGGCGGCGAGAAATTCGAGGCCATGTACGCCCTGGACCGCGACGAGACCGTCTTCCGGGGCCTGGACGCCCTGGGCCTGAGCCCCGACGACATCCACCTCGTGATCAACACGCACCTGCACTTCGACCACGCCGGACGGAACGTCACCACCCTGGGCGACCCCACCTTCCCGAACGCCCGCTACGTCGTGCAGAAACAGGAACTCCACGACGCCCGCCACACCCACGAACGCAGCCGCGCCAGCTACCTCCCCGCCTACATCGACCCCATCGAGCACGCGGGCCTCTTCGAGGTCGTAGATGGCGAACACGAGCTGCGCCCCGGCCTGAGCGTCCTGCCGCTCCCCGGGCACAACCTCGGCCAGCAGGGCGTCGTGCTGCGTCAGGACGGGCAGACCCTGGTGTACGTCGCCGACCTGATCCCCACCCTGGCCCACGCGCCCACCGCGTACATCATGGGCTACGACCTGTACCCCGTCACCACCCTGGAGACCCGCAAACGCCACCTGGGCCAGTGGTTCGAGGAAGGGGCCATCATCTGCACGCCGCACGACCCGGACACCGCCTTCGCGCAGCTGCACCCCAACCCGAAGGGCGGCTTCACCCTGAGCCCCGCGCAGCCCTGAAGCCCCCGCCGGAAGCCCCTGGACAGACGCACAGCGGGCCCTGGCGCTCCAGACGGGAGTCGAGTGATGCCACGTCATCCGGATTCGCCCGGTGGCCCCCTCACCCTTCCGCCCTGTCGCGCCACTGCCGGGGGGCACTGCGAGAGCCGCCCTCTCGCAGGGGGAGCGGGGCACGCGGACCGTGTCCACGGCAGCGGGTCATGTTCACCCCGTACCGGACGGCCTGCCGCGCATCACGGGGCACGCGGCCGCCCGGCACGCTACCCTGGGGGGCGTTCATGCGTCCCCTCCTGCCCCTGCTCCTCACGGCCCTGACCCTCCTGCCCGCCGTTCAGGCCGTCACCCCCGCACTGGACCCCAACTACTACCCGCACCGCCCCGGCACCCGCTGGACGTACAGCAGCGGCGAAACCCAAGTCGTCGGGGCGCCCGTCACGCACCGCGGCGTGAAGGTCACACCCGTCAGTCACCAGTACGGCAGCACCACCTACAGCCAGGACCTCCTGGAGTACCGCGCCGACGGCAGCGTGTGGCTGCGCGGCGTGAACGCCGCCGGACGCCTCAGCTGGTACAGCCCGCCGCTGCTCGTGTACCCCGCCGGGCCCCTCCAGACCGGCCAGAGCTGGCAGGCCGCCAGCGGTCCGCTGCGCATGACCGTCACCGTCACCGGCACCGCCCCGCTGAAACTCGCCGCCGGGACCTTCAACGCCCTGATCCTGCGGACCGAGACCGTCACCGGCGGCCGCAGCAGCGTCCAGCTGAGCTACTTCGTGCCCGCCTTCGGCATCGTCCGCTACCAGACGGCCGACGGCAGCACCATCGACCTGAACCGCTGAACGCGGCGGACCACCGGATCGCGCCGCCCGGACCGGTCAGCCCCGGCGGCGCGCCCGGTACGTCAGCAGCGACACGTACATTTTCGTGCGGGCCTTCGCACCCCCCCAGAAGCCCCGCTTCTTCTCCTTGACGACCTGCGCCACGTTCGGCAGCTCCACGTATGCCCAGCGCGCCCCCGTCGCCTTCAGGTGCCGCGTGATCGCCGGTTCCGGCCAGCGCTCGGCCGCCAGGTCCGGCACGGCCAGCAGCCACTCGCGTCGGCACGCCCGCTGCCCGCTCAGGTGCGGCGTGAGCTTGTTCCCCCAGTCCGTCACGAACCCGCCGCCCTCGAACACCCCGATACTCATGTCCAGCTCGCCGCGCCGCACCGGGTCGCACAGTGTCTCCAAGTGCGCGGCGCTCAGGCCCGTCAGGTCCGCGTCCAGCAGGATCACCACGTCCGCCCGCGCCGCCCGCAGGCCCGCGTGCAGTGCGCCCCCCTTGCCGACATTCACCGCGAGATCCACGACCTGCGCGCCGGCCTCCCGCGCCGCGCCGACCGTGCCGTCCACGCTGCCGTCGGACACCACGATCACCTCCGGCGTGAAGGTCCGCGCCACGCGCACCACCCCGCCCACGGTGTCCTCCTCGTTGAAGGCCGCAATCACAACCGCGCAAGACACCGAGACACCCGACATGCCGCTCATGGTACCCGCCCGCGCCGCCCCCACCAACCCGGCGCCCGTCACCCACCGCGCCGCCGGACCGGCGCCGGTCCGCGTCAGTTCATGCGGATGTCGTCGGTGGACAGCTCGGCCGCCTCGAGCGTCGGGACAGGCACGTCGGGCGCGAGCGCCGCGCCCAGCCACGACCCGTGCCGGACCAGCAGCAGGTTCCCGCCCGGCAGGCGCGCCACGAGCAGGTCGTGCAGCACCATCGGCGCCAGCCCAGGCATCATGACGACCAGTTCCCCCTTGTAGTCCCAGCGGATGGTCACGCCCCGGCCCTCGACGTGCAGGGTGAGCGGCTCGTCGCTGAGGACCACGCTCGTGAAGTGCCCGCCCGGCGCGAGATCCACCTGCGTGACCGGCACACCCTCGGGCATGGTTTCCGGGTCGTGCAGCGCGATATGCAGCGCCGCATGCAGCCGGTCGGCCACCACCCGGTGCAGCCCCAGTGCCTGCGCGGCGCGGCGGAAGGCCTGCGCGGCGTCGTCGGCACCCACACGCGTCAGTCGCGCCACCAGCGTCTCCACGCCCTTGCGCGCGAAGGACAGCAGCACGTCCGGCGTGGCGTCCAGATACTTGCGGGCGCTGTCCGGCGTGAGTTTCTCCAGTTGCAGCGGACCGCCGCGCATCACCTGCGCCGCCGCGCGTGCCAGGCGCAGGAACGCGAAATCCTGCGCCGGGTTGAGCAGCAGCGCTGCCGCCCGCGCCGTGGACGCCCGCCGGCCCAGTTCCAGCGCCGTGTGACTCTCGACCACCAGGGTCATGTACGCCCCGCTGACGAACGCCCGGAACTGCTGGTCGGGCAGTTTCAGCGTCTGCGAGCGCTCGTGCGGAGGCAACCCTGGGCGCAGGAGGGTCAGCTGCGAGCCCACCTGCAGCTGCCAGTTCGGGCCGATCGGCTGCCACTCGATGTTCAGGCCGCGCCAGCGGGCGCCGCTGCCGCCGCGCAGGAACACCGTCAGCCGCTCGGCCCCGTCGTCCGGGACGCGCATGGCGCTACCCGCGTGCTGCGCCAGCAGGATGCTGCCCTGCGGCGCGCCGTTCAGACTGGGTTTGGGCAGCGCGTCCAGGATCGGGTCGAGCAGCTGCGCCACGTGCCGCGCCGCCGCGCGGATCGCGGGCCGTTCGCGCGGGTCGCGCGGCAGCGGGAACTCGGCCCGCAGCGCCCGCACGAGTGCCTCGCGCGCCTCGTGCGACACGTGCTCGCGCTCGGCGGCCGCGATGCGCGCGGCGAGCACGTCCTCGTCCGGGTGGCGCGGGAACGGCTCGGCGTGCACGGCCGACAGGGCCGCGCGGACCCGCGTGCGGCCGTCCTCGGTCAGCAGCAGCGCGGACAGCGCCTGCGCCAGACGCCCCGTGACCTCCGGGTCGTGCAGGTCCATCAGCGCGTCGTGCGCGGGCGGCACCGCCAGCGGTTGCGTGCCGGGCCGCGAGAGCCGCTCCGCGTTCTCGATCACGGTGTACAGCACCCGCAGATGCCCGAATTCCGGTTCGCGCTGCCAGCGCAGCGTCAGGTCCCGCGCCTGCGCCGCCGCCCGCTGGTGCCACTGCAGCAGCTGCAGTTCCTCCCAGGCGCGCGACTCCTCGGAATCCGCCGTGGGCGGCGCCGTCCAGGTGCTCTGCCCGCCGTGCCCGGGGCGGGGGCGGGTGTGCTGCACCGGGTTACCCTGGTGCAGGCGGTACTGCCGGTCGGTTTCCATCAGGCGACGCAGCAGCGGTGGCTCCAGGGGCGCGCCCAGCAGCTCGTCGCGCAGCACGGCCAGACCGCGCCGCCCGCCGCGCGGCACGCGGCCCTCCGTGAGGTCCTGCACCTTGTACTCGTACAGTTCGACCAGTTCAAGCCAGAAGTCCACGGCGCACCTCCGGGCGGGTCAGCAGCGTTGAAGCGGGCATCCCGTCCAGTATGCCCCGCGTGACACGCCCCGCGCGCGCTCCCCCCCCGGACGGGCGCCATCCCCCGGCCGCTGCGCTCGAGTCGCTGCGCACCCATCCCTGGGCGCTGGCTCCCGGGCACGCGGCGCGCTGCATGCGGGGGGCGGGATGTAAGGCGCGTGACAGTGCCGACCTGTATAACAAGGGGCAATGACGCGCCCCACCTGCCCCCGCCCGCGCCGGAGCCGACCGTGACCCCCGTCCTGCTCGCGTCACTGTTCATCGTCGGCGTCCTGCTGACCGTCCGCCTGAACGAACGGGTGCTGAGCGTCGCGGTGGCCGTCGTGGTGGGGCTGCTGGCCGCGCTGCTGGCCGCGCTGGCGCTGGGCGTGGGCGGCCCGCGCGCCGCCGAGATGCAGCTGAGCGACCTGAACCGCGCGCAGGGCGTGCTGGTCGCCGCGGCGTTCGTGATCGCCACCGCCGCGTACCACATGGGCCGCATGCTGCTGCCCAGCCTGGACCGCCCGGGCCGCAAACCCATGAAGGTGCAGCGCACCGCCGCGCCCACGCAGGTGCAGCGCCGCACGAACCTCACGCAGACGCAGGTGACCAGCGACCTGCGCTTCCAGGACTACGAGGTCCTCGACCGGATCGGGGTGGGCGGCATGGGCAGCGTGTACCGCGCCCGGCGCCGCCAGGACGGCCGCACGGTCGCGCTGAAGGTCCCGCAGGACAAGTACCTCGCGGACGCGAAGTTCGTCAAGCGCTTCTACCGCGAGGCCGAGGTCCTCAAGCGCTTCAACCACCCGAACATCGTGCGGGTGTACGACTACCGCATGCAGGACCCCGAGCATTACATCGCCATGGAATTCCTGGACGGCGAGAGCCTCGAGGACGTGCTGGAAAACCGCACGCTGACCTTCACCGAAAGCGCGCAGATCATGCGGGCCCTGGCCGACGCGCTGCGCCACATCCACATGCAGAACGTCGTGCACCGCGACATCAAGCCCGCCAACGTCATGCTGCTCAAGAGTGCCTTCACCGACGGCGTGCTGCGTGACGGCGGCGTGAAACTCATGGACTTCGGCATCGCGGTCGGGAAGGTCCTGACCCGCCTGACCATGACCGGCGCGCGCGTCGGCACGCCCATCTACATGGCGCCCGAACAGGCCAAGGGCAACCGCGTGGACGCCCGCAGCGACGTGTACTCGCTGGGGCTGCTCGCCTACGAACTGGTCACCGGGCAAACCGCCTTCAAGGGCAGCTACGAGGCCGTCGTGCACCAGCAGGTCTTCGAGTCCCCCAAACCACCCAAGCAGGTGAGGCTGGAAGTGCCGGGCAAACTGAACGACCTGATCCTGCACATGATCGAGAAGGACCCCGCCTCGCGCCCCACCCTGGACGACGTGATCGCCCGCATCGATGCCGGGGTGCTCAGCGACGACGTGTTCAACGACCCGGTCGCGCTGGCCCTGAGCGTCCAGGAGAAACGCGGCACGCTGCGCCTGCTGGACCTCAAGGGCAAGCTGCGCGCCAGCCTGCGCGACCAGACCGGCGGCGCCCAGGGCCTGCCCGGCGCGCCCAACGCCATGGCCAGCGACCACGAGGGCAACATGTTCGTCACGCTGCTCGACTACCGCCAGGGCCGCAGCGGCACCCTGGCCCGCAAACTCGACCCGGACGGGCAGGAACTCGTATCCTTCGGCCCGTACGGGCTGGGCGACGGCGAACTGCTCCAGCCGGTCGGGGTGGCCGTCACGCAGGGGCAGGTGTTCATCCTGGACGCCGAGGCGCACCACGTGGTCGTCTTCGACCTCGAGGGCCGCTTCCTGCGCCGCTTCGGCGGGCGCGGGCAGGGCCTGGGCCGCTTCGAGAAGCCCCGCTCGATCGTCGCCGCGCCCGACGGGCACGTGTACGTCCTTGACACCGGCAACAACGAGGTGCAGCGATTCAACGCGCAGGGCGAGTACATCAGCCGCTTCGCGTTCCGCCTGGACCGCAACAGCGACGCGCTGCGCCCCCTGGAGGGCCTGGGCGTGGACCAGTTCGGCGCGGTGTACATCGTGGACAGTGTCGCCCGCAAGGTCCGCAAGATCGAGGCGGACGGCACCCCGGGCCTGACCTTCGCCATGGAAACCCTGGTCGGCGAGCCTGCCGACGCGCCCTGGCTGATCCAGGTCGGCCCGGACGGGCAGATGTACGCCGTGCGTCAGGGCGGACAGGTGCTGCGCATCTACTCCAGCGTGGGGGACCTGCTGTCCTCGAACGACATGTACGCCCCGGTGCAGGCCATGTCGCTGCTGCAACGCCCGCACGTCCTGCAGCCCGCCTGACCGTGACGCCCGCCCCCCTGCCCACCCTCACCCTGTACACCCGCGCCGGGTGTCACCTGTGCGAGCTGGCCGCCGCGAACCTCGGCGCGATGAACGTCCCGTTCACCCCGGTGGACATCGACGCGTTCCCTGACCTGCGCGCCCGCTGGACCGACCACGTGCCCGTCCTGGTCTGGACGCCGCCCGGCCAGCCGGAACAGGTGCTCGGCAAGGGCGCGTTCAGCCGCGCGCGCGCCGGGCAGATCAAGCTGCACCTCATGCGTACCGTGTCCGGAACCTGAAGCTGTCCGGGGACGCGCGACCGCGCGCCGGGACGCTATGGTGAGCGCATGAATCACCCCTGTCCCCCCGCCGGAGTGCCCGCGTGAGCTGGCTCGAACGTCTCCGCGACGGGCTCTCCAAGACCCGCAAGCAGATCAACGACACCGCAGGCTTCCTGGGCAGTGACGTCCGCGACGTGCTCACCAATCGCCTGGACACCATCGAGGACCTCGAGTACGCCCTGATCGCCGCCGACGTGGGCCGCGCCGCCACCGAGGAGATCCTCGACGACATCCGCCGCGCCGAGGGCAAGAACCTCCAGGACGCGCTGATGGACGCCCTGACCCTGCAACTGGAACCCGACGCCAGACGCGCCGAGTTCCGCAAGCTGGGCTTCAGCCCCGACGCGCGGCGCAGCAGCGTGGACCCGAAGGGTCACGTCGTCATGGTGATCGGCGTGAACGGGGTGGGGAAGACCACCACCATCGCCAAGCTGGGGCAGTACTACGTGGACCGCGGCAGGAGCGTCATGTTCGCCGCCGGAGACACCTTCCGCGCCGCCGCCGGCACGCAGCTGGGCGTCTGGGGTGACCGGCTGGGCATCCCGGTCGTGCAGGGCGTGGACGGCGGCGACCCGGCCGCGGTGGCCTTCGACGGGGCCGCCGCCCGCGCGGCGCGAGGCACGGACCTGCTGTTCGTGGACACCGCCGGGCGGCTGCACAACAAGCACAACCTGATGGAGGAACTGAAGAAGGTTCGCCGCGTGATCGAGAAGGCCGACCCGAACGAACCGGCCGAGGTCTGGCTGGTGCTGGACGCCGTGACCGGCCAGAACGGCTTGCAGCAGGCCAAGAAGTTCCACGAGGCCACCCCGCTGACCGGCGTGATCGTCACGAAACTGGACGGCACCGCCAAGGGCGGCATCCTGGTGCCGATCGTGCGTGAACTGGGCGTGCCGATCAAGTTCATCGGGGTGGGCGAGCAGCCCGGCGACCTGCAACCCTTCGACAGCCGCGAGTTCGTGCGCGCGCTGTTCGACGTGAACATCCCCCGCGAGTAACGGCAGACAGAGGCGGCCCCCAGGTGATCCAGGGGCCGCCTCGTCGTGTGGGGTCTACTGGGTGCTGCGGGGGTCCAGGACGTCGCGCAGGCCGTCCCCGAGGAGGTTGAAGCCCAGCACGGTCAGGAAGATCGCCAGACCCGGGAAGATCATGGTCCAGGGCGCGTCGAGGTAGTACTGGCGGCTGTCACTGATCATGGTGCCCCACTCGGGCAGGGGCGGCTGCGCGCCGATGCCCAGGAAGCCCAGCGCGGCGACCTCGATGGTCGCGGTGGCGATGCTCAGCGCGCCCTGCACGATCAGCGGCGAGAGGCTGTTGGGCAGCACGTGCCGGAAGACCATGCGCCACTGTGATGCGCCCAGCGCCCCGGCGGCCGCGACGAACTCCCGCTCGCGGACCGAAAGGACCACGCCGCGCGCCAGGCGCAGGTACACCGGGATCTGCACCAGCGACACGGCCAGCATGGCGGTGACCAGCTGCGGACTGTTCAGCGCGAACAGCCGGTCCATGCCCGCGATCAGCAGCGGCGGGTTGTCGGCACTGAAGATGCTGGCGAAGCCGATGGCGAGCAGGATGCCGGGGAAGGCCAGCATCACGTCCGTCAGGTAGCCGAGCACGCTGTCCAGCCACCCGCCGAAGTACCCGGCGAGCACGCCCAGCAGCGACCCGATCACCAGCGCCAGGATGGTGCTGACCACCCCGACCTTCAGGCTGATGCGGGTGCCGTGCAGGACGCGCGTCAGGACGTCGCGGCCCAGGTTGTCCGTGCCGAAAGGCGCGGCGAACACGTTGAACTTCCCGCTGACGGGATCGGTGTACGTCTGCTTCGCCTCCTCGTTCCACAGGGCCGTGATGGACGGCGGTTTCAGGCGCAGGGTGTACCGGTTGGGTTCATTGCGCGGATCGTAGGGTTTCAGGACGCTGGCGAACACGGCGAGCAGCACGAACGCCAGCACGATCACCGCGCCGACCTTGCCGGGCGTGCTGCGCCGGAAGCGCCGCCAGAAGATGCTGTCCTGTTTCGGTGTGGACTGCGGAACAGTCGTTGTCGTCATGGGTCACTGTTCCTTTCAGCTGTACTGGATGCGGGGATCGAGGGACGCGTAACTCAGGTCCACGAGCAGGTTCACCACGCTGACCACCAGCGCCGCGAAGATCACGCCGCCCTGGATGATCGGGTAGTCGCGCTGACTGATCGCGTCGTACACCCACGACCCCAGGCCCGGCCAGGAGAAGATCGTCTCGGTCAGCACGGCGCCGCCCAGCAGCGCGCCCGCCTGCAGCCCGATCACGGTCACGACCGGCAGCAGCGCGTTGCGCAGCGCGTGCTTCATGGTCACCGTGCGGTCCGTGAGGCCCTTGGCGCGGGCCGTGCGGACGTAATCCTGGTTCAGGACGTCCAGCATGGAGCTGCGCGTGATGCGCGCCACGATCGCCAGGGGAATGCTGCCCAGCGCCAGGGCGGGCAGCACGAGGTGCCGCACGCTGTCCCACGCTGCGGCGGGCTGACCGCGCAGCAGCGCGTCAAGCACGTTGAAGCCCGTGACGGGGTCCACGTTGAATTCCGTTCCTGCCCGGCCACTGGGCGGCAGGATGCCCAGCTTCACGCCGAAGAAGTACGACAGCAGCAGGCCCAGCCAGAACACCGGCATGCTCACGCCCAGCAGCGAGATGGTCGTCGCGAGGTTGTCCCAGATGCTGTTGCGCCGCAGCGCGGCCAGGATCCCGGCTGGCATGCCGACGATCAGGGCGACCAGCAGCGCCGCGACGCTCAGTTCGGCCGTGGCGGGGAAGCGGGACTTCAGGTCGTCCAGAACGGGAATGTTGCTCTTCAGGCCGGTGCCCAGGTCGCCGCGGACCAGCGCCGTGATGTACTTCGGGTACTGCGCGTCCAGGGGATTGGCCGGGTTGAAGAACCAGGGTTTGTTCAGGCCCAGCTGTTCGCGCAGCGCGGCGGCCGCTTCGGGCGTGGCGCGCTCCCCGAGCATGGCGACGGCCGGGTCGCCGGGAATGGACCGGACGAAGACAAAAACGACCAGGCTGATGCCCAGCATGACCAGCAGGGTCCGCGCGAGGCGGCGGATCAGGTAACTGCCCAAGGTGAATCTCCAGAGGTGTGAGAGGGTCGGCGGCGCACTGGCGTGTCAGACAACCGTTCAGTGCGGGCGGGGCGGGCGGTGGGCGCCACGGGGCCCGGACGGTTTGTGGCGTCTGAGAAGGTGGGCGCCAACGGTGAGGGCCGGAGCAGGCCCGTGCAAGGCGCTGCTCCGGCCCTCACGCTTGACCGGGGGTTACTTCTTGCCGGGAACGCTGATGGTGTTGAAGGGTTCGCTGCCCAGCGGGCTGGGCGTCCAGCCCTTCACGTAGCTGCGGGCGGCGGCCAGCGGGTTGCTGTGCACCATGGGGATGCGGTACGCGGCGTTGTAGGTGATCTCGTGGAGCTGCTGGTACACCTTGGCCTTGGCGGCCTGGGTGGCGGCGGCGCGGCCCTGCTGGAGCAGCGTCTCGACGTTCGCGGGGTTCCAGTTGATGTCGTCGCTGGCGTTGGCCCCGTAGTACGCGCCGTAGAAGTTGTCCGGGTCGCCGTAGTCGCCGGTCCAGCCGATCATGTACATGTCGAAGCCGGGTTCCTTGTTGCGGTCCTGCAGGTACTTGGCCCAGTCCTCGGTCTTCAGGTTGACCTTCACGCCGATGGCGCTCAGGTCAGCGGCGATGGCTTCCGCGATGGGTTTGGGCGTGGGGAAGTAGGGACGGCTGACGGGCATGTACCACAGGTCGATGGAGAAGCCGTTGGGGTAGCCGGCGTCGGCCAGCATCTTCTTGGCGGCGGCCGGGTCGAACTTGTAGTCGGCCGGCACCTTGGAGCTGTTCGCCCAGGCGAGCACCGGGGGCAGGAAGCTGGCGTTGCTGGTGCCCAGACCGTTCCAGAAGGCGTTGGCGATCTCCTTCTTGTTGATGGCCATGCTGATCGCCTGACGCACCTTGTCGTTCTTGAGGTACTGGTTGCGGTTGTTCAGGCTCAGGAAGCCCACGTTGAAGCTGGGACGCTTGACCGCCACGAGGTTCTTGTCCCCCTGGACGCTCTTGAGGCTGTCGGGCGTCAGGTCGTTGGCGAAGTCGATGGTGCCGGCCTTCAGCTCGTTCAGGCGCTGGCTGGCGTCCTTGATCGACCGGATGACCAGCTGATCGACCTTGGCCTTCTCGCCCCAGTACAGCTTGTTGGGCAGCAGGGTCACGCGGTCGCCGGTGCGCCAGCTCTGGAAGATGAAGGGACCGGTACCGACGGGCTTGCTGGCGGGCGTGCCGTACTTCGCGCCGTCCTTCTTGATGGCGGTCGGGCTGGCAATGCCGAAGTAACCGGCGGCCAGCACGTCAGGCAGAACGCTGGAGGGCTTGTTCAGGTCGACGCGCACGGTGTACTCGTCGACCTTCACGATGTTCTTGATGACGGCCGTGGCGTCACCCTTGTAGCCGCCGAGCAGCTCCCCGACGATCTCGAAGGTGCGGCCCTGGTCACGGAAGCCGTAGGGGTGACTCTTGTCCCACCAGCGGCCCAGGTTGAAGATCACCGCGTCGGCGTTCATGGGGGTGCCGTCATGGAAGCGCACGCCCTTGCGCAGCGTGAAGGTCCAGGCGGTGTTGTTCGCGTTCGCGGTCCACTTGGTGGCCAGGCCGGGCTTGAGGTCGGTGGTGCCGTCCTCGAAGTCGACCAGGGTGTCGTAGATCTGCCGCTGCACCAGGATGCTGATGCCGTCGGTGATGTTCCCGGATTCCAGGCTGACGGGTTCGCCGTTGCCGCCGAAGACGAGGGTGGCGGCCGACGCGGCACTGAGGGTCGCGAGCAGGGCGGTCAGAAGCACTTTCTTCATGGAACCTCCGGTCCTGACCGGCCGCGGGCGTCACGACCCCGGTCAGGGGGCGCGTGGGCAGGGCGGGCAGGACGATGAAAAGGTAAAACGTGCGTTCAGGGTATGGGCCACCCCCGGGGGTGTCAAGCGACCGGCACTGACCGGGCCGTCAGTTGCGCGGTCCCGCCGGACAGCCCGGCGGTCGGCGGCCTCCTGACCTGGGCCTCTGCCCGGACGGTCGGGGGGAACATCCCGGCCCTCCTGACGGGGCAGACGGCCCGTGTCACCGCAGCATCCAGCGGTGCTGAAGGGCTGACGTCTGAGGTCGGGCGGACCCACAGGACGGGCACCCGAGAGGGGCGCGGTGGCGCCCGGGTGCACCTGGACACTGCGGTCAGACGATGGGCGTGACGAGCACCCCGAGACCCTCGACCTCCACCTCGACCGTGTCGCCCGGGCCGACCGGACCGACGCCCTCGGGCGTGCCGGTCAGGACGACGTCGCCGGGTTCCAGCGTCACGAAGCGCGTCAGGTACACCAGGATGTCCACGACCGGGAAGATCATCTGCGCAGTGCGGCCGTCCTGGCGGACTACGCCGTTCACGCGGGTCTGCACGCGCACGTCGCGCGGGTCGAACTCGGTTTCCAGCCAGGGGCCGAGTGGGCAGAAGCGGTCGGCGGCCTTCGCGCGGAACCACTGCAGGTCGGTCTTCTGCCGGTCGCGGGCGGTCAGGTCCAGGCCGCAGGTGTACCCCGCGACCGCCGCCAGCGCGTTCTGCGGCGTGAGGTTCCGGGCGCGCTGGCCGATCACCAGGGCCAGTTCGCCCTCGAAGTGGAAGTTGTCGGTCCAGTCGGGTTTCTGCACGCTCCCGCCGGGTTCGGCCAGGGCGTTGGGGCCCTTCAGGAAGATGCCGGGCTCGGCGGGCAGGTCGCCGGTGTCGTTGCCCAGCTCGCGGATGTGATCCAGGTAGTTGCGGCCCACGCACACGATCTTGCTGGGCTCAGCCGGGGCCAGGAGGGTCACCTGCGCGGCCTCCAGCGTCTCGCCCGTGACCTTCCCGCCCATGCCGCGCGTGACCTGCACCTGCGTGCCGTTCAGGACGCCCCACTGCGCCGAGCCGTCTGCCGCGCTCCCCACCGAGAACCGAACAAGTTTCATGCGCGCAGGATAGCGGCCGGTGGGCGCCCCTCGCGCGGGCCGTCAAGGAAGCGGCGCAGAGCCGACGGCACAGAGGAGATGGCGCAGGGGCGGACAGCCCGGCCGCCTGTCCGCCCCTGCGCCGCCTGCCGTTTATTTCAGGAGGTTGCGGCTGATCACGACGCGCTGGATCTCGTTGGTGCCCTCGTAGATCATGTTCAGCTTGACGTCGCGCAGCAGCTTCTCGACGGGGTACTCGGCGACGTAGCCGTACCCGCCGTGAATCTGGATGCCCTCGTTCGCGGCGCTGAACGCCATCTCGCTGCAGTACGCCTTGGCAATGGCGCTCTCGAAGCCGTGGGGCTGACCCTGGTCGACCAGCCACGCGGCCTTCTGGTACATCAGGCGGCCCGTCTCGATGCCGATGGCCATCTCGGCCAGCTTGAACTGGATCGCCTGGAACTGCGCGATGGGCTTCCCGAACGCCTCGCGGTCCTTGGCGTACTTGACGCTTTCCTCCATGGCGCGCCGCGCGATCCCGACCGAGCCCGCCGCGACCGGAATGCGGGTCTTGTCCAGCGTCTTCATGGCGATCTTGAAGCCGTCACCCAGGCCACCCAGCTGATTCTCTTTGGGCACGCGGACGTTCTCGAACACCAGTTCGCTCGTCAGGCTGGCGCGCTGGCCCAGCTTGTGCTTGATCTTGTTGTACGAGAAGCCCGGCGCGTCCTTGGGCACGACCAGCGCGACGGTCGCCTTGTGGCCGCCCTGCTTGTCGGTGGTGGCGAACACGACCGTCACCTCGGCCAGACCGCCGTTGCTGATCCACATCTTCGTGCCGTTGATGACCCACTCGTCGCCGTCCAGCACGGCGGTGGTGCCCATGGCGGCGGCGTCGGAGCCGTTGTTCGGTTCGCTCAGGGCGAACGCGGCCAGCCCGGCCTTCTCGGTCAGAGGCGTCAGGAAGCGCTTCTGCTGCTCCTCGGTCCCGCCGATCAGGATCGGGGCGATGCCCAGCTCGCTGGCCATCAGGACGGTGTAGATGCCCATGCAGCCGTAGGCGATCTCCTCGCCGATCAGGCACTCGTCGAACATGCCCAGGCCCAGGCCGCCCGCGTGCTCGGGGATGCTGGGGTTGAGCAGGCCGACCTCGAAGGCCTTCTCGACGACCTGCCAGGGCAGTTCCTCCTTCTGGTCGTACTCGGAGGCGATCGGGATGATCTCCTTGCGGGTGAAGTCGCGGGCGAGCTGCTGCAGCTGGCGTTGTTCGTCGTTCAGGGTGAAGTCCATGGTCACTCCTCGGGGTGGGCGCGCGGCTGCGCCGGAATGGGGGGGCAGAATGGGGGATTGTACTGGGTTCAATCTTATCAGGGCCGCGGCCCCCCACGCACCTGTCCCCGGCCCGGTGGCGCCCAGCCCGTCCACCCACGCTGATCATGAGCTGATCACGCCCCACCCGGTACAACACGGGCCAGAGGCGCCCCATGACCACACCCCAACCGCAGCGACCACCAGACCCGCCGCCGCCCCCACACCTGGACCTCACGCTGGACCTGCGCGTCCTGAACGACGAGAACTTCGCCCGCAGCGACGCCACCCACCACGCCAGCCACACCCGCCTGCCCCTGCTTGGCCGCCCCCACACCCACCGCCAGTACCTGCGCCTGGGCGGCAGCCGCACCCTGACCCTGAACCTCCACTGCCCCCCGGTCCTGCACCCCACGGACCTGCACACACAGACGCTGCACCCCCACACCCTGCACGTCGAGGCCGTCATCAGCGAGACCCGCCCCGCCCCCGCCCGCGCGCGGCACCACGCGACCATCCCGCTACGCCCCGGCCCACCCACCCCCCAGCACCTGCCCCTGCACCTGCCCGGCGACCCCCACCCCTACGCGCACCTGACCCTGCGCTGCACCCTGGTCCCCGCCGGACCCGACCCGGGCGGCGCCCTGCACGCCCGCGCGTGCAGCCTCGGCTGGACCCCCACGCACCTGCACGCCGTGCCAGGCGGACACCAGCTGACCACCGACCACGGCGCCCTGTACCACGACGGCCACACCACCCGCGCCCTGCACCACCACGCCGACACCCACTACCACGCCCGCGGCGGCCCCGGCGGTCCCCTGGGCCTCCCCACCGGCGACGCCCTGACCAGCCCCGGGTGGACCCTCACGTTCGCCGGGCACACCCTGCGGCACGACCGCGGCCACACTGCCCTCCTGACCCGCGCGGCCGCCGCCCACTGGCCCGCCGCCGGCGCCACCCTCGGCCTGCCGGTCGCCGACACCACCCGCCTCGACCGCCCGCCCGGCCCGCTGGACGTCACGCCCTGCGAACACGGCACCCTGCTCGTCGACCCCACCCGGCCCGCCCGGATCACACCCAGGACCCTGCGCGTCCCGCCCGCGCGCGTCACCCGCTGGCTCCAGGCGCACCTCGACCCGACCGGCAGCGGCGAACAGTCCGGGCAGTTCAGCGACCCCTGGCCCGGCCAGCCGCTCCGCTACCCGCTGACCATTCACACGCCCGGCGGCCCCCTGACCCTGTGCGTGCCGCTCGCCCTGAAGATCAGCCCCACCCCCGACGCCCGGCGCGAAACGCACCTGAACGCCCGGCAGGCCGGCGTGATCGACCTGCCCCCAGGCACGCCCGCCCGCGCCGCCCGCCACACCCTGCGCGTCCTGGACGACCTGCTGCGCCGCCCCCTGCAGCTGGCCTCCCTGCCCGCCGGGAACCACCTGATCGGCGCGCACGTCACCCCGGACGGCGGCCTGCACCTGGACTTCCTGCCCACCGACTGGACCTGACCGCGCTGTCCAGTGCCGACGCTAACTCAGTTCGCGCAGCACGGCGGCCAGCAGCAGCACGTTCACGCACAGCAGCACGTGCGACGCGGGGACCACCCAGCCCGGCTCGAAGGTGCCCGCGCCCCGGCGGGGTTTTCTGCGTTTCGCACGTCGTTTCCGGGCCATCGGGTGGCGAAGGTACCACCCGCAGGCCCGGCAGAACGGGAAATACCACGCAAACGCCCCCGGCGGGGGCACCTCCAGTCCGTCTGGGACGGCGTCAAGAGGGCGGGGCAGGGGAGAGCACGCGCCTCCGCCCACCCCGCCCAGCTGCGTTTACATCCCGAAACGCGCGTAGATGTCGTCCACATGCCGCAGGTACCAGCCCAGGTCGAACGCCGCGTCCAGTTCCGCGTCGCTCAGGGGGCTGTCCGCGTCGGCCTTCAGCAGGTCACGCAGGCCCTCGCCGGTCTCCCAGGAGCGCAGGGCATTGCGCTGCACCAGGGTGTAGGCGTCCTCGCGGGACAGGCCCTTCTCGTCGATCAGGGCGTGCAGCACCCGCTGGCTGTACACCAGACCGCCCAGGTCGTTCAGGTTGCGCAGCATCCGCTCGGGGAACACCACGAGGTCACGCAGCACGCCGGTCAGGCGGCGCGTGGCGTAACTCGTCGCGGCGGTCGCGTCGGGCAGGATGACCCGCTCGGCGCTGGAATGGCTGATGTCCCGCTCGTGCCACAGCGGCACGTTCTCCAGGCCCGTCAGCAGGTACCCGCGCAGCAGGCGGCTCAATCCCGTCACGTTCTCCGTGAGGATCGGGTTCTTCTTGTGCGGCATGGACGAACTGCCGGTCTGGCCCTTCCCGAAGGGTTCCATCGCCTCGCGCACCTCGCTGCGCTGCAGGTGACGGATCTCCACGGCGATCTTCTCGACGGTCGTGCCGTAGATCGCCAGGGCACTGAGCACCTCGGCGTGACGGTCGCGCGCCAGCGTCTGGTTCGTGACCGGCGCGGCCTGCCAGCCCCACGCCTGCGCAACCTCCTCCTCGATGCGGGGCGAGACGTGCGCGAACGTCCCCACCGAACCCGACAGCATGACCACCTGAATGCGCTTGCGCGCGGCGTGCAGGCGTTCCAGGTCGCGGTCCAGGGTCGCCATCCAGTTCAGGAACTTCAGGCCGAACGTCATCGGTTCGGCGTGAATGCCGTGCGTGCGGCCCACCGTCGGCGTGTGCTTGTGCGCCGCCGCCTGAATGCGGCACACCTCGCGCAGCGCCTCCACGTCCGTGATGATCACGCCCAGCGCCTCGTCCAGCACGAGGTTCTGCGCGGTATCCACCACGTCCGTGCTCGTCAGACCGTGATGGATGAAGCGCGCCTCGTCGCCGTACCGGTCGGTCAGGGCGCGCGTGAACGCCACGATGTCGTGCCGCGTCACCGCCTCGATCTCCGCGACCTTCAGCGCGAACGCCTCGTCCAGCGGATCGGCCTCACTCCTGGCGATCAGGGTGTCGTAGGCGTCCTGGGGCACCTCGCCGTGCCGCGCCTGCGCCTGCATGGCAGCCAGCTCCACGCGCAGCCACGCGCGGTACTTGCTGGCCTCGCTCCACAGCGCCTTCATTTCCGGGGTCAGGTAACGGTCAATCACGGTTTTCCAGCGTACCACCCCCCTGCCGCCGCCCGCCGCGCGGTGTCCAGCCGGGGGCAGAGGTGCCGCCGGGCAGCCCCCCCGATTGGCGGGAGGGACGCGAAGTTTTTCGTGTTCACAGCTTTCCGTCAGCTTCGCGGCGCACACTGCCGATGTTGTCTCAATTCACGGCGGCCACCGCGCCGCCCCCTGCCAGAGGAGGCCCCATGAACCGCACCCTGATCGTCCTGACCGCCCTGACCCTGGGCACCGCCGCGCTGGCCGAGGGCACCGCTCCCACCACCCCTGCGCCCACCACCCCTGCGCCCACCACCCCTGCGCCCACCACCCCCGCGCCCACGACGACCGTCACGCTGCCCGGCAACGTCACCGCCAGCGCCGCCGACGCCTGGAAGGCCTTCATCGCGGCGGGCGGAACTGCCACTCTGCTCGGCGCGGACGGCAGCGTCATCGGCACCCTGAACGCCGACGGCACCGTCACCCTGACCGGCACGGCGACCCTGAGCGACGTCCGGAGCGTCACCCTGACCCCCGCGACCGGCGAGGCCCTCACCGTGAACGTCACCCGTGACCTCAGCAGACCCGGCGCGATCAAGATCGAGTTCACCGACGCCCGTGGCCGCACCCAGTCGCTGCCCCTCCCGGCCGTCGCGAACCGCCTGAAGGCCGCGCCCGGCAGCGATGACACTGACGAGAGTGGCGAGGACGGCGACAAGGACAAATCCGAGAAGTCCGGCAAGGACGGCAAGGACGACAAGGGCGGCAAGCCCAGCACCAACCCCGGCAAGGGCAGACCCTGAGCTGAGGTCAGCTCACGCGGCGGGACGTTCCACGAGGAGCGTCCCGCCCTGTTCATGAGTGCGCTAGCCTGACCGCGTGAGCCTCACGCCTGCCGACCTGCGCGCCGCAGCACTGCGGACCCTGACGCCTGCGCCCGGCGTGCAGGCCGCGCTGGACCGCATGGGCTTCGTGCAGGCCGATCCGATCCGCGCGCCCGCCCGCGCGCAGGACCTCACCCTGATGGCCCGCGTGAAGGACTACCGCGCCGGGGATCTCGAGCGGCTGTACCCCACGCTGGACGCCGAGGAGGACATCATCCCGAACTACGGGTTCGTGACGCGGGACGTGCAGCGCCTCCTGCATCCGCGCGAGGTGCCCGAAACGCGCGTGGAACGCGAGCATCCCGGCCTGATCGCGGATGTGCGCGCCGTCCTGCACGAGCGGGGCGAGGTCCACCCCCGCGACGTGATCGCCGCGCTGGGCGCCCGGCGCGCCTCGAACTACTGGGGTGGGAACAGTCAGGCGACCACCCGCGCGCTGGACGCCCTTCATTACCGGGGCGAGGCGCGGATCGTGCGCCGCGACGGGGGCGTGCGCGTGTACGGGCTGGCCCCGCACCTGGACGCCCTGCGGGCCGACCCGCTGACCACCCCGGACCGCCTGCGCGAGGTCGTGCGGTTGCTGGCGCGGCTGTACGGCCCGCTGCCGGAGCCCAGCCTGCGCTACCTGACCAGCCTGTCCGGCTACGGCCTGCCGCACCTGCGCGCGGACCTGCGCGGCGCGCTGCGGGACGCCCTGAAGGGTGACCTGGAGGGGGAGCGTGTGGACGGCGTGCCGTACGTGTGGGTGCCGGGCGACCACCCCGGCGACGCGCCCGCCCCGCGCGGCGTGCGGATCGTGAATCCCTTCGACCCGCTGGTGTGGGACCGCCGACGTTTCGAGCACCTGCACGGCTGGGCGTACCGCTTCGAGGCATACACGCCCGCCCCGAAGCGCACCATGGGGTACTACGCGCTGCCGCTGCTGCACGCGGGCCGCGCGGTCGGCTGGGCGAATCTGAGCGTCGGCGGGCCGAGTGTGGGCGGCGGCACCCTGACGGCGGGAATCGGCCTGCGACCCGGCGTGCGGCGCACCAGTGCGTTCACGGCTGCGCTGGACCGCGAACTGGACCGCCACCGCGCGTTCCTGAACGCCGCTCAGGTCGCGGTGTCGTTCGACCAGACCTG
This sequence comes from Deinococcus grandis, assembly GCF_001485435.1. Lineage (NCBI taxonomy): Bacteria > Thermotogati > Deinococcota > Deinococci > Deinococcales > Deinococcaceae > Deinococcus > Deinococcus grandis. The sequence goes on along the minus strand of NZ_BCMS01000001.1, from coordinate 2,005,406 downwards.
AGCGGCGCGCTCCAGCGCCGCCGCCACGCCACCCGAGCCACTGTCCCGGCGCCGCAGGGTCTGCCGGGCGGTGGACAGCAGGTTCAGGGCCAGCCCCGCCCGCTCCTGTGCCCGCAGCGCCGCCGGGGTCAGCGGCAGGCCTGCCTGCGCCAGCGCGTCCGCGTAGACCGCCCGCAGATCATCGCCCAGTCGGGCGCGTTCCCCGGCATCCAGCCGCAGCGCCAGCAGGTGCGCCAGATCCTCGCCCGGCAGGCTGGGATGCACCTGCCCGTAATCGATCAGGACCGGCGTGCCGTCCGCGCGGGACCACAGCACCTGCCCCGCGTGAATGTCGCCGTGCACCAGCGTCCAGACCGGCGCGTCCCGCAGCAGCGCCGGGAGGGCCTGCGCGGCGTCCAGCAGCGCGTCCCGCTGCGCGGCGGGCAGATCCGGCACGCCGGGCCGAACCTGCCACCGGGCCACGCGATTCCGGTCCAGCACCTCCACCGGGCGCCACACCCACTCACCGCTCAGGGCCGCGCGGCCCGGCCCGGCCCAGTACGCGTGCAGGGCCGCCAGCAGCCTCACCACGTCCCGCAGCCCCTCCTCCCGCGCGGCGTCGTCCGTGAAGGAGCCCCAGCCGGTCGTCGCGTCCGTCAGGTCGCGCATCAGCAGGTGCGCCAGCGGACGATCCGCGCCGCGGGCCGCGTGCAGCAGCGGCGCGTACGGCACCGGGCAGCCCGGCGCGAGGTCGCGCAGGTAGGTCGCCTCCCGCGCCAGGCGCGCGGCGGCCCGCGTGTCCCGCCACCCGGCCGGGAGGTACTTCAGAAACAGCGGTCCACCCGGCGACGCGTAACGGGCGAAGGCCGCGCCCTCGCCCACCCACGACTCCCGCAGCCGCGCGCCGGGAAATTGCGCCCGCAGCGAACGCGGCCACACGCGGGCGTCCACCGCCACCTCGCCGGACGGGGCGCGCCACGTATCCGCGAGCAGCGTCCCAAGCCGCATCAGCTCAGCTCCATCAGGTGAGCCCCATCAGCTCAACCCCATCAGGTCAACAGGGACACGAGGCCCAGCAGCGACCCGCCCGCCAGCGCCGCGCCCACCATGAACACGCCCAGGCAGCCCAGCGGTCCCCGGCGGCGCGCGCGGTAGTGCCCGCCGTGCCCGTAGTGGTGCCGCCCGTGGCTGTGCGAGGAGCGGCTGTGATGCCCCAGGAACCCGCCCCGGTGCCCGTGCCCGCTGCGACTGAAGGAGAACGATCCGATCGAGAATCCACTCATGCCCTGCACTACGCGGCCCGCCCGGGAAAAGTTGCGCCGCCTGAACTGCGTCCATTCAGGTGCACTGGCCTGCACGGCCTCCGGCGAGGCCGATACTCCGGCGCGTATGATGGGCGCGATCATGACGGAACGGAAGTACTTCGGAACGGACGGCGTGCGCGCCGTCGCAGGCACCCACCCCCTCACGGCCAGCTGGGTCATGACCCTCGGCGCCGCTGCGGGCGAGGTGCTCAAGAGCAGCAACCCCCGCGCGACGGTCGTGATCGGCAAGGACACCCGCCAGAGCGGCGACATGCTGGAAGCCGCGCTGGCCGCCGGACTGACCAGCCGCGGCGTGAACGTCATCCACCTGGGCGTGCTGCCTACCCCCGGCGTGAGCTACCTGACCCGCCACCTGAAGGCCGACGCGGGCGTCGTCATCAGCGCGTCGCACAACCCCTACGAGGACAACGGCATCAAGTTCTTCGGCGCGGACGGTCAGAAACTCAGCGACGCGACCGAACACGAGATCGAGGCCGCTATCGACCGCGTGCCCGACCTGGCTCCCGTGACCGGCGTGGACCTGGGGGGCGTCACGAACTACACCGAGGCCGAGCGCCTGTACGTGAACTACCTCAAGACCCTCGCGCCGGACCTGAGCGGCCTGCGGATCGCCATGGACTGCGCCAACGGCGCCGCGTACCGCGTGGGCCCCAAGGTCTTCCAGGCGGCCGGGGCGGACGTGTTCGCGGTGTACACCACCCCGGACGGCCGCAACATCAACCGCGGCTGCGGCAGCACCCACATGGACCACCTGCAGCGCATCGTGCGCGAAGGGAAGTACGACCTGGGCGTCGCCTTCGACGGGGACGCCGACCGCGCCCTGTTCGTGGACAGCCGCGGGAACGTCGTCCACGGGGACCACATGCTGCTCCTGAACGCCCGCGCGCGCGGCGAGACGGCCGTCGTGACCACCATCATGGCAAACATGGGCCTGGAGGTGAAACTCCGCGACGCGGGCATCCCGCTGGAACGCACCGCCGTCGGCGACCGCTACGTGCACGAGCGCCTGCACGGCGGCGGCCTGCACCTGGGCGGCGAGCAGAGCGGCCACATCCTCTTCCTGGACGTGTCGCCCACCGGGGACGGCGTCCTGACCGCCCTGCTGACCCTGAAGAGCATGCAGGCGCTCGGCACCACCCTGGACGCCCTGCACGACGACCTCGTGATGTTCCCGCAGACCCTCGTGAACGTCCGCGTGACCGACAAGAAGGCCATCGCCGTGGACCCCGAGGTGCAGGCCGCCGTGCAGCGCGCCGAGGAACGCCTGCACGGGAAGGGCCGCGTGAACCTGCGCCCCAGCGGCACCGAGAACCTCATCCGCGTGATGGTCGAGGGGCAGGACGAAACCGAGATCCACGAGATCGCCCGTGAACTGGCCGGAGTGGTCGAGACGCGCGGCGCCCTGACCGCCTGACCCGCCGGGGGCGAAAACGGTCACAGCACCCTCATGCACGCCCGGGGTACACCTACGTCAGGCCCGCGTCACACACCCGCACTCAGAATGACGCCCGAGACCGCACGCCCCGGAGGACGCCCATGAAACTGCTACCCCTGCTCCTGACCCTGCTGCCCGGCGCCGCCCTGGCCGCCGCGCCCACCGCCCCCAGCCCCCTGAAACTGACCGCCAGCACCTCCGTCGTCACGAAAATCACGAAGGACGGCAAGACCACCGAGACCCTCACGGACGCCAGCCGGGTCGGCGTGGTGCCCGGCACGATCCTGGACCTCGCGCAGACCTTCCAGAACGTCAGCGCCCGCGACCTCGGCGGCCTGAAACTCAGCATGCCGGTCGACAAGGCCGTGATCTTCCAGAGTGCAGGCTGCACCGTCGCGGGCGTCACCACGCTGTACTCCGTGGACGGCAAGACCTTCGGACCGGCGCCCCTGAAGAAGACCGTGACCGTCACCGAGAACGGCCGTCAGGTGCAGAAACAGGTGGAGGTCAAACCCAGCGAGTACCGCGCGGTCCGCTGGGAGATCCCCACCCTGAAGGCCGGTGCGTCGGCCCGCTGCGCCGTGCGCGCCACCGTCCGCTGACGCACCCGCGCAACAGACGTCCCCCATCACCCGTGCGGTGTGGGGGACGTCCGTTGTCATACGAATCCCGATTGAATGGTCTGCACAAACTGCTCAGTCCGGATGGGCGCGAGAACGAGCAGGGCGGGTTCCGGGCGTGGAGTTGGTCAGCCGGTGTCCTTCCGGGTCGTGAACGAAACAGACGGAATCCATAGCACAGGAGAGGGGCGCGTCAGCCGCAGCCGACGCGCCCCCAGCAGACCGGGCGGTTTAGCCCTGCTGCGCGGCCTTGGCCTTGTTGATGGCCTTGGCCAGACGGCTCTTCTTGCGGGCCGCGGCGTTCTTGTGCAGGGTGCTGCCCTTGGCGGCCTTGTCGATCAGGCTCTCGGCGCGGGACTGCACGGCGGCCATGTCCTCGGCGCCGGTCTGGGCGGCCACCAGGGCCTTCTTGCTGAAGGTCTTGATGGTGCTCTTGCGGCTGCGGTTCAGCAGGCGGCGCTTGAGGCTCTGGCGGTGACGTTTCTGGGCGGACTTGTGACGAAGGGCCATGGTGGTTCTCCTTGTTCTCCCGCCGCCTGTCTGGCGGGTCGGGGCGGTTCCCATGGCGGGAACGCGAGCGTCCGGACCGCAGGGGTTCCGGCGCGCCGGGCACGTCGCCGTGACCCGGGCCGCTCACCGCGCGCGGTGGGCAACCTGCGCACTATAGCGGCCCGCGGGGCCGCGCGGCAAGTGCGGGGCTTTGGGCGCGGTGCCGGGCCACCTTCGCCTTCCAGCCCGCGCGGCATACTGCGCGGGTGAGAGCCCGCCGACCCCGCCCCGCCACCCCGGACGCCGGGCCCGAGGCCCGCCCCGCGCGGCCCCGCGACCCGCAGGAGGAACGCGACGCGCTGCTCGCGTACGCCTTCCGCGCGCTGGGCCAGCGGGCCCTGAGCGCCGCCGAACTGCGCGGCCGCCTGGAACGCCGCAGCGAGAACCCGGACCTGATCGAGGAGGTCCTCAGGCGCGTGCAGGAACTCGGGTACCAGAACGACGCGCAGGTCGCCCGCAGCGAGGGCGCCCGACGGGGTGTGGGCACCATGCGGGTCCGGCAGACCCTCAAGCGGCGCGGCGTGCAGGACGACCTGATTCAGGAGGTCGTCGAGGCCCGTGACCCGGACCGCGAGCACGCCGAGGTCCTGACCCTGCTGGAGCGCCGCTGGTCGTCCCTGGCCCGCAAGCGCGACCCGCAGGCCAGTGCGTTCGCGTTCCTGGCCCGGCGCGGGTACACCTGGAACGTCATCTGGCCCGCCCTGCGCGAGTTCATGGCGGGCCGCCCGGTCGAGGAACCCGGCGACGAACCGGACTGGCCCGAAGAGGACTGATGGGCGAGGACTGAACGCGCTGGTTCAGGCGTTCAGGAGCCGCACCGCGCCGGGCCGCACCTCGGCCTCCAGTCGGGTGACGGGGGCGCTCAGGTCACCGTCGAGATGCGCGCGGATGGGGCGGCTCCAGCGGACCGAGACCTGCCGCGCCGCCGCGTGGTGCGCCAGCGGGTGGCCCAGGTGCGTGCCGCGCAGGACGCGTGCCAGCAGTCCGCTCAGTTGCAGGCGGGTCATGGGGCCGCCCACGACCACGTTCAGCAGGCCGTCACGCACGTCCGACTGGGGGCTGATCAGGAACCCGCCGCCGTAGCGGGTGCCGTTCATGACCGCCACGATCGGGCTGGGCCCCGCGTACAGCGTCACCCCGTCCGCGGCCACGGTGACGTCGGCCAGCGTCAGGTCCTTCAGGGTCGCCACCGCCGACCAGGCGTAGCGGGCGAAGCCCCGCACGCGTGGCGGCACGCGGTCCATGTTCGTCGTGACGTCCGCGTCGAAGCCCATGCCCAGGCCGTTCAGCAGCGTCCGTTCCGTCACGCGGCCGTCCGCGTGGTACGCCCGTACGGTCAGGGCGTCCACGGCGCGCGGCGTGAACGCCAGCCGGTCCAGCGCCTCGCCGAACGCGCCGGGTTTCAGGCCCAGCAGGCCCGCGAAGTCGTTCCCGGTGCCCAGCGGCAGGATCGCCAGGGGCCGCCCGGTGTCCACCACGGCGGGCAGCAGCGCCCCCACCGTGCCGTCCCCCCCCACCGCCATCAGCGCCGTGCCCGCCGGGAGGGCCTGCACCCGCGCCAGGGCCAGTGCGGCGTTCTCCTCCTGAATCAGGGTGTGCTGCAGCCCGCGCCGCTCCAGTTCCGCCCGCAGGCGCGGCCACTCCCGCGCCGCCAGTCCACCCCCCGCATTCGGGTTCAGGACGACAGCCAGTTCCGGAAAGTCCGCCGCGCGGAGAGAAGCGTCACTCACGATCCCAGCAGGATAAGGCCTGCGCCCCGCGCCACCGGCCCGCCTTGACCCGGTTCAGCAGGCAGCGTAGGTCATTTCATGTTCGGGTCGTCCTGCAGTTTGCGGGCCTCCATCTGCCCGACCAGCTGCAGCCACTCGTCGTCGTTCAGGTCGTCCGGGGTGCGGCCACTGGCCTGAAGCAGGTCGCGCATCAGGGCCACCTCGCGGTCGGAACTGGCCTGCTCGCCCAGCCGGGCACGGATCGCGTCATCGGTGATGTTGGGGGAGATCATGCCGCACCCTAGCGCCCGCCCATGCGGCACGCCTTCACGCGTCCACCAGCGTCCCTTCACCAAACAGAGGGAGGCCCTGACGGCGCTCCCTCTCCGGCGCTGCCGTCCGCTCAGACGATGGCGGGTTCCACGTACTCGCCGTACACGGTCTTCAGGATGTCCATCTGCTCGCCCAGCGTGCAGTACGCGTGCGCGCACTCCAGGAAGGCGGGCATGGAGTTCGCGCCGGTCACGGCCGTGTCGCGCAGGGCGTCCAGCGCGGCCTGCACGCGCTGCGGGTCGCGTTCGCGGCGCACCTGCGCCAGCCGGGCCTCCTGCACCCGCTCGACCTGCGGGTCGATCAGCTGGATGGGCACCTCGACGGCGTCCTGCACGAAGTCGTTCACGCCGACCACGATGCGGTCTCTGGACTCGACCTCGCGCTGGTAGCGGTAGGCGGCCTCGGCCATCTCCAGCTGGAAGAACCCGCTGTCGATCCCGGCCTCCACGCCGCCCATCAGGCGGATCTGCTCGATGTAGCCCATCGCGGCGGCCTCGATGTCGTCGGTGAGTTTCTCGACGTAGTAGCTGCCCGCCAGGGGGTCCACGACGCCCGCCACGCCGGTCTCGTAGGCGATGATCTGCTGGGTGCGCAGGGCGATGGTCGCGGCTTCCTCGGTGGGCAGGGCCAGCGCCTCGTCGAAGGAGTCGGTGTGGAGGCTCTGCGTGCCGCCCAGCACGGCCGCCAGCGCCTGGATGGCGACGCGGGCGATGTTGTTCAGCGGCTGCTGCGCGGGCAGGGACACCCCGGCCGTCTGGGAGTGCGTGCGGAGCATCCAGGAGCGGGGGTTCTTCGCGCCGTAGTGGTCACGCATCTGCCGTGCCCAGATGCGCCGCGCGGCGCGGAGCTTGGCGATCTCCTCGAAGAAGTCGTTGTGGATGTCCCAGAAGAAGCTGATGCGCGGCGCGAACTCGTCGATGTTCAGGCCCCGTTCCAGCGCCTTCTCCACGTAGTGGAAGCCGTCGGCGAGGGTGAACGCGAGTTCCTGCACGCCGGTCGCTCCGGCCTCGCGGATGTGGTACCCGGACACGCTGATGAAGTTCCACTTGGGCAGGACCTTCGGGCCCCACTCGAAGGTGTCGATGACCAGTTTCACGCTGGGCGCGGGCGGGTAGATGAATTCCTTCTGCGCGATGAATTCCTTCAGGATGTCGTTCTGGATGGTGCCGCCCACCTGCCCCAGGTCCTTGCCCTGCTTCTGCGCGTTGGCGATGTACATCGCCCAGATGGCGTTCGCGGGGCTGTTGATGGTCATGGACGTCGTGACCTGCGTGGGGTCGATCCCCTGGAACAGGATCTCCATGTCCGCGAGGCTGCTGACGGCCACGCCGCACTTCCCGACCTCGCCCTTGCTGAAGGGGTGGTCGCTGTCGTAGCCCATCAGGGTGGGCAGGTCGAAGGCAGTGCTCAGGCCCGTCTGACCGGCCTTCAGCAGCGCATGGAAGCGTTCGTTGGTCTGCTCGGCACTGCCGAAGCCCGCGAACATCCGCATGGTCCACAGTTTCCCGCGGTACACGCTGGGTTGCACGCCGCGCGTGTACGGGAACTCGCCGGGGTAGCCCAGGTCCCGCTCGGCGTCCCAGTCCTTCAGGTCGTCTGCGGTGTAGATGGGTTCGGGCTCCATGTCCGAGAGGTTCTTGAAGTTGTACTTGCGCTCGGGGAACTTCTGCGCGGCGGGGCTGTAGACGCTCTGCATCCACTCGTTCTTGCTTTTCATCGGGGGACCTCCGGGGCGGGGGAGAGGCTGGAACAAACGCTCGTTAGGTTCCTGCCAGGATAGCAGGGCGCCCGACCCCCGGACCCCAGGTGCGGCACTCCGCTGAACTGCGGGGCGCTAGCGTGTCCGGCAGTGACGACCACCGACACCCTGCCCGGCACCACCGACCTGCCCACGGCCGCCGAACTGGCCGCCTTCACCCTTGAAACGCAGCACCCTGTCACGCACGGGTGGCTGGACCGCGCCGCCCGCCTGCGCAACCTGACCGACGAGCACGAGTTCGACCTGCAACTCGCGACCGATCTCGACCTCGCCGCGCAGCGGGCCGAATTCCTGAACGCCGGACCCGCCGCGCCCGCCTACCTGAACGTCTGGACGCCCGTCACGCCCGACCTGCACGCCATGCTCAGCATCCGCTTCCTGGGCCTGGACGTCACGAAACCCTTCGTGGACGTCAGCGTCACCAGCCGCCCCGTCACGCGCGCCGACCTCCCGGCGCTGGCGGACGCGGCCCGCGTGTACGCCCCGTTCCACCCCCCACGCCTGCGCGTCTGGAGCGCCGCCCCCATGGGCGACTGGGCGGACCTCGACCCGGACCGGCGCGTGCTGGCCGCGCCCGTGGGGGAGCTGCGCTGCCACCCTGTCCCGGACGACCTGACCCTGACGCCCACCGCCGACGCCAGCCGCCACGCCGACGCGCAGGCCGCGTACGACGCCGTGGACGCCGCCCACCCCCACCACCCGCACGAGGCCCGCCTGCTGAGCGCCGAGGACCTGCAGGAGGGCATCGACGCCGGGACCATGTTCGACGTCCACTGGCGCGGCGGGTGGGCCGGGTACGCCGGAACCCTCGCGCACCCGCAGCTGGGCCTGGACGCGCAGGTCGTGCAGGAACTCCTGCTCGCCCCACACGCCCGCGGTCACGGCCTGGGCGCGGCGCTGAGCACCCTGCTCGCCCGGCACCTGCCCGACCCCGCCCAGGCCCTCAGCGGCACCATCCACGGCCGCAACCGGGGCGCGCTGAACGCCGCCGCCCGCGCAGGGCGGCACGACGTGGGCGGCTGGTGGTGGGCGCCGCTGCCCTGACCGGCACAGGAGGAGGCCCCGCCAGCTGAACCGGCGGGGCCTCCTCCTGCACTTCCCGGGGTTATACGGATTCCGTTTGTTTCGTTAACAGATCGGAAAATCACCGATCTGCCAACTCCACGCCCGGAACCCGTTGTTCTCCTCCTCGCTCCGCTCGGGTTGAAAGTTTCTGCAAACCTTTCAACCGGAGTCCTTATTACTTGTCGGCGGGCTGGACCGTCACCGTGGCCGGGAAGCTCTCGCCGCCCAGCTTGGCGACCTGGGTGTCCAGGTACTTCTGCGCGGCCTCGCTGGACAGCTTCGCGCGGATCAGCGGCGCGGCCTCCGCCAGGGGCATCACGCCCGCCTCGGTGCGTTTCGTGACGAGCACGAGGTGCCAGCCGAACTGCGACTGCACGGTCTGCACCTGAATCAGCGGGCCCTTGAAGCTGGCCGCATCGAAGGACGCGACCATCTCGCCGGGGCCGAAGCAGCCCAGGTCGCCGCCCTGCGCGGCGCTGCCCGGATCCTGACTCCTGGCCTTCGCGACCGCCGCGAAGTCCGCGCCGCCCGCGAGTTCCTTCGCGACAGCCTGCGCCTCGGCCTGCGTGGGGACCAGGATGTGCTTCACGCACGCTTCCGGGTCACGCTGGAACTCGGCGCGGTGCAGGTTGTAGAACCCGCCCACCAGCGCGTCCCCGAACGTGAAACGCCCCTGCACCTTCTCCAGGTACGCGCCCACGACCGCGCGGCGTTCCAATTCGGCACGCAGGTCGTCCGGGCTGCCGTAGCCGGTGGCGCTCAGCGCCTCCTGAAATTCCGCGTCGGTCTCGAAGTCCGCGCGGGCCTCCTGCATCTGCGAGTCGATCTGCGCCGCGTCGGGCGCGCCGGACGCCCGCGCGAGCTGCTCGACGGCGCGGTCACGCACGAACTGCTTCAGGAAGTCCGCGCGGGCCTCGGCGAACTGCGCGACGTACGACTCCTCGAAGGGAATGCCCTGACCGTTCAGGACCCGCGCGACCGCCAGCCGGAAGGCCCGGTCGTAGTCCGCCAGCGTGTAACTGACCTTCCCGACCCGCGCGACGATCACCGCGGCCGTCATGTCGGCGCTCGCGGGCGCCGTGACCGGAGCTGGCGTGGCGGCGGGCGCAGGCGTGGTGACCGGGGCGGGCGTCGCGGGCGCGGTCGTGTCGGTCTGAGCCAGGGCAGCCCCGGACAGCAGCAGGGCAGTCAACAGGAATTGTTTCACCCCGCCACTCTAGCGTCCCGGCGCCGCCGCACCGTGACAGGCGCGTGAATCCCGCCGGTGGGGACTGCTACAATCCCCCGCGTGCGCCTGAACCTCGTGGAAACCACCGACCCGCGCGTCTATGACGACGCCGTGCGGCACCTGCCCATCACCAGTGCCCTGCAGGGCTGGGGCTACGGTGAGGCCAGGCGGCAGCTCGGGCAGACCCCCGCCCGGTACCTCATCCAGCAGGAGGGCCGCACCGTCGGCGCGCTGCAACTGATCCGCAAGCGGCTCGTGCCGGGCTTCAGCACCCTGTACGCCCCGCGCGGCCCCGCCCTGGAGAGCCTGGACCTGCTGCCGGGCGTCGCGGACGCCGTCAAGCGCGTCGCGCGGCCCACCGACGCCCTGCTGAAGATCGAACCGCCCGTGCCGTTCCTGGCCGCCGAGGGCGTCACGCTGCCCGACGCCTACGGCCCGTTCCGCCGCGCCGACACCGAGCAGCCCGAACACACCATCGTCGCGGACCTGACCCGCAGTGAGGACGAACTCTTCGCGGGCCTGCATTCCATGGCGCGGCGCAACGTCCGCACCGCGCAGAAACTCGGCGTGGTCGCCGGACGGGACGACGACTTCGACGCGTTCTGGGAGATCTTCACCGCCACGAACGAACGCGCCCAGCTGGGGGCCTTCCCCCGCGAGTACTACGAGACCATGCTCCGCGAGGGGAACGCCCACGGCGGCGAGGCGTACATCGTCCTGTCCCGCTACCAGGGCCGCGCGCTGGCCGGCGGTTTCTTCCTGGCGATGGGCAAGGGCACCTACTACCTGTTCGGCGGCAGCGTCCGCGACGACCGCACGAACGAGGACGGCAGCCCCCTGAAAGACGCCAAGGCCCCCGACGCCTTCTACTGGAACGCCATGCTGGACGCCAAGCAGCGCGGCTACGAACTGTTCGACTTCTGGGGCATCCCGCGCGTCCTCGACGAGAGCAAACACTCGTACGGGGTGTTCAAGATGAAACTGAAGTTCAGCGAGCAGCGCGTCTGGTACCCCGCGTACGACCTGAACCTGAACCCCGCCGCGCCCGCCATCGTGAAGGCCCTGCGCTGGCGCAAGACGCAGAACAACCTCCGCAAGCGCGGCAGCGCCGACGACGTGCTGTAAACGCCACAGAGAGGAGGCCCCCACACCGTTTGCCGGGTGGGGGCCTCCTCTCTGAACACGTCAGCTCTGCACAGGTCAGCGGGGGCTGAGGTCACCCAGCGCCACGCGCGGCGCCGCCTCCGAGAGGGTCACGGCCCGCTCGTCGCGCGTCTCGCCGCTCTCGCCGTACACGCCGTTGCCGTTCACGTCCGAACCCGCCACGACCTGATACGTGCCCTCGCCCAGGAACGCCCGGAACGCCCCGGTGCTGTCCAGCGCCGGCTGGAAGCTCAGGCCCCGGCTGCTCTGCACGCGCACGCCCAGGCCGCTGCTCACCTGCGGGGCGTTCAGCGCCGCCGCCGCGTTGATCATCCCGAACCCGAACCGGTCGTCGCGGCCCGCCGCGCCCAGATCTGTCGCCGTGTCGCGCAGGCGCGCCAGCGTGTCCTCCGGGCCGGTCGTGACGCCCTTGCTGAGCAGCAGCGCCGCCAGCGCCGCCACCTGCGGACTCGCCTGACTCGTGCCGACCTCCGCCTCGTAGTTCGGGGCGTCCTTCACGTAGTTCCAGCCGGTCGACAGGATCATGTCCGGGAACGGCGCGCCGTTGAACGTCCCGCCGTTGAAGGTCGCGCCGCTGCCCGGGTCCGCGCCGCCCGGCGCGGCCAGCTGCACCTGCGGGTACGCGTTGCTGAACGCCGAGTGCATCGGCGCGCTCGCCCCGGACAGCGTCACGCTGCCCACCGCCACCGCCCCGTCACACGCCGCCGGGTAGTACGGCACCGTCCCGTACCCGTTCCCGGCCGCCGCGACGACCAGTGACCCGGCCGCGCGGGCCTCGGCGATCGCGTCGCACATGGGCCGCGCGTCCGCGGCGCTGATCGCGCCGCCCAGACTCAGGTTGATCACCTGCGCCGGGTGCGGCGAGCGGTACGTCACGCCGTCCAGCGTGACCGGCAGGCCCGCCGCGTAGCGGATGCCCTGCGTGACGTCCGCCTCTGCGGCGTTCCCGCCCGCGTCGATCACCCGGACCGGGAGCACCTTCACGTTCGCCTTGTAGGCGGCGCCCACCACGCCGCTGGGGCTGCACCCCTCGCACACGCCGCTGTTCTGCCCCCAGCGGGCGGCGACGATGCCGGTCACGTGCGTGCCGTGACTGCCGGTCGTGCGGCCCGGCACGGACGGATCGGTCGGGTCGGTGTCCGCACCGGTCCCGTCGCCGTTGCTCGTGTCCGTGATGACGTCCAGCGCGCCCTCGGTCGGCCCCCACAGCGCCCCCGCGAGATCCGGGTGATCGAAGCGCACCCCGGTGTCGATCACCGCGACCGTCACCGCGCGGCTGTACGCGCCGGCCTCCATGTCCCGCCAGACCGCGCCGTAGCCCAGCAGCGAGTACGCCCACTGCAGCGGCGCGAACTGATCGGTCGGCGTGACCGGCGTGGCGAGCGCCTGTGTGTTCATTGCCTGGGTGCGCAGCACGGCGTTCGGCACGGCGTACTCCACGTCCGGATCGGCCCGCAGCGCCGCCAGTGCGCCCTTCACGTCCGCCACGTCCAGCGCGGCGATCCGTTCGCCCAGCGGCGTGTGCCGCTGCACGCTCAGGCCCGCCGCGCGCAGCCGCTCCCGGCCCCGCACGTCCGCCCGCAGGGTTCCTGAACCGCCCTGCGCCGACTGCGCGTTCAGGCCCGCGCGGTACTTCACGATCACGCCCCGCGCCTCCGGCGTGACCGCCGCCGGGCCAGGCGCGCTCGTGACCACGTCCCCGCCCGTCACTGCCGCCGGGGCACTCAGGCGGCCCGTCAGCTCGTACTGCTGCGCCGTCACCGCCCACAGCGCCGTGCCGTTCTTCGCGTCCGCGCCGCTGCCGGTCGTCCACGCGACCCGGATCACACCGCTGAGCTGCGCCTGATCCGCCGCGACCGGCGTGGCGTCCTGCCGGACCGCCGCGACCGACAGCGCGACCGCGCCCGTCCCCGCCGACTTCGACACCCGCACCCAGGACGGGTACTCCACGATCCGCCAGCTGCCGCTGAACGGCACCGTCACGTCCTGCTGCGCGCGCAGACCCAGCGCGACCGTGCGGTCCTGCACGCCCACACCGGCGGTGTTCAACTGGTCGCAGGCCGTCAGGGCCAGCGCCGCCACGAGCAGTCCTGCCTTCCCGAAGAGATGAGTCATGTACGGCACAGCATGCCGCAAGAAAACTGACGGCGCATGAAGGTCCGCCACCCGGCCGCGCGCGCCCCGCACCTCCACCGGGCACGCGGCGCAGGTGGCACAATGGGCCGCGCATGCCCAGCGGACGAGTCCACAACCTGATCAACATCGCCGCGTACAGCGTCCTGGCCGCCGGCGCCCTGTACGCCACCCGGCAGGACCTGCTGGTCGTCACGCCCGCCCAGGCGCTGAACTTCACGCTGGCGTACGCCGCCGGGACGTTCCTGCTCTCCCCGGACCTGGACCTCGCGGAAGGGAAGGTGGACAGCAAACGCCACTGGGGCGTCCTGGGCGTCCTGTGGGTACCGTACGGCATGCTGTTCAGCCACCGCGGCTGGTCGCACAGCTGGGTGATCGGCCCGCTGACCCGCCTGCTGTACGTCGCGCTGATCGCCGCCCTCATCGTGGGCCTCGTGCGGTTCATCGCGCCGGACCTGCAGATGCCGACCATCCCTCAGCCCATCGCGTGGAAGGTCGTGCTGCCCCTGCTGATCGGGTACTACCTCAGCCAGTGGCTGCACCTGATCGCCGACGGCGTCCGCCCCGACCACGGGCTGCGCAAGAGTTACCGCAAGGTCCGGGGCCGCTGACGCGCCTGCCCCCACGGTCCCTTCACAGATCAACGCGTCCCCACGCGCGGCGCACACCGGACTCACGGACGGCGCTTAAGCTCCAGCTACCCACAATTCAACTCCCGACCGGGTGAAGTCGGGACACGGGACGCCCCGCCGGACGCGGGGCTTTTTTGCGCGCCCAGCCGCATGAAACGGCCATAGATGAACGCCCTGTTCATACATAGAGTTCCCCTCAAGGGCAGCTTCAGCCCCCTTCAGGCGCCCGTCATGGACCGCCGGGGCGCGCGGCGCACACTGAACCCATGAGCCTCCTGCTGATCATGGCCGCCCTGACCCTCCTGGTCATGCTCGTGTCCTTCGTGGTCATGACGCATGAGGACCGCGCGATCCTGCGCGAGCAGGAGGAACGCCCGTACCGGAACCTGCAGGCCGGCGACTGATACGGACTCCGGTTGAAAGGTTTGCAAAATCTTTCAACCCGAGCGGATGCGAGAACGAGCAAAGCGGGTTCCGGACGTGGAGCTGGCAATCCGGTGAAGTTCCGGATTGTCAGCGAAACAAACGGAATCCGTATGACCCCCGTTCCCCCACACCCCAGTTCAAGCGCCACAATCCAGTCCATCCACGAGCCGCTGCCGGTACCCTCACGCCCGCAGCAGCGTTCTGCTGCCCTCGCCGGAATTCATTACGTCCCCAGTAGAATGGCGGGTATGACCTCCGCCGCCCCCGACACCCTGGTGCTGATCGACGGCCACGCCCTGGCGTTCCGCTCGTATTTCGCGCTGCCTCCCCTCACGAACAAGCAGGGCGAGACCACCAACGCCATCCTGGGCTTTCTGCGCCTCACGCTGCGCCTCGCCCGGCAGCGCAGCAATCAGGTCATCGTGGTGTTCGACCCACCCGTGAAGACCTTCCGGCACGAGCAGTTCGACGGGTACAAGTCCGGCCGCGCCGAGACGCCCGCCGACCTGCCCGGCCAGATCAACCGCATCCGCGAGATCGTGGACGCCATCGGCTTCCCCCGCCTGGAAGAACCCGGCTACGAGGCCGACGACGTGATCGCCAGCCTGACCCGCAAGGCCGAGGGGACCGGCATGCAGGTCCGGATCGTCACCAGCGACCGCGACGCGTACCAGCTGCTCGACGACCACGTGCGTGTCATCACGAACGACTTCCGTCTGATCGGCCCGGCCGAGGTGCTCGAAAAGTACGGCGTGACGGTGGGGCAGTGGGTGGACTACCGCGCGCTGACCGGCGACGCCAGCGACAACATCCCCGGCGCGAAGGGCATCGGCCCGAAAACCGCCGCCAAGCTGCTTCAGGAGTACGGCACGCTGGAGGGCATCTACGCCGCCGCGAAGGCCGGCACACTGAAACCCGATGGGACGCGCCAGAAACTCCTCGATTCCGAGGAAGCCGTGGAGTTCAGCCACCGGCTGTCCTGCATGGTCACGGACCTCCCGCTGGACGTGCAGCTCGGCGCGGGCCGCCTGCCGGGCAACCCGGAGAGGCTGCATGAGCTGCTGACCGAGCTTGACCTGCACTCCATCAAGCGGGACGTGGCGGCCCTGGACGGCATCGAGAGTGTCCTGAGCGTCCCCGACGCGGTGAACGACAGTACCCACCGCGACGCGCCCCACGACGCCCCAGACGCTGCCGTCGTGCCCGCCACCCCGGCCCTCACCATCCAGACCGCCGAGTGGCGCACCCCCGCGCAGGGCGTCATCTGGGGCTACCGCCTGTCCCGCGAGGACGATCTGACCGCCGCCCTCGTGGACGCCGCCACCCTCGAACTCGACGGCACGACCGGCACCGTCCGCACCGCGCCCACCACCGAACCTGCCGAGTGGCGCAAAGCCGAGGTGTACGCCCAGCCCGGCGGCCTGTTCGACCACCCCGACGAACCCGCCGCGCCCCTCACCAAAACCCAGCAGAAGGCTGCCGAGAAGGCCCGCAAGGAGCAGGAGAAGGCCGCCGCGAAACTCCGCGAGCAGTACCCCGCGACGGTGGACGACGCGCAGTTCGTCGCGCAGCGCACCGTCACCGCCGCCGCCGCCAAGGCCCTCGCCACGCACCTCAGCGTGCGCGGCACCAGCGTCGAACCCGGCGACGACCCCCTGCTGATGGCGTACCTGCTCGACCCCGCCAACACCACCATGAGCGCCGTCACCCAGCGGTACCTGAACGTCCCCTGGCCCGACGACGCCGCCGGACGCGCCGCGATCACCGCGCAACTCCTCGACCTCCTGCCGCCCCTGCTGGACGACACCCGCCGCACGCTGTACGACGACATGGAACAACCCCTGTCCGCCGTCCTGGCGCGCATGGAAGTGCGCGGTGTGCGCCTGGACAGCGAGTACCTGCGCGGCCTCTCCGCCGCCACCGGCGCGCGCCTGAGCACCCTGGAAACCCAGATCCACTCGCTGGCCGGACGCGAATTCCAGATCCGCAGCCGCGACCAGCTCGAAGCCGTCCTGTACGACGAACTCGGCCTCGCCAGCGGCAAGAAGACCAAACTCACCGGCAAACGCAGCACCGCCGTCGCCGCCCTCGAACCCCTCCGGGACGAGCACCCCATCATCCCCGCCCTGCTCGAATACCGCGAACTGGAAAAACTGCGCGGCACGTACCTCGACCCCCTCCCGAACCTCGTCAACCCCCGCACCGGCCGCCTGCACACCACCCTCGCGCAGGCCGCCGTCGCCACCGGCCGCCTCAGCAGCCTCAACCCCAACCTGCAGAACATCCCCATCCGCAGCGAGACCGGCCGCGAGATCCGCAAGGGCTTCATCGCCGACCCCGGCCACTGCCTGATCAGCGCCGACTACTCGCAGATCGAACTGCGCCTCCTGGCGCACATCGCCGACGATCCCCTCATGCAGCAGGCCTTCCAGGAGGGCGCGGACATCCACCGCCGTACCGCCGCGCAGGTCCTCGGCCTGAACGAGGGAACCATCACCCCCGATCAGCGCCGCGCCGCCAAGACCGTCAACTTCGGCGTGCTATACGGCATGAGCGCCCACCGCCTCTCGGGCGACCTCGGCATCCCCTACGCGGACGCCGCCGGATTCATCGAAACGTACTTCGCCACGTACCCCGGCATCCGCGCGTACATCGACCGCACCCTCGAATTCGGCCGCCAGCACGGCTACGTCGAGACCCTCTACGGCCGCCGCCGCTACGTCCCCGAACTCGTCGCCACCAACCGCACCCTGCGCGAAGCCGGGGAACGCCTCGCGTACAACATGCCCATCCAGGGCACCGCCGCCGACATCATCAAACTCGCCATGATCACCCTGGAACGCGAACTCCAGGGCACCGGCGCCCGCCTCCTGCTACAGGTGCACGACGAACTGCTCCTCGAAGCCCCCGAAGACAAAGCCGAGGAGATCAGCGACACCGTGCGCCGCATCATGGAAGGTGCCGCCAGCCTCACCGTGCCCCTCGCCGTCGAAGTCGGCGTCGGACCGAACTGGTACGACACGAAATAAAGTTGCGGTGAGTCGCAGACGAACCCGACCGGAGGGAGCGGCAATTAAGGCGGGTTCAGGAGATGGACGGCTTCCCGGTGACGTTCCGGGAAGCCGGGAATCGGATGAATCCGCTCTGTGGGGGGTGGGCTGTGGGAACGGCCTGCTCCCTCACTCTTTCTTGGCGTTGAGGTCGCCTCCGTCGGGTGCGGGCGTACCCTGCGGGCATGACCATCCGCGCCCTCTTCTTCGACATCGGCGGTGTGCTGCTCAGCAACGGCTGGGACCGCGAGCAGCGCGCCGTCGTCGCCGCGCAGTTCGGGCTGGACGCCACGGACTTCAACGAGCGGCACAAGCTGGCCGTGCCCGAGCTGGAGCTGGGCCGCATGACCCTGGACGAGTACCTGGAGCAGACCGTGTTCTGCCACCCGCAGACCTTCACGCGGGACGAATTCCGCGCGGCGATGGAAGCGCAGAGCACCCCGCACGAAGGCGCCCTGGCCCTCGCCCGCGACCTGTCGGCGCGGCACCGCCTGTACGCCCTGAACAACGAGGGCCGCGACCTGAACGACCAACGCATCCGCACCTACGGCCTCAGCGACTTCCTGCTGGCGTTCTTCACGTCCTCCACGCTGGAACTCATGAAACCCAACCCCGCCATCTACCGCGCCGCCCTGACGCTGGCCGCCGTCGCCCCGCACGAAGCCGTCATGATCGACGACCGCGCCCAGAACACCGAAGCCGCCCGCCGGGTCGGCATGCACGCTGTCCGCTACGAGAACGCCGCGCAGCTCCGGGAGGAACTGGCGGCGCTGGGTGTGGAGTAAGGGGAGTGTAAGCTTCTGGAGGATGTCAAACCCTCGCCAGGACGCGAATCGTGCCCTCATTGACCTGCTGATCGAGCAGATTGAAGGCGGTCCTGATCTGCGGTTCGGGCAGGTGCTCTGGAATCTCGGGATCGTGATGTCAGACGGGGCAGGTGGAATCCTTGATCCTCATGCCGAGGAGTCTGTTGTCACACTTGACCGGGCCAAGCAACGGGCGGAACGACTTCGCCGCGCCGCAGAGTGAAAAGCTGCAGCTCTCAGCTCTGAGTGAGGAATGCCTTGACCGCGCCGAGGCTGCCGGTGTCGAGCAGCAGCTTCCCGCTGGGGCGGTGCAGCAGAGCGGGGGTGCGGGCCAGGGCGTGCGCGTCGGCCAGGGCAGTGAAGGCGTCGGGGTTCTGCTGTCGGTGCAGGATTTCGATCTGGTCGTCGAACGCGCCGCGCAGGGGGAGGGTCAGCATGCGCTTGAGGGTCTCGCACTGCGGGCACTGGTCCTGCGTGAACAGCACGAAGGGTCTGAGGTCAGTCATGGGCGACCTCCTGAGCGGGCCAGAGTTCGCTGAAGTCGTCGTCGGTGAGCGCCTCGACGCGGAGTTTGGCGTAGCTGCTGCCCTTCGCGCTGAAGAAGTCGTGGGTGGTGCCGCGTGAGCGGATACCGTTCAGCACGACGGGGTTCACGTCCTCGTCGGGGAAGCGGCGTTCCAGGCCGAGGTTGTCGGCCAGCACGTTGAAGTTGAAGCGGATGAACGTGGCGACGTCATGGGCGAGGTTCACGCTGCCGTACAGCACCTCGGTGTACGCCAGTTCGTTGCGGTACAGGGTGTCGAGGCTCGCCTCGTACCACGCGAGGGCCTGC
Organism: Deinococcus grandis; assembly: GCF_001485435.1. NCBI lineage: Bacteria > Thermotogati > Deinococcota > Deinococci > Deinococcales > Deinococcaceae > Deinococcus > Deinococcus grandis. The sequence goes on along the minus strand of NZ_BCMS01000001.1, from coordinate 1,986,361 downwards.
GCCTGCTCGTCATCGGTCAGTGCGGCGAACTTCTCCTGAGCCAGCAGCGCCACGTACACGCCGTGCACGGCCTCGTCGAGGATGATCAGGTTGAAGATCTCCCCGGCGGACACCATGCGGCCCTGCCCGGCCAGCAGCAGCGGGTAGTAGAAGCCGCTGTAGAACAGCGCCGTTTCCAGCATGCACGACACGACCATCTTCCGCCACAGCCCGAAATCGCTGACGTCCGGGTCGCGGAACACATCCTCGATGAACTGAATCTTGAACTGAAGCTGCGGCTGCGCCTCCACCCACGCGAACACGGCGCGTTCCTCGGTGGTCGTCAGGAACGTCTTGTTCATCAGGCTGTAGCTGCGCGCGTGAATGTCCTCCATCATCCCCTGGAACTGCAGGGTCGCCTTGCGGATGTGCCCGTCCACCAGGCCGCGCAGGGCGGGCATGCCCACCTCGCCCTGCAGGGTATCCAGCGCGTTCAGGCCCGCCGAGGCGTGCATGTACGTCCAGCGTTCCTGCTCGGTCAGGCTCTTCCAGTGAATCGCGTCGTTCGTCAGCGGAATCTCGTCCGGGAACCACAGCTGGGACGTGTACTTCTCGTAGAACGTGACCGAGAAGCTGTCTTCCGGGTCGCTCCAGTTCGTGGCGGTAAAGGGGGCTCGGGTCATATCAGGTCTCGCAGGGGTTGGGGAGGGGAGAGGGGGTCTATCCGGTGGCGACTTGAGGGAAGGGGCTGAGGGTCTAACTGTCCAAGGGTCTAAACGTCTGAGGGTCTAAGAATGGTTTGGCAGAGGGGCTTTTCCTAGACTCTTTGACCCTTTGACTCTTCGACCCTCGGACGGTCAGTCGTGTAGTCCGATGCCACCCCGTCCCCCGTTCCGCCGTCAGATGGCGCAGTTCAGGCACTCGTCGATGCTGACCTTGCGCAGGCGCGTGTAGTACAGCGTTTTCAGCCCTTTGGCGTAGGCGTACAGGTAGTAGCGTTGCAGGGTGCGGGTGCTGGCGTTGCTGGGCACGAACAGCGTGCAGGAGATGCCCTGATCCACGTGGCGTTGCGCGGCGGCGACGGTGTCGATGACGCGCTTCTGGTCCATGTCGTACGCTTCCTCGTAGAACCATTCGGTCAGTTCGCTTAAGTGCGGCATGGGGTAGATGGTGCGGGCCTTGTTGCTCGTGCGGGTCTCGACGCGTTCGGTGATGGGCATGATGCTGGCCGAGGCGTTGCTGACGTAACTGATGCTGCCCGTGGGGGCGATGGCCATGACGAACGAGTGCGCCAGTCCGTGCGTCTGGATGTCCTGCACGAGCGCCTGCCAGTCGGCGCGGGTGGGGAGGGCGTGACCGTCGAACAGCGCGGCGACCTCGGGCGTGGTCGGCAGGAAGTCCTCGTGCAGGTACTGCGCGAAGTGCTCGCCCGTCTGGTAGCGGCTGCCCTGGAAGCCCTGGAATACGAAGCCGGTGTCCCGCGCGATCTGCATGCTGGTGCGGCGGGCGTGGTAGTGCACGGCGGCGAAGTACACGTTCACGAACTCCAGCGCCTCGGGGCTGCCGTACACGAGTTCGTTCTTCGCCAGGAACGAGTGCAGACCCATGGCGCCCAGGCCGATGCTGCGCATCTCCTCGTTGGCGCGTTTCACGGCGGGCACCTCGTGGATGCTGGTCGAGCGGGCCACGTTGTCCAGCAGTTTCACCGCCGAGCGCACCACGCGCCCCAGGTCGCCGCTCGCGAGGCTCTGCTCGATGACCAGCGACGCGAGGTTGCAGCTGACGTCCAGGCCCACCTGATCCTTCTCCTCCTGCCCGTACGCGTGGAAGGTGCTGGGCAGGGTGGGTTGCAGGATCTCGCTGCACAGGTTGCTCATCTTGATCGTCCCGACGTTCGGGATGGGATTCACGCGGTTCGCGTTGCCCTCGAACAGCAGGTACGGGTAGCCGCTCTCGCCCTGCGTGACGGCGATGTCCTCCAGGATGCGGCGCGGCGACACGAGTTTCTTGCGCAGGCGCGGGTTCGCGGCCAGCGTCTCGTACTCGCGCGTCCAGTCGATGCTCGTGAACTCCCGGCCGGTCTCCTGGAACAGCGAGTGCGGGTAGAACTGGTAGATGTCCTGCCCGGCGCGGGCCTTCTCCAGGAAGATGTCCGGCACAGTCGCGCCCATGGACAGGGTCTTCAGGCGCGCGTCCTCGTCGGACGCGATCTTCTTCGCGCTCAGGGTGTCCAGGAAGTCCGGATGCATGACGCTCAGGTAGATCGCGCCCGCGCCGGGCCGCTGCCCCGCCTGATCCGCGTAGCGCAGCATGTTGTCCAGCATCTTCGCCACGCCCATCACGCCCTTCGTGACGTTCTGGATGCCGCGCAGACTCTCGCCGCGTGCGCGCAGGTTGCTGACCTCCACGCCGATCCCGCCGCCGCCCTTGCTGAGTTCCGCCACGAACGACAGTGTCTTCGTGATCGAATCCAGGTTGTCCGTGCAGTCCTGCAGCAGGAAGCAGCTGACCAGCCGCCCCGTGTTCGCCTTCCCGGAGTTCATCAGGGTGGGCGTCGCGGGCGTGAACGTCTGGTTCACCAGATGCTCCACGAGTTCCAGCGCTTCCGGCAGGGACTCGCTGCGGGCCAGGGCCGTGACGCTCAGGCGGTCCTCGTACCGCTCCAGCCACTGCTTGCGGTCCGGGGTCATGGTCGCGTACTCGCTGTAGAACTTGAACGCCCCCATGAACGACCGGAAGCGGAAGTTCAGGCTGTACGCCCGCTCGAACACCGCGCGGACCTCCGACGGACGGAACCGGGCGAACACCGCCGGGTCCCACACGCCACGCTCGGTCAGCGTGGCGATCTTCTCCTCCAGGCTGGGGAAGGTCACGGTGTTCGGGTTGACCTTCTCGCGGAAGTACACCCGCAGCGCCTCCTGATCATGCGACGTGTCCACCACGCCACCCGCCAGCACCTTGTTGTTCAGTTCAATCCAGGGATCCATTCGTTCGTCCTTTCCGCCACCACGGGCGACACCCACGCTGCACTCGATTCCTTGCTCTGCCCGGCCAGCCACGCCAGTACCGCCGCGCGGTCCGCTGCTGTCCCTCCCTTGTTCAGCCGCGCGACCAGTGGCACCCCGAACTGCGCGGCGATCCGGTCGCCCGCCCGCCCGAAGTTCTCCCCCCAGTGGTAACTGCCGCTCGCCACCACGCCCCGCAGGCCCGCGCCGTGCGCGCGCAGGAAAGCGGCGGTGCTGTCCGGCACCTGCCCGGACCCGAACGTGTACGTCAGCAGCAGGAACCCCTCACCCGGCGCGGGCGGCGCGTCCCGCACCGACCCGACCGGCAGGCCCCCCGCCTCGCGCGCCAGGGCCGTCGCGAACCGCCGCACGTTCCCCGTCAGGGAATCGAACACCAGTCTCACGCCTCTGCCGCCAGTGGGGGCACGGGCGCAGGCTGCCCGTCCTCGCCCAGCGCCACGAGCGCGAACGTCCCCGCGCACGCCAGTTCCCGCGTCTCGCTGTACATGTCCTCACGGAACACGTCCACCTGCACCGTCATGCTCGTCCGCCCGGTCCGCACCACGCGCGCCACGAGTTCCACCAGCGACCCCTGCGGAATCGGATGACGGAACTCCATGGCGTCCAGGTGCCGCGTCACCACCTTCTTCCGGCAGTGCCGGGTCGCCGCGATGAACGCCGCCGAATCCATCAGTGACAGTGCCTCACCGCCGAACAGCGTGCCGTGATGGTTCGTCAGGCCGGGAAAGACGACGTGCGTCACGCGCGTCTCACGCGGCGGCACGGGCAAAAGGCCGCCCAGTGGGGGACGGGACACGGGCAGGGTCATGGAACACCTCTGGAGCAGGGGAGAAGCGGGAGCAGAACAGGGCAGAGGTGAGTTGTCAGGTGATCAAAGGGAAACCGCCTTGTGCCCCTTGCGCGGGGGCCGTGATATGGGCGTCTCTTCGCTGGGCGAGCGTTCGGACTGAGGACCGTGGCGCGACCGTGCCGGACTGAACCCCTGTGGGGCATGACCGGACTTCCCTCTGTTCCCGCGAAGTGCTGCGTGCGCAGCGACTGCCGGAGTCTACATGCGGTATGCGGGTGGGTCAAATGCAGGTGCGGTATACATCATCTGGTATGACGTAGGAACGCACCGCCTCCGGGGTGAAGGCGGTGCGTGGTGGGCTTCAGTCTACGCGGTGACGGGTGTCAGGACGGCGCGGGCGGCGGTGCGTCCGGCGTTCACGCAGTCGGGGACGCCCACGCCGGTGTAGCTCGCCCCGGCGATCTGCTGGTGCGCGGGCAGTGCGGCGCGGATGCGGGCGATGTGGTCGAGGTGCCCGACGACGTACGCGGGGTTCTTGCCGCGCCAGTCACCGAACGCGTGCCACAGCGGGTCGCCCTGCGCGCCGAAGAGCCGCTCGGCGGTCTCCTGCGCCAGGACGCGGGCCGTGGCGGGTTCGATGTCCTTGAAGAACACGCGCATCAGCACGTGCCCGTCCGGGGCGCGGCCGTGCATCTTCGCGGAGTGCACCGTGATGGCCTTCAGGAGGGTGTCCTCGCTGGCGTCCACCTGCAGGCCGTGCAGGAGCATGTCGCCGGGGAACTGCTCGGCGCGGTACGCGAGCACCACGGCAACGCTGCTGTTCGCCTTCAGCTGCCCGATCAGGCTGGCGGCTTCCGGGTAGTCCCGCTGGTACATGGCGCCCGCGTACCAGGCGGGGGTGGTGTTGATGACGGCCCGGCCGCGCAGTTCCTCACCGCCCGCGAGGGTCACGCCGTGCTCGTGCACCCGCAGGACGGGGGTGTTCAGGCGGATCTCGCCGCCGGTCAGGCGTTCCTGGAGCGCGCGGATCAGGGTGCTCGTGCCCTCCTGGAAGGACATGAAGATCGGCCCGGCGGCGCGGGGGGTGGCGCGGCTGCCGCGGATGACGCTGCCGTACTCCTGTTCCATCTTCAGGAACTGCGGGAACGCCGCTTTCATGCTGAGTTCCAGCGGGTTCGCCACGTAGATCCCGGCGGCCAGAGGCACGATGAAGTTCAGGCTTTCCGGCCCGAAGCGCCGCGTGAGGAACGACGCGAGGGACTCGTCCTCGTCGGTCGGGGGCTTTGGCGGCACGTGCTGCTCGTCCAGGTAGCGGCGCAGGCCCCCTTCGGACAGCACGCCGCTCTGCAGGAACGAGTCGTCGTCCAGCGGCACGAACATCTTCATGTTCGGCGGGAACGGCAGGAGCTGACCGCCGCGCAGGAAGTAGATCTTCTTCGTGTCCTCGCGCGGGTGGATGACCTGAGCCTCCAGGCCCACCTCGCGCGCCAGCTGTGCCGCGTACGGCTTGCCGAGGATGAACGCGTCGGCGGCCCGCTCGACGAGGAAGCCGTCCTCGGTGCGTTCGGAGTGCAGTTTCCCACCCAGGTAATCCCCGGCTTCGAGCAGCACGAACGGCACGCCGCGCGTCTGGAGTTCCCAGGCGGCGCTCAGGCCGGTGATGCCGCCCCCCACGATGATCACGGGCAGCTCACCGCCCGCCCCTGTACCACTCGGGGCTGCGCCGTTCGTCGCTGCGGCGTCGGTCATGACAGCGCGGCCACCTTGCGTTCCAGCACGCTGGCGAGCGTCCCGATGAACAGCGGGTCCGTGTTCAGGGCCGGGGGGCGCACCAGGGTCATGCCCAGTTCGGCGGCGGTTTCCTGCGCGGCGATGTCGATGTCGAACAGGATCTCCACGTGGTCGGATACGAAGCCGACCGGCACGCTGACGACCTTCCTGATGCCCTTGCCGGACAGGTCGTGCAGGTGCTCGTCCAGTTGCGGCCCCAGCCACGGCTCGGGGCTGCGCCCGGCGGACTGGTAACTCCACGACCACTGGTCGTCGCGCAGCCCGGCGGCGGCGGCGATCAGGCGCGCGGACTCGTGCAGCTGGTCGGCGTACGGGTCACCCTCGCGCAGGATCCGAACCGGCAGGCTGTGCGCGCTGAGGATCACGTGCACGTCGTCCCGCTCGCCCTCCGGGAACGCCGCGATGCCCTCGCGGACGCGGTTGGCCAGGGCCGTCACGTACCCGCTCTCGGTGTGGTACTCGTTCACGAACTCGAAGTCGATGTGGCCGTGGTTCATGCTCAGGCCCGCCTTGATCTTCTTCTGGTACTTCGCGACGCTCATGCTCGAGTAGTGCGGGGCCAGCACGATCGCCACCGCCTGCGTGATGCCGTCGTCGAGCATCTCGCGCACGGCGTCCTCGATCCAGGGGTTCCAGTGGCGCATGCCGATGTACGCCTTCAGGGGCCGCTGCACGCGCGCCTGGAGTTCCTGCATGGTCGCCTCGACCTGCGCGCGGGTGAATTCCGGCAGGGGGCTCTTCCCGCCGATCTGGCGGTAGTTGTTCGTGATCTCGTCCAGCACGGCCTGCGTCGTCACGCGCCCGGCGCGGATGTCCGCGAGGTACCCGGGCATGTCCTCCAAGCTCTCGGGGCCGCCGTAGGCCATGAACAGCACGCCCAGCGGCGCTTCAGTGTGGGTGGAATCGGTCATGTCGCTCCTCTCAGGTCACAGGGGGGAATCGGGGTGGGGTCCGGTGCGGTCGCTGCTATTCGCTCTCGGGGGTTACTTCGCCGTCTGTTCGTGCACGTAGTCCACGAGGCGGCGGACCATGTCCACGGGCGTCTCGGGCAGCAGGCCGTGCCCCACGTTGAAGATGTGCCCGGGGCGGCCGTCCACCTCGGCCAGGATGCGGTCGGTCTGGTGCTTCAGTTCACGCCAGGGGCCCTGGAGCAGCAGCGGGTCGAGGTTCCCCTGCACGCCCTGCCCGGGCTGGATGAGTTTCCACGCGTCGTTCAGGGGCGTGCGCCAGTCGATGCCCATGACGTCGCTGCCCAGCGAGGACATCTCGGGCAGGAGGTGGTGGGTGCTGGTCCCGAAGTAGATGACGGGCACGCCCAGCTTCTTGGTGCGTTCGATCAGGCGGCCCGTGGCGGGCTTCACGAACGTCACGTAGTCGTAGATGCTCAGCGCGCCCACCCACGAGTCGAAGATCTGCACGGCCTGCGCGCCGGCCTTGACCTGCTCGGCCAGGTAGTCCGCGAGGATCGTCTCGAACTTGTCCATCAGGCGGTGCCACGCGGCGGGCTCGCCGTACATGAAGCGCTTGGTGCGCTCGTAGTTGCGGCTGCCCTTGCCCTCGATGGCGTAGCTGGCCAGCGTGAACGGCGCGCCCACGAAGCCGATCAGCGGCACGCCGCGCGGGTCGAGTTCCTGCCGCACGAGCTTGATGGACTCGGCGGTGTACGGCATGACTTCCGCGGCGGCGGGCACGCCCAGGCGGTCCACGTCGAAGGGGGTCTCGATGCGGTTGCTGATCTGCGGGCCGACGCCACCCACGAAGTCCAGGTCCAGGCCCATGACGGGCAGGGGCGTCAGGATGTCGTTGAAGAGGATCGCGGCGTCCATGGGCATGGCCTTGATGGGCTGCAGGGTGATCTCGGCGGCCAGTTCCGGCGTGCGGATGCACTCCAGCATGCTGCGCCCGGCGCGCAGCGCGCGGTACTCGGGCATGTAGCGCCCGGCCTGCCGCATGAACCACACCGGGGTGTGCGGGGCGGCCTCGCCGCGCATGGTCTTCAGGAACGCGGAGTCGCGGTTGGTGGGGTCAGGGGTCAGGACGGGGGTGCTGGGTCGGGTCACAGTGAAAGGCTCCTTGCCGGGGTGGGGTGCGCCGCGTGGGCGCAGATCGAAAAGGGACAGAAAGCCGCACCGGAACGGCATCCGGTGGGACAGCGCCCGGTACTCTAGCGGAGAGCCTCCCAGTCAATCATCCCGGACCAACCGGTCGGTCAGCGCAGCCCAGAGGAGGGCAGAGCAGGCCAGCGCTCACATTCTGGGCGGCGGGCGTCCGGCAGACCGTACCCGTCACGCCAGTCAGGCCCGCACCCGTGCCCTGTGTCGTCGCACCGCACGCCGAACACTGTCGATCAGGGCGGTCAGCGCTATCCCAGCCAGCGCCAGGGGCAGCAGCGTCAGAGTCCCCACGCCCACAGCCGACCAGACTGCCAGCAGCACCACCGTCATCAGCGCCGCGACGCCGTGCCGCCCACCGAGCAGCGCGGCGGGCAGCAGGGTCAGCACTCCCAGGCGCACGAAATCAGTCCCGGTGGCCTCCAGGTTCCGCCACAGGGCCTGCGGGCTGAACCACGCCTCGCTCAGCCGGGACGCCTCCCCGACACGCAGGACCAGCAAGGTCGCCAGGAAGACGAGCACGCTGCCCGTCGTGTACAGGGCCGCCCGCCAGATCCCACCCAGCAGGAACGACACGGGGCCGGAGGGGACGACCTCGCCCAGCTTCCGGCCCGCGCGCCCTGACCCGCTCAGACCTTCACGAATTCCTGCACGCCCATGACGAACATCACCGCGCCGCCCACGGGCACCTCGACCGGGTCGTTCACGAGGCCCTCGTTCTGCTCGCCCATCGGGACGCTGGGCGCGACGAGGCGGGTGCGGGTGCGGCAGGTGCGCTGCACGTGCCGCTTGAGTTCGTCGAGGCGTTCGTCGGACACGCCGATCATCAGGGTGGTGTTGCCCTCGCGCAGGAAGCCGCCGGTGCTGGCGAGTTTCGTGACCTCGAAGGCGTTCTGGGACAGCACGCGGATCAGCGCGGTCGCGTCCGCATCCTGAATCACAGCCAGCACGAGTTTCATGCCCGGCAGGATACCAGACCCATGATGAAGGTTCCGTCAGGCTGATCAGGTTGCCCCGGATACGGCCATGAAAAACCCCCGCCGGAGCGGGGGCGGTGCGTGCGCCGGGGATCAGGCGACGGCTTTCTTGCGGCCCGTAGCCTTCTCGGGCGCGGCGGCGCCGTCCTGGCCGAGCGCCTGGGTTTCCTTCAGGCGGAAGATCACGAGGCTGCCCACGAAGGTGCAGGTGATCATGCCGTGCGCGTTCAGGAGGCTCAGGGCGGCCATGACGTCCTCGCGGGTCATGCGCAGCTGGTCGCTCATGTACAGGGCGCTGTCGGCGCGGCCCTCGAGGTAATCGCGGACCTTCTTGGCGTCACTGGTCAGAGGGGTGGCGGGCACGTCGGCCAGACCGGGGTCGGCGAGGCCGTACACGGCGCGGGTGCCGGTGCCGGGCAGGCGGCGCACGCGGCCCTGGTCGAGCAGGCTGGCCAGCGCGGCGCGCAGGTGGCTCAGGGCGAGGCTGGTCGTCTTGGCCAGTTCGGTCTCGACCCATTCGGGTTTGCTTTCCAGGGCCTTGAGCACCAGTTTCTCGTTGGCGCGGCGGGTTTCCTGCAGGTCTTCGAGGGTGGGGGGATTGAACATGTGGCCTCCGGTGCGCCGCTGGCCCCTGTCTGGGAGGGAGCGGTGCGGAACTGTGGCGGTTCGGGAGCGGTCCCAGTCCCCGGGTGGGGGAGGTGGGGGCCGGTGGACGTGATGCAGTCAGGGCTGAGCGTGGGCGACTGGAACGTGACACCTGTGATGACGTGTGGATGACGTGGAGCTTGGACGCAGTGCAACTTTGCGGCCGGAACTGGCCTCTAGCGCAACTTTCCTATTGTTACAGATTTTCTCTCATCTTGCATGAGCAATCGGGGGATTGCTTTTCATGTACGTCCTGTGTCCCTGAACGCGAAATGCCGTGAACGACGGCAGTTCTCCCGTTTTTCACATCCGTCTCATGCGCCGGTCTTGAACGGTTCAGCGCGGCCACCCGTCGTGCACGGGAACCTGACCGGAACCTGACCCGTACTGCCAGCGATGCCCCCGGACAGGGGGGATCAGGAGGCCCATGCTCGACATTCAGAACGTCACCAAGTCCTACCGCGCCTACCAGGCGCTGCGCGGCGTCACCCTGCAGGCCCACAGCGGCGAGGTCTTCGGTCTGCTCGGCCCGAACGGCGCCGGGAAGACCACCCTGCTGCGCATCCTCGCCACGCTGCTCGAACCGACCTCCGGCACGGCCGTGGTCGGCGGGCACGACATCCACCACGACCCCGAAGGTGTACGGCGCGCGGTCGGCGTCGTGAACGGCGGCATGGGCCTCCCCGCGCGCCTCACGGGCCGCGAGGTCCTGCGGTCCTTCGCCACGCTGTACGGCCTGACCCGCGCCCAGGCCGACGCGCGCATCACCGAACTCGACGACCGGCTGGAACTGGGCCGCACGCTGGACGTCCGCGCCGGGGAGTACTCCACCGGCATGAAGCAGAAGGTCGTGATCGCCCGCGCCGTCATCCACGACCCGCCCGTCCTGATCCTCGACGAGGCCGCCAGCGGCCTGGACATCTTCGCGCGGCGCACCCTGCTGGACTTCGTGCACGCCACCCGCGCCCCGGGCCGCCTGACCGTGTACTCCACGCACGTCATGAGCGAGGTCGAGGAAGTCTGCGACCGCGTCGCCATCCTGCACGAGGGGCACCTCCTGAACGTCGGCACCATCCCCGACGTGCTGGCCCGCACCGGCGCGAGCAGCCTGGAACGCGCCTTCTTCACCCTCGTCCGCCCGGACGCTGCCCCCGCGGAGGCCCGCCATGCCCGCTGAACGCCCCACTGGCACCGTCCGGCGCGGCGGCCTGCGCCCCGGCATGGTCTGGCAGATCGCCGCGCGCGACCTCCGGACCACCCTGCGTGACCGCCGCACCCTGAGCGCCACGATCCTCATGCCACTGATCCTCATTCCGCTGTTCACGCTGGGCCTGCCCCTGCTGATGGGGAACCTGATCGGCGGGCAGCAGCAGGCGCGGCAGCAGCTGGGCGTCGTCGGCACCCTGCCCGAGGACCTGAAGCGCGCCCTGACCACCGACGAGAAACTCCCCGACGGGACCGTCACCCGCGCCGGCGTGACCCTGGTCCCCGTCACGGACCCACTGAAGGCCGTGCAGGACGGCACCGTCGAGGCCGCCCTCCAGGCCGCCGCCCCGCTGCCCGCCCGCGCCGGGGACGGCACCGGCACCCTGAAGCTGTACGCCAAACTCAGCAACCTCCGCGCCCGCAGCGGCGCGTTCGGCAAGGTGCAGGACGTCGTGGACGGCTACAACCGCCAGCTCGCCACCGCCCGCCTGGGCACGCTGGGCCTCGGCGCGGACACCCTCGAACCCGTCCGCATCCAGCCCGTGGACGCCAGCAGCGCCCAGGAGCAACGCAGCGGCCAGCTGGCCTTCCTGATCCCCATGCTGATGATGCAGTTCATCCTCGCGGGCGCGCTGGCCACCGCGCTGGACGCCACCGCAGGCGAGAAGGAACGCGGCACCCTGGAAAGCCTGCTCGTGGCGCCCGTCCGCCGCGCCGAGGTCGTCACCGGGAAACTCATCGCCACCGCCACCACCGCCCTGACCAGCGCCGCGTTCAGCGTCGCCGGATTCCTCCTGAGCAGCGTCATCATGCGCGCCTACCAGACCGCCAACCCCGGCCACGTCGCCACCTTCACGCAGGCGATGGGCGGCCAGCTCAGCCTGACCCCCACCGCGCTGCTCACGGTGCTGGGCATCGCGCTGACCACCGCGCTGCTCATCAGCAGCCTGCTCATCCTGGTCGGCATCTACGCCCGCAGCTTCAAGGAAGCGCAGACGTACGTCGCGCCCATCAACCTGCTCGTCGTGCTACCCGCCGTGACCCTGCAGTTCGCCGACTTCCTGAACGCCAGCGCCGCCCTGTACGCCACGCCCCTCATCGGCGGCATGCTCAGCATCCTCGACACCGTCAAGGGCACCGGCGAACCCACTCACGCGGTACTGGCCGTCGCCGGGAACCTCGCCGGGACCGCCCTGTTCAGCCTGCTCGCCCTGCGATCCTTCGGCCGCGAGGAGGTCATCTTCCGCAACTGAACCTGACTCCGATTGAATGGCTTGCAAGGCCGTTCAATCCGAGCGGACGCGACTCGCAGAGCTGCGCAGCAGAGAAGGAGCAAAGCGGGTTCCGGACGCGGAGCTGGCAATCTGGTGAAGTTCCGGACTGTCAGCCAAGCAAACGGAACCCGTGTAAACGACCTCCCTGCCCTGGCACAGTGGGCCGCGTCTTCCAGTGACGCGGCCCACCCGGCACTACAATGCCGCCCGATGAGGATCGCTGTCCTAGCCGACATTCACGGGAACGCCGACGCGCTGGACGCCGTGCTGCGCGACGCCCACGACCAGGGTGCCGAACGGCTGATCGTGAACGGCGACGTGGTGAACCGCGGCCCGGACTCCGTGCAGGTCATGCAGACTCTGCTGGACCGGGACGCGACCTTCACGCTGGGCAACCACGACGACCTGCTGCGCCTGTGGCACGCCCGCAGCGACGTCCTGCCCGCCGACTGGTACGCCGACCCGTTCTGGGGCGCGACCGCCTGGAGCGCCGCGCAACTGGACCGCGCGGGCCTGCTGCACGCTCCCGCCGACTGGCCCATGACCCTGGACCTGCACGAGCCGGGGCTGCCCCCGGTGCAGATCGCGCACGGCACCCGCGACCACTACCGCGAGAGTCTCAGCGACCGCAGCGACCCGGCCCGGCTGGACGCCCTGAGCGTCGCGCCGGACGGCACCCGGTACGGCGCGCTGATCGGTTCGCACATCCACCGGCCCGTGCAGTACGACCACGCCGGTACGCTGGTCCTGAACACCGGCGCCGTCGGCTCCCCGGCCACCGGCGACCCCCGTGCGCAGTACCTGCTGCTGGACGCGCAGCCCGGCGGGTGGCAGGCCACCCTGCGCGCCGTGCCGTACGACCGCAGCGGCGTGCTGCGCCGCTTCCAGACGAGCGGTCTGCTCGACACCGGCCTTAGCGCCCGCATCTTCCGCGACGAGATCATCACCGCCCGCAGCCTCTACACGCCCTACTGGAGCTGGACGGAAGACCAGGGCATCCCCCGCACCCACGCGAGCTGGACCGACTTCCTGCGGCATCACCCGGACCTGCAACCCGCCTGACGCCAGCCTGGGGGGCGCCTGCGCTGGTCAAACCTGAAAAACCCCCTCCGGTAGAGGAGGGGGCGGTCACCCGGAGGAAACTTACAGCGGCTTTCAGTTCCATTGAAGGGCCAACAGCACGCCCTTCAATTTCACTTCCAACCGCTGTTGAGGACGGCTACTCGCTTCGCACGTTTCAGGTGTGCTGAGGAAACCCCTCAACACACCTGAAAACCGCTGTTACTTCAGGGTGGGGGGAATCAGCACGGAGTCGATCGGGTAGATCACGCTGTTCCCGGCGTCCGCGCGGCTGCTGACCATGCCGCCCATGATGCCGTCCGCGCCGCGCACGCCGACCTTGTAGCCGGTGCCGTCGACCATCAGGTCGATGCTGCTGCCTTCCATGGAGCGCAGCTGCGCGACGTTCAGGCCGTCATCCACCACGCGGCCGGTGACCACGTGGAACAGCAGCACCTGCTTGAGCTTGTCCATGTCGGCCATCAGGGTGTCCAGGGTCGCCTGGGGCACCTTGGCGAACGCGTCGTTCGTGGGCGCGAAGATGGTCACGTCACCCGCGACCAGCGCGTCGACCAGACCGGCCTTCTGGACCAGGCTCAGCAGGGTGCTGAACTGCGGCTGGGACAGCACCTCGGTGATGTTCGCGCCGGACTGCGCGGTGGGCAGCGTCACGGTCACGGTCGGGGTGGTCACGGTCGTCTCGACGGTGGCGGTGGGCAGCACCAGATCGGGCGGCAGCAGCACCTGGTTGATGGCGTAGATGAAGCCGTTGCTGGCTTCCAGACCCGCGCCGTCCACCATGGCCTCGTTCACCATCTGGGTGGTGCCGTCGAGCTTGAAGTTCAGGCTGGCGCCCTGCGCGCTGCGCAACTGCGTGGCCGCGGCGACCTGATCGGCGGTGATCTTGCCGGGCACCACGTGGTACGTCAGGACGGCCTTGAGGGTCTCGGGGTCGCTGGCGATCAGGGCCAGGGTGTCGGCGTCCACGGCGGCGAACGCCTCGTTGGTGGGCGCGAAGACCGTGAAGTCGTTGCTGATCAGCACGTCGTTCAGTTCGGCGTCGCTGAGCAGGTCACGCAGGGTGCTGAAGCGCTCGTCGGTGGTGATCAGGTCGTACACGGTGTTGCTGCTGACGGCCGTGTCGGTGGTCGAGGTGGTGGTGTCGGTCGTCGTGGTCGTCGTGGTGGTGGTCGTGGTCGTGCCGCTCATGCCGACCGGCATCGCGGGAATGGCCATGATGTCGGTTGCGGCGGGCGCCGTGCTGGCAGGTGCGGGCGCCGGGGCGGGCGTCGTGACCGTCACGGTGGCGGGGGCCGGGGCGGGCGCGGCGGCCATGGCGGGCATCAGGACCGTGTCGACCACGTGCACGATGCCGTTACAGGCCATCACGTCGGCCTTCGTGACGGTGGCGTTGTCGATCATGACCTTGCCGCCCATCACGTTGATCAGCACGCTTCCGCCCTGCGCGGTCTTCGCGGAGGACATACCCATGACCTGCTTGGCGGTCACCTTGCCGGGCACGACGTGGTACAGCAGGATCGAGCGCAGCAGCGCCGGGTCGTTCAGCGCGGCGGCCAGCGCGTCGCTAGGCAGCTTGGCGAACGCGGCGTTCGTGGGGGCGAACACCGTGTACTGACCGCTCATGAGCGTCTGGGTCAGGCCGGCGGCCTCGACGGCGGTCGCCAGGGTGCTGAAGTTCGGGTCGGTCGTGACGATCTGCGCGATGCTCTTGCAGGCCGCGGCGGGGCGGGGGGTGGCGGGCGCGCCGGCGCCGCCGGCCAGGGCGGGCGTGACGAGCATCAGGCTCAGGGTGAGCAGACCAGTGTGCTTCTTCATGAGATCACCTCGGGAAATGGATATTGAACTGCGGGTTACCGTCAAACAATCTTCACCACGAGGCCAGGAAAAGCAACTTTTGGAAGCAATCTTGCAGGTCAACTAAATAAAAATGGCCCCGAAATTGGGGCCACTCTCATTCACAGTTCAGAACCTTGAGATTCCGTTGATCAACGGGCCGGGGTTCACTTCCCGAAATACTCCGGCAGGTCCGCCTCGGTGACCAGCACCTCGCGCGGTTTGCTGCCCTGATGCTTACTCACGATGCCCATCGCCTCGAGCATGTCCATCAGCTTCCCGGCGCGCGCGTGCCCCACCGACAGGCGCCGTTGCAGGCGCGACACGCTCCCCTGACCCTCCTCGATGGCGATCTGCGCCGCCTGCCGCAGCAGCGGATCACTGAAGTCCATGTTCGACTTGTCGCCGCTGGGCCCGCTGGCCTCCACGCCCCCCTCGAAGTCCGTGCCGTACGCCTCCACGAACGCGTCCTCGAACACCTGACGGCGCAGCTCGTCGGCGATCCGGGCGGACTCCACCTCGCTGATGTACGGCCCCTGCAGGCGGATCGGTTTCACCAGGCCCGGCTGGTAGAACAGCATGTCGCCCATGCCGGTCAGGCGCTCGGCGCCCAGCGCGTCCAGAATCGTGCGGCTGTCGTGACTGCTGCTCACCGCGAACGCGATCCGCGCCGGGACGTTCACCTTGATCAGGCTGGTCAGGATGTCCACGCTGGGCCGCTGCGTCGCCAGCACCAAGTGCATCCCGGTCGCGCGGGCCATCTGCGCCAGGCGCATGATCGCCGACTCGACCTCTTTCGGGCTGGTGATCATCAGGTCCGCCAGCTCGTCGATGATGATCACGAGGTGCGGCAGTTCCGGCTCGCCGACCTGACGCATCTTCGCGTTGAACTGCTCCAGGTTCTTCGCGCCCACCTGCGACATCATCTTGTAGCGCCGCTCCATGTGCGCCACGGCGCCCAGCAGCACGCCCGCCGCGTCCACCGGATTCGTCACGACCGCCCGCACCAGATGCGGAATCCCGTCGTACGGCGTGAGTTCCACCATCTTCGGGTCGATCATCAGGAACCGCAGCTCGGTCGGCAGGTACTTGAACAGCAGACTGGTGATCAGCGTGTTCACGCACACCGACTTCCCGCTGCCCGTACTGCCCGCCACGAGCAGGTGCGGCATCTTCGCCAGGTCCCCGACCATCATCTCGCCGTCGATGCTCTTGCCCAGGATGATCGGCAGTTTCGCCCGCGAACCCTTGAAACTCGGCGCGGCCGCCGCCTGATGGAACGTGATCGGCTCACGCTCCGCGTTGGGGACCTCCAGGCCGATCACGCTCTTGCCCGGCACCGGCGCCTCGATACGCACGCCCCCCACCGCCAACGCCCGCGCCAGATCGTTCGACAGGCCCGCGATGCGGCTGATCTTCTCGCCGGGCGCCGGTTCGATCTCGTACCGGGTGACGGTCGGGCCGCGCGCGTAGTCCACCACGCGCGCCTGCAGGTTGAAGTGCCGCAGCGTCTCGTCGATCAGCCCGGCCCGCTGCCGCGCCGAGATGTCCAGCGCCTCGGTGTTCAGCGCCGCGCCGGGAATCGGGTCCAGCAGCGCCTCGTCCGGGCGGGCCAGTGGCAGCGCGTCCTGCACCGGGCGGGCGTTCGCCTCGCCCGTGAACAGCGGCAGCGGCGCCGAGGGGGTGTGGGTCTGTGGTGAGGTCGGCGCGCGGCGTTCCGGCTGCGGGCTGTCCCAGGGGGCTGGCGTGGCCGCCCGGACAGGGGCGGGTGCCGGGGGAGCCGGGGTCGTGGGCGCCGGGCCGAACGGCAGGTCGTCGTCATCCCAGCCGCTGAAGGGATCCATGCCGCCTGGCGCGTCCTCCAGGCCCGGCACGACCGGATCGGGCCGTACCTCCGGGGTGTAGGCGGGCGCGGCGCGCTGCGGGGTGGGCGGCAGGGTTACCGCCGGGGTGGGCGCAATCGGATTGGGTGCAGCCGCCGGGGGAAGCGGCGTCGCGTCCCAGTCGGGCGCCGCCGGGGCAGCCAGCGGGGTCGGAATCGGGGCAGAAATCGGGGCAGGGGAGAGGTCGGGCGCCGTTCCCGTCAGCGGCGGGGCCGGGGCGACCGCCACCGCGGCTGCCCGCGCGGGGGGCGTCCAGAGGGGCGCCGTCACCACGGCCGGGGCGGCAGCGGTCAGCGGCGCGCCGAAATCGAAGTCCAGGGTGGGCAGCGCGGGCGCCGCCTCCGGGAGGGGCTGCGCGGCCAGCGCCTCGGCGCGGCGGCGGGCGTCGTCCTGCGCGCGGGCCAGCTGCGAGCGCCACCCGGACGGATCGGCCATCACCGCGTCCGGGTCGGCCCCCAGCGCCTCCGCGAGCGATTCGGCCAGCTCGGTCGGCGCGCGGTCGAACGCGGCGGCCAGTTCCGGCCAGCCGACGTACGCCGCCGCGCGGGCCCGCCACGCCGTGAACTCCTCGGCGAGTTCCGCCCATTCGCGGGCGCGGCCCGTGTGCGCGGGCAGTTCGCGCGTCAGCATGCCCGCGTCCGGTTTCCCAAGCGCCTTCTCGGCGGCCTTGCGGTCGCGTTCCAGCCGCCCGGCCCGCTGCGCCAGCCGCTGGACCTCCAGCACCAGCGCCCGGCGCAGCCGCTCCAGCGCCGCGCTCGCCATGGTGCTCGGCAACTCGGCGCTCAGGTCGTGCCGCCCGGCCCGCAGCTCGTTCGCGACCGCCTCCACCTGCGCGCCGGCCTCGGGGGCCTCGGCGGTCACGTCGGCCCGCAGGTCCCGCGCGGCGTTTCCCACGAAGGTCCGCGCCACCTCGCGCCATGCGACCAGCTCCCGGTCCAGGTTCTTCAGGCCCGCCTCGTCCAGCGAGCGCACGTCCCGGCCTGCCGCGCGCAGCTCGTCGTGCAGGCCGGACAGCTCCGGCGCCTGCGGGTAGAGGCGGCGCAGGCCCTCGACCTCGCGTTGCAGGTTCGCCAGTCCCTGCCGCGCCCCCACCCGCGCGCGCGCGGCGTCGCGGCCCTCCTGGCGCGACTCGATCACGCCCTGCACCTGCGCCGCGCCGCCACCCAGCAGCACGCTCAGCGACCGGAAGAAGCCCTTGAGGAGCGACAGCGGGGACAGGCGCAGCATCACCTCGACGCCCAGCGTCAGCGTGAGCAGCGGCAGCAGCGCCGCCGCGTAACTCAGCGTGCGCACCAGCGGGTGCATCGCCAGTCCCGCCAGCTGCCCCGCCTGCCCCGGCTGCGCCACCTCGTGCAGCGCCAGCAGGGACAGCACGACCAGGACGCCGCCCAGCACGCGCCGCGTCAGGTTCGTCACGTCGCGGTTCAGGAACACCAGCGTCCCGTACGCCACCGGCACGACCGGCAGCAGCGTCGCCGCCCAGCCCAGCCAGCCCACCAGCAGCGCCCGCGCCTGCCCCATGAACGATTCCGACCCGGGCTGCGCCGGTTCCATGAACACCGTCACGCCCAGGAAGATCCCGAGCGCGAACAGCACCAGGCCCAGGGCCTCTCCGTCGAACCGGCTGACCGGAGCTGCACCCCTCGAACGCGCCTTCGCCATGCCGCGCAGTGTACTCCATAACACACTGCAATTCCGCACCAGCACGGCATTTCGACCCCTATGCCCCCGGCATGGGTCATGGCAGAATGCCCGGCGTGCCCCTGCACCTTCCCGCCGCGCTGCACGCGGCCCTCTGGCAGCACGCCCGCACCCACCCCCACCACGAGGTCGTGGGCGCCCTGGGCGGCGTCCAGCACGGCGAAACGTGGTGCGTGCACACCCTGTACCCCCTGCCGAACATCGCGCCCGACCCGGCCCGTGAGTACCTCGCCGACCCCACGTACCTGCTGCGCGCCCTGAAGGCCATGCGCGCCGAGCGCCTGGACCTCGTGGGCCTGTACCACAGCCACCCGCGCGGCCCGGACCGGCCCAGCCGCACCGACACCCGGCTGGCCGCGTACGACGTGCCGTACCTGATCGCCGACCTGCGGAGCGGCACCCTGCGCGCCTACCTGCTCCCTGAGGCGCACGAGGTCGCACTGCACGTCACGGAAGGACCGGAATGAGTGCCATTCACGCCCTGCACGGCTTCATCGGCGCCGGGAAGACGACGCTGGCGCGCACGCTGGAACGCGACCTGGGCGCGCTGCGCTTCACGCCCGACGAGTGGATGACCACCCTGTACGGCGCCGACCCGCCCGCCGCCGAGTACCCGGCCCTGCTGGCCCGCGTCCGCGCACTCATGCATTCCCAGTGGACGCGGGCCGTCACGCTGGGCGTCCCGGTCATCCTCGACGAGGGCCTGTGGACCCGCGCCAGCCGCGACGAACTCCGCGCGCAGGCCGCCGCCCTGGGCGTGCCCCTGACCCTGCATGTCCTGCCCTTCGACCCGGCCACCGCGTGGGAGCGGGTCGCCGCGCGGAACGACCAGCCCGGCGCGCATTTCGTCGCGCCCGCCACCTTCGAGCTGTTCCTGCCGCGCTTCGAACCGCTGACGACCGACGAGGAACCCCTCCAGCACGTCGTCCGGCACTGATCAGGGCAGGCGGCCCACGCGTTCGAGCAGCAGGTCGAAGAACTCGGCGTCGCGCACGCCCACCGCCACCTGCGCGTTCGGGGCCTGACCGGTCACGCCGTACAGGTCACAGACGGTGCGCCCTACGTTGAGGCCCTCGGTGGTCTCCACGCTGACGGGCATCGGCTGCCAGTCCAGCAGGTCCGGGCGGATCGCGGCGGCCACCGCCAGCGGGTCGTGCAGCGCCCCGCCGTCCAGGCCGTAGCGGCGGCGGTACACGTCCGCGTAGAACGTGAGCAGCTCGGCGCAGGCCTCTCCCGCGCGGGTGCCCAGGGCGCGCAGCGCCGCGATGCGGTCCGGCCCCGCGACCGCCTGCATGGTCACGTTCAGGCCCACCATCCGCAGCGGCACCCCGCTGGTGAACACGACGTGCGCGGCGTGCGGGTCGGCCAGCGCGTTGAACTCGGCGGCGGGCGTGCGGTTGCCCTGCGCGGTGCTGCCGCCCATCCACACGATCTCCCGGATCAAGGGTGCGAGGTCCGGCGCCAGCCGCAGCGCCAGCGCCACGTTCGTCAGCGGGCCGGTGGGAATCAGGGTCACCTCGCCCGGCAGGGCGCGCACCGCGCGGATGATGAAATCCACGGCGTGCCCGGCCTCCGGGGGACGGACAGGGTCGGGCAGCCCCTCGGCGGGCAGGCCCGAGTCGCCGTGCACGGCCGCCGCCGTCAGCGCCGGGCGCACCAGCGGGCGGTCCGCGCCCACGTACACGCCCACGCCGTCCGCCGCCGCGCCCGCCAGGGCCAGCGTCACCCCGGCGTTGCGGGTCGTGCGGTCCAGGGACACGTTGCCGTGCACGGTCGTCACGCCCAGCACCCTCAGGTCCTCCGGGCTGCCCAGCGCGAGCAGCCACGCCACCGCGTCGTCCAGGCCAGGGTCACCATCGAGAATCACGGGCAGCGGCTGTTTGGTCACGCGCGGCAGCATACCGCCAACAGAAAGAGGCGGCCCCCACCCGGGAAGCCGCCCGCCTGAACGTGGACGTTAAGCCTGGGCGGTGCCGGGCTGCTGCACTTCCTCGCCGCGGATGGTGGCGATGGTCGCCTCCACGAGTTCCGCGAAGCCGCCCTTGTGCATCGCGGCGAGCAGTTCGATGGTCTTCGCGGCGTTCCCCTCGAACGCGAAGCCGGTGTTGTCGAGCTGGCAGCCGTTCATGGCGGTGCCGTCCGTGCCCTTGTACACGAGAAGGCACTCGACGAACGTGCAGTTCTGGAACTGGGTGCCGTCCAGTTCGATGCGTTTCTTGGTGAAGGTCTGGTTCTCGATGGTCTGCATGAGTGGACGTCCAGTGTACGCGAGGGGATCAGCAGGAGGGGGCCGCCCGGTCGCCCGGTGGCCCCCTGTCCTGAGCAGATTTACTTCCCGACGAACACGGCGGTGGTCAGCGCGGGCACCGTCACACTGTTGCCGGTGGCGCGGCTGCTCTTGACGGTCGCGTCGGTGCCTGCCGCCAGTGCGGGGTGCAGGCTGAGGTTCAGGCCAGCCAGCGCCGCGTCGCTGAGGGTCACGCTCTGGCCAGTGGCGTTGAACACCACCACGACGTTCCGGTAGGGGTTGGTGGCACTCACGGCGCCGCTGAGCTTCATGGCGATCACGCCGGGCTGCTGCGCCGGGCCCACGTTCAGGAACGTCAGGCCCTGCCCCACCTGCGCGGCGGTGTCCATGCGGAACAGCGTGCTGGAGTACCGGACGCGCAGCATCTCGCGGTAGTGGTCGAAGGCCCGCTGAATGTCGGCCGCCGACGGTTTCAGGGCCGGGTTGCCCAGCAGGCCGCGGTACAGGTTCCAGTTCGCCTCGTTCTTCTCGGCGGGCGGCAGGCCCTTGCCGAAGCCGTTGCCCTTGCCGGTGAAGTCCAGGGTGTTGAACCAGTCGCCGCTGTTGTAGCTGTCGGTGTCGAAGCTCTTGGAGCGCAGGATCTCGTCCCCGGCGTAGCTGAACGGCAGGCCCTGCCCGAGCAGCACGACGCTGTTGGCGAGGTTCTGCATGCGGGTGCGCTGCGCGGAGGTGGCACTGGCGGGCGCTTTCAGGAGGACCGCGTCGAACAGCGTCTGGTTGTCGTGCGCGCTGACGTACGTGATCGCCTCGCGGGGGCTGGCCGCGTACCCGGTGGGCGCGCCGTTGTAGTTCACCTCGGCGCCCTTCACGGCCTTGCCGGTCGCGTCGGTGAAGCGGTAGTCGCGCAGGTTCCCGGTCAGGCCGACTCGCACCTGATCGGCGAGGCTCAGGGCCCTGGCCTTGTTCGTGTTCGCGGGTTGCCCGTTGGGCAGCACGAACAGCCCGGTCGCGAAGCCCTGCTCCTGCAGGCCGCCGAAGGGGTTCCCGCCGCGCACGGCGTCGCGCAGGCGGTCGTTGAAGGTGCCGATGCCCTGCCCGAACAGGTTCAGTTGGGTGGCGTTCATGCCGCGCCCACCGCCCTGCACCTCGCCGAAGTCCCAGCCCTCGCCGTAGAGGTAGATGCTCCTGCCGTCCACGCCGTCACCTTGCACGGTCAGGGCGTCGAGCGCCTTGCGGGCTGCCTGCATGTCGGCGACCATGTGGTGGCCCATCAGGTCGAAGCGGAAGCCGTCCACCTTGTAGGCCTTCGCCATCAGCACCAGCGTGTCCACCATGAGTTTGCGCATCATGACGTGCTCGGTGGCGGTGTTCGAGCAGCAGGTGCTGTTCTCCACGCCGCCATTGGCGTTCAGGCGGTGGTAGTAGCCGGGCACGATCCGGTCCAGGACGCTGCGGTCCGCCTGCCCGCTGGCGGCGGTGTGGTTGAACACCACGTCCTGCACGACGCGCAGCCCCATGCCGTTCAGCGCGGCGACCATGCGGCGGTACTCCAGGGTCCGCTGGTCGGGATTCACGGCGTAGCTCCCCTCGGGGACCATGTAGTGATACGGGTCGTAGCCCCAGTTGTACGCGTCCTGGTCCTTCACGGCGCCGATGGCCTTCTGCTGCTCGTCGCTGTTCGGCGCGAACTTGCCCAGGTCTCCCGTGGACTTCCACGCCGCCTTGTCCTCCTCGATGGTGGCGATGTCGAAGGTGGGCAGCAGGTGCACCGCCTTCAGCCCGGCGTTCGCCAGGGCCTTCAGGTGCTTCACGCCGTCGCTGGCCGCCTGCGTGAACGCCAGGTACGTGCCGCGCTGCGCCGCCGGAACGGTGCTGTCCGCCGCGCTGAAGTCCCGCAGGTGCAGTTCGTAGAAGCTCAGGTCGCCCGCGGAGCGCAGCGCGGGCTTCTTCAGCGCGTCCCACGCCTGGGGTTTGGTGGCCGGGTCGTTCAGGTCCACGAGCACCGAGCGGGTGCTGTTCCGCGTCAGCGCCACCGAGTACGGGTCGGTCACGAGGTTCGTCTCGACCTTCCCGGTGCTGGGCGCGTACACCTTCACCTCGTAGCGGTAGGCGGCGCCGCGCCAGTTCTGCGCGCCCCTGACCGTCCAGACGCCCTTCGCGTCGCGGGTCATCGGCACGACCGTCTCCTGACCGCCGGGAACGGTCAGGCGTAATTTGACGTCCTGCGAGGTCGGCGCCCACAGCCGCAGCGTGGGGATGTTGCCCTGCCACTGCGCGCCCAGCGCGCCGTCGTACGCGAACAGGTCGTCCAGTGCCCAGGCGGTCTGCACGCCGGTCGCGTCGAGGACCGTGCCGTCCGGCATGACGCTGCTCACCGCCACCTGACCCTGCAACACCGTCCCGATGCGCGCGGCGTCCTCGGCGCGAATGCGCAGCAGCGCGTACCCGCTCAGGTACGGGGCTTTCGCCTTCAGGGCGGCACTCAGGCCCCCCTCGACTTCCTCCAGGGTCAGGCTGTCGCCGCCGTCCACCCCGACCGCCGATAGTTTCAGGCCGCCGCTGCGCGCGGCGTGCAGCGTCAGGAACGCGCCGGGCTGCACGAACTCCGGCTTCACCGCGATCAGGTCACGCGACAGCATCACCGCCTGCGCGCGGGTCAGGTCACCCACAGTGCGCACGCTGGTGTCCGGGCGGGTGGTGTTCACCGTCGCGCTGCCACTGACGATCCACGCCTGATTGCCCATGTCGCTCGTCAGGAACTGATCGGCCCCCGGATCCTTGTTGTCGCCGTTATGCACGATGAACCCCAGTTTCTTCCAGTCGGTCTTCATGGGCACGTCCCAGTACACGCCGAACGAATTCGTGCCCGTGGGCATCAGGGGCTTGCTCCACTCGACCTGCGCGGTGGTGTCCTCCCAGGCGTGCAGGCCCCACCCGTCGTACTTCCCGTCCGGGCGGTAGTAGTTGATGCGGGCCACGCCAGCCGGGACCGGCGGGTCGCTGAGCACGGCGGGCGCACCGTACGCGAATTCGGCCTTGCCGCTCGTGACGGTCACCTCGTTGCCCTTGCTCAGGTCCGCGAACATGTCGGCGCCCGGGTCCTTCTCGTCGCCCTTGTGCACGATGAAGCCGATCTTCGCCGCGCCGTCCTTCAGCGGCACGTCCCAGTACGCGCCGCTCGCGTCCACCCCCGTGGGCGTCAGGGGCTTGCTCCACTCGACCTGGGCGGTGGTGTCCTCCCAGGCGTGCAGGCCCCAGCCGTCGTACTTGCCGTCCGGGCGCACGTAGCGCACGCGCAGGACGTTCTTGGGGATGGGCTGCGCGCTGCTGCTGGCCGCCGGCGTCGCGGCGGGCGCGGTGGCTGCGGGCGCGGCGGCCTGCGCGACCGGCGCCTTGCTCGCGTCCACCGTGAACGGGCCGGCCTTCGCGTACGCGACGTTCAGGCCGCCGGATTTCAGGAACAGTTCGCGGCCGCGGCTCAGGTCGAACCACAGGTCCCTGTCGGCGTCCTTGGTGTCGCCCTTGTGCACGATGAAGCCCAGCTTCTGCGCGCCGGGTTTCAGGGGAATGTCGAAGTACGTGCCGAAGTCGTCCCTGCCGCTCTGGGCCAGCGGTTTGTCCCAGGTGACCTGGGCGGTCGTGTCCTCCCACACGTGCAGGCCCCAGCCCGCGTAGGCGCCGTCCGCGCGCTGGTAGTGCACCCGCGCGGTGTCGGCAGGCAGGGTTGTTTGCGCCGCTGCCGAAGCAGACAGCGCGACCGTCAGGAGGGTCGCCAGTCTTTTCATTGGTGTGGAAATTGTAGCGCTTCCAAACCGGAACGCGGGTGAGGTCGAGGTCACGACCTCCGGTCCGGACGGGCTAAAAACATCGGTCACGACGCTCATTTCCTGACTATCGGGCGACACGGTCCGTGCCTCTCCTTCTGGAAGCGTTCCACGACGGATCAAGCCCCCTTGACCCACCCCACACGCAGCCCGCCCCGCCCGCCCCTACGCTGTGCCCCATGACCGGCACCGGACACACCAGCGACGAAACCCGCGACGAACCTCAGCACGACCACAGCGACGCCGAGAGCCTGCGCCGTATCCCCGCCGACTACGACGACCGTGGCGTGGTGCAGGACAGCCCCGGCAACCCAGACATCGGCGTGGAGCACGGCGAACCCAACCGCCAGATGGACCCCGAGAACGACAACACCAACGACGGATAACCCCACGAGCGGAGGCGGCGCGCCAGTGCATACGGCGCGCCGCCTCCCTTGTCTGTTTCGTCAGAAGCGCAGTTCCAGCCCCAGGCCAGCCCCGAAGGTCCCGGCGCTCGTGCCCCGCACGAAGGCGCGCCAGCCCGCCGGGCCGAACACCGGACCGCGCAGGCCCGCCTCGCCGTAAAGCGCGTACACGTTGTCCCCACCGGTGGAGGGCAGCAGGGCCTGCCCACCCAGCGTGGCAAACGCGTCCACCTTCGACAGGGGAATGTTCAGGTCCCGCAGCGTCAGGCCCAGCGCCACGCGGTTGAAGGTGGTGTCCGTGACGCGCCAGGGCCGCTCGGCGCTGCCCTCCACACCCACCGTGCCGACGAACGGGATGGGCAGCAGCGCCGCGCCCGCGTGCACGCCGAAGCCGCCCGTCGTGGCGTCCGCCCCGGCCCACGCCACGGCGGCCGAGGCAGGCGCGGAGAGGGTCAGGGCGGCCAGCAGAGGAAGGAACCGGGTCATGCGCGCAGCGTACCAGCCGGGCAGGTGAGAACGTGACGGAGCGTTCAGTGCGGGCTGACCGCTTACTTCGGCAGCCACGTCTGCCCGCCCCACCGTTCACCGCCGCGCCCGGCCCACAGGACCGCGCCGCCCAGCACAAGCGAGGCCGCGCCCAGCAGCCACAGCGGCCAGGACAGACCCAGGCCCACCTGCAGCACACTCCGGGACGGCTGCCGGGGATCGTAGTGCACGGCCACCGATTGCCCCACCGGGTACCGCGCCAGCACCCGCCGCGCGCCCCGCAGGGACGTGCTGTTCAGCCGGAAGAAGTTCAGTCGCTCGCCGCTGTACGTCTGCCCACTGGCGCGGTAGGTGTAGTTCACCTCGGGCCGCCAGCCGCGCCGGTCTGCGAAACGGCCCCCCGGCACGGCCTGCGCCCGCGTGACCGTGCCGGTCGCCACCGGCCAGCGCGCCGCCCGCAGGGATTGTCCCGACTGCCACACCCCGAAACCCAGCAGGGCCGCCCCGACGAGCAGCAGAAGCAGGGGCACGGCCGGATAGCCAGGGCGGGGACCGCGCGGGGGACGGGGCATGTCCCGCAGTGTCGCCGTCCCTCCTGCGGGCACGGTCCGGGTTGGGTCCGGATACCTTCATGAACGCGCTGCGGGCGTCAGCCGTCCAGCCGGACCTCGGCCACCTTGGCGAGCATGCGGAACGTCTGGAACAGGTGGTACGCGTCCGGGCTGTGCCAGCCGACCGTGACGGCGTCCACGCGGGTCACGCCGGGGACGCGCTCGCCGGCGTCCGCGCGGGCCTGATGGTTGAAGCTGACCTGCGCGTGCGCGGGCCAGCGGGTCACGTAGGGCGTGGCGTCGCCCGCCGCCTCCACCGCCCGGCGCGCCCCGTCCCGGATGCGGCGCTGCGCCTCACGCGGGTGCAGGTGCGCCGCCGCGAAGGCACTCAGGCCCTCCTTCACGGGCACCGTGACCACCCCGGCGCCCAGTTCCGCCGTGATCTCGCCCATGGCCACGTCGTCCCCGGACGCGAACAGCACCGGCACGCCGTAATGCCCGGCCAGCAGGGCGTTCAGGCCGTACTCGCCGGTGCTCACGCCGTTCACGACCACGTCCCGCACGAAGCCGTTCCAGGTGTGCGCCAGCGGCCCGCGCACGCTTCCGGCCCGCGCGTGGTAGCCCACGAACAGCAGGCCCACCACCCCGGGCTCCTGCACGCCCTGCACCATGCTCAGCGGCTTGTCGCTACCGCTCGTGAAGCGCACCC
This sequence comes from Deinococcus grandis, assembly GCF_001485435.1. Taxonomy (NCBI): domain Bacteria; kingdom Thermotogati; phylum Deinococcota; class Deinococci; order Deinococcales; family Deinococcaceae; genus Deinococcus; species Deinococcus grandis. Next base: position 1,959,843 of record NZ_BCMS01000001.1, on the reverse strand, counting down.
CGTCGGGCAGCAGTTCCGGGATCAGGTTGCGCATGGTGTCGTGACTGTCGTTCACGAGCACGTCGGTCGCCCCGGCGTCCAGCGCGCCCTGCGCGGCGGCGGCCGCCTCCAGCGTCATGCGTTCGCGGGCACGTTCGTACTCCGCGCCGCTCACCAGCCCGCCGAATTCCGGGGGGCTGACCTGCACCCAGCTCGAGACTCCGGTCACGCCCTCCATGTCCACACTGATCACCACTCGCCGCTCGGTCATGGCTGGCAGCCTACGTCAGATGGGCCTGCCGGGCGCGGGGCAGGTGGTGCCGTCCACCCGCCCGTGAATCCGTACACACCGTGACGCGCGGCCGCCCCGTTGCGGCGCGGGCGTGTTAGCCTCATTCGTTATGAGCCGCGTGCCCCTGAAATCCGCCCGTGAAATCGAGATCATGCGCCGCGCGGGCGCGCTCGTCGCTGACACCTTCCGTGTCCTCGCGCCGTTCGTGAAACCCGGCGTGACCCTCAAGGAACTCGACCGACTGGCCGAGGAGCACATCCGCAAGGCCGGGGCAATCCCCGCGTATGTCGGGTACGGCCCGAAGAACAACCCCTTCCCCGGCACGATCTGCGCCAGCGTGAACGAGGTCATCTGCCACGGCATCCCCGACGCCCGCGAACTGAAGGACGGCGACATCATCGGCGTGGACATCGGCGTGCTGCTCGACGGGTATTACGGGGACGCCTGCACGACCTACACGGTCGGGCAGGTCAGCGCGGAGGTGCAGGGCCTCGTGGACACCACCCGCGAGTCCCTGAAGAACGCGCTGGAACTGGTGAAACCCGGCGCGCGCCTGGGGGACATCGGCCACGCCATCCAGAGCCTCGCGGAGGCGCGCGGGTACGGCGTGGTGCGCGAGTACACCGGGCACGGCATCGGCAAACGTCTGCACGAGGAACCCACCGTCCTCCACTACGGCGCGCGCTACACCGGCCTGAAACTCCAGCCGGGCATGGTGTTCACCATCGAACCCATGATCAACCTGGGCCGCCCCGAGACGCGCCTCCTCGCGGACGGCTGGACGGTCGTCACCGCGGACGGCAGCCCCAGCGCGCAGTTCGAGCACACCGTGGTCGTCACCGCGAAGGGCCACGAGATCCTGACCGTGTGAACAGGCCCGCCGCGCCGACCCCTCCGAAATTCCCGCGTGGTGGCGTCCGCGCGCCCAGCTCCGACCAAATTGAGGACGAGGCGACCCTGCGCGGCGCGCTGTTCGAGGGGGGCGACTGGCCCGCCCTGGCCGCGCTGCACAGCGTCACCTTCGCCGGGTGCGTGTTCCGCCGCGTGAACCTCACCGGCAGCACCTGGGAGCGGGTGCGCCTGCTGGACGTCCGCTTCGAGGACTGCGACCTCAGCGGCGCGCGCTGGACGGACGTCAGCCTGGACCGGGCCGAGGTCACGGGCTCGCGCCTGCTGGGCCTCCAGGCCGCCGGGGTGCGCCTGCGGCACGTCCGCCTGACCCGCGTCCACGCGCCTCTGAGCGTCTGGCAGCGCGCCGACGCCCTGCACCTCCACCTGAGCGGCTGCGACCTCAGCGAGGCCAGCTTCATGGAGGCGAAACTGCCCGGCACGGTTCTGCGGGACTGTCGCCTGCACCGCACCGACCTGCGCGGCGCGCAACTGGACGGCGCGGACCTGCGCGGCAGCGCCCTGGGGGGCGTGCGCGCCGGGGCGGCCGACCTCCAGGGCGTCACGGTGGAGGCCGCGCAGGTGCTCGACCTCGCGCACCTGCTGGGCGTGACCGTCGCGGAACGGCCCGGCGACGCGTAGGCCACCGGGCACCCTCGCCTGTCCCTCAGCTTTCCAGCGCCAGCCAGGTGTTCGGCCCGACAATCCCGTCAGCCGTCAGGTTCCTGCTGGCCTGGAAGGATGTCACGGCGCTCTCGGTGGCGGGACCGAACGCGCCGTCCACCGTGACCGGGTACCCGCGCGCCGCGAGCTGCCCCTGCGCCGCCTGTACCGCCGGGCCGCTGTCCCCACGCCGCACGGTGCGGATCAGGCGTTCCCAGGTGGCCGACCCGATCAGGCCGTCCGGCGTGAGGCCCGCCCCCGACTGGAAGGCGCTGACGGCGCTGGCCGTGCCGCTGCCGTAGCTGCCGTCCGCCGTCAGGGTCTGCCCGGCGGCGATCAGCAGGCGCTGCGCGCTGCGCACCCGCTCGCCGGTCATGCCGGTCTTCGTGGTGGGCCAGATGCGCACCTGCACGCCCAGCCGCGCCGCCACGTCCGCGCGCAGCTGCGGCAGTTTCGCGTACAGCACGTCGCCGGGACAGTCGGTGTTGTTGAAGTCCCGGTGCCCGTACAGCTCCGTGGCGGGAATGCCGTACTGCTGGCACAGCCACGCGCACAGGCTCACCAGCGCGCCGTACTGCCCGGCGGGCGGCGAGACCGTCATGTACGTGCCCTCGTTCTCGATACCCACCGCCACGTCGTTCTGCCCGTCGCAGTGGGCGCCCTGCACGTGCTGCGTGCCGCCCTGCGCGGCCTCCAGGCTGCGGTGCCGGCCCTCCAGGACGTACCCGCCCCGGCTGACCGTGAACTGCTGCCCGGAGTCGATCCACCCGCGCGAGAAGTGACTCTGCTGGATGGTCCGGGCCAAGCTGAACGCCTGCGCCTGCGACAGGTCCGTGGTGTTTGCGCTGGCCGTGTGGTGCACCAGGATGCGGGTGGGCCGCGCCGCGAGCAGCACGATGGGCGATTTTGCCGGTTGTGCCAGCCACGCCGCGCACGTCGAGACGCCCGGCGCGGCGACCGCCAGAGCGTTCAGCCGTTCGGGCACGCGCGTCAGGGGCACGCCGCAGCCCGCCAGGACGGCACTGGCACTCGCCAGCAGTCCCAGGCGCAGCACGTCACGCCGGTGCACGTTCATCGTTTCCTCCGGGGGGCGGAGGTGGCGTACGGGGCGCGCTGCCGGGGCCGTGCGGACGCCGTGCGGATCGCGTGGCCGGGCGTCCGGGGAGCCGCGCTGCCCGTCAGGGACCGGCTGATTTCCGCTGACGCAGTGGCTGGCGCGGGGCGCGATGTGGGCAGGGTGACGGGGACTGCGGCCTGACCGGGACTCAGCGGTGTCGTCATGGTCAGTTCCACGCGCAGTGGACGTGGTTGCTGTGCCCGCCGGTCGGGTCGTGGTACGCGTCGAAGGTCTGCCCGGGGTCGCTGCCCGCCGCGATGCAGGCGTTGCGCGCCGCCGTGTGCGAGCTGCTCGGGCTGCTCAGGCTCACGCCGTTCCAGATGCCGATATCGAACGCCAGCCCCGCGTAGTGATCCGAGTACGTGGAGTGCACGCCGCCCGCAATGGAGGTCACGTAGAAGCTGTTGCTGCGCGACAGGTCGGACATGCCCTGCAACATGCTCTTTTTCAGGTACACGGTCAGGCCGCAGTTGGCGTTGCTGGCGCAGCCGCGCGTGGCGGCCTTCCCGGCGGCTGTGTCCAGCAGGTTCTGCCGGGGGCTGCCATTCGTGGTGCTGCTGCTCGTGCCCAGCGTGACGCGGCTGGTGTTCAGGATGCTCTGCGCGAGGCTGGCGGCGGTGCCCGACCCGCCGGTGCTGGCCCCGGTCACCAGGGCGTTCCAGGTGTTCAGGCCCACCACACCGTCCGCGCTCAGGCCTCGCCTGCCCTGGACGTCCCGCACGGCGCTGTCCGTGCCCGCGCCGAACGCGCCGTCCACGGTCACGCCCGTGTACCCGTACCCGCTGCGCAGCTGATCCTGCACGGCGCGCACCGCGTTGCTGTTGTCGCCCTGTCGGACGGTCACGATCAGTTTCTCCCAGGTGTTGCCGCCCACGATGCCGTCCACCGTCAGGCCGTTTGAACCCTGGAAGGACCGCACGGCGCTGTCCGTCCCGGCGCCGAACGCGCCGTCCACGCTCAGGGTGTAGCCGCGGTGGCGCAGCAGGTACTGCAGGGTGACCACGTCGCGGCCACTGTCCCCCTGCCGCAGCGCCTGCCACGTCAGCACGGACTGCGCGCCCAGCGTGGGCGCAGAGGACAGCGAGGCCGGGGTGCTCGGCGCGGCGCAGCCCGCCAGGAGGACCGTCAGGAGGAGGGGAAGACGAAAGCGCATGGATGAACCTCCGGAACACGCGTGGGGAAAGGGCCCCGGATGCCAGGGTGGGCACCCGCAGGAGTTGAATTGACGCGTGACCCCGACTGTAGCGTGTCCAGCCCGCCCGGCGGCGGCAAGGTGGTGCGCACCAGTCGGGCGGAGCGAAGAGCCCCCGGCGCAGGCTCGGCGGCAGGGGAGAGGGTCAGCTCAGCGCGACCTGAGCAGCTCCGTGTGCGGCGCGCCGAAGCGGTCACGCAGGAAGTGCCCCTGCGTGAGCATCCGGTCGGCGGCGGCGTGATCGTGGTGCAACAGGTCGTCCAGGCCCTCGTTCAGGCGCTCCAGCTGCTCGCGCAGTAACCCTTCCGGGTCGCGGCCCTGGGCGCGAAGCTGCTCGCGTCCGGCGGGCGTGAGGTGCTGGTACGCCCGCAGGGTCTCCGGCAGGTACTCCAGGCGGATCTGCGACAGCATGGTCCGCGAGCGCTCCTCGGCGGGTGGGGGCGTGTCCTCCAGGCGGCACAGCAGGGCCAGCGCGTACAGGCGGTGCGGTTCCGGCAGACGCAGGGCGAGGGTGGGCGCGTCGTCCCCGGCGCTGGCGTGGGGAGGGGGGGCGGGCAGGGCCGGGTGTTCCTGAGTCACGCGGGCGGGGAGGAAGCCGCGGCGCAGCGCCTCGCGTTCGAGTTCATGACGGTGGATCATCTGGCGGCGCAGCAGCGGGAAACCGAACACGCTGCCGAAGAACAGGGCGGGGACGACGATCGCTTCAAGGTCCATGGGGGTCACCTCCGGGAGGGCTGATGCGCCCGACTGTACCCGCCGGGCATGAGCGGCTCGTCCCCCGAAAGGCGGACCTGCCGGGCGCGGCCTCTACAATTGGGGGATGACTGTGTACTGGACCGGGGTGACGCCATCAGCGGCGTGACCTTCAAGGGAAAACGCCCGCGTGATCTCGCGGACGACGCGGCCGTCAGCGTGCGCGGCGTGCGCAAGAGCTTCCGCTCGCCGGGCGGCGCCGAGACGCGCGTGCTGGACGACATCGACCTCGACATCCGCCGCGGCGAGTTCTTCAGCCTGCTGGGCCCGTCCGGCTGCGGGAAGACAACGCTGCTGCGCATCCTGGCGGGCTTCGAGAGTCCGGACGCGGGCGCGGTGCTGATCGGCGGGCAGGACATGACGGGCGTGCCGCCCCACAAGCGGGACGTGAACACGGTGTTCCAGAGTTACGCGCTGTTCCCGCACATGACCGTGCAGGACAACGTGGCGTTCGGGCTGCGGATGAAGGGCGTGCCCGCCGCGCAGATCCGGGGGCGGGTCTTGCAGGCGCTGGAGCGGGTCCGCATCGCGGATTTCGCCGCGCGCCGCCCGGATCAGCTGTCCGGCGGGCAGCGGCAGCGGGTGGCGCTGGCGCGCGCCATCGTGAACGAACCGCAGGTGCTGCTGCTCGACGAACCGCTCTCCGCGCTGGACCTGAAGCTGCGTAAGGAGTTGCAGGTGGAACTCGCCAACCTCCAGGAAACGCTGGGCATGACCTTCGTGTTCGTCACGCACGATCAGGAGGAGGCGCTGGTCATGAGTGACCGCATCGCCGTCATGAACCGGGGCCGCGTGGAGCAACTGGGCCGCGCCGAGGAACTCTATGAGCGCCCGAGGACGGCGTTCGTGGCGAACTTCCTGGGCAGCAGCAACCTCATCCCCGGCACCGTCCTGACCGTGGACGGCCACGAGGCGACCGTGCAGACCGAGCATGGCCCGCTGCGCACCACCCACGGCGTGGGCCTGCGCCCCGGCCAGAGCGTCACGCTGTCCGTCCGCCCCGAGAAACTGCGCATGGAACGCGACGACGAGACCGAAGGCAACGAGATCCGCGCCCGCGTGGACGACATCGTGTACACCGGCGCCGAGAACCAGTACCTCCTCCAGGCCGGCGGGCAGCAGCTCGTCGCGTTCCAGCTGAACGCCGACATCGGCGCCGACGAGGACTTCGACTACGACGAACAGGTCGCCCTGTACCTGCCGCCCGACAACCTCGTCGTGCTGGAAGAAGCATGACGGGGGTTGATAGTCGAAAGGTGATGGTTGATGGAACACCCCTCTATCAACCATCAACCTTCAACCATCACCGTACCGCAGGTGCCCCGTGCTGACTTTGCGGCGGTTCTTCGCCACCCTGGGGCCGGGCGTGCTGTGGCTCGCGGTGTTCCTGATCGTGCCCGCGCTGGTGATGCTGGGGTACTCGTTCCTGACGCGCACGGATCTGGCGCAGGTGGGCGGCCCGTGGACGCTGGAGTCCTGGGGGCGGGTGTTCGGATACGACGCGCTGTTTCAGGAGTGGACGGGGGACAACGTGCGGGTGCTGTGGCGCAGCGTGTGGGTCGCGACGCTGAGCACGGCGCTGTGCGTGCTGATGGGGTACCCGCTGGCGTTCTACATCGCCCGGCAGGACGCGCGGCGTAAGAACCTGCTGCTGCTGCTGCTGATCATCCCGTTCTGGACGAACTTCCTGATCCGCGTGTACGCCTGGATCCTGATCCTGCGCCCCTTCGATCTGGTGCCCAGCCTGACCGCCACGCTGCTGGGCATGGTGTACGCGTTCGTGCCGTTCTTCGTGCTGCCCGTGTACTCCAGCGTCGAGAAGATCGACTGGCGCCTGCTGGAAGCCGCCGAGGACCTCGGCGCGCCGCCCGTGCGGGCCTTCCTGAGCGCCGTGTTCCCGCAGACCCTGCCCGGGCTGGTGGCGGGCATCCTCCTGACGTTCATTCCCGCGCTGGGCACCTTCGTGGTCAGCGACATCCTCGGCGGCGCGAAGACGGCCCTGGTGGGGAACCTCATCCAGAACCAGTTCGGGCAGGCGGGCGACTGGCCGTACGGCAGCGCCCTGAGCTTCCTCCTGATGGGCGCCGTGTTGCTGGGCCTGTGGGCGTACGCCCGTGTGGCCGGGCAGAAGGGCCTGGAGGAACTCGTATGAGGCTGCGCCAGTTGAAAGTCGATGGTCGATGGTCGATGGATCACCTATCAACCATCGCCCTTCGACCATCGACCGCCCGGAGGGCGCTGTGATCCGGCGGACGCATCCGGCGCTGAGTGCGTGGGCGTGGCTGGTGTACGCATTTCTGTACCTGCCGATCATCGTGCTGGTGGTGTTCTCGTTCAACGATTCGCGCTTCGGGGCGACGTGGGCGGGGTTCACGACGAAGTGGTACGGGGTGCTGTTCGCCCGCGCGGACGTGCGCGAGGCGCTGGTGCACACGCTGGAGATCGCCCTGATCAGCACGCTGGTCAGCACGGTGCTGGGGACGCTGGTGGGCCTGGGCCTGTGGCGGTACACGCTGCGCTTCCGCACGGCGCTGACGGGGCTGCTGGTGCTGCCCATCGTGGTGCCGGACGTGGTGATGGGCGTCAGTCTGCTGATGTTCTACTCGTTCGTCCGGCAGGGCCTGGAACGGGCCGGGTGGAGCTTCGACAACGGCTTCTGGACGGTGCTGCTGGCGCACGTGACCTTCCAGATCAGTTACGTGGCCCTGACGGTGCGCTCGCGGCTGGCCGGGTACGGCCCGGAACTGGAGGAAGCGGCGCGTGACCTGGGCGCGAGCGGCTGGGAGTCGTTCCGGCGGATCATCCTGCCGCTGGCGATGCCGGGCGTGCTGGCGGGGGCGCTGCTGGCGTTCACGCTGTCCCTGGACGATTTCGTGGTCACGTACTTCACGAGCGGGTCGGGCTTCAGCACGCTGCCCGTGCTGATCTACACCAACGTGAAGCGAGGCGTGACGCCGGACATCAACGCCCTGAGTGCGCTGCTGGTCCTCGTGACGGTGGTCGCCATCGTCGCGGCGAACGCGCTGCTGCGCCCCCGGAGAGGCGCGTGAAGCGGGCCGCGCTGCTGGCCGCTGCGGGCCTGCTCCTCCTGACCGGCTGTTACCGCGTGCAGAAACCCCCGCAGGCCCAGACGGGCGCGGCGGTTCCGGTGACGCGCGGGGACGGGAAGACGCTGCGGGTGTTCATCTGGTCGGAGTACATCGACCCCGAACTGGTGAAGGCCTTCGAGAAGGCGAACGGTGTGCGGGTCGTGCTGGACACCTTCGAGAGCAACGAGGCCATGCTCGCCAAGCTGCAGGGGGGCGGGGCGCAGTACGACATCGCCGTGCCCAGCAACTACGTCGTGCAGACTATGGTCCGCGCCGGACTGCTGCAACCTCTGGACAAATCCCAGATCCCCAATCTGAAGAACATCGCCCCAGGCTTCCTGAACGCCGACTACGACCCGGCCAACGTGTACTCCGTGCCGTACCAGTACGCCGCGACCGGACTGGCCTATAACCGAGAGCGGTACGTGCCGCGGGACACCTGGGCGGAGATCTTCGGCCCGGACGACCGCCGCTCGTTCGTGCTGCTCGACGACCCGCGCGAGGTGATCGGCGCGGCACTGAAGTTCCTGGGCTTCAGCGCGAACACCACCCGCGTGGGGGAGCTGCGCGCCGCGCGCGACCTGCTGCGCCGCGTGGTCGCCAAGAAGGGCTTCCAGGGCTTCGACGGCGGGCCCGGCACCCGCAACAAACTCCTGGCGAAAACCGTGGACCTGGGGCAGATCTACGTGGGTGACCTGCTGATCGCCACCGAGGAGGACGAGAACGTGCAGGTGCTGCTGCCCCGCCAGGGCACGACCATCAGCATGGACACCCTGGTCGTCCTGAAACGCAGCCCCAACCCCGAACTGGCCCACCGCTTCATCGATTTCATCCTGGACGCGGAGAACGGCGCGCAGCTGAGCAACTACACCTACTACGCCACGCCGAACGCCGCCGCCCGGCCGTACCTGGACGACTTCCTGAAGGACATCCCGGCGCTGAATCCGCCCGCCGCGTGGCTCACCGACGGCCGCCTGGATTTCATCGGCGAACTGCCAGCGGGGCGCCCGCAGCGGCTGTACGACCGCATCTGGACGGAACTCAAGAGCCGCTGAGCGCGGTCGGCAGGGGAGACCGGCGGGCTCTCCTGCTGACGACGTGACCTGTGCAGACCACCCGGCAGGGCGGCGGGTGCATCCAATCGTCACTGTATTCATGAGAATGGGCTGCGGGTCACTTTGGCGGTTCGTCCTGTCAAATGAAACCCGCAGCGTTCATGAGCCGATCAGTTGCAAGATAGTGAATGAATATGCAATCCGGCGTGTCGAATGGGAAAATCAGTCCTTGACCGAAACAGGATAGGCCAATATATTTAGCTCGCTGGAAAACGAAATCAGGAACCAAGACCCCGGCTGCGCGCCGGACCTTGTCGTATTTCCTTTCACGCACCCTGGAGGACCCCCATGAAAAAAGCCCTGACTCTTGCCCTGGCCCTGACGGTCGGCACCGCTGCCGCCCAGAGCGCCTTCGTCTGGCCCGCCGCCTGGACCGCCGAGCAGAACACCGCGAACAAACGCGGCGGTGAACTGCGCCTGTCCGCCATCAGCGACTTCAAGACGATGAACCCCTTCACCAGCAGCGAGGCGGACAGCATCCCCGACCGCATGGAGACCGGCGCCGGCCTGTTCACGCAGGACCCCCGCAACGACGAGTTCATCCCCTATATGGCCGCCGCCCCCGCCGTGGTCAGCAACAACAACAAGCGCTTCGTGGTCAAGATCCGCCAGGGCATGAAGTTCAGCGACGGCCAGGCCATCACCGCCGATGACTGGGTTACCACCTGGAAGATCCACACCGACGACAAGGTCGGCAGCAACAGCCGCGACACCTTCTTCCTGGTGGGCAAGCCCATCACGGTCAAGAAGCTCGACAACTACACCCTGCAGTTCGACTTCCCCCAGCCCAGCGCCAGCGCCCTGAGCATCATGAGCTACGCACCCTGGCCTGACCACGTGTTCGGTAAGGCCTACCGTGAGGGCGGTGCCGACGCCGTCAAGAAGATGTGGGGTCTCGCCACGCCCGCCAGCCAGATCGTCAGCCCCGGCATGTGGGTCGTCGACTCCTACCGCGCCGGTGAGCGCACCGTGTTCAAGAAGAACCCCAACTGGGGCGACTGGAACAAGGACAGCCGCGGTCAGGAACTGCCCTACCTGAACACCATGTCCGTGCGTATCGTCGCCGACGCCAACGCGTCCCTCGCCGCCTTCCTGGCCGGTCAGATCGACACCGTCGGCATGCGCAACGCCGACGACCTGGCCCAGACCAAGAAGGCCATCGACAACGGCAGCCTGAAGGCCTTCCTGAAGGCGAACGTCAGCCCCCAGGCCACCAGCCAGTGGATCACCTTCAACTGGAACAAGGCGGGCGACCCCGCCAAGCAGAAACTCTTCCGTGACGTGCGCTTCCGCCGCGCCATGAGCCACATCGCCAACCGCCAGGCCATGGTGCAGCTCGCCCTGGGCGGCCTGGGCAGCGAGACGTACTTCAGCACCTACCCGATCTTCAAGCAGCAGATCGACGCGGGCCTCGCGGCCGGCGCCCCCCAGTACAAGTACGACCTCGCGCAGGCCAGCAAGCTGCTCGCGCAGATCGGCTACACCAAGAAGAACGCCCAGGGCTACCTGGTCGACAAGAGCGGCAAGGTCCTGGAATTCAACCTGAGCACCAACGCGGGCAACACCGTCCGCGAGCAGCTGGGCCGCATCTTCGCCGACGAGGCGAAGAAGGTCGGCGTGAAGGTCAACTTCACCCCCATCGACTTCAACACCCTGGTCGGCCAGCTGACCTCCAAGGGCGAGAACCGTCCCTTCGACGCCATCCTGCTGGGCCTCTCCGGCGGCAGCAACATCTGGAGCTTCGGCAGCAACGTCGTGCCCTGCGGCACCAACCTGCACTCCTACAACAACCCCACCGACGGCAAGTGCGCCACCAGCCAGGAACAGCTGATGACCAAGCTGTACTACCAAGGCGACGCGGAACTGAACGACGCCAAGCGCCGCGCCATCGGCGGCCAGCTGATGAAGGCTGAAGGCGAACTGCAGCCCGTCATCTACCTCGTGGGCGGCAACTACCACGTGGCCTTCAACGAGCGTCTGGGCGGCGAATTCACCGCCAGCATGATGGACGCCTACTACGGCCACCGCCTCCAGGCCCTGACCTTCATCAAGTAAGCGACCAGAGCAGCACGCTGCTCCCACGGGGGGTGGTCCGCCCACGCGGACTGCCCCCCACACCCATGACGCCCCCGGAGAGCCCGCATGATCCCATTCCTCCTGCGCCGACTGGTGCAGTCCATTCCCACCCTGTTCCTGGCCAGCATCCTGATCTTCTTCGTGATCCAGCTGGCCCCCGGCGACTTCCTGACGCCCGCCAAACTCAACCCGAACATCAGCCCCGAGGCGCTGGCCGCACTGGAACGCAACTTCGGCCTGGACCGGCACCCCATCGAGCAGTACTTCCTGTGGATGAAGAACATGCTCTTCAACTTCGACCTGGGCCTGTCGTTCTCGTACCAGCAGCCCGTACTGGACGTCATCAAACCCCGCATCGCCAACTCGATGTACCTGGTGCTGCTCTCCACCCTGCTGTTCTACGCCATCGCCATTCCCATCGGCGTGTTCGGCGCCGTGCGGCAGAACTCGCTGGGCGACAAGACCATCAACGTCATCCTGTACTTCCTGCTGGGATTCCCCAGCTTCTTCCTGGCGCTGATCGTCATCTACTTCATCCTGCAGGTCCGTTCGGCGACCGGCCTGGACATCCCGATCAACGGCATGACCAGTAACGGCTTTGACAGCATGACGCCCGTCCAGAAATTCCTGGATATCGCCAAGCACCTCCTGATCCCCGCGGTCATCTTGGCCGTCAGTGACGCCGCCGGACTGACCCGCGTCATCCGCGGGCAGATGCTGGAAGTCATGCGTTCGGACTACATCCGCACCGCGCGCGCCAAGGGCGTCAGCGAACGCACCGCCATCTGGAAGCACACCTTCCGCAACGCCATCCTGCCCATCGTGGCCGGCATCGGCGGCCTGCTGCCCGGCGCGGTCGCCGGCGCCGGCTTCATCGAGGTCGTGTTCGCCTACCCAGGCATCACCCCGATGATCCTCGACGCCCTGAACGCCCAGGACCTGTATCTCATCGCGGGCTTCACCGTGATCACCACCGTCCTGCTCGTGATCGGCAACGCCCTGAGCGACATTCTCCTCGCGGTCGTTGACCCGCGCATCAAGGTCGGCTGACATGACCACCACCGCACCCGCCACCACCCAGAAGGACAAGCCGCTCGGTCAGTCCCAGTTCTCCGTCGCCTGGCAGCAGTTCCGGAAGAACCGCCTCGCGCAGGCCGGCGGCCTGATGCTGATCCTGCTGTACGTCATGGCGATCTTCGCGCCGTTCATCGCGCCTGACGCCCTGTCCTCGTACTCGACCAGCAACATCACCCGCTTCCACCCCCCAACCCCCATCCAGTTCCGTGACCCCGACACCGGCGCGTTCACGCGGCCCTACGTGTTCAAGTACACCCAGCAGCTGAACATGGACACCTTCGTGAACGAGTTCAAGCCCAGCGCGGAACGCTGCCCGCTGTACTTCGGGGTGCGCGGCGCCAGCTACAAGATTCTGGGCCTGTTCCCCGGTAACCTGCACCTGTTCGGCACGAACAAGGAAGACTGCAGCGTGTACCTGTTCGGGGGCGAGGACCTGGGCCGCGACCTGTTCACGCGCACGCTGTACGCCTCGCAGATCAGCCTGACCATCGGCTTCGGCGCGGTGCTGATCACCACCCTGATCGGCCTGATGATGGGCGCCATGGCCGCCTACTTCGGCGGGATCGTCGACACCGTCATCATGCGCCTCGTCGAGGTGCTCGCCGCCATTCCCTACCTGTTCCTGCTGCTGCTGCTGCGCAGCGTGTTCCCCCGCGACATCAACCCGATCCTCGCGCTGTACGTGATTCTCGGCATCCTGGCCTTCATCGGCTGGGGCGGACTGGCGCGCGTCACGCGCGGACAGCTGCTCAGCGTGCGCGAACAGGACTTCGTGTCCGCCGCCAAGAGCCTCGGCGCCAGCGACAACCGCATCATGTGGCGCCACATGCTGCCCACCCTGACGACCTACGTGATCGTCACGACCAGCCTCGCCATCCCCAGCTTCATCCTGCTGGAATCCGGCCTGAGCTTCCTGGGCATCGGCGCCGTGGAACCCTACGCGTCGTGGGGCAGCCTGCTCAAGGCCGCGCAGGACGGCGGGCTGAGCAGCCTGAACACCCGCCCCTGGGTGCTGATCCCCGGCTTCTTCATCGTGTTCACCGTGATGTGCTTCCAGCTGCTCGGCGACGGGCTGCGCGACGCCTTCGACCCGCGTAAGCGCGCCTGAACCCCTGTCACGCGCGGCGCGGCCAGCGAAATGGGCCGCGCCGCGCGTGACAAAACGCCCTAGAATCCCCAACGGTTGTATGATGCACAACGTGTTGAAAACGGAGGAACAATGACCCACCAGGGTGAAGTCCTGTTGGCCGTGAACGGCCTGAAAACTTACTTCAGTACCGACGACGGTGTCGTGAAGAGCGTCGACGGCGTGACCTTCCACATCAAGAAGGGCGAGACCCTCGCCGTCGTGGGCGAATCCGGCTCCGGCAAGAGCGTCACCAGCCTGTCGGTCATGCGCCTGATCCCCACCCCTCCCGGCAAGATCGTGGAAGGGGAGATCCTCTTCACCGGCAAGGACGGCGTTCAGAAGAACATCGTCACGCTGAGCGAAGCGGACATGCGCAAGATCCGCGGCAACGACATCTCCATGATCTTCCAGGAGCCCATGACCAGCCTGAACCCCGTCTATACCGTCGGGGACCAGATCGCTGAAGCCGTCATGCTGCACCAGGGCAAGAACAAGAAAGACGCCATGGGCGTCGCCACCGACATGCTGCGCTTCGTGGGCATCCCCGCCCCCGAGAAACGCGTCAACGAGTACCCGCACCAGATGTCCGGCGGGATGCGCCAGCGCGTCATGATCGCCATGGCCCTGAGCTGCAAACCCGCCCTGCTGATCGCCGACGAGCCCACCACGGCGCTCGACGTGACCATCCAGGCGCAGATTCTCGACCTGATGCGCAACCTGCAGAAAGAGGTCGGGATGAGCATCCTGTTCATCACGCACAACCTCGGCGTCGTGGCCGAGATGGCCGACCGCGTCGTCGTGATGTACGGTGGCCGCGTGGTCGAGGAAGGCGACGTCGTGGACATCTTCCAGGCGCCCCGCCACCCCTACACCATGGGCCTGCTGAACAGCATTCCCCGTCCCGGCGAGTACGAGCATGTCCCCGGGCAGCCCAAGGGCCGCCTGGAAGCCATCCCCGGCAACGTGCCCAACCCGCTGAACCTGCCCCCCGGCTGCGCCTTCGAGCCGCGCTGCAAGTTCGCCGTTCCCGACTGCTCCAAGGCGGTGCCCGCGCTGGAAGACACCGGGCACGGCCACATGTCCCGCTGCATCCGCTGGCGCGAATTCGCGCAGGCGCAGCGCGAGGTGACCGCATGACCGCCGTCAGCACCCAGACCCGCCGCACCATGCCCGCCACGGGCGACACCCTGCTGGACGTCCAGAACCTGGAGAAATTCTTCCCGATCCGCGGCGGCCTGCTGTCCCGCGTCGTCGGCAACGTCAAGGCCGTCAACGACGTGTCCTTCAAGATCGGGCGCGGCGAAGTGGTCGGCCTGGTGGGCGAATCCGGCTCCGGCAAGACCACCGCCGGACGCGCTATCCTGCGCCTGATCGAACCCACCGGCGGGCAGGTGCTCTTCAACGGCACCGACATCACCAAGCTGTCCAAGGGGCAGATGCGTGACTACCGCCGCGAGATGCAGATCATCTTCCAGGATCCCTTCGCGAGCCTGAACCCCCGCATGACCGTCAGCGACATCATCGGGGAGGCCATGCAGATCCACAACCTGCACCCCGGCAAGCAGCGCGTCGACCGCATCGCCGAACTCCTGCAGAAGGTCGGCCTGCGCCCCGAGCACATGCGCCGCTACCCGCACGAGTTCAGCGGCGGTCAGCGCCAGCGCATCGGGATCGCCCGCGCCCTGGCCGTGGACCCCGCGTTCATCGTCGCCGACGAACCCGTCTCGGCGCTGGACGTGTCCATCCAGGCGCAGGTCGTGAACCTGCTGCAGGACCTGCAGGAAGAACTGGGCCTGACCGTGCTGTTCATCGCGCACGACCTCGCGGTCGTCGAGTACATCTGCGACCGCATCATCGTGATGTACCTGGGCCGCGTCATGGAAATCGCGCCCAGCCGCGAACTGAACCGCAACCCCAAGCACCCCTACACGGAGGCGCTCCTGTCGGCCGCGCCCGTGCCCGACCCCACCGTCAAGCGCCAGCGCATCATCCTGGAAGGCGACATTCCCAGCCCGATCAACCCGCCGTCGGGGTGCGTGTTCCGCACCCGCTGCCGCTACGCGATCGCCGACTGCGCGAACATCGTCCCCGAACTGCGTGAAGTCAGCCCCGGTCACTTCAAGGCCTGCATCCGCGACGACATCCTGTAAGACTGTCCGGCCTGCACGAACAGCCCGCCACCCCACATCCGGGGCGGCGGGTTTTCTGTCGCGTTCCTGACGCCCACTCTCACATCTCATATTGAGCGGCGGGTCACCATCCAGACATGAAAAACAGCCTGTCAGTCGCCGCTGCCGTCGCCACCACCCTCGCCCTCGGCACCGCCAGCGCCGCCGACCTGCGCATCTACCCCAGCTTCACCGAGGTCCGCCAGCCCGTCACCGCCACCGGCACCAGCCTGAACGTCACCCTGCCCCAGTCCGCCTGGGAAAGCGTGCTGCCCGGCAGCCTCGACCTCGAAGGCCTGCCGTTCAGCAGCGCCGCCCAGACCCTCCAGAGCAACTGGCTGAGCGGCCTCGAAGGCCAGACCGTGTTCCTGCGCCGCGGCGACACCACCGAACCCGTCACGCTCGTGCGCGCCCGCGACCTGCTCGTCAGGGACGCCCAGGGCCGGTTCTTCAACGTGCGCTTCGAGGACCTGTCCTTCAGCGCCGCGCCCCCCCTGAACCCCCAGAGCCCCAGCCAGACCCTGACCTACACCCTGCCCCGCGCCGGAACCGGCACCCTGACCTACCTGACCCGCGCCGTCACCTGGAGCCCCCGCTACACCCTGAACGCCAGCAGCGCCGGCGCGAACCTGACCGCCCTGGCCGACCTGCGCAACACCACCGACCTCGCCTACGACGTGCAGAACACCGAACTGTACGCCGGAGACGTCACCGTGCAGGCCAACCCGCAGGCCGAAGCTGCCGGATTCGCCGCCGACACGGTCATGCGCGCCGTGCCCGCCACCGCCGCCCCCGTCCCCAAGATCCAGAGCCAGGGCGAACTGCGCGGCCTGACCCGCTACGACCTCACCACCCCCTTCACGCTGCCCGCCAACTCCGTCATCACCCTACCGTTCCTGACACCCAAACTCAGCCGATTCGAACGCTACGCCGGACTCGATACCTACTTCGGCACCGGCACCCGCACCGGCACCCTCAACCGCTCCTACCGCCTGGAAGCCGACCAGCGCCTCCCCGCCGGGCCCCTCACCGTCCGCGAGGACGGCCGCCTCGTCGGCCAGACCACCCTCCCCGACACCCGCAAAGGCGGCACCATCGACTTCTCCCTGGGCGAAGACCCCGACATCGAATACACCCGCACCACCGCCCAGACCGCCCAGGTCAAGGACGCCAAAGGCAACGTCACCAAGACCACCTACAAGGTCACCTACGCCTTCGAGAGCAGCAAGGACCGCGCCGTCCGCGCCGAAATCACCGAACGCATCGGCGGCCGCATCATCACCATCGACACCATGGCCCCCGTCAAAAACCAGGGCACCGCGAACCTGCGCGTGGACGTGCCCGCCAAGGGCAAGGTCAGCAAGAGCTTCACGGTCGTGATCGACAACAGCTGAGGCTTTTGTAGAGACTGGACCTTCGGGGTGCTCCTCGGGGGTCCGTATCGTTGGCGGCCCCACCCCCCAGCCCCCTACCCCAGAGGGGCAGGGGGGGCAGTCGCTGCGCTCGGCAAGAGGCTTTACTGTTGCGGCGCGGTCGGCATAGGCAGTGACGGGTCCGGCCTCGACGCCATCCTGCCGCCCCCGTCGCAGGCCCGCGCGCTACGCGCACGACGGCCGGTGGTTGTCTGCGGTCAGTAGGTGGGTGGGACGTTTCGCTCCGCTGATCGACTTTCTTCATGTCTTGCTCCTCCCCCCTGAGGGGGGAGGCCGGGTGGGGGTGACTCAGAGCTCAAAGCTCGCAGCCCACTCGCTCAGAGGATGCCGCCCAGATACTCCAGCACGTTCACTTTCACCGGCATGAAGTACGCGTGATGCTGCCGCTGGCGGGCGAAGGTCAGGAGGTCGCGGGCGAACACGCGGTTGCAGTCCAGGGTGGGCGTGAACGTGCGGGGAAACACCGCGTGGTTGCGGGCCCGCCAGTAGTTGAAGCTGGCTTCCGTGAGAATGCTCGTCGCGCCCCACCACACGTCCGTGCCGTCCGGCAGGAGGTCCGCCCAGGTGTCCAGCAGGCGCAGGTCGAAGAACGGCTGCGTGAAGAACCCGGCGGCGCCGGCGTCCAGCTTGCGCTCCAGGTAATCCCGCTCGCGCACGAACGACTGCCGGTACGGGTCCAGCCCGGCGTACACGCGCAGGTGCGGCGCGTCGCGGGTCAGGCGGCGGATCAGGTCCACGGCGTCCTGGTCGTACACCTTCGCGCTCATATCAATCGGCGCGTCACCGGTCACGACGAGCACCTCGCGGATACCGTGTTCCTCCAGCAGCGGCAGGAACGGCAGGGGCTCACGTGGGTTGAAGTCCACGGCGCGCAGGTGCGGAATCGCCGCGAAGCCGGGGCGGGCAAACCCACACCCCACCCAGGAGCGCAGCGAGTACCGCGTCAGGTCCGGAACGTTCACGGTATCCACGCCGCCCAGCGCGCCCGCGACCTCCGCGATCTCCGCGCGCAGGCCAGAACGGGACCGGGGCACCAGCTCGACAGACACGCGGGTCATGGGCGGCCTCCGGCCGCCGCAGAAGGCTGAAGGTCGATGGTCGAAGGCGCGGCCCTGCCATCTGCTATCTGCCTTCCGCCTTCCCCCGCTCCCGCGTCGTACGCGAGGATCGGTCCCAGCCAGCGTTCGGTTTCCTCGATGCTCTGACCCTTCCGGCGGGCGTAGTCCAGGATCTGGTCGCGGCCGATGCGGCCCACGGCGAGGTAACGCGCTTCCGGGTGCGCGAAGTACAGGCCGGACACGGCGGCGGCGGGCGTCATGGCGCACGATTCGGTCAGGGTCAGGCCGACCTCCCCGGCGTTCAGGAGGGTGAACAGCGTGCGTTTCTCGGTGTGGTCAGGCTGCGCGGGGTAGCCGGGCGCGGGGCGGATGCCCTGGTAGCGCTCGCGGATCAGGTCGTCGTTGCCCAGCGCCTCGTCGGGCGCGTAGCCCCAGTGCTGCACGCGGACGTCCCGGTGGAGTTTCTCCGCGAAGGCTTCCGCCAGTCGGTCCGCGATCGCCTTGACCAGAATGGCGTTGTAATCGTCGTGCTGCGCCTCGAACGCCGCCGCGAGTTCCTCTGCGCCGTGAATCGCCACCGCGAACGCCCCGATGTGATCCCCGTCAGGCAGGATGAAGTCCGCCAGCGCCGCGTTCGGCGTGGTCTGGTCGCGCTGCTGGCGCAGGGTGTGGAGGCGAGCGGAAGGCGGATGGCTGATCGCGGATGGCTGCCCACCTTCCATCTGCCACCTGCCATCTGCGGCAACCACGATGTCGTCTCCGTCGCGCCGGGCGGGCCACAGGCCGATCACGCCGCGCGCGGTCAGGAGCTTCTCGTCGATGGCGCGCTGGAGGAGGGCCTGCGCGTCGGCGAAGAGTTTGCGGGCTTCCTCGCCGCGCAGGGGGTCGGTGAGGATGTTGGGGTAGATGCCCTTCATCTCCCACGCGATGAAGAACGGCGTCCAGTCGATGAAGTCCAGCAGCTCCGCGATGGGCTGCTCGATGACCTGACGGCCCGGTTCGCGCGGGGCTGGCGGGACGGTGGGGGAGAGCTGCGGGGCGCGCTCGCGGGCCGTCCCGATGGGCACGAGGCGCACCTGCCGCCCGCCGTGCCGTTCGCGCAGCGCGTCGTACTCGGTGCGGACGCGATCCTGCACGCCCGCCGGGTCGGCCAGCAGGTCGGCGGTGGTCGTCACGGCGCGGCTGGCGTCCAGCACGTGCACCACCGCCCCCGGGTAGGCGGGGTCGATCTTCACGGCGGTGTGCGCGCGGCTGGTGGTCGCCCCGCCGATCAGGAGGGGCAGGGTCAGGCCGCGGCGGGTCATCTCGCGGGCCACGGTGACCATCTCGTCCAGACTGGGGGTGATCAGGCCGCTCAGGCCGATGACGTCCGCGCCGATCCGCTCGGCCTCGTCGAGGATCTTCTCGGTGGGGACCATCACGCCCAGGTCGGTGACCTGATAGCCGTTGCAGGCCAGTACCACCCCGACGATGTTCTTGCCGATGTCGTGCACGTCGCCCTTCACGGTCGCCAGCAAGACCTTGCCCTTGCCGCCGGCCTCCTGCTTCTCGGCCTCCATGTACGGCGTGAGGTACGCCACGGCGCGTTTCATGACGCGGGCGGACTTCACGACCTGCGGGAGGAACATCTTCCCGGCGCCGAACAGGTCGCCGACGACGTTCATGCCGTCCATCAGCGGCCCCTCGATGACCTTCAGCGGCGAGCCGAGTTCCTGGTACGCCTCCTCGGCGTCCGCGTCCACGAAGTCCGCGATGCCCTGCACGAGCGCGTGCTTCAGCCGCTCCTGCACCGGCAGGTCCCGCCAGGGGCTGCCCGCGCCGACCTCGCGCTTCACGCCCTTGTAGCGGTCGGCGAGTTCCAGCAGCCGCTCGGTCGCGTCGGGGCGGCGGGCCAGGATGACGTCCTCCACCGCGTCCCGCAGTTCGGGCTCAATGTCCTCGTACACGGCGAGCATGCCGGCGTTCACGATGCCCATGTCCAGCCCCGCGCGGACCCCGTGGTACAGGAACACCGCGTGCATCGCCTCGCGCACGTGGTTGTTTCCCCGGAACGAGAACGACACGTTGCTGATCCCACCCGAGACCAGCGCGCCCGGCAGGTTCGCCTTGATCCAGCGGGTCGCCTCAATGAAGTCGATGGCGTAGCGGTCGTGTTCCTCGATGCCCGTGGCGACGGTCAGCACGTTCGGGTCGAAGATGATGTCCTGCGCCGGGAAACCCACCTCCTCGGTCAGCAGGCGGTACGCGCGCGAGGTGATCTCAATGCGCCGCGCGAGGTTGTCCGCCTGCCCCTGCTCGTCGAAGGCCATGACGACCGCCGCCGCCCCGTAGCGGCGTAGCAGACGGGCGCGTTCCAGGAACTTCGCCTCGCCGTCCTTGAGGCTGATCGAGTTCACGACCGCCTTGCCCTGCACGCGCTTGAGGGCCGCCTCCAGGATCTCCCACTTGCTGCTGTCCAGCATCAGCGGCACGCGGCTGATGTCGGGTTCCCCGGCCAGCAGGTTCAGGAACTTCACCATGGCGGCCTCGCCGTCGAGCATGCCCTCGTCGAAGTTCACGTCCACGATCTGCGCGCCGTTCTCGACCTGCTGCCGCGCGATCTTCAGGCCCGCGTCGAAGTCCCCGGCCAGGATCGCCTTGGCAAATTTGGGGCTGCCGGTCACGTTCGTCCGTTCGCCGACGTTCACGAAGTTCAGTTCCGGCGTGACGTTCAGCGGCTCCAGGCCACTCAGGCGCAGCACGGGGGGCTGCTCGGGGGCCACGCGCGGCGTGATCTCGCGCACCGCCTCGGCAATCGCGCGGATGTGCTCAGGAGTCGTGCCGCAGCACCCACCCACGATGTTCACGAGGCCCTCGCGGGCGAAGTCGGCCAGCACGCCCGCCGTGTGCTCGGGCGTCTCGTCGTACTCCCCGAAGGCGTTCGGGAGGCCCGCGTTCGGGTGGACGGACACCAGCGCGTCCGTGTTCGCGGCGATCTCGCGCAGGTGCGGGCGCAGCAGATCAGCGCCCAGCGCGCAGTTCAGGCCCAGGCTGAACAGGTTCGCGTGCGAGGTGCTGATCGCGAACGCTTCCGGCGTCTGCCCGCTGAGCGTGCGGCCCGAAGCGTCCGTGATCGTGCCGGACAGCATGACCGGCAGCGTCTTCCCGGTGCGCGCGAAGGCCTCCTCGCAGGCGAACAGCGCCGCCTTGGCGTTCAGCGTGTCGAACACCGTCTCCAGCAGCAGCAGGTCGGCGCCGCCCTCGATCAGGCCCTCGGCGGCCTCGGTATACGCGGCGACCAGATCGTCGTAGGTGACGTTGCGGAATTCCGGGCGTTCCACGTCCGGCGAGAGGGTCGCCGTGCGGTTCGTCGGGCCGATGCTCCCCGCCACCCAGCGCGGCCTGCCGTCACGGGCGGTGAACTCGTCGGCGACCTCGCGCGCCAGCCGCGCGCCCTGCACGTTCATCTCGCGCGCCATGCCTTCCGTGCCGTAGTCCGCCTGACTGATCGTCGTGGAGTTGAAGGTGTTCGTGCTGGCGATGTCCGCCCCGGCCTCGAAGTACGAGCGGTGCACGGCGCGGATCACGTCGGGCCTCGTCAGTTGCAGCAGGTCGAAGTTTCCCCGGTACATCCGCAGGGGATCGGCGCCGTCCCAGCGGAAGTCGGCCTCGGTCAGTCCGGCCCCCTGGAGCTGCGTGCCCCACGCGCCGTCCAGAATCAGGATTCTCTTGCGCGCCTCGGCGCGGATATCGGTACTCATGGTCTACCCCTGTACAGCAGAAAGCCGCCCCTGGGCGGCCTCGAAAGTCCTTGCGCGAAGTCAGCGCCGCTTCTGGGCCACCCCAACCCGCTCGCGCCATCGTCAGCGCACCCACGCGGGTCTTCTCTGAAAGCACCGAGTGCCGCAATGAGGGCCGGTTGCCACGCCATCACAGGGCAGAAAATTCCCTCCGGCGGTTCTGGATGACCACGCCCGGCAGGCGCGGTTGTGCAGAGAATAGCGCGCTGCGTCCGTCCCACCCGGCGGGGTGCATGGACAGGCCCGCCGGGATCAGGGCGCCTTCACCCAACCTGAATGCTTTAGAAAGCAAAGTAAGGGGTTCGACAGTCGGCCCCCCCGCCGGCGCTTAAGGTGTCGCCCATGACCAAGAACATCCTCGTCGTGATGTCCAGCGAAGACCAGCTCCCGCTCAAGGACGGCCAGACGCACGCCACCGGTTTCTACCTCAACGAATTCGGCGTGCCCGCCCACCGCCTGACCCAGGAGGGCTACGAGCTGACCATCGCCACGCCCAAGGGGAACCGTCCTCCCATGGACCACGGCAGCGACACCAAGGACTTCTTCAAGGACGAGGCCGAGCACGCGCAGATCAAGGCCTTCGTCGAGCAGACCCTGAGCGGCACCGTCCACAAGCTGAGCGACGCCGCCGCGATCCTCGACCAGTTCGACGCGGTGTTCCTGCCCGGCGGGCACGCCCCGATGATTGAACTCATGCGCGACGCCGACCTGGGTAAGGTGCTACGTCACTTCCACGGGAAGGGCCAGCCCACCGCGCTGATCTGCCACGCGCCGGTCGCCCTCCTCGCCGCGCAGCAGGACGCCGCCGCCTACCAGACGGCCCTCCAGAACGGCGAGACGCCCGCCGCGCAGGACTTCCTGTACAGCGGTTACAAGGCCACCGTGTTCAGCACCCCCGAGGAACAGGACGCCGAGAAGACCTTCGAGGCCCCCATGCAGTACTACCCCGCCGACGCCCTGCGCGCCGCCGGCATGGACGTGCAGAACGGCGGGAAGTACACCAGCCACGTCGTAAGCGACCGTGAACTCATCACCGGGCAGAACCCCATGAGCGACGAGGAATTCGTCACCGCCCTCCTCGGCGCGCTGAAGGGCGACACGGTGAACGCATGAGTGTCATCGCCGTCCACGCCGTCATCACGCCTAAACCCGAGCACGTCGACACCGTCCAGGCCGAGATGCTGAACATGGTCCGCGCCAGCCGCCAGGAGGCAGGCAACCTCCGCTACGACCTGCTGCGCGAGGACAAGGACGGCGCGGTGCGGTTCCACGTGCAGGAACGCTACCGCGATCAGGCCGCCGCGCAGGCCCACCGGGACAGCGAGCACTACAAGGCGTACCGCGCCAAGGCCGGAGACTGGTTCGCCAGCGCCCCCGAAGTGACGGTGCTTCAGGAAATCGACGTCGCCTGACCCCCTGAAACGGAGGCCGCCACTGGGGTGTTTCCTGGTGGCGGCCTCGTGCTTGCTCAGCCCGGCGCGCTGACCGGACCTGCCGCCAGTGCCGCCAGCAGCGGACGCAGCACGTCCCAGCCCTCCTCGCCCCCCGGGGTCAGGAGGGTCTGCGCCTCTGCCGCGAGCGCCGAGGCGACCTCCCACTCGCCCTGATCGAAGGCCAGCGCCGCCTGCTCCGCCACGATCAGGCCCCGGAGCGACCCGGCGTTCAGGGTGCGGGCGCTGTCGTCCGCCTCGCGCAGCGCCTGTGCGGCCTCGCAGAACTGCCCCAGGCGGCGCAGGCACGCCCCCACCTTCCACAGGCTCAGTACCCGCCCGCGCGACAGGGTGCCAGGCGGCAGCACCTCCATTGACTGGCGGTAGGCCCGCTCGGCCTGCGCGAACTCACCGGACCGGTACGCGCCGTACCCCAGCCAGTACAGGACGTTCGACGCCCGCACCGGCAGCCGCTCGCGCGTCAGGGTCAGCGCCTCCTGCAGCCATCCGGCCGACGCGGGCCAGTCCTCCAGGCACGCCAGGGCCGCGCCGCCCTCCAGCAGCAGCGCCGAGCGGACATCGTCATCCAGCGCCCCGCCGAAACGCGCCAGGGCGGCCCGCACCTCCGCGACCGCCAGGGCGTACTCGTCCCGTTCCGTATGCCACTTCGCGCGGCGCGCGGCGAGATCCGCCCAGCACCCCGCGTCGTCCAGCCCGGCCGCCAGCTGTGTCAGCGCGGCCAGTTCCGCCTCGCGCCGCGGTTCGTCGTCCAGGTGACGGCACAGTTCACTGCGGGCCACCCGCACCGCGAACGCCTCACGCGGCGGAGCGCCGCACGCCAGCGCCCGCCCGTACAGCGCGAAGGCGTCCGCATGCGCGAACAGCCCCTCGGCCTCCCGCGCCGCCTGCACCCACAGCGGCCACGCCCGATTCAGCTCGCCGCCCCGCTCGAAGTGCCGCGCCACCGTGCCCGCCGGAGTGCCCGGCGGGGCCAGCGCCGCCAGCCCCGCGTGCAGGTGCGCCCGGCGCGCGCCACTCAGGCCGTCCAGCAGCGCCCGGCGGTGCAGGTCATGCCCGAACCGGAAGCCCGCGCCGTCCGGGGTGACCAGCCGCGCCTCCTGCGCCCGCTCCAGCTCGTCCAGCGCCTCCCCGACCGGCACGCCCACACACCCCGCCACCAGCGCGGGCGGGAACGCCTCGCCCCACAGCGCCCCGGCCTGCAGCAGCTGCCGCGTCACGCGCC
This sequence comes from Deinococcus grandis, assembly GCF_001485435.1. Lineage (NCBI taxonomy): Bacteria > Thermotogati > Deinococcota > Deinococci > Deinococcales > Deinococcaceae > Deinococcus > Deinococcus grandis. The sequence continues at coordinate 1,935,362 of NZ_BCMS01000001.1, read as the reverse complement.
CCAGGCGCTCCACGCGCCCCCGGATCGCCTGCGTCACCGACGGCGGCACTGGCACCTCGGCGTAATCCACCGTGAACGCATCGAACGGCGTGTGCCAGCGCCCACCCCGCTCGGACAGCACGCCCCGCTCGCGCAGGTCCCGCAGGGTCTCCATCAGGAACAGCGGGTGCCCGGCCGTCGCCGCGAACAGCCGCGCGCTGAACAGCGGCGCCTCGCTACCGGCCAGCCGCGTGATCAGCTCCGCCACCCCCTCCAGCGGCAGTTCCTGAAGGGTCAGACGCGGCGGGTTCACCCGCGCCAGGACCTCCAGCACGTCCGTCCGGCCCGCCAGTTCCTCCGGGCGGGCCGAGAGCCACAGGTGCCGCGCGCCCCGGTGCAGCGCCAGGAACGCCGCCTCCAGCGACCCGGCGTCCAGCCAGTGCAGATCCTCGGCGATCACGGGGCGACCCCCCGCCAGGGCCAGCAGCGCCTGCGCCAGCACGTCCAGCGTCGACCCCCGGTCCGGCAGGCCCGCCCCGCCCGGCGCCCCCAGCGCCGCCACGAGCGCCGGGCGCAGCGATTCCGGGCACCACGCCAGCGACGGCTGCGCCCGGAAGGCGTCCAGCAGCGCCCCGAACGGCAGCGGCGTGAGTTCCGGCGCGCCGCGCAGCACCAGCGAGTCCCCCGCCGCCCCGCGCAACAGCCGCGACTTCCCGATGCCCGCCTCGCCCAGCACCAGCATCGTCCGCGCCGCCCGCAGCGCCGCGACCTCCGCCGCGCGGCCCACGAGCGGCCCGGGCGGCCCACCTGCGGACGGCCCCGGGTCCTGCGCCAGTGTCTGGGCAAGCAGGCGCGTGGCGGGCAGCGGCTGGGCCTGCGCGCCGAGTTCCTCGCGCAGGCGGCGGCACAGCGCCCGGTACGCGTCCAGCGCCTCCTCCCGCTGCCCCAGCGCCGCCAGGGTCTCCATCTGCGCGCGCACGCTCCGCTCGCGCAGCGGCTCCAGACCCAGCGCCCGCGCGTGCGCCGCCAGCACGCCCGGCCACGCCCCCCGCGCCGCCTCGTGCGCCGCCAGCGCGTCCAGCGCCCGCAGCTGCTCGTCCAGCGCCTGCCCCGCCACCCGCTCCTGCCACGCGCCGAACTCCGCCGCGCCCGGCACGCTCAGGTGATCCAGGAACCGCCCTCCCACCAGGGCCGCCGCGCCCGGCGCGTCCCCCGCCGCCAGGGCCGCGCGCAGCGCGAGCAGGTCCACCTGCACCTCACCCCGCAGGGCCGCCGCCCCCGGCGTGACATCCAGCCACTCCGCCAGCCCCGAGCCCCGGAGGCGGTGCAGTTGCACCCGCAGGTTCCGGCGCGCTGCCTCCCCCCCCTGATCCGACCACAGCAGGTCGGCGAGCACCTCGCGCGGCGTCTCGCCCTCCAGCGCCAGGAACATGAGGAGCGCCAGACTCTTGCCCGTCACGTCCAGCAGCCCGGCGGGACCGGTCACGCGGGGCACGCCCAGCGTCCGCAGGATCAGCACTGACCCGGTGTTCATGAGTGCCCCCAGTGTACGCGCGCAACGCCCGCGCAACACCCCCCACGCCAGACTGCCCCGCAAGGAGACCCCCCGCGTGCCCCCCCCACAACCCCCCACCGCGTACATCATCCGCATCGAGCCGCCCACCCCCGCCACCCGCCCCACCGTGCACCTGGAACCCCAGGGCCGCCCGCAGGACACCCGCACCTTCCACGACGTGGACGAACTGCTGCGGCACCTCTGGCTGCTGCTGGAGGGCGGCGTACGCTGAGCAAAAGCAAGAGGTCGGGCGCGTCAAGGCCCGACCTCTTCCTGATCCGATGGTGGTCAGCTGGTTGCACCCTGCCGCGCCGCGCGGGACTTGAGCACCTGCGGCACCACCAGCGCCGCCAGCACGATCAGCAGGATGAACGCCGACAGCGGCTGCTGGAAGAAGACGGTGAAATCCCCCTGGCTGTTCTGCACTGCAGTTCTGAACTGTTTCTCGGCGACTGGTCCCAGAATCGCCCCGATGATCGCTGGCGTGATGGGGAAGTCAAACCGCCGCATCAGGAACCCGATCACCCCGACGATGGCCAGCAGCACCAGGTCGAACACGCTGTTGTTCAGTGAGTACACCCCCACCGTGCTGAACACCAGAATCCCAGCGTACAGGAAAGGGCGCGGCACGAGCAGCAGCTTCGCCCAGACAGGCGCTAAGGGCAGATTGAGCACCAGCAGCATGACATTGCCGATAAACAGACTGGCGATCAGACCCCATACCAGATCCCCATTCGTGGCGAACAGCAGCGGCCCCGGCTGAATCCCGTACTGCTGGAACGCGCCGAGCAGGATCGCGGCGGTGGCGCTGGTGGGCAGACCCAGGGTCAGCAGCGGTACGAGCACGCCCGCCGCGGACGCGTTGTTCGCCGCTTCCGGCCCGGCCACGCCCTCGATGGCGCCCTTGCCGAACTCCTCGGGGTGCTTGCTGAGCTTCTTCTCCAGCGTGAAGGACAGGAAGGTGGGGATCTCCGCGCCGCCCGCCGGGATCGCGCCGAACGGGAAGCCCAGCGCCGTGCCGCGCAGCCACGGTTTCCACGAGCGCCGCCAGTCCTCGCGGTTCATGTTGGCGTTTCCGTCCAGTTTGATCACGCTGGCCTTGTCTTTCCGCAGGCGACTTGCCACATACAGGGTCTCACCCACCGCGAACAGGCCGATCACCAGAACAATGAAATCGATCCCGTCCAACAGTTCAGGGAATCCCAGTGTGAAGCGGGCCTGACCACTCTGACTGTCGATGCCGATGAGGGCGAATGCCAGACCGATGAAGAGACTGATCAGGCCTCTGAGTGGCGAAGAACCGAAGGTCGCGCTGATCAGCACGAAGGCGAGAACAGTGATGGAGAAGGTGGCGCTGGCAGGAATTTTGACTGCCACGTCCGCGATGGCTGGGGCGGCTATGGTCAGCAGTGCCGTGCCGATGGTGCCCGCCACGAACGACCCGATCGCGGCGGTCGCCAGGGCGGCAGCGGCGCGGCCCCGGCGGGCCATCTTGTTGCCTTCCAGGGCGGTGATGATGCTGCTCGATTCGCCCGGGGTGTTCAGCAGGATGCTGGTGGTGCTGCCGCCGAACATCCCGCCGTAGTAGATCCCGGCGAACATGATGAACGCACTCACGGGCGGCAGTTGCGCCGTGACCGGCAGCAGCAGCGCCACGGTCAGGGCCGGGCCGATGCCGGGCAGCACGCCCACCAGGGTGCCCAGTGTCACGCCGATCAGGGCCCACAGCAGGTTCAGGGGGGTCAGGGCGGTCTCGAAGCCCGCAAGCAGGGACGTGACGGCCTCCATCACAGCACCCCTTTCAGGATGCCCGCCGGGAGACTCAGGCCCAGGCCGCGCGTGAACGCCACGTACGTGACGAGCGCGACGATCAGGGCGACGCCCGCCAGCAGGGGCACCCGGCGCTCACCGAACGCGACGCCCACGCTGAAGTACATCACGGCCGTGCCCACCACGAAGCCCAGCGGCACCAGGATCAGCGAACCCAGCAGGAAGCCGCCCAGGATGATCCCGGGCTGGCGCAGGTCCGGCTGGGCGTCCGGGTCGCTGTCCTCCTCGGCGGCGGGTTCGGCGCGGTAGCCGCGCAGGGTCGCCACGAGCAGCAGTGCGCCCAGCGCCAGCGTGCCGACCGACACGATCATGGGGAACACGCGCGGGCCGACGTACGCGTTGATGCCGAAGGGAATCTTCAGCGTGCCGATCAGAAGCAGGGCCCCGACGATCAGGACGCCCAGCGCGACCAGCAGGTCGGGCACGCTCAGGCCGCGGCGCGCGGCGGGAATGGGGGTGGTGACGGGATCAGACATGCACGGAACCTCGCAGGGCAGGGAAAGACGGGGGGGGACGCAACGTGGGGCCGGGCGGCGCGAAGGAAACTCGCCACCGCCCGGCACGACCAGCCGCAGGCTTTACTTGACGAGCCCGATGTCCTTGAGGACCTCGCGGGTGCGGGTCGCTTCCAGCTTCAGGAACACGTCGAACTTGCTGCCGCTCATGTACAGGTCCGTCCAGTTGCGGGTCTTGAGGGTGTCCTTCCATTCCTTGCTGGCGTGCAGCTTGTCCATGGCGGCCACCAGCGCGCCCTTCTCGCTGCTGCTCAGGCCGGGAGGGGCGACGATGCCGCGCCAGTTGGCGAGTTCCACGTTGAAGCCCTGGGACTTCATGGTGGCGACCGGAATGCCCGGCTGGGCCTTGGGGGCGCTGATGCCCAGCGCGCGGAGTTTCCCGGCCTTGATCTGCGCCTCGAACTCGCCGTACCCGGCGACGGCGGCCGTCACCTGGTTGCCCAGCACCGCCGCGAGCGTCTCGCCGCCGCCGCTGAAGGGCACGTAGTTCATCTTGCGGGGGTCCACGCCCGCCGCCTTGGCGAACAGCCCGACGAGCATGTGGTCGGTGCCGCCGGCGCTGCCGCCCGCGAAGGGCAGGCTGGGGTTGGCCTTCCAGGCGGCCGCGAGGTCACCCAGGGTCTTGTAGGGGCTGCTGGTGGGCACCACGATGACCTCGTACTCGCCGGTCAGGCGGGCGATCGGGGTGACGCGGCTGAGGTCCACCTTGGAGGAGTTCGTCTGGATCGCGCCGACCATCACGAGGCCCATGGTCATCAGCAGGTTGCTGTCGCCCTTGCTGTTGTACAGCTGCGCCAGGCCGATGGTGCCGCCCGCGCCGGGCACGTTGAACACCTGCACGGGCTTGGCGATGCCCTGGTTCTGCAGCACGGTCTGGATGGTGCGGCTGGTCTGGTCCCAGCCGCCGCCGGGGCTCGCGGGCGCCATGATGCGCAGGTTGCTGAGGTTCTGGGCGGTGGCGGGCGCGGCGAGCGTCAGCAGGGCGGACGCGGCCAGGATGGCAGTCTTCTTCATGGGGTTCCTCCGGTGAGGGGGTGGGTTGTGGTGTCACCCGTACCCTACGCCCACCCGGCCCCGGTCACAAGAGTTTTTTTGCGTGCTGGCCGAGCAATCCGTGTACGCAATGCACGCCCGTGAACGCAATGCACGCAACCCCTGGGTGTGACGGGCCGCGCGCTCCTACAATCGGTGGCGAACACCCATGACCCGACGACGCCCCAACCTGCAGGGCCGACTGGTGCGCCTGCACCTGATCGTGCTGTGTGCCATGACCGCCCTGCTGGTCGGCGTGCAGACCGCGCAGCTGTACGGCGAGGCCCGCGAACGCCTGGGCGAGCGCGCCCTGACTGCCAGTCGCATCGTGGCGAAACTGCCCGTGGTCGTGCAGGGCACCGCGCGCGGCACGCAGGACGCCGCGCTGAACACCCAGGTGAACGTCCTGCGCGAGGAGGCGGGCGCGGACTTCATCGTGGTCGGCAACGCGCGCGGCATCCGCCTGGCGCACCCCGTTCCCGAGCGGCTGGGCAAACCCATGGAGGGCGGCGACAACGCCCAGCCGCTCGCCGGGCAGGAGGTCGTGTCGGTCGCGCGCGGCAGCCTGGGCCTGAGCGTGCGCGGCAAGGTCCCGGTCTGGGCAGGCGGCGTGCCCGGCAGCCGCGTGGTGGGCGTGGTCAGCACCGGGTACCTCATGCCGCAGGTGTGGCATCTGGTTGGCAGCGCCCTGATCAGCCTGCTGCCGTGGTTCGTGCTCGCGCTGGGCCTGGGCACGGTGGGCGCGGTGTGGGCCGCCCGGCGCCTGCGGGCCGAGATCCTGAACCTGGAACCCGAACAGATCGCCGCGCTGGCCCGCCAGCAGCGCGCCGTGCTGGCCGCCCTGCGCGAGGGCGTGCTGGCGGTCGATGCAGGCGGGCTGGTGACGCTCAGCAGCGACCGCGCCGTGACCCTGCTGGGCGGCCAGAGCGCCCCGGCGCCCCTGGCGACCCTCTGGCCGGAACTGGCCCTGCTGACCGCTGGTGGGGCGGCGCGTACCCAGAACCTGGAACTGGCCCTGCGGGGCGAGCCGGTCCTCGTGAACCTCGAACCGCTGGAGGGCGGCGGGTTCGTCGCGGGCTTCCGCGACCGCGCCGAGGCCCTGGCCCTGGCAGAGGAACTCACGCACGCGCGCGGCTTCGTGGACGTCCTGCGCGCCCAGACGCACGAGTACCAGAACCGCCTGCACGTCCTGTCCGGCCTGCTGCAGCTCGGGCGGGGCGAGGAGGCCCTGCGCGTCCTGAACGCCGAGATTCACGCCGACGCGCAGTTCCGGCAGCTGCTGCGCGACGTGCAGGTCCCCCGGCTGGTGGCGCTGCTGGCCGGAAAGCGCGAGCGGGCGCAGGAACTCGGCATCGACTTCCAGATCACCGAGGGCAGCCACCTTGGCCCCCACTGGGAACGCCACGCCGACACCCTGGTCAGCGCCGTGGGGAACCTCACCGAGAACGCCTTCGAGGCGCTCGCCGGGCAGCCCGGGCTGGTCACCGTCACCATCGGCGAGGACCCGGACGGCATGCAGGTCGAGGTGGAGGACAGCGGCCCCGGCGTGCCCCCGGCCCTGCACGACACCCTCTTCGACCGGGGGGCGAGCAGCAAGGGCGAGGGCCGCGGCTACGGCCTGCACGGCGTCCACGCGCGCGTGCAGGGCCTGGGCGGCAGCCTGCGCCACACCCGGCGCGGCCCGCTGACCGTCTTCCAGCTGAGCCTCCCGCAGCCCCTCCCACACCGCCCCCCCGAACCGGCCGAGGTGACCGCATGAACGCCCGAATCCGCGTGCTGCTCGTCGAGGACGACCTGCGCGTCGCCCGCGTCAACCGCGACCTGCTCGAACGCGACCCCGACGTGCACGTCGTCGGCAGCGCCGCCACCTGCGCCCAGGGCGACGCGCTGGCGCAGGCGCTGAAACCCGACCTGATCCTGCTGGACGTCCACCTGCCCGACGGCAGCGGCCTGGGCCTCCTGCGGCACTGGCGCGCGCACGGCCTGACCACCGACGTGGCCCTGATCACCGCCGCCGACGACGAGAACAGCGTCCGGCTGGCCCTCGCGCACGGCGCGTTCGACTACCTGATCAAACCGTTCACCGGCGCGCGGCTTCAGGACCTGCTCGCCCGGCACCGCACCCGCCGCCTGCCGGGACCCGGCGCGGCCCGCCTGGACCAGGGCCGCCTGGACCGCCTGCTCGGGCACGGCGCGGCGCAACCGGCCGCCCTGCCACGCGGCATCGACCCGAACACCCTGGACCGCGTCGTGCAGGCCCTCCAGGGCGCCGCGCAGTCCGTCACCGCCGAGGAGATCGGGGAGCAGGTCGGCCTGAGCCGCGTGACGGCGTGGCGGTACCTCGAACACCTCGTGCGCAGCGAGCAGGCCACGCTGGAACACCAGTACGGGAACGCCGGGCGCCCCGTGAAGCTCTACCGCGCCCGCACCCCCTGATACGGGATTAAATTGACTTGCTTGCACCGTGATCGCGTTCCGTTGTTCCCTCTCCCCCTGTGGGACTCGGAGAGCTGCGCAGCAGAGAGGGAGGGAGGCGCGAAGCGACGGAAGGGTGAGGGGGCCACCGGGCGACTCCGAATGATGTGGAATCACTTGAGTCCCGTATGACCCCGGGACACCGTGACGCGATCCCGAATCGGCCGGGCCGGGCGCCGACTACACTGGTGACCCGATGCGTTCCGCGCTGCCCACCCTGCTCCTCCTGACCGCCTGCGCGCCCACACTGACGGTCAACGCCGCCGACACGCCCCCCGTGGACCTGGGCGGCGCCGCGCCGGACGTCGTGATTCTCAGCGTGGCGGGACGCTGCGGGGTGCCGTGCGCCGCGCCGCGCGACAACTGGGCGTACCTGGGGTCACGCGGCACCGTGGACCGCGTCGCCCGTGAATTCCAGGCGGCCGGTCTGAGCGTGCAGGCCGCGAACTACGCCAGCAGCCCCACCGCGCGCTTCGTGTCCGCCCGCACCGGCACCGAGCAGCGCGGGTACGCGGCCCTGCTGGCGGACCTGGACGCCCTGCGCGCCGCGTGGACCGGCCCGGACGCCCCGAGGATCGTGCTGCTGGGGCATTCGCAGGGCGTCGTGTGGCTGCACCAACTGACCCGCGACCGGCCCGACGTGCCCTTCGCGGCGCAGATCGACCTGGACGGCATCTGCCTGGGCTGGAAGACCGACTTCGGCCCGCTGATCCGCACGGGCGACCCGTTCTCCCCCCTGAACGCCTGCGAGCCCATGACCGTCGCCGGGCGGCGCGTGAACGCCAAGGACGTCGTGTGGCCCAACGTGGCGCGCGGGATCGAGGTGCAGAGCAAACGCCTACCCCGGCGCGGGGCCGCCACCGGTTACGCCGTGAACTACCTGTTCGAGGTGGAGGGCAACGTCCGCCTGGACGGCACCACGCGCGCCCTGACCCGCTTCATCTCCCCCCGGGAGGACCACAGCGCCGTCACGTACCCGGCCAGCGACGCGATGACCTGGGTGGCGGGGCAGCTGCGCACCCTGACGCTCGACTGGGCGGCGCAGGACGCCCGGGGTCCGGCCGGAACGGCGTCCCCCTGACCGTCACCCGGGCCGCGCGGCGGCCAGTTCGTCCAGCCACGCCTGCGCGGCGTGGGCGTCCTGCACGGTCGCGCCCCGCTCGGGCGGGAACCACGCCAGCAGCCCATGAAGGGCCGCGCCCTGCACCGGCCCCACGCTGAAGATCACCTTGTGATCCCCGTCGTGCAGGTGCAGCAGGGCCGCCGGGGCCCCCTCGCGCACCGTGCCGACCGCCAGCGGCTCGCCCAGCCACACGGCGTCCACCTCGGCGTCATCGGCCGGGTTCAGGGTGCCCGGCAGGCACCCGTAGTTCACCGGCGCGGGCCGGGCCTCCACCCGCAGCGGCTCCAGGCGGCCGTCGCGCCACACGAAGCGCTCGCGCTGCCCCGCCGTCCACTCCACGACGCCGCGCCATGCCCTCACGGCTTGACCTCGTACAGTTCCACCTGCCGCAGCACCGCGCCGCCGAACGACAGGACCGCCCGGTACGCGCCCTTGTCCGGGGCGCGCAGTTCGAAGGTCGCGGCGCGCTGCGCGGCGTCCAGGTACACGCTGTCGGTGCCGATGGCCTGGGTGCCGTTGAACCACGCCACGCTCAGGAACCCCGGCGTGATCGGGCCGTCTACCTGGGCGCGCAGCAAGAGCCGCTCGCCGTCGCGGGTCAGGGCCGCGCCGGTCACGCGCGCCGGAAGTTCCGGTTCGATCTGCCCGGGAATCAGCGGCACGAAGTTGTAGCGGCAGCTGCCCAGGGCCGGGCACAGCAGCGCGAGCAGGAGCAGGGAACGCCTCACGCCGTCCATGCTACCTGCCCGCGCTGAGTGTGACGTCAGGGCAGCCGGTGCGCTTCGATGAAGTCGATGACGGCCTGCCGGGTGCCGCCCAGGAACGTCAGGGGGCGCGCCATGGCCGCGATGATCGTGATGTGGTTCAGTTTCGGCAGCACGGTCCGCGTGACGGGCACGCCCGCGCCCTTGAGGGCCGCCTCCATGTTCAGGGCGTTCTGCGGGTAGACCGTGTCGTCGTTCTCGGCGACGAGGAGCAGGTGGGGCGGCGCGTCGGCGCGCACGTGCCGGTCGGGCATGACCTCGTCCGGGGTGGCGCCCACCGGGAAGGCCTTCGCGCTGGAGAACTGCCGGAAGTCGTACGAGTACGGCCCGGCCACGCCGATCACGCCGCGGATCGCGCTGACCGGCACGTCCGCCTCCGCGAGCCAGCGGGCGTTGTCCACGACCTCCACGGCGTTGAAGCCCCCCGCCGAGTGGCCCATCACGAACACGTTCTGCGGGTTGCCGCCCAGCGCGCCCACCTTCTCGCGCAGGACCTTCAGCGCCTGCGCGGCGTCCTGCACGTACGAGGGATACCGGTTCGCCGGGGCGAGACGGTAACTCATGACGGCCGTGACGTACCCGGCGCGCGCCAGGGACTCCCCGACGAACTTGTGGCCGTCCTTGTCGCCGTTTTCCCAGCTGCCACCGTGGATGAACAGCACGACCGGGGCGCTGCGGGCGTTCTGCGGGGCGTACACGTCCATGACGTTGCGGACGTCCGGGCCGTAGCGGACGTTGCTCGTCACGTTCAGGCCGGCGGTGGAGACCACGCGGTTCAGGGTGCCCTGCGCGCCGTCGCGGGAGCAGGCGGCCAGCGCCGTCATGAGGAGCAGGGCGCCGGCCCCCAGCAGCGCGGCGCGCGGCACACGGGAACGGCGGGACGGGGCGGGAGAGGTTCGGGTCATGCCCCCACCCTAGAGTCCCGGCGCCCGGGTGGGCAGCGCGCCGCGCCACAGTCCAAACTTGAACTGCCGTTCATGCGCGGGCGTACACTCCGCCGCCGCGCGGGCACGCTACGCTGCGCGCATGCCCGCCCCCACCGAGCCCGCGCCCACCGACGCCCTGATCGTCGGCGCCGGGCCCGCCGCCCTGGCCCTGGCCGCCGAGTTGCGCGCCCGGCACCACAGCGTCCGGATCGTGGCGCCGCACGCGCCGCAGGCCTTCCCCGCCACGTACGGCGCGTGGCTGGACGACCTGCCCGCTTGGGCGCAGGCCTGCGCCGCGCACGTGTGGACGGACGTGCGGGTGTACACCGGCCCGCAGCCCACGCCGCTGCTGCGGCCCTACGCGCTGCTGGACAACACCCGGTTCCTGCACGCGCTGCTGGACCGCGCCGGACCCCTGGCCTGGACCGTGGGGACCGTCACGCACGCCGCGCCCGGCGCGGACGGCTGGACCGTGCACACCCGCGAGGGGCACGCCCTGACCGCCCGCTTCGTGGTGGACGCCGCCGGGCACACGGGCAGCCTGCGCCGCCCCCGGCACCCGGGCGGCGCGGCACTGCAGACCGCCTACGGCCTGACCGCCCGCTTCGAGCGGCCCCCCAGTGCACCCGGCGCGATGGTCTGGATGGACTACCGCGCCCCGCACGGCCCGGGCGAGACCCCCACCTTCCTGTACGCCATGCACCTGGGCGGCGACACGTACTTCGTGGAGGAGACCAGCCTGATCGCCCGCCCCGCCCCCACCCGCGCGGCCCTGCGCGCGCGGCTGCACGAGCGCCTGCGCGCCCAGGGCACCCCGCCCGGCGAGATCCTGCACGAGGAATGGGTGGCGTTCCCCATGAACACGGCCGCCCCCGACCCGCACGGTCCGCTGGCCTTCGGGGCCGCCGGGGGTCTGGTGCACCCCATCAGTGGCTTTCAGGTCGCGGGGGCCCTGCGCGCCGCGCCCATGGTGGCCCACGCCGCGGCGGACGCCTTGCGGGCCGGGCGCGACCCGCACGCGGCGGCCTGGGCGGCCCTGTGGCCCCCCGAGCGCCGCGCCGCGCGCGAGGTGCACCTGCTGGGCGTGCAGGCGCTGCTGAACCTGCCCCCGGATCAGCTCGCGCCGTTCTTCCGGGCGTTCTTCGCGCTGCCGCCCGCCGCGTGGCACGCGTTCCTCGACCCGGACACGCCGCCGGGCGCACTGGCCCGCACGATGCTGCGCCTGTTCGCCACGCTGCCGAACCGCACCCGGCTGCCGCTGGCCCGCGCGGCCCTCGCCACGCCGGGGGTCAGTGGGCGCGCGCTGCGCTCGGCCATGAACGTGCCTACAGCCTCCGCCCATCCGGTCCCGGTCCCGGCGCGGCAGGCTGTGGGCATGAGCGACGATACGCGCAGCGAGAACGCCGTCCTGAACCACGAGGACCTGAACCAGACCGAAACCATCCAGAGCGGCATGCAGGGCGCCACCGGGAACGCCGACGCGAACGGGCTCGACCCCGACGTGAACCTCGGCGAACGCGTGGAGGAACTGCGCGAGAACCTCCGCCCGCTGACCGAACAGAAATAAACCTGCGCGCAGGAACAGGGGGGCGGCCCCGACTGTTGGCCACCCCCCTTCCCGGCGCCCCTATACTCGCCGCATGTCCCTCCTCGACATGATCGGGCCCGTCATGATCGGCCCCAGCAGCAGCCATACCGCCGGGGCCTGCCGCCTGGGCCTGGTCGCGCACCACCTGCTGGGCGAACCGCCCCGCGTGGCCCGCATCGGCCTGCACGCCTCGTTCGCCAAGACCGGGCGCGGGCACGGCACGCACCTCGCGCTGATCGCGGGACTGCTGGGCATGCGGCCCGACGACCAGCGCCTGCCCGCCGCGTTCGAGGAAGCGCAGGCGCAGGGCCTGACCTTCGAGTTCCACGATTCGGACCTGGGCGACGTGCACCCCAACACCGCGCTGATCGAGGTGAGCGGCGACACGCAGCGGGTCACGGTGCAGGGCAGCAGCACGGGCGGCGGCGTGATCCTCGTCACGCACGTGCAGGGCCTGGGCGTGAACTTCAGCGGCGCGAGCCCCACCCTGATCCTGCGCTACACCGACGCGGTCGGCATGATCGCCCGCATCGCCACGACCATCGCGGCGGACGGCGTGAACATCGCCACGCTGACCTGCACGCGCGTGGCGCGCGGGGGGCAGGCGCTGCTGGCGGTGGAACTCGACCAGCCCCTGAGCGCCGAGGCGCAGGCCTTCCTGGCCCGCTGGGCGGACGTGAACTGGCTGCGGATGCTGCCGAAACTCATGGACGGCTGAACCGCTGCAGGATCAGCCGCCCGGAGCCGGCGTCAGCGGCTGGCCTCCACCCGCGCGAGTTCCGCCGTGATCGCCGCGTCCAGTTGCGGGAACACCTCCGGCCAGGGCTGGTTCAGGCTGGCCCCGGCGGCCGGGACGTGCCCGCCGCCGCCGAGCGTCACGGCGATGTTCTGCGCGCTGACGCCCGCGCGGGAGCGCAGGGACAGCTTCACGCGGTCCCCGAAGTCCTTGACCATCACGGCCAGCTGCGAGCCCTCGGCGTTGCGGAGCATGCCCACGTAATTCTCGACGTCCTCCCAGGCGGCCCCGGCGCGTTCCAGCATCGCCTCGTCCACCCGGGCCAGGACCACGCGTCCGCCGTGCAGGAATTCCAGGCTGCCCAGCACCTCGCGCAGCAGCATGTAGTACGTGCGGGGGTTCTGGCCCAGCTGGTCACTGATCCAGCCCAGCCGGGCGCCCGCCTCGCGCAGCCGCGCGGCGGTCCGGAACGCGCCGGGCGTGACCGAATCGAACCGGAACGACCCGGTGTCGGTCACGAGGCCCAGCATCAGCGGCGTGGCGATCTCCTCGGACCACCCGGCGCCCAGCAGGTCGATCAGGTCCGCGACCATCACGGCCGCCGCCGGTTGCGAGGGGTCCACGGCGTGCGCGTCGGCGCGGCGGGCGTTCGTGCCGTGGTGGTCGACGTTCACCACCGGACCGGTGAACACGCTCAGGTCCGCGCCGCCCACCCGGACGTGATCGTTGTTGTCCACGTCCAGCACGGCCGCCAGCGCCCCAGCGGGCCACTCCGCGAGGCGCCCTTCGGTCAGTTCGCCGGGGCGCGGCATGAACGCCAGGAAACGCGGAACCTGCATGGGCGCGATCACCTCGCGGCCCAGGCTGCGCAGGGCGCGCGTCAGGCCGAGCACGCTGCCCAGCGCGTCCCCGTCCGGATTCTCGTGCGAGAGGACCACGATCGGTCCGGAGTGGTCCAGCAGGGCGCGGGCGACCGCCGCGAGGTCGGAGGTGGGGGAGAGGTCCGTCATCCCTCAACTATAGGCCGCGCGGGCAATCCTGGCCGCCGCGCGCCCGACGAAGCGCGCCACCCGAGTCGAACCGGGTGGCGCGTTCATCCTGTCCGCTCAGCTGGCAGGCGTCTTGCGGCTGCGCGTGGTCTTCGCGGGCGCCGGTGCCGGGCTGGGCGCCGCCGCGGCGAGTTCCGGCACGATCGCCGAGAGGTCCTCGTGAGTGATCGGGCGTTCCTGCGCGCCGAAGCCGGTCGCGGCCAGCGCCCCGGCGGCGTTCGCGGCGCGCGCCGCCCCGCCGATCCCCGCCCCGGCCAGGATCGCGTGCGCGAACACCGCCGTGAAGGTGTCCCCGGCGCCGGTGGAATCCACGACCTTCCCGGCGGGTCGGTAGGCGTCCACGAGTTCGGTGTCCTCGGGCGTCCAGGTGATCGAACCCATCTTGCCGACCTTCACCACGACCCGCTGCGCGCCGGCCTTGCCCAGCTGCGCCAGGGCCGCGCTGATCGAACTGGTGCCGGTCAGGGCCTGCAGTTCGTGCTGGTTGAGCATCAGGTAGTCCGCGCCCACCACGTCGTTCAGCAGGGAGGTCCCGGCCTTGTTCACCGCGCCGGTCCCCAGGTCGATGAACACGGGCACCGGGGTTTTCGCGCCGCGCGCCGCCTCGATGGCCGCGAGGCTGTACTCCCGCTGCGGTCCCTCGGTCAGGGCGTACGCGTTGATGATCAGCGCGTCGGCGCCCTCGACGTCCTTCTTCTTGAACCCGGCGGGGTCGAGCTGGCGGTTGGCGGCGCCGTCGCTGATCATGGCGCGTTCGCCGTCGCGGGTCTGCATGACCGTGATGGTGCTCGTGATGAGCGTGGCGTCGCGCTGGATGGCGGCCTCGCTGACGCCGCTCTCGCGCACGCGGCTCAGGGCGTACTCCGCGAAGGGGTCGTCGCCGACGCGCGCGGCGAGGGTCACGGCGTGCCCCAGGCGGGCCAGGGTGACGCTCATGGTGCCGCCGGCCCCGCCGGGCTTCATGCTGGCCTGCTGCGGCGTGACTTCCTCGCCGGGTTCCGGCAGGCGTTCGAGGTGGTAGAGGTGATCGACGGTCACGTCACCGATGATGTAGAACTTCACAGGGGATTCCTCCGGGGTGCCGGTCTGGGCGGCCCTGAATAGTGACTGGGGGGGTGATTCTTGCTCGCGGTTACCGTATCACGCCCAGTTTGACGGCCATGTCACGCAGGTCACCCAGGGACACGTCCTCGGCGCGCACGTCCGCGCGCAGCCCGACCGCCTCCAGCGCGGCGTCGATCGCGTCGCCGTCCATGCCGGTCAGGCGCAGGTTGTTGCGCAGCGTCTTGCGGCGGTGGTGCAGCGCGGTCTCCACGAACGACAGGAATTCCTGCTCGGGCGCCGGGCGGGTCCGGTCGAAGTCCAGGCGGATCACGGCGCTCGTCACGTCCGGCGCGGGCAGGAAAGCGCCCTTGGGGACGTCGCGGACGTGCTGCACGCTGCCGTACAGCGCGGCGATGGCACTCAGGAACCCGTAGTTCTCCTCGCCGGGCCGCGCGGCGAGGCGCTGCCCGACCTCCTTCTGCACCAGCACGGTCGCGGACACGATGCCCGGCGCGCGCATGAAGCGCGACAGCAGCAGCCCCGTGATGTAGTACGGCAGGTTCGCGATGACCCGCGTACCCGCGGGCAGCGTGGCGTAGTCGAAGTCCAGCGCGTCGCCCCACACGACCTGCACGTCCAGCCCGTCCAGCGTCTCGGCCAGCACGGGCCGCAGCCGCTCGTCCTTCTCCAGCGTCGTGACCTGCGCGCCCCGGGACGCGATCTCGCGCGTCAGGACGCCCAGGCCGGGGCCGATCTCCAACACGGGCACGCCGGGCGCGGCGCCGCCCGCCTCGGCGATGGCGCGAAGGATGTTCCCGTCGATCAGGAAGTTCTGCCCGAGGCTCTTGGTGGGCTTCAGACCGTGCCGGTCGAGCAGGTCCCGCACGCGCGCCGGGGAGTACAGCGGCGCGGCGCTCAGGTCCCGTTCCTCATCGGGGGCGGGGCGGCGGTCGGGGCCGCGCCGGTCGGACGGGCGGCGGTCGGCGGTGCGGGCGGGTCTGCGGGAGTCTCTGGGCATGCGGGGACGGCCCTCCGGGGCCAGGAAGTGAGGGGCAGCGTGTGGGCGGGACAACGGTGAGCGCCGCTGTGGGCGCGCCGGGAACACGTCAGTATACTCACGGGGTGAGTTTCCGTTCCGGGCTGTTCCCCTGCCGCGCTCCCCACCGAGGCACGCCGTGACCGCCGGTGCGCCGCCCGCCCCACCGGCCGCCACGGCCACGCTGGGCGACCTGATCCGCGCCGGGGAGTGGCGCCGCGCCGCCGCGACCGCCAGCGTGCTGGGCGAGAGTGCCGACCTCGTGGACGCCCTGCAGACGCTGCGGGTCGTGCAGGACGAGATCCGCGCCCGCCGGTACCCCGCCGCGCGCCAGCAGCTCGCCGCGTACCGCGAGGTGGCGGGCACGCTCACGCATCCACTGGCGGCGGAGCTGCGCCTGTACGTCCACCCCGACGAGGTCACGCGGGCCCTCGACGCCCTGGAGGCGCAGCGCCGCACAGACGACACGGCGGCGCTGCGCGCGGCGCTGGAGGGCGCCCTGGCGCAGCCCCTGACCCGCGCCGAGGCGCTGAACGCCCTGGGCGTCCTGCACGCCATGCTGGGCGACGAGCCGCAGGCCCGCGAGGCCCTGACCGCCGCGCGCGAGGCCGACCCCGGCCATTACCGCGCCCTGACGAACCTGGGCAACCTGGACATGGAGGCCGGCCGCTTCGCCGAGGCCGAGGCGATCTACCGCGAGGTGCTGACCCTGGCCCCCGAGTACGACGGCGGGCACCACAACCTCGGGGTGGCGGTGCGCCGCCAGGGGCGCGTGGCGGAGGGCGTGCGGCACATCCGGCAGGGCCAGCGGCTGTCCATGAAACGCTCCCGCGAGGACACCCGCGCCGAGGCGAAGGAGCAGCTGAGCCGCACGCCGGGCCTGAAGTACCTGCGTTTCGTGCTGCTCGCCGCCGCCGCGCTGATCATCTTCCTCGTGCTGCGCGGCGCGGGCGGCTGAGCGGCCCGCCCATGAGCGCCGCGGTCCTCACCCCGGACGGTGTGCGCGCCATCGACGGTCGCCTGGAGCGCGCGGGTCTGCTCGACCCGGCCATGGAGATCGCCGGACAGGCCGTCGCCCGCGCCGTGCAGGAGCGCTGGCCGTCCGGGCGGGTGCTGCTGCTCGCGGGCGGCGGCGCGAACGGCGGGGACGCCCTGGTCGCCGCTCGGCACCTGCTCGCCGCGGGGCGGGAGGTGACGGTCCTGGCCCGACCGTCCACGCACCCCCTGACCCGCCTGAACCGCCGCCGCCTGCGCGCCGTGGGCGGCGAGGTCCGGCCCCTGACCCCGACCACCCTGGTCCGCGCCGCGCGGGACGCCCGGGTGGCGGTGGACGGCCTGCTCGGCACCGGCTTCCGGCCCCCCCTGCGTGGCGACCTGGCCCGCGTGATCGGCGCGCTGAACGCCGCCCGTGACCGCGGCCTGGGCGTGCTGGCCATCGACCTGCCCAGCGGCCTGGACGCCACGCGCGCCGACCTGCCCGGCGAGGCGGTGCGGGCCGACGTGACCGTCACGTTCATCGGCCCGAAACCCGCCCAGCTGTTCGGGGACGCCGCCGCGCAGTGCGGCGAGGTGCGGACCGTTCCCCTCCCCGTCCCCGCCGCGTGGATTCGGGACGCGCAGGTCGCCGCCCGCCCGGACGACGCTGGCCTGGGCGCGCTGCTGCCGGTCCGGACGGCGGCCGCGCACAAGGGCACCGCCGGGCGCGTCTGGATCGTCGGCGGGCACCCGGGCACCCTGGGCGCCCCGGCCCTGGCCGGACTGGGCGCGCTGCGTGCCGGGGCGGGACTCGTCACGGTCCACTCGGCGGCGGACGTGCCGCTCGTCACGCCGGAACTCATGGCGCGGCGCCACGCCGACCTGAACGCCGTCCTGCGGCAGATGGCGCCGGGGGATCGCCCGGACGCCGTGGCGGTAGGGATGGGCCTGGGACCCGAAGCTCCGGCGCTGGCGCGCGAGGTGCTGGACTGGGAGATCCCCACCGTGCTCGACGCCGACGCCCTCCAGCCCGAGCTGGCCGGGCAGGGGCACGCCGGGTGCCTCTGGACTCCCCACCCCGGCGAGGCCGCCCGCGTGCTGGGCGTCCCCACCCCCGAGGTCACGCGCGACCCGCTGGCCGCCGCCCGCGCCCTGCAGGACCGGCTGGGCGGCGTGGTCGTCCTGAAAGGCGGCCCCAGTGTCGTCGCGTGCGCGGGCGACCTGAGCGTTGCGCGTGGGGGCCACCCGGGCATGGCGAGCGCGGGCATGGGCGACACCCTGAGCGGCATCCTCGCGGCGCTGCTCGCGCAGGGCCTGGACCCCTGGGACGCCGCGCGCGCCGGGGTGCGCCTGCACGCCCGCGCCGGGGAGATCGCCGCCCTCCGCTTCGGCTACGGCCTGGGCGCCACCGACGTCGCGCACGACCTGGGCCGCGCCTGGGCCGACCTGCGCGCGGCGCCCCTGACGGGTGTATATGCCGGTGTGTGACTCTCCGCACCGGGCGCTGACAGCGAGGTGATACGGTGACCGCATCCATGCAAGGTCTGCTCAGCGATGTGCCCCTGATGGGCGTCCTGGAACTCATCCACACCACCCGGCAGACGGGCGTCCTCGACGTGCAGTCCGACGTCCCGTTCACGGTCGCGTTCATGAACGGCGAGGTCATCTCCGGCGGCATCCTCGACTGGATGGGTGCCGAGGCCATCCAGGCCAGCCCGATCCTCGCGGAATCCGGCACGTTCCGTTTCGAGCCGCGCGGCGTGACCGGCGCGCCGCTGGCACCGTACGGGCACTTCTCGACCGACTGGGCGCGCATCAGTGACGAGTGGGATCAGGTGTGCGCCGTGATCGGCAGTCCCAGTCAGGTGTTCCAGGGCCGCGTGCCGCTGTTCGACACGGAGCAGGGCCGCTCGATCCGCGCGGTGGCGCGCGAGGTGGACCTCCCGCTGTTCGAGGTCGCGCAGACCGTCGTGCAGGCCGTCCGCGAGGGAAAACTCACCCCGACGGGCCGCTTCGAGTGGGCGCGACTGAAACTGCAGCCGGCCGGTCAGCGGGCCGTGCTGCACCCGGTCGCGCGCCTGCTGGACGGCTCACGCACGCTGAACGACGCCGTCGAGTCCGGCAGCAGCGTCACCGACGTCCGCGAGTACCTGCTGGGCGAACTGCGCCTGGGCCTGCGCTTCGCGGGCAGCGGCTGGGTCATGCGGGACCTCGTGTGGGAACACCGGCACCTGCCCGCCTCCTGACCGGTCGTGCTGCCTGAACGGGTGCGCCGCCTGATCCAGGTCGCGCACCGGCCACCCCGTCGGGAGGCATCGGCCCGCCCGGCGTGCAGGCGACCGGCGCGTGCGCGGCGTGGCGTAGAATGCCCGGCATGCTGTTTCTCTCGGCCCTGCTGCTGATCGTGGCGTTCCTGACGGGCAGCGCGCCGCTCGGGCACGCCGTCCTGTCCCGCGCGGGCGTGAACGTCCGCGTCAACAACCCGCACAACCTGGGCGTGGAGAACGTCCTGTACCGCGTCGGGCCGCAGCTGGCCGCCGTCACCGCCCTGCTGGACGCCGCCAAGGGCCTCGTGGCGGTCCTGATGGCCGCCAGCCTGGGCCAGCCGGACGTGACGGTCATGGCCGCGCTCGCCGCGTACCTGGGGCACCTGAACCCCTCGCGCGCGCTGTTCGGGGACACGCCGCCGCGCGGGCGGGGCAACCTCGTGCTGCTGGGCGTGCTGGCCGGACTGGCGGTCACGGGCGCGCTGCCGCTGTGGGCCTGCGCGCTGCCGGTCGTGGTGTACGCCGCCGTGGCCGGATTCTTCGGGTTCGTGAGCGCCGCGACCCTGGCGGGCCTGCTGGCGTTCACGCTGGCGGTCGCTGCCCTGCCGCTGGGCCCTGCGGCGAAACTGGCCGCGCTGGGGCTGCTCGTCGCGGCGACGTGGCGCTTCAAGGAGAACATCGGCCGGATGCTCGACGGCACCGAACCGCGCCTGGGCGAGGCCGTGCCCCTGGCCGGGCGGCGCAGTGACGAGGTCGTCGCGGCGTTCATGATCCACCCCATGAACATAGAGAACTTCTGGAGTGCGCGGCGTTTCGCGTGGCTGCGGCCCCTGGTGGAAAAGGGCGTCGTCAGCGAGCGCAGCGTGCGCCAGATGGCCGACAGCCTGCGTCCCATGAAGATCGGGGAACTGCACGGCATCCGCACCGTGGACGGCAAGAGCATCCGCTGCTACCTGCTGTCGAGCCCGCTGCTGCCCGACGTGTTCCGCGACAACCCGGACCTCGCCACCCGCCGCGCCATCGAGGGCGCGCGCCTCGCGCAGGAACTCGGCGCGGAGGTCTTCGGCCTGGGCGCGTTCTGGAGTGTCGTGGGCAACAAGGGCATCGACGTGCAGGCCGCCGTGCCGGAACTGACCATCACGAACGGCGGGGCGTACACGTCCGGCACCATCAAGGCCGCCATTCCCGGCATCCTGGAGCACTTCGCCGCCGAGGGCCGCGACCTCAAGCACGCGACCGCCGCCGTGGTCGGCGCGAACGGCGTGGTGGCCTTCGGCATCGCGCGGACCATCGCGCCGCAGGTGGCGAAACTGATCATGATCGGCCGCGACGCCGAGCGGCTCGAACGCACCGCCGCCACCCTGCGCCGCGCCGCGAAGGACACCGAGATCGTCGCCACCACCAGCTACGACACCCTGAAGGACGCCGACCTGATCTTCACGGCCACCAGCGACCCGAACCCCGTGATCTTCCCGCAGCACGTCAAGCCCGGCGCGTGGATCTTCGACGAGGGCCGCCCCGCCGACGTCGACGAGAGCGTGCAGGCCATTCCCGGCGTGCGCGTCATCCCCGGCGGCGTCGTGCGGCCCCCCGGCGGCATGACGAGCAACATCGACCTGCAGTTCGGCGAGGGCCAGGTGCCCGCCTGCCTCGCCGAGACGCTGATCATCGCCGCGACCGGCGAGCACCACCGCAAGAGCCTCGGTCAGCAGACCCTCACGGAGAACATCAACTTCTTCGTCGAACAGGCCGAGAAACTGGGGTTCCAGGTCGTGGACTGATAAGGACTCCGGTTGAAAGGTTTGCAAAAAATTTCAACCCGAGCGGAGCGAGGAGGAGAACAACGGGTTCCGGGCGTGGAGTTGGCAGATCGGTGATTTTCCGATCTGTTAACGAAACAAACGGAATCCGTATGACCACGGTTCCCGGCTGAGGAGGGGGCGTGGGCCGGGCTGGCCGCGCCCCCTCCAGCCGTTGACGTCAGGACACCGTCTGCATGACCGGGTAGGGCGCGTGAGTGCGGCCCGGCCGGACGGACTGGACCAGCTGCGCAGCAGAGAATGGACGCGTCTGGCGTCTGTAGTGCCGATGCTGTGATCTGGAGACCTGCTCCTGCTGCCGGGGCCTACGGTGTTCCCACGCCAGGGACGGCATTGAGGGGACTCTCACGCAGATCGGGTGGAGCGCGCGCGGCGCACGCACTAGCCTGCCCGGCAGATGCGCGCCGTCCTCCTGCTCCTTGCCCTGCTGCTGCCCGCCGGGGCGCACGCCGCGCGCCTCCCGCTGTTCCTCGGCCCGGCCGCGCCGCCCATCACGCCCGCCCCGCAGGTGTGCGCCCCGCCGGACGCCCCGCTGGAGCGGGTGCTGTGGACCCTGGACCGCGCCCGGGGCGGCCCGGACCTGAGCTGCGGGAACGAGGTGCTGGGCTTCGTCCGCACGCCCCGCGACCTGGACAGCCCGCAGGACGCCTTCCGCGTGCTGGCCGACGAGATGCAGGGCGCGCGCGCCGAGGTGCTGCTGACCAGCATGGAATGGGAGAGCGACCCCGGGCGGCCCGGCGCCATGTTCGTGCAGGCCGCCCGCGACCTGTACCGCCGCGTGCAGGCCGACCCCGGCGCGTACCCGCAGGGCATGACGGTCCGCGTGCTGCTGGGCAACTACCCGCAGCTGACCGACCCGGCGGGCACCGCCCAGGTGCTGGGCCTCGCCCGCGCGCTGCGGGAGGCGGGCGTGCCCCTGCGGGACGCCCGCGTGGGCTGGACGGTCACGCTGCTGAACTACGCGTACCTCCCGCACAGTCACGTGAAACTGCACGTGATCGACGGCCAGGACCTGACGGTCAGCGGCTACAACTTCACCGCGTGGCACCTGCCACTGGGTGAACCCGGGGGGCTGGCCCTGCACGACACGGGGCTGCGGGTGCGTGGCCCGGCCGCGCAGGAGGGCGTGGCGGTCTTCGACGACTTGTGGCGGCACAGCGACGAGCTGCGCTGCCCGGACGACGTGGCGCCCGGTGACGTGGCGGCGCGCTGCGCCCTGGTCGCGCCGCCGCCTCCCTCGCACCCGGCCGCGGCGGCCCGCGCGGTCACGGCCGGACCGGACCGGGCCTTCATGCTGTACCGCCGCACCGCCGGGGAGGACTTCGCGGACCGCGCGCACCTCGCCCTGATCGGCGCGGCGCGCCACAGCATCGACCTGATGCAGTCGGATTTCAGTCCCGGGCTGGACTGCTGGTTCGGGTACCTGAATCCCGACCCCTGCACCCTGGACCGGTTGCCGGTGTACTTCCCGGCCCTGCTGTCGGCCATGGAGCGCGGCGTGCACGTGCGGCTGCTGGTCGTGGATTACGGCTTCGGGCGACCAGCCAACCGCACGGGCGTGGCCCTGATGCGCCGCGAACTGCGCCGCCGTGGCCTGGAGGACCGCTTCGAGGCGCGCTACAGCACGTTCAGGATGCACAGCAAGGTCATGACCGTGGATCACGCGCTGGTCGTGGCGGGCAGCATGAACTTCCACTTCAGCGCGTGGGGCAGCGCCGGACTGGCCGAGGCGGCCCTGGCGACCGGCGACGCGGACGCCGTGGCCGAGCAGGAACGCAGTTTCGAGCAGGCCTGGACGACCAGCAGCGTCCCCGTGCCGCCCGAACCGTGGCTGGCACGTGTCGCCCGCGCGACACCCTGAATCAAGGCGGCAGCAGGTATGGGGTCTGGTCAGTACGCGGCGTGGCGGCCCACGCGATCGGCGGTGCGTGCGGGCACGACGGGCCGCTCGGTGGGGACGGGGTCGGGCGTGCCGGGGCGGGTCAGGACCGCGGCGTAGGTGCCCAGGACGTCCCCGGCGGCGTGCAGGATGAAGGTGTGGCGTGGGGTGCAGCGCACGTGCGCCAGGGCGTGCTGGGCGCTGGGGGCCTCGACGAGGTCGGCGCGGACGGCGTCCGGCGTGCAGGCGGGGACGGGGGTGCCCAGCGCGCGGCTGAGGTCCGTGTGGCGCTGGCCGACCAGGACGATCCGGTAGCCGTCCCGGATGGCCAAGGCGACGAGTTTGACCTGCAGGGCGGGGGAGAGGTGGGCGGCGCGACAGACGAGAACTGACTGGGAGGGGTTGAAGGGATGCACGAAGGCAGCGACTGTCATGGGCTGAGGGTCAGTGTAGGAGCGCTCTCATGAAGATGCCGATAAGGTTTTTCACGGCTGAGGGGCAGAGTACCCCCGGAGAGGTCCAGACCGGCTTGACGCCCCACCTGCTGCCCGAGGGCTGACAGCTTCCCCTGAACCGGCGCGCGGGCGCACGGTTCCCGGCTGGAACGCGCTCTACACTGGGCGGCATGATCGAGCGGATTCATCTGGCCAAACCCCGCGGCTTCTGCGCGGGGGTCGTGATGGCCATTCAGGCGGTCGAGAAGGCCGCGCGGACCGAGGAGAAACCGGTGACGGTGTACCACTCCATCGTGCACAACCACACGGTCGTGGACCGGCTGGAATCCGGCTACGGCGTGCACTTCGTGGAGGATCTGGACAGCGTGGAGGCCCTGCCGCAGGGGGGCGAGACCGTGGTGTTCAGCGCGCACGGCATCAGCCCCGCCGTGCGCGAGCGGGCGCGGGCGCTGGGGCTGGCGACCATCGACGCGACCTGCCCGCTCGTCACGAAGGTGCACACCGAGGCGAAGAAGTACGCCCGTGAGGGCTACACGATCCTGCTGATCGGCGACAGCGCCCGCCATCAGGAGGTCATCGGCACGCGCGGCGAGGCGCCAGACTCGACCATCGTGGTGGGCGTGCTCGGCAAGACCGGCGAGGGGCTGGCCGACCCGCACACGGTGCAGGTGCCGGACCCGGAGCGGCTGGTGGTACTCACCCAGACGACCCTCAGCGTGGACGACACCCGGCGCACCATCGAGATCCTCAAGGGGCGTTTCCCGGCGCTGGTGGTGCCGCCCAGCGAGGACCTGTGCTACGCCACGAAGAACCGCCAGGACGCCGTGAAGGCGATCGCGCCGCACGTGGACCTGTTCCTGGTCCTGACGAGCACGCACAGCAGCAACGGCATGAGGCTGCTGGAACTCGCGGAGGCCGAGTGCGGCCGTTCGGTGCGGCTGGAGACGGCGGCGGACCTCGCGGGCGTGGACTTCACGGGCGTGCGCTCTGTGGGGATCACGAGTGCGGCGAGCACCCCGGACGATCTGGTGCAGGAGGTCGTGGCGCACTTCCGCGCGCTGAACCCGGCCCTGGAGGTCGTCGAGGAGGGCGAGTGGGAGAACATCGAGTTCCGCGAGCCGAGGAAGATCCTCCCCACCCAGGCGCTGCCGCGCACCATGCAGTAGGTGCCGGGCGATCTACCGGGCGTAGTGGCGCTGCTGCTGCGCCTGATCCTGGCGTGGCAGGTCGTGTGGGGACTGGTCGCCTTCGTGGCGATGTGGCGGGACAAGGGCCTGGCGGCCGAGGGGCAGGGCCGCACCCGCACCCCCGAGCGGGAGCTACACGCCCTGGAGGCGCGGGGCGGCTGGCTGGGCTCGTGGCTGGCGCAGGGTGTGTTCCGGCACAAGACCCGCAAGGTGGCGTACCAGCGAGTGTTTCGCCAGATCGCGCTGGTGTGGGCGCTGGCGGACGTGGTGATCGTGGCGGGTCTGCTCCTGCCTCCCGCTATTATCAATTGATAAGAGTTTGACCCGTCTTCCTGTCATGCGCTAGGATGCCGGGCATGATTGTTGTGAAGGTCGGCGGAAGCGCCGGAATCGACTACGACGCCGTCTGCGCCGACATCGCCGCCCGCTGGAAGAACGGGGACCGCCTGATCCTCGTCCACGGCGGCAGCGGCGAGACCAACCGCGTCGCAGAGGCCCTCGGGCACCCCCCGAAGTTCGTCACCAGCCCCAGCGGCTACACCTCACGCTTCACGGACCGCCAGACCCTGGAGATCTTCGAGATGGTGTACTGCGGCAAGATGAACAAGGGCATCGTCGAACGCCTCCAGCGGCTCGGCGTGAACGCCGTCGGCCTCAGCGGCCTCGACGGACGCATCTTCGAGGGCAGACACAAGGACTCCGTGCGCGCCGTCGAGAACGGCAAGGTCAAGGTCCTGCGCGGCGACCACACCGGCACCGTCGAACGCGTGAACACGCACCTGATCGACCTGCTGCTCGCCGGGGGGTACCTGCCGGTCCTCACGCCGCCCGCCAGTTCCTACGACGGTGTGGCGATCAACGTGGACGGCGACCGCGCCGCCGCCGCGCTGGCGGTCGCGTTGAAGGCGGACGCGCTGCTGCTGCTGTCCAACGTGCCGGGCCTGCTGCGCGCCTACCCCGACGAGAGCAGCCTGATCTGCGAGATCCCCGCCGCGGACGTCGAGAACTACCTGGAGTTCGCGCAGGACCGCATGAAGAAGAAGGTCCTCGGCGCAGCGGAAGCCGTGCAGGGGGGCGTGAAGCGCGTCATTTTCGGCGACGCCCGCAACGGCCAGCCGGTCAGCGCCGCGCTGGGCGGCCAGGGCACTGTCGTCTCCTGACGCGCGCAGCGGGTGGGGGAGGGCCGGGTACGCTATGCTGACGCGCCCATGCTGTCGCCCGCAGACCTCCTCACCTTCCTGAACGAACGCGGCGGCCGCGAATACCGCGTGCAGGCCCTGCTCCACACCGGGCGGGGCCGCAAGGCCGCCGTGCGTGAACTCGGCGAGTACTCGCTCACCGCGCGCGGCGAGACCGTGCAGGCCACCGGTCCCAGCGGCCAGACCCGCGACCTCACGCACGCGGACTTCCTGAGCGTGTTCGGCAGCTACACCTTCGGACCCGCGCAGCCCACCGGGCGAATGACCGACCTGGGACCCCTCTTCAGCTGAACGGGGCGCGGTAGGCTGCGTCCGTGACCTTCCAGCCTGAATACCCGAGTGTCCGCCGCCCCGTGTACGCCCGGCGCGGCATGGTCGCCACCAGCCAGCCCCTGGCCGCGCAGGCGGGCCTGAGCGTGTTGCAGCAGGGCGGGAACGCCGTGGACGCCGCGATCGCCACGGCGGCCGCGTTGACGGTCGTGGAACCCACCAGCAACGGCATCGGCGGGGACCTGTTCGCACTCGTGTGGGCGGGCGGGGAACTGCACGGCCTGAACGCCAGCGGCGCCGCGCCCGCCGCCCTGAGCCTGGACACGCTGCGTGAACGCCACGCCGGAGAGATGCCCCGCCACGGCTGGACGCCCGTCACGGTGCCCGGCGCGGTGCGCGGCTGGGCCGACCTGCACGCCCGCTTCGGACGGCTGGACTTCGCGCAGGTCCTCGCGCCCGCCATCGCGTACGCACGGGACGGTTACCCGCTGTCCCCGGTGCTCGCCGCGAACTGGGCGCGGGCGACCGGCATCTACCGCCGCCTGAACCTGCCCGAGATGGCCGAATGGTTCCGCACCTTCGCCCCGGACGGC
The DNA here is from genome assembly GCF_001485435.1 of Deinococcus grandis. Taxonomy (NCBI): domain Bacteria; kingdom Thermotogati; phylum Deinococcota; class Deinococci; order Deinococcales; family Deinococcaceae; genus Deinococcus; species Deinococcus grandis. Next base: position 1,909,065 of record NZ_BCMS01000001.1, on the reverse strand, counting down.
TTCACGCCAGCGCCCGGCGCGCTGTGGCGCAGCGAGGGCCACGCCCGCACCCTGGAACAGATCGCCGCGACGCACGGCGAGGCGTTCTACTCCGGTGAACTGGCTGGGCAGATCGACGCGCACGCCCGCGCGGGGGGCGGCCTGCTGACCGGCGCGGACCTCGCCGGACACGCCAGCGAGTGGGTGACGCCCATCCACACCGACCTGCACGGGCACCGCGTGTACGAGATCCCGCCGAACGGGCAGGGCATCGCCGCGCTGATCGCCCTGAACGTCCTCAGGGGCGTGTCGCTGCCCGAGCGCCGCGACGATCCGCGTGGGCTGCACCTGCAGATCGAGGCGATGAAACGCGGTTTCCACGACGCGCACGCCTTCGTCGCCGACCCGCGTCACACCCCGGTGGACGTCGCGCACCTGCTGTCTGGCGCGAACGCCGACGCGCACCGCGCCCACCTGGGAGAGGCGGCGCACGACCCGCGCACCCGCGCGCCCAGCACCGGCGGCACCGTGTACCTCGCCACGGCCGACGAGGAGGGGCAGATGGTCAGCCTGATCCAGAGCAACTACATGGGCTTCGGCAGCGGCGTCGTCGTGCCCGGCACCGGCATCGCCCTGCATAACCGCGGGCACAACTTCCACACCGACCCCGCCCACCCCAACGCCCTGGCACCCGGCAAGCGCCCGTACCACACCATCATTCCCGGCTTCCTGGGCCGCGCGGACGGCACCCCGGTCGGGCCGTTCGGCGTGATGGGCGGCTTCATGCAGCCGCAGGGGCACCTGCAGGTCGTGTTGAACACCGCCCTGTACGGCATGCACCCGCAGCAGGCGCTGGACGCCCCGCGCTGGCAGTGGCTGGACGGCACCCGCGTGGAGGTCGAGCACGGCCTGGGCGGCACCCTGGCCCGCGAACTGACCCGCCTGGGCCACTCGGTCAGCGTGCAGCTCGACCCCGGCGCGTTCGGACGCGGGCAGATGATCCGCCGCGACCCCGTGACCGGTGTGCTGGAGGGCGGCACCGAGACCCGCACCGACGGCCACATCGCCGTCTGGTAGGTGCCGTGTGGTCGGCGCCGTCTGGTCGGGACTGGCTGGCGGGTGCCGTGGGGTGCGGGCCGCGCGGGCGGTGTGAGGTTCCTCACCGCCCGCACGGCCCAGTTCCCTACAATTCAGCGGATGTCCGTGCCGTCTTCCCCCCGCGTCGACCGCGCGCCCTCGTGGCGGCGCGTGCTGCTGCTGCTCCTGAGTGTCCTGCTGTTCCTGACCGCCGCCGCGCTGGGCCTGCTCGCGCTGGGCCTGTTCTCGTCCCTCGCCTCGAACGGGCCGCTGTGGCTGCGCTCGCTGGGCGTCCTGGGCGCCGGGGCGGTGCAGGGGGCCGGGCTGGGCGGCCTGAGCGGGGTGGCGCAGGCGTTCACGCTGGTGCTCCTGACCAGCCTGACCGCGGGGCTGGCGGCTTTCGTGAAACCGCGCGCCTGAGCGCCCCCAGCGCATGAGCGGCGGTTTAGGTGCTTCTCACGCTGCATGGTAGCATTGGGACGTTTTGTACCGGAGGCGAGTGTGAGGCTGTCAGAAGACATCGGAATTGACCTTGGAACGGCGACGTTCCTGATTTACAGCAAGAGCCGCGGCCTGGTGCTGCAGGAACCCAGCGTGATCGCCATGGCCCGCGACAGCAAGCAGGTCAAGGCCGTCGGCGAGGAGGCCTACCGCATGATCGGCCGCACGCCCGGCGGGATCGTCGCCGTGCGCCCCATCAAGGACGGCGTGATCGCCGACGAGGGCCTCACCGAGAAGATGATCAGCATGTTCCTGCAGAAGGTGCAGGGCGGCCCTGGACGCCTGCTGGGCTTCAAACCGCAGCTGATGGTCGGCGTGCCCAGCAACGTCAGCGACGTCGAGAAACGCGCCGTGCTGCGCGCCGCGATCCACAGCAACGCCCGCCGCGCCTTCCTGATCGAGGAACCGCTCGCCGCCGCGATCGGCGCGGGCCTGAAGATCGCCGAGCCGGTCGGCAGCATGGTCGTCGACATCGGCGGGGGCAGCACCGACGTGGCTGTCATCTCGCTGGGCGGCATCGTCGTCAGCGAGTCCCTGCGCGTCGCCGGGAACGAGTTCGACGAGAGCATCATCCGGTACGTGCGCCGCAAGCACAACGTCCTGATCGGCGAGCGCACCGCCGAGGAGATCAAGGTCAAGGTCGGCGCGGCCATGCTGCTCGACGACGCCGAGAACCTCACCGCCGAGGTCCGCGGCCGCGACCTGATCAACGGTCTGCCCAAGACCATCAGCCTGGACTCCACCGACGTCGTCGAGGCGCTGTCCGAACCCGTCACGAAGATCGTCGAGGGCGTCAAGCGCGTCCTGGAGATCACCCCGCCGGAACTGGTCAGCGACATCATCGACCGCGGGATCGTCATGACCGGCGGCGGCAGCCTGCTGCGCAACTTCGACGAACTGCTGCGCCAGACGACCGGCATTCCCGTCGCCGTGGCCGAGAACGCCATCGAGGCCGTCGCGGTCGGCACCGGCATGGCCCTGGAGATGATCCCGGTGCTGGGCGACTCGCTGGTCAGCAGCGACAACTACCTGCGCCGCTGAGCCGCCGGCCCGGCCCACGCGCCCGGCTCGGATGGGAGGAGGCCCTCGCAGCCCCCTCCCGTTCCCGTTTCTTCCCCCGCGCCCCCGGAGGCCTGACATGGACCCCATCCTGATTCAAGACGTCCTCAAGACCCTGCCCCACCGCTTCCCGTTCGTGATGGTGGACCGCGTGCTGTCCATTCAGGACGGCGAGGTGCACGCCCTGAAGAACGTCACCGTGAACGAACCGTTCTTCCCCGGGCACTTCCCGCAGGAACCCGTGATGCCCGGCGTGCTGATCGTCGAGGCGCTGGCGCAGGCCAGCATGTTCTGCCTGCACGGCCAGCTGGAACCCGGCACGGTCGGGTACCTCGCGGGCGTGGACGGCGCGCGCTTCAAACGCAAGGTCATCCCCGGTGATCAGCTGCACCTGCACGCGAAACTGGAGTTCCTGCGCCGCGGGCTGGGCAAGACCACCTGCCGCGCGCTGGTGGACGGCGAGGTCGCCGCGGAAGCCACCATCCTGTTCGCGGTCGCCAAAGGGTGAATGAAGGCGTGAACGAACCCGCGCGGACGGCCGCAGCGGGTACGCTGCGCGGGATGCCTGCCCCGGAGTGCCGTTGACCCGACTGACCCGCTACGTGACGCTGGAGCTGCTGCCGCCGCTCCTGGCGGGCACGCTGCTGTTCACGGCGATTCTCAGCTTCGGGTACTTCTTCATCTCCAGCCAGTGGCTGCAGGGCGTGCCGCTGGCGCTGGTGGCCCAGTGGATCGCGTATCAGGTGCCGGACACGCTGGTGAAGGTGCTGCCCATGGCGGTCGTGCTGATGACCGTGGTGGCGTTCGGCCGCATGAGCACCGAGCGGGAACTCGTGGCGGTGCAGTCCGGCGGGATCAGCCTGGGGCAGGTGGCCCGCCCGGCGGGTGTGGTGGCGCTGCTCGTCACGGCGCTGTCGGTGTGGCTGAGCCTGTGGGTCGCCCCGAGGTTGAACGTCGAGACGCGCGGCCTCTACTGGGACGTGCTGACCGGCGCGGGCCTGTCGCAGCTGAGCGGCAAGACCGTGGACCTCGGGGACGGCCTGACCCTGTTCATGCGCGGCTACGACCCGGCAACCCGTGAGATGCAGGGCGTGCGCCTGGAACGCTGGGAGCCCGGTAACGCCCGGCTGGGCACGCTGACCTTCGCGGACCGCGCCACCTTCGAGAACCGCGTGCTGACCCTGCGGGATTACCGGGTGTTCCGCGTGGATTTCGGCGCGGCCGCCCGCCTGCCCGGCGCCGCGCGGGACCCGCTGACGCTGCCGGGCACGGTCGCGCAGACCTTCCCCGCGATCCGGTCCGGGGCCACGCTGCGGGTGGACACCGGCCTGAGCCGCGAGGAGACCCTGGCGAAGTACGCCGACGCGGTGGGCGCCGACGCGCAGGGCTGGCCGGAGCTGATCACCGTCCTGACGAAACCGGGCGTGAAGGCCGCCGAGCGGGACGCGGCGCGCGTCACCCTGAACCGCAAGCTGGCGCTGCCCTTCGCGAATCTGGTGCTCGCGCTGGCGGCCCTGCCGTTCGCGCTACGATACGGGCGCACGCTGGGCGTCGCGCTGGGACTGGCGCTGCTGCTGGCCGTCGCGTACTACCTGCTGTTCTTCCTGGGTCTGACCCTGGCCCCGCTGCTGCCCGCCCTGCCCGAGGCCGGGGTGTGGCTGGCGAACGTGGTGTTCGCGGCGCTGGGCCTGACCCTGCTGAGGCGCGCGTGACCGGGCCGGACCGCCACGACCCGCTCCGCGCCCTGATCGTGTCCGCGTCGTTCGGCAGCGGGCACCATCAGGCGAACGGCGCGCTGGACGCCGCGCTGCGCGACCTGGGCGTGCCCCTGGACGCGCGGCACGCCGACCTGCTGAAGTACATGAGCACCCCGGAACGCGTCATCACCGCCGGGACGTACGACCTGTGGCTGCGGCACATGCCCGGCGTGTACCGCGCCTTCTACCACCTGACCGACACCGACCGCGCGCCCACCGCGCAGGCCTTCGGGTGGCTGGGTTACCCCGCCATGCGCCGCGACGTGCTGGAGGTCCGCCCCGAGGTGGTCGTCAGTTCGTACCCCACCCCGGTCGCACTGGCGCACAACGTCCGCCGCCGCACCGGCACCGACTTCCTGAACGGACTGGTCATCACCGACTACCGCGTGCACCAGCACTGGGCGCGCGCCGAGGCCGACCTGCTGATGGTCCCGAACGAGGAGGCCCGCGAGCAGCTCGCCCGCTGGCGCATTCCCGACGACCGGGTGGAGGTCACGGGCATTCCCATCGCGCGGGTGTACCGCGACCTGATCGGCGCCGACCGCGCCGCGCTGCGCGCCAGGCACGGCCTGGACCCCGCATTGCCCCTGATCCTGATGTCCGGCGGCGGGACCGGCAGCTACCGCGCGCTGCCGCAGGTGCTGCGTGAACTGGGCAACCTGGGCCGACGCGTTCAGGTGCTCGTGCTGGCGGGCGCGGACGGGCACGGCGTGGCCCGGGTGGGCGGCGCGACCCTGCACCGCCTGGGCTTCACCACGAACTTCCCGGAACTGCTCGCGGCGTCCGACCTCGTGGTGGGCAAGGCGGGCGGCCTGACCGTCGCGGAGGCCACCACGCTGGGCGTGCCCCTTGTGGTGCACGCCCCCATCCCCGGGCAGGAGGAGTTCAACACCGACTACCTGGAACGCCACGGCGCGGCCCTGTGGGCGCGGTCCCTGGCCGACGTGCGCCCGGCAGTGCTGCGCGCCCTGGACGCCGACGAACGCGCCCGGATGTCCTGCGCCGCCCGGCGGGTCAGTCGCCCGGACGCGGCCGAGCAGGTCGCGCGGGTGCTGCTGCGCCGCCTGGGCCGCGCGTGACCCGGCCCTGGCACTGGCTGATGGGACTGGCCGCCGGGGCGGCGGTGTACATCGGCCTGCCGTACCTCCTCGTGCAGCGCGGCGGCCTGGGCATCGTCACGCGCGGCGACCCGGCTGGGCGGCAGGTCGCCCTGACCTTCGACGACGGCCCCGACCCGAGCAGCACCCCGCCCGTGCTGGACACGCTGCGCGCGGCGGGTGTGCAGGCGACGTTCTTCATCCTGCCTGCGCTGGCGCGGCAGCACCCGGAGCTCCTGCGCCGCCTGCTTGCCGAAGGGCATGAGGTCCTCCCGCACGCGCACCGGCACCGGCACGCCTGGACCCTGCTGCCCTGGACGGCCTTCCGCGATCCGGGACGGGCCACGCATGAGGTGGAGGCACTGACCGGCACGCGCCCCCGCTGCCAGCGGCCCCCGCACGGCGCGTACAGCCTCGCCACGGTCCTGGGCCAGCGCGCCGCCGGAGTGACGGGCATCCACTGGACGGTCGAGGCCCGCGACTGGGCACCGGACGCCACCCCCGACACCGTCCGCGCCGCAGTCCAGCGGCAGGTAACGCCCGGCGGGATCATCGTCCTGCACGACGCCGGGCCCGGCGCCCGCACCACCCCGGCGGCGCTGCCCGGCATCCTGGCCGACCTCCACAGGCGCGGGTTCGAGGTCGTGCCACTGCGCGACCTGCGCGGCGCGCGGCCCGGCACGCTGCGCGACGTGTGGCGCACCCTCCGCGGGCGGTGAATCCCGTACCCTGGGGCGCGTGAACTACGACGAGTTTGCCGACCTGTACGACCACCAGTACGACGTGTACCGCGACGACCTGCACCACTACGCCCGCGTGGGCGAACAGGCGCGCGGGCCCGTGCTGGAGATCGGCTCCGGCACCGGCCGCGTCACCACGTTCCTCGCGCGACGCGGCGTGGACATCACGGGCCTGGAACCCAGCGCGCGCATGATCGAACGCGCCCAGGACCGCGCCCAGCGCGACGGCCTGACCGTGAAATACGTGCAGGGCGACGCCCGCACCTTCAGCCTCGACCAGCGCTTCGATACGGTCATCGCGCCGTTCAACGCCCTGATGCACCTCTACACGCCCAACGAGCAGCTGCAGGCCATGCAGACCATCCACGCGCACCTGCAACCGGGCGGGCACTTCACCTTCGACCTGTTCGTCCCCCGCTTCGGCAAACCCCACACCCTGCGTCACGAGGGCGAGACCTTCCACGCGCCCGACGGCAGCCGCACCGACGTGTTCCTCGTGCAGCGGCACGACAAACCCCGCCAGCACATCACCACCGAATACCACGTGGACACCACCGCGCCCGACGGCACCCTGAAACGCCGCCACTACACCCTGACGCAGCGGTACTACACCCGCTACGAGGTCGAGTGGCTGCTGCGCTTCGCGGGCTTCGAGAGCCCCCGCGTGACCGGCTCGTTCCAGGGCGGGCCGCTCGACGCGCACAGCGAGGTCATGGTCTTCAGCACCCGCACCGTGTAAAACCGACTCCGGTTGAAAGGTGTGCGACATCTTTCAACCCGAGCGGATGCGAGAAGGAGCGAAACGGGTTCCAAACGTGGAGTGGGCAGATCGGTGATCTTCCGATCTGTCAACGAAACAAACGGAATCCGTACAAGGAATGAACGCCGACCGGGAGAACCCTGTGTGGGCTCTCCCGGTGTCGGCGGTCATGGCGCAGTCCCTCTGCGGGACTGGAGTGGGTGGTCAGGCGTTCAGTCGTGCGCTCCGGCGAGTTCCTTGTGGCTGCCAAACTGCTCGGCTTCGGTGCTGCCTGCCAGGGCGGTGGTGCTGCTCTGCCCGCCCCCGGCGGCCTGGGCGACGAGGTCGAAGTACCCGGTGCCGACCTCGCGCTGGTGCTTGACGGCGGTGAAGCCGCGTTCCTGGGCGGCGAATTCGCGTTCCTGGAGTTCCACGAAGGCGGTCATCTGGTTGCGGGCGTAGCCGTAGGCGAGGTCGAACATGCTCATGTTCAGGCTGTGGAACCCCGCCAGGGTGATGAACTGGAACTTGTAGCCCATCTTGCCCAGTTCGACCTGGTACTTGGCGATGGTCTCGTCGTCGAGGTTCTTCTTCCAGTTGAAGCTGGGGCTGCAGTTGTACGCCAGGAGCTTGCCGGGGAACTGCGCGTGGACGGCCTCGGCGAACTTGCGGGCGTCTTCCAGGTTGGGCACGCTGGTCTCGCACCAGATGACGTCGGCGTAGGGGGCGTAGGCCAGGGCGCGGCTGATCGCCTGGTCGATGCCGGGAGTCACGTAGTAGAAGCCTTCGGGGGTGCGTTCGCCGGTGCAGAAGGGCCGGTCGTTCTCGTCGATGTCGCTCGTCAGGAGGTTCGCGGCGTCGGCGTCGGTGCGGGCGATCAGGACGGTGGGCACGCCGCTGACGTCGGCGGCGAGGCGCGCGGCGTTCAGGGTGCGGATGAACTGACTGGTGGGCACGAGCACCTTGCCGCCCAGGTGACCACATTTCTTCTCGCTGGCCAGCTGGTCCTCGAAGTGCACCCCGGCGGCGCCCGCCTCGATCATGGCCTTCATCAGTTCGAAGGCGTTCAGGGGGCCGCCGAAACCGGCCTCCGCGTCAGCAACGATGGGCACGAAGTAGTCGATGTCGCTCTTGCCTTCGCTGTGCTGGATCTGGTCGGCGCGGCGCAGGGTGTTGTTGATGCGCTTGACGACGTCGGGCACGCTGGACGCGGGGTAGAGGCTCTGGTCGGGGTACATCTGCCCGGCGTTGTTGGCGTCCCCGGCGACCTGCCAGCCGCTCAGGTAGATGGCTTTCAGGCCGGCCTTGACCTGCTGCATGGCCTGGTTGCCGGTCAGGGCGCCCAGGGCGTTCACGAAGGGCATCTCCTTCATCTGACGCCACAGTTTCTGCGAGCCGTGCCTGGCGAGGGTGTGCTCGATGGGGAGGCTGCCGCGCAGCTTGACGACCTCGTCGGCGCTGTAGTTGCGCTTGATGCCCTGCCAGCGCTCTTCGGTCTGCCAGGTTTTTTCGAGGATCTCGGCGGGCGTGCGGGGGTTGGTGGTCATGGGGGTGCCTCCGTGGGGTGTGAGGGGCGATCCGCCGCGCCCGGTCCGGGCGTGGAAGGTCTGGGGGTTCGGTGGGTTGTGCCCGGTGTGGGCGGTGCCTTGCGGTGAGGGCATTGTGCCGGGCCGCCCGCCCCGAAAGTGATGGTGTACCCATGACAGGTGGAAGTACACCACCATTTCAAGTACACCACCTGGGTCCCAGCAAGTGAACGGGGCGCCCGGCCAGCACCGGACGCCCCGTCGTGTGGCCAGGCTCAGCCGTTCAGCCACTCCGCCAGCGTCGCCTCGAACGCCGCGTGATGGTCATGGTGGTACAGGATGCCGTGGAACCCGGCGGCGTTCGCCGCGTCGATGTTCTCCTGCACATCGTCCACGAACGCCACCTGCGCCGCCGGGACGCCCATGGCGGCCTCCAGCGCCGCGAACGACTCCGGCGAGGGCTTCTTGTGTCCCAGCTCGTTGCTGAACACCGGTTGGTGGAACCGCGCAAAGCGCGGGTCGCGGCGCAGGTGGTCACTGACCACCGGGTAGTTGTTGCTCAGCAGGCCCACCCGCACGTCCGCGGGCAGCGCCGCCAGCGTGGCGTACATGGGCGCGTTGTCCGCGATGCTGCCCAGGTACAGTTCCTCGAAGTCGCCGTACGGCATGGGAATCCCGGCCTCCTCCTGCATCACCGTCCAGAACTTCGCCAATGTCCAGGCGCCGACCTCCAGCTGCCGCACGTGCCGGAAGTACGAGTCCCGCACGCGCTCCACCGGCACGCCGCTGCGGTCCGCCACGTTCTGCGTGCTGCGCCCGTCGAAGGTTCCCACCGTGAACACGCCGCCCCAGTCGAAGGCCACGTGCCGCTTCTGCTCGCTCGTCATCGGGACGATCATGCCGCACTGGCCGACCGCGATCCCGCGCGCTGTGCATACGGCGCTACTCGGGCAGCAGCAGCCCCCGGCGGTCCCACGCGGTCAGGTTCAGGGCGTGCATCGCCTGCCAGGGCCGCACCCAGTCCGCGTCGGGCTGCACCTTCTGCGCCCGCCCGTGCCGCAGCACATGGGCGCGGTGCGCGCTCAGCAGGTCCGGGGGCGGGCAGTCCGGGTGCAGGTGCACGTCGATCTCCTCGCTCAGCGCCGGGGCGTACGGCGTGCGGGCGCTGCTGGTCAGCACGCACGCGAACCCGCTCGCCCGGTCCCGCAGCCAGCTGATGAGCTGCACGAACGGCCAGCCGTGCGCCGGGTCGTCCGGCGTCTCGCTCCAGCGCAGCGCGGCGCTCACGTCGGGTTCCAGCACATACGCCCGTACGTGCCGCACCTCCGAGATGCCCGGCAGGTACAGCGTCCCCCGCGTCGCCGCGCCCACCCCCAGCAGGTCCTGATGCAGCGCGCCGATCGCGCGGGCCTGCTCGGGCGTGGCGCCCCACGCGCGGTCCTCCAGCGGCTGCGGCGTCAGCGTCTCGGTAACGGTCGGGCCGGGCACCGCGCGGCCCTCCAGGCGCGCGAGGCTCAGGTCCGGCAGCAGGGTCACGGCGCGGTCCGGCCCGACCAGACGCTGCAGTTCGTCGTCTGTCAGGGCAGCGAGATTCAGGCGGCGCGGCACGCCCGTCAGGATAACGTGCCGGACTTACATTTTCAGCACAGGTCGCCGGGTGAGTGCGGCCGTGTCCATCAGTCCCACTCCCAGTCACGCCAGTCGCTGGGCCTCGCCGCGCCCGGCCGGGACGTCGCCGCCTGCTCGTCCGGCGACGGGTACCAGGGGTAGGCGGCGTGCAGCGCGCGGTCCAGCTGCGCGCGCAGCAGCCCCGCCAGCGTGTCCTCCTCCCTGGCGGTCAGCCTGGGGATCTCGCGCCGCAGGGTGTCCAGGCGGGCGTCCAGCGCCCCCTGGTACGGTTCGCGCGCCTTGCGTACCGAGCCCTTGCGGAGCGGTTCGGGGTGCACGACCGGCACGTACTCGGCCGCCGCGCGTTCCAGCAGGTCCTGCCGGGCCAGGGCGCGGGCGGCGCGGGTCTGCTCGGCCCGCTCACGCGCGTCCGCCGCGCGGGCCTGCGCCGCCAGGAACGTGTCGTCCCGTTCGACGTCCAGCACGCGCGCCTCCTCGTACAGCTTCACCGGGGGCAGGCGGCGGCGACCCATCCGCAGGCCGTTCGGCCGGGTCCGGTCGTGCTCGCCCAGGAACCGGCGGATCAGCGTGGGCGTCCAGCCGCGCTCCTTGAGGTCCTGCGTCGCCAGGAACCCTGGCGGGTTCAGCGGCGCCTCCCGCTCGCGCGCCACGTCAGGCCCGCCCGTCCAGGCCCGGCCACTCGCGCCGCAGCAGGTCCAGCCGCACCGCGTCGAACCGCTCACCGCGCACCACGCGGGCCTCCCGCACGCGCCCCGCCTCCCGGAAGCCCAGCCGCAGGGCCGCGCGGATCATCCGGTCGTTCCCGCCCCAGGTGCTGAACGTCAGGACGTGTGCGTCCGTCTCGTCCAGCGTCGCCTGTACCCACAGCGCCAGCGCCCGCGCCCCCAGTCCACGCCCCCAGTGCGCCGGGTCGTAGATCAGGATGCCCAGGTCCCACCAGCCGCCATCCGCTGGGTCCTCCTCGGCGCGGTTCACCATGCCGACCACCACCCCGCCCACGTCGATCACGCGTTCGTTCGGGTTCGGCGGACTGGACGCCAGCGTCTGCGCGTACCGCTGCAGGTTCGCGGTGGTGTCCCACGCGGGTAGGTACGGCGCGTCCCACTCGCGCCAAGCGGCGTCCGGGTCGGTCAGCCAGCGCGTCAGGACCGGCAGGTCACGCGGGCGGCGACCCCGCAGGGACACGGCGGCAGGGGAGAGGTCGGCAGGGGAAGACACGCGCGCATCCTGCCACAGCCGCGCGCCCCGGACCGCATGCGGGCCTTCAGCTGAACTTCAGCGCCCGCAGCAGCGCGGGCAGCAGCGTACCCGCCGCGACGAGCAACGCGCCCGCCGACGCGATCAGCACGGCGGCGGCGGCGGCGTCCTTCGCCACCTTCGCCAGCGGGTGCCGGTCCGGGCTCACGAGGTCCACGGTCGCCTCCAGCGCGGTGTTCACGAGTTCCAGGCTCAGCACCAGCGCGCAGGCCAGCGCGACGGGCGCCAGCGGGGCGCGCAGCAGCAGGGCCACCCCCAGCGCCAGCGCGGCCGCCCAGCACTCGATGCGGAAGTTCGCCTGCGTGCGGTACGCGTGCCGGACCCCCGCCCACGCGAACCCCGCCGAGCGCCACCAGCGCCGCGCGTTCCAGGCCGAACCGTCGCTGCGCACGGCGTTCGCTCAGGCCCCGTCGGGCAGGGCCGCGCGGGCCGCGTCCCACGCGCCGTGGAACACTGCCCACTCGGGCCCGGTCGCGCCTTCCTCAAAGCCCAGGCCCTCCGCGTGCGGGTGGTCATTTCCCACCAGGTGCGTCAGGCCGTGGCTGGCCAGCAGCGCCACCTCGCGCGTCAGGCTGTGCCCGCGCGCCTCGGCCTGCCGCGCGGCCGTGTCCAGGCTGATCACGATGTCCCCCAGGTGAGGCGGGACGAACGGGTCGCCGGGTTCCCAGGTGGGGAAACTCAGGACGTCCGTCACGGCGTCCTCACCCCAGTGCTCACGCTTCAGGGCGCGGATGGTGCGGTCCCCGACGAGCACGACCGTCACCTCGCGCTCCTCGACGCCGAAGTGCGCCATCACCGCCTCCAGGCTCCCGCGCAGCGCGGGACGCAGACCGGCGGGCGGCGTCTTGCGGACAATCAGATCAATCACTTCTCAGAGGATAGAGGATGGCTGATGGCAGATGGAAAAGGCCCGGCACCTGTGCGCGCCGGGCCTTTTCCATCAACCATCTACTGTCTACTGTTCACGCCCCGCCGCTGCGTCCCCTTCACCCTCGGGGATGCTGGCGAACTCGCCGCGGCGCGCGGCGCGCTTGTCCTGCTCGGCGTTCTCGGCCGTCTCGTACGCCTTGATGATGCGGCCCACCAGCGGGTGGCGGACCACGTCCGCGTCCGTGAACTCGTGCCACGCGATGCCGTCGATGTTGCCCAGCACGCGCCTGGCGACCGCCAGTCCGCTCGTGACGTGACGCGGCAGGTCGATCTGCGTGACGTCGCCGGTCACGACGACCTTGGACGAGAAACCCATGCGGGTCAGGAACATCTTCATCTGTTCGCCCGTGGTGTTCTGCGCCTCGTCCAGGATGATGAACGCGTCGTTCAGCGTCCGGCCGCGCATGAACGCCAGCGGGGCGATCTCGATCACGCCGCTCGTCAGGTACGACTCGAACTTCTCCTGGTCCAGCATGTCCTGCAGCGCGTCGTACAGCGGGCGCAGGTACGGGTCGATCTTCGCCTGCAGGTCCCCCGGCAGGAAGCCCAGCCGCTCCCCGGCCTCCACGGCGGGGCGGGTCAGGATGATGCGTTTGACCTTCTTGGCCTTCAGGGCCTGCACGGCCATGGCGACCGCCATGTATGTCTTGCCGGTCCCGGCCGGGCCGATCCCGAAGGTGATGTCGCTTTTATCGATGCTGTCCAGGTACTGTTTCTGGCCGGGCGTCTTGGGTTTCAGGCCGCGCGGGAGGCTCAGGCCGGTCACCTGCGTCTCGGCGGCGAGGCTGCGGCCCTCACCGCTGAGGCGTGCGGAGCGCAGCAGGCTGTCCGGGGTGAGTTCCCCGCCGCCGCGGACGACGTCCAGGGCGTCTTTCACCATGCGTTCGGCCGAGCGGACCTGCTCCTCATCGCCGGTGATGGTGATGGTCTCGCCGCGCGCCACGAGTTTCGCCTTCGTGAGTTCGCGCATGCGGCGCAGGTTCGCGTCTCCTGCCCCGAGCAGCGCGTACGCCTCGCGCTGGTTCTCCAGGGTCACGGTCGCGCTGAACGCGCCGGGAGTGGGGAGGCCGCTGTCCTGTTGAGGCTGTGTCAAATCGTCTCCAGTGCGCGCGGTGCGCAGTCCTCACCCCACGGATGGGGTCAGGGGGAAGGGGCGTGGGGTCATCGGGAGGCCCCCATGATGCCGCACCCGCACGGGGTGGGGGGTGCTCCCCGGCACATTGTGGGCGGTGCCCCACGGCACATTGTGCGCCGCACGCCCACCCGCCCGCATCCCCCATTTCCCTTAGCGCCTGCGTCATACGGACGGCACGGTGACCGGGCGGACGGGGAGAACTGCTGAGCAGCAGAGCATGGAGGCGTGAGCAGGCTGATGATCCATGACCCGTGATCAGCGGGCATCCAGGGCTTTCAGGGCCGCGACCCGCTCCCGCGTGACCGGATGCGACCGCAGGAGGTCCAGCCATGATCCCCGGTCCGTGCCGCGGTCCCCCTCCTGCGCGTCCAGGCGCGTCAGGATGTCCTGCAGGGGCCGGGTCGTGCCGTAGCGGCCGCGCATGAAGTCGGCCGCCACGCGGTCCGCTTCGGTCTCGGCGGCGCGGGAGTACCCGCCGCGCAGGATCGCCGCCGGGACGGCCGCCGCGAACGACGTCGAACTGACCAGATCACCTGTCAGGAGCGTCCCGACCAGCCCCAGCCCCAGCCCCTGGTACACCGTTGCCAGGCCGTGCCGCCGCGTGACGTGCCCCGTCTCGTGCGCCAGGACGCCCAGCAGTTCCCGGTCCGAGCGGGCCAGCGCGACCAGCTGGTCGGTCATGACGATCGTGCCGTTCGGCAGCGCGAACGCGTTCGCGCCCACACCCAGGTCCCCGGCGGGTTCCCCGTCGCGCAGCAGCAGCCGGTACGGGTACCCGCCGCCCGCCCAGGCCTGCACCTGCCGGAACTCGCGTTGCAACTGCGCCTGCCGCTCGGCGGTCAGGCCGCTCGGGCCGATGAGGTCGCGTTCCTCCAGCACCCGCAGCGTCTGTTCGTCGAAGGACGCCAGCACGCCCCGCGGCGTGGCCCGCGCCGCCTGCGCCGCCAGGGCCGGGATGCCCCACACGATGAACGCGCCCAGCAGCGCGAAGGCCAGCGCCACCGCGCCCAGCGCGCTGCCCCAGCGTCCCTCCAGCCACGCCACGCCCCTCAGCGCCCGGTTGCGGCCAGCGGCGCGTTCCCAACCCAGCAGCGGCGCGAAGTCGGTCGTCTCGAACCTCGCCCCGCCGGGCAGGCGCACCACGCGCCGCACGCCGGGCAATGGCGGGTCCACGCTCAGCTCTGCGGGCGTGAACGAGTGGGTTTCGCCGTCCAGGGACAGCATCACGACCGGCCCCAGCGTGAGCCGCGCCGCGCGGTCCCGGCTGCTGTGCCCGTCGAAGTACACGCCGCCCAGCGTCACCGTGACCGGCGCGGGGCGGGTCATCAGAAGCCCACCTGGATGTCCAGCAGTTCCGACGCGGCCTCACCCAGCGCCGAGCCGGGCTGCTGCGCCTGCCCCCGGAAGTGGTCCAGGTCCGTGATCGTGCGGACGTGCACGCCCGCCAGGATGAACCGCGCCCGGCGCACCGCCGCCCACGGCGTCGCCAGGCCCAGCGTCACCACCTGCGCGAGGCTGTTCGTGACGCTCAGCCACACCAGTCCCCACGGACTGAACGTCGCGCCGGTGCGGACCACGCCGCCCAGCTCCGCGTTGTTCAGCACGTACCGCATGGTCGCGCCGCGCACGTACTGCCACGCGACCGTGTACAGCAGCAGGAACGACACGTACGCCACGCCCAGGAAGATCCAGACGGTCGGGCCGTCGAACAGGTCCTCGACGTCCGCCCCGGCGCGCAGCTCACCGCTCAGGGCCGACCACGCGCCCGCCACCAGCCCGCCCAGCAGCAGCGCCACGACACCCCCGGCGAGACTCAGGCCCAGCGACGTCAGCCCGATGATGTAGAACGGCGCCACGTCCCCCCGGAAGTGCCCGCGCGCCTGCCCGTACCCCAGCCCCCTGACCTGATACTGCCGCTGCATGAACCACGCCCACGGCAGCGCGAAGATGCCCGCGACACTGGCCGCCACGTTCGCCGCGCCGTACGCCACGTACGAGTCCCCGGCCGTGCCGTGGAACGAGAAGTTCAGGCCGCGGTGCACGGTGTTCGCCGCCTGGAACCGCAGTGACCGCCACACCAGCCACGGGTACAGCGCCACGTACAGCACGATCAGCGGCAGCGCCAGCCAGTACAGCTCCCGCTGGGACGCGTAGCTGTACAGCCCGAACAGGGCGCCCACCAGCAGGTAGCCGCGCAGCAGCGCCGCCGGGTTCGCGCGGTACTCGAAGTTCTGCCCGTCCAGCCACGTGTGCCCGTAGAAGTACTGCCGGGTCCGCACCCGCGCCCACGGCAGGTACACGCCCAGCGTCACCAGCGTCAGCGCCACGTTCACGATCCACAGCCGGAAGTACTCCCCGGCGGATCCGGTGAAGCTCAGGTCGTGACGGGTCACGTCCGGCGCGGCGCCGCTCACGCCGGGCAGCGACGGGTCCACCCCGGCAGGCACCGCCCCATCAGGCCCTGTACCGGTCGGCACCGCCCCGGTCGGTACTGCCGCGTGCCGACCCAGACCGTGCCCAGCGGGGTGGAGGGGGTCCGGATCGGTCAGGTGCGGGTCGGGCAGCGTGGCGTCACTCATGCGCCCATCGTACGGGGCGCTTCCCGGCACAGCTGCGGCATGTGCCCCGGCGGTACGTCCAGGGCCGGGCACGGCTGGGCGCAACAGACGAAGAGGGGAGGGCGCGCGGCCCCCCCCACAGCGCGGAGCCCCTTACCAGCGGCTGCCGCCACGGGCCGCCACGGGGGCGGGCGCGGCGTTCGTCACGTTGACGTTCTTGGCCTGCGGGCCCTTGCTGCCCTGGCCGGCCTCGACCTCGAATTCGACCTCGTCACCCTCGTTCAGCTTGCGGAACCCGCCGCTCTGGATGGCGCTGTAGTGCACGAACACGTCGGGGTTCCCCGGATGCTCGATGAAGCCGTAGCCTTTTTCCACGTTGAACCACTTCACACGACCTTGCGCCATAACTCTCCTTGCATCCCAGCGCGCGTCCAGCCAGGTGCAGTCCTCTGGACCTGAACCCTGTGTTGCGGCGGCGTGACGTTGAGACAGCTGGAAGTATCGCACGCCCCCCCAGCGTCATGTGGCGCACATGAGGACGCCCCCCGGCGCCCCCCCCGACCGGGCTGCCCGGCCCGCGCGCGCCGTGCTACCCTGGCGGCACTTCACCTGACCACGGCGCGCCCCCGCCCCGCCCCACGCGGCGGCCAGGCCGACCGTGACGCCCCGGAGGCCGCATGCCGCTCTACGCCCTGGACGGGCACCACCCCGACGTCCACCCCACCGCCTTCATCGCCCCCAGCGCCGACGTGATCGGCCAGGTCCGCGTGGGCGCCGGCGCCAGCCTGTGGTTCGGCGCGGTGCTGCGCGGCGACCTGGAACCCATCACGGTCGGTCCCGGCTGCAACGTGCAGGACGGCGCGGTCCTGCACACCGACGCCGGCTGGCCCTGCGTGCTCGAGGACCACGTGACCGTCGGGCACCGCGCGGTCGTGCACGGCGCCACCTGCGGGCCCGGCAGTCTGGTCGGCATGGGCGCCGTGATGCTCAGCGGCAGCAGCCTGGGCGCCGGGGCGGTCCTGGGCGCCGGCGCGGTCCTGCCCGAGGGCGCGCACGTCCCGGACGGCATGCTGGCCGTCGGCGTGCCCGCCCGCGTGGTCCGCACGGCCCCCAGCAGCGGCAACGCGCAGCGATACGTGCAGAACGCCCGGCGGTTCCAGGCGGGCCTGCAGGAACTGAGCCCCGGGCCGGTCCTGCAACCCGGGAACGAATGCGCGTCCTGAGCGGGACCCGGCGCGCGGGACGGTGCGCCGCCCCCTTCAGATCCAGACGATTTCAGGTCCAGATGCCAGTGCAGGTCCGGAGAGACACGTGACTGAACCCAGCGGCAAGCCCCTCGACCCGAGCAGCCCGCCCCCCGCCGCGCCCGAGGAGGCGGAACTGGCGGACATGGTGCAGGAACTGCGCCCCATGTTCCCGAACGCCGCGCCGTTCCTGGCGCGGTTCCTGCCGCAGTCCGACCCCAGCCACACGGGGCTGAGTCACCACTTCTGTGACCTGCACGGCTTCCTGAAGTTCCTGCACGAGCAGGGCTGGTACGGGTACCTGCACGCCGCGCTGGGCGATCAGCACGCGTTCGTGCTGCTGTTCGAGGGCCGCACCGTCACCGCGGCCGCCGCGAGCGCCACGGGCGAGCAGGCCCTCGGGGAACTCCTGAGTCTGTACGAGCAGGGCGCGCAGCTCAGCGCCCATCCGCTCCCGGCGCAGCTGGCGCACGTTCTGAGCGGCATCGGGTCGCGCGCGTGGAAGTTCAACCTCACCGAGGACTTCACGGGACTGCACGCCCGGCCCGGCGGGGCGATCTTCTACGTGAAGGGCGAGATCACCGCCACCATGCCCGCCACCCTCCCGTACGAGGGGGCGTTCCCGGCGCCGCTGCGGCCGCAGACACTGATCCTGCCGCGCAGCCTGGCCGGCTGGGCACACCACCACTACGCCTTGACGCTGCGCGGCAAGGACGCCCTGAACGCCATCACGGACATGCACCAGACGTTCCGCGCCAAGCACGGCCAGCCGGGCCTGGGCTTCATGCGCGCGCTGGGCGAGGACCTGTCGCCCGCCGAGTACGCCATGCGGACCGACGTGGCGCTGCACGACCTGGAACCCATGGTGCAGGACTTCCTGTCCGGCGGCCTGATCCGCGAGCACTGAACCGGCAGGCGCGCGGGCCTCCCCGGATCCGTCAGGGGAGGCCCGCGCCCGTTCCGGCACCCTCGGGTCAGGCGCTCTGGCGGACGCCCCGCACCGCGCCGTCCAGCAGCGCCGCGAGCCGCTCGCGCGTGAAGGGCCGCTTCCCTTCCAGCAGGGCGCGCTCACCGGCGTGCAGGTGCCAGTGCTTGCTGCCGCCCATCAGACGCAGCGACACGCCCTTGAGGTCCACGTGCCGGGGGCTGACCCCCGCGACGAGCAGCGGCTGCCCCTGGTCGCTCAGGCTGACGCTCATGACCGTGGTGGGCAGGTCGTAGGGCCGCTCCATGCGGTAGATGTAGTCCGGGAAGTCCGCGACCTTCTCGAAGCCCAGGCCGCGGGTGGCCGCCTCGGCCTCCAGCCAGCCGAGCAACTCCACCCACTGCGCGTACAACGCCGAGTCGTGTGCATGTGACATGTGACACGAGCATACTCCACGGCGCCGCAGACCGCGTCAGTTCAGCAGCAGGATCCGGCCACCGGCCGCGTCCAGCGTCACGTGCCCACCCTGGAACACCTCGCCGGTCACCGCGTCGCGCCACTCGCCGTCCGGCAGGGACAGGCTCACGTCGTGCCGCCCCGCGCGGCGGCTGGCGATCACGGCGGCCCGCTCGACCAGTCCGCCCTCCTGGGTGTACTCGCGCAGGAACGCCACGGCGTCCTCCTCGGCGTGCACGAACCGCAGCCCGCCGCGTTGCAGGGCGCGCGTGGCGCGGCGTACGCCGATCAGGGCCTTCATGCGGCCGCGCAGGTCCGTGTCCCACTGCGACTCGTCCCAGGGCATCGCCTCGCGGCACCACGGCATCGCGCCGTCGCGGGACTGCGTCACGCCGACCTCGCTGCCGTAGTACGTGCAGGGCACCCCGGCGTACCCCATCAGCAGGGTCACGCCCGCCAGGAACTGCGTGCGGTCGTTGCCGACGCGGTACAGCGCTCGGGCGATGTCGTGCGATTCGAGCACGTTGAACATGCTCAGCGCCACCTGCGGCGGCAGCGCGTGGTACGCGTCCCAGAGGATCTCCACGAGTTCCTCGCCGCTCAGGAGGCTGGGCTCGAACATCATGTTCGCCTGCGCCAGCCACTGCATGACGGGCAGGCCGAACCCGTGGTAGTTCATGCTGCCGTCCTCACCCTGCCCTTCCAGCGCGTGCTCCGGGTCGTAGAAGCGCTCGCCGAACACGTACGCGTCCCCCGTCTCCTCGCGCGCGGCGCGTTTCAGGGTGCGGTGCAGCGGGAGGTTGTCCTCGTCGGTGCCGCCCGTGCCGATCATGTGCGCCACGTCCAGCCGCCAGCCCGCCGCGCCCCGGCGCAGCCAGTGCCGCACGACGCTCTCCTCGCCGCTGAAGAACTCCTGCACGGCCGTCTCGTTGCGGTAATCGATCTTCGGCAGGGTGGGCACGTCGAAGAACGCGTGGTACGGCAGTTTGCCCGGCTCGTCCCGCCACGTGAACATCGCCCGTTCGGGGGACAGTTCGTCGTCCATGGCCGCGCGGAACAGCGCGTTCTCGTTCCCGACGTGGTTGAACACGCCGTCCAGCACGATCCGGATGCCCGCCTTCGCGGATTCGCGGACCAGTTCGTCCCAGGCCTCGTCCCCGCCCAGGTGCGGGTCCACGTGGCGGTAGTCGGTGATGTCGTAGCGGTGGTTGCTGGGCGACACGAAGATCGGCGTCAGCCACAGCCCCGTGACCCCCAGCTCCTGCAGGTACGGGAGCGCCTGCGTGACGCCGTTCAGGTCCCCGCCGTAATGCCCGTGAATGTCCCCCCACGAGTCGATGGGGGTGTTCCACTCGACGTGCTCCACGACGCGGTCGCCGTACACGTACTCGCCGGTCTGCACGTCGTTCGTGGGGTCCCCGTTGCGGAAGCGGTCGGGGAAGATCTGGTAGAATACGCTCTCCCAGGCCCACTCGGGCGCGGTGTGCCCGGTCAGGTACGTGAACCACGAGCGGAAGCCCCGGCGGGTGCGGTGCAGGCCCAGCCCGGTCAGGTTCAGGTGGTCGTTCAGGAAGTTCAGCTGCCACGCGTAGCGCACGCGGCCCTCGTGGACGGGCAGGTCCGCCTCGAACCAGCGGCCCGGTTCCGTGCCGATCGGGTCGATCTCGCGCGCGGGCACGGACTCGATCTCGCCGACCCGCACGAACTTCAGGCTCACCCCGGTCACGGGCAGCGTCGTGCGGACCCGCACGCGCACGGTGGCGCCCATGGGTGCGCCCAGCCGCTCGGTGTACGCGGGCGTGTGGTCGTGTTGGGTGGACAGCAGGGTGAAGATACTCATGGTGGGCCTCCGGGCCGGAAAAACGACAGCGCAGCGGGCACGGCCTCTGCGCGCAGGAGCTGCGGTGAGAGGTCGTGCCCGCGGTGGGCAAGCGTTGCCTTTGAACTTTAGGCCACAGTCTGAAACAGACGGGGCAACACGGTCAAGACCCCCGCCGCCCGGCGCAGGCGCCCCCGCCCCAGCACTACGCCAGCGTGCGCTCGTACGCCGCGAGGTACTGCGGCACGATCACCGACGGGTGGAACTGCTCGGCCGCCGCGCGGCGCCCCGCCTGCCCCAGGCTCAGGTACAGGTCGCGGTTGCGCAGGATCTGCAGCGCCCGGTCCGCCATGGTGTCCACGTCCCCCACGTCCGCCAGGAAGCCGTTCACGCCGTCCTGCACGACCTCCGGAATGCCCCCGGCGCGCGAGGCGACGACCGGCACCTCGCAGCTCATGGCCTCCAGGGCCGCCAGCCCGAAACTCTCCTGCTGACTGGGCAGCACGAACAGGTCACTGATGCCCAGCACCGTCTCCACGTCCGGGAAGGACCCCAGGAAGTGCGTGCGGCCGATCACACCGCGCGTCTGCGCCAGCTCCATCGCCCTGGGCCGCTCCGGACCGTCCCCGATCATCAGCAGCCGCGCCGGGATCTCGGACGCCACCCGCGCGAAGACCTCCACCACGTCACACGCGCGCTTCACCGGCCGGAAGTTGCTGACGTGCACCAGCAGCGCCTCGTCCGGATGCGCGAAGCGGGCCCGCACCGCCGGGTCGGTCACCCGCACGAAGCGGTCACTGTCCACGAAATTGTGGATCACGTCGATCTCGCGGTCCACGCCGAACATCTCCCGCGTGTGCGCCGCGAGGTAATGCGACACCGCCGTCACCCGGTCGCTGCGCTCGATCGCGTGCCGGGTCGTGGAGCGGAACGCGGGCTCCTGGCCCACCAGGGTCACGTCCGTGCCGTGCAGCGTCGTGATCACCCGCGAGCGGCCCGTGATGGCCCGCGCGTGAATGGCCGCCGTGGCGTGCGGAATCGCGTAGTGCGCGTGCGAGAGTTCCACGCCGTACTCCTCGATGACGGCCGTCAGGGTGTTCGCCGCCGCGAGTTCCGGGTACGGCTGGTCGAACAGCGCGTACGCGTACCCGCCCACCTGATGAAAGTACGGGCCACTCACGCAGCGCTGCCCCGTCAGGCGGAACGGCTGCGCCGCGCCCACGAAATGCACCTCGTGCCCGGCGCGGGCCACCTGCAACCCCAGTTCGGTCGCGACCACCCCGGACCCGCCGGCGCTGGCGTGACACAACACCGCGACCTTCACGGACGCTTCCCTTCGATCTTCCGGCGTGACGCACGAGCTGACGAAATCATGAGTGCCAACTATACGGGGCGCGTGTCAGCGCAATGGTTCCCCCACACTCCTTCCGGGCCGCGCGGTGGCGGCGTTCACCGCTCAGGGACGCGCAGGTCACCCGCCGCGCCGAAGTGTTCGCGCAGGAAACGGCCCTGCGTGAGCAGCCGGTCGGCGGCAGCGTGATCGTGCCGCAGCGCCTCGGCGACGCCGCCCTCGATCAGGGACAGCTGTTCGAGGAGCAGCGTCTCCGGCGGCTGCCCCTGCGCGTCCAGCTGCGCGCGGGCCGCGGGGGTCAGGTGCAGGAACGCGCGGACGGTGTCCGGCAGGTAGTCGCTGAGCGTCTGGCGCAGCAGGAAGGCCGCGCGGGCGTCGGCCGGTTCGCTGCGCAGCGCGTCGTGCACGGTGCACAGCAGCGCCCAGGCGCGCGTCCGCGCCGGTTCGGGCAGGCGCAGCAGGTCGTCTGGCAGGGGGCGCGTCGGCGCGGGCGTCTCGGTGGGCGTGACGTCCGGGGCGGGCGCGCGGCGGGTCGCCAGCAGGATCACCACGGCCGCCAGCGCCAGGATCAGCAGCGGGGTCATGGTTTCGGGGTGGCGGAACGGCCGGTCAGGTTCCCGACGTCCAGCAGGAAGTTCCCGTCACTGGGCAGCATGACCGTCTGGATCCCGGGGGACAGTTTCTCCGCGACGGTCAGCTGGATCAGCTGCGGGTTCTCGCGCAGCGCGCGGCCGCGCAGCGAGAGCGCCTCGGCCTCGCCGCGCGCCTTGGCGACCGACGCCTTCGCGGCGCCCTCGGCCTCCACGACGGCGCGCTGCGCGGCGATGTTCGCCTGCTGCAGCTTGTTGCGTTCCACCGCGACCTGCTGCTCGGCGGTCTGCTTCTGCTCGATGGCCTTGGCGACGCTGTCCGGGATGCGCAGTTCGCGCAGCAGGACGCTGTCCAGCGTGAGGTTGTTCTGCTGGAACACCTGCCGCAGGGCGTTCGTGATGCTCGCCTCGACCTGCTGGCGCTGCGTGCTGATGATGTCGGCGGCGCTGAACTGCCCGATCGCGTCGCGGACCTTGCTGCGCACCTGCGGGCGGATCACGGTGCGGACGTAGTCGCGGCCGAGTTCCTTGTGCAGCTGCGCGGCCTTGGCGCGGTCCACCCGGAACTGCACGGTCACGTCCGCCGTGATCTCCAGGCCCTCCTTGCTGCGCGCGCGGATGGCGCCCTCGTCCCCGTCCTGGATGTTGTGCGCCAGCGTGACCTCCTGCAGTTTCGCGTCGTACAGCGTCACGTGATCCACGAACGGCACGAGGAAGTGCACGCCCTCCTGCAGCGGCTGGCCCTTCACGCCGCTCAGGGCGCTGAACGCCACGCCCACGTACCCGGCGGGGACGACCTTCACGCTCTGCGCGACCAGCACCCCCGCGATGAGCAGCCCGCCCAGGATCAGCGCGGCGCGGCGGTTCGGGCGGACGGTGAGCTTCGGGGTGGCGCGGCTCTTCTGGTCGGTCATGTCACCGGTACGGCCCGGACTCTCACCGGGTTCCCATGCGCCGGGTCAGGCGTCGGGGGTGTCGCCATCCACGTACACCCACGCGCCGCCCAGCTGCGTGAAGCGGCTGCGTTCCCGCAGGGCGTACCGCTCGCCGTCCGGCAGGCGCAGCTGCGCCGTGAAGGTCACCTCGTCCCCCTGCGCCCCGTGCACGCGCAGGCCCAGGTAGCGGGTGCCGTCGCGCAGGTCCAGCGTGGCGGGGCGGGTGTCCGGATGCCAGGTGCGCTGCACGTACGCGCTGTCGCCCAGGGCGTACGCCGCGTAGCGCGAGCGCATCAGCGCCTCCGGGGTGGCGGCCGCCTGACCGGCGTGCAGCGGGCCGCAGCAGTGCCCGTAACTCCGCCCGGAACCGCAGGGACACGACTTGAACGGGGGGTACGCGAGGGGCATGCGCGCAGGCTAGAGCATTTGGGCGCCGTCCGTGTACGCGGCCCGGGGGCACGGTCAGTCCGGCCCGGGCGGGCCATAATGGCCGCAATGAGTGCCACCGAAGTCATCACCTCCCTGCAGAACGCGCACGTCAAGCGGCTCGTGCGCCTGCGGGGCCGCCGCGAACGCGAACAGGACGGCGTGATCCTGATCGAGGGCGCCCGCGAGATCGCCCGCGCCGTCACCAGCGGCATCAAGCTGAGTGCCGTGTACAGCACCCCCGAGCTGCACAGCCCGGAAGGGGAGACCCTGGCCCCCACCCTGCACGCCCCCACACACCTGCTGTCCCGCGCGGCCTTCGAGAAGGTCAGCGGCCGCGAGAACCCGGACGGCCTGCTGGCCCTGGCCCCCACCCCCGCGCGGCCCCTGCCGGAACCCGGCGCGCAGGCCGTGACGGTCGTGCTGCACGGCCTGGAAAAACCCGGGAACGTCGGCGCGATCCTGCGCAGCGCCGACGCCGCCGGGGCGGACAGCGTGATCGTCCTGGGGCGCGGCGCCGACCCCTACGGCCCGAACGTGATCCGCTCCTCGCAGGGCAGCGTGTTCACCCTGCCGGTCGCCGTGATGAGCGAGGACGAGGCGCAGGCGTGGCTACAGGAGCGGGACTTCACGACCTTCGCGTGCACCCCGGACGCCGGGCGCGCCTACTGGGACGCGCCGCTGACCGGCCGCGTGGCGCTGCTGCTGGGCACCGAACACGAGGGCCTGCCCGAACACTGGCGCCGCACCGACCACAGCGTCAGCATCCCCATGGACGCCAGCCGCGGCGCGGACTCGCTGAACGTCGCCACGGCCGCCGCGCTGATGCTCTTCGAATGCGCCCGGCAGCGCCGCGCCCGGAGCGGACCGTGATCCAGGCCTCGAACGACCCGTACCGGGACTGGCTGCGCGTCCGCCTGAGCGCCGAACTGGGCGTGAACGAGGCCGAACAGATCATCCAGGGCGCCGTGCAGCGCCGCGGCTGGACCGCCCTGCGCGCCCTGGGGCCCCGCGACGTCGTGGCAGTCCTGCAGGACGTGTACGCCCGCCTGCGCGACGACTACGGCGACGCCCGCGCCGACCGCTGGCTGGAGGGCACCACCCTGGACCTCGCCCGCTTCGCGGAGACCGTCCCGGTGCCCGCGCAGCCCACCGAGGGCCCCATCGCGCCCGCACCGAGCCCCATCCGCTGGGGGCGCCGCGCGCACGACCTGCCGCTGCTGCTGGCCCGCTCGCACGCCGAGATCGCCGGGCGCAGCCTCGCCGGGATCCGCGCCAACCCGGACCTGCGCGCCCTGGAACGCGCCGCCGAGTGGGACGTGCAGGCCACCCAGGCCGAGGTCCGCCGCTGGGAGACCGAGGAGATGCTCAGCCGCCTGCGCGCCGACCACGCCCGCATCGAGGTCGCCGATCAGGTCGCCGCCGCCGCCGCCCAGGCGCAGCTGCTGGACCTGAACGTCCGCGAACTGGAGGACGCCGTGCGCACCAGCCCGGCCGCCGCGCCCCGACTGGCCCACACGCGCCTGATGGCCGCCCAGACCCACGCGTTCCTGGACGCCTTCACGCCCCTGATCGACCTGGCCGACGCCGACACGCCCCTGACCATGCTGGACGTGGACCTCGCGCACGCGCGCTTCTCGCTGGGCGTGCCGCTGCACCCGAACGTCCTGCGGGCCCGGCAGGCGCTGAACTACGCGCAGTGGCACGCCGGGGACGCCGACGGCAGCCCCGCCGTCCTGCAGGCGCACCACGCGCTGCACCTCGCGCAGGAGGAAGCGCGCGCGCAGCTGGCCACCACCCTCCAGGCCGCCCGTGCGCACCAGGAGGCCCTGCGCGACCTGAAGACGCAGGTCGAGACGCTGGAACGCCGCGCGGCGCAGCTGCAGGGCCTGGGCGGCGACCCCCTGAGCCTCGCGCGCGTACGGCTGGACTGGCGGCAGGCCCGCACGGCCGCGCGCGTGCAGGCCCACCGCCTGGAGGAGGCCCTGAAACTCCTCGACGCCCTGGTCAGCGAGGGCGACACCGTCAGCACCCCCGCTCCCTGACGTACGCGGCGGGGATCGTGCCCACCGTCGCCGTTGCCCGCGCGGGAACAGGACAGAATGCCGCCATGACTTCCAACAGCGCGGGACAGCAGCAGGCGATTCTGGCCGGAGGCTGCTTCTGGTGCACCGAGGCCGTCCTGAAGGACGTGCGCGGCGTGCAGAAGATCGAGAGCGGCTACATCGGCGGGCACACGCCCAACCCCGACTACCGCAGCGTGTGCAGCGGCGCGACCGGGCACGCCGAGGCGGTCCGCGTGACCTTCGACCCCGCGCAGGTGTCGTACAGGGATCTGCTGGGCCTGTTCTTCGCCACGCACGACCCCACCAGCCTCAACCGGCAGGGCGCGGACGTGGGCACCCAGTACCGCAGCGCCGTGTTCCCCCTGACCCCCGAACAGGAGGCCCAGACGCGTGAGGTGATCGCCGACCTGACCGCGCAGGACGTGTTCGGCAAGCCCATCGTGACGACCGTCGAGCCCGCCAGCGAGTTCTTCGTCGCCGAGGAGTACCACCAGAACTACTACGAGAACAACCCGCGCCAGCCGTACTGCATGGCCGTCATCGCGCCCAAGGTGGCGAAGATGAGGCAGTACTACAGCGACCGCCTGCGCGCGTAAGGCCACATAGAAAGGCGGCGAGGGAAACTCCCCTCGCCGCCTTCGTTCATCGGTTGGCTCATACGGATTCCGTTTGTTTCGCTGACAATCCGGAACTTCACCGGATCGCCAGCTCCACGTCCGGAACCCGCTTTGCTCCTTCTCGCATCCGCTCGGGTTGAAAGATTTTGCAAACCTTTCAACCGGAGTCCGTATCATACGGATTCCGTCCGTTTCATTGACAACCCGGAACCCGCTTGACTCCTGCTTTGCTGCGCAGCTCTGTGAGTCGCATCCGCTCGGATTGAACGGGTTTTGTAACCCATTCAATCGGAGTGAATATCAGGCTTTGCGGGCCTTCATGTTCTCGATGATCTTGTCCCCGAAGACGCTGGTCTTCACTTCGGTCGCGCCGTCCATGTTGCGGGCGAAGTCGTAGGTCACGACCTTCTGCTGGATGGTGTCGTCCAGACCCTTCAGGATCAGGTCGGCGGCCTCGGTCCAGCCCATGTAGCGCAGCATCATCTCGCCGCTGAGGATCACGGAGCTGGGGTTGATGACGTCCTTCCCGGCGTACTTCGGCGCGGTGCCGTGGGTCGCCTCGAAGATGGCGTGGCCGGTCACGTAGTTGATGTTCGCGCCGGGCGCGATGCCGATCCCGCCGACCTGCGCGGCCAGCGCGTCGCTGACGTAGTCGCCGTTCAGGTTCAGCGTGGCGATCACGTCGTAGTCGGTGGGGCGCAGCAGGATCTGCTGCAGGAAGTTGTCGGCGATGACGTCCTTGATGACGATGCCGTTCGGCAGCTGGCACCAGGGGCCACCGTCGATCTCCACGGCGCCGAATTCACGCTTGGCGAGCTCGTAACCCCAGTCGCGGAAGCCGCCTTCGGTGAACTTCATGATGTTGCCCTTGTGGACGATGGCGACGCTCTTGCGGCCGTTGTCGATCGCGTACTGGATCGCGGCGCGCACCAGACGCTCGGTGCCTTCCTTCGACACTGGCTTGATCCCGAACGAGGAGCTGTCCGGGAAGCGGATCTTCTTGACGCCCATCTCGCGCATCAGGAAGCCGCGGACCTTGTCGGCCTCGTCGGTCCCGGCCTTGTACTCGATCCCGGCGTAGATGTCCTCGGTGTTCTCGCGGAAGATCACCATGTCCACGTCCTGGGGGCGCTTGACGGGGCTGGGCACGCCGTCGAAGTACTGCACGGGGCGCACGCAGGCGTACAGGTCGAGTTCCTGACGCAGCGCCACGTTGATGCTGCGGATGCCGGTGCCGACCGGGGTGGTCAGCGGGCCCTTGATACCGAACAGGTACTCGTTGAAGGCGTTCACGGTGCTCTGGGGCAGCCACTCGTTCTCGCCGTACACCTCGAGGCTCTTCTCACCGGCGTAGACTTCCATCCACTCGATCTTGCGCTCGCCGCCGTAGGCGATCTCGACCGCGGCGTCGAGGACGCGGACACTGGCGCGCCAGATGTCGGGGCCGGTGCCGTCGCCTTCCACGAAGGGAATGACGGGGTGGTTCGGCACGTGCAGCTTGCCGTCTTTCATCGTGATCTTCTCGCCCTGCGCGGGCACCGTGATGTGCTTATCCATGACCCGGACACTGTACCCCACCGGGCCGGAACCCGAGTTGGTGTACCTGTTACCCGAAGGGTTTATACGCAGTCCAGAAGCGCGTACAGGTGCCCGGCGGCCCTGGAAGGTGAAGATTCCCCCAGCGCTGCGTGGGGTCACGCTGAAGTCTGCGCTCACCCCGCCGTGACCGGCGCGCGGCAGGCTGGGGACACCCGACCGGGAATCCACACCGCAGGAGGACTCAACCGATGAGTGACAAGAGCACCGCTGAAAACATGCTGGACGCCGCCAAGGCCAAAGTGAACGAAGGCGCCGACCGCCTGCGCGAGGCCGGGCACAACGCTGCCCACGCCGTGACCGGCGACGCCCACCACAAGGCCGAAGCCCTCGAGGACCGCGCCAAGGCCGAAGTGCACAACCGCGAAGCCAACGCCGAGTACACCGAAGGCAAACGCGAAGCCAAGGACGGCGACGGCCACTAAGGCCCCAGCCTCGACCTGCCCTGACCAGCCCCTCCCGCGCGGAGAGGCTGGTTTTTTCACGCCTCGGCGCGCGGGGGCCGCTACACTGCGCCCCATGACCACAAAGGGGCGGCGCGTGTCTCGCCGCGAACAACACCGCATCGGCGGCACCGGCGCGTCTGTCACGGTGCGCAATACATTGATCGCCTACGCGTTCATGCTGCCGTTCCTGATCCTGCTCGTCGTGTATCACACCTGGCCCGTGATCTTCGGGTCGTACCTGGCGTTCACGAAATACAACATCATCAGCCCGCCGCAGTGGGTGGGGCTGGACAACTTCCGCGAACTGTTCGCCGACGAGCAGTTCTGGTCCGGCCTGCGCAACAGCCTGAAGTACGTGCTGGTCGTGCCGGTCATCCAGGTCATCTCGATCCTGGTGGCGCTGCTCGTGAACCGTCCGCTGCGCGGCATCGGCTTCTTCCGCACCGCGTACTACGTTCCGGTCGTGACGAGCTTCGCGGTGGTCGGTCTGATCTGGTCGTGGCTGTACAAGCAGGGCGGCGCGGTGAACAGCGTCCTGATTGGCCTCGGCCTGATGCGCGGCGACCACAGCCTGCTGGACAACCCCGCCACGGCGCTGTTCGCGGTGATGTTCGTGACCCTCTGGAAGGGCATCGGGTACTACATGGTGCTGTACCTCGCGGGCCTGCAGGGCATCAGCCGCGAACTGGAGGAAGCCGCGACCATCGACGGCGCGACCCGCTCG
The DNA here is from genome assembly GCF_001485435.1 of Deinococcus grandis. Lineage (NCBI taxonomy): Bacteria > Thermotogati > Deinococcota > Deinococci > Deinococcales > Deinococcaceae > Deinococcus > Deinococcus grandis. The sequence continues at coordinate 1,879,886 of NZ_BCMS01000001.1, read as the reverse complement.
CAGGTGTTCTGGAACATCACGCTGCCGGGCCTGCGCCCCACCATCCTGGTGTGCAGCCTGCTGTCCACCATCAGCGCCATCAAGGTGTTCGAGGAACTGTACGTCATGACGCCCAACGGCTACCCGGCGGGCAGCACGTACTCCGCGCTGATGTACTCGTTCTCCAAGGCGTTCGGCGGGGACTTCAACTTCGGGCTGGCCGCCGCCGCCAGCATGGTCGTCGCGGTGGTCAGCATCCTGTTCGGCCTGATCAACTTCCGCCTGACCAAAGGAGGCCGCAGCGATGCCTGAGACCACCCTGCCCCAGACCACCCTGGTCAGCGACCCGCACGCGCAACTGGCCGCGCAACTGAAGGTGCAGCGTCAGCGCCGCGAGCGCCTGCGCAACGCCGCCGCGTACGCCGTGCTGATCCTGATCGCGCTGATCATGCTCTACCCGTTCTACTGGACGCTCGTCACGTCCCTGGAACCCACCGGGAACATCTACGAGGCGAAGATCCTCCCCACCGCCGTCAGCCTGCGCAACTACGCGGAAGTGTTCAGCGGCACCACCGTCCCCTTCTGGCGGCTGATCCTGAACTCCGTGATCATCTGCATCCTGGGCGTGACCTTCACCACGACCCTCGCCACGCTCGCCGCGTACCCGCTGGCCCGCATGCGCTTCCCCGGCCGGGACCTGATCTTCTACTCCATCCTGATCCTGATGGTCCTGCCCAACGAGGCCGGGCTGATCGTCAACTACATCACCACCATCAAACTGGGCCTGCTGGCCCAGACCAGTCCGCTGGCGGACGCCGCCCGGCAGTACCTCGCGGTCGTGCTGCCCGGCGCGGCCAGCATCGTGGGCCTGTTCCTGCTGCGGCAGGCGTACCTGGGCATCCCGCAGGAACTCATCGAGGCGGCCCGCATCGACGGCGCGCGCGAACTGACCATCTGGCGCCGCATCATGCTGCCGCTGGCCACCCCCACCATCGCCGCGTTCGCCATCCTGGAATTCGTGGCGTACTGGAACTCGTTCCTGTGGGCGCGCGTCATGCTGCCCGACAAGAACATGTTGCCGCTCTCGGCGGGCCTGCTGGAACTGTCCGGCACCTTCAGCACGAACTCCCGCGCCGTCATGGCGGGCGCCGTCATCACGATCATCCCCATCCTGATCGTGTTCCTGCTGGGCCAGAAGTACTTCATGAAGGGCCTGGAAGGTGCGGTGAAAGGCTGATGCTGACGCTGCCACGACTGCTGACGCGGCCACGACGCCGGAAGGACTTCTACGTGAACGCCCGCGCCGTGATCGAACGCAGCGGCCCCCACGGGCGTGAGGTCCTGCTGCAACGCCGCGTGAAACCCGGGCAACCCAGACGGCTGGAATTTCCCGGCGGGCAACTCGATCCCTTCGAGGGCATCACGGACGCCCTGACGCGCGAGGTCCGCGAGGAAACGGGCCTGACCGTCAGCGACTACCTGACGGACCTGCGCGGCACGACCACGGGCACACCGGCCGCCGAGGTGGAATGCCTGACCCCCAGTTTCGTGTACCAGACCCGGCGCGGGCCGGTGGACAGCGTGGGCTTCTTCTTCCGCGTGCAGGCCAGCGGCGACCTCACGGAGCGCGGCGACGGGGCCGCCGGTCACGAGTGGGTACCGCTGGGTGAGGTCCGACGCCGCTTTCAGGACGCGCCGGACACCTTCGACTGGCTCACGCAGGCGGCGCTGAGGCACCTGCTGACGCACGACTGGGCCGGGCATGATGAGCCGGAGAACGACGGGCAGGGCGCGTGAAAGCCTCCTTGACCCGCTGGTGGCTTGCGGGCGCGACGCTGCTCGTCTCTGCCTGCTCACCTGCACGGGAGACGCAGGCGTCCACCCAGGAGCCGTCCGGGACGCAGGAGCGGTCCATGGAGGTCAGGAACGTGACGTTGCCACGGACCGTCCGGGCAGGTGAATCAGTCCCCATGACCTGGGAGGTCAGCGTGCACTCCTGCGATCCTGTGAAGGAACTCCGCGTGGTGCGCTCCGGTGCTGACCGGATTGACGTCTCGGCACGGACTCTTCCCATGCCAGACGTCTGCACGACCGAAGCAGCGCACTGGGAAACGGCCGGTGTCACCATTCCACCTGACATGCTGGGCGGACCGTCCCGGGCCGGATCATCTGTCGAGATTCACCTCAACGGCCAACCCGCCGGGCGGGTGAGCGTCCAGTGACCCTGACCTACCGCACGCTGGACCGCGACTGGGACGTGATCGTCGCCGGGGGCGGCACCGCCGGGGCCATCGCGGGTATCGCCGCCGCCCGCAGCGGGGCACGCACGCTGGTGATTGAGGCGCAGGGGAGTCTGGGTGGCACCGGCACGAACGCCTGGGTGACGCCGCTGATGCGGAACGTCGCGGACGGGCAGAACCTCAACCGGGGCCTGACCGAGGAACTCAAGGCCCGCCTGCGGGCGCGCGGCGACGGGGCGACCGACCCGTCCGGGAACGACAACTGGTTCAACCCGGAGGGCCTGAAATTCGTGCTGGACGACCTGCTGCGCGAATCCGGCGCGGAGGTGCTGTTCCACACCCAGGTCGTGCAGCCCGTGATGGCCGCCGGAAGGATTGAGGCGCTGGTCGTGCACAACAAGGGCGGCCTGCAGGCCCTGCGCGCCCGGACGTTCATCGACGCGACCGGTGACGCGGACGTGGCCGCGCTGGCGGGCGTGCCCATGAGCGGCGGGGACGAGGACGGCGTGCATCAGGCCATGAGCCTTCGCTTCACGCTGGCCGGGGTGGACGTGACCCGACTGCGCGACTTCCTGAACGGGAATGGGCAGTGGCAGGACCACCCGGATTTCCTGCATTTCTGGATGGTCTGGGGCCGCCGCAGCAGCCTCGAACCCCTCTTCCGGCAGGCGGTCGAGGCTGGCGTGCTGCTGGAACGCGACGGGGATTACTTCCAGGCGTTCAGCGTCCCCGGTCGCCCCGGCGAACTCAGCTTCAACTGCCCGCGCATCCGCGCCGACCTGCACGACGGCACCGACCCCTGGCAGCTCAGCGAGGCGCAGCTGGACGGGCGGCAGGCTGTCACGCGCCTCACGGCGTTCTGCCGCGCGTTCCTGCCCGGCTGCGAGCACGCGTTCATCGGCGTGGTCGCCCCGATGGTCGGCGTGCGCGAGACCCGCCGCATCCACGGGGAGTACACGCTGACCGTCACGGACATCCTCGACTGCGCCCGCTTCCCGGACGGCATCTGCCGCAACCACTACCCGGTGGACATCCACTCGGTCAGGGGCGGCGCGAAACTGCTGCACGAACGCGAGGGCACCGCGCCGTACTTCGCGCCCGGCGCGTTCCACGACATCCCGCTGCGCGCCATCATCCCGCTGAACGTCACGAACCTGCTCGTGCCGGGTCGCGCGGCGAGCAGCACCTTCGAGGCGCAGTCCAGCATCCGCGTGCAGCAGAACTGCCACTCCATGGGCGAGGCCGCCGGGATCGCCGCCGCCTGGGCCGCGCGGGACCACGCCGGAGAGGTCCGCGCGGTCAGCCCGGACGACCTGCGCGCCGAACTGACCGCGCGCGGCGCCCTGGTCTAGCCCAGCAGGGGAGAGCCGCCCAGCCGCTCCGCCGCGTCCCGGGCGGCCTCGTCACCCCACAGGGCCGACGTGACGTGCAGCGCCGCGTGCAGCGCCGCGAAGCCCGCCGGGGCGGAACACAGCGCGCCGTCGGTGACGACCTCGCCGGGGCGCACGTCCGCCGGGGTGAAGCCCCACAGCGTGTCCGCCAGTTCGGCCGGGCCGCCCAGGACGCGCCCGTCCAGGGTGCCCGCCTCGCCCGGCAGGAGCAGCCCGCTGCCGCTGGTGCCGGTCGTCAGTGCCGCGTGCGCCCGCAGGAACCCCTGGAGGAGCGGATCGCGCGCCGCCTTCGCCGCGCCCGGCCCGCCGGGAATCAGCAGGGCGGCGGGTTCCGGCAGCGCCGCGAACAGCACGTGCGGGGTGCTGACCAGTCCGCCCGCCGTGACGATACTGGCCCGCGAGCGGTTCACGGTCCGCACGCAGCCCTCACCGCCGCACAGGCGCAGCACCGACACCATCACGCCCAGTTCCAGTTCGCTGACGCCCGCGTACACGGGAATCGCCACGACCGGCCCGGTGTACGCCTGCGGCGCGTCGGCGGGCGGCGTCTCGCCGGTCATTGCCCCAGGGGCCGCAGCGTGTACGCGCGCCGCGCGACCGGCGGGCCCACCTCGCCGCGTTCGAGCAGCTCGTGCGCGGCGTCCGCCGAGAGCCGCTCGACCCGCAGCAGGTACTGCAGCGCCGTCGCCTGCCCGTCGAAGCGCCGGGGGTGGGGGTCACCCTCGACCCGCAGGTCCAGCCAGGGCAGCCCCTGGTCAGAGATCACGCAGGTCCTCCCACAGCTGCCAGCCCACGCCGTCCGGGGTGCCCTCCAGCAGCGGCCCGAGCAGCCCGCTGGCCGCCTGGGCGTCCGCGTGCAGCGAGTCGTCGTCGGGGCGCGGCTCGTACACGCGCAGCACCGTGAACTGGTAGAACGCCTGCGACGCGGTCGGCTCGCCGTTCTCGAAGAACGCGAACGGCGGGTTCACGCTGTCCCACAGGACGTGCGCGCCCTCCTCCTGCTCGGCGTGTTCGTCCGGCGCGGGCAGGTCGAGTTCATGCGGCAGGAACGTCTCCAGGTCGATGTCGGCGTCCTGCGGGTGCCACACGTACCCCTGAAGGAGCCGCACGGCCGCGCGGCCACCGGGGGCGGGTTCACTGATGCTCACGCGCCACAGCATACCCGCCCGCCGCCCCCCGCGTGGACGCGGCGTCCCGCGCCAGCTCCGCGGCGGCCAGGGCGTCCGGCGCGCGCCAGTCCAGGAGTTCCGCCGGGACGCCCCAGGCCCGCAGCGTGTCGCCCGGGTCCCCGCCTCTGGCCTCCAGCGCGCGGCCCGCCTCGCGCCACACGCCCGTGCGGAACGGTTCCAGCGCGGGGCTGTCCAGGGCGTCCTGCAGAGCCTGCAGGGCGTCCAGCGGCGCGGCGCCGGGATCCAGCAGTCCGGCGCGGGCCTCCAGCGCCAGCAGCTGCGCGTCCAGGCCCGGGTCGAGGGGTGGCCCGCCCGGCGCGGGGCGGCGCAGCAGGGCGTGCGCGCGGTTCACGCTGCCCAGCGCGGCGTCCGGCTGTCCGGCCCGCAGCTGCGCGTCGGCCAGCATCGCGCGCGCCTGCGCCTCCTCGTACGGGTGCGAGGCCAGCGTCAGCGCCTCCTGCACGAGCGCCGTGGCCTGCTCCGCGTCGGGGGTGGCCAGCGCGAGGCTCAGGAGCATGTCGAAGCGCAGCGTCACCTCCCGGTCGGCCGGCCCGCCCGCCCGGTCCAGCAGCGCGCCCAGCAGGACGCGGGCCTGCCGGAGGTCGGCGTTGTCGGCCGCCGCGCCGCCCAGCGGCGGCAGGTACGGCACGCCCAGCCCCCGCGTGAGGTACGTCAGGGCCGCGCGGTAGCGGGTGCGCCGCTCGCGGTACCCGACCTCGGCCGGGCGGGCCTCGCTGCGCGACAGCAGCGTCAGCGCCTGCGCCGCCTGCCGCTGCGCGTCCTCCACCCGGCCCAGCGCCAGCAGCAGCGGCACCCCCTCCGAGAGCAGCCGCGCGCGGGGCACGCCGTCCACGTGGCGGCGCTCGTCCGGCGGCACCAGTGCCAGCGCGTCGCGCAGCCGCTCCAGACCCTCGGCCGGGCGGCCCAGGCGGCGCAGCGCCGTGCCCGCGCGCGCCAGCACCCGCGCCCGCTCCTCGGGCGACCCGCCCGCGTCCGTCAGGCGCGCCCCCGCGTCCAGCAGCGCCCCCAGCGCCGCGTGCGGCTGCCCCAGGCGCAGCAGCAGGTCACCCTCCTGATACCGCGCCCGCGCCGACAGCAGCGGACTGGCCGCGGGCACGCCCCGCAGGGCCTCCAGCGCCTCGGGCCAGCGCCCGGCGTCCTTGGCGATCAGGCCCCGCCACAGCAGCGCGCGCGGCCCGCCGCGCACCAGCCGCGGGTCCTGCGCCGCGCGGGTCGCGCTCCCCAGGTCCCCCTGCCAGCGGGCCAGCGCCGCCTGCACGAGCAGGGCGTCCACCTCGGCCGCCGCCGCCCACGGGTCGCGGGCGTCCATGCCCGTCACGTCCGGGTGCGCCAGCTGCGAGCGGGCCGCGTCCATCCGCCCGGCCTCCAGGCTGCTCTCGGCGAGCTTCACGCGCGCCCAGCCGCGCACCGCGTCACTGCCCGATTCCAGCAGGGTGAACAGCGCGTCGCGCGCGCGCGGGTCGTTGTACTCCCCGCGCCCCGCGTGGTGCATGACGACCGCGCGCGCCAGCGTCTCGCGCGCCTCGCCCGTCACGCCGCGCAGACGCGGCCACAAGGCCGGGAGGTGCCGCGCGTCGTCCGGTCGCTGCGTCACCTGCGCCGCCAGGGCCGCCCAGTCGCCCAGCGTCGCCAGTGCGCCCAGCCGGTACGGCCCGAACCCCTGCCCGGCGTCCAGCGCCGCGACCGCCCGCAGCGCCCCCAGGCGGTCAGCGGCGGGAACGACCGGCCACGCCCGCTCCAGCGCCGGGGTGGCCCGCCAGCCGCCCGCGCCGCCCAGCAGCAGCGCCCGCGCGTGCGGCGGCACGCCCAGCGGTGAGCCGCCCAGCAGCGCCGCCAGCAGCGCCTCCGGCCAGTCCCGACCGGCCGGGTGCGCCGCGTGCAGCGCGCCGGTCAACGTGACCAGCCGCCGCGACTCCGGATCGTCCAGCAGCTCGGCCGGCGCGGCGCCGCCCTCGCCCGCCACGTTCGCCAGCAGCGTCAGGCGGTCCAGGTGCCGGCCCGTCTCGCGCACCAGCCGGTCGGCCTCGGCGCGCGGCACGCCCAGCCGGGCCATCAGGAACGCCCGCGCCTCGGTGGGCGTCGGGGGGCGCAGCTCGATGACCTCCACGTCCGTCCCGCCGGGCACGTCGCCCTCGACGGCCAGCAGCACCGCCACCCCGGTCGGCGCGCGGCGCAGCAGCGCCTCCAGCGCCCACCCGGCCGCCGTGGTGCCCTCGCCGCCCGGCAGGCGCGGCGCGAACCCCAGCGGGCGCAGATCCGCCGAGACGCGCAGCAGCAGCGCCCCCCCGGCGGGCAGGACGGCCCGCGCCGCGTCCAGCTGCGCCTGCGCCTGCGCCGCGAACGACGACCCCACCGCGCCCGGCGGGGCAGGCAGCTCCTCGCACGCTCCACCCAGGCGCAGCGTCACCACCGGCACGCCCTGCGCCTCCAGCGCCGCCGCCACCCGCGAGAGCAGCACGGTCTTCCCGGCGCCCGGCGGGCCGCTCACGATCAGGCGCGGCGCGCGGCCCGCGCGGACGCCCGCCGTGAACTGCCGGAACGCCCGTTTCTTGCTGCGGCCCAGCAGTTCCAGATCGTCCGGCGCCGGGGCCGCGCCCACCGGCCCGTCCGGCAGCGAGGTGCCCAGCTCGCGCGCCAGCTCCTCCAGCACCGCGCGCAGCTGCCCCTTGTCGCGCGCGGTGCCCACGTCGCGGTACACGATGTTGCGCACGCTGCTGGGGTTCGCGCCGCGCTCGCGCATGCGGGCCTCCAGCCAGCGCAGGCTGCCGGGCACGACACCCCCCCCGCCGGGGGGCACCCGGCCACGCAGGTCGTTCAGGGTCGCTTTCCAGTCCACGGTCACGCCGAGCGTAGCACCCCCGCCGTCCGCACTGGACCGGGTGCAGAACAACCCGCGCGCACCGTACCTGACGAACCCGTCAGCTTCACCCCGGCGGCCGCGTGTATAGTCTCACCCAGCACCCAACCCAACTGTCCCCACCGGAGGAACCCCACATGCGTAAGATCGCCCTGACCCTGTCCCTTGCCCTGATCACCGCCGCGTCCGCCCAGTCCCTGCAGAGCGCCCAGGCCCTCTACGACCAGGGCAAATGGCAGGACGCCGCCGCCGCCGCCGCCGAACTGAACACCAGTGACGGTCTCGCCCTGGCCGCCGAGGCCACCACCGCCGGCGCCGGACTGGTCGCCGACGGGCAGAAGAAGGCCCTGTTCGAGAAGGCCCAGGCGTACGCCAAGCAGGCCATCGCCAAGGACAGGAACAACGCCGACGCGTACTTCGAACTCGCCCGCGCGCAGGGCCGCCTCGCGCAGTTCAGCGGCATCCTCCAGAGCCTCGGGCTGGCCGGCGAGATGAAGAAGAATCTCGACATGGCCGTCAAGCTCGACCCCAAGATGGCCGGCGCGTACGTGGCGCTGGGCCTGTGGAATGCCAACCTCGTCTCCAAGGGCTTCATCGCCACCCGCGCGACCGGCGCGGACAAGGGCCAGATCATCCCCAACTTCGAGAAGGCGATCAGCCTGGAACCCACCACCGCCGTGCACCGCATCGAGTACGCCAACGCCCTGATCCTCCAGGGCCGCAAGGCCGAGGCCGCCGCGCAGCTCGAGAAGGCCATCAGCTTCAGCGCCACGACCTTCTGGGAGAAGCGTGACGAGGAGACCGCCAAGGCGACCCTCGCGAAACTGAAGTAATCCGGACTCCGGTTGAACGGTTGTGCGCAGCCGTTCCACCCGAGCGGATGCGAGTGGGAGCACAGAGGGTTCCGGGGGTGGAGTGGGCAGATCGGTGGTGTTCCGATCTGTCAACGAAACAGACGGAATCCGTACAACACGCCCAGCGCGCCGCTCCAGGCTCCGGCCCGGGCGGCGCGCCTCGCTTGACACCCCGGGGGGGGCCGCGTAGACTTCTCCCTGCCCAGCCTACCGGCGGGTGATGGTCGGGTTCGGGGCGTAGCGCAGCCTGGTAGCGCACGTCGTTCGGGACGACGGGGTCGGAGGTTCGAATCCTCTCGCCCCGACCATCGAGGAAGCCCTCCCCGCCGGGAGGGCTTTTTTCACGCCGCCCACCCATCCCGGAGATTGCCCCATGCGCGTGTACGCGATAGCCGACCTGCACCTCGCCTTCTGTACCCCGAAACCCATGACGGTGTTCGGACCGCAGTGGGCCGGTCATCCGCAGGCGATCTTCGACGAGTGGCGCGCCGCGGTGCGGGACGAGGATCTGGTGCTGCTGCCCGGCGACCTGTCCTGGGCGATGCGACTCCCGGAGGCGATGCAGGACCTCGCGCCGGTCGCCGCGCTGCCCGGCACGAAGGTGCTGCTGCGCGGCAACCACGACTACTGGTGGCCCACCGCCGCCAAACTCCGCGCGGCCCTCCCGGAGGGCATGCTGGCGGTCGTGAACGACGCCGTACGCGTCGGGAACGTCGTCGTGTGCGGCTCGCGCGGCTGGATCACGCCCGGCTTCGAGGCCCTCGGTGCGGACGACCAGCGCCTGCTGGACCGCGAGGCCGAACGCCTGAGCCTCAGCGTGCAGGCTGCCCGCAGCCTCCGGCAGCCCGGCGACCACCTGATCCTGATGCTGCACTACCCCCCGGCCACCCCGCCGTACCCGGCCAACCCGATCACCCGCGTGATCGACGACGCCCGGCCCGACCTGATCGTGTACGGGCACCTGCATGGCGTCGCACCCGAACGCGCCATGCGGCACGTGAACGGCGTCCCGGCGCATCTGGTCGCGGCGGACGGCCTGAAATTCCGGCCCCGGCTGCTGCTCGACTCCGGCGCCTGAGGGACGGGCTGCCCGCGTGGGGCGCACCGGGTTCACGCGCCCTTCATGACGTGGGGGCCGCTTGACTTCGCGCGCACTCGAAGGCGTACGGTGCGGTCATGTCCGCCCCAATTCCACTCAGCATTCAGGAGGCCGCCGCGCGGCTGGGTGTCAGCCCGCACACCCTGCGCTACTACGACCGCGAGGGCCTGCTGGACGTGCCCCGCGCCTCGGGGGGCGAGCGCCGCTACAGCGAACGCGAACTGACCCTGCTGCGCTTCCTGCTGCACCTGCGCGGTACCGGCATGGGCATGGCGGGCCTGCGCGCCTACATGGCCCTGGTGCGCGAGGGCGAGCACACCGCCCCCGAACGCCGCGCGCTGCTCGTGGCACACGAACGGGAGGTCGAGGCCCGACTGCTCGAGCTTCAGGCGGACCTCGGCGCCATCCGCGCCAAGATCGCCCGCTACGACGCGCACCTGGGCTGCGACGGCGCGCCCGCACGACCTGTGCTGGACGGCCCCGTCCTGGCCGCGCAGCGGGCCGCCCCGCCGGAGGTCAACGCTTGAGTCGCCCCGTCCCTTCGCCTGCGACCGGCGCTGCACCGTCCAGTCCGCTGCGCCTCATGGCGGGTCGCTGGCTGGGGATCTACCCCAGCATCACCGCGCTGCTGCTCCTTCTGGGCCCATACCTGCTGGGTCACTACCCCACGCCCCTGATCGCGCTGCTGCTGACCGCCCTGCTCGTTCCACTCACCCACTACGTCGTGTTCCCGCTCGTGGAACGCCTGACGCGCGGCTGGGTACGCTTTCCGGCGCTGCACGGCGCGGCGCACCACCGCGTGGCCCTGCTCGTCTGGGCCGTCACCTACCCCCTGATCACCGCCGTGCTGCTGGTGGTGCTGCCCGTCCTGGCCGGGCGCGCCCCCCTCCCCCTGATCACGCTGGTCGTCACGCTCATCGCCGTGCCCATCCAGTCGCTCGTGATCCTGCCCCGCCTGATGCCGCGCGCCCGCCCCTGGATTCTCGGCGCGCAGAGGAGTCCCGCATGACCCCGACCACGCCGCTGCCCACCCGCTACCTGCGCGACCTGACCGTCTCAGCCCTGGGCCTGGGCTGCATGGGCATGAGCGCCTTCTACGGCCCCACCGACCGCGCGCAGAACTTAGGCACCCTGAACCGCGCCCTGGAGCTGGGCGTCACCTTCTACGACACCGCCGACATGTACGGCCCGCACACCAACGAGGAACTCCTCGGCGACTGGCTACAGGGAAAACGCGACCGGGTGGTGCTCGCCACGAAGTTCGGCATCCAGATCGCCCCGGACGCGCCGGGCGGGCGGCGCATCAACGGTCGCCCCGGGTACGTCCGGCAGGCCATCGAGGGCAGCCTGAGGCGCCTGCGCACCGATCACGTGGACCTCTACTACCTGCACCGCGTGGACCCGGAGACGCCCATCGAGGACACCGTCGGTGCGATGGGCCAGCTCGTGCAGGAGGGACTGGTGCGGGCCATCGGCCTGAGCGAGGTCAGCCCGGACACCCTGCGCCGCGCGAATGCCGTGCACCCCATCACCGCCGTGCAGAGCGAGTACTCCCTGTGGACCCGCGACCCCGAACAGGGCGTGCTGGCCGCCTGCCGCGAACTGGGCGTGGGTTTCGTGCCGTACAGCCCCCTGGGGCGCGGCTTCCTGACCGGCGAGATCCGCAGCCCGGACGACCTGGCCGACGACGACTTCCGCAAGCACAACCCCCGCTTCCAGGGCGAGAACTTCCAGCGGAACCTCGACCTCGTGCGTGAGGTACAGGCCATGGCCGCGCAGAAGGGCTGCACGCCGTCGCAGCTGGCCCTCGCGTGGGTCCTCGCGCAGGGGGAGGATCTGGTGCCGATCCCCGGCACGCGGCGCGTGAAGTACCTGGAGGACAACCTCGGTGCGCTGGACGTGCACCTCACCCCGGACGATCTGGCCCGCATCGACGCGGCGTTCCCGCCCGGCGCGGCGCAGGGCACCCGCTACCCCGAGGCGACCATGAACAGCGTGAACCGCTGAGCCACCCGGGGCGGGGGAGTGTGGAGGGGGCATGAAGCGCCCCGCCGCGTTCCCCCGCCCCGCTCGTGGCAGCATGGGCGGGTGAATGCCCCCATCCTCCGCACGGCCCTGATCACCGGCGTGGTGATCGCCGCCGTGAACATCCTGTTCGCCGCGCTCGACTACGGCCTGGACACCCTGCCTGTCTGGTTCTATCTCGCGCAGCTGCTGCTGCTGCCCGCCATGCTGCTCCCCATCCGCTACTTCCCGCAGGCGGCGGTCACGCGGGAGTTCCTGCCGCGCGCCGCGCTGTACGCGATGGGCTGGGCGGTGCCGTACGCGATCTACAAGTTCGCGCACGACGCCCTGAGCCCCGCGTTTCAGCCTGCCGGGTCGCTCGTGTCGTACCTGATCACGGTGGCGCTGTTCTCGCTGCTGTTCGCCGCGATCCGGAAACCCGTCCGCTGATGCGCCTCGCCATCCTGGGCGACGTGCACGGCAACGCCTTCGCGCTGCGCGCCGTGATGGACGACATCCGCGCGGCGAGCCCCGATCAGGTGCTGAACCTGGGGGACACCGTGTGGGGCTGCGCCGACCCGGCCAGCGCCTGGGCGCTGCAACAGGAGCACGCTCCGCCCAGCGTGCGCGGCAACACCGACGAACGAGTGGCTGGTCTGCGCGACGGCAAGGAAAGCATGCGCGAGTGGGTCCGCGCCCAGCTCCCGGCGGACGTCCCCGCGATCCTGGCCGCCCTGCCCACCCACCTCGACGCGGCGGGCGGCGAGGTCCGCGTCGCGCACGGCAGCCCCCGCAGCCCCTGGGAGGACCTGATGCTCACCGAAACGCCGGACGGGCACACCCGCCCCGCCCACTTCCGGGAACTGCGCGAGCGGCTCGGCGGCTTCCGCTTCGACACGGGCGGCCGCGTGTGCGTCGTCGGGCACACCCACCGCGAGATGCTGACCGTCGTGGACGGCCTGACCGTCGTGAACGCCGGACCGGTCTCCCGGCAGAAGGACGGGCTGCCGCTGGCCCGCTGGGTGCAGCTCACCCGCCGCGCTGGGCACTGGACCGCCGAGTTCCGCCGCGTACCCTACGACACGCAGGCGGCCGCCGCGTGGGTCCGCACGCATGGCCCGGCCGGTGCGGGCGACCATGACGCACGGTGGCTGACCGCCGGACGCGAACCCTGACACACGACAAGAAAAGCGCCTCCCTATGGCAGGGAGGCGCTTCTTATCTGTTGGGCTCAGCGGCCGGCGGGGACGAACTCGCGGTCGGCGAAGTCCTCGCGGCGCGGGGCGCGGTCGTCACGGTCACGGCTCCAGCGGCCCTGGCCCTGTCCGCCACGGTTGCCACCCTGGTACCCGCCGCGGTCGCCGCCGCCCTGGCCCTGGTAGCCGCCGCCACGGTTGCCGTAGCCGCCGCCGCCGTTGCCACGGCCACGGTAGCCGCCCTCGTCCCGGTCGCCACGGTAACCGCGGCCACCCTGGTACCCGCCCTGGTCGCGGCGCTCGCGGGTGGGCTGCTCGAACAGTTCGGGCAGTTCCTGCGCGATCTCGACCTGCACCTCGCCTTCCAGCGGGCTGGCGGCCATCAGCTTCTCGACGAACTCGCTGGGCACGTCGGCCACGGCGCCGCCGCGCCACTGGCGCACCTTGCCGAGGCGGCGGGTGTCCAGGTCGCCGTTGCGGGCCAGGACGGCCACGGCGCGCGCCACGCTCATGCGCTCGGCGTGCAGGATGACGGTGGTCAGACCCTCCTCGCCGCTCAGGAGGCTGGCGGCCTTGACGGGCTCGGTCACGCCGCTGATCTTCGCCAGGGCGCGGCTCAGGGCCTCCAGGCCCAGCTCGCTGAAGAGGCGCTCGGCTTCCGCCTGGAAGTTCGCCGCGGCGCTCTCGTCCACCTTGCGGACCATGTCGGCGCTGGCGCGGGCGCTGGCCTGCGCGACTTCCTTGGGCGTGGGCAGGGGACGCTCGATGAAGCGCACGCCGGTGATGCGTTCCAGGCCCGCCACCTCGCGGCCTTCACGGTCGCCGTACATGATGATCGCGGTGCCGGTGCGGCCCGCGCGGCCCGTGCGGCCGGAGCGGTGCACGTAGCTCTCGGGGTCCTGGGGCAGGTGGTACTGCACGACCAGGTCGACCTCGGGGATGTCCAGGCCGCGCGCGGCCACGTCGGTGGCGACGAGCACGTTGGCGCGGCCGCCACGGAAGGCGCCCAGGGCCCGTTCACGCTGGCTCTGCGCCAGGTCGCCGTGCAGCGCTTCGCTCTCGATGCCGCGGTGGATCAGTTCGTTCGCCAGTTCGTCCGCTTCACGCTTGGTGCGGGTGAACACGATGGCCTTTTCCGGGTTGTAGATGGTCAGCAGGTCGGCCAGCACGCGGGTGCGGGTGCGGCCCACCTTGACCTTCAGGTGCTCGACGGTCTGCGCGGCCTGGCTCTTGCCCTCGCCGACCATGTCCACGATGACGGGGTCGTTCAGGTACTTGCGGGACAGGCGGTTGATATCGTTCGTCAGCGTGGCGCTGAACAGCAGCGTCTGACGGGTCTCGGGGGTGCTCTTGAGGATGGTCTCGATGGCGTCGGCGAAGCCCACGCTGAGCATCTCGTCGGCCTCGTCCAGCACGGCGAATTCCACGGCGCTCAGGTCGAGGTTGCCGCGCTCGAGGTGGTCGATCAGGCGGCCGGGGGTGCCGACCACGACGTCCACGCCGCGGCGCAGGGCGTTCTCCTGCGGGCCGTAGCTGGCGCCGCCGTACACGGTGACGGTGGTCAGGTGGGCGCCGCTCTTGCTGAACTCGTCCGCGACCTGCTTGGCGAGTTCACGGGTGGGGGCCACGACGATGGCGCGGGGCAGACGGGCACGCTCGCGGCTGGTTTCCAGCTTGCTCAGGATGGGCAGCGCGAAGGCGAGGGTCTTGCCGGTACCCGTGCGGGCGCGGCCGATCATGTCCTTCCCGGCCAGGGTGAGGGGCAGGCTCTCGGCCTGGATGGGGCTGGCTTCCGTGATACCGCGCTCGGCGAGACGCGCCGCGAGTTCGGGCGCAATCAGTTGATCAAAGTTCATTTGTGGTCCTTTCGGGAAAGCACAGCCCCAGTGACCAGCAAACGCCCTTTGAAACGGCATCCAGCATGTCCTGAAAGTGGGGGCACCTTCCAGCCGCACGGGAACCTCCCGTCGCGGCGCACGAATTGAAATGATACCGGATCGCGGGACTGAATGCAAGTGGCGCCCGCAGTGCGGCGGCGTGATCGTCCTGTGAGGCGCAGGCCCCGGGGACTCAGGGGGCCTGTTCCAGCCCGGCGGGCAGGACGCCGCCCAGCGCGACCCACGCCTGGAGAATGTCGTCCGGGATGGGCGCGTGCAGGTGCAGCGCTTCGCCCGTCACCGGATGCGGGATGGTCAGGAACTGCGCGTGCAGCGCCTGCCGGGCGATCAGCTCCGAGGGGCGGCCGTACACGGTGTCCCCCAGGATCGGGCTGCCCAGATGTGCCAGATGCACGCGTAGCTGGTGGGTGCGGCCCGTGCGTGGCTGCGCCCGCACCAGGGTCAGGATGCGCCCGTGTCCGTCCGGACGGGAGTCCAGCGGCGTGAACAGCGTCTGCGCCTCACGCGGCTGAGCGCCGCCCACCGTCATGCGCTGGCGCTGCACCGGGTGCCGCCCGATGGGGACGTCCACGTTCACCGGGGCCTGCGCGGCCCACGCGCCCGCCGCAATGGCCAGATACGTCTTGCGCGTCGCGCGGTCCTTGAACGCCGCCGCCAGCCGCGCGTGGGCCGCGACCGTCTTCGCCACGACGATCACGCCGCTCGTGTCCTTGTCCAGCCGGTGCACGATGCCGGGCCGGTACCCGTCCGGACCGTCGAAGCCCGACTGCTCGGGCAGTATCATGCGGCCCAGCAGGGCGTTCACGAGCGTGCCCGTCGTGACGCCCGGCGCGGGGTGCGTGACCATCCCGGCGGGTTTGTTCACGGCGATCAGGTGCTCGTCCTCGAAGATCACGTCCAGCGGCACCTGCTCGGGCGCCACCGTCGCGTCGGCGGGCGGCGGGACCTGCACGGTCAGGACCTCCCCGCCGCGCAGTTTCAGGCTGGCCTTACCCGCCACCACGCCGCCCACCTGCACGTGCCCCGCCTCGATCCAGGCCGACACCTGCGAGCGGCTGGCGCCACTCAGCGCCGACACGACCGCGTCGAGGCGTCCGGGCGTGGCAGTCAGGGTCAGGCGGTCAGGGGAGGGGGCGGCGTCGTTCACGCGCCCGAGTGTACCCCCACGCCCCGCCCGGTCCGCCCCAGGGTTCACCCGCACTTCACGGTGGGCGCCCCCGTCATCCGATCCGGCCGGAACTGCATACAGCTGAATGAACCCAGTACCCGCCCGGCGCCGCCGGACCGGGTCACCGCCCCCACAAGGAGACCATCATGCCCAACATCGGACCCGCTGAACTGCTCGTCGTGCTGCTCGTCGCCCTGGTCGTCTTCGGCCCCCGCAAACTCCCGGAACTCGGCAAGAGCCTCGGCAACGGCCTGCGCGAATTCCGCAGGAGTACCCAGGGCCTGCGCGACGACCTGAACATCACCGCGCCCGCCCCCACCGCCCCGGTGGCCCCCGCCGCCTCGGTCTCCGCCGCGCCCGCCGCGCAGCCCGCCGCCGCGCACGCCGTGACGGCCACCCCCGGCACGGACCGCGTCGCCCCCGACAGCAGCGCCCACCGGGCGTAACGGAGGCCCGCGCGTGACCGCCCAGCATCCGGCCCCGGCCACCGGGCGTCCCACGCGCGACCTTCATGAACGGCGGCTCAGGATGCCCGCCCAACGCCACGCTTCCCCGCTGGTACGCTGGACCGGACCTATGACTGCCCCCCTTCACCCCGACCTGCCGGACGAGGCGCTCATCCGCGCGATGGCCGACGGCACCGAAGACGCCCTGCGGGAACTTCACCGCCGCTACGCCCGGCTGCTGTACAGCCTCGGGCACCGCATGCTCCGGCAGGCGGACGACGTGGAAAGCTGCGTGCAGGACGCCTTCATGAACGCCTGGCGGCACGCCGCCCGCTTCGACCCCACCCGCGCCAGCGCCAAGACGTGGCTGGTGAGCATCGCCCACCACCGCTTCCTGCAGGAACTCCGCGACCGGCCCGACACGCCCCTGGAGATCGAGGACTGGGACGCCCCCACCGCCTCACCCGACGTGGACTCGCAGGTCATGGCGCAGGGCGCCGTACAGGCCCTCGACGAGACGCAGCGTCACCTCGTGGAACTCGCCTACTACCGCGGGTACTCCCACAGCGAACTGGCCATCCTGACCGGACTGCCGGTCGGTACGGTAAAATCCCGTCTGCGCGCCGCGATCGACCGCATGCGCACCCACCTGGGCCTCCAGTCATGAGCGCCCACCCCGCTCCCCGCCCCCTCCTCCCCGCAGCCGCGCGCGCCGCACGCCAGGCAGGTGAATCGTGATCAGCAGAGAAGACATCCTGGCGCTCGCCCTGGGACAACTGGGCCCCGCCGACGAGCAGCGCGTCCGGGCCGTCATCGAGGCCGACCCGGCCCTGGCCCGCGACTACCGCGCGGACCTCGAACTCCTGCACGGGCTGCCCGACAGCCTCCCGGACGCCCCCGTGCCCGACGGCGCCGAGTCGCGCCTGATGGACCGCCTCGCGCGTGAAACGTCCGCGCACGCCAGCGCGGCGCCCACCCCGCCCGCCGCGCCGGTCGGCACGCCCCCGAACGTTCCGCTGTACCCGGACGGTCAGGCGCCCCCCACACCCGCCCGCTCGCCACGCGGCCTGAACTGGCGCCTCATGCTGCTCGCCGTGGTGGCCGCCGTGACACTTGGCGTGATCTTCCTGCGCCCCCCCGCCGAGCAGAGCCTGCTCAGCCAGTACCAGGACACCCCCGGCGCGCAGAGCCAGCCGCTCGCCGCGAACGGACAGCCACTGGGCGAACTGATCCGCCTGCCCGACGGCCGCGCGTTCCTGCACCTGAACGCCCTGGCCCCCCAGGACCGCGTGTACCAGCTGTGGCGCATCGAGGGCGGCAAGCCCGTCAGCGCCGGTGTCTTCGACGGCCAGGGCATCGTGATTCCCCGCGTGGAGTCCGGGCAGACCGTCGCAGTCAGCGTCGAACCGACCGGCGGCAGCGAGCAGCCCACCACCACACCCATCCTGATCCAGCAGCTGTGACCACCACACAGGGGTAGGGACCACAGAGAGGGAGGCCGCAGGCTGTACGCCCGGCCTCCCTCTCACCTGTCGCCTACATGGCATTCATGGCATTCAAGTCATGCCCCGGCTGCGGCGTCGTCCGCTGGTCCCCTCACCACCGCCGAGTCGAGCAGGGTGAGCACCTGAACCGGACACCGCCCTCAGCGCAGCCAGTCGTCGCCGACGTCTTCGACCTTCTTGCCGCGCAGGTCGTCCACCTCGTCCTTGCGGGTCGCCCACGCGGGGAAGGGGTAGTTCACCAGCACCGGGTTCGGCACGTCCGGCTGACTGACGAGCATGGTGCCCGGCTGGAGGATGCCCGCGCGCGCGCGGAAGCTCTGCGGCAGGAAGCGGTACTCGGGCCGCTCGGCCTCCGCGAGGTCCAGGCGGCCCACCACGCGGATCGCGGCGTTGGACACGATGCGCCGCTCGACCTCGCTGGCGGTCTGCTGCGCGCCGATCAGGATGATCCCCAGGCTGCGGCCACGTTCGGCGATGTCCAGCAGCACGTCCTTGATCGGGCTGTCCCCGTCGCGCGGCGCGTACTTGTTCAGCTCGTCCAGCACGACGAACACCGTGTCCTGCCGCCCCACACGTTCCTTGTGTTCGAACAGGTCGCGCAGCAGCACGCCCACCACGAACATCTGCGCCGTGGCGGACAGCGTGTGGATGTCCACCACGGTCGTCTGCACCCCGGGCTTCAGCGGGTCCGGGCGGTACTGCGCGGCCTGCTGGGCGCTCAGGTCCCCGCGCACCAGCGGCGTGAGGTGCTTCTGCACGCCCCGCAGTCGCCGGATGAACGCCTGCAAGGTGGCGGGGGACTGCTTGCCGACCCACTTCCGGTCGCCCTCGCCGTCGTTCGCGTCCAGCAGCTTGTACTCCAGGTACGCGACCAGCTGCGGGAAGGTGCTGATCCGCACCCCGCCCAGCTCGTCGAAGCGGACGTCCTCGTCGATCAGCTGCTCGGTGTCCGGCTGCCAGTCCTCCACGGTCAGGTACGGCGTGTCCGCACCCTGCGCGAGGCGGTACAGGCGGTCCTCGATACTGCCGATCACGAAGCCCAGGTTCACGCTGGCGTCCCGGTCCACGAACACGTACGGCAGCATGCGCCGCAGGCAGAACTCCCGCAGCGAGTACAGGAACGGCGTCACACCGCTGGCACGCTGCTCCACGTGCGGCACGATCGCGCCCGCCGCGCTGCCGGGCCGGGGCGGCGCGAGGAACTGCACGTCCCGGAACGCCTCCGCCGGGAGGTTCATCAGGTCGTAGCGGGTGCGCGGCAGGCCCTTCTGCGCCTGCGCGTCCGCCTCGCGCGCCGCCACGTCCTTATTCGCCTGATCGAGAAACAGGAGGTCCTCGCCCTTCACGTTGAAGATCAGCGCCCGGCCCGCCGACGCGGACGCGCCCATCACGCCGCTGCGGAAGATCGAGTGCAGCAGGAACAGCGCGTAACTCGTCTTCGTCGCCACGCCCGAGATCCCGCTGATGTTGATGTGCCCGCCGTTCTCGCCGTTCACGAACCGGTAGTTCAGCGGCAGCACCTGCCCGTCCGCCAGCAGCCCGCCGGGGAAGGCGCGGTCGCCCATCTTGTCCGCGCTGAGCGCCATGCGCAGGTCCGCGTCCCGCGCGTGCCGCACCACGTCCCCCGGCTGCGGCGGAATGAAATTCTCCGGGTGCACCCGCGTGACCAGCACCCGCGCCGCGTAACTGACACTCGCAGGCAGCAGGCCCGCTGCGACGTCCTGCACGTCACTGTCGAACGTCACGCCCTCGTGCCGGGTGCGGACGTGATCCACGATTCCGTAGAAGCGCACCTCCGCCCCGTCGGGCTTGCGGGTGCCCACCACGACCAGATCGTCCAGCTGGATGCTCGCGCCGGGCTGCACCGCGAACCAGAAACTCACCGGGGTCACGTCCTGCGTGCCCAGCACCATGCCCACCACCGCGCCCGTCGCGGCCGACGGCCCCTGCACGCCCGTCATGCCACCGCCTCACGCCCGAACGTCGCGGCGATGTGCGCCCGGATGCGCCGCGTGACCAGATCCGCGCTGCCCATCGAGCGGTTCATCGCCTGCTCCAGCGCCGCCGTCGGGATCAGGTTCTGCGGCGCGCGCGGGTCCTTGTGCGCCCGGCTGCCCAGCCGCGTCAGCAGCGTGCCCGACAGGTTCGCCACCTGACGCACGATGGGCGGCAGGAAGTCCGTGTCGTCGGGTGCGAACATCTCCAGGCGCATCACGCCGCTCATCGGATGCTGGTAGAACGCCGCCTCGGACAGGCGCACGTACCAGATCAGGCGCGTGAACTGCCCGCCCTCGTACGTCATGCGCAGGATGGGCGTGCGTTCGCCGGGTTTCAGGTCGCTCAGCAGTCCGGCGCGGTCGGCGGGGAGGTACATGGTCTCCATCGTCTTCACGCAGCCCACCACCGCCCCGTTCAGGTTCTGGCCGCGCAGGGTGCCGTCCTGGATGGTCAGGGCGGTCAGCCACTCGCGGTCGTCGGTCTCGTCGAGCGGCACGCGGGACGCGAGCTCATGCGAGAGGCGCTGCTCGGCACTCAGCATGTGCTGTTGCAGCGTGTTCAGGGCCGCCAGCGGGTCGTGCCCCTGCATGGGCGCCGGGGCGTACTCCAGCTGCCCGGTGTGCGGATTGCGCGGCGTGAGCTGCGCGGGTTCCACGAGCAGGTTCGGGGCGTGGGCCAGCAGGCGCTGCGCCTTCACGGCCAGCAGTTCCGCCTGCCGGGTGCCGTGCGGGCACAGTTCGACCGCCCCGACCACGTAGGCGCCGAAGCCGCCCAGGCCACTCTGACCGTGGGTGTCCTCGATGAAGATGCGGGATTCCATGCGGCGTTTGCCGTCCACGACGAACACCTGTTTCAGTCGTTCCGGGATGGGCCGGGCGGGAATGGCGGCCCAGCGGGGCGTTTCCACGTCGTCGAGGGTGCCGCCGAAGGCTTTCAGGGTGAGCTGTCCTCCCTGGATGTCCACGGGCCAGGGGTCGAGGCGGATACGCATGCGGGCCATTCTACGTGCCGGACAGAAAAAGTGTGCAGTGACGTGCGCGGCGCACAAAAACGCCGCCCCGATGAAGGGACGGCGTGCAGGGTGCAGGGGACTTCAGCCGTGGTAGCCGCTGAGCAGACGCAGGCCCGCCTCGTCGGTCAGGGTCAGGCAGCGGTATGCGGGGTTCAGCAGGCCGTCGTCGCGCATCTCGCCGATGAGTTTGCTGACGCTCTCGCGGGTGGCGCCGGTGCCCTCGGCGATCAGTTCGTGCGTGGCGCGCACGAAGCGCGTGCCGTCCGGGTGCTGGCCGCCCAGGCTACTGTCGGCGAGGTTCAGCAGGTAACGGGCGATGCGTTCGCGCAGGTCGCCGTCCTGGATGTGCACGCCGTCGGTCATCATGCGCTGCAGCTGGTGGCTGAGGCTGCGGGTCAGGTCCCACAGTTCGCCCTGCGACAGGTGCTGCGGGTGGATGGGGGTCAGGACGGCGTCGGTAAGTGCAACGACCTGATGGCCGCGGGTGGTGCCGTGCAGGCATTCCTCGCCGAAGATGTCACCGGGGCGAATGTGGCGCACGGTCAGGTTGCGGCCCTGCGGGGTGAGGCGCACGGCACGCATCAGACCGCTTTCCAGGCGGTAGAGGCTGGGGGCGGCGTCCCCGGCGTAGTAGAGGGTCTGACCGCGGCGGACGGTGCGGTTGGGATCGGTGTAGGTGGGGACAGTCGTGGGGGAGATGTAGGTCATGGCCGGAACTCCTGGGGTCGTGCGTCCGCCTGCGGCGCTGGTGCCGTGGCGGGGGTGGGGCGTGCGTGTGGGGGCCGCCTGTCCTTCGATTGATCAGGAGTGTACAAACCTTGTACAAGCCTGAATCGTGTGCGGCACACAGTGTGAACACTCCGCCAAACGGCCCCCCGTCGGGTGTGGCTGTTCTCACCCTTCCCGACCGGCTGACCCGTTCAAAACCGACGGCCTGGGCAGTCTTTTCCGGCCATTCGTGCCCGTTCACGCTCACGGGTCACGCCCGGCACGGCAGACTGCCGGACGTGACCCTCCCCGACCACGCCGGACCCTACCGGGCCTGGACGCCCGCCGCCTACACCTTCCCCCTGCCGGACGGGCACCGCTTCCCGGCCTACAAGTACGCCGGGGTCCGCGACCGCCTGAGCGGACTGCTGCCCGTGCTGGACACCCCGAACCTCAGCTGGGCGGACGCCGCCCGCGCCCACGACCCGCTGTGGCTGCGGCGCTGGCGCAGGGGCGAGATCGACCGGCACGAGGAACGCGCCTTCGGCCTGCCCTGGAGCGCCGAGGTAGTCGAGCGCGCCCGCCGCGCCGCCGGGGGTTCCCTGGCCGCCCTTCACGACGCGCTACGGGTCGGGTGGGGCATCAACCTGGCGGGCGGCACGCACCACGCCTTCCGGGACCGCGCCGAGGGCTTCTGCCTCGTCAACGACGCCGCGATCCTGACCCGCGTGGCCCTGGGTGACGGACTGGCTCGGCGCGTGGCGATCCTCGACCTGGACGTGCACCAGGGCAACGGCACCGCCGCGCTGCTGGAACACGAGGCGCGGGCCTTTACCCTCAGTGTCCACGGCGAGCGGAACTACCCCTTCCGCAAGGAACGCAGCAGCCTCGACCTCGGCCTGGGGGACGGCGTGACCGATCAGGAGTACCTGCGGGTGCTGCGCGAGCAGGCACTCCCGGCACTGGACGCCTTCCGGCCCGACCTTCTGCTGTACCTCGCGGGCGTGGACGTCCTGGCCGGGGACCGCTTCGGGCGCTTCGCCCTGACCCTGGACGGCGTGCGCGAACGCAACCGCGCCGTGCTGACCTGGGCGCGCGGCGCGGGCATTCCGGTCGTCACGATGATGGCCGGCGGGTACAACCGCGACCACGCCCTGACCGTCGAGGCGCATGCCAGCGTGGTGCTCGACGGCCTGGACGTGCTGCCCTGAACGCTCCCCGCCCCCGGCGGCGTCCCGTCTTGCCGATCGACTGAATCGTTCAAGGTGAATAATGCCCCCCATGACGACCCGCGCGCCGTGGAACCGCAACGAACGCCTGGGCATCCTCAACGGCTGGGCGATCTTCCTCGGCGACGGCTTCATGAGCGTCGCCGTCGTCCTGACCGGCTTCGCCGCCCGCCTCGGCGCGCCCAACTGGGTCATCGGCCTGCTGCCCGCCATCGCGGGTGGCGGCTGGATGCTCCCTCAGCTGCTCGTCGCCGCCCGCGTCCGGCCCCTGACCCACAAACTGCCGGTGTACCGCTCGGCCGCCATGGTCCGCACCGCCACGTACATCTTCATGGTGCTGGCCGCCGCGCTGCTCGCTGACCGGCCCGCGCTGTGCCTGACGCTGTTCATCGTCGCCATGAGCCTGAACGCCCTGGCGTCCGGCGTCAGCGGCCTGCCGTTCCTGGAGGTCGTCAGCAAGACCGTCCCCACCGAACGCCGCGCCCGCTTCTTCGGCACCCGCAACCTGTACGGCGGCCTGCTCGCCTTCGGCGCGGGGCTGCTCGTGCGGGCCATCCTGGGCAGCGACCTGGCCTTCCCGCTGAACTACGCCCTGATCCTCGCGCTGGGCACCGTCGCGTTCACGTTCGGGTACTGGGTGTTCGGGCAGGTGCAGGAACCCGCCGACACCCCCCTGGACGCCCAGGGCACCCGCGCCGAGTTCCGCGCCATCCCCGAGACGCTGCGCGACCCGCACTTCCGCGCGTTCCTGACCGTGCGCCTGCTGCTGGCCGCCGCGAGCATGAGCGACCCCTTCCTGGCCGTGTACGCCCTGCGGGAACTGCACTACCCGGCTGCCACGCTGGGGAGCTTCGTCATGGCCCTGACCTTCGCCGCGCCCCTGAGCAACATCGTCTGGCAGCGCGTCGCCGAACGCAAGGGCTCCCGGCGGATCATCCGCTACGCCAGCGTCTTCTACGGCCTCGCGCCCCTGTGGGCCCTGACGGTCGGACTGCTGCACCTGCCCAGCTGGACGTACCTCCTCGCGTTCATCCTGACGAGCACCGCCGCGCAGGGCTTCAACCTGGGCCACACCAACCACCTGCTGAATATCGCGCCCGAGCATGCCCGCAGCCGTTACATCGGCACGCTGAACACCCTGGTCGGCGCGGCCCTGTTCACCCCCGTCCTCGGCGGGCTGCTCGCCGACCGCGCCGGATACGGCCCGGTGTTCGTCCTCAGCGGCCTGCTGTGCGCCGCCGCGTGGGTGTGGTGCGGGCAGCTCCGCCGCGACGCCTGAAAAGGACTCCGATTGAATGGCTGACAGAGCCGCTGGGTCCGAGCGGACCCGCAGAGCTTCGCAGCAGAGCGAGCAGGAAACTAACGGAATCCGTATGAACAGCAGGAGGGTGCCCGCCAGCGTCCGCCGGGGGCACCCTCCACGTCCTGCCGCTCAGTGGTCCAGGATCTTGCTGAGGAACGCCTTGGCGCGCTCGTGCTGCGGGTTCTGGTAGAAGGCTTCCGGGGTGGTGTCCTCGACGATGTTGCCCTGATCGAAGAACAGGATGCGGTCGGCGACCTCGCGCGCGAAGCCCATCTCGTGCGTGACGACCAGCATGGTCATGCCGGTGCGGGCCAGTTCCTTCATGACGTCCAGCACCTCCTTGATCATCTCGGGGTCCAGGGCGCTGGTGGGCTCGTCGAACAGCATGACCTTCGGTTCCATCGCCAGGGCGCGCGCGATCGCCACGCGCTGCTGCTGCCCGCCCGACAGCTGCGCCGGGTACTTGTGCGCCTGCTCCTCGATGCCCACGCGGCGCAGCAGCTCCAGGCCGCGCTTCTCCGCGTCGGCTTTGCTGGTTTTCCGCACGCGCGTGGGCGCCAGCGTGATGTTTTCCAGCACGGTCAGGTGCGGGAAGAGGTTGAACGACTGGAACACCATGCCGACCTCGCGGCGGATGGCGTCCAGGTTGCCCTTGCCGTCCAGCGGAATGCTGTCCACGGTGATCTGCCCGCCGTCGTGCGGGTCCAGGGCGTTGATGGTGCGGATGAAGGTGCTCTTGCCGCTGCCCGACGGACCGATCACGACCACGACCTCGCCCGGCTGGACGCGCAGGTTCACGCCGCGCAGCGCGTGGAAGCTGCCGAAATGCTTGTGCACGTCGCGCACGTCGATGATCGGGGGGGCGTCCCGGCGGATCTGGCTGCCCGTGGCGGTGGGGGAGGACTGCGTCATGCCCAGCATGGTACCGCCACGCCGGAATGCGGTGCGCTTGACCCGGTTCACCTTTCAATTGAGTCAAAAGGTGCCGTGCTACGATCCGCCTACTCTTCACACCCCGGGCCGAGACTTCTCATCTGCCCGACCATCCCAAGGAGGACCCATGAAGAAGACCACGAAACAACTCGGTGCCCTGCTCGTCCTCGGCACCGCCGCCATTGCCCTGGCACAGGGCACCACCTTCCTGACCATCGGCTCGGGCAGCACCACCGGCGTGTACTTCCCCGTCGCGACCGGCATGGCCAAGATGGTCAACGACGCCGGGGCCGGCGTGCGCGCCAACGCCCGCTCGACCGGCGGCAGCGTCTTCAACGTGAACGCCATCGCCACCGGTGAACTCGACGCGGCGCTGGCGCAAAACGATGTGGCCTACTACGCCTACAAGGGCACCGGCCTCCAGGCCTTCCAGGGCAAGGCGAACACCAAGCTGCGCACCATGGCCGTCCTGTACCCCGAAGTCCTGCACGTCGTGGCCCGCAAGGACAGCGGCATCCGCTCGATCGCCGACCTCAAGGGCAAACGCGTCGTGATCGGCGACCTGGGCTCCGGCACCGAACTGACCGCCAAGCAGGTACTCGAATCCTACGGCCTGGGCTTCGACGACCTGGGGCAGCCCCTTCGTGTGTCCCTCGCGCAGGGCACCAGCCTGATGCAGGACAAGCGTGCCGACGCGCTCATGTTCACGGCAGGCGTGGGCGCCAGCGCCATCAGCCAGATCGCGCAGACCGTGGACGTCACCATGGTCCCCGTCAGCGGCAACCAGGCCAGCAGCCTGATCAAGAAGTACCCCTTCTACGTCCGCTACAACATCCCCGCCAAGAGCTACAAGGGCGTGGGCGCCACCGTCCCCAGCGTCGCCGTGCAGGCCACCCTGGTCACCAGCACCGCCGTCAGCGACGACGCCGTGTACAAGGCCATGAAGGCCATCTTCGACGACGAGGGCGCGCTGAAGGCCATCCACCCCAGCCTCGCGAACAACTTCAGCTACGCCAAGGCCGTCAAGGGCATCCCCGCGCCGCTGCACGCCGGGGCCGTCAAGTTCTTCAGGGAAAAAGGCCTGAACGTCAAGTAACGGCCCGCACCTGGGGGCCAGCCGGGGACACACTCGAGCTGGCCCCCAACCCCATTCACCCCATGACGCGGACTCCGTCTGTTCCGTCGGCCACCCGGAACGACACCGGGTCGCCAACTCCACGCCCGGACTCCGCTCCGCTCCTACTCGCATCCGCTCGGATGGAACGGTTCTTCAGAACCGTTCCACCGGAGTCCGGAGAAGGAACCCATGAGCGACCCCACCCGTCCCATCAGCAGCGACCCCACCCTCACCCCACCCGGCCAGGAGATGACCGACGGCGAACGCCGCGCCATCGAGATGGTCGAGGCCGCCGAGACCGGCGGACGCAAACTCGGCGGCTGGCAGCGCGGCCTCGTCACGCTGGTCGCCGTCGCGTGGTGCCTGTACCAGATGTACGCCGCGCAGGTCGGCAACATCGACACCCTCACCCTGCGCGCCACGCACCTGGGCTTCGCGTTCTTCCTCGCGTACCTCGTGTTCCCCCACCGCAAGACCCCCGGGCAGCCGCAGACCCGCGTGCCCTGGTACGACTGGATCCTGGGCATCGGCGCGACCGGCACCGCCGCGTACCTCATCGCGCAGTACCCGCACATCGCCAACGAACAGGGCGGCCTGCTGACGAACACCGACGTGTGGGTGGGCAGCGGCATGATCGTCCTGCTGCTGCTCGCCGCGTGGCGCACCATCGGCGTCGCCATGCCCATCGTGGCGGGCGTGTTCATGCTGTACGCCCTGACCGGCCCCAAGGGCCTGATCCGCGGCGACCTCGGGCCGCAGCTTCAGCTGCACGCCGGGCAGACCTGGCCCCAGGTCGTGGGTCAGCTGTTCGCGAATACCGAAGGCATCTTCGGCACCGCCATCTTCGTTTCGGCACAGATCGTGTTCCTGTTCGTGCTGTTCGGCGCGATCTTCGACAAGCTCGGCGCGGGCGAATGGTTCATGCGCGTCGCGCAGGGCGTCCTGGGCGGCTTCCGGGGCGGCGCGGCCAAGGCCAGCATCCTGTCCAGCGCCCTGAACGGCGTGATCTCCGGCTCGGCCGTCAGCAACGTCGTCACCGGCGGGAACATCACCATCGGCACCATGATCCGCACCGGGTACAGCCGCGAGAAGGCCGGCGCGATCGAGGTCGCCAGTTCCAGCAACGGCCAGCTCATGCCGCCCGTCATGGGCGCCGCCGCGTTCATCATGGCGCAGAATCTGAACATCGAGTACCGCAGCCTGATCCTCGCCGCCGCCATCCCCGCGTTCCTCTGCTACGGCGCGCTGCTCGTCGTGGCGCACATCGAGGCCCTCAAGCTCGGCCTGAGGGGCCTGCCCAGAAACGAACTGCCCCCGGTGCGGCAGACCCTCCTGAGCGGCTGGTACTACATGCTGCCCCTCGGGTACCTGATCGGCACGCTGACCATCAACCCCGACGCCACCCCGGAACGCGTCGCGCTGAACACCATCTTCGTCATGCTGATCATGATGTTCGTGCAGGAAGCCGTCCTCGCGCAGCGTGACGGACGCGGCCCCGCGCGGGGCCTCCTCGACGGCGGGAAGAAGATCATCGAGGCGTTCGAGGGCGGCGCCCGCTCCATGATCGGCATCGCCATCGCCACCGCCGCCGCCGGGATCATCGTCGGCATCGTGACCATCACCGGCCTGGGCTTCGGCCTGGCCGACATCGTGCAGCTCGCCAGCGACGGCGTCAAGAACCTCATGGCCTTCGCCGGGCCGCAGGTCGCCACCTTCGCGTCCATCGTGGTCGTGCTCGTCATGGCGCAGCTCATCGCGCTGATCCTCGGCATGGGCCTGCCCACCACCGCCAACTACATCCTGATGAGCGCCCTGATCGTCCCGATCATCGCCAAGATCGCCGGGCTCGACCCCAGCAACCCCGCGCAGATGCTCCCGGTGCACATGTTCGTCTTCTACTTCGGGATCATGGCCGACAGCACCCCACCCGTCGCGCTCGCCGCGTTCGCCGCGGCCGCCATCAGCGGCGGGAACCCCGTCGCGACCGGCGTGCAGGCCTTCCAGTACGAACTGCGCACCGCGCTGCTGGCCTACATGATGTTCTTCAACCCGCAGCTGCTGCTCATCGCGAACGGCCGCCTGGGCGGCGTCACCTGGACCGAGGCGATCCCCATGATCCTCTTCGCGTTCATCGGCCTCGTCGCGTTCAGCGCCGCCACGCTGCGCTTCCTGCACCGCCGCACCAACCCCCTGCAGGCCCTGCTGCTGCTGGCCGCCGCACTGATCCTGATCATCCCCACCCATGTCCTCTGGAACCTCGGCGCGCTGGCCCTGATCGCCGCCGTGTACTTCTGGCAGAAAGTCGGCAGCCGCGCCGAACCCCCGGCGGAACCACCCGCCGCCCTCGCCTGATACGGACTCCGATTGAATGGCTTGCAAAGCCGTTCAATCCGAGCGGACGCGAGTAGGAGAAAAACGGGTTCCGGACGTGGAGTTGACAGATCGGTGGCGTTCCGATCTGTTAACGAAACAGACGGAACCCGTATGACCCACGGCAAAGCGCCCCCCGCTCAGGACGGGGGGCGCCTTCGTTCAGCCGGGATGCCCAAGCAGAAACCCCCGCCGGGGCGAGGGCATCTGCCTAATTGGTGCCGGTGAGGGGACTCGAACCCCTACGGTTTCCCGCTCGATTTTGAGTCGAGTGCGTCTACCATTCCGCCACACCGGCCGGTGCGTGGGGAATGGTAGCGCGTGCGCGCGGGCTGGTCAAACGGGCGTGGGGTCAGGGGCCGCGCCGATGCGGGCGCCGATGTCGCGTCGCAGTTGCGCGCCGGGGAAGTCCACGCGGTCCGCGAGGGCGTACGCGCGGCCCAGCGCGCCGTTCAGGGTGTCCGCAACGGCCGTGACGGCCAGCACGCGGCCCCCGCTGCTGATCAGTCCGGCGGCGCTGGTCGTGGTGCCCGCGTGGTAGATGACCTCGTCCGGGCCGGGTTCGGGGAGGGTGAGGGGAATGCCTTTCTGCGGCTCGCCGGGGTAGCCGGGCGCGGCGAGGATGATGGTGGCGCTCGCGGCGTCGCGGAAGTGCACGTCCTCCGGCCGGAACTGGCCGCGCGCGGCGTCCAGGGCGTGCCCCGCGAGGTCACTCTCCAGCAGGGGCAACACGGCTTCCGCTTCTGGGTCGCCGAAGCGGGCGTTGAACTCCACGACCTTCGGCCCGTTCGGCGTGAGCATCAGCCCGGCGTACAGCACGCCCCGGAACGGGTGTCCATCGGCGCGCATGCCCGCCAGGGTGGGTTCGATGATGTCGCGCCGCACCACCTCCAGCTGCTCGGGGCTGATGGGGAAGGGGCAGATGACGCCCATCCCGCCGGTCATGGGGCCGGTGTCGCCCTCGTGGATGGTCTTGTGGTCCTGGCTGGGGGGCGTCAGGGCGTACGCGCTGCCGTCGGTGAGGGCGAGCACCGTGACCTCCTGCCCGGTCATGAAGTCCTCGATGACCGCCTGCGCGCCCGGCTGCGTGAAGATGTCCCGCAGCGCCGCGTGCGCCTCCTCGGCGGTATGGGCGATGGTGACGCCCTTCCCGGCCTTCAGGCCCGCGTCCTTCACCACGATGGGCGGCGTCAGGGTCGCCACGTGCGCCCCGGCCGCGCCCAGGTCGCTGAAGGTGTGGTGCGCGGCGGTCGGGATGCCGTGGCGGTGCATGAACGCCTTGCTCCAGGCCTTGTCGCCCTCCAGGCGGCTCGCGGCGCGGGACGGGCCGAACGCGGGGATGCCCAGCGCCTCGCACTCGTCCACGACGCCCGCCGCGAGGTACGCCTCGGGCCCCACGATCACCACGTCGGCCGCCTCGGCGCGGGCCAGCTGCGCGAGGCTTGCGGCGTCCTGCGCGCTGCCGATCACGCGGGCCATGTGCGCGATGCCGGGGTTGCCCGGCGTGCACAGCACCTCGTGCCCCGCGCGGACGCAGGCGTGCACGATCGCGTGCTCGCGTCCGCCGCCGCCGATCACCAGGACGCGCATCAGCCCTGCCCCCGCGCGGCCTGCCGCGCCCAGTAGCGCAGCAGGCCCTGCACGCTCATCCACGGCGGGCACGCGAAGTCGTAACGGGCGGGCAGGGTCGGGTCTTCCATCTTGAGTTCGTGCATCAGGTCCTCGGTGAAGGCGGTCGTGATGGCCTGCGGATCCAGTCCGGCACTCAGGCCCGCGCGGACGCGCTCGGCGTCGGCCGTCATGGTGGCGCGCAGCCCGGCCCAGTGGGCGGGCGTGTTCGGGTACGCCCCGAAGTGCGCGAGGTGCAGCGTCCGGGCGTCCAGCGTCTCCAGCACGGAGAGGCTGTCGCGCCACGCCTCCAGATTGATGTCCGGCGGCGGTGTGGGCGCGCGGGGTGTCTGGGCAACGTCCAGCCGGATGCCGCCCACGTCCCCCAGGAAAAGGTGGTCCCCGGCGTGGTACGACACGTGGTGCACGGCGTGCCCTGGCGTGTAAAACACCCGCACCGGGAGGTCGCCCAGCGTCAGCGTCTCGCCGCCGCTCAGGACAGTCAGGCGCGCGGGATCGATGGGCTGCATGGTGCCCCACAGGGTGTCCATGTGCTCCCCGTAGATCTGCGTGGCGCTCGCCAGCAGCCGCTCCGGGCGCGACAGGTGCGCCGCGCCCCGCTCGTGCACGTACGCGCGGGCCTGCGGCACCCGGTCCAGCACCGTGCCCGCCGCGCCCGCATGATCGAAGTGAATGTGCGTCAGCAGCACGTGCCGCACGTCCGCCAGCGCCGCGCCCAGCCCGGCCAGTCCGGCCTCCAGCGCGCCCAGGGTGCTGCCCGGCCCGGTATCCACGACCGCCAGCCCGTCCCCGGTGTCGAACACGCTGGACGCGATCACGCCCCCCACGCCCTGGAAGTTCAGGTCGAGCGTGTGGACCGTCATGCCTTCCCGGTCAGGCGCGCGCCCAGCAGCAGCAGCGCCGCCGCGTACTGCACGTACGCGATCATCCGGATGACCCGCACGTTCGCCGCCGCGCGCAGCGGGCCGAACGTCATCGCCAGGATCAGGGTCGCGCTGAGGAGGATGAAACCGAACACAAGCCAGAGTGCCATGACGCGCAGGATACCCCGCCCCCCAGCCTGATCAGTCGCGCCTGCGGCTGCTGATCGCGATCAGGGCGTCCCAGCTGTCCGGCTGCCCTGGGTCGTCCAGCGCGGCGCGGTTGCGGCCCGTGAATCCGCATTTGCGGCAGCGGTGCACGATCACCCAGCCCTTCTTCCCACTCTGGTCCACGTCCACGGGTTCCATCACGCCGTGGCAGTCGCAGGCGCGGTCGCCGGGCATGACGTCCACGTGCAGGCTGTGCAGGCACGCCGGGCAGTGGTTGCGCACCGACCCGTTCTGAAGGGGGTGCACCTCGGACCCGCAGTTCGCGCAGGTGAACGAGTTGTTCGTGCCCTGCACCGTGAAGCGCCGCTCGCCGCTCACGCCCGCCGCCCGGACCGCTGCGCCCAGCGGGAATCGAGAAACGCGCGGATGCTGGGCGTCCCCACCAGCGCGGTGCACAGCAGCAGGTAACCGACGCCCGCCAGACTGACGATCCAGCCGCGCCACGACGCGCTGCCCGCCAGCATACCCACGATGAACACCAGGAAGCCCGCCAGCATCCCGAAACTCAGGGTCAGGCGCCACGCCCACACGCTGCCGCGCCACACCATGCTCAGCAGGAACGCCGTGCCCGCCGCGTAGATCAGTTCCCGCAGGACGCCGTCGGTCTGCCCCTGGATCAGGCCCGCCAGGAACGGCAGGACGGTCAGGCCGAACAGGGACACCAGCACGGCCAGGGTCGGGACTCGCCCCGCCTCGGCCAGGGCGGGATCGAAGGGAGACGCGGGGGGCGGAACACTCACGCCCCGCATTCCATCACACGCCCGCGTTCCTGACGAGGACAGCGGTCACCGCGCCCCACGCTCCTGTCGGCCACACCCCGCACCCGGCACGCTACGCTGGCCGGCATGACTCCTACCCTCAAGCTGGATGCCGTGTGCGTCGGGCAGCCGACCGCCCTGCGCGTCGGGAAACGCGACGACATCAGCGGGATCGACAAGCACCCGGTGCCGGGCCG
Organism: Deinococcus grandis; assembly: GCF_001485435.1. NCBI lineage: Bacteria > Thermotogati > Deinococcota > Deinococci > Deinococcales > Deinococcaceae > Deinococcus > Deinococcus grandis. The sequence continues at coordinate 1,847,714 of NZ_BCMS01000001.1, read as the reverse complement.
CGTGACCGTCGGCACGGCACGGCTGGATGGCGACCATATCGACAACCGCAAGCACCACGGCGGCCCGGATCAGGCGGCGTACCTGTACACCGCGCCCGACTACGACCACTGGACCGAAACGCTGGGCGAACCGCTGCGGCCCGGCACGCTGGGCGAGAACCTCGTCCTGAGCGGACTGGAGTCCGCGCACCTCCGGGTCGGCGACCGCCTGACCGTGCACGCCCCCGGCGGGGACATGGTGTTCGAGGTCACCGCGCCCCGCATTCCCTGCGCGACCCTCGCGGCCCACATGGGGGACGGCACCTTCGCCAAGCAGTTCGCGCAGGCCCGCCGGCCCGGCGCGTACCTGCGCGTCCTCCAGCCCGGCACGGTGGGCGCGGGCGACCCGGTGACCTTCACGCCCGCCGGGGACGGCGCCCCGACCATCGGCGAACTGTTCGACCTGTCGTTCGGCGCCAAGCCGGGCGCCGCCACGCTGGAAGGGTACCTGCGCTGGCCGCTGGCCGCCCGACTGCGCAAGCACGTGCAGGAACACCTGGACGACGCGCGGGGCTGACCGAAGCAGAGGGGGCGCGGACGTTCGATCAGTCCGCGCGCCCTCTGCCCCGTCCTTACACGGATTCCGTCTGTTTCGTTGACAACCCGGAACATCACCGGGTTGTCAACTCCACGCCCGGAACCCGTGTTGCTCCCACTCGCATCCGCTCGGGTTGAAAGTTTTTGCAGACCTTTCAACCGGAGTTCTTATTACCCGATGGCGAGCATGCGCTCGATGGGTTTCAGGGCCAGCGCGCGGATGTCCGCCGGGACGGTCACGCGCGGTTCCAGGTTCACCAGGGCGTCGCGGATGTTCTCCAGGGTGATCATCTTCATGTACTCGCAGCAGGCGGTGCGGCTGACGGGAATGAAGGTCTTGTCGGGCACGTCGTGTTCCAGGCGGGTGACCATGCCGGTCTCGGTGACGACGATGAATTCCTGCGCGGGGCTGGCCTTGGCGCGGTGGATCATGCCCTCGGTGGAGTACAGCTGCAACTCGGGAATGGCGCCGAGGATCTTGCTGGAGCAGCCGCACTCGGGGTGGATGAGGAGTTCCGCGTCCGGGTACGCCGCCTGCTGGCCCTGCACGTCCTCGGGGCGGATCGCTTCGTGCACGTGGCACGCGCCGTCCCAGACGTCCATGGCGCGGCCCGTCTCGCGGATCACGTGCGCGGCCAGGAAGCGGTCCGGGGCGAACAGGACGGGCACGCCTTCAGGGAGGCTCTGCACGACCTGCACGGCGTTGCCGCTGGTGACGCAGTAGTCGCTCTCGGCCTTCACGTCGGCGGTGGTGTTCACGTAGGTCACGACCAGCCCGCCGGGGTTCTGCGCCTTCCAGTCGCGGATGCCCTGCGCGGTCACGGTGTCCGCCAGCGAGCATCCGGCGCGCAGGTCGGGCAGCAGCACGGTCTTTTCCGGGTTGAGGATCGCGGCGGTTTCCGCCATGAAGTGCACGCCCGCGAACACGATCACGTCCGCGTCGGTATTCGCCGCCTGCCGGGAGAGGCCCAGCGAGTCCCCCACGAAGTCGGCGATCTGTTGCACCTCGGGCCGCTGGTAGTTGTGCGCGATGATCACCGCGTTGCGTTCCTTGCGCAGCCGCTTGATGTCCGCGCGGAGCTGCGCCTCGTCGGGCAGGACCTCCAGTTGCAGCAGGTCGCGGTGCGGGGTCTGGGGGCGGGGAACGACGGGATTCACGTTCGGGTCAGTCATTGTGGGTCCTCGGGCAGGGGAATGAAGTTCAGGCTGATGTCCAGCGCGGGCGCGGAATGGGTCAGGCCCCCGGCGCTCACGAAATCCACGCCGCTGGCCGCCACGGCAGGCAGGCGCGCGGGGGTCATGTTCCCGCTGGCCTCCAGCGTGACGTGCGGCGCGAGGCGGTCCCGGACCGCGACCGCCTGCGCGAGCAGGTCGTCACTCATGTTGTCCAGCAGCACCCGGTCCGCCCCGGCGCGCAGGGCTTCCTCCAGCCCGGCGAGGTCCGGCACCTCGCACTCGACCTTCAGGAGGTACGCGGCGTCCCGCGCGCGGCGGATCGCCACGGTGATGCTCCCGGCGGCCGCGACGTGGTTGTCCTTGATCAGGATGCCGTCGTCCAGGCCCGCGCGGTGGTTGAAGCCGCCCCCGTGCCGAACCGCCTGTTTTTCCAGGTCACGCCACAGCGGCGTGGTCTTGCGCGTGTCGAGCAGGCGCGTGCGTGACTCACCCAGGGCGTCCACGTGACGGCGCGTCTGGGTCGCCACGCCCGACAGGCGCTGCATGAGGTTCAGCGCCAGCCGCTCGCCGGTCAGGAGGCTGCGGGCCGCGCCCTGCACCGTCCCGATCGGGCCACGCCCGCGCGCCTCGCCGTCGCGGGCGGTCCAGGTGACGGTCACGGCCGGATCCACCAGCGCGAACACGCGCGTGGCGACCTCCAGGCCGCTGAGCACCCCGGCCTCCTTGAGCAGGAACTCGGCGCGGGCCTGCTGCGCAGCGGGAATGGTGGCGAGGGTCGTGGCGTCGCCCCGGCCGATGTCCTCGGCCAGCGCGGCGCGCAGGCGCTCATCCAGACTCAACATGGGATGACCCCCACGGGGGGTATTGTGCGGGAATTCACGCGGAAGACCCTAGCACAGCGGCGCGCGCCTCGGGCACGCCCACCGGCACGCGGGCCACCCCATCCCCCAGCGCCCGCGACTGCACCGAGTGCGCGGCCGACGCCGCCTCACGCGGGAAGTCGGTGCGGTGATGCCCGCCGCGCGATTCCTCGCGGGCCAGGGCCGCGCGCAGCAGCCGCTCCCCGATCAGGGCGAGGTGCCCCGCCTCCAGACTCTCGCGGGACTCGGCGGTCACGGTCGGCCAGTACCAGCCGTCCAGCGCCGCGCGCAGGCCCGCCGCGTCCCGGCGCAGGCCCGCCGCGCCCGCCACCACCGAGCGCAGAGTGGGCAGGCAGGCCGGGTCCACCAGCGGCGCGGGCAGGTCCTCCGAGCGGGCGGGCACGGCCTTCAGGGCGGCCAGGGCCGCGCGGGCCGCCCGCGCGCCGAATACCAGTCCCTCCGACAGGCTGTTGCTCGCCAGGCGGTTCGCGCCGTGCAGGCCACTGGACGCCACCTCGCCCGCCGCGTACAGGCCCGGCACGGTCGAGCGGCCCTGCACGTCCGTCTGCACACCGCCCATCGTGTAGTGCACGGCGGGCTGCACCGGGATCAGGTCCGCGCCCAGATCCAGGCCCAGCGGGGCCAGGGACGCCGTCACCGTCGGGAAGCGCGAGCGCACGAACGCCGCGCCCAGGTGCCGCAGGTCCAGATCCACGCGGCCCGTCGCGGCGATCTCCGCGGCGATCGCGCGGGCCACCACGTCCCGCGGCGCGAGTTCCAGCGCCGGGTCATAGCGCTCCATGAAACGCTCGCCGCGCGCGTTCAGGAGCCGGCCCCCCTCACCCCGCGCGGCCTCGGTGACCAGATGCGCCGCGCCGCCGCGGACCACGGCGGTCGGGTGGAACTGCACGAACTCCAGGTCGCGCAGCGCCGCGCCCGCCTGCCACGCCAGCCCCAGCCCGTCCCCGGTGCCCTCGGGCGGCGCGGTCGTCACCGGGTACAGCCGCCCGAAGCCCCCCGTGGCGAGCAGCACCGCCCCCGCCCGCACCCGCACCGGGCCGTCCGGCGTGAGCAGGTCCGCGCCGACCACCGCGCCGCCCGACACGCGCAGGTTCCGTACGAACGCGTGCTCCAGCACCCGCAGCGCCGGACTGCGGCCCGCCTGCAGCGCCTCGGCCAGCGCCACGCTGATCGCGTGCCCGGTCGCGTCCCCCTGATGCCGGATGCGCGCCCGGCTGTGCCCGCCCTCCAGGGTGGCGTGCGGGCTGAACGTCACGCCCAGGTCCCGCAGCGTCTCCACGTGCGAGCGGGCGTCGCGCACGAACGCCTGCACCGCCTCCGGTTCGCACAGGCCCCGCCCGGCCTTCACGGTGTCCTGCGCGTGCGCGTCCTCGTCGCCCTCTGCCAGCGGCGCGGCGATCCCGCCCTGCGCCCAGCGGGTCGAACCGCCCACCAGCGGCGTCTTGCAGGCCAGGATGACGTCCGCGCCGTAACTGCGCGCCGTGAGGGTCGCGTACGCCCCGGCCACCCCGCCGCCCACCACGAGCAGCTCCGTCTCCAGCATCTTCACGCCGCCCAGGGTACGTCAGGGCGCCACTGATGCGCGGTGCCCATCTGGGGGACACGCCCCTTGCTACACTGCGAACCGATGACCCGAATCCTGCTGGCCCTGGCGGGCGTGATCCTGCTGGCGGTGACGGCCCTGGCCGCCGTGTGGCTCCTCGGGCAGCTCCTGACCGGCCTGGGCCTGTTCATCGTTGGCGCGGCCGGGGTGCTGGGCCGCCTGCTGTGGTTCCTGCTGATCACCGGCGTCCTGGCGGGCGTGGTGTACTTCGTGGCCAGCGCGTGGCGGCCCAGCGTGCGCGCCCCGGTCCGGCCCTACACGACCCAGCCCGAGGTCAGGCGCGCCGCCCCCGGCAGACCGAAGCGCGGCCGCAGCGGCAAACGCGCCGAGCCCACGCCGATCGTCCCGGCCAGCCCGGCGCCCAGCAGCGTCGCGCCCGCGCACCCGGCACCGGCTGCCCCGTCAGCGTCCGAACAGGCCCTGACTGAATCTGCCCTGACTGAGCCCGTCCAGACCGAGCCGGCCCCGACCGAAGCGCCCGAAACCGAGGCTGCCCCGGCCGGGCCGGTCAGATCCGGCGGTTGAGCGGCTCCCCGGCGCGTATGCTCCGGGCATGACCGACTCGCAGGTGGTGAATCCCGCGCGGTTCCTGGGCCGCGCCGACGCGTACGCCGCCGCCCGGCCCGGTTACCCCGCCGCGCTGGGCGCGTGGCTGCAGGAGGCCGGGCTGCTGTCGGGTGGCGTGGCGGACATCGGCGCGGGCACCGGGCGGTTCACGGCGCTGCTGCTCTCAGGTGGGGCGCGCGTGGCGGCGGTGGAACCCAACCCGGAGATGCGCGCCCACCTAGAAACCAGCCTGGAGGGTGCCGTCCGCGCCGGGGGGCTGAGCGTCCACGCGGGCACCTCCGAGGCCACCGGTCTGCCGGACGCCAGCGCCGGGCTGATCACGGCGGCGCAGGCCGCGCACTGGTTCGACCCGGCCCGCACCGTCCCGGAGTTCCGGCGGGTGCTGCGGCCCGGCGGGCGCGTGCTGCTCGTCTGGAACGACTGGCGCGCGGCGGACAGCCCCTTCAACCGCGCGTACGGCGAGGTCGTCCGGGCCTTCACCGGGGACGACCCGCTGCGGACCCGCGTGCTGGAGGACGAACTGCCCCAGCACCTCCCCGGTGGGTTCACGCGGCACACCTTCACGCACGGGCACCCCCTGACGCGCGAGGGCCTGCGCGCCCTGGCGACCAGCGTCAGCTACCTGCCGAACCACGGGGACGAGACCTACCCGGCGCTGGAGCGCGCGCTGGACAGTGCCTTTGACCGGCACGCGCAAGGCGGAGGGGTCACCCTGGCGTACCAGACGCAGGCGTTCCTGGGCCGCCTGGACTGACGTCATGCGGACTCCGGTCGACAGGTGTGCAACAGCTTTCAGCCCCAGCGGATGCGAGGAGGAGTGAAGCGGGTGCCGGACGTGGCGTGGACGGAGCGGTGGTCTTCCGATCCGTCCACGAAACAGACGGAATCCGTATCACAGCGGTTTCCAGTTCCATTGAAGGGCCAACACCACGCCCTTCAATTCCACTTCCAACCGCTGGTGATGTCAGGTGCTCGCTCCGCTCGTTCAGGAGTATTGAAGGGCACCTTCAATACTCCTGAATTCTGCTGTCAGTCGGCCCGGTCGGGCAGGAAGGACCGCAGCAGGTCGGCCAGCAGCGCGCGGTACGCGGCGGGCGCGGTGGGGCGCACGTGGTACGCGCTGGCGCCGGCGCGGCGGGCGGCGGCCGCGCCGCGCAGGTCCTCGTCGGCGCTGAGGATCACGACCGGCAGCGTCTGCCCGCCCGGCGAGGCCCGCACGGCCCGCAGGATGTCCAGGCCCATGCAGCCGGGCATGTCCTGCTCGACGATCAGCAGGTCGGGGCGCAGGCCGTCCGGTCGGGTCAGGTCGCGCAGCAGCGCGGCGGTGGGTGGTCCGGCCTGCACCGCGCAGCGCGGCCAGGTGTCCTGGATCAGGGTGCCCAGCAGGGTGCATTCGTGCGGGTCGTCGTCCAGGACGACGATCAGGGGTGACCGTGTGGTGACGTCGGGAAGGGTGGGACGGGTCATGGTGGGGTGCCGTCACTCTGCCACGTGTCGGGCGGCGGCGCGCGCCGATCTGCGGGGCATGGCCGGGCACGGCGCGCCGGATAGTTCAGAAGTGGACAGCTGTCACGGCATTGTCCAGAGGAAGACGTGTTCAGTCAGGCCCTGAAGATGAAGGTCTCATAAAATGGGTGGGTATGGTGCCCCGAAACCGCAGTGTCAGGCGAACCAAGGCGGCGCTCCAGTCCGCACTGGTGGACCTCCTGCTGGAACAGAAGAACCTTCAGTCCGTCACGGTGCAGGCCATCTGCGACCGCGCGAACATCAGCCGTTCGACCTTCTACCTGCACTTCGAGAACAAGGACGAGGTGCTCAGCAGTTACCTCCTGCAGATGATCGGCCGGGTCCACGACGCCCTGCGCGCCTGGACCGGCTCGGACGACACCCGCTGGACCGTGTACTTCGCGCATATCGCGCACATCGCCCCGATCCTGGGTTCCCTCAGTCCGGACGGCGGTCCGCACGCGATCCTCTCGCGGTACGAGCGGCAGTTCGCGGTGATCATGCAGGACCTCGTCATGCCGGGCCGCGTTCCCACGAACGACACGGCGGTCGGGTACGCCGCGCATTACCTCAGTGGGGGCCTGCTGGCCCTGACGTGGTGGTGGGTCGAGGAGGACCGCTGCGCCACGCCCGCGCAGGAGATGTCCCGCCGGTACCACGCGCTGTGCAGCGGCCAGCTCTGCCCGTAAACCCCATCACGTGAACGGAGGCGGCCCAAGCTGTGGGCCGCCTCCCGCTTCGGGGGGGTCGCGCTTACTGCCCGGCCAGGAACGCCGCCTGATTGCGGTAGAAGGCCTTCACGTCCCGGAAGGACAGGTTCCCCGTGATGTCGATGTGGTCGTACCCGTCCACGCGGCCCAGGCGGTACCAGCTTCCTGGGGCCGTGATCTGCCCGGTGTACGCGGCGCTGCTCTGACCCAGCGGGGCGTTCATGGAACGGTTCGGGACGATCCCGTCGTTCGCCCACCACGAGCTGTCGTACCCGATCCCGCCGGGGCTGCGGCCGCTGATGTTCCCCAGGCCCGGCTTGAGCGGCCACGCGTACGGGTACGCGATGGGGGAGAGGACGGCGTTCATGGTCAGGTTCGGGTAGTGCCAGCCCGAGACGAGGCCCCTGCTGGTGGCGTTCGTTTCCCAGGAGAAGTACTTCGTGGTGCGGCTGCGGCCCACGTACGTGTTCAGCGCCGCCGAGCCGTCCACGCTCAGGTCGTACGCGGCCTGATCGCGGGACGTCCAGATGCCGGAGTTGAACACGCGCGTGTTGTACGAGGTGAAGGTCTCACCGGCCGCGCGGCTCAGGCCCCAGTGGCCCAGGTCGAAGTCGTACACGAAATTTTCGGGATCCAGGCCACCCACGCTGGACGCGAAGGCCAGGATCAGGTTCTTGAACATGGGAATCGAGTCCTGCAACGTGTCGGCGGCCGGGGAGCCGCTGTTCGGGGAGCTGACCGTCATGACATTGCGCACCCACCCGGCGCGGCCCCCGGTGAACAGGCCGCCACTGGCGCGGTTCGCGGCGTCCCCGTCGTCCAGCAGTTTCACGAGCAGCCGCGCGGTCTGCCCGCCCATGGAGTGCCCCAGCAGGTTCACGGGGCGCGTGGCGTCCCAGCCGGGGTAGAACCCCGCGTAGCATTTCTTCGTGTCCTTCTGCGCGTGTCCGTGCGTCTGGGCGTGCGCCGCGCCGTAGTCCACGCAGCCGCCCCTGATCTGCGCGTACAGTTCCGCGGCGCGGTCCCAGTTGCTGCTGACCGGCCCCAGGCTGGCGGTGTACACGGTGTACCCCTGGGCGCGGAGGTCGGCCTGCACGTCCAGCAGTCCGCCCCAGTAGCGCAGGCCCAGCCCCTCGTCGCGGCCCCAGCCGCCCAGCCCGTGCACGAGGATCAGCGGGACGCTCTTGTCCAGGGCCAGCGTGCGCGGTTGCGTGCCGCCGGGGTACGTGGCGGTCAGGTCGGTGAGTTTCGGCGTGGCGGTCGCCTCGGTCGGGGTGGGGGTCGCGGCGACGCTCAGGCGGGTGTCCGCCCTGGCCGGGGTGGGCGCGGCGGGGTCGCTGCGGCACGCGGACAGGAGGCTGGTGACGGCAAGGAGCAGCGTGAGGGGAAGGCGGGGTGCGGTCATACGGTCTCCTGGGTGGCGACCCAGGCGGCCACGTTCCGCCCGGGTCGGGGGCGGCGTGTGGGGGCCGGTCGCCGGGTGAATTGTGGGTACGCGAGCATGGTGACACCCGGCTGACCCGCTGTCTTGACCCGGGTTCAGAAGAACGGATTCGGGCAGTGTGGGACGCGCGGCGTGGCGTTCCGCTCCATACGGTCCCCGAATCCAGCTCCCAGGGGGATTGGCGATTGAAAAGTTTTATCTGGAAAATCCAGTCAATCTCACGCCGTCCGCTGCGGAATGCGGCATCATGGGGCGCATGACGAACCCCACCCCCCGCCCGCAGACCATGGCGGAAAAGATCCTCTCCCGGCGCGGCACGCAGACGGTGTACGCCGGTGACCTCGCGGTCGTCGAGGTCGATCAGGTCATGGTCGTGGACTCCATCGCCCAGAGCTTCATCCAGCGCATGCAGCAGGACCTCGGCGCCACGCCTAAATACCCCGAACGGGTCAGCATCGTGATCGACCACGTCGCTCCCGCCAGCACCGTCAGCGTCGCCCAGGCGCAGAAGGAAGCGCGCGAGTACGCCGCGCAGACCGGCGTCCGCCTGTTCGACGTGGGCCGCGGCATCTGCCACCAGGTCCTGATGGAGGAAGGCCTGGCCCGCCCCGGCTGGATCGTGCTGGGCAGCGACAGCCATTCCACCACGTACGGCGCGGTCGCCGCGTTCGGCAGCGGCATGGGCGCCACCGACATCGCCCTGGCCGCCGCCAGCGGCAAGACCTGGCTGAAAGTCCCCGACAGCGTGAAAGTCACCTTCACGGGCGACCTGCGGCCCGGCGTGACCGCCAAGGACGTCGCGCTGGAGATGATCCGCCGCCTCGGCGCGGACGGCGCCACGTACCAGAGCATCGAGATGCATGCCGGGGACCGCTTCACGCGCGGCGAACGCATGACCCTCGCCAACCTCTGCGTCGAGGCGGGTGCGAAGGCCGGACTGGTCGTCCCCGGCGGCGAGATCCTCACCGCGTACGGCTACGACATCCCCGACTGGGTCTACCCGGACGGGGGCGCCACGTACGTGCAGAGCATCGAGATCGACCTGGGCGCCCTGAACCCCCGCATGAGCGCCCCCAGCGAGGTGGACAACGTGTTCGACGTCGCCCAGCTGCGCGAGGACCTCCGCGACGTGCCCGTGGATCAGGTGTTCATCGGCACCTGCACCAACGGCCGCATCGAGGACCTGCACGCCGCCGCCGACGTGTTGCGCGGACGGCGCGTCGCGCCCGGCACGCGCCTGCTGGTCATCCCGGCGAGCAGTCAGGTCATGGAGGACGCCATGGCCGACGGCACGCTCCTGACCCTGCAACGCGCCGGGGCCGTGCTGGGCACCCCCGGCTGCGGGCCGTGCATGGGCCGCCACCAGGGTGTGCTGGCCCCCGGCGAGGTCTGCGTCAGCACCAGCAACCGCAACTTCATCGGGCGGATGGGCGACAAGGACGCCCGCATCTACCTCGCGTCGCCCGCCGTGGCCGCCGCGACCGCCGTCATGGGCCGCGTCTCGCTGCCCGAGGACGTCCTGGCCACCCCGGTGGGTGTGTGACCGACCCGAACTTCTGGGCGGTCCTCGACGCCCTCATGGCGGACGCCGACGTAGTTGTGGAGCGCCCCGCCGGGTCGGCCCACCCGCGCTTCCCGGACACCCCCTACCCGCTCGATTACGGGTCGCTGCGCGGCACGACCTCCGGCGACGGCGCGGAGATCGACGTGTTCGTGGGCCACCCCGGCGCGCGGGCCGTGACGGGTGTGGTCGCCACCGTGGACGCCCGCAAGCGCGACACGGAACTCAAACTGCTGCTGGGCTGCACGCCCGGGCAGATGCAGGCGGTGCAGGCGTTCCTGTCCTGGCCGGGCTCGTTTGGCTGCGTGGTGCTGCCTCGCCCGACCTCTCATCCCCTTGACCATTCAGGCCGTTCGGGCCAGGAGTAACCCAGCATGCCGAGAATCTGGAAATTTGGCGACAGCGTGAATACCGACGACATCCTGCCGGGCAAGTTCGCGCCGTTCATGGCGGGCGAGGACGTGTTCCAGACGTTCGCGTTCCATTACATCCGCCCGGAGTTCGCCGCATCCGTGCGGCCCGGTGACGTATTGATCGGGGGCCGGAACTGGGGGCTGGGCAGCAGCCGTGAGTACGCTCCGCAGGCGTTGAAGAAGTTACAGGTTGGGGGGATCGTCGCGCCGAGTTTCGCGCGGATCCACTACCGCAACCTCCTGAACCTGGGCATTCCGGCGTTCGAGTACAACCTGACCGGGCTGCTGGAGGATGGCGCGGAGGTGTCCCTGCACGTGCCCACGGGCGTCCTGACGTACGCGGGCGGGACGGTGCAGTTGCCGCCACCGCCGGAGTTCCTGCGTGAGGCGCTGGCCGAGGGGAGCATCATGGCGTTCTTCAAGAAGCACGGGCGTTTTCCCGGCGAGCCCGCCTAAACTGGGTTCATGGCGACCCTTGAGATTGATTGCCCCATCTGTGCCGAGGTGCTGGAACTGACGGATCAGGACCGCGCGGAGCTTCAGGTGGGGGACGTGATCGTGTGTTCCTCCTGTCATTCGGAAATGGAGGTGACCCGCAACGACGGCGGCGAGGACTTCGAACTGGAGCTGCTGGGCGCGATGACGACCTGCCTGAACTGCGACGAGGAGTTCGAGGTGACGGCGGAGATGCTGCAGGCGGCCCCGATGACCCGCGCGCAGGACGGCGTGGAGGTCGCGCTCATGACCTGCCCGCACTGCCGCGCGAAGTTCGAGCTGGAACTGGCGGACGAGGAAGGGTGAGTCCCCTAGGCAATAACAAACGATAAGCCCGATATCGTTTAGCCTATCAAACGCAAGGAGTGATTATGGCTACTGTTCAATTTGAAAACCCCGATACCGGCGCGACCATCGAACTGACCAACCCCGAACTGGGCGAACTCGTCATCGACGACGAGACCGGCGTGGAATACGAGGTCGTCTCCATCGACCCGCCCCGCCTCGAAGCCGCCCCGCAGGAAGCGGAGGACTGGGGCGAGTAAAGCGGAATACGTGGGCGGTCAACCCGGTGGTCCGGCAGCTGAGGGCGCAGTTCCCGAAGGTGTCGGACCTGAGCGGAGCGAGAACCCGATTCCAGCAGCGATCTGAAGTGGAAGGAACGGACGTGTTGTTCGCCCGTTTCTGAAGCGGAGGATCGCTGCCACGCCCTGGCACCTCTGCCGTCTGACCGCCCGCCCGCTTTCCCCCAGGAGACCAGCATGGCCGACCTCGCCGTCCTGTACGACCGCATCCGCCCCGACGAGAAGATGCTCTTCGAGGCCCTCGACGACCTCGGCGTTCCCTACGACAAGGTCTACACCCCGCAGCTGAAGGTCACCTTCGACGAGCAGGGCCGCGCGGGCGTGCCCTGGAAGGTCGCCATCGAACGCTGCGTCAGCCAGAGCCGCGGCCACGGCGTGACGCGCGCGCTGGAAGGCTTCGGGGTGAAGGTCATCAACCCCGCGCACGTCATCGAACTGTGCGGCGACAAGCTCGCCACGAACGCCGCCCTGCACGCCCACGGGCTGCCCACCCCCCGCACCGGCGTGGCCTTCGACGGCGACACCGCCCTGACCCTCATCGAGGAGATGGGCTACCCGGTCGTCCTGAAACCCACCGTGGGCTCCTGGGGCCGGATGGTCAGCCGCCTGAACGACCGCGCCGCTGCCGAGGCCGTCATCGAGCACAAGGAAGTCCTAGGCGGGCCGCAGCACGGGATCTTCTACGTGCAGGAACTCATCAACAAGCCCGGACGGGACATCCGCGCGTTCGTGGTGGGCGGCGTGTGCATCGGCGCGATCTACCGAACCAGCGAACACTGGATCACGAACACCGCGCGCGGCGCGAAAGCCAGCAACTGCCCCGTCACGCCCGAGATCGCCGACCTCGCCGGGAAGGCCGCCGCCGCCGTACACGGGCAGATCGTCGCCATCGACCTCGTCGAGGACCCCGCCGCACAGAACGAGTGGGGCGGCCTGAAGATCATCGAGATCAACCACACCATGGAATTCAAGAACTCCGTGGCGACCACCGGCGTGAACATCCCGCGCCTGATGGGCGAGTACGCGATCAGCCTGCTGTAAAGGCAAACCCCGGAACAGGCCAACAGGGGAGGCCCGGTGCGCTACACACCGGGCCTCCCTCTGTCCTGTGCTCAGTCCAGCACGTCGATGCCCGCCGCGCGCACGCGGTCCCGCACGTCCCGCACGCCCTCGCCACTGACGCGCATCACGAAGCGGCGGCGGCCGTTCTCCCCGCCGAACGTCGCCACCGAGATGATGTTGCTCGGCAGGATCGCGTGCGTGGCCTTCTCCAGACTGCCCGGCACGTCCGGCATGTCCAGCGTCAGGCGCTGCCCACCCTCGCGCATGCCCAGGATGCCCGTGAACGCCCGCAGGACGTCCATGGTCGTGATGATGCCGCTCAGCTGCCCCGCGTCGTTCAGGACCGGCAGGCCGCCCACGTGATGCTCCTGCATCCGCAGCGCGGCGTCCTCCATGTACTCGCCCTCGGCCGCCGTGATGACCGGGCGGGCCATCATCTCGTCCACCGTCAGCTTGCTCAGCAGGTAGTTCAGTTCCCACACGCTCAGGGTCGTGGCCTTGCTGGGCATGGCGTCCTTCAGGTCCTTGCGGGTCGTGATGCCCACCAGGCGTCCGTGCCCGTCCAGGACCGGCAGGCGGCGGAATCCGCCCTCCTTGAGGATCTTCAGGGCGTCCATCACGGGCGTGTCGGGGGTGACGGTCACCGGGTTGCGGGTCATCCAGTCGCGAACGAGCATACCCGCAGTGTACCCAGCCCGGGCGCGCGGGGGCGGCCAGAACGTCCCGCCCTGACGGATGATACGGATTCCGTTTGTTTCGCCAACACTCCGGAACTTCACCGGATTGCCGACTGCACGTCCGGAGGGGCGTTTCTCTCCTTCTCTCCTCCGCTCGGACACAGCGGGCTGTGCAGCCCATTCAATCGGAGTCCGTATGACACCGCACGGATGGGAAGTGCATGTGACGCGCGTCAGGTGCCCTTCATTCGGCTCAGAATGCCGCGTGCTACGTTTCCAGGCATGAAGATCAGCGCGAAACTCGTGGCCCCCGTGGCCCTCGCCGCCGCATTCGGCCTCGGCATGGTCGCCCCCCACGCGCAGACCACCCCCCAGAAGGTCGCGTTCGTGGACGTCAGCAAGCTCCTGGCCGCCCACCCCAACGACAAGAGCATCAAGGACATCCAGGCGAAGGCCGAAGCGGAACTCGGCGCGATCGACAAGCAGATCAAGGCCATCGACGCCAAGGGCGCCAGCGCCACCGCCGCCGAGAAGCAGACCCGCGAGCAGCTCGTGAAGACCATCCAGGCCAAGGCCGCGGACTACGACAAGCAGATCGACCCCAAGATCACCGAGATCGAGCAGGCTGTCGACAAGGCCGTGAACACCGTCGCCAAGAGCAACGGCTACAGCATCGTCATGGACAAGACCGTCGCCGCCAAGAGCGGCCTCGTGATCTACGCCGACGACAACACCGACCTGACCGCCGCCGTCGCCAAGAACATCAAGTAACCCACCCAGCGCCGGTCGCCGCCTGCCCGCAGGCCCGACCGGCGCTGCGCCTTGCAAGGAGGTTCGCATGAACCGCTTCCTGATCCTCGCGCCCCTGGCGCTCCTCGCCACCGTCCCTCACGCGCAGCAGAGCAAGAACCGCGTGGGTGTCGTGAACGTCCAGAACGTCATCAAGAACATGAGCGGCAGCAAGACCTACCTGGACCTGAACACCAAGTCCAGCGCCGACCTCAAGGCCCGTCAGGCCACCCTACAGACCCTGGCCACCAAGGCCGCCCGCGGTACCGCCGCCGACAAGGCCGCGCTCACCAAGGCCCAGCAGGACTACGCCAAGGTCCGCGACGGGTACGTCAAGCAGATCGAGACGGCCTTCAAACCGCTGGCCACCAAGGTCAACACGGCCGTCGCGAAGGTCGCGAAGACCAACGGGTACAGCATCGTGCTGGACGCCAACGTCGCCAACGCCACGAACCTGATCGTCCACGCGAACACCGCCGTGGACCTCACGCAGGCCGTGCTGAAGGAAGTCAAATAACCGGACGCGCACATCAGTGAGCAGCAGAAGAGGGGGAGACCGGTCACCGGCTCCCCCTCTTCGACTGTGCGTGCCCTCAGGATCAGAGCTTGATGGTCTCGTTCTCGCCCTGGTGGGCGTGCTCGCCGGTCACGAGGCCCCTGGCGATCTGAATGAGGCTCCGGACCTTGCCGTCGCTCTCCCAGTACTCCGCGCCGTTCGCGGCGATGTGGATCAGCTGGATGTTCGGGTCTTCCTTGCCCTGCGGGAAGTACGCCTTGTACATGTCGCTCCAGAGTTCGTCCAGCTTGGCGCGGTCCTCGACCAGTTTCGCCTCGCCGTTCACGCTGACGTACACGCCCTTGTCAGGGCGGGCGTAGCTGACGTTCACCTGAGGGTGGGCGCGCATCGCGGCGACCTGCTCGGTGTCCTTCCCGCCGATGAACCAGATGTCCCCGTCGAATTCCACTTCCTGGGTGGTCATGGGGTGCGCGTGCAGGTGCCCCTCGGCCGTCTGGACGGTCAGCATGGCGAACTTCACGCCCCCCATCAGGTCGGCCAGTTTCTTCACGTCTCCGGATTGCTGTTGTGTCATGTCCGGAGCCTCCCACCCGGCCCGGGCGCAGAATGCAGCCGTCGGCACCGTGTGAACGCCGCCCGAAGCCCGCGTGAACGCCCCCTCACGGGGACATGAGGGGCCGGGCGCGCTCAGGCGGACAGACCCAGCGCCTCCCGCAATTCCTGGTGTGAGCGCAGCACCCGCGACGCCCCGATGGCCTGCATGTGCGCGGCGCTGTCCGGGTGGATGTGCCCGGCGGCGAGCAGCGCGAACAGGGTCGCGCCCGCCGCCACCCCGGCGGTGCCGCCCGGCACGGAATCCTCGACGACCACGCAGCGCGTGACGTCCACGCCCAGCCGGGCAGCCGCGAACACGTAAAGCTCGGGGTGCGGCTTGCCCCGCCCACCCACCCACGACGGATCGTAGGCGTGCGCCCCGACCAGGTCCGCCAGTCCCGACGCGCGGAGCTTCAGGTGGAGGCGACCCCGTTCACTGTTGCTGGCCACCGCGAACGGAATCCCTGCCGCGCGCAGGGCCAGCAGCGTCTCCCGTGCGCCCTCAATGGCCGGGAGGTCATGGAACGCCTGATTGAACCGTTCCTCCAGCACCGGCAGGAACGCGTCCGTGGCCGTCCAGCCGTGCAGCTCCTGAAGTCGCAGCAGCACGTTCGGGAAGGTCTGCCCGACCGCCATATGCGAGAACTCGTTCGCTGCAATGGGCAGGCCGTGCTCGGCCAGCGTCCGCACCCACACCCCCTCCGCCCGGTGCTCGCTGTC
Source organism: Deinococcus grandis (assembly GCF_001485435.1). Taxonomy (NCBI): domain Bacteria; kingdom Thermotogati; phylum Deinococcota; class Deinococci; order Deinococcales; family Deinococcaceae; genus Deinococcus; species Deinococcus grandis. Next base: position 1,831,839 of record NZ_BCMS01000001.1, on the reverse strand, counting down.
CACCAGCACGCCGTCCAGATCGAACAGCACCCCCTCGAACGGCATCTCCTCGAATGGCATCAGGTGTCGCTGTCCGGGCCGTGCTCCCAGCCCGCCAGCACGTGAATGTGCGTGTGGAAGATGACCTGACCGCCCCCGGTCCCGCAGTTCACGACCAGCCGGTAATCCTCGGCGTGCTGCCGCGCCACCTTCACGGCCGTCAGCCACAGCTCGCCCATCTCGGCGGCGTCCGTGATCGCGTCCACGCGGGGCGTCATGCGCTTGGGAATCACCAGCAGATGAATGGGAGCCTTCGGCGCGATATCCCGGATGGCGATGTAATGCTCGTCCTCGAACACGATGTCACTGGGAATCTCCCGCGCGATGATCCGCTCGAACAGGGTGGGCTGGTCACTCATGCCGCCCACTCTACCCACCCCACTCGCCTTCATGTGGCGTTCACGTTCACCCGGGCGGTGATCCAACCCCGCCCCGCCCCGCATATGGCTGGATGTCAAGAACGAACCCCGCCACCCAGCGACGGTTCACCCCCCCAACCTCCCCACCCCCACACCGGACCCCCCGACAGGCGGCGTCCAGGGGCGACCACACCCAGGAGCACCACCATGAGCCACCACACCGAACAGCAGATCATCACCGACGCCCAGAACGAAACCGCCATGAATCGCCGCGCCGCCATGGGCTTCCTCGGCAAACTCGGCCTGGGCGCCGCCGCCATGGGCCTCGCCGCGGGCAGCACCGCCAGCGCCGCCCCCGCCAAGAACATCGACGGCGACGTCCTGAACTTCGCCCTGAACCTCGAATACCTCGAAGCGGCCTTCTACCTCGCCGCCGTGGGCCGCGTGAACGAACTGCGCAAGATCGGCGGCGGCGCCGACATCATCCTGCCCGCCAGCCTCGACCAGGACCGCGGCATGCAGTTCAAGGACGGCAACGTCCAGGCCCTCGCCCGCGACATCGCCGAGGACGAACTCGCGCACGTCAAGTTCCTGCACGGCGCACTCGGCAAGGCCGCCGCACCCCGCCCCGTCATCGACCTGAACGGCGCCTTCCGCGCCGCCGGACAGGCCGCCAGCGGCGGGAAGATCGACGGCTTCAACCCCTTCGCCAACGACCTGTTCTTCCTGCACGGCGCGTTCATCTTCGAGGACGTGGGCGTCACCGCCTACAACGGCGCCGCGACCCTCATCACCAACCCCGCGTACCTCCAGGCCGCTGCCGGCATCCTCGCCGTCGAGGCATACCACGGCGGCGCCATCCGCAGCATGCTCTTCCAGCAGCGCCAGGTCAGCGCCGCCGCCGGACTGTACGTCGGACAGGTCGTGCAGGCCATCAGCAACCTGCGCGGCAAGGTCGGCGGCATGAAGGATCAGGGCCTCACCGACAACGCGGGCCGCGCCGTCATCGCCCCGGCCGACGCGAACGGCGTCGCGTTCCCCCGCAGCACCCGCGAAGTGCTGAACATCGTCTACCTCGCCCCCGGCGCCAAGAAGGGCGGCTTCTACCCCAACGGCCTGAACGGCAACATCAAGTAATTCCCCTGGTTGGACGGTTTTCCCAAACCGTTCAACCCGAGCGGACTCGCAGAGCTTCAGAGAAGAGCGAGAAGGGTACGAAAGGATTCCGGAAGTGGAGTGGGCAGATCGGTGACTTTCCGATCTGCCCACGAAACGGACGGAATCCGGAGAACAGCGGTTCAACAGAACTGTTCCCACCCGCCGGTCAGGGCCTCAGCGCTCTGACCGGCCGGTGCTGTCCAGCGCCTCCCGGTAGGACGCCACCGACTCGCCTGGGCAGGACAGCGGATGCACCTGCACCAGCCGCCGCCACGCCTCGACCCGCTGATCGTCCACGAGCACCTGCGGTTTGGGCAGGAACGCCGCGAACACGCCCTCCAGGCCCACCTCACGCGCACTGTCCCGCGCGTACGCGGCCCCGCCGGAACTCCAGCAGTAGAGCTCCGCGCCCTGCGCCGCCAGCTCGTGCACATGAGCGATTGCCCCCGGGATCGGCACCCGTGACCGCCCCACGTTCCGCACCAGCGTCTCGTCCACATCCACGTACACCACAAGCGGTGGCGGGGTCATCAGATCACTTCTCTGTAGGCGACGCTCTGGCTGCGGTTCTGCAGTTCGCTGCGGAGGTACTGGAGGCGGGGGTGTTCCAGTTTCGGGTCGTGCGCGAGGATGTGTTTGGCGAGTTCGCGGGCCTGTTCGATGATCTGCGTGTCGTTGGCGAGGTCCGCGAGGCGCAGGTCGGGGATGCCGCTCTGGCGGGTGCCGCGGATCTCGCCGGGGCCGCGGAGTTTCAGGTCGGCCTCGGCGATGACGAAGCCGTCGGTGCTGCTTTCGATGATCTTGAGGCGCTGGCGGGTTTTCTTGCTGTGTTCCCCGGCGATCAGCACGCAGTAGCTCTGGGCGCTGCCCCGGCCGACGCGGCCGCGCAGCTGGTGCAGCTGGGCGAGGCCGAAGCGTTCGGCGTTCTCGATGACCATGACGGTGGCGTTGGGGACGTCCACGCCGACCTCGATGACGGTGGTGGATACGAGGATGTCGAAGTCGTGCGCGCGGAAGCGGTCCATGACGTGGTCTTTCTCGGCGGCGCTCATCTTGCCGTGCAGCAGGTCGATGCGGGCTTCCGGGAGGATGGTCTTGAGGTCGTCGGCGAGTTGCGTGGCGGCGAGCAGTTCGAGGTTCTCGTTCTCCTCGATGAGGGCCGTGACGACGAACGCCTGCCGTCCCTCGCGGATCTGGCGCATGACGAACCCGTAGGCCTGCTGCCGGGCGGTGTCCTGAATGAGTTTGGTTTCGATGGGTGTGCGGCCCGGCGGCAGTTCGTCGATGATGCTGAGTTCCAGGTCGCCGTACGCGGTGAGCGCCAGCGAGCGGGGGATGGGCGTGGCGCTCATGACGAGTACGTCGGGGCGTCCCGCGAGGAGTTTGCGGCGCTGTTGCACGCCGAAGCGGTGTTCCTCGTCCACGACGGCCAGCCCGAGGTTGTCGAAGCGCACGTTCTCCTGAATGAGCGCCTGGGTGCCGACCACAACGTCCACGTTCCCCTCGGCGATGCGGGTCTGCATTTCCAGTTTCGTCTTCGGGGTCATCGCGCCGATCAGGAGGCCCACGCGGATGTCGAGCTGTCCGAGGTACCCGACGAGGTTCGCGTAGTGCTGCCGCGCGAGGATCTCGGTGGGGGCCATCAGCGCGCCCTGGTAGCCGTCCCGCACGGCGAGGTACAGGGCGCAGGCGGCCACGGCGGTCTTCCCGCTCCCCACGTCTCCCTGCACGAGGCGGGCCATCTGGCGGTCGCTGCGCATGTCGTCCGTGATTTCCAGCAGCACGCGCCGCTGCGCGTTCGTGAAGCGGAACGGGAGGGCGCCCTCGAAGGTGTGGATGTCGTCGCCCTTCGCGTTGAAGCGTTTGCCCTGCAGCACGGCGTCCTCACCCTGGAGGAGCATGCGGAGTTCCAGGAACAGGTACTCGTCGAAGCGCAGGCGGTGGTTCGCGCGGCTCAGGTGCGCCTCGTCCGCCGGGAAGTGGATGCCCCACAGCGCGTCGCTGAGGTCCGTCACGCCGTACTGCCGCCGCCAGTGCGCGGGCAGGTAATCGTCCAGCGGCACGGCCTGGAGGGTGCGGAACGCGGCTCGGCGCAGGAACTCCTGCGAGATGCCGTCCTTCGCGTCGTACACGCCCACGATCCGCCCGGTACTGAGGCTGTCCTGCGCGCCGTCCACGGTCTCCAGGTGCTCCACGCCCAGTTGCACGCTGCGCCCGAAGCGTTTCACGCGGCCCGTCAGGACCAGCCGGGCGCCCTCGCGCAGCTGCTTCTCCACCCATGGCTGGTTGAACCACGTCGCCTTCACGCGCCCACCGGACGGCGTCTCCAGCGTCACGTCCAGGATCTGCATGCCGGGTTTGGGGCTGCGGCGGGACTTGGCGACCACGCGGCCCTCCACCGTGACCTTCTGCCCTTCCTCGATCTCGGACAGGTCGGGCAGGGCGCGGCGGTCCTCGTGTCGGTGCGGGTAGGCGTGCAGCACGTCGCGCAGCAGGTGCAGGCCCAGCGTGTGCAGTTTGCGTGCGCCGCCGGGGCCACTGTCGAGCCGCTCGACCGGCGCGTCCGGGAGCAGGCGCTCGCCGGGCTCGGCGGTGGGCACGGCGACCCGCCTGGCGACCGGGGCGGCGCGGGTCGCGGCCTTCTGGCTGTCGGGTTCGGTCAGCAGGTCCAGGGCCGCGCGCAGTGCCACCTCGCGCCCTGCCGCGTCCAGACCCGCGTACCCGGCCAGGGCCTCACGCACCTTCGGGAAGGGGTTCCCCAGCGGCGAGGCGAGCAGTTTCTCCACGCCGCCCGCCACCACGCGGTTCTGGCAGCCGGACGCCAGCTCCGCCGCCAGGGGCCGCCGCAGTTTCTCCCGTAATTCCGCCACCGTCGCCATCGAGCACACAGCCTAGCAGAGCGGACTCGATTATGTGCGGGACAGAATTTTGGGGTCGAAAGGTCGAGGGTCTAAGCGTCAAAGGGGATCAGCCTTAGACGCTTAGACCCTCGACCCTCAGCTCAATTCAGCGTCTTCGCGGTCGTCGGGACCTGTCCCAGCAGGTGGTCCAGCCGGTCCAGCAGCGTCCGGGCACGCAGGGCGTCCTCGCGCGATTCAGGGCTCAGCGGCAGGACGCTCGCGGCGAAACTGGCGATCAGGAGGGGGTCCTCCGGGGCGGCGGCGCGCAGAGCCTCGGTGTTCTCCGGGTTCAGGCGCAGCAGGGCCGACAGGAGTTCACGGGCGGTGGCCTGCGCCGCCCCCTCGGCCTCGGCGGGGCTCAGGTCACCTTCAGCCTCCAGCGGCCACAGGGTCACGTCGGCGCTCAGGTACGGGTGGTCCGTGTGGAAGTCCTGCACCTGGAAGCGGTCGCCGCCCGCGATGATGATCGTGCTCGTGCCGTCCTCGTGCGGATCGGCGTGCCGCAGGTGCGCCAGGGTACCCACGCGCGACACCCGGTCCTGGAACGGCAGATCCGACTCCTTGGACGTCTGCAGGATGCGCACGATCCCGAACGGCTGCCCGCTGGCCTGCACGTCCGCCAGCAGCGTGCGGTACCGGGGTTCGAACACGTACAGCGGCAGCACCACGCCCGGGAACAGCACCAGATTCGGCAGGGGAAACAGCGGAACGCGCATAGGCTGTCATGCTGGCGCGTTCCGCCCCGCGCGACTTGAGCGCATCCCACAGAAGAAACGAAGTTTTGACTGGATTCTCACGTTCCGGAGGGCGTCCCAATCGGTTTTTTCTTGCGGTTCGGCTTCTTCGGTGGCGGCGGTGGGGGCGCGCCCCAGCCCGTCAGGTCGTCCGGGGTGGCCCCCAGGGTCAGCAGCGTGGCGCTGTCCTGCGGGGTCAGCGGGGCCGAGGCGAGCAGGTCCGGGCGGCGGGTTAGCGTACGCCTGAGCGCCTGCTCACGCCGCCACGCTGCGATGGCCGCGTGGTTCCCGCCGCGCAGCACCTCCGGCACCTCCTGCGACTGCCACGCCAGGGGCCGCGTGTACTCGGGGTAGTCCAGCAGGCCCGAACTGAACGAATCGGCCCGGTGCGAGTCCGCGTCGCCCAGCACACCGGGCCGCAGGCGGGCCACGGCCTCCAGCACGCACGCGGCGGCCGCCTCGCCGCCCATCATCACGAAGTCCCCGATGCTCAGTTCGCGCGTGACCAGCCCCTCAACGCGGGCGTCGAAGCCCTCGTAGCGGCCGCACAGGAACACGAGGTGCGCCTTCCCGGCCAGTTCCTCCGCGACCGCTTGGGTGAACGGCTGCCCGGCCGGACTGAACAGGATTACCTCGTCGGCAGGCGGCAGGCTGGCCATGGCGCGCTCGGCGACGTCCACGCGGATCACCATGCCCGCCCCGCCCCCGTACGGCGTGTCGTCCACCTTCAGGTGTTTGTTCTGCGAGTAGTCCCGCATGTTCACGAGGTTCACGTCCACCAACCCCCGCTCGCGGGCCTTCCCGAGGATCGCCTCGGACGCGAAGGGCGCCAGCAACTCGGGGAACAGCGTCAGAAACGAGAAGGTCAGTGGGCCGTCCGGGGTGGGCTCAGGCGTCATCGCCGCCGACCTCAGGGGCATCCGCCTCCAGCAGACCCGCCGGGGCGTCCGCGGAGAGCGCCAGCGACGCCGGGCGCCTGCGGTCGTTCAGGTTCACCAGCACGTACGGCGCCTGAAGGGGCACGAACGACTCGCCGCCCTCGTGCCGCACGACCAGCAGGTCCTGATGCCCGGCGTCCTCCACGTCCACGACCTCGCCCAGCACCTCGCCACCCGCGCCGTGCAGGGTCAGGCCGCGCAGCTCGTGGTAGTAGTACACGCCCTCCTCGGGCTCGGGCAGCTCGTCGTCCGCCGCGAACACGTTCAGGCCACGCAACTCCTCCGCCGCCTCGCGCGACGTCACGCCCGCCAGGTGCAGGGCCACGCCCGGCGCGAGCATCTCCAGCCGCGCGACACGCAGCCAGCCGCGCCCCTCCACGAACACCCGCTTCAGCGCCCGGAACTGCTCCTGGTCACCCAGCACGTACACCTTCACGCCACCCTTCACGCCATGCGGCCCGAGGAAATACCCGAGCCGCGTCCGGTCCTGCCCGCCCGTCACGCTTTTCTGGGCGCGTCCAGGTCGACGTTCAGCCGTTCGCGCGGGTCCGACGCGGCGCGCACGAGCGTGCGGATCGCCTGGATCACGCGCCCCTGACGGCCGATCAGGCGGCCCTCCTCGCCGGGGCCGACGCGCACCATCACGGTCGGGCCGCGCTTCGAGACGCGCACCAGCGACGGCTGGTCCACCACGCTCTGCGCCAGGAACAGGGTCAGATCCACGGGATCACTCTTCATGCGCGGCATTCTACGCCATGCACCCCCCGCGCGCCGGACGCCTCCCATGCCCCCGGTGTGCGCCCCGGCACGCGGCGGCACGTGACGCGCCCCCCACTTGCACCTGCGCGCTTCCGCTAGAATCGCCGATTGTGACGCGCGCCGCCCCCGGGCGGACCCGGTGAGGAGCCCGGAGGGACACCCCCCCTCCAGCCGCGCGCCCCCGGAGGACCCTTGAGCTACTGGCGCACGACCATCAAACCCCTGCTGGACGACGAGACCGGCACGATCTACAAGCAGGCCCCCGTCCGCGTGACCCTGGCCTTCCCGAACCGCTACTCCGTGGGCATGGCCTCGCTGGGCTACCAGGTCATCTACCGCATGTTCAACCAGGAAGAGGGCGTCGCCTGCGAACGCGCGTTCCTGCCCGACGACGTGGACGCCTTCGAACGCACCGGTCAGGCCCTCCCCACCGTCGAGTCCGGGCGGGACGCCGGGGACTGCAACCTCTTCGCGCTGAGCGTGTCGTTCGAACTGGACCTGACGAACATCATCCGCACGCTGGACGTCGCGGGCCTGCGCCCCCTGCGCGAGGAACGGGACGACAGCGACGCCATCGTCATGATCGGCGGGCCGTTCACGAGCAGTAACCCCTACCCCCTGACGCCCTTCGCGGACATCATCGTCATCGGGGACGGCGAGCAGATCGTGCCCGTCATCAGCGAGGCCCTGCGCGAGGCGACGAGCCGCGAGGACTTCTACGACCTGATCGATGGGATGCCCGGCATCTTCCTGCCCGCGCGGCACGTCCACGAACCCAAGTGGGCCACCGCGCCCAAGGAACTGCTGCCCGCGTACAGTCAGATCGTCACGCCGCACAGCGAACTGAGCAACATGTTCCTCGTCGAAGCCCAGCGCGGCTGCCCGCGCCCCTGCACGTTCTGCCTCGCGCGGACCATGTACGGCCCGAATCGCAACAACCAGGCGCAGGAACTGCTGGACACCATCCCCGACTGGGTCGAGAAGGTCGGCCTGGTCGGCGCGGCCCTCAGCGACTTCCCGCACACCAAGTTCGTGGGCCGCACCCTGACCGACCGTGGCATCAAGCTGGGCGTCAGCTCCATCCGCGCCGACACCGTCGACGCCGAACTGGCCGAGATCCTCAAGGCGGGCGGCCTGCGCACCTTCACCGTCGCGAGCGACGCGCCCAGCGAACGCCTGCGCCGCTGGCTGAAGAAGGGCATCACCACCGAGGACCTCACCAAGACCGCGCACATCAGCCGCGACCTGGGCTTCAAGGGCGTCAAGGTGTACATGATGATCGGCCTCGGCCCCGAGAACGACGACGACATCACCGAACTGATCGAGTTCACCAAGGACCTCGCGAAGATCAACCGCATCGCGCTGGGCATCAGCCCGTTCGTGCCCAAACGCCACACGCCGCACTTCGCCGACCCCTTCGCGGGCGTGCAGACCATCGAGAAGCGCATGAAGCGCATCCAGAAGGAACTGCGCACCACCGCCGAACTCCGCAACGTGTCCGCCAAGTGGGCCTGGGTGGAAAGCGTCATCGCGCGCGGCGGCCCCGAGGTCGGCATGGCCGCCTACCAGATCTACCGGAACGAGAGCATCGGCGCGTGGAAGAAAGTCCTGGAGGAAGTCGGCTGGAGCGACGAATTCGAGGCGAACACCCCCAGCATCGGCCTGCCGCCCGGCCAGTACGAGAGCAGGGACGTCAGCGCCCACGCCCAGGGCCTCGCCATCTGACCCGACCCTCACGAGAAGCCCCCTCCGATTCATCTGGAGGGGGCCTGTTCTACGCTTCGCGGTTGAGGATGTGCCGCACCTCGCCCGGCGGGACGCGCAGCAGGTCCCGGATGACCAGCGGGTACACCGGGGTCGCCTCGATCCGGTCGAAGGGCACCCACTGACACTGTACGTCCGGGTTGTCCTGCACGGTGAACGTCCCGTCCGGCAGATCGGGTGGGGCGGGCAGGTGGTAGCAGAAGCCGATCTCGTGCTCGCGCCGCCCCGGCGGGCCGAAGAAGCTCTCGACGACCCCGACCAGCCGCAGCGCGTCTGCGGTGAGGCCGGTCTCCTCGTGCCATTCGCGCGCGGCGGCCTGCGCGGCAGCCTCGTCCGTCCTGACCGCGCCGCCCGGCAGAAAATGAAAGCCGCTGCCGTGCTCGCCGGGCCCGCAGTTCGTCAGGAGCGTGTCCCCGCGCGTGCAGAGGATCACGGCCCGCACGCTGAACTTCACGCCCCCCAGGGGCAGGCGGATGTCCGTCACGCGCCGACCCGCGCGGCCTCCTCGCGCACGCTGGCCTCCGGATCGGCCCGCAGCGCGTCCCGCACGCTGGGGGAGAGGTCCGCGCGCCCAGCGACGGCCAGCCGCACGCCCTCGTCCGGGTCCCCGGCCAGGACCCCCAGGTCCTCGGGGTCGAGGTTCGGGTGCAGGGCCGCCGCGCGGCGCACCCCGGCGTTCGGGTCGCGGGCCAGCCCAGCCAGCGTCCTGCCCGGGGTGCCGGTCGCGTACGCCACGGCGCGGCGCACCTCCGGGTTCGGGTCGCCCGCCAGCACCTCCAGCTGCGCCTCGCCCAGGTCCGGGCGCACCGCCAGCACCGTCCGCACGCTGGCATCCGGGTCGGTCAGCAGGGCGTCCAGCACCGACGCGGGAATCCCCTCCGCGCTCGCCACGTGCAGGCGGATGTCCGCCTCCGGCGCGCGGGCCAGCGCCAGCACGGCGTCCTCGGGCAGGTCGCTGCGTTCCAGCACGGCGCGGCGGACCGTCTCGGACTCGTCGCCCGCCAGTCGCGTCAGCAGCTCCGCCGGGGCGTCCGGGCGGCGGGCCAGCGCGGCGCGCACGTCCGGGTCGGCGTCCACCTCCGCCCGCGCCAGCCACTCCGCCGGGACCGTCCACGCCTGGAGGGCTGCGGCGCGCACGAGCGGCTGGTCGTTCGTCGCCAGCCACTCCCGCACCGACCGGGGCAGATCCACCCGCCGCGCCAGGGTCGCCAGCACGTCCGGGTCGCCGTCCGCCGCGAGCTGGATCATGCAGTCCAGCGGCAGGTCCAGCCGCCGCGCCACCCCGGCCCGCACCATGCCGTGCGCGTCCCCCACCAGCACCCGCAGCACGTCCCCCGGCAGGTCGGGGCGGGACGCGACGGCCTTGCGCACGTCGTAATCGTCGTCCGCCGCCAGCTGCCGCACCAGCGCCTCCGGCAGCTCGTCGCGCCGCGCGACCGCCTCGCGGATCTGCCACCCGGCGTCCTGCGCCAGCGCCGCCACCCGCTCCGCACTCAGATCAGACCGGCCCGCCAGCGCCGTGCGCACCGCGTAATCCTCGTGCCGCAGCGCCGAATCCACCACCCAGCCCGGCACGCCCGGCGCGTTCAGCAGCGCGATCACCCCGTCCGCCGGGAACACCCCCAGCAGGTTCGGGCGCGCCAGGCGCATCAGCGGCAACCCCGGGTTCGCCAGGACGTCCGCCGGGTACGCCGCCGCCAGCGACCCCAGCACCTCCACCGGCGTGTTCGGATGCCGCGCCACCCGCGCCCGCACCCGCGCGTCCGGATGCGCCGACAGCCCGGACAGCGTGTCCGCCGTCGCTCGCGGCGCACCCGCCGCCTCCAGCGCCCCCTCCACACCCAAGATCGTCAGCGTCCGCGGGTCAAGCTCACCAGTCATCGCAGCGATGATGGCACGGGGGGAAAGGGAAGTGGGGAGTAGGGAGTGGGAAGTGGATGGCCCGTGGGTGGGCGGGTCCGATGCGTGTGGGCAAGGGCGACGTGCACATCAGCCGATCCACTCCCTACTTTCCACTCCCCACTTCCTCCAGCGCGCCCGCCACCGCCCCGTCGATCAGTGCCCGCGCGATGCTGAACGCGGCGGGCAGCGTGGGCAGGTCGGTGACGGGGAACCAGCGGGCGTCGTCGATCTCGCCGGGTTGCGGGGTGATGTCGCCCCCGGCATACTCGGCGGTGAAGCCCAGCATCAGCGAGTGCGGGAACGGCCACGGCTGACTGAACTGGTACCGCAGGTCACGGATCTGCACGCCGACTTCCTCCTGCACCTCGCGCCGGGCGGCGGCCTCCAGGGTCTCGGAGGGTTCCACGAAGCCCGCCAGCGCGGAGTACATGCCGGGCGGGAAGTGCGGGCTGCGGGCCAGCAGCAGTTCGGTGTCCCGGCCCTGCCCGCGCCGGATCAGCACCATCGCGACGGGGGCCACGCGCGGGTACACCGTCAGTCCGCAGTTCGGGCAGCGGCGCGAGCGTTCATGCGCGGCGTCACTCAGGGGCGTGGCGCAGCGGCCGCAGTAGCGGTGCGTGCGCGCGAACTCGATGACCTGCGCGGCGTACCCGGCCAGCCCCATGTGGTGCTCCGGCAGACGGCCGAAGCCGGATCGGACTGGGATCGACTGGAACCCGTCGGGCAGGTCACCTTCCAGCCCGGCCGCCAGATACGACGTGCCGCGCAGGGTGCCCAGCGGCGTCACGTCCACCACGGGCAGAGGAGCCTCGCCCGTCGGAAGGCTGCGGTCCGCGCGCAGGACGAGTTTTGGCCCGTCGAACACGAACCACACCGACCCCGCCTCCGGGGTCAGCGTCAGGGCGACCTCGAAGCCGTCCGGGCGACTGGTGGCGATCATAGTTCCGGTCGAGCGCTTCGCCAGAAGCACTTGACCCGAGCGGATGCGAGATGGAATCGGGCGGCAGCCGGGCGTGGAGTTGACCGATCGGTGGTGTTCCGATTGGTCGACGGAACAGACGGGTGTCGCTTCACGTGTGTTCCTCCAGGCGCAGCACCTCACCGAAGGGGAAGCCCTCGTCCTCCAGGCCGCCGGGCGGCACGATCCACAGGGTGGAGACGCGCGGCGCCTGCTCGGGGAAGTCCCCGTAGCCGTCGGTCAGGTAGATCAGGACGTCCGGTTCATGCTCGTCCAGCAGCCGGAAGATCGGGCGGAAGTCGGTGCCGCCGCCCCCCTGCGGTGGGGGGATCTCGCCGCCGGGCGTCAGGTCGTGCGGGCCGTACGCCTCGGTGTCCGCGTAGTACAGGGTCGCGCGGACGTGCGGGTACGCGCCCAGCACGCCCTGCACCTCGCCCACCAGCGCCCGCACCGCGTCGTCGTCCACGCTGCCGGACGTATCCACCGCGATCAGCGCGGTCAGGGACTCGTCGTCCAGCGCCTCCAGGTACAGGCCGCGCCCCACGAACCGCCGGTCGAACCCCCCGAAATCCACCGGGGTGCGCGCCAGGAAGCGCCACAGGTGCGCGCGCCAGTCCAGTCGCGCCGGGGCGAGGCGCTGCAACTCGCGGTGCTCGCCCAGCGGGTCGTCGCCCTTGCCGCTCATCGCCTCCACGCTGCGCGCCTGCGCCAGCGCCTGCTGCCACTGCCGCTGCGTCTGCCCCGCCTGCCCCGGCTTCTGCCCGCGTGGCGGCGCGTCACTGGGCGGCCCGTCCAGCAGGTCGTCCCCCTCGTCGTTGCCGTCCCCCTCGGCTTCGGCCTCGATGGACGTGTACACCTCCTCGACGCTCAGGCGTTCCAGGTGCTCGTCCCGCCGCGACTGCGGCGGCGTGGGCAGCCCCGCCGCCGACACCATGCCGTTCACGATCAGGTCCGCGGCCTTGTTCCAGCGTTTCTTCTCACGCGGGCCGCGCCGCTCCACGTGCGACAGCGCCGCGTGCAGCACCTCGTGCAGCAGCAGCCCGTCCAGCACGTCCGGCGGCAGGGTCGCGGCGACTTCCGGGTTCACGTACACCCGCTCGCCGTCCGTGCCCGCCGCCGCGACCTCCCGCGACGGCACGAACTCCGCGTGCAGCAGCAGCGTCGCGAAGAACGCCGACCGTCCCCGCAGCCGCAACCGGGAGCCGGAGATCAGGCGCTGGAACTCAGGGGTGACCGGAACGGGAGTGGTCATGGCGTGACCACCGCAGATGGCTGATGGCAGATGGCCGAAGGTGCTATCCGCCATCTGCCATTTGCCTTCTGCTCACTCCTCACGCGCTTTCCGTGAGGCTCAGCGTGGTCTGCACGAGCGTCGCGAGGCGTTCGTCCCGGCCGACGAGTTCCGCGAGGTCCGCGAGTTGCCCGATGGCCTGGAATTTGCTGACGAGGGTGGCGACGTACAGCTGCAGCCATTCGGGTCCGGCGCTGTCGGCGAGCCACGTGAAGGCGTGGTACGCCTCGTCGGCGGTGCTGGCGCGCGCGGCGAGGCCGACGACGGCGGCGTAGCGGACGCTGGGTTCGTCCGGCAGGCGCAGGCCCGCGCCCCGGCCCTCCAGGACGATGCCCAGGTCGGGCAGCTGCTCGTACAGGCGCACGAACGCGCTGAATTCGGCCCCGGCGGCCTCGCCGATGGCGGGCGTGGCGTCCAGTCCGGCGCGGTGCAGGCGGGAGGCCATCTCCCAGGCGCGGGGGCTGGGCCACGCGGGCTGCTGCGGGTCGAGGCGGTGCAGGAGTTCCGGGCGGAACGTCAGGAACGCGATGACGTGCTCGTGCAGGTTCCGGCCCAGGGCGTAGGCGCGCCAGGAGTCGAAGTCCGGGCGGACCGTCAGGTGCAGGAAGCGGTTGGCGAGGGGGGCGGGCATGTCGAACACGCTGGCGCGGTCCTCCTTGCGGTTCCCGGCGGCCCACACGAACCACCCGTCCGGGAGTTCGTAGCTGCCCACCCGGCGGTCGAGGATCAGCTGCTGCGCCATGCCCTGCATGGTGGGCGGGGCCATGTTCACCTCGTCCAGGAACAGGATGCCGCGCCCGCTGCGGGGCAGGAATTCCGGGGGGTACCAGCGGCTCACGCCGCCCCCCTGGCCGTCGCTCTCGGGGACGGGCAGGCCGCGCAGGTCGGTGGGGGCCAGCTGCGACAGGCGCACGTCCACGAAGTCCAGGCCGTGCGCGGCGGCGACCTGCGCCACGACGCTGCTCTTGCCCACGCCGGGGGGGCCCCAGATCATCGTGGCGAGTTTCAGGTCCCCGCGGACGAGGGCGTGCAGGTACGTCTGAAGTTCGGCAGCAGTCAGGCTCACGCGCTGAGGCTACCGCAACGGGGCCGCCCGGCGCTGAGCGCGCATGCAGGCGGCCTTCAGGGTGCGGGGTGGGGTCGGTGGTGTTCCGGCGTGACGTTACAGCGCAACGGTGCAGGTCACGGAGGTGCTGCCGCCCCCCGCGAGGCGTTTCGTACCCTGGATGTCCAGTTTCACGCTGGGCGCATTGCGGCCCCAGGTGGCGTGGAAGTCCAGTTCCTTCGGTTCGGTGGCGGTCAGCGGATCGTCGATCAGCCAGATCACCTGATTCAGGTCCGGCAGGGTCTGATGCCCGAACACCCGGATGGCCTGCGGGGTGGGCGTGAACGAGTACGTCAGGGCCGGACTGGCGAAGGTGTAACTGCCGTCCGCCGCGACCGTCAGCGAACAGGCCGCGCCGCCGAGGGTCTTCCCGGCGTACGTCCCGGCGAGGCAACTGCTCGCGGCGGGGTCCGATGAGGTGTTCACGACCGGGCACGCCGCGAGGCGCGTGGTGATCGCGTTCCCCGGTGTCGGCGTCGGGCCTGGGGTGGAGGTGCCGCCCCCACCGCACGCGGCGAGCAACAGGGGCAGGAGCAGGGCGGTCAGGGAAGCGGGTCTCGTCATGGGGGCCTCGTGGGGTAGGGGACAGGACGCCCGGTCCGCCAGTGCTTCTGGCGGGTCGGGGCTATGGTCGGTGCGGCTCGCGGTGAGGGCTTACTGGGCCTTGGGTGGGCAGAGGCGCATGGGGCAGGTCAGGGAGATGCCGCTGTCGGCCGGTCCGGTCAGGGCGGCGGCGCTCGCTTGCGGAAGGATGAGGGTCAGGGCCAGCAGGATGGTGCGCGTCATGGGGGACCTCCGGTGGTGATCACGGTAGCGGAGGTCCGCTGCGAAAACCCCCGTAGAATTCGTGACATGGCGCACGTTATCCTTGACGATCCGCAGGTGGTTGAGGTGCTGCTGGATCATGACCGCATGCGGCTCCTGACGCCTTTCATGGCGGCGCCGATGACCATCGCGCAGGCGGCGGAGATCACCGGGAGCCCGCCGACGTCCCTGGGGTACTGGGTCAAGCGCTTCGTGCGGCTGGGGCTGGTGCGTGAGGTCGGCACTCGGCGTCCGGGGGTGTTTCAGGCGGTGTCGAACGAGTTCATCGTGGATCCGTCGCGGGTGATGCCGCTGGAGGAGATGCTGTCGGGCGTGCAGCGTCCCTCGTGGGAGCGGATGCTGCGCGGGTACGCGCGGGAGTACGGGCGGTTGTCGCCGGACTGGCTGCTGCGGTTTCACGTGACGCCCGAGGGGGTGCTGACGCGGCGTGAGTTGACCCGCGAGGAACTGGAGCGTCCGGGGGGTCCGGCAGCGCAGCGGCCGCTGGGGGAATGGGCGCTGCTGCGGCTGTCGCGGGAGGACGCGCAGGCGTTCCGCGAGCGGCTGTCCGGGGTGGTGCAGGAGTTCCTGGCCCGCTCGTCGGAGCTTGAGTCGGACAGCGTGTATCTGGTGCATGTGGGGTTGACGCGGGACCCGGTGCACGGGTGATGTGCGCGGGCGCGGCATCCGATATACTTTGACTCAGTCTAATTTTTCGTCCGAGTACAGTTAAGCCATTCCGACCGAAGGAGTTGCCCCCTTGCTGCCCCTGATCCACAAACTGCTGTTCTTCCTGTTCGCCCTGATCGCCGGTGGCTTCGGCGCGTGGGGCTTCTACCGCCTCTACCGCCGCGTCGCGCGCGGCGCGCCCGCCAGCGAGGACCGCACCGGGAACCCCGTCCAGCGCGTGATGTACGCCATCCGGGTCAGCCTCACCCAGGAGCGCACCTTCCGCCGCCGCACCGCCATCAGCGTGCTGCACAGCTTCATCTTCTACGGCTTCGTGTACTACCTGCTGGTCAACGTCGTGGACGGCCTGGAAGGTTACCTGCCGTTCCACATCTACTCCAAGGACAGCCCGCTGCTCGCCGGGTACAACTTCCTGGCGGACCTGCTCAGCATGCTCGTGCTCGTGGGCGTCATCAGCCTGCTGATCCGTCGCCTGTTCCTGCCCAGCAAGCGCGACTTCCGCTTCACGGACAAGACGCTGCTGCACCCGCTGCTGAAGGCGAACTACATCCTGCGCGACAGCCTGATCGTCTCGTCGTTCATCACCTTCCACGTGGGCAGCCGCGTGCTCGGCAACGCCGCCAAGATGACCGAGGAAGCCCGCGCGCTCGGCGGGTACGACACCTTCCAGCCATTCAGCAGCGCCCTGGGCCGCCTCCTCTTCAACGGCGCCAGCGAGCAGGCCATCGAGGGCTGGCGCGTCTTCGGGTACTGGGGCGCGCTCGGCAGCGTCCTGGCATTCCTGGCGTACTTCCCGTTCACCAAGCACATCCACATCTTCATGGCCCCCCTGAACTACGCCCTGAAGCGCCCGGTCGGCAGCGGCGTCCTCCCCCCCATGAAGGGCCTGGAGGAGGCGATGGAGGCCGAGGAACCCAAACTGGGCGTCGAGAAGTTGGAAGACCTGGAATGGCCGCGCCTGCTCGACGCGTACTCCTGCATCCAGTGCAACCGCTGCCAGGACGTCTGCCCGGCCAACGCGACCGGCAAGGCCCTGAGTCCCGCCGCGCTGGAGATCAACAAGCGCATGGAACTGAACGTGATCGGGTCGCACCCCAGCCCCTTCACCCTGAAACCCGCGCCCTTCGAGGGTGGCGCGAGCACGGCGCACCCCCTGCTGGAATTCGCCATCAACGAGGAATCGGTCTGGGCCTGCACCACCTGCGGCGCCTGCATGCAGGTCTGCCCGGTTCAGGACGAGCAGATGCTCGACATCATCGACATCCGCCGCCATCAGGTCATGGTGGCTGGTGAGTTCCCCCCGCAGCTGCAGACCGCCTTCCGCGGCATGGAACGCGCCAGCAACCCCTGGGGCATCAGCCGCGACAAGCGCATGGAGTGGGCCGAGGGCCTGAAGGTCCCCACCATCGACGAGAACCCGGAACCCGACGTCATCTACTGGGTGGGCTGCGCCGCCAGCTACGACCCCGGCGCGCAGAAGGTCGCCCGCAGCTTCGTGCAGCTGCTCGACAAGGCGGGCGTGAACTACGCCGTGCTGGGCAAGAAGGAAGCCTGCACCGGCGACAGTGCCCGCCGCGCCGGGAACGAGTTCCTGTACCAGACGCTGGCCCAGGAGAACGTCGAGACCCTGAACACCGTCGCGCCGAAACTGATCGTGGCGACCTGCCCGCACTGCATGAACGCCATCGGCAACGAGTACCGTCAGCTGGGCGGCGACTACCGCACCATCCACCACACCGAGTACCTCGAGACCCTCGTGGCCGCCGGGAAGCTCCCCATGGAGCGGCTCGCCGAGAACGTCACGTACCACGACCCCTGCTACCTGGGCCGCCACAACGGCGTGTACGACGCGCCCCGCAGCCTCATCACCAAGATGGCGGGCGAGGTGCTGGACCTGGAACGCAGCCGCGAGAACTCCTTCTGCTGCGGCGCGGGCGGCGCGCAGTTCTGGAAGGAAGAGGAAGAAGGCAGCGAGCGCATCAGCGACAACCGCTTCCGTGAACTCCAGGCCCGCCTGGACGGCGCCAAGGCGGCCAGCGACGAGTTCGAGCAGACCGGCAAGGTCGTCGCCGTGGGCTGCCCGTTCTGCAAGGCGATGATGAACTCCACGCCCGAGAAGCAGAAACGCGACGACATCATCGTCAAGGACGTCGCGGAACTCATGCTCGAGAGCGTGCAGCGCGCCGACGGCACCTGGCAGCAGGCTGCTCCCACCGGTCCCGTGGCGGACGCCACCCCGCTGGAACAGCCCGAGGTCGTCAGCGCCCCCAACGCGCAGACCCCCATGGAGCGCACGGGTGACCGCCCCGGCGCCGGTGCCCCCGCCGCCGTGGTCGGCGAGACGAGCGCCGCCGTGATCAATGCGCAGCCCGGCAGCCCCGACGCCACCCAGGGCACCCAGCCCGAGGCGCAGGCCGCGCACCCCGAGGCGACCGCCCGCAAGAGCTGGAAACTCAAGGCGGCGGGTGCCGACGACGTGGCGCCCACCGCCCCTGCCCCGGCTGCTGCCCCTTCCGCCGACGCCCCGGCCCGTAAGAGCTGGAAGCCCAGAGGCGGGGACGACGTGAGTGCCGCGCCCGTCACGCCCGCCCCTGCGACCGAGACTGCGGCTGCGGTGCCCACCACCCCGGCGGCCGACGCACCGGCCCGCAAGGCCTGGGCGCCGAAGGCGAAGGCGGACGACGTGAACCCCGCCCCCGTCGCTCAGGCCGAGCCTGCTCCGGCCGCACCTAGCACGGACGCCCCCGCCCGCAAGGCCTGGGCACCCAAGGCCAAAGCCGCCGCAGAGGCGGCGCCCGCCCCGGCGGCCACCGAGCCCACCGCACCTGCCGCGCCGAGCGAGGCGGCCCCCGCCGCAGGTGAACGGAAGAAGTGGGCGCCGAAGAGCCAGCCGGTCGGTGCCGCGCCCGTGACGGAGGCAGCCGAGCCGACCTCCCAGCCCGCGATCACGCAGCCCGCGCCCGCTCCCGCCGTGACGCCGGAAGCCGCGCCTGCCCCGACTGGCGAGCGGAAGAAGTGGGCACCGAAAGCCGCGGCGGCCCCTGCGCCGGACGTGCAGGCTGCCGCCCCCGAACCGGTCGCCGCGCCCATCACGGAGCACGTGCACCTCGAACAGGTCGGGGAGAACCTGCTCGAGGAAGGGCAGGGGGCGACGAGTGAACCCGGCGCCGGTGGCCGCAAGAAGTGGCAGCCGAAGAAGAAGTCCGAGTAACGACCCTGCCAGCGGACCGCCCCACATCGGGGCGGTTTCGCGTCCTGGTTGTCTGCACCGGGTGCAGGGTCACGGTAGTATGAGGGAATGACCATTGCGATCGTCACGGATTCCACGAGTGACCTGACGCCGGAACTGCTCGCGCAGATCGGCGTGAAGAGTGTGCCGCTGTACGTGCTGTTCGACGGCAAGATGCACAAGGACGGCCTGGAGATCAGACCGCAGGACATCTTCACGGGCCTGAAGGCGGGCAAGAAGACGCCCAGCACCAGCCAGCCCAGCCCGGCCGAGTTCGCGGCCGTGTACACCGAGGCGCTGCAGGTGGCCGACGAGGTCCTGAGCCTGCACATCAGCGGGCAGATGTCCGGAACGGTCGGCAGCGCCCGACTGGCCGCGCAGGAGTTCGGGGGGAAGGTCACGGTCGTGGACAGCCGCTCGGTCAGCATGGGCCTGGGCCTGCGCGTCCTGCGCGCCGCCGAACTGGCCCACCAGGGCCTGAGCATGGACGAGATCGTGCGGCAGCTGGAGGCCGCGGCAAGCAAGGCCGATATCCGCTTCACGGTGGACACCCTGGACTTCCTGCGGATCAACGGGCGCATCGGGGGCGCGCAGGCGCTGCTGGGCAGCCTGCTGAACATCAAGCCCATCCTGGTCGTCAAGGATGGCCGCGTGGACTCCGGCGGGCGTGTGCGCGGCCACAAGAAGGCCATGGCGGACCTCGTCGAGCACGTCCGGAAGTACACGGCCGCGCACGGCAGCACCCGCGTGGCGGTCATGTGCACCCCGGGCGGCGAGGAGTACGTCAAGGAGGTGCGCGCCGGTCTGGCGGGCCTGGCGTTCGAGGACATGGGTGACCACATGATCGGCGCGGTCGTCGCGACCCACGCGGGGCCCGGCACGGTGGGCGTGACCCTGGAGCCCGTCACGGTCTGACGTGAGGGCCCTGTCCTACCGGGCCGCGTGGTGGCTGCCCGCTCTCCTGCTGGGCTGCGCCCAGCCCGCCCCGGTGCGCGAGGGGCACGTGACCCTGCAACGTCAGCCGGTGCCCGGCGAGGACCGCCCGGGCCAGCCGCAGGTGACCGCCGCGCCGCTACGGGACGACCGGGGCTGCCTGACGCCCGCACCCGCTGTCCCCAAGGCCCCGCCGCCCCCGCATCACCTGAGCGGGCAGCTGGGCCTGTGGGTGGCCGAGATGGACCCGGTGACGCTCTCGGTCCGCCGCGCGGTCGCCACGAACCCGGACAGCGTGTTCCCGCTGGCCAGCACGTACAAGCAGGCGGTGCTGTGGGCGCTGCTGCGCGGCATCGACGCCGGGCGGGTGTCGCCGCGGGAACGGTTCGACGTGACCCGGCAGAACCAGTCGCTGGGCAGCTACCCCTTCGACGGGTCGGACGTCCGGACCCTCTCGGAGCGCATGATCCGCAACAGCGACAACACCGCCACCGACATCCTGCACCGCCGCGTGGGCCTGAACGCCGTGCAGGACGTCGCCGACCGCCTGGGCCTGTGCCGAACGCGCTTGATCCTGCCCACGAAGGCGTGGTGGGTCGCGCAGACCGGCCTGTCCGCGACGTTCAACGGCACGGCCCGCTGGGTGGGCGCCCGCGGCGACGAGCAGCGCCGGATCGCCGCGCTGATCGACGGGGACGCCCAGCGCTACCGCGCCGATTACGTGCAGCGCAAACTGAACGACCACTTCGACCACCGCCGGGACGACGCGCTGGACGCCCAGGTGTACAACCTCAGTACCCCGTACGAGTTCGGGACGCTCGTCGCACAGGAGTTCCTGCGGCCCGACCTCTCGGACGCGTCGCGCCGCTGGCAGCGGGACGTCATGGCGCTCGGCTACGGGAAGTCCGCGTTGACCCTCACGCACCAGAAGCGCGTGCGGTACGTGGGCGCCAAGGGCGGCAACGGCTGGCAGCTGCTGACGTACAGCGGGTACATCGAGACCACCGACGGGCACCACCTCGTGTACGTGTTCATGCAGCGCGGCGCGGACCAGACGTACACCATGCCGAACACCCGACGCGCCTTCGCGTGGATCAACGCGGCCCTGCGCGACGTGCTGGCCCGGCCGCCCACGCCCTGACCCGCCCCGCCTGAAGGTTCCCCGCGTGTGAGGAACCTGTGCCGCGCCCCCCACTACCCTGAACGCATGCCACAGGGGACCGCGTGACACACCAGGAGGTGAACAGCCCGCTGCGCCCGCCGCCCGGGTCACTCGAACGTGACCTGGCGGCGCTGGAAGCCGGGATGTACCACACCCCGGAGGTGACGGCCGGGCAGATCGGCGCGCTCCTCGCGCTCGCCACGCAGCGGGGCGACACCCGCGCGCAGCTGCTCGCGAACCTGCTGCTGGGCGGCTGCGCGCTGTATACCGGCCGCCTGCCGGACGTGAAGGCGCACCTGGACGCCGCCCTGACCCTGGCGCGGCAGGTGGACGACCCCCTGATGCAGGCCCGCTGCCTGAACGGCCTGGGCCTGTACCACGACCGCGTCGCGCAGTACGACCTGGCGCTGCAGGCCTTCCTGGACAGCCTGCGCCTGACGCAGGCCAGCGGGGACGACACCGGGTCGTTCCGGGCGCTGAACAACCTCGCGGCGCTGTACACCACCACCGGACAGCTGACGCAGGCGCTGGCGTTCCACGACCGCGCGCAGCAGCTCGCGCAGGTGCTGCAGTCGCCGATCATGCTGGCGTCCTCGACCACGCACCTGATCCTCATCCACGACCGGCAGGACCACCCCGCGCAGGTGCTGGACCTCGCCGGGGCGCACCTCCCCCTGATCCGGCAGGTCGGCCCGCCCCGCTGGGTGAGCACCGTGCAGGAATGCGTGAGCCGCGCCCTGCTCCGCCAGGGGCACACCGCCCGGGCCCTGACGGTCGCCCTGACGGACCTGGACGCCACCCGCGCCCGGCAGGACCGCGAGGGCATCAGCCGCCTCGCGTGCGCCGCCGCGCTCGCCCACCTGACCCTGGGCAACCTGGAGCAGGCCGGTACGCTGCTGCGCGAGAGCCTCGAATGCTGCCGTGAGGTCGGCAGTCGCCCCGTCGAGATCCTGGCCCTGGACGGACTGGCACGCCTTCACGAGCAGTCCGGCGACCACTGGGCCGCGCTGACCTACGCGCGCGAGCACCACGCGCTGGAACGCGCCGTGCACGAACACGAGGTGGACGCCCGCTCGCAGCTGCTGACCGCCGAGATCCGCCTGGAACTCCTGAACCGCGAGGCGGAGATCGAACGGCTGCGCAACGTGGACCTCGCCCGCGCGAACCGGCAGCTGCGCGACACGCAGGCGGACCTGCTGCACCGCGCCACGCACGACCCCCTGACCGGCGTGAGTAACCGCGCGCACTTCCATCAGGTCACCACCGACACCCTGCGCGCCCTGGGCGGCGGCGACAACGCCGCGCTGATCTTCATCGACCTGGACCGCTTCAAGACCGTGAACGACACGCTCGGGCACCCCGCCGGGGACAGCCTGCTGCAACAGGTCGCGCGGCGCCTCCAGAGCGTCGTGCGCAGCAGCGACCTCGTCGGGCGGGTCGGCGGGGACGAATTCACGGTCCTGCTCAGCCGCGTCAGCGCCCGGCAGGACGCGACGCTGGTCGCGCAGAAACTCGCGGACGTGCTCGCCGAACCCTTCGACCTCTCGGGCAGTCGCGTGACCATCACCGCCAGCATCGGCTGCGCCGTCGCGCCCTCCGACGGACGGGACGCCGAGGCGCTCCAGCAGCACGCGGACCTCGCCATGTACCGCGTCAAACGCAGCGGCGGCAACCAGGTCCTGCACTTCGAATCCGCCATGGGCGAACCCGGCGACCGGCAACTGCTGGAACGGGACCTGCGCGGCGCCCTGGACCGCCAGGAACTGCGGCTGCACTACCAGGGCCGCTACGCCGTGCGCGGCGGGACCCTCGCGGGCTTCGAGGCCCTGATCCGCTGGCAGCACCCCGAACGGGGCCTCGTGCCGCCCGGCACGTTCATCCCGGTCGCGGAGGACACCCGCCTGATCCTCCCCATCGGCGAGTGGGTGCTGCGCGAGGCGTGCGCCCAGGCGGTCCGCTGGGCGTTCCCGCAGCGGGGCCTGGGCATGTCCGTGAACGTCTCGCCGCTGCAGTTCGACCTGCCGCACTTCGTGGACACCGTCCGCGCCGCCCTGCACGCCACCGGCCTGCCCGCCCGGCACCTGATCCTGGAGATCACCGAGAGCCTCGTCATGCGGGACCTGGACCGCGCGCAGTCGCACGTCACGGAACTCAAGGCGCTGGGCGTGCAGATCGCCATGGACGACTTCGGCACCGGCTACAGCAGCCTGAGCATGCTCGAATCCCTGCCGTTCGATCAGCTGAAGGTCGACCGGTCCTTCACGCGGCACCTGAACGGCGACCGCGAGCCGCGCGTGACGGCCCTGATGGGCGCCATGATCCAGCTGGCGCAGACCCTGAACATGACCGTCACCG
This sequence comes from Deinococcus grandis, assembly GCF_001485435.1. NCBI lineage: Bacteria > Thermotogati > Deinococcota > Deinococci > Deinococcales > Deinococcaceae > Deinococcus > Deinococcus grandis. Next base: position 1,808,759 of record NZ_BCMS01000001.1, on the reverse strand, counting down.
TCGAGGGCGTCGAGGACGACGCGCAACGCGACCGCCTGCGCGACCTGGGCTGCGACCACATCCAGGGGTTCCTGCTCGCCCGGCCCCTCCCGCCCGAGGCGGCCGAGCAGCTCCTGCCCGCCGCAGCGCCCGCCGGAAACCCACCCACGCGCTGACCCGGCAGGTGCAGACGACCCCCGGCAGTGGACCTGGACCGGAGCCCGTATCAGTGGGTGCCCGGCGCCGCCGGACGCCAGCCCAGAGCCCAGCTGACCGCGTCCGCCTCGTCCCGCAGGAGGCGCAGCAGGGTGTCCCCCCGCAGCCGCGCGGTCGGAACGCTGACGCCCAGTGCCGCCAGCACGGTTCCGCCCGGCCCGCGCACCGGAACGGCGAGCCCGGACGTGCCGGTCGCCCACTCGTCCTGCGTCCGGGCGGCGCCCTGCGCGCGGATGCCCGCCGCCTCGGCCTCCCACGCGGCCGCGACGGTCACGGTGTGAGGCGTGAACGCAGCCGCACCCGGCGGGAGCGGGCGACCCGCCAGCGCCAGCAGCAGCTTCCCGCTGGCCGACGCGTGCGCGGGCAGTTCGAAATCCAGTTCCCCAGCCACGGGCGGCCCGCCCCTGCCCTGCACGCTCCGCGCGATGCACAGCACCCGCCCCGATCCCGCGTCCAGCACGCTCAGGAACGCCAGGGCGTGCCCGGCCCGCGCCACCCGCTCCATGGCCGCGTGCGCCGGGCCGTACCAGGGCAGACTGCCGTACAGCGCACTGGAGAGTTTCAGCAAGCGCCACCCCAGCCGGTAGCGGCCCCGCCCCACCCGTGCCAGCAGACCCGTCTCGCACAGAGCCAGCAGTTGCTCGTGCAGGGTGCTCGTCGGCACGCCCAGCTGCCGGGACAGGTCCGACAGGCGCCACTCGGTGTGATCCGCGTCGAAGGCACTCAGCACGTCCACCGCGCCGGACAGCAGGGAAGAGGAAGCCACGCGCGCAGGATGGCACGATTCCGGTCAGGCCGGAAAGTGCGGTTGCGGATGGCAGAGGGCAGATGGAAGATGGCGGCACAGAAACGGGCGGTGAGGGCTGAGTGATGGGCTGTGAGCAGGACAGCTCGCGCCGTGGCCGATGCATTCGCTTGCCTCACCGCTCACGGCCCAGAGCCCACCGCCCCCCGGAGGACTTCCCATGACCCAGCCCACCACCGAACCCGCCCCCGTCATCCGCGCCCCACGCGGCCCCCACAAGACCGCCAGAGGGTGGGTGCAGGAGGCCGCCAAGCGCATGCTGATGAACAACCTCGACCCGGACGTCGCCGAGCACCCCGACACCCTGGTCGTGTACGGCGGGCGCGGCAAGGCCGCCCGCAGCTGGGAGGCCTTCCACCGGATCGTGGAGACCCTGGACCGACTGGAGGACGACGAGACGCTGCTCATCCAGTCCGGCAAGCCCGTCGCCGTGCTGAAAACGCACGAGTGGGCACCGCGCGTGCTGCTCGCCAACAGCAACCTCGTGCCGCACTGGGCGAACTGGGAGACCTTCGACCAACTCGACCAGGCGGGCCTGATGATGTACGGCCAGATGACCGCCGGAAGCTGGATCTACATCGGCACGCAGGGCATCCTCCAGGGGACTTACGAGACCTTCGCCGGGGCGGCCCGCAAGCACTTCGGCGGCAGCCTGAAAGGCACCATCACCGTCACCGCCGGACTGGGCGGCATGGGCGGCGCGCAACCGCTGGCCGTGAAACTCGCCGGGGGCGTCAGCATCACCATCGAGATCGACCCCACCCGCATCCAGAAACGCCTCGACACCCGCTACCTCGACGAGGTCGCCACGAGTCTCGAAGACGCCATCGCCCGCGCTGAGAAGTACAAGGCCGAGGGGGTCGCCCGGTCCATCGGCGTGCAGGGCAATGCCGCCGACCTCGTCCCGCAGCTCGTGACGATGAACTGGACCCCCGATCTGATCACCGACCAGACCAGCGCGCACGACCCCATGTGGGGTTACCTCCCCCCGGTCAGCGCCGACGAGGACGCCAGCCGGCTCCGCACCGACCACCCCGACGAGTACAAGCGCCGCGCCTACGACGCGATGGCCGCGCACGTCCGCGCCATCCTCGAACTCCAGAAACGCGGCGCGGTCGCGTTCGACTACGGCAACAACCTCCGCCACCGGGCGCAGGAAGCCGGCGTGGAGAACGCCTTCGACTACCCCGGGTTCGTGCCCGCGTTCATCCGCGACTCCTTCTGCGAGGGCCGCGGCCCCTTCCGCTGGGTGGCGCTGTCCGGCGACCCCGAGGACATCCGCGCCACCGACCAGGCCCTCCTTGACCTCTTCCCCAACGACGAACGCCTCCAATCATGGCTCACGTACGCCGCCGACCAGATCGCCTTCCAGGGCCTCCCCGCCCGCATCTGCTGGCTCGGGTACAAGGAACGCGACCAGGCCGCGCGACTGTTCAACGAGATGGTCGCCGACGGCCGCCTGAAAGCCCCCATCGTCATCGGCCGCGACCACCTCGACGCCGGCAGCGTCGCCAGCCCCTACCGCGAAACCGAAGCCATGCTCGACGGCAGCGACGCCGTCAGCGACTGGCCCCTCCTGAACTTCGGCGTCGGCATCGCCTCGGGCGCCAGCTGGATGAGCTTCCACCACGGCGGCGGCGTCGGCCTGGGATTCAGCCAGCACAGCGGCCTCGTCATCGTCGCCGACGGCACCGAGCAGGCCGCACAGAAACTGTCCCGCGCCCTGACCAACGACCCCGGCATGGGCGTCATCCGCCACGCCGACGCCGGATACGACCACGCCCTGACCGTCGCCCGCGACCGCGGCCTCGACCTCCCCAGCCTCGGCATCGAAGACCACACCAAGGGCGGGCAGTGACCCAGCCCACCCACCTGCCCTACGGCGGGATTGCCACATTCGCCCGCGCGCCCATCGTGCAGCCTGATGCTGCCTGGACGGCGGACGTGGCGGTGCTCGGCATTCCTTTCGACATTGCCCTTGGCTTCCGCCCTGGCGCGCGGTTCGCCCCGCGTGCACTGCGGGAGGCGAGCCTGCGGAGCGCGCCGCCCTTCACGGGCCTGGACGGCGTGACGAGGCTGGCGGGCGTGACCTTCGCGGATGCGGGGGACGTGGTGCTGCCCAGCCTGGAGCCGGAACTCGCGCGGCAGCGGATCAGCGCGGCGGCGGAACTCGTGCGGGACCGGTGCAGCCTGCCGGTGTTCCTGGGCGGCGACCACAGCGTTAGCTATCCGATCCTGCGGGCCTTCGCGGGCGTGCCGGACCTGCATGTGGTGCAGCTGGACGCGCATCTGGACTTCACGGACAGCCGCAACGATACCCGCTTCAGCAACAGCAGTCCGTTCCGCCGCGCGTGCGAGGACCTGCCGAACCTCGTGCACATCACGACGGTCGGTCTGCGCGGGCTGCGCTTCGACCCGGAAGCGGTCGCGGCGGCCCGCGCCCGTGGGCACGCCCTGATCCCCATGACGGACGTCGCGGGCGACCTGACGCGTGTGCTGGAGCGGCTGCCGCGCGGGAAGAACGTGTACCTCAGCGTGGACGTGGACGGCTTCGACCCCAGCGTCATTCCCGGCACGAGCAGTCCCGAACCGGACGGCCTGACGTACGCCCAGGGCATGACGATCCTGACGGAAACGGCGCGGCACAACACCATCGTCGGACTGGACGTGGTGGAACTCGCCCCGAACCTCGACCCCACCGGGCGCAGCGAACTCCTGACCGCGCGACTGATCATGGAGACACTCTGCGAGGTTGGACTGGAGACGCGCCATGACTGAGACGCTGTTCACGAACATCAGCCAGCTCGTCACGCCGGGCGTGGGCGTGCAGCGCGGCGCGGCCATGCGCGACCTGACCGTCATTCCCGACGCCGCGATGCTCTTGTCGGGCGGCGTGGTCCGCTGGGTCGGCCCACGCGCTGACGCTCCCGGCATGGTGCAGGAGCATGACCTGGGTGGCGTGGCGGTCGTGCCGGGATTGATCGACCCGCACACGCATGCCGTGTGGGCCGGGGATCGCCTCGCGGATTTCGAGGCGCGCGTGCAGGGCGTCCCGTACGAGGAGATCCTGGCGCGGGGCGGCGGCATCCGCAGCTCCATGCGGGCGACCGGGGCGGCGGGCGTGGAGGAACTCGTGACCCTGGCCCGACCACGCCTCGAGGCCCTGCGCGCGTCCGGAGCAACGACCACCGAGGTCAAGAGCGGGTACGGCCTGGACTTCGACGCTGAACGGCGGATGCTCCAGGCAGTCCGTGCCCTCCAGTCTGAATTCGGGCTGGTGCCGACCCTCCTCATTCACGTGCCGCCCACCGGGGGCCGCGCGGAGTACGTGCAGGCCGTCTGCCACGACCTCATCCCCGGCGTGGCGCGCGAGGGGCTGGCGACGGCCGTGGACGTGTTCACCGAGCGCGAGGCGTTCACGGTGGATGAAACGCGCGCCATCCTCCAGGCTGCGAAGGCACATGGCCTTCAGACGAAGCTGCACGCCGATCAGTTCCACGCCATCGGCGGCACGGAACTGGCGTGCGAGCTGGGTGCCCTGAGCGTGGATCACCTGGAAGCCAGCGGCCCGGCGCAGATCGCCGCGCTGGCCGCGTCGAACACCGTGGCGACCATCCTCCCCGGCGTGACCCTGCACCTGGGTCTGCCCGCCGCGCCGGGCCGCGCCCTGATCGACGCGGGCGCGGCGGTCGCCGTGGGCACCGACCTGAACCCCGGCTCGTCGCCCGTGTTCAGCACGCAACTCGCGCTGGCCCTCGCGGTGCGCCTGTGCCGCCTCACGCCCGCCGAGGCGCTGACCGCCTGCACCGTGAACGCCGCCGCCGCCCTGGGCCTGCAAGGGCGGGGTGCCCTTGCGCCCGGCCAGCGGGCCGATTTCCTCGCCCTGCACAGCCCCGACTGGCGCGACCTGCCCTACACCCTCGGCGCAAATCCGGTCCGGAACGTGTTCGTCAGCGGAACTTCTGTCTGAGCCATCTCTATCAACCATCAACCATCATCCATCAACCTTCCGAAGGAGCCCTCTGTGATTCTCGATCAACACCTGTCCCTGTCCGATTTCCTGTCTGTCGTGCGTGGCGGCGAGTCCGTTCAGCTGTCCGAGGCAGCGCGTGGGCGCATCCTGCGGGCGCGGGCGGTGATTGAGCGGATCGTGGACGGTCAGGCGGCGGTGTACGGCGTGAACACGGGCTTCGGGAAGTTCGCGTCGGTTCAGGTGCCGCGCGACGGGCTGGAGGAGTTGCAGCTGAACCTGATCCTGTCGCACGCGATCGGGGTGGGGGAGGCCCTGCCGACCGAGGTGGTGCGCGGCATGCTGCTGCTCCGCGCGCAGTCGCTGGCGTTGGGTCATTCGGGGGTGCGGCCCGAGGTGGTGGAACTGTTGCTCTCGCTGCTGAACGCGGGGGCGCACCCGGTCATTCCGGCGCAGGGGAGCGTGGGCGCGTCGGGGGATCTCGCGCCGCTGGCGCATCTGGCGCTGGCGTTGATCGGGCACGGCGAGATCGAGTACCGGGGCGAGGTGCGCGCCAGTGCGGACGTGCTGGCGGAGCTGGGCCTGACCCCGCTGGTGTTGCAGGCGAAGGAGGGACTGGCGCTCATCAACGGCACGCAGCTCATGGGCAGCCTTCTGGCGCTGGCCGTCGCGGACGCCCGTACCCTGCTGGGCACGGCGAACCTCGCGGCGGCCATGACGGTCGAGGCGATGTACGGCTCGCACCGGCCCTTCCAGCCGGACGTGGTGGGCCTGCGCCCCCACCCCGGCGCAGTTGCGGTGGCGGAGGAACTGCGTACCTTCCTGCGGGACTCGCAGATCGCCCCGTCGCATCTGGTCGGGGACGGGAAGGTGCAGGACGCGTACTCGCTGCGGGCCGCCCCTCAGGTGCATGGCGCGAGCCTGGACGCGCTGGCGCACGCTGAGCGGGTGCTGGCGGTCGAGTTCGCGTCCGTGACGGACAACCCCCTGATCTTCCCGGACACCGGCGATGTGGTGAGCGGCGGGAACTTCCACGGGCAGCCGCTCGCCGTGACCATCGACGCGCTGAAGGTCGCCGTGGCGGAACTCGGGAGCATCAGCGAACGCCGCTGCGAACAGCTCCTGAACCCGTCCCTGTCCGGCCTGCCGGGCTTCCTGACGCCGCAGGGCGGCCTGAACAGCGGCTTCATGATCGCCCAGTACACCGCCGCCGCCCTCGTCAGCGAGAACAAGGTCCTCGCTCACCCCGCCAGCGTGGACACCATCCCCACCAGCGCCAACCAGGAAGACCACGTCAGCATGGGCGCGCACGGCGCCCGGCAGCTGCGGGCCATTCTGGAGAACGTGCAGAACGTCATCGGGATCGAACTGCTGTGCGCCGCGCAGGCCCTCGACTTCCAGAACCTCCACGCCGGACGCGGCGCGCAGGCCGCCTGGGAACACATCCGCGCGCACATCCCCAACATGACCCGCGACCGCTACTACCGCCCCGACCTCCTGAAGATCGTGGAGATGGTCCGGGGCGGTGAACTGCTCCGCGTGGCGCGGGAGGCGTAGGGACTTCTCACCGGTTCAGCCATTCCAGCCCGCCCACACGGCTGTCTGCGGGCAGGTCGAGTTGGGCGGTGCCCAGGTGGGCGAGGTGGAAGGCCGGCTGCGTGTCCGTGACGGGCCAGCCGAGCGCGGCGCGGATGAGCGCCCCGGCGAAGTCGTGGTGCGTGATCAGCGCCACCCTGTCCTGGCCGGGGTGCTGGGTGCGAAGGTCGTTCAGGACGTGCGTGGCGCGGGCGTGGAAGAGGGGTTCCTCCCAGGCTTCCGCGCCGCCGTCCCAGGGGTGCCCGGTCAGGTGCGCGGGCCAGATCAGCGCGGGGCAGTGCGCGCGGAGGCTGGCGTGGTCGCCGCCCGTGACGGGAGTGAAGCCTCCGGCGGGACCGGTGGTCAGGCCGCCGTACTCGTAGGCCCGTTCGATGCCGTGCGCGGGGAGATTCAGGCGGGCGGCGATGGGCGCGGCGGTCTGCACGGCGCGGAGCATCAGGCTGGTGTACAGACGCGTTATGCCGCTCAGGTCGGCGTCCTGAGCGAACTGCCGGGCGCAGGCGTGCCCGTGCGCGGTCAGGGGTGGGTCGGGCTGCCGCACCTGCGCGTAGTCCGGTCGGTCCTCGATCACGTTGTTCTGCGACTGCGCGTGACGGATCAGCAGGAGCTTCACGGTGGCACCGTAGCGTGTCCATGCGCTCCGGACGGCCTCACCGTGCGCTGATTCGGCTAGACAGGCCGGGGCGTACCATGGGAGCCACTTTTCCCGCTGCCGCCTCACCCTTTCACCACCCGTGCGCCGCGCACGCCTCAAGGACGCCATGACCACCCTCGACGACATCCTGAACGCCCCCCACCCCGCCTCCGAATGGATTCTCGCGCAGGACTGCGCCGAGACCGGCCTTCACCCCGACGACATCCGCGCCGAGATGCTGCGCCGCATCCGCGAGATGCGCGCCAGCATCGAACGCGGCCTGAGCAGCGACGCGAAAAGCATCACCGGGATGGTCGGCTGGAACGCCAAGGGCCTCTGGGACGCCCCGGACGTGCTGGGCGCGCCCCTGCTGAGGCGCGTGCAGGCGTACGCGATGGCCGTGAACGAGGAGAACGCCCGCATGGGCCGCATCGTCGCCGCGCCCACCGCGGGCAGCGCGGGCACCATCCCCGGCGCGCTGATCGGCGTGGCCGACCACCTCGGCATTCCCGACGAGCGGCTGGTCAACCCCATGATCCTCGCCGCCGGGATCGGCAAGGCCATCAGCAAGCGTATGTTCATCAGCGGCGCGGCCGGAGGCTGTCAGGCCGAGATCGGCAGCAGCGCCGCCATGGCCGCCGCCGCCATCGTCGAAATGATGGGCGGCACCCCCCGCGCCGCCGTGCACGCCGCCAGCATGGCCCTGATGAACACCATCGGCCTCGTGTGCGACCCGGTCGGCGGGTACGTGGAGGTCCCCTGCGTCAGCCGCAACGCCTTCTACGCGGTGCACGCCGTCAGCGCCGCGCAACTCGCGCTGGCGCAACTGGAATCCTTCATCCCGCCCGACGAGGTGCTGGGCGCGATGGCCAGTGTGGGCCGCATGATGCCCGCCGCGCTGCGCGAAACCGCCGACGGTGGCCTCGCCCAGACGCCCACCGGACTGGCCGTCACCGCCCGCATGGAAGGCAGGAAGGACAGCGAGGGACCGGGCGGCATGATCGAACTGCCACTGGCGTAAACGGACAGAGCGGGCTGGCCTGCATTTCGGGTCGGCCCGCCCTCGTCACGGATTCAGACGGTGCGCGAACGACGCAGCGCAGCCCAGCTCTGCACACTTCCCGCCGCGCACGCCGCAATCACGGCCAGCACCGTCGCCCCCTGATCCGCCACCCCCGGATCACGCGGGGCCGCGTTGCCCAGCGCCCCCTGCGACACGACTACTGCCAGCTGCGCGCCCGGCAGGAACGCCAGTGCGCCTGCCCCAGCCTCCAGCGGTCCCACCCGGCGCAAGCCCAACAGGGCACCGATCATGCCCGAAAGGACCATGACGCCCACCCACAGGGCATCCGGCGCGTCGTGCAGCCAGAGGCACTGGCTCAGCAGCACCACGCCCACGCCCAGATCAGCGAACACCGCCGCAGCCACGCCCGCGCTGCGCCACCCGAATCGTCCCGCCGCCAGTTTCGTTTCCATGGCCCACTCCCTGTCGTTCACGCTGGAGGCTTCGTTCTGCATGGCGCCCCTCCACTCGTCGGGCGTCATGCGGGGTTCCGCAGGCGTGCCCAGCCGCCCTGCACGCGTCGGTACAGGCCCATGCCTCCCAGCGTGAGGCCCGTGATTCCCAGCGTCGCGAGGATCGTTGCGGTGGGGGAGAGCGGCCACGCGGTCCAGCCGGACAGATGGCCCGACACCCCGAGCAGGTGGGTCAGCAGGCCCCACCACAGCGGTGTGGTCAGGAAGGTGGCGGCCACCGCGCCGGGCCGCGCTCGGTCCGCCGCGAGGATCATTCCGGCGATCAGGGGGATCAGTCCGACATTCAGGCCCAGCCACCACCCCTGCGAGGGCCTCGGGACGCGCGTGCCTGCGCCGGTCAGCAGGTGCGCCGCCAGGATCAGTCCCAGCAGGATGACCGCGACGCCCAGCGCGGCCCCGGCTGCCAGCAGCGCGTCGGCAGGCACGGTCCGGCGCGGCAGGGATGCAGCGGCCCGCCGCGTCTGGGCGGCCCAGCGGGCGTCTCTGGTGCTGTCCGCTTCGTTGCGCATGCCGGTGGTCCATTCTTCGTGGGTCATGTCAGGGCTCCCTTGGTGCGGCGGGTGGCGGGGGTGGGTTCGTGGCGTTCGCGGGCCAGCTGGAGGCCGCTCTGCGTCAGGCGGTAGATGTGGCGGGGTGGTTTGCCGGGGTGGGGGGATTGTTCCCACTGGGCGTCCAGGTGGCCCTGTTCGTGCAGGCGCTGGAGGATGGGGTAGAGGGTCCCGCTTTTCAGCCCGGTGCTTTTGGAGAGGTCGTAGCCGTAGGTGTGGGCGGGGTAGGTCTGCTGGAGGGCGTGCAGGACGGCTCTGGTGTGCGGGCTGGAGTTGGGGGATCGCGGCATGCTCTATTACTAACATATGTAGAGTTTAGAGTCAAGCGACATTGTAGGCGAAGGGGGGAGAGGGGCCGCGGCGACCCCCTTCCCCCCGCTTCCCAGCACCGCTCATACGGATTCCGTTTGTTTCGTTGACAGATCGGAACACCACCGATCTGCCAACTCCACGTCCGGAACCCGTTTCTCTCCTACTCGCTCCGCTCGGGTTGAAAGATTTTGCAAACCTTTCAACCGGAGTCCGTATCAGCTGTCCTGCGGGCGGCCCGGCGGCGTGATCAGCACCCGGTCGATGCGCGGCCCGTCCAGGTCCAGCACTTCCAGTTCCCAGCCGTCGTGACTGGCGCGGGCACCCACGGCCGGGAACTCGCCCAGGACTTCCAGCACGTACCCGGCGAGCGTGCTGAACTCCTCGCGGGGCAGCGCGGGGAGGGGCAGGTGGTCGCGCAGGTCGTGCATGGGCATGCCGCCGTCCACCAGGAAGCTCCCGTCGTCGCGCATGACCAGCAGCCCCACGTCGTCCGGGGTATTCACGCCTGCCAGTTCGGTCAGGAGGTCGGTGGTGGTCAGCAGGCCCGTGAACACGCCGTACTCGTCCACGACGATCGCCAGTCGCTGCCCGGCCTCGCCTGCCAGGCGGGTCAGGACGTCCTCGGCCCACGCGGTTTCCGGGACGAACACGACGCTCTGCACGTGGTCGAGGACGCTGCCGCCCTCGGTCACGGCGCGGAGCAGGTCCGCCACGGCCACCTGTCCGGTCACGTCGCCGGTCTCGTCGGTGACGGGGTAGCGGTCGTGCGGCGTGGCCAGCACGCACGCGATCAGGTCGGCCAGCGGCAGGTCGGCGCGCAGCGTCACGGCGTCCGCGCGGGGCGTCATGAGGTCGCGGGCGCGGCGGTCGTTGAAGCGCAGCACGTGATCGATGCGTTCCCGCTCGCCCGCTTCCAGACTGCCGCTCTCCGAGGCCTGCATGACCAGTGCCTTGACGTCCTCCTCGGTGATCTGCTCCTGCGTCTCGCCGCGCATGCCCAGCAGGCGCAGCAGGCCGCGCGTGGTGACCTCCAACAGCCACACGACGGGCCCAGCGACGCGCGCCAGCCCCGCGAAGAACGGCGCGACCCGCATGGCGAGCGCTTCCGGGTTGCGCAGCGCGATGTTCTTCGGGGCCAGTTCACCCAGCACCAGCGACAGGAACGTGACCATCAGGACCACGCCGACCGACGCGGCACTCGGGGCGAGGTCGCCCAGCACGGGCGTCAGCGCCGCCTCCAGGTACCGCGTGAGGCTCCCCCCGGCGAACACGGCACTGACGGTGCCGATCAGGGTGATGCCGATCTGCACGGTCGCCAGGAACGCGCCGGGGTTCTCCGAGAGTTCCACGGCGCGGCGCGCGCCCCGGTTCCCGGCGTTCGCCTGCGCCTGCAGCCGGGACCGCCGGGCCGACACCACGCCCAGTTCCGAACCCGAGAAGAAGCCGTTGATGATCAGCAGTGCGACGAGAATGCCGAATTCCAGGAGCGGTTGACCCACAGCGGACAGTGTACGCGGTGGGCGGGCCGCGTCCGTCCCGGGCGTCCGGGGCGCGCGCTGCCTATACTGAGCCGCGATGAGCGTTCATTCCAGCATTCACGACCTCGCGCAGCACGTGGGGCAGACCGTCACCGTTCACGCCTGGCTGCAGGACAAGAGCGGCAAGGGCAAGATCCAGTTCCTGAAACTCCGCGACGGCAGCGGCTTCGTGCAGGCCACCGTCTTCAAGACCGACGTGCCCGAGGAGGTGTTCGAGCAGGCCAAGCGCCTCACGCAGGAGCAGGCCGTCACCGTGACCGGCGAGGTCCGCGCCGACGAGCGCGCCCCGGGCGGCGTGGAACTCAGCCTGCGGGACCTGACCGTGATCAGCGAGAACCACGGCGAGTACCCCATCACGCCCAAGGAGCACGGCATCGAGTTCCTGATGGACCACCGTCACGTCTGGCTGCGCCACCGCCGCCCCTGGGCGATCATGCGCGTGCGCGACAGCGTCCAGCGCGCCGTCGTGGACTTCTTCCACGGCGAGGGCTTCATCCGCTTCGACGCGCCGTTCTTCACCCCGAACGCCGCCGAGGGCACCACCGAACTGTTCGAGATCGACCTGTTCGGCGAGGACAAGGCGTACCTGTCCCAGACGGGGCAGCTGCACGCGGAGGCGGGCGCGTTCGCGTTCGGCAAGGTGTACACCTTCGGCCCGACCTTCCGCGCCGAGAAGAGCAAGACCCGCCGTCACCTGCTGGAATTCTGGATGATCGAACCCGAGGTGGTGCCCAGCAACCACACCGAGAACATGGCGCTGCAGGAGCGCTTCGTGAGCTTCCTGGTGCGCCGCGTGCTGGACGAATGCCAGGAGGAACTGAAGATCCTCGGGCGCGACCAGAGCAAGCTGGCGGGCGCCGCGGAAGGCAACTACCCGCGCGTGACGTACACCGACGCGCTGGACATCATCCGGAAGCACATCGAGGACCGCGACCTGCCCGCCAACGTGCAGGAGGACGTGCAGCCCGTCGAGTGGGGCGACGACCTGGGCGCCCCGCACGAGACGATCCTCGGCCACCACTTCGACCGTCCCGTGATCATCGAGCGGTATCCGGCGGCCATCAAGGCGTTCTACATGCAGCCCGACCCGCAGGACCCCCGCGTGGCGCTGTGCGACGACATGATCGCGCCCGAAGGCTACGGCGAGATCATCGGCGGCAGCGAACGCATCCACGACTACGACCTGCTCAAATCCCGCATCGAGCACGAGGGTCTGCCGCTGGAGGCCTTCGAGTGGTACCTGGACCTGCGCAAGACCGGCAGCATGCCCCACGCGGGCTTCGGCATGGGCCTGGAACGCGTGATCGCCTGGATCACGGGGATCGACCACATCCGCGAGGCGATTCCCTTCCCGCGTATGCTCACGCGCATGCGCCCCTGAGGAACCGACAGTGAAGCGCGCCCCGGTGATGGGGCGCGCTTCGTTTGAGGGATTTACTTCGCGGCGGCGTAGCGGCGCGCGACCTCGTCCCAGTTCACGACGTTCCAGAACGCCTTCAGGTAGTCAGGGCGCTTGTTCTGGTAGTTCAGGTAGTACGCGTGCTCCCACACGTCCACCCCGAGGACCGGCGTGCCGCTGACGCCCGCGACGGCCTCGCCCATCAGGGGGTTGTCCTGGTTGGCGGTGCTCACGACGGCCAGCGCGCCGTCTTTCACGACCAGCCACGCCCAGCCGCTGCCGAAGCGGGTCTTGGCGGCGTCCTCGAACTTCTCCTTGAACGCGTCGAAGGACCCGAAGGCCGCGGTGATCGCGTCGGCCAGTTCACCGCTGGGCTGACCGCTGCCCTGGGGCCCCATGACCTGCCAGAACAGGCTGTGGTTGGCGTGCCCGCCCGCGTTGTTGCGCAGGGCGGTCTTCTTGTCGGCGGGCACCTGATCGAGTTTCTGGATCAGGTCCTCGACCGGCAGGCTGGCGAACTCGGTGCCTTCGAGCGCCTTGTTCGCGTTGTCCACGTACGTCTGGTGGTGCTTGGTGTGGTGGATCTCCATGGTGCGCGCGTCGATGTGGGGCTCGAGGGCGTCGTAGGCGTAGGGCAGCGTGGGCAGTTCGTAGGCCATGGTGAAGCTCCTTTCAGGCCGGGCGGGACATCGCGGCGCCGCGCCGCGCCCCGTCACCGGAGTACCGGCACGTATCTTACGCGTGGCGCGCGATTTGTGAAGACCCGACCTGACTTTAAGCGGCCTTCATCTGACCCGCCCACGCGGACCGGGCAGGGGCCGCCGCGCGCGGCAGGACGGCAAAAAAACCGTCCGGCAGGCGAGCGCGGCGGTGGCGTTCCGTCCCGAACTGCTCTAGCATGGGCGGCAATGCGTTCCCCGCTCCCCCGCGCCGTCCTGCACCGCCTGGAAACCGGAAGGCTGGTGGTGCTCAGCGTGCTGCTGGGCGCCCTGGTCGGCGGGCTGTGCATCGTGCTGCGCCTGGCGCTGGACGCCCTGATCGCCTTCGCCGTGCGCCTGACCGACTACGCGCCCCCCGGCACGACCGGCGAGGGCGGCCTGATGATGGCCTTCGGTACCGCCGCCCACTGGGGCCTGATCACCCTGCCCCTGGCGGCCGTCGCGTACGCCGCCCTGGTCCGCCCCGGCGAGGGCGACCCCCTGACCCAACTGGTGCGCGGCTACCACCAGCGTGGCCAGTGGGCGCCCGCCCCCACGCAACTGCGCACCCTGGCGGGCAGTCTGGTCGCGCACTCGTCCGGGCTGCTGCTGGGCCGCGACGCTCCGTTCACCATGACCGGCATGCTCGGCGCGCGCCTCATGCAGCGCGTCACGCGGCTCGACAGCGTCGAGTTCCGCACCCTGACCCTCGCGGGCGCCGCCGCCGGACTGGGCGCCGTGCTGCACGCCCCGCTGGCGGCCGCCGTGCTGATCGCCGAGGTCCTGTACCGCCGCTTCGAGTTCGAGTTCGAGGTCGTCATGCCCTGCCTGCTGGCCGCCGTGGCGGGGACCGCCGTGTACGGACTGGCGTTCGGCTTCACGCCCCTGCTGACCTTTCCGGACGTGCAGGTCCCGGCCGCCGCGCAGCTGCCCGCGTTCGCACTCGTGGGGCTCGGCGCGACCCTGCTGGGCTGGCTGGCCCTCCTGAGCTGCTCGGCGCTGCCCGCTGGCGCCCTGCGGGGCTGGCGCCGCCTGGCGTTCGCGGGTGCCGTCGGGCTGCTCACGGCGGTCGTCGCGCAGCGCCTCACGCCCAGCGTCCTCGGGGACGGGCTGGGGTGGCTGCAACTGGGCGCCGGGGGGTTCGTCGCGGACGGCGACCAGCAGGCCGCGTGGCGCTGGGTGCTGCTCGCGCTGGGCCTGCACGTCGCGCTGGGTGGCGGCGTCCTGCCCTCGGTCGGGGTGGGAGGCCTGCTGGGCGTCGGGCTGGCGAACCTGCTCGGCGTGGACCCGGCCGTCGCGGCCATGGTGGGCGCCGCGGCGTTCCTGACCGTCACGCTGAACGTGCCGCTCGCCGCGACCCTGCTCGCCGTCACCTGGGGCGGCGAGGCGCTGCTGCCGGTCACGCTGGCCGCATGCAGCGTCGCGCACCTGCTCAGCGGCACGCGCGGCCTGATCGAAAGTCAGGTGCACGCCCGGCGTGACAGTGGCGTGCACGCCGCCACGCCCGCGTGGCTGCCCGACACCGTGCGCTACATGCCGCGCCGCCCGGTCGACGCGCCCGCCGTGCCCTACGACGCCGCCACACCCGCCGCGCCCCTGGACGCCGACGCCCTGCCGTCCCCCTCCAGCGACCGGGAACTGTACCGCCGCGTGGTGCCCGCCAGCTGGCGCGGCGCGCGCCTGGGCGTCGTAACCCTGCCGCCCGGCGTGGAGGTCGTGGGCGTCGTGCGGGACGGCTCGGTGCGCCTGCCACGCCCGGACCTGCGCCTGACCGCCATGGACGAACTGGTGTTCCTCGCCCGGCCCGATGCGTACACCGCCCTGGAGGGTGTGCTGCGCCTGCCCGGCGCCTGAGCTGGGCGCCGGTCGGTGCTCGGGGGCGGTCCACCCGCGCAGACCCGTCAAGCCGCGCCGGTGGGCTGGCGGGGCAGGCGCGGATGCCGACCTGATGCTGAAACTGCCGGAATCCGCCTGCGGCAGGCGCGGGTCCGCCAGGGTCCGGGAGGTCAGGACACCATGAAAGCGCCGCTGAACGCCCCCATGACCGCCACGCGCCAGAATGCCCGCGTGCCCCTGCCTGCCCCCCTGCGCGCCGCGGCGACCGCCGGACTGGCCGCGCTGCTGAGCGCCTGCCTGCCCGCCCCGGTCGGCCCGGACCTCACGACCCTGACCACCATTCCCGCTGCGCGCTGGACGCCCGACGACCTGCGGCTGCGTTCGCAACTGCCCGCCGGGCAGGTTCTCCCGCTGGCCGAGGCGCTGCGCCGCGCGCCGCTCGGCAGTCTGCTCGTCGCGTGCGAGGACGCCGCGGCCATGTGGGGCCCGTGCCGCCACCTGACCCGCAAGATCAGCGCCGATCAGATGGCCGAGGAACCCGGCCTGTTCGGCAGCGGCGCGGCGCAGCTGCCGCTGGACAGCCTGCTGCGCCGCGACCTCGTACTCGTCGTGGACGTCGGCGTGAGGCCCACACACCTGGAGGCCATCCGGCGCGAGATCAACCGGCTGGGCGCCGCGCCGTACCTGCTGAACGGCCAGCTGGACGCCTTCGACTGCGGCACGTACCAGAACGCCCTGCAGCGCGCCGCCGGACTGCCCGACGCCGTGCCGCTCGACCCGCACTGGACCGCGTACCTGCCGTCCGGGGTGCTGTCGGTCCCGTCGAACGCGTTCCTGTTCGCGGGTGCGTCCGACCGGCTACTGGCCCGGCTCGCGGCGCGGTCGGCTGCCCCGACCCCCTGACCACCCGACTCCGCGTGCTGGAACCGCTGGTGGCGACGGTCAGCGGGGTCTATGGGAACTGTGCCAGGATGGGAACCGTGCCAGGACGGCGCTGCGGAGCGGGCGGTTGTCACAGGATTCTTTCCGCCCAGCGCAGGGTGCATTGAGCTGGCGGGTGTGACCCCGACGAGCCGAGAACCTCACAGACACCTGAACATCAAAGGAATAGATAAGGGGAATGATTGCTGTTCTCACGGATTCCACCTGCGACCTGCACCCCGACAGTGCCGCGCAGCTCGGGATCAACATCATTCCGCTGCAGGTCAGCATGCAGCAGCGCACCTTCTCCGACTGGCAGGACATCGACCCGGACGCCGTGTACGACCACATGCGCGCCGGGGGCAGCGCCAGCACATCCCCCGTGAGCGTCGCCGCTTTTGAACAGCGCTACCGTGAACTGCTGAGCACGCACGACGCCGTGATCAGCCTGCACCTCTCCGGCAAGCTGTCCGATACGGTGCGGCACGCCCAGCAGGCCGCGCAGCAGCTGGGCGAGGCGGGCCGTATCCAGGTGATCGACACCGAGGTCGCCTGCGGTCCGCTGGCCGAACTGGCCCTGGTGGCGCGCGATCAGGTCACCGCCGGGCTGGAGCTGCATCAGGTGGCGCGCGCCGTGCTGGAGGCCCGCAACAGCATGTACGCCGAACTGTCGGTCGCCACGCTGGACTACTTGCGCCGCAGCGGCCGCGTCAGCCGCGCGCAGGCGTTCCTGGGCGGCATGCTGGGCGTCCGTCCGGTCCTCACCTTCGAGCGGGGCGAACTGAAAGCCACCCGCCGCGCCAAGGTGGATCAGGCGGCGGGCGACATGCTCGGCAGCCTCAAGGAGCGCTTCGGGAACACCCCGCTGAGCGTCACGATCATGCACGCCGGGCGGGACACGGGGCGCATCAACGCCCTGCGCACCGCGATGGTGGGCAGCGGCCTGAACGTGCAGCGCGGCCGCGTGCAGCTCATGGGCCCCGTGATCGGCGCGCACGTCGGGCCCGGCACGTACGGCTTCAACGCCATTCCGCTCGGCTGATTCCGTCACACCCGGCGGCCACTCCATGCTCCCGGAGTGGCCGCCGTGCCTGTCTCACCTCCCGGTGGCTGCGGGCGTGGCCGGTCAGGCGGGGTGCAGGCCCGCGAACTCCAGGCCAGTCGTCTCGGGCCAGTCCAGGGCGATGTTCAGGCTCTGAATGGCGTGCCCGGCGGTGCCCTTGACCAGGTTGTCGATGGCGGACATCAGGACCACGCGCCCGGTGTCCTGGTCCATCTCGAAGCCGATGTCGCAGTAGTTCGTCCCGTCGAGCAGCATGGGGTCCGGGTAGCGGTGGATGCCCTTGGCGACCTTCACGATCCGGATGAACGGCTCGGCGCCGTACACCTCGCGGTAGGCGCTCCAGACGTCGCGGTCGCTGTAGCCGTCGGGAATCCAGGCCTGCGCGGTCGTCAGGATGCCACGCACGCGGGGGGTGCTGATCGCGGTCAGGTGCAGCGGGAAGTGCCCCGGGAGTTCCTGCTGGGCCTCGGCGGTGTGGCGGTGCCCGACGGGTTTGTACACCCGCAGGCTCCCGGCGCGCTCGGGGTGGTGAGAGGCGTCGCTGGCGCTCGCTCCGGCGGCGCTGCTGCCGACCAGTCCGGTGGCGATGATGTCCTTGGGCAGCAGCACGCCCAGTTTCAGCAGGGGGTACAGGGCCAGGATGACGCTGGTGGCGAAGCACCCGGCGCAGGCGATGCGGGTCGCGCCGCGCAGGTCCTCGCGGTGCAGCTCCGGGTTGCCGTACACCCACTCGCCCAGTTTCTCGGGGGTGGGGTGGTCCTCGCCGTACGTGGTGCGGTAGACCTCGGGGTCCTTGAGGCGGAAGTCGGCGGACAGGTCCACGATGATCTTGCCCCTGGCCTCGTACTCGGCGATCTTCTTCGCGGCGCTGCCGTGCGGGAGGGCCAGCACGATGATGTCGGCCTCGTCCAGGTCGGCCGCCTTGCGGAATTTCAGGTTGGTGCGGCCGCGCAGGTTGGGGTGGACCATGCTGACGGGGGTGCCGGCGTTGCGTTCGCTGGTGACCTGCGTGACGTTCAGGTGGGGGTGGTTCAGGGCGAGGCGCAGGAATTCCCCGCCGGCGTAGCCGCTGCCGCCGACGATGGCGACGGTCTTCTGGTCGTGCATGCTCATCGCCGGGCAGCATACCCCGCCCTGTCCCTGCCTGTCGAGTGATACGTCTGAACACTTTGGAAGTATCAAATGAAAGGTGGCGGCGGGATCGCTCCACGCCACCACCTCCACAGGACCGGGTTACGCCTTGGCGGCCTGCCCCCCGGCCTTGCGGCGGTCACGCCACTCCTCGAAGTACACCACCAGCGGCGCCACGATGTAGATGCTGGAGTACGTCCCGATCAGGATGCCCACCAGCAGCACCAGGCTGAAGTCCCGCAGCACCGGCCCGCCGAAGATCAGCAGGCTCAGCAGCGGCAGCATCGTGCTGACCGAAGTCATGATCGTGCGCGACAGCGTCTGGTTGATCGCCAGGTTCACGATCTCGCGGTACGACTTGCCGCGCATCTCCTTGATGTTCTCGCGGATGCGGTCCGACACGATGATCGAGTCGTTCAGCGAGTAGCCGATCAGGGTCAGCAGGGCCGCCACGGTCGCCACGGTGAACTCCAGGTTCAGCAGCGCGAACAGCCCCATGGCGATCATCACGTCGTGGATGGCGGCCAGGATCGAGCCGACCCCCATGATGAAGTCGAAGCGGAAGCCCACGTACACCAGGATCAGCCCCAGGCCCAGCAGCACGGCGTAGATGGTCTTCTGCGTGAGTTCCTTCCCGACGGCCGGGCCGACCGTCTCGGTGGCCTGCACGCTGCCCTGCGGCAGCTTCTGCACGGCGGCCTGCACGGCCACCCGCTCCTCGGGCGTCAGTTCCGGCACCTTGATGGTGTAGGACGCGCCCTCCTGCCCGGTCACCACGTTGCGCAGGATCACGGTGCTCTGCCCGTTCGCCTTCTCCACACCCGCGCCCGTCACGGCCGCGCGGACCTGCTCGGTGGTCGTCTCGGCGCTGGTCTTCGCGGTGATGGTCGTCCCCGACGAGAAGTCCACCCCGTAGTTCAGGCCCTTGGTGAGCACCGCCACGCCGCCCGCGATCGCCAGCAGCACGCTGAGGGTCGTGATGATCCGCGCGGGGCGGATGAAGTCGATGTGCGTCTCCTTGATCCACTGCGGCGCACTCATGTTGGGCCTGCGCTGCGCGAGCCACTGGATGAACCACTTCGCGAACACGAGGTTCGAGAAGGTCGAGGCGATCACGCCGATGATCAGCGTCACCGCGAAGCCCTTCACGGCGCCCGTCGAGTACGTGTACAGCGCCAGCGCGGACAGCAGGTGCGAGGCGTTCACGTCCAGCACCGCCGCCGTCGAGTGGTCGTACCCGGCCCGGATGGCGTTCTTGATGCCTTTACCCTTGAACAGTTCTTCCTTGATGCGCTCGAAGGAGATCACGTTGCCGTCCACCGCCGCGCCGATCGTCAGGACCAGCCCCGCGATGCCCGGCAGGGTCAGCGTGGCGCCGAATCCCGCCAGCATCCCCAGGATCACGATGCTGGAGAACAGCAGACCCAGCGCGCCCACCAGACCGAACCAGAAGCCGTAGTACCCGAACAGCATCACGAACACCAGCCCGATCCCGACCAGCGACGCGATCGCGCCGCTGCGGATCGCGTCCGCGCCCAGGCTCGGCCCGATGGCCTGCTCGGCCTCGGTCTTGATCTTGATGGGCAGCGCGCCCGACTTGAGCACCAGCGCCAGCTGGTTCGCTTCCTGCGCGTCGAAGTTCCCGGTGATCTGCACGTCCCGGTTCAGGCGGCTCTGGATGGTCGCCACGCTCTGGATCTGGTCGTCCAGCACCACGGCCATCAGCTTGCCGATGTTCTTGCCCGTGAACTCGCCGAACTTCGCGGAGCCCGCATCGGTGTTCTGGAAGGTCACGACCCAGCGTCCGGACTGCGGGTCGGTCGCCGCCTGCGCGTTCTGGATGACCTCACCGGTCGCCTCGACCGGGCCCAGTTGCGCCAGCGAGTAGCCACCGCTGCGCGGGTTCTTCTGCGCCAGCGTCTGATCGGGCTGGGCGTTCGCCTGCACGATCCGGAACTCCAGGCGCGCCGTCTGCTTGATGATCTCGCGCGCGCGGTCCTGCACGGCGGGTGTCGCGCCCGGGATCTCCACGACCACGCGCTTGCCCCCGGCGACCGTCACGGTCGGTTCGGCCACGCCCAGCGCGTTGATGCGGTTCTCGATGACCGTCTTCACGCGGTCCAGTTCGTCCTTCGTGGCGGTGCCGGTCTCCGGGGCCAGCTCAATGCGCAGACCGCCCTTGAGGTCCAGCCCCAGCGTCATGAATTGGAACTTGTCGTTCCACAGACTCCAGACGTTGTCCTTGTGCTCCCAGGGCCGCCAGATGTACGCCACCGACGCCAGCAGCGTCAGCAGCAGGATCAGCCCGGTCCAGAGGTTCGGTTTACTCGCGGTCGGCGCGCTGCGCGGGGCAGAGCGACCGGATTTCTTGCCTTTGTTTCCGTACGTCATTCACAACTCCAGTTCACTGCAAAGATTCAGGGTGGGCGGTCGGACGCGGACGCTCAGCCCCCGTCGGACTGCCGCCGCCCCAGCACGCTCAGCGCCGGTCTGACGCGCGGCTCGGCCCACACGGGCAGCGCCAGCGTGAACCGGGCCTGCGCGGGCGGCAGGGCCACCGGGCGGGGCGCGTCCCCAGCCAGCAGCGGCACGGGCGAGCCGGGCGGCGGCGCGGGCCGCAACTCCGGCAGGGCCGGGGCGACATTCCCCGCCGCCCAGCGGCCCGGTTCCGGCACGTTCCAGGGCTGACCCAGCGCCACGGCTAGCAGCGGCAGCAGCGGGAAAAGGCCCGGCAGGCTCAGCAGCGCACGCTGCCACGCCAGTCGGAAGGAACGCGGGAATCTCAAGGCGACCCAGCATAGCAGAAGGCCCCACACCAATTAGCCGCCCCTTAACACCTGTTCGGCACACTGCCTGCGTGGCCGATGTCCGGACGTCGCCACCCGAACCCGACGCCCCCCATTCCCAGGCCCTCAGTTCAAGGCCCCCCAGTCAACAGGAGTGTGCCCCCCATGAACAACCGTCTTCCCCTGATCGCCTTCGCCGCGCTGCCCCTGACCGTCGGCGCTGTACTCGCCCAGCAGAGCGGTACAGGCACTGCCAGCACCGGCGCCGCGACCACCGCCCAGGCCCCGCAGCGCGTGCAGCCCGCCCAGCCCGGCCAGCGCACCGGGCAAAATCAGACCCAGCAGAACCAGTCGCAGCAGGGCCAGACCGGGCAGCGTCAGCCCGGCGAGCGCCCCCAGCGCAGCGGCACCAACTACGCCGACACGTTCATCACCAACCTCGCCAAGCAGCTGAACACCACGCCCGAGAAACTCAAGGCCGCCGCCGTCAAGGCCGGAACCGCCACCATCGACGCCGCCGTGAAGGCCGGGGACATCCCCGCCGACCGCGCCGCCGACATGAAACAGCACCTCGCGGAGAACCCCTTCGCCTTCGGCGGTCGCGGCCCCGGCGGCCCCGGACGCGGCGGCCACCACGACGGCCCCATGGGCCCCGGCGGCCCGCGCGGCCAGGACAACCACGGACCGCAGGGCGACAGCACCGACCAGGGCAGCGCCACCGGCACCACCAGCGGCACCTGATCCACACCCGACCCCCAGCCCCCCCGTCCCCGTGGCGGGGGGGCTGGTCGTTGCGTCCTATGCATGAGAAAGCCGGAACCCCACGCGGAGGTTCCGGCTTTCACGGTGAAGCTTAGTTCTGCTCGACTTCGACCATCTCGCTGGCTTCGATGATGTCGCCTTCCATCACGTCGTTCCAGTCCACGTTGATGCCGCACTCGTAGCCGGTCTGCACTTCGCGGACGTCGTCCTTGAAGCGCTTGAGGCCCACGATGGTGCCCTCGTACACGACCTGCTTGCCGCGCGTGACTTTCGCCTTCGCGTTGCGCTTGAGGCTGCCGTCGGTGACGTACGATCCGGCGATGTTGCCGCTCTTGGGGTGGCGGATGACCATGCGGACCTCGGCGCGGCCCAGGTACTTCTCCTCGAACACGGGTTCGAGGTTGCCCTTGATCAGGCGGTCCACCTCGTCGATGAGTTCGTAGATGATCCGGTAGGACTTGATGTCCACGCCCTTGGTGTCCGCGACCTTCTTCACGCCGCCGGACGCGGTGACGCTGAAGCACAGGATGGTCGCCTCGGCCGTGGAGGCCAGCAGCACGTCACCCTCGGTGGGCGCACCGATCCCGGCGAGCATCACGTTGATCTTGACGTCGTCCTTTTCCTTGCGGGCGAGGATGCCCTGGATGGCTTCCACGCTGCCCTGCGTGTCGGCGCGCAGGATCAGGTTCACGGTGCGGATCGTGCCCAGCGGCCCGAGGAGGTCCTCGAGGCTGCGCTGGCCCTTGCGGCGGTCGCGGGCGTCTTCCTCGTCGCGGCGGACGTCGGCGCGACCGGCGACGACTTCACGGGCGGCGTGCTCGTTCTTGGCGCTGATGACCTTCTCGCCGCTGCTGGGGACCTCGCTGAAGCCCAGGATCTGCACGGGGGTGCTCGGGCCCGCTTCCTTGATGCGCGCGCCGCTACTGTCGGTCATCGCCTTGATCTTGCCGTAGTTCTCGCCCACGACCAGGAAGTCGCTGACGTGCAGCGTGCCCTCCTGCACCATGACGGTCGCCAGGACGCCCGCCTGCTTGTCCACCTTGCCCTCGATGACCACGCCGCTGAAGGTGCCTTTCGGGTCGGCGCGCAGGTCCTCGATCTCGGCGGTCAGGCTGATGTACTCCAGCAGGTCCTCGACGCCCTCGCCGGTCTTGGCGGACACGGGCACGACGACCAGGTCACCGCCGTACTCTTCGGGCACGAGGTTCAGCTGGGTCAGGTCGGTCTTGACGCGTTCCGGGTCGGCCTGGGGCAGGTCGACCTTGTTGATCGCGACGATCATGGGGACCTTGGCGGCCTGCGCGTGCGCGATGGCCTCGCGGGTCTGCGGCATGAGGCTGTCGTCGGCGGCGATCACGATGATCGCGATGTCGGCGACGTTCGCGCCGCGCGCGCGGATGGTCGTGAAGGCCTCGTGGCCGGGCGTGTCGATGAACACGATCTTGCCCTTGCTGGTCTTCGCCTCGAACGCGCCGACGTGCTGGGTGATGCCCCCGGCTTCCTTCGCCGCGACCTTGGTCTTGCGGATGTAGTCCAGCAGGCTGGTCTTGCCGTGGTCGACGTGACCCATGATGGTCACGACCGGCGCGCGGTGCGGGATTTCCTTCTCGGTGCTCACGGGTGCCTCGGTCTGGTCGGCCACCGGGGCGGCGCCGGTCTGGGCCGCCGCTTCGGTCGCCTGAGGAGCGGTCTGGGCGGTGGTCTGGGCGGGCGCCCCGGTGGGCGCGGCCGCGGGGGTCGTGTCGGCGTCGGCCTGGGCGGGTGCGCCGCCCTCGGCCTCGGCGGCCAGGATCTCCTTGATCAGTTCGACGGTGTCTTCCTCGATGGTGCTGCTGACGCTCTTGTAGGACACGCCGAGCCCGTCGAGGATGTCCAGCATCTTCGCGTTTTCGACGCCAAGGTCCTTGGCGAGGGTATAAATACGAACTTTCGACATGCTCACCTCCGGTGAGACCCGCGCCTGCTCTTACGCGCGGGGTAAATCAGTGGATCGGTTCAGGAGCGCCTGCGAGACGACCGGAGCCTGCGCTCCGAACGCGCGGCGCAGCCGCTTCTCCGCCCAGCACGCCGGGCTGTCGGCGCACACGTACGCGCCGCGGCCCGTGCGCGGCCCCTCCTGCACCCGCCAGCGGCCGTCCGCGTCCCGGCTCAGGCGAAGGAACTCGCCCTGCGCGCGGCGGCGACGGCAGGCCACGCACGTCCGCTCGGGCACGTGCCCGGTCTTCGGCGTGGGGGTAGGGGAGGGGGCGGCGGTCAAGGGTTACTCCTGCTCGTCGTCCGGGCTGGCGGTCGCGACCGACTTGCTGTCCTTGAACAGCGCGTCGAACGCCGACTGGGCGCTGCCCGAGTCGCGGCCGTCCTGCTCGTCCTGCATGGCCTGCTGCATCGCGGCGTCCAGGTCGCTGATCGCGGCGGTTTCCCGCAGGTCGATCTTGAAGCCGGTCAGCTTGGCGGCCAGGCGGACGTTCTGCCCGCCCTTGCCGATCGCCAGGGACAGCTGGTCGGGGGTGACGGTCACGGTCGCCTCGCGGCGGTCGGCCAGCACCTCGATCAGGCCCACCTTGGCGGGCGACAGGGCGTTGCGGATGAAGTCGCGGGTGTTGCCGTCCCAGAGGATCACGTCCACGCGCTCGCGGCCCAGTTCGCCGGTGACGGCCTGGATGCGATTGCCGCGGTGCCCGATGCACGCGCCGATCGGGTCGACGTTGCTGTTGTGGGAGAACACCGCGACCTTGCTGCGCTGCCCGGCTTCACGGGCGATGGCCTTGACCTCCACGATGCCGTTGGCGACCTCGGGAATCTCCTGCTTCAGGAGGTAGTCGAGCAACCTCTCGTCGGCGCGGCTGGCGAGGATCGTTGGGCCCTTGGGCGTCTTGCGGACTTCCTTCAGGTAGATCTTCACGCGGTTGCCCGGCGTGAGCTTCTCGCCGGGAATCTGCTCGCGGGGCGGCAGGATCGCCTCGCCCGCGCCCAGTTCCACGAACCAGTTGCCCTTGTTGTCGCTGCGCACCACCTGCGCGGTGAGCACCTGGCCCTCACGGTCCTTGTACTCGTTGAAGACCACGTTGCGCTCGGTTTCGCGCATCTTCTGCGTCAGGGTCTGCTTGGCGGCCTGCAGGGCGATGCGGCTGAACTTCTCGCGGTCGACGGGGAACTCCATCTCCATGCCGACTTCCACGCCGGGATCGAGTTCCAGCGCGTCGGCCAGGGAGATCTGCAGGTGCTCGTCCTCGACCTTCTCGACGACCTCGCGCACGATCAGCACTTCCAGCTCGCCGCTCTGCGGGTCGAGGTGCACCTCGATGCGCTTCTCGGGTTCCACGTTGCGGGTGTACGCCTGGGCGAGGGACTGCTCGAACGCCTCGATCAGCTGCATCTCGTTGATGTTGCGGGCCTGCGCCACTTCACGCAGCGCGTCGGCAAAGTTGAATTCCGGCTGGGTCATCTCACGCTTCCTTCTGGGTGCGTCACCGGCACCCACGAATCGATTCTTGGGGGGTTACCGGTGACGGTCGGGGAACTCGGCGAGGTTCGCCTGGAACGTCCCGGCGGTCAGCGTGACGGGCTCACCGCCGACCGTGAAGGTCACGCGGTCGCCGTCCACGGCCGTGATGGGCGCCGTGAACGCGTGGCCGTCGCCCCGCACGCGGGCCTTGAGGCCCAGCATGCGCTCGAAGTGCCGCGCGCGCAGCAGGGGCCGTTTCGCGCCCGGGGATTCGAACTCCAGGCGGTACTCCCCGGCGATCGGGTCGACCCGGTCGAACTCGGCTTCCGCGGTGCGGCTGGCGCGCGCCAGATCGTCCACCGTGACCGGCTGCTCGTCCAGACGGTCGATGCGGACCAGCACGATCGGCTGGCCGCCCATGTTCTGCATCTGCACTTCCAGCACCTCGAAGCCCAGGGGTTCCAGGGCGCCGCTCGCGAGTTGCATTAAGTTGTTGTTGTCGTTGTTATTCATATTGTGTCGGCTGACCAGCAGCCTGAAACCACCCCCTCCACGAAAAAAGGTGAGCGAACCGCCCACCCCCGTTCGAGGAATTACCCCCCCAGTATACCCCACTGGCGCGAAAACGCACGCCAGCCGTCACAAATGCCGCGTGCGGCGGCCTCCGGGGCGGGTCGCCCCCCTTGCGCGGACCGGCCCTGATCGCCTAGCATGTCAGGCCGCGTGGGCGGTTAGCTCAGCGGTAGAGCTCTCGCCTTACAAGCGATAGGTCGGGGGTTCAAATCCCTCACCGCCCACCACGAACGGGACCGATGGCCAGCTGGCGTCGGTCCCGCCTTTCTTGTTGTGTGTCAGCTGGGGCGGTTGTCGCGGTAGGCGAGTGCCTTTCCGGCGACCGCGCCGTCGGTGCTCAGGCGCGTCAGGTGCCCGACCCAGCCGGAGACGGTGCGGGTGACCGCCCCCGGTTCGCGGCCGGATTCGGCGTCCTGCACAGCGCGGCGCATGGCGGGCAGCGGCCCCTGGATGACCAGGCCGTGGCCGGTGGCCAGTGTGCGCAGCGGCACGTCCAGCAGGGCGCGGGCGGCGCGGGTGGTCTGCGCCGGGTCGTGCGTGCCGAAGGTGGGCAGGGGGAAGGCGGCGTGCAGGACGCTGGCGACCCGCAGGCGCGGCACGTTCACGAAGGTGTCGCCGCTGTACAGCGTGCCGTCGCGTTCGTCGAGGTACGCGACGTGACCGGGCGAGTGGCCGGGCGTGTCGATGACCGTCAGGGACCCCACGCGGTCCCCGTCGCGCAGGAGGCGGGTGGGTGCGGTCCTCACGCCCAGTTCGGCGAGGTTGGCGGTGTCGGCCGCGCCGACCAGAAGTTCGGCGTCTGGCCAGTGCTGCATCAGGGTGTCGATCGCGCCGACGTGGTCGCTGTGCGTGTGGGTCAGCGCGACGCGGCGCAGTGGGAGGCCCAGCTGCCGGGCGGCGCGGTTCACGCGGCGGTCCATGCCGCGCACTCCCGCGTCGATGAGGGTCAGGCCGTCGCGTTCGGGCACGAGGTACGCGTTGATCAGGCCGAACTGCGCCAGCCGGATGGGCGGCCGGGTCACCGCGCGCCGCCGTGCACGGTGCTCAGCAGGGCCGCGCCCAGGAAGACGGCGGCCGGGAGGGGGCCCGCGACGGCGGCCAGGGCCAGCGCGGCGAGGCTGAACACCGCGAGTTTCGCCGCGGGCCACGCGGCGCCCCTGACGGGCCGTGGGGCGCGGGGGGAGAGGAAGGTGCCCCACACGGCTGCGAAGGTGGTCACTGTGGCCAGGGCGGCGGGCCAGCCGCCCGTGCGCGCAGCCCAGGTGGTGACGGCGGCCAGGGCGACGAGTTCGGTGGTCAGGGCGAGCAGGTCGGCGGCGCTGACCTGGTACGGCGACCCAAGCTGAACGCTGTTCGCTTTCATGGTGAACACCGTACACCTTCGGCGGACGGGCGTCAAGACGTACACTGTTCACCGTGCCGTACCCCGCCAAACTCACCCCGGACACCATCCTCCGGGAAGCGCAGACCCTCCTCGACCAGGGCGGCCCCGACGCCCTCGCCATGCGGCCCCTCGCCGACGCGCTGGGCGTGCGCCCCGGCAGCCTGTACCGCCACTTCGCCAGCCGCGACGCCCTCCTGAACCAGCTGGCCGAACACGCCGCCGACGCCCTGCGCGACGACGTCACCGCTGCCGCCCACACCCAGGCCCCACGCGCCGCACTCGACGCCATCGCCCGGGCGTACCTGCACTTCGCCCACACCCGCCCGCACACCTACGACCTCCTGATGACCCCACGCCCCGAACAACCCCCCGGCATCAAGACCACCGCCGGAAAGCACCTCTGGAACGCCCTCCTGACCCACGTCGGTGCGCTGAGCGGCCACCCCGACGACACCGGGCACGCCGTCGCCTACTGGACGTTCCTGCACGGCGCGGCCAGCCTCCAGCGCAGCGGCCTCTACGGCGCCAGCGGCCCGCAAGGCGGCCTGGAGATCGGCCTGAGCGCCATTCTGGACCGCATGGAACGCGCCGCGAAGGCGTAACCCCGCTTCCAGCCGCCCACCCGGCCCGCCGCGTACACTGGGCGGCATGAAGCGTCGCCAGACCGTCAGCGTCAACGTCGGGGGGGTCATGGTGGGCAGCGCCCACCCGGTCGTCGTGCAGTCCATGACGAACACCGACACCGCCAACGCCGAAGCCACCGCCATCCAGATCGCGCAGCTCGTCCGGGCAGGCAGCGAGATCGTGCGCGTCACCGTCAACACCCGCGAGGCCGCCGCCGCCATCCCCGACATCATCGCCCGCCTGAACGAGGTCGGGATCGAGGTGCCCATCGTCGGGGACTTCCACTACAACGGCCACATCCTCCTGCGCGAATTCCCCGAAACGGCGCGCCTGCTCGCCAAGTACCGCATCAACCCCGGCAACGTCGGCGCCGGACAGCACCACGACGCGAACTTCGCCACCATGATCGAGGTCGCCAAAGAGTTCGACAAACCCGTCCGCATCGGCGTGAACTGGGGCAGCCTCGACCAGCAGGTCCTCGCCCGCCTGATGGACGAGAACACCGCCGCCGGGTCACCCAAGACCGGCACGGACGTCATGATCGACGCGATGGTCGTCTCCGCGCTGGAGAGCGCCGCGTACGCCGAGGAACTCGGCCTCGCGCACGACAGGATCCTGATCAGCGTGAAGGTCAGCAGCGCCCCGGAACTCTGGCAGGTGTACCGCCAGCTCGCCCCGCTGTGCGACTACCCCCTGCACCTCGGCCTGACCGAGGCGGGCATGGGCATGAAAGGTATCGTCGCCAGCAGCGCCGCCCTCGCGCCCCTGCTGATCGAGGGTATCGGGGACACCATCCGCGTCAGTCTCACCCCGGAACCCGGCGCGAGCCGCAAACTGGAAGTCGAGGTCGCCCAGCAGATCCTCCAGAGCCTCGGCATCCGCCAGTTCCTCCCGCAGGTCACCTCCTGTCCCGGCTGCGGCCGCACCACCAGCACCTTCTTCCAGGAACTCGCCCAGAAAATCCAGGACTACATCCGCGACACCATGCCCGACTGGAAGGCGAAATACCCCGGCGTGGAGGACATGCAGGTCGCCGTCATGGGCTGCATCGTCAACGGCCCCGGCGAGAGCAAACACGCCAACATCGGCATCTCCCTGCCCGGCACCGGCGAGGACCCCCGCGCGCCCGTCTACCAAGACGGCAAACTCCTGACTACCCTGCGCGGCCCCCGCATCGCCGAGGACTTCCAGGAGCTCATGGAGAAATACGTCGAGCAGCGCTACGGCCGCAGCGAGGCCCCCGCATGAGCGCCTGGGGCGTCGGCCCCTTCCAGAACGAGGCGGCCGCCGAGTACGCCGCCGAGATCGTACAGGACGGCGCGTACGCCCTGGCGGAAGCCTTCGACGTGGCGCTGGACCCCGACAACGACTACCTGGAGGCCGAGGAAGGCCACCGCGCCGTCGCCGCCGCCGAGACCCTCGCCGCCGTCCTGACCGGCGACACCAGCGCCCTGACCGACGCCGCCCTGCGAGCCTGGGTGCAGAACGCGGACGCCGCCGAACTGACCCACCTGCGCGGGCACGCCATGGAAGCCCTGGAACGCGTCCTCGGTCCCGGCAGCGAACTCCCGGACCTCTGGGAGGACAGCGAGGACGCCGACGCGTGGCGCGAGGACATCCAGCGTCTCCGCGCGGCGCTGAGCTGAGGACGCAGGGCTGACGATGGAGGGTTGACCGTGGAACCGGGCGTGCTGCCGTGGCTGCGGGATGACCTGACCCGCACGGACGCGCACGCCCCGGCGCGCCTGACCGCCGATCTGCACCGCTGCGCCCGCGAACTCGGGTGGACGCTGATCGGTGGACTCCACATTGACCCGCTAACGGGCGTGCGGGGGCAGAGCCTCCGACCTGCGACTGGTGGGGCAGAGGTGAAGCTGCTCGCGCACACCGACTGGCCGCTGCTGGCCTTCACGGACGCCACGCATCCGGGGCCGACCTTCGCGCCCTACCTCAATCCGCCCGGCCTGACCGCGTGGTGGCTGGTGCGCGGCTGGCTCGTCCCGGACGCCGCGTGGCTGAACGGCACACCCGACCGCGCCGACCTCGACTGCCTGCCACCCGGCACGGCGAAGGGCGCGCGGCACCTGGGGTGGACACGCGGTGACCTGCTGTTCCGGTACTGGTGACGGTCAGGTGTGTGCCCGCCGCGGTCCCCGCCAGTGGTCGAGGAGTTGCCGCCCGTCGCTGGGCATGCCTGCGCCCATACCCATCCAGGCGGGGTAGCGGACGGGCAGAGTGGTCAAGAGGGCCTGAAGTCCGGCGAACACGGCCAGCGCCTGCCCGAACAGACCGGTCAGAGGCTGTCTGGAAAGAGGGTTGAGGGCGTGGTGTCGAAAACAGCGTACTGTTTTTTATGACTCGGCACCGACACTACCCCAGCGATACCAGTGACGCTGAATGGGCCATCCTCTGCCCACTGATTCCCGCGCCTCAACCAGGCGGACGTCCAGCACGCATCCATCGCCGGGATGTCGTTGATGCCATCTTCTACATCACACGTGGCGGCGTGTCCTGGCGCATGTTGCCCGCCGATTTTCCGCACTGGAAGACGGTGTACAGCTACTTCCGGCAGTGGAAGCTCGATGGCGTCTGGCTGCGCGTCAATGACGCGCTGCGCACCCAGACTCGAGCGGCCATGGGCGGCAACGCCCGCCCAACGGCGGGCGTCGTGGATTCCCGGAGTGTGAGGACCTCCCAAAAAGGGGGGTCAGAGGGTACGACGGGGGCAAGAAGATCAACGGACGAAAGCATCACCTGATCGTGGATACGCAGGGGTTGTTGCTGGGTGTCACCGTCACGGCAGCGAACATCAGCGACCGCGAGGGTGGGAAGGTGTTGCTGCGACAGGTGCACCTGTCGCAGCCGCAGTGGTCACTCCATCTGTTCGTGGATGGAGGGTATGCCGGGCCGTGGGAGGCGTGGGTGAAGACCACTCTGGGGTTCAGCGTGGAAGTGGTACGGCGTGCGGATGCCAACACCCGAAGGTATTGGCTGCCTGTGGGACAGGAGTTGACGGAGGAACAGATCAAGACGTTCAGGGGGTATCGGACGTTCAAGGTGCTGCGCAAGCGGTGGGTGGTGGAGCGGAGCTTCGCGTGGTTGTCGTTTGATCGTCGCTTGAACCGGGAGTATGACCTGCTGCCGAGTACAACGGCGGCGTTCATCGGTGTGTCGTTTGTTCGGCTTATGATTCGCAGACTCGCGGCGTTCGCTGGTGAACAGCCGTCACCAGCTCGAAAATGACTTTCCAGACAGCCTCTCACCCGGTGGGCGACCCGTTCTGCCGCTCGTAGTTGCGGGTGCACATCAGGTTGCCCCGCCGCATCCCCAGCCCCTCGTAGTAGCGGACGAGGTGGTCGTCGCAGCAGAGGTCCACGGCGTACAGGTGCCGCAGTTCGTCCCCCATGCGGGTCATGAGGGCGCGGCCCACGCCCCGGCCCTGCCACGCGGGCAGATCTTCCAGCAGTGGAATGTACGCGGTCAGCACGCCGTCGCTGATCGCCTGCACGAAGCCGATGACCTGACCGTCCTGGACGGCGAGCACGACCCGGTACGACCCGCGCAGCAGCCGCAGGAACGTGTCGGGCGTGGGCGGGTTAGGCCAGTCCACGAAGAAGCCACGCAACTGCTCAGGCGTGAGGCCGTCCAGGGACGTGGTGAGGGCGTAGCTGGGTCGAGTCACGAGCGCCAGTGTGCCGTCCGCCCGCGCGTGGGGCACCGGCACACTGGCGTACGGGTCGTTTACGGAACGACCTGGGAGCCCTGCTCGCTGTACTCCGCGAGGACCGCCTGCGCGGCGGCGGTGGCCTGTCCCTGGCGGACGAGGACAACAACGGCGCCGCCGAAGCCCGCGCCGGTCATCCGGGCGCCGTACACGTCCGGGTGCGCCTGGAGCAGCGCGACGAGTTCGTCCACCCGTTCGTGACTGACGGCGTAGTCGCCTTGGAGGCTGGCGTGGCTGGCGTTCATGAGCTGCCCGAAGCGCGTGGCGTCCACGTCGGGTTCCAGTGCGGCCAGGACGCGGGCGTTCTCGGTGACGACGTGCCGGGCGCGTTCGCGCAGGACGGGCGGGAGCCTCTCGACGACCGAAGGGTCGGTCACGTCGCGCAGTTGCGGGACGTCCAGCAGACGGGCGGCTTCCTCGACCTGCGCCCTGCGTTCGTTGTAGCCGCTCTCGGCGAGGCGTCGCGGCACGCCGGAGTCGATGACGAGCACCTCCGCCCCGGCGGGGAACGGCACGGCGCGGCGGTCGAGGCTGCGGGTGTCGATCAGGAGCATGGTGCGGGTGTCGGCCAGGGAGCTGGCCATCTGGTCCATCACGCCGCACTTGACGCCCACGAAGTCGTGTTCGACCTGCACGCCGAGCAGGGCGAGTGCGACGTCGTCGAGGTCGAGGTCCGCGAGGTCCCGCAGGGCGCGGAGCGTGGCGACCTCCAGCGCGGCGCTGCTGCTCAGGCCGCCGCTGGGCACGTCACTGCCGATGAAGGCGTTCAGGCCCTCCTGCACGCCACTCAGGGCGAAGCAGCCGGTCAGGTACGGCGCGAAGCCGCTGCCGACCTCGCCGACCGGCACGCGGATGGTCTGGTCCAGGTTCGCGGAATACAGGACGTGCTCGCCCGTGCCGTTGCGGCCCAGCGCGACGGTCGCCTGCTGCGGGATGGCGGTGGGCAGCACGAAGCCCCCCTGGTAGTCGGTGTGTTCGCCCAGCAGGTTCACGCGGCCCGGGGCCTGCGCGGTGGCCTGCGGCGCACGCCCGAACGCCTGTTCATAACTGGTGTGGGTCACAGTCCGTCTCCTGCGGTGTCCGGCACGGCGCGCAGCTCGGCGGCGGCGACCTCCGGGAACTTGTCGTTCGCGAACTCCCCGGCGCCCTGCTCGGTCCCCGCCAGGAACTTCAGGCGGCCCGGGGCGCGCAGGTACGGGTAGATCTCGATGTGCAGCGGGAACGCCGGGCGGGGCGTGTCCAGCGGCGCCTGATGCACGGTCATCAGGTACGGCATCCGGACGCCGAACAGGCCGTCCAGGCGGCGCAGCGCGTCCCGCAGCACCCGCGCCATGCTGAGCCGCTCGGCGTCGCTCAGGTCACTCAGGAGGCTGACGGGGCGTGTGGGCAGCACCCACGTCTCGAAGGTGTAGCGCGCGAACAGCGGCACGACGCTCAGGGCCGCGCCGTCGTCGCGGATGATGCGGTCCTCGGCGGCGCGTTCCTCCTGGATGAAGTCCTCCAGCCAGGGGCGGCCGTGCTCGGCGACGTACGCGTCCATCTGCGCGGCAGCGCGCGCGGCGACCGGCGGGACGTGATCGTAGGCGTAGATCTGCCCGTGCGGGTGGTGCAGGGTCACCCCGACCTCCACCCCACGGTTCTCGAAGGGCAGCACGGCGTTGATCTGCCCGGTCTCCGCGAGGCGCGTGGTACGGTCCGCCCAGACGGCCAGCAGCAGGCTGATCTGCTCGTCCGTCAGGTCGCACAGGCGGCCCTGGGCACTCTGGCTGAACACCACGACCTCGCACTTCCCGACGCCCGCGCGCGTCCCGGCGGGGCCGGGTTCCGGGTCGGGGGCCGTGAGGGTCAGGCTGGGGAAGCGGTTGTCGAACACCGCGATGTCGTACTCGCCGCGCGGGAGTTCGGTGGGGTGCTCGGGGTCGCGGGTGGGGGCCAGCGGGTTGTACTCGGGCGGCGGGAGGAACGTGCGGCCCATGCGGTGCGCGGCGTACATGACCCACTCGCCGCGCACGGGATGCCAGCGCATGAGGGGCCGGGCGTCCACGGGGTCCGGGCTGGGGCTGGGAATCTCGCTGTCCACGCGGATGGGCGCCAGGCCGTACAGCGTCATGGCGCGCCCGTCGGGTTTCGTGAAGTCGGCGGCGTGGTACCCGCCGGGCAGGGCTGCAGTGGTGGATTCGGTGGTCATGCCTGCTCCTTGCCCTGCGCGGACCGGTACCCGTGCGCGGGAATGCCGTTCATGGCCCGGTCGGTGAGGTTGAACGTGCCGCGCGTGAAGTGCGTCACCGCGTCCCCGTGCGACGCCGCGAGCGTCACCGGGCGGTCCGGGGTGCTGACCGTCAGGCACTGCCGGAGCAGCGCGCGGCCCTCCTCGTCCAGCATGGCGATCGGGTCGCTGCTGGCCCGCAGGCCCCCGATGACGTCCAGCATCCCCGCGATGGCCTCCCGCTCGGTGGCGCTGAGCAGGCTCAGTTCGCGGCGGCAGATCGCCACGTCCGGGTCCGGCTGGTACCACGCGTGCTGATACCAGCGGCTCAGCGCGGTGTGCAGCGCGTTGCGGGCGCTGGGGCCGGTCGCGTCGCCCAGCCACACGCGGCGGGAGTCCTCATCCCACAGCGGGGCCACGTCGGGACCGGTGCGCATGGCGTCCACCAGCCCGATGCTCTGCGCCAGCGGCGCCCCGCACGCGAGGATGAAGGCGTCCTCGCCCGCGCCGTCCCGGAACGCCTGCAGGCCCATGCGGTACGCCTCGGCCCGACCGACCGTCGGGTCATGCCGCACGCCGGGCTGCGTCGCGCCGTACAGGAAGTCGATCTTCAGGTACGTGTACCCCCAGCCGCGCACCGTGCGCCCCAGCTCGCGGATCCAGTCCAGCGCGCCGGGGTGCGTGGTGTCCAGCGCGTGGTACGGGCCGCCCCAGTTGTTCCCGAACGCCAGCGGCTGACCGTCCTCGCCACGCAGCAGCCATTCGGGGTGGTCGCGGAACAGGCGGCTCTGCGGCTGCACCAGGAACGGCGCCAGCCACAGGCCCGCCGTGAAGCCCAGCTCCGCGAGGCGCGCGGGCAGCTCGCGGGCGTGCCCGCCGAAGTGGGCGCTGGGGTCCTCCCAGTCGCCCAGGAACGTCTGGAAGCCGTCGTCCAGCTGGAACACGTCGAAGTCCAGGCCGTGCTCGCGGGCCAGCCGGGCGTTGTCCAGCATGGCGTCCAGCGTCACGTCACGGTAGTACGAGTACCACGAGCACCACACCCGCAGCGGCGCCGGCGTCCGCGCGCCCATCGCCGCGCCCAGTTCGGCCGCGCGGGCCTCCAGCGTGGCGATCACGTCCCCGGTCTCCTCCCAGGTGACGGGAACGTCGGGACCTTCCAGGGTGCAGGTCACGGTCACGTCAGTGGTTCCGGCGCGGGCCTCCCACTGCGCGAAGGTGCGCGTGGCGTCCCCCACACTGCCCACCCAGCCGCTGCCGTCCGCGCGGACCAGCGCCAGCACGGTATGGCTGCACCACACCCCGGCCTCGCCGCTGGGCGGGAAGTCCGGATCGTGCCCCTGCTCCACCCGCCAGCCCTGCCCCGGGCAGGGTTGAACGTCCGTCAGCGGGCGCAGTTCCGCCTCGCTCCACGACTGGAAGCCACTGATCAACACCCGCAGGCCCTGCGGAGCCTCGTCGACAATCCACTTATTCACCCTTCGCTCCTTTCCCGTCCGTGGGCGTCCAGTCGCCGCCCAGCACCACCGAACTCACCGGGCCTAATTCCAGGCCGCCCCACGTCACCGCGTGCGGATGCCAGTTCTGCACCAGCGTCCGGTCCGCGCGGCGCGACACGCGCACCCCCTCCGGCAGGTCCAGCAGCGGCACGCCCGCGCCGCCCAGCACATCGCGCAGCACCGCCCGGATCAGATCGAGGCTGTGCGCGCCGATCACGGTCGCGTTCCCGTGGCGGATCACGGCGCTCTGCCCGTCCAGCGGCCCACCGGCGTACGTGGCGAGCGTCTGCGCGCCGGTCACGCGGTAGCTCTCGGCCCAGAGGCTCGCGTCCACGCTCCCGAACGCGCCGGTCACGCCCTGCGTCACGCCGGGACGCAGGCTGTCGTACTGCAAGAGGCGCGCCCCAGTCATCTCCGACAGCGGGCCGAACTGCCCGTCCGACCACGTCGCGCCGCCCGGCGTGCGGAACGCCGTGCGCGGCCCGAACACGAACGGCACGCCGCCCTGCGCCGCCGCCTCCCAGCGCGCCGCCCGGTCAGCGGGAACCAGCGTGATCGCCGGGGCGACCACCGCCGCGAAGCCGCTCAGGTCCGCGTCCGGGTGGGTGATCTGCACGTCCACGCCCAGCGAGCGCAGCGCCATGTAGTACGTGACCGTCTGCGCCCAGTAGCTCAGGCCCGCCGCGTGCCGCTGCTGGTCATAGATCCAGAGGCTCTCGTAGTCGTGCAGCAGCGCCACGCGCGCCGGAACCGGTCCCACCGGAAACTGCGTGAGGTCCAGGTCCGCGACCTCCGCGAAGCCCCGGTCGGGCGTCTCGTCGTGCCGCAGCAGTCCGGAGTGCATGACCTCCTGCGCCATCGTCGCGGCCCGCCAGCGGAAGTAACTCACGACGTCCGCCCCGTGCGCCCACGCCTGCGCCGTCCACAGCGCCACCGCGCCTTCGGCGGGCAGCGGGTTGTACGGCGCCCAGTTCACCTGACCGCACTGCTGCTCCATGACCCAGAACCCGTTCGGCGTGCCCGCCCCGTCCCGGCCCAGCCCGTCCTTCCCGAGCATCAGGCTGCGGTACACGTCGTGATTGAACGCCACCAGGTCCGGGTGCCCGGTGCGGGCGTAGTGGGTCTTCAGGTCCTCGTCCACGCCGGGAGGCGCGAAGAATTCCAGCATCCCGGTCGGGTAGTTGTCCCACGTCGCGAAGTCCAGGCCGCGCGCCACGTCGTAATGGTCGAAACCCGACTCGAAGATCATGAAGTTGTGCGTCACGAACCGCCCCGGCGACAGCTCCCGCAGGATCTCCACCTGCTCGGCCTGGAACGACGCGATCAGGTCCGACGCGAAACGGTGGTAGTCCAGCACGTGCGACGGGTTCGGTTCCGTCACGGTCAGCGCCGGGGACTTCACCTGCGCCCAGTCGGTGTACTCCATGCTCCAGAACACGTTCCCCCACGCCTCGTTCAGCGCGTCCAGCGTGCCGTAGCGCGCCTGCAGCCACGCGGGGAACACCGCCTCGCTCGCGCCGCCGTAGCTGCGGCTGGTGCCGTGACACCCGAACTCGTTGTCGGTCTGCCAGCCCACCACCGCCGGGTGCTGCCCGTACCGCTCGGCGACCGCGCGGGTGATGCGGCGCGAGTGCTCGCGGAACACCGGGGACGCGAAATCGTAGTGGCGGCGCGACCCGAACTCCCGCACGCGGCCCTGGTCGTCGAACGCCAGGATCTCCGGGTGCGCGCGGATCAGCCACGCGGGCGGCGTGGGCGTCGGCGTGCACATCACCACGCGCAAACCTTCTGCGGCGTAGGCGGCGATCGCGTCGTCCAGCCACGCCCAGTCGAACTCGCCGGGGCGGGGTTCCAGGCGACTCCAGGCGAACTCCGCGACCCGCACGAACCGCAGGCCCAGCTCCGCCTGCATCTGCGCGTAAGGCGCCCAGCGGTCGGAGGGCACATGCTCGGGGTAATCGCAGGTGCCCA
Organism: Deinococcus grandis; assembly: GCF_001485435.1. NCBI lineage: Bacteria > Thermotogati > Deinococcota > Deinococci > Deinococcales > Deinococcaceae > Deinococcus > Deinococcus grandis. The sequence goes on along the minus strand of NZ_BCMS01000001.1, from coordinate 1,771,606 downwards.
GCATCAGGAATTCGGCGGTGGGATCAGGGTTCGTCATGGATCGCCTCACGGAGTGGGGAGTGGGGAGTGGGGAGTGGGGAGTGGGGAGTGGGGAGTGGGGAGTGGGGAGTGGGGAGTGGGGAGTGGGGAGTGGGGAGTGGGGAGTGGGGAGTGGGGAGTGGGGAGTGGGGAGTGGGGAGTGGGGAGTGGGGAGAAACCGGTTTCTGAGTTGGCTGGAGGGGCGCTTCACACCACGCGGACGTCCTGCACGGCCGCCAGCACGTCCGGTGGGGGAGAGGTCGCGGCGCGGTCGGTGATCAGGGTCGACACGCGGTCCAGCGGCGTGATGAACGCCCGGCTGACCACGCCCAGCTTGCGGTGGTCCGCGACGACCACCACCTCGCGCGCCTGCTCGGCCATCAGGCGCTTGACCTCGGCCTCCTCGTGGTTCGCGTTCGTCACGCCCGACGCGGCGTGCACGCCGTTGCAGCCCAGGAACAGCCGGTCGGCGTGAATGTGGCGCAGCACGTCCAGCGCGTACGGGCTGACCAGCGAGTGTTGCAGGGGCCGCAGCGTTCCGCCGGTCACGATGACCCGCACGCCCGGCAGGCGCTCGAGGAGCAGGGCGATGTTCAGGCCGTTCGTCACGACCGTCACGTCCTGCAGGGACGGGGACAGCGCCCGCGCGACCTCGGAGGTGGTGCTGCCCACGTCCAGGAACACGGTGTCGCCACTGCGGACCAGGGCCGCCGCCGCCTGCCCGATGCGCCGCTTGGCCGCTGCGAACTCGCGCATGCTGGTCTCCAGCGGGGCCTCGCGCCGCAGGTCCAGGGGCAGGCTGACCCGCCCGCGCGTGCGCCGCACGTGCCCGGCCTGCGCCAGCGCGCTGAGGTCGCTGCGGACCGTGACCTCCGAGACGCCCAGTAGGCCCGAGAGTTCCGTCACACTCAGTTCGCCGTGCTGGCGGACCAGCGCGATGATCTCGCTGCGTCGGCCCTCGATCATGCGCGCCCCGGAACTTTCATGTCTTTCGAATATTACGGAAGTTATGAAGTGGCGGCAAGAGGGGATCGCTGGACAGGCGCAGGAAACGGCACAAAAAACCCCGACCGCGCAGGTCGGGGCTTCCGGTGGTGGGGTCCGCTCAGCGGACGTCCATCAGTTCCACGTCGAAGATCAGGGTCGCGCCGCCGGGAATCACGCCGGGAACGCCCGCCGCGCCGTAGCCCAGGTGGGCGGGGATGGTCAGCTTGGCCTTGTCGCCCACGCGCAGCTGCGCGATGCCCTGATCCCAGCCCTGGATGACGTAGCCGACGCCCAGCGGGAACTCGATCGGCTCGCCACGGTCACGGCTGCTGTCGAACTTCTGGCCGTTTTCCAGCATGCCGGTGTAGTGCACGCGCACCATCTTCCCGGCCTGCGCCTGCGCGCCGGTGCCCTCGTGGTACTTGTCGATCTTCAGTTCCGTCTTGCCTTCAGCAGTCATGCGCGTCAGGGTACCTGACCTGGACACGTGTCCGCTACCCAAGCTGAAGTGACCATGAAGGCAATTAAGAGTATGCCCCGACTCATGGGGGGACGCTCAAGGAGCGCCAGCCGCAGCCGCTGGGCGTCCTGCACTCAAGCCGCCAGCTCATGCGCCCGCGCCACGCGGCCCGTCCAGTGAGCCTCATGAGGAACACCCGGGCCGACCCGCGCATCCGGCCGCACGCCGCGCGGGACCAGCGGCGCGGGGCCGTGCGCTACCCTGCGGCACCGTGAGTGCGCCCCCCACCACCTCCCGCGACAGCTGGCGCGCCTGGGTTCTCAGTGCCGCCGCCGCGTACCTGCTCACCACCTTCGGATTCACCCTGGCCCGCGTGGACGGCGACTCCATGAACCCCACACTGGACAGCGGCGACATGCTGGTCCTCCTGAAGTACCCCCGCTGGCTGCGCGCCTGGGGCCTGGGAGGGTCCTACCCGCGCCGGGGTGACCTGCTGATCTTCAAAGCACCCGCCGACAGTCCCTACGCCTTTGAGACGCTGTACGGCCTGCGGCACCGCCAGTACAACGTCAAACGCGTGCTGGCCCTGCCGGGCGACACCGTCGCGGTCCGCGACGGGCGGGTGGTGGTCAATGGCCGCGCCCTGGCCGAAAGTTACGCCAGCGAGGGCTTCGTGGACGACCAGCTTGCCCTGCGCGTTCCTGCCGGGAAGGTCTGGGTGATGGGTGACAACCGCCGCATCGGCGAGAGCCTCGACAGCCGCGTGTACGGCCCGGTGGACCTGCGCGACGCCGCCGGGCCCGCCGACCTGCGTCTGTGGCCCCGCCCGGGCCTGATCCAGCGCTGAACTGATCCCGCGCCGACCGGGCCCCAGGGTCCGTTCACGCAGGGCGGGGGGGACGCTCACACTCGGGCGGTACGGTGCCTCTCATGAAGTTTGCCCGTTCCCTGACCTTCCCCGCCGTGGCGCTCGCCGCCACCCTCGGCACCACCCACGCCCAGACGCTCGTGGGCTTCAGCGACCCGAAGCTGCCGTTCACGGTCAGCCTGCCCAAGGGGTGGCTGGGCGTTGATTTCAAGGACGGCACCAGCGGCGTGTCCATCGTGTCCGCCAAGGCCCCGCCCGCCACGCTGATGCGCCTGCTGTTCGTGGACAAGGCGGGCGGCAAGCCCACCCCCGAAGGTGAATTCAAGAAGTTCGAGGCCGGAATCAAGGGCACGGGCGCCGCCGTGAAGCAGACGGCCAGCCGCACCCTGAAGGTCGGTGCCCTGAGCGGCGTGGAGCGCAGCTACACCCTCACGCACCCCAAGGGCCAGCTGAAGATGCGCGTGTGGTACGGCGTCGGCGCGAAGAACCTGTACTCGTTCCAGCTGACCGACACGCCCGCCCGTTTCGCGGCGGCCAGCGGCACGTTCGACAAGGTGCTCGTCAGCGTCAAGTTCAAGTAGGCCCCCACACGCCGAGGCGGCTACCCGGTGAACAGGGAGCCGCCTCGGCGTGTGGACTTCAGTTCGCGTCGGGGTTGGGCATGCTGTTCGTGACGGCGGCGTCCACGCCGTCCTCGAAGCGTTTGAAGTTCTCCCGGAACATGCGGGCCAGTTTGCGGGCGGTCTGGTCGTAGGCGCCTTTGTCCGCCCAGGCGTCGCGGGGGTTCAGCACGCCCTCGGGCACGCCGGGCACCTGGGTGGGGAGCTCCAGGTCGAAGAAGCCTTCCTTCTCGAAGGTCACGTCGTCCAGCGCGCCGGACAGCGCCGCATTGATCATGGCGCGGGTGTGGGCGATGCTCATGCGTTTGCCCTGACCGTACATGCCGCCGCTCCAGCCGGTGTTCACCAGCCACACGCGCGCGCCGCTGTCCTGTACCTTCTGCGCCAGTAGGCGGGCGTACTCGCCGGGGTGGCGGGGCATGAACGGCGCGCCGAAGCAGGTGCTGAAGGTGGGGCTGGGTTCGGTCACGCCGTCCTCCGTGCCGGGGATCTTGGCGGTGAAGCCGCTGATGAACTGGTACATGGTCTGCTCGGCGCTCAGGCGGCTGATGGGCGGCAGCACGCCGTACGCGTCGGCGGTCAGGAACACCACGTTCTTCGGGTGGCCCGCGATGGACCCGGGCTGCACGTTGTCGATCTGGTCGATGGGGTAGGCGCTGCGGGTGTTCTCGGTCAGCGAACCGTCGTTCAGATCGGGTTCACCCTGTGCGTCCAGCACGACGTTCTCCAGCACGGTGCCGTAGGTGCGGGTGGTGCGGTGGATGGCGGGTTCGGCCTCGGCGTTCAGGTTGATGACCTTGGCGTAGCAGCCGCCCTCGAAGTTGAACACGCCGCTGTCCGTCCAGCCGTGCTCGTCGTCGCCGATCAGTTTGCGGCTGGGGTCGGCGCTCAGGGTGGTCTTGCCGGTGCCGCTCAGGCCGAAGAACAGCGCCACGTCGCCGCCTTCGCCGACGTTCGCGGAGCAGTGCATGGGCATGACGCCGGCTTCGGGCAGCAGGAAGTTCAGGACGCCGAAGATGCCCTTCTTGTTCTCACCGGCGTACTGGGTGCCGCCCGCGATGATCATCTTGCGCGTGAAGTTCACGATGATGAACGTGTCGCTGCGCACGCCGTCCACGGCGGGGTCCGCCTTGAAGGACGGGATGTTCAGCACGGTCCAGTCCTCGTGGAAGTCCGCGAGTTCCTCGGGGGTGGGGCGGACGAACATGTTGCGGATGAACAGCGAGTGGTACGCCATCTCGGTGACCATGCGGCAGCCGATGCGGTAGCGGGGGTCGGTCCCGGCGTACACCTGCTGTACGAACAGTTCCTTGCCCTCGGCGTGGCGGGTCATCTTGTCGAGCAGGCGGTCGAACACGACCGGGCTGATCGGGGTGTTGAAGCCGCCCCACCACACGCGGTCGCGGGTCAGGTCGTCCTCGACGATGAAGCGGTCCTTGGGGCTGCGGCCGGTCTTGTTGGTGCGGACGGTGAGGGGGCCGCAGGCGGCCTGTACGCCCTCGCCGAGCCGGATCGCATCGGCGTACAGGGCGTCCACGCCGGGGTTGAGGTGGATGGTGGCGGTCTTGATGCCGAGGTCGGCCAGCGGGTCGGTCGCGGTCAGGCTCATGGGTCCTCCGGGTGCAGCGCCGCCTCGTGGGGCGTGCCGGGGTGAATTGGTGTTCGATGTTACGGAGAAATTGTCGCCTGTGAAGCGGTTCCAGTCCAACCTTTGTGGTGTCACGCTTTCGGGGACAACAGCCGCAGATGTCCCCTTCGGACGGACGACCTTACACGCGGCGGCGCCCACCACGACGCGACATCTCAGTGTCTACGGCGGGCGTACCGATCCATTACCGCGTGCAAGGTCTGCACCCCTGACTTTTGTTCAACAGCCGAACAGAATAGCCGGACACCCCGGCCAACCAGCGCCAGGGGCCACGAAAAAGTGCCCTCCCGCCGTGGGAAGGCACCGATGAGTGGTGGAACTTCAGTTCGTCCGCTTGGCCTGACCGTCGGGCTTCGCCGCGCCGTCCTGCGCCGCCGTCTTGGCCGCTGCCGGAGCGTCCGGCGCCACCGCGCCCGCTGCCGCCGCACCGGTCGTCGCGGCCTGCGTGGCCTTCGCCGCGCCGGGTGCGGGCGTCGCCTGCGGCTCCTCGATGCGCTCCAGCCACATCGTCCCGATCAGGTTGCGGGCGTTGCGCCCCGCCTGATGCAGGCCCTGCGCGGCCTCGGGGCTGACCTTCTCCACCGCCGACAGAATCGCCTGCCGCGCGGCGGGCACGCGGGCCAGCACCACCGCGCCGGTGCCCAGCAGCACCAGCGTCGCGGCGGTCCCGCTGCCACTGCTGCGGTCATCCCTGCGGGCGCGGCGCACCTGCTTCTCGATGACCTTCAGTTCACGGCCCAGCTGTTTTTCCAGCGGTGCCAGCTTGCGGCTCACGGCGCGTTCCAGCTGCCCGCTGCTGAGGGTCTTCTTGCCACGGCGCAGTTCGCGCTCGGCGTCGCGGCGCGCCTGACGCAGGGTTCGTTCCACACGGCGGCGGCGCGCCTCGGCGCCGTCCACGGCCTCGTGCAGGGTGCTGCTGACCTGATCCTGCACGTTCGAGAAGAGTTCCGATGCCGCGCCCTGAGCGTCCGAGAGGGTCAGGGCCGCCACGCGGCGCGCGGGCCGCGTCGCCTTCTCGGCGCGCTTCAGGCCCCGCTGAGCCTGCGTCTGCACCGTCACCCCGGCGTCCGACGCGAGGCGCCCGGCCTCATGACCCAGCGTGCGGGCGCCCTTGCCCCCGGCCGTCGCCGCGCGCGCCGCGACCTCCTGCGCCTGACCGGCCAGTCCGCTCGCGGCGTGCAGCACGCTGTCCAGCAGCGCACTCGCGCGGGGTGCGGCCTCATCCTTGAGGCTGGAGGCCGTGCTGGCGACCGTGTGGGCGCCGCTGCGCGCGGTCTCCTGCGCGATCTGCGCGGCCTGCGCCGCGGCCGAGAGCAACGCGGGTTTCACGCTGTCACTCAGGGTGTGCTGGGTGCCGCTCCAGGCGCTGCGGGTGCCGTCCACCAGGGCGCGGCGCGTGTCACGGTTGGTCATCAGTCCGGCCAGGGCGCCCAGCAGGACGAGGCTGCGCTTGCTCACGCCGCCGGTCGCATCGGTGTTCGTGTTCATGGTGACTCCTTTGGGCCGGTCGCGCCCATGCAGGATGCAGGGCTGCGCGACCGGGTCATGCGGCCCATTCTCAGACCCACCCCCGAGCCCAGTGTGGGCGGAACGTAACGCCGCATTCATGTTCGCGCGCCGCGACGCGAAGGTCGCGCGCAGCACCGTCGCCCCGCGGGCCTTCGCGCTACACTCGGGGGCGTGACCCGCAAGGCCCCGCGTGCTGACGCCCCCCCCGCCCTGCCGCCCCTGCGCACCCTGGAAGTCCGGAACCTGGCGACCATCCGCAGCCTGAACCTGGCGTTCAGTGGCGGCCTGAGCGTCTTCACCGGCGAGACCGGCGCGGGCAAGAGCATCATCGTGGACGCCCTGGGCCTGCTGCTGGGCAGCCGCAGCAACACCGACCTGATCCGCAGCGGCGAGGACGACCTGCTCGTCACCGGCCACTGGGGCGACGAGATCGCCAGCCGCCGCGTGACCGCGCAGGGCCGCAGCACCGCCCGGCTGGACGGCGAGGTCGTCAGCCTGCGCGAATTGCAGGACTGGGCGCAGCGCCGCCTGACCATCCACTGGCAGCACTCGGCCGTCAGCCTGCTCACGCCCGCCAACCAGCGCGCGCTGCTCGACCGGCAGGTGGACGCCCCGCACGCCGCGTACGCCAGCGCCTACCGCGACTGGCAGGACGCCCGCGCCCGCCTGGAGCGCCTGCGCGCCACCGAACGCGAACGCGCCCGGCAGCTCGACCTGCTGCAGTTCCAGGCCCGCGAGATCGCCGAGATCAGCCCGCAGCTGGGCGAGGAGGACCCCCTCCAGGCCGACCTGACGCGGCTGGCGAACCTCGACACCATCGCGCAGAGTGCCGCCGGGGCGCTGCACCTCCTGAGCGACGGGGACGAGAACGCCCTGGGCTTCCTGAACGAGGCCGCCCGCGCCCTGAACGCCGGGGCGCGCTTCGACGACACCACCGCGCAGCTGCAGAGCGAACTGCGCGAGGCGCTCGCCAGCATCCAGGCGGTCGTGGGGGAACTGCGCGGCGTCGCCGAGGATCAGGCGCCCGACCCGGAGGAACTCGCGCGGGTCGAGACCCGCCTGGGCGCCCTGGGGAAACTCCGCGCGAAGTACGGCCCCACCCTGGAGGACGTCCTGAACTTCCACGCGCAGGTCGAGACCGAACTGGCCGGGCTGACCCGCGACGAGCAGGACGCGGGCACCCTGGACGCCGAGGTGGACGCCCTGCGTGCCCACGTGCAGGCGGCAGGGGAGAGGCTGGACGCCGCCCGCCGCGAACGCGCCGCGCCCCTGGCCGCCGACCTGCTGGCCGTCATCCGGCAACTCGGCATGCCGCACGCCCGACTGGAATTCCACCTGGGCACCCTGAACGAACCCGGCCCGCACGGCCTGAGCGACGTGACCCTGCACTTCAACGCCAACCCCGGCGAGGACCTCGCCCCGCTGGCCGACGTGGCCTCGGGCGGGGAACTCAGCCGCGTGATGCTCGCCATCAGCACCGTCCTGGGCGCCGACACGCCCGCCGTGGTGTTCGACGAGGTGGACGCCGGGATCGGCGGGAGCGCCGCGCACGCCGTCGCCGACCAGCTGAGAGCTCTGGCCGCCACCCGGCAGGTCCTCGTCGTGACGCACCTCGCGCAGATCGCCGCGCGTGCAGACCACCACTACAAGGTCGAGAAGAGCGTCGAGGGCGGCCGCACCGTCAGCCGCGTCCGCCTCCTGACGCCCGACGAACGCCTGCAGGAGATCGCCCGGATGCTCAGCGGCAACACCAGCGACGCCGCCCTGACCCACGCGCGCGAACTGCTCGCCGGGACCGCCTGAGCGGCGCCAAGCGTCAGGATTTCTGAAAGGCGGCGTTCAGTCGCCCGTCAGACTGCGCTCATAAGCTGGGACTCATGAAACGAACCCTGCTCGCCGCCGCCCTCCTCGGCGCTGGACTGCTCAGCGCATGCTCCATGACCGGCCCCGGCAACCTGAAAGTCCACGAGGCCGTTCTGTACGGCGGCGCGCAGGAACGCGTCGTGTGGGTGTACGGCACCCTCCAGGGCAGCGCCAGCAGCGTGAAACTCGGCAGTCAGAGCGCCGACCTGCGCGCCCAGGTCAGCGATCCCATCGCCACGCCCGGCAGCCTCAGCGTGAACGGCAAGGCCACCTACCGCGAACCCACCGCCACCCTCCCCGCGCAGGTCACCGTCACCCGCCAGGGCAGCGCCTTCACCGTCACGCCCGCCAGCGGCGCGCAGATCAGCGCCGTGTACTACACCGACGGCCAGAGCTGGACCCGCCTGAACGGCACCATCGGCACGGTCGGCGGCACCCGCGTGGACGGCCTGAAAGGCGCCGGGCAGCTGACCGACGACGAGGCCCGCGTCCTGAGCGACACCCTGCGCCCCCAGGGACCGCTGGCCGTGGCCGTCCTCGCCAACCAGCCCGCCCCGGCACTCGCGGTGGAACCCACGCCCACCGAGCACCTGCGCAGCGACCTGTACATCCTGAGCAGCGTCCCCACCGCCCAGGTCCAGCCCCCCCGCCCCCTGCCTGGCACCCCCACCACCCCGACCCCCACCACGCCGACCCCCGGAGGCAACGTGACCGTCACCCAGATCGCCACCGGCACCAACGCCAACACCAGCGAGGCCGGCGTGCAGGTCGCCGCTACCGCCAGCGCCGCCAGCAGCCTGTACGCCCGCGCGTACGGCCGCCAGAGCAGCGTCCCCACGCCCCCCAGCGTCACGGGCCGCACCCTGATCGGCGTGTTCCTGGGCCAGCGCCCCACCGGCGGGTACGGCGTGCAGGTCGTCAGCGCCAGCAGCAGCGGCACGCAGCTGACCCTGCGCGTCCGCCTGACCGCCCCCGCACCGGGCGCGATCCTCGCGCAGGTCATCACCAGCCCCTGGGCCATCGTGAGTGTCCCCGGCAGCTACTCGGCCGTGACCGTCATCGACGAGAACGGCCAGCCGCTCCCCACCGCCACGGGCGGCGGACAGGTGCGCTGACCCCAGCTTCACGCGGCAGGAGCGGTCATCCCACAGAGGGTGACCGCTCCTGTCTGTCGTGGTCCTAGGACGTCCAGACGTGACCTGATCCGGTGCAGCGCTGAGGCGCCCGGGCGTGGACCCCCCCTGGACCGTCACGTCCGTGGCACCGTCAGGAGGAGTGTGACGGGAGTTCACACCACAGGTACGTGAAAACGGCCCCGCTGGGGGCCGTTTCGGGTCAGGCGTGGGCCTTACTTGGTGGGAACCTTGATGGCGCCGCTGATGATCTTGGCCTTGACGGCCTCGACCTTGGCGACCTGGGCGCTGCTGATCAGGGCCTTGTTGTACTGGTCGACGGCGTAGCCGACGCCCGCGTCCTTCAGGCCGAAGCGACGCTCGCCGCCCTTGAACTTGTTGTTCTTGACGTCCTGGATCAGGGCGTACACGGCGTTGTCCACGCGCTTGAGCATGCTGGTCAGGCCGTGGTTCATGGTGGCGGGGTTCTTGTCGAAGTCGCCCAGGTAGTTCTGGTTGCTGTCCACGCCGATGAAGAACATGGGGCGGGTGTTGCCGGCGCAGGCCTTCTGGTACGCGGCGCTCTTGGCGACCTTGGCGAAGTTGTTGGTGGTGAACTTCACGCCGCTGGGGAGGTTCGCGGCCTTCACGCACTGGGTCTGCTTGATGTAGTCGATCACGCCGTTGCCGGACGCACCGGCGGCGGCGAAGATGATGTCCGCACCCTTGGCGCGCATGCTGCCCGCGATTTCCTTGGCCTTACCGGGGTTGTTCCAGGCGTCGGGGGTGGTGCCGACGTACTGCGCGATGACCTTGACCTTGGCGTTGGCGGCCTTGGCGCCCGCGGCGAAGCCGGCCTCGAACTTGTGGATCAGGGGGATGTCCATGCCGCCGACGAAGCCGACGACGCCGGTGGAGCTGTTCATGCCCGCGAGGTAGCCGACGAGGTAGCTGCCCTGCTCTTCCTGGAAGACGAGACTGGCGACGTTCTTCTCGGGGGAGACGTCGTCAACGAGGCCGAAGAACAGGTCGGGGTTCTCCTTGGCGACCTGGCTGATGCTGGCGTTGTTGGCGAAGCCCACGCCGACGGTCAGGTCGAAGCCGTCCTGCGCGAACTGGCGGATGCCTTGCACGGTCTGGCTGGGGTCGCTGGGTTCGAAGTCCTTGGTCTCGATGCCGAGGTTCTTCTTGGCGCGCTGGCTGCCTTCGTAGGCGCTCTGGTTGAAGCTCTTGTCAAACTTGCCGCCGGCGTCGTAGGCGAGGCCGACGCGGAGGGCCTGGGCGGAGGCGGCGGTGGCGGTCATGGCGAGGGCCAGGGTCAGGATCTTCTTCATGTGATGTTCCTCCGGGGGAAGTTGGTGCGTGGATTGCTTGAATAGAGTATACGGATTTTGGTGGGTGTCTAGACCCCCGGTTCACGGTGGAGGTCCGGTCAGATTCCTCACGGCGGATGAACGGCGGATTGTGTGATTCTTTAGCCTTCAGGAGCGCGGTGGGGAGTTCGGGCCAGGGGGCATCGTACTGTTCCAAGCTGAATTGAAGCTGAATGGTACGCTACCGGCCATGACGACCGAGTTTGACCGTTACCTGGCCCTGCGGGCCGAGGTGGCCGCCCACAACCGCGCCTACTACGAGCAGGACGCCCCCAGCATTCCCGACGACACCTACGACGCCCTGGCGCGCGAACTGCGGAACCTGGAAGCGGCGCACCCGGACTGGGCCGCGCAGGCCGGTGCGGACAGTCCCGCGCAGACGGTCGGTGGCGCGCCCGCCGCCGCGTTCCAGCCCGTGAATCACCCCACGCCCATGACCAGCCTGGACAATGCATTCGACGACGCGGAGCTGCGTGACTGGCAGGAGAAACTGGCCCGCGCCCTAGGCCTCCCGGCGGAGCACGACGACTTCACGTTCACGGGCGAACTGAAGATCGACGGGCTGAGCGTGAACCTCTACTACCTGGACGGCGAGTTGCAGTGGGCGGCCACACGCGGCAACGGCGTGACGGGCGAGATCGTCACCGCGCAGGTGCTGACGGTGCCCGGCATTCCCACCACGCTGCCCGGTCTGCGCGGGGAACTGGAGGTGCGCGGCGAGGTGTACATGAGCCGCGCGGACTTCGCGGCGTTCAACGCGCAGGCCGAGGAACTCGGCACGCCGCTGCTGAAGAACCCCCGCAACGGCGCGGCGGGCGCGCTGCGCCAGAAGGACCCGGAGGTGACCCGCAGCCGGAACCTGAAGGCGATCCTGTACGCGCTGGGCAAACGCGACGGGGTGCCCGCCCGCACGCAGGGTGAGGTGCTGGCGTGGCTCCGTGAACAGGGCTTTCCCACCAGCGAGCACAGCGAGGAACTGCACGGCCTGGCCGCCGCCGCCGACTACCACGCCCGCATGACCGCCGCGCGCAGCGCCTTCGAGTTCGACGCGGACGGCACCGTCCTGAAACTGAACGACCTGCGCGCGCAGGAGGAGGCGGGCTTCACCAGCCGCGCGCCCCGGTGGGCCATCGCGTACAAGTTCCCGGTGGAGGAGGTCGAGACAACCCTGGAGGCCATCAGCGTGAACGTGGGCCGCACCGGGAAGCTCGCGCCGCTGGCGCACCTCGCGCCGCGCCTGATCGAGGGCAGCACCGTCAGCCGCGCCACCCTGCACAACGAGGACTTCATCCGCGACCTGGACCTGCGGATCGGGGACACGGTCGTCGTGCGCAAGTCCGGCGGCGTGATCCCGCAGATCATGCGCGTCCTGACCGAAAAGCGCCCTGCGGATGCCCAGCCCTTCGAGTTCCCCACCCACTGCCCCGAGTGCGTCCACGAGGTCACGCGCGCCGAGGGCGACGCGAACACCTACTGCCCGAACCCCGCCTGCCCCTCGCAGGCCTTCGAGCGCATCCGGTACTTCGTGTCGCGCGGCGCGATGGACGTGCGCGGCATCGGCGAGAAACTGGTCGCGCAGCTCATCGAGACCGGCCTCGTGCGCGACGCCGCCGACCTCTACGCCCTGAGTGCCGAGCAGCTGGGTTCGCTGGACCGCAGCGGCGAGAAGAAGGCGCAGAACATCCTGTCCCAGCTGGACGCCAGCCGGAGTAAGCCCCTGTGGCGACTCGTGAACGCGCTGGGCATGAACCACGTCGGGGAACGCAACGCCCAGGCGCTCGCCCGCGCCTTCGGCACGCTCGACGCCCTGCTCGCCGCGACGCCCGAGCAGATCGAGAACGTGCCCGGCCTGGGCGGCGTGATCGCCCAGAGCGTCACCGCGTCCCTGGCCGACCCCAGCATGCGGGACCTGATCGCCCGCCTGCGCGACCACGGCGTGAACCCCCAGGAGGAACAGGTCACGCGCGGCGAACAGCTGCAGGGCCTGAACTTCGTGATCACCGGCACGCTGGGCCGCCCCCGCGACGCCATCAAGGCGCAGCTGGAACAGGCCGGGGGGCGCGTCACGGGCAGCGTCACGAAGAAGACCAGCTACCTGATCGCCGGGGAGGAGGCGGGCAGCAAACTGGCCCGCGCGCAGGAACTCGGCGTGACCGTGCTGGACGAGGCGGCCCTGGACGAGCTGCTCGCCGCGCGCGGCGTGACCAACTGAACGCCCAGCAGGTACACTGGGCGGTATTGTCGCGCGTCCATCCCGCGCGAACCGGAGGCAAGACCAGCATGGCAACACCCGAAGTCGAGATCAGCAAAAGCGTCCTGATGGACATCGCCGCCACCACCCTGGACGGCATCGAGGGCACCGAGGTCGCCACCACGCCCCTGAAGGTCGGCGAGGTGCTGCGCACCCAGACGCCCGGCCGCAAACCCCGCGCCCTGAAAGTCACCCGCGAAGGTCAGGACGTCACCGTGGACGTCGGCCTGAACATCGAATTCGGCCGCAGCCTGACCGGCACCGCCGAGAAGGTCCAGCAGGCCGTGCGCGAGAACATCGAACTCATGACCGGCCTGCGCGTGCGCGCCGTGAACGTCACCGTGCAGAACGTTTGCGTGCCCAAGGGTGGCCAGGCGTGACCCGCCGCCGCGAGAAGGCCGCCGCGCCCGTCGGCACCCGCCGCGCCGCGCGTGAATTCGCGTTCCGCGTGCTGTTCGAAGCCGACCGGGGCAACCTCCCCATGCAGAGCGTCTTCACCCGCGCCGAGGGCAGCATGCGCGGCGGGGACGACACCTACCCCGCCCTCAGCGACGAGGCCCTGACCTTCGCGCAGGAACTCGTGCAGGGCATCAACGCCGCCCGCCCCGACGTGGACGCCACCCTGCGCCGCACCATCCGCGGCTGGAGCTTCGACCAGATGGCCCAGACCGACCTGAACGTCCTGCGCCTGGCGACCTTCGAGATGATGTACACCCCCGAACCCCACCCGCCCGTCATCGAGAGCGCCGTGCGCATCGCCCGCAAGTTCGGCGGGGACGACTCTGGCCGCTTCGTGAACGGCGTCCTGGCAGGCCTGAGCCGCAGCCTGAACGAGAAACAGAAGCCCGCCACCCGCGAGGAGCCGCAGGAGTGACCCAGGGGACCGCGCAGGTCCTCGCCGGGCCGCCCGCCGCCGCCGCGCTGCTGGACGAGGCCCGCCGCCGCGCCGCGCGCCTGCCCCACCCCCCTCACCTCGCCCTGGTGCGGGTGGGGGAGGACCCCGCCAGCGTCTCCTACGTGCGCGGCAAGGCGAAGAAGGCCTCGGAGGTCGGGCTGAGCAGCCACGTGCACGCCCTGCCCGGGGACACCACCCAGGCCGACCTGCTGGCCCTGATCGGCACGCTGAACGCCGACCCGGCCGTCAGCGGCATCCTGGTGCAGCTGCCCCTGCCTGCCCACCTGGACCCCGCACCCGTCCTGCTGGCCGTGAACCCCGCCAAGGACGTGGACGGCCTGCACCCGGCGAATACCGGCGCACTGTGGAACGCCCATGAGGGGCTGCGCCCCTGCACCCCGGCCGGGATCATGGCGCTGCTGGCGCACCACGGCGTGCCCGTGCGCGGCGCGCGGGTCGTCGTGGTGGGCCGCAGCGCCCTGGTGGGCCGCCCCGTCGCGGGCCTGCTGCTGAACGCCGACGCCACCGTGACCGTCGCCCACCGCGCCACGCCCGACCTGGGCGCCGTGACCCGAGGGGCCGACATCCTGATCGTCGCCGCCGGGCAGGCCCACCTGATCACCCCGGACATGGTCCGCCCCGGCGCGACCGTCGTGGACGTCGGCATCAACCGCGTCCCCACCGAGGACGGCCGGGGCCGCCTGACCGGAGACGTCCACCCGGACGTCGCGCAGGTCGCGGGCGCCCTGACGCCCGTCCCCGGCGGGGTGGGCCCCATGACCGTCGCGCAGCTCCTGATGAACACCGTCATCGCCGCCGAACGCCAGCACGCCCAGCCCGAGGTCACCGGTGAACTCGTTCGCTGACCTGCTGAGCAACCGCTGGCTGTGGGTGGCCGTCCTGAGCAGCACCGCCGCGCAACTGCTCAAGGTGTTCCTGATCCTCCTGATCGAACGCCGCTGGCGCCCCGGCGCGTTCATGGAGACCGGCGGCATGCCCAGCAGCCACTCTGCCATGGTCGCCGCGCTCACGACCGGCGTCGGCATCACCGAGGGGGTCGGCAGCCCCCTGTTCGCCGCGAGCGCGGTGTTCGCCCTGATCGTCATGTACGACGCGACCGGCGTGCGCCACAGCAGCGGCCAGCAGGCTCGGCTGCTGAACGACCTCGTCGAGGAACTCCGCGCCGTCGTCCGCGAGGGCTTCGCGCCGCTGCCTCTGCGGGTCCTGCTGGGCCACACCTACCTGGAGGTGCTCGTCGGCACGCTGCTCGGCGTGGCCGCCGGGTTCATCGCCTTTAGCCGCTGACGGCACACACGCGCGCCGCCCCGCACATGCCGGGGCGGCGCGCGTCCGGTTCACCACATGGAAAAAGCCCCCACGCGGGGGGCTTCAAGTTCCGGGGGAACTCAGGAAACCTTGACGCCCTGGCTCTTGAGCAGGCGGCGGGCGGTCTGGGTGGGCTGGGCGCCGTTGGCGAGCCAGTACTGGGCGCGCTCGACGTTCACCTTGAGGTAGTTCTCGGTGGTCTTGCGGGGGTCGTAGTGGCCCAGGTTCTCGATGTACCCACCGTCACGGGGACGGCGCGCGTCGGCAACGACGATGCGGTAGTGGGGGTTGTGGGTGGAACCGAAGCGGGACAGGCGAATCTTGACCATGGTAGTTCTCCAACTGGGGTATTTGAGGGTAAAGCTCCCGCTAGGATCACGGGGAAATGCGCCCGTCAGCAGCCAACCGGTAAGCGCACCGAAGAAGAGTATCAGACCGGCCCGCACCGCATCAAGGGCCGGGTGGGCTCAAAAGCGCGGCGCGACCGGTTGCCCGCCCTGACGGAGCTGGAAGGCCATGTTGCCCGGCCCGATGATCGAGCTGCCGCCCACCGCGCCCAGCGGCGTGCCGCGCGCCACGCGGCTGCCCACGCTGATCAGCGGGTCGCGCAGACCCAGGTACGCGCTGACGCTGCTGCCGTGATCGATCAGCACCACCCAGCCCAGCGACGCGTACGACGTGACGGCCAGGACGTTCCCGCCCTCGGCGGCGACCACCTGGGACGCGCCGGTCAGCACGACCCACGGGGCGCCGTTCGCGCCGTACGCGGCCAGGACCCGCCCGCCGGGCAGCGGGAAACCCGCCGGTCCGCTGACGGGCGGCAGGGGTGCGAGCTGCTGCTCGACCTGCGCCTGGGCCTGCTGCACCTGCGCCTGCCGCTGCGCGAGGGCCTGCCGCTCACGTTCCAGCTGCGCGGCGCGCGCCTGCTGGTCCCGCTGGAGCTGCGCGGCGCGGGCCGCCTGGGCCTGCCGGGCCGCGGCGGCCGCCTGCGCCTGACGAAGCTGCGCCAGACGCAGCGCCTCCTGACGCGCGCGTTCCTGCGCCTCGCGGATGCGGCGCGCCTCCTCCTCGCGGCGGCGACGTTCCTCTTCCAGGCGGCGCTGCCGCTCGGCCTCCAGGCGGGCGCGCTCGGCGACGACCTGCCCGACGAGCTGATCGACCTGCTGCGCGGCGAGAGCCTGCTCGGCGGCGCGCTGCGCGGCCAGGGTCCGCTGGCCCTGCTCATTGGTCCGCAGCCGGGCCAGCAGGGCGTTCTGCTGTTGCCGCTGGGCGCGCAGCGCGGCGAGTTTCCCGGTCCGCTGCGCCTGGAGCGCCTTCAGTTCGGCCGTCTGCTGCCGCTGCGCCTGCTCCTGCGTGCGCAGCGCGGTGGCCTGCGCGCGCAGCCCGGCCAGGACCTGCGTCTGGTACTCGCCGGCCATGTTGGTGTACCGCAGGCGGATCAGCAGATCCGGGAGGCTGCGCGCCTGCGAGAGCAGCTGCAGGTACTGCCCGCTGCGCTGGCGGTACATGAGCTGCATGACCTCGCGCACGTCCCCCCGGAGCCGCTCGACCTGGGCGCGCGTGACGGTCAGCTGCTCGGTGGTGTCGGTCAGCTGCCGCTGCGCGAGGGCCACGCGGGCGGTGACGGTGGCCAGCTCGTTCTCCAGCGTCGCGGTGCGCCGGGCGAGGTCGTCCAGTTGCTTGAGGGTCTGGCGTTGCTGCGCGGTCAGGTTTTGAATGCGGGCGCGCGCGGCCGCGAGTTCACGGGCCTTCTGGGCACTCAGCTGCCGCTGCTCCTGAAGCTGCTGTTGCAGCTGGTCCAGGCGGGTGCTCGTGTCCTGCGCGCTCCCGACGCCCAGCAGCAGCGTCAGGGCCAGCGCGCGGGCGGCCTTCACTCCAGCTCCTGGAGGTAGCGGCGGGTGGCGAACACGCTGCCCAGCAGGCCGATCAGGATGCCCAGGCAGGCCACGCCGCCCAGCAGCGGGGCGAGGGTGCCGGGGTCGCGCACGACGGGGAAGACCGGGGCGAGCTGCTGCACGCGCTGCGTGAGGCTCAGGTACGCCGGGGTCAGGATCGCCAGGGCCAGCGCGGCGGCCAGGGCGCCCACGATCAGGCCCTCCAGCACGTGCGGCATGCGGATGAAGCCGCGCGTGGCACCCAGAAGGCGCATGACGCTGATCTCGTCGCGGCGGGCGTACATGGCGACCCGCACGGCGTTCAGGATGTTGAACAGCGTGCCCAGCAGCAGCAGGCCCACCAGCAGGTACCCGGCCAGCCGCACGGCACTCAGGGTGCGGACGGTGGTGTCCACGTACCCGGCGCCGTACTCGACGTCGTCCACGCCGGGCAGCGCGGCGACCTGCGCGGCGACCGTGCGGGTGTCCTCCACGCGGGCCACCCGCAGGCGCAGCGTGTCCGGGTAGGGGTTCCCGACGAGCGCGGCCGCGTCCCGCGCGAACGGAGAGTCCTGCGTCATCTCGGTCAGCACCTGCGCGCTGGTGACCAGCCGCGCGTCACGGACCTGCGGGATCGCGCGGGCCTGCGCGAGCAGCGCGTCGTCCTGCGCGTCGCCCGCCAGGAACGCCGCGACCTCCACCTGTCCCTCCAGCTGTTCGATGGTGCGGTTCACGTTCAGCGTGAGCAGCAGCACGAAGCCCAGCATCAGCAGGGTCAGGGTCATGGTCATCAGCGTGGCGAGGGTCGCGGTGACGTTGCCGCGCATGGCGAGCAGCGCCTGTCTCAGGTGGTACTTCATACGCACTCCGATTGAATGGTTGCTTTCAACCGTTCAATCCGAGCGGAAGCGAGGAGGAGCAGATCGGATTCCGGACGTGGAGTTGGCAACCCGGTGCTTTGCCGGGTTGTGAACGGAACAGACGGAATCCGTCTCACAGCGCGTACCCCCCGTACGGGTCGTCGCGGACCAGTTTGCCCTTGCGCAGCGTCAGGGTGCGGTGCCGGAAGGTTTCCACGAGGTCCTTGGCGTGCGTGGCGACGATCACGGTCGTGCCGCGCAGGTTCACGTTCTGCAGCACCTTCAGCACCTCGCGGCTGTTGTCCGGGTCGAGGTTCCCGGTGGGTTCGTCCGCGAGCAGCAGCGGCGGGTTCCCGACGATGGCCCGCGCGATCGCCACGCGCTGCTGCTCGCCCAGCGACAGTTGCAGCGGCAGTGCGTACTTCTTGTGTTCCAGGCCCACGGTCCGCAGGGCCGCCGTGACCCGCTGCGGCCACTCGCGCTGCGGGACGCCGGTCACGCGCAGCGCGAACGCCACGTTGTCGAAGGCGTTCAGGTGCGGCAGCAGCAGGTTGTCCTGAAAGACGGTGCCCATGCGGCGGCGCAGCAGGGACGTGCGCCGCCCCCGGTACGCCGAGAGCGGCTCGCCCGCCACGCGCACCTCGCCCCGGCTGGGCAGCGCCCGCTTCAGGACCAGGTTCATGAACGAACTCTTCCCGGCGCCGGAATGGCCCACGAGGTACACGAACTCGCCCTTGCCGATGTTCAGCGACACGTCGTCCAGGGCGAGGGTACGGGTCACGGGGTACTCCAGGGTCACGTGCTTGAAATCGATCACGCCGCTTCCCCCGGAAGGTGAAGAGGCGGTAAGTGGATGCGCTTGGTCATGCTTGCCGCCCAGGATAGCCCAGGGGCGCGCCCAGCCCATGAACGCCTGAGCGCCCCCCCACGCCCGCGACCCGGAGAACGCTTACGTTCGCTTCACCGCCGCGCTCTATCCTGAGCGGCGTGAACGCCAAACGCATGACTGTCGTGGGGGCCGCGCTGGCCGCCACCGCCGCTGTCGCCTACGCGCAGCTGGGCGGGTACACCCCGGTGAACCTGAGCAGCAGCAAGGAAGGCAAGAGCCTCATTCAGGTGCTGAACGACCTGAACCGCTACTACCTGTACCCCGTGGATCAGGACAAGGTGCTGCGCGGCGCCATCACCGGCGCGCTGGGCAGCCTGGGCGACGAATTCACGTACTACAGCGAACCAGAGGACAACGCCATCGACGCCGCGAACCTCCAGGGCGAGTTCTACGGGATCGGCGTGACGCTGGTCGCCGCGAACGCGGACGGCACCGGCGGGAAGATCGACAACGTGTTCAAGACCGGCGCGGCCTCCACCGCCGGGGTGCAGATCGGGGACGTGTTCCTGAAGATCGGGGACAAGGACGTGACCGGCGCGAAACTGAACGAGATCGTGCGCCTCGTGCGCGGCGAGAAGGGCACCCAGGTGACCGTCACCTTCGCCCGTGACGGCAAGCCGTACACCGTGAAGATGGAACGCCAGCCGGTGCAGATCGTCAGCGTGGAATCCACCGTGCTGCCCGGAGGGGTCGGGTACATCGCGCTGAACACCTTCTACAACGAGAAGGCCAGCGAGCAGTTCCGCGCCGCCGTGGCCGACATGAAGAAGAAGAACGTGCAGAAACTGATCCTGGACCTGCGCGACAACGGCGGCGGCCTGCTGAACGCCGGGGTGGACGTCGCCGACCAGTTCCTGGGCAGCGGCCCGATCGTCAGCCTGCGCGACCGCGCGAAGAACACCCAGGTGTTCGGCCGCGCCACCAATAGCCCCACCGACTACACCGGCAAACTGGTCGTCCTGGTGAACAAGAACAGCGCCAGCGCCAGCGAGGTCGTCTCCGGCGCGCTGCAGGACACCGGCCGCGCGCAGATCATCGGCGAGCAGACCTTCGGCAAGGGCGTCGCGCAGACCCCCGTCACCCTGCCGGACGGCGGCAAGGCGGCCATCGTGTCCAACGAGTGGCTGACGCCCAAGGGCCGCCAGATCCACAAGAAGGGCATCACGCCCGACATCGTGGTCAAGGACACCCGTTACACCACGCCCGTGAACTTCAGCGGCAGCGGCGTGAAGCCCGGCGAGAAACTGACCCTGACCGTCGAGGGCAAACCCGTGACCGTCACGGCCGACAAGGACGGGAAGTTCAGCTACACCGGTGAGGTCAAGCGCCCCACCCGCAGCGCCCAGCAGGGCGAGGCCGTCGTGGACGTGCAGGGCGACGCCATCCTGAAGAAGGCCATCGAGGTGCTCGGGCAGTAACCCGCGCGCCAAAGAAGAGGGGGTGGTTCTCCGGCGTGGGGAGCCGCCTCCTTCCGCTGTACCGGATGCCTGCCGTGCCGGATCGCTGCCGTTCCTGAAGACGGCCCCACCCGCGTTTTAACCGACGTGTAACCCCGCCTGGGCAGACTGCGCGCATGAACAAGACCCTGTCCATCCTGGCACTCACCGGCTCCCTGGTCCTGGGCGGACTGGTCGGATACGACATCCGCGAGCGGAACGCCACCCAGGCCACGGCGCCCGCCACCACCACAAATGCCGTCACGAGCGCCGCGACGACCGGCGCACCCGCCAGCCAGGGGCAGATGGTGCAGACCCTCGCGCAGTCCTACGACAATGCCCGCGCCCGCACGGAATCCGAGGCGAACACCGTGCAGATCGTCAAGGAACGCCGCGACGGGCTGGTGTACATCAGCGTGACGGAAGGGGACAGCAGCAGCGCCCAGGCCCAGTTGCGCCAGCGCCTGCAGCAGCAGCTGCCCTTCGACTTGGGTCAGGGCGATCAGGAGCAGAAGCAGACCGGGACCGGCAGCGGCTTCTTCGTGACGGGCAGCGGCGACATCATCACGAACAACCACGTCGTCGAGGGTGCGAGCGAGATCACGGTCCGCCTGCACGGCAGCAAGACCACCTACATGGCGAAGGTCGTCGCCCGCGCGCCCGACTTCGACCTCGCCCTGATCCGCGCCGAGGGCGTCCCCGCGAGCGAGATCAAGGCCCTGCCGCTGGGGGACAGCAGTCAGCTGGACGTGGGCCTGAAAGCCATCGCCATGGGCGCCCCATTCGGTCTGGACTTCAGCGTCTCCGAGGGCATCATCAGCAGCCTGGAACGGCAGGTGCCGGTCGGCACGAAGGGCGTGAACCAGAACGTCATCCAGACCGACGCCGCCATCAACCCCGGCAACAGCGGCGGTCCGCTGCTGAACAGCGCCGGGCAGGTCATCGGCGTGAACACCCAGATCCTCACCGGCGGCATCGGCCAGAGCGCCGGGGTGGGCTTCGCGATCCCCGTGAACACCGTCAAGAAACTCCTGCCCGAACTCCAGGCCGGGAAGGGCACCGTCATCCAGACACCCAGCCTGGGCGTCGGCATCGGCGACGTCGCCAGCCTCAGCGCCGCCGCGCGCAAGCAGGCGAAGCTGCCCGAGCGGGGCGTCCTGATCGGCCGGGTGTACCAGGGCAGTCCCGCCGCCGCCGCCGGCCTGAAGGGCAGCCGGACCGTCACCGACGAGTCCATCGGTCAGCGCACCACCCTGCCCGGCGACGTGATCACCGCCGTGGACGGCCAGCCCCTCGCGGGCGTCGAGGAGCTGCCGCAGCAGATCATCAGCCGCAGGATCGGCGAGACCGTCACCCTGACCGTCGTCCGTGACGGGCAGACGCGTGACGTGAAGGTCACCCTGAAGGCCTTCGACCTGGCGGCCGCCGCTCAGCGTGAGGACGGACAGGGACAGTAATACGGACTCCGATTGAATGGCTGACGAAGCCGTTCAATCCGAGCGGAGCGAGTAGGAGCCGAAGCGGGTTCCGGACGTGGAGTTGGCAACCCGGTGCTGTCCCGGGTTGTCAACGAAACAAACGGAATCCGTATAAGTCAATCGGCCCGCGCGGAGGTGAACGGGGCTGTGCCGGTGCGGGGCAGCCCCGTTCACCGCGCTGATCACGCCTGCCGCGACCCTGCCGGGCTGGCCAGGTCGGCCGCGTCGTGGTGGAAACGGGCAGCGGTGTCCAGTTCCGCACGGGGGTCAGCGGCACGCCCCTGGGCAGATCTGCCAGCCGCTGGGATTGACGGCTGCTCTGCTCGTGTCAAATGGACTCCGGTTGGAAGGTTTGCAAAACCTTTCAACCCGAGCGGAGCGAGGAGGAGAGAAACGGGTTCCGGTCGTGGAGTTGGCAACCCGGTGTGGTTCTGGGTTGTGAACGAAACAGACGGAATCCGTATCGGAGGCGCCCAGAACACCGCTCACCGCCCCTGAAGCCTGCTGTTATGTGTCGGTTCCGTGCGGTGTGGCCGCCCCGGCTGTCCGGCCTGCCTGGGCACATGAGGGCTGTGAGAGTCGCGCGGCTATGCCGGGAACGGTGTGGGACTGTACTATTTGACCTGTTAACTGGAATCACTTCCACTCCCGTTCCACGACCGTTCCACCGGAGGCTCCCTGCCATGACCATCCCACGATCCAGCGGCGTCCTGCTGCACCCCACCAGCCTCCCCGGCCCGTTCGGCATCGGCGAACTCGGCCAGTACGCCCGCGCGTTCGTCGACTGGCTCGCCCTGGCCGGCCAGAAGTACTGGCAGGTCATGCCGCTGGGCCCCACCGGCTACGGCGACAGTCCCTACCAGGCGTTCAGCGCCTTCGCCGGGAATCCCTACCTGATCGACCTGAACGCCCTGCGTGAACACGGCCTGCTGAGCGACACCGAATTCAACGTCCTGCCCGAATTCAACCCCGGCAAGGTCGACTTCGGCCAGCAGTACGTGTGGCGCAACCAGATGCTGGAACGCGCCTACGCCCGCTACGCCTTCGGGGACGCCCAGCACCTGAAACCCGACTTCGACGCCTTCAAGGCCGAGGAAGCCGACTGGCTGGACGACTACGCGCTGTTCATGGCCCTGAAGAACGCCCACGGCGGCCTCCCCTGGAACGCCTGGGAGCCCGGCACCCGCGACCGCGAACCCCAGGCGTTGGACAGCGCCCGCACCCGCCTGAAGGAAGACATCGAACGGGTGAAGTTCATCCAGTTCCTGTTCTTCCGCCAGTGGACGGTTCTGCGCCGCTACGCCGCCGAGAAGGGCATCCAGATCATCGGGGACATCCCGATCTTCGTCGCCATGGACAGCAGCGACGCCTGGGCGAACCGCGACCAGTTCTACTTCGACGACCAGGGCCAGCCCACCGTCGTCGCGGGCGTGCCGCCGGACTACTTCAGTGAGACCGGGCAGCTGTGGGGCAACCCCCTGTACAACTGGGACGCCATGGACCGGGACGGCTACGCGTGGTGGATCAAGCGCTTCCAGGGCAGCCTGAAACTGTTCGACGTGATCCGCATCGACCACTTCCGCGGCTTCGCGGCCTCCTGGGAGATCCCGTTCCCCGCCGAGACCGCCATCCACGGCCAGTGGGTGCCCGCCAGGGGGCACGAGATGTTCGAGGCCGTCCGCGACGCGCTGGGCACCCTGCCGATCATCGCGGAGGACCTGGGCGTCATCACGCCCGACGTGGAGACACTCCGCGACGACTTCGACTTCCCCGGCATGGCCGTCCTGCAGTTCGCGTTCGGCGGCGGGGACTTCAGCGTGAACGACTTCCTGCCGCACAACCTGCGGGAGAATCAGGTCGTGTACACCGGCACGCACGACAACGACACCACCCGCGGCTGGTGGCGCAACGCCGACGAACTCGAACGGCACAACTTCCGCGTGTACACCAGCAGCGACCCCACCGAGGAGACCTTCGCGGCGCAGCTGACCCGCATGGCCTTCGAGAGCCGCGCCCGGCTGGCCGTCGTGCCCCTCCAGGACCTCATGAACCTCGGCACCGAGGCCCGCATGAACCTCCCCGGCACCACCGGCGACCACAACTGGACGTGGCGCTACGCCGCCGCCGACCTCCGCCCCGACCTTGCCCACACCCTGCGCGCCCTGACCGAAACCACTGGACGGTAAAGACAGTCGAGAGGTGAAGGTTGATGGTTGATAGAGGGTCGCCGGACCGCCTATCAACCATCGACCGTTCACCATCCACTACCCTGTGGGGCATGAAGCTCTACACCAAGACCGGGGACGGCGGCACGACCGGCCTGTACGGCGCGGACCGCGTCAGCAAGGCGAACATCCGCGTGGAAGCGTACGGCACCGTCGACGAACTGAACAGCGCCATCGGACTGGCCCGCGCGCACGGCCCCAGCCAGGAGATGGACGCCGACCTCGAATACCTCCAGAACGCGCTGTTCGACGTCGGCGCCGACCTCGCCACGCGCAATGGCACCACCTACGAGCTCAAGCTCAGCCGCATGGACGAGCAGGACGTGACGTTCCTCGAAGCGATGATCGACCGCTACCAGGAGAGCGCCCCGCCCTTCACGGGCTTCATTCACCCCGGCGGCACCCCGGTCGCCGCGAGCCTGCATGTGGCCCGCACCGTCGCCCGCCGCGCCGAACGCGAGGTGATCCGCCTGCTGCACGAGGAGGACGCCAACGCCCACGTGCAGGTGTACCTGAACCGCCTGTCCGACCTGCTGTTCGTCATGGCCCGCGCCGCGAACCAGGCCGCCGGAATCGGGGAACACGCGTGGCTGGTCAAGGGCCGCCGCTGAGACAGTGAATGGAAGGGGGCGACGCGCGTGTGCCGTCGCCCCCCTTCGTCATGCGGTTACTCCAGTGCCTTCCCGCAGTGCGGGCAGCACGCCGTGGCGGTCTCCTGCTGGCGCAGGCGCGAGAGTTCCTCGGCGAACCCGCTGGCGATCATGCCCGCCGGGAGGGCCACCATGCCCACCCCGAACAGCATGATCAGCCCGGCGGCCGCCTTGCCCAGCGGCGTGGCGGGGTACACGTCCCCGTACCCGGTCGTGGTCAGGGTCACGACCGCCCACCACAGCGCCTGCGGGATGCTCCCGAAGCCCTTCGTGCCCGCGCTGGACTCCACCTGGTACAGCAGGCTGGCGGCAATGAACACCAACACCAGAACGATGAGCACCGTGGAGAGCAGTTCGCCGGCGCGCTGGCGGATGACCCGCCCGATGAGTTGCAGCGAGTCCGAGTAGCGGCCCAGCTTGAGCAGGCTCAGGAGTTTCAGGAGGCGCAGGCCGCGCAGGCTGGCCAGGGCGGTCGTGGCGGGCACCATGAGCGAGACGAGCACCAGCAGGTCGATCAGCGGGAGCGGCGAGGTCGCGTAGCGCAGGTACGACCGGACGCGGCCGTCCGCGCCGGGGCGCAGGGGCGTGACGTACAGCCGCCCCAGGTACTCCAGGCCGAACACGAAGGCGCACACGTAATCGAAGACGCGGATGGCCCGGCCGTACTCGCGCTGCACCTCGGGGACCGTGCCCGCGATGGTCACGGCGATGGTCAGCAGGATGAGCGTGACGAGCAGCGCATTGAAGGCCCGTTCGGCGGGGCCCGCGCCGTCGCTGGGGTCCAGGAACGAGTGCAGTTTCTCCCGGAAGGAGGGTGGCGCGTTCATCCCGGCAGCACCACGTGCGGGGCGAACGTGGCGCGGTTGTCGGTCACGCGGGAGCGGCCCTCGCGGATGCCCAGGCCGCACACCTCGTCCCCGGCGATCCACACGCCCAGCACCGGGTACCGCGGGCCGTCCGGGGCGTGCGCGGTGGGCAGCTCGGTGTACGCCTGCTCGACCACGGGCAGGTCGGCGTACGCGCCGGGCGTGCTCTCCTGGCCGGGCAGCTGCACGTTCTGGCCCTCGCGGGAGTACAGCGGCTTACGCACCACGTCCGCCCCCAGCGCGCTAGGCGTGAGGGTCGCGGGCAGCAGGTTCGGGTGGCCGGGGTTCAGTTCGTGCAGCACCGCCAGCAGGCCCTTGCTGCCGGTGGCGGCCTTCCACAGCGGCTCGATGAAGCGCGTGCCGGTGCTCGCCAGGAACGCAGCGTCGCGGGACTCCCACGCGAACTCGAACGGCCACAGCCACATCAGCTGCCGGATGGGCAGACTCCAGGTGTCCAGCAGGTACGCCTCCGTCGGACTGGTGCCCAGCTCCTCGGTGAAGATGAACGACGTGCGCAGGCCCGCCGCCCCGGCCAGTTCCCGCAGGTACGTGACGGTCGCGGCGTCCTCGTCCACGCGGGCGCTGCTGAACGCCACCTCGGTCAGGCCCCGCGCGGCCTTCAGGTGCGCCCACTGCTCGGTCAGGCCCTCGTGGATGGTATTCCACTGGGTCGCCCCGGCCGGCAGCTCACCCCGCGCCTGCTGATCTTCGAGCCACTGCCACTGACTGACCGCCGCCTCCAGCAGACTGGTGGGCGTCTGCGCGTTCACCTCCAGCAGCTTCACGCCCCCGCGCCCGTCGTAGGCGAGGTCCAGGCGCATGTACACGGTCGGGTCGTCCCCCTCCCAGGAGTCCCGCACGGCGCTGTGCAGGAACGCGGGGATGCCCAGTTCCGCCAGCCGCCCGTGCTTGATGGCGTGCCCGGTCGCCTCCAGCACCAGATTCGTGAGGTCCTGACTGGCCGCTCGGATCTGCTCGATCTGCGCGGGCGTGAAGGCGTAGTACCCGTCCTCGCTCCAGTACGGCACCGGATGCTCGGGCGTGGGCGCGAACCACGTGAAGCCTACCTCGCGCAGCCGCGCCTCCCAGTCGGGGCGGGGTGTGACGGTGCGCCGGATCATCCGCCGGCCCCGCTGCCGGTGCTGCTCGCGCGGGCCGAGGTGGTGAACCCACCCCGCGACACGCTGGACGCCGCACTCGTGGAGGTCCGGGTCGACGTTGCCCGGGCGACTGGACGGCTGGAGGAGGTGGGTGTGGAGCGGGTGGCCGCCCGGGCCGCGACGCCCGCCACGACCGCCCCGGCCACCCTGCTGGTCGCGCTCTTCTTCCCGGTCTTCAGTTTGACGCTGTCGTGATCGCAGTCGATCTCGCCGTCGAGTTCGAGTTCACACCCGTCCGGGACGGTCTGAGCCTGAACGGTCTGCGCGGGGGCACCGGTCGAGCCGAGTGCGCCGTACTGCGCGTACGGCTGGTTCACCGCCTGCGCGGGCTGATTCGCGCACGACGCGATCAGGGCGGGAAGGACGGCGGTCATCAGGGGCAGGCTGAATTCTCTGGGCATGGGGGCTCCGGCGCGCGCCGGCAGAGGAGCGCGCAAAGAACGAGTGGGACGGGTGGACGGAGATTCAGCCGCCGAAGCTGCCCGAGCGGCTGCCGGACATGAAGCCCCCCCGGCTGACGGGCGCCTTGAAGTTGCCGTACGAGCCGCGCTTGCTGTCGTAGGTCAGGCCCGCGCCGGACACCTTGCCCAGGCGGTCGTAGCCGACGTAGCGGGTGGTGCCGCTCACGACCCGCACGTACGGGCCGTAGTAGCCGCCGCCCGTGCGGTACACGCAGGGGTTGCTCAGGCCCCGGTCGATCAGGACGCGGTTGGCGATCAGGCACTGCTCGTAGCTGCTGTACGTGGTGCGGGAATACCGGTCCAGGTCGTTCCCGCAGGATGCCAGCAGGGCGGGCAGCGCCGCCAGCAGTGGCAGGGTGAAGGACTTGCTCATGCGTCAGAGTACGGCGCGAGTCCCGCGCGGGTTGCACAACTTCGCACGGCGCCCGCGATCACCCGCCCACCCGCCGCCGCCTGCGCCGCGCTGAGGCCCCCGTGCCCCAGCAGCAGCGCGTTCGGGGCCTCGCCCAGCGTGTAGGTGTCCAGCGTGGTGACCTGCACGCCCTGCGCGGTCAATTGGGCCGCCACGTCCCGGGCCGGCAGCGCCGGGTGGAGGTGCAGGCAGACGTGCAGCCCCGCCTCGATGCCACCCAGGTGCGCCAGTCCGTCCAGGCCGTTCAGCGTCCCCGTCAGCGCCGCGCGGACCTGCGCGTGCCAGCGGCGCGAGCGGCGGATGTGCCGGTCCACGTGCCCGCCGGTCAGCAGGTGCGTCAGGGCCGCCTGCACCTGCACGGGCGGCCCGAAGTCCAGCAGCGTCCGCGCCCGCACCAGCCGCGACAGCAGTGGCGGGGCGGCCACCACGAACCCCGTCCGCACCGAGGGAGTCAGGACCTTGCTCAGCGTGCCCAGGTACATCACCCGGCCCCCCGCGCCCGTCTGCGCGGCCAGCGCGGCCAGGGGTGGCAGGGGAGGCGCGCCGTAGCGGAACTCGCCGTCGTAGTCGTCCTCGACGATCAGCGCGTCGTGCCGCGCCGCCCACTCCAGCAGCGCCAGCCGCCGGGACAGGCACATGCGGCCCCCCAACGGGAACTGGTGGCTGGGCGTCACGTACACCAGCCGCGCGGCGGGCGTGTCCGCGTTCACAATCAGGCCGTCGCCGTCCACCGGGACGGGGAGGACCTCGTGCCCGGCGTCCAGCAGCACCTGCCGCGCCGCGCGGTACCCCGGATTCTCCATCAGCACCCGCGACCCCGGCGGCAGCACCGAGCGCACGATCAGGTTCAGGGCGTGCAGCGTTCCGCCCGTCACCAGCACGTCCTCGGGCTGCGCGCCCAGCCCGCGCTGTCGTCCCACGAACGCCGCCAGGGCCGCCCGCAGCCGGTGCTCGCCCGCCGGGTCGGCATAGTCCCCGCTGACGGGTTCGCGGGCCGCGTCCGACCAGGCCTGCCGCCACGCCCGCAGGTCCAGGGTGGCGGTGCCGGTCACGCCCACCCGGAAGTCCAGCCCTGGCCGCGTGCCCGGACCGTCCACCGGCAGCGGAGGGATGCCCGGGAGCCACGCGGGAACACCTGCTGGACCCGCTGGGGCATTCGGGGCGGGTGTGGGTGTCTCGTCGCGCACGCGGGTGCCGCGCCCCACCTCGGCCTGCGCCGTGCCGTCCGCGAGCAGTTCCGCGTACGCCGTCTCCACCACGCCGCGCGTGACCCCCAGCGTCCGCGCCAGCGTGCGCGTGCCCGGCAGTGGCGTGCCGCCCGGCAGCAGCCCCGACAGGACCGCCTCGCGGATCTGCCGCGCCAGCTGCGCGTGCAGCGCCTCCGTCTGGTCGCGGCGCAGGTCCAGCGGAAACGGCAGCTCGTCCGTCCGGGTGGGCAGTGGCCCCCGGAGATCAGTGGAAAGTGGAGCTTTTAGGGGGGCCACCATGCCCCGTAGTGTAACGCCCATGACCGAGCCCCGTGACCTCCGTCCCATCCCGCCCGCGCAGGCCGAGCTGGCCCTCCCGGCCCTGCGCGCGCTGCGGCCCGACTCGCCGCACACCGCCACGCCGGATGCCCTGCGCACCTTCCTGAGCACCACCGGCCCCGAGGGCTACGCGCTGATCGGCGCCTTCGAGCCGGGCCGCGAGGAGGCCGCCGCCGTCGCCGGGTACCGCGTCATGCACCTGCTCTGGGCCGGACGCACCCTGTACGTGGACGACCTGAGCACCCTTCCTGGCGCCCGAGGACGCGGCCACGCCCGCGCGCTGCTGCACTGGCTGGAAGCCCGCGCCCGCGAACTGGGCTGCGCGGAACTGCACCTCGACTCCGGGGTGGGGGAGACGCGCCACGCGGCGCACCGCCTGTACCACCGCGCCGGGATGAACATCACCGCCCACCATTTCAGCCTGCCGCTGGGTCGCGGGACGGCATGACCCGCACCGTCGGTATCCTGATTTTCGACGGCATCGAGGTCCTCGACCTGGGCGGCCCTTTTGAGGTCCTGAGTGTCGCCACGCGGCTGGCCGGGCGGGACGGTGAGGTGGCGCCCTTCCAGCCGCTCCTGATCGGCGCGTCGGGTGCCCCGGCGGTCGGGCGCGGGGGCTTCCGGGTGTTGCCGCACGCCACGCTGGACGATCACCCGCCGCTGGACGTGCTGGTCGTGCCCGGCGGCGTGATGGACGCGCCCCTGGCCGACCCACGCGTGCGCGAGTGGGTGCGGGCGCAGGCCGCGCGGGTGGAGGTCCTCGCCTCGATCTGCACCGGTGCGTTCCTGCTCGCCTCCGAGGGACTGCTGGATGGCCTGCGCGTCACCACCCACTGGGAGGATCAGGCGGACCTGCAGGCGCAGTTCCCGGCGCTGACGGTCGTGCCGGACGTCGCCTGGGTGGACTCGGGCGCGGTGGTCACGTCGGGCGGCATCAGCGCGGGCATCGACATGACCCTGCACCTCGTGGAGCGGCTGCACTCGCGCACGCTGGCCGAACGCACCGCCCGGCAGATGGAATTCCGCCCGACAGGCCAGGGGCTGCGAGATTGGGTGAACCCGTGAGCGGCTTCTACGACCCCGCGCAGCGCGACCCGAGCGTCAGTCGCCGCCCGCAGAACCGTCGGGACGACGCCTGGATCGAGGCGCTGCTGCTGCGCGTGCCGCTGGGCCGCGTGGCGACCGTGTACCGATCCGAGGACGGGCGGGTGTGGCCTTTCGTGACCCCACTGGCCTTCGCGTACCGGCCCGAGTCGCGGGACCTCGTGTACCACACGAACGTCGTGGGCCGCCTGCGCGCCAACACCGACCAGGGCGAGGCGCAGGGCCACCCCGCGACCTTCGAGGTGACCGAGACCGGCACGCTGCTGCCCAGCAACTCCCCGCTGGAACTCAGCGTGCAGTACCGCTCCGTGATCGTGTTCGGCACCGCCCGCGTCCTGCGCGGCGAGGACGCCCGCGCGGCCCTGACCACACTCAGCGAGCGGGTGTTCCCTGGCCTGCGCGTGGGCACGCACACCCGGCCCATCACGGACGCCGATCTGGCCCGCACCGCTGTCTACGCCCTGAGGATCGAGCGCTGGAGCGGCAAGGAGAACTGGGCGGACGGCGCCGCGCAGGAGGACGGTTGGCCCGCCCTGCCCGCGCACCTTGCTCAGCTGCGCCCCAGTCACCCGGAGGCCACCCATGAGTGAGCACGATTTCGACTTCCTGCACGGTAACTGGGTCATCCAAAACCGGCGCCTGCGCGACCGTCTGGTCGGCTCGCAGGACTGGGAGGAATTCCAGACCGTCGCCCGAGTCCGCCCCGCACTGGGTAGCCTGGGGAACGTGGAGGACATCAACCGCCCGGACGGCACCCCGCTGGGCCTGACCGTCCGCGCCTTCGAGCGGGCCGCGCAGCGCTGGACCATCCAGTGGATCGGCGCGTCCGACGGGGCGTTCCAGTCTCCCATGACCGGGACCTTCACGGCGGGCGTAGGAACCTTCTACGGGGACGACGAGTGGAAGGGACAGCCCTGCCGCTGCCGATTCACCTGGCAGGTGCTGAGCCCCAGCGAGGCCCACTGGGAGCAGGCCCTCTCCACCGACGGCGGGGTGGGCTGGGAGACGAACTGGACCATGGACTTCCGCCGCTCGGGGAGCCGTGCGTGACCCGCCGTGACGCGCTGGACATGTTCCTGCTCTCGGCGTTCTGGGGCGTGTCGTTCCTTCTGATCCGCCTGGGCGGCGAGGTGTTCCCGCCCGTGTGGGTGGCACTCCTGCGGTCCGTGTTCGGCGCGGCAGTGCTGCTGCTCGCGCTGCGGCTGGGCCGCCACAGCCTGCCGCCCGCGCGGCTGTGGAAACCGCTGCTGCTGGTGGCGCTGTTCAACAACGTGATTCCGTGGTCGTTCTTCGCGTGGGGCGAGCAGACCGTCAGCAGCAACATCGCGGCGATCATCAATGCCACCACGCCGCTGTTCGCGCTCCTGATCGGCCTGACCCTGAGCGACACCCGCCTGAGTGGCCTGACGCTGGGCGGCGTGCTGCTGGGCATGGGCGGCGTGGCCCTCACGGTGTCCGGCGGACTGGGTGGCGGGCACGCCACGCTCCACGGCGTGATCATCCTGCTCCTCGCCAGCCTGGGGTACGCGGTCGCCACCACCATCGCCAAACGCACGCTGGGCGGCCTGAACCCGGTGGGGCTGGCGACCACACAGCTGGGCCTGAGCAGCGTCATCCTGCTGCCCGTCGCGCTGATCGGCCCGGCGCCCGCCCCCCTGACCCTGACCGCCGTGGGCGCCACCCTCTTCCTGGGTGTCGTCGGCAGCGGACTGGCGTACCTGCTGTACTACGGCCTGCTGGCCCGCGTCAGCCCCACCCAGGTCACCGCCGTCACGTACGCCCTGCCGGTCTGGGGACTGGGCTGGGCGGCGCTGGCCGGGGAACCGGTCGGGGGGCTGTCCGTGCTGGGCGTGCTCGTGGTGCTCGCGGGGTTGGGTTTGATCAACCTGCTGCCCCGCGCGAAGCGGGTTCCGGGGGCTGTGAGCTCTGACCTGTGAGGGTCACAGCGTCGAGGTTTTCCCAGAGCTCACAGATCCGCCCCCATTCTCCTGGCAATCGGCAGGAGAATCCGCCATCTCGCCTGCTGTGTGCCATGATCGTGTCCCCTGGACACCCGGGCACCTGACCGGGCCGCAGGGCCTACACTGTCGCATCCCGCCTGCGCTCCGGCACGGCGAAATCAACCCACCCCGTTCATTCCCCACCCCGCACGGAGGACCCCCGCATGACCTCAACCCAGAGCAAGTGGCTCGAAGCCGAACTGAAGTACGACAGCCGCGTCGTCGGCAAGCACGAGGTCGTCATGACCCGCGGGCAGGGCAGCGTCGTCTGGGACGAAACCGGCCGCTCGTACATCGACTGCGTCGCCGGGTACGGCGTCGCGAACATCGGCCACTGCCACCCGGACGTCGTGAAGGCCATCCGCGATCAGGCCGAGCGGCTGCTCGTCATGCCCCAGAGCCTCCCGAACGACAAACGCGCCGAGTTCCTGAGCGAACTCGTCGGCGTGACGCCCGCCGGACTGGACCGCGTGTTCCTGTGCAACAGCGGCACCGAGGCGATGGAGGCTGCGAAGAAGTTCGCGATCACCGCCACGGGGCGCAAGCGCTTCGTGAGCATGAAGCGCGGCTTCTCGGGCCGCAGCCTGGGTGCGCTGGCGTTCACCTGGGAACCCAAGTACCGCGAGCCTTTCGGTGAGGCCGTGGACAACCGCAACGTGGACTTCGTGACGTACGGCAACATCGAGGAACTGCGCGCCGCGATCACCTCTGATACGGCCGCCGTGATCCTCGAACCCGTGCAGGGCGAGGGCGGTGTGCGCCCCGCCAGCCCCGAATTCATTCAGGAGGCCCGCCGCCTGACGCAGGAGAAGGGCGCGCTGCTGATCCTCGACGAGATCCAGACCGGGTTCTGCCGCACCGGGAAGATGTTCGCCGCCGAGCACTACGGCGTGGTCCCCGACGGCATGACCCTGGCGAAGGCCATGGCGGGCGGCGTGCCCATCGGCGCGTTCGTGATGACCGCCGACGTCGCCGACCGCATGCCCGCCGGGGGGCACGGCGGCACGTTCGGCGGGAACCCGCTGGCGATGGCCGCCGGGGTCGCCGCGATCCGCGCCATGAAACGCGAGGGCATGGCGGAGCAGGCCCGCGAGAAGGGTGCGTACTTCATGGAGAAGCTCCGCGCGATCCAGAGCCCCAAGATCCGCGAGGTGCGCGGCCTGGGCCTGATGATCGGCGTGGAACTGAAAGAGAAGAGCGCCCCGTACATCCACGCGCTGGAACACGAGGAAGGCGTGCTGACCCTCCAGGCGACGCCGCTGGTCGTGCGCTTCCTGCCGCCCGTGACCATCAGCCGCGAGCAGATCGACACGGTGGTCGCCGCGTTCGAGCGCGTCCTGAACGGCGTGAATCCCCGCGCCGAGCGGCAGGCGGAACTGGCCGCCGCGCAGCAGGAACAGACCCAGACCGAGTAATGCGGACTCCGGTTGAAAGTTGTGCAACATCTTTCGACCCGAGCGGATGCGACTCGTAGAGCTGCTCCGCAGAGAAGGAGCGAATCGGGTTCCGGACGTGGAGTGGACAGATCGGTGGTCTTCCGATCTGATCACGCAACAAAAGGAAGCCGTATTAAGGTCGCCTCTCCAGGCTCACGCCTTCCCCCAGCGGGTGGGCGTGGGCCTGTTGCTCTTCCTCTGCTGCCGGGTCGTGAGGGGCGGGCGAGGGTGACGGTTGGATGAGCGTGCGCTCGGGTGTGACCCTCGTATTGAGGCGGTGGTTCGATGGGCTGTGGGTAAGCTCCGGAGAATTCCGTCCGGCCTTGCGGGACAGAGTTGAGTCGGGAGTCTGACGGAGGCTTCATGAAGTGGCACCTGTCTGGCGAACGTGCACAATCCTCAATCACGGACGCGTGAACTTCCTTACACTGCCTGCGATGAAGGTCTGGGCCGCAGGAATCACCGCCGGAACCGTCGCTCTCCTCGTGGGGGGAGCGTTCGCGGTTGCCGCCACGCAGAACACCACCACCCTCGCCCCCGGCCTGCGTATCGCCGGGACGGACGTGAGCGGCATGACCCGCGAGCAGGCCCTGGTCGCCGTGGGCAGCCGCGCCGCGACACCCCCGCAGGTCACCGTCACCGCCGGGAAGAACACCTGGACGCTGAGTGCCGAGAAGCTCGGCTGGCACGTCGACGCGCAGACCAGCGTGGACGCCGCGCTGAAGATCACCCAGGAACGCGGCGTCCTCCAGAAACTTCAGGGCATGATCGGTCAGGCGCCCACGCAGGACATCCCCCTGACGGCCGCCGTGGACCCCGCGAAAGCCCGCACGACCCTCACCACGCTGACCGCCGGGCTGAACACGGCCCCGAAGAACGCCAGCGTGTACTTCGACAAGGTCAGTAAGCGCTACGCCGTGAAGGCCGACGCGCCCGGCCTGAGCGCCGACGTGACCGCAGCCGTGAACACCTACGTCGCCACCCCCAGCCTGACCAGCCTGAAGGTCGCGCTGAAAGTCACCCCCGCGAAACTCACGGCCGCCACGCTGAACACGTACGTCGCGCAGGGGAACGCCATCGCGCGTCCCTTCACCGTGACCCTCGGCGGCACGGCCCGCAAGGGCGGCCTGACCGCGTTGCAGGTCGCCGACCTGTACTGGGTGCGTGACAGCGGGATCGAACCCGACGAGAAGACCCTCAAGGCCGCGTTCGGCCGCCTGACCGACGCCATCGACCAGCCGGCCCTGAACGCCCGTTACGTCCTGCAGGGCGGGAAGCTGGTCAAGGCGAAGGAGAAGGCCGGACTGGTCACGGACCGCGCCGCGGCGTACGCCCTGTTCCGCAAGGCGGTGCTGGACCCCGCGGTGAAGACCGTGGTGTTCCCCAGCAAAGCCGACCAGCCCACCCTGACCATCGACAGACTGCCCGCCGCGGACAAGCTGCAACTGATCGCCGTCGGGAAGAGCACGTACTACGGCAGCAGCGCCGCGCGCCGAACGAACGTCGCGAACGCCGCCTCGAAGATCAACGGCGCGGTCGTCCCGTCCGGCGAGGTCTTCAGTTTCCTGAACACCCTGGGCGGCATCGACGCGTCGAACGGCTTCGTGGGCGGCCTGATCATCAGCGGGGGCCGCACCGTGGACGGCCTGGGCGGCGGCGTGTGCCAGGTCAGCACCACCGTGTTCCGTGCGCTGTACCAGGCGGGCCTGCCGGTCGTGGAACGCAACCAGCACTCGTACCGCGTCGGGTACTACGAGCCGCAGGTGGGGTTCGAGGCCGCAGTGTACGACCCGGGCCTGGACCTGCGCCTGAAGAACGACACGACCGCCCCGATCCTGATCAAGGCGACCAACGACAACGCCAGAAGCACCCTGACCGTGGAGGTCTGGGGCGTCAAGCCGCAGCGGACCGTGACCGTCAGCCCCGCCGTGATCACCGCGCGCGTGCCGCACCCCGCGCCCAGATACGTGGTGAACGCCGCCCTGCGCCCCGGTACCATGCGGCAGGTGGACTGGGCCGCTGACGGCTACAGCCTCTACATCACCCGGACCATCAAGGACGCCAGCGGCGTGCGCACCGACAAGGTCAGCACCGTGTACAAGGCCTGGCAGGCGGTGTACGAAACCGGCCCCAGGGGTTGATGGTCGAGAGTTGATGGTTGATGGAATCGAACTCCATCAACCATCAACTGTTTACTTTCAACGCACCGCACTATTGATTCCTGCGTTGGAGCGTAACGAGAGGGGTACGATGAGGGCATGCCGCCAGCCTGGCAACCCACCCGGTGGACCCGCGAACAGATGGAAGAACGGCGACTGTTCGCTGAGCCGTATCTCCGCGCAGGGGAGCTCAGCTCCACCCAGATCGCCGAACGGTGCGGCGTCAGCAGCAGTGCCGTTCGACGATGGCGACAACGTCTGCGCACACAGGGCTCTCTTGAAGCCACCATTGCTCCAGGCCGCACACCACGACTGACAGACGCTCAGATCGCCCAGATCATGACGATCCTCAGCGCGGGGCCGGGCCCCGCGCAGGCCCCGAATGCCCGCTGGACGTGCCCACAGGTGCGCGAGCTGATCGGCCAGACCTACGACGTGTGGTACGACGTCGATCACCTCAGTCGGCTCTTACGGCAGTGGGGATTCACACCACAGAAACCGATGAGGCGGGCACGAGAACAGGATCAGGAGGCCCTCGTCACCTGGGTGGACACCACGGTGCCCGAGTTGGAAAAAAAAAGTTGAGGCCGGAGAAACACTCGTCTTCATCGATGAGGTGGGCTTCAGCTTGAAGCCCACCGTGACCCGCACCTGGGCCCCCTGTGGTCAGACGCCCGTGTTGGTGTCCAAGTACCGCTGGGACAGCGTGTCGACGATTGGAGCGATCGCCACGACGGGACAGTTTCTGCAACACACGCATCCAGCGTCGATCAACGGCGCACACGTCCTGTCGTTTCTGTCGCATCTGTTGCGTCACATTTCTGGATCGATCACGGTACTGCTCGATAACGCCCGCATTCACAAGACGAAGGCGCTGGGCGCCTTCGTTGCAGCTGAACCTCGATTGTCGGTGGTGTACTTCCCGCCATACGCGCCTGAACTGAATCCGATTGAGCCGGTGTGGGCGTATGTGAAGCAGCATGTCCTCGCGAACTTCTGCCCGTCAGATCTTCAGACGTTGAAGGCCCGATTGCCCGTGGCGTGGCGGAAAGTGCGAGCGGCTGAGCTTCCAAGGCGCCTCCTGCATGGAGCTCGGCTGTGACCCAGTTGCGCAGGAATCAATAACGTCCGTTTGTTCCCGGCGCCGGAACGCCCGGCGGTCTAGACGCGCCTTGCACCCGGTTCAGGCGGGAGCCTATGTTGAACACATGAACGCGGCGATCGTGGTGGTACTTCTTAGCATCGGGGGAGTCCGAGGCTAGGCGTACCGCCGACCCGCACACCCCCACCCACACCCGGGTGGGGGTTTTTCATACGAGCGCAGGCACGGAGGAGACCATGGCAGACAACGGCAAGCAGCACGCCCCGCACCGGGGCGACATGACCGGCGCGAAGGCCCTGTGGGCGACCCTCGCGAACCACGGGATCAGCACCGTGTTCGGGTACCCCGGCGGGGCGATCATGCCCGTGTACGACGCCCTGACCTTCTACCCCGAGGTGCGGCACGTCCTGACCCGCCACGAGCAGGGCGCCGCGCACGCCGCCGAGGGCTGGGCCAAGGCGACCGGCGAGATCGGCGTGTGCATGGCCACCAGCGGCCCCGGCGCCACGAACCTCGTGACCGGACTGGCCGACGCGATGCTCGACAGCGTGCCTCTGCTGGCGATCACCGGGAACGTCGCGTCGCACCTGATGGGCACCGACGCCTTCCAGGAGGCCGACATCACCGGCATCACGCTGCCCATCACGAAACACAACTACGTGGTGCGCGACGTCGAGGAACTGCCCCTCATCGTGGCCGAAGCGATCCGTATCGCCCGTTCGGGCCGCCCCGGCCCCGTGCTGGTGGACATCCCCAAGGACATTCAGCTGGCCGCCTTTCACGGTGAGATTCCCGCCCCGCACGCCCGCCCCGAGGCGCCCGCGCCCAGCCCCGAGAGCATCGAGCGCGCCCTGGACCTGCTGCGCGGCGCGAAGAAGCCCGTGATCATGGCGGGCGGCGGCAGCCTGGACGCCAGCGCCGAGATCACCGCGCTGGCCCGCGCGTGGGACATCCCCGTCATCACCACCCTGATGGGCCTGGGTGCGTTCCCCAGCAGCGACCCGCTGTGGCTGGGCATGCCCGGCATGCACGGGAGCGTCGCCGCGAACCGCGCGATCAGCGAGGCGGACGTCCTGCTGGGCATCGGCCTGCGCTTCGACGACCGCGTGACGGGCCGCGTCAGCGGTTTCGCGCCGAACGCCGCGATCATCCACGTGGAACTCGACGCCGCCGAGATCGGCAAGATCATCCGCACCCACGTCCCCGTGCGCGGCGACGCCCGGCAGGCCGCCCAGCTCCTCGCCGAGGGTGCCCAGCCCACCCCGCGCCCCGAATGGAAGGCCCAGATCGAGAAATGGAAGAGCCGCACCGTCACGCCCGAGACGTACGGCGCCGGGTACGCCGTGAAGGCCGTCGTGGACCGCCTGCGCCCCGACGACATCCTGAGTTCCGACGTGGGGCAGCACCAGATGCTCGCCGCGCAGCTCGCCCGCTTCGAGAAGCCCCGCCGCTGGATCAACTCCGGCGGGCTGGGCACCATGGGCTTCGGCCTGCCCGCCGCGATCGGTGCGGGCATGGCGGAGCCCGGCGTGCGCTCGGTGGTCATCGCCGGGGACGGCGGGTTCCAGATGACCGCGCAGGAACTCGCCACGCTGAAGATGTACGACGTCCGCAACGTCAAGATCTGCATCATCAACAACTCGTTCCTGGGCATGGTCCGCCAGTGGCAGGAACTCTTCCACGAGAAGCGCTACTCCGAGGTCTGGCTGGGTGACAGCAACCCCGACTTCATCAAACTCGCCGACGCCTACGACGTGCCCGGCTACCGCGCCACCACCGCCGAGGAGCTGCCCGCCGCGATCGACGCGTGGCTGAGCGACCCGAAGAGTGCCCTGCTGGAAGTCGTCGTGCCGCACGAACACGGCGTGTTCCCCATGGTGCCCGCCGGGGCCGCGCTGTACGAGATGATCGAGACCGAACCCGTCAGGAGCCCCGACCTGTCCGCGCAGATGCAGGACGCCGCCGAGGAGGCCAGCGAAGCATGACCGACACCCGAGACCACCTGCTGTCCATCCTGGTGCGCGACGAACCCCGCGTCCTGACCCGCATCACCGCCCTGTTCGGCCGCCGCGGCTACAACATCCGCAGCCTCTCGGTCGGCAGCACCGAGCACCCCGGCGTGTCCCGCATGACCATCGTCGTCAGCGGCGACCGCGGCGTGGTCGAACAGGCCATCCGCCAGCTGGAAAAACTGCACGACGTCGTCAAGATCATCGACCACAGCCTCGAGAAGTACGTGGACCGCGAACTGGTCCTCGTGAAGGTCGCCATCACCCCCGAGAGCCGCGTCGAGGTCCGCCAGATCGCCGAGGACTTCCGCAGCCGCATCGTGGACGTCGGCCGCCACGCCCTCACGTTCGAAGTCACCGGCGACGAGGGCAAGATCACCGCGTTCATCGAACAGATGCGCCCCTTCGGCATTCTGGAGACCATGCGCACCGGCCGCATCGCCCTGACCCGTGGCAGCAACGCCGACATCCCCGCCCACGTCTACCACGAGGGCGAAACGCAGGCCCTGCAACCCACCCTGGAAGTCCAGCCGCGCGAGGAACGCGCCCGCCACGTTCCCAATCTGTTCTAGGTCGATGGTTGAAAGTTGATGGTTGAAAGAAAACCGATCAACCATCAACCTCTTTGAACCCGCCTAGCCCGCCCAGACCCTGAAATCCCTTTCTGTAGGAGAATCCCGAACATGGCTGCAAAAATGTACTACGACCGCGACGTGAGCACCGCCCCCATCGAGAACAAGCTGATCGCCATCATCGGCTACGGCAGCCAGGCGCACGCGCACGCGCAGAACCTGCGGGACAGCGGCTTCAACGTCGTCGTCGGCCTGCGTGACGGCAGCGCCAGCCGCGCCAAGGCCGAACAGGCCGGCCTGCGCGTCGCCAGCATCGAGGACGCCACCAGGGAAGCCGACGTGATCATGCTCCTGATCCCCGACGAGCAGCAGCCCAGGGTGTACGAGCAGAGCATCGCCCCGAACCTCAGCGCCGGGAAGGCCCTGGCGTTCGGGCACGGCTTCAACGTGCACTTCGGCCGCATCACGCCCCCCGCCGACGTGGACGTGTTCCTCGTGGCGCCCAAGGGCCCCGGCCACATGCTGCGCCGCGTCTACGCCGACGGTGCGGGCATGCCCGGCATCTTCGCCGTGCAGCAGGACGCCACCGGCAAGGCGCGCGACATCGCCCTGGCGTACGCGAACGGCATCGGCTGCACCCGCGCCGGCGTGCTGGAAACCACCTTCAAGGAAGAGACCGAGACTGACCTGTTCGGCGAGCAGAGCGTCCTGTGCGGCGGCGTCACCCACCTGATCCAGGCGGGCTTCGAGACCCTGGTGGAAGCCGGGTACCAGCCCGAAATCGCGTACTTCGAGACCCTGCACGAGGTCAAGCTGATCGTCGACTTGATCTACGAGAAGGGCTTCGAGGGCATGCGCCACTCCATCAGCAACACCGCCGAGTTCGGCGACTACGTCACCGGTCCCCGCGTCGTGACCGCCGAGACGAAAGCCGAGATGGGCCGCGTCCTCCAGGACATCCAGACCGGCAAGTTCGCCGAGCGCTTCATCGCCGACGCCGAGGCCGGCTTCCCCTTCATGGAGGAGCAGCGCGGCAAGATGCGCGACCACACCCTGGAAGTCGTCGGGAAGGAACTGCGCGACAAGATGCCCTTCATCAACAAGAAGGCGCTGGAAGTCTAATACGGACTCCGATTGGAGGTTTTGTAAAAACCCTTCAATCCGAGCGGAGCGAGCAGGAGCAGGGCGGGTTCCGGGCGTGGAGTTGGCAACCCGGTGAGGTTCCGGGTTGATAACGAAACAGACGGAATCCGCAAACGAGGACAACAGGGGAGGGGCCGGGGGCAGCGACGCCCACCGGCCCCTCTTCCTGTGTGGATCAGCCCGGAACGGCCGCCCCGGTACGGGCCAGTGCGCGGTCCAGTCGTTCGAGCAGCAGGTCCACCTCGGCGGGCGTGATGCTCAGGGGCGGCCCCAGCAGAAGGTGATCGCCGCGCACGCCGTCCACCGCGCCGGAGCCCGGGTAGGTCAGCAGGCCTTCCTCGCGCGCGGCGGCGGCGACACGGTCGGCCAGTCCGGGCCGCTCGAAGGCCTGCCCGGTGGCCGGGTCGCCCAGCACGACGCCCAGCAGCAGCCCCTGCCCGCGCACCTCCAGGACCTGCGGGTGCCGGTCCTTCAGCCCCTCCAGACCCGCGAGGAGCTGCGTGCCGCGCTCGCGGGCCGCCTGCACCAGCTCCTCCTGCTCGACGATGTCCAGCACGCTCAGGCCCGCCGCCACGCTGACTGGATGCCCGGCGTACGTGAACCCGTGCTTGAACGCGCCGCTGCCGTCCATGACCGTGCCGTACACCTCGGGGCTGGCCATCAGGCCCGCCAGGGGCGCGTAGCCCGCCGCGAGGCCCTTGCCCAGCACGACGATGTCCGGCGTGACGTCTCCGCCCAGCCGCACGGCCAGCGGCGCGCCGCAGCGGCCCATGCCGCTCATGACCTCGTCCGCGACGAACAGCACGCCGTACTCCCGGCAGATCGCCGCGATCCGCGCGTGATACCCGGCATTCGGGGCGAGCGCCGCGTCCGACGCACCCACCACCGGTTCGCAGATGAACGCCGCCACTGAGTCCGGCCCGGCGGCCTCCAGCACCGCGCGCAGCCGCTCGGCGTCCTCCTCGCCACTCAGGGTCGGGTCGGGTTTCGGCATCTTCGGCCAGGCGTCCTCGCGGATCAGGGGCGCGT
This sequence comes from Deinococcus grandis, assembly GCF_001485435.1. Taxonomy (NCBI): domain Bacteria; kingdom Thermotogati; phylum Deinococcota; class Deinococci; order Deinococcales; family Deinococcaceae; genus Deinococcus; species Deinococcus grandis. Next base: position 1,730,285 of record NZ_BCMS01000001.1, on the reverse strand, counting down.
ACACCTCGCGCCGCGCGCCCATCCCCGACGCGGCCAGCGCGCCCAGCGACGCCCCGTGGTAACTGGGCACCCGCGTGATCACCTTGAAGCGCCCCGGCTCGCCCCGCTCCACGTGGTACTGCCGGGCGAGTTTGATCGCACTCTCGTTTGCCTCGGAGCCGCCCGACACCGCCCAGAAGCGGAAGGCGGGCAGGTCCAGGAACGCCGCGAGGCGCGACGCGTACGCCTCGAGCACGTCACTCGTGAACTGCGAACCGTGCACGAACGCCAGCCGCGACGCCTGCTCGGCCATCGCCTGCGCGACCTGCGTGCGGCCATGCCCGATGTTCGCTACGAGCGCCCCCGACGATCCGTCCAGGAGCGACCGGCCCTCCTGCGTCTCGATGAACACGCCCCCGGCGCGCACGGCGACCGGGTACGACTTGCTGCTGCGGTAGAACACGTTCGACATAACTATCCTTTCCGGCCCGCGCAGGGCCGGGCGTTTACCAGGTGTCGCCGCCGCCGGGAGGAGGCCACGCCCCCAGCGCCTGCCGCACCGTCACCACCTGCCCGAAGTGATGCGCGGTGTGCAGCGCCATGTCCGCCAGCAGCTCCCCGATGGTCTCCTCGTGGTTCACGGGGTTGGACAGGTCCGGGCGGGCCGCGTGCGGGTCGATGCGGGCCAGCAGCTCGTAGAACTCGTTCTTCACGCGCGGCCAGTCACTCGCCTGCACCTCGGGCCAGGTGTCCGAGGCGTGCTTCGGGTACGGCTGGGCCATACCCATCTCGATGATGTCCAGCATCCAGCGGTTCCACCAGTTCACGTGCGCCACGAGCTGCGCGACGCTGTGCGGCAGGCCCGCCGGGCGGGTGGTGGCCTGCTCGTCGGTCAGGCCGCTCAGGGACGCCTCGACGCCCACGAACGCCTGTCCCCCACGGAACAGTTTCGGCAGGAGCCGGGCGAACGCGAGCTGCGAGCGTTGATTGCGAGAGTCATCCGTCATGCGACCAGTGTCCCAGATTGCGGCGAGAAACGAGAATGGGAGGATGGAACCCCAACCGTCCGACAAGGTCACGACCCTGCCCGACCTGGGCCTGACGCTTCAGGCCGCCGCCGATACTCCAGACGTGGTGGGCGCGATCTTCGGGCATACGGGCCTCCTGCTGCACGACACGGACCTGGGCGCCGACTTCCTGAATCTGCGGACGGGCCTGCTGGGCGAGCTGTTCCAGAAGTTCGTGAACTATCGCCTGCCCGTCGCGGTGGTCGTGCCCGACCCGGCCCGGTACGGCGAGCGGTTCGCGGAACTGGCCCGCGAGCACGCCCGCCATTCCCTCATCCGCTTCGTGCCGGACGAGGCGGCGGGGCGGGCGTGGCTGCGTGGGCAACCCTGACCCGACCCCGCGCGCCCTCATACGGATTCCGTTTGTTTCATTGACAGATCGGAAGATCACCGATCTGCCAACTCCACGTCCGGAACCCGTTTCGCTCCTGCTCGCATCCGCTCGGGTTGAACGTTTTTGCAAACCTTTCAACCGGAGTCGAGATCAGTAGCGCTGCGCGATGGTCTTCGTCTGCAGGAACCAGAACAGGTAGTCCGGGCCGCCCACCTTGGCGTTCGTGCCGCTCATGCCGTACCCGCCGAAGGCGTGCGTGCCGCTCAGCGCGCCCGTGCACTTGCGGTTCACGTACAGGTTCCCGACGTGAATCTTTTTGCGGGCCTCGTCGATCTTGCGGGGGTCGCGGGAGTAGAACGCGGCGGTCAGGCCGTACTCGCTGTCGTTCGCCAGCTCGATGGCGTGCTGCCAGTCGCGCGCCTTCGTGAACGCCAGGACGGGGCCGAAGATCTCCTCCTGGAACAGGGCGTCGTCGGCGGGCACGTCCGCGAGGATGGTGGGGGCCACGTAGCCGCCCACGCGCTCGCCCACGTCGGGCGTCTCGCCGCCCAGCAGCAGGCGCACGCGGCCCTGCCCCTCCTGCACGTACGTCTGGATGCGCTCGGCGCTGCCCTGCGTGATCACCGGACCCAGGTCGGCGTTCTCCTCGGGGAGGCCCACCTTCAGGCCGCGGGCCTTCTCGACCACGCGGGCCAGCAGGTCGTCGTACACGCTCTCCTCGGCGATCACGCGGGAGCAGGCGCTGCACTTCTGCCCGCTGTACCCGAACGCCGCCTGCACGATCCCGGTCGCGGCGGCCTCTAGGTCACCGTCGGCGCACACGACCGTCGGGTCCTTCCCGCCCATCTCGGCGATGACGCGCTTGAGCCACTTCTGGCCCGGCTGCACCCGCGCGGCCCGCTCGTAGATGCGGCAGCCGATCTCCTTGCTGCCCGTGAACGCGATCATCCGCACGCCGGGATGATCCACCAGGGGGTCGCCCAGCACGTCGTCCGTACCCGTCAGGAACTGCACGGTCCCGCGCGGCAGCCCGGCCTCGAACAGCAGTTCGATCATCAGGTACGACGACAGCGGCGTCTCGGACGCGGGCTTCCAGAGGACGGTGTTCCCGGCGGCCAGCGCGCCCAGCGCCATGCCCAGCGGAATCGCGCTGGGGAAGTTCCAGGGGCTGATGCAGGCCACGACGCCCAGCGGCTCGTACACGGTGGTGACGTGCTCGTCCGGCATGGGGTACACGGGCTTGCCGGTCGCCCAGCGCATCGTTTCCCGCGCGAAGACCTCGAAGTGGTCCACGGACTCGGCGACCTCGCCGTCCGCCTCGAACCAGTTCTTGCCGTTCTCCAGGGTCATGACGGCGTTGAATTCCATGCGGCGCGCGCGCAGCAGCTCGGCGGCCCGCTTGAAGATCGTGGCGCGCTGGAACGGCTCGGTGAAACGCCACTCCTCGAACGCCGCCTGCGCCGCCTGCACGGCCTCGCCCAGCTGCGCCGGGGTGGCCTTCTGGAAGGACCAGACGACCTCGCGCGTGTCGGCGGGGTTGCGGACGTCGAAGGTGCCCTCGCCCTGCACCTCCTGCCCGTCCACGATCAGCGGGAACGTCCGGCCGAGGTACTGCTCGCGGACCTGCGTGAACGCGGCGCGCTGACGCTCGGCGACCTGCGCGTCCTTGAAGTTGAAGTACGGTTCATGCTCGAAGGGAAGGAACCCTTCCATCAGGGTGCTGCTCATACGGACCTCCTTGTGGTTGCCGCGAGGCTAACACACCCGCCTGGGGGGTGAGGAAACACGCTGTCAGACGCTCAAAATGGCGATTCCTGAGGTGCGGGGCGGTCGCTGAAAGGCACCACTTTCCTGTCAATTGAAAGGTGGGCTGTCCGCCGCCCGGCAGTCACGCCACAGTCACGCCACGCGCTGCACCATCAGCCTGGGCCAGCGCCCCCGCGCGGCCCCCGACCCGGAGGTTCAGCATGCACGTCCCCACCCTGCCCAGCGGCACCCACCCCATCGGCAACTACCGCGTGCAGCCCGCGCCGCCCGACTACCGGCTCCAGGTGCAGTGCGCCGGGCAGTGGCACCCCGTCACGCCGCACCCCGGCGAGGACACCCGCACCCTGATCACGCTGCTCCAGAGTCCCTACTGCGCCGTGCAGGACGGCTGGATCACCGGCGCCCGCTCACCCCTGGGCTGAGGCGTCCCGGGTCGAGGGGTCCTGCGCTCCACCGTCCTGCGCTTCACCATGCCGGGCCGAGCGGGCCGCCCACAGCGCCGCGCCGATCAGCCCGGCGTCCGCGCCCAGTGCCGCGTGCACGACCTCGGGCCGGTAGCGCTCCGGGAACGCCGCCAGCGCCTCCTGCACGCGGGTCCGGTAGCCGGGGCGCAGGCCCACGCTGCCGCCCAGCGCTGCGCGCGTCACGCCCAGCAGCGCCGCGATGTCCGCGATCTTCCACGCCAGCCCCGCCGCCGAGTGCCGGTACTCCGCGTCTGCCGTTGCGTCTCCGGCGTCGGCGGCGTCGCACAGCGCGCGGGCATCCGCGAAGCCCAGCGCCGCCGCGCGGGCGTTCAGGGCCGTGCCGCTCGACTCGAACTCCAGCGGCGCCAGCTGACCGGCCGGGGTGAGCGCCCCCGCGTGCCAGTGGGACGGAACCGTGACGAAGCCCAGCTCGGCGTCCAGGCCGTTCCCGGCCAGATGCAGCCGCCCGCCCAGCACCAGACCCGCCCCGACCCCCGTGCTGACCGTCACGAACATGAACTCGGTCGTGCCCTGGCCTGCGCCCGCCGCGAACTCGCCCCACGCGGCGGCCCGCGCGTCGTTCAGCGCCGCGCACGGCAGGCCCAGCCCCGCGCCCAGCCGCTCCGCCAGGGGAATGTCCACCCAGCCGGGGAACGTGTGGGTGGCCGTGGCCGTCACGCGCCCCCGCGCCACCGCGCCCGCGCAGGCCACGCCCACCGCCCCGGCCCGCGCCGCCAGGGGCCGCGCCAGCTCCAGCGCCGCTGTGATCACCGCGTCCGGCGTGGCCGGGCGGGGCGTGCGGGCCTCCACGCGGTCCAGCACCCGCCCGCCCTGCACGAGCGCCGCACGCAGGCTCGTCCCCCCGATATCCAGGGCCAGCAGGGGAGAGGGGTCAGCGGGGCGGTCATTCAGAGGGCCGGTCGTCACGCGCGCATTCTGCCACCCGGCCACACCGGCGCCCGAAGGGACGTGCAGACGCCACCCACGACGCGCCCAGCCTTGACTGGTCCAGCCATGATGGGCGCGCCCCCGGCTGAACAGATCGGGGGCGCGCGGGCCGGGTCAGTGCCCGCCGTGGGTCACTCGACGCGGGTCTCGACGGTGATGTCGCTGTTCAGGCTCGCCGCGACCGAGCAGTACTTCTCGTGGCTGAGGTGCGCGGCCTTGCTCAGGGCCTCCTCGGTCACGCCCTCGCCGCTGGCGATGTGCCGCACCGTGATCGTCGTGTAGCGTTTGGGGTCGGTGTCGGCCCGCTCGCCCTCGACCTCGATGCGGTAGCTGCTCAGGGGCGTGCGGCGTTTTTTCATAATCTCCACGACGTCGTACGCCGTGCAGGTCGCCAGCGCGCCCAGCAGCGCCTCCATGGGGGACACGCCGATCTTGGTGGGGCTGTTGTCGATCAGCAGCTGGTGGCCGCTCTCGCTGACGCCCAGGTAACGTTGCTCGCCGAGCCAGGTGACGTTCAGGGTCTTCTTCATGCGGTCACGCTAGCGTCCCGCGCGGCCCGTCACTGTGGGCCTGTCCGGGCAGGCCGTCCGCGTCGCTCGTGTCGGGCATGCCCGGCGCAGCCATGTCCAGGTCGTCCATGCCCTTCAGGTCGCTTAGGCCGTCCGAGTCGTCCCCGGCGTCCTCTTCCAGTTCCGGCAGGCGCACGCGGAACGTCGCGCCGCCGCCCGGCGTGTCGGTCACGTCGATCACGCCGCCGTGCGCGGTGACGACCTGCTGCGCGATCGTCAGGCCCAGCCCGGCCGACCCGGCCTCCTTGCCCCGGTAGAACTTGTCGAAGATGCGCGGCTTGACGGCGTCCGGCACGCCGGGCCCGCGGTCCACGACCCGCACCTCGATCTCGCCCGCGCGGGGTTCCATCTCCAGCCGCACGAGATTCGCGTTCCCGGTCACGCGGATCGCGTTCGTCACGAGATTCACGAACACCTGCGTCAGGCGGCCCGGGTCCCCCACGATCTCGTAGTTGCCCTCGGGGGCCTGCACGCCGTAGTCGCGGCCCACCTGCCGCAGCAGGTTCCCCAGGTTCGTGAAGTGCATCTCGATGCTCTGCACGAGCTCCCCGCGCGACAGCTGCAGCAGGTCGTTCACGAGCCGCGTCATGTTCTCCGCGACGCGCTGCGCGTCCTGAAGGGTCTGACTGCCGCCCGCCTCGCGCTCGGCGCGGCGCAGGTACCCGTGCAGGGCCGTCAGGGGCGTGCGCAGCTCGTGGCTGGTCTCTGCCAGGAACGTCTTCTGGAGGTTCAGGGCCTCCTCGAGCTGCTTGGCCTGGATCTCCAGACGCTGACTCTGCCGCTCGGCGGTGTTGCGAAGCCGCTCGACCTCGTCCAGGCGGGCGCGCAGCCGGTCGTTCAGTTCGCGGACCTCGCGCTCGGCCCGTTCCCGCTGCGTGCGGGTCTCGACCTCGTTCAGCGCGCGGCGGATGCTGGACGGCAGCCGCTCCAGGCGCTGCTTGAGGATGTAGTCCGTGACGCCCTCACGCAGGGTGTCCACGGCCGTCTCCTCGCCCATCGCGCCGGTCACGATGATGAACGGCACGCTGGGCGCCTGCGCGTGCGCGGCCCGGAAGGCACTCAGGCCGTCGTAGCTGGGCAGCGCGAAATCACTCAGGATCAGGTGGGGGCGAACCTCGCTCAGCGCCCGCAGGAACTCCGGTTCGTCCTCGACACGCGTGAAGTCCACCGGCCAGGGCAGTTCCGTCTCGACATGCATGGTGACGAGTTCATGATCGAGTTCGCTGTCCTCGAGGTGCAGGACGCGCAGCGGCTCACCGCTGCCGGGCAGGGCGTCGGTCATGCCGGGCCCCGCAGCGGCAGCGTGACGCTGAAGGTGGCGCCCTCGCCGGGGCGGCCCTCGGCGCTCACGCGGCCGCCGTGACGGGTGACGATGCGGCGGACGTTGGCGAGGCCGATGCCGATGCCCTCGAATTCCTCGGCGCGGTGCAGTCGTTGAAACACGCCAAACAGTTTATCCACGTAGCGCGGATCGAACCCCAGACCGTTGTCGCTGACGTTCACCGTCACTTCATGTTCCCTCGCCTGCGCGCTGACCGTCACCCGCGCCTCCTCCCGGCCCCGCGAGTACTTGATCGCGTTGCTCAGCAGGTTCGTGAACACGAGCCCCAGCAGCGACTCGTCGCCCTGCACGGTCGGCAGCGCGTCCGGCAGCGTCAGCGTCACCACCCGCCCGGCCCGGTCGGGTTCCAGCCCCTGCCAGCTCGACTCGATCACGCGGCGCAGGTCCACCGGCACCTGCCGCATCTCCTGACGGCCCATGCGGGAGAACGACAGCAGATCGTCGATCAGCTGACTCATGCGGCTGGCCGAGTCCTTGATGACCGTCAGGTACCGCTGCCCCTTCGGCGTCAGGCTGTCCCCCGTCTCGCGGGCCAGCAGGTCCCCGAACCCCACGATGTGCCGCAGCGGCGTGCGCAGGTCGTGGCTGACCGAGTAGCTGAACGCCTCCAGTTCCCGGTTCGCGCTCTCCAGTTCCAGCGTGCGCTGCTGCACCCGTTCCTCCAGCGACTGGTTCAGCGCCTGCAGGTCCGCCTGAGCCGCCAGCACCCGCTCCTGCAGGCGGTCGTTCGTCAGGGCCGACGCGAAACGCCCCGCGAGTTCCTGCGCGAGATCCTGATCCCGCGCCGTCAGCGCCTGCCGGTACAGCAGCCCCAGCACGCCGCTGAGCGTCCCGTCCCGCCCGGTCAGCGGGTAGAACAGCGCGCCCGTGGCACTCACGCGGTGCAGCGCCGGGTCCGCGCCGATGAACACCGGATCCTCGCTGTCCATCACCCGCTCGATGGCGCCTCCCGCCACCACCTGGAACGCCGCCGAATGCCACGTCGCCGACGGGGACGACGCCGCCACCAGCTGCGTGGGATCCACGGTCCACAGCGCGCCGCTGTCCACGAAGCGCCCGTCCAGCCGCGCCAGCGCCGCCCGGTACCGGTCGTGCCGCAGGTGACTGGGATCGTCACTGCGCGCCGAGAGCTGCTCGGACACGTCCGCCAGCAGTCGCGCGGTCTGCTCGGCGTACACCTGATCGTCCACGTCCGTGCTCGTCCCCACCCACTCCATGACCAGCCCGTCCCCGTCCAGCACCGGCAGACCACGCGTCACGAACGCCCGGTACTGCCCGTCGGCGCGCAGCAGGCGGTGCTCGGCCTCGAACGGCCGCCCGGACGCCAGGGCCGCCTGCCAGCCCCGCAGGTAATCCGCGCGGTCCTCCGGGTGGATCAGGCTGCTCAGCGGCTGCGCGGCCCGGGCCTCGCCCACGAACTCCGCCCAGCGGCGGTTGAAGTACACGTGCGCGCCGCGCGGATCGGTCAGCCACACGATCTGCGGCATGCCCTCCAGCACCGCCCGGTAGCGTTCCTCGTTGCGCTGCGCGCGCCGCTCGGCCAGCAGCCGGTCGTGAATGTCCGTCGCGGTCGTCACCCACGCGCTCACCTGATCGTCCGGCCCGCCCGGGTCCCGCACCGGATTGACCCGCACCTGGAACCAGCGCGCGCCCTGCGGGGTGCTCAGTGCCCACTCGCTGCTCGCGTCGCGGCCACTGGCGAGCACCTGCTCCCGCCACTGCGCGAACGCCGCGCGTTCCTCCGGGTTCAGGTGCTCGGCGAGGTCCACGCCGCCCAGCCGCTCCTGATGCGCGAGGTTCCGGTACCGCACCCGCCCGCTGCGGCCCGACAGCTGCACCACGCTGGGCAGCGCGTCCAGCACCGCGCGCGAGCGGCGTTCCTCGGCCTGCACCGCCTGCTCGGCCTGCACCCGCTCGCGGATGTCCCGCACGACCTCCAGCAGGCCCAGCAGCGTGCCGTCCGGCGCGAGCACCTCACTGCGCTGCGCCTCACCGGAAAAGACCGTTCCGTCCGCCCGCACGTAACTCGTGGACAGCGGCTCGAACCGGCTGCGGCCGTCCAGGCGCCGGTCGGCGTGAATGACGCCCAGCGGACGGCCCTCCAGGTCGTCCCGGCCCAGCCAGTCCCGCAGCGCGCGGTTCACCAGCCGCACGCGGCCCTCGGCGTCCGTGAACACCGCCGCGTCCTGCATGGACTGGAAGATCGCCTCGAACTCCGCGCGGGCCGCCTCCTGCAGCGACCGGGCGTGCGCCAGCGACACGTTCAGCCGCTCGGCGCGCCCACGGGCGTCCACCTGCGCCTTCACGATCCGGAACGCGAAGCCCGCCAGCAGCAGCCCCAGCAGCGCGATCAGGTACGGCACGAACGCCGCCTGATCCCGCCCGAAGGTGCCGCCCGCACTGAATTCCAGCGTCCACGGCTGCCCGATCAGCGAGAACGACGACCGCGTCGTGAACGGCCCGGCCTCCAGCGCACTCCCGCCGCCCAGCGGCTGCCCGGCCAGCCGGACCCGCACGTTCAGGTTCCCGGGCGCCCCGCCTTCCGGTTCCAGCCCCCGCAGGAACGACGGGGCGTCCACCGCCATGTACATGAACCCGCCGCGCCCGGCGGCCTCCTGCACCGGCAGCATCACCAGGAACCCCGCAAGGGGCGCGCCGTCCGGGCCGCGCTGTACCAGCCGTAGCGGCGCCGTCGCCTGCGCCCGACCCGTCACGAGCGCCGCCCGCATCGCCGCGCGGCGCAGGGGTTCGCTGTTCAGGTCGAAACCCAGCGCCGCGAGATTCACGGCAGTCGGCGGCGCGATCCGCGCGATGATCACCCGCTCCTCCTGCACGTCCCCGCCGTCTCGCAAGGTCAGGTCCGGCGACACGCTGCGGCGCAGTTCGGCCAGCAGCGCCGCCGCCTGCCCGCGCGCCACGCGCTGCCCGAACCCGACCGCCTGCACGCCCTGGTACCGCTGCGCGAGGTCCAGCCCGCCCACGTACTGCGCGAACTGCGCCTCGGTGGCGCTCGGGCCGACCGTCTGCCAGCTCGAACGGGTGGCCTCCAGCAGCCGCTCGTACACGAGGACGCGGTCCTGCAGCGCCTGCGTGAACGCCCCGGCCTCCCGCTCGAACCGCCCGCGCTGCTGCTCCCGGGCGAACGAATGCACCGCGTACGCGATGAGCAGCGACAGCAGCACGATCACCAGCATGACCAGCGCCGGCACCTGACGGCCCCCCAGCGTTCTCGTCCGCAGGCGCGTCACGGCGTCCGCCCCGCTCCAGCATCAGCACCGGTACCGGCTCCGGCCGTCCCGGTCAGCGCGTCCAGGAACACCCGCACCGGCACGTCCGCGCCCGTCCAGGCGGTGAACGCCAGCCGCGCCTGATGGGCCAGCATCCCCAGGCCGTTCTCGGCACCCAGGCCATGCGCGCGGGCCTCAAGCATCAGGCGCGTCTCGGCCGGTCTATACACCATGTCGTACACGAGCGCCCCGGCCGGGAGCCGCGCCAGGAACGCGGCGTCCAGCGGCGTCTGCCCCGGGTTGTTCAGGCCCGCGCTGCTGGCATTGATCACCAGTGGCGCGTCCGCCCACGGCACGTCCTGCGGGGCGGCGGCCTGCACCTCGCCGTATGGCCGGAACGCCGCCGCGAGCGCCCGTGCGCGGTCCAGCGTACGGTTCACGATCCACGCCCGGGCCCGCAGGTCCCGCAGCGCCACGAACGCCGCCGCACGCGCCGCCCCGCCCGCCCCCAGGATCACGACCGGCACGCCCGACCCCAGGTCCGGCAGGCCCGCGTCCCGCAGCGCCGCCAGCAGCCCCGGCGCGTCCGTGTTCTCGCCGCGCAGCTGCCCATCCCGGTGAACGACGGTGTTCACCGCGCCGATCGCACGCGCCGCGTCACTCAGGGAGTCCAGCAGCGGCAGCGCCGCCTCCTTGTGCGGCAGGCTGAGGTTCGCGCCCAGCACGTCCGGCGCGCGCAGCCCCGCGACGGCCGCCGCCAGCTCACCGGCGGGCACGCGCCGGGCCTCGTACGTGCCGGGCAGCCCCGCGTACGCGAACGCCGCGCCATGCATGCGCGGCGACAGCGAGTGCGCCGCCGGGTCCGCGAACAGGAAGGCACGCTGGGTCGTCGGAAAGTCCGGCACAGTCACCCGCCCAGTCTAGGGCACGGCCGTTTTCCGGAACGCCCGGACCCCCCCGGGCGCCGCGGGCAGGTTCGCGCCGGGGGGCGCATCCCGTATCCTGCCGGTATGGGTTTCGTCCTTCGGCTGCTGGTGAACGCACTGGCCCTGTACCTCCTGACCCGCGTGTACGGCGGCGTGAGCTTCGCGCCCGGCGCGGACCTGCTGAGCGTGCTGATCGCCGCGCTCGTCATGGGCATCGTGAACGCCCTGGTGCGCCCCGTGCTGCTGCTGCTGTCGCTGCCCGTGAACGTCCTGACGCTGGGCCTGTTCACGCTGGTCGTGAACGGCGTCGTGCTGTGGCTGGTGGCCGCCGCGACCGCCCTGAACGTCGCGGGCTTCGGCGCGGCCGTCATCGGCGCGGTCGTGCTGGCCGTCATCTCCTGGGTGCTGGACGCCGCCGTGCGCGCCCTGGGCCTGGAGAAGGACCAGTGACCGCCGCCGTGCTCCCGACCGTCCTGACCAGCACGGACGACCTGCGCGCCCGGCTGCGCGCGCGGCGCGTGGCGTTCGTGCCCACCATGGGCTACCTGCACGACGGGCACGCCACCCTGATCCGCGCGGCGCGCGCCGCGGCGGGCCCCGACGGGCTGGTCGCCGTGAGCGTGTTCGTGAACCCCCTGCAGTTCGGCCCGGCCGAGGACCTCAGCCGCTACCCGCGCGACCTGGACCGCGACCTGCGGGTCGCCGCGCAGGCCGGAGCGGACGTGCTGTTCCACCCGGACGTGGCGACCATGTACCCGCAGGGCTACAGCACCAGCGTCACCGTGACCGGCGTCAGCGACGGCCTGGACGGCGCGGCCCGCCCCGGGCACTTCACGGGCGTCGCCACGGTCGTCCTGAAACTCCTGAACCTCGTGCAGCCCGACGTGGCGCTGTTCGGCGAGAAGGACTGGCAGCAGCTGGCCGTCGTGCGCCGCATGGTCCGCGACCTGAACGTCCCCGTCAGCATCCAGGGTGTCCCCACCGTCCGCGCCGCGTCCGGGCTGGCCCTGAGCAGCCGCAACACCTACCTGACCGCCGAGCAGCAGGACCGCGCGACCATCCTCTCGCGGGCGCTGCGCGCCGTGCAGGCCGCGTACGCGACCGGTGAACGCCGCGCGGACGCGCTGGAAGCCGCCGGTCACGCGGTCCTCACGCTGGAACCCGAACTGGCCCTGGAGTACCTCACGGTCGTCGGGGGGGATATGCAGACGCCGGAAATCATGGACAATGACCCCATGAATCGCGTCTTGGTGGCGGCCCGCCTCTTCGGGGTGCGCCTGATCGACAACATGCCCCTCGGGGAACCCCAGTGACCCTCGACGAACTCCTGCGCGAGATGGTCGGCCGCCGCGCCAGCGACGTGCACCTCCAGGCGGGCAGTCCCCCCATGGGCCGCATCGACGGTCAGCTCGTGCCGTTCGGCACGCAGCCGCTCATGCCGCCCGACACCATGCTGCTGGCGCAGTCCCTGATGAACGCCGACCAGTGGGACGACTTCACGTACCGCAACGAACTCGACCTCGCGTACAGCGTGTCCGGCCTGGGCCGCTTCCGCTGCAACGTCTTCCGGCAGCGCGGCGCGGTCGGCATGGTCATGCGCATCGTTTCCGACGCCATTCCCGGCTTCGAGGCGCTGGGCCTCCCCGCGGACGTCATGCGCGGCCTCGCCGAGCACGCCCGCGGCCTGATCCTCGTGACCGGCCCCACCGGGTCGGGAAAGAGCACCACCCTGGCCAGCCTGATCGACCACATCAACCGCGCGTACGCGTACAACATCATCACCATCGAGGACCCCATCGAGATCCTCCACAAGAACAAGAAGAGCATCGTCGTGCAGCGCGAGGTCGGCAGCGACACCCGCGACTTCCGCACCGCCCTGAAGTACGCCATGCGCCAGGACCCGGACGTCATCATGATCGGCGAGATGCGCGACAAGGAAACCGTCGAGGCCGCCCTGAGCGCCGCGCAGACCGGGCACCTGGTCGTCAGCACGCTGCACACCCAGGACGCCGTGCGCAGCGTGAACCGCATCATCGACTTCTTCCCGCCCTTCGAACGCGAACAGGTGCGCCTCCAGATGGCCGAATCGCTCGTCGGGATCGTCAGCCAGCGCCTGCTGCGCCGCGCCGACGGCGTGGGCCGCGTCCTGGGCCTCGAAATCCTCCTGAATACCCCCCTGATCCAGGAGTACATCAAGGACGAGAACAAGACCCCGCTGATCAAGGACGCCCTGATCGAGGACAACATCCGCGGGATGCACACCTTCGACCAGCACCTCGTGCAGCTGTACCGCAACACCCTGATCACCATGGACGAGGCCCTCGCTGCGGCGACCAGCCCGCACGAACTGAAACTGATGGTCACCCGCAGCGGCTTCACGTTCTGACCCGACTTTCCCTTGGGCGCGGCGCATCCCCGTCTTCCGGGTGCGCCGCGCCCGCGTCTGGTGCCGAGGATGTGCCCGGGCTCAGGGATGTGCCGGGGCTCAGGCCAGGCCGCAGGCCCGCTGCACGAGCAGGTGCAGTTCGTCGCGGCCCAGGCGGCGCACCTCCAGCGGCAGGTCGCCCGGCAGGTCACTCAGGCCCGGCACGATCGGCACGTAGCGCAGCTCGGGGCGGCAGATCAGGTCGCGCGCGGTGGTCAGGGCCAGCGTGAAGTCCACGCGCAGTTCGAAGTGGGCGTTCAGTTCGGCGCGCAGCGGGTCCGGGTCCCCCGCGAGCAGCGCCACAAGGGCCGGGTGGGGCGCGAAGCCGTCCTCCAAGTGCCGGGCGGTGCGGGTCACGTCCAGGAAAACGCCCGCGCCGCTCAGGACGTACCCGCTCACGCGGCGGCGGCACAGATCTGGGCTGTCGCCGCGCACCAGCGTCACCTGCCGCCCTGCGCGGGCCGCGCCGCCCAGCAGCGCCCACAGCCGCCCCAGGCTGGAGTAGCGGGCCAGTTCGACGTGCCCCGCCGGTCGGTGTGGGAGGGGCCGGGTGGGGCGTTCGCTGGCGGGGGTGGGCACGGCCGCATCGTACGGCGCGGGGCGGGTGCGTGAAGGTGACGTGAAGCGGAACCGGGCGCGTCCTCGCAGTCCGGGCGTCCTTGAACGCGGTACAAGATCAGCATGACGAGCACGCCTGACCCGAGCGCCCTCCTGGCCGGCCTGGACCTGCGGGCCCTCGCCGCGCTGAGCGAGCGCGTGGACCTGCCCGCGCTGCTGGGCGCCGCCTCCCGCCTGAACGACCGGCAGCTGGGCCAGCTGACCCGCATGCTGAGCGGACCGCACGACGACCACAGCACCCTGCCCGCACCGGACGGGGACTTCCTGGGCCAGCTGGGCACGCTGAAGCCCGACGAGAGGCAGACCGCCGCGGACGTGCGGGCGTTCATGGAGACGCACGTCGCGCCGATCATGAACGAGTACTGGAACCGCGACGAGTTCCCCCGCCAGCTCATCCCGGAGCTGCGCCGCCTGGACCTGCTGCGCCGCATCTGGAACGAGGACGGCACCCGCAAACCCAACGCGACCGTGCTGGAGGGCCTGATCACCCTGGAGGCCTGCCGGGTGGACGTCAGCACCGCCGTGTTCTTCGGCGTGCACGCGGGACTGGCGTTCGCGTCCGTGGCGCTGGGCGGCAGCGACGAGCAGAAGGCCGAGTGGCTGCCGAAGATGCTGGACCTGGAGATGATCGGCGCGTTCGGCCTGACCGAACCCGAGGGCGGCAGTCAGGTCAGCCAGGGCATGCGCACCACCTGCCGCCGCGACGGGGACCGCTGGATCCTGCGCGGGCAGAAGAAATGGATCGGGAACAGCACCTTCAGCGACTTCACCGTGATCTGGGCGCGGGACGTGGACGGCGGCGAGGTGCGCGGCTTCATCGTCCGCGCGGGCACCCCCGGGTACAGCGTCGAGAAGATCCAGGGCAAGACCGCGCTGCGCATCGTCGAGAACGGCCTGATCACCCTGGACGACTGCGCCGTGCCCGACAGCGACCGCCTCCAGAACGTGCAGGGCTGGCGGACCACCGCCGAGGTGCTGAAACTCACCCGCGCGGGCGTCGCGTGGCAGGGCGTGGGCTGCGCCATGGGCGCCTACGAACTGGCCCTCGCGTACGCGCAGACCCGCGAGCAGTTCGGCAAGCGCATCGGGGAATTCCAGCTCATCCAGAACCACCTCGTGCACATGCTGGGCAACGTGACCGGCATGCTGGCCCTGTGCCTGCGCCTGAGCCACCTGGCCGACGCGGGCGACATGCGCGACGAACACGCCGCCCTGGCCAAGGTCGTCACGGCCGCCCGCTGCCGCGAGACGGTCGCGCTGGCCCGCGAGACCTTCGGCGGGAACGGCATCCTGCTCGAGTACGGCGTGGCGAAGCACTTCGCGGACACCGAGGCCATCTACTCCTACGAGGGCACCAACGAGATCAACACCCTGGTCGTGGGCCGCGCCATCACCGGCCTGAGCGCCTTCGTGTAACCCCGCCCGCCTGCCGGGAGAGGTTGTGCGAGGGTGTGGGATCGACTGCCCTCGCGCCGCACCCCGGCCTCCTATGCTGACCGGTGTGACCTCCGAGCCGCCCGTCCGCGCCCGCCGATCCGTCCGCCTCTCGCCGCGTGTCCGCACGTGGCTGGTGGCGGTCCTCTCACTGCTCGGCGGGTACGTGATCGCCACGGCGCGGCAGGTGGCGGTGCGGCCCCCGCTGGTGCTGGGGCAGGACGCGGTCAGTTCCCCGCAGAGCCGGGAGGCCCGCGTGACGCTGGAACAGGCGGGCGGCCCGGTCATCCGCATTCGCCCGCAGAATGGCGATGCGAGCACGCTGCTGGTGTTCTATCCCGGCGGACTGGTGCGTCCGCAGGCGTACGAGTGGCTGGGCCGCGCCCTGGCCGATCAGGGCGTCGAGACGGTCATCCCGGCCTTCCCGCTCGATCTGGCCGTCACGGCCGCTGGCCGCGCCGACGCCCTGATCGGCGCGTACGGGGACGGGAAGCGCGTGGTGATCGCCGGGCACTCGCTGGGCGGCGCGATGGCCGCGCAGTACGCCGCCCGGCACCCCGGCAAGGTCGCGGGCCTGATCCTGATGGCCGCGTACCCCGCCGGGAACGTGACCCTGAAGGACCAGACGCTGCCCGTCCTGTCCCTGCTGGCCGAGCGTGACGGCGTCGCCGCTCCCGAGGATGTGCGCGGCGGCCTGGACCGCCTGCCTGCGGGCACCACCCTGACCGTCATTCCCGGCGCGGTGCACGCCTTCTTCGGCCGCTACGGCCCGCAGCGGGGCGACGGGCAGCCGGACGTGAACCGCGCGCAGGCGGAAGGTGACATCCTGAACGCCGTGCAGACCTACCTGACCGGACTGCGCTGACCCGGTACCCTGCGGCATGACCCGCCGACTGCTGCCGCTGGCCCTGACGCTTCCGCTGCTGGCCGGGTGCGACCCGCAGGGCCTGGACCTGTACTCCCCGACGGACGCGCGGGACTATGTGCGGTCCTGCGCCCGCGCCCGCAGTGACATCATGTGCCGCGCCATGCAGCCCACTCTGGCCGCCGTCGGCGGCCCCGTGAGCGTCCTGCTGCCCAACACCGGGGACACCGAGCGCGAGGAGGCCCTCACGCGCTTCCTGGCCGGGCGGGGCACCACCCTGGCCGCCTTCCGGCGCGACGCGGCCCTTCAGGCGGCGTTCGCCCGCGCGAACATCTTCCCGGTCGCGCAGCTGCGCACGGGCACCCTCCGCACGCTGGACGGCACCCCGTATGACGTGACGTGCATGGACCGGGGAGGCGACCGGTCACCCGAATGCCTGATCGGCCCACTGCGCGGTCTGGACGACCTGCACTACCTCAAACCCCGGGCAGACAGCCTGTACGCGACGTTCCCGGCGACGCCGGGACAACTCATCTTCCTGCCGTTCTGAGGCCCGAGCATGGGCAAGCGATGAAGGCGGCCTGCACCCATCCCGGTGGGTGGGCGGGGATCATGCCGGGATGAGCCGGTCTGCCCCCACCCCCCGTGACGGTTTCGTGCAGGTGCGCGGCGCGCGGGAACACAACCTGAAGAACGTGGATGTGGACCTGCCCAGAGGCGCCCTGGTGGTGTTCACCGGGGTGTCGGGGTCCGGGAAGTCGTCCCTGGCGTTCGGGACGCTGTACGCCGAGGCGCAGCGCCGCTACCTGGATTCCGTGTCGCCGTACGCGCGGCGGCTGTTCAACCAGCTGGGCACCCCGGACGTGGACCGCATCGAGGGCCTGCCGCCCGCCGTGGCGCTCGAGCAGGGGCGGGGCGTGACGTCGGCGCGCAGCACGGTGGGCAGCCTGACCACCCTGAACAACGTGTTGCGGCTGCTGTACTCCCGCGCGGGCGACTACCCGGGGGGGCAGGGCATCATCTACGCGGAGGGGTTCTCGCCGAACACCCCCGAAGGCGCCTGCCCGGAGTGTCACGGGCTGGGCCGGGTCTTCGACGTCACCGAGGCGAGCATGGTGCCCGACCCGTCCCTGACGATCCGCGAGCGGGCCATCGCCGCGTGGCCGACCGCGTGGGGCGGACAGAACCAGCGGGACATCCTCGTGACCCTGGGCTACGACGTGGACACGCCCTGGCGCGACCTGCCGCAGCGTGACCGCGACTGGATCCTGTTCAGCGACGAGCAGCCGCAGGTGCCGGTCTACCCGGGGTTCACGCCCGAGGAGACCCGCCGGGCCCTGAAACGCCGCGCCGAACCGTCGTACATGGGGACATTCACGTCTGCGCGGCGGCACGTGCTGCACACCTTCGCGACCAGCGGCAGCGAGAGCATGAAACGCCGCGCGGCGTCCTTCATGGTGATTCGCGAGTGCCCCGTCTGCCACGGCAAACGCCTGACCCGCGAGGCCCTGGGCGTCACCTTCGCCGGGCTGGACATCGCGGACTTCTCGCGCCTTCCGCTGAGCCGCGCCGCCGAGCTGCTGGCCCCCGCCGCCCGTGGGGACACGGACCGCCCCGGTGGTCCGCCACGCCCGCAGGAGGAGGCGCTGGCCCTGACCCGTCTCGCGGGCGACCTGTGCGCGCGGATCGAGGTGCTCGGGCGCCTGGGCCTGGGGTACCTGGCGCTGGAACGGGGCACGCCCACGCTCTCGCCCGGGGAGCTCCAGCGGCTGCGGCTGGCGACCCAGCTGTATTCGAACCTGTTCGGGGTGGTGTACGTCCTCGACGAACCGTCCGCCGGGCTGCATCCCGCCGACACCGAGGCGCTGCTGGGCGCCCTGGACGACCTGAAGGCCGGGGGGAACTCGCTGTTCGTGGTCGAGCACGACCTCGCCGTGATCCGCCACGCCGACTGGATCGTGGACGTCGGCCCGGCCGCCGGGCAGGACGGGGGCGAGGTGCTGTACAGTGGCCCACCCGACGGGTTACGGAACGTGGCAGCCTCGCAGACCGCGCGCCACCTCTTCGCGACGCCCACCCCGCCCCGCCCGGCGCCGCGTCAGCCGCAGGGCTGGCTGGAGGTGCAGGGCGTGACCCGCAACAACCTGCGCGGCCTGGACGCGCGCCTGCCCCTGGGCGTCCTGACTGCCGTGACCGGCGTGAGCGGCTCGGGTAAGTCCAGCCTGATCACCCAGGCCCTCGCGGACCTGCTCGGCGCGCACCTGGGCGTTACGCCGCCCGCACCGGAGGGCGGGACCGACCCAGCCGACCTGCTGAGCGCCGACGACGCGCCCGCGCCCACCGGCGGCACGCTGGGCGGGGACGTGGCCCGCGTGAAGCGGCTGGTGCAGGTCACGCAGAGTCCCATCGGGCGCACGCCGCGCAGCAATGTCGCCACGTACACCGGCCTGTTCGACCACGTCCGCAACCTGTTCGCCGCGACGCCCCTGGCCCGGCGGCGGCACTACCGCCCCGGCCGCTTCTCCTTCAACGTGAAGGGCGGCCGCTGCGAGCACTGCCAGGGCGAGGGCTGGGTCATGGTGGAACTGCTGTTCCTGCCGTCCGTGTACGCTCCCTGCCCCGTCTGTCACGGCGCCCGCTTCAACGACAGCACGCTGGAGGTGAAGTGGGCGGACCTGACCATCGCGCAGGTGCTCGACCTGACCGTGGACGCCGCCGCCGACGTCTTCGCGCACGAGCCTCCCATCGCGCGCGCCCTGAGCACCCTGCAGGAGGTGGGACTGGGCTACCTGCGGCTGGGGCAGCCCGCCACGGAACTCTCCGGCGGGGAGGCGCAGCGCGTGAAACTCGCCTCGGAACTCCAGAAGGCCACGCGCGGCCACACCGTCTACCTGCTCGACGAGCCCACCACCGGCCTGCACCCCAGCGACGTCGAGCGCCTGCACGCGCAGCTGCGCCGCCTCGTGGACGCCGGGCACACCGTGATGCTCGTCGAACACGACCTGGGCCTGATCGCCGCCGCCGACTGGGTGATCGACCTCGGCCCCGGCGCGGGCGAGGACGGCGGGCAGATCGTCGCGCAGGGCACCCCCGAACAGGTCGCCCGCTCACCGCGCAGCCGCACCGCGCCGTACCTGCGCCGCGAACTCGACGAACGCGCCCAGCCTGCCCTGACCTGAACAGGGAGCAACAGCGAACCTCCCCCGACAGTGGGGGAGGCTACCGTCCGCTATCAGCGATCAGACCGGCTTACTGGAAGAGTTGAGACACCTTGATCAGCGTCTGCCAGACGCCCCAGACGAGGGGAATGCCGGGCACCAGCCACGTCAGGTAGATCACGGGGGAGAGCGGTTCGGTGGATTCTGGGGTGGAACGGGTCATGCGGACCTCCTGACTGGGATGGGTGTCAGTCGTGGCTGGGGGCGGGCGCGCGGTTCTCGGCCCAGAACTTCTCGGCGACGGGGCGGACGAGCAGGTTGGCGACGAAGCCCACGACGAGCAGCGCAGCCATGATGGACATGGTGGTGCTGTAGGCCTGCGCGGCGGGCACGCCGGACGCGATCTGCCGGTCGCGGAAGCCGTTCACGAGGCTGGGGCCGACGATCGCGGCGGCACTCCAGGCGAGCAGGAGGCGGCCGTGGATCGCGCCGACGTTCGCGGTGCCGAACATGTCGCGCAGGTACGCGGGGATGGTCGCGAACCCGCCGCCGTACATGCTCATGATCACGCAGAAGCCCGCGACGAACAGGATCAGGCTGCCCATGTTCCCGAACATCGGGATCAGGAAGTACAGTACGGCGCCCAGCGCGAAGAAGATCATGTACGTGGGTTTGCGCCCGATGCGGTCACTCGTGGACGACCAGAAGAAGCGGCCCGCCATGTTGAAGATGCTCAGCAGGCCCACGAACCCGGCGGCAGCGGCGGCAGTGACGCCGTTCCCGGCGCCCAGCACGCGGTCGCTGAACATCTCCTGGATCATGACGCTGGCCTGCCCGAGCACGCCGATCCCGGCGGTGACGTTCAGGAACAGCACGGCGAACAGCAGCCAGAACTGCGGCGTGCGGAACGCCTGATCCACGAGGACGTTGTGGGTGCTGATCATGCCGCCCGGCTGGGGTTTCGGCGTCCAGCCGGGGGGCGTCCAGCCGTCGGCGGGCACGCGGATCAGGAACGCGCCGAACAGCATGAACAGCAGGTACACGGCGCCCATGATCAGGAAGGTGCTGCCGACGCCCAGCGTGCCGTCCGTGGCGAAGCGCCCCATCAGGGCGGTGCCCAGCGGACTGCCGATCAGGGCGCCGCCGCCGAAGCCCATGATCGCCATGCCGGTGGCGAGGCCCGGGCGGTCTGGGAACCACTTGATGAGCGTGCTGACCGGACTGATGTACCCCAGGCCCAGGCCGATGCCGCCCAGCACGCCGTTCCCGAAGATCACCAGCGACAAGGAGTGCAGTTTCACCCCGAGCGCCGCGACGAAGAACCCGCCGCAGAACAGCAGGGCGCTGGCGACCATGGTCTTGCGGGGTCCCTCGCGTTCCACCCACTTGCCGAACAGGGCGCTGCTGGCGCCCAGGAAGAACAGCGCGACGCTGAAGATCAGGCCGACCTGAAGGAGGGTCCAGTCGCCGGGCGCGCCCGTCTCGGCGCTCACGTCGCCGCTGAGCAGCCGGGTGAGGGGTTTGTTGAACACGGAATAGCCGTAGATCTGGCCGATGCTCAGGTGCACGGCCAGCGCGGCGGGCGGTACCAGCCAGCGGCTCCAGCCGGGCCCGGCGACGGACTGCGGACGATCCAGAATGCCCATTGCGACCTCCTGTCAAGCGTTCAGTTGTTTGACATGGAGGAGTCTAGGCGCTCGGGTGCACGCCGGTCTTCACGCGTCTGCCGGAGAATCCTCATGTGACCCGCCACCCAGACGGCCCGCTCCGGCGTACACGGTAAGCCGGTCCCCACGCGCGAAGCCGCACAGCGTCACGCCGAACGCCGCCGCCGTATCCACCGCGAGGCTGGTCGCCGCGCCCACCGCCACGATCACCGCGATCCCCGCCGTGACGGCCTTCTGCACGATCTCGAAGCCCGCGCGGCTGCTCACCACCAGCACGGCGTCCGGCAGCGGAAGGCGGCCCTGCGCCTGCGCCCAGCCCACCAGTTTGTCCACGGCGTTGTGCCGCCCCACGTCCTCGAAGGCCGCCAGCCGCGTGCCGTCCGGCGTGAACAGCGCCGCGCCGTGCAGGCCGCCGGTCGCCGCGAAGCCCGGCTGGGCCGCCGCGAGGGCCTCCGGCAGGCCCGAGAGCCACGCTACGTCCAGCGGGCCGCCCGCCCAGGACGGGGGAGAGGCGCGGGCAATCAGGCGCTCCACGCTGCCCGACCCGCACACCCCGCACGCGCTGGATGACACCGCCAGTCGCGCGCCCGCCGCCAGCCGCGCGAAGTCCGGCGTGTGCAGGTGCCACACGTTCCGGTTCTCCGCGTCGGGGTGCAGCGTGAGGTCGTCCGGCAGCAGGCCCTCGGCGACCAGCCAGCCCAGCAGCAGTTCGTGGTCGTGGCCGGGTGTGCGCATCAGCACCCCCAGCGGCAGCGGGCCGTCCGGGGTGTGCAGGCGCAGTTCCAGCGGTTCCTCGACCGCCACGGCGTCCACCCGCTCCGCTGGCGCCCCGCCCCGCCACAACACGACGGGGAGGCCGGTCGTCGCCTCCCCGCCCGGTCCGTCGTCTGGGTTCAGCGCCCTACCTCGGCCTGATTCGCGGTCTGTGGCACGGCCTCGTTGGCCTCACGCAGCGCCCGCCCCGCGCCCTTCAGGAGCGCGAAGATCGCGCCGAGCGCCACCTGCACGTCCCGGTCCTTGAGCAGGCCCAGCAGTTCACCCAGGCCGATGCCCTTCCCGGCCGCGACGTGCCGCGCGCCCTCGTGCACGCCCACCGTGACCGCGTGGCCCAGCACGCTGACCTCGCCCGGATCGAGTTCGGAGAGGGTCTTGCCGAGTTCGGTCACGTTGCGGAGCAGGGCAGTGCTGCTCTGCCCGCCCAGGATGTGCAGCAGCGACGCCGTGAGGCCCTCGCCGCCCCGCACGGTCTTCTGCGCGACGTCCAGCACGCCGTGCTCGTGCAGCTGCCGCAGCAGGTGCAGGCCCGCGAGCAGCGCCTCGGTGGAGTCTGCCACCTCGGTGTGTAGCTGCTCCTGCGGGGTGGGCGTGCGGGGCGTGAATTCGAGTGGTTTCGCCATTCAGGACTCCTCCGTGGGTGTGAAACGCTCAGTCATCGGCGCCCAGCGCGTCGGCTCGTGCGTTCAGGCTGTCGCCGTGCATGGGCAGCAGCCCGCCCGGGAACACGTAGTCGGGCCGCGCCCACTTGCGCTCGACCTCCACGCCCTGCTGCGGCGTCGGGTGCCCCCAGCGCGGGTTCGTGGCGGGCAGCGGGTTGGGGCCCACGTCGTGCAGCACGTCCAGCCGCACGCGGGTGTCCTTGTACGCCGGGGTGTTCGTGGTCGCGTCGCCCTGCGAGCCCGTCAGGCGGTTCACGGCGTCCTCGGCCTTGCGGGCGTTCATGGGCACGAACACCTGATTCCCGCTGACCCGCCCGGTCACGAGCACCTGGAGCCTCACCGCGCCGTGCTCACTGACCAGCCGCGCCCACTGCCCACTCTGGATGTTCCGCTCGGCGGCCAGTTCGGGGCTGATCTCCACGAACGCGTCCGGGGCCTTCGCGGCGATGCCCGCCACGCGGAAGGTCATGTTGCCCTCGTGGAAGTGCTCCAGCATGCGCCCGCTGTTCAGGTGCAGGTCGAACTGGTCGTTCGGCGCCTGCTGGCGGGGCCGGTACTCCCCGGCGTACAGGCGCGCCTTCCCGTCGGGGAAGTTGAAGCGCTCGGTGTACAGCAGAGGCTGATCGGTGCCGTCCTCCGCGACCGGCCAGCACAGCGTGTCGTAGCCCTCCAGGCGGTCGTAGCTCACCCCGGCGAAGTGCGGCGTGAGGCGCGCGATCTCCGCCATGATCTGGGCGGGATGCGTGTAGCCCCAGCGGTGACCCATGCGCTCGGCGACCGCCGTGTAGATCTGCCAGTCGGGCTTGGTGCCCTTCAGAGGCGGCATGACCTCGTACAGCCGCTGGATGCGCCGCTCGGTGTTCGTGAAGGTGCCCTCCTTCTCCAGCGACGCAGCCGCCGGGAGGATCACGTCCGCGAAGCGCGCCGTGTTCGTGAAGTACAGGTCCTGCACGACCAGGAACTCCAGCGCCTCGAAGCCCTCCTGCAGGTGGTTGGCGTTCGCGTCGGTGAGGCTCATCTCCTCGCCCGTGATCCACATGGCGCGCAGGTCCCCCCGGATGGCCGCGTCGATCATCTGCGTGTTGTCCAGGCCGCGTTCGGGGCGGAGGGTGACGCCCCACTCGCGCTCGTGGCGCTGCACGGCGAACGGATCGTCCACCTTCTGGTACCCGCTGACCGCGTCCGGCTGCGCGCCCATGTCCGACGCACCCTGCACGTTGTTGTGGCCGCGCAGCGGGTACGCGCCGGTCCCCAGCCGCCCGTAGTTCCCGGTGATCAGGAGCAGGTTGCTGATCGCGGCGCTCGTGTCGGTCCCGCCGCACTGCTGCGTGACGCCCATCGCCCACAGGATGCACACCCGCTCCTCGCCCGCGATGCGCCGCGCCAGAGCCTCCAGCGTCGCCGCATTCAGGCCGGTCTCGCGCTCGGCACGCTCCAGGGTGTACGCCTCGATGGACGCGCGGAACTCGTCCAGGCCGTTCACGCGCTCCGCCAGGAAAGTCTTGTCCTCCAGCCCGTTGTCGAGGATGAACTTGCTGACCGCCGCCAGCCACACGAAGTCCGTCCCGGGGTTCGGGCGGTGGAACTCGTCGGCCCGGCGGGCGAGTTCATGCTCGCGGATGTCGAACACGATCACCCGCGTGTGCCCCAGCTTCTGCGCGCGCTTCACGCGGGTGGCGAGCACCGGGTGGCTCTCGGCGGTGTTGCTGCCCACCGTGATCACCAGACTGGCGTTCTCGATGTCCTTGATGGTCCCGCTGTCCCCGCCGATCCCGACCGTCAGGGACAGGCCCTTGCTGGCCGGGGACTGGCAGTAGCGCGAGCAGTTGTCCACGTTGTTCGTGCCGATCACCTGACGCGCGAACTTCTGCACCAGGAACGCTTCCTCGTTGCTGGCCTTGCTGCTCGCCACGAACGCCAGCGCGTCCGGTCCCTTCGCCGCGCGGATCTCGGTGAAGCGCCGCGCGACCAGCGCCAGCGCCTCGTCCCACGTCGCCTCGCGGAAGCGGTCCCCGTCACGGATCAGGGGACTGGTCAGGCGGTCCTCGCTGTTCACGTAGTCCCAGCCGAACTTGCCCTTCACGCAGGTGCTGATGCCGTTGGCGTGCCCCAGACCCGGCTCGACCTTCAGGATGTGCCGTTCGTCCGTCCAGACGTCGAACGAGCAGCCCACGCCGCAGTACGTGCAGACCGTCTTCGTCTTCTTGATGTAACGGTCACGGGCGGCCGACTCGATCTCTGACACGTTCATGATCGGCTTCAGGCCCGCGCTGGCCTCCACGCCCTTGACGACGTCAATGGCCGAGTTCCACACCGGCAGCGGAATCCCGGTGAACAGCCCCGCCTCGCCCAGCATGGATTTCTCCTGGAGGGCGTTGCAGGGGCAGACCGTGACGCAGTGCCCGCAGCTCACGCAGCTGCTCTCGCCGATGGGTTTGCCGCCGTCCCACAGCACGCGCGGCTGCTCCGCCTCCCAGTCGATGGTCAGGGTCTCGTTCACCTGCACGTTCTGGCAGGCCTCCACGCAGCGGCCGCACAGGATGCACTGATCCGGGTCGTAGCGGTAGAAGGGATTGCTCATGTCCTTCTCGAAGCCCTTGGGCTGAAAGGGCCGGGTCTGGTGGTCGATGCCCAGCACGCCCAGCGTGTTGTGCACCGTGCAGTTCCCGTTGTTGTTGTCGCACACCGTGCAGTACAGGTCGTGGTTCGCCACGATCCGGTCGTACGCGTCGCGCTGCGCGGCGCGAGCGGCGTTCGTCTGCGTGCGCACCACCATCCCGGCCCGCACCGGCGTCCCGCACGCGCGGCCCACCACGCCGTCGATCTCGACCGCGCAGGTGTCACACGTCTGCAGGGGGCCCAGCTGCGGGTGGTAACACACCTGCGCCAGCTCGATCTGCGCGCGGTTGATCACGTCCACCAGCGGCTCGCCTGCCCACGCGGCCTGCGCGGCCCCGTCCACCATGACCTGCACCTGCGCCCCGCGCGGCGGCCGGGTCGGGCCCACCTCGCTGCGGATATGCGCGTCGTTCGGCACGTCCAGTTCGCCCATACGTCCTCCCTTGAAACTCCGGCGAGTATAGGCGCGGCCCCCCCACGCGCAAGTCATCCCGGATGCATCAAGACTTCATGCAGGCGCGGACTCATGCGCGGACAGGACAGCGGCCCGGCGCCTGCGCAGCCGGGCCACGGGACCGGACGCGGGATTACAGCACCAGCACGCCGTGATGCTTCGCCTTGTCCGCCGGTTCCACGTGAATGTTGATCGAGCAGTCCGGCGTCGTCTCGCGGATGGCGTCCTCCAGCCGGTCGCAGATGGCATGCGCCTCCGTGACGGTCATGTCGCCCGGCACCACCATGTGGAACTCGATGAACGTGAGGCTGCCCGCATGCCGCGTGCGCAGGTCGTGCATCTCCAGCGCGCCCGCGCCCGCCGTGCTCATGGCCGCCCGGATGCGCCGCTCGGTGTCCGAATCGACCGCCGCGTCCATCAGGCCGCCCACGCTGTCACGCACGAGCAGCCACCCGCTCCAGAGGATGTTCAGCGCCACCAGCACCGCCAGCAGCGGGTCCAGCCAGTACAGTCCGGTCAGGCGCGCGGCCAGCACGCCCACGAGCACGCCCACGCTGGTCACCACGTCGCTCATGACGTGCTTACCGTCGGCCAGCAGCGCCGGGGAGCGCAGCGCCCGCCCGTGGCGCAGCAGCACCGTCGCCCACAGCGCGTTCAGGGCGCTGGCGCCCAGGTTCACGCCCAGACCGACCAGCCCGGTGCCGCCCTCCGGCGGGGCGGGATTCATCAGGACCGGCAGGGCCTCGCGCACGATGGCGGCGGCGGCCAGCACGATCAGCACGCCCTCGGCGACCGCGCTGAAGTACTCGGCCTTCGTGTGCCCGTAGGGATGGTTGGCGTCCGCCGGGCGGGCCGCGACGCGCAGCGCGATGAACGCCGCGACGGCCGCCGCCACGTTGATGATGCTCTCCAGCGCGTCCGAGTACAGGGCCACGCTGCCCGTCAGGACGTACGCCAGGAACTTCAGGCCCAGGACCACCACGGCCACGAGAATGCTGCCCAGCGCCAGCCGGGAGGCGCGCTGCGAGGACTGCTGGGAGGCGGAGGGAACGGTCACTGGCGGAGCGTAGCAGGGTTAGGTGCGCCGAACACCGTGCCCCGTGCAGGAACAGCCCAGACCTGGATGACGCCCGCCGATTCTGTCCTGTGCAGAACGCGCCCTGATACAATCGTTCGGTGACCGAGCCCGACCTCCTTGCCCAGCTCAACCCCACCCAGGCCCAGGCCGCCGACCACTACACCGGCCCGGCCCTGGTCATCGCCGGCGCCGGCAGCGGCAAGACCCGCACCCTCATCTACCGCATCGCCCACCTGATTCAGCACTACGGCGTGCAGCCCGGCGAGATCCTCGCCGTGACCTTCACGAACAAGGCCGCCGCCGAGATGCGCGAACGCGCGGGCCACCTCATCGACGGCGCCGACAAACTCTGGATGAGCACCTTCCACAGCGCCGGGGTGCGCATCCTGCGCGCCTACGGCGAACACATCGGTCTGAAACGCGGCTTCGTCATCTACGACGACGACGACCAGCTCGACATCCTCAAGGAAGTCATGGGCTCGGTGCCCGGCATCGGCCCGGACACCAACCCCCGCGTCCTGCGCGGCATCCTCGACCGCGCCAAGAGCAACCTCCTCACCCCCGACCAGATCGCCCGCAGCGGCGAACCCTACATCAGCGGCGTGCCCCGCGAGGCCGCCGCCGAGGTCTACCGCCGCTACGAACAGCGCAAGAAAGGCCAGAACGCCATCGACTTCGGCGACCTCATCACCGAGACCGTCCGCCTCTTCCAGGAAGTCCCCGCCGTCCTGAACGCCGTGCAGAACCGCGCGAAGTTCATCCACGTGGACGAGTACCAGGACACCAACAAGGCCCAGTACGAACTGACCCGCCTGCTCGCCAGCCGCGACCGCAACCTGCTCGTCGTCGGGGATCCAGACCAGTCGATCTATAAATTTAGAGGCGCCGACATCCAGAACATCCTGGATTTCCAGAAGGACTACCGCGACGCGAAGGTGTACCTGCTGGAACACAACTACCGCTCCAGCGCCCGCGTGCTGACCATCGCGAACAGGCTGATCGAGAACAACGCCGAGCGCCTCGATAAGACCCTCAAGGCCGTCAAGGAGGACGGGCACCCGGTCGTGTTCCACCGCGCGACCGACCACCGCGCCGAGGGGGATTTCGTCGCGGAGTGGATCACGCGCCTGCACACCCTGGAGGGCCGCAAGTTCAGCGAGATGGCGATCCTGTACCGCACGAACGCGCAGTCGCGCGTGCTCGAGGAATCGTTGCGGCGCGTGCAGATCCCCGCGAAGATCGTGGGTGGCGTGGGCTTCTACGACCGCCGGGAGATCAAGGACATCCTCGCGTACGCCCGGCTGGCCATCAACCCCAGTGACGACGTGGCGCTGCGCCGCATCATCGGGCGGCCCAAGCGCGGTATCGGCGACACGGCGATGATCAAGCTGATGGACTGGGCCCGCGCGAACGGCACCAGCCTCCTGACCGCCTGCGCGAACGCCGAACAGGCCCGCATCCTCGACCGCGGCGCGGCGCGCCCCGTGGAGTTCGCCGCGCTGATGGAGGCCATGGCGGACGCCGCCGAGAACTACGACCCCGCGCCGTTCCTGCGTTTCGTGATCGAGACCAGCGGGTACCTCGACCTGCTGCGCCAGGAGGGGCAGGAGGGCCAGGTGCGCATGGAGAACCTGGACGAACTCATCAACGCCGCGCAGGAATGGGCGCAGGAACACGACGGCACCATCGCGGACTTCCTGGACGACGCGGCGCTGCTGTCCAGCGTGGACGACATGCGCACCAAGACCGAGAACAAGGGCGCCCCGGAGGACGCCGTCACCCTGATGACCATGCACAACGCCAAGGGCCTGGAGTTCCCCGTGGTGTTCATCGTGGGCGCGGAGGAGGGCCTGCTGCCCAGCAAGGGCGCCCTGGTCGAGGCGGGCGGCATCGAGGAGGAACGCCGACTGTTCTACGTGGGCATCACCCGCGCCATGGAACGCCTGTTCCTGACCGCCGCGCAGAACCGCATGCAGTTCGGCAAGACGAACGCCGCCGAGGACAGCCGCTTCCTCGAGGAGATCGAGGGGCACTTCGACACCATCGACCCGTACGGGCAGGTCATCGAGTACCGCGCCAAGACCTGGAAACAGTACCGCCCGACCGTGCCCGCCCCGAGCGCCGTGAAGAACACCAGCCCCATGACCGCCGGAATGGCCTTCCGGGGCGGCGAGAAGGTCAGGCACCCCAAGTTCGGCGAGGGGCAGGTGCTGGCCGTGGCGGGCGTCGGCGACCGGCAGGAGGTCACCGTGCACTTCCCGTCCGCGGGGACCAAGAAGCTGCTCGTGAAGTTCGCGAACCTCAGCCCCGCCTGAACCGGGATGCGGGGGGGCGGAATCGGGCCGCTGGGCGCGCAATTCCCAAGAAACTCGCAGAGGCGCCCCCGGGACTGGACCTGTCACGATAGGGCCGTGAGTGTTCCCGATTCCTCCCCGCCGCCCGGCCGGCCTGCCCCGTGGCAGTCCACCGGGTCCATCCAGGAGTTCCTGCGGTCGCTGTGGCAGTACGCGGCGTTCCGCCTGATCGTGTTCGCGCTCGTGGGGGTGCTGGCCCTGCAGTTCGGCGGGTGGCTGCTCGGGCACCTCGCGAGCGTCATCGTGACGGTCCTCGGGGCTTACGCACTGGCGTTCCTCGTGAACCCGATCCTGTCCTGGCTGGAACGCCACCGGGTGGGCCGCGCGGTGGGCGTGCTGCTGCTGATCGTGATCCTGGCGGGCGCCCTGACGCTGCTGGGATTCCTGGTCAGTTCACAGCTGCGCGGCCTGATCGACGGCCTGCCGTACCTCGCGCACAACCTCAAGGTGATCGTCAATTCCCTGCTGGACCGCCTGGACAGCATTCCGGGCACCTCGGGCCTGAAGGCCAGCGTCACGGCGTACATCGACACGCAGACCTCCAACCTCACGGAGAACACCGGGCCGCTCATCGAGCGGCTGGTCACCTCCGGCCCGGACGTCCTGGACACCCTGTCCGGACTGGTCGGGTGGCTGGGGCAGCTGGGCCTGCTGCTGACCCTCGCCATGTACTTCATGTTCGAGTACAACACCTTCGGGGCGGGCCTGCTGAAGCTCTTCCCGCGCACGTGGCAGCCCACCGTGCTGCAACTCGCCGAGGACGTCAGCGACAGCTTCGGCATGTACCTGCGCGGCACCGTGATCACCGCGATCGCCTGCGCGCTGCTCGCCACGACCGGCCTGCTCATCCTGAAGGTCCCGAACGCCCTGGCGCTGGGCATCCTGAGTGCCTTCGTGAACCTCATTCCATACGTGGGGATCGTCGTGGCGTCCATCCCGCCCATGCTGCTCGCCATCCCCCAGGGCACGACGACGGTCGTGGAGGTCGGCGCGCTGTACTTCGTGATCAACCAGCTGCTCGGGAACGTCATCGGGCCGATGGTCATGGGCCGCAGCACCAGCATCGGCCCGGCGAGCATCCTGATCGCGATCCTGGTGGGCCTGACCCTGGCAGGCGCGATGGGCGCCATCCTCGCCATTCCCTGCGCGGTCCTGCTCAAGCGCTGGACCAGCCGTTACTGGCTGCGCAGCCCCCTGTACCGCGGCGTGCGTGGCGGCGCCGCTCCCGCCCGCGAGGAACTGCCTACCGAACGATAAAGAGCGAGAAGGAGGCGCACCCGGGTTCAGGGGTGCGCCTCCTTCTGCGTGGGTTCAGCGGGTGGCGATCTTCAGGCGGCGTTCGAGCTGATCGGTGAAGAACGTCATTACGGTCGTCAGGGCCAGGTACACGCCCGCCACGGTCGTCAGGACCGGGATGGGCAGGAAGCTCTCGGAGGACACGCGCTGACCGGCCAGCGTGAGTTCCAGCAGCGCGATGCTGGACGCCAGTGAGGAGTCCTTGAGCAGCGCCACGAGGTTGTTCACCAGCGGCGGCACCACGATGCGCAGCGCCTGCGGCAGGATCACGGTGGTCATGGTCTGCGGACCGCTCAGGCCCAGACTGCGGGCCGCCTCGGTCTGCCCGCGCGGCACGGCCAGGATCCCGGCGCGGATCACCTCGGCGTTGTACGCCCCCACGTTCAGCGACAGCGCGATCACGGCGGACCAGAACTCGTTCAGCTGCACGTCGATCCCGATGCCCTTCAGGAGGGGCGGCAGGGCGTTGTACACGAACAGGATCTGCACGAGCAGCGGCGTGCCGCGCACCAGCCAGATGAACAGGCTGGCGGGCGCCCGCACGATCCACAGCGCACTCGTCTTCTGGATCCCGGCGATGGTCCCCACGATCAGGCCGATCAGGCCGCTGACCACCGTGAGTTGCAGGGTCATGCGCGCGCCGTCCACGAACAGGTCGGCGCGCGGGCCGATCGGGTCGGGCATCTGCCGCAGGATCAGCGTGATCAGCCAGAACAGGGCCAGGAAGGCGACCGCCGCACCGCCCAGCCACAGCAGCAGGGCGCCCAGGCCGAGCGGCTGGCTGGCGCGGGGCGGGGTGGGCTTGGCGGTCATGACAGCCTCCGCGTCAGGGGGGCGTGCTCGGATGGAGAACCGGGTTGCATTTGCAGGATTGTGCCACACTCCGCGCCGCGCGGCCCCACCCTGCCTGGGGCGGCGACCCGCATCCGGCCCAGCGGGACGCGCCCCGCCACCTCGGACGGGCAGCGGGGCGCGCGGTCACGAGCGCTTACTTGCAGCGCACGTCCGTACCGAAGTACTTGCCGCTCAGTTTCGCGTACGTGCCGTCGCTCATGGCCTTGGCCAGCGCGGCGTTCAGTTCCTTCAGGAGGCTGGCGTTGCCCTTCTTCACGGCCATGCCGATCTTCTCGTTGAACAGCAGCGAACCCTGCACGACCTTGCCCTTCTGCGCCTTCACGAGATCCAGGCCCGTGAACTTGTCGCCCACCCAGGCGTCCACGCGGCCCGCCATGAGCGCCGCCTGCGCGTCGGTGTCCTTGGGGAAGGTCTTGACGTCCTTCACGCCGGGCACCTTGCGCACGTTCTCCAGGTACGTGGTGCCGACCTGAACGGCGACCGTCTTGCCCTTGAGTGCCGCGGCGTTCATGGGCCCGCCGGGTTTCGTGACGACCGCGCCGCCCGTGCAGTAGTGCGGGTTGGTGAAGTCCACGGCCTTCTGCCGTTCGGGCGTGATGCCGTGGCTGGCGATCACGAAGTCGTAGCGGTCCTGACCCAGGCCGATCAGCAGGTTGTCGAACGGCTGGATGACCCACTGCACCTTCAGGCCCAGCTGTTTGGCGAGCGCGTTGGCGAGTTCGACCTCGAAGCCGGACGGTTCCTTGCCCTTCATGACGTTGAAGGGCGGGAAGGCGCCCTCGGTGGCGATCTTGACGGTGCCGGACTGCTTGATCTCGGCCCAGGTGCGGGCCTGCGCGGTGGTCAGGAGGGTCAGTGCAGCGAGGGTCAGGACTACGTTCTTCATGCGGACTCCTTGAATGGGGTGGAACCAGGCACCGACCGGCGCGGAACGCAGGAGAAAATGACCGGCCCGGGGCTGGACCTGTAACGGGTGCCGCGATTCTACCGCACCCGCGCGCCCTCACATGAAGGGCCGCTGAACGCCGCCGGGGCCGCCCTCCTGGTGGAGGTGGCGGCCCCGGCGGCGGCAGAGGTCAGGTCACTCAGTACGTGCTGACGGGCGCGGCGTACTCGTAGCCCAGGCCGGGGGTGTCGGCCTGGCCGCGCGTCCCGGCGGGCGTGCCACGGTCGATGGCGGCCTCGCTGCTGGGATCGAAGGCGTGCAGGCGGGTCTGGTCGACGAGCAGCTCGATGCTGTCGCCGGGCAGGACGTTCGCCTGACCCTCGACCTTCGCGGTGATGTGCTGCCCGGCCACGTCGATGATCAGGTCCGTCTGGGCGCCCAGCGGCTCGACCACGACGACCTGACCGCGCAGGACGTTCGAGCCGCGCGGCAGGTCGGTCATGCCGACCATGCCCAGGTGCTCGGGGCGGATGCCCATCAGGACGTCCTTGCCCTCGTAGGCCTTCAGGCTCTGGCCCAGGCGGCCCATCGCGCCGACGCGGTTCTCGCCGATCACGAACTCGCCGTTCTGCACGCGGCCCGTCAGGAAGTTCATGCTGGGGCTGCCGATGAAGCCCGCCACGAACTTGTTCTGCGGGAAGTCGTACAGGTTCATGGGGGTGTCCACCTGCATGATCACGCCGTCCCGCATGACCACGATGCGGTTGCCGAGCGTCATGGCCTCCACCTGGTCGTGGGTCACGTACACGATCGTGGCGCCCAGGCGGCGGTGCAGCTGGCTGATCTGCGAGCGCATCTCGACGCGCAGCTTGGCGTCCAGGTTCGAGAGCGGCTCGTCCATCAGGAACACTTTCGGCTCGCGCACGATCGCGCGGCCCATCGCCACACGCTGACGCTGACCGCCCGAGAGTTCCTTGGGCTTGCGGCCCAGCAGGTGCTCGATCTGGAGGATCTTCGCGGCTTCACGCACGCGCTTGTCGATCTCCTCTTTGGGCGTCTTGCGGAGTTTCAGGCCGAAGGCCATGTTCTCGTACACGTTCATGTGCGGGTACAGCGCGTAGTTCTGGAAGACCATCGCGATGTCGCGGTCCTTGGGCGGCACGTCGTTCACGACGCGGTCACCGATCTTCAGGATGCCGTCGCTGATGTCCTCCAGGCCCGCGATCATGCGCAGGGTCGTGGACTTCCCGCAGCCGGACGGCCCGACGAACACCATGAACTCGCGGTCCTGGATGTGCAGGTTGAAGTCCTTCACCGCGTGGTGCTTCGTGCCGTAGCGCTTGTTGATGTGCTCCAGAATCACTTCTGCCATGACGTGCCTACCTTTTCGCCCCTGCTCTTACCCGTGAATGGCTCCGCACCGCTGGGGTGAGGAAGAATCGGGTAACCGGGGTACGTGAATGAAGCCCAGGTGTCCGTTGAAGCCGCGCTGACGAGCGCAGCATACCACGCCCACCCGGCGCGCGGAATGCCGCCCACACGCTGAAATCCAGACATGAGCCGCGGCGGGGGCGGTACGCGGTGGGGGATTTCCCCTGACCGCACACCGCCCCCGCCGGGCCGCGCGTACTTCCGCGCCGACTACTCCGTACCGACGTCGTGCCCGTCGTCGCGCTGCTCCAGACGGAAGCCGTGAGGCAGGAAATCCCGCACGTACCCGCTGACGATGTCGCCGTGCTGGTTCACGCACACCACGCGCGCGTCCGGCGCGAACTCGAACAGCACCTGCCGGCACGCGCCGCACGGACTGGCGGGCGGGGTCGCCTCGGAGTACACGACGATGTCGGTGAAGTCGCGCTCGCCTGCGGTGGCCATGGCCTGCACGGCGCTCTGCTCGGCGCAGCGGCCCAGGCCGTAACTGGCGTTCTCGACGTTCGCGCCGAAGAACACGCGGCCGTCACGGGTGCGCAGCGCCGAGCCCACATGGAACTTGCTGTACGGCGCGTACGCCTGCCGGAAGGCGGCTTTCGCGCCCTCGAGGAGCTGGGGGTCGGGGGTCAGGTTCAGTGCGTTGGCGTTACTCATGAGTGTCCTCGGTCTCCAGCTCGTTCACCTGCGGGGCGCGTTCCACACGCACGCGGGTCACGCGGCGCTGGTCGGCGTCCTCGACGGTGAAAGCCCAGCCGTTATGGGTGAAGTGCTGCCCCGGCTCCGGGATGTCCCCGAAGTGGCTGGTCATGAAGCCGCTCAGGGTATCAAATTCACCCTCGCCGTCCTCGATGTTCGCCCCGAGGCGCTCCTCGACCTCGCCGACCGTCAGGCTGGCGTCCATCAGGTACACGCCCTCGCCGATCACCTCGATCATGGAGACCTCCTCGTCGTCGGTCTCGTCGTAGATCTCACCCACGATCTCTTCCAGGGCGTCCTCCAGCGTGACCAGACCGGCCGTGCCGCCGAATTCGTCCACGACGATGCTCATGTGGCTCTTCTTGTCGCGCATCTTGGCGAGCAGGTCCTTGATCTTCATGCCCTCGGGCACGAAGTACACCGGGCGCATCACGTCCGCGATCAGGGTGTGGTCCAGCGTCTCGAGGTGCGCGAGCATGTCGCCGGTGTGCACGATGCCCACGATGTTGTCCGGGGTGTCCTGGAAGACCGGCACGCGCGAGTAGCCGTGCTCGGCGTTCAGGTCCAGCAGGCGGCGCAGCGGCGCGGCCCCGTCCACGAGCACCATGTCGATGCGGGGCGTCATGACCTCGCGCACGGTCGTGTCGGACAGGTCGAACACGTTGTACACGAGTTCCTTCTCGTCGTCCTCCAGCACGCCCTCCTGGCTGGACGCGCTGACGATCATGCGGATCTCCTCTTCCGAGTAGGCCGTGTGATGCCCGGCGACGCCGCGCAGGCCGAACAGGCGCACCACGCCGTTGCCCAGCGCGTTCAGGCCCTTGATGGCCCACTTGAAGATCGCCGTGAAGATCAGCAGGGGCCGGATGACGACCAGACTGACCTGCTCGCTGCGCTGCAACGCCCAGCTTTTCGGCGCGAGCTCCCCGAACACGATGTGCAGCACGGTGCTGATCGCGAACGCCACGCCGAACGAGATCGCGGTGATCTGCGCCTCGCTGAACTGCCCCTCGGGGAACAGCGGGTGCAGCAGGTGCTCGATGGCGGGCTCGGCCACGAAACCGATCGCGAGGCTGGCCATGGTGATGCCCAGCTGCGTGGCGGCGATGTACAGGTCGAGGTTCTGCAGCGCCTTCTGCGTGGCCTTGGCAGTGGCGTTCCCCTCGTCGGCCAGCTGGTCGATGCGGGTGCGGCGCACGCTGACGAGCGCGAACTCCGCCGCGACGAAGAAGCCGTTCATGAGCACCAGGAAGAACAGGGCGACGATTCCGAGCAGATCATTCATGTATGGACGCGCTCCAGGGTCGCGTCATGGTCATCCGCAAGGCGCAAGCTGCCCGCCCCGCCCGGCGGTTGCTCAGGCGGGTGCGTCGGTGACCGGAAGTGGGGTGCCACGGCAAAAACGCCGCCCTCGGGCGGTGTTCTCCGGGCGCGGTACGTGAGCCGGAACTGGGAGGCTCCATAGCAGTTGCGAGGATAACACACCCCACTGGGCGGGGGGACAGTCGTCCCGGCGCCCGGGCCGTCACCCGTGCGGGAACGTGGGCGCGGGCGGTACGCTGGCCCCACCACATCCACAGGAGGCACCCCGCATGACCCAGGCCACCCCCGACACCTACCGCGCCCTGCGCGTCCTGAAGGACGACCAGGGCTCCCGCGCCGAACTCCAGACCCTGCCGCTCTCGGCCCTGCCGGACGGGGATGTCCTGATCCGCGTGACGCACTCCAGCCTGAACTACAAGGACGGCCTGGCCGTCAGTGGCCGCCCCGGCGTGCTGCGCACCCACCCCATGACGCCCGGCATCGACCTCGCGGGCACCGTCATCGAGGATACCTCGGGCCGCTGGCAGCCGGGCGACGCGGTCATCCTGACCGGCTGGGGCATCGGCGAGCGGCAGGACGGCGGGTACGCCACCCGCGCCCGCGCCCGCCCCGAGTGGCTGGTCGCGCAGCCCACCGGGACGGACGCCCACTGGGCCATGAGCGTCGGCACGGCCGGGTTCACCGCCATGCTGGCCGTCATGGCGCTGGAGGACCACGGCCTGACGCCCGGCAGCGGCGAGGTGCTCGTCACCGGCGCGGCGGGCGGCGTGGGCAGCACCGCCGTGGCCCTGCTGGCCCGGGCGGGGCACACGGTCGTGGCGAGCACCGGCCGCGCCCAGGAGGAAGCGTACCTGCGTGACCTGGGCGCCGCGCGGATCATCGGGCGTGACGAGCTACCCGCCCTGACCCGCCCGCTGGAGAAGGAACGCTGGGCGGGCGTGGTGGACACGGTGGGCGGCGCCACGCTGGCCGGAGCGTACGCCTCGACCCGCACGCACGGCAGCCTCGCCGTGTGCGGCCTGGCGGGCGGGCACGACCTGAACGCGACCGTATTCCCGCTGATTCTGCGCGGCGTGAATCTGCTGGGCATCGACTCCGTCAACTGCCCCCCCGCCCGGCGCGAGGCGGCCTGGGCGCGGCTGGCGCGTGACCTGCCCGCCGCCCGCCTGGAGGCCGTCACGCAGACCCGGCCCCTCTCGGACGTGCCCGCGCTGGCGGCCGAGATCCTGGCGGGGCGCGTGCGGGGCCGCACCGTGATCGAGATCGGCTGACCCGGGCGGTACACTGCGCGGCGTGAACCTGCCCGCCCGTGTCCGCGTCACCCGCCCCCCACTGCCCCTGGCGCCCGCGCTGAGGACGGCCGCCGCGCGCCTGTGCCCGGACGCGCCGCTGGACGCCCTGAGCGGCGCGGCGCTGGCGATCGCGGGCGGCGCGGTGATCGGCGCGCACCTGCGCTGGCCGGGTGGCGAGGCCGCGACTGTCGAGACCGGCTGGCGCGGGCGGGGCATCGAGGAGGCCCTGGCCGCCGCGCTGGCCTGAGCGGACCGGGCCGAGCGGTCTGGACGCTGCCTAACGGTCGTTTGGTAGCCTGGGGGCATGACCGTCACCGAAGCCGACCCCGGCATGTCCTTCGCGCTGAGCAGCGACCAGCGCCTGATTGTGGAGCACGTCCGCGACTACGCCCGCGCCGAGATCGCCCCGCACGCCGCCCAGTTCGACCGCAGTGGCGACTACCCCCGCGAGCAGCTGCGCGGCCTGGCCGACCTGGGCCTGATGGGCGCCACCGTGCCCGAGGCGTGGGGCGGCGCGGGCCTGGACTCCGTCACGTACGCCCTGTGCCTCGAGGAGATCGCCGCCGCGGACGCCAGTGTCGCCGTGATCGTCAGCGTGCAGAACGGCCTGCCCGAGCAGATGATCCTGCGCTACGGCACCGACGCGCAGCGTGACCTCTATCTGCGCCCACTGGCCGCCGGGCAGCACATCGGCGCGTTCTGCCTGACCGAGAGCGGCGCGGGCAGTGACGCCGCCAGCCTGCGCCTGCAGGCCACCCGCGACGGGGACGACTGGGTGCTGAACGGCACGAAAGCCTGGATCACCAGCGGCGGTCAGGCGGACACGTACCTCGTCATGGCCCGCACGGGCGGGAGCGGCGCGCGCGGCGTGTCCTGCTTCATCGTCGAGAACGGCGCGCCGGGCCTGAGCTTCGGGAAGCCCGAGGAGAAACTCGGCCTGCACGCCAGCCACACCACCACCGTCACCTTCGACGGGGTGCGCGTCCCGCACGCGGACATGGTCGGCGAGGAAGGCCAGGGCCTGATCATCGCGCTGGCCAGCCTGGACGCGGGCCGCATCGGGATCGCCATGCAGGCCCTCGGGATCGCGCGCGCCGCGATGGAACACGCCACCCGCTACGCCGCCGAGCGCGAGCAGTTCGGCAAACCTCTGCGGGAATTCGAGGGCGTGTCGTTCAAGATCGCCCGGATGGCCGCCCGCATCGAGAGCGCCCGGCTGGTCGCGCTGAAGGCCGCGTGGCTCAAGGACCAGGGCCGCCCGTACGGCAAGGAGGCCAGCATCGCCAAACTGCTCGCCAGTGAGGCCGCCGTGGACGTCACGCGCGACGCCATCCAGATCTTCGGCGGGAACGGCTACAGCCGCGAGTACCCTGTCGAGCGTCTGTACCGCGACGCGAAGGTCACTGAGATCTACGAGGGCACCAGCGAGATCCAGCAGCTCGTGATCAGCCGGGCCGTCTTCAACGAACTGACCTGAACCCCTGCGACAGAGGGGCGCCCGAGGCGACCGCCGGGTGCCCCTCTGCCCCTTCCCCTTCTGCCCGTCACTGCCGGGTGTACGACCGGTCGCCCAGGTACAGGTGTGTCTTCGACCGGTCCCAGAAAAATGCGACGGTGCGGGTCACGGTCCCCGCGCGGTCCCGCAGTTCCAGCGTGTACCCGTCGAACCGGTACGTGCCGCTGCGCGTGGGGTCACTGCCGACCGCCGCGCCGGTCGTCTGCGTGGCGCCGGTATTCAGGTTCCCGTACACGGCACTGCCGCCCCGCAGGGTGTACGTGCCGTCCGGCCGGAACGAATACGTCACGCGGGTGGTGGCGGTCGCGCCGGACATCAGCGTGCCCGAGGTGTACGCCGAGAAGAACTCGTAGTCGCCGTTCAGCCGCTCGGGCGAGGCACCAGGGACGGCCAGGGTGCCGGACAGTGCCGCCCAGGTCGCGCCGCGTTTCACCTCCAGCGCCGCGCCCCGGCGCCGCCACTGCCCCCACATCGTCGGTTCGCCCTTCACCGACGCGGCCACGTTCAGGTCGCTGGGGGTCCAGCGCAGGTTGAAGTACGCCCGGCCATCCTTCAGCAGCAGCACCACCGACTCCTCGCCCAGCACGTTGATCCCGTCGGAGCGGGTGGCGTACCCGTGGACGATCCCCTCGATCTGCGCGGCCTTCAGACCCTGCCCCGGCGCCGCGCGGTAGAGGTTGAAGACCCGCGCCTCCTCCGCCCGCGCACGCCGCTCCTGCTCGACCGGTGACACGCCGACCGGCGCGCCCGCCGGGGTGCAGACCGTCTGGGTGGTGTCGGCCCGCGCCCCGTACGCCTGCTGCCCGTACAGCAGCGTCCGCCCGCTGCGGTCCTTGATCGCCCGGAAGAAGTTGAACAGCGTGACCTTCCGGATCAGGCTGTCGTACGACCCGGCCCCCACGATCAGGTCCTCCAGCACGTCACTGTCGCCGTCCGCCGTGACGGTCAGGGTGCCCGACGCCCGGTCGTACATGAAGGTCCCGGCCTGATCCTTCAGGTCGTACGCGGCCCCGCTGCGCGGACGGACGCTGCCCTGCGCCACCCGCACCCCGCCGTCCCCGTACAGGTTCAGGGTGTACTGGTACGCCGCGACAGTCGCGCTGTCCTCGTCGGTGTCCTCCCGCACGCAGCGGAACGCGCCGGGACCCAGCGGCCCACCTGCCGTGAACGGCGCCTGACCCCCGGCCGCCCCCAGCACCTTCAGGACGAACGCGCGGTTGAACGGAGCGAAGTTCGTGCCGGTGATGAACGGCCCGCCGTCCCCCGCCTGGGCAGGGGGCGCGGCGGACTGCGCGGGTGCTGAGGTCACCGGGGCGCCCTGGCGCAGAGCAGCGGTGCGCGCATACTCCGCCGGGTACA
The DNA here is from genome assembly GCF_001485435.1 of Deinococcus grandis. Lineage (NCBI taxonomy): Bacteria > Thermotogati > Deinococcota > Deinococci > Deinococcales > Deinococcaceae > Deinococcus > Deinococcus grandis. The sequence goes on along the minus strand of NZ_BCMS01000001.1, from coordinate 1,690,900 downwards.
GCTGCGCGAGGTTCGCGTACGTGCCGAGCTGCGCCCGGATGGCGCGGCAGTCGTCACGCGGCGAGGCGCTGCCCGCGTCCAGCGCCGCCTCGGTCTGCGCGCGGCGCTCCCCGGCCACGGCCCGCAGCCGGGGCAGGACCTCCGGCGCGGCGGCCTTCAGGTACGCCTCCAGCTGCGGCACGCCGGACGCCACCTGCCACGCCGCGAACCCCTGCTCGATCACCGCGCGGTCCCCTGGCGCGCGGCTCAGACACCAGTCGCGAATGGTGCCGCCCACCTGAGCCGCGCCGTACAGCACGGCCGCCGCCTGGATCAGTTCCGGGTCGGGGGGCGCGGTGGCCGCGCGGGCCTGACCCAGGCCGGACAGGGCCAGCACGAGAACGACGGGATGGACGGCAGGGGAGACAGGCATACGGACCTCACACGGCAGCAGTCGGTGATCATGAGGGGGCCCCGGACGGACGCCGACCCGGGCAGACTCGCCGGGGCGCGGCGGCGCGCGTTCCCCGGACACCGTGGACGATGGGACGTGACCGAACTGAACTCCGGGTCACTGTACCAGCCCGGGAACCGTGAAGGGTCATCCACGTTCACGGCATCCCCCGGCGCGGCGCGGCCCGTGAGAATGCCCCTCATGCTCAGGTCCCTCCTCTGGCTTCCCGGCACGCTGATGGTCGTGGCGGTCCTGCTCGACCTGATCGTCACGTGCATCCAGACCGGCGAGGGCCGCCTGAGCCGCGCCATCCACCGCCCGCTGTACGGCCTGCTGCGCCGCGCCGCGCAGCACTCCGGACGGCGCGCGCTGCTGTCCTGGGCGACGCCGCTGATCATCACCGGCACCCTCACCGCGTGGACTCTGCTGACGTGGCTGGGCTGGACGCTGATCTTCTGGTCGCAACCGGGCGCGCTGGTCGGCGCCGAGAGCGGCCAGCCCGCCACGTTCATCGCGTGCTTCTACTTCGTGGGATACACCATCAGCACGCTCGGCCTGGGCGAGATCATTGCCCCGCAGGCCTTCTGGCGCGTCCTGACGGACGTGGCCGCCATCAACGGATTCTTCCTGCTGACCTTCGCCATCACGTTCGTCGTGCCCGTCGCGCAGGCCCGGTCCGAGCGGCGCGAACTGGCGCTGCTGCTGCACCGCGCAGGCCCCGGCGCGCAGGCCCTGATCGTGAACGCCGTGCAGGACCACGACAGCGGCCTGTCCAGCCTGACGGGGGACCTGCAACCCCTCCTGAACCGCCTGGACGCCGCGCACCTGAACTCCCCTTACCTGCACCGCTTCCACGATCATGACCGGCAGGACGCGCTGGACTTGCACCTGCCCGCGCTGGGCGAGGCGCTGCTGATCATCCAGGGCGCGCTGCGCGGCGACTGCCCACGCGGCCTGAAGCGTGCCCTGGCCAGCGTGGACAGCCTGAGCCGCACCTTCGAGCGCACCCAGGCCCGCCACCCGCTCCTGCGCGACGCCGAGGTGCCGCCCGCGCCGGACCTGACGCCGCTGCGTGAGGCCGGACTGTCCCTCCAGTCCCCGGAGGTCTTCCGCGAGTACCTGCGCAGCCACGCGGCCCTGCGCGTGCGCCTGCACGCCATGGCCCGCGCCGGCGCGTGGCGCTGGGATCAGGTGGCGACGCCCGCAGCGGACGAGCAGTCGGCCGACTGAGCGGCAGACGCTCTGGCAACTGAAGCCCTGAATCTGCGCTCCGGCGCCAGGTGGACAGTTCAGGCGGACCTGATGCGGGCGGAGACGCTCGGGACACACTTGTGTCGTCGTTCAGATCGGCGATAGAGGGTGCTGGATGGAATGGAAACAAATCCTTCACGCACTGGATTAATCGTGAAACTATTCACTTGATGGTGGAGTGAAGTGGCCCACCATAGGGCAGGCCAGTCGAGTCTTACTTCAGCGCGTCGTTCATGCCCAGTACGTCCGCGACCTTCAGGCTCGCGCCGCCCACCAGGGCGCCGTTCACGTTCGGCTTCGCGCAGATGCTGGCGATGTTGTCCGGCTTCACGCTGCCGCCGTACAGCACGCGGATGCCTGCCGCCGCGTCGCCGTAGCGTTCCTCCAGCGCCCCGCGGATCGCGGCGGCGAGTTCCTCGGCGTCGTCGGCGGTGGCGGTCTTGCCGGTTCCGATTGCCCAGACCGGCTCGTACGCGACGACCACGTCGGTGCCCACGCCCTCCAGGCTGCCCGCCAGCTGCGCCAGCGTGAACGGGACGTGCTCGCCCGCCTCGCGCACGTCCAGCTTCTCGCCAACGCACACGATGGGCGTCAGGCCGTTCGCCTGCGCCTGACGGGCCTTGGCCGCCACGACCGCGTCCGTCTCGCCGTGGTAGTCGCGGCGTTCGCTGTGGCCCACGACGGCGTACGTCGCGCCGACGTCCTTGAGCATCGCGGCGCTGATCTCGCCGGTGTACGCGCCGGACTCGTGCGCGGACACGTCCTGCCCGCCGAAGCCCACGCCGGTGGGGAGGTTCGCGGCCAGCGCGCTCAGGGTGATCGCGGGGGCCATGACGGCCAGTTCCGCCTGCCCGGCCTCGAGTTTCTCGCCGAGTTCCTGCGCCCAGGCGCGGGCCTCGGTGGGGGTCTTGTTCATCTTCCAGTTCAGTGCGAGCAGGTTCTTCATGTCAGTTCCTTTCAAGTCCGGACAGCACGTCCGTCACGGCGCCCTGCCACACGGTGGACGCCATGAACGGGCGGAAGCCCAGGTCGGTGTTGATCTTCAGCATGGGGCTGTTGCTGTCCGCGTTCTGCGTGCGGATCTCGGTGGCATTCGGGTTCAGCCGCACGACCTCGCGCACGTTCGCCGCCTTCAGCCAGCGGCCCAGCTGGTGTCCCCGGTGCGCCGGGAGCACCCCGGTGTTCCCCTGACTGACGATGCCGGGTTGCGCGGGCCGCCACGACACGTCCGTCAGGCCCGCCAGCGTCCCGTCCGGCGCGCGGACGACCGCCACGATCGCCACCCGGCCCCCGGCGCGGGTCAGGGTCTCCATCGAGCGGACCTCCTCGGGGGTGGTGCGGTGGTCCTCGACGTCCAGGTCGTCGCGCGGGGCGCTGTTCATGACGTTCAGCAGCTCCGCGTACGCGTCCAGGTCCGCGTCCGGCACGCCGTCCGTCCAGACCTCCAGCGTGTACCCGTCGTCCGGGCGGGTCGTCCAAGCGTCCAGCAGGCCGTCCGGGATGTCCGAGAGCAGCAGGCGGTTGACGTGACTGCTCAGGCCCGGCTGGAACCCGGCGCGGCGCGCGAACGCCTCACCGGCAGGCACGCGGTCGTTCGTCTGCCCCATCAACAGCGTCCGCCCGCGCGCCTGCATGGCCCGCGCCGCGTGGCCCAGCAGCGTCCGGCCCAGCCCACGCCCCCGCGCGGCAGGGGAGACCATGAGCTCCAGTTCGGCCAGATGCCCGTTCTCCCCGACCGTGAACGCCTGCGTGCGCGCGTGCGCGACGATCGTCCCGCCGTCCTCCACCGTCCAGAAATCCAGTTCCAGGATGGGCGGCAGGTGCTGCATCTGCCCCCACACGTTCGCCGGGTCCGTGGGCGGGTCGTCCGGGTGGGACTCGGCCCGCAGTCGGTTCAGGTGCGCCACGAGCGCCCGCGCGAACTCCTCGGTCAGGGCGGTGTGATCGCGGTGCTGGACGTCGGTGGTGGTCATGTCGGCTCCCAGCATGTCACGGGCGGTCGCGGCGACGCGCCGCAGGCGAGCAGGGAGGCGCGGCGGCCTCCCCGGTGCGGATTTACTTCATCGCCTCGACGCCGGGCAGGGCCTTGCCTTCGAGCAGTTCCAGGCTGGCGCCGCCGCCGGTGCTGATGTGGTCGATCTGGTCGGCCTTGCCGCTCCTGTTGATCGCGCTGACGGAATCCCCGCCGCCCACGACGGTGTACGCCTGGTTCTTCAGGCTGCCCACCGCGGCCGCGACGGCGTTCGTGCCTCCCGCGAACTTCTCGAACTCGAACACGCCCAGCGGGCCGTTCCAGAACACGGTCTTCGCGCCCTTCAGCGCCTCGCTGTACAGCCTGACCGTCTCGGGACCCGCGTCGAGGCCCTGCCAGCCGTCGGGGATGGCGTTGCTGGCGACCACCTGGGTATTCGCGTCGGCGCTGAACGCGTCGGCGGCGATCACGTCCACGGGCAGCATGATCTTGTCGCCGTACTCGCGCAGCAGTCGGGCCGCGAGGTCCAGCTGGTCGTCCTCGTGGATGCTGTCCCCGATCTTCCCGCCCTGCGACTTGATGAACGTGTACGCCATGCCACCGCCGATCAGCAGCTTGTCCACGCGGGGCAGCAGGTTCTCGATGACCTTGATCTTGTCACTGACCTTCGCGCCGCCGATGATCACCACGTAGGGACGCTCGGCGCCGTCGAGCAGCCTGCCCAGCGCGTCCACCTCGGTCTGCAGCAGCGTGCCCGCCGCGTGGGGCAGCTGCGCCGCCACGCCACTGACGGACGAGTGCGCGCGGTGGGCGCTGCCGAAGGCGTCCAGCACGAACGCGTCGCCCAGGCGGGCCAGCCTGCCGTTCAGGCCCTCTTCGTTCTTCTCCTCGCCCGCGCTGAAACGCACGTTCTCCAGCAGCGCCACCGCGCCCTCGGGCAGCGCCTCTACGGCGGCCAGGGTCTCGTCACTGTCGGCGGTCCCGGCAATGAACGTCACGGGGCGGCCCAGCGCCTTCTCCAGCACGGGCGCGACGGGCTTCAGGCTGTACTTCTCCTCGGGGCCGTTCTTCGGGCGGCCGAAGTGGCTCATCAGGATCACGTTGCGCGCGCCCGCGTCCAGCAGCGCGTTGATGGTCGGGAGGCTGGCCGTGACGCGCGTGTCGTCCTGCACCAAGCCATCCTTGACGGGAACGTTGTAATCCACGCGCACCAGCACGCGCTTGCCCTGCACATCCAGCTGACTGAGGTTCTGCATGTTCACTCCTTGGCGTTCAAAGAGGATGGATGATGGAGGATGGATTGCCCCATCACCCATCATCCATCCACTCTCGACGTGTTCAGCCTTTCTGCTGGACCAGCTGCACGAGGTCGGCGATGCGGTTGCTGTAGCCCCACTCGTTGTCGTACCAGCTGAAGAACTTCACGAGGCTGCCCATCGCCATGGTCAGGCCGCCGTCGATGATGGCGCTGTGGGGGTCGCCCACGATGTCGCTGAGCACGATGGGGTCCTCGGTGTAGGCGATGATGCCCTTGTGGCTGCCCTCGGCGGCTTTCCGGAACACGTCGTTGACTTCCTGGGCGGTCACGTCACGCTTGAGGATCACGACGACGTCGCTGATGCTGCCCGTGGGGGTGGGCACGCGCAGGCTGGTGCCGTCGAACTTGCCCTTCAGCGCGGGGTACACCTGCGACACGGCCTTGGCGGCGCCGGTGCTGGTGGGGATGATGTTCACGGCGGCGGCGCGGGCGCGGCGCAGGTCGCTGTGCGGCAGGTCCAGCACGCGCTGGTCGTTCGTGTAGGAGTGCACGGTGGTCATGATGGCCTTCTCGATGCCGAAGGCTTCATCGATGAGCTTCATGGGCGCGCCGAGGCTGTTGGTGGTGCAGCTGGCGTTGCTGATGATGTTGTGCTGCGCGGGGTCGTAGTCCTGCTCGTTGACGCCCAGCACGACGCTGATGTCCTCGCCCTTGGCGGGCGCGGTGATGATGACCTTCTTCGCGCCGCCCTGGATGTGCTTGCCCGCGCCGTCGCGGCTGGTGAAGATGCCGGTGGACTCGATGACGATGTCGACGCCCATCTCGCCCCACTTGATGTTGGCGGGGTCGCGTTCGGCCAGCGCGTGGATCTTCTTGCCGTTGACGGTCAGGCTGGTGTCGTCGTACTCGACGGTGCCGTCGAATTTCCCGGCGGTGCTGTCGTACTTCAGGAGGGTGGCGAGCGTCTTGTTGTCGGTCAGGTCGTTGATGGCGACCACTTCAACGCCGCGAGCTTCCAGAACACGGAACACCAGACGGCCGATGCGGCCGAAGCCGTTAATCCCTACTTTCATGCTGTGCCTCCAGTCGTGAGGGCCGCCCCCTGTGCTGGGGCGGATGACCTCGCATGTCGCAGTGTAACGCGGCTCTCCGGATCGGCGGTTCGTGTCACCTGTACACCAAGGCATTCGTGTACCAAGTCCAAAAAAAGGGGGCGGCCACCGCCACCCCGTCCTCACGGCATTCCGCGGGCTTTACCCGGCGTTCAGCACGAACGCCACGTCCACCGTCACCGAATCGCTACTGCCCGGGTAACGCACGTCGAAATCGAAGGGATTGAACTTGAACTGCGTGCTCACGTTCACCTTCCCACCCTGCAGGGTCGCCTTGACCGGCACACTGACGCTCTTCGACGTGCCCTTCACCGTCAGGGTGCCGGACGCCGTGGTGGACAGCGTCTGACCCTCCACGAGCTTCCCGCCGGTCAGCTTCTCCAGTTTGAAGGTCGCGTTCGGGAACTTCGCGGTATTCAAGGCTTCTGCGCCCTTGGCGTGCGTGTCCCGCAACCCGATCCCGGTCTTCAGGTTCACGACCGGGACCGTCACGGTGCCGGTCGTCGCCGCGAGGTTCGCCGGATCGAGATCCACGCTGGCGGTCACGCCCGCGATACTGCCCCGCACCGGGATGAAGCGCACCGTGTGCGAGAACGTCGCCGAGCCGTCCCTGGCCGCGTACGCCGCCGCCACCGCCGGAGCCGACGTGAGCACCGCCGCGCCGACCAGTCCCGCCACCAGTTGTCCTGTCATGCCCTGATGGTGCGGCACACGCGTGAATACTTGGTGAAACGAGCATCTGCGCGAGGGCGACCCGCGCGGCACCCGCCTACCTGACGCTTCCCCGACTGCGCCGCACCGCCCGCCCAGAGGCGAACGGCCCGCACATCACGCCTGGGCCCACGCCGCCTCCGCGTGGCGTCCGGCCCGCCGCGACCTGACCCGCCTGTCAGAAATCTCTCTTCATGTCGCGCTTCTGCAAGAGGCGGGTGCCAGCGGCGTCCGTACGCTGCGTGGCATCAGGCCCGCCCGCCCCGGCGCGGCCCACCCAGGAGGACCCTCATATGCCCCGACCCCACCGCACCGCCCTGACCCTGTTCAACGCCCTGCTCGGCGCCGCCCTGAGTGCTGCCCACGCCGCGCAGATCACCATCCCGATCCACGTCACGGTGCGCGCCGTGTGCGAAGTCAGCCGCAGCGACGCCCAGACCCTCGCGCTGCGCTGCACGCAGGACTACCGCCCCAGCGACCCCCGCACCCTGCCGGACCTGTATGGCCGCCTGCCGGCCGGAGAGTGGCGCCTGAACGCCACCAGCGACGACCCCATGGGCGGCACCCTGAACGTCTACACCCGCGTGAGCGCCACCGAAAGCGACGGCACCGAACTCGTCTACTACTGAACCGGCCGGTCAGGCGGCGTCCCGCAGCGGACCTCCTGAGCGCCCGGCGTGACGTCCAGCACGCACAGCACCTCGTCACCCGCCGAGCGGACCTCGCCCCGCACCACCTGCGCTGGGAACAGCCCGAAGCCCTCGTCGTCCAGCAGCACCGCCCCGCCACTCCAGACCACGCGGCCGTTCCCGACCGGCGTGCCGTCCGCGCCGCGCACCTGCACCCAGCGCAGCACCCGGAAGTTCGCGCGCCAGTCCAGCACCGTCAGGCCCGCCTGCGGCGGCACGATCACCCGGCGGTCCGTGCCCACCTGCACCCCGAACGGCGCGTCCCGCAGATCCACGCGCACCTCGGCCGTCTCGCCGGGCGTGAAGCCGCTCAGGAGGACGCTGCCCGCCGCGTCCGTCCGCCCCACGAACACCCCGCCCAGCAGGATGCTCAGGCCCGGCACGCCGGTCTGCAGCAGCACCGCCCGCTGCCCCAGCGTCGCCTGGGCACTCGGGCCGTCCGGCAGGGCCACGACCGCGCCCTGCACCCGCGCCGACGCGCCCCGCAGGCCGACCTCGCCGGAGGCCAGCACCCGCCCCACGTGACTGCCCCCCACCGCCAGATCATCCCGGGACACGCGGGCCGTCACGCGGTTGCCCGTGTCCACCTGGAACCCCGCGCCCGCCCCGGCCTGCCACGCCACCGCCGGGGCCTCCGAACCCGGCGCGGGCGGCACCTGCACCGCACGCACGCCCCCCGTCAGGTCCCACCGCGGCGAGGGCCGGTACCCGCCCGCCACGCCCAGGCGCCAGCCGCCCGGCTGCGCCGCCGCGCTGAGCGTCACGCTGCCCACCGTGTCGAAGGTGCGGGTCACGCTGCCCTCGACACTCCAGGTGTCGCGCCGCAGCGCCGTGCGCGCCGACACCGACAGTGTCCACGGATCCAGGTTGGCGTTCAGGGCGGCGCCCAGCTGCGTGTCCTGCCACGCGCCGAGCGGCAGGACCGTGAACGCCGACACCCGCGCCGCGCCCACCTGCGTCTCGCCGCGCAGACCCAGCGTCGTGACGGTCGACCTCACCCCGCCCGTCACCGCCGACGTCACCTGCACGCTGGCCTGCGCGCCCCCACGCGCGTCCGCGTACGCCACGCGCGCCCCGGCCGACAGCGCCCCGCCCAGCTGCGCACTGCCGGACGCCCCCACCCGCCAGCCGCGCCCCAGACCGTACTCGCCCCGCACGTCCGCGCCCCACGCGCCACGCGACGCGCCCGCCCGCACCGCCGCGAGGTACGCGCCGCGCGGCAGCGGGTCCGGATCGGGCTCCAGCACCCACTCCTGCACGCGCACGCCCGACTCGTCCGTCACCTCGACCTGCACGGTCACCGGCGCGCCCGCCGGATGCGGAATGTCCACGAGGCGCAGCACGCCCGGCCCGGCCCGCCGCGCCGCGACCTCACGGCCATCCAGGAAGACCCGCACGTCCGCCTCCAGCGGCAGGTCCACGCGCCGCTCGGGGTCCAGCAGCGTGAAGCCGCCCTGCGCGCCCAGCGCCACGCCCCGGAAGTCACTGCTGCTCAGGCCCGGACTGCCCTCCAGCGGCTGCGCGTTCCACGCCGCGCCCACCCGCACGCCGTCCGTGACGCCCACGCTGACCTGCGCGCGCGGGTGCGCCCGCCACGACCCGTCCGACCGTTCCAGCAGCGCCCCGGCCGAACCGCTCCAGGCGCCGCCCGAGCCGCCCACGTCGGCGTTCACGGTCGCGGCGAACGTGGCGGGCGCACCCGCCGGAATGAGGGCGTACGTGGCCTGCACGTCCGCCCCGTACTCCACGCCCCACACCGGCCGGCCCACGTCCGGCACGACCGCCGCGGCCCCCGCGAGGTTCAGCGTGTCGCCCTGCAGCCGGTCCAGCCGCGGGCGGATCAGCAGCCGCTGGCGGGGCTGGTCGAACGTGACCGCCACCTGCCCGGACAGCCGCACGAACGGCACGTCGTCGCAGGTCACCGTCTGCGCCGCGTACCCGGCCTCCGCGGCGCGCAGGACGTCAGGGGGGACCAGCGTGTCGGCCAGGTCGGCGCCCAGGCGGACCGGCACGGCGCCGCGCGGCGCGCCCCCCACCACCACCTCCAGCAGCAGTTCCGGTGCGGCGCACGCCACCGCCTCCGGCGAGGCCGGCTGCGCCCCCACCGGAGGGGCCGCGCACAGCAGCATGGCCGCCCACAGCGCCGCCGACAGGCCCGGCAGGTGCGCGCGCATCTCAGGGCACCCGGACGGTCACGCGGGCCGGTTTCGCGTCCGCGTTCAGGAAACTCAGGGTCAGGTCCCCGGACCGCGCGCCCAGCCCGGGCAGGGTCAGCGTCACCGACGCGCCCCCCAGCACCGCCAGCGACGCGAGGTCCACCCGCGTGTCCCCGCGCGCCGCCTGGAACGCATTGAAGGTCTCGTGGCGCGTCCCGGCGTTCGCGAGGCGCAGGATCAGGTCGTCCCCCTGCCGCTGCGCGTCGAAACTCATGCGCGCCGCCGCGCCGGGCGGCGCGACGTACACCGGCAGTGAGAACGTCGTCGGCAGGTCCAGCCGCACGTCGATCCCGTCCGCCGCGACGGTCGTCTGCGGCACGCTCGTCCCGTACGGCACCTGCTGCACCAGCAGCCGGTACGCGACCTCGGCCGCGCCGGGCTTCTTGCGCAGCCCGACCCGCACGACCTGCGACGCGCCGCCCGGCAGGATGAACTCGGCCGGGTTGACGAGCAGGTCGCGGGTGTCGCTCAGGACCATGCGGCCCCCCTCGACCCGCCAGGCCTTCACGCTCACCGTGAACTTCGACGCGACGCGCGTGGTGTTCAGCATGGTCGTCTGCGTGTTCAGCGACCGCGTCGGGTCGAGGTTCAGCACGGTCGGCGTGAACCCGAACCCCTGCGCGCCCGCCAGCGCCCCCAGCGCGAGGACCAGCAGCGCGCGCGCCCCGCGCCTCACGGCGTCTCCTGTCGTGTGTTCACCACGGTGACCTCCAGCGCCGCGCGGTACGTGCCGCCCGCCACCCACTGCCCGGAAAGGATGTTCAGCGGCACCCGCACCACCTGCGTGCCGCGCCGCTCGCCCCGCCACGCCGCGCCGTCCGCGCCGACGGTCGCCAGGAGCGTCCCGCCCGGCCCGGCCAGCCGCAGCGCGCCCGCGCCGCCCTCCAGCACGCCCAGGTCCAGACGGAACCGGTCGCCGGGCCGCGCGCAGGTCACGGTGACCGCCAGCGTCGGGCGGGCGCCGCGCAGCGCGTCGTACGGATCAGTCTCCACGCTGGCACTCACGGGCAGGCACGCCGCGTGCGCGCCGCCCAGCAGCCAGACGCCCCAGCACACTGCACCTGTCCTCATGTGGCCTCCGGAATGCCCGATCCTGTGCGGGGATGACGTGGCCCGGACGGCGGAGTCTCCCCGCACCGTCCGGCCCGCCCCTGCTGTCGCCACCTGCGCGGACCGGTCCTGACGACCAGGCCGACCACGCAGGCCGCGCGCCGCGCTCAGTTGTACGAGACGGTGATCGCCAGCGTACCGGTGTACGTCCCGGCGGGCACGCCCCACTGACCGTCCGGCGCGGTCATCTTCAGCCACCCGGCGTACCGGTCGGGCGTGGTGGCGCTGCTCGACGGGTTGGTGTTGACCCGCACCTTCCACTTGGCCTTCAGCGGCACCGACCCGCTGCCCGGCATCTGCAGGTAGATCAGGCCGTCGAAGGTGCTGTTGACGTTGTTCGGCAGGGCGGTCGGGGCGAGGCTGTCCGAGCCGCCGCCCGACGCGGCGATGCCCAGCGTGATGGCGGTCCCGGCGGTGCAGTGGATCTTCAGGACCGGCGTCTCGGCGCCGCCCCCATCGCCGTCCAGGGCGTTGTACGCGAAGGCGGGGTACGCGGCGGGACCGTCGACGTTCATGCCGTTGAGGTTCTCGTCGCCCATGGCGCACACGTTCGCGACCTCCACGGCCGGGTGGAGCGTGACGGACGCTCCCTGTTGGGCCTGGACGATGCCGAGATTCAGGGCGGCGAGCAGTAGAGCGGTTCTCTTCATGACCTTCCTCCTGTCCGGTTCGCGGCGGGTGGCGCGCGGCGCATGGGGGCGCCGCCAGCTTCTCCCCAGAAGCTGTCATCTGAACGCTGTGGTACGCGGGTGACCGGACTGAGGAAAACTATAATTCTCATGTCTGGGACGGTCAATTTGTCGCCCTGAGTGGCGTTACGGGTTCGTTGCAGGGCCGTTACGCCCCCATCTGGGGGTGATGCCGACCACGCTGGCGTGGGCAAGGGCGCTGGCCCCGCGCCCCCGTGCGCCGTGTAACGCCCGGCCCGTGAGTCCCCTCACATGGGCAATTCATGAACGTCATCTGAGGGAAGCGCGGGCGCTCATCCAGGGCTCCCGGCGCGGCGGCGCTGCCCAGACGCCCCGAACCCACCACCCCGCCCGCCGGGTCATACTGCACGCCATGAATTACGACCTTCTCGTCATGAAGTTCGGCGGCACCAACATGCAGGACTCGCGCGCCATCCGCCACAGCGCCTCCCTGGCCGCCCGCTCCATCCGCGTGGGCGTGAAGGTCGTCGTGGTCGTTTCGGCCATGGCGGGCGTCACGAACCAGCTGCTGAAACTCGCCGACGCCGCCCAGTCCGGCGACATCGCCGCCGCCAACGACGAGATCGCCCTGATGCGCACCCGGCACTTCACGGCCGCGCAGGAACTCGGCGCGGCGCCTGACAGCGTCACCGTCCGCGAGATCCGCGAGATGCACGAGACGTTGCGGCAGGCCGTGTACGGCGTGTACCTGCTGCGCGAACTCACGCCCCGCAGCCGCGACCTGATCGTCGCGTTCGGCGAGCGCCTCTCCGCGCCCCTGATGAGCCTCGCGCTCGAACAGGACGGCCTGCGCGCCCACCACCTCTCCGGCGGCGAGGCGGGCATCCTGACCGACAGTCACTTCGGGAACGCCAAGCCCATGCCGAACACCTACGAACGCGTCAGGGACCGCCTCAGCGGCCTGCTCGCAGCTGGGGTCACGCCGGTCGTGGCGGGTTTCATGGGTGAAACCGAGAAGGGCGCGATCACCACCCTGGGGCGCGGCGGCACCGATTTCAGCGCCACCATCGTCGGCAAGGCCCTCGGCGCGGACGAGGTCTGGGCCTGGAAGGACGTGGACGGCGTCATGAGCGCCGACCCCCGCGTGGTCAAGGACGCGCAGAACATCGAGGTCCTCTCCTACGGCGAGGTCATGGAACTCGCGTACTTCGGCGCGAAGGTGCTGCACCCGCTGGCCGTCACGCCCCTGCAGGAGAGCGGCATTCCCCTGCGCGTCAAGAGTGCCGCCGACCCGGACTTCCCCGGCACGCTCGTGCAGGCGCAACCCCGCGACGAGGAGGGCCACCCCGTCAAGGCCGTCACCGCGATCCGCAACGTCAGCATCATCAACGTCAGTGGCGCCGGGGTGCTGGGCATTCCCGAGGTGATCGCCAGCGTGTTCGACGCGATCGCCCGTGAGAACGTCACGCTGCTGATGGTGTCGCAGTCGTCCAGCATGAGCAATGTGTCGCTGGCCGTGCAGACCGTGGACGCCGAACGCACCCTGGTCGCGCTGCGCGCCGGGGTCAGCCTGGAACTGAAGGTCGAGGTGCAGCCCGGCGTGGCCGTTCTGGCCATCGTGGGCAGCGGCATGCGCGGCCAGAAGGGCGTCTCCGCGCGGATGTTCACGGCGCTGGCCGAGCAGGACGTGAACGTGCTGATGATCTCGCAGGGCAGCAGCGAACTGAACGTGTCCGTCGCCGTGGAGGCCGCGCACGTGGACGCCGCCACCCTCGCCGTCCACCGCGCCTTCGGCCTGGGCACCGCAGCGACCGCCTGATCGGAACCGCAACAGGGGAGAGGGGGACCGGATCACGCGCCCGGCCCCCCTCTCCCCGTCCGTATCATTCCGGTCTGCTGCGGTGCGTCCAGGTCATCACCAGGAAGCCCAGCAGGGTCAGCGCGGCGCACACGAGGAACACGCTGCGGTACCCGAGCGTCTGCGCGACCGCGCCGCTCGTGATGCCGCTGAGCATCCCGCCGATGCTGCCGGTGTTCGCGAACATCGTGGTGGCGGCGCTGAACCGGCCCGGCATCAGGGTCTGGAAGTACGTCATGCCCAGCCCCGCCAGGATCGCCAGGACCACCGCGCGGATGACCTGCGCGGCGATCAGCAGCGGCAGGCCGTCCGCGACGTACACCAGCGCGAAGTGCGCCACGAACAGTGCCATGCCTGCCGCGACCAGCGTCGGCACGCCCGGCAGGCGCCGCCACGTGACCAGCGCGATCATCACCGGGATTTCCAGCAGGGCGCACAGGCCCACCAGGAAGCCGACCTCGCCGCTCGTGCCGCGCAGCGTCTCGGTGACGAACAGCGGGAACATCGCCATGCCCATCTGCATGCTCATGCCGTACAGCACGAACGCCAGGGCGCCCAGCGCGATGGCGCGGCGCGCGGCGGGGCGGGGCGTGTCGGGCAGGTCCGGGGTGATGCCCGGCGTGGGCTGCGGGCGGCGCCCCGGCACGCGCAGCAGCGGCAGGGCCGCCAGCGTGAAGCACGCGGCGGCGCTGAGGAACACCGCCGCGTAGCCCCCGGCGCCGAGGATCACGGCGCCCAGGCCCGGGCCGACCACCCACGAGAGGCTGAACACGGCGCGCAGCAGCGTCATGGCGCGGTCGGCCAGATCGGTGGGGACGTCCTGCAGACTGGCGCGCGCGAAGGAGAACATCTGCGGGAACGCGGCGGCCCCCAGGGACAGCAGCAGCGCCCCGATGACCAGCAGGCCCGCGAAGTGCGGCGTCACGCCGATCAGGGCGTACGCGGCGGTCCCGGCGGCCATGGTGGCCAGCACGATGGGTTTGCGGTTGGGCAGCCGGTCGGACCAGCGGGCCAGCAGCGTGGCGACCGCCACGGCGCTGATGGCGTTCACGGTCAGGAAGATGCCCAGCTGCAGCGGGCTCAGGCCCGCCTGTTTCACAGCGTACAGCGCCATGAACGGAATCGCCAGCGACAGCCCGAAGCCCAGCGCGAAGCAGCTCAGGGCCAGCGGCAGGGCGTCCGGGAGGCGCAGCATGGCCCCCAGGCCGCTGCCTTGGGTGGGTGGGGCGGTGGTGGTCATGAGGTCCGTCCGAACATGGGGGTCACTGTAAACCCGTGCCCGCGCGTGGAGTGTTAGCCTCCGGCATGCCAACTGAAACGATCAAGGCGCTGCCGCCCCGCAGCGACGTCCCCCGTGAGCAGACCTGGGACATCGAGGCCCTCTACGACACGCCCGACGCCTGGTCGGCGGAGGGGGACGCCCTGGCCCGCGACCTCGGTTCGCTGTCTGCCCACGCGGGACAGCTCGGCACGCCGGGGGGGCTGCTGGCCTACCTGCGCGCCGCGAACGACCTCGAACTTCGCCTCGGGCGCTTCATGTCCTACGCCAGCATGACCGCCAGCGTGGACGGCCGCGACGCCGTGGCCGCCGCCCGCCGCGACCGCGCCGCCACGCTGGGCGCCCAGTTCGGCAGTACGACCGCGTTCTTCCGTCCGGAACTCCTCGCGCTGGACGACGCGCTGGTGCGAGGCTGGCTGGACACGCCGGACTTCGCCGAGCACCGCGTGCGCCTGGAACGCATCCTGCGCGGCAAACCCCACGTCTGCAGCGCCGAGGTCGAGGCCCTCCTGGGCGCCGTGCAGGCTCCCTTCGCGTCGGAACGCGGTATTCACCCCGCGCTGGCGAACATGGACCTGCGCTTCGGCACGGCGGGCGGCGAGACCGTCACGCAGGGCAACGTGGACCGCCTGACCGCCCACCCGGACCGCGAGGTGCGCCGTGAGGCCTGGGAGGGCTACGCGGACGCGCATCTCGCCGCGCGGCACGCGCAGGCGGCGATGTACGCCACGAACGTCCGCCAGAACGTGTTCCTGGCCCGCGCGCGGAACTACCCGGACACCATCAGCGCCTCGCTATCGCCGGACAACATCCCCACTGCCGTCGTGACCACCCTGCTCGACACGTACCGCGCGAACACGCCGGTCTGGCACCGCTACTGGCGCGTGCGCCGCGAGTGGCTGAACCTGCCCGAACTGCGCGAGTACGACGTGAAGGCCGCGCTGGTGCCCCCCCGCGCCGTGTCCTACGAGCAGGCCGTGCAGTGGCTCGCGGAGGGCATGGCGCCCCTGGGTGAGGACTACGTGCGGGACATGGTGCCCGGCCTGACCACCGAACGCTGGGTGGACTACGCCGAGAACGACGGCAAACGCCAGGGCGCGTACAGCAACGGCGGCGGCCGCGTGAAGCCGTACATCTTCATGACCTGGAACGGCACCATGAACTCGTACTCCACCCTGGCGCACGAGATCGGGCACTCCATGCACTCCCTGCTCTCGCAGCGTGAACACGGGTACGGCGTGCCCCGTTACACCCTCTTCCACGCGGAGGTCGCCAGCAACTTCAACCAGGCGATGGTGAGGCAGCACCTCCTGACGCAGGCTCGCGCCGCCGGGGACACCGAGTTCGAGGTGCAGATCATCGAGGAGGCCCTGTCGAACTTCCACCGGTACTTCTTCATCATGCCGACTCTGGCGGCCTTCGAGCTGGAGGCCTACCGCCGCATCGAGGCGGGGGGCACCCTGAGTGCCCCGGACCTGATCGACCTGACCGCCGACCTGCTGTCCGAGGGCTACGGGGACGGCGTCTCGATGGACCGCGAGCGCAGCGGGATCATGTGGGCCCAGTTCAGCACGCACCTGTACGCGAACTTCTACGCGTACCAGTACTCGACCGGGATCAGCGCCGCGCACCAGATCCTCGAGCAGTTCAGCGCCGACCCGGACGCCGCCCGCGAGTCGTACCTGCGCTTCCTGCGCTCGGGCGGCAGCCTGGACCCCATCGACGCCCTGCGCGAGGCGGGTGTGGACATGCTGAGCCCTGCGCCAGTCGAGGCGACGTTCCGCACGCTGGAAGGCCACGTGGCGCGCCTGGAGGAGCTGCTGGCCGAGCGCCGCTGAGAGCAGACCCGGAGAGAGGGGGCAGGGTTGCGGAACACCCTGCCCCCTCTTCTTCTGCCGGATGGGATAGGGGGCAAATATTTCACGTCCTGGCAAAATCGTGAAAGTATTCACTTGAAATGACCAGAAGAGGGCGGGGCCTGAACCCCGCCCATCTGACCCGTCGGCTCAGGCCTGGGGCTGCTGCTGCATCTGGGGCACGAAGCCTTCCAGCGCGGCGTAGTCGTCCTGGAAGTGCATCAGCACGCCGCCGAACAGCGTGTCGAAGGTCTCCTGGGGCATCTCGGCCAGGGTGGGGTAGAAGCCCACGTACTCCAGCCACACGTTGCCGTCCGCGTCGATGCTGCGGGCGAAGGCACGCTCGCGGTTGCGGTCGTTCAGCATGTTCACGATCTCCGCGCGGCGGTCACCGTACTGCTTCTGGGTCACGCAGGTGACTTCCAGGCGGCTGGTGTTGTTCGGGCCGTCGTTCACGCTGACCAGCACGGCCGCGTCGCCCATCTCGAAACGCCAGCCCATGCGGATGAAGCGCTGGCCGTTGTTCTCTTCCATATCCAGCTGGACTTCCTTTTCCTTCAGGTACTTGGCCAGGGTGTCCAGGGTCAGCAGTGCCGTTTCCATCGTCATTGAAACCATCCTCCTCGGTGGGTGAAGCACATCAACTTGTCGTGTGTGGTTGAAACCCGAACGATTCTACACCGCCCGGACATGCGGGCGCGCGTCAGGGGCGGCTCAGGACACTCAGCGTCACCGGCGCCACGCCCTCCGAGAGGATGCCCAGCGCCCGCGCCGCGTCCGTGGACAGGTCGATCACCCGCGTCTGCACCCCGAACGGCCCGCGGTCGTTGATCATCACGTCCACGCTGCGGCCCGTGCGGGCGTGCGTCACCCGCACCCACGTCCCGAACGGCAGGCTCAGGTGCGCGGCGGTCATGGTCGTCTGCGGGTGCGCGCGGCCCCCGTAGTACACCGCCTGTCCCTGCTGGAACACCGGCGCGGCGGCGGGGGCCAGCGACGTCGCGCGGATGGTGGGCGCGCCCCGCTCGGGCACCTGCAGCACCTCCCCGACCCGGATCGTCTGGCTGCTGCGCCCGTTGAGTTGCAGCAGGGCGCCCACGCTGGTGCCGTGCGCCCGCGCGATCTCCCACAGGGTATCCCCGGCCTGCACGCGGTACGTGCCGCCCTGCGCGGCCCCCAGCAGCCCGGCCAGCAGCGCGGCGGCCAGCGAGGCGGCGCGCCGGGTCACAGCAGCTCCTTCGGGGACACGCTGAGCACCTCGTACCCGTCTTCGGTCACGAGGACCAGATCCTCGATCCGCACGCCGCCCACGCCCGGCAGGTACGCGCCGGGCTCGATGGTGATGATCATGCCGGGCTGCAGCACGTCGTCACTCGTGCCGCGCAGGCTGGGCGCCTCGTGCACCTCCAGGCCCACGCCGTGCCCCAGCGAGTGCGCGAACGCCTCGCCCAGGCCGTGCCCGGTCAGGATGTCGCGCGCCAGCCGGTCCAGGTCGGCCGTCCGCACACCGGGCTTCACGGCGCGCACGGCGGCTTCCTCGGCCTCCAGCACGGCGCGGTACACGCGGGCCATCTCGGCGCCGGGCGTGCCCACCGCGACCGTGCGGGTCATGTCGCTGTGGTACCCGCGCAGCTGCGCGCCCATGTCCACCGTCACGAGGTCCCCGTCCTGAATGACGCGGTCACTGGCCGTGCCGTGCGGCATCGCGCCGCGCGGACCGCTGGCGACGATCAGGTCGAAGGCACTCTGCGCCCCGGCGCGGCGCAGGCGCAGCTCGATCTCGCTGGCGATGTCGAGTTCCCGCGCGCCCGCCTCGATCAGTGGGCGCACCTCCGCGAACACGCGGTCCGCGAGGGCCTGCGCGTCCCGCACCGCCTGGATCTCCCCGGGGGTCTTCACGGCCCGCAGGCTCTGCACGAGGCCCTGCACGCCCACGAGCGTCACCTGCGGCCAGTGGTCGCGCAGGTCTTCCAGCGCGGCGACCGTCAGGTGATCGGCCTCGAAGCCCACCCGCAGTCCCGCCAGTGCGGGCGCGGCGTGCTCCAGCGTGGCGGGCGGCCGCGCGATGAACGCCGTCAGGGGGGATTCCTCGGCGGCCTGCACCGTGTACCGCGCGTCGGTGTACAGCGTCGCGGTGCCCTGCGTGACGAGCACCTTGCCGTCCTTGCCGCTGCTGAAGCCACTCACGGCGCGCACGTTGGCGGGATCGCTGATCCACACGGCGTCCAGTCCAGCGCGGGCCATCGCGTGGCGCAACTCCTGAAGTTGAGTCATGACAGGCAAAGTAACACGCGCCCGCCCGCGCTGCCCCCACCCGCAGGGGGCCGCGCGCCCCGCAACCCGCGCGCCACGCCCGCTACACCGGGACTGTTCCCCCACCGGAGACAGCCGCGCGGGGTTTTTCAAAAGTGCGCTTATACTCGTTGATCGGGACAAATGAAAGCGGCCAATGCCGGTCACTCACCCCAAGGAGGGAACAGTCGTGAAACTTCACGAATACCAGGGTAAGGAAATTCTGCGCCAGTTCGGCGTGAACGTTCAGGACGGCAAGGTCGCCCGCACCCCCGACGAGGTGCGCCAGATCGCCCGCGAGTTCGGCCAGCCGGTCGTTGTGAAGGCGCAGGTGCACGTCGGCGGGCGCGGCAAGGCGGGCGGCGTGAAGTTCAGCCCCACCGAGGACAAGGCCTTCGAGAACGGCGAGAAGATCCTGGGCATGGACATCAAGGGCCTCACCGTGAACAAGGTCCTGGTCACCAAGGCCGTGGACATCGACGCGGGCGTCGAGTACTACGTCGGCATGATCGTGGACCGCAACGTGCAGAGCTACACCCTGATGGCCAGCGCCGAGGGCGGCATGGAGATCGAGGAAGTGGCCGCCGCCACCCCCGAGAAGATCATCAAGCACCGCGTGGACCCCGTCACGGGCCTGCGTCCCTACGAGGCGCGCGAAGTGGCCATCAAGGCCGGGTTCAAGGGCAACCTGAACAAGATCGCCGACATGATGGTCAAGATGAGCGAGGCCGCGCTGAAGCGTGACGCCGTGCTCGTCGAGATCAACCCCCTGTTCGTGGACGAGAGCGGCACCCCGCTGGCACTGGACACCAAGTTCGAGATCGACGACAACGCCATGTACCGCCACAAGGACCTGGCCGACTGGCGCGAACTGGAAGCCGAGCATCCCCTCGAGATCGAAGCCAGCAAGTACGGCTTCGCGTACGTGAAGCTCGAAGGCAACGTGGGCGTGCTGGGCAACGGCGCGGGCATCGTGATGACCAGCCTCGACGTCGTGAACCGTGCTGGCGCCAAGCCCGCGAACTTCCTCGACATCGGCGGCGGCGCCAAGGCCGAGGTCGTGTACAACGCCGTGAAGCTGGTCAGTAAGGACAGTGACGTCAAGGCGATCTTCATCAACATCTTCGGCGGCATCACCCGCGCCGACGAGGTCGCCAAGGGCGTCATCCAGGCGCTGAACGAGGGCATCCTCACCAAGCCCGTGCGCATGCGCATCGCGGGTACCGCCGAGGACGAGGCCAAGGCCCTCCTGGCGGACGTGAACAGCCCCCTGATCCAGATGTACCCCACCATGTTTGAGGCTGCCGACGAGGCCGCCAAGGAGGCGAACAAGTAATGGGTATCCTCGTCAATAAGGACAGCAAGGTCATCGTGCAGGGCATGACCGGCCGTGAAGGCGCGTCGCACAGCCGCGCCATGAAGGACTTCGGCACGCAGGTCGTCGCGGGCGTCACCCCCGGGAAGGGCGGCACCGACTTCGAAGGCTGGCCCGTGTTCAACAGCGTCGCGGAAGCGAAGGCTGCGACCGGCGCGAACGTCAGCATCATCTTCGTGCCCCCCGCGGGCGCCGCGGACGCCGTGCTGGAAGCCGCGCACGCCGGCATGCCCCTGATCGTCCTGATCACGGAAGGCGTGCCCACCGTGGACATGATGCGCGCCGTGCAGGAAGTCAAGACCCTGGACGCGCAGAACCGCGCCCAGGGTGGCGAGGGCATCCGCCTGATCGGCGGGAACTGCCCCGGTCTGGTCACGAACGGGGAAGCCAAGGTCGGCATCATGCCGAACAAGATCTACGCCAACCCCGGCCGCATCGGCCTGATCAGCCGCTCCGGCACCCTCACGTACGAGGCCGCCAAGCTGCTGAACGACGCGGGCATGGGCACGAGCACCACCGTCGGCATCGGCGGTGACCCCGTGATCGGCACGACCTTCGCGGACGTGCTCCCCCTGTTCGAGGCCGACCCCGACACCGACGCGGTTGTCGTGATCGGCGAGATCGGCGGTGCGGACGAGGAAGCCGCCGCCGAGTACATCGCGCAGAACATGAAGAAGCCCGTCGTGGCCTTCATCAGCGGCCGCTCGGCACCCAAGGGCAAGCGCATGGGTCACGCCGGTGCGATCATCATGGGCGACGTCGGCACCCCCGAGAGCAAGCTCGCGGCCTTCAAGGCGGCGAACGTGCCCGTGGCCGACACCATGCCCGAGATCATCGATCTCGTGAAGCAGGCGCTGAACAAGTAAGCGCCCCTGCTGTTCAGGGAGGGCTGCCCGCGCGGGTGGCCCTCCCTGTCTGGCGTGGGTCCGTGCGCGGCGCCGTGCTGGAGGGCCTGTTCCTACCCCCAGATTGCATGAGAGGCTGGTGAACCTTGATCGTCACCTGCGGTCACATGGGCGTCAGCCCCGCGCGTAGACTGGACGTATGAAGACCTTCACACTCGCCACTTCCCTTGTTCTGCTGGCCGCCGGTGCCGCTGACGCCCTGACGGTGCGCGGCTCGGTCGCCGGGGGGAACCTGCCACCGGACCTGCGCGTGGCCGGTGTGGTCGTGACGCCCTTCGGGCAGGTCGTGCAGGAGGTCAGCAGCGTGCCGGTCGAGAAGGGCCAGTTCAGCCTGGAATTGCCCGCGACTGCCCCCACCGCGCGCGCGCAGGTGACGCTGACGCCGCAGAACGTGAACTGGCCCGGTGTGATCGACCCGGTGCAGGTCAGCGGTCAGGCGCAGGTGGCGGAACTCAAGCTGTTCACGTACCGCGACCAGAACAACAACGGCCGCCGCGACGAGAACGAGCCGCTGCGCGAGGTGATGGCGGACGTGCGCGGCGCGAACCTGTTCGTGGTGTGGGTGAACACCGACGTGAACGTGACGGCCAGCAAGGGCTTCCAGGCGGGCCTGAAGCGCGGCTGGAACGCCTTCTTGGTGGATGTGGGGCGCGCGGTGAACGTGCAGCCCTTCGCGGATACCACGGTGGTCACGGTCCGCCTGGGGCGCTGAACGTCCGGGGGGTGGGGGAGACTCCACCCTTGACTTCCCCCCAGCCTGTAAGTAGATTGATGACATGTTGGTGGAGGTGAGTGCGTGAACAGTCAGTATGCCGTGGCGGTGCATGTCCTCAGCATCATCAGCCAGTTCCCCGAGCACTCCAGTTCGGCCGATATCGCCGCCAGCGTCGGGACCAACCCGGTCGTGATCCGGACCGTCACGGGCCTGCTGCGCCGCGCGGACCTGCTGGCCACCCAGCAGGGTGTCAGCGGCGCGCGCCTGACCCGCGACCCGCGCGACATCACCCTGCTGGACGTGTACCGCGCCGTGAACGGCGAGGCCAGCGTGTTCCGCCTGCACGAGCATCCGCACCCGGCCTGCCCGGTCGGCGCGAACATCCAGGCCACCCTGGAAGCCCGCTTCGGGTGCGCGCAGGCCGCGATGGAAGCCGAACTGGCCCGCACGACCCTCGCGGATGTGCTGGGGGACCTGGCCGCCCGGGCAGGCTGACGGTCCTCTGCCCAACATGTAAGAAAAACGGTTACGAGTTCGTCCGCCTCTCGCCCAACAGGAGCCCCACCATGACCACCCCAGCCAGCACCACCACCATCGCCGTCACCGGCGCCACCGGCCAGCTCGGCCGCCTCACCCTCCAGGCCCTCCTGGACCGGGGCGTGCCCGCCGGGAACCTCGTCGCGCTCGTCCGCGACCCCGCGAAAGCCGCCGACCTCGCCGCTCAGGGCGTCCAGGTGCGCCAGGCCGACTACAAACAACCCGAGACCCTCCGCGCCGCCCTGAACGGCGTGAACCGCCTGCTGCTCGTCTCCAGCAACGACTTCGATGACCGCGTCGGCCAGCACCGAAACGTCATCAATGCCGCCCGCGACGCCGGGGTGGGCCTAATCGCGTACACCAGCATCCTGAACGCCGACCGCAGCGAGATGATCCTCGCCGGCGACCATAAGGCCACCGAGGCCCTCCTGCGTGACTCCGGCGTGCCCTTCACGCTGCTACGCAACGGCTGGTACACCGAGAACTACGACCTCAAGGGAGCCGTGAAGAACGGGGCGATCCTCGGTGCCGCCGGGACGCACGCGCTGAACCCCGCACCCCGCCGGGACTACGCCGAGGCCGCCGCCGCCGTCCTGAGCACCGACGGGCACGCCGGGCAGACCTACGAACTCGCCGGGGACGAGGCCGTCACCCTGGCCGACCTTGCCGCCGAGGTGGCCCGCCAGAGCGGCCAGCCCGTCGCGTACCACGACCTCAGCGCCGACGAGTACGCCCGGACCCTCGCCGGATTCGGCGTGCCCGAGGGCTTCGCGCACGTCCTGGCCGACAGCGACACCGGCATCACGCGCGGCGAACTCGCCAGCGAGAGCCGCGACCTGAGCCGACTGATCGGCCGCCCCACCACGCCTACCACGCAGGCCGTGCGGGACGCCCTCACCGCCTGATCCGCCGCAGTCCAGGGTCGCGTGCGCCCGGTACAGTTGGGCGCATGCGACTGTGGATCATCCGGCACGGCGAGACGAAGGGCAATCAGGCGGGCATCCTGCGCGGCGCGAGCAGCGCGAACGATGAGATCACCGACACGGGTTACGGTCAGGCGCGGGCTATGGCCGGGCGGATCGGCGGGGGAGAGCCGCGCCCGCAGGCGGTGTATGCCAGCCGGTATCGCCGCGCGCAGCAGACGGCGCAGCCCCTGGCGGAGCGGCTGGGCGTGCCGCTCACGGTCCTTCCCGGTGTGCACGAGGTGGACTGCGGCGAGTGGGCGGGCGAGCCGTACTCGGCCCTGAAGCAGCATCCGGAACGCCTGGAACTGGGTGGCGGCGAGCTGGGCTTCCGGGGGGGTGAGACGTTCCGGGAGATTGCGGCGCGGTTCCGCGTCGACGTGGACGGACTGCCGGAACGGGACGCGGCGCTGGTATCGCACGGTGGGATCATCCGGATTGCCCTGGCGGACCTGCTGGGCCTGGACGTCCGGGAGGTCTGGCGTGGTGGTGAGTTCATGCTGAAGAACGCCGAATGGGTCGTGCTGGAGCGGCAGCAGGGGGCGTGGTCCCTGCTGGAATAGGGAAGAAACAATTCTGTCACGATCCGGCTTAATCGTGAATACTTTCACTTGCTGATTTTGGAGCAGAGGGGGGCTCCGGAGGAACGCGCTCAGCAGACCTCCTCCACCGTGCCGAGATGCCGGGCGCGTTCGGCGGCGAAGGCCATGCGGTGGGAGTCCAGCGATTCGGACAGGGGAGTGGGTGGGGGGGTGTGGCCGCGCAGACTGGAGAGCCACGCCTGGATGAGGCCGTCGTCCCCGCCGCCATGGTTTCCACTCGCCTCGACGGTCCAGCGCTGGCTGTGGCCGGTGCGGAAGTCGTGGAGTTCGAGTGCGTGGTGGTCCATGTGGCCGCGCAGTTCGCCGTGCGTCCCGAGGAGTTTCAGGGTGCGGGTGTTGTTGTGCGTGAACGCGCTGACCGTCAGTTGCGCGGTGACGCCACTGCGGAAGCGGATGGTGACGGCCTGGTGGTCCACGACGTCGTTCTTCCCGAGGTACACGCATTCGCCGTACGGACCGTGTTCGAGGGCGTCCTGGAGGCTGATGCCTCCGGCGGTGAGGACCGTGACGGGCCACGCGTGCGGGTCGCGGGTGAGGTAGATGCGCCGCGCGTCGGACGGGCAGCCCTGCACGGGGCAGGTGACGCAGCGGTCGGTCGCGCCGGGTGGGGCGTGCTCAGGGCGGAAGTGGTGCAGGCTGCCCTCGCTGGTCACGCGGTCGGGCGGGCTTCCGGCGAAGGCGCGCAGCAGGTCGAGGTCGTGGCAGCTCTTGGCGAGCAGGAACGGCGCGGCGGGCGGTGACGCGCGCCAGTTGCCACGCACGTAGGAGTGCGCGTAGTGCCAGTGGGCGACGTTCTCCGCGTGCTGGATGCCGATCAGGGTGCCCAGCGCGCCGCTGTCCAGCACGCTCCGCACCTCCCGGAAGAAGGGCGCGGCGCGCAGGACGTGGCAGACCGTGACCCGCCCGGTGCTGGCCGCCTCGGCGGCCTGGAGGAGGTCGAGGTCCGCCTCGGTCAGGCAGATGGGTTTTTCCAGCAGCACGTCATAGCCCAGGGCAAGGGCCTGAACGCAGGGCCGGACGTGCTGATCGTCGGGCGTCGCGATCACGACGGCGTCCGCCACGCGGCCCAGCGCGAAGAAGGCGTCCGGGTCGCGGAACTGCCGTTCGGGTGGGACGGCGTGCCGGGCGGCGACTTCCTGCAGGCGGGCCGCGCGGGCGTCCACGACGTGCGTGACCTGCGCGCCGTGCCCCGTGAGGAGGCGGGCGTACACGTCCCCGCCGCGGTTCCCCGTCCCGATGATCGCCACGCGGAGGGTCATGGGGTGCGCCGCTCCACGCCCCAGCCGCTGCCCGCTGGGCGCGCGAGGTGGCCCGCCTGCCAGTCCAGGCCCGTGAACGGGTCGTCCGCGAGGAGGAGCGCGCCGTCCAGGTCGGCCCAGTCGCACGCGCCCGCGAGGTGCGCGGCGGCGGCGATGCCGAGGCTGCTCTCGATCATGCAGCCCATCATGACGGACATCCCGTGCGCGCGCGCCAGCCGCAGCGCCCGTAGCGCCTGGAGGGGCCCGCCGAGCTTGGCGAGCTTGAGGTTCACGCCGTCGAACGCGCGGGCCAGCGCCAGGACGTCACCGACGTGGTGCAGGCTCTCGTCCGCAACGATGGGCACCCCTGCCACGGCGCGCAGCGCGGCGTGCCCGTCCAGGTCCCCGGCGGCGAGGGGCTGCTCGACGAATTCCACGTCGGCGGCCTCCAGCACGCCGAGCATCCGGCGGGCCTGGGTGCGGGTCCAGGCGGCGTTGGCATCCACGCGCAGGCGGACGTGCGGGGCTTCCTCGCGCAGCGCGGCGATGATCGCCTCGTCGCGGTCGGTGCCCAGCTTGACCTTCAGGACGCCGTGCCCGCGCGCGGCGGCCTCGCGCGCCTGCCTGCGCATGTCGTCCAGGTCGGCGATGCTGACGGTATAGCTGCTCTCGGGAAGGGGCGCGGGGCTCAGGCCGAGCAACTGCCAGACCGGCACCCCGGCGCGCGCGGCGCACCACTCGACGGCCGCCATCTCCAGCGCGCACTTCACGCTGGGGTGGTCGTAGGGCATGCGGGCCGAGAGGCGGGCGTGCAGGCCGTCCCAGTCCCAGGGATCCTGAACGGCGTCGGCCAGGATGGGCAGGACGGCCTCGACAGTGCCGCGCGTCTCGCCGTAGAAGGCGTTCGGGGCGGCCTCGCCGCGTCCGGTCAGGCCGCCGTGGGTCAGGGTGACGATGGTGCGGGGGTAGACGCTGTGCGTCCAGCGGGCGATGCCGAAGGGCTGCGCGGTGTGCAGGTCCAGCGTCTCCCACGTGACGGTGGGGGAGGTCGCGGCGATCACTGCGTCCACCGTCCGAAGCCGCTGAGCTCCGACTGGAGGCGCGTGCCGTACTCGCCCTCGCCGAGCGTCTCGACGGTGACGCGCATGTGCGTGGCGTTCGCGTGCAGCATCCGCCGGTCGCCCAGCATCAGGCCGACGTGACCGGGGAAGAACGCGAGGTCGCCGGGCTGCGCGTCCGTGACGGGCGCGAGAGCCTCCTGCTGCTGGTCCGCGTCGCGGGGCAGGGGGCGGCCGAACGCGCCGTACACGAGCTGCGTCAGGCCGGAGCAGTCCAGGCCCCAGGCGCTGCGCCCGCCCCACACGTAGGGCGTGTCGAGGAAGCCCAGGGCGAACGTCAGCAGGTCGCCCTCCAGCGGGGCGAGGGTCACCTCCTGCACCCAGGCGTCTGTGCCGCCGGGCAGGACGACTGGCACCCAGCGGCGATGCTGCTCGGTGACGATCTCGCCGCCGCCCCGGGCGAGCCTCGCGCCGAACGCGAGTTCCGCGCGGATGGGCTGGCTGATCTTCGGCCCGGCGTACGCGTGGGCGCGGCGGGCGGTGACGGTCAGGTCCGGCTGCCAGGGGCGCGCGTGCAGGCCGTCGGCGCGGGCCCAGCCCAGGTACCGGTCCTGGGTGGTCCGGACGTACGCCCAGCCGCCCGCGTTCTCCCACAGCAGGTCCAGGGGTTCGCCGGGCAGCGCCTCGCTGACCTGCGCGGCGTCGGGGTCGGGGTGGGCGCGCAGGCTCAGGCGGGCCGCTCCGGTGTGGGCGGGGGTGGGGGCCACGAAGCGCCAGCCGGGTTCAGTCAGGTGGGCGCGCAGGGCGTCCTCGGCGATCTTCATGTGCGGGTCGCTCGCGTGGGTGCGGGCGTCCGGGAGGGTCGGGGTGGTCACGCGCCCCAGCCTACGCCAGGACGCCCCCCGGTGGGGGTACAGGTGGTTCCATCCGCCGGGGGGCGTGCCGTGCGGCGTTTTTCACGTCTGCCCGGTGGGCAAGAGCGGAATACTGCGGGCAGTTCCACCAGTTCAACAGGGCGGCCCCGCACCGATTCTGGAACCGTTTCCAGTCTCATGTGGGCCGCCACGGGCGCAACCGTGCCGCCCACGGAGACCACATGAAACGATCCCTCACCCTGCTGGCCCTCGCTCTGGCGGGCAGCGCCCACGCCGCCACCCTCACCGTCTGGACGCACTTCAACGACAAGGCCGAAGTCGCGTGGCTCGCCGGTCAGGTCAAGACCTACCAGAACCTCAGCGGCAACACCGTCAAGGTCGTCAACGTCCCCCTCGACAAGATCGTCGACCAGCTCCTGAAAACCGCGAAGCAGGGCAAGGGCCCCGACGTGATCGTCACCCTCCCGCAGGACCGCATCGGCCAGCTGGCCCAGGCGGGCGTGATCGAACCCCTGACCCGCACCGCCCGCCGCAGCGAATTCGACCAGACCACCATCCGCGCCCTGACCGTCGGCGGCAAACTGTACGGCCTGCCCATGTTCGCCGAGAGCGTCGCCCTGGTGTACAACAGGAAACTCGTCCCCACCGCCCCCGCCACCTGGGCGGACTTCCTGAAGGTCGCGAAGCGGAACACCGACGCGAGCGCCGGACGCTACGGCTTCCTGACCGACCTGAGCAACGCCTACATGAACTACGGGTTCTTCAGCGCGTACGGCTCGTACGTGTTCGGAGACCAGGACGGCACCCTGGACGTGCGCGACATCGGCCTGAACAACAGCGGCGCCCGCAAGGCCCTGAGCCTCATGAACGACCTGCGCTTCAAGGACCGACTCGTGCCCGCCGACATGACCGGCGACAAGGTCAAGGCCGCGTTCCTGAAAGGCAACGCCGCCATGATCGTCACCGGCCCCTGGGACATGGGTGACATCAAGAAGGCGGGCATCACCTACGGCATCACGAGCGTCCCCATGCCCCCCGGCGCGACCGGCAAGTGGAGCCCGTTCGTGGGCGTGCAGGGCGTCGTGCTGAACGCGTACGGCACCCAGAAGGACCTCGCCACGCAGTTCGCCGAGGGTCTGGTCACCAGCGTCGCGCAGCTGTCCTTCAACCAGGCGGGCGGACGCATCCCCGTGAACATCGGCGTCCGCATGCGCCTGGGGGGCAACCCCATCGTGGCGGGCTTCGGCCGGATCATCAGCGGCGGCACCCCCATGCCCAACGTGCCCGCCATGGGTCAGGTGTGGGGCCCCTGGAGTGACGCCGTGAACGCCAGCGTGCAGAAACCCGCCCAGGACTACGCCACGCTGCTCGACACGGCCGTCAAGGCCATGCAGAAGACCATCAAGTAACCCGGGAGGGGGGGCGGTCACATGAGCGGACCGCGTCCCCCTCCCCGTGAGAGGCTGGGTGCCAGATGCGCCCGAACCCCCGCCCCAACCTCTTCCACCTGCTGAACGCCGGGGGGCAACTCCCGCCCGACCTCGCCCCGCAGCTCGAGGAGGTCGGGCGCGCCGCCTTCCTGCGCCTCGCGGACCGGCTGGGCCTGGACGGCGTGGACGCCGCGCTGTACGTCAGCCCCTGGACGATCCCCGAGACGGGACTGGTCGGGAACGCCCCGGACGGCCACAGCGTCCACGTCGCCGTGACGCCGGGCAGTCCGCACTTCCGGGCCGGGTGGCGGCGGGAACTGCCCGCGACGCTCGCGCACGAACTGCACCACGCGCGGCGCTGGCGGCACGCGGACCTGGGCACGCTGCTGGACGCCCTGGTGTTCGAGGGCCTTGCCCTGCACTTCGAGGCCGGGGAGCGCGGCGAGGTGCCCCTGTACGCCCGCCCCACCAGCGACCTGGACGGGCTGTGGAAACGGGCGCAGGCGCAGCTGGACGGACCCTACGAGTACCACGCGTGGTTCATGGGGTCCGCCGCGCAGGACCTGCCCCGCTGGGGCGGCTACGCGCTGGGGTTCGAACTGGTCCGGCGGTTCCTGAACGGGGCGGGTGGGGACGCCGTGACGCACGCGGCCATCCCGTCGGAGGACCTGCGGCACGCCTGGGGGCAGGCCGTTACAGCCGGTGGGTGAGCCAGCGCGCCCAGTTCCCCCACGCCACGCCGTCCCGCGCCTCTGCCGGGAGTTCCTGCAGGAAGGCAGGGACGTCCGCGTAGCGGTCCACGCCCGCCGGGGTCTTCTCCGCGCCGAAGCCCCCGTCCAGGTCCGTGCCGAGCGCGACGTGCTCCCAGCCGACCAGCGCCGCGTAGTGCCGGGCGTGCGCGGCCAGTTCCGAGAGGGGGACGGGGTCCAGGCTGCCCTCGGGCAGCGGGCGGATGAAGCGGTTCAGGAACACCAGTCCGATCATCCCGCCCGCCTGCGCGACGGCGCGGGCCATGTCGTCGGTCAGGTGGCGGTTGCCGGGCACCAGGGCGCGGCTGTTGGCGTGCGTGGCGATCAGCTGCGGCCCGATCTCGGCCGCCTCCCAGAACGACGCGTCGTCCAGGTGCGAGGCGTCCAGCGTGACGTTCAGATCCCGCATGGCCTGCACCAGTTCCCGCCCCTGCGGCGTGAGGGGGCCCGGCGCGTCCGTTCCCCCGGCGTAGCGGGTGCGTCCCCACGCGGGGCCGATCACGCGCACGCCCCGCTCGACCCAGAACGGCAGGTCCCCGGCGTCCCGGATGGGATCGGCGCCCTCCATCAGCAGCACCACGCCCAGCGGGCCGTCCTGCGCCTGGAGGTGCGCGCCGACCTCCGCCCGCGTGGTCAGCAGCCGCACCAGTCCGGCGTCCTGCCAGCGGTGGTACGCGTCCAGCTGCGCCAGCGCCTGCGCCCGCGCGCCCGCGTGGTCGCTGTACCCGCCGGGACTGCCCGCCCCGTGCGGCAGCGCGAACAGCGTCCCGAAGCACACGCGCAGACCAGCCGCGCGCAGTTCCGGCAGGGTGACGGTGGCGGTCTCGTCCGCGACAGGGTCCGCCGCGCGCAGTGCCTCCAGCGGGAGGGTCAGGTCGCGGCCGTTCAGCGCGTTGAACGCGAGGTCCAGATGCCCGTCGATCAGCAGGTGCCTGTCGCTCAGCACGCGACGTCCAGTCCCTCCACGGCCTCCAGCACCTGAGCGAGGTCATGAATGGCGTCCGGGTGCTCGCCGCGCAGGTCGATCAGCAGGGCGTGCATGCCCAGCGCGCGGGCGGCCACGACGTTCTCAAGCTTGTCGTCCACGAACAGTACCTCCTCCAGGCGCACGCCCAGCGCGTCCGCGGCGTGCCGGTACGCGCCGGGGTCGGGTTTGTGCACGCCGACCGAGCAGGTCGCCACGGCGACGTCCACCAGATCGTCCAGACCCACGAAGCGCAGCGTTCGGTCGATGCTCGGCAGGGTGTTGCTCAGCACGCCCACCTTCAGCCCTCGTTCGCGCAGCGTTCCCAGGACGTCACGGGCGTTCGGGACGGGTTTCATGTACGCCTCGTACGGCCAGCGGTCCATGAGCTGCGTCATCTGCGCGTCCGTCAGGCCGAGGGTGCCCGCGAGTTCCTGCCCGTAGGCGTGCCAGAAGGCGTCCTCCTGCTCGGGCGTGCGCAGGTCCCACCAGTCCATCGCGCGGCGGTCCCACTGTTCGCGCAGCGCGCCGCCGAAGGTGCGGGCGTCGATGCCGAACGTCTCCTGGCCCCACAGGGCCGCCTCGCGGTACACGCCAGGGTCGGTGAAGGCGATGGTGTCGTCCCGGTCGAACAGGACGGCGCGCAGGGGAGGGTGGCTGGACATGCCGGACACTCTACCCCCGTGGTCCTGGCGCGGATTGTCGGAAGTGACCGCTTCGCTGCTGAACCGTGTCAAAGCGCGGGGCGCATGGCGCAATATAGCCCGGTATTTACAGTCTTTTCCGCAATGATTGGCAATCTAAGCAGGCCATGCGAATCCAGGGAGCAATGATGTTGCGCTCTACCCGGGAATCCGCTACGCTGATCCGCATGGCGGACGCGACCCCCGAACACACCCTGCTGACCCCTGGACCCACCCCCATCCACCCCAGGGCCATGCAGGCCCTCACGCGCCCCATGCTCGGCCACATGGACCCCGAGGTGTTCGCCCTGAACCGCGAGATCCAGGCCGACCTGCGCGTCATGTACGGCACCGAGGAGAGCACCTTCACCGCGCTGCTCGCCGGGACCGGCAGCCTCGGCATGGAAGCAGGCTTCGCGAACCTCGTCGAGGCCGGCGACGACATCCTGGTGTGCGCCAACGGGTCTTTCGGGCGCCGCATGGCCGAGATGGCCGCCCGCTACGGCGCCCGCGTCCGCCTCGTCACCGCGCCCCTCGGCGAGGCCATCAACCCGGACGACGTCGCCGCGCACCTCGACGGCGCGAAGATGGTCGCCGTCGTCCACGGCGAGACCAGCACCGGCGTCCTGAACCCCGTCCCGGAGATCGCCCGGCTCGTCCGCCAGAGCGGCGCGCTGCTCACCGTGGACGCCGTCACCACCGCCGGGATGGAACCCTTCCACATGGCCCAGTGGGGCGTCGACTACGCCTACACCGGCGCGCAGAAGTGCCTCAGCGCCCCCCCCGGCCTCGCCCCGGTCGCGATCAGCGAACGCGCCTTCGCCCGCTTCGCCGCCCGCCGCGCCCCCACCCCCCTGTGGTACTGCGATTTCGAGGGCCTGCGTGACTACTGGGAGGACCACTCCTACCACCACACCGTCCCCGTCAACCTCCACTACGCCCTGCACGCCGCCCTGCGCGCCGCGCTCGACGAGGGCCTGGAGAACCGCCAGCGACGCGTGCAGGAGGTCGGCGCGGCCATCCAGACGGCCCTGGCCCCACTGGGCTTCACCCCGTACGTCCGCCGCCCCGAGGACCGCCTCCCCACCGTCCTCGCCCTGCGCCTCCCCGAAGGCCTCGACGACGCCGGGGTCCGCAAGGCCCTGCGCGAACGGCACATCAGCGTCACCGGCGGCCTCGGCCCCACCGCGGGCCTCATCTGGCGGCTGGGCCTGATGGGCGAAACCGCCCGCCCCGCCCCCTACCTGACCCTCATGCACGCCCTGGAAGACATCCTGGGTGAACGCGGCCTCGCCGGGCGCTTCCAGGACGCCCTGGAGCCCGTCCGCGCCTGAACCCCCAAAGAGCAGAGGAGGGCCGCCCGGTGAGTGGGCGGCCCTCCTTCCACTGCTGCACGTCAGCCCATGCGGCCCGTGCGGATCACGTCCGCGATCACCGGCGGCAGATTCCACGCCATGATGTCAAAAGCAGAGGACGCGAAATCGTACGTCACCTTGTGCAGCGACACCTTCGGTTTGCGCCCCACGCAGTCCACGATCACCACGTCCGCACCCGGCTCATGATTCAACGTCAACCCCACACTCCCCGGATCCACGAACGTCGTCTCACCGATCACCCGCATGAACGGCACGTGCGTCCCACCCACCACGACCACCCGCGACCCCAGCGACTCCGCCAGGGACTCCAGTTCCCGCTCGGCCGCCATCAGGTCCAGCCGCTGCTCCGGATCATGCGGACTGCCATGGAAGAACCGCACGCGCCCCACCGGCGTCATGATCCGCCCCCCCGGCGGCAGGCGCCGCAGGAAATCCACCTGCTCCGGCGTGAGCATCTTCTTCGTCCAGTTCAGCACCTGATCCGCCACGCCCTTACGGTCCGCGCGGTCCCCCATGTCCATCGCCACGCGCATGTCACTGGACCCCAGACCCACCGTCCAGCCCTCCCGCTTCACGAAATCGATCACCGGACCCGGGCTCGCGCCGTACCCGACCAGGTCACCCACGACGACCACCTGATTCACGATATTTTCCGACAGGAACCGCTTCACCGCCGTCAACGCGTGAATGTTCCCGTGAATGTCACTGATAAACGCCAGTCTCAAGGTGCGTTCATCCTAGAACAAAACCGCACCCACCACCCACGCAACCCACCCGACGGGTCCATCCACGGACGCACCGGCCCCTATAGTGGCAGGCGATGCCCACGCCCGCCACCGGCCTCCTGCTCGGCCTCCTGCTTGCCGCCTGCGGCCTCCCCCTGCCCTGGAGCTGGGCCGCGTTCCTCCCGCTCGCCCTGATCCTGCCGTTCATCGCCGCCGCCCCCACCCCCAGGCACGCCGCCGGACGCGCCTTCTGGGTCGGCTTCGGGTACTTCGGCCTGCACCTGTGGTGGCTCGGCGCATTCCTCGTGAACCTCCTCGGCTTCCCACCCCTCGGCGCCGCCGCCGCACTGCTGTTCGCCCTGGAAGGCGCGTTCCTGGCTGCCGCCGCGTTCCTCGCCACCAGCGCCACCCGCACCCGCACCGGACGCATCTGGACACTCGCCGGCGCGTGGGTGATTCTCGAATGGCTGCGCTTCCTCGGGCCCCTCGCCTTCCCCTGGCCCACCCTCGGGTACACGCTGCTGCCCAGTCCCGCCATCCAGATCGCGGACCTGGGCGGCGTGCTGCTCGGCAGCGTCCTCGTGACCCTCACCGCCGCCAGCCTCGCCCACGCCTCGACCGAATGGCAGGGGCAGGGGAGACTCCCCCTCACCCCCGCGCTGCTCGCCGCCGTCGCCTGGGCCGCCGCCCTCGGCTATGGCCTGACCCGCACCCCCGGCACCGGCCCCGAACAACCCATGCGGGTCATGCGCACCACCTTCGACGCGTTCGGACGCGCCACCGGCAGCCTCACTCCCGAGGAGCAGTTCACCGCCACCCGGCAGGCCAGCCTGAACCGCCCCGACGGCAGCGTCGTCATCTGGAGCGAAGGCGCCATCCGCGCCGTCACCCGCCCCCAACCCGGCCAGACCATCCCGGACTACCCCGGCCCGGGCATCAGCGGCGTCGGCGGCACCGACCTCATCCCCCTCCCGAACAACCAGTACCGCACCGAGGAATTCAACACCGTCAACACCCTCGATGCCGCGGGCCGCATCCAGAGCGTCAACGCCAAGGCGCAACCCGTCCCCTTCGGCGAACTGTTCCCCCTGCGCCCCATCCTGAACCCCATCTACGGCCTGCTGGAACGGAACCTCGGCTTCGCGCTCGGCGCCATGCCCCGAAACCTCACCCCCACACCTCTCAACCTGAATGGCGTGCTGTACGGCGCGTACATCTGCTACGACAGCGTCTTCCCCCGCGTGGCCCGCACGCTGGTCGCGCAGGGCGCGCAGGTCCTCGTGAACCCCAGCAACGACGGCTGGTACCAGGGCTGGGGCGTGCAGCAGCACTTCAACATGGGCCGCGTGCGCGCCATCGAGACGCGGCGCTGGCTGGTGCGCAGCGTCAACAACGGCGTCGCCGGAGCCGTCAACGACCTCGGACAACCCATCCAGACCGTCCAGACCGGCCAGGAGCTGCAGACCCTCGACGTCCGCCCCAGGCTGCTGACCGGCACCACCCCGTACGTCCGCCTCGGCGACTGGCCCGCGCTGATCCTCGCCCTCGGCATGATCCTGTACGGCATGACCCGACGCGAACGGGACTTCTAGGAATCGGAACGCAGACGCTCGGCGGCCTCCAGCGCCTCGCGGCGCACCTGGGAGTCCATCTTCGCGTAGATGGCAGAGGTGTTGACCGACGAGTGCCCCAGCACGTCCGCCACGACGTGCAGGTCACGTGTCGCCCGGTACAGCTGGGTGCCGGCGGTGCGCCGGAGGGTGTGCAGGCCCCACATCTCGCGCGGCAGGCCCAGGGTCTTGTAGTACGTCTCTGCAATGTCCCGACCGCCTTTTGTTGTCAGGCGTCCACCCAGGTTGCGGCGGGTCAGGGAAATCAGGAGAGGTTGATCAGGGTCCGTGGAGGCCACGGCGCGGCGCAGAGCGATCCAGGTTTTCAGGGCGTCCTGCACGCTGCCAGTCAGAGGTACGAGTCGTTCTTTCCCGCCCTTACCGCGCACGCGGATCACACGGCCCGGCAGGTCCACATCCGTGACGTTCAGGCCCACGAGTTCCGCCGCGCGCAGGCCCAGGACGCCGCCCAGCGTGAGCAGGCACGTGTCGCGGGCGGCGCGGGCCGGTTCGCCCGGATGCAGGTCTGCCGGGAGTTGCAGCAGGTAGGTCAGGTAGTCCGTTTCCAGGGCGCGTTTGCGGGAATGAGCGGCGGTGGTCTCGGATGGCGGACGGACGCCCGCGCTGGGATCCGTTTCGAGCACGCCTGCCCACACGAGTGCCCGCATGAGGTTCCGCACACCGTAGAGGTGGCGTTTGACACTGCTGGCGCTCAGGCCTTCGCTCTGCATGGTCAGGAGCCACATCTCGAAGTCCTCGGTGCTGAGCTGGTTCAGGGCGCGCGTGGGCGCTTCGGGCGGTCCCGTGAAGGTCAGGAATTTCCGCAGGCTCTCGGCGTAGTGGTCGAGAGTCAGTGTGCTGGTCCGGGCGCCGCGTGAGGACTTGAGGCGCATGTAGGTCACGAGCAGGTCGGTCAGGACTTCGGCGTCCTGGCCGTGTGCGGCGCGCAGGCCTTCGCGGCGGCGGTTGGCGCTGTTGCTCCACCGGCTGGCCAGGACGAGGGCATGTTGAGTCACGGGTCCGTACCGCCAGAGGTCTTATGTTTCATAAGTGAAATTATAGAACATATCATTCGGTCCGTGATCAGCTCACCGCTTGTTGCCGCCGCGCCAGCACACGGTCCAGCCAGTCGTGAAACTCATCGATGCTCTGATCCCACTTCGCCCTGTTACACCGCGCACAGGCCACTGACAGATTATCCAGCGAGTGCTCACCGCCCTGACTGAGCGGCTGGACGTGATCAAGCTGAAAGCCCCGGCCCTCCCGATCGTTCGGCACCCCGCAGTAGGCGCACGCGTCCGCCTCGAGAATCATCGCCGCGAGCCTCTCTGCGGGCACGGCCGGAGCTTCGGGAAATCTGCTCCGCACCGAACCGTTCATCGAATAGGCGATCTGCAGGGCGCGGCGCTTGCTGTCCGCGTGATAGCGGTCGCGGTACGCTGCGGACTGGCAGTCGAGGCAGCGGTGGTGGCGGCTGCCGTCTGGCCGATCTTTGGGAAAGTCGGCCGGCGCACGGGTCTGGCGGCATATCCGGCAGGTTCTGAACTCGCTCACAGGTGTACTTTACCCCTCGGCCGGGTTTGCTGGGCCCTTCCTGGCCTTCCTGTGAGCTTGTGTGTTTTACTGCGTCCTGGACGCTGTTTTTGGGGGCGCATTAATTGACCGCCCGGGCGGGTGCGCCGGGCGGTCGTGGTGGGGTGTGTTCAGGTTTCGAGGTCGTCGCGTTTGGCGGCGGTCAGGAAGCGGATCGCGCCGGGCAGGATGCGGGCCTGGAAGGGTGTGGTCTCGACGTGCAGTTCGCCGTCGTACTGCAGCGGGAAGGGTTCGTCGGCGTCCACTTCGACGGTGCGGGCCTCGATGGTTTCGAGGTTGCCGCTGAACATGGGGTCCCCGAGGTTCAGTTTGGCACGCACGGAGTCGATCAGGTTCGGGAGGAGCCGCATGATGTTCCCGGCTTTCATCAGGATGACGGTGAAGCGGCCGTCGCTGGGGCTGATGTCGCTGGTGATGGGCAGGCGGTAGTTGGCCATGCCGAAGTTGGCGATCATCACGCCGATCCCCTCGAATTCCCGGGGTTGCCCGTCGATCTTGAGGTGGAAGGTGGTCTTCTTGGGGTTGAGTTGTTTCATGGCACTCATGACGTACGCCATGGCGCCGAAGCGGTCCTTGAGTTCCTCGCTGTCGCGGATCATGCTGGCGTCGGCGCCGGCGCCGGCGAGCATGCAGAAGCCGCTCTTCTCGCCCTGCACCTCGATTTCGCCCATGTCGACGCGCAGGCTGTGGCCGTCGCGGATGATGGCGGCCAGTCCGGCGGCGTCCTGTGGCAGGTCGAGGTTCTGCGCGATGAGGTTGGCGGTCCCGGCCGGGAAGGCCAGCATGGGGACGTTCTTGTACTGCGCGGCGTACGCGAGGCTGCTGACGGTGCCGTCGCCACCCGCACCGACGAGGTACGTGAACTGGTCGAGGTCCGTGACGTAGTCGCGCATGGGGGTGTCTTTCTGGAGTTCGCGTTCCACGACGTCCATGCCGTCCTCGCGGAGCAGCTGGATGAACTGCGGCAGTTCGCTGTCACCGCTGCCGCTTTTGGGGTTGAACACCACGAGGACGCGGGGGGCGGTGCGGGCGCTGCTGGGGGTGGGGACGTCGGCTGTCATCTCATGTATTAGACTGCCTGCACGGAGGAAAGGACATGCTGCGTTTCTTTGTTGCTTCTTTACTGATTGCTGGGGGGCTGGTGGCCTGCGCGCCGGCCCAGCAGGGCGCGTCTCGGATGGTCACCGTCACTCCGATGCTGATCAAGGTGTCGGAATCTGCCGCGCGCGGCGGGACCGTGACGATCCAGGGCCGGTACCTGGGTGGGCCCAGCGCCGGGAAGGTGCGTCTGGGCGCCACCGAGCAGGGTGAGGGCGGGTACGTGTTCCCCCCGTCGGCGGTGCGGTCCTGGACGGACACGCAGATCGTGCTGACGGTTCCCACGGACGCGCCGGTGGGGGGCAGCTGGCTGTTCGTGGAGGTCGGCGCGATGCGTTCCACGGGCCTGATGTTCAGCGTCAAGCAGTAAGGGGCGCTCAGGGGGGCGGCCGTCCGGGGTTCCGGGGGTCGCCCTCTCCCCTGCCTGTGGGTGGTTTTGGCCGTGCAGGCGCTATGCTGCTCGGGTTATGGCGATCAACCGCCCCAAGGGCACTGAGGATCACCTGCCGGCACTGAGTCCGAAACTCACGCTTGACGTTTCGGCGCAGGCGCACGGCTGGCTGGTGGAGAAGGCAAGGCGCGTTCTGGAACGCGCGGGCGCGCAGCGCATCGACACGCCCCTGTTCGAGGAGGCGGACCTCGTGAAGCGGGGGGTGGGGGGCAGCACGGACATCGTCCGGAAAGAGATGTTCACGGTGTACTACTTCGGGGATCACGGTGGGTACATCCTGCGGCCCGAGGGCACGGCGGCAATCGTGCGGGCGTACCTGCAGAACGGGCTCAAGCAGCTGCCCGCGCCGCTGAAGCTGTGGACGCACGGGCCGATGTTCCGCGCGGAGCGGCAGCAGCGGGGGCGTCTGCGGCAGTTCCATCAGGTGGATTACGAGGTGCTGGGCAGCACGGACGCGCTGGTGGACGCCGAGGCCATCGCGCTGATGGTGGGCGTGGTGCGTGAACTGGGCCTGACGGGCGTGCGCGTGAAGCTGGGCAGCATCGGCGACCCGGAGGACCGCGAGCGCTACAACACCTACCTGCGTGAGCTGTTCACGCCGCAGCTGGAGCGCCTGTCGGACGATTCGAAGGACCGCCTGACCCGCAACCCGATGCGCATCCTGGACAGCAAGAGCGCCGCCGATCAGGAACTCCTGGCGGAACTCGGCGTGAAGCCCATGCTGGACTTCCTCGGTGAGGAGGCGGGCGCGCACTTCCGCACCGTGCAGGCCTACCTGACCGAATGGGGCGTCGAGTACGACATCGACCCGAGCATCGTGCGCGGCCTGGACTACTACCGCCGCACCGCCTGGGAACTGCACCACGAGGGCGTCGGCGCGAAGTCCGCGCTGGGCGGCGGGGGCCGCTACGACGGACTGGCGCAGGAACTCGGCAGTAAGGAGACCATTCCCGGCATCGGCTGGGCGTTCGGCGTCGAGCGGCTCCTGCTGGCGCTGGAGGCCGAGGGCATGGCCCTCCCGGAGATCGCCGGGCCGCTGCTGTACGTCGCCGCGCTGGACGAGGTGAATGTCCCGCACGCCGCGCGCACCGCCATGAGCGCCCGCGCGCACGCGCGCGCGGAGTTCGCGTACCGCGCGATGAAACCCGCCGCCGCCTTCCGGGACGCCGAACGGCGCGGCGCGCACTGGGTGGCTCTCCTGGGGACCGACGAGGTCGCGCAGGGCACTCTCAGCCTCAAGAACATCCGGACCGGTGAGCAGCGCAGCCTCGCCGCCGCCGACCTCGCCACCTTCCTTCAGGAGCACGCATGAAACGCACCGCCATGATCGGCCACCTCACGCCCGCGCACGCCGGGCAGACCGTCACCCTGCAGGGCTGGGTGAACCGCCGCCGCGACCTGGGCGGCCTGATCTTCCTGGAACTGCGCGACCGCAGCGGCCTGGTGCAGGTGCAGGTCGAACCGGACTCCGCCGCCTTCGCCGACGCGGACCGCCTGCGCGCCGAGTACGTCGCGGAGATCGAGGGCACCTACCATGCCCGCCCCGAGAGCCAGCGCAAGGGGGGCCTCGCGGATTATGAGGTCATCGCCACCCGCGTGAAGGTGCTGAACACCGCGAAGACCACGCCCTTCGAACTGGAAAAGGGGGACAGCGTCGCCGAGGACATCCGCCTGAAGTTCCGGTACCTCGACCTGCGCCGCCCGGAGATGCAGCGCAACCTCGTCCTGCGCAGCAAGGCCGTCGCCGCCGTCACCGAGTACCTCAACCGCGAGGGCTTCGTGCAGGTCGAGACGCCCATGCTCACGAAGTCCACGCCCGAGGGCGCCCGTGACTTCCTGGTGCCCAGCCGCCAGAACCCCGGCGAGTTCTACGCGCTGCCGCAGAGCCCGCAGCTGTTCAAGCAGATGCTGATGATCGCCGCCTTTGACCGGTACTACCAGCTGGCCCGCTGCTTCCGTGACGAGGACCTGCGTGCCGACCGCCAGCCGGACTTCACGCAGCTCGACATGGAGATGAGCTTCGTCGAACTCGACGACGTCCTGAGCACCCAGGAGGGCCTGATGGCGCACGTGTTCCGCGAGACGATGGGCGTCGACCTGCCCGTGCCGTTCCCGCGCATGGCGTACATGGACGCCATGAACCTCTACGGCTCGGACAAGCCGGACCTGCGCTTCGACCTGAAGTTCACGGACGTCACCGATCTGTTCCAGGGCGGGGATTTCAAGGCCTTCGCCGCCGCGCAGGCCGTCAAGGTGATCGCGGCGCCCGAACTGACCCGCAAGCAGATCGACGAACTCGAACGCATCGCCAAGCAGAACGGCGCGGGCGGCCTCGCGTGGCTCAAACGCGACGGCGACGGCTTCACCGGCGGGATCAGCAAGTTCGTCACCGCGCAGGCCGCCGAACTGATCGCCCGCACCGGCATCGAACAGGGCGGCACCCTGCTGTTCACCGCCGGCGAATGGAAGAAAGCCGTCGGCGCCCTGGGTGCCGTGCGCCTCGCGCTCCGTGACCTGTTCGACCTCGCCGCCGCCGGCCCGCAGTTCCACGTCTCCTGGGTCACCGAGTTCCCCCAGCTGGAATTCGACGACGACAGCGGCACCTGGACGTACATGCACCACCCCTTCACCGCCCCCCACCCCGACGACCTGGACCTGTTCGGTACCGACCGCCAGGGTGAGATCCGCGCGCAGGCGTACGACCTCGTCCTGAACGGCTTCGAGGTCGGCGGCGGCAGCATCCGCATCCACGACCCGGCCGTGCAGGCGAAGATGTTCCAGGCGATCGGCTTCAGCGCCGAGCAGGCCCGCGAGAAATTCGGGTTCTTCATGGACGCCCTGGAGTACGGCACGCCCCCCCACGGGGGCATCGCCTGGGGCTTCGACCGCCTGATCATGGTCATGAGCGGCGCGACCAGCATCCGCGAGGTCATCGCCTTCCCGAAGAACAACCGTGGCGTGGACCTGATGGCCCTGGCGCCCTCCCCCGTCGAGCCGGGCCAGCTGGCCGACGTCGGCCTGAGCGTGGCGACGTCCGAGAACTGAAGTGAACTGGGGAGGGTAACCTCCCCTCTTTCTCTGAATCTGTAAGTGAAAGTATTCACGATTATTGCAGATCGTGAAAAACCGGTTCTCTAGTGGCGTAAAGACAGGGAAACGATGATGCTGCCTCACTGTCATGCCAGAGCTCCATTCCGACTAACACCCCGTCTGTCGCAGGAATTCCAGCGTCAGCTGCGCCACTGCCCTCGGATGCGTGTCCGTCAGGCCATGCGGCGCCCCGGGAATCTGCCGTGCCACGGCCTCCGGGATGTCCGCGCAGATCCGCTCGACCGTCCACGTCTGGATCACCGGATCGCTCTCCCCGTCGATCAGGAGCGTCGGGACCTTCACGCGCGGCAGCAGCGGGCCGGTCATGTGCGCCTCCTGATCCCGCGCGAGCAGCAGCATCCGCCGCGCCCCGCACCGCCGGTACGCCCGCAGTCCCGGCAGCAGCAGCCCCAGCCGTTCACGCGGCAGGTCCCGCACCAGACGCAGGAGTTGCAGCCTGACGCTGGGGTTCTCCGGAATCCCCGTCGGCGCGCACGCGATCAACGCCGGGGCCAGCTGCGGATACCGCGCCGCGAGGTCGAACATCACCTCTCCCCCCAGCGAGTGACCGAACACCGGCGCGCCCACCAGCCCCGCCGCCCGCAACCACGCCGACAGGTGATCCGTCAGATGCTCAATGCACACCGGATACTCCGGTCGGCCCTGGCTGTCCCCGTGGCCCGGCGGGTCGTACACGAACACCGTGCGTTCCCGCCCCAGCTCCCGCGCCAGCCGCGCGTACATCCACGACGCGCACCCCAGGCCCGGAACGACCACCAGCGGCGCGCCCCGCCCGCGCTTCCAGGCGTGGGTGCGCAGGCCGTTCACCGTCAGGTACGTCGGCTGTCCACTCAAGAGGGCGCCCCGGCCTCTTCCCCACTCAGGAACTCCAGCAGGAGCGCGTTGAAGACGGCCGGGCGGTCCACCATCGCCACGTGCCCCGCGCGGGGAATCACCTCGAACCTCGAGCCGGGCAGCGCACCGTGAAGCAGGCGGCCCAGTTCCACCGGCACCAGAACGTCGCGTTCGCCCCACACGATCAGCGTGCGGGCATGCACGAACGGCAGGACGTCCTGTACGCTGTCCCGCAGGAGGTCCGTGGCGTTGCGCCACAGGTTCAGCGGTCCGGCCCGCAACCCGTCGAACACGATCCGGCCGATGAAGCGCCGTTCGCCCATCCACGCGGCGCGCGGCAGGTGCAGCGCCGTCCGCGCGGCGTTCGCCCGCAGCAGGCCACTGGCGCACACGAGCACGAGATTCCGCACCCGGTCGGGCCGCTTCGCCGCGACATGCAGACTGATCTGCCCACCCATG
Organism: Deinococcus grandis; assembly: GCF_001485435.1. NCBI lineage: Bacteria > Thermotogati > Deinococcota > Deinococci > Deinococcales > Deinococcaceae > Deinococcus > Deinococcus grandis. The sequence continues at coordinate 1,648,863 of NZ_BCMS01000001.1, read as the reverse complement.
GAATGCCCGACCAGCGTCACGTCCCGCAGGTCCCGGTCGTCCAGCCACGCGACGATCAGATCGGCCGCGTCCCGCACGCTCCGCGAGGGCCGCCCCCAGGACCGACCGTACCCACTGAGGTCCAGGCTGTACACCGCGTGCGCCTGCTTCAATGCGGGCACGTTGAAACGCCACCAGCGGGTCGAGCCGCTCAGGCCATGCACGAGCACGACCGGCGGGCCCGTCCCGGTGCGCCGCACGCCCAGGTGCGCGCCGTCATGCGTGAAGGACTCGGTGGACACGCCACGCAGGATAGACGCTCAGCGGCCGCCTCAACCTGTCAGGAACCTTATGGAAGGCCGACCAACGGTGCCGGGCCTGCGATGAGCCGGTCAGGTCGAGCGTCTTACCACCTACGCTGTTCCCATGAGACGGCTGACGCTTCCCCTCCTGGTCGGCGTGATGGTCGCCCTGGTCACCGCAGTCGCCCTGCTCGTTCCCTCACGCTGTCGCGTCTGTGACCGGGTCGGCGTGGAGGTCAGCACTCCCAGGCTCGTGCTCGGTCATCACGCCGTCGTCACCGTCCTCATCACACGCCTCGACTCGTGAATACTTTCACGATTTGACCGGCTCGTGAATGATCTGTTCTCTCTAATCAGGTCCAGGCTTCGCACCCACCGTCACGGAAACCGTTCTGCCGCTCCACTATGCTGCGTGACGTGCATCCCGACGACCTGCCCGTGCTGCCCACCACGCCCGGCGTGTACATCTTCCGCAAGGGCGGGACACCCATCTATATCGGCAAGGCCAAGAACCTCCGGTCCCGCGTGAACCAGCACTTCAAGGCGGGTGGCAAGAGCGGGAAGTTCACCGCGCTGGCCGACACACTGGAGTTCATCACCGCCCGCAACGAGGTCGAGGCGCTGGTGCTCGAAGCGAACCTCATCAAGCAGCACCGGCCGCACTACAACGTCACGCTGAAGGACGACAAGCACTACCCGTTCCTGAAGCTGACGAACGAGGCCTTCCCCATGCTGGTCGTCACGCGGCGCGTTCTGAAGGACGGCGGGCGCTACTACGGGCCGTACCCGGACTCGTCGGCGGTGCGGCGCGTGAAGAACCTGATCGACACGATGTTCCCGCTCCGGAAGAACAGTGGGCTGCCCATGCAGCACAAACCCCGACCGTGCCTGAACTTCCACATGGGCCGCTGCCTGGGCCCGTGCGTGGACCGCGCCGACCCGGGCGAGTACGCGCGGGTGGTGGACGACGTGACCAGCCTGCTGGAGGGCCGCGCCGCGCCCGTCATCGCCCGGCTGCGCGAGGACATGAAGGTCGCCGCGAAGGGCCAGGATTTCGAGCAGGCGGCCCGGGTGCGCGACCGCGTACAGGCCGTCGAGAAGCTGTTCGGGACCGAGCAGCACGCCTTTGTCAGCGAGGAGACCGACCTGGACTTCCTGGGCGCCGCGCAGGCCGGGGAGTACGCGATGGTGCAGCTGTTCCGCATGCGCGGCGGGCGCGTCGTGGGCCGCGACAAGCGGTTCCTGACCGGCACGGAGGACGCCCCGCTGGGCGAGATCGTCGAGGCGTTCGTGCAGGACTACTACACGCAGGCCACGCACGTCCCACCGCTGATCCTGCTGCCCGCCGACTTCGAGGACGCCCCCACCTGGAGTGACTTCCTGTCGGAGCGGGCCGGGCGCAAGGTCGAGATGCGCACCCCCAAACGCGGGGACAAGGTGGACCTGATCGACATGGCGCAGCGCAACGCGCACAACGGCCTGGAGTCCGAGATGGCGCTGCTGGAACGCCGGGGCGACCATCCCGGCCTGGACGCGCTGCGCGAGGTGCTGGCCCTCCCGGACCGGCCCTGGCGGATCGAGGGCTACGACAACAGCAACCTCTTCGGCACGAACATCGTGTCCGGGATGGTGGTGTTCGAGGGGGGCCGTTCGCGGCGCGGGGAGCACCGGCGGTTCAAGGTGCGCGGCCTGGATCACCCGGACGACTACACCAGCATGCGGCAGACGATCACGCGGCGCTTCACGGGCAGCCTCAGCGACAAGTTGCCCCTCCCGGACCTGCTGCTGATCGACGGGGGACGCGGGCAGGTGAACGCCGCGCTGGACGCCCTGAAGGAGGCGAATGTGCACATCCCGGTCGTGGGTCTCGCCAAGCGGGAGGAACGTCTGATCCTCCCCGGGCGCTACGGGGCGCAGTGGTGGCTGGAGACCGGCACGGAGGTCGGCGTGGACCGCGAACTGCTGCTGCCGCACACGCACCCGGCGCTGCGGATGCTGATCGGCGTGCGCGACGAAGTGCACAACTACGCCGTGACGTACCACCGCAAGCTGCGCGGGGAATCCATGCTGCGCAGCGTGTTCGACGACCTGCCGGGCATCGGGCAGAAGCGGCGCGACGCGCTGCTGGAGCACTTCACGAGCCTGGAGGATCTGGCGAGCGCCCCGGTCGAGCAGATCGCGGCAGTGCCCGGCATGACCATGCGCGCCGCGCAGAGCGTGAAGACCTTCCTGACCGAACGTGAGGCGCGCGCGGCCCCCATCGCCTGAGCACCTGAACGAAAAGAGCGCCGCTCCTCTTCACCGGGAAGGGAGCGGCGCTCTGGGGATCGGGCGGCGGGTCACGCGAGCCGCAGGCGGTGCAGGAGGGCGCGCAGGGCGCCGGGCTGAACGGGACTGGGTTTGCGGACGGCGCGCTGGGCGGCCTGGGCCTGCCGGACGAGGCGGGCGTGCTGCGCTTCGAGCAGGAGGTCCTGCGCGTGAAGCTGACCGAATTCGTGTTGCATTCTCGGCTCCTGAGGTCGCGCCGCCGCCCCCGTGGCGACCCGTGTGGGCGCGGTCCTTCTGCCTCCCATGGTGCGACACGGGCGGGTGCGCGCACATGCACCGGGTGGCGCATGGACGACTACGCCAAAGGGCGCAGGAGCGTTAAGTAAGGCGCAAGCGCCCCCCGGTGCGCCCGCAGGTCCCGCCGGGCTGTAATGACAGGATGTTTCCCCGGTCCCGGCGTGAATTCGTCCCGTTCGTGCGGTCGCACTGGCGGTCCCTGCTGCTGCTGCTGCTGGGCGTCATGGTGCCCTTCGTGCTGTTCACGCACCTGACCCACGAGGTGTTCCGCGAGGGCGGCTTCGCGTGGGATCAGGCGGTGCTGAACTGGTACGCGCAGCGCCGCACGCCGGAACTGACGCGCTTCGCGGAGCTGCTGGCCGTGCTAGGCGGCGTGACCATCCTGCCGTTCGTGACGCTGGCCATCGCGTGGCTGCTCGGACGGGCACAGGGCAAGGCACACGGCTGGTTCCTGCTCACGGCCGTGGCGGGCGCCACGCTGCTGAATGTCGTGGCCAAGGTGGTCTTCCAGCGCCCCCGCCCGGACGAACTGATGGCCGTCCTGACGGAACCCGGCTTCAGCTTTCCCAGCGGGCACGCCATGGCGAACGCCGCGTTCGGGTTCGCGCTCACGCTGGCGTTCTGGCGGTCACGGGCCGGGTGGCCGGTCGCGGTGTTCGGCGTCCTGTGGGCGCTGGCGATCGGGATCAGCCGCAATTATCTGGGTGTGCACTACCCATCCGACGTCCTTGCAGGGTTCACGGCGAGCGTCACCTGGGTCGCGGGTCTGTACATCCTGATGGCCCGCCGCTGGCCGCAACTGAGGAAGAGCCCCGGCGGTGAACACGACACTCTGCCCCAGACGACCTGAATGGAACGAGCGGCGGCCCCCGATACGCCTGGGGGCCGCCGCTCACTGTCGGGTTACATCAGCGGGCAGGGGTTGGTCGCGCTGTCCCCGCAGGTCCACGGCCCACGGGGCGGGAAGGGATCGTTCCCCACCCAGACGGCCGAGGCAGTACTGGTGAGGATCAGGGCGGCGAGGGTGGCGGACAGCAGTCGTCTGAGCATGCGGGTTCCTCCTGTGGCCCGGCCTTGACCGGGTGAGAGGATGCTCGCTGACGCGGCATGCGGAACCCAGGCTTGACTCCGCAGGTCGGATCTGCTTGAGAACGTCAACGCCGGACCCAGGGCGGAATGCGACCCGGGCCCGGCGTCGTGTTCCGTCAGTTCTGCTTGCAGCCCGCTCGGATGCTCGCGGCGAGGGCACCAACGTCCTGTCCGGCCTTCACGGCGTTGATGAACGCACTGCCCACCACGACGCCGTCGGCGACCTGCGCGACCTGCGCGGCGGTCTCGGCGTCCTTCACGCCGAAGCCCACCGCGACGGGGACCTTCGCGTGCTGGCGGGCGAGGGCCAGCATGGCGGGCACCTCGTTCAGGGCGCTGCCCTCGCGGGTGCCGGTCACGCCGGTCACGCTGACGGCGTACAGGAAGCCGGTGCAGGCCTCCGCGACGAGTTTCACGCGCGCTGGGGTGCTGGTGGGCGCGATCAGGAACGTGACGGCCATGCCGTGTTCGGCGGCCAGATCCGCGATCTCCAGGTCCTGGTCGGGCGGCAGGTCGGGAAGGATCAGGCCGTCCACCCCGGCCTCCTGCGCCAGCCGCATGAACTCGCGGGGGCCGACGGCGTAGATGGGGTTCACGTACGTCATGATCACGATGGGCGTGTCGTGCCGCGAGCGGAGTTCCCTGACGAGCGCGAGGGTGTGGCGGGTGCTCGTGCCGCCCGCGAGGGCCTGCTCGCTGGCGCGCTGGATGGTCGGCCCGTCCCCCAGGGGGTCACTGTAGGGAATGCCGACTTCGAGGATGTCCGCCTGCCCGAGCAGGGCGTCCGCGACGGCGGGGAACGCCTGCGCGGTGGGGTACCCGGCGGTCATGAACGGAATGAACGCGGCGCGGCCCTCCTGCTTGGCGCGGGCGAAGGCGGCGTGGATGCGGGCGGCGCCCGGGGTGGTGGGGGTCAGGGTGGCGGTCATGCGTGCACCTCCGGGGTGCGGGGCGTGGGCGCGGCGTCCTGCTCGCGGCCCAGGTCGAGGAGGCGCATCACCTCGGCCACGTCCTTGTCGCCGCGGCCGGAGAGATTCACGACGACCGTCTGGTCGGGGCGCATGGTGCGGGCGAGGTTCACGGCGGCGTGGATGGCGTGCGCAGTTTCCAGCGCGGGGATGATGCCCTCCAGGCGGGTCAGGAGTTGCAGGGCGTCCAGCGCCTGCGCGTCGGTGACGGGCACGTACTGCGCCACGCCGGTCTCGGAGTACAGGCAGTGTTCGGGGCCGATGCCGGGGTAGTCGAGGCCCGCGCTGATGGAGTGCGGGGGGACGATCTGGCCCTCGTCGTCGTTCAGGAGGTACATCATCGCGCCGTGCAGCACGCCGATGCGGCCCCCGGCGACGCTCGCGGCGTGCCTGCCGGACTCGACGCCCTCACCGGCGGCCTCGGTGCCGATCAGGAGGGGCCGCTGGTCCTCGGGGAGGTACGCGAAGGGCGCGAAGATGCCGATGGCGTTGCTGCCGCCACCCACGCACGCGACGATCGCGTCGGGCACGGGGCGGCCCTCGAGCGCCTGGTGCTGCACCTTGACCTCCTCGCCGATGATGGACTGGAAGTCGCGGACCATCGCGGGGTACGGGTGCGGCCCGACGACGCTGCCGAGGATGTAGAAGGTGTCGCGGACGTTCGTGACCCAGTCGCGGATGGCCTCGTTCGTGGCGTCCTTGAGGGTGCTCGTGCCGGAGGTGACCTCGCGGACCTCAGCGCCCAGGAGTTTCATGCGGAACACGTTCAGCGCCTGACGGCGGATGTCCTCGGCGCCCATGTACACGATGCATTCGAGGCCCAGCAGGGCGGCGGCGGTGGCGCTGGCCACGCCGTGCTGCCCGGCGCCGGTCTCGGCGATGACGCGCCCCTTGCCCATGCGTTTGGCGAGCAGCGCCTGCGCGAGGCAGTTGTTGATCTTGTGCGCGCCGGTGTAGTTCTGGTCCTCACGCTTGAGGTAGATCTTCGCGCCGCCCGCGTGCTCGGTGAGGCGCTGGGCGAGGTACAGCCCGCTGGGGCGACCCACGAAGTCCTTCAGGAGACGCTCGAGTTCGTTCAGGAAGGCAGGGTCGTTCCGGGCCTCGATGTAGGCGGCCTGGAGTTCGTCCAGGGCGGGGATGAGCGTTTCGGGCACGTACCGTCCGCCGAAGCGGCCGAAGCGGCCCCGTTCGTCCGGCTGGGGGTAGGTGGGGAGTTGGAGGGACATGCTGACAGGGTAGGACCAGCGTGTCGAACGGGCGTTAGGCAAACTTAGACAAGTCATCTAAGTTTGTGGGGTCAGGCACCAAGTTCAGCCCGCCCGAGCTCAGCTCGCCACAGCGGCAGCAACTCCGGGGCACTCACCTCGTCCGGCACCGACCAGCCCAGGCTGCGGGCCAGCTCCGACAGCACCCGGCCCGGCGGGTCCCCGGCCTCCCGGAGCGCCTGCACGGGCGGGGCGCCGCCGCGTTTCGCCAGCCGTTCCCCCCGGAAATCCAGCATCAGGGGTACGTGCCAGTAACGGGGCGTGGGCAGCCCCAGCGCCCTCTGAAGCGCCACCTGCCGGGGCGTGGCGGTCCAGAGGTCCTCACCGCGCAGGACGTCCGTGACGCCCGACGCCGCGTCGTCCACCACGACCGCGAGGTGATACGCGAACACCCCGTCGTTGCGTCGCAGCACGAGGTCGCCCACCTGGGTCGGGAGGTGCTGGCAGAGCGTCTCGCCGCGCCACTCGTCCCGCGCGCACACCACCTCGTCGGGCACGCGCCAGCGCAGCGCGGCCGGACGCTCCGGGTGCAGGCTCCCTGTGCGGCAGGTGCCGGGGTACACCGGTTCCGCGCCGTGCGGGGCGCCCGCGCTGTCCTGAATCGCCGCCTGCACCTCCCTGCGGGTACAGGTGCAGGCGTAGGTGTCCAGCCGCTCGGCGGCCGCGAGGTACAGGTCCAGCCGCCGCGACTGGATGACCTCCTCGTCCCAGTCGAGGCCCAGCCACTCCAGATCGGCGCGGGTCACGTCATACGCCCAGTCGCGCACCCGCCCGGTATCCAGATCCTCGAAGCGCAGCAGGTGCCGCCCGCCGTGCGCGCGGGAGTGCAGCCACGCCAGCAGCGCCGTGCGGGCATTGCCCAGGTGCATCGCCCCGGTGGGACTGGGGGCGAAGCGGCCCACCACGCCCGACGTCACTCCTTCTCCCGCAGGTCGTCCCACAGGGCCACGAAGATGCCCACCACCACCGCACCCAGGGCCAGGGCATGCAGGAAGCGCCCCAGGCCCGGCGCCCACCCCAGCGCGTTCCAGATGGTCAGCAGCTGCCACCAGTCGTGCGTGTCCGGGTCACCCGTGATCAGCGGCAGATTCCGCAGCGGCGCGTCCGCGACATACGCCGACACCCCGGCCAGGGAATGCGCCAGCCACAGCGTCACCAGCCCCGCCGCGAAGCGCTCGCCGCGCGCCAGGAACACCCCGACGCACGCGGCAGGCACGAGCAGCTGGAACAGGCTGCCGCCGAGCAGCATCACCACCTCGCCCGCCCACATGAGCAGGACGTGCCCGGCCTCGTGGAAGATCAGGTTCACGTTCCCCAGAAACCCCGGCTCGGTGGGGCGCACCACGCCCGGCAGCGTCACCCACAGGGTCAGCAGCAGGCCCAGCACGCGCGGCCACCACGTCGGCAGGGTGAGCGTCAAGGACGCTGCCGCTCCCGCAGCCACGCCAGCAGCAGGTCCTCGACCAGCTCGCTGACGCTCTCGCCGCCATCGTTCCGCACCTGACGCCACACCGCCCGCACCGTTTCCTTGCGGAGGTACACCGCCTCCAGCCGCTCCGTGCCGCCCACGCGGGACTCGTCCGGGGCGGGGGCACTCTTGCGTGCCTTCCCCTTCTTCCCGCCCTTGCCGTTCCTGTCCAGGTAATCGAAGCGGCCCACGGTCACCACAACTCGCGCGACAGGGTCTCGATATCCGCCCAGGCGGCCAGGGCGCGCGGGTCGCGCACATCACGGGCCAGGACGCCCAGCTCCGCCGCGCGCTGGTAAGCGAGGTACGACCGGACCAGCGTGTTGCACACCGTCACGCCCCCCTCGCGAAGGTCCTCGCGCAGCACCTCGGCGGCGTGCCCGACCGGAGGCACCCGCGTCAGGATCACGCGGGACTGCCGCGCCGCCCCCTCCTCGGTCAGGAAGTCCAGCAGTTCGCGCGTGGCGTCCACCTCCAGCGGGCTCACGCCGCTGGGCACCAGGATCAGGTCGGCCCGCTCGGCCAGCTGCCGCAGGTCCTTGCGGCGCGGGCGGCCCTCGGTGTCGATCAGCACGAGGTCGAACGCCGCGAGCTTCTTCGGTTTCACGTCGTCCGCCGCGACGACCGGGAACGGCAGCGCCCCAGCCCGGCCCGCCCAGCGGAGGCTGCTGCCCACCCGGCCGTCCTCGTCCACCAGCAGGACGTTGTGGCCCTGCGCGTGCGCCGCGCCCGCCAGGTGCACCGCCAGGGTGCTCTTGCCCACGCCGCCCTTCTCCGAAGTGATCGCCGCCACGCGTGCCATATGCCCGGAAGCGTAGCAGACGCGGCGGCGGCCCCGCGTCAGGCGGACTCCGATTGAATGGTTTGAAAACCGTTCAATCCGAGCGGATGCGACTCGCAGAGCTGCGCAGCAGAGTAAGAGCAAAGCGGGTTCCGGGCGTGGAGTTGGCAACCCGGTGATGTTCCGGGTGGAGGGCGAAACAGACGGAAGCCGCGTCAGGCACCCCGTACCATGGGGGCCGATGATCACGTCCGAGCAGACGCAGGAACTCCACGCCAGTGAAATCTACTGGACGGCGCGCGCCATGCAGGAGCAGGGCAGCCGCTTCTACCGCGCGCTGGGCGACGCGCTGCACGCCGCCGACGCCACCAACCGCCGCCTGATCCTGACCACCTGGCCGGACACCTGCTGGGACTTCTACCGGCGCGGCCTGCGCCTGCGTGCAGCCGCGGGCGAGGGCTGACCCAGCAGCGCCAGCGTGATCTCACGCAGCGCCGTGACGAGCAGCGACCACAGCGTGGCCGGGCGCACCCGGGCCAGTCGCGCCCGGCGGCGCGCCACCCGCTCCTGCGCCGCCGGTTCCGCACCGGGCAGGGGCTGGCCGATCAGGAGGTGCAGGGCCGCGCGCCAGAAGGTCATCAACCGGATACGCGTCCCGGAGGTCAGAGGTTGCCGCTTCGCGACGGCCGCCACGGTGCGCGGGCGCGCGGGGCGTAGAGTGGTCCACCATGAGCACCCCGACCCTCCTGGCCGTCTTTGCCCACCCTGACGATGAAGCGTTCAGCGTGGGCGGCACCCTCACCCACTACGCCCGCCGGGGCGTGCGCGTCGTGCTGGCGTGCGCCACGCGGGGCGAGGCCGGGAAGATCACGGTGCCCGGCATGACCGTGGACGACCTGGGCGCGCAGCGTGAGCAGGAACTGCGCGATGCATGCGAGGCGCTGGAAATCGAAGCGCCCGTGTTCCTGGATTACCATGACTCGGGCCGCTATGAACGCACCCGCCACGACGACCCGAAGGCGTTGATGAACGTGAACCCGCTGGACGTCGAGGTGAAGCTGCGCGCGCTGATCGAGGACGTGCAGCCGCAGGTGATCGTCACCTTCGACCCGCACGGCGGGTACGGACACGTCGACCACCTGCAGATGCACCGCGCGACCGTCGCGGCGTTCTTCAGTACCGGTCACCTGCCGTACGGCGGGCCGCGGCGGCTGTACTACACCGCGCTGACCACCGAGGCCGCGCAGGGACTGGCGCGCATGGGGCAGAACCTCGATCCGCTGGTGTACGGCGTGGCGGCGAACACACTGGCCGTGCAGCTGGACGTCAGCGCGTACGCCACGAACAAGAAGGCGGCGCTGATGGCGCACGGCACGCAGACCGGCGAGCAGAGCCTGCTGGGCCGCATGACGCCCGAGGAACGCGACGCGATGGAACGCCGCATGCTGGGCACCGAGGGCTTCAGCATCGGCGGCACCCGCACCGCCCTGACGAACTACCCGCTGGGCGGCCTGTTCGACGGGCTGGGCTTCGACGGGCTGAACTGAAACGGACTCGGATTGGTAACTGCTCAGCAGGGCAAGCTCAGGGGTTGAAGTTAGGCATGAGCACGTCACCCGTGAACACGCTGACCAAGCCCTCCCAGACGCTGAGACCTTGCTTCTGCAACGTGGACATGTAACTCCTGATCCGAGCGAAATTGCACCCACCCTCCTCGGACCGGAATCCTCCAGATACCTTGCGTTTCACGCACCATGCCCGCACGTCCCGCTCCGCCTGATTGTTATCAAACGGCACTCGGCAGTCATGTAGGAACAGCAGCACCGCTGCGCGGTGCTGCTGGCACCGCAACGCCAGATTCCGCCCATGTGACTGCTTCGTCGGACCGCGTCGCCCTGGAACGGGCGGCGCGGCTGGGTTGGCCAGCAAGCCCTCCTCAAGCAGTTCATCAAATCGCCGTTCAAACGCCGTGCGGGCCTCTGGGCTCAGCGTCCCGGCGTTCAGGTCGTGATACACCGTCCTCAGCGATTCCCGAAGTGCGCCAGCCCACACCTGCCCATGGTGTTCGGCCAATCCCCGCAGCTCCCGCAACAGATGAGCTCCGCACAGGGCATGCTGTGCCGGAAGTTTGAAGTACGAGCTCCAGGCGTCGTGGACCAGGATGCCGGTGTACTTCGGCAGGACCTTCATGTGCTCCAGTGCCGCGAGGCCGCGCCGGGCATGCTGGCCGTAGAACGTGAGCTGCGCGCAGCTCACGACATGCATCCAGTGCAGCTTCCCGTTCACCGGGCTGCCGGTCTCATCTGCATGCAGCACCGGTTGATGTGTCAGGGCTGTCCTGAGTCGCCCTTCAAAGTCCTGCAGTCGCTCCGCTGCCAGATTCAGGTTCAGCGCGATGGTGCCATCACTCGGGCGTGCTCCGCAGACCGCGTGCAGGATTTCACTGGTGCGTTCGAGGGGCACGAAGTGCGCCACGTTCAGATACACCGTCAAGGCGTGGACCCGTGGACCGTATTGCACCTGAGCCGTGACGTGCGTGGGGAAGGGTGCTCGCTGCCGGGAACGACATCCAGGGCAGATCTTGACGTCGGCGCGGTATTCGGTGACCTGAAGGTGGAGGTCGGGGAGGTCATGAACCTGTCGAGCGACCTGGGTGTCGACTGGAACGTCATCCCAGGCCTGCCCGCAGGTGCAGTGTCCCGTCACCGGGAGATCGACGATGACGTCGGGATGCGCGGACATCTTGAGGGTCTTGCCGGGGTGATCGGGTTGAGCGCCAGAAGACCGGCCGGTCTTCTGGCGCTCACTCTTGGGCTGCCAGGGCTTGTCCTGACTGGGAGGCTGACTGGATGTGGTGCTGTTTCGGGCCAGTTGAGCTTTGATGGTGCGAAGTTCAGCCAGCACCTCAGCGAGCTGGGCTTCGAGTTCACGGACGCGTGCCTCGAGTCGTTTGCAGTTTGGGCAGGGGACCTCGCTGATGGTCCACCTTACCCAATCGACTCCGGAAAATCACCCTGCTGAGCAGTTACTCGGATTGAACGGTGTGGGATAACCGTTCAATCCGAGCGGATGCGAGGAGGAGAGAAGCGGATTCCGGGCGTGGAGTTGACAACCCGGCGATGTTCCGGGCTGTCAACGAAACAGACGGAAACCGTATGATGCCCGGTTGAGACGCCCGGTCTAATCAGGCCGGGTGCGTTCTCTGCACCCCGGCTGTGGGTGGCAGAAAGGCACCCGGACTTGGAATCCGGGTGCCGTCTGGTCTGGGTGCAGGTCAGCGCTTGCGCTTGCCGCCAGCGGGTTTCTTCGCGGCGCCGCCGCCACCGCCGCCCCCACCACCGTGGGTGCGTTCCTTGGCGTCGCGCATGAACGAGCGGAGTTTTGCCTCGAACTGCGGGCTCTGACGGCCGATCGCGCGCGGGCGGGGGACTTCCTCGGGTTCTTCGAGGAGTTCCTTGATGGAGAGGTCGAGGCGACCGCGTTCGTCCCGGCCCAGAACCTTCACTTCCACGTTCTCGCCCTCGCGGACGTGGTCATGAATGTTCCGCACGAAGGAGTGCGCGATCTGCGAGATGTGCACGAGGCCCGTCTCGCCGTTCTCGAACTGGATGAACGCGCCGAAGTCGGTCACGCGCGTCACGCGGCCCTCCACGACCGCGCCGGAATCAAGCTGCACCAAAGGAAGTCTCCTTGCAAAGCATGAGTGGCATCTTACACCATCCCCGCCCAGGGTGGGCGACACCTGCGTGCGTCCATGAGTGTCACGCTAGAGTGCAGCTCATGAAGTTGCGCGGCACCCTGGGCGGCCTGAACCTCCTGATCGAACCCGGCGATACCGGCAGCAGCGTGCAGGACGCCCTGAGTGTCCGCACGGAGCTGCTGGCGAGCGCCGTGACCCTCGAGTTGCAGGGCGACGCCGACCCGGAGGCGGTCGAGGCGGCGCTGCATGCCATCCGCGCCGCGGGGGGCACGCCGGGGCGGGTGCGGGCGCCGCGCGTGAACGTCCCCACGCCCGCCCCGGCGGACAGCGCGCCCCGCCCGGCGCCGCTGCCCGCCCGCACGGAGATCCTCACGCACACGCTGCGCGCCGGGTACCACCGGGAGTTCCCGGGGAGCGTGATCGTGCTGGGTGACGTGAACCCCGGCGCGGAGATCCTGGCGGGCGGGGACGTGATCGTGGTGGGCGCGCTGCGGGGCGTGGCGCACGCGGGACTGGGCGGGCAAGCGGACGCGATCGTGTGGGCGCGGCCCATCGCCAGCACGCAGATCCGCATCGGGGACGCCGTGGCGCGCGCGCCCGAGGGCAGCAGCCTGAGCAACATGCGCCACCGTGAGGATCAGCCTCTGGCGGAGATCGCACGGCTGCAGGACGGCGTGATTCACATCGACGTGCAGAAGTGACGGCAGCAGGGAGGGGCGGCCAGATTGACCCTGGCCGCCCCTCCCCACTCACTTACAGTTCTGGGAAGCGCACGCCGCCCAGCAGGCGGTTCAGTTCGGCGGCCAGGGACAGCAGGCGGCCCTCGCTCCCGGCGGGCGCGACGAGCAGCGCGCCGTTCGGGGTGGCCGCGCCGGCAGGCGTGACGGGCAGGGCGAGGCTGGGGTACCCGGCCTTCGCGGCCAGGCCGTAGCCGTGGATGCCGGGGAACACGATCAGGTCGAGGCCCTGCGCGAACAGCGGGTCGAAGCCGCGCGTGCGGGTCAGGCGCAGGTCGCGCTCGCGGGCCTGGAGGTAGGCGGGTTCGGTCGCGTCGCCGCGGGTGCCCTGCGCGGCGTGCAGCAGGGTCTGCCCGTAGCGCAGCAGGCGTTCCGGGTCGGCGTCGTTCGCGTCGATGACCGCCTGGAGGCTGCGCGGGCCGGTCGTGACCGTGCGCAGGTAGGCGTTCAGGTCACCCTTGAACTCGTGCTCCAGCACCTCGAGGCTCCAGCCGTGGGCGTTCAGGTCGGCGCGGCTGGGGAAGGCGACGTCGTGCAGGGTCGCGCCCGCGTCGAGCAGCGTGGCCGTCAGGTGGTCGAGAGCGGCGGCCTCGGCGGGCGTGACGCCGGTCTCGTCGCGGATGACGCCCAGGTGCGCGCCGCGCAGCACATCCGGCCAGACGGTCAGGTCCGGGACGGGGAGGCGGCGGGTGATGTCGTCCCGGTCGTCCGGCCCGGCGATCACGGACAGGATCAGCGCGGCGTCGCGGACGCTGCGGGTGATCGGCCCGGCGGTGTCCTGACTGTGGCTGATGGGCACGATCCCGGTGCGCGGCACGAGACCCAGGGTGGGTTTCACGCCGATCACGCCGTTCTGGTGCGCCGGGCTGACGATGCTGCCGCTGGTTTCCGTGCCGATCGCGGCGGCGCACAGGCGCGCGGCGACCGCGACGCCGCTGCCGCTGCTGCTGCCGCCGGTGTCCAGGCCGTCGCCCCAGGGGTTCACGGTCTGCCCGCCGGCGCTGGAGTACCCGTTGGGCATGGCGAGCGTCATGAAGTTCGCCCATTCGGTCATGTTCGCCTTGCCGAGGATCACGGCCCCGGCGCTGCGCAGCCGCGTGACCAGCGGGGCGTCCGTTTCGGGAACGTGACCCGAGAGCAGGGCACTTCCGGCGGTAGTGGGCAGGCCCGCCACGTCGATGTTGTCCTTGATGAGCATGGGCACGCCGTGCAGTGGGCCGCGCCGGTCGGCGCTGACGGCGTCCAGGCGGTCCGCGTCGGCCTGCGCGGCCGGGTTCACGGTGATCACGGCGTGCAGGCGATCGTTCAGGGCGTTCAGGCGGCCCAGGTACGTGCGGGTCACCTCGCTGCACGTCAGGTCGCCGCGGCGGGTGGCGGCGGCCAGGGCGGCGGCGTCCAGGTCGAGGATCGGGTCAGGTTGCAGGGTCACGCCCTCCACTGTACGCACGTCTAAGTCCGGCGGCCGTGGGCTGGGACGCGGTACGGTAGCGTTCAGGGCATGAGTGACCCAGCCCCCGCGACCGCTGCCGTGCCCGTTCTCACCGCCGGGGTGGTGGCGTTTCAGGGGAATCCCGGTTCGTACGGGGAGATCGCCGCGCTGAACGCCGTGGCTGGTATGGCCGAGACGCGCGGGTACCCGACCTTCCACGAGGTCGCCCGCGCCGTCGAGACCGGCGAGGCCGAGTACGGCGTGCTGCCGGTCGAGAACAGCCTGATGGGCGCGATCCACCAGAGCATCGACCTCCTGAGCGAGACGGACCTGCATGTGGTCGGCGAGGTGGTGGTGAGGGTGTCGCACTGCCTGATGGCACTGCCCGGCGTGGAGATCGGCGACATCCGCCGTGTGGCGAGCCAGCAGCCCGCGCTGGACCAGTGCACGGACCTGATCCGCCAGCACGGCTGGCAGCCGGTCGCCGCGCACGACACGGCGGGCAGCGCGAAGAACCTCGCGCAGAGCGGCGAACGCGACCTCGCCGCCATCGCCAGCGAACGCGCCGCGCAGCTGTACGGCCTGAACATCCTCCAGCGGAACATCGAGGACGAACCGTTCAACTACACGCGCTTCATGATCCTCGCGCGGCACGAGCCCGCCCCGTCGGACGCGCCGCACAAGACCAGCCTCGTGTTCGCCGTGCGTCACACACCGGGCTTCCTCGTCGAGACGCTGAACGAACTGCGCGGCCTGAACCTCTCGCGCATCGAGAGCCGCCCCCGCCGCGACCGCGCCTGGAGTTACCTGATGTACGTGGACATCGAGGGCGACGCCCGCGATCCGAAGGTCGCCCAGGCGCTCGCCGGGGTGCTGCGCAAGGCCAGTTACGCGAAGATCATCGGCTCGTACCCGAGTGCCCAGGGCACCGTGAACTGACCGCCGAGGCCGGTTGACGTGACCGGCCCGGTCACTTTGCGCGCCTCGTCGGGGCGGCGTGTGGGACGATGCGCCCGTGCGCCGCGCCCTGCTGTCCCCGCCTGCCTGCCGTGACCTGAGTGCCCTGCGCGGGGCGGTGGGGGGCCGGGCGGTCCTGGTGACCGGTGCGTCGTCCGGGGTGGGCGAGGCGACGGCGCTGCGGCTGGGCGAGGCCGGGGCGACGGTGCTGCTGCTGGCGCGGCGCGAGAAGCAGCTGCGCGAGGTGGCCGCGCGGATCGGCGCGGCGGGGGGCCGGGCGGTGGTGGTCCCGGCGGACCTGAGCGACCCGGCGTCGGTGGACGCGGCGGCCCGCGAGGTGCTGAAGGCGGCGTTGGTCCTGGCGGGCGTGGTGAGCAACGCGGGGCGGTCGGTGCGGCGGCGGGCGCTGGACGGCGCGCCGAGGGCGGATCTGGAGCGACTGCTGGCCGTGAACGTGACCGGCCCGGCGCGGCTGCTGCTGGCGCTGCGCCCGGCGCTGGAGGCGGGGAGTGTGGTGGTGAACGTGTCGAGCGTGTCGGCGCGGCACGTGGGTGCGCCGCGCTGGGGGGCGTACCAGGGCAGTAAGGCGGCGTTCAACCTGTGGGTGCAGGCGGCGGTCGCGGAGTGGCCGGGGGTGCGGGGCGCGTCGGTGTACCTGCCGCTGGTGCGCACGCCGATGATCGCCCCGACCCGCGCGTACCGGTTCCTGCCCGCGCTGAGTGCCGCCGAGGCGGCCGAGGTGGTCACGCTGCCGTTCGTGCGGCGGGTGGTGCGGGTCGCGCCGTGGTGGCTGCCGGGCGTGGAGATCGCAGGCATCGTGTGCCCGGGCGTCCTGGCGCGGGGACTGGCATGGGCGGAGCGGGTCGAGGCCCGGCTGGAGCGGCGACAGTGAGGCAGGTGTGGACGGCGGTCCGGGCGACGGGCGCGCTGGGCAAGCAACCCGCGCGGGCGGCCCTGTCCCTGCTGCACTGCCTGGGGCGCGAGGGGCCGACCCTGGCGGGCGTGGTGGCGTGGCAGGCACAGGGCGACCCGGAGCGGCTGGCCCTGACGGACGGGACGGAACGCCTGACCTACGCCGAGTTGCAGTCGCGGGTGCAGGAGCGGTCGCAGGCGTGGTGGGGCGCGCACCCGCCGGGCACCCTCGTCGGACTGGAGGGTGGCGGCGGGCAGGTGGCGTTCGTGGTGGACCTGCTGGCGGGCCTGCGGCTGGGCTGGCGGGTCGTGCCCCTCGCGCCGGGTCAGACGGGCATGCGGCTTGCATCTCCCCCACCACCCTCTACCCCACCGGTGGCCGGTCGGGGCGGCTGGCTGCCGCCGCGTGCGGGACGCCCGGTGCTGATGACGTCGGGGAGTTCCGGGGCGCCCCGACTGGTCCGGTCGGCCGTACGGCCCGTGGCGGCGCTGCGGGTCGCGGGGGCGCTGCTGGACGCGCTGCGGCCACACCGGGACGCCCCGGTCGCGCTGCCGCTGCCGCTGTGGCACGGGCACGGTCTGGCGACCCTGGCCCTGGCACTGGGGGTGGGAGCGCCGCTGCACCTGCGGGCCGGGGCTTCGCCTCAGGAGATCTGGGCCACGTTGGCGGCCGAGGGGGCGGAGGTGCTGGCGGTCGTTCCCACGGTCCTGCACCGGCTGCTGGCCGTGCCTGGGAATGCGCCCCGGTTGCGGGTGGTGCTCAGCGGATCGGCACCGCTGTCACCGGAGCTGTCGGCCGCGACCCGCGCGCGGCTGGGGGACGTGCTGTTCGATGCGTTCGGCAGCACGGAACTGGGCGTGCTGACCCTGGCGACCCCGGCGGACCTGCGCGGCGCGCCGGGGTCGGTGGGTCGGCCCCTGCCCGGCGTGACCGTACGGGTCGCGCCGGACGGGCGGGTACTGGCGCGTGGGCTGCTGCGTCGGGGCTGGCACCCGACTGGTGACCTGGGCGTGCTGGACGACTCTGGGCGCCTGACGCTGCGGGGGCGCGCGGACGACCTGATGGTGATCGGCGGGGAGAACGTCTGGCCCGCTGAGCTGGAAGCGGCGCTGCTGGCCGTGCCGGGGGTGGTGGCATGCGCGGTCCTGCCGGTCCCGTGCGCTGAGTACGGGCAGCGGCCGGTGGCGTTCGTGGAGGGTGACGTGGACGAGGCCGCGCTGCACGCCTTCGCGCTGTCGCGGTGGCCGCGTCGCCTGAGGCCCGTCCGGTGGGTGCGGGGTCCGCTGCCGAGGACGCCGCTGGGGAAGGTGGCGCGCGGTGTCCTCCTTTCCCGCCTGTGATGCCTCCATTCTCCACCACCACCGCGACCGCAACCACTAAGTGAAAAATTTCACGATTAATCCAGCGCGTGAAATTTTTGTCCCTTCACCGACAGCCTTCTGCGGTAAAATGCCGGAATGATCGCCTACAGCGAGGTCAGTGCCTTCACCGAAACGCCCGGACACGGCAACCGGGCGGGCGTGGTGCTGGACGCCGCGCACCTCTCCCGGCAGGACATGCAGGCGCTCGCCGAGCTGCTGGGCGCCCCCGAGACCGTGTTCATCACCCGCCGCGAGGGCATCATCGCGCGCGTCCGGTACTTCACGCCCACCCAGGAAGTCGACTTCTGCGGGCACGCCACCATCGCCCTGGGGTTCACGCTGGCACAGGCCGGACAGTGGCCCGACGGGCAGGACCTCCACCTCGACACGCTGGTGGGCCGCGTGCCGCTGCGCCTGCACAGCGAGGCGGGCGTGCCGCGCCGCGTGTGGATGCGGCAGCCCTCCCCCGCCTACCGCGCCGTGCCCGCCACGCTGCGCGCCGACCTGGCCGAGGCGCTCGGCATCGACCACCGCATGATCCACCGTGGCCTGCCGCTGGCCGCCGCCAGTACGGGCCTCTGGAGCGTGTTCGTGCCGCTGCTGGACGCCGTGATCTTGGACGGACTGGAACCGGACCTGACCCGCGTCCACGCCCTGAGCGACGCGCTGGGCGTGGGCAGCATCTATGCGTACGCGCCGATGGGCGTGAACCGCTTCGCCGCGCGGGACTTCGCGCCCGCCCTGGGCATCCCCGAGGACCCCGTGACCGGCAGCGCGGGCGGCGCGCTGATGGCACTGCTGGCCAGTCAGGGCCGCCTGCCGGTGCGGGGCGAGCGCGCCTGCGGCCTCGTGTACCAGGGACACGCGCTGGGCACCCCCGGCGAGGTCGAGGTGGAACTGGAACTCGACGGGCAGCGCGTCACGAAGGTCCACGTGGGCGGCTGCGCGACCGTGGAACGCGAGGGCGTCTGGACGCCCCCCACGCCCGCCACGCGCTGAAGGAAACCTGCACGACCCGGCACCCCCCTGACAGGCGCGGCCTATGATGCCCGGATGCTTGGACTGATCTGTGTGGATGTAGACGGCACCCTGGTGGGCACCGGGAACCTCGTGCGGGACGACGTGTGGGCCGCGCTGGCCGACGCCCGCGCGCGCGGCGTGCGGATCGCGCTGTGCAGCGGCCGCCCCGCCATCGGCAACGCCCGCGCGTACGCCGAGCGGCTCGACCCGGACGGCTGGCACGTCTTCCAGAACGGCGCGAGCATCGTGAACGTCGGCAGCGGCGCCAGCCTGTCCGAGGCGATTCCCGAAGGCGGCCTGAACCTCCTGATCGCCCGCGCCGCGCAGACGGACCGCCTGCTGGAGGTCTACACCGACCTGGAGTTCGCCATCACGAAACCCGGTGACCTCGCCGAGCGGCACGCGGCCCTACTGGGCGTTCCCTACGAGGCCCGCACGCCGGAGAGCCTGGACGGTACGGTCGTCCGCGCGCAGTGGGTCGTCCCCCGCGCCGAGGAGGGTGCGGTCGTCGCCGAACCGCACCCCGGCATGGACCTGCACCCGGCGGGCAGCCCGGTCATGCCGGACGCGATGTTCATCAGCGTCACGCGCGCCGGAGTCAGCAAGGGCACCGCCGTGCAACGCGTCGCGGCGCAGTACGGCCTGACCATGGACCGCGTGATGATGGTCGGTGATGGCGAGAACGACGTCACCGCACTGCGCGTCGTGGGTCACCCGGTCGCCATGGGGAACGCCGACGCGCCCGCCATCGCCGCCAGCCGCTACCGCGTCGCGCACGTGGACGAGGGCGGCCTGCGCGAAGCGGTCGAACTGGCCCTGTCGCTGTAAAGACGTGACCTTCGACACACTGGACCTGCGCTGGGAATCCTGGGAGGGCGAGGAGGACACGGTGCTGGTCCTCGTGAACGGGACGCCCCTCGTGGAACTCGTGCGCCGCTGGGAGGACGACGCCGCGCAGGCGACCGGGGAGCGGTCCCTGGCGGGCAGTTACGCCGGACTACCCGCCCGATTCGCAGCGGAGATTCAGACGGCGTGGCTGGGCGAGCCGGAGCGGGGCAACCTCCTGAGCATTTTTGTAGGAGAACGGGTCGCCCTGCTGGAATGTGGCTGCGGCGAGTTGCTGTGCTGGCCCCTCGTCGCCCGAATTGAAATGGGCGAGCGCGAGGTGCGCTGGCTGGATTTCCAGCAGCCCCACCGGGCGCAGAAGGAGGCCGACCCGCTGAGCCTGAATCGCCCACCGGCGCCGTTCTGGTCGTATGCGGGTTTCGGGCCGTTCGTGTTCGAGCGGGCGGCGTACACGCGGGCGGTGCGGTCGCTGGGGCGGGCCTCCACCGATTCTTGATCTCCCCCACCGGGGCCGCGGTGGGCGTGGCAGGCTGGGTGAATGCTGGAGCTGGTGAAGGGCTGGACGGAGATCGTGGCGACCGGGGTGGAGGTCGCGGCGGCCCTGATCATCGCGCTGGCGGCGCTGCTGGCGCTAATCCGGGCGCTGGTGGCGTTCGTGCGGCCCTCGGCGCAGCCGGACGCGCAGAAGGAGTCGCTGCGGCTGGAACTGGGCCGCTGGCTGGCGGTGGCGCTGGAGTTCACGCTCGCGGCGGACATCCTGCGCACGGCGATCGCGCCGTCGTGGGACGACATCGGGAAGCTGGCGGCCATCGCGGCGCTGCGGACGCTGCTGAACTTCTTCCTGCAGCGCGAAATCGACGGGCACCGCGCGCGGGGGGCCGAGGCGGCCGCGCGGGAGGACGGGGTCAGCCCAGGAACAGTCGGGCGCTGACGAGCAGGACGATCAGGCCGTACATCCATTTCACGAAGGCGCTGCCGCGCAGCATCGCCATGCGAGCGCCCAGGGCGGCGCCGAGGGCGTTGGCGAGGCCCATGGGCAGGCCGATCCACCAGACCATCTGCCCGCCGATCAGGAAGAACAGGAACGCGCCGAGGTTCGTGGCGAAGTTCAGGGTGCGGGCGTTGCCGCTGGCGCGCACCAGGTTGAAACCGGCGAGGGCGAACAGGAACATGGCGAAGGTGCCGGTGCCGGGGCCGAGGAAGCCGTCGTACATCCCGATGATGAACGTGCCGGGCAGGGTGAGGGCCAGCGTGCGGGCGGTGAGGCCGGGGTAGCGGTCCTCCAGCCCGAAGGATTTGTTCACCAGCACGAGGGCGCCGACGCCGAGGATGACCACGCCGACGAGGGTGCGGAACGCGTCGGGGTTCACGAAGTGCACGAGGGACGCGCCGACCGCGCTGCCCAGCAGGGCCAGGGGGATCAGCCGCAGGACGAGGGGCCGGTCGACGTGCCCCTTGCGCCAGTACTGCACGGTGGCACTGCCGGACCCGAAGATCGCCAGGAGTTTGTTCGTGGCGACGACCTGCGCGGGGCTCAGGCCCATGAGGAACAGCGTGGGGAGGGTGATGGTGCCGCCGCCCCCGGCGACCGCGTCGATGAAGCCCGCGAGGAACGCGAGGGGCAGGCCGTACAGCAGGACTTCGGGACCGGGCACCGGGACAGCGTAGCGAACGTGGGCGGCGCGGCGTCCGTGTGCCGGGGACGTTATGCAGGCCGGTCGGCGGGCTGACGGGGGCGTGCTAGCCTCCGCGTCATGAGTGCCGCTTCACCGTCCGCCCCTGGCCCGCTGTTCGAGACCGCCGTGGTGGCGGGCGTGGGGCTGATCGGCGGGAGTGTCGCGCTGGGGCTGAGGCAGCGGCTGCTGGCGCGGCGCGTGATCGGCCTGGACGCCAGCCCCGAGGTGCTGCGCGAGGCCGAGGCGCTGGGCGTCGTGGACGAAGTGCGCGCCGCGCCCGGCGAGTGGCTACGCGGGGCGGATCTGGTGGTGCTGGCCGCGCCGATGCGGGCCCTGGCGCCGCTGGCGCGCGAACTGGCACCGTTCCTGAACCCGTCGGCGCTGGTGACGGACGTGGGCAGCGTGAAGGGCGGCATCGCCGCCGAGATGGAGCGGCTGGGCGTGAGGCACTTCGTGGCGGGGCACCCGATGGCGGGCAGTGAACGGGGCGGCGTGACGCACGCGCGCGCGGCGCTGCTGGAGAACGCCGTGTGGGTACTGACCCCGACGGACCACACGCCGCTGACGGCCCTGAGTAAGGTCCGGACGCTGGTCGAGGAACTGGGAGCCGCGCCGGTCGTGATGCCGCCGGACGCGCACGACGCGCTGGTCGCCACGATCAGTCACCTGCCGTACCTCGCGAGTCTGGCCCTGACGCACATGGTCGCGCGGGACGAGCGGCTGAGTCTGCTCGCGGCGGGTGGTTTCCGGGACCTGACGCGCGTGGCGAGCGGCGACCCGCGCATGAGCCGCGACATGGTCGTGGAGAACAAGGGCGCCCTGCGCGAGGCCCTGACCCGCTTCCGCCGGCAGCTGGAACGCCTGGAAGCCGACCTGGACGAACCCGAGGAACTGCTGGAGGCCGCGCGTGAGGGCAAGCGCACACGCGACAGCCTGCCCATCGTGCGCCGCAGCCTGCTGCCGCAGCGACACGATCTGGTCGTGGCCGTGCCCGATAAGCCTAACCAGATCGGGGCCGTGACGCAGGCGCTGGGCGCGGCGGGCGTGAACATCAAGGACATCGAGGTCCTGGCGATCCGCGAGGACGGCGGCGCGATCCGCCTGGGTCTGGAAACCCCGGAGGACGTCGCGCATGCGGCGACGATCCTGCAGGGCGAGGGCTTCGAGGTGCGTGGGCGCGGCTAAACGACGTTCACGAGTTCTTGATGGCGCTGGGGTAGCCTGAGAGATTGTGAAGGACGCTGACCCTGTTTCACCCGCCCCCCCGGCCCCGGTCCCGAAGGGAAACCTGACGGCCATCGACATGTTCCGGGGCCTGACGATCATCGAGGTCGTCGCGCACCACTCGACCGGGGTGATGCTGCGGTACCTCGACCCGGCCTCGACGGCGCACCTGTACACGTTGATCCTGAACCGCACGCTGCACTTCGCGGTGCCCGCGTTCGTGTTCCTGTCGGCGGTCGTGCTGACCCGCAGCCTGCTCAAGCGCTTCGAGCCGCGGCGGTACTTCTGGCGGCGCCTGACGCGCGGCGGGTGGCCGTACCTGCTCTGGAGCGTGCTGTACGCCCTGTGGTACGTGTGGACGGATCAGCGTGTGCCGGAATCCCTGACGGACCCGGCCCGCTGGCGGGACTGGCTGCTGTACGGGAAGGCCAGTTACCACCTGTACTTCCTGCTGGTGGCGCTGGAGGTGTACGTGGTGCTGCCGCTGATGCTGCCCCTGGCGCGGCGCAAACCCAGCATCACGGCGGCGCTGATCTTCGGCGCGGCGTTGCAGCTGGGCCTGTACCTGCTGAACCGGGAGGTGCTGCGCCTGCCGTTCCCGGCGAGCACGGTGCTGTGGTACATGCTGCCCATCACGCTGGGCGTCGCGGTGGGCGCGCGCCTGGACGAGTTCCCGGCGTGGTGGCGGCGCAGGCGCTGGGTGCTGCTGCCGGTCCTGACACTGGCGTTCAGCCTGTACCTGCCCGAGGCGCTGGCGTACGCGCGCGGCGAGCGGGTCACGCCCATCGTGTACTCGGGCCTGTCGTGGCTGTACACCAGCCTGACGGCGCTGGCACTGCTGGGACTGGCGTTCCGCGTGCAGCGCAGCGCGTCCACGGTCCGCCTGACGGTGGCGCTGCTGGGCACCGTCAGCCTGCAGGTGTACCTGATCCACCCGGCGCTGCTGCAGGCGCTGGAACGCTGGGACGCGCCGCAGGGCACGCCGTGGCAGGTGGCGCTGACCATGCTGGGGTACTTCCTGCTCGCGCTGGGCGTTCCGGCGCTGCTGGGCCGCGCGCTGCTGAACACGCGCCTGAGTACCTGGCTGTTCGGCCGGTGAGGGCGTTCTCAGCCGCGCGGCGGCCTGGGACGCTACAGTGCCGCCCGGTGAGGGAACTGACGGCTCGGAGGCGACGGGAACAGGGGCGGCAGGCGCCGGGTGCGGCGCGCAGGGTGCGGGCGCTGGCCGCCGCGCTGGTCCTGACGTGGTCCGGCGCGCAGGCGATGGTGCTCGCCCCGACCGTGACGACCGGGGCCGCGCCGGACCGGGCGGCCCGCGGTTCGGTGCCGTCCGGCGTGTGGGTACCGGTCGGGAGTGGCGAGGCGCTGTCGCTGCTGCGGGTGCCGAGATCGTGCGTGCAGGCGTGCGCGCTGGTGGTCGTGTCGCACCCGCGCGGGCAGTCGGCGGCGCACCTGCGTGACAGTGCCAGCGCGTCGGTGCTGACCTCGGCGCTCATTCACGCGGGCTTCGCGGTGCTGCTCTCCGGGGACGGCGGGCCGACCAGCTGGGGCAGCCCGGCGGGACTGGCGGCGCTGGGGCAGGTGCACGCGCAGTCGACCGACCTCTTTCCGTGGTCGGGGCGCACGTACGCGCTGGGCCTGAGCATGGGCGGCCTGATGGCGCTGCGATCGGCGCTGCCCGGCGCGCCGTACCCGGTCGAGGGCGTGGCGCTGATCGACGGGTGGGTGGACCTGCGCGTCGCGTGGGGCTCGGCGGTGTCCCGCCGGGAGGAGATCGGGGCGGCGTACGGACTGCCCGACCCCCCGGAGGACCTGAACCCGGCGTGGCTGGCCCGGACGTGGGGACGGCTGCCGATGCTGGTGTTCGGCAGTCCGGACGACCGGACCGTGCCGTTCGAGCGCAACGGCGAGGCGCTGTGGGCCGAGGCGGGCGAGCCGGACGTGGGCGGACTGGTGCGCCTGAGTGGCGGTCACCTGGGCGGGAACCGCTTCACGCCGGAGGTGGCGCGGCAGGTCGCGGCGTTCTACCGCACGCTGGAGCGCCGACGGTGAGGGCCGCCGGGTCGCCGGGCGGGCGGGGCTGCCGGGCAGAGTGTTCAGGTGCCGCCATTCTCGCGGGGGGAATGTGAAAGACTTAACGGCAGTGAATGACGTGCAGGCTCTGAACGCCCAGGGGGCATTGACGGACCGGGTGACCCTCAGCGAGCGGGCGGGGGTGCGCTGCGAGTCGGCGTGCTGGGCGGGCCGGGCGGTGTTCGCCAAGACGCTGGTCTTCGACGATCCCGACACCCGCGCCCGGTTCGAGCACGAGGGCCACGTGGCCCGCAGCGTCCGGCACCCGCTGGTGGTGTCGCCGATCGCCGTGGCGCGCGACGCCCTGCTGTTCCCGCTGATCGGGGGCGTGACGCTGCGCGAACGGCTCGACGGGGGACCGCTCGGCGCGGACGAGGCGACGCTGGTCGCCGGGGGCGTGCTGGCGGCCGTGACGGCCCTGCACGCGTGCGGCGTGACGCACCACGACCTGAAACCCGAGAACGTGATGCTGGACGGCGGCCGCGCGGCCTTCGACGCGGTGCGCGTGATCGATTTCGGCATGAGCCACTCGGTGAAGCTGCCGCTGGACATCCACAGCGGGACGCGCATGGGCACCCCGCACTTCATGGCGCCCGAGCAGTTCCTGGGCGTGCGGGGCGACCCGCGCAGCGACCTGTACTCGCTGGGCGTGCTGCTGTTCGACTGCCTGGCGGGCGAACCGCCCTTCGAGGACGCGTTCGGGTGGCTGGCGGGCCTGAGTGACCTGCGCGCGCCGCTGCCCGGCCCGGAGGCGCTGCACGGCCTCCTGACGCAGTGCCTGACGCGGGACCGGGCCCGGCGGCCCGCGAGCGCCGCGGCGCTGTACGCGGACCTGAGTGACGCGCGGGTGGCGCTGGGACTGGCGGCTCTGCCGGACCTGGCGGACTGGGCGGGCGAATGCCGCTGATCGCGTTCACCGGGAACCGCTTCCTGGCCGACGAGACGCTCCGGGACACGCTGCGCGCCCGGGGGCTGGACGCCCGCTCGCTGCCGCGCGTGGCGGGCGAGGACGTCACGGCGGACGCGCTGGGCCCGCACCTCAGCCCGGGGCTGTTCGGGGACGGCGGCGTGATCGTGGACCTGGAAGGCGTGAAACCCGACAAGGCGCTGCTGGAACTGCTCGCGGGCGCGGCGGTGACGGTCGCGGTGCTCGACGAGTCGCCGCCCGCCACCCGCCTGAAGGTGTACGAGGGCCGCGGCGAGGTCGTCCCGTCCCCCGCCCCCGCCAAGACCGGGGACGTGGCGGGCTGGGTGACCACCCGCGCGAAGAAGGCGAAGCTGCCCCTGGACCGGGACGCCAGCCTGTACCTCGCGGAGGTCTTCGGGGCGGACCTGGCGGGCATCGCCGGGGAGCTGAACAAGCTGGCGCTGCTGGACGGGCCGTTCACGCGGGAGACCGTGCAGCGCGTGGTGGGACGGGAGCCGCCGGGCGACAGCTTCGCGATGCTGGGCGCGGCCACCACGGGCCGCCCCGGCGAGGCGGTCACACAGCTGCGGCGCCTGCTCGCCAGCGGCGAGGACCCGTTCAAGCTGATGGGCGCGGTCGTGTGGCAGTACTCGCTCGTGGCGCGCTGCGTGGCCCTGCAGCAGGAGGGCGGGCGCGTCACCGAGCAGATGGCGGCGCAGCGGCTGGGCGTCAAGCCGTACCCGGCGAAGAAGGCGCTGGAGGTGGCCCGCCGCCTGAACGAGGCGAAGATCCGCACGCACCTGGGCCGCATCCTGGACGCGGATCTGGCCATGAAGCGCGGTCTGGACGCCGGGGTGGCGCTGGAGCGCCTGATCGTGCAGCTCAGTGTGTAGGGCCGCGCGGTGAACCACGGGGGCGTGACCCGGCCGCTGATCCGCGAGACGGAATGGGGGCGGGTACAGGGCCGCGCGCTCCTCGTACGCGGCGAGGTGGCGCTGGGATGGCTGGGCGTGCCGTACGCGGCGCCCGCCTCCGGCACGGGCCGGTTCCGGGCGCCGCAGCCGCACCCGGGCTGGACGGGCGTGCGGGACGCCACGCAGTTCGCGCCGGACGTCCTGCAACCGCTGGACCCGTCCGTGACACTGCGCCCCTCGGTGGAGGGCAGTCTGGTGCTGAACGTCTGGGCTCCAGCCACGCCCGGCCCGCACCCGGTCCTCGTGTGGTTCCACGGGGGCGCGTACCGCGCGGGCAGCGGACGGCTGTACGACGGGCGGGAGTACGCCGCGCAGCGGGGCGTGGTGGTCGTGACCGTGAATTCACGGCTGGGCCCGCTGGGGTACGCGGATTTCGCGGGGCTGTTCGGGGATGACCGCTTCGCCGTGAACGCCGGGTACCTGGACCAGCGGGCGGCGCTGGCGTGGGTGTCCCGCAACGCCGCGGCGTTCGGGGGCGACCCGGCCCGCGTGACCGTCGCGGGCGAATCGGCGGGTGCCGTGACGGTGAACCTGCTGCTGCGCGACCCGGCGGCGCGCGGCCTGTTCGCGGGCGCGGCCGCGCAGAGCGGCGGGGTCAACCAGCTGTCCACCCGGGAGAACAGCGTGGAACTGGCCGCCGCGTACGCCCGGGCGCTGGGCGTCACGGCCACCACCCGCGACCGCCTGTGGACGCTGCCCGCAGCGGCGTTCGTGCGCAGCCTGCACACGCTGGAACGCGTGCGGGCCCGGCAGCTGAACTCCCGCCCCACGCTGGACGGCGCGGTCCTGCCCGGCAGTGTCGCGGAGCTGCTGGGCCGCCCGGCCGCGCCCGTGCCGCTGCTGGCGGGCGCGAACCGCGACGAGTACGCCCTGTTCGTGAAACTCCCGGACCGGGTGTTTCCCCGCACCGACCGCGCCCTCCTGACCCGCGTCCTGACCGGCGCGGCGGGCGACGCGCGCGCCCGGGCGATCCTGGCCGGGTACCCGGACGACCCGGGCGGGCTGGTGGCGCTGGGCACCGACCTGTTCTTCCACGCGCCGAACGACGCGCTGCTGCGCGCGCACCCGGCCCCCGCGTTCCGGTACCGCTTCGACTGGGGCACGCGGTTCTTCGACCTGGGCGCCGCGCACGGCCTGGAACTGCTGTTCCTGTGGCCCCGCCCGTTGGGCCTGTCGTCGGACGTCATCAGGGGCGGCGACCACGCGCGGCGCGCCCGGCTGGCGCGCGCCATGCAGGACAGCTGGGCGCACTTCGTGCACCACGGGCACCCCGGCCCGGACTGGGCGGCGTGGACGCCGGAACAGCCGCAGGTCACGCACCTCACCCTGGACGGCCTGACCCGCTCGGTGGGCGGTGAGGCCCGGCGGCTGGCGCTGTGGCAGGACCTGCTGCCGCTCATGCCGTGACACGGACGCCGACTGCATGATGTGCGCAAACCGTTTCATGCAGGCGCACGCGACTCGCAGAGCAGCCCCGCAGAGAAGAAGCAGGACGGAAGCCGTATATCTGGGACCGCGCCCGCTAGAGTGACCGGATGAACCAGCGTGTAGCGAGTCGAGGACCGGTCCAGCCGGAGAACACGCCCTGGCGCGGCCACCAGCCGAATCCGGCGGTCACGTGGGCACCCAGCCGGGCGGCCACGTGAGACGCCGCCTCCTGCTGCTGCCTGCCGCGCTGCTGGTCGCGTGGGGGTGGCGCTGGGCGGGCCTGGGGGCGCTGCGCCGCGCGCGGTCCGCTCAGCCGGGGCTTGGCCTGATCTTCGAGGGTGGCCCGGACCCGCAGGTCACGCCGGCTCTGCTGGCAGCGCTGGGTGAGGCGGGCGTCCAGGCGACCTTCGCGCTGGACGGCGCGGCGGCCCGCCGGTACCCGGACCTCGTGCGGGCCGTGCACGCGCAGGGGCATGACGTGGCCGCCCGCCTGCCGCGCCACCCGTGGACGTGGGGAGCGGCGCGGCACGCGACAGCGGCCCTGCGGAGCGTGCTGGGCCAGGATCCCGCCGGGCTCAGCGTGGGTGCGCGGCCCACCCTGACGGGCTGGCTGGCGGGGTTCCTGGCGGGCGCGCCGGTCATCGCCGGGCAGGGCCGCGCGGGACCGGACGGGACCCTGTCCGGCGTCCGGCCCGGCGCGCTGCTGCACCTGCCGGGCACCGACGAACGGCTGGCCGCGCAGCTGCCGGCGCGGCTGGCGGACCTGCGCGCGCGGGAGTTCGAGGTGCTGCCGCTGCGCGACCTGCGCGGCCTGCGCCCGGAACGCGCCCGCGACCTGCCCGCCACCGCCCTGCAGGAGGTGGACGTCTGGTACGACCGGCTGGGCCGCATCCGCCGCGTCGGGAACCGCGCCAGCAGCCTGTTCCGGGCCGGTACGGCCCCGTACCCGCTGGCGGATCAACCGCTGCGCGAGGGGGGCGCCGTGCGGCGCGGCGAGCGGCTGATCGAGTTCCACCTCGACAGCGCCCGCCTGACCGAACTCGCCGAGCGGCCCGTCGCCGGGCGGCGCATCGTGACGGCGTCCGTGCGGGACCTCGCGCGGGCCCTGCGGGACGACCCGGACCTGAACACGTTCGGCGCGGTGTTCAGCATCAGCATCTTCTCGGACGTGCTGGGCCTGTACGGCTTCACGGTGGTGGACCTCCCGCCCGCCCACGAGCGGCGCCTGACGTGGTGGTCCCGCGTGATCCGCCGCGCGTACGGCGTGTCCGACCCGCAGAAACGCCACACGCCGAAACTGGCCGTGATGTCCCGCGCGGCGTTCGTCGAACGGCACGCGCGCGACTGAACCGAAGTCCATCTCATCCGGGCACCCCGTGGGGATCGCGGCGGGCCTGGCCGCGGGCCTGACCGAAAGTTCCCGCCCACCCCTGGCCGGGTTCAGAGGTGAGGAGGGTCGTGGCCGGGCGTCATACGGATTCCGTTTGTTTCGCCAACAATCCGGAACTTCACCGGATTGTTGACTCCACGACCGGAACCCGTTTCTCTCCTTCTCGCATCCGCTCGGACCCAGCGGGCTTTGCAGCCCATTCAATCGGAGTCCGTATCAGGTGTCCAGCGTCTCGCGGATGGTGGTCAGGACGCGTTCGCCGTACGTTTCGATGCGTTTGGGGCCGAAGCCGGGGATGCCGTGCAGGTCGGCTTCCGTGCGGGGCTGGCGCTGCGCGAGGGCGTCCAGGGCGGCGTTCGGGAAGATCAGGAAGGCGCTCAGGCCGGTCTCCTGGGTGATGGTGCGGCGGACCTCGCGCAGGGCGGCGGCGACCCGTTCGGCCTGCATGGGGTCAGGCTGAGTGGCGTCAGGCTGCGTGGCGTCGGGCTGAGTCGCGTGTGGCGTGGGCTGGCCCAGCAGGGGCGCGGCGACCGGGGTGGGCTGCGGGCGGGCGCGCAGGGCGCCCAGCACGGCGGCGTTCTCGCGTGCGCCGCGTTCCTGGGGCGTGGCGGGGCGGGGGGCCGGGTCGGGGTGGCCGCCCAGGTGGTCGCGGACGATCTGCACGACCTCGTCCCCGAAGTCCGCGAGTTTGCGCTGGCCGACGCCGCTGACGGTGCCCAGGCTGGCGTGGCTGGTGGGTTTCAGGTCGGTGACGCCCTTGAGGGTGGCGTCGGTGAAGACCACGTACGGGGGGACGCCCAGGCTGCGGGCGCGGTCCAGGCGCCACGCGCGCAGCGCCTCGAACAGCGGCTGGTCGGCGTCCGCGACCGGCGCGCGGCCCGCGCGGGGGTGCTTCTCGGCTCTCCGCGCGCGGGGCATCAGGGTGTCCTCACGCAGGGTCAGGGTCGCCTCGCCCTTCAGGAGGGTGCGGGCCTTACCGGTGGCGCTCAGGCCGTGGTGTTCCCCGGCGGCCAGGAAGCCCAGGCTGACCAGCTGGCGCAGCACGCCCCGCCACGTCTTCTCGTCGTGCGCTGCGCCCACCCCGAAGGTGGGGAGGGTGTGGTGGTTCATGCTGACGACCTTCTCGGTGGCGCGGCCCAGCAGCACGTCGGTCAGGTGCGCGGCGCCGAAGCGGTTCCCGGTGCGGATCGCGGCCGAGAGGGCCATCTGCGCCTCGCGGGTCATGTCGCGCACCCGTGGCGGGTTTAGGCAGGTGTCGCAGTTCCCGCAGGGGCCCTGGTAGCCTTCGCCGAAGTACGCCAGCAGCACCTCGCGGCGGCAGGCAGCGGTCTCGCAGTAGGTGAGCAGGGCGTCGAGTTTCCCGGCCTCCACGCGCTTGACGTCCTCGGGCGCGTCGCTGGAGGCGAGCATGCGGCGCACGTTCACCACGTCGCTGAGGCCGTACACCATCCAGGCGGTGCTGGGCAGCCCGTCGCGTCCGGCGCGGCCGGTCTCCTGGTAGTAGCCTTCCATGCTCTTGGGGAGGTCCAGGTGCGCCACGAAGCGCACGTTGGGTTTGTCGATGCCCATGCCGAACGCGACGGTGGCGACGACGACCAGGCCTTCCTCGTTCAGGAAGCGGTCCTGCGCGTGCGTGCGTTCGCGGGGGGGGAGGCCCGCGTGGTACGCGACGGCGTCCACGCCCTGCGCCTGGAGCCATTTCGCGGTCTCCTCGACGGATTTGCGCGACAGGCAGTACACGATCCCGGCGTCCCCGGCGTGTTCGGCGCGGATGAAGTCCAGCAGCTGGGTCTTGGGGCTGTCCTTCTGGCCCACCCGGTACCCGATGTTGGGCCGGTCGAACGAGGAGATGAACTGCGGCGCGGCGCCCAGGTCCAGCACGCGCAGGATGTCGGCGCGGGTGCGGTCGTCGGCGGTGGCGGTCAGGGCCATACGCGGCACGTCGGGGAACCGTTCGGGCAGGACGCTCAGGCCCTGGTACTCGGGGCGGAAGTCGTGCCCCCACTGGGACACGCAGTGTGCCTCGTCCACGGCAAACAGGGCGACAGGGGCGCGTTCGAGCAGGTCCAGGGTGCGGGGCAGCAGCAGACGTTCCGGCGCGGCGTACAACAGGTCCAGTTCGCCGCTCAGCAGGGCCGCCTCGACTTCACGCACGCCGTCCAGGGACAGGGTGGAGTTCAGGTACGCGGCGCGCACGCCCAGGCCGCGCAGGGTGTCCACCTGGTCCTTCATCAGCGCGATCAGGGGGGACACAATGATGCCCACGCCGGGGCGCAGCAGGCTGGGCACCTGGTAGCACAGGCTCTTGCCGCCGCCGGTCGGCATGAGGACCATGGCGTTCCCGCCCCCCGCGACGGTGGAGACGATCTGCGCCTGCACGCCCCGGAAGGCGTCGTACCCCCAGATGCGTTTCAGCAGGTCGAGGGCCGGGGCCAGGGTGGCAGCGTCAGGAGTGGCAGGGTGGGGAGCGGGCGCGGACATCGCCCCCCAGCATAGCGCGTTACGCCCAGCACGTAACGGAGGCGGGGGTCATACGGATTCCGTTTGTTTCGTTGACAGATCGGAACACCACCGCTCTGCCAACTCCACGCCCGGAGGGGCGTTTCTCTCCTGCTCGCTCTGCTGCGCAGCTCTCCGAGTCCGCTCGGGTTGAAAGAGATACCTTTCAACCGGAGTCCGCATCACTTCACCTTGTCGGCCGCCGGGATCATCACCGGGACGCGCAGGTCCTGCTCGACCTTCGCGAAGCGCTCGCGCAGGAAGCGCCCGTGCGTCAGGAGTGCCTGTCCACCCGACTGCAGCGACCCCGCGATGATCTCCTGCACGCCGTCCAGCAGCAGCTCCAGCTGCTCGGACAGCAGGGCCGCGCCGGTCTTGCCGTCCTGAATCACGCCGGTGTCCGCCAGCGAGCGGGGCAGTTTCAGGTACGCCTGCACGGCCTCCGGCGCGTACTCCTCGCGGATCGCGCGGGCCACGAAGAACCCCTCGGTGCCCTCCAGGCCCTGATCCTTCAGCAGCGACAGCGCCTCCTGCGTGCGGAGGTTCAACGCGACCAGCTGCGCCCGTGCCTGGGCAGGCAGCCGCGCGTCGGCCAGGAAGGGCGCCAGCGGTCCCTCGGCGGCGGACGGGGCGGATACCGTCAGCGGCGTGCCCGTCGCCTGCGCCGTCAGCTCGGGCACCTCTGCCTGCACTTCCGCCTGCACCTTCGGCGCGCGGCGGCGACCCCGCGCCGGTCCGCCCGACGCGAGCCAGCCCAGCCCCATGAAGAACAGCGGGAACAGCAGCCACGACGCTCCAAGCTGCATCAGGACGACCGCTGCGATCACGGCGGCGATCAGGCCGCCGCGCGCCGCGCCCCACGACCCGAACGCCCGCGAGCCGAAGTACCCGATCAGCATGCCCGCGACCGGGTGCGGCAGCCACCCGGCCCCCAGCAGGGTGAGGATCACGACGGGAATCATCGCGCGGATCACGACGCGCGCCTCGCGGCCCTTCGGGCTGAACACCGACTGCGCGAAGAACGCGATGGCAAAGGCCGCCGCGACATGCACCATCCAGGCCAGTGGCCCCAGGTCGATCATGCTCCCAGCGTACACCCGCGCCTGCACGCCGTCGACGGCACACTGGCCTATCCCCGGTCAGGGCCGGTCCGGGTTCATATGGACTCCGGTTGAAAGGTTTGCTAAAACTTTCAACCCGAGCAGAGCGAGCAGGAGAGAAACGGGTTCCGGGCGTGGAGTTGGCAACCCGGTGCGGTTCCGGGTTGTTAACGAAACAGACGGAATCCGTATCAGCCGTCGCTGGGGGTGCGTTTCTTGGGTTTGCTGGCCGCGAACGCCGCGAGGCGCGCGGTGACCTGCGGGGGCGTGCTCGTGAGCAGGTGGCGGGCGCCGGGGTGCGTCTGCGCGAAGGCCTCCACCCGGTCGAACATGGTGGTGAACACGTCGTGCGGCATGTCGAGCGCGGGCGTCAGGCGCACGGTGCGCTTGCTGCTCAGGGACAGGTTCGCCATGACGCCCCCCTGGTGCAGTTCGCGCAGCGCGAGGATCGCGGTCGCCTCAAACACGAGTTCCTTCAGCGCGCCGGGCAGCGGCACGCCCACCATTGGGCGGAACTGCAGGGCGAACAGCATCCCCTGGCCGCGCACGGCCTCCAGCAGGTTAGGGAAGCGCTTCTGGACCGCCTGGAGCCGCGCGAGGCCCTCGGCGCCCAGCGCGGCGCTGCGGGCCGGGAGGTCGTTCTCAATCAGGTACTCCAGGCTTTTCAGGCCGACCGCCATGGCGAGCGCACCGCCGCCGAAGGTGTTGCTGTGGCGTTTGCTGCTCAGGCCGCCCAGCATCTTCTTGTAGATGGGCGCGCGGACGATGGTGGCGCCCACGGCCGTCATGCCGCCGCCTAGAGGCTTGGCCAGGGTGATGATGTCGGCATCCAGCCCCTGCGCGGCGGATTCGAACCAGTGCCCGGTGCGGCCCAGCCCGGTCTGGATCTCGTCCGCGATGACGGGAATGCCGTGCCTGCGGCACAGTTCGCCGACGCCGCGCAGGAACCCGGCGGGGGGGATATTCACGCCGCCCTCGCCCTGAATGGGTTCCACGACCACGCACGTCACGTTGTCCGCGCCGACCCGGCGGATCAGGCGCGTCAGGGCGTCCAGGTCCCCGTACGGGCTGGTCAGCGCGCCGGGAATCAGCGGGCGGAAGATGTCCTGGTACTCGGGGTTCGGCGTGAGGCTCAGGCTGCCGAGCGTCTTGCCGTGGTACCCGCTGGCGAACGAGATCTGGTACTTCGCCTTCGGACGCCACGCCTTGGCGAACTTCAGGGCGCCCTCGATGGCCTCGGTGCCGCTGGAGCAGAAGAACACCTGACTGTCCGCGTGGCTGGGCAGTTCCCGCGAGATCAGCGCCACGAGGTTCGCCTGCAGGGCGGCGCGCCACGGACCGGTGGACTGCTGCGGCAGGCCCATCGCGCGGTTCTTCCGCAGGAACTCGTGCATGAACTCCGTGATGGCGGGCGGCATCTCGCCGAAGGGCGTAGCGGCGTACCCGCTGGCGTTGATGCGGCGCACGCCGCGTTCGTCTTCCAGTTCCCAGGGGGTCACGCGGGAGAACGGCCCGGCGAGGCCCAGCACGTCCAGGCCGTACAGGAGTTCCTCGTTGCCGTACTTCAGTTCCAGGCGGCGGACGTCCGCGCCGCTCAGGCGCTCGTCGAGCACGTCACGGGTCGAGATGAAACCGGGGGGCAGGGCACTCATGGCGGTCAGTCTAGAGCCCCCCGGCGTGAGAGGCGTCCCCGCCCGGTCAGTTGCCGTTCACCACGCCTCTGAGCGCAGGTACGCCGCCGGGGTACGCCCGGGCATCCAGCCCGTCGGCGTTCAGGTAGCGGGCGGCCAGCCCGGAGCGCACGCCCCGCTCGCAGATCACGACCAGCGGCCCCAGGTCCGGGGTGAGGCCGTGCGCGCCGTCCTCGATGGCCTGGAGGCTCACGGCCCGCACGGGCAGCGTGGTCAGCCCGGCCAGGGGTTCGGCGGCGCGCAGGTCCTCGGGGCGCAGGTCGATGACGGTGGCACCTTCGGGCAGGGTCATGCGCGCAGGATACGCGCACGCGGCACATTCCGACCCGTGCGCTCGGGTATGCTGGGCCGCATGGAAGATGTCACCCCACAGGAAGGGCTGCGCCGCGTGCAGCAGGGCGCGCTGCTCGTGGACGTCCGCGAACAGAACGAATTCGACGAGGTGCACGCCGAGGGCGCCCAGCTGATCCCCCTGAGCGAGTTCGAGGCCCGCTACGCGGAACTCCCGAAGGACCGTGAGCTGGTCATGATCTGCCGCAGCGGCGCGCGCAGCGCCCGCGCGGGCGAGTTCCTGAAGGCGCAGGGGTACGATTCGGTCGTGAACCTCGCGGGCGGCACGATGGCCTGGGTTCAGGACGGCCTGCCCAGCGTGCAGGGCGGGAACTGATGACCGCGCCCGAGAACGCGCCGACCCCGGCGGGCCTGCCCAGCGAGGCGCAGGTGCTGGAGGCCCTGAAGGTCGTGAAGGACCCGGAAATCCCGGTGAACGTGGTGGACCTCGGCCTGATCTACGGCGTGGACATCCAGGCGTCCGGTCTGGTGGACATCACCATGACCCTGACGAGCGTGGGCTGCCCGGTGCAGGACCTGATCCGCAGCGACGCGGAACTCGCCGTGGGCCGCCTGGACGGCGTCAGCGAGGTGAACGTGGAGTTCGTGTGGACGCCGCCATGGGGACCGGACAAGATGACCGAGGACGGCAAGCGCCAGATGCGCATGTTCGGCTTCAACGTCTGAGACGGACTCCGGTTGAAAGGTTTGCAAAAACGTTCAACCCGAGCGGATGCGAGCAGGAGTGAAACGGGTTCCGGGCGTGGAGTTGACAACCCGGTGATGTTCCGGGTTGTGAACGAAACAGACGGAATGCGTACGCATTGCAAGAGAACCGCCCCAGCGCAAGGCCGGGGCGGTTTTCCATGTGCGGTCAGTCGCTGTTACGGGCGATGCTGAAGATGTTCAGGAACTGCGCCAGGGCCATGGCGAAGCCCGCGACGTAGGTCAGGGCGGCGGCGGTCAGGACGCTGCGGGCGCCACCGGTCGCCTCGGGACTGCCGCTCAGGCCGGTCTGGTTCAGGTAGGCCAGGGCGCGGCGGCTGGCGTCGAATTCCACGGGAAGGGTGATCACGTGGAACAGCAGCGCGGCGCCGAACAGGACCACGCCCAGCCACAGCAGGCCGGTCAGTTGCAGGAAGATCCCGGCCATGACGAGCAGCGGCGCGAGGTTCATGCCGAGGCTCAGCGGGACGGCCAGGCGGCCGCGGGCGACCAGGGCGGGCATGCGCACGCGGTCCTGGATGGCGTGCCCGACCTCGTGCGCGGCGACGGCCATCGCGGCGACGCTGGGGACGCCGTACACGCCCTCGCTGAGGTTCACGGTCTTGCGCATGGGGTCGTAGTGGTCGCTGAGGCTGCCGGGAACGGCGTTCACGGGCACGTGGTTCAGGCCGTTGGCGTCGAGCATCATCCGGGCGACCTGCGCGCCGGTGAGGTTGCGGGGGTTGCGCACCCCACTCCAGCGTCGGTAGGTGCGGGTCAGGGCGCCCTGGATGACGAAGGACGCGACCAGGATGATCAGGATCAGGGGGGTGTAGGGGCCGAGGAATTCCATGTCAGACTGCCTCCTGTCACATATCTTAGCGAAGCGCACTCATATTTTATGAGACGTCCATCTGGGTGCCTTGAGCCGGTGGCGTGTCGAAAGGGGCGCACCCACGGTTTCCCGCATGGCGCGCCCCCTCCGGAACCGGCGGTCCTCAGCCCTGCGGGGCTGTGGGGGCCGGGATGCCCTGAACGAAGAACCGGACGGCGGTGCGTTCCTCCTCGTGAACGTCGAGTTTCACGAATTCCGGCTGGGTGTACAGATCCAGGCGGTCTCCCACCAAGTACCCGCGAGCGATGGCGAGGGCCTTGACCGCCTGATTGACGGCCGCCGGACCGATCGCCTGAATTTCCACCTGCCCCTGAGAACGCAGAAGGGCAGCAATAGCACCGGCGATAGCATTGGGACGGGAGGTGCCGGACACGCGCAGGGTTTCCAAAATCATGCTCCTTTCCGACCTGCCGCCCCGAAAGGCAGAGGTTGAAACAGTTTCATATTAAGCGTGGGACTCCCGGCCGGACACCACATACTTGCGGTATCCGGCCCTGCCCCCCTTCGGGGGGGGACGCCGAGCGAACCATACCCGGCCCAGCCTGACAGGCGCCTGACACCGAATTGACCCTCACGTCACAAAGGCGCGGCATCCTTCGGCGCATGACACAGGACACGGGGACCGCCAGCTTCTGGCACCGACTGCTGGACACCAAACTCACCCGCCGCAGCGCGCTGGGCAGCGCCGCCGCCACCGCCGCCGCGATCACCCTGCCCCTGACGATCAGCGAGGCCGAGGCCGTGAACAACGGCGGGCCCAGCACCGTGGACCCCAGGACCGTGAAACCCCAGACGGTCGCCCCGTTCCGCGCGATTCCCACCGGGAACGCCGACGCCCTGACCCTCCCCGCCGGATTCCGCTACCAGGTGCTGGCCCCCTGGGGTGAGGTCTTCACCGACGCCGGGCGCGAGATCGGCTTCAACCACGATTACATCGGCTTCTTCCCCATCGACATGCTCGAGGGCGGCCAGAGCAGCACCGACGCACTGCTGACCATCAACCACGAGTACGTGAACGCCCTGTTCGTCGGCGGCGACACCAAGAACCGCACGCCCGGGCAGATCCGGGCCGAGATGGAAGCCATGGGCGTCAGCGTGGTGCGCGTGCGCAAGGAAGGCGGCAAGTGGGCCATCGTGCCCGACCCCCGCAACCGCCGCATCGACGCGCTGACCGACATCGAACTGACCGGCCCGGCGCGCGGCACGGCCGCCGTGAAGGGCGCCACGATGGTCAAGGGCACCGTCGGCAACTGCTCGGGCGGGCAGACCCCCTGGGGCACCCTCCTGACCTGCGAGGAGAACGTGGACGGCTACACCAAGGCCTGGGCGGGCAGCGGGTACGAGGCCATGCACCAGGGCTGGGTGACCGAGATCGACCCCTTCGACCCCAAGTCCACCCCGAAGAAGCGCACCGCGATGGGCCGCTTCCGGCACGAGAACGTCGCCGTGACCGTCGCCGCCGACGGCCGCGTCGTGGGGTACATGGGCGACGACATGCAGGACTCCTGCGTGTACAAGTTCGTGTCGCGCGGCAAGTACGACCCGAAAGACCGCGCCGCGAACCTGAAACTGCTCGAAGAGGGCGACCTGTACGTCGCGAACTTCGGCAACGGCAGCTGGGTCCTGCTGGACTACGACCGCAACAAGAAACTGCAGGAAGCCAAGGGCACCGACGGCAAGGCCCTGTTCGCCAGTCAGGCGGACGTGCTCGCCGACGCCCGCGCCAGCGCCCTCGCGGTAGGTGGCACCCCGGTCGACCGCCCGGAGGACATCGAGATCCACCCCCGCACCGGCGAGGTGTACGTCGCCCTGACGAACAACAGCAAGCACGGCAACTACTTCGGGCAGATCATCAAGTTCCGCGAGGACAAGGACGACTGGACCGCGCAGACGTTCCTGTGGGAGGTCTTCGCCGTGGGCGGCCCGCAGAGCGGCTTCGCCAGCCCCGACAACCTCGTGTTCGACCCGTACGGGAACCTGTGGATGGTCACGGACAACAGCGACCTGAGCACCAACCCCATCAAGGGCTTCCACGGGAACAACGCCATGTTCTTCTTCCCCACCGAGGGACCCAACGCCGGGAAGGCGTACCGCTTCGCGATCGGCCCGGTGGACGCCGAGATGACCGGCCCCGTCTGGTCCCCCGACGGGAAGACGCTATTCCTGTCCATCCAGCACCCCGGCGAGGACAGCGAGAGCCTCGACAAGCTCCGCTCGACCTTCGCGGCGAAGGCAGGCAGCAACGTCCCGCGCCCCACGCTGGTCGCCATCGAGGGCTTCCCCGGATGGCGCGCGTGACCGCCGCTGGCCTGCCCCCCGTGAAGGCCCCCTGGATCGTCGGTCGTCCCGCGCTGCTGGAACACGCCGCCGCCGACTACCTGAACGAACTGGCCCGCCAGCGCCCCTGGACCCGCGCCCGCGCCGAGGACCTGCTGGACAGCCTGGAGGCGTATCTGGGCGAACCCGCGCCGCTGCTGGCCTACACCCGCCTGACCGGCGAGGCGTGGCTGCGCACCCTGCCCGAACAGGAGCGCGCAGAGGCCGCCGACCTGCTGAGCGACTTCCGCGCGTACCTGCGCGACTGGGGCTGGCTGGACCACGCCCGCCCCGTCAACCAGCCCGACTGACCCGGAACCCGGAGCATGAACGCGCGCCCCCAGATGAGAAGGGGGCGCGCGTTCGTGTCCGGTTCGGCTCGTGGTCAGGTCATTTCGTGTTCAGGAAATCCAGGATCGCGCGGGCCAGCGCCTGCGCCAGCACCTCGCGGTACGCGGCACTGGCGAGCTTCGGGCCCTCGACGGGACTGGACCCGAAGCCCACCTCGACCAGGATGGCGGGCGTGGTGGGGTTCTTGATGACGTAGAACGCGTCGGTCTGCACGCCGCGGTTCACGGCGCCCGTCGCGGCGATCAATCGCGACTGGACCTTCTGCGCCAACTGGCGGCTGAACGCGATCTTCGCCTGCGCGAGGATGTCCCCCAGTTCCTTCTGCGCGGTGCCGGACGCCTGCCGCGTGAGTTCCAGGCCGACGCTGCCGCCCCCGTTCTCCAGCACGGCGAGGCTGCGGTTCCCGCCCGCGAGCGGCTGCCCGAAGTAGTAGGTCTCGATGCCCCGCGCGGACGGACTGGCGGAGTTCACGTGGATGCTCACGAAGGCGCTCACGACGCCGTTGTTCGCCATGCCGGAACGCGCCGCGAGGTCCCGGCGTTTGTCGGCGCTGAGGTGCTCGTCGCGGCTGCGGGTCAGGACGACGTCCACGCCGTGCTTCAGCAGTTCCGCGCGGGTGCGCAGCGCGACGTCCAGGGTCACGTCCTCCTCCTTCACCCAGCGGCTCACGGCGCCCGGATCGACCCCACCGTGCCCGGGGTCGAGGACCACGCGGGGCCGCACCACGGACGTCCCGGCGGGCCGCACGACCGGGGCGGGCGCGGGGGTACGGGCGGCAGCCGGGCGGGCCGGAACGGCGGACGCGGCGGCGCTGCTGGGCACGTCGATCACCAGCCGGGCCCCCTGTCCACCCCCGGCGGGCAGGACGCTGACCTTTGCGCTGGCGTGTCCTTTGGCCAGGATGACGGTCACGGTGCGGCCTGCGACCGCGTAGGCGGTGACGCCCGACGCGCTCAGCGGTCCCTGCTCGGCCTTCAGCGGGGCGCCCAGCGTGACCGTCACGCTCTGCCCGGCGACCCGGCTGCTGGCGGTCGTGGCGGCGGGCAGGTCGAACACCAGCCGGGTGTACCCGTCGTGCTGCCCGACCCTGGGCGCGGCGTGCGCGCCGCCGAGCAGCAGGCCCCCCAGCAGGAGGGTTCTCACGGTCCTGATCATGCGGTCCTTCGCGGGGCTGTTCACTGCCGGGAAGTGTACCGCCCGGCGCGCGTTTCCCGGATGGGAGCGACGTGCCGGGCGTCTCATCCGGACTCCGGTTGACGGGTTGCAACACCTTTCAACCCGAGCGGACTCGGAGAGCTGTGGGGCAGAGCGAGCAGGAGAACTACGGGTTCCGGTCAGGCGTTCGGTTTCAGCAGGTGCCCCAGGCAGTTGCCGTAACTGACGCCCTGCTGCGCGTCCAGCACGAGGTCCTGCACGCTGAATTCCTGCAGGACGCCCAGCATCGCGTCGCGCATGCGGGTGTAGATGGTGTTGCGGGCGTGGCAGCGGGCCTCCTCCACGCAGGGGTCGTGCCAGTTCAGGCTGATGCACGACAGCGGCGCGACCGGACCGTCGATGGCACGCACCACCTCACAGAGGCTTATGAGTCCCGGCTTGCGGGCCAGGGCGTACCCGCCGCCGATGCCCTTTTTACTTTTCACGACGCCCTTGGCGGTCAGGGCGGCCAGGATGCGCACGAGGTACGGGCGGTGCACGCCGGTCGCCTCGCTGATCTCCTCGCTAGAGACCCAGCGGTCGAGGGCCTGCGACCCCAGGAAGCCCAGGGCCTGGAAGGCGTACACGTCGGTGGCGGAAAGCCGCATGGGGCGCAGTGTACCGCGCCGCTAGCGTACGGGGGTGGGGTACTGGGCGCGCAGGTACGCCAGCGCGACCGGGTCGACCTGCCCGCCACCCACCCAGCGTTCCTCCAGGTTCTCGGTGCCGAACAGCGCCCACGCGGCGGCCTCGGTGTCGGCGTCCCAGGGACCGCCGGGCAGCGCGGTGGCGTGCCCCTGCGTGATCAGCAGGGCGCGCAGCCAAGCGAGTTCCTCGTCGGTCAGGGGGCGGGTGCTCTCGGGGCGGGTGAACAGCAGGTCGTGCAGGTCCAGCAGGCGCGCCAGTTCCCGGCAGGGGTCGGCGTGATCGTCCGCGCGGAGGTTCACCCAGTCGTCCGTCAGGCCGCCGTAGCCGCGCCCGGGACCGGCGCACAGCAGGGCCGCGGACTGCCGCCCGCGCCGGTCCCCGCCCGCCGCGTCCCCGGCGTTCAGGGCCGCCAACAGGCGCCGGGGCAGCGGGAGTTCCGATCCGGCCTCCCAGGCGGCGCGCATGGCCTCCACGACGCCCGACCCGGCCACGATGTTCCCCTGGATGGCGACGTCGGGGGCGGCGTACCCCCCGGCCCAGGCGTGGCAGTCCGGCCCCGTGAAGGTGACGCTGCGCCCGTCCGCGCCGACCAGTCCGAACTGCCGCTGCGCGATGCCGGGGTCGGTCGCCTGGAAGTGCGCGCCCACGGCGGCGGCGTCCAGACCGCTGCCCAGCAGGCGCAGGCCTTCCGGGCCGAAGGTGGGGTTCACGTAACTCTGCGTCGCGACGGCCCCCACGCCACCGCGCACGAAGGGCACCAGCGCACCCACCGCGAGGAACTTGCTGGCGACCGCCACGCCCAGGTCGCCCGTGCGGGCGTCGCGGCCCACGATGGAAAAGGTCATGGCGGCAGGTTATTACGGATTCCGTTTGTTTCGCTGACAATCCGGAA
The DNA here is from genome assembly GCF_001485435.1 of Deinococcus grandis. NCBI lineage: Bacteria > Thermotogati > Deinococcota > Deinococci > Deinococcales > Deinococcaceae > Deinococcus > Deinococcus grandis. The sequence continues at coordinate 1,607,190 of NZ_BCMS01000001.1, read as the reverse complement.
CGTCACCGGATTGCCAGCTCCACGTCCGGAACCCGTTTCTCTCCTGCTCGCTCCGCTCGGATTGAACGGGTTTTGCAACCCATTCAATCGGAGTCCGTATAACGCGGCCCGCATTGGGCACACGGTAGGCTGCGTGACATGAGGGATTCAGGCGAACAGGGTGTGATCTGGGTGCTGAGCGGCAGTCCCGGCGCGGGCAAGTCCAGCGTGTCGCGCTCGCTGCTGGGCCGCTTCCCGTTCGGGTTGCACCTGCCCATCGACGACCTGCGCGAGATGGTCGTGTCGGGCATCGCGCACCCGGCGCTGGATCACCCGCCGGAGGCCGTGCGGCAGTTCGCGCTGGCCCGCACGGCGGCGGCGCAGACGGCCCGCCTGTACGCAGAATCGGGCTTTGCGGTGGTGATCGACGACGTGCTGTGGCCCGCCGATCTGGCGTTCATGGCCCGGCACTGGGAGGGGCTGGACGTGCGCCCGGTGCGGCTGTTCACGACGCTGGAGGTCGCGCACGAACGCAACCGCACCCGCACGAACAAGACGTTCGACACGTCGGTCCTCGCGCCGCTGATCGACGGGCTGTACCCGCAGATGCCCCCCGGGATCTACCGGGAGGCCGGGTGGGCGGTCGTGGACAGCAGCGCCCTGACGCTGGAGGCCACCGTGGACACCCTGCTGCGCCTGGAGTGGCCCGCGTGACGGAGGCGGTCCTGACCGGGGCGTGGTTCGTGGTGCGGACCAGCCTGCCGCTGTGGCGCACGCGGGACAACCCCAGCGTGACGTACGCGCCGCTGCCGGACGGGCGGGTGGTGGACACCGTGCGCTTCACCCGCCGGGGGCGACCCGGGCTGATCATCGGCCTGGACAGCCCGCAACCCACCGGGGGCTGGGCGTGGCGCGGCGTGAGCCTCCTGACGCGGCTCACGGTCAGCCGCTGGCAGGTGCTGGCGGCCGGGGACGGCTGGGCGGTCACGGTGTTCGAACGGACGCCGTTCACGCCCGCCGGACTGGACGTGTATGCCCGCACGCCTGCCCTGACTGCGGCGCAGGAACGGGAGGTGGAGGCGGCCCTGGACGGTCTCCCGGCGGCGCAGGAGTTCCGCGCGGCCCTGTTCAGCCCCAGGCACGACGGACGGTGAGGGTCAGCCGATGACGCTTCTGACCTTCGCGGCCATGTTCGGTGGGTACAGCACCGCGAACTGCCCGTGCTGGTCGGCCCACACACGGTTCATGTCGTCGTAGCCCATCGCAACGTAGCCCAGCAGGGGGTCCATGATGAACACCTGCCGGGTCTGGTCGTTGTAGCCCATCAGCACGCGCCAGTGCGGGATGACCTGCCCCTGCGCCGTGATGTGGCTTTGGAGGGCGATCACGGGCAGTCCGCTGCGGATGGCGGCGCGGGCGGTGTTCACGCTGCCGCCGGTGAACAGTCGCGCCTGCATCCCCACGCGCGGCGCGAAGTCCACGATGGCCTGCGCGGTCATGTACGACCGCTCGGTGGGGCGGGTCAGGCGACTCACCTCGGTCATGTCCACCCGCAGCCCGAAGTACCCCAGCACCTGCGTGATGCTGGCCGGGCCGCACGCGTTGTACGACTGCCGGATCAGCGGCATGCCGCTCAGCACGTACCCGGGCGGCGTGGGGGCAGGTGCGGCGGCCTGCGCGGGGAGGCTCAGGGCGCAGGCGAGGACCAGCAGGCGGGCGAGATGCACCCGCGCAGCATCGCACGGGCCACCTGACCGGATTGTCTCAAGGTTGCATGAAGAAGGGAGAGGCCACGCGACCTCTCCCCCCATATCTCGGCGCCGCTCAGACGCGCGTGAGGTCCTTGGGCAGTGGCAAGAACTCGATCTCCGGGTGCTGCTCGGCGGTGTACTCCAGGTCGTAGCGGCTGCGGAACAGCATGACCGGGCGGCCCTGGTCGTCCTCGACGTGCCGGGCGAAACGGGCGACGTTCGTGGGGTCCCCAGCCAGCCAGCGCACCAGCTGGTAACTGGTGACGTGCATCTCGACTTCCACGCCGTACTCCTCCTGGAGGCGGGCCTGGAAGACCTCGAACTGCAGCGGCCCGACCGCGCCCAGGTACGGGTCGCGCGCGCCGTCGGTGGGGTAGAACACCTGCACGACGCCTTCCTCGGCCAGCTGGGTGAGGCCCTTCATGAACGCCTTGCGTTTGCCGACGTCGCGCAGGCCGATGGTCGCGAACGTTTCGGGCGTGAAGCGCGGGAAGCCGGGCAGGATCACCTTGGCGTCCACGCTGATCACGTCCCCGATCTGGAACACGCCGGGGTTCACGAGGCCGACGATGTCGCCGGGGTACGCTTCCTCGACCTTCTCGCGGTCCTGCGCGAACAGCGTGTGCGCCTGCGAGAGGCGCAGCTTGCGGCCGGTGCGGGTGTGCGTGACGTCCATGCCGCGCTCGAAGTGGCCGCTCATGACCCGCATGAAGGCCGTGCGGTCGCGGTGCTGCTTGCTCATGTTCGCCTGCAGCTTGAAGATGAAGCCCGCGAAGCCCGCCTCGGGGCTGCGTTCGCCCAGGTTCGTCTCGACCGCCCCCGGGGGTGGCGCGAGGTCCACGAAGTTGCTCAGGAAGTGCTCCACGCCGAAGTTGTTCATGGCCGACCCGAAGAACACGGGGGTCAGTTCGCCGCTCAGGAAGGCCGCCGGGTCGAACTCCGGCATGGCGCCCTGGATGAGTTCCACGTCCTCGCGCAGTTTCGCGGCGAGGTCCGCGCCGACCAGGGCGTCCAGTTTCGGGTCGTCCAGGCCGCTCGTCTGCATGGGCGCGCGGTGCTTCCCGCCCGACGTACGCTCGAAGGCCAGCACCTGTTGCGTCTGGAGGTCGTACACGCCCTTGAAGTCCGGGCCGTCCCCGATGGGCCACGTCAGCGGCACCGCCGTGATCTTCAGGATGCCCTCCAGCTGCTCCAGCAGTTCGAAGGGATCCTGGGCTGGGCGGTCCATCTTGTTCACGAAGGTCAGGATCGGAATGCCGCGGTTGCGGCACACCGCGAACAGCTTCTCGGTCTGCGCCTGCACGCCACGCGCGGCGTCCAGCACCATCAGGGCGCTGTCGGCGGCGGTCAGGGTGCGGTAGGTGTCCTCACTGAAATCCTGGTGACCCGGCGTGTCCAGCAGGTTGATGTGCCGCCCGCCGTATTCGAAGGTCAGCGCGCTGGAGCTGATCGAGATACCGCGCTGCTGCTCGATGCTCATCCAGTCGCTCTTGGTGTGGCTGCGGCCCTCCTTGGCGGTGACGCTCCCGGCCTCCTGGATGGCACCTCCGTACAGCAGGAGTTTTTCGGTGATGGTGGTCTTCCCGGCGTCCGGGTGGCTGATGATGGCGAAGGTGCGTCGCCGGGCGATCTCGCTGGCGAGCGCGGCGGGGTTGATCTCGGGGCTGGTCATGGGAACTCCTGCGGGCCTGGAACGGTCGCGGCCCGGACATGCGTGAAGGTGGGAATCAACGCGGGTCTCGACTCGCGCTAGGGGGGCGTGAGGAGAACCGTCATGCGCTCATGATACGGCACGTCCCGCCCCGCGTGCCGCGTGCGGCGCAAACGCCTCCAGCGCGGCGTCCAGCGTGCCCAGCCGCGCGGCGATCAGCTGCGTGGGGTCGCGGTGGTATCCGCCGGCCATGACGGTCACGAGGGGCGTGCGGGTGCGGGCGGCCCAGCGGAACACGCGGCGGTCACGGGCCTGCACGCCGTCCAGCGTCAGCGCCAGCCGTCCCAGCTGATCCCCGGCCAGGACGTCCGCGCCCGCGAGGTAGAACGCGAAGTCCGGCTGGAACGCCGTCACGAGCGGCGTGACCTGCGAGTCCAGCGCGTGCAGGTACGCGGCGTCGCCCGTCCCGTCGGGCAGCGGCACGTCCAGGTCACTGGTCTCCTTGCGGAAGGGGTAGTTGCGTTCGGCGTGCAGGCTGACGGTCAGCACGCGCGGTTCCTGCGCGAAGATCGCGGCGGTGCCGTTCCCCTGGTGCACGTCCAGGTCGAGAATCAGGATGCGCCGCGCCTTCCCGGAATCCAGCAGCCAGCGGGCGCTGATCGCCACGTCGTTCAGGAACGAGAAGCCCTCGGCGTGATCGGCGTACGCGTGGTGCGTGCCGCCGCCCAGGTTCACGCCCAGGCCCAGCGTCAGGGCGTCGCGGGTGGCGGCCAGGGTCGCGCCGCTACTGCCCAGGCCCCGCTCGACCACCGCCGGGCTCCACGGGAACCCCAGCGCGCGTTCCTCGGCGCGGGTGACCTGCCCCTCGCGCCAGCGGGCCAGGAACGCGGGATCATGCACCGCCTCCGCCAGGGACCAGTCGAGGCTGGGGGCGTCCAGCAGCGGCAGCCGCGCCTGCGCGCCGTCCAGCAGGGCCTGAATCCACTCGCGCGGCATGAACTGCCGTCTGGGCGCAGCCTGCGACTGGTACGCCGCGCGGCGGAACGCCGTGAACGCGCGGAACGGGTGCGGGAACGTCACGTCCGCAGCGTACGCTGGGCGGCATGACCCGACCGCGATCCTGGCCGGAATTGCTCGCGCAGCTGCGCACGCCCGTGGCGCTGGCCCCCATGGCGGGCGGCGTCGGCACCCCCGCGCTGGCGGCCGCCGTGACCCGCGCGGGTGGGCTGGGCAGCCTGGGCGGCGCGTACCTGACCCCGCAGGCGCTGCGAGACGCGATCCGCGAGGTGCGCGCCCTGACGGACGGGCCACTGCTCGTGAACCTGTTCGCTCCTCAGCCGATGCCCGAGGTCACGCCCGACGCGGTGGCCGTCGCCACGGCAGAACTCAGGCCCTTCCACGACGCGCTGAACCTCCCGCCGCCCACCCTGCCGGAGCGCGTGCAGGAGGACTTCACCGCGCAGCTGAACGTGGTGCTGGAGGAACGCCCGGCGGTGTTCAGCGTCGCGTTCGGCCCCATCCCACCGGACGCCCTGGCGTCGCTGCGCTCACGGGGCATCCTGACGGTCGGCACGGCCACCAGCCTCAGCGAGGCCCTGGCCCTGCACGAGAGCGGCGTGGACGCGATCACCGTGCAGGGCGGCGCGGCGGGCGGACACCGGGGCGGCTGGCAGGAGGACGCGCTGGCAGGCACCCTGACCCTCGTGCAGGAGGTCACGCGGGCCACGCCCCTTCCGGTCCTCGCGGCGGGCGGCCTGATGACCGCCGGGCACGTCCGCGCGGCGCTGGCGGCCGGGGCGACGCTGGCGCAGTGCGGCACGGCGTTCCTTCTGGCAACCGAGGCAGGCACCTCCGCGCCGTACCGGCAGGCGGTCCAGGCGGGGACGCGCGACACGGTCCTGACCCGGGCGTACTCGGGACGCACCGCGCGGGGATTACGCACCACCCTCACCGACGCCGTGACCTACCCCCTCCCCTTCCCGCACCAGAATGCCCTGACCCGCCCCCTGCGCACGGCGGGCGCGCAGGGGAGGCAGGCGGACGTCCTGAGCCTGTGGGCCGGCACCGGTTACCGGCAGGCGCAGGCGACCGGGGCGGCGCAGATCGTCGCAGGCCTGACGCCGTGACCGTCACGCTGCGGCCCCTGCGCCCCGGGGATGAGGAGGCGGCGGTGCGCTGGGCGGCGGATCCGGTGTTCTGCCGCGCGGCGGACTGGACGCCGGGCCTCGCGCCGCGCGTGGTGCGGCGGCACTGGGCGGCGATCATCGCGGGCGGCGACCCGGCGTTCCTGCGGCTGGGCGCCGAGCTGGACGGGCGGCTGGTGGGGTTCGTGGATCTGGCGGGCCTGGACGGCACGTCGGCGGAGTTCGGGATTGTCATCGGGGAGCGGGCGCTGTGGGGCCAGGGTGCAGCGCGCCGGGCGGGTGAGGCGCTGATCGCGCACGCGGCGGGACTGGGCCTGACACGGTTGTCGGCGCTTGTGCACGCCCCGAACGTGCGGTCGCACGCGCTGATGCGCCGCCTGGGGTTCGTGGAGGCCGGGTACGCCGACCCGGAGGCCTACATGGGCGAGGTGGTGCCGGTCATCCGCTACGAACGGGAGCTCGGTTCAGACTCGCCTCACTCCTGAACGGTGTGCCCGGCCTCCCGCAGCGCCGCGACGCTGCGGTCGAGGTCGCTGGCGGCGACGAGGACGTAGTCGGTGTTGTAGGTGGACAGCGCGAAGATGCCCACGCCAGCGTCCCGCAGAGGGTTCAGGACGCTGGCGAGGATGCCGGTCAGGGTGAACTCGAACGGCCCGGTGAGCATCAGCGCCTGCCAGCCACGCTGGACGCGCACGCCGTCCGGGACCCCATCGGCGGGGCAGACGACGCTCAGTTCGTCCGGGGCGTTCAGGACGCACCACAGGTCGCCGCGCGTCGCCCAGTCCGGCACGGCACTTCCGGCGGGGAGCTGGGCGACGGCGTACTCGCCGGGCAGGACGGTCAGCGTGAGGGACATGCGGGCAGGATACGGCGACCCTGGCCGTTCGGTGGGGGCGCGGGCTTGGGCGGCTGGGGGGCGTGTTTTCGCGGCGTGGGGCGCAGCATGACGGCATGACGAATCTTTCTGATCTTTCAACGGCAATGGCGGACGCGGTCGAGCTGGCCGCGCGAAGTGTGGTGACGGTGCGCGCGGCGCGCCCGGTGAGCGGCACGGTGGTGGGCGACGGGCTGGTCCTGACGCCCGCGCACCTGCTCCACGCCGACGAGGTGCCGGTGGTCACCCCGGACAGGCAGACCCTGACGGGCGTGGTCGTGGGCCGCGATCCGGGCAGCGATCTGGCGCTGCTGCGCGTGGACGGCCTGAACGTCCCGCCGCTGACGACCGGAGAGGCGGGCCGCGCCGGTGAGCTGCTGCTCGCGGTGGGCCGACCGCCCGGGGGCGTGCAGGCCAGCCTGGGCCTGAATCCGGGCCGGGCGCGGGACGGCTGGCTGCACGCGGGGGCCCAGCCGTTCCCCGGCGTGAGTGGCGGCGCGCTCGTGAACGCGCAGGGGGAACTCGTGGGCGTGCTGAACGCGGGCGTGCGGCGCGGGCAGCTGCTGGCCGTTCCGGCCGCACGGGCGGCGCGGGTGGCGGACCTGCTGTCCCGCGAGGGCCGCGTGCCGCGCGGGTACCTGGGCCTGGCGACGCAGCCCGTGCTCTTCCCGGCCGCCGCGACGCCGGACGAGGTGGATGAGGACGCCTTCCCCGGCGGACCGTTCGCACGTGGGCCGTTCGGTGGCGGCCCGTGGGGGGACCGCTTCCGGGGTGAGGGTGCCCCCTGGGGGGGCCGTCGCGGTCCCGGACGTGGGCCGGATCATGGTGGGCACGGTCGCCCGCGCGGTCCGTGGGCGCGGGAGGGTCGCCCTGAACGTGGAGGCCAGGATAGGGGCGGGATGGACGAGGCCCGGCTGGAGAAACTCCGCCGCTTCCGCGAGCGCTTCGCGGGCGGACGGGTGGGCCTGACGGTCGTGCAGGTCGAGGCGGGCAGTCCCGGTCAGGCGGCGGGCTTCCGGGTGGGGGACGTGCTGCTGGCGCTGGACGGCGAGGGCTTCACGCACCCGGCGGAACTCCTGTCGCGCATCCGTTCCCGCGCGGGCGAGACGGTGACCCTGCGCGTCCTGCGTGGCGGCGAGGAGCAGGACATGAGCGTCACGGTGGGTGAACGCTGACCGTGACGACCCGCGCGCCCGTCCCGGTACGATCAGGCATGACCGCCGCACCTGCCCGGCCCACCGTGCTCGTCACGCTGGGTTCGGCGGTCCTCGCGGCGGGCGTGGCGGCGATCCTGCGCGGCGCGGGGTTCCTGACCGCGCAGGACGGCCACGAGCCGGATGTGCTGATCGTGGACGACGCGTGGCTGGACGACCCCTCACCCCTGGACGGCGCGGCAGTCGTGTCGCTGGGCTCCCGCGCGTGGGTGGAGGTCCTGCCCGACCTCTGCCCGCACGGCTGGGCGTCCCTGCCTGCAGACGCCACGCCCGCCGAACTGATCGCGGCGGTGCACGGCGCAGCGGCGGGACTGGTGACGCTGCCGCCCGCTTGGCTGACCCCACCGGACGAGGAGCCGCTCCCCTCGGGCGAGGTGACCCTCACCCCCCGCGAACGCGACGTGCTGGCGCTGCTCGCCGAGGGCCTCAGCAACAAACGCGCCGCGCGGGACCTGGGCGTCAGCGAGAGCACCGTGAAATTCCATGTGCAGGCGCTGTACTCCAAACTGGGCGTCCAGAGCCGCGCCGGGGCCGTCGCGCGCGGCATCGCCCTCGGCCTCGTCACGGTGTGACGCTCAGCCCAGCTCCACCCTCGTGAAGTGCTCCACGGTGGGGAACGGGTCGTAGAAGTGGTGCAGCAGGGCGCGCCAGCTCTGGTACTCGGCGCTGCCGCGGAAGCCCACGGTGTGGTCCTCCAGAGTCTCCCACGAGACGAGCAGGGCGTAGCGGTGGTCGTCCTCCAGGCAGTGGTGAAGCTCATGCCGGACGTACCCGGGCATCCCCGCGATGATGGGCTGCGCCTGAGCGAACGCCGCCTCGAACTCGGTCGTCTGGCCGGGGCGGACCTGCAGCAGGGCGATTTCCAGGATCATGCGGCCTCCTTCAAAAGCGGAGGAGGCCGGTCTGCCCAGCCTCCCTGTCCATCAGCCGCGTGGCGGCAGACCCATCATCTATCGACTTTAAATGCGGCCGGGGGCGAATTCGCCCTGGCGGCGTTCGGTGCCCATCCCGGCGACGACCATGTTGTGGATGCGCACCCAGGCGCGGGCGCTGGCCTCGACGACGTCGGTGGCGACGCCGCTGCCGTGCAGGGTGGTCTCGCCGTGGCGGGCGCCGATGTTCACCTCGCCCAGCGCGTCGCCGCCCTTGGTGACGGCCTGGATGCGGTAGCTTTCCAGTTCGGGGTTCAGGCCGGTGATGCGGTTGATGGCCTGGAACGCGGCCTCGACGGGGCCGTCGCCGTGGGCGGTGGCCTCGACGGCGCCGTCCGGGGTCTGGAGGCGCACGAAGGCCACGGGGGTCATGTTCATGCCGCTGGTGATCTGGAAGCCTTCCAGGGTGAAGGTCTGCGGGACGTCGCTGCGGGCCTCGACGAGGGCGCGCAGGTCGTCGGCGTAGATCTGGCCCTTGCGGTCGGCGAGGTCCTTGAAGCGGCCGAACAGGTGCTGGACCTTGTCGTCGGTCAGGTCGGTGTAGCCCAGGTCGTTCAGGGCCTTGCGGAACGCGGCGCGGCCACTGTGTTTGCCCATCACCAGGACGGCGGCTTCGCGGCCGACGAGTTCGGCGTTCATGATCTCGTACGTTTCGCGGGCCTTGATGACGCCGTCCTGGTGGATGCCGCTCTCGTGCGCGAAGGCGTTGTCGCCCACGACGGCCTTGTTCGGCTGGACGGGCATGCCGCTCAGGCGGCTGACCATGCGTGACGCGCGGTACAGCTCGCGGGTGCGGATACCGGTCTCGAAGCCGTAGTGGTCGCGGCGGGTGTGGAAGGCCATGACGAGTTCTTCCAGGCTGGCGTTCCCGGCGCGCTCACCGATGCCGTTGATGGTGCATTCGATCTGCCGGGCGCCGCCCTGCGCGGCGGCGATGGAGTTCGCGACCGCCATGCCCAGGTCGTCGTGGCAGTGGGCGCTGAGGATGACGTGGGCGGGCAGCGCCGCGCGGATCTCGGCGAACAGCGCGCGGATCTCCTCGGGGGTGGTGTAGCCGACGGTGTCGGGAATGTTGATGGTGGTCGCCCCGGCCTCCACGGCCGCCTTGAAGATGCGGATCAGGAAGGCGGTGTCGCTGCGGGTGGCGTCCTCGGCGCTGAATTCCACGTCGTCCACGAAGGAGCGGGCGTAGGTGACGGCCTGGATGGCGCGTTCGACGACCGCGTCGGGTTCCAGCTGGAGTTTTTTCGCCATGTGGATGGGGCTGGTGGCGATGAACGTGTGGATGCGGGGTTTCTCGGCGGCCTCGACGGCTTTCGCGGCGGCTTCGATGTCGGGGCGGGCGGCGCGGGCCAGGCCGGTGATGATCGGCCCGCGCACCTCGCGGGCGATGCGGCTCACGCCTTCCAGGTCGCCGGGGCTGGCGATGGGGAAGCCGGCCTCGATGACGTCCACGCCCATGCGGGCGAGCTGGTGGGCGATCTCCAGTTTCTGGGTGTGATTCAGGGCCACGCCGGGGCTCTGCTCGCCGTCGCGCAGGGTGGTGTCGAAGATGCGGATGCGGTTGGTTTCGGTGGTCATGGGCGGCTCCTGGTGGCGGGTGGGTGGGCAATGAAAAACCCCGGAGGCTTTCGTCCTCCGGGGGGTTCAGGCATCGACTTCCGCGCCGTTCACTCCACCGGAGGACGGGTAAGAAGAAGGCTGAACGCGGTCATGGCCCCAGCGTAAGCGCCGCTTCAGGCGGGGCGGGCAGGTTGTCTAAAAACGGGCGTTCGGAATCCGGCCCTCACAGCAGAATTCAGGAGTATTGAGGGGCACCTTCAATCTCCTGAACGAGCGGACTCGCAGAGCTGCGAAGCAGAGCGAGCACCTGACAACACCGGCGGTTGGAAGTGGAATTGAAGGGCGTGGTGTTGGCCCTTCAATGGAACTGGAAACCGCTGTCAGAATCCAGCGTTGCCGAGTTCGGCGTGCAGCGAGCGGCGGCGCGGGTGCTCGGCGCGCAGGAGCGCGGCGGCGCTGCGGGCTTCCTCGGCGCCGATGACGGCGCTGGCCTGCCGAAGCATCGTGGCGGCGGCCCGGTACCCGTCGCGGTTGCCCTGGGCGACGGCGTGCGTCACCAGTTTCAGGATCAGCGGCGTGGCTTCCGCGCCGGGGAGAGCCAGGGCGTAGCGGACGGCGAGCGGGCCAGCCAGGATCTTCAGCGGGTCACACCGGCCCATGACCTGCGCGGCCTGCGCGTTCTGCCCGGCGTCGAGCAGCAGGTTGATCAGGGTCGCGAGGCGGTTGGGGTCGCCCCGCCAGGCAGTCACGAGTTCCTGCAGGTCGGTGGCCCAGTCGAGGCTGACCTCGCGGTAGCGGTCCACCCAGGAATGGACCGGATCGACCTGCTCGGGTCCGTCGGGGCCGACCCGGTACAGGATGAAGTTGGCGTCGTGCTGGTCCGTGACCAACGTGGCGCGGCCCTTTCCGGTCAGGGCGTCCAGCGCCACCCGGCGGGCGTCGCCCTGGCGGCCCGAGGCGCGGTACTGCTCGAACAGGTACAGGCGGGCGCCGGGTAGCTTCGGGTTCGTCTCGGCGTGGCGCAGCAGCGCGTCCGCGTGCCCGGCCGCCGTGAAGGCCGCGTGGACGTCGCGCAGGGGCAGTCTGCGGGTGCTGAGTTCCTGCAAGGCCGCCTGGGGGTCGTCGGGGATGAGGCGTTCGATGAGGTGGTGGATGTGCCCGTCGCGCCGCGCGAGGTGCAGGGCGTGCGCGGCGGGCATCAGTCCTTCCCGGTCGAGGTCCAGCATCACGCGGGTGATGGGCGCGCGCCGGTAGGTGGTGAGGTTCTCGCTGGCGCCGTCGAGCACGCCGAGCAGTTCGGCGCGCCGTTCGGGCGGCAGGTTCAGGTACAGCTCGCGCTGCCCGGTGCCGTCGATCTCGCCGGGGTGCCACGTGTGCAGGTGCAGGCACCGGATCAGCAGGTTCAGCGTGTCCGCGCGGTGCGTGTCGCTCGGGTCGCGGCCCAGCAGGAGCAGCAGCGCGGTGCGGGCCGCGTGGGCGAGGTCCGCGCCGGTGTCCACCTCGTCGTGGATGGCGTCCAGGCCGTCCACAAAGGCGCGTACGGCGTTCAGGGCCTCCGGGATGGGGCTGTCGCTGCACGCCTCGAGCAGTTCGTCGGTCATGGCGCCGATGTCACTCAGGTCGGCCCCCTCGTCGTCCCAGTCGTGGTCGGGGTCGTAGTCGACGGTGGCGAAGGCCAGGGCCAGTCGCTCGGCGAGCCCCGTGCCGCCGCCGGGAGCGCTGAGCAGGACGCCCATCAGGTCCGGCGCGTGGTCCAGCATGCGGCGGATCACGCCGCGCAGCGCGGGAGCGTCCAGCGGATCGAGCAGGTCGTCCAGGGACGGCAGCGCGACGAAGTCGCCGGGGCGGATCAGGGCGCGGCGCAGCAGCGCGGCGACGTGCTTGCAGCGCCCATCGCCGCCGACGGGGCAACTGCAGACGGCGTCCCTGACGTTCCCGGCGCGCAGGGTGACCAGCACCTCGTAGTGGTCGGTGCCGTGCGCCGTGCCGCGCAGGTGCTGGTCGTCCCCGTCGGGCTGCCGGGTCAGGCGGGTCAGGCCTCTCGTGTAGGAGGCGCCGCGCGTCCAGGTGCGCTCGTCGATGTGGGCGCGGGCGGTCTTCTCGGTCAGTCCGGTCACGGCGTTTCCCGTCACGGATTACTTGGTGCCGTAGATGCGGTCGCCCGCGTCACCCAGGCCGGGGACGATGTACCCGTGGTCGTTCAGGTGCGAGTCCAGCGCGGCCACGACGATCTCCACGTCCGGGTGGTCGCGTTCGATCACGGCCACACCCTCGGGCGCGGCGAGGATGCACATGAGCTTGATGCTGGTCGCCCCGGCCGCTTTCAGGCTGGCGATGGCGGCGCTGGCGCTGCCCCCGGTGGCGAGCATGGGGTCGGTGAGGAACACACGCCGCTCGGCGATGTCGGTGGGGAGCTTGTTGTAGTACGCGACGGGCCCGAGGGTCTCGGGGTCGCGGTACAGGCCGATGTGGCCGACCTTCGCGGCGGGCACGAGCTGCACGATCGAGTCGGTCATGATCAGCCCGGCGCGCAGGATGGCGACCAGCGCCAGCTTCTTGCCGCTGAGCATGGGGAACTCGGCGGTGGTGATGGGCGTGGTGACTTCCTCCTGGGTGACTTCGAGGTCGCGCATGGCCTCGTAGGCGAGAAGCAGGCTGACCTCGCTGGCCAGCTCGCGGAATTCCTTCACGCCGGTGTGCACGTCGCGCATGACCGAGAGTTTGTGTTGAACGAGGGGATGGGTGACGACAGTAACCATGCGCCCACCATACCCCGCGGCCCGCAGGGCGTCCGGCCCTGGCGGGGCGGCTCAGCCGGGCAGGCGGGCCAGGGCGTGGCGGGCGCGCGGCACCTTCTGGTCGCGCTGGCCCTCGAATTCGTACGGTTCGTTCATCAGGAACCAGTACAGGTCGTGCAGGGTGGTCATGGCGAGGTACGCGCGGTAGCGGGTCAGCGTGGCCGCCGTCTGGTCCGGCAGGAAGGTCAGCGCCGCCTGGAGGCTCTCGTCGGGCGGGAGCAGGTCGAGGGTGCCGGTCTTGAGCAGCGCGAGGTCCCGCAGCGGGTCGTCCCAGTCGGCCTTCGTCCAGTCGATGATCAGCACCTCGCCGTGGGGTTCGCTGATCAGGATGTTGTCGTGCCACAGGTCCAGGTGGCAGAACGCGGCGGGCTGGTCGAGCAGGCCGCGGTCCAGGGGAATCTCGACCGCGTCGAACAGGTCGTCCAGCGGGTAGGCGGCCAGGGCGCTGCGGAAGCGGCGCAGGCGGTCCTGCACGCGGCGCAGGTTCACGCGGCCCCGCGTGGTGCCGTGCAGGGCGCGCAGGCTGGCGCGCAGTTGCGTCAGGGCGCGGGGCACGTCGGGGGTGCGCAGGGGGTGACCGTCGAAGCGGCGCATGATCAGCGCCTCGATGCCGTCCACCTCCAGCGCGTCGATCACGCGGTCGCCCATCCCGGCGCGGCGCATGTTCTCGGCCTCCACGCCGTGCTCGCCCTGGTGGTTGCGGTACACCTTGATGACGGTCTGGCGGTCCTGCGTGGCGTACACGCGGCTCTGCATGCCGGCGTCCACGGGGGTCAGGGGGCCGAACCGCGCTTCCAGGTTCGGGAAGCGCGGGGTGGGGGGGTCTCCGGGGTGGGCGGGGCGCAGGGTCATGCGGCGCTCACTGCGGGAGTTTGTCCAGCAGGCCGACCAGTTTGGCGTCCAGGCCCTTGCCCGCCTGGGGTTTCAGGCGCTCCAGGCCGCCCAGCCGGACGTAGGCGTTCGCGACGGCCAGGATGCGCGCGTACAGCGGGATGTCCTCGCCGCTCAGCCTGTCGGGTTCGCCCTGGCCGTCCACGCGTTCGTGGTGGTGCCGGATGGCCTTCTGCGCCTCGCTGAGGTGCGGGACGCCGTGCAGGAAGTTCGCGCCGACCTGCGCGTGGCCCTGCTCGCCGTGGATCTTGCCGATGTCGTGCAGCATGGACGCGAACCACAGTTCTTCCAGTTCGCGGTCGGTGAGGCCCACGGCGCGGCCCAGTTTCAGGCTGACGTCCGTGACGGCCTGCGCGTGCCCCAGCGAGTCGAAGTCCTGACTCTCGACGGCTTCCACGAGCGCGCCCGTGAGCTGCCGGGCGGCCTGCTTCCATTCCTCGCGGCTCTCGAGGATGCTCAGGATCGGGGCGACGGCCGCGGCCCATTTCGTGACGGCCTCCTGCGCGGCGGGCGCGACGCCGTCGCTGCTGGCCCGGTCGAGTATCAGGGCGCCCAGGTGGCGGCCGCGGACGCTCAGGGGCACGACCAGACTGATCTGCGCGTCGCGCAGTCCGGCCTGTTCGAGTTGCGCGGTGATCTCGGGGCCGTTCGTGTCGAACAGTTCGCGGCTGCCGTCGGGCACGACCCGGGAGCGCATCTGCGCCCAGGGACCGGTCAGGGCGAGGCCCAGCAGGCTCTTGGGGTACCCGCCGAACACGGCCGCGACGCGGTCCTGGCCGCGCCGCACGACCGCGTAGCCCTGCACGTTGCCGCCCATCAGGGTCGCGGCGTACGACAGGGCCCCCTCCAGTACGCCTTCCTGCGTGGGGCGCGACACGAGGTCGGCCAGCACGCGCGTCGGGTCGAGCGGCTCCTGGTTGATCCCGGTCTTGCGCGGGTCTGGAGTGCCGGTCGGGGTCTGGGGGGTGCGGGGACGCCTGAACACGTTGCGGTCAGTATACGCACGCGGGGACGCGCCCCGCCGCGCAGGGGACGCGCGGCGCACGGTCGGGCGGGGGCGGATGCTCTAGGCTGCGCGGATGAGTGAGGTGCAGGCAGTGAACCGTGACGTGACAGAGGCCGTGCGGCGCGCGTACGACCGCTACGGGCGGCGCGCGGGGGAGTGGATGGACCGCTACGCGCGTCAGGGCGGGCGGGTGTACTGCGCGTCGGGGTGCGTGGCGTGCTGCAACATGCCGATCCGCGTGAGTCTGGCCGAGGCGCTCGTGATGGCCGCCGAGCTGGACGAGGGGCTGGCGGCGGCCGTCGAGGCCCACGCCCGCGCGGCGATCGCGAATGCCCGCACGGCCCGCAGTGACGACGAGTACGTGCAGCGTCACCGGACCGAGGTGGGCTTCTGCCCGATCCTGGACCGGGAGACCGGCGGGTGCAGCCGCTACGAGGCGCGCCCGACGCGCTGCCGGGACACGTTCAGCGCGTTCCCGGCGCATTTCTGCGAGGCGGGCGTGTGGGAGCGCATGACCGCCCGTGAGCGGGCCGAGTACCGCCGTGAGGTCGCGCGGACGCCCGGCACGGACGGCGAACTGCATTTCATCGCGCCGCTGGAGCACCTGAGCGAACCGATCTGGGAGACGGCGTCGCGGGCGATGGTGGACGCCTGGGGGGTGGAAGTCTGGGGCGACTACTGGGTGCTGACGACCCTGGCGCGGGACGAGCGGTTCATGGCGGCGATCATGGCCGGGGACACGCGCGCGGCGTGGCAGCGGGCGTCGGGGCGGGGGCTGGCGCACCGCATGCTGCTGGAATTCGCGTGACCGCCCCGGCCCTGTCGGCCTCTCCCCTGCCGTCTGGGACGCTGCTGCTGGTGCGGCACGCCCGCGCGGCGGGGCAGGAACCCGGGGCGGACCTGACCGGGGAGGGGCACGCGGGCGCGGCCGGGCTGGTGCCCGCGCTGCGCGGACTGGGCGTCACCCGGATCGTGAGCAGCCCGTGGCTTCGTGCCGTGGACACGGCGGCCCCGCTGGCGGCGGCGCTGGGTCTGCCGGTCACGCCCGACGACCGCCTGACCGAGCGGGTCCTGACCGGCGTGCCCCGCGCGGACTGGCGCGAGCGGCTGCGGGACAGCTTCGCGGACGACACGCTGGCCCTGCCGGGCGGCGAGTCCGGCGCGGCGGCCCGGGGGCGCGCTCAGGCGGCGCTGGACACGCACCGCGACCCGGCGGGCGTGACGGTGGTCGTCACCCACGGCAACCTCCTGGCGCTGCTGCTGGGCCTGGGCCATGACGGGTGGGCGGCGCTGCGCAATCCGGACGTGTGGCTCTGGATGCCGGGGGGCACGCCGACCCGCCTGGGTCTCCCGGCGTGACCCGCGCGTTTCACCCGGGTGATCCGCACGCCGCACCGCTGGTGGGCGGGCAGCCGTACGCGGTGGAACGGCACCTCCTGGCGGGCGTCCCGTGTCTGGTGGAACGCCCCGCGCCGGGCCGGGAGGTGCGGGCGGTCTGCGTCGTGTACCACGGCGCGTGGGCGGCCAAGGAGGGCAAGCTGGGCGTGTACGCCGCGCTGGCCGCGTGGGGCGCGGCGGTGGTCCTGCCGGACGCGGCGCTGCACGGCGAACGGCAGGGCGACACCCCGCCGGGTCTGAACGCCCGCAAGTTCGTGTGGGAGAGCGTGCGCCGCACGGTCGCGGAGGCGCCGGCACTGCTAGACGCCGCGCAGGCGGCCTACGGGCGGGTGCCGGTGTGGGTGGTGGGGTCCAGCATGGGCGGGTACGTGACGCAGACCCTCGCGCGGACGGAGGCGCGGGTCGCGCGGGCGGCGGCGCTGATCACGTCCGGCGTGTGGCACGAACCGGAGGTGCGCCGCCCGGACCTCCAGGCGTTCCTTGACCGGCATCGCCCGCTGGTGCACGCGGCGGACGCCGTGCCCACGCCGCTGCTCCTGGGCAGTGGCGGGGCGGACCCGGTGTTCCCACTGGAGGAGCATCACGCGCCCACCGTGGCCGCCTACCGCGCGGCGTACGCCTCGGCGGGGTGCCCGGAGGCCCTGCGTGAGTCGGTGTATCCGGGTGTCGGGCATTACACCAGCGTGCGGATGCGGGACGACACGCTGGCGTTCCTGCTGGGCAGCACCTGAGCGCGCCCCGGACGGCACGCACCTGCTAGCCTCGGGCGGATGACAGAGCGCGGCGCTGATACGGATTCCGTCTGTTTCGTTCACCCCCCGGAAGGACATCGGGTTGCCCACTCCACGGCCGGTCCCCGTTGCTATCCTGCTCGCTCTGCTCCGCAGCCCTCCGAAGCTGCCCGGGTTGTACGCTGGTGCACACCTGTCAACCGGAGTACGTCTGAGTCGCAGTCGAACCCGACCGATACGGCTGAACGGTGTGCCGATACCGTCCCTGACTCACGGGAATCGCCGCCGGTGCGTGCGCCGCGTGTGCTGCTCGTTCCGCCGGATACCCGCCCGCCCACCCTGGACCTGCCCGTGCAGCTGGGGCGCATGACCGGCGCGGAGGTGCGGGTGCCCCCGGCGGCGGCGCTGCCGGACTTCTTCACGCCGGGCGACACCGGGGCGCTCGCAGCGTGGCTGCGGGCCGGGGCGGCGGACGCGGACGTGCTGGTGGTGTGCCTGGAGACGCTGTGCCTGGGCGGGATGATCCCGGCGCGGCGGGTGTCGGACCCGCTGGCGGGGGCGCTCTCGCGGCTGGCGATCCTGGCTGAGTTGAAAGCAGTGAATCCGGCCCTGCGGATCTATGCCTTCGGGGTGATCGTGCGGGTGGCGCACGACAACGACCCGCACGAGGAGAAGGCGTACTACGGCGACTGGGGCCGCGAGCTGCGGGCGTACTCGACGGCCTTCGACCGGCACGCGCGGCACGGCGAGGCGGAACGCGCGGCGCTGGACGCGGCCCGCGCGGCGGTTCCGGCGGACATCCTGGCGGACTGGGTGGGCACCCGTGAGCGCAACCGGGCGCTGCATCTGGCCGCGCTGGACCTGCTTTCGGGTGGAGTGCTGAGTCACCTGTGTCTCACGCTGGACGACACCACGCCGTACGGGCTGGCGGCCTTCGACCGACGCCTACTGGAGGCCCGCGCGGACGAGCTGGGCGTGTGGGACCGCCTGGACGTGTACCCCGGCGCGGACGAGGTGCCGTGCGCGCTGCTGGCCCGCGCGCTGCGCCCGGAGGAGGTGCCGGTGTGGGTGCGCTTCAGTGGCCTGGGCGGGGCGGGTGCGGAGCTGCTGTACGAGGACCGGCCGGCGGGGGAACTCGTGCGGGCGCACCTGCGCGCGGCGGGCTGCCGGCTGGCGGACTCCGTGCAGGAGGCGGCGTTCGTGCTGGCGGTGAACACGCCGGGCACGCGGCAGGCGCACCGGCAGCCGGACTTCGCGGTGGTGGACACGCCGCACCGGCACCTCCCGGCCTTCGTGGACGCGCTGCGCGCGGACCTGCGGGCCGGGCGGGCGGTGAGCGTGGCGGACATCGCGTACCCGAACGGCGCCGAGGCGCGGCTGTGGACGCTGATGGGGGGGCTGCCCCTGGCGGATCTGGCGGGGTTCAGCGCGTGGAACACGGCGGGGAACACGCTGGGGTCGGCGGTGGCGTTCGGGAAGCTCGCGCCGCTCGTGACCGACCGGGCGGCGCAGGCGGAGGCGCTGCTGGCCCGCATCGCGGACGACGTGCTGTACCAGGGCGAGGTCCGGTCGCTGGTCCGCGAGCGGCTGGGCAGCCCCAGTCCCTTCGACCTGGGCGAGCAGCGCGCGGAGGCCGAGTCGGCCCTGCGTGAGCTGCTGCCCCCGCGCGTGCAGGCGGTGTGGGACGCGCACTTCGCGGGGCGCGGCCTGACTCTGGAGCTAGGCAAGCCGCATCTGGCGTGGCCGCGCCTGTTCACCGGAGTGGTGCCGCTGACGGTCACGGCGGCCGGACCGTCCAGCGGAGCCTGACACCTGCACCAATCGGCTGATGCGGCCCAGACGCGCGCGCGGCACACTGGGGGCATGAACGCGCCCGCACCCACCGCCCGCACCCGGCCTGCTGCCCCCTCCCCTGCCTGGTCGGTGGCGGGCGGCCTGCTGGGCCTGGGGACGCTGGTGGCGTGGGCGTGGCTGCTGTTCGGCGTGGCGGGCGGCGTGGAGGTCGTCAACCGCAGCGGCGAGGTCCTCTCGGGCCTGCGGGTGTGCGGCCCGGCCGGCTGCGTGGAGCGGGCGCGGCTGTGGCCGCACCAGTCGTGGCGGGTGCCGGTGGACGGGGAACAGGCGACCGTGCAGGTGGGCGGGGCCGAGGTGGCGCTGGGCTCACTGGACCGGCAGGCGACGCGCGTGGTGGTGGGCGAGGGCGGCGCGGTCCACACGACCACCGAGTGACGCGCGCCGGGTCACCCGGCCGGCGGGACGCTACCCTGTCCGGGTGAAGTTCGCCGTCCTCTCCACCAGCCTCGACCCGGACAGCCGCAGCGCGTGGCTGTGTGACCTCGCGGCCGCGCAGCTGCACGCGCAGGGGCACGAGGTCACGCACCTCGACCTGCGCGTGGCAGCCCTGCCGCCCTTCGACAACGACCAGGGCCCGCAGGGCTGCTACGCGCACCCACACGCCGAGGTCTACCACCGCGCGATCCGCGAGGCGGACGGCGTGTTCCTGGGTGTGCCCGTGTACAACTGGGGGCTGGGCTCGGGCGTGAAGGCGCTGGTGGAACTGACCGGCAGCAGCGACGCGGCGCGCGGCCTGCACGGCGCGTGGTTCGACCGGCCCGTGACGTTCCTGGTGTCCGGCGGACTGGATCACGGGTACCTGAGTCACGGGGCGTTCGCGTTCGGGCTGATGGTGGATTTCCGCTGCGTGGTGAACCCGCACTTCGTGTACGCCACCTCCGCGCACTGGGACGCGCCGGGCGTGCCGGGCGAGTGGCTGCGCGCGCGGCTCTCGCGGACGGTGGACCGGGGCGTGGACCTCTCGGCGCGCCTGCGGGGCCGAGACTACGCCAGCGTGTGGGAACTGTGACCGCCCGCGCGCCCCTGCTGCCGCCCACCGAGAAGCCGCGCGTGATCCTGGAGCACCCGGATTTCTACGTGGTGCACAAGCCCGCGCTGTGGCTGACGCACCCGGTGCGGGCGCGGGTGGACGTGCCGGACCTGCTGACGTTCATGCAGCGCGAGACGGGCGAGGCGGACCTGGCGCCCCCGCACCGGCTGGACCGTGAGACGAGCGGCGCGCAGGTCCTCTCGCGGGACCGGGAGGCGGCGCAGCGGTTCTTCACGCTGTTCAAGACGCATCTGGTCGGCAAGACGTACCTCGCGGTGGTGCACGGCTCGCCGGACTGGGAGCGGCGCACGCTGGACGCCCCGCTGGGTGACCTGGGGCTGGGCGGCGCGAACCGCATCGCCATCCGGCAGGGGGTCGTGCCGGACGGGCGGCCCGCCGTGACGGACTTCCGGGTGGTGGCCCGCCGCGCCGGGCACGCGCTGATCGAGGCGTATCCCCGCTCTGGGCGGCTGCATCAGATCCGCGCGCACCTCTCGCACCTGGGCCTGCCGATGGTCGGGGACAAGATCTACGGGCGGGACCCCGGGGTGTTCCTGCGCTTCATGGAGGAGGGCCAGACGCCGGAACTGACGGCGCGGCTGGGGCTGGCGCGGCAGGCGCTGCACGCGGCGCGCGTGGCATTCCCGTGGGCGGGCGCGCAGGTGGTGGCGGAGGTGCCGCTCGCACCGGACCTGCGGGCGTACTGGGACGCGCTGCCGCCCGACGACATCTGAGCCCTGAAACGTGAGCGGCGCACGTATACTCGCCGGACGATGACCTCTGCCTCCACTTCACGCCCCAGGGTGAGTCCCTGGGTGCTGTCCGCGTTCTGGTTCGGTTCCGCCTTTCACTGGCTGCTGCTGCTGACGATCCTGATGCCCACGAACGTGGTGAGTTTCGTGGGCGAGGCGCAGAAAGGGACGTACCTGGGGGCGCTGACCGCCATCGGGGCGATCATCGCGCTGGTCGTGCCGCCACTGGTAGGCGCGCACAGTGACCGGACCGGGCGGCGCCTGCCGTACCTGAAGCTGGGTGTGGGCGTGAACCTCGCGGGTCTGGCGGTGATGGGCGTGGCGGTCGCGACGCTGGGCGGCATGACGGGCTTCTGGGTGTACCTGCTGGGGTTCCTGCTGGTGCAACTGGGGAACAATTACGCGACGGCGCCGTACTCGGCGTTGATTCCGCAGCTGGTGCCGCCGGAACTGCGCGGGCGCTACAGCGGGATCATGGGGATGCTGCAGGCGACCGCGCAGCTGCTGGGCGCCGTGGCGGGCATCGCGATCGGGCAGCTGGGCCTGCCGCAGGTGGTGGGGTTCGTGCTGATCGCGTTGACGCTGGTCGTCCCGGCGGTCATCACGATGCGGGGCGTGCCGGAGGGGGACGCGCCGCCCGCGCGGACCGGGGAGAGCATGCCGTGGACGCAGCTGTTCACGTTCAAGCCGTTCCTGTGGGTGTTCATCACGCGGGTGCTGTTCGCGCTGGGGCAGTACAGCGTGCAGCCGTTCCTGCAGTACTACGCCGGGGACGTGCTGCGCCAGCGCAACGAGGTCCTGAGCAGTTCGCTGATGCTGGCGTGCATCATCGTGGCGAGCATCCTGTCGGCGGTGGTGGGTGGGCAGCTGAGTGACCGTGTCGGCCGCAAGCCCGTGATCTACGTGGCGGGGACGACCATGGCGGTCGCGGCGCTGCTGCTGCTGCTCGCGCCGAGTTTCGCGGTGGCGCTGGCGCTGTCGGTCGCGTTCGGGCTGGGCTTCGGGGCGTTCACGAGCGTGGACTGGGCGCTGGGCAGCGACGCGATGCCCAGCGAGAAGAGCTACGCGCGGGACATGGGCATCTGGCACGTGGCGTTCGTCGCGCCGCAGTTCGTGGGGCTGCCGCAGGGGCAGCTGCTCGACTGGGGGAACGCGCAGGGCGGGAACCTGGGGTACACGCTGGTGTTCGGGATCGCGGCGGCGTTCTTCCTGCTGGGCGTGATCCTGGTGCGGAACGTGCCGGACACGCGGAAAGCTGCGGCCTGACCGGGAACAGCAGCGGCCCCCACCCTCTGCGGAAGGTGGGGGCCGTTGTTTGCCGGGTTCAGCCGACGTCGGTGATGATCGGGGAGCGGAAATTCCGGTCGTCGGTGTACACCCAGCGGCGGCGGCTGAGCAGCGCGACGATCAGACTGATCAGCGCGACGACGCCCATGCGGCCCATGAAGGTCCAGTACTGCCCCTCGAACGCGCCGAACATCGCGTGGCGCAGCGCGTTGATGACGTCCGTGACGGGGATGACGTTGTGCAGCGTCTGGAAGAACGGGTTGCTGAGTTCCACCGGGTAGCTGCCGCCGCTCGCGGCGAGCTGCACGATCAGCAGCACCAGGGCCAGGATGCGCCCGGCGGGGCCGATCAGGAGGTTCAGGGCCAGGATGACCAGCAGGAACGTCACGCTGCCCGCCAGGGTGGTCAGGATGACCTGTCCGGGGGTAGCGAACTGCACGCCCATCAGGCGCACGCCGATCACGACGATGATCGCCTGCCCCAGCACGATCAGCAGCGGCTGCGTGAGCTTGCGGGCCACGCGGGCGGCCTGCCGGGTCTGGCGGCCACTTTCAGGCAGCAGCAGGTACGGGAAGATGAAGGTGGTCATGGTGGCGCCCACCCACAGGGCCAGCGCGATGAAGTACGGCGCGAAGGCGTTGCCGTTGTTGGGGACGTCCGCGAAGTTGGTGGTGCGGACCTGCACACTCTCGGCGAGGCCGGTGGGGTCGCCGCCCAGTTGCTCGATGCTGGCGGGGACCTTGTCGTGCAGTTCGTTCAGCCCGTCGGTGAGTTTCTGCGCGCCGTCCAGCAGGTCCCCGGTGCCGTTCTTGAGGGTGCGGGTGCCGCTTTCGAGGCTGCTGGCGCCGTCGGCGAGCTGGCGGGCGCTGCTGGCGAGGGTCTTGCCGCCACTGTTCAGGCTGTTGAGGTCCTTCTGAGCGGGGAGTTTCGTGGTGATCTGCCCCAGCGCGCCCTTGATCTTCTCGTTGCCGTCCGCGAGTTTGTTCACGCCCGCCTGGAAGTCTTTCGCCCCACTCGCGAGGGTCTGGGCACCTTGCGCGGCCTTGCGGGTGTTGTCCGCGAGGCTCCTGGCGCCGCTCTGAAGGCTCTGCGCGCCGCTCTGGACCTGCTTGCTGCCCTGCGCGAGCTGCTGCGCGCCGGTCACGGCCTTCTGCGCCCCGGCCTGGGCGCTGGCGGCGCCCTGCGCGAGTTTCTGCGCGCCGCTCTGCACCTGCGCGGCGCCGTCCTGCAGGCTCTTGCTGCCGCTGGTCAGGCCCGACTGTAACTTGTCGGCACCCGCCTGAAGCTGGTTCGCGCCGGTCTGGAGGTCTCCCAGGCCGCTGACGAGGCCCGGCAGCTGCGTGGCGAGCTGCTGCGCGCCGCTGCTGGCGGTCTGCGCAGCCGTCTGCGCCTGCCCCAGGCCGCCCGCGAGTTGCGTGGCGCCGCTCTGGAGGTTGGTCGCGCCGGTGGCGGCGGGCGTGCCTTTCAGGGCGGTGCTCAGCTGCCCGGCGCCGCCCGCGAGGGTCTGCGCGCCGGTCTGCAGCTGCCCGAGGCTGCTGCTCAGTTTCGGCAGTCCGGCGGCGAGTTGCCCGGCGCCGTCGGCGGCCTTCTGCGCTCCGCCTTTTGCTTGACCGAGGCCCGCGCCGAGCTTCTGGGCTCCGGCCTGGAGTTGCACGGCGCCGTCCACGGCGGGTTTCAGACCGCTGGCGACGCCGCTGCGCAGCTGGGCGGCCCCGCCGCTGAGCTGCTGTGCTCCCTTGTTCAGGTCGCCCAGGCCACCGGCCAGTTGCGGCAGTTGCGTGGCGAGCTGGGCGTTGCCGCCCGCGACCTGGGTGGCCCCGGCGTTCAGTTTCGCGGCGCCCGCGGCGAGCTGGTCGCCCCCGGCGGCGAGTTTGGTCAGGCCGCCGCTCAGGCTGGTCGCTCCGGCGGTGAGTTTCGCGGCGCCGTCGCGCAGGGGTTGCAGTTGCTGCCTGCCGGGGGCGGCCTGTTCCAGCTGGCGCAGGCCGCTGCCCAGCTGGGTGACGCCGCCGGTCAGGCGGGTGACGCCGCCGCTGAGGGTCCCGGCGCCGTCGGCCAGTTTGTCGGCGCCGCCTGCGAGTTTGCCCGCGCCGGTCTGGAGGTCGCCCGCACCATTGTTCAGTTTTCGGGTGCCGTCGGTGAGCGTCTGGGCGCCGTCGGCGAGTGTGCGGGTGGCGTCGCGGATGTCCGCGAAGCCGTCCTGCACGTCTTTCAGGCTGGTCTGCACGACGTCCCAGCGGTTCTCGCCGAGTGTGGCGTTCAGGTTGGTGGCGATGGTGTCGGCCACGCGGTCGGCGACGGTGCTGGCGTAGTAGTTCAGGCCCGGCGCGCGGTACAGCTGGAGCAGGCCGTGCTGGGCGCTGCTGCCCGCCACGGCCTTCTGGCTGAAGTCGGCGGGGATGGTCAGGGCGAAGTAGACCTCGCCGTCGCGGACGGCCTGCTGGGCGGCGGCCACGCTGGGGTAGCTGCGGAAGTTCACCGGGGGGTCGTCCCGGAGTTCCTTGACGAGGTCCTGGCCGACGTTGATCTTCTCGCCGCGGGAGACGGTGCCCCGGTCGAGGTTCACGAGGGCGGCGGGCAGCTGGTTCAGGTTCCCGGCGGGATCCCAGACGCTCATGAGGTACACGGCGACGTAGGTGATGGGGATGAACAGGAAGGCCGCGGCGGCGGCCCACATGATCGGGTAGCGCCACAGGCCGCGTTCGGCCGGGGTGAGGGCGCGGTAGCTGTCGTGCAGGGAGGGGCGGGGGGGTGGGGGCTGGGTCATGGGCACCTCGGTGAGAATTCCGGCTTCTGACGTTCCGTCAACTGGTTGTAGTGTGCGCCGCAATCTACACTCTGTCAAGTGACAAATTGTCAGCAACCTGCTAGACTGGGGGCATGAGTGCCCCCGCCTCCCCCACGCCCCGGCGACGCCTGCCCTCCGCCGACCGGCGCCAGCAGATCCTGGGCGGCAGCGAGCGCCTGTTCACCACCCAGGGGTTCGAGGCGGTCAGCATGGGCGACATCGCCGCGCACCTGAACATCTCCCGCCCCACCGTGTACGCCTACTTCACCTCGACCGCCGACATCCTGGGCGAACTGCTCGACCTGCGCCTGACCGAATTCGAGGAGCGGCTGGCGCCCCTGCTGCGCGACCTGAACGCCCAGCCCCGCCCGTTCGCCACGATCCTCTCGCAGCTCATCGAGGAGCGGCCACTGCTGACCCTTCTCCAGAGCGGCAGCGGCCCGGCCTTCACCGAACGCCGACTGGCGGTCTTCCACGACCTCGAAACGCGACTCCAGCATCACGTCACCCCCCCGGGAGGCCGCGGTCGCACCCCGTACCTGCTGACCTGCCTGACCCTGCTGCTGCAGGCGACCGCCACGCACGCCATCACCGCGAACCTCGGCCCGGCGCAGGTCGCGGCGCTCGCCGACACCCTGGACCGCTTCGTGCAGGCCGGACTTCAGGGTACGGCGCCCGGGCAAACATGAAGACCGAGCGTGAAGAAGTGCTCTACCCGGGTGTGACACTCCTGTGAGTCCCGGCGGCGTACCATGACGTCACCAGCGCACAAGTGAATACGCGGGCCGAGTGAAGTCCGCAGCGCGAGAGGCCGGACTCAGCAGAGCGCGGCCTCTCTTCCCGTGGTCCCGCCGCGCGGCCCACCGGCTTCCCGCCCGCGCGCTTCTGTCGCCGGGCTCGCCGTCGCGGACGAGGCGCAGCCTCTATCCTGGGCGCATGACGACCAGCATGCATGGCCGCCGCGTCCTGATCACCGGGGCGACCGGCGGGATCGGCCTGATCACCGCCCGCGAACTCGTGACGCGCGGCGCGCACGTGACCATCGTGGGCCGCAACCCGGACAAGACCGCGCAGGTCGCCCGCGACATCGGCGCGCAGGCGACGCTGCTCGCGGACCTGAGCGAACTGGCCCAGGTCCGCCGGGCCGCGCAGGAGTTCACGGCGCGCGGGGAAGGCCTGGACGTCCTGATCAACAACGCCGGGGCGTTCTTCACCACGCGGCAGGAGACCCGCGAGGGCACCGAGCAGACCTGGGCGCTGAACCACCTCTCGCCGTTCCTGCTGACCCGCGAGCTGCTGCCGCTGCTGCGCGCCGGAAACGCCCCCAGGGTCGTGACGGTCGCGTCCGCCGCGCACATCACGGGCCGCGTCCGCCTGGACGACCCGGAATTCCGCCGGGGCTACGGCGGGTGGGCGGCGTACGCGCAGAGCAAGCTGGCGAACATCCTGTTCGCGCGGGAACTCGCGCGGCGCGAGCCGGGCATCCAGAGCAACAGCCTGCACCCCGGCATGGTCGCCACGGGCTTCGCGCACAACAACGGCGGGTGGGTCAGCCGCGCGTACCGCCTCGTGGACCGCTTCGCGATCACGCCCGAGCAGGGCGCGCAGACGACCATCCACCTCGCGGCGGACCCGGTGAACGTGACCGGCCGGTACTTCAGCGACTCGCGCGAGACCACGCCCGCCCCGCAGGCGCAGGACGACGGGACGGCCCTGCGCCTGTGGGAGCTGAGCGAGGCGACGGTGAACGCGCACCTGAACTGATCCGCAGCCCGTCTTTTTGCACCGGGTTCAGTTTTGCGGGGGCCGCGCCTCCGACCCCACTACGCTGAACACCTGATGACCACACTAGCCTTCCTTGGCCTGGGCGCCATGGGCGACCCGATGGCCGCGCACCTCGCCACGCACGCCCGCGCGCACGGGCACCGCGCCCTGGTCTGGAACCGCACCGCCGCGAAAGCCGGGGCGCACGCCGCCGCGCACGGCACGCACCCCGCCACGCTGGCGGAAGCCGCCACGGCCGACGTGATCTTCACGTGCCTGCCCACCAGCGCCGAGGTGGACGAGGTCATGAACCAGATGCGCCCCCACCTGCGCCCCGGCGCGACCTGGGTGGACTGCACCAGCGGCCACCCGGACGCCGCCACCCGGCAGGCCGCCGAACTGGCCGCGCAGGGCGTCACGTTCCTGGACGCCCCGGTCAGCGGCGGCACGGCCGGCGCGCGGCAGGGCCGCCTGACCGTCATGGTCGGCGGGGACGCCGCCGCGCTGGACGCCGCGCGGCCCCACCTGGCCTTCGCGGGCAAGGTCGTGCACGTCGGCGGGACCGGCTCGGGCTTCGCCGTGAAGGCCGTGAACAACGCCCTGCTGGGCGTGACCCTCTGGGCGACCGGCGAGGGCCTGGCCGTGCTGGGGCGCGCCGGGGTGAACCTGGGCGCCGCGCTGGACGTCATCAACGCCAGCAGCGGCCGCAGCAACGCCAGCGAGAACCTCATCCCGCAGCGCGTCCTGACCCGCGAATTCCCCGCCACGTTCGCGCTGGGCCTGCTCGCCAAGGACGCCGGGATCGCCGTGGACCTCACACAGGGCGTGCAGGGCAGCGCCCCGGTCATCGCGCAGGTCGCCGCACTCCTGCGCGCCGCGCAGCACGCCGTCGGCCCCGCCGAGGACCACACCGCCGCCCTGAAACTGATCGAGGCGATGAACGCCCAGGAGATCCGATGACCACCACCCCCCGCTTCGGCGTCGTCACCGACGGCGGCCTCGACGTCTACCCCACCCTGCATGGCGAGGTGCCGGTCGCGCCGTTCGCCGTGAACTTCGGCAGCACCACCTACCGCATGACCGAGATCACCCGCGAGGACCTGTACCGGCAGCTCCAGACCAACCCCACCCACCCCACCAGCGCCCAGCCCACCCCGCAGGACTGGATGACCGCCATGCAGGCCCCCGGCACGCCCGAGGTGCTGGCCGTGACCACCAGCGCCGCCCTGAGCGGCAGCCACAACTCCGCCGATCAGGCCCGGCAGCTCCTGGAGGGTGGGCCGCAGGTGACGCTGCACGACAGCGGCACGCTGAGCGCCGCCCTGGCCTTCCAGGTCCACGCCGCCGTCACCGCCGCGCAGCGCGGCCTGAGCGTCGCCGAGGCCCGCGAGTGGCTGCGCGCCGTACACGCCGAGACGGAACTGTACTTCACCATCGAGACGCTGGAGTACCTGCGCCGCGGCGGCCGGATAGGGCGCGTGCAGGCGGCCGTGGGCGGCCTGCTGAACCTCAAACCCGTCGTGACCGTGGACAAGGCCGCCGGGACGTACACGAACGCCGCGCGGGCCCGTTCGTACCGCGGCGCGATCCAGGCGCTGACCGAACAGGTCACCCGCCGCTTCGGCGAGGGCACCCCGCTGCGCGTGGGCCTGCTGTTCGGCGATCACCCCGAGGACGCCGACACGGCCCTGACGCAGCTCGCGGCGCGCCACCCCATCGTGTGGTCCGACCGGACCGGCGTGAACCCGGTCCTGAGTGTCCACGTCGGCCCGCGCGCCCTGGGCCTGGCCGCCGCGCCCGGCGCGTGGCCCTGGGACCGCTGACCGCCCGGCGTCGAGGACGCGGGGCAGCGCCCGCCGGGAATCGAGTCCTGGCGGGCGCTGCCCCGCGCTGCGAAACAGGATGACCGTGACCTGCTTCCGACACGAGTGAGTCCCGTTCTCCCCTCTCCCTGCATGGGACTCGCATTTGTGTGGGTCGCGACGGCAGGGTGAGGGGTCCCCCCGCGTCATCCGGCCGCGCCGGTGCGCGTTCAGGCGTGGCAGACCTGGACGGTGAACACGGTGGGTTCCAGTGCCGGGCCGCTGCGCACCCGGGCGTCCGGGCCTGGGGCCTGCGGGCCGCTCCAGACGTTCAGGGTGGCGTCCACGCACGCGGCCCCGGCGTGGTCGGCCAGGGGACTGCGGGGCGTCACGAGGACCGGGGTGCTGCCGGGGTCCAGGGCGGCCGTCTGGCGCGGGTTGCTGCGGGTGACCTCGCTGCCGCGCCCGTCCAGCAGGCGCAGCGTGCCGGTGGCGACGGCCGGGCCGGGCAGGGTGGACTGGAAGGTCGCGCGGGCCTGGACCTCCGCCCCGTCACGCACGAGCTGCACGGTGACCGTGACCTGCCCGGCGATCTCGCCGCCGGGTGTGCGGGCGTCGCGGGTGACGGTGCGGGTGGCCAGCACGCTCCCGGGGGCGGGGGCAGCGGCGGCCGGGCCACTGGACGCCGTCTGATTTGACGGTGCCGGACTGGGCGTGGCGGACCCGGCGGTGGCCAGCACGCTCAGGGCGACGGCGGCCAGTCCGGCGCAGAGCAGCGCGGTCCGGCGGGCGGGCCGTGGGCGGTCCGGGCCGCTCATCAGTCGCCCGCCTGCGGCAGGGGCTCGCGGGTGGGGGCGGCGCCGGGCAGGCGCAGGCCCACGCGGGGCAGTTTGTTCCACTGGACGTTCCGGCGGCGCAGGAACGTCACGCAGGTCATGACGACGACCAGAGACACGAAGGGCCGCAGGAATAGCCGCTGGGTGGGGGTGATCAGCAGGGGCCGCAGGGACTGGCGGCCCAGCAGCAGGGCGGCGGCGGCCACGGCGACGTCCGCGCCGACGTTCAGCAGCAGGGGCAGCAGCGCGTCGTTCATGTGCTGCGTCAGCAGGGCCAGCGCGGCGAGGTCGAAGATGGGTCCTGCGCCACCCAGGGTCAGGCCGTAGACGAGCACGTACGGCAGCGTCAGCCAGCCCAGGCGGCCGCCCCTGGGGTTCATGATCAGGTGGCGGTACTTGCCCATGACCTGGAAGGTGCCGTACATCCAGCGCATCCGCTGGCGCCACAGGCTGCGTAGATCCACGGGCGGTTCGGTGTAGCTCAGGGCGCCGGGTTCGAAGCGCACCTCGTAGCCTTCGGCGGCGATGGCGACGGTCAGGTCCATGTCCTCGGTGATGGTGTCGTGGCTGTAGCGCAGGCGGCGGATCAGGTCGCTGCGGAACGCCCCGGCGGCGCCGGGCACGACACTGACGGCGCCGAGCATGTCCTGCGCGCGTTTTTCCATCTGCTGGCCGACGCTGTACTCCAGGTTCTGCATCTGCGTCAGGGACGTGACCGGCCCGGCGACGCGCACGTCCCCGGCGACCGCGCCCACGCGTGGGTCGTGGAAGTGCCGGGCCAGGGCGGCCAGCGTGCCGGGGGCCAGTGCGGAGTCGGCGTCCACGCTGACCGCGACCGGGTAGGTCAGGTGGTCCGCGGCGAGGTTCAGGGCGCTGGCCTTGCCGCCGTTGGGTTTGCGCAGCACCGTGACGCGCGGGTCGGTGCGGGCGAAGTCCTCGGCGATGGCGGCGGTGGCGTCGGTCGAGCCGTCGTCCACGACGAGCACCTGCAATGCCGGGCCCTGCTGGGCGAGCACGGAGCGCAGGGTGTCGGCGATGCCGACCTCCTCGTTGTACGCGGCGATCATGACGCTCACGCCGGGCAGCGGGGCGCCCTGGGCGCGGGCGCGTCGGCGGGCGGCGGTGCGGGCGTGCGCGAAGGCCAGCGTGACCGTCAGGACGGCCTTGAGGAGCAGCAGGGTGACGATGATCAGCAGCACCCAGCCCAGCAGTGTGGACGGCAAAGCGACAGGAATAGACATGGTGAGGCCTCCCTCGGGGCGGTCTCACCACTGGCTCCACTCGTCTCATGAGGTGACCGATTCGAAGACGAGTATCGTTGCCTCCCGGCATTGTGTGGGGTGGGTCGGGGTCCGGGGACCCTCGGCCATACCCTACGCACCACACGTTAATCGCCCGTTACTGACGGGCCATGAACATCACCTTTGGGGCACGCTGGGCCAGCGTTAAGCGGACCTACAGGCAGAGGGGGCCCGGACGGGGGCATCGGTGCAGCCCGTCCAGAACGCTGCCATCATGCGCGGTGCATGCCTGCCGTCACCCCAACCGCCTGCCGTCCGGCCAGACGCACACCGTTCCGCCCACGCGCCCTTCATGAGTGGATTCTGATCGCGGCCCTGACCGGCCTGCCGTCCGCGCACGCCGCGCCCCTCCCCTCCTGCGGGGTGTTCGGGCTGACGGTGGACAGCCCCGCCGTGCTGGACACCCTGGAACGCAAACTGGGGTGCCGCTTCGGCGCGGTCCGCTGGTTCCAGGACTGGAACACACCGTTCAACCAGGCCTACGCCCGCACCCTGAGTGCTCAGGGCCGCGAACTGGAACTGTCCTGGCAGCCCCGCGTGCGCGCCGCGTCCGGCGTGCGGGGCGTGCCGTACCGCGACATTGCCGCCGGACGGCACGACGCGTACCTGCGGCAGTTCGCGCGCGACATCCGGCGGGGCGGCGTGACGGTCCGCTTGACCTTCGCCCCGGAGATGAACGGCAACTGGGGCGCGTACCAGCTGACCCGCAGCAACACCCCCGCGGATTTCGTGCGGGCGTGGCGGCGGATCGTGAACGTGTTCCGCGCCGAGAAGGCCCCGGTGCGCTGGGTGTGGACACCGAACATCCTGTACCCCGACATGCCCAGCTCGTACCGGGCGCTGTACCCGGGCGGCGAGTGGGTGCACGAGGTCGGCCTGGACGGCTACAACTGGGGCACCACCAACCCCTGGAACCGCTGGCTGAGTTTCCGCGACACCTTCGCCGCGTCGTACCGGCAGCTGAAGCTCGTGGCGGGCGACAAACCCGTGCAGCTGGGCGAACTGGCCAGCGTGGAGCAGGGCGGCAGCAAGGCCGCGTGGATCCGGGACATGTGCGCGGCCCTGCCGGGCTTCGGGCAGATCCGCCGGGCGTTCTGGTTCCACCTGAAAGACGGCCGCGTGGACTGGCGCATCACGACCAGCGAGGCGTCCCTGGACGCGTTCCGCCGCTGCGTCTGCACGCGCCGCTGAAGAGCCCCGCACCAACCCGGCGGCGTACCCCCGGATGGGTGGAATGCCGTCCTGTCCAGCCAGGAGCGGCATTCATGTAAGAGGTTTGAAGGAGACTTCAGGAGACACTCACAGCGCAGTCGAGCATCCCGATGCTCAGGGCAAACCCGCCGCGAGGCGGGGACGCAAAGCCACGGAACCCACAGGGTCAGCCGGGCCACCAGAGGGAGACGCCACATGACCATCCACCGAACCGCCGCCGCCGCCCTGCTGGGCCTGTGGCTCACCGCGTGCAACGACCTGTCCACCCCGCAGGCCACCGGAACCACCCTGCGCCCCGCCGCCGCCACCTGGACCGAGACCTTCGACACGCTGGACAGCGCCCGCTGGATCCGCTCCAGCTGGCCCGGCTTCTGGCAGGCGCCCGGACTGACCGGCGGGTTCGACCCGGCGCTCGCCAGCGTGAAGGGCGGCCACCTGCTGCTCACCCTGAACGTGCAGGCCTGCGCGACCGGCCTGTGCGCCCGCGCCGCCGAGATCCAGAGCGCACAGACCTTCGGCTTCGGGCGGTACACCTACCGCTTCCGCGCCGCCAGCACCAGCGCCAACCCCTCCCGCAGCGGCAAGGTCCAGAGCGGGAACATCAGCGGCGCGTTCAGCTTCGTGAACGAGAGCGCCACCGAGATCGACCTGGAAATCGAAGGCAACCGCCCCAGAACCCTGAACGCGGCCGTGTGGAACACCGTGAACAACAAGAGTTACAGCGTGCTGCCCACCGGCGTCACCTTCGGGCAGAGCTTCCAGACCCTGACGTACGAGTGGCGCCCCGACCGCGTCACGTACTTCCTGAACGGCACGAAAGTCTGGGAGACCACGCAGAACGTCCCGCAGCAGGCCGCACACATCATGCTGAACGTGTGGCCCACCGACAGCGCCGCGTGGGGCGGCACCGCCACGACCGGCACCGTGCACATGCTGGTGGACGAAATCAGCTTCGAGGCGTTCTAATACGGGATTGAATTGACTTGCTTGCACCGTGATCGCGTTCCGTTGTCCCCTCTCCCCCTGTGGGAGAGGGAGGGAGGCGCGAAGCGACGGAAGGGTGAGGGGGCCACCGGGCGACTCCGAATGATGTGGAATCACTTGAATCCGGTATGACCTGCCCGCGCCAGGAGGGGTCCAGTGAGCGAACCGATCTGACTGGTGCCACATGCGGCATGCATGTTCGACCCCGATCTGACCTGTGGCTGCCCGGAGGCCTCGCCAGCGCCCTCCTATCCAGTCGGGTCAGGCCGGGAAGGGCAGCGTGCCGGCCGCCGCGAGGTTCCCGCCGAGCCAGCGCAGCGCGGCGCGGCGTGCTTCGGCCTGGAAGCCGTAGGTGAGCAGTGCGGGGGCGTTCACGTCCAGCGCGGCGTAGGGGTTGTACAGCGCGAGGTGCAGGTCCGGGCGGACCCCTCGCAGCGCGGCGTGCCGGTGGCGGGAGGTGGTGGCGAGGATCACCGGGAGGCCGTGGGCGCGCAGGGCGGCCCAGTCGAGTTCGGCCGGGTCGTCGAAGGCGTGCAGGTGCACGTCGTATACGCCGCGCAGGTCGTCGGCGAGGGTCTGGGCGTCCACGCTGGCCTCGCTGACGTTCTCGCGGGGAACTTTCGCCTGCGCGACCAGCAGGACGCGTGAACCGGAGGGCGGGGCGACCGGGTCGCGGTACGCGCTCAGGCCGCGCGCCCAGGCGCCCTCCAGCAGCGCCGCGTCCGCCTGCGGGTCCAGGGTGTCGTCGGCCTGCGCGGGGTAGCGGGCGGCCAGGGTCTCCAGTCGGCGCACGCTGGCCTGCATCTGCGCGGCGTCCAGCGTGCCGCGGTCGAGGGCGGCCTGGATGGCGTCCAGGGTCGCCTCCTGCGCCTCGCGGCGGCCGAGGGCCATGACCAGGTCCGCGCCTGCCAGGAGGGCCATCACCCCGGCCTCGCCGCGCCCGTAGTGGTCGTCAATGGCCTTCATGCCCATGGAGTCCGTGACGATCACCCCGTCATAGGCCCACGCCTCGCGCAGCAGGCCGGTCAGGACCGCGCGGGACAGCGTGGCGGGCCGCGCGGGGTCCAGCGCCGGGTAGATGATGTGCGCGGTCATCATGGCGGGCGTGACGGGCAGCAGGTCGCGGAACGGGGCGAACTCCCCGGCCTCCAGGTCGTTCCTGGGTTTGTCCACGCGGGGCAGCGCGAGGTGGCTGTCCAGGCTGGTGTCCCCGTGTCCGGGGAAGTGCTTCACGCACGCGGCGACGCCGGCCCGGTCGTGCCCTGCCAGTGCGGCGCGGCCCATGCGGGTGACCAGCTCCACGTTGGCGCCGAAGGCCCGCTCGCCGATCACGGGGTTGGCGGGGTTCACGTTCACGTCCAGCACGGGCGCGAAGTTCCAGTTGATGCCCACGCGCCGCAGCTGCCGCGCCAGGGCGGCATTCACGTCCGCCGTCAGCACCTCGTCGCCCGCGGCGCCCAGACTCATGGCAGCTGGCGCGAACGGCCAGAAGGTGGGGCGCAGGATCGCGCCGCCCTCGTGGTCCAGGGCGATCAGGGCGTGCTCGCCCATCACGGCGCGCAGGTCCGCGCACAGGGCCGCCAGTTGCGCCTCGGACTCCACGTTCTTGCGGAACAGGCACACGCTGCGGATGCCGTGACGGCGCAGGTACGCGGCGGTGTCGTCGTCCAGGGTGGGGCCGGGGATGTCCACCATCACCAGCGCGCCGCCGGACAGGGGGCCGTTCGGGGTTGGGCTCACGCCGCCCAGCCTACGCCAGCGCCTGCCCGGACGCGCGCGGAGGTGGCGCGCACCAGTTCGCCGCGCCGGTCCGCTACCCTGGGCGGCGTGAATGACGTGCTATCGCGCCTGCGGGGCGCCCTGATCGTGAGTGTGCAGGCGGACGACGGCAGCCCCATGCGGGACACGGGCATCATCGCGGCCATGAGCCGCGCGGCGCTGCTGGGCGGCGCCCGGGGTCTGCGGCTGCGCAGTCCGGAGGACATCCGGGCGGTGCGGGCCCTGACGGACGTGCCGCTGATCGGGCTGACGAAGCAGGCGCAGCCGGGCTCGCCGGTGTACATCACCGCGACGCCGCAGGAGGTGCGCGCGGTGGCCCAGGCGGGGGCAGACGTCGTGGCCTTCGACGGCACGGACCTGCCCCGCCCCTTCCCGGTGGCGGACCTGCTCGCCGAGGCGCACGCCTGCGGGGCGCTGGCAATGGCGGACG
Organism: Deinococcus grandis; assembly: GCF_001485435.1. Classification (NCBI taxonomy): domain Bacteria; kingdom Thermotogati; phylum Deinococcota; class Deinococci; order Deinococcales; family Deinococcaceae; genus Deinococcus; species Deinococcus grandis. The sequence goes on along the minus strand of NZ_BCMS01000001.1, from coordinate 1,572,442 downwards.
TGAGCACGCTGGCGGAGGCGCAGGCGGCGTACGCGGCAGGCGCGGACATCGTGGGCACCACCATGAGCGGGTACACACCCCACAGCCCGCAGCAGACCGGGCCGGACTTCACGCTGATGCGCGCCCTGTCCGGGGCGGGGCTACCGTTCATCGCGGAGGGACGACTGAACACGCCGGAACTGGCCGCGCAGGCGCTGGCGACCGGCGCGCACGCGGTGGTGGTGGGCAGCGCGATCACCCGCCCGGATCACGTGACGCGCTGGTTCGCGCAGGCACTCGGGGTGGCGGGCGACCGGTCAAGCTGACGACCCGGTGATACGGGTTCCGTTTGTTTCGTTGACAACCCGGGACAGCACCGGGTTGTCAACTCCACGCCCGGAACCCGTTTCGCTCCCACTCGCTCCGCTCGGATTGAACGGCTTTACAAGCCATTCAATCGGAGTCCGTATGAGAGGGGCACGCTCAGGTTCTCAGACGGGCCGGGCGGAAAACCGCTACATTCGGCGCACATCCTTCTCAAGTTCCCCCGCCGGAGTCCACCCAGCGCCGCCCGGCGCGCCGCACCCCAGGAGTTCAAGCATGAAATACCGCGCCCTCACCACCCTGATCACCGCCGCGATGCTCGGCGGGGCCGCCCACGCGCAGAAGACCCAGCTGGAATTCTGGACGATCAGCCTCGCGCCGCTGTTCAACGACGAGATGAACCGCCTGGTCGCGCAGTTCGAGAAGGAAAACCCCACCGTGGAACTCAAGTGGGTGGACGTGCCCGCCACCGCCATGGAGCAGAAACTGCTCGCGTCCGTGGCCGCAGGTCGCCCGCCGGCCGCCGTGAACCTCAGCAGCGACATGACCGTGAAACTGGTCCAGCAGGGCGCCATCGAGCAGCTCGACCTGAGCGCCGCGCAGAAGAAACTGTACTTCGCCAGCCCCCTGAACACCTTCACGTACGACGGGAAGGTCATGGGCGTGCCGTGGTACTGGTCGCCGAAGGTCGTGGCGTACAACACCGAGATCTTCCGCAAGGCCGGCCTGGACCCTGCCAACCCGCCCCGCACCATCCAGACGCTGATCGCCGCCGCGAAACAGATCAAGGACAAGACCGGCATGTACGGCTTCATGCCGAACATCAACGGGATCAACATGCTGTACATGTTCCAGGAGGCGGGGCTGCCCATCCTGGACAAGAGCGGCAGCAAGGCCGTGTTCAACAGCGCCGAGCACGTCAAGCTGCTGCAGACGTACGTGGACCTGTACAAGAAGGGCTACATCCCCGAGGACACCATGCGCCGCGGGTTCACGGCCGCCACCGAGCTGTACTCGGCCGGGAAGCTGGGCATGCTGATCACGGGTCCGCAGTTCATCCTGCGCGTGCAGAACGACAACAAGGCGATCTTCGATCAGACGCGCGTGGCGCCGTACCCGATCAACATCGCCGGGAACGTCATCCACACCGGCCTGATGGGCTTCATGGTGCCCAAGGGCGTGCGTGACAAGGCGCTGGCGCAGAAGCTCGCGCTGTTCCTGACGAACGACGTGAACCAGCTGCAGTTCAGCAAGGTCACGAAGACGACGTTCCCCAGCACCGTGAAGGCCAGCGGCGACAAGTTCTTCAAGCAGGGCGGCGCGGACGCCGTCAGCCAGGGCCGCCTCGTGGCGTCCACGGAACTCAAGCGCGCCAAGGACCTGACGCTGGTGTACCCGGACGCCAGCAAGCTGAACAAGGTGTTCAAGGACAACGTCGAGGCGGCGATGGCCGGACAGAAGAGCGCCAAGCAGGCGCTGGACGACATCGTGAAGGCCTGGAACGCCAGCCTGTAATCGAGGTGCAGGGAGCGGGAGGCGGCGCGCGGACTGGTGGCGCCCGCCTCCTTGCCCTTTCGGAGGACACATGAAGCAGCGAATGCTGGGCCTGGGGGCCCTGATGATCAGCCTGAGCCTGGGCGCGGCGGCGACGCCCGTGACCCTCACCCCGGCGGCGGAGGCGCGCGTGCAGACGCCCTTCGCGGCGCTCGTCCCGCAGCCGAAGGCGGCGACCTTCCCGAACGGCACGCTGCCCCTGGGCGGGCTGGGCGTGCGCGTGGTGGGGACGGCGCCGGAGCTGGGCTGGGCCGCGCGGGACCTGCGCGCCGAGTGGAAGACGCGGCTGGGCCTCACGCTGGCCGACGCCCCGACGGGCGGGAAGGGCATCGTGATCGGCACGCTGGCCGACGCCGATCTGGCCGCCCGCGCGAAGGCGGCGGGCCTGACGCCGGGCGGAGCGGAAGCCTACGCGCTGTGGGTGGATGACGGGGGCGCGTTCGTGGTGGGCGCGGACGCGCGCGGCGCGTACCTGGGCGCGCAGACCCTGCGGCAGCTCCTGACGCCCGCCGGGCTGCGCTACGCCCGCATCACCGACGCGTCTGCCCTGCGCCAGCGCGTGGCGATGATCTACCTCGACCAGTACAGCAGGGGCGTGAACGACGCCCTGATCCCCATGCTGGCCGCCCTGAAGTTCAACGCGGTGCTCGTCATGAGCAACTACGTGCAGTGGGACACGGCGAAGGCGGGGGGCTTCGCGCACCCCGGCGGGGCCAGCAAGGCCGAGGCGCGGCGCGTGGCGGACCTGGCCCGCAGCTACGGCCTGGAGGTCATCCCGCTGATCGAGACGCTGTCGCACGCCGGCTGGATGTTCTACGGCGGGAAGAACCTCGACCTGCGGCAGGACCCGGACAGCCAGAATCCCTGGGCGTACGACACGCTGAACCCCGCCACGTACGACCGCGTGATCCTCCCGATCCTGAAGGAGGCCGTGGAGGTCTTCGGGCCGAAGGTCGTTCACCTGGGGCACGACGAGGTGCGTAACCGCGACCGCTTCCCCGCCCGCGAGAACGGCAGGGCCCTGGGGTTCGAGACGCTGTTCGTGAACGATGTCGTGAAGCTGCACGGGTACCTGAAGGGGCTGGGCGTGGACAGCATGATCTGGCACGACACTGCCTTCGCGGACGCCGTGATCGGCACGCTGCCCGCCCGCCTGCCGAAAGATCTTCAGGTGGCCTACTGGAACTACGCGCCGGGGAACAGCTTCTCCATGCTGGGCACCATCCAGAAGCTGGGCTTCCCGACCTTCGGGGCCAGCTGGTCCGACCCGGGCAACGCCGAAGGGCACGCACAGGCCGCCGCGAGTCTCGGCGCGCAGGGCATGATCCAGACCCGCTGGACCGGGTACTTCGGGAACCCCAGCATCTGGGACGGGAACGCCGACCAGGGCACGCCGTTCGTCCGGGCCGCCAGTGCGTTCTGGAATCCGGCCGCGCCGCCCGTGAAGGACGCGGAACTCCGCTACCGCGACCTCTACCAGCCCACCCCGTACCGTGCGGAAGCGGGCGCGACGGTGGACCTCTCCCCTGTCGTGACGCGCGCCCTGGCGGACGACGACGGCAGCGGCTGGATCGGCAAGGGCCGGGACATCGACCTGCGCAACCTGCGGCCCGGCGTGCAGCGCTTAGGCGCGTACCTGTTCGACGTGCGGGGCGCCGTGATGCTGCGCGGCAGCCGCGCCAGCGTCAAGGCCCTGCCCGAGCGCGCCACGGTGGACCTGAACCGCAAGGCCCGCGCCATCGCGTTCCTGCACGCCACCGGCTGGCCCGCCGCCACGAACCGCGAGAAGGTCGGCCAGTACGAGATCGAGTACGCCGACGGCAGCCGGATCACGCAGCCGCTGGAGTACGGGCGGCACATCCGCGCCTGGACCGACACCGCGCCCACCAGCATGATCCCCGCCCCCGGCTGGAACGGCGTGACCGGCGAGGGCCTGAACGTCGCCGTGCCCGTCCTCGAATGGGTGAATCCCAAACCCGATCAGGCTATCCGCTCCGTCACGCTGGTCAGCGCGAGCGGCAACGCCAACCCCGCCCTGCTGGGCCTGACGGTCCTGGGCGACTGACGCTCACCCGTGACGCCCGCGGCCACCGGCCTCACCGGCAGTGATCGCGGGCGCCCTCCTCTGTCAGGGCAGGATGACGTGGCGATCGCTGGATTTCACGCGCGCGCGGTCCTTCCCGCCGTAGGTGTGGCAGCGGGTGAGGACGCTGAACGTCCACGACCCGTCGGGCAGGCGGAAGCGGATGCTGACGTCCACGTCGTCCCGCTGGGCGGTGACGTACCCGTCGACCTGCGTCGCGTCCTGGAATCCGGCGGCCAGGACGGCGTCCCGGATGGCGGCCAGCTGGTCTGCCCGGTCGCCCGGGGGTGAGGTCATGACGCCGCCGCCGCTGTAGCGGGATCCGATGCCGCCCGGGCAGGTGAACCAGCGGGCGTCGGCCTTCAGGTCGGCGCCCTGGACGGCGCGGGCGCTGGCGGTCATGGCGTCGCGCAGGGCGATGTCGGCGGCTGCCTGGGTGATGTCGGCAGAGCGGTCGTCGCGGCCCAGCGAGCAGGCGCCCAGCAGGGTGGCGAGGGTCAGAGCGGCGAGCGTCATGGCGGCCAGGGGCAACGGGCGAGGTCGGGGGACGGTGGTGGAGTTCACGGGGGGCACCTCCTGGTCACGCTGGATTGCCCGAGTGTAGGGCGGGCAGGGCGTGAGGGCGGTGAGGGCCGGGACAAGGCCAAAGGCAACACCCCCTCCGGTCAGGGAGGGGGCGCGGCGCGTTCCGGAGTTTACTTGCGGAAGCTGGGGTTCAGGACTTTCTTGCGCAGGCGGATGCTCTGGGGGGTCAGTTCGACGAGTTCGTCCTCGCTGATGTACTCCAGGGCGTCTTCCAGGCTCATGCGCTTGGGGGGGATCAGGGTCAGGGCCTCGTCGGCGCCGCTGGAGCGGACGTTCGTGAGCTTCTTGTTCTTGCAGACGTTCACGTTCATGTCCTGCTCGCGGGCGTTCTCGCCGACGATCATGCCGACGTACACGTCCTGACCGGCGTCGATGAAGAAGCTGCCGCGGTCCTGGAGTTTCCAGATGGAGTACGCGAACGCGACGCCGTCTTCCATGCTGACCAGCGAGCCGTTCTGGCGGGTCTTGAGTTCACCGGCCCACGGGGCGTACCCGTCGAAGATGTGGCTCATGATGCCTTCGCCCTGGGTCATGCTCAGGAACTGGGTGCGGAAGCCGAACAGGGCGCGGCTGGGGATCTTGAATTCCACGCGGGTGCGGGTGCCCTGGGGTTCCATGTTGACCATCTGGCCCTTGCGGGCGCCGAGGACGCCGATGACGGTGCTGGAGTGGTTCTCGGGCACGTCGATCACGAGGTGCTCGATGGGTTCGTGCTTCTCGCCGTCGATCTCGCGGATGATGACCTGGGGCGCGCCGACCTGCACTTCGTAGCCTTCGCGGCGCATGGTTTCCAGGAGGATCGAGAGGTGCAGTTCGCCGCGGCCGCTGACCTTGAACTCGTCGGGGCGGATTTCCTCGACCTTCAGGGACACGTTGGTCATCACTTCGCGCTTGAGGCGGTCGTTGATGTGGCGGCTGGTGACGTACTTGCCTTCCTTGCCGGCAAACGGGCTGGTGTTCGGCTGGAAGATCATGCTCACGGTGGGTTCGTCCACGGTGATGATGGGCAGCGCCTCGGGGTCGGCGAGGTCGGCGACGGTCTCGCCGATCTGCGCGTCCTCGATGCCCGCCAGGGCGACGATGTCACCGGCGCCGACCTGGTCGATCTCGATGCGGCGCAGGCCCATGTGGGTGAAGGGCTGCACGACCCTCGTCTTGGTCATGGTGCCGTCTTTGTGCATCAGCTGGACGAACTCGCCCTTCTTGACGACGCCGCGGTTGACGCGGCCCAGCACGATCCGGCCCAGGTACTCGTTGTAGTCGAGGTTCGTGACGAGCATCTGGAAGGGGGCTTCCAGGTCGACCTTGGGCGCGGGGATGTGCTCGAGGACCATGTCGAACAGTTCGTGCATGTCCTCTTTGGGCTCGTTCAGGTCCTTGAATGCCTTGCCTTCGCGGGCGATGGCGTACAGGATCGGGAAGTCCAGCTGGTCGTCGTTCGCGCCGAGTTCGGCCATCAGGTCGAAGGTGAGGTTCACGACCTCTTCGGGGCGGGCGTCGTTGCGGTCAATCTTGTTGATGACCACGATGGGCTTGAGGCCCAGTTCGATGGCCTTGCGCAGCACGAAGCGGGTCTGGGGCATGGGGCCTTCGGCGGCGTCCACGAGCACCAGGCAGCCGTCGACCATGCCGAGGACGCGCTCGACTTCCCCGCCGAAGTCGGCGTGGCCGGGGGTGTCGACGATGTTGATCTTCACGCCGTTGTACTCGACGGCGGTGTTTTTCGCGAGGATGGTGATGCCACGTTCGCGTTCGAGGTCGTTGCTGTCCATGGCGCGTTCGGCGATTTCCTCACCGTGGCCGAGTTTCAGGGTCTGCTTGAGCAGGCCGTCGACGAGCGTGGTCTTGCCGTGGTCGACGTGGGCGATGATGGCGATGTTGCGGTATTCCATGTAGTTCAGCTCCCTTGTTGTCGGAGCGGTTGGCCCTCTGCGCCTGTGCGCGCGCCGGCGGCCTTCTGCTCTCGTAGGCATGAAAAAGCCCGCCGCACGTCGCGTGGGCGGGACACCCAAACGTAGATTCTAGCAGATCAGGGGGCGCGCGGGGCGGATGGACCGCCGGGCGGGTCCTGGGGGCTGTCCCTGTCGGGGGTGACGTCGGCGGCCAGCGCAGCCTCGAGGTCCAGTTCGCCCTCTTCCAGCTGCCGTTCGAGTTCGGCCTCCTGCACCTCGGCGCGGGCCCTGCGGACGGCCTCGCGGGCTTCCTCTTCCCGGTCGAGCTGGTCCTCGACGACGCCGCTGATCAGGGCCATGGCGACCGCGTCGGGGATGTCCGGGGCTTCACGCAGGTAGAAGTGCTGGTAGATGGCCTTGATGACGATCAGGAACGGGACGGTCAGGAACGCGCCGACCAGCCCGAACACGCCACCGAACAGCACGACGCCCACGATGACGCTCAGGGGATGCAGGTTCCCGGCGCCGCCGACGAGCAGGGGGCTCAGGGCGAAGCCGCTGACCTGCTGGAACACCAGCACGAACACCGCGACCCACACGGCCTTCTGCGGGTCGTCCGCGAGGGTGAACAGGATCGGCGGGATGGTCGCGACGATGGGGCCGATGGTGGGGACCAGTTCGCCCAGCGCGGCGAGCAGGCCGAACACCAGCCAGTTCTGCACGCCCAGCAGGTAGAAGCCCAGTGCGGTGCAGGAGCCGGTGACGAGCATCACGAGGAGGGTGGCGCGGCCCCACGCGCCGGTCTGCTTGAGGATCTGCGCCAGGGCGTACGTGGCGGCCAGCCGGCGTTTGGGCGGCACGGCGCCCAGCACGCCGTTCACGAGTGGCACGGGGTTCCCGAGGACGTACACGACCATGACCAGGGTGACCAGCCCGGTGAACACGCCGCCCAGGATCAGGCTCAGGACGCTGGGGAGCATCTCGGCCGCGCGGCTGCCCAGTTTGCTCAGCTGCGACTGGGCGCGGTCGAAGATGTCGGCGGGGAGCATGGCGTCCAGCTGTGGGTGGGCGCGCAGCCAGGCGTTCAGTTTCGGCTCGATGCGGCTGAGGTTGACGCTGCTGCCGCCGATGCTGCCGAGCTGCGCGGCGATGGGCGGCACGGCCAGGAACAGGGCCACGCCGATCACCGCGACGACCAGCAGGACGGTCAGGGTGCCGGCGGCGGCGCGCGGCATCCAGCGTTCCAGCCGCCGCGCGACCGGGTTCAGGGCCGTGGCGACGATGATGGCGAGTGTGATCGCCAGCAGGCTGGGGGCGACCTGACTGAAGAAGCTGAGGCTCAGCAGGATGGCGATCACGCCCACTGCGACGGGAAGCAGATTCGCCACGAAGATACCGGCGGGCGGGCGGGGTGGGCGGGTCACGGCCCGCTCCGGGCCGCGTGGCATGTGCAGTTCATGAGAATGCCAGTGTAGGGCGATGGCCTGCGGCGCGTCAGCCGCGTCTCACCGGAGGCGCTTGAGCGTCCCTTTACTCTCCGCGTCCCCCCACGGGCCCACTGCGTAGCGTGCAGTTCATGAGTGACTTCCTGCATGTCCTGAGCACCCCGCAGGGCTGGGTCGCGATATTGAGCCTCACGCTGCTGGAACTCGTGCTGGGCATCGACAACATCGTGTTCATCACGCTGCTCGCCTCGCGGTTGCCGCAGGCGCAGCAGGCGCTGGCCCGCACGGTCGGACTGGGGCTGGCCGTCGTGACGCGGGTGGCGCTGCTGGCGGGCATCGCGTGGCTCACGCGCCTGCAGGCGCCCCTGTTCAGCCTGCTGGGGCAGGACTTCAGTGTCCGCGATCTGATCCTGATCGGCGGCGGGCTGTTCCTGATGGTCAAGAGCGTCCGGGAGCTGTCCCGCATGGCGGCCGATCCGCTGGGCAGCGGCGAGGCGCAGGTGGGGCAGGTGTCGCTGCTGAGCGTGATCCTGCAGATTCCGCTGATCGACATCGTGTTCAGCCTGGACAGCGTGATCACGGCCATCGGCGTGAGCGGCGACGTGCCGGTCATGATCACGGCGGTGGTGATCGCCATGATCGTCATGGTGGCCGCCAGCGGCCCGATCAGCCGCTACCTGGACACCCACCCGCCGCTGAAGCTGCTCGCGGCGGCGTTCCTGCTGCTGGTCGGCACGAATCTGGTCGCGGAGGCCTTCGAGGTGGGCGTCCCCAGCGCGTACCTGTACTTCACGATGCTGTTCGCCGGGGTGGTGATGCTGTTCACAGTCCGCGCGGCCCGCACGGTCCGCTCGCAGGCCGTGGACCGCGCCGTGCAGGAAGCGCTCCTGGCGCGCAAGGACGAGGCGGCGACTGCAGAGCCCCGCCAGGACCGCTGACCGGTGCGCCGGGTCTTTCAAAGAGGTGCAGGCCCTTCACGACCTGTGCTCCGGGATTCCGGTGAGCCCACATCGCTCATAACCGCTCAGTGGCCCCCTCACCGCTGCTCAGCAGGGCAGCCGTGCGAGTCCCACGAGGGCAGAGGGTAGCGCGGGCACCTGAGCAGCACAGAGGGTTCCACGTTCACCCCGGGGCCGACAGCACGCCCCGGGGCTTCACGGCCAACCGCTCTCAGTCCTCGCCGGGCGTGTCGTCGTGGTGGGCGGTCACGTTGATGGTCGGGTGGCGTTTCTCGAACTTCACGGTCAGCACTCCGCCGCTCAGGCTGGCCTGACCGGACTGGGGCACGACCGGTTCGGGGAAGGTGAAGGTGCGGCGGAAGGTGCCGCTGGGCCGCTCGGCGTGCAGCAGGCGGGTCACCTCGGGCCGCTGTCCGGCGACGGTGACGGTGTCTCCCTCCTCGAGGAGTTCCAGTGAATCGGGTTGCACGCCGGGGACGTCCAGGTGCAGTTCCAGGTGGGTGTCGCCGTCGCACCAGTCGGCGGCGGGGGTCCACGGGCCGACGCCCGCGAGGGACTCGACCTCCTCGCGCAGCGTCATGAGGTGGTGCAGGCGCGCCAGCACGGGTTCGTTCATGCGGCCCAGGCTAGCACCGAGCGGCGCGGCCACACTGTGCATTCCCGCCCGCGCGGCTATCATCGGGCGCGTGCAAGGCCCGCAGACCGTTCCGATCCTGACCGCCCCGACCGCCGCCGGGAAGTCCGCCCTGGCGCTGGAGGCGGCGCTGGCGTGCGGCGCGGAGATCGTCAGCGCAGACGCGTTCACGGTGTACCGGGGTCTGGATATCGGCACGGCGAAGCCCGGCGCGCAGGATCTGGCGCGCGTGCCGCATCACCTGATCGACGTGGCGGACGTGACCGGGACGTTCGACGTGGCGCGTTTCGTGACGCTGGCCGAGGCGGCCATCCGGGACGTGCTGGCTCGCGGGCGGACGCCGCTGGTGGTGGGTGGCACCGGCTTCTACCTGCAGGGCCTGATGCAGGGGCTGCCGCTGACCCCGCCCAGCGACCCGCACGTGCGCGCGCAGGTCGAGGCGGACCTGGCGTCGCGGGGCCTGGACGCACTGCTGGCCGACATCGCCGCGACGGACCCGGCCGAGGCGGCCCGCATGGAACGCAACCCGCGCCGGGTGGTGCGGGCCGTGGAGGTGCACCGCCGGACTGGGCGGTACCCGGGGTCGTTCGGGCGCAGCGAGCCCGCCTTCCGGTACGCGCCGCTGGCCTTCACGCGCCCCCCGGCAGAACTGGAGGCCCGCATGCACGCCCGCGTGCTGGAGATGTTCGCGCGTGGCTGGGCGCCGGAGGCCGCGTGGCTGGCCGCGCAGGTGGACCCGGACGCACTGCCCAGGCCGACGGTGTGGCAGGCCCTCGGGTACCGCGAGGCGCTGGCGGTCGCACGCGGGACCCTGGGCGCAGAGGACGCCGCGGCGCAGGTGACGCTCGCCACGCGGCAGTACGCCCGGCGGCAGCTGACGTTCGTGCGGACGCAGCTGCGCGCCCCTGTATTAAGTGCCGGTGAAGTCGATGCGGCCCTGCGGGAGGCTCTGGGCCGCTAGGGTGACGCCTCCGCAGGTCATGCTGGCGGGCTGTGCAGCCCACCCCGGCGAGCGCAGCCGGTCCGGTATTGTGACAGTCACCCGCAGCGTCCGCCCACGTCCACCGCCATCACTGGAGGGAGCACACATGAAACCACGCGTTCTGGGAATGATCCTCGCGGGCGGGCAGGGCAGCCGCCTGGCCCCGCTGACGCAGAAGCGCAGCAAACCGGCCGTGCCGTTCGGCAGCAAGTACCGCATCATCGACTTCGCGATCAACAACTTCATCAACAGCGGCGTGTTCTCCATCTACGTGCTCACGCAGTACAAGGCGCAGAGCCTCACCGAGCACATCCAGCGCGGCTGGCGGTTCGGGACGTTCCTCAGCGACTACTTCATCACGCTGGTCCCGGCGCAGATGTACCGCATCGAGGAACTCGGGCCCGTGTGGTACCGCGGGACCGCCGACGCGGTGTACCAGAACATGCACCTCATCGACAACTACGAGGCCGACTACGTCGCGATCTTCAGCGGCGACCACATCTACAAGATGAACGTCGAGCACATGCTGCAAAAGCACATCGAGACCCGCGCGGACGTCACCATCGCCGCGTACCCCATGCCGCAGGCGCAGGCGCACCAGTTCGGCGTGATGCACGTCGATCAGAACTGGCGCGTCACGGACTTCCTGGAGAAACCCAAGAACCCGCCCAGCATCCCCGGGCAGGAGGGCGTGAGCCTGACCAGCATGGGGAACTACATCTTCTCGCGCCGCGCGCTGGAGGAACTGCTGGAGACGAACATGGGCGGCGGCGAGGCCGGGTTCGACTTCGGCGGGGACGTCATTCCCCGCGCCCTGAGCGACGGGTACAACGTCATGGCGTACGACTTCCACCGCAACCCCATCCCCGGTCAGGCCGGTCCGAACACCTACTGGCGGGACGTCGGCACGCTCGACGCGTACTTCGACGCCAGCATGGACCTCGTGAGCGTCAACCCGGAGTTCGACATCTACAACCCGCAGTGGCCGCTGCGGACCAGCAGCGAGTTCTCCCCACCCGCGAAGTTCGTGCACGAGAGTGACGGCCGCAAGGGGCAGGCGTTCAACACGATCATGGCGGGGGGCGCGATCATCAGCGGCGGCACCGTCCGCGACAGCCTGCTGGGGCGCGGCGTGCGCACCCACTCGTACTCGCTGGTCGAGAGCTGCGTGCTGTTCGACGACGTCGAGGTCGGCCGTCACGCGCACATCCGCAACTGCATCGTGGACAAGAACGTGATCATCCCGCCCGGCACGAAGATCGGCCTGGACCCCGAGGAGGACCGCGCGCGGGGCTTCAGCCTCACCGACAACGGCGTGGTCGTCGTCCCGAAAGGCTTCACGTTCTGACCTGACGGCACGGATATGCAGGGGCGCCGCCATGCTGCCGGCGCCCCTGTTTCAGCTGCCGGACCGTCCCCGCCCGGCGAGAGCCCACCGGGACAGACGGCTGTCAGGCTGGTCACGCTACACTCCGCCGCGTGTCCCCTCGCCCGTCTGTCCGACTTGCCCGCGTGGCTGCCCTGGGCGCCCTGCTCGGTCCCGCCGGGGCCGTCACCCTGAGTGTGCGCGACGCGCCGCTGCTGCCCGGCCCGCCCGCCCTGACCGAGGCCCGCTGGGACGCCGCCGGGGGCGCGCACCTGTGCCTGGGCGAGCGGCTGGTGCACCTGGGGGCCGCCGACCTGAGCAGCGTGGCGAGCACCTGGCTGGGCGGGCCCTGCCGCGCCGTGAGCGTCACGCCGGACGCCACGCTGGCCGCCGCGCTCGTCGGGGACCGCGTGGTTCTCGTGAACGTGGCGCAGCGGCGCGTGACCGGCACCCTGACCGTCACCGGCCTGAGCGGCGCGGGATTCGGGTCGGGCGGTGAGCTGCTCGTGGGGTCCGGGGCGGGTCTGGAACGGGTCAACCCGGCGGACCTGTCGCGGCAGGTGCTCGACCCGGCGCCCGTGGCGGCGCTGACGGTCGCGGCGGACGGCAGTCGCGCGCTGGTCGTGCGGGGCAGCCGCGCGCAACTGCTCGACACGCGCACCCTGCGGGTCCTGAGCGGCACGAGCTGCGACGACACCTGCGCGCCGGGCCGCGCGGTGTTCAGCGCCGACGGGCGCAGCGTGACCGTACCGCTGGCGCGCACGCTGATCGCGCTGCGAGACGGCCTGCCCGCGACGACCGTGCTGCGCGCCAGCGACCCCGAGACGACCGGGGCGTACAGCGGCCTGCCGCTGCGGAACAACACGGTGCTCATCCTGCGGGACGGGGAGACGCAGGTGCGGGACGTGCAGACCGGACACCGGGAACGCCGCGTGGACCAGAGCGGCCTGGGCGCCACGCCCGCCAGCCTCTCGCCGCGTGAACAGGTGCTGAGTGTCAGTAGCGGCCCCGGTGGCGCGGCCCTGAGCGCCGGGACGCCCGACCAGCCGACCGCGCGGACCCTGCTGCGCCTGCCCGGCGCGGTGCGGGCCGGGGCGGTCCTCGCGGACGGTTCGGTGGCGACCGTGGGCCGCGACGACACGCTGCGGGCCGGACCGCGCGCCACGCCCGCGCTGGACGTGCAGGGCGTGGGGCGCTTCACGTTCGCCCTGACGGGCAGCGGCGCGGCGGAACTGCGCGGCGGGACGCTCGTGCCGCTGGCCGGGCAGCGGGGCGCGACCGCCCTGAGCGTGAACCACTGGGGCAACCACGTGGCCAGCTGGAACGCGCAGGGCCTGAGCGTCACCGCGCAGAAGACCGGGAGGGTCATCTTCAGCGCGCCGGTCGCGGGTCTGTCCCGCGTGACCGTCTCGCCGGACGCCACGCGCGCCTACCTGTTCCCCGCGCGGGGCGAGGCGCGCGTCATGCTGCTCGCCAACCGCAAGACCTTCGCGTTGCCGGTCACGCCGGGCGCCGCGTACCGCGACGTGCAGATCAGCGGGAAGGGCGTGTTCGCATACCTGCGGGCCGACGGCCGCACCGACCTGTACGCGCCGGGGCAGCGGCAGCCGCTGGCGACCCTGCCCGGCGGCGCGCCCGCGCGCTTCAGCCCGGACAGCACGCTGCTGGCCGCCGCGACGCCCACGCCGTCCGGGTGGGTGGTGGCGCTGCATGATCCGGCCAGCGGGCGGGAATTGACCCGCAGCGTCCCGCTGGACGGCGCGCCTGCGTTCGTGGCGTGGGGGGCGGACAGCCGCACCCTGCTGGTCGGCGCGGGACCGCTGAGCGGGCTGGGCAGCGTGCTCACGTTCACTGTGACGCCCTGACCGGCAGCTCAGCCTCTGCCTTCACCGTGACCCGCCGGGAGTGGAGGCGGGGGCCGCGCCGCCCTGGATGAGAGGGTGCTCAGGGCACCTGAACCTTCCGGGCGTGGCAGCCGGTACACTTGGGCCGTTTATGGAGTCACTCCGCGCACTTGCTGCACAGCTGGGGATCGCCGACCTGACCGGGCGGGGATTCCTGAGCGTTCTGATCACCTTCGTCAGCGCCGGGGTGTTCACCTGGTTCTTCATTCCGCGCCTGCGGGACTTCGCCATTCAGGTCGGGTGGGCCGACCAGCCCAACGAACGCCGCCTGAACAAGGAACCCCTGCCCAACGCCGGGGGGCTGGCCATCTACGCCGGGTTCATCGTGAGCATCATCCTGGCGTGGGCGCTGCGGCCCATCGCGGTGGACATCGTCAACATTCAGGTGCTGGCGATCCTGCTCGGGGCGTCCATGCTGGTGCTGGTCGGCTTCATCGACGACCAGTACGGCCTGTCCCCCGTCACGCGGCTGCTGGTGCAGACCCTCGCGGCGATCCTGCTGCTCGTCAACGACCTGCGCATCGACCTGAACAGCATTCCCTTCATTCCGGCGCTGCCGGACATGATCAACCAGCCGCTCAGTACGGTCGTCACGATCCTGTGGGTGGTGGCCCTGACGAACGCCGTGAACCTCCTGGACGGCGTGGACGGCGTGGTGGGCGGCGTGGCGTTCGTGGCGAGTTTCGTGCTGCTCGCCACCGCCGCGCAGTTCCCGGACCGCGCCGCGGCCGTCGTGCTGCTCGCCGGGCTGTCCGGCGCGGCGCTGGGGTACCTGCGGCACAACTTCAACCCCAGCCGCATCATCATGGGCGACGCGGGCAGCACCCTCTTCGGGTACACGCTGGCCGCCGTGAGTCTGCTGGGCACCCTGAAGTTCAGCGCGGGCGCCAGCCTGATCGTGCCGCTGATCGTGCTGGCGCTGCCGCTGCTGGACACCACGCAGGTCGTGATCGGGCGGCTGGCGCGCGGCATCCGCAACCCGCTGCGGCACCCGGACAAGACCCACATCCACCACCGGGTGCTGGCGCGGACCAGCAGCGCGCGGCGCACCGCCGTGATCCTGTGGCTGGTGGCGCTGGCGTGCGGCACGGTCGGTATGAGCCTGCAGGGCCTGCGCTTCCAAGCGATTGTCGGCACGATCGTGAGCGCCGCGCTGTGCCTGATCTTCGTCGCGTACCGCCGCGTGCGCGCCCGCAACCTTGAACTCGCCCAGACCGGGCAGGGAGACGACGAATGAAGAACATTGTGCTCGCCTTCGGGACCCGTCCCGAGGCCACCAAGATGGCGCCCGTCTACCGGGCCGTGGAGGCCCAAGCGGGCCTGAAAGCGCTGATCCTCTCGACCGGGCAGCAGCGGCAGATGCTCGACGGGGCGCTGAACGTGTTCGGCCTGACCCCCGACCGGGACCTGAACGTCATGACCGACCGGCAGACCCTCGCGGACCTGACGGCGCGGATCGTGCCGCAGGCCGGGCGGACCCTGCGCGAGATGGGCGCGGACATGGTTCTCGTGCACGGGGACACCAGCACGAGTTTATGCGTGGCCCTGAGTGCCTTCTACGAGGGCATCCCGGTCGGGCACGTCGAGGCGGGCCTGCGCAGCGGCAGCCTCCGTGAACCCTTCCCCGAGGAAGCCAACCGCCGCCTGACCGGCGTGCTCAGCACCCTGGACTTCGCGCCCACCCCGGGCAGCAAGGCGAACCTGCTGCGCGAGGGCAAGGCCCCTGACGGCATCGTCGTGACCGGGCAGACCGCCGTGGACGCCGTGCGTGAGGTGGCGGGCCGCGTCCCGCTGCGCGCCGCGTGGCAGGCCCGCGTGGACGCCGGGCAGCCGCTCGTGACGGTCACCATGCACCGCCGCGAGAACCAGCCCATGATGCGCGAGATGGCCCAGGCCCTCGCCCGCGTGGCGCAGGCGCACCCGGACCATCACTTCATCTACCCGGTGCACCTGTCGCCCGCCGTGCAGGAGGCGGTGCGCCCGGCACTGGAGGGCCTGGCGAACTTCGAACTGACCGATCCGCTGGATTACAGCGACATGGCGCCCCTGATGGCCGCGTCCCGCCTGCTGGCCACCGACAGTGGCGGCCTGCAGGAGGAAGGCGCGGCGCTGGGCGTGCCCGTGGCGGTACTGCGCAATGTCACCGAGCGGCCCGAGGGGGTCGAGGCGGGCGTCCTGCGGCTCGCGGGGAACGACCCGGCGCAGCTGGAAGCCACCCTGCTGGACCTGCTGGGCAGTGACCCCACCCTCGCCGCGATGCGCGCCGCCCGCAACCCCTACGGGGACGGTCAGGCCGCGCAGCGGATCGCGCAGGCCATCGCGTGGCACTTCGGCCTCGCGGAGCGCCCGGCCGACTGGACCTGACCCGCCCGCAACGTCACAGACAGAGGGGGGCCGCGCACCGTGCAGCGCGGCCCCCCTCTTCGCTTCGACTGTCTCACAGCGGTCGTCAGGTGTACCAAGGGATTCGCAGCGCACCTGAAACGAGCGGACTCATACGGATTCCGTTTGTTTCGTTAACAGATCGGAAAATCACCGATCTGCCAACTCCACGCCCGGAACCCGTTTGTCTCCTACTCGCTCCGCTCGGGTTGAAAGTTTTTGCAAACCTTTCAACCGGAGTCCTTATCACAGAGCTGCGGAGCAGAGCGAGAAGCCGTCACCACCCAATGGTGTGGCGTTGAAGGGCCAACCGCACGCCCCTCAACGCCACGTTCAACCGCTGTCAGCGCGAGACGAGGTTGATCAGCAGGGCCAGCAGCATGAAGAAGCCCCCGAGGACGCTGGTGATCCGCACCAGACCGCCCTCCACGCCGCGCCCGCCGAGCAGCGAGCCGCCGGAGGCCATGCTGGCCGACAGGCCCGCCTGCTTGGGCACCTGCAGCAGCACGAAGAAGATCATGCCCACGCAGACGAGGGCGAACAGCACGATGAACAGGGTCAGAATCATGGGAACCTCAGGGAACGCGGCGCGCCGGCCGGTCGGTGATCAGGACTGGGAGAAGCGGGTGGGGCCAGGCGGGACCGGGCCGTTCGCGCAGCATTCTAGCGCAGCGGCGTCCCGCCGGGCACCCCCGGGTCCCGCGGCGGGGGCCAACCGCCCGGTCATGGACTGGCGCAGGTCGCGCCGGGCGCACGCGTGTTACCCTCGGGCGCGATGACCTTCGCGCAGGCTGTGACCGACCGCACCCGAGCCCTCCAGACCCGCCTGTGCGTGGGTCTGGACCCCCGCCTGGACGCCTACCGGGACGCCGCGCACCTGCGCGAACACACCCTGGACGTGCTGGAGGCGACCGCGCCGTACGCCGCGTGCGTGAAGCCGCAGCTGGCGTTCTACGAGGCGCTGGGCCTGGACGGACTGCGCATCCTGGAGGAGGTGTGCGCGGCGGCCCGCACGCTGGGCCTCCCGGTGCTGCTGGACGCCAAACGTGGCGACATCGGCAGCACGGCGCAGGCGTACGCGCAGGGCTGGCTGACCGGTCGGCACGCGGGCGCGGCGCTGACCGTGAACCCGTTCCTGGGCTTCGAGACCCTCACGCCGTTCGTGGACACCGCCCGCGCGAACGGCGGCGCGGTGTTCGTCCTCGTGAAGACCAGCAACCCCGGTCAGGCGGACCTGCAAGGGGGCGGCATCAGCGAACGCGTCGCGGACGAGATCAACCGCCTGAACGCCCAGGAAGACGCCGAGTACGCCAGCGTCGGCGCGGTCGTGGGTGCCACGCACCCCGGCGACCTGGCCGCGTTCCGCGCCCGCATGCCCCGCGCGCTGCTGCTCCTGCCCGGTCTGGGCGCGCAGGGCGCGACCGCCGCGCAACTCGCGCCCGCCTTCGACCCCGGCGGGACCGGCGCGCTCGCCAGTGCCAGCCGGGGCGTGCAGTACGCCAGCGACCTGGACATCCGCGCCAGCGTGGACGCCGCGCGGGACTTCCGGAACGCACTGAACAGCGTGTTGAGTTGACAGTCGACAGGTGATGGTTGAGAGAGGGAAAACTCCATCGACCATCAACTTTCAACCATCAACCGAGCGCAGCGAGCAGCCGTTCGATATCGTCCAGCGTCGTGTAGTGCGCGATGCTGGCCCGCACGACGCCCTGCGGGTACAGGCCCAGGTCCTTGAGGGGCTGCGCGGCGTAGAAGTGCCCGGCGGCCACGTCCACCCCGGCGGCGGTCAGGCGCAGCGCGGTCTGCTCGGGGGTCTCCCCGGCCACGCGGAACGCGACGGTGCCCACGCGACCCTGCGTGCCCTGCGGGCCGTACACGGTCACGAGGTCATGCGCGAGCAGGCCCCCCACCAGCCGGGCCATGACCGGCGCCTCCAGCTCGTGAATGCGCCCAGAGGCGGCCTCCAGCGCCGCGCGAGTCAGCTCGGGGTGCCCGCCCAGGTCCCGCAGGTAGTCCAGGGTGCCCAGCCACCCGGCCAGCAGCTCGAACTGCGGCGTGCCATGCTCGATCCCGGTGATGTCGCCCTGCGGCACGAACTCCAGCTTCGGCCAGGGCAGCGTGGCGCGCAGCTCGGGGCGCAGCCACATGGCGCCCAGGTGCGGCGCCCAGACCTTGTACGGGCTGAACGTCACGAAATCCGCACCCCAGCCCTGCACGTCCGGGAAGGCGTGCGGCGCGGCGTGCACGGCGTCCACGATGCTCCACGCGCCCGCCGCGCGCACCTGCGCCGTGATCGCCGGAATGTCCGACGTGACGCCCAGCGCATTGCTGGCCGCCGTGACCGCCACCAGCCGCGTCCTGGGGGACAGCAGCGCCGCCAGATCGTCCGGGTGCAGCGTCATGTCCGGCTGGCGGGCGTGCCACACCCGCACGGTCACGCCCTGCCGCTCCAGTTCCCGCCAGGGGCTGGCGTTGCTCTCGTGCTCCAGCCCGCTCAGGATCACCTCGTCGCCCTCACCCCACAGACGGGCGAACGCCGCCGCGAGCCGGAAGGTCAGCGCGGTGGCGCTCTGGGCCAGGGCCACGTCCTCCGGCTGCGCGTTCATGAACAGCGCCGTCGCCTCACGCGCCCGGACCTTCAGGGCCAGGATCTCCGCCCCGGGCCGGTGCCCCGGCATGGCATTCGTCGCGCCGTAGCGAGTCAGGTGCTCCGTCACCGCCTGAATCGCGCGGTTGGGAATCAGGCCCCCGGCGGCATTGTCGAGGTACGCGCGACCCGACTGGAGTTGCGGAAACTGGGCACGCAGGTCAGCCTGCGACGGCACGGCAACAGTGGTCATGCGCCGAGTGTAGGCCGGGAAGGGATGCGGAGCACGAGAAGCGGGACGCGGTTCGGAACCGTAGGACGTGATCCTCTCCTCAGCAGAAAAACGGCGTGAGGAGCTTCAACCCCACTCCGGACAGCCCTAGCGCACCGCCCAGCGTCAGCCAGAACTGCCGTTCAGGACGGCGGATGGCGGCCATGCTGACGGCCCCCACCGCCAGGGCGAGACACAGACCGGCCCGAACCTCAAACCTCCGGATCACAACGGCGCATGCAGCCGCATCCTCGAACCAGAACACGGAGATCAGGAGGACGAAGGTCAGCAGGCCGAGCGCGAGGGCATGCACAGGACGGAGCGTCACGCCCGGCATCCTCGCATGTCCACGTCCCTCATCGTCCCTCGGGTACGCCTCCACGTCCCATCTGCCCAGATTTCACGCTCGTTTGATCGTCCTTTGGTGTGATGCGGGCCTCATGGGTGTCGCCTATCCTGCTGTCATGTTGCGGTTTCCGTCTGTTCCGCCGGAGGGCGCGTGAGTTTCGTGCGGAAGCCCCGGCCGTACTCGTCGGGTCTGCCGTCCGCTCCGCGTGCGCCGCGCGTGCCGAAGGAGAAGGCAAGTCGTCCACAGCGTCCGCGTGGGCCGCGTTCGTCGTGGGCGGGCGCGGTGACGGCCCTGGCGGGGCTGGGCGCCCTGCTGGTGCTGGTGGTGGGCCTGTCGGGCCTGTGGAACGCCGTGGCGCGGGACTGGCAGTTCCGGTCGGCGGCGGCGGGCGTGCTGGACGTGGTGCGCTGAGTGACGCGGCAGTTCAGAAAGACGGTGCTGGGCTGGTGGAACCGCTGGCCGCGTTCGCCGTTCGTGCGGCGGCCCGAACCGTGGACGTTGCGGCGGGCGCTGCGGGCGGCGGCGGCGGGCGTGGGCCTGCTGACGCTGGGCCTGCTGGGGCTGGGCGTGGCGGGCGCGTTGAGTACCGGGGCGCTGGGTCGGGTGTGGAACCTGCGGTCGGAACTGCTGCCCATCGAGGTGCAGGACCGGCGGGGCGCGCCACTGGGCGTGATCGATCACTGCCGTGAGGGGAACGCGGTGAACGCGGTGCCGTGCCGGGAGTCGCTGAGCGTGCCGCTGACGGGTGTCAGTGAGGCGTTCCTGCTGGCGTACGTGGCGAAGGAGGACGTGCGCTTCTTCTCGCATTCGGGCGTGGATCTGGGGCGCCTGCCGCGCTCGGTGCTCAGTGGTGCGGGCGGCAGCACGATCACGATGCAGCTGCTGAAGAACAGCGTGCTGGCCGGGCATTTCGATTACGACACGGACCGGCGCGGCCCGCTGCTGACAGTGGCGCGCAAGGCGACGGAGTTCGTGCTGGCGCCGCTGGTGACGTGGCGGTACGGGCGGCGGGAGGTGCTGGCCATGAGCGTGAACAGCCTCCCGTGGATCGGGATCGGGCAGCGCAAGGGCGTGTACGACGCGTCGCGGGCGGTGTTCGGGGTGGAACCGGCGGATCTGTCGCTGGCGCAGAGTGCGTTCCTGGTGGGGTTGCTGCCCGCGCCGGGGCGGTATCTGGTGCAGGAGGACACGCCGCCGGAGACGGCCACGGCGCGTTTCCGCTGGATGCGCTCGCAGCAGCTGGTGACGCTGAACATCCTGCGGTCGCACGGGCTGGTGTCGGACGGGGCGTACGCGCAGGCAGTGGCGACGCCGGTGCAGCCGAGGTTGTGGCGGGTGGAGTACGCGGGGGCGGGTGCGGACCTGCGGGTGGTGTCGGCGGCCCGCAACCCGGATTACGCGCAGGAGCCGGAGCCGGTGTGGGCCATGCAGGAGCTCGTGCGGCGCGAGCTGCGGCGGGCGGGCGTGGACCCGAAGCGGGTGGGGCGAGTGGTGCTGACCATCGACGCACAGGCGCAGGCGGCCCTGACGCAGCGGGTGCAGGGTGAGGGCGCGACCGGCCCCCGCGCCGCGGGTGTCGCCGAGGGTGCGGCGGTCGTGGATGTGCGGGGCGGGGGGATCGTGGCGCTGGCGAGCAGCACGGGCGGCAGCCTGAGCAGCGATCCGGGGCGGCAGTGGGCGGCGTCGGCACTGCGGCCGGTGGCGAGTACCGTGAAGCCTCTGCTGTACGCGCTGGCGTTCGGGGACGGCGTGACGCAGCTGAGTGCCTTCCGGGACGAGGCGACGGGGTACGCGGGTCAGGCGATCCTGAACAACTCGGGCGGGTTCCTGAACCGCGCGGTGACGGTGCGCGAGGCGAACGCCCGCAGCCTGAACACCGTCGCGGTGCAGGTGGGCACGCCCCGCGAGAAGGCGCTGCGGCGCACGCTGGACGCGCTGGGGTACCGGGCGGACGCGGGGAACACGTCGAGCGTGTCGCTGGGCACGTACCGCGCCGCGCCGCTGGACGTCGCCGCCGCGTACGCGTCGTTCGCGAATGGTGGGACGCGCTGCGAGCCGCACCTGCTGGCCGAGGTGTATGACCGCGCCGGGCGGCCCCTGTCCCTGCCGCGCCCGGACTGCGCGCCGCTGTGGGACGAGGTGGTCGCCTACGAGACGTTCGACCTGCTGACCGGCGCGGTGTCGTCGAACGCGGGGCACGTGAAGTTCCTGCGGCCCACCGCGTGGCAGCGCCTGTCCGGCCGGGCCATGCCGCTGGGCGCGAAGTCCGGCACGACCGACGACGTGAACGACACGTGGTGCGCCGCCGTGACGCCGCAGTACGCGATGGCCGTGTGGATCGGCGACCCGGACGGGCGGCAGAGTGTGCCCGTGAACCTCTACCGCGATCAGGCGGCCTGCCGTGAGGTCGGGCTGCTGCGCGACCTGCCGCACGACCGCACGAGCGTCCCGGTGCCGCCGGGCATCACGACCGTGGGTGGGGTGGCGGTGCCGCTGCCGGGCCTGAACCCCCGCAACCCTTCGCCGCCCGCGCCCTGACCCCCTCTTCCCCCCTTCCAGACTTCCGAGGTGACCATGCCCTTCCCAATGATCGTTCCCGCACTCCTGTCCACGCTGCTGCCCGCGCCGATGAGCGCCTCGACCCTGCTGGGGCTGTCCACGCCGCCGCTGCACCTGACGGTCGCGGTGGACATGACCGGCAGCAGCAAGAACCCGGCGTTCAGGTACGCGGATCAGGCGCGGCTGCTCTCGCAGAGCGTCCTGCTGAACCAGCTGCGCTCCGGGGACACCGTCACGCTGCTGCGCATCTGCGACGGCGTGCAGACTGTCGCGGACTTCAGGTTCCAGTCGAAGAACGGCGCGCGCCTCCCGAAGGCGGACATCCTGCGCTACACGGCGGCCCTCACGAAGCCCTGCACCGGGCGGGGCAGCGCGATCACGGCGGGTGTGCAGCAGGCCGTGAAGCGGGCCGCTCAGTCGAAGGGCGTGGGGGACGTGACGGTGCTGTTCACGGACGGCGCGCTGCTGGACGACCCGAAACGCGCGTCGCTGGGCGCGGCGGTGAAGGGCTTCCTGGGCGCGAAGGACACCCGGCTGCTGTTCGTCGCGGGCCTGAGCCCCGAGGCGGGCGCGGGCGGCGTGTCCGTCCGGGACTCGTTCGTGAAGGCGCTGGGCGGCAGTTCCGCCGACAAGCGGGTGCTGCTGGCGGGCGCGTACGACCTGTCGAACGTGTACCCGACCTTCGCGGCGCAGGTGAAGGCGGCCCGGCGATGAGCGAGCGTACGCCGGACAGCCCGGTGGACACCGAGGTGCGCCCCCTGTCGCGCGTGACCCTCAGCGGGCCGGACCTGAGCACCGTGAACCTCGAATTCGAGGACGGCGCGCGGGAGCGGCGCGGGGACACGCAGCAGGTGATCGTGCCGCCCTTCCCCGAGGAGCCGCCCGTCGAGGCGGAAGTGGCGCCTGTCATTCCCCCCGCCGAAGAGCCGTTCGACCCGGCGCGCTACGAGGCGGCCCTGCCCGTCCCCGATCCGCTGGCGGCCGAGGCGTTCATGCCGGTGCTGACGCCCGCGCACTTCGGGGAACTGCTGGGCGACCTGAGCGGGGAACTGCAGCTCGTGCGGGACGAGGCGGCGCGGGCGGCGCTGACGTCACGCTCGCGGCTGCTGCGGCTGAACGTGGAGCAGTACCGCGTGAACTTCGAGCTGGCCCGCACGACCCTGAACCGCGTGCTGGCCGAGACGGGCGTGGGCGTGCGGACGTCCTGGGCGCGGCAGCAGGAGCACCTGAACTTCATGAACGCGGCGAGCAGCGGCGTGGAACGCGCGTACGAGCAGGCGACCGAGGCGATCGAGCAGGCCCGCGCGGCGCGCTTCGAGGCGCTGGCGCAGGCGGGCGTGCGGCCCGACACGGTCACCGCCGAGGATTTCTACACGCAGCAGGCGCTCTCTCAGCTGGCGGCCGAGGGGCACGCGGTGCGCCCGCCCGAGCAGAAGAGCGGCAGCAAGCGGGTGTTCAATGCGTTCGCGGTGTTCAGCAAGTTCTTCGTGGGCCTGATCAGCGGCGTGAGCATCAACCTGCTGTTCAACCCGGAGTCGCGGTTGTACCTGACGCTGATCGCGCTGACGGCGGGCGTGATGTTCAGCGTGCTGCTGCTGTGGCTGGTGGATGAACTGTCGTACCGCGCGAAGCTGGCGGCCAGCACGCCGGGCATGAGCCGCCCCGCGAATTACGTGTGGGGGATCGTGGCGGTGACGCTGCTGTACCTGGTCGTGGAGGGGTTCCTGAACTGGGACGGCATCCTGCGGACCACGCAGGAGATCGCCGCGAACGCCGCGCAGCAGGGCCAGCTGACGGACCTGAGTGCCGCGCCGGACGGGCCGGTCACGCCGGAGCACTGGTCGCTGCTGGTGTTCACGCTGGCGCTGGTGGGCATGGCGGCGGGCGCCGCGCTGATTCAGGGCCGCGAGCGGGCGCGCGGGGTGCTGGAGCGCGAGCGGCTCACGGCGCGCGTCTCGGCGTTGAAGGCGGGCGGGACGTGGCACGAGGTGGCCCGCGCGACCGATCTGGTCACGTACCTGGAGGCGGCGCGCGACCGGCTGGCCCCGCCGCGTGACGTGACGAGTCCGGATCACGCGCGCCTGAACGAGCGGGTGCTGAGTCACTGGGAGTCCGAGCGGGACGGTCAGGTGCAGGCGGTGACGGGGGCGCTGGTGCGCGAGGCGCGGGCGCTGCACGAGACGCTGGAGGAGTTCGCGGCGCAGGTGCAGGCGGCGCGCTTCCCGCAGCGCCGGGCCGGGTGGCGCGGTCTGCTGGGCTGAACGGCAGCGGCAGCAGGGAGAGGTGGGGGGCGACTCCCACCTCTCCCCTTTTTGTGACTAGAGTCTCAATTAATAGTTCAATGTTAAGTAATATGGAGGCATGAAGACCTTCTCACCCGCTCCCGGCACCAGCCCTGTCCAGGGTCTGCACCACGTCACTGTCATGGCCAGCGACCCGCAGCGCAACCTGGATTTCTACACCCAGGTGCTGGGCCAGCGGCTGGTGAAGGTCACCGTGAACTTCGACGACCCCGGCACGTACCACTTCTACTACGGCGACCAGACCGGGCAGCCCGGCACGATCATGACCCACTTCCCCTGGCCCGGCGCGGGGCGCGGCGAGCGCGGCAACGGCGAGGTCGTCGCCACCGCGTACAGCGCCCCCGCCGACTCGCTGGCCTACTGGCAGGAGCGGCTGGCCGCGCACGCCCTGACCGTCACCGGGGGCACCCGCTTCGGG
This sequence comes from Deinococcus grandis, assembly GCF_001485435.1. NCBI lineage: Bacteria > Thermotogati > Deinococcota > Deinococci > Deinococcales > Deinococcaceae > Deinococcus > Deinococcus grandis. Next base: position 1,547,866 of record NZ_BCMS01000001.1, on the reverse strand, counting down.
CAGCCGGTCCTGACCTTCGAGGACCCGGACGGCACCTGGGTGGAACTGGTGTTCGAGGACGGACAGGCCGTGCAGCCCTGGCCCGCCTCCCCGGTGGACGCCGCGCATGAACTGCGGGGCTTCCACTCGGTGACCGCCTGGGTGCGCGACACGGACGCCGTGCGGCAGCTGCTGGTGGGCCAGCTGGGCTTCACGGAGGTCGGCAGCGAACCCGACCCAGAGGGCACCCGGACCCGCTTCCGGGGCAGTGGCGACGGCGTGGGCCTGTTCGTGGACGCCGTGGAACGCCCCGGCCAGCCGCGCGGGCACTTCGGGGCGGGCAGCATCCACCACGTGGCGCTGCGCACCCGCGACGACGCCGAGCAGGAGGCGTACATGACCAGCCTGACCGGCGCCGGGTACCGCCCCACGCCCGTGCAGGACCGCCAGTACTTCCACTCGATCTACTTCCGCGAACCGAATGGCGTGCTGTTCGAGATCGCCACCGACGCCCCCGGCTTCCCCGACGACGAACCCGTGGCGGAACTGGGCAGGCACCTCAAGCTCCCCGCGTGGTTCGAACCGCAGCGGGCGCAGATCGAGGCGCACGTGCCGCGCATCGTCAGCCGCGAGTACGGCGTGACCATCGGCCAACGCGACCTCGGAGCCTCTGAACCCGAGGCCACACCCGAGGACGAGGGCACGGGCGTGCAGGTCTTCACCGCGGGCCGCCCCCTGGACGACGCGCGCGTGGCGATGGTCCTGCTGCACGGGCGGGGCGGTACGGCGAGCGACATCCTCTCGCTGGAACGCGACTTCAACCTGAGTGCGTTCACTTATCTCGCCCCGCAGGCCGAGGGGAACACCTGGTATCCCCTGTCGTTCCTCGCACCAGTCGAGCAGAACCAGCCGCACCTGGACCGCGCGCTGGGCACCGTGGACGCCGTCATGGGCGAACTGGCCGCGCGCGGCTTTCCCGCCGAGCGGGTCGTGCTGGGCGGCTTCAGCCAGGGCGCGTGCCTCGCGCTGGAGTACGCCAGCCGCACCGAACGTAAACCCGGCGCGGTGGTCGCCTTCAGCGGCGGCCTGATCACCCTGGACCAGGGCAGCGCCTTCCCCGGCACGCCCGTGTTCATGGGCGTCGACCCGCGCGACGGGCACATCCCCCTCTCGCGCTTCGAGGAAACGGCCGCGCAGCTCCGCGCCCGCGGCGCCAGCGTGGACGCCCGCGTCATCCCCGGCCTGGGCCACACCATCAACGCGGACGAACTGAACGCCGCGCGGGCCATCATGCAGGAGATCGCTGGCGCGATGAGTTGATGGTTGAAAGGTGATGGTCGATGGAGAACATCCCTTCTCTATCAACCATCAACCTTCGACTTTCTACCTGAGGAGCGCAGCGACGAACACCGGCATGGCGTCCGGACCCTCGAAGCCGGGGGTCAGGGCGCGCAGGGTGAACAGGGCGCGGTTGCCCTGGACGTCCACCCGCTCCAGCGTGTAGCGGGTGGCGCAGGCGCGCGCGGCGGGGAGGGTGCGGTCACGCCAGATCTCCTGGCCATTCACCAGGAGGCGGAACCCGGCGGAGCGTTCACCGGGCGGGAGCATCTCCGGGTATAGGCACCGGGCGGGGAGGCGGAGGACCTCCAGCCGGACGGGTACAGGTCGGGTCCAGAGGCGCACAGGGGTCACTTCGACCTGCCCGGCACGCACGCCGTCCGACCAGCGGGGGTACGGGACCGGGTAGGCCCGCTGGGAGCGCGGCGTCGAGAGGGGGCGTGCGGTGAACGGAGCGACGGCAGTGCGGGTGGCGGGCGTGGTCAGCAGGGCGTTCAGGACGCCGACCGGTCCGGCGTCGGCGGTGCGGGTCGCCTGATGGAGGATGCGGCCACTGCGGGTGTCCAGCACGGTTACCTGCGCGTGTCCGAAGCCGCTGCCGTCACGTTCGCCGGTCACGACGGTCATCACCTGCGTGCCGTCGGCGCTGAAGCGCACCTGGGTGAGGGGCAGGCGGTCGTTCGCCCCGGCCAGACTGGTCAGGCCGAAGGCCAGCAGAAGCGGGAGGAGTCGGCGCATATCTGCACCGTACTCCTCCCGCACCCGCGGCGTGAAGGGGGTTATTCCTTGACGCCCCCGGCGACCGCGCCGCCGACGAAGAAGTTCTGGAAGCCGTAGAACAGCGCCACGATCGGCAGGGCGCCCAGCGTGGCGGCGGCCGCGAACACGCCCCACTTGGTGCTGAACTGGCCGCTGGTGAACGAGCGGAGCATCACGCCGACCGTCCAGTGCTCCACGCCGGTCATCAGGATGCTGGCCAGGATGAACTCGGCGTACGTGCCGATGAACTGGTTCAGGAAGATGAACACCAGCATCCCGCGCGACAGGGGCAGCACGACGCGCGTGAAGGTCTGCCAGCGGGTCGCGCCGTCCACCATCGCCGCTTCTTCCAGCGACTCGGGGAGGCTCTCGACGTACCCCTTGAAGATCCAGGTGTTGAAGGCGATCGCGCCGCCGGAGTACGCCAGGATCAGCCCGGCGAAGGTGTTGCCCAGGCCCAGGTCGGTCAGGAGTTTGAACACGGCAACCAAGGCCAGGAACACCGGGAACATCTGGATGAAGATGAAGAACAGCAGCATCTGGAAGCGGCCCGGGAAACGCAGGCGCGCCATGGCGTACCCGGCCGTGGTGGACAGCAGGATCGCCAGCACGCCGGTCAGGCCGGACACGAGCAGGGTGTTGCGCACGGAGAGCAGGAACTTGCTCTCGTTGCTGCCGCCCGTGAACTGCGCCGGGCCCATGAAGATCACGAGGACGGCCAGTGCGGCGACCAGAACGCGCAGGCCCCAGGCGCGCACGTTCGCCAGGGCGTCGGTGTCACGCCCGACCTTGCTGACGATCAGGGAGATCAGTGTGGCGGCCAGTGCGGCCCCGCCGATCACGGCGAGCAGCAGCTGCCACGCGGGGATGGTGACACCCTCGAACAGCTTGGCGAAATTCTCCAGGTTCAGCTGCTTCAGGTCGGGCAGCAGGCCGGTCTTGTAGAAGATGTTCGGGTTCCCGAAGTCCGGGAAGGCGAACAGGCTGTTGCGCGGGTCGAACGCGGCGATCAGCACGTAGAACAGCGGGTAGATGGCGATCAGCACGACCAGGATCAGGAACAGGTGGGTCAGCTGGTCGCCCAGCACCGCCGCGTAGCTGATGCGGCGGCCCGTGCGCGCCATGCCGATCCGCTGTCCCAGCAGGCTGGTCAGGGCCAGCACGCCGCTGGCGGCCAGCAGGAACAGCAGGAAGCGCACCCAGCCCCGGTCGACGTAGTAGATCGAGAAGCTCTTCTGTTTGTCCTTGAGGCTGTCGACCAGCGCGGCGCCCAGCCAGCCGATCAATGCCAGGACGACGACCCCGATGATCCAGGGCAGCGCCTTGCGCAGGGCGGAGGGTTCGCGGTGAACGTACCCGCCGGGCGGGAGGTTGTTGGGGGCGGTGGTCATTTGCGGGCCTCCTCGAACACGCCGGCAGCCTTGAAGTTCACGATGCTGATCGCCAGGGTCAGGAAGAAGATGATCAGCGCGATGGCGCTGGCCAGCGCGAAGTTCTGCCCTCCGGCGGACACGAACGCGGTGTTGTACCCCCACGAGAGCAGGATGTCGGTGCTCTGCGCGGTGCTTTCACGGCCTTCCTGGGCGGGACCGCCCGCCGTAAGCAGATAGATGATGCCGAAGTTGTTGAAGTTGAACGCGAAGCCCGAGAGCAGGATCGGCGTGAACGAGTTGCGCAGCAGCGGCAGGGTGATGCCCGTGATCTGCTGCCAGCGGCTGGCGCCGTCGATCTCGGCGGCCTCGTACAGGTCGTCGTTGATGGTGCTCAGGGCGCTGATGGTGGCGGTCATCATGTACGGGAAGCCCAGCCACAGGTTCACGAGCAGGATGCTGATCTTCGCCCACAGCGGGTCGTTCAGCCAGGGAATCGCGACGATGCCCAGCAGGCCCAGGGTCTTGTTCACGATGCCGAACTGCTGGTTGAACAGCGCGACCCACATCTGCACGCTGATCACGGTGGGAATCGCCCAGGGCAGGAACAGCAGCGTGCGGTACACGTTGCGGCCCTTGAGGCGCTTGTTGTACAGCAGGATGCCCAGGATCAGGCCCGCGAGGGAGTTCAGGACGATGGTGCTGAACGCGAAGATGACCGTCCACAGGAACACGGGCCACAGGGCGCGGCTGGCCTTCCCGAAGATCTCCTGGAAGTTCGCGAGGCCCACGTAGCTGATCTTGTTGATGCGGGTGGCCTGCGCGACCTCCACGTTCTGCGGGGCGGGCGCGGTCAGGGTGAAGGTGTTGCCCTGCGCGGACGCGACCTTCACGCGGTACGGGACGCTGGCGTCCTCGTCGTACAGGACCATGGTGGCCCCGGCGCAGGTGTCGTTGCGGCAGGTCAGGTAGTCCCTGGCGCTGCCTTCCAGTCCGCTCAGGGTGACGGTGCGGCGATCGGCGCTGAGCGTGGCGGGCTGGCGGGCGGCGCTGTCGGGGTTGCCGCTGTTCTGCCCGCTGTAGTTCGTGAAGGCGTAGTTCACGGTCAGCACGACCGGCAGCACCGTGAAGGCCAGGATGAACACCAGGGCGGGCAGCAGGTAGAACCAGTTCGTGATCCACGGGAACGCGCGGTGGGTCAGGGGGGCCAGCACGAGCAGGGACAGCAGCGTGAACACCAGCAGCAGGTACGCGGGCGCGCCGGGGACGACCTGGGCGGTCAGGGTGGCCAGCAGCCAGCCGATCAGGACGGACGCGCCCATCAGGGCGGCCAGGATCAGCAGGGCCAGCAGGATGCCGCGCGTGCCCTGTGGTGGGACGGTCGTGCGGGCGCGGGGTGGGGACAGGGTGGTCATCTCGTGGGGGCCTCCGTGCAGGGGCAGCCCTGGCCGTCCGGGCCGGGGGCGCTGTGGTCATCAGGTTCGCAGTAGGGTAGCGCCGGGGCGGCGGGTGTGCCGAGGGCACTCGTCGAGACAGTCGCCGGGCGCGCGTTCCAGGCGCGTTCCAGTCTGGCGACAGCGTGAACGCGGAGGGCAGCGAGCCGAGTCTGGCGCGCTGTCCCTCCGCGTCCTGCGTGGTCCGGGTGGAGCGACGTTGTGGTCATGCTCGCCCCACCTCCGGACCTGGGTTACTTGATGCTGCTGTTGATTTCCTGCACGGCCTTGTCGAGGATCTGGCCGTAGTTCTGGTTGGGCTTCTGGACGCTCTGCGCGATGGCGTTGCTCCAGGGGCCCCACACGGCGCCCATCTGGGGCACGTTGGGCATGGGGGTGCCCATGCTGATGGTCTTGCCGAAGCCCTGCACGACGGGGTCGGCCTTCAGTTTGGTGCGAGCGCTGAGGCTGGCGGGGATGCGGCCGCCGGCCTTGTTGAACGCGACCTGCGCGTCAGAGGAGCTGATCTGCTTGGCGAACTGGGCGGCGACCGCCTTGTTCTTGCTGTAGCTGTTCAGCATGGTGCCCTGCACGCCCACGAAGGGGCTCCACTTGCCGCTGGCGCCGGGAGGGGTCGGGAAGGGGATGATGCCGTAGTTGATGTTGGCTTTCTTGATGTCGCCCATGTCCCAGGGACCGGTGAGGAACATGCCGAGGCGGCCCTGCACGAAGGCGCTCTTGGCGGCGTCGCCGTTCACGCCTTCGGGCACGAGGTTGTACTTGTAGCGCAGGTCGTTCAGGAACGCGCTGGCCTTGTCGGCGCCGGCGTTGGCGAGGCCCACGTCCTTGACGTTCAGGGTGCCGCCGTTGTTCTTGAAGACGTAGCCGCCGTACGCGCTGACGATGCCGTACTGCATGTAGGCGTTGCTGAGGTCAGCGAGGTACCCGAACTTGCCGCTGCCGGTGTTCTTCTGCGCGGCGGCCAGGAAGGCGTTCCAGCTGGTGGGGGCGCTGGGGACCAGGGCCTTGTTGTACACGACGGCGACCGCTTCGGCGAACATGGGGATGCCGAACAGCTTGCCCTGGTAGGTCATGGCGTTCAGGGCGGTCTTGTCGAGATCGGTGCGGCTGGTGACGAACTTGTCCATGGGCTCGATGACGCCGGCGGCGGCCAGCTGGCCGAGGCGGTCGTGCGGCTGGGTGGTCAGCAGGTCGGGGCCCTGGCCCTTGGGGGCGCTCTGGATGAACTTGTCGGTCATCTCGCCGAAGGGCACGCTGACGATGTTCACGGTGTTGCCGGTCTTGGCCTTGAAGTTGGCGGCCTGGCTGCGCAGCCACGCCAGTTCGCTGTCGCCGAAGTGGGTCCACACGGTGATGGTGGCGGCGCTGGCCTGGCCGAGCAGCGCGAGAGACAGGATGGTCAGAGCTTTTTTCATAGGTCTCCTTGGATGGCGCGACTGTGAATCGCTTCCATTTCGAGGGATCATCTTTGGTTCCATCGGCCTTCCACGGCAGGGAGGCGCCCGGAGTCGACGCGGCTGAGCGTCCGCGGCACGAGATTCTTCTGGTTGCTCGGGGGACAGTATACGCCCCAACCGGTGTCCTGACAATGGGGTGACAACGACAGTTTCGCCGTCCCAGTCAGGGAGAAATCAGTTTGTTCCCGGGGCGGATGACCCGGGACGGCATTCTGATGCCCACGCGAACGAAAGGTGTACTGGAAGCGGTTCACAGAATCCTAACCGTCACGTCCACCCGTTGAAAATCCCCCGAGGGTGTGGAACCCGTGGAAAGCAGTTAGACAGCCGCGCACCCCGGCTCGTCCACCAGCGCCGGGCGTGCCCACCCGAGCGGCCTCGGCGCATTCGTGCAGGGCCTCCTCCGAATTGCGATGAGGTGAGGACCCGCACAGATGCTGCACCGCCGCCCCTCGTTGCCGTTCTGTCCTGACCGACCGGTCAGGGTGCGGGCGTATACTTCGCCCCATGTCGTCCGCCGCCCCCTCCCCCGCCCAGGCCAACACCGGGCGAACAAAGCTGATCCTGTTCCTGACCATCTTCATCGCCATGCTGGGCCTGAGCGTCCTGTTCCCGATCATCGCGCCGCTGGGCCGCCAGCTCAGCCTGACCGAGACGCAGACCGGCTGGTTCTCCACCGGCTACTCGTTGATGCAGTTCGTCTTCTCGCCCGTCTGGGGGGGCCGCAGCGAACGCGTGGGCCGTAAACCCGTCCTGCTGATGGGCCTCGTGGGCTTCTCGATCAGCTTCGGGCTGTTCGGCGTGCTCGCCCAGGCGGGTCTGAACGGCGCGCTGGGCGGCACCCTGCTGTTCACGCTGCTTGTCGCCTCGCGCGTGATCGGCGGGATGCTCTCCAGCGCCACGCTGCCCACCGCGCAGGCCATGATGGCCGACCTGAGCAGCAAGGAGGACCGCGCCGCCAGCCTGGGCCTGATCGGCGCGGCGTTCGGGCTGGGCGTCGTGTTCGGCCCCGCCATCGGCGCGGCCCTGAGTGGCATCAGCCTGACCGCCCCGGTATTCTTCAGCGCCGCGCTGGGCCTGGTCACCGCACTCGTCGCGTGGCGTACCCTGCCCGAAACGCGCGTCAGCGGCGCGAACGTCGCCGCGAAGGGCAGCCGCCGCGCGCTGCTCTCGCAACCCACCGTGCTCCTGCTGCTGGCCGTCAGCGCACTGTCCACCCTGGCGAGCGTCGGCATGGAACAGACCATCGGCTTCTACGTGCAGGACACCCTCCGCCTGACGCCCGAGGGCGCGGCGCGCACCGTGGGCATCATGCTGACCCTGTTCGGCTTCGTCGCGGCGCTCGTGCAGGGCGGCGCGATCCGCCCCCTGGCGAAGAAACTCCCCACCACGCCCCTGGTATCGGCGGGCCTGCTGATCATGGGCGTGGGCATGCTGCTCGTGCCCGCCGCGCAGGCCTTCTGGCCGATCACGCTGGCCCTGGCGGTCGTGGGCATCGGCAGCGCCATCCTGAGCCCCAGCCTCAGCGCGGGCCTGAGCCTCTCGGCGGGTGAGGACCTCCAGGGCACCGTCGCGGGCCTGAACAGCAGCGCGCTGGCCCTGGGCCGCATGGCGGGCCCGCTCATCAGCACCGGGCTGTACCAGACGGTCAGCCACGCCGCGCCGTACGTCCTGAGCGGTAGCGTCCTGCTGGCCCTGCTGGCCATCATGCTGCTGGTCCGCCCGAAGGTGCAGCCCGCCGCCGCCTGATAAGGACTCCGGTTGAAAGGTTTGCAAAAACTTTCAACCCGAGCGGAGCGAGGAGGAGACAAACGGGTTCCGGGCGTGGAGTTGGCAGATCGGTGATTTTCCGATCTGTTAACGAAACAAACGGAATCCGTATGACGGCCCTGCACCTGCGGCCCCCCTCCCGGACCTGGGGTGGGGGCCGCCTGCCTTGGACGTCCTGCCGGGCCGCGCGTACACTGCCCGGATGACCGACGCACGCCGCCCCCGCACCGCCCGCGACCGACCCAGATCAGTTTTCAACCGGCCCGACACCGACCGGCCCGGCCCGTTCAACCCGGCCCGCGAGGTCGCCGTGCGCGTGCTGCTGCGCGTCATGGACGCCGGAGCGTTCGCCGCGCCCACCCTGGACGCCGCGCTGCAGGAAGCGCGCCTGCCCGCCCGTGACGCGGGACTCGCCACGCACGTCGTGTACGGCGCGCTGCGGCACGCGCCCAGCCTCACGCGGGCGCTCGACGCGCGCCTGACCGGTGAGACCCACCCGAAGACCCGCGCGGTGCTGCTGGCCGGGGCGTTCGAGCGGCTGTTCCTGGGCACCCCGCCCCACGCGGTGGTCAGCGAGTACGTGAACCTCGCGCGCGGCGCGCGACTGGCGCCCCCCGGACTGGTGAACGCCGTGCTGCGCCGCCTGGAAAGCCTGAGCCCCGACGAGGTCATCCCGGACGAGATGCCCGCGTGGCTGGCGGACGTGTACCGCCGCGCGTACGGGCAGCAGGCCCCGGACGTGCTCGCGGACCTGCTGGAGCCGCAGCCGCTGTGGTTGAGCCTGAGCGACGCGGGCGTCCGCGCGCTGGAGGACGAGGGCAGCGTCCTCGAGGGCACCGTGCAGGGCGTGGACCGCGTCGCGCTGGACCGCCCGCTGCGGCAGACCGCTGCGTTCCAGCAGGGGCAGGCGCAGCCGATCAACCCGGCCAGCCTCGCCTGCGTGGACGCGCTGGGGGACGTGCAGGGCGCGCGGGTGCTGGACTTGGCGGGCGGGGCGGGCGTGAAGGCCGCGATGCTCGCCACGCGCGGCGCGCAGGTCACCAGCGTGGACGTCGTGGCCCGCAAGCACGACCTCGCCCGCGCGAACCTGAAGCGCCTGGGCCTGACGGGGCAGTTCATCACGCACGACCTGACCCAGCCGCTGACCACCGAACCCGCGCCTGCCGTGCTGCTGGACGCGCCCTGCACCGGCAGCGGCACGCTGCGCAGCCACCCGGAGATCAAGCTGCGCCTCACGCCGGACGCCGTGCAGGACATGGCCGGGCTTCAGGCGCGGATGCTGCCGAACGCCGCGGCGCTCGTGCAGCCCGGCGGGACGCTGGTGTACTCGGTGTGCTCGGTCACGCCGCAGGAAGGGCCGGAGGTCGTGCAGGCGTTCCTGGACACCCACCCGGAGTTCACGCCGCAGGCCGTTCCGCAGCTGGAGGTCCCGACCGTGCCCGCCGGGCCGGGCGTGCTGACCGTGCCGGTGGACGGGGTGGACGGGTTCTTCATCGCCCGCCTGCAGCGACAGGCCTGAGTGCAGGGTCGGGGTAGGATGGGGCCATGCGCCTCCTACCTGCCCTGACCGTCACCGCCCTGCTCGGCCTGCCCGCGTCGGCTGCGGCGCAGACCCCCGCCAATTGCGCCCTGTCTAACGCCGTGGACAGCGGCAGTTACGCCACGCTGGCCATGGACGGCTGGTCCGAGGCCGACGAGGACAACGTCGCGTTCGAGTGGGCCGAATGCCGCGCCGCCGCACTCAGGCGCAGCCTGACCGGCAACCCGAAGCTCAGCGCCCGCATCGACGGACTGCGGAGGCAGGTGCGGCAACTCCGGGCGCTGGAGGGGGAGTTCGCGGGCATCCGCGCGGGCGGCGGCACCCTGTACGGTCACGCGGTGCCCCGCTCGTTCCCCATGATAGAGGAGCAGCTCGCGGGCCTCGCCACGCTGGCCCGCACCAGTGTGGGCGCACAGACCGGGCAGCGCTACGCGGCCCTGATCGCGCAGGCCCGCAAGGAGCACGCGGCGTACGTCGCCACCCTGCGCGCCTACAGGCCCGGACCGGACGAGACGTACTCCCTGTACAACGCCGCCGAGTGGAAGGCCCTGGTCAGTCAGTACGAGGCGCTGGGCCGCGCCGTCATGGGCACCCTCGGGACGCGAGGCGACGCCGCGACCGCTCTGGGCTACACCCTGCTGAACACCACGCTCTTCCCCGCCGACGACGAATTCTGATACGGATTCCGTTTGTTTCGTTGACAGATCGGAACACCGCCGATCCGTCAACCCCACGTCCGGAACCCGTTTTGCTCCTGCTCGCATCCGCTCGGACCCAGCGGCTTTGTCAGCCATTCAACCGGAGTCCATATGATTCACGGCGTCTGAACGCCGGACAGCCGGTGCAGGTGCGCCCAGGTGTCGCGTTCCAGCGTGAAGCCCCACGCGCCGCCGGGCAGGCGCACCCCGGTCAAAGTCACGGTGGATTGCAGCTGCGTGAAGGTCAGCAGGACCTGACCGTCCCCGCGCAGTGGGGGGCGCACCTGCCAGCCCTGAGCGGCCGCCCCGGCCTGCCAGCGGTCGAGGACAGCGCCCAGGTCGCTGTCGGCCGGGAGGAGCACGTGGGGCGCGCCGCCGGAGGTCCGCCCCGGCCTGCCGTCCAGGGTCAGGCCCGGCCCGGGCTGCTCGTCGGGACTTCCAGGGTGCAGGAGAGGCAGGTCGAGGACGCCCCCGCGCGGCGCACCCGTCCCCAGCCACGCGGTGCCGAGGTCGAACAGGTCGTCCCGCACGTCGAATCCGACCGCCCCCCCCGACAGGCTGGGCAGACCAGCCGCGCGCAGGGCATCCCGCACGGCCTCCAGGCTGCGGAAGGCCGCCTCGGACGCGGTGGGCACCCGCAGCCGGACGTGCCGCGCTCCCGTCAGGTCGCGGTACACGCCCAGCGGGACCACGCCGGGCGGCCAGCGCAGGTCTCGCAGGGGGACGGGCAGGTCGCCCACCCGCCGCGACCACTGCGGGCGCAGCAGGTGCAAGGCCATCCGCGCGCGTGCCCACCAGGGGCCGGGAGACACGGCGTGGCGCGGATACCGGAAGGTCCAGCGGGACATGCCTCACGCTAGCGGACCGGAGGGGCTGCGCGGGGCGCACCTGCGGCCCTGGGCGCTCTACGGATTCCGTCTGTTTCGTTGACAACCCGGAACCGCACCGGGTTGCCAACTCCACGCCCGGAACCCGTTTTTCTCCTCCTCGCATCCGCTCGGGTTGAAAGGTTTTGCAACCCTTTCAACCGGAGTCCGTGTTACAGCAGTGCGCGGATGCGGGCTTCGAGTTCCCGGGCGACGGCGTCCGGCCCGGCGGCCAGCGTGGCGGCGCTCAGGTGCCAGCGGCCGCGCTGTTCTAACTCGCTGGTGAACAGGCTGGCGACGCCCGTGGCGCGGCGGTCCACTTCCAGGATGACGTCCAGGCCGCCTGCCTGCGGGAAGAGCATCAGCTCGATCTCGGCGATGCGGTACTGGCCGTGCGGGGGGCGGAAGCTGATCTCCTGCACGATGCGGCCGTGGTGGTACTCGATCTCGCTGCCGCTCAGCTGGAAGCCCAGGCGCTGCGCGCCCTGGAACAGCACCTCCATCTCGCGGCTGGGCAGGATCTGGAGGTGGTCCTGGTCACCGGGGTCCACGGCGCCCGCGATGTCCATGTCGGTCGCGAGCCACAGTTGCGTGCCGGGCAGCGACAGGGGCGTGCCCGCCTCGACGGGGATGCTGAAGGGGAATTCGCGGCGTTCCCCGGCGCGCAGCTCGAAGGTGGGGATCACCTGGAACTTGCTCAGCTGGTGCGAGACGTAGCTGTCGTCGCTTTTATAGCGGGTGGCGAGGCCGAGGTTCACGCGTTCGATGCGCTGGTCGAGGTTGCCGCCCTGCACGACCAGCACGCCGGTGACGCTGTCGCCGATGCGCACGGCGGGGGTGTGGACCTGGGCGTCGACTCGCGCGCCGCCGACGCCGATGGCGGCCATCATCTTCTTGAGGAATCCCATGGCAGACGGTACGGGGCCAGCCGCGCGCGGGTTCCCGGGCCGGGTCAGCCGCTGGTCTTGCGGGGGGCCCGGCGCGCGGGGCTGGGGGCAGCCGGTTCGTCCAGCTGGGCGGTCAGGGCCGGGGCGCTTCCGGCGGCCATCATGGCGGCTCCGATGATCCCGGCCTCGTTCAGCAGCTGCGCGGGCACGACGCGGGTGCGTTCGGCCTTGAGGTGCTCGCGCCACTTGTCGGCCTTCTTGCTGACGCCGCCGCCGATGATGAACAGTTCCGGGCTGAACAGCAGTTCCAGGTGTTGCAGGTAGGTGCTGGCGCGCTTGCTCCACTGTTTCCAGTTCAGGTCGTCGCGTTCGCGGGCGCGGTCGGACGCCCAGGTCTCGGCGTGCTTGTCGCGCAGCCACAGGTGGCCCAGTTCGGTGTTGGGCACCAGCACGCCGTCATGCACCAGGGCGCTGCCGATCCCGGTGCCGAAGGTCAGCACGAGGACGCTGCCCGTCTCGCCCTGCCCGGCGCCGAAGCGGGCCTCGGCGAGTCCGGCGGCGTCGGCGTCGTTGATCAGGTGAACCTCGTGCCCGGTGGCGTCGGTGAACAGCGCGTCGGCGTTCAGGCCGACCCAGTCCGGGTGGACGTTCGCCGCCGAGAGGGTGTGGCCGCGCTGCACGATGCCGGGGAAGGTCACGCCGACCGCCCCGGGGAGGCCGAAGTGCTCGACGAGCTGCGCCACGACCCGTTTGACGTCCTCCGGGGCGGCACCTTCGGGGGTGGGGATGCGGTGCCGTTCGGCGGTGAGCTTGCCGGTGCGGGTGTCCACGGGCGCGCCCTTGATGCCGCTCCCGCCGATGTCGATGCCCAGGATCACACTCATGCGCCTCAGCGTACCGCACGCGCGGAAGCCGGTCAGGGGGGTGTCATTCGGGGCTCCCCGCCCTGACTGCTTGGCGGCCCAGGGCCAGAGGCAGTCAACCCCGTTGGACGGGGTGCAATTTTGTACCGAAAGCGCTATACCCTGGGGAATCATGGATTCAACCTCGCTGCGCGAACGCCAGAAGGAGCGCCGCCGCGCCCGCATCTACAACGTCGCCATTGAACTGTTCAAACGCGGCGGGTTCCAGACGACCACCGCGACCGACATCGCCAAGGCCAGCAACGTCTCGCGCGGCACGTTCTTCAATTACTACCCGTACAAGGAAGCGGTGCTGCTCGACTACGGCAGCGAGGTCATGAACCGCCTGCGCGACCACGCCGAGGCCCGCCTGCACGACGGCACGCCCCCCCTGACGGTGCTGTACGAGGTCTGGGACCGCCTCGCGGACGAGAACACCCGCGAACGCGACCTGTTCCCGCCCCTGGCGTACGAGGTCATGAACCCCAACCCCGAGCGGGCCCGCACCGCGTACCAGGCGCTGCCGCTGAGCAAGGTCATCGAGCTGATCCTGCGGCCCATGCATCAGGCGGGCATGATGCGCACCGACCTGTCCCTGCAGCGCATCAGCAACCTGATCGCCGACACGTACCTGATGGTCGCGCTGCGCTGGAGTGCGTACGGCACCGAGCGGCCCCTGCAGGAGGAGATGCGCCTGGCGCTGAACCTGCTCCTGGAAGGCGCCGTGAAACGCGACGCGCGCTGAGGCCTGTGCCTGAACGGGTACTCCGTCACGCCGGGCTTCCCGTCAGGGTCTACACTGCGCTGATGACTCGCTCCCCCCTGCGGCCGGTGCGGGCATGACGCACCCGGAACTGCGGGTGGGGTCGGCCCGCACCACCTTCCCGTTCAGTCGCGGCCTGCTGGTCGAGTCCCTGGTGAATGCCGGGGCCAGCGCGCCGGTGGCGTCCGCCGTGTCCCGCCGCGTGGAGCAGCAGCTGCGGCTGGCGCGGCGCACCGTGGTCAGCCCGGCGGAACTCAAGGCCCTGATGGTCGAGGTGGCCCGCGACGTGGCCGGGGACGAGATCGCGCAGGCGGCGCAGGCGCAGACGCCCGCCTTCCAGGACATCTTCGTGACCGCCAAGAAGGGCGACCTGCCGTTCAGCCGGGGGGTGCTGGCCCGCACGCTGGAGGACGCGGGCCTGTCCGGCAAGGACGCCTACGCGACCGCCAGCGTCGTGGACGTGCGGCTGCGCCAGCAGGGCGTGACCAGCCTGAGCGCCGAGGAGATCGACAACCGCACCGAGGCCGCGCTGGCCGAACGCTACGGCGAGCACCTGCGCCTGACCTACCGCTACCTGCGGCACAACCGCGGGAAGCTGGGCGTGCTGGGCGAGGGCAGCAGCGTGCCCAGCCCGTTCAGCAAGGGCATCCTGGTGCAGAGCATGCTCGCGGCGGGCGTCACGCCGGACGTGGCGCGCAAGGTGGCCCGCGTGACCCAGCGGGACCTGCGGGGCCGTGACGACCGCGTGATTCCCCGGCACGAGATCCGCCAGAAGGTCGAGGCGCTGCTGCGTGACGAGGTCGGCCCGGACGTCAGCGCGCGGTACCGCCTGCTGCGCGTGATCCGCCGTCCGCCGCGCCCGGTGATCGTGCTGCTGGGCGGCGTGAGCGGCACTGGCAAGAGCTTCCTGGCCGCCGAGATCGCCTACCGCCTGGGCATCGCGCGGGTGGTGAGCACCGATTCCATCCGGGAGGTCATGCGCGCCATGGTCTCCCCCGCGCTGCTGCCTACGCTGCACGCCAGCACCTTCAACGCCTGGGAGGCGCTGCTGCCACCCGGCGCGCCCCGCCCCGAGCATCCGGACCGGCCCTCGCTGATCGCGGGTTTCCGGGATCAGGTGCAGCAGGTCAGCGTGGGCCTGAGCGCCGTCGTGCAGCGCAGCGTGCAGGAGGGCAGCAGCTTGGTCCTGGAGGGCGTGCATCTGGTCCCCGGGTACATCCGCGCGGATTCCTACGCGGGCGCGATCGTGGTGCCGCTGCTGGTCACGCTACCCGACGCGGACGAGCACCGCCGCCACTTCGAGAGCCGCGACACGGAAACCGCCGCCAGCCGCCCCCTGCACCGCTACATGGGCTACTTCCGTGAGATCCGCGCCATGCAGGACGAACTCGAGGCGCTGGCCCACCAGTACGAGGTGCCGATGCTGGACGGCCTGACGCTGGACGAGAGCGCCGAGCAGGCGGTGGACATGGTGCTGCGGCGCGTGCTGGTCGCCCTGACGCCCGAGGAACGCCGCGCGCTGCTGGGCGAGGACCACGCGGACTTGACCTTCGGCGGCAGCTGACTCGGTTACGGCATCAGGCGCTGAATCTGCCAGTCCTCGCCGCGGCGGGTGTACGTGAAGCGGTCGTGCATGCGGTTGGCGCGGCCCTGCCAGAACTCCCACTCGTGCACCTGCACGCGGAAGCCACCCCAGAAGGCCGGGCGGGGCACCTCGCTTCCTTCCGGGAAGCGGCCGTGCAGCGCCGCGAAGGTCGCCTCCAGCGCCTCCCGGCCGGGGGTGGGGGCGCTCTGCGGGTCGCTGGCGTGCGCGGCCAGCTGAGATTCGCGCGGGCGGGCGTGGAAGTACGCGTCGCTCTCGGCGTCCGGGACGCGGGTCACCGGGCCGAATGCGCGCACCTGCCGTTCCAGTTCCGGCCAGTGGAACAGCAGTTCCGCCTGCGGGTTGGCGCTCAGGTCGCGGCCCTTGTGCGAGTCGTAGTTGGTGTAGAACGTCAGGCCCGCCGCGGTCGCGCCGCGCAGCAGCACGGTCCGCACGCTGGGCCGCCCCTGCCCGTCGGCGGTGGCGAGACTCAGCGCGTACGGTTCCCGCAGATCCGCGTTGATGGCCTCCTGCAACCACCCCTGGAACTGCGCCAGCGGATCGGGGTTCAGGTCGGCGCGGCGCAGCTCGGCGCGGGTGTAGGACAGGCGCAGTCCGGTCAGGTCGGTCATACGGTCTCCCGGCGCAGCGGCTGGCACTGCGGGCAGTGGTGGGTGCCGCGCTGCGCGACGACGCTCTTCTCGATGGGGGTGCCGCAGCGGGGGCAGGGTTCGCCGCCCTTGCCGTACACGTTGTGCGCGTGCTGGAACAGGCCGGACAGACCGTCGTGCTGGCGGTAGTTACCCTCCCCCTTGCCGAGACTGCTGCCGCCCGCCTCGACAGCGCGGCCCATCACATCGCGGACCGCGTGGTACAGCCGCCCGGCTTCCTCGCGGGTCAGGCGGGTCTGGGTGGGGTGCAGGCCGGCCATCCAGAGGCTCTCGTCGGCGTAGATGTTGCCCACGCCGCTGACCGGTTTCTGCGACAGCAGCCAGGGTTTCACGGCGCCCGCCTGCGCGGCCATCGCGGCGAAGTCCTCCTCCCGGAAGTCGGCCGAGAGGGGTTCGGGGCCCATGGCGGCCAGGGTGGGCATACCCGCGTACTCGCCGGGCCGCACGACTGCCATCTTCCCGAAGCGGCGCGGATCGTCGAAGTACAGGTCGCCCGCGTCGGTGCGCAGGGTCACGCGGGTGTGCTTGCCGCCCTCCAGCCGGAACCCGCCGGTCATGCCCAGGTGCACGATGAATTCCAGATCGTGCGGCGAATCGGTGGCGGCCTCCGCAGCGGCGAGGTGAAGCATCAGGTACTTCCCGCGCCGGGACAGGCCGGTCACGCGGCGTCCGGCGGCGAGGTGCGTGTCGCGGTACTTGTGGGGCGCGTCGTGCTGCACCTCCAGGATCGTGCGGCCCAGCAGCAGCGGCTCGATCTTGCGGCGGGTGGTCTCCACTTCCGGCAGTTCAGGCATACCACCGCAGCATAGGCGCCGCCCGCTCCCCAGACTGCGGCGTTCGTTTCAGGATGCGCCGCCATCTGCCATCCTCAGGGGAAGTACACCTGCTCGACCTTCAGCACGCGGTTGCCGCTCAGCTGCAGCGCGACGACCTTCTCGCTGAACGGCCAGCAGCCCTGCGGGTGGTACCCCTTCCAGGCGGACACGAAGGTCACGAGCGGGACGGTCATCACGCCGCCGGGGCGGTTCAGGCAGGACAGGTCGAAGGTGGTCCTCGCGTCGGTCTTCAGGGTGCGCAGCTTCGGGTTGACGTTGCGCAGGTACATCCCGCTGGGGTTCGCGTCGAAGTACGCCTGGGCGCTGGGGTAGTCGCCCAGCGCGACCACCCGGCGGGCGTCCGCGTCGGTGTCGCCGTACACGTCCACGTAGTCCAGGGTCAGGGTGGCGACGCTGCCCTGCACGGTCACGGCCTTCAGCACGGCGTACTGCGTGGCGGCCAGGGCGGTCGGGGTGAGGGCCAGCAGGGCGGTCAGGACAAGGCGGCGCATACCCGCAGCGTACAGGGTGGGCGGCGCGCTACGCTGCCGAAGATGCCCACCCTGCTGCTGACCGGCTTCGAGCCCTTCCACACGCATCCCGTGAACCCCAGCGCCGTCGCGGCGCAGGCGCTGCACGGCCGCACGCTGGGCGGCTCCGTGATCGAGGGCGCGCTGCTCCCCGTGGAGCCCGCCGCGGCCCGTGAGCGGCTGGACGCCCTGCTGGACGGGCTGACGCCGGACGCGGTCCTCCTGACCGGACTGGCGAGCGGGCGGCCACAGGTGACGCTGGAGCGGGTCGCGGTGAACGTCATGGATTACCGCATCCCGGACAACGCCGGGCGTCAGTACCACGACGTGCCGGTGCTCCCGGACGCCCCGGCGGCGTACCTGAGCACCCTGCCGCTGCGGGCCACGCTGCGCGCGTGGCGGGACGCGGGCATTCCGGGCGGCATCAGCGACACGGCCGGGACGTTCGTGTGCAACACGGTGATGTTCCACGCGCTGCACGCCCTGCACGCGGCAGGCCGTGAGGACGTGCCGTGCGGGTTCCTGCACCTGCCTGCGAACGCGGAGGTGGCCTTAGCCGAGCCGAAGCCCGTGCCCTACCTGCCGCAGGAGGAACTCACGCGCGCAGTCGAGGTAGCCGCCCGCGCCGCCATCTGGTAACGCGCGCTGATCAGACGGTACTCCATTGATTCCCAACCAGACAGCGTCACCCGGTGGCCCCCTCACCCTTCCGTCGCTTCACTCCTCCTTCCCTCTCGCACAGGGGGAGAGGGAAAAATGGAACGCGAGCACGTAGGAGGCGAATCCTTTTAATCTCGTATCAGAGGGAGCTTCAGGGAAAGGGCGCGCGGCCCGGCTGCCAGCCTCCGGCGGGGCCGCCCGCCCAGTGCCACTCGCCGCCCTGCGGCTGTCCGGAGAGGGCGGCCTGAACGGCGTCCAGCGGCACGCGGCGGGCAAAGCGGGTGCGGGCGTGCCACGCGGCCAGCGCCGATTCGGGGCGGGCGGGTCGCAGGCCGCGCAGGGCGGCGGCGGCGCGGTTGACAGCCAGGTCGAACAGCGCGTCGGGGACCGGGCCGCTGCCGCGTGTTCCCTCGGAGGCCGGGTCGGTCAGGAAGGGCCGTTCCTGGGGCATACCAGCCTCAGGCGATCCGGGGCTGCGCCGCGAGGCGGCGGATCTGCGCAGCGCGGCCCGTGGTCAGCGCAGCGTTCAGGCGCAGCAGTGCGGCGACGGTCATGGGGGGTTCGCCCCCGGCGCTGGCCGGGTCGGTCGGGGGGACGGTGACGTCCAGTTGCGCGGCGGTCAGGGCGGCGCAGGCCTCCTCCTCCCAGCTCAGGAGGGTGTGCAGGCCCGCGCCCTCGGGTGGGGTGGGCGTGCCGGTCGCGTGGGCGATGCGGGTCCAGAGGTCGCGCTTGGTGGCGCTCAGGTGCGCGGCGATGGCGGCGACGCGCGGGTGCGGCTGGCCGGACACGGCGTCCAGGGCCGCCTGGAGGCCCTGCGCGGGGTCGTGGTTCACGCGGCGGAGCAGCGCGCTCAGGGTGGGGTCGGTGTCCATCACGTCAGCTCAGCCGGAAGGTGTCGCCGTCGCGGGTCAGGCGGCCCAGGTCCAGCAGACGGGTGGTGGCGGCGCGGGCCTGCTCCTCGGTCAGGGGGCTGCGGGCGCTCAGGTCGTCCAGCGTGAATCGCCCACCCAGCCGGTGCGCGAGGCGGTAGACCATGCGCTCCTGGATGTCCAGGCGGGGCGCGCCCTGCTGACGGCGCGTGAAGGCCCACCAGACCAGTCCGGCCACGAGCGCGCCGGTCAGCAGCGCCAGCGGGATCATCTGGCCCGCGAAGGCCGGGTCGCCCACCTGCTGCCCCAGCGCGTGCAGCTGGGCCTGCGCCGCGCTGATCTGCTCGGGCGTGCCGTCCTCGCGCAGTCGCCGCAGGGCGCCGCGGGCCCGCAGGTAGCCCATGACGCCGCCCAGGTCGCCGCGGACAAAGAAGGCGCTGTAGGCGATCAGGGTGGCGGCGAGGCCAGCGATGGCGGACAGGACAGCTTTCAGCACGTTCACGCCCCCATGCTACGCGACGTCAGCGGCGGGCACGGTGACGCAGGCTCCGCACCTGCCGCACGGCGGCGCGCAGGTCGCGCAGCGCGGCGTCCGGCGGGCCCGGCGCGTAGCGGGCCTGCTGGTAGGCGTGCGCGGCGCCCCGCAGCGCGTCCGCGAGGTGCGGGTGGGCACCCGCCTGCCGCTGCGCGTACGTGCCGGGCGTCTCGCCGGGGTGCTGCGGGGCGCCCACCGTGCGGGTCAGGTCGTGCCACAGGCGCTGCGCGGGGTCGGCGGGCCGGGCGGCGCGGCGCGTCCAGGCGTACGCGGGCAGCAGCGTGACGGCCAGGGCGGGCAGCAGCAGCCACCAGAGGGCCTGCGCGCCGCCGGTCACGCCCAGCCGGGTCAGCAGGGCCGTCTGCTGCTCGCCGTCGTACTCGACGACCACGGCGTTCCAGCGGTTCTGCCAGCTGTCCAGGCGCAGGCGCAGGCGGTCCAGGCCGGTCCGGGGCAGGGCGGCGCTGGCCGCGGGTTGCGTCAGGGCGGTGCGCAGGTCGGCGTTCACGCGCGCCGGGGCGATCACGGCGGTCGGGTCCACCCGTACCCAGCCCTGGCCGGGCAGCCACACCTCGGTCCAGGCGTGGGCGTCCTGCTGGCGGACGATCAGGTAGTTCCCGTCGGGGTTCAGTTCGCCGCCCAGGTACCCGGTGACCACGCGGGCGCTCAGTCCGGCGGCACGCATCAGGACCGCGAAGGCGCTGGCGTAGTGCTCGCAGAAGCCCTGGCGGCTGCCGAACAGGAACGCGTCCGTGCGGTTCTCCTCGGGCAGTAGCGGGGGGTTCAGGGTGTACGTGAAGCCGCCGGTCTTCAGGTGGTCCAGTGCGGCCTGCACGCGCCGCGCCGGGGGCAGGCCCGCCCACTGCTGCGCCAGGGCCAGCGTGCGGGGATTCTGCCCCTGCGGGAGCAGCGTGTCGAAGCGCAGGCGGTCCCCGTTCTCCTGGCGGCCCACCAGTGCGGGCTGGCTGACCAGCGTCACGCGGCGGCGCGTGGCGACCGGGCGGGGCGTGAACGCCTGCACCGCGCTCGTGATGAACGCTCCCTGCGGGACCCGCACCACGGTCTCCAGGGCCAGCAGCCAGGGCGTGCCGCTGGGTTCCAGCGTGAGGTCGTACGTGAGGGGCGCGCCGGTCGCCTCGACGCTGGGGGTGGGGACGTTGCCGCGCACCTGCTGCCATTTCAGGCCGTCGAAGGCTTCCAGGACCGGGCCGCGCCAGTACCGCTCGGCTGGCGGGGGGACCGCGCCGCGGAAGTCCGCGCGGAACGCCACCGCCGGGTTCTGCGCGAGGTTCGTGAAGGACCCGGCGCTGACCTCCGAGCCCAGGCCGGTCAGGTTCTGGCCCTGCACCGGCAGCTGCCACAGCGGGCCGTCCGGGCGGGGCACGAGCACGAACAGCGCCAGCGTCAGCGGTGCGCTCAGGGTCAGGACGCGCACGGTGCGGCTCAGCCGTCCGGTCAGGCTGGCGCGAGTCAGGGGCGGCGGGGTGCCCAGGCGCGTGGTGGCGGCCGTCAGGAGCAGCGCCGCGCTCAGGACGGCGTACAGCGCGGTCAGGGGCCCCTGGCTGAAGAAGAAGGCGGTGCTCGTGACGAACAGGCCCAGCAGCGTCAGGACCGCCTGATCCCGCCGGGCGTGACTCTCGGCGGTTTTCAGGGCGGCGAGCATCGCCAGGAACGCGGTGCCCGCGTCGCGGCCCAGCAGCGTGCCGTACGTGGCATTCAGGGCCGCGCCGCCCGCCACGGCCAGCAGCGCCAGCAGCCACGTCGGCAGGGGCCGGATCGCGTCGCGGCGCGCGCGCAGCAGCGAGTGGCCCAGCAGCGCGGCGATCAGCAGGCTCAGCCACCACGGCTGGCGCAGCACCCCGGGGGCCAGGGTGACGGCCAGGGCCAGCAGCGTCCACGTGAGGGCCTCGCCCGGCAGCGGCGCCGGTCGGGCGCCGGGACGGTTCCGGGCCGGGGGCGCGAGGCTGGCCAGGGTGGGCGGGTCGTGCAGGGCCAGGGCGTTCAGGGCCGCCTGCCGCTGTGGCTCGCCGCTGCCCGGCGCGACCACCTCGCCCGGGAGGTGCAGGGCGTAGCTGTCTGCGCGGGCGTGCAGGGCGTCCACCCAGGCGGTCAGGCGCGCGGCGCGGGCCTCCGGGTCACCGGGCGCGTCCTGCCAGTCCAGGCGCCGGGCGCGGCCCTGCGCGGCGTCGGTCTCGCGGGTCAGGAGCTGCCCGGTGCGCGCCACGTGCCGCCACGACACCTGCCGGGGCGAGTCGCCGGTCTGGTAGGGGCGCAGGCCCGCGAATTCCTCGTCGCCGGGCGCGCGGCCCGCACCCTCGCCGCTGCCCGGCACGCTCCGGGTGGGTGGGGGCGGCGCGCCCTCCTCCGCGCGGGGGTGAATCAGGACCGTTACGGGGTCCGGGTCGGGCAGGCGCACCTGCCACAGACCCAGGCGGTCCAGGGCGCGCAGCGTCACGCGGACTTCCAGCGGGCCGCGCGCGGCGGTGGGGACGGCCAGGTCGAGGGTGCCTGCTCCGTCCTCCAGCGTCACGCTGCCGCTCACCACGTCGAAGGGGGCGTGCAGGGCGACGCGCAGCACGCCGCCGCGCCCGCCGCGCGCCTGCACCTGTACGGGCAGCGGCGTGCCCGCCCGGACCGGCCCGCGCGCCTGCACCCCGGCCGTCAGGTCCCGCGCCGCGCGCAGCGCCTGCCCCGCCGCGAGCACCCACACGCCGCCCAGCAGGAACGTCAGGCCGTACCCGAGGCTCAGGGCGTAGTTCACGCAGCCGATCAGCGTCAGGACGATCAGCGCGAGGAACGCCGCGCCGAAGCCCGTCGGCCACGCGCGCAGCGTCACCGTCCCGGCTGGCGGTCGGTCCGGGCAGGTCATCAGGGAATGGGCGTCTCGCGCAGCAGGCGCCCGATCACGTCGGGGACGCTCACGCCCGCGCGGGCAGTGAGGCGGTGCGTGGCCAGCGGCGCGAACACCGCCTGCACGTCCTCCGGCAGGACCATGCTGCGCCCGTGCAGGTACGCCCAGGCGCGCGCGCCTGCCAGCAGCGCCAGCAGTCCGCGCGGGCTGAGGCCGGTCGTCAGGCCCGGGTGCTCACGGGTCGCGCGGGCCAGCAGCTGCAGGTAGTCCAGCAGCGGTCCGGCGACGTGCACGGCGTCCACCTCGGCCTGCATGGCGATCAGCATGCCCGCGTTCAGCACGGCCGGCAGTTCGCGGACGGACAGACTGCGCCCCCCGGTTTCCAGCAGTTGCCGTTCGGCGCGCACGTCCGGGTAGCCCAGCGTGACGGTCATCAGGAAGCGGTCCAGCTGCGCTTCGGGCAGGGGGCTGGTACCCACGAACGCCGCCGGGTTCTGCGTGGCGATCACGAAGAACGGCTCCGGGAGGGGCCGGGTCACGCCGCCCTCCGAGACCTGCCGTTCCTCCATGGATTCCAGCAGGGCGCCCTGCGTGCGGGGCGTGGCACGGTTGATCTCGTCCGCGAGGAGCAGCTCGCTGAACACCGGCCCCTCCACGAACCGGAACGCGCTGCTGGACGCGTCCCAGACGCTCACGCCCGTCAGGTCCGCCGGGAGGAGGTCCGCCGTGAACTGCACGCGGCGGAAGTGCAGGCCGCAGGTGCGCGCCAGGGCCTGCGCCAGGGTCGTCTTACCGACACCGGGCTGGTCCTCGATGAGCAGGTGCCCACGCGCGAGCAGGCACGCGACGGCCAGCCGGATCTGCGGGCCCTTCCCGAGGATCACCCCGTCCAGTTGCGTGAGGGCCGCGTGCAGCGCCGCCACGTGGCTGGCCTGCGCGGGCGGGAGGGTCGGTGCGGTCATGCCCGCGAGCCTACCCGAGCCCGTCTGACAGAACTGCGACGCGCCATGCGAGGTTCAGGCCGGATGAACCACGCCCTGCGCCTCGGGCGCCCGCGCGGCGGGCCTGCGCACCGCGAGCCGCACGCCCACGTACGCGCCCGCCACGTCGAACAGCCAGTCCTGCACGCCCGCCTCGCGCGGCGGCACGAACGCCTGATGCACCTCGTCCAGCGCGCCGAACCACGCCGCGATCACCAGTGCCAGCCCCCGCCGTCCTGTCGCGCGGCCCAGACTGAACGCCAGCGACAGGTACGCCAGGAAATGCGCGAGCCAGTCCTTCGGGTGCTCCAGGGAAGGCCCCGGCGTGTGCGGCGCGCTGCTCAGCCACCAGATCACCCCCATGATCGCCAGGGACGGCACCCACCACAGCGGCCTCGCACGGCGGACGCTCAAGCGTGCCCGCCCGGCATGTGCTCCACGAGTTCGATCAGGGTCCCCTCGCCCCACTTCGGGTGAAGGAACGCCACGCGCGACCCCGCCCGGCCCGGCGCAGGAGTTTCGCTCAGGAAGCGCGCCCCCTCCGCACGCAGGCGGGCCATCTCGGCGTCCAGGTCCGCCACGCGGTACGCCGTGTGATGCAGCCCCGGCCCCCTGCGCGCCAGGAACCCCGCGACAGGACTGTCCTCCCGCGTGGGCATCAACAGCTCGATCAGGGTCTCCCCCACCTGGAACGCCCGGACGCGCACGCCCTGACCCTCCACCACCTCATCCGGCCCCTCCGGGTGCAGGCCCAGCGCCACGTACGGCGCCGAACCCGCCTCCAGATCAGGAGTCGCGATCGCCACGTGATCCAGCAGCAACACAGTCATGCGTGCAGCGTAGAGCACCGGACCGGCCCAGCGGCAACCTCAGCCCAGCGGTGCCCCGGCACCGGCCCCGTTCAGGAGCGCCTCGACCTGATCGGCCACCTGCGCCACGGACAGCTGCGCCGTATCCAGCACCAGGGTCGCAGACCGGCGCAGCAGCGGCTCGACCCACGCCACGTGTTCCGCGATCCGCGCCCGGTCCTCCACTGTGTGGCCGTACGGGTTCGCCCGGTCCTGCACCCGAGCCAGCAACACCGGCAGCGGCGCCGTCAGCAGCACCACCGCCCGGAGGCGCGGGTACAGCGCCCCCTGGTTACTCCGGCAGCCCGCCAGCACCAGCGGCGCGGAGCCCACCTCGTCCAGCAGCGCGTGCAGGCGATCCAGCCGCCACACCCAGTCCGGGCCGTCCGCCGCCTGCACCCACTCGTTCCACTCGTCGGCGTCCGTGTCCACCACGCGGACGCCCCGCCGGGCGAGTTCCAGCAGCGTGGCGCTCTTGCCCGCACCGGACATCCCCGTCAGGAGGACCGCCGCCACGCCGTTACTTCGCCTGCGGGCGGGCGCGCAGGTACCAGTGGGCGACGGCGCGCATCACGTCCTTCCCCTCGCCGTCCTGCACGGTCACGTTGATGACCAGGCGCGCGCGACCGTCCGCCGCGAACTCCGCGTGGGCCACCGCGATCTGCGCCGGGTCCGCCACCTCGGCCCGCGCGGTCAGGTCACCCACGGCGCGGTTCACGTAGTGCGTCTCCAGCTTCTCGATCAGCGGCACCGCGCCCGAGAGCTGCGCCGCGAACGCCCCCGCGAACGCCGCGCCACTCACCGCCTCGGCCAGCAGGAACTGCACGCCCGCGTGAATGGTGCCCAGGTGATTGCGGAACGGCGCGGTATCCGGCGCCTCACCGGTCGCCCAGCCCACCCCCACGTCCGTGATCTGCACGCCGACCGTGGCGTTCATGGGAATGTCGTGCAGGGCCTTCTTGACGGCGGCGACGGCGAAAGCGGGCAGGGTGGCAGCTTGGGTCATGGGTGAAACCTCCAGGGAGAGAACTCGGAAATTGAACTGAGTTCAAGTATAAGCGGAGAAGACCCCACAGCGCCCCCGCCTCACCACGCGGTTCACCTAAGCACCGCCCCGGTACAGCCCCGTCACTCTGCGGGAAAGACCGCTGAGCAGGACCGCCTCACGTCTGTTTCCTCTCCTCCTTTCGGGTCAATCTTTCTTAGGCTGGGGGGGGTATTCTGGGGGGCGTGAAGCTGTCTTCGTTCATTGACCATACCCTCCTGAAGCCCACCGCCACCCGCGCGGACATCGTGAAATTGTGCGCTGAGGCGCGTGAACATTCGTTCTTTGCGGTGTGCCTGAACCCGGTGTTCATCCCGCTGGCGAAGGCGGAGCTGGCGGGTTCGGACGTGAAGGTGGCGACCGTGTGTGGGTTCCCGCTGGGTGCGGTCAGTAGCGAGCAGAAGGCCGTGGAGGCCCGCCTGAGTGTGGAGGCGGGTGCGGACGAGGTGGATATGGTGATTCACATCGGCGCGGCGCTGGCGAACGAGTGGGACGCGGTGGAGGCGGATGTGCGCGCGGTGCGCCGTGCGATTCCGGACGCCGCGCTGAAGGTGATCATCGAGACGTGCTTCCTGACCGATGAGCAGAAGCGGGAGGCGACGGCGGCGGTGGTGCGGGCCGGGGCGGACTTCGTGAAGACGAGCACGGGCTTCGGCACGGGCGGCGCGACGCTGGACGACGTGCGTCTGATGGCCGAGGTGATCGCGGGTCTGGGCGCGCAGGAGCGCGTGCAGATCAAGGCGGCGGGTGGCGTGCGCACGCCGGATGACGCGCGGGCCATGATCGAGGCCGGGGCGACGCGCCTGGGTACGTCGGGCGGCGTGGCACTGGTGGCGGGCGAGCGGATGGGCGAGGGGTACTGAGTGAGTGAAGAAGCACTCCGATTGGATGGGGCGCAGCCCCGTTCAATCCGAGCGGACTCACAGAGCTGCGCCGCAGAGCGAGTGGGAGACAGTCGGGGGCCGGGCGTGGAGTGGGCACCTCAGGGCCGTTCTGAGGTGGTCACGGAACAGACGGACTCCGACCCCGTTGAAACTGGCACGCCGGGCGTGCCGGTGGTGCTCGCGTCGGGCAGTCCGCGTCGGCGGGAACTGCTGGCCGGGCTCGGCGTGCCGTTCACCGTGCAGGTCAGTGGTGAGCCGGAGGACAGCCGTGAGGCGGACCCGGCGCGGCTGGCGGCGGAACTGGCGCTGCTGAAGGGCCGCGCGGTGGCGCGCATGGCGCAGGGGTCTGTGGTGATCGCGGCGGATACCGTGGTCGCGGCGGGCGCGGAGTTGCTGGGCAAGCCGGAGTCCGCGCAGGAGAACGAGGTGTTCCTGCGTCGCCTGTCGGGCCGCACGCACGAGGTGTATACGGGCGTCGCGGTGCTGTCGGGCGGGTCGGAGGTGGTGGAGGTGGCGCGCACGGCGGTCACGTTCCGCGCCCTGCTGCCCGACGAGATCGCGTTCTACGCGGCGTCCGGCGAGGGGCTGGACAAGGCGGGCGGGTACGGCATCCAGGGGCTGGGCATGGCGCTCGTGGAGCGGCTGGAGGGTGAGTACTCGAACGTGGTGGGCTTCCCGCTGAGTGTCGTGACGCGCCTGCTGCGCGGGGCGGGGGTGCCCGTGTGGGGCACGCTGGGGGCCGGGGCCGAGTGAAGGGCTGGCGGTTGATCCTGGCGGTGTTCGCGGGCCTGTTGTTTCTCAGCATGGTCCTGACGCGCTTTCAGGTGGCGGCCCCGGCGGCGCTGCGGGCCGGGGTGGCGCCGGTCACGCGCCTGTCGGTGACGGCGGCGGACAACGTGCGCCGCGCGTACGTGACGCTCATGCAGGACCGGGACCAGTCGGCGCAGGTGAAGGAGCTGCAGAAGGAGAATGACCTCCTGAAGCAGCGCACCGAGCTGCTGTCGCGTGAGGTGGGGCGCCTGAAGCAGGTGCTGGTCATCACGACGACGCAGGCGCCGAACGCGCTGGCGATCGCGCAGGTGATCGGCGTGGACCCCAGTCCGCTGCAGGCGCGGCTGGACCTGAACCGTGGCGCGCGGGACGGCGTGCGAGTGCACATGCCCGTGACGGTCCCGGCGGGGCTGGTGGGTCAGGTGGTGAGTGTCGCGCCGGGGCAGTCCACGGTGCTGGCGCTCGTGGACCCCGAGAGTGTCGTGGGCGTGACGTTGCAGGGCAACCGGGGTGGGCGTGGCGTGGCGCACGGCACGCCGCCGGACCGCCTGCGGGCGGAGTTCTCGCGGGGCGTGCCGATCCGGGTGGGGGACGTGCTCGTGACGAACAGTCAGGGGGGCGTGTTCCCGGTGGGCATTCCGGTGGGGCGCGTGGAGGAGGTGCTGCCGATGGGACCGAATGACATCAGCCGCACGGTGATCGTGAAGCCCGCCGTGGACGTGGGCGTGGTGGAAGACGTGACGATCCTGGAGGGCCTGTGATCCGTCCGGTGACTGGGCGCGGGTCGGTGCGCTGGGCGCGGCTGGTGGTGTACCTGCTGCTGCTGCTGCTCGCGCAGGGGCTGTTGGCGCGCCTGTCGGACGCGGTGGGGGTGCCCACCCCGGACCTGTTCCTGTTGACGGCCGTGGGACTGGCGGCGCGCCTGTCGCCGGTGTCGGCGCTGCTCGCCGCGTACGGGCTGGGATTCACGCAGGACGTGCTGGGCGGCGGGACGCTGGGCCTGCACGCCGCGGGCCTGGCGGGCGCGGCGCTGCTGGTGGTGTGGGCGCGGCGGTACCTGTCGGACGCGGGGCTGGTGCAGGCGCTGCTGGGCGTGCTGCTGGGCGTGGCGGGGCAGTGGCTGGTGTTCCTGTTCCTGACGTACTGGCTGCGTGAGCCGCTGGTGACGCCGCAGATGCTGGCGGTCACGCCGCCGCTGGTGTTCGTGGGGACGTTCCTGCTGTTCCCGCTGTGGGAGCGGCTGCTGGCGTGGACGTTCGGGCCGCGCGTGACGGTCGAGGAGCAGCTCGCGTGAGTCGCGCCGACCGGGTCTGGGACCGGCGGGACCGGTTGCGGCGCCGCGCGGGGGCGGGTCTGACCGCGCCGCGCGTGGCGGGCGGCACGCGGGTGCAGAAGATCGCGCTGGGGTTCAGCGTGGCGCTGGCGCTGCTGGGCGCGCGCCTGTACTACCTGCAGGTGTCGCTGCACGATCAGTTCGCGGTGCGTTCGGCCAGTAACTACCAGCGGGACGAGGTGCTGCGCGCCCTGCGCGGCGAGATCCGCACGCGGGACGGCGTGCTGCTCGCCACGAACCGGCTGGCGGTGGACCTGGTGTACACCGGGCGCCTGCGGAAATCGGACCGGGAGACGCCCATTCCCGGGTGGGACAAGATCGTGTACCTCGCGGGCATTGGGGGCGACGTGCTGGTGAACGGCCAGCCGCGCGAACCGGATTACGAGCGGGAACCGGCGACGGTCCTGGCGCGGAACATCCCGCAGGAGCGGCTGGCGGCGCTGTACGAGTACACGGTGCTCGTGCCCAGCCTGGAGCTGCGCGAGCGGGTCGAGCGGGTGTACCCGCAGGGCAAGATGGCCGCGCACCTCCTGGGGTACGTGCAGGAGGCGTCCGAATCGCAGGTGAAGGAGGACGGGTACACGCAGGGGGACCTCGTGGGCCGTTCGGGCCTGGAGTACAGCCTGCAGCGGACGCTGGAAGGCAAGAACGGCCTGCGCCGCCGGGAGGTCACGGCCGCCGGGAAGCCGCAGACGGAACGGGTGATCGATCCGGGCGTGAAGGGCAAGGACGTGACGCTGTCCATCGATTCGCTGCTGCAGCGCACGGCCGAGACGGCGCTGCGCGAGGGTCTGGCGGACGTGAACAGGGGGCGCGCGAAGCACGGCAAGGCGCCCGAACCGTACGCGCGGGGCGCGGTGATCGCGCTGGATCCCCGCACGAACGAGGTGCTGGCCCTGGCGAGCGCCCCGACGTACGACCCGAACTGGTTCTCGCGCGTGCCGAGCCCGGACCCGAAGGCGAAGAACTGGGCGATCGACCCGAACCGGCCGCTGGCGGAACTGGACGCCGTGACGGCGAACCGGGCGGTGCAGGCGTACGCGCCGGGCAGTGTGTTCAAGATCGCCACGACGCTCATGCAGGAGGAACGCTGGGGGAACTTCTCGTTGCCGTGCAACCCGGTGTATTACTTCGGGCGGGCGCCGCGCAAGAACTGGGCGGGGTACCCGCTGGGCGTGGTGGACGGGAAACTGGCGATCTCGTACTCGTGCAACCCGTGGTATTACCACTCGGCGGCGTCGGCCGGTCCGGAACGGTACGGGCGGACGCTGGTGCAGCGCATGAAGGAACTGGGGTACCTGCGGCCTACCGGGCTGGAGATCGTCGGGGAGAAACTGGGCGAGATGCGCGGCCCGGATGACTACGCCGCGCCGCAGGACCCGTGGTACCCGGGCTTCGCGCTGAACATGAGTATCGGGCAGGGCAGCGTGCAGGTGACGCCCGCGCAGGTCGCGTGGGTGATGAGCACCATCGTGAACGACGGGCAGCAGCGGCCCCTGACGGTGCTGCGCAGCGTCGCCGGGCAGCGCGAGCCGCTCAAGCCCGCCACGAGCGTCGTGTACGACGGCAAGGTGGACGCCTTCAAGTTCGTGCAGGAAGGCATGAGCGGCACGACCGCCGGAACCCGGTACGGCACCGCGCAGCATGAGATCGGCCCGGACCGCTTCCCGGTGCGGACGGCCGGGAAGACCGGCACGGCCGAGAACGGCACGAGTTCCCGGCAGGGGTACGCGTACACGCACGCGTGGTACGAGGGGTACGGGCCGATCGGGAAGGACGGCACGCCGACCTTCGCGGTGGTGGCGTTCTTCCAGTTCGGCGGGGAAGGTTCGGGTCCGGCGCTGCGGGCCGTGAAGCGGATGTTCGCGGCGCGCTGGTGCGTGACGCTGGACGAGAAGCTCAGCGCGCTGCCGCTGGCGCAGCAGCAGCCCTGCACCGGGGAACTGGAGCAGATGCATCAGGTGTACAAGACCCGCGCCGAGCGGGCGAAGGCCAGCGCCGCGAAGGCCACGCCGGGCGTGCAGACGCCCTGACGGGGCGGCGGGACGACAGGAGGGGGAGGTGCGGGGGCGAACCCCATGGACCTCCCCCTCTCCTGTAGGCCCTGCACCGGCCCGGGTTTACCTCGCGGTGCGGTTCTTCTCGGCGCGGACCATCCGCACGAACTGCGCGAGGCGGGGCGCGCGGTTCCAGCGTGTGCGGTCCAGGCCGACGCGCCAGATCCACTCGACACCCAGTCGGCGCGTCCAGGCTGGCGCGAGGTCGGCATTCCCGGCGAGCACGTCGATCACGCCGCCGCAGCCGATCGTGACGGGGACGTTCATGACCTGCCGCCAGTACTGGTTGAAGGTCTCCTGACGCCCGGCGCCCATGGCGGTCAGTACGAGGTCGGCGCCGCTGTCGCGCACGAGTTCCGCGACGCGCTGATCCTCGGGCAGGTCGAAGTACCCGTGGTGGATGCCCGCGACCTGAATGCCGTAGTCACGCGCGGCGTTCTGCGCGGCGATCTCGGCCACGCCGGGTTTGGCGCCCAGGAAGAACACGCGCAGGTCTGCGCCGTGGCGCTGCATCAGGCCCTGCACGATGTCGAAGCCGGGCGCGCGGGGGACCTCGGTGCCCGTGAGCTGCCGCGCGGCCCAGACGATGCCGACCCCGTCGGCGGTGATCAGGTCCGCGACCTGCATGGCGTTCACGAAGTCCGGCTGGGTGCGGGACTGCACGATGAACTCGGGGTTCAGGGTCACGACCGTGTGCGGCGCGCGCGGCTGGTGGAAGATCCAGTCGCCCAGGCGGTCCAGGGTCTCGTCGAGCGTCACGACGTCCAGCGGCAGGTCGAACAGCGTGAGACGCTGGCGTGGGGTGGGGATGGTCATGCTGGCGTGGATTGTAATGCACGCCCGCCGGGCGGCGCGTCCACCGAAGGGTGTGGCCCCTCCGGGCGCGCCGGGCGGGGGCTTGCGCGGATCGGGCCCGTGTGGGGCATACTGCGTGGCATGTTACCCGGTGCTTTCGGTGCCCTTCCTGCGGACGTGCAGGCGCAGGTGACGGCCTCGGGGCGCGTGGGACGCTGGGGCCGCGGTGAACTGCTGTTCCACCCGGAGGACCCGGCCGAGGCGCTGTTCGTGCTGCTGCGCGGCTCTGTGCGGCTGTACCGCCTGGGGACGGGCGCGCGCGAGGTGACGCTGGACGTGCACGGCGCCGGGGCGCTGCTGTGCGCGGCGGCGCTGCTGCCGGGCGAGCAGTGCGGCATGTACGCCGAGGCGATGGACGACGCCGAGGCGCTGCTGCTGGGCCGGGACGTGCTGGGCCGCCTGACGCAGGCGCAACCGGCGGTGGCGGTCGCCCTGACCGAGCAGATCACCCGGCAGACGCGCGGCGTGCAGGAACGCCTGTCGGGGCTGGTGTTCCTGGAGGTGTCGCAGCGGCTGGCGCTGGCCCTGCTGAACCTCGCCGAGCGCGAGGGCCCCTGGCCGGAGGGTGGGTCGCTGGCGCTGCGGGACCGGGTGTCGCACCAGGATCTGGCGCACGTGGTGGGCAGCACGCGGGAGACGATCACGAAGCTGCTGGGGGATTTCCGGTCGCGGGGCCTGCTGGACCTGGGGTACCGGCGGATCATCCTGACGGACCGCGCGGGGCTGGAGCGGGCGACGCAGGAACCGCTGCGCTGATTCCGAGTGCTGCTCGCTCCGTCTGGCGCGGGCCGCGCGGCACCCCTCCGCTTTAGGTTCTGGTGTAGTGTGACACCCGTTGCAGTGCCGCGCCCGATTCTCAGCGAGAACGGGTGGGCACGCCGACCATGAACCGGTCGGCATCGGGCCGGGCAGCCCCTGGGGCGGCAGGCACCGGGAAGGAAGACGAATGGCGCGAAACGCAGGGGCGGAATACAGGAACGGTGGGCTGCTGGACTACGTGCGCCTGCCCGCAGGAGCGCTGGAGACCGCGCAGGCCGAATCCCGGCCCGACATCGACCGCGTGGCCCTCGCGGACGCGCTGCGCGCCTACCACCGCGACCTGGGCACCCTGACCCCCACCGTGGAGGCGGGGCTGACCCGGCTGGCGCACCCGGCGTCCCGCGTGGTCGTCACCGGACAGCAGGCGGGCGCCCTGACCGGCCCGGCCTACTCGGTGCACAAGGGCGCGGACGCGGCCCTGCTGGCGCGGCAACTGGACACCGACGAAGCCCCGGTCGTCGCGGTGTACTGGATCGCCAGCCAGGACCACGACGCCGCCGAGGTGGCGAGCACGTCCCTGCTGGACGCCAGCGAGCGTCTGCACCGCCTGACCCTGGACGTCCCCGAGGGCGTCCCGGTGGGCCGCGTGCCCTGGCAGCCCGAGTGGACGGTGCAGGTGCACGCGCTGCTGGACGCCTGCGACGCGCCCGCCGAGCACGTCGCCGCTGTCCGCGCCCGCTTCGACCGGGCCGCGCAGGCGGGCGGCAGCTACGCCGACGTGTTCGCCCGCCTGATCCACGGGCTGCTGGGTGGCGCGGGCCTGCTGGTCCTCGACCCGATGCACCCGGCGCTGGCGCGATTGATGGCCCCGACTCTCGCGCGGGAACTGGGCGACCCGCTGGCGTCCTCACGGGCCATCGAGGCGGCGGCCGCGCGGATGATCGCGGACGGGTTCGAGCCGCAGCTGCGCCGCCCGGACGGCGCCACGAACCTCTTCATCGAGGAGGACGACGGGCAGCGCCGCCTGCTGCGCGTGGACGGGCAGGCGTTCGTCACGGCCACACGGCGCTACACCCGCGCCGAGCTCCTGGCACTGCTGGATGCCGACCCCACCCGCCTGACGCCCGCTGCTGGCCTGAGACCCGCCGTGCAGGATGCCCTGCTGCCCACCCTGGCGTTCGTCGTCGGCCCCGGCGAGATCGCGTACGGCGCGCAACTCCGGGACGTGTACCCCCTGCACGGCCTGCGTCAGCCGATGCTGTGGCCCCGCCTGAGCGTCACGTGGCGCGAACCGAACGTCACGCGCCTGCTGAAACGGCTGAACGCCACCGCCGCGCAGGTCCAGGCGGACCCCGACGGCGTGCTGGGCCGCGCCCTGGCCGCCGAACGCCACGCCGGAGCCGTCACCACCGAGCGACTGGACGACCTGAGGACCCGCCTGGACGCCCTCACCGCCGAGATCGCCGACCTCGACCCCACCCTCATCGGCGCCGCCGCGCGCACCCGCACCCGCACCGTCGCCCGCGTCGCGCACCTGCAACGCCTCGCCACGCAGGCCCTCGCCCGCGCCGAGAACGACCGCAGCGGCCAGCTCACCCGCCTGAAAGCCCACCTCCTCCCCAACGGCACGCCACAGGAACGCGAGATGAACTTCCTCACGTACCTCCTCAAACACGGCGACACGCCCCTGAAGCAACTCCTGAACCTCCCCGCCGGATGGCAGGGCGAACTCGACATTCCCTGACGGGTTCGAAAGGGGTCGAGAGTCTAACCGTCGAAGGGTCTAAGGGAGGCCATCCACTTAGACCCTTTGACTCTTAGACGCTTAGACCCTTTTGACAGCAGTGTTCAGTCCTGGTCTTTGCCGAGTTCGGTGCCGCGCCGGGTGGCCTGCACGACCGCTTCGATGAGGCCGCCGCGCACCCCGGCGGCTTCGAGGGCGGCCAGACCGGCGATGGTGGTGCCGCCGGGGCTGGCGACCTCGTCCTTGAGGAGGGCGGGGTGGGCGCGGCGCTGGACGAGTTCGCCGGTGGCGATCAGGAGTTTCGCGGCGAGTTCGTTCGCCAGGGGGCGCGGGAGGCCCATGCGGACGCCGCCGTCCGCGAGGGCCTCGGCGACGACGGCGACGTAGGCGGGGCCGCTGGCGCTCATGCCGGTGAAGGCGTTGAACAGGTGTTCGGGGAGGTCGTAGGCGTCGCCGACCGCGTCGAAGATCTGGTGCGCGAAGGCGAGGTCCCCGGCGTCCCCGGCCTCTTTGGGGCCGGTGACGGCGGTCTGGCTGTGCCCGATGGTCGCGGCGAGGTTCGGCATGACCCGCACGACGCGCTTGGTGCCCAGGCGGCGCGTGAGGGCCGAGACGGGCACGCCGGCCATGGTGCTGATGTACCCGGCGCTCGGTTGCGCGAGCCACTCGGCGGCCTCGGGGAACACGCGGGGTTGCAGGCTGATCAGGATGCGTTCGGCGCGGCCCAGGTCCGCCTGGGTGATGACGCGGGCGCCGGTGCGGGCGGCGATGTCCTGCGCGCGGGCGGCGTTCGCGTCGAGCAGGCCGATCTCTGCGGGGGGCAGGACGCCCTGGGCGGTGACGCCCTCCAGCAGGGCCAGTCCGAGTTTGCCGACGCCGACGATCGCGAGCTTCATGCGCGCCAGTATAGGTGCGGCTCCCGCGCGGGGCGTGCCCGGCGTGCAGACGTGCGGACGACGCGGGTACACTGGAGGGATGCTGGTGTATCACCTTCCGGGAACGTTCGAGACGCGCGAGGATCACCTCGACCTGCTGTGGGAGGCCGGGGCGACCGGTCTGGAGGAACGTGCCGGGCTGATCCGCGCGTACTTCGACGAGGAGACCGAGCTGCCCGAGGCGATCCGGGACGGCGAGTGGCGGCAGGAGGCGGATCAGGACTGGCTGGCGGAGTTCAAGGCGAACCTGCGCCCGGTGCAGGCGGGCCGCGTGACGATCGTGCCGCCGTGGCTGCGCGCCGAGATTCCAGCCACGCAGGTGGGACTGGTCATCGAGCCGGGGATGGCCTTCGGGACGGGGCACCACGCGACGACCCGCATGGCGGTGGAGGCCCTATCGGACCTGAACCTGGACGGGCAGACCATCCTGGACGTCGGGACCGGGAGTGGCGTGCTGGCGATCGCGGGCGCGCTGCTGGGCGCGGAGTACGCGCTGGGCGTGGATATCGACCCGATCACGATCCCGATTGCCGAGGAGAACGCGCGGGACAACGCGGTGCCGGAAGGCCGGACGGCGTTCATGGTGGGGACGCTGGGCGACGACCTGCCGGGTGACGTGGTCGCGGACGGCGTGTTCGACGTGCTCGTGGCGAACCTGTACGCGGAACTGCACGACCTGCTGGTCGGGGCGTACGTGGGACACCTGCGCCCCGGCGGACCACTGATCCTGACCGGCATCCTGACCGGGAAGCTGCCGCTGGTGCAAGGCGCGCTGGACCGCGAGGGGTTCACGGACGTGCAGGTCCGCACGGATGGCGAGTGGGCGCTCGTGACCGCCCGCGCGGGCGAATGACGGACGCCCCTGCGAGGCTGCCCCGGCACCGCCTGCGGGTGGACGCCCTGACGGACACCATGACGCTCGGGCCGGGCGAGGCGCGGCACCTGCACGTCCTGCGCCTGAACGCGGGCGACACCGTGCGCGTGTTCGACGGGCGCGGCGCGGAAGCCCTGGCCGAGATCGCCGAACTGAACGAGGTGCGCGCCGTGCTGACCCTGGGCGACGCCATCGAGGGAGCCGCCGAGACCCCCTGGCCGCTAACCGTCGCGGTGGCGCTGCTGAAGGCCGACAAGCTGTCCGACGTGGTGCGCGCCGCGACCGAACTGGGCGCCGCGCAGATCCAGCTGCTCGTGACCGCCCGCGCGGACGTCCGCGAGATCGGCGATCAGAAACTCGTGCGCCTGAACCGCGTGGCGCAGGAGGCCGCGAAGCAGTCCCGCCGCGCCGTCGTCCCCCCCGTCCTGGCCCCGGTGCCGCTGGCCCGCTTCCAGCCGGAGGGCCTGACGCTCGTCGCGCAGCCCGGCTCGAAAGTCCGCGTGGCCGACGTCGTCACCTGGGACGCCCCGGTCACGATCATCACCGGCCCGGAAGGCGGCCTGACCGACGCCGAGGTGCAGACGCTCGTACAGGGCGGCGCGCACGCCGTCACGCTCGGCCCACGCATCCTCCGCGCGGAGACGGCCCCCGTGGCGCTGCTGGGGGCCATCGCCGCACTGGGGCTGTAGGTCCTCTCCCCTACGCGCTGAGGGCCGTGCCGGTGGGCACGAGTTGCCGCCAGGAGTGGACGCTGCCGATCTGCACTGTCACGAAGCGTTCCAGGGCGCGCCACAGCGCGGGGCGCTGCTCGGCGGGCAGGGGGGCGTCCATGCTGGCGCGGACGGTGCGGCGGGCGACGTTCCGCAGGAAGTCCAGGCTGGGGTCCGGGTAGGCAGGCAGCGCCGCGCAACTGCCGCACAGCAGCTGGCCGCCGAGCGGGTCGGGGTGCGTGGGGTGATCCTGCGCGCAGCGGGCGCAGCGGGCCGTCTGCGGGATGAACCCCGCCAGGGCCAGGAGTTTGTAGCTCATGACGAGCGCCACCCATTCCGGGTCCGGCTGGTGCGCGACGCCGCGCAGGGCGCCCGCGAACAGCTCGAAGGCCTGCTCGCTGAATTCCCCTTCCTGGTACAGCGCCTCGGCGAACTCGGCCAGCAGGTGCGCGAAGGCGTACCGTTCGGGCTGCGCCAAGGTGGGCAGCGCGCCCTCCAGCACGGCCTGCTGCACGCTGGCGAGGTCGTTCTGCGGTCCCTGGTACACCTGCATGCCCACGTGATGGAAGAGGTTCAGGCGGCTGGACAACGGCCCGCGCACGCCGCCGCGCGCGACGGCCTTCAGTTTGCCCTGCGGGGTCAGCAGGGTGACGAGGATGTCCCCGGCGGGCGTCACGCGCCGCCGGATGACGATGCCACTGCGGTTGGCGGTTCGAGACCTCACTGGTGCCCAGGATAGCGCCGGGGGGCGCGCCGGGGCTGTGCCTCTTTCCACCATCGGGGGCGGCGGGTGGCCCTACACTGCCTCTCATGAATGATCCGCACCGCAAGACCCGTGAGCAGGCGCACAGCGTGCAGGATCTGCTGCGGGAACTGTTCCCCGGGACGCACCGTGAACTGTTCGGCGAGCGGGATTCGGGCGCGCCGCCCACCCTGGGCCTGTACCCGGTCGCGGATGGGCGGCTGGCACTGGTGCACGGGAATCAGCTGGCGGAGTTCACGCCCATCGAGCAGAAGGGCAGGAACGCGCTGCACTGCGACCTGTGCCACTACACCCGCAGTCGCTCGGAGGCGTTGATGTACCGGGTGACGATCGCGGCGCGCCGGACGCGGTACGTGACGCTGTGCACGCCCACGGAGGCGTGTCAGGGCCGGGCGGGCGCGCGGGGACTGGAGGCCTTCGCGGACCGCATCTTCCCCATCGAGCCGGTCGGTCCGGACGACCACTGACCGCTGCGCTCTGAAAAGCGGGGGCGGAGGTGTACACGACCTCCGCCCCCCCTGATTGGTCTGCGGTCAGGGCAGGGTGAGGGTGGTCAGCAGCGCGTAGTGGTCGCTGATCTTCGGGTCGTCCTGCCGGACGCGTTCGGCGCCATGGTTCAGGCCCGCCGAGTAGAAGTAGTAGTCGATGGTCCGGTCGGGTTTGCCGACGGCGGGGTCGTTGGGGTAGTGGGTGATGAACGCGGGGTTGCCGCTGTCGATCTGGGCGGGGCTGGGGAACGACGCGTACTTGGCGGTCAGGGGGGCGAGTTCGGTGTCGGGGTTGAAGTACGCCTTCTCGCGGTCGCGCAGGCGGTCGTACGCGGCGCGGGTGCCCAGGAGGTTGAAGTCCCCGCCGATCACCCAGGGGGCGCTCGTGCGGCCGAGCAGGTCACCGATGAACGCCACCTGCCTCCGCATGGTGTCGCAGCCCTGCGCGAAGGCGTCCATGTGGGTGTTGAAGACACTCAGGGGCTGGCCGCCCTGCACGGGC
Source organism: Deinococcus grandis (assembly GCF_001485435.1). Classification (NCBI taxonomy): domain Bacteria; kingdom Thermotogati; phylum Deinococcota; class Deinococci; order Deinococcales; family Deinococcaceae; genus Deinococcus; species Deinococcus grandis. Next base: position 1,510,022 of record NZ_BCMS01000001.1, on the reverse strand, counting down.
AGGGTCACGCCCAGCACGGCGCGTTTGAAGTTGAACGCGACCGTGACGGGGTCCCCGCAGATGCGCGGCAGCTGGTAGCGGGTGGCGCTGTCCATGCGGTACCGGCTGAGCGTGGACAGGCTCAGGCCCACCCTGCCCATGATGCTGGGGTGCGGCACGAACGTCGCGCGGTGGTAGTACGTGGTGGCGGCGCACGGGTACGCGCCGTCCAGTTTCGCCTGGATCAGGGCCAGCTGATCGGCGTAGTCGGTGCGCCTGCTGTCCCGGTCCACCTCCTGCAGCAGGACGAGGTCGGGGTTCTCCTCGCGGATGGCCTGCGTGACCTCCCCCAGGGTCCGGGCGATGCTCTGGGGGCTGGGGCGGGTGTCGGGGCCGTCCCCGGCGAGGGTGTCGTAGAAGAACACGTACCCGCGCCCGGCGAGGTACTGCACGTTCCAGTTCATGACGCGCACGTCCTGCCCGGCCTTCAGGGTGGGGGCCGTGGCGGGGCAGGTCAGGTCGGCGGCCTGTTCGGGTTTCGGGTGGTCGGTCAGGGCATACACGACGCCCGCCAAGACGGCAACGAGGACGATCAGGCCAGCCAGGAGGCGCGGCAGCCACCGCGTCAGGATTCGGTTCATGGTGCGAGCAGGATACGGCACCCTGCACCGGGTTCAACAGGCGGCCGGGGGTACCGTCTGGAACGGGCAGCGGCGTGGGGGCGTACCTGGACGCGATGTCCCTCGCTGCTCCGCCGATCCTCGCCGCCCCGCCGTTCACGCTGGAGGTCGCGGGGCGGCCCCTCGCGCGCGTTCCGGAACTGAATCTGCAGCCCGGCGAGGTGCTGCACCTGTGGGGGCCGAACGGGGCGGGCAAGACGACCCTGCTGCACGTCCTGGCCGGGGAGCGACCGGGCGGCGAGGTGCGGGTGCTGGGCGGCGCGCCGGGTTCGCGGGGCACGCGGGCGGACACGGCGTGGGTCCCGACGGACGCGGCCCTGCCGGACGACCTGACGGTCGCGGAGGGCCTGACGTTCCTGGCGGCGCTGTGGACCCGCCCGGCCGCGCCGCTGCTGGCACTGGCGGACTCGCTGGGGCTGTCGCGCTGGCTGGACGCGTGGCCCGCCGAGCTGTCGCGCGGCACGCGGCAGAAGGTCGCGCTGAGCGGCGCGCTGGGGCTGGGCTGCGCGCTGACGCTGCTGGACGAACCGTTCGGAACGCTGGACACCACCTCGCGCGTGGCGCTGCTGGACGCGATCCGGGCGCGGGCGGCGGCGGGTGGGGCGCTGATCGTCACGACTCACGGCGAGGAACTCGCGAGGCTGCCGGTCCGCCGCGTGACCCTGGAGCCCGCGTGACCCCCGCCGACCGTGCGTGGCTGGTCTGGTGGTGGCGGTCGGCGCGGCAGGAGCTGGCGTGGACGTGGAGTGCGTGGCGGCTGGGCGGCGTGCCGCTGATGCTGGCGTTCCTGCTGGGCTGCGCGGGCGTGGCGGTGCTCAGCGTGTGGCCCCTGCTGCCCGGCCTGGTTCTGTGTGTGGTCCTGCTGGCCTGGAGTGCGCCGCTGTGGCCGCTGGCGCTGAGCCTGCCGTGGCTGGGCGCGGGTGGCCGGATGCCGCGCGGCGTGCAGCATGTCCGGCGGCTGGCCGGGCGGTCCGGGTGGCCAGTCACGGCTCTGGCGGCGCTGCCGCTGCTGGCCCTGCTGCACCCGGTCATGCTGCCGGTGGGGGCCGCGCTGGTCGTGCTGGGGGCCGGGTGGCACTGGGCGCGGACGCTCGCGGACGATCTGCCCCCACGCCTGCTCGTGCAGCTGGAGGTGGAGGCGGTGCGGGCCGGGGCGCAACGGTTCGGGCTGCCCGTGCCGGACGTGGACGCCGATGGGCGGCTGCCGCCGCGTCGCTGGGCACCCAGGCTGCGCCGCGCGTCTCCGCTGGGGGCTCCGTGGTGGCGGGGTGCGCTGCAGCTCACGCGCCGTCGTTCCCGGCTCCTGGCGGGCGTATTGGGCGCGGCGCTGGCCGGGGCAGGGATGGCGCTGGGGCAGCCGGTCGTGGCGGGTCTGCTGCTGGTCCCGGCGCTGGGTCTGCGGACGCCGACTCATCTGCCGTTCGCGCCGGTGCCGCGCCGCCGGGCGCGGCTGGCGGGGCACCTCCCGGCAGCGCTGACGCTGGGCGAGTCGGTGGGGGACCCGGCGGTGGCGGCGCAGCTGGAGCACGCGGCGGCGATGGCACCGGGGGTGGTCGGGGCGCTGCTGGGTGGCTTCGGGGTGGCGGGACTGGCCCTGCTGGCGCTGGGCTGGGTGACGCTGGGCGGACTGAAACCGGTCTGATTCGGTATAGGGCACCCGACCCTCCCTGACTCATGAAGGGAGGACCCCCGTCCCTGGCCACCCGGGCCGCTAGAGTGCCCGTCATGTTGGCGGTGCTGATCGTGCTGGGAACCGTGGCGCTGGTGGTCTGGCAGCCGCGTGGGCTGGGGGCGGCGCGCGCCGCGACGCTGGGCGCGGTGGTGGCGCTGCTGGCGGGCGTGGTGCACCTATCGGACCTGCCCACCCTCTGGGGCGCCACGTGGAACGCCACGCTGACGCTGGTGGGCCTGATCGTCCTGAGTCTGCTGCTGGACGCGGCGGGGCTGTTCCGCTGGGCGGCGCTGCACGTGGCGCGCTGGGGGGGCGGGAGTGGTCGGCGGCTGCTGGCGCTGCTGGTGGGGCTGTGCGCGGTGGTGGCGGCGCTGTTCGCGAACGACGGTGGGGTGCTGATCCTCACGCCGATCGTGCTGGAACTGGCGGGCGCGCTGCGCGTGAGCCGCGCGGCGACGTTGACGCTGGCGGTGGCGGTGGGGTTCGTGGTGGACGCGGCGAGTCTGCCGCTGACGATCAGCAACCTGACGAACATCATCGCGGCGGACGCGTTCCGCATCAGTTTCGGCGGGTACGCGGGCGTGATGCTGCCCGTGAATCTGGTGGTGGTCGCGGCATGCCTGGGGACGCTGCTGCTGTTCTATGGGCGGACCCCGCCGCGCCGGTATGACGTGGCGGATCTGCCCGCGCCCGGCAGCGCGGTGCGGTCGTGGGGCGTGTTCCGCGCGGGCTGGCTGGTCACGCCGCTGCTGCTGGCCGGGGCGTTCCTGGCCGAGGGGGTGGGCGTGCCCCTCAGCGCGGTCGTGGCGGTGTGCGCGGGGCTGGTGTGGGTGGTCGCGGCGCGCAGCGCCCACGTGGGGACGCGGGCGGTGCTGCGGGCCGCGCCGTGGAACGTGGTGGCGTTCAGTCTGGCGATGTACACGGTGGTGTACGGCCTGCGCGGTGCGGGCGTGACCGGCGCGTACGGGGCGTGGCTCTCGGGCTGGGCGGCGCACGGGACGGGCGCGGCGGTGTTCGCGTCGGGCCTCAGCGTGGCGGGGCTCAGCGCGGGGCTGAACAACCTCCCGGCGCTGCTCACGGCGATCCTGGGCATCCAGGGCAGCGGCGTGGAGGGCGCGGCGCGTGAGGCGCTGGTGTTCGGCGCGGTGGTGGGTGCGGATATCGGGCCGAAGCTCACGCCGATCGGGAGTCTGGCGACGCTGCTGTGGCTGCACGTCCTGCGCGGGCGGGGGCTGGAGGTCGGCTGGGGCGAGTACCTGCGCGCCGGGCTGCGCCTGACCCCACCGGTGCTGCTGGCGGGGCTGCTGGCGCTGTGGGTGCGCCTGAGCGTGGGGTGACGGCCGGGCGGGTTGGTCGGGTGAAGGTTCCTTCATCTGGTTCACGTGGGCGGCTGCGTGTGGGCCTTCCGGGGCGGGCCGCTGCGGGTGGAGGCGCGCCGGGACGCACGGCAGGCCCACCTCATGCCCATGCGGGAAATTTCACATCGATTCTGGCGGGGCGGGATATGGTGGGCGGATCGTGAGTCTGGTGTTTGACTGGTCGGCGCTGCGTGCCCTCACGGACGGGCCGGGTACCGGTGGCGTCCTGAGGCGTGAGCCGTCGGATTTCCGCGTGGAGGAACTCCCCGCCTACCCCCTGAGTGGCGAGGGGGATTTCGTGTTCGTGCAGCTGGAGAAGACCGGCCACACGACCGCGCACGTGCTGCGGGAGCTGAGCGCCCAGCTGGGCGTGCGCGACCGGGACGTGGGCGTGGCAGGTCTGAAGGATAGGCACGCGGTCACCTCGCAGTGGATCAGCCTGCCCGTCAAGTTCGAGGAGCGGCTCGCGGCGTTCAGCATGGACGGCGTGCGCGTGCTGGACACGCAGCGGCACGGGAACAAGCTGGCGATGGGGCACCTGAGCGGCAATCGCTTCCGGGTGCGGGTACGGGACGCGGCGGGCCGGGCCGACGAGGCCGCCGGGACGCTGGCAGAGCTGGTCGCGCGGGGCGTGCCGAACTACTTCGGGCCGCAGCGCTTCGGGCTGGGCGGCGTCAACGCCGAGGAGGGCCTGCGCGTCGTGCGCGGCGAGTCGCGCGTCCGGGACCCGCGGGTGCGGCGCTTCCTGACGAGCGCCCTGCAGAGCGTGGTGTTCAACGCCTTCGTCAGCCGCCGCCTGGACCGGGGCGTGTTCGACGCGCTGCTGGCCGGGGACATGGCGAAGAAGCACGACACGGGCGGCGTGTTCAGCGTGCAGGACGCCGCCGCCGAGACGCCGCGTGCCCAGCGGGGCGAGGTGAGTGCCACCGGCACGCTGTTCGGCCGGAAGGTCAAACCGCTGACGCTGGACGCCGGTGACCTGGAACGCGCGGTGCTGGACGAACTGGGCCTGACGCCCGAGATGTTCGGCAGTCGCAAGGGGGACCGCCGCCTGACCCGGGTGTTCCCGCAGGACGCGCAGGTGACGCCCGAGGAGGACGGCTTCACGCTGTCGTTCACGCTGCCCAAGGGCAGTTTCGCCACGAGTGTGCTGCGCGAGGTCATGAAGACCAGCGTGGACGCCGCCGCGCCTGAACTGGACGGCACGGGCGATGAGGAGGCAGCGGAATGAACGTCAGGACCCTCTTGTGCGCGGCGCTGCTGGCACTGTCCCCTGCGGCGCAGGCGAACGCGCCGCAGCCGATCACCCTGAAGCTGCTGCGTGAGGGCGTGCTGGTGTCCGGCACACTGAAAATGGCCCGTCCGGACGAGCTGCTGGGCGTCTGGAGCAGTTCGGGCCGCGCGCGCCTGATGCGCTGCGAGCCGCGCTGCAAGGTCGTCCCGAGTCTCGCCGTGCCCGGCCTGCTGACGCTGGGCCCGGACGCGCGGGCGCGGGTGGTGCTGGGCGGCACGTTCAAGGTCGGGCAGCGGGTGGGGCTGGTGTTCCGCCTGAAGAACTCGCAGATCCTGAGCGTGCAGGCCGTCGTCACGCGGTAGAGGCCGGGGCGGATGCCGGACACGCCGGACCTGCGGGCCGCGTTCCTGGGCAGCACGTACGGGCGGGCCGGGGCGCGCCTGCGGCTCTGTCACGCCGCGCCGGGCGTCCTGCCGGACTGGAGCGCGCCGGGGGGATGCTGGGCGATCGTGACCGCGTGGAACCCGGCGGGCCGGATGGCGGACGCGGGCCTGAACGCGCGGCGGCAGGCTGAACTGGCCGGGGAGGTCGGGCGGTGGTCTCCCCTGCCCGGCTGGAACGGGGAGGGCAGGTGGCGTGAGGACACGCTGATCCTGCGCGGGGTGCCGCTGCGCGAGGCGGCGCGGCTGGGGCGCCGGTTCGGGCAGGCGGCGGTCGTGTGGGGCGTGGGCGGGCGGGCGGCGCTGGTGTGGCTGGACGACCGTACCGCACCCACAGGGCTGCGGATCGAGCGGCTGTGCATCGAGAGGCTGTGGCTGCGCCGGGCCGATTCGCCCGGAGCGGATTCACCCGGTCCAGCGGATTGTGGCTATACTGCCGGATTGTGACGCTGGACGCGACCGACGCCATCTCGCCGCTGGGGGTGCTGCCCCCGCCGGGCCCCACCTGCATTCACCTGCCGCTGGACGTGACGCCCGAGGGGCTGGCGCGGCACGCGGTGGGCCTCGCGAACGCGCGGGGCGGGACGGTGCTGGTCGGTGTGGACGCCGTGTCCGGCAGCGCGCGGGACGCGGGGGAGTTGCATCCGCTGATGATCACGCACGCGATCTTCGAACTGTCCGGCGGGCGGTTGACGGTGAACGTGCAGCATCACCGCCTGCCGGGCGGGGCGCGGGTGCTGGCGGTGTTCGTGCCGCACGCGCCGTACGTGCTGGCCGCGCCGGACGGCTCGGTGATCACCTGGGACGGCGCGCATCTCGTGCCGGTCACGCCGGGCGAGTCGGAACCGGTCGCGGATCAGGATTTCACGGCGACCGTCCCGCCGGACGCGTCCCTGGCGGACCTGGACCCGGCGGAGGTCGCGCGGCTGCGCGGGCTGGGCCGCCGGGCGAGCGCGGCGAACCTCCCGGACCTGGATTTCCTGCGGGAACTGGGCCTGCTGATTCCCAGTGGCGGGGCGCTGCGGCCCACGCTGGCGGCGATCCTGCTTGCGGGCACCCCGGCGGCGCTGCGGGCGCACGTGCCGCAGTCGGAGGTGTGTTTCTACCACCACCAGACGACCGACGTGGAGTTCCAGTTCCGGGAGGACCTGCTGCGGCCCATTCCGGCGCTGCTGACGCGACTGGCGGAACTGATCCAGGCCCGGAACCGCTTCACGCCGGTTCAGGTGGGCCTGTTCCGCATCGAGGTGTGGGATCAGGACGAGGTCGTGTACCGCGAGGCCCTCCTGAACGCCCTGACGCACCGGGATTACACGCTGCGGGACGCGGTACACGTGCATCACTTCCCGGACCGCCTGGAGATCATGAACCCGGGTGGGCTGCCGGGTGGGATCACGCCGGGGAACATCCTGCGGCATCAGCCCAAGCGCCGCAATCCGCTGCTGGCGGAGTCCCTGGCGCGCCTGGGGCTGGTCGAGCGGGCCGGGGTGGGCGTGGACAAGATGTACTCCCTGATGCTGCGGCACGGGAAGGAACCGCCGGAGTACACCACGTACCCGGATTCGGTGACTCTGGCGCTGCACTCGCCGGGGTTCGACGCGGAGTTCGTGCGCTTCGTGGCGCGCAAGCAGGAGGACATGCAGACGCTCTCGCTGGACGTCCTGATCGTCCTGAGCCTGCTGGCGCGCGAGGGTGAGGCGACCCGCGCGGCGCTGGCCCGCGCGTTGCAACTCCCGGAGGACCGCACGCCACGCCTGCTGCGCGGCATGGAGGAGCACGGCCTGATCCGCCGCGCCGGGGTGGGCCGCGGCATCGCGTACGTCCTGAGTGACGAGGTGCGGGGCGCGCTGGGCCGCCCGGCGCTGCCTGTCATCGAGGCTGCGCCGCCCGCGCTGGCCGCCACTGCTGCCGTGGTCGCCCCTGTGGCGGTCCCGGCGACGCCCGTGCCTGCGCCGGAACCCGTTCAGCCTGCCGCGCCGAAGGTCGCGCGGGCTCCGCGCCGCCCATCTGACAGCAGTGGCCCGAACACGGCCGAGGTCCGCGCGATCGCACTGGCCCTGGCGCGCGAACACGGCCGGGTGCGGAACGTGGACCTGCGCGGGGCGTGCGGCATCACCACGCAGCAGGCGTGGCGGACCCTGCGGCGACTGGTGCAGGACGGCCTGCTGCGCAAGCTGGGGACCGGAACGCGCGACGCGGCGTACGAACTGCTCAGCTGATTGGGCGGTACAGTCGGACCCGTGAGTTCCTTCGACGAGTTGCAGGCGGTGATCCGGCGCGGCGCGCAGGCCCGGCAGGCGGAGGTGCAGGCCTGCGAGGGATTCCTGACGCTGCTGTACCACGCGCTGCGCGCCGCGAGCGGGCCGGGGTTGCCGCTGAACAACGTCAGCATGGACCCGGCGCCGGACCCGCAGGAGGTCCTGCGGCCCGCGCCGCTGGGCTCCTGGCACGCGGCCCGGTACCGGCTGGGCCTGTGCGAGGTGCTCGTGCGGGTGCGCCGGGTGGACGGCGCATTCCGCGGTGAGTACGGGCTGGGCGAGGGCTTCCGGGTGGACGACGTGACCGAGGAGAGCGTGCTGCGGCTGGCGCGGCAGCTGCTGCGGGACGTGATCCAGATGTACGGGGGGGCGCAGGAGGACGGCGCGCACCTGAACTGACCGTCGTGCGCCGGGGCGGCAGGTGTGATACGGGATTAAATTGACTTGCTTCCGACTTGAACACGTTCCGTTGTCCCCTCTCCCCCTGTGGGACTCGGAGAGCTGCACAGCAGAGAGGGAGGGAGGAGCGAAGTGACGGAAGGGTGAGGGGGCCACCGGGCGACTCCGAACGACGTGGGATCACTTGAATCCCGTGTGACGTGTCGTCCTGTCCTGGCGTGCCACGATGCGGCCATGCATGATCCTTTTTTTGCGGTGCCGTTGCCGGGCCGGGACGAGAGGCGGGCGCGGGGGCGCGCGCTGCGCGGCACGCTGTCCCGGCGGGACCACGCGCTGTTCACGGCGCCCGGACCGCGACCTGAACAGGTGCTGAGCGCCCTGCGCGCGGGGACGGACGGCTGCATGACGCACCTGATCCCGCTGCGGTTCGGGCGGATGGTGGCCAGTCCGTTCGCGTTCTTCCGGGGGACGGCGGCACTCATGGCGGCCGATCTGGCGGGCACGCCGGTGACGGGCGAGCGGGTGCAGGCCAGCGGGGACGCCCACTGCGCGAACTTCGGGGCGTTCGCGACCGGCGAGCGGAATCTGGTGTTCGACCTGAACGATTTCGACGAGACGCTGCGGGCACCCTGGGAGTGGGACGTGCGGCGGCTGGCGGCCAGTCTGGTGCTGGCCGGGCGTGAGGCGGGGCACAGCGAGGCGGACGCCGCGTATGCCGCTCGCAGCGCGGCGCGGGCGTACCGCCTGCATGTCCGCGAGTACGCGGGGCAGCCTCACCTGGACGTCTGGTACGACCGCATCGACGCGTCTGAGGCGCTGGCGGACATGGCGGCCGACGCGCGGGATCACGGCCGGGCGATGTTCGCGAAGGCCAGTACCCGCACGCACCTTCACACCCTGAAGAAGCTGGCGGTGCGGACGCCGGGCGGCTGGCGTCTGCGGGACGATCCGCCTCTGCTGGTGCACACGCCTGACCCGCAGGCGGAGGTCATGCTGGCGGGCGTGCGGGCGAACTACCTGGACAGCGTCGCGCCGGACCGCCGGGAGCTGCTGTCGCGCTACCACCTGGCGGACTGGGCGTTGAAGGTCACGGGTGTCGGCAGTTGCGGGCGGCGGGTGCTGGTCCTGCTGCTGGTCGCCGATGGGGACGACGTGCTGTTCCTGCAGGTGAAGGAGGCGCGGCCGAGCGTGCTGGAGCCGTTCGCCGGGCCGACCTTGGCGCGCAACGCGGCGCACCGGATCGTGCGGGGCCAGCAGCTGATGCAGGCGGCGGCCGATCCGTTCCTGGGCTGGTCGGCGGGCGACGGGTTCTGCGGTTACGTGCGGCAGCTGCGGGACCAGAAGGGCCGCTTCGACCTGCAGTCGGTCTCGCCGCGCACGCTGGAGGAGATCGCCGAGCTGTGCGGCTGGGCGCTGGCCCGCGCGCACGCCCGCACGGGGGACGCGGTGGCGCTGGGCGCGTACCTGGGCCGCCGTGAGACCTTCGATCAGGCGGTGGCGGCCTTCGCGGTGGCGTACGCCGATCAGGCCGAGCGGGATCACGCCGCGCTGACCCAGGCGATCGTGCGGGGTGACCTGGAGGCGGAGGCCGAACCTGTGGCGTGAAATGTTCGGGGACGTGCAGCCTCCCCCGGCTTCACAGGCAGAGGCCCCAGGGGGATAGTCCCTGGGGCCTCTGCCGTCTGGGTTCGGTGGGTTCCTGATCGTGCCCCTGGCGGGCGTCAGCCTTTGACGGCTCCGGCGGTCAGGCCGGACACGATGTTGCGCTGGAACACGAGCACCAGGATGATCAGGGGGATGGTCACGACGATGCTGGCGGCCATGATCTGACCCCACGGCTGGTCGAACTGCGTGGCGCCGGAGTAGTTGGCGATCACGACCGGCACGGTGCGGTTGGTGCTGGTGAAGGTCAGGGCGAACAGGTACTCGTTCCACGCGTTGATGAACGCCAGCAGGCCGGTGGTGACCAGGGCGGGCATCATGACGGGGAACAGCACGAGGAACAGCGTCTGGAGGGGACTGGCGCCGTCCACCAGGGCCGCCTCTTCCAGTTCGCCGGGAATGTCGCGCACGAAGCTGGTCAGCACCCACACGGTGAAGGGGATGGTGAAGATCAGGTACGTGAGGATCAGGCCGACGGGGTTGTTGTACAGGCCCAGGGCGCTGATCAGGGTGTACAGGCCCGACAGCACGGCGATCTGCGGGAAGACGCTGACGGCCAGGATGACGTACATGATGATCTGCTTGCCCTTGAAGCGGAAGCGGCCCAGGGCGTAAGCGGCGAACGAGCCGATCAGCAGGCTGATCAGGACCGAGCCGACGGCGACGATCAGGGAGTACAGCAGGCCGCGCTGGAAGTTCGGGTTGGCGAACACCTGGGTGTAGTTCTGGAAGGTGGTCTCGGCGGCGATGAACTGCGCGGGTTGCAGGAACAGGTCGCCGGGGGAGCGCAGGCTGGTCAGGACCGCCCAGAAGAACGGGGCGAGCAGGTAGAAGGCGATGACCAGCACGAGCAGGTAGAAGGCCGCGCGTTGCAGGTAGTACAGGGCCGGGTTCTTGGTCTTCAGGTTCATGTCGGTCCCCTCATACGGACTCCGATTGAATGGGCTGCAAAGCCCGTTCAATCCGAGCGGATGCGAGAAGGAGAGAAACGGGTTCCGGACGTGCAGCCGGCAATCCGGTGAAGTTCCGGATTGTTGGCGAAACAAACGGAATCCGTATCAGTCGAATTTCACGCGGAACGCGGTGACGTAGATGACGACGATGACCATGATGATCACGAAGATCGCCACACTGACGGCGCTGCCGTAGCCGAGCAGCGAGTTGTCGATCAGGGCCTGCCGGGCGTAGCCGGTCATGCTGGTCGCGGCGGCGTTCACGTTGCCGAGCATCACGGACATGATGTCGAACACGCGTAGGGCGTCCAGGCTGCGGAAGACCAGCGCGACGAGCAGCGCGGGGCGCAGCAGCGGGAGGGTCAGGCGCCAGAACTGCGTCCATTTGCTCGCGCCGTCCATGTCGGCCGCCTCGTACATGTCGCTGGGGAGGCTCTGCAGGCCCGCGAGGATCAGCAGCGCCATGAAGCTGGTGGTCTTCCAGACGTCCACGGCGATCAGGGCCCAGATGGCGCTGTCGGTGTTGGCGAGCAGCGCCTGGCCGCCGAGCAGGCCGCGGCCGATCAGGCCGAAGGTGTCGTTGTACAGGTACGACCACATCTGCGCGGACACGACGGTGGGGATCGCCCAGGGGACCAGCATGGCGGTGCGGAGAATCCCGCGGCCCTTGAAGGTGCTGTTCACGACCAGCGCGATGATCATGCCGAAGATGGTTTCCAGCGTGACGGACACGACGGTGAACAGCAGGGTGTTCTTCACGGCGCCCCACCATTTGGGGTCCTGCAGGAAGCCCAGGGCGACGCCGTCCTCGGTGGTGAACCAGAAGTTCCCCATGCCGATGAAGGTCCGCTGGTCGGGCGTGGTGAGGTTCGCCTCGAACAGCGAGAAGTAGATGGTGCGGTACAGCGGGTAGCCGGCGACCAGGGCGATGGCGATCAGGGTGGGCAGCAGCAGCCAGATGGCCTGCCGGGCGCGGGCGGCTTCGATGCCGCGGGTGCGGACGGGCCGGGTGGGCGCGGTGGGGTTCACGGTCATGCCGGGTGTACCTCCTGTGGAATGCGTTCAGTGTAGGCCGGGGGGTGGGCGTTCAGCGGGGATGAACGCTTTCGCAAGGCAGGAATGGCAAGGGGGGACGCCCCTGGTGGTGGGCGTCCCCCCTCCCCTGCGCGGTGGGTTTACCAGCCGCGGCCCTTGATGCGGTTCAGGTCGCCCGCGAGTTTGGCGACGGCCGCCTGGCCTTTCATCTTGCCGTTCAGGACGTCGCTGACGGCGGTGCTGAAGGCCTGGGAGACCTGGTTGTACTTGCCCTTGGTGGGGCCGGAGGGACGGGCGACGGCGCTGGTGAAGACGCTGTACAGGCTGCCGAAGAAGGGGTTCTTGGCAAGCACGTCCTTGTCCTTGTAGAGGCTCTGGATGGTGGGGTTGTAGGCCCCTTCGATCGCGCGGATCTTCTGCTCGGCGGGACCGGCGAGGTAGCGCACGAGGTCGATGGCGGCGGCCTGGTTCTTGCTGTAGCTGCTCACGCCGAGCTGCCAGCCGCCGAGGGTGGCGGCGTTGCGGCTGCCGCCGCTGGGCAGGGGCGCGACGCCGATCTTGCCCTTGACCTTGCTGTCGTCACCCTGGCCGAGCGCCCAGGCGTAGGGCCAGTTGCGCATGAAGGCGGCGTTGCCGGACTGGAAGATGCCGCGGGCTTCTTCCTCGGCGTAGGTGGTGACGCCGGCGGGGCTGATGGTCTTGATCCAGCTGGCGGCGGTGTCCAGGGCCTTGGCGGCCTGGGCGTTGTTGATGGTGACCTTGCCGGTGGCGTCGACGATGGTGCCGCCGCCGAAGCTGACGACCCATTCCAGGGCGTCGCAGGTCAGGCCTTCGTAGTTCTTGCCCTGCCAGACGAAGCCGGTGAAGGCCTTGTTGGTCTTCTGCTCGCCGGTCTGGATCTTCTTGGCCATCAGGGCCAGCTCGGTCCAGGTTTTGGGGGCGGCGGTGAAGCCGTACTTCTTCAGGAGGTCGGTGCGGTAGTACAGCAGGCCGGCGTCGGTGAACCAGGGCATGGCGACCAGTTTGCCGTTGACGGTGTTGGCGTCGATGATGCCCTTGAAGTGCGCGTTGACTTCAGCGGCGGGCACCTTGCCTTTCAGGTCCACGAAGTGCTGGGCGAGCAGGCCGGGCCAGACGACGTCGAGCTGGTACACGTCGATGTCGCTGCTCTTGGCGGCGAGCTGCTGCTGGTACAGGCCGAGGCGGTCGTTGGTGAGGTTGGGGCTCTCGAAGATCTTGACTTCGTTGCCGGTCTTCTTGGCCCAGCGGGCGGCGCCGGCCTTGCAGAGTTCGAGTTCCTGGCCCACGGCGCCGCAGGCGAGGGTGACGGTGACGGCGCTGGCGTTGCTGCTGAAGGCGATGGCGGCGCTGAGGCTGACGAGTGTGATGACTTTCTTCATGCATCCCCCTTGGTGGGTGCCGGACAGGCCCGGCCCGCTTCTGTGAAGCGGTTCCACGTGTTTCGTTCTTGGTGTGGCAAGCGTACACCGCCGCTCTCAGGCTGTCAATGGAAACAGTTCCAACACCTGGAGACCAGAATTCGCAACCTCTAACAAACGCCGACCAGGACAGCCTCCGGGCCTGTCCAGCCCCCCCAGCGGAGGCACCCCACTGCGGCCACCGACAGACCGGCCGCCGGGTTCGAAAACGATTCAGATCTCTCCCCCGCTGGGCCGCCCCCTCCTCACCTGCGTCCCGGGATCACGCCCCGGGCGTCCGGTATGAAAACACCCCCAGCGGTGGCCGGGGGTGCAGGGGGCGCCGGGGATCAGTACTTGATGTAGTACTCGGCGAAGCCGTCGTCGCGGGTCTTGACCAGTGTGGCGTTCGCGGGCGCGTACTTCTGCGCGGTGGGGCTGCTGGCGTACAGCAGGGTCGCGCCGGGGATGGGCGTCAGCTTCCAGTTGCCGTCGGCGCTGGGGTTGACGGTCTTCTGCTCGTTGAAGTACTTCACGAGGGCCTCGCGGGTCTCGTCGGGCGCCTGCAGGATGATGTTCTTGCCGTTCAGGCCGGGGAACGACCCGCCGCCCGAGGCGCGGTAGTTGTTCGTGGCGACCACGAACTGCGCGGCCGGGTCGATGGGCTTGCCCATGAACGTCAGGTTCTTGATGCGGCGCGCGTTCGGGTTCACGACCTCGCCCTTGCTGTTGTAGCGGTTGGGCTGGGTCACGTCGATCTCGTAGCTCACGCCGTCGATCACGTCGAAGTTGTAGGTGGGGAAGGTCTCGTCCACCAGTGCCTGCGGCTCGGCCTTGCTCGGGTCGATCTGCTTGAACTGCCCGGCGCTGCGCTCCAGCCACTCCTGCACCTGCGCGCCGGTCACGAGCACGGCCTGCACGGTGTTCGGGTACACGTACAGGTCGGCGACGTTCTTGATCGCCAGCGTCCCGGCGGGGATGTCGGTGTAGTAGCTGACACCCGCGCGGCCCCCGGCCTTGAAGGGCGCGGCGGCGGACAGGACGGGCAGGTCCTTGTACTGGGTGCTGCTCAGCGCGGCCTTCACGTACGCGATCTGCGCGTTGCTGACGAGCTGCACGCTGGGGTCGTCCTGCGTCAGCGCCCAGTAGGAGTTGATGGGGGCAGTCAGGTCGGCGACCTTGCCGCGCACGTAGCCCAGGGTGCCCTGGTGCGCGCCCTCGACGGCGGCGGCGACGGTCGTGTCGGCGGTCACGAGGCTCTTCTTGGCGGCCTTGTCCCAGATGGGGCGGATGCCGCCCTGCGCGTCCAGGATGGTCCACTTCTGGGTCTTGCGGTCGAAGTTCAGTTTCAGGTCGGCGACGCCGAGGTTGTTGCCCCAGAAGCCGGGCATCAGGACGACCTTGCCGTTGATGGTGCCCTTGGCGAGGTTCACGCCGGGGACGTCCTTGTAGGCCGGGCCGGGGAATTCCAGGTGGCTGTGGCCGGTCAGGATCACGTCCAGGCCGGGAACCTTGGTGAGTTCCGCACCGGCCTGTTCCTGGCCGGGGGTGTACGCGCCGCTGTTGATGCCGGTGTGGGCCAGCGCGACGATGATGTCAGCGCCCCTGGCTTTCATGTCAGGCACGAACTTCTGGGCGCTCTGGACGATGTCCATGACCTGCACCTTGCCGTCGAGGTACGCCTTGTCCCAGTTGACGATCTGGGGGGGCGTGAAGCCGATCACGCCGACGTTGATGTAGTACGGGCGGCCCTGGGTGTCACGGACCAGTTTGCGCTGGATAACGTAGGGGGTGTACTTGTTGCTGCCGTCCATGTTCAGGACGTTGGCGTTCACGTACGGCATGGGCGCGGACTTCAGCACGCGGTCGAGGTAGTCCAGGCCGTAGTTGAATTCGTGGTTGCCCAGGGTGGCGCCGTCGTACTTCAGGGAGCGCATGGCCTGGTGCATGGGGTGCAGTTCGCCGTCCTTGATGGGTGCGACGCGCGCGGCGTAGTCGCCGAGCGGGTTGCCCTGGATCAGGTCGCCGTTGTCGAACAGCAGCGTGTTGACCTTCTCGGCGCGGGCCTTGGCGATCAGCGTGGCGGTGTACTCCAGGCCGAACTCGCCCGTGGGCTTGTCCTGGTAGTAGTCGTAGCCCTTGGCGGCGGTGTGAAGGTCGGTGGTTTCGAGGATGCGCAGTTCGACGGTCTGCGCGCTGGCAGCGCCGAGCATCAGCGCGGTCAACAGGGAGATTTGTTTCAGCACGCCCGACAGAATAGCGAAAAGTGTCAGGGGTGTATTCGCCCGCCGCTGGTGTGCAGCGGGTCAGTCATGAGAGCCGGTTCAGCCCTTCTTTAGAGATTAGCGGCCAGTGTGCGGAACAGCGCCGGAGCGTCGGGGGCAGCCGCGCCGTCCTGCCAGCCGAGGCGCAGGTCACGCAGCGCGCCGCCCTCCCCCACGCCCATGCCCTGCGGGAACAGCGGGGCGTAATCGGGTGGGGTGACGACAGGAACCGCGCCAGGGAGGCCCAGCACCGCACGGACCTCGCGTTCATGACCGAAGTGCATGACGTGCGTGCCGTCCGGCGCGGCCCAGGTGAAGCGCGCCGTGGTGGGCCCCAGCGGTGCGGGATGCACCACGTGCCCGACGCTCAGGCCGGGGCGCAGGCGCAACGTGACCTCCAACAGTTCCCCCAGCACGCCGAAACTGCCAACGAAAGGGCGGGTCAGGTCATAGCCCTGCACGTTCTTCACGGTGCGGCCCCCCGCGCGCACCACCCGGCCACTCGCGGCGCGGAAGGTCACGCCCAGCACGTCCGACGCGAACGGGAACGTCTGCCCGAAACCACCCCTCAGGGTCAGGCCGCCCACGCCGCCCGGCAGGTTCACGTTCGGGAACGGTGGGAACAACCCGGCGGGCAGCGCCGCGTACACCTCGGGCAGCGTGACCTCGCCGGTCAGGGTGATCGTCTGATCGTCGGGAGACAGGTCAAGAATGGGCATGAGGCGCCTCCGGCGCAGAGGATGGGAGATGGTCGATGGTCGAGAGAAAGGCGAAGGTCCTCCATCCACGGTCAACCATCAACCATCCACTCCTTCCGCGGGAAGAATCTTGCCTGGGTTCAGCGCGCCACCCGGGTCGAGGGCGCGTTTCACGCCGCGCAGGGCCTGCATGGTGTCGGGGTCGACGGCGTCGGTCATGAAGTCGCGTTTCATGCTGCCGATGCCGTGCTCGCCGCTGAGGACCCCGCCATGGCGGATGGCGACCAGCGCGATCCGGTGCGCCAGCTCGTGCACGGCGTGCGCATCCTCGGTGCGGGGGTCGAACAGGATGTTCGGGTGCAGGTTCCCGTCCCCGATGTGCCCGAACTGCACCAGCCGGAAGGGACTGGCGTCGCCCAGCGCGCGGATCTCGCGGACCACGTCCGGCAGGGCCGATCTGGGCACGACGATGTCCTCGTTCATGCGCTGCGGGCGGATGCGGCCCAGCGCGGGGGACACCGAGCGCCGCGCGCGCCACAGCTGCGCGCCCTCGTCGTCCGTCGCGGCGCGGCGCACCGTCCCGCCCGATGCCACGCAGGCGTCCTCGACCAGCTGCAGCTCGTCCTGCACGGTGTCCAGATCCTCGCCGTCGGTGTCCACCAGCAGCACCGCCTCCGCGTCGCGGGGCAGGCCGAGGTGCAGGTAGTCCTCGACGGCGTTCGTGCAGGCGCGGTCCATGAATTCCAGTTTGCTGGGCACCGCGCCCGCCGCGATGGCGCGGCTGACCGCCTCGGCGCACGCGCCGACCTCCGGGAAGTGCGCCATCAGCGTCCGCGTGAATTTCGGCGGGGGGATCAGGCGCAGCGTCGCCTCGGTGATCAGACCCAGCGTGCCCTCGGAACCGATCAGCAGGCCCGCCAGGTCGAACACATCGCGGGTCAGGTGGTGCACCTCGCCGTCCGCGTCCACGAATTCCAGCGCGCGGACGTAATCGCCGCTCACGCCGTACTTGAAGCACATCGGGCCGCCCGCGTTCTCCGCGAGGTTCCCGCCGATGGTACTCGTGCGGAAACTCGCCGGATCCGGCGGGTAGATCAGCCCGTGCGGCCTCGCGGCCTCGGTCACGGCCAGCGTGACCACGCCCGCCTGCGCGGTCGCCTCGCGCCGCTCGGGGTGAATGGTCAGGCGGGTCATGCGCGTGAACGAGATCACCAGCCCCGGCTCCAGTGGGGCCGCGCCGCCCGACAGACCACTCGCCGCGCCTCGCCCCACGATGGGCACGCCCGCCGCCCGCGCCGCCCGCACCGCCGCCACGACGTCCTCGGTGCTCTCGGGCAGCACGACCGCCAGCGGCGTCGCCCCGAACTGAATCGCGTCGTAGCGGTAGTTCAGCCGCTCGGACAGGTTCGACAGCACCTTGCGCGGCCCCAGCGCGCGGGTCAGGTCAGCCGCGAGTGAAATCGAAGCGGTCATGCTGTGCTCCCCAGAGGTCTGAGGGTCCAAGAGTCTGAGAGTCCAGGGGAAAGCTCAATCCCTTTGACCCTTCGACCTTTCGCCCCTTTGACCTTTTGACCTTCCCCTCTCACAGTTCCCCCCGGTACGCCCGGTCGAGGATCTCGATGGTGTGCAGGACGGGCGTGGGGCTGCCCTGGCGGCGGACGTGACTCTGAATCTGGGTGTGGCAGCCGATGTTCCCGCTGGCGATCAGGTCCGGGGTGGTGGAGAGGATGTTCTTCGCCTTGCGCGCCCCGAGCTGCCCGGCGAGGTCGGGCTGTTCGAGGTTGTACGTGCCGGCCGAGCCGCAGCAGAGGTCGCCTTCCGGGACTTCCAGCACGCGGACGCCGGGGATGGCGCGCAGCAGGGCGCGGGGGGCGGCGCGGACGCCCTGCGCGTGGGCGAGGTGGCAGGCGTCGTGGTACGCGACCGTCAGCGGGCGGCTGGCGGGGACCGGGGGTTCCAGTTCCCCGTTCTGGAGCAGCGTGTTCAGGTACTCGCTGATGTCCATGACCTTCGCCGCGAAGGCTTTCGCGCGGGCCTCGTCGGGTTCGCCGTGCAGGACCATCGGGTATTCCTTGAGGCCAGCGCCGCACCCGGCGGCGTTCGAGAGGATCGCGTCGAAGTCGTCGGGGTTGAAGGCGTCGAGGTTCGCGCGGACCAGTTTCAGCGCCTCGTCCCGCGCGCCGGTGTGCAGCGCGGCGGCGCCGCAGCAGCCCTGCCCGTCGGGAATGACGACCTCGATACCGTTGCGGGCCAGGACGCGCAGGGTCGCTGCGTTGAAGTTCGGCGCGAGCGCCTGCTGCGCGCACCCGACCAGGAACGCCACCCGGCCCCGCTGCACGCCACGCGCAGGCGTGACCTTCGGGCTGGGCTGCATGGCGGGCACGGATTCGGGCAGCAGGTCCAGCGGGCCGCGCAGCGCGGCGGGCAGCACGGGCGCGAGCGTCTTCGCGAACTGCCCCACTCGCGCCGCCACGCTGAACAGCTTCGGTGCGGGCAGGGCCTTGAGGATCGCCCAGCGTTTCGAGCGGTCAAGCGCACTGCGCTGACGCTGCGGTTCGCTCCAGCCGCGGAACGCCGTGATCAGTTCGCCGTACGGGACGCCGCTGGGGCAGGCGGTCACGCACGCCTGGCAGCCCAGGCAGCGGTCGAGGTGCGGCGCGGCGTCCGCCAGCGGCAGGCCGCCTTCGAGCACCTCCTTCATCAGCACGATGCGGCCGCGCGGGCTGTCCATCTCGTCGCCCAGCAGCGCGTACGTGGGGCAGGCGGGCAGGCAGAAGCCGCAGTGCACGCAGGCGTCCACGGCGTGCGCCATCACCTCGCCCTGGCCGCCCAGGGCCTGCACGGGAATGTCGTTGTTCATGCAGCCACGCTCATGGGGCACAGGATAGAGGCGGGTGGCCGGGACAGGCGGAACGCGGCGGCGCAGACGACTAGCCAGATGAAGCTGTTCCCCACCGGGAAACACGGCGCGGGGTTCGTGAGCACGCGCAGCTTTTCCCCGCGCGGCGGGGCGCACACTGCCGGGCATGAGTGTGTCCTCTCCCCTGCCGCTGTCCGTGCTCGACCTCGTGCCCGTGCCGCTGGGCTCCAGCGCCGCCGAGTCGGTCGAGGCCGCGCTGGCGTACGCGAAGGCCGCCGAGGACGCCGGGTTCGCGCGCTACTGGGTGGCCGAGCACCACAACATGGGCGCGCTGGCGTCCAGCGTGCCGCTCGCGGTGCTCTCGGCCGCGTCGCAGCGCACCAGCCGCATCCGCCTGGGCTCGGGCGGCGTGATGCTCCCCAACCACGCGCCGCTGGCCGTCGCGGAAGGCTACCGGCTGCTGTCGGCCCTCGCGCCGGACCGGGTGGACCTGGGCCTGGGCCGCGCCCCCGGCACGGACGGCCGCACGGCCCGCGCCCTGCGGGGCGCACAGGGCCTGATGGAGGAATCCTTCGAGCGGCAACTCGCGGACCTGATCGCCTTCGGCACCGGGCAGTACCCCACCGGGCACCCCTTCGCGGGCACGGTGGCCGCCCCGGCAGGCGAGGGGCTGTTCCCGCCGCTGTGGATCCTGAGCAGCAGCGGCTACGGCGCGCACGTCGCCGCGAAAGCCGGGGCGGGGCTGGCGTTCGCGTGGCACATCAACCCGGACACCGCGCAGGCCCGCGCCGCCGCCGACGCGTACCGCCGCGCCTTCGAACCCTCCGACGCGTTCCCCGAGGCGCGCGTCCTCGTCGCCGCGAGCGTCGTCACCGCCCCCACCGCCGAGGAAGCCGAGGAACTCAGCCTGCCGCTGGGCCTGATGTTCCTGCGCCTCACGCGCGGCGAGAGCGCCCCCTACCCCACCGTCGCCGAGGCCAAGGCCTACCCCTACACCCCGCAGGAACGCGCGCTGGCCGACTCCATGCGGCGGCGCGCCATCATCGGCGACCCCGCCACCGTCGCCGCGCGCCTGCACGCCCTGGCCCGCGACGCGGCCGCCGACGAGGTGATCGTCAGCCTGAACATCCCCGACGCCGCCCAGCGCCGCGACACCCTGAAGCTGGTCATGGACGCCGTCCGCGCGCAGGAGACGGAAGCGCTCACCCTCGCCTGACCAGCGAACCGTGACCAGCTGGACCAGGTCGCCTCCGGCGGGGTGACCGGCCAGATCAGGGACGGAAGCCGCCGTCCGGCGGGGCAACACGGTGGATGGCATCCCGACCTGTGGCTTGCGTCGGCGGCCGGGCCTGATGGGGCTGGATGCGTGAAGTGTCCGGCACTGGTGCCCGGTGTGGTCCCGGGGTCAACATGGACGCATGTCCAGTGCCCCGTCCCGTTCCCGACCCCGTCTGCGCAACCGCGAGCGAGGTCACCGTCAGGCGTCCTGGCGGAACTGCTGTACGACCTGGTGTTCGTCGTGGTGGTGGCTCAGCTGGCCCACCGGCTGACGGCGCACCTGAACTGGGCCGGTCTGGGTGAATTCGCGCTGCTGTTCGTGCCGGTCTGGTGGGCATGGACGAACGAGGTCTACTACACGACCCGATTCGACAGTGACGACGACCGCGTGAAACGGTTGTTCGGAGCGGCGCAGCTGCTGGCGCTGGTAGGGGTCGCAGCGGCCATCGGGCAGGGCGTGGAGGGACATGCCGCGGACCTGTTCGCCGCGTGCTACGCCCTGATCCGCACGGTGCAGCTGCTGGAACTGGTGCGGGCGGGACGGTTCGTGCCGGAGGCGACGACCTTCACGGGGTATTTCGTGCAGGGGCACAGCGTGGGCCTGAGCCTGTGGTGGGTGTCGCTGGTCCTGCCGGACGCCTGGAAGCCGTGGGTATGGACGGTGGGGCTGGCGCTGGAGATCGGCACGAGTCTACGGGCGGGGCGGCTGTACGAGCAGTTCCCGCCGCACGTGGCGCACCTGCCGGAACGGTTCGGCCTGTTCGTCCTGCTCGTCTTGGGCGAGAGCTTCACCGGCGCGGCTCACGGGCTGCTGGACAGCCGACTGGACCCGGCGGCGCTGGGCCTGACGGCCCTGTGCGTGCTGCTGGCGGTGGGGGTGTGGTGGACGTACTTCGACCGGCTGGACGACGACGCCGTGCGGGCCCTGGCGCGGCGGGGGCGCAGCCGACCGTACCTGATCTGGCTGTATGTGCACTTGCCGCTGACGCTGACGATCACGTCGCTGGGCGTGGCAGTCAGTCTGGTGCAGGTCCGGGCGACTGAGGGGCACTTTGCTCCGGTCGCCTGGCTGCTGGGCGGGTCGCTGGCCCTGTACCTGCTGTGTGAGTCGGTGGTGTGCGCCACGGGGGTGGGGGCGCGCCAGCCGACCCTGGCGTTCACCTGGGGAGTGCGGACCCGGCTGCTGACCGTGCCGGTCCTGGCCCTGCTGCCGCTCGTGACGCGGCAGCCCGCGCCCCTGGTGGGGTGGTGTGCCGCTTTGATCTGGCTGATCGCGCTGGGCGACTGGTTTCTGGAGGCGCAGGGGCAGGGCGGGAGGGAGACCGTGCCGCCGCAGGACACTTGAGGGGGAACAGGGTCAGCTGAACTGCACCTTCTGCGGTTCCGGGAGGCGCGCGGCGATGATGGCGCTGGGGATCAGCAGGCTCAGCGCGGCGAGGGCGGCGGTGGTGGGGCTGGTGGCGTCGGCCAGCGCACCGACGAGGAACACGAGGAGGCCCGCGAAGCCCCAGGAGAAGCCCATCATGATGGAGCTGGCGACGGCGACGTGGCCGGGCGCGTATTCCTGCGCGGTGACGACGCCGACGGGGATGCTGGCGTTCACGGCGGCGCCCACGATGAACGTGAGGGGGTAGAACCACCAGTTGGCGGGGCTGGAGAGGATCAGCAGCGCGAAGAAGGGGATGGTCGTGAGGATCGCGCCGCGCAGGACGGTGACGCGGCCCACGCGGTCGCTGAGGCGTCCGCCGACGATGCCGCCGATGGCGCTGGCGACGGAGTACACGGCCAGGGTGAGGGCGACTTCGCGCGCCCCGTACCCGCGGGCGAGGAGCATGAACGGCAGCATGGCGTTGTAGCCCATGCTGGCCAGTGAGCGCAGGACCGCCATGGCCCACAGCCAGACGAGGGGGCCCCGGAAGATACCCGCGTAGTCGCGCAGAGGAATCCGTTTGGCCTTCTGCACGCCGCTGGGCGTGACGGCGAAGGTGATCGCGGCGATCACGACGCCGATCAGTGCGAACCACGGCAGGTGCGTGAGGCCCACGCCCGCGAACACGGGGCCGAGCGCCATGCCCGCGGTGCCGCCCGCGCTGAACAGACTGGCCCACAGGCCCCGTTTGTCGGGGGGGCTGTGTTGCGCGACGTACGCGGCCCCGGCGGGGTGGAAGAAGCCGCTGCCGAAGCCTGCCACCGCGACCAGCAGGACCAGCGCCCCGAACCACGGCACGAAACCCATGAGGGTCAGGCCGATGCCGGTCATGAGGGGTCCGAGTGCGGCGGCGTAGCGGCGGTCGAGGCGCTCGCCGAGGATGCCCAGCACGGGCTGGAGGACACTGCTCGTCAGGGAGTAGACGCTGCCCAGGAACGTGACGGCGGCGATGCTGACCCCGTACTTGGCCTGCAGGGCGGGCGTGAGGGGCGTGAGCATGGCGCTGTACGCGTCGTTGATGAAGTGCCCGGCGGTCACGGCGACCGCGATCGCGGCGGCGTGGCGGGTGGTGCTCAGGGTGGCCTGCATACCCCGCCACCCTACGCCGGTGGGCGGGTCCGGGCGCGTGGGGTGTCCGGCGGGTGGGGCCGCGCCCCCGCTGCCTGAACGATCCGTGAACGTCAGGGGGTGGGGTGTGTCGGTCGGAGGTCAGGGCGCGCTGCGTACCCTGGAGGTGCAGTGAGCGCCCCGCGGCGCGCACGCCAGAGGAGTCCGTTATGCCCGATCAGTTCCGCACCGCCATTGCCGACATCCTGCCCAGTGCCGAGGCTGTTCACGAGCGTCTGGCTGTCCTGTCGAACCGGGACCGTCTGAACGTCGCGGAGTTCTTCAGTGGCGTCCTGCCTGACGTGGACGTCCTGATCTCCACGCCGGGCGCGGAGGCCCTCAGTCATGACCTGGGCGCGCTGCGCGGCATTCCCAGCGTGAAGGCGACGTCCCTGGCTGGGCACTGGACGCTGGTCGGGTCGGCGCTGCACCACGCGGGGGACATCCGCGCGGCGCGCGGGCCGGTGCAGGCGGCCGTGATCAGCCTGGAACTGCTGGCCGGTCAGGCCGAGGTGGCCGCGACGGTCCTGGCGACCCGCCGGGACTGGGAGGTCGTGGCGGTCGCGGCGGCCGTGGAGCGCACCGACGCGGCCGGTCACATGCTCCTGTCGCTGCTGGGCGTGCCGGTCCTGACGCCGGTGATGCTGGCGGGCACGCCGCGCGGGCTGGTGTTCGAGCGGCGCATCCCCCACTCGGCCTGACCGGCCAGCCGGGTGGGGGCACGCCTGGAGCGTTCAGGTGGTGCGGGTGCTGCGGGCGTACGGAGCGGGCAGCGGGTGCGCCGCGCCGAGGTCACGGGCCGCGGCCTGCACCCAGTGCGGGTCACCCAGCATGGGGCGGGCCAGGGCGATCAGGTCCGCGTCCCCGTTGCGCAGGATGCCCTCGGCGCGTTCGGGCGTGTCGATCATGCCGACGGTCATGACGGTCAGGTCCGGCACGGCGGCCTTCACCTGCGCGGCGAAGGGGGTCTGGTAGCCGGGCGCGGGCGTGATCTGCTGCTCGGGCGTCAGGCCGCCGCTGCTGAGGTCCAGCACGTCCACGCCCTCGCGGGCGAGCAGGCCTGCCAGCACGACGGTCTGCGATTCGTCCCAGCCGCCGGGCGCCCAGTCGGTGGCGCTGAGGCGCACGAACAGCGGCTTGTGGTGCGGCCAGACGTCGCGTACGGCGCGCGTGACCTCCAGCACGAGGCGGGTGCGGTTCTCGAACGTCCCGCCGTAGTCGTCCGTGCGGCTGTTCGCCAGCGGCGAGAGGAACTGGTGCAGGAGGTACCCGTGCGCGGCGTGGATCTCGACCACGTCGAACCCGGCGATCTCGGCGCGGCGGGCCGCTTGCCTGAACGCCCCCACGAGGCCCGAGATGTCTTCCCCGGTCATGGCGTGCGGCTGCGGGAACGATTCGTTGTAGGCGGTGGCGTCCGGGCCGATCACGTCCCAGCCGCCGCGTTCGGGCGGCACCGCGCCGCGCCCGCGCCAGGGCGCGTAGGTGCTGGCCTTGCGGCCCGCGTGCGCCAGCTGCACCCCGATCACGCCGCCCTGCGCGTGCACGAAGTCGGTCACGCGGCCCAGCGGCGTGATCTGCCGGTCCTCCCACAGGCCCAGGTCCTCGGGGCTGATGCGGCCCTCCGGGCTGACGGCGGTGGCCTCGGTGAAGATCAGGCCCGTCCCGGCCAGCGCGTACTGGCCCAGGTGCACCAGATGGAAGTCGTTCGCCAGTCCGCCCTGCGCGGAGTACATGCACATGGGCGACACGACGACGCGGTTGGGTAGCGTCACGTCGCGGAGTTTCAGCGGCTGGAACAGGAGGGGACCGTCAGTCATGCGCCGAATCTAGGCCCGCACGCCCACGCCCTGCCAGTGGCGCCATGTTCACGCGACCCTGAGATCCACGTTCAGCGGCGCGCCTGCCAGCGTGCGTGCGCCTGCGCCGCCTGCGTCCCGGCGAGCGTCCAGAAGGCGGTTTCGAGGTCGTGCAGCCGCTCGGCACTCACCCCGCTGCGGGTGGGCTGCCGGTAGGGGGTCACCTCCAGCCGCACCAGCAGCGTCCGGTGCGCCCCGAGGGCGAGGCTGCGCTCCGCGGCGAGCAGCACCTCCGCCTCGGGCGCGGTGCGAGCCGCCGTCACGAGGGCCGCGTACGCGCCGGAGAGTTCCTGCAGCGCCCGGACGTCCGGCGCATACACCCACGGGCCGGACTCGCCCAGCAGGGCCAGAAATCCCGTCCACTCGGCGCGCAGCACCGCCGGGACGACCTCCCGCGCGGGGGTGTCGGGGGCCAGCCAGGGGCGCACACCAAGCAGGTCAGGGCGCAACCAGCGTTCCCCCGCGAACTCCGCCCCGGCCCGCGCCGCCTCGCTGGGGCCGCCGATGTCGCGCAGTTCCGCCAGGTGCGCCAGCCGCGCCCGAGCGCCCTCCGACAGGGGCTGCGAGCGGGGACTGGGCAGGCCCAGCGCCGCCCAGCGGGCCGACAGGTCCGCCATCAGCTGCTCGCGCTCGTGTAACTCGCGACCGCGTACCGCCAGAACAGGCGGGTGGCCAGGAACAGCGCCGCCGCGATCAGCGGGGACGCCAGCGCCAAGCCCCCGCCCAGCGCGCCCGTCAGCGCCTGCGCAGGCACCGTCGTGATGAACGCCACGGGCAGCACGAACGTCAGCACGAACCGCACCGGCACCGGGAACGCCGCCACCGGGAAGCGCGCCGCGCCGAACACCCCACTGAACAGTTCCGTGACGTTCTGCGTCTTCACGAACCAGAACGCCGTCGTGCTCAGGCCCAGGTAGATGCAGTACACGATCACCACCGCCGACCCGTACAGGACTGCCGCCGCCAGCGCCCCGCCCGGCGTGACCTCCAGCCCGGCCGCCGCGTATCCGATCAACCCCAGCCCGATCAGCAGGTCCGGGAAACGCAGCACGTTCAGGTTCCGGGTACTCACGTTGAACTGCGCGTCAATCGGCTTCAGCAGCGTGAAATCCATGTTCCCCGTCCGCACCGCCTCGGCGATCTTCGACATGTTCGGCTGGATGAACACACTGATCACGCCCTCGGTCAACATGAAAAATCCTGTCACGAGGAGCGCCTCCCGGAACGACCAGCCCCCCACCTGCGTCACGCCCGGCTGCCCGAACAGGATGCTGATGCCCAGCAGCGCCACCCCCACCTCACCCAGACTCGCCAGCACCGCACCCAGGAAATTCGCCCGGTACTCCAGCTGCGCCGACAGGGTCGCCCCCACGAAGATGCGCACCAGGCGCAGGTAGCGTCTCATGCGGCCCTCCGGGCGGGGCGATGGGTGATGGTTGATCGTTGATGGAAGGCCACCCCCTCCCAGCCTCTCCCCTGAAGGGGGAGGAGCAGATCGGACAGCGAACCTCCATCAACCATCAACGTTCGAACTTCAACGTCCCCCCTCATGCGCCCACCGCGCCGTATTTGCGGAGGCCGACGCGCCAGACGAGCAGGCGGACGACCCAGAACACCGCGAGCCACACGAGCAGGACCAGCGCGCCGCGCCCGGCCTGCGCGAGGGTGGCCTTCCCGGCCAGGAGTTGCGCGGGGAGGCCCAGCATGTACGGGAACGGCGTCCAGACGGCCACGCGCTGCACCCATTCGGGGTAGAAGGCCAGCGGCGCGAACATGCCGCCCAGCGCGGCGTACACCAGCCACACGACCTCCTGGAAGGACGCGCTGCTCTCGGTCCAGAAGGCCAGCAGGCCGATCGCGTACTCGTACAGGAACCGCACGCTGAAGCCCAGCGCCGCCAGCCCCAGCGCGGCCGGGTAGGCCCACCACTCGCGCGTGAACGACGCGCCGGACAGCCACGTGAACACCCCCACCAGTGCCAGCAGCGGCACGATCCGCACCAGCCGCTCGGCGACGTGCGACGCGACGTGCAGCCACATGGGGTCCACCGGGCGCAGCAGCTGCGGCGACAGCGTCCCCTGCCGAATCTGGAAGTCCAGTTCGTGCGACACCCACACCACCAGCAGCTGCGACACCAGCCACGTGGACAGGAAGTACGTGGCGAACTCCGGCGCGCTGTAGCCGCGGATCTGCCCGCCGGGCGCGGCGGCCGCCTGCGCCATCCAGACGAGCATCATGACCAGGGACAGCGTGCCCGACAGCATCCAGATGACGACCTCGGCGCGGTACTCGGCCATCTCCGCGAAGCGCGTGGCGAACAGCACCCGCGCCTTGAACGCCAGCGCCCTCACGCGGGCTCCGGGGTGCGTTCCGGCTGACCAGCCTGACCGGCCCGCGCGCCGAAAATGGACGCCATCACGCTCTCGATACTCGGGTCCTCCACCGTCAGGTCCGCCACGTCCAGTTCCGCCAGCAGCGCCGCCGCCCGTTCACTGACCAGCGCGCGCGGCACCGTCAGCTCGGCGCTCAGGCCGTTCACGCGCACCTCCGACCCGAAACGGCCCAGCTCCTCGGCGGTCGCGGGGCGGCGCAGTTGCAGGCGCACGGTCTTCCCGCCGCCGCCCTGCTCGGCCAGGCGGGCCAGATCCCCGTCGAACACCACCTCACCCCGGTCGATCACCAGAATGCGGCGGGCCAGGGCCGTCACGTCCGCCATGTAATGACTCGTGAGCATCACCGTCGCCCCATACCGCGCGTTGTAGTCCTGCACGAACGCCCGCACCGACTCCTGCATGTTCACGTCCAGCCCGATCGTCGGCTCATCCAGGAACAGCACCTTCGGGCGGTGCAGCAACGCCGCCGCCAGCTCGCACTTCATCCGCTCGCCCAGCGACAGCTTGCGCACCTGCTTCTTCAGGATGCCCTCCAGACCCAAGACCTCCGTGAACTCCGCCATCGTCGCCCGGAACTGCGCGTCCGGGATCTCGTAGATCGCCTGATTCACCAGGAACGAATCCAGCGCCGGGAGGTCCCAGATGAGCTGCTGCTTCTGCCCCATTACCAGCGTGATCTGCCGCAGGAACGCGTTCTCCCGCCGCCCCGGTTCGAAGCCCGCCACGCGCACCTCGCCGCCCGACGGGTGCAGCAGCCCGGACAGCATCTTCAGGGTCGTGGTCTTCCCCGCCCCGTTCGGCCCCAGGAACCCCACCACCTCGCCCGGCGCGAGATCGAACGACACGCCCCGCACCGCCTCCACCACCCGCGACCTGCGGCTCACGAACGACCGCAGGCTCCCCAGGAACCCCGGCTCCTTCTCGTGCACCACGTACCCCTTGCGCAGGTCACGCACCCGCACCGCCGCGTCCCCCGCCCCACCCCGATCACCCGTCATGATCACCCAGGGTACGCCAACACCCAAACGCCCGCCACCCGCTACGCCAGAACGCGTAACGGGCGGACAGGGAGTCACCCCCTCCCGGCCTCCCCCATCAAGGGGGAGGAGAAGAGGAAGGCGGAAGACAGTTCAGCGGGGCGTCAGTTCGGTCACGCCGTCCGGGGCGGCCACGAACGCGCGCTCGGCCATGCCCAGGAACAGGCCCGTGTCCACGACGCCCAGCGTGCCCTTCAGCTGGCGTTCCAGCGCGGCGATGTCCGTCCCGGCGGGAATCTGCGCGTCGAAGATGTAGTTGCCGTTGTCGGTCACGTACGGCTGCGCGCCCGGCTGCCGCAACCGCCCCGACGGGAGGATGGCGCGCAGGCGCTCGATGGTGCTCAGGAACCCGAAACGGGCGATCTCGATAGGCAGCGCGGACTTCTCCCCGATGTGCTCCACCAGTTTCGTGTGGTCGGCGATCACGATGAACCGCCGCGCCTGCACCTCGGTCAGTTTCTCGCGCAGCAGCGCCCCGCCCAGGCCCTTGATCAGGTCGAGGTTCGGCGCGATCTCATCCGCACCGTCAATCGCGATGTCCAGCGGGCGCGGATCGAGCGGCTCCACGGGAATGCCCACCTGCCGGGCCAGCGTGTCACTCGCCTCGCTGGTCGCCACGCCCACCACAGCCGTCAGCTCACCCGCCGCGAGTTTCCGGCCGATCTCCTCGATGGCGTACTTCGCGGTGCTGCCCGTCCCCAGGCCCACCCGGTCCCCACTCCTCACGAGAGCCACGGCGCGCAGGGCCGCCTCGCGCTTCAACGCCTCCAGATTCATCACTGCACGCCCTTCGCCGCGCGATCCTTCTCGATGGCGGCCGCCACGTGATCCGCGTGCCCCTCCACCTTCACCGCCAGCCACGACTTCACCAGCCGCCCATCCGGACCGATCAGGAACGTCTGCCGCTTGATCCCTTCCGTGACCTTCCCGTACATGTTCTTCGTCCCATACGACCCGATGGACCGCAGGAACGCCGCGCCCGGATCACTCAGCAGCGGGAACGGCAGGCTGAACTTCTCCGCGAACCGCGCGTGACTGTCCGCGTCGTCCGCACTCACGCCCAGAATCGCCGCGCCATGCTCGCGCAGCAGCGCGTTGTCCCGGAAATCACACGCCTCCCGCGTGCACCCCGGCGTGTCGTCCTTCGGATACACGTACAGCACCACGTACCGCCCCGCGAAATCAGACAGCGAATGCGCCTGCCCCGCCGCGTCCATCAACGTGAATGCCGGAAACGCCTCCCCCACCACCGGAACCTGCACCGAATCACTCATGCGCCCAGCCTAGCGCGCCCCAGCAGGAGCCTGTCCAGCCCGCACAGGTGTCACGAGGCTGGCGACACAAATCCTTATGGAACGGACCGCCGCGCTTCGCAGTTGTGGCGGGCGCGGCGGTCAAGGCTTCACGGTCAAGTGTACGGGTCTTCCAGGTAGCGCTTGAGGACATGCACGGGTGGGTAGGTGCCCGCCTGGAGTTGCGCTTCCACGTGGCGGGCGTGTGTCCAGGTGGCGTCGGCCTGGGCGGGCGTGACGAGGCCCTGGGTGACGGCGTCGTCGAGTTCGTCCCCGTCGATGATCGCGGTGGCGGCGACCGTCCAGCGGTCGTGTTCGGCGGGGTGGCCGATCACGTCGAGGTACAGGTCGTCGTGCCAGGGGTACCCGCTGTCGTGCCAGCCTTCCCCGCCGTGCAGGTCGATGTAGTACTGCACGGGTCGCCCGGTAGGGTCGAGTTGGATGGTCAGGGAGCTGCCGGGCGTGCCCTCCCCGGTGGTGGGGTGGGCGCGCACCCAGCGGTATCCGCTGTCCAGAATGCGGCGCAGGCCGTCCCGTCCGGGAATGGGCGCGTCGAGGGGCCGGATGACGTCGTGTGCGACGAAGTCCACGATCACGTGACCGGGGACGTGCAGGACGGTCTGGGTGTGCCGGGTGACGCGCGCCCAGCCGCTCAGGTCGAAGACTTTCCGTTTCATGCCCCTCCCTATCAGCTTCCTGAAATGGTTCTGCCTGTAGTTCAGCGTGAGCGTCTTCCGTTGTCCCCTCTCCCCTTGTGGGACTCAGCGAGCTGCGGAGCAGGGAGGGAGGGACTCGCAGAGCTGCGCAGCAGAGGCGCGGAGCGCCGGAAGGGTGAGGGGGCGAGGTGAAGCCTCCCCTGTCCTACGCGAGGCTGCGGACGGCGCGCAGCATGAGGTCGCCTTCGGTGGCCTGCACGCGGGCCTTGAGGCTGGCGAGGTCGTCGTCGGGCAGGACGGGCACGCGGGCCTGCGCGAGGATGGGGCCCTCGTCGATGCCGGCGGTGACGAGGTGGACGGTGGCTCCGCTCTCGGGGTCGCCGCTGGCGAGGACGCTCTCGTGGACGCGGTCGCCGTACATGCCGCGTCCGCCGTGGCGGGGCAGGAGGCTGGGGTGGATGTTCACGAGGCGGCCCGCGAAGTGGTGCAGGACGCGCGGGCCGATCTCGCGCATGTACCCGCTGAGGACGAGGGTGTCCGCGCCCGCGCTGACGAGGACGTCCAGGATCGCGGCGTCGAGGTCGTCCGGGTCGGGGTATCTGGCGCTGCTGAGGTGCGCGGTCGTGAGGCCCGCGTCGCGCGCCCAGGCGAGGGCCGGGGAGCGGCTGTTGTTGCTGACCAGGGCGACGGGCGTGGCGTTCAGCTCACCCGCGCGGCAGGCCTCGACGAGGTGCCGCGCGGCGCTGCCACCGTGCGAGGCGAGGAAGCCGAGCTTCATTCGGTGGTATTCGCGCCGAGTTCCTGCAGCAGGTAGGCGCTGGTGAGGATGCCGTTGTGGTAGTCGCTGACGGCGAAGCTCTCGTTGGGGCTGTGGGGGGCGTCCTCGTTCAGGCCGAGGTCCACGAACAGGACCGGGGCGTGCAGGAGGTCGTTGAACGCGGCGACGATGGGGATGCTCCCGCCGGTGCGGGCGAACACGGCTTCCCGGCCGAAGACACGCTTGAGGGCGCGGTTCGCGGCGAGGTTGTAGGGGCTGTTCAGGTCGAACTTGAAGGGGCGGCCGCCGTGGTGCGGGTGGACGACGGCGGTGGTCCCTGCGGGCGCGAGGGTGGGCACGTACTCGGTGATCAGCCCCGTGATGCGTTCAGGGTCCTGTCCGGGGACGAGGCGCATGCTGACCTTCGCGCCGGCCTTGGCGGCGATGACGGTCTTGCTGCCTTCGCCCTGGTAGCCGCCCCAGATGCCGTTCACGTCGAGGGTGGGGCGGCCCCACAGGCGTTCCAGGGTGGTGTAGCCGTGTTCGCCGGGCAGGGCGGGCACGCCGATGCTGGCGGCGAATTCGGCGTCGTCGTGGGGGAGGTCGGCCCACATCTGGCGTTCGGTGTCGGTCAGGTCGTCGATGCCGTCGTAGAAGCCGGGGATGGTGACGCGGCCCTGGTCGTCCTTGAGGCGCGTGATGATCTCCGCCAGCGCGTTGATGGGGTTGGGGGCGGCGCCGCCGTAGCTGCCGCTGTGCAGGTCGCGGTTGGCGCCCTGGACGTGAATCTCGACGTAGCTCAGGCCACGCACGCCGTAGGTGATGGTGGGCACGTCGGGCGCGAAGCGGCTCCCGTCGCTGATGACGATCACGTCGGCTTTCAGTTCCTCGGCGTGCTCCCGCAGGTACGGTTCGAGGTTCGGGCTGCCGATCTCCTCCTCGCCCTCCAGCAGGAACTTCACGTTGACGGGCAGTTCGCCCTGCGAGAGCAGCAGTTCCACGCCCTTGACGTGCGCGTACGCCTGGCCCTTGTCGTCGGTACTGCCACGCGCGTAGATGCGGCCGTCGCGGACGGTGGGTTCGAAGGGCGGCGTGACCCACTCTTCCAGCGGGGCCTCGGGCTGCACGTCGTAGTGGCCGTAGATCAGGACGGTGGGTTTGCCGGGGGCGTTCAGGCGTTCGGCGTACACGACGGGGTGCCCGGCGGTCGGGTCGATGCGGGCCGTGAAGCCCAGCCCCGCCAGTTTGGCGCGCAGGAACTCGGCGGTGGCGGCCATGTCGGCCGTGCGGGTGGGGTCGGCGCTGACGGAGGGGAGGCGCAGCAGGTCGAACAGTTCCTCGTTGGCCTGCTCGCGGTTCAGGGCGGCACTCAGGTCGGGCGTGGTCATGGGGCGATGATACGGGCTGACGGGCACGGGACGTCCAGGATGGGGGGCTGCGGGGCGTGTGTCGTCCTGCGCCTTTCCCACATCCCACTTCCCATTCCAGTGCAGAAACACTGCTTCCCGTATACTCAAGGGAAGGTATGCCCAGCGACGCGAAAAACCGGCCAGTGTACGTGATCTCCGTGGCGGCGGAACTGGTGGACATGCATCCCCAGACGCTGCGCCTGTATGAACGCAAGGGCCTGATCCGTCCGGGGCGCAGCAGCGGCAAGACGCGCCTGTACAGCGAACGGGACATCGAGCACCTGCGCGAGATCCGCCGCCTGACGCAGGAGCTCGGCGTGAACCTCGCGGGTGTCGAGGAGGTCATGCGCCTCCAGCACGAACTGGACGACATGCAGGGTGAGTTCGAGGCGGAGATCGAACGGATCGAGAGTGAACTGCGGGAGCAGGCGCAGCGGCCCGAGGCGCTGCCGGGCGTGGACGGCCGCATCGATCCGCGTGACCGGCCGGTGTACGTGATCAGCATCGCGGCGGAACTGGTGGACATGCATCCCCAGACGCTGCGCCTGTACGAACGCAAGCAGCTGATCCGCCCGGGCCGCAGCAGCGGCAAGACGCGCCTGTACAGCGAACGGGACATCGAGCACCTGCGCGAGATCCGCCGCCTGACGCAGGAACTCGGCGTGAACCTCGCGGGCGTCGAGGAGATCATGCGCCTGCGTCACCAGCTGGACGCGACGCGCTCGGGCCTGGAGAGCAACGTGCGGCGCATTCAGGAGGACATCACGGAGCGCATGACGAAGTGGCGCACCCTGCCGCAGGCGGAGCAGGAGGACGGTGCGGACGGGGACTGACGTGCGGTCGGCGGGTCAGGGCGGGCGGCAGCGGGCGGCGCAGGGGCGTATCCTGCGCGGCGTGCTGCGCTCCTCTTCTGCTGTGCCCTGCCCGGTTCTGTTCTGCCCGGTCGTTCCCGGCGTGGTTCTGACCGGCCCGGTGGTTCCGTGAGGCCGCTGTGGGTGGTGGGGGATATTCACGGGGCGTACGACAAGGTGCGCGCCACGCTGCTGCGCGCGGGCCTGATCGATTTCGACGGGTCGTGGACGGCCGGGGACACGCATCTGGTGTTCCTGGGTGATTACCTGGACCGCGGCCCGAACGGGCTGGAGGTCATCCGGTTGATCCGCAGTCTGGAGGTGCAGGCGCCGGAGGTCGGCGGGCAGGTGACGGCGCTGCTGGGCAATCACGAGGTGATGTTCCTGGCGTCGCTGGTGTTCCGGCATCTGGATCCGCACGACCGGATGGGCTTCCGGGAGTACTGGCTGGAGAACGGCGGGCAGCCGCGTGACGCGGACCTGCTGGAGCCCAGTGATCTGGCGTGGCTGTCCAGCCGTCCGGCGATGGCGGCGTCGCACGGGTGGCTGCTGGTGCACGCGGACAGCCTGATGTACCTGCGGCTGGGCGGGTCGGTGGACGAGGTGAACGCCGAGGTGGGGCGCCTGCTGGCGCAGCCGGACCCGGACGAGTGGGGGCTGTTCCTGAACTGGTTCACGGAGCGCATGGCGTTCGCGTTGAACGGCGGTGAGGGGAAGGCGCGGCGGGTGCTGGACACGTTCGGCGGGGAGCGGATCGTGCATGGGCACACGCCGGTGTACGTGCTGCTGGACGAGGCGCTGCACGGGCCGACACTGGGGCCGGGCGCGCCGATCCCGTACGCGAACCGGCTGTGCGTGGCCATGGACAGCGGCATGGCGTACCGGGAGGACGCGGGGTTCATCGCGCGGCTGAACGCGCAGGGCGTCGCGGAGGTCGTGGCATTCCCCGGGGGCGCGGCGCACTACTGACAGCAGCATTCAGCGGTCTTGAGGAACCCCTTCATGGCCTCTGAATCGAGCGGAGCGAGCGTCTGATACGGACTCGGATTGAACGGGCTTTGCAGCCCATTCAATCCGAGAGGATGCGAGAGGGAGAGAAACGGGTTCCGGACGTGCAGCCGACAATCTGGTGAAGTTCCGGATTGTTGGCGAAACAAACGGAATCAGTCTGAGAGGGTCAGTGGGCCCGGGGAGACCGGGGGTTGACCGGGTCGCTCCTGACGTGGCGGGGGCAAGAGGGGCTGGCCGGGTGGGCCTGTGTGGGTGTGGGGGCGCGTGGCCGGGCGGCGGTCCGGTAGGCTGTCGGCATGCCGGTTAAAGGTTCCGTGAAGGGACCGGCTGGGCAGGGGCCCGCCCCGGTGAAAGGATGGACTGTGGACCGAACCGAAGAATCTGCCGGGCCGCCCGCGTTGCGGTTGAGTGGCATCACGAAACGTTTTCCGGGGGTCGTGGCGAACGACGCGGTGGACCTGACCGTCCACGCGGGCGAGGTGCTGGCCCTGCTGGGCGAGAACGGCGCGGGGAAAAGCACGCTGATCTCGATCCTGTACGGCCTGTACCAGCCGGACGAGGGCGCGGTGGAACTGGCGGGGCAGCCGGTGCGGATCGGCAGTCCGGCGCAGGCGCGGCGGCTCGGGATCGGGCTGGTGCCGCAGCATCCGCTGCTGGTGTCGCGGCACACCGTGGCGGAGAATCTGGCGCTGGGCCGCGTGGGCGGGCTGTTCCCGGCGCGGCGTGTGGCGGGGCAGGTGCGGGAACTGTCGGCGCGGTACGGGCTGGAGGTGAACCCGGAGGCGCGCGTGTCGGACCTGTCGCCCGGCGAGAAGCAGCGCGTGGAGATCGTGCGGGCGCTGCTGGGCGGCGCGCGGGTCCTGATCCTCGATGAGCCGACGAGCGTGCTGACCCCCCAGGAGGCCGACGGGCTGTTCCGCGTGATGCGCGAGCTGAAGGCGGACGGGCGCAGCCTGATCTTCATCTCGCACAAGCTCGACGAGGTGCTGGCCGTCGCGGACCGCGTCACGGTCCTGCGCCGCGGCAAGGTCGTGGGCGGCGTGCCCACGCAGGGCGCGACACGGGAGAGCCTCGCGGAGCTGATGGTGGGCCGCAGCGTGGACTTCACCCGCAAGCGCGCGGGCGGCCCCGGCGCGGACGCGGGCGCGCTGCTGAGCGTGCGGGACCTGAGTGCGCAGGGCGCGCGTGGTCTGCCCGCGCTGCGCGGCGTGAGCTTCGAGCTGCGCCGGGGCGAAGTGCTGGGCGTGGCCGGGATCGCCGGGAACGGTCAGAGCGAACTGGTGGAGGTTCTGGCCGGGCTGCACGCGGCGACCGGGTCGGTCACGCTGGACGGTCAGGCGCTGACGGGGGACGCGGCGGCGCGCTTCCGGTCGGGCGTGGCGCACATTCCCGAGGACCGCATTCACAGCGGCACGGTGCCGAGCATGACGGTCGCGGAGAACCTCGCCCTGCGGGACTTCGAGCGGCCCCCGCTGGCGCGCGGACTGGCGCGTGACCTGACCGCCACGGACGAGCGGGCGCGGCGCGAGGTGGAAGCGTACGCGGTGGCGACGCCGGGCATTCACACGCCCACGCGGCTGCTGTCGGGCGGGAACATCCAGAAGCTGATCCTGGCGCGGGAACTGGCCGGGCAGCCGAAACTGATCCTGGCGGTGCATCCCACGTACGGGCTGGATATCGGCGCGACCGATCAGGTGCACCGGGTGCTGCTGGACCGCACGGGCGACGGCGCGGGCGTGCTGCTGGTCAGTGAGGATCTGGACGAGCTGCTGAGCCTGTCGGACCGCGTGGCGGTCATGGTGGGCGGCTCGCTGCTGGGGCCGTTCCCGGTGGCGGAGGTGACGCGCGAGTCCCTGGGCCTGCTGATGGGCGGCGCGCACCCGCACTCCATTCCCGGCGCGGATCAGGGACCGACTCAGAATGGGGTGGTGGCGTGAGGTTCGTGGCGATGACGGCCCCGTCGGCGGCGCGCACGGCACTGGTCACGGTGGCGTCGGTGGTGGCAGCGCTGCTGATCTGCGCGCTGATCTTCGTGTTCGCCGGGCAGTCCCCGGCGGCGGTGTACGGCACGATGCTGCGCGGCACGCTGGGCGACCCGACCGGCCTGGCCGAGGTGGGGCGGCGCACCATTCCCCTGCTGCTGCTCGGGGCGGGGCTGGCGCTGGCGTTCCGCGCGCAGTTCTTCAACATCGGCGCGGAGGGCCAGCTGCTGCTCGGCGCAGTGTTCGCGGCCGGCACGGCGCTGTTCCTGCCCGTTCCGGGCGCGCTGCTGATCCCGGCGGTGTTCGTGGCGGGCTTCATCGGTGGGGGCCTGTGGGCGCTCGTGGCGGCGGCGCTGCGGCGCGTGAACGTGAACGAGATCCTCTCTACCCTGATGCTGAATTACATCGCGGTGGCGCTGGTCACGTACCTGATCGCCGGGCCGTGGAAGGGCAAGGACGTGCGCGGGTACATCTACACCGACACCTTCCCGCAGGGCGCGTGGCTGCCCACCCTCAGCGGCACGCAGGTGCACTGGCCCACGCTGCTGCTGGGCGTGGCGCTGGCGCTGGGCCTGCAGTGGCTCCTGACCCGCTCGACCTTCGGGTACGCGCTGCGCGTCGTGGGCGAGAACCCCGGCGCGGCGCACTACGCGGGCCTCAGCTCCGCGCGGGTCGCCACGCTGGTCGCCCTGCTCACCGGGGGGCTGGCCGGACTGGCGGGCGCGGGCGAGGTGGCGGGCATCCACCACCGCCTCCTGGAAGCCAGTCAGATCAGCCTCGGGTACGGCTTCACGGCCGTGATCGTCGCGTGGCTGGCGCGCGGGAACCCGGCGCTGTGCCTGATCACCGCGCCGCTGATGGGCGTGATCCTGGCGGGCGGGGACCTGCTGAAGATCGACATGAACCTCCCGTTCCGCGTGGTGGACATCTTCAGCGGCGTGATCCTGCTGTGCCTGATCGCCTCCGAGGTGTTCGTCCGCCACCGCGTCCAATGGGGCCGCGCGTGAGCTGCCCACTCTCCCCCACCGAGGTCCTGCATGGATAGCATTGTCATCGAGGCGCTCGTGCGCGCCCTGTCGGTCGGAACGCCGCTGCTGCTGGCGTGCCTGGGCGCGATCCTGAACGAACGCGCCGGGGTCGTGAACCTGGGCGTGGAGGGACTGATGGCCGTCGGGGCGCTCGCCGCGTTCGCCGTGGCGTCGAAGAGTCCGGACGCGAACCTGTGGGTGGCGGTCGGGGCCGCCATGCTGGCGGGCGCGGCCCTGTCTCTGCTGCATGCGTTCGCTACTGTCACGCTGCGCGCCAACCAGTTCGTCAGCGGCCTCGCCCTGGCCCTGATCGGAACGGGCGCCGCAGGCCTGCTGGGCAAGAAGTTCGAGGGACTGCCCCTCTTCAACAAGGTGCCCGACTGGACGCTGGGCAGCTTCACGATCAGTCCGTTCACGGTCGCCGCGCTGATCCTCGCGGGCCTGCTGGCCTTCTGGCTGACCGCCACCCGGGGCGGCCTGACCCTGCGCTCGGTCGGGGAGAACCCGGCGGCGGCGGACGTGCTGGGCGTGAACGTCGGCCTGACCCGCGTGCTGGCCGTGCTGGGCGGCGGCGCGCTGGCCGGGCTGGCGGGCGCGTTCCTGTCCCTGTCCTACCGGTCCTCGTGGGCGGACAACATGACCAACGGCCTGGGCTGGATCGCCGTGGCACTCGTCATCTTCGTCGGCTGGCGGCCCCTGCGCGCCATCGCCGGGGCGCTGTTCTTCGGGTTCCTGTACTACCTGCAGTTCCGCCTGCAGGGCAACAGCAACGTCCCCACCGAGGTGTTCAGCGCCATGCCGTTCATCCTCGTGCTCGTCGTGCTGGCCCTGGCCGGCGTGCGCGGGCAGGCCGGGGACGCCCCCGCCGCGCTGGGCCGCGCGTACGTCCGCGGCGAACGGTGATCGGGGGAGTGGGTTGTAGGCCGTAGGCAGTGGGTTGTGGGAGAGGTCCGGCGCCTGAGCGTGCCGGGCCTCTTTCCTGTGCAGGGCCACGCGGAACGTGCACGGACTGGCGGGGTCGAGCACGCCGGTCAACGGGAACGCCCACCGCTTCTGTCCCGCCTGCACCGTGATCCGCGACTCACCGCGCGCATTGACAGCGGTTTTCAGGGGTGTTGAGGGGCTCCCTCAGCATCCCTGAAACGAGCAGAGCGAGTACCCGCATACAACAGCGGTTGGAAGTGGAATTGAAGGGCGTGCTGTTGGCCCTTCAATGGAACTGGAAACCGCTGTGAGGCCCACGCCGGACGCCAGCGGTGCAAGCATCCGGCCCACCGGATCGTCCCACTCCTGACAGCGGTGTTCAGAGGTGTTGAGGGATTTGCTCAATGCGTCTGTACCGAGCAGAGCGAGAAGCCGTCAACATCAGCGGTTGGAAGTGGAGCCCAGGGGCGTGCCGTTGGCCCTTCAATGGAACTGGAAACCGCTGTGACCGGTGGTCCGTCAGGGCCGCTCATCTCTCGGCCTATAGCGCCCGGATTCTGGCGTCCAGCACGGGAATCGCCTGCGGAAACAGCGAACCGCTCCCCGGTGCGTGACCGGCACGCCGCCCTGCCGGTCGATCAGCAGGAACGTCGGCCACGACCGGATGCCCCAGGCACGCCAGTCCCGCGCCGGGGGTTCAAGGTCCGGCATGAACGAACCCCCGGCCAGGAGGCTGGGGGCGGTGTCGGGACGCTGGTCGGTCTGGGCTGGCGGGTAGCGTCAAACCTTCGCAGCGCGGGTTCCGGGGCGCGTGGGGCGGCGTTTCAGGAAGCGGATCAGGAACAGCGTGGCGATCACGGCGGCGGAGATCAGCGGGGGCGTGTGGTCCTTCTTCACGCCCCAGTAGTAGTGCAGCGCGCCCAGGCTGACGGCCACGTACGCCAGCTGATGCAGGCGCGTCCAGCGCTGGAAGCCGAGGCGTTTCACGGCGTGGGGCGTGCTCGTCAGGGCCAGGGGCACGAGCAGCAGCAGCGCGGTGAATCCGGCGGTGATGAACGGGCGCTTCAGGACGTCCTCGGTCATCAGGGTCAGGTCGAAGGAGTGGTCCAGCAGGTAGATCACGAAGTGCAGTACGCCGTACCCGAAGGCGAGCAGGCCCAGCGCCTTGCGGATGCGGGCGGGCCACGTCCAGCCGGTCAGCAGGCGCAGCGGCGTGCAGGCCAGGGACAGCACCAGCAGGGCCAGCGTGAGCAGGCCGGTCTGCAGGGTGGCGCGCTGGATGGGGTTCGCGCCCAGCTGCCCGCTCAGGGCGTCGGCGATCAGGACGGCGGCCGGGATCAGGCCGCCCACCGTGACTGCCGGGACCAGCCAGCCCAGGGGCGCGCGGCGGGGCGCAATCGGTCGGGGCCGGGCGGGGGTGGTCAGAAGGACCGCCGCAGGTCCATGCCCCTGTACAGGTCCGCGACCTGCTCGGCGTACCCGTTGAACGGCAGAGTCTTGCGGCGGCCCAGTTCACCGATGCGCCGTTCGGTCGCCTGGCTCCAGCGGGGGTGCGGGACGGCCGGGTTCACGTTCGCGTAGAAGCTGTACTCCTGCGGGGCGGCCAGCGCCCAGGTGGTCTGGGGTTGCTTCTCGGTCAGGGTGATGCGCACGACGCTCTTGATGCTCTTGAAGCCGTACTTCCACGGGACGGCCAGTCGCAGCGGCGCGCCGTTCTGACCGGGCAGCACCCGCCCGTCCAGGCCGACCGCCATGAACGCCAGGGGGTGCAGCGCCTCGTCCAGGCGCAGGCCCTCCACGTACGGCCATTTCAGGACCGGTTGGCGCTGCCCGGGGAACTGCTTGGGGTCCAGCAGGGCCGTGAACTGCACGTACTTCGCCTTGCTGGTGGGTTCCATGCGGCGGATCAGCGCGGCCAGCGGGAAGCCCAGCCAGGGCATGACCATGCTCCAGCCCTCCACGCAGCGCATGCGGTACACGCGGTCCTCCAGCGGGAACCAGCCCTGCAGCGTGTCGATGTCCACCGTCATGGGCTTGCGGACCTCGCCGTCGATGCGGACGGTCCAGGGGCGGGTCTTGAGGCTGGCGGCCATGCGGGCAGGGTCGCTCTTGTCCAGTCCGAACTCGTAGAAGTTGTTGTACGAGGTGGCCTGCGCGTAGGGCGTGACCGCCTCGCTGGTGTCGTACGGCCCCAGTGGCCGGGCGGGGCGGGTGAAGGCGGCGCCCTGCGCCTCGGCGCTGCCGGGACCGCCGGGGCGTCGCGTGAGGAGTTCCAGGCCGCCGCCCAGCGCGCCCGCGGTGGCGGTGAACAGGGCGGCGCTGCGCAGGAACTCCCGGCGGGGGTTGGGGGTGCCGGGCGTCAGGATGCGGCGCTCGCCGGAGTCCGGGTCGGCGTGGTCGGGCGGGGTGGGGTGATCGCTCATGGGTGGACCTCCTGTACAGGTGTACGCAGCCTGAGCGGTTTCGGTTCAGGGCACTGTCACGCGGCGCACGGTAGTGTCGGTCAGCGCGACAAAATGCACATCCGGGCCGGTCCTCTCCGGGGCGGGGCGGGCCATCTGGTCATCCTGTCCCTATCCTTCGCGACAGAATGAAGGCACAATGAAGTCAGGCTTCACCCCCCTTCCCTGGAGGTTCACCATGAAGAAAGCACTCCTCGCTGCCCTGCCCCTGTCCCTGGCACTCCTGAGCACCGCCGCCAGCCCCGCCGCGCAGGCCCAGCAGACCGGCAAACTCAAGGCCTGCTTCATCTACGTCGGCCCGGTCGGCGATATCGGCTGGAGCTACGCCCACGACGAGGCCCGCAAGAAGACCGAGAAGGCCCTCCCCTGGCTGGAAACGAAGTACGTGGAGAGCGTGCCCGAGGGCCAGGCGACGCCCGTCATCGACCGGCTGGTCAAGGACAACTGCAAGGTGATCTTCACGACGTCCTTCGGGTTCATGGACCAGACGCTGGACGCCGCCAAGAAGTACCCGAACGTGATCTTCGCGCACGCCAGCGGCTTCAAACGCGCCCCGAACATGGCGACGT
The DNA here is from genome assembly GCF_001485435.1 of Deinococcus grandis. NCBI lineage: Bacteria > Thermotogati > Deinococcota > Deinococci > Deinococcales > Deinococcaceae > Deinococcus > Deinococcus grandis. The sequence continues at coordinate 1,469,071 of NZ_BCMS01000001.1, read as the reverse complement.
ACATGGCGGACTTCTACCAGTTGTACTACCTGAACGGCATGATGGCCGCCGCCGTCAGCAAGAGCGACAAGCTCGGGTACGTGGGCGCCTTCCCCGTCCCGGAACTCAAGCGGCACATCAGCGCCTTCGCGATGGGCGCCCGCGCCGTGAACCCCAAGGCGACCGTCAGCGTCAAGTGGATCAACGCGTGGTTCGACCCCAACAAGGCCCGCGAGGCCGCCGAGGCCCTGATCAGCGAGGGCGCGGGCGCCCTGGCCTTCACGGAAGACACCGCGACCGTCGTGCAGACCGCCGCCGCGCGCAAGATCCCGTCCTTCGCGCACTACTCCCCCATGTACAAGTTCGCGCCCGACTACGTCGTCAGCGGCCAGCTGGTCCACTGGGAGCGCATCTACATCGACTTCCTGACCAAGGTCCGCACCGGCACGTACACCACCAAGAACCTCCAGAAGGTCGACTACTGGAACCTGCTGCGCGGCGGCAGCGTCGAACTCGGCGCGCAGGACGGCATGGCCATCAACCCCAAATGGATCCCCGCGCTGAAAGCCAGGACCATCACCGTCGCCGGGAAGAAAACCACCGTGTACGACCGCGTCATGGCCCTCAAGGCCGACATGGAGAAGGGCGGCAAGTTCGACCCCTTCACCGGGCCTCTCAAGGACCGCAACGGCATCCTGCGCGTCCCCGCCGGGAAGGTCGCCAGCATCGCCGACCTGAACAACATGGCCTGGGTCGCCCAGGGCGTCACCGGGCAGGTCGCCGACGAACCCAAGAAGTGACGCTGTAGTCGGTTGACAGTCGATGGTTGATGGAGGGGGCGCAATCCCTTCCATCAATCATCAACTTTCATCCATCAACGCGCTGAGCGCGGGCGCGGATCTGCCCCGGCGTGAGTGGACCGCCGTGGCCCGGCCAGATCTCGCGCAGATCGAGGTCCATCATTCCCTTCAGGGTACTGAGTGCCTGCGCGTGATCGTGGTTGTACGCCGCGCGGGGCAGGTGCGCGCCGCCCGCCCCCCCAACCACGGCGTCCCCAGCAATGAGCACGCCGTCCCTCAGCAGCCCGATCTGACCCGGCGTGTGCCCCGGCAGGTGCACGACCCGCCAGCCCAGCACGTCCTCTCCGGGCCGCGCGGCCTGCACGGACCGCAGTTTCGGGTGCGCGCGGGAGATCACGCGGCCCAGCGCCGGAAATCCCGCCGGGTACGGCAGGTCGTGCGACTGCCCCAGCAGGGCCGCGTGCTCCAGCGGGTGCGCCAGCACCGGAGCGCCCGCCCGCGCGGCCAGGAACGCGTTCCCGGCGTGGTCCACGTGCGCGTGCGTGAGCAGCAGCGCGTCCGGCCGGAACGCCCGCAGCAGCTGAGCGAACCTCGGCGCGTGAGACAGGGCGCCGCTGTCCACCAGCAGGCGCCCGGCCGGGGTGCTCAGCAGGTACACGTTCGCGTACAGGAGACGGACATCCACATTCACGCGCCTGATGATGCCACGCGGCGTACGCTGAAGACCCCATGAACCGAATCTCCTGGCTGGCCGTCCCCGACGACACCACCGCGCCCGAAGGCGTGCAGAAACTCCACGCGAAAGCCAGGGCGAACCTCGGCTTCGTGCCCAACGTGTTCCGCGCGCAGGCCCTGAACCCCGACACGTTCCTGGCCTGGTGGAACGACTTCAACACGCTGGTGAACCGCGAAGGGCACCTGACGAACGCCGACCGCGAACTGCTCGCCGTGGTCGTCAGCGGCCTGAACCGCTGCGTGTACTGCGCCGTCTCCCACGGCGCCGCCCTGCGCGAGTACACCGGCGACGCCACCCTGGCCGACACGGTCGCCGTGAACTGGCGCCACGCCACCCTCAGCGCCCAGCAGGCGGCCTTGTGCGCCTACGCGGAGAAACTCACCCTCACCCCCGCCCACATGACCGAACAGGACCTGCATGACCTCCGCGCGGCGGGCCTGAACGACCACGCCATCCTGGAAGCCACGCAGGTCATCGGGATGTTCAACATGACCAACCGCGTCAGCAGCGCCCTGGGCTTCACCCCCAACGCCGAATACCACCACAGGGGCCGCTGACCGGGATCAGCCGCGCGAGTAGCCGGTCGCGCGCCAGCCGCAGCCCTCACGCACCAGCGTCACCGTTCCAGGATACGTGTCGCTGGTCCGCTCGCCGCTGCCACGACTGACCAGATTGATCGTGATAGATCCCGTAGCCGTGGCACTGTTGCCACTGATGCTGACATTGGTGATGTTGACGCGGTACGAGAAGCTGGAGAATCCCGCCGAGTAGGAACTGGCCGCTGCCGACAGGGCCTGATTGGCAGCGCGCACGGCCGCCGAGCGAGCCGCGGACCGGTCCTCTTCAGGAGACACCGTGCACTGAGCAGGCAGACCCCCACCAGCCGGAGTGCCACTACCGTCTCCAGCAGGTACCGGAGGCGCGACGAGGCTGGCCAGCGGACCGACGAAGGAGCGATACGTCAGACCAATGGTGACGCGCGGTCCTGTCACGGCCAGCAGATCAGTCGACAACCGCTGTACACCGACCTCCGCGAACCCTTCAACGGGAAACAGCTCCAGACCGTAGCGACCACCAACGCCGCCGTACACGACCGGGCTGCCATTCTGCAGGTTTGCACCTGCCAGGGCGTATCCAGTGAATCCGCCCATGCTGATCAGATCGAATGTCGCGCCCAGACCGAAAGCGGCCGAACCCGCCTCGCCGTCAACACCGGAGCGGCAATAGGCGCCTTCGCCAAACACCCCGAATCGACCCTCCTGAAGTCCGATGCTGCGTTCTAACACGAAAGCGGGGTGCCCCTGCACACGCACCCCGCGTCCCTCAAGCTGACTTCTGGGTCAGCAATACAGTTCAGTACGTGTAGAAGCCCTGCCCGCTCTTGCGGCCCAGCAGGCCCGCCTGCACCATCTTGCGCAGCAGCGGGCTGGGGCGGTACTTGTCGTCGCCCAGCCCCCTGTGCAGCACTTCCATGATGGCGAGGCAGGTGTCCAGCCCGATGAAATCCGCCAGCGTCAGGGGGCCCATGGGGTGGTTCATGCCGAGTTTCATGATTCCGTCGATGGCCTCGGGTTCCGCGACGCCTTCCATGACGCACTGGATGGCCTCGTTCAGCATGGGCATCAGGATGCGGTTGCTGACGAACCCTGGGAAGTCGTTGCAGGCCAGGGGGGTCTTCCCCATCCGCTCGGCGGTCTGCGTGACGAACTGCGCGGTCTCGTCGCTGGTGCTGTAGCCCCGGATGACCTCCACGAGCTGCATCAGCGGCACGGGGTTCATGAAGTGCATCCCGATGAACCGCTCCGGGCGGCCCGACGCGCTCGCCAGCGCCGTGATCGGAATGCTGCTCGTGTTGCTCGCCAGCACCCCTTCGGGCTTCACGATCTGCCCCAGCTGCCGGAACAGGTCCGCCTTCACCCCCTCGTTCTCCACGATGGCCTCCACGACCAGATCGCAGTCCGCGAACGCGTTCAGGTCCGTCTTGAACTCCATGCGGCCCAGGATCACGTCCGGCGTGTCCGTCAGGCGGCCCTTCTCGTGCAGTTTCGCCAGTGATTTCTCGATCACGGCGCGTCCCCGGTCCAGGAACTCCTGCTTCACGTCCTGCACGACCACATCGAATCCACTCTGCGCGGCGACCTGCGCGATCCCGCCGCCCATCTGTCCAGCTCCGATCACTCCGAATTTCATGGGAACTCCTGTGTGTGAATGTGTTGAATAGCCCGGCTCAACGGTGCAGGGCGCGCCGGAGGGCGTCCGGCAGACCGGATACCTCGTCCAGACCGATCAGGAGGCGGCGGCCGTCCCGCAGGTGGACTTCCGTGAAGTCTGTGCCGCCCAGCGAGTACAGCCACCCGTCCGGCAGAAAGCGCAGTCCCACGGCGAATGGCGAGCCGATCTGCGTGATGTTCACGCCCGCCATGTCCGTCAGGGGGTAGAACTGACGGAACAGACCGGGGCCCAGCCAGACGCTCAGGGTCCCTTCCTGCACACGTGCGCTGAGGCGGCTCAGGGTGGCGGTCAGTCCTCCCATGACACCCAGGATGCCGTACACCGGCAGGGCCTGCGGACTGCCAGCCTCGCCCGTCAGGATCAGCCCCAGCAGCGCGGCACTCAGGATGGCCGCGAACGCCCAGACCAGGGCAGAAAGGGTACGGGTGAACGTCATACCTCTACCTCACTCCACGAGAGGAACGCCCTCGATCTGCACGGCCCGGCCGCGTTTGACGGGGTTGAAGGCGGTGTATTTGTAGCGGGAGCAGCCGCTGGTGACGAAGGGGTCGTGGTCGAACAGGTCCACGAGTTCCTGCAGGGTGTCGGCCTGCGCGACGATCACGCCGCCGGTGTTGTCGACCTTGCGGCCGCTGGTGAGAAACACGCCGCTGCGGTAGTGCTGGTCGAGCCATTCGCGGTGGGCGGGCGTGACCTGGGCGATCTCGTCGGTGGGCTTGAGGTAGGTGCTCTCGATGATCCACAGGGTCGTCATGGTGCTCAGCCTACCCTCCGGACGGCCAGGGCGAGGCCGTTGCCGCCGCCCATGCACAGGGTGGCGATGCCGGTTTCCCTGTCCTGCTGCTTCAGGGCGTGCAGGAGGGTCACGAGGATGCGCGCGCCGCTGGCGCCGATGGGGTGGCCGAGGGCGACCGCGCCGCCATTCACGTTGACGCGCTCGGGGTCCAGGCCGAGTTCGCGGGCGACGGCGAGGCTCTGGACGCTGAACGCCTCGTTGAGTTCCCACAGGTCCACGTCGCCCGCCTGCCAGCCTAGCTTGGTCAGGAGTTTCTGCGTGGCGGGGACGGGCGTCATCATGACCCACTCGGGGGCGAGGCCACCGGTGGCGTAGTCGATGATCTCCGCGAGGGGGGTCAGGCCGTGTGCCTGGGCGAAGTCGGCGCTGACGACCATGAGGCTGGCGGCGCCGTCGTTCAGGCCGGGGGCGTTCCCGGCGGTGACGCTGCCGTCTTTCTTGAAGGCGGGTTTCAGGCGGCCCAGGGTTTCCTCGCTGGTATCGGCGCGGGGGCCTTCGTCGGTGTCCACGACGGTGTCGCCCTTGCGGCCCTTGACAGTCATGGGGACGATCTCGTCATTGAAGCGGCCCTCCTGCTGCGCGGCGATGGCGCGGCGGTGGCTCTGCGTGGCGTAGGCGTCCTGTTCCTCGCGCGTGATCGCGTACTTTTCGGCGACGCGTTCGCCAGTCAGGCCCATGCCCTCGTCGTTGATGGAGCACCACAGGCCGTCGTGAGTGTTCGCATCGAGGACCTGCGCGTGGCCCAGGCGGTAGCCCTTGCGCGCGCCGGGCAGCAGGTGCGGGGCGTTGCTCATGCTTTCCATGCCCCCGGCGAGGACGGCGTGCTGGTCCCCGGCGCGGATGCTCTGCGCGGCGAGGATCACGGCTTTCAGGCCGCTGCCACACACCTTGTTGATGGTCAGGGCGCCGACCTCGTGGGTCAGTCCGGCTTTCAGCGCGGCCTGCCGGGCGGGGTTCTGTCCGCTGCCCGCCTGCACGACCTGCCCCATGACGACTTCCTCGATCAGGGCGGCGTCGAGGCCGCTGCGGCGCAGGGTCTCACGCAGGGTGGTGGCGCCCAGGTCGACGGCGCTGACACTCTCGAGGCTGCCGAGGAATTTCCCGGTGGGCGTGCGGCTGGCCGCGACGATCACTGCTCTTTGCATGCGCGCAGCATAGCGCGCCCTGCCTAACGGGCGTTAGGTTGACGTCCACCACACCCGGCCCGCGAAGCCACCGCGCACGTCCGCCTTCGCGCGGCGCAGCGCCTCCAGGTCCTCGGGGCTCAGGCTGTGCAGGGCCGCCAGGGCGCGCAGGACCTCCAGCACGTCCGCCAGTTCCTCGGGCTCGCCGGAGTCGAGGTACTCCGCGACCTCCTCCTGCAGCTTGGCGCGCAGCGCGGCGCGGTACTCCTCCCCGTTCAGCAGGCGGGTCTGCCCACCGAAGAGGTCCGGGATGCGGTCGCGGACGAGTTTGCCCATGCCGGGCAGCGTAACAGGGCGGGATGCACGGCACAGACGCGGATGGGGCTGCGTGGTAGCGTGACAGCATGTTTGAGTCCCTGGGCAACAAGTTGCAGGACATCCTGGACCGGGTGGGTAAGGAACGCCAGCTGACCGAGGCGCAGGTCAAGGCCGCTATGCGCGAGATCCGCATGGCGCTGCTGGAAGCCGACGTGAACTTCGGCGTCGCGAAGGACTTCGTGGCGCGGGTCAGCGAGAAGGCCGTCGGGCAGTCCGTGGAGGGCAGCCTGACCGCCGGGCAGACCGTCGTGAAGCTCGTGCACGACGAACTGATCGAGACCCTGGGTGGCAAGACCATCCAGCCGGAACTGAAAACCGAGGGCAACGTCTGGTTCATGGTGGGCCTCCAGGGGGCCGGGAAGACGACCAGCACCGGCAAGCTCGCCGCGCACTACAAGAGCAAGGGCCGCCGCGTGCTGCTCGTCGCGGCCGACACGCAGCGTCCCGCCGCGCGCGACCAGCTCGAAGTCCTCGCCAAGCAGGTGGGCGTGCCGGTCCTGAAGGTCGCGGACGGCGAGAGCCCCGCCGAGACGAAACGTCGCGTGGACGAGCACCTGAAGACCGACTTCCGCGACCTCGTCATCGTGGACACCGCCGGGCGCCTCCAGATCGACGAGGCACTGATGGACCAGCTGGCCGACCTCCAGGCCACCATGCAGCCCACCGAGAGCCTGCTCGTCGTGGACGCCATGACCGGCCAGGAGGCGCTGAACGTCGCGCAGACCTTCGACCAGCGCGTGAACGTCACGGGCCTGATCATCACGAAGATGGACGGCGACGCGCGCGGCGGCGCGGCACTCAGCGCGCGCAGCGTGACCGGCAAACCCATCTACTTCGCGGGCACCAGCGAGAAGATCGCCGGACTGGACGCCTTCCACCCCGACCGGGTCGCGGGACGCATCCTCGGCATGGGCGACGTGCTCGGCCTGATCGAACGCGCCCAGCAGGCCGACCTGAAAGCCATGGAAGTCAAGAAACCCGGCGACTTCGACCTGGAGGACCTGCTGCTGCAACTGCGGCAGATCCGCAAGATGGGCCCCCTGGGCGACCTGCTCAAGCTCATCCCCGGCATGAGCCGCGCGCTGCCCGAAGGCTTCAACATCGACGAGAAGCAGCTGCAGCGCATCGACGCCATGATCAGCTCCATGACCGTCAAGGAACGCCGCAACCCCAAGATCATCGACGGGCGCCGCCGCAAACGCATCGCGGCAGGCAGCGGGCACAGCGTGCAGGACATCAACAAACTCCTGAAGATGCACGAGCAGATGAAGGACATGATGAAGATGCTCCAGCGCATGAGCGGCCCCGGCGGCAAGGGCATGAAACCACCCCGCATGCCGAACGTCCCCCCCAGCCTCAAACGCTGAAGCCCCACCCGCCATCACCCGCTTCTGCGCAACCGCCGGGGCGGGTGTTGACACATCAGCCCCGCCCCCATATACTCACTCCCGCTGAGAACGCGCCCACACGGCACGCAGCGAGACAAGACCACCTGGGTCGTTAGCTCAATCGGTAGAGCAGCTGACTTTTAATCAGCGGGTTGTAGGTTCAAGTCCTACACGACCCACCAGAAAACCCCGTCCTAGACGGGGATTCTTGCTTTCAGCGACTTCCCCGTTATGGCCCATAGGGTAAGCCCGGACACCCCCGCACATTGTGGGCCTATTCATGCGAAGATCAGGGCCACTCTGTAACGTAGTGTGAGCGTCTCTGTCACCGGGCGTTACAGTCCGGGACTTCGAGAAAGGGGGGAAACAGTGACCGCAACGCCAACGCTCAGACACTCAAGCCGCGTCCAGATGGGCCACTTGAAAGTCAAACCGTCCCCCGTTGAACGCGCCCTGACCGAACTGGGGAACGCCGTCCCCGCCCTGGAAGCCGCCCTGGCCTTCCCCCTGAGCGTGACGGCGCAGCCCATGCCAGACGGCACCATCACGGCAGAGGTCATCATGCCGGACGCTCACTACGGCTTCGACCGGGCTATGGAGATAAGCGCCACCCTGCAGGACGCCGTGCGGCCCTTCGGTGTTGACCTGAATGTAGAAGTGGACTCCGACTTTCAGCATGGGGAATAAACACGCCCACGTTGAGAAAGCACAGCGGAACGAAGCGGCCCTGAGCCGCTTCAACTTTGAACCGGACCTGTACGAGTGGTACATCACCGTCAGCTTTTACGCTTCCGTCCACTGGCTGCGCGCCTTCCTGGCCGTGGGGGGCCGGGGACTGAGGGAAGAGGTTCATTACGATCAGTTCCCGCATCAGGTGAGAGAGGTCTACCGCGCGCACTTCGGGCAGAATGCCCAGGCCGCAGAAACGGCCCTCAACGCCTTCCAGATCATCAAAAAACTGTCACAGCGGGCGCGGTACGGCTGCGAATCTCCCGCGTGGTACGCCCGCGAAACAGGCACGGCAGACGCCGCCCTGAAAACGGTGCGTGACTTCGTGACCGGGCATGGAGTCGAACCCTAAGCCCAGCTTTCGAGCGGCCCGCCCCCCTTTTACTCAGGTCTGAGTAAAACCCCCTGACGCCCTAAGCCCGGCTTAGACCGTGGGGGCCGGATCATGTGCCCGGCGTCAGGAAGATGTTCCGGGAGCCGCTCGAGCGGGCCAGGGGCACGGCGAAGGGGAAGCCCAGGCACGCGCCCACGCATCCCCTTCGCCGGTCTTCCAGCTGCTACGCCAGCGCCGCCCACAGGACGCCCGCCACGATCAGGGCCAGCACGCCCGCGCCGGTCAGCGCCCAGCGCGCCCAGGCTACCCGGCGAAAGCGGAACGCTAGGAATAGCAGCGCGCACGCCAGGGCGAAGACCTCCCACGGTGCGCCCCGGTCAGCGTTCACGATCACCACCGGCACCGTCCGGCTTCCGGGCGCGCCGCTCACGGCTTCCCTTTTGGCACCCATCTAACCGCCGTACCCCCTGTCAGGATGCCGCCCAGGACACACGGAGCAGCGCCTTGTAAGGCCTGACTGAATTCCCGTTCACTGTTGCTGTAGTGCGCCATCGTCATCGCCGCATCTAACCCGAAGTGGACCGCACCCAGGAAGCAGCCAACACCGCCGATCAGCAGCAGGATGACGGGCAGGCGTGGGCCCCAAGGTCGCGTGGGCCTCGGTGCCCTGGAGTCTGCCAGGCCGCATGGTCATCCTCACATCCCGCAGGGCCCAGGGGAGGCGGCGCAGGTGAGAATGGCGACGCCGTCGGGTGAGACGAGCGCGGCGGGCGGGGCTCAGGGGAGCCCCCTCGCCAGCAGCAGGGCGACGAGCAGCGTCACCGTTCCGGTGAGCAGCAGGACGCGGCGCAGGAGGGGCCAGCGCAGCGCTCCCAGTGCCACCAGCAGGAGCAGGAGCCCACCCACTACAAGCTGTGCAGGCAAGGCAGAGCTGTACGAGATGATCACGTCTGTACTCGTCGCGGTGCCGGGTAGTGTGGTCATGGCGTCTCCCTTACAGCGTGGCGTCGGTGCCCAGGGCGTCCTGGAGGCGGTGGGCGTAGTCGTCGGCGCTGATCTCGTACACGCCGAGGGTCTGGAGGTGCGGGTTCTGGATCTGCGCGTCGAGGAGGGTGAAGCCCCGCGCGTGCAGGTGCCCGGCGAGGCCGATGAGGGCGGCCTTGCTGCCATTGGTGACGCGGTGGAATTTGCTCTCGGCGATGAACGCGCTGCCCAGGGCGAGGCCGAGGACGCCGCCCGCGAGTTCCCCGCCTCTGTACGCCTCGAAGGAGTGCGCGAGGCCGGTGTCGTGCAGGTGGCCGTAGATGGCGGTGAGGTCGTCGCTGATCCACTCGCCGTCGCGGGGGGGGCTGCCGGGGAGCAGGCCGCGGCACCCGGCGAGAACGGCGTCGAAGTTGGTATCCACGCGGTACGTGAAGTGCCGCAGGTCGCGGCGGAGGCGGCGGGCGACGTGCAGGCCGTCAGCCTCGGTCATGGGCACGATGGCGCGGTCGTCGACGCTGTAGAACTGCACGCCGTCGCCGTTGTCCATCAGGAAGGCACCCTGCGCGTAGGCGCGGGCGACCTGCCGGGTCAGGGGGTCGGGGTGGGTCAGCCAGGGCTGCGCGGCGGGCACCTCAGCGGGGGTACAGCACGGCCTGCGTGCAGCGGAACAGGGCCATGAGTTTGCCGTCCGGCGCGCGGACCTCGGCGTCCCAGACCTGGGTGGTGCGCCCGGCGTGGACGCTCCGGGCCTCGCAGGTGACGGTGCCGTCGCGGGCGGTGCCGAGGTGGTTGCTCTTGAGTTCGATGGTCGTGAACGACTGCGCGCCCTCGGGCAGGAGGATGCGGGTGCCGTACCCGCAGGTGGTGTCGGCCAGCGCGACAACGCTCGCGGCGTGCAGGAAGCCGTTCGGGGCGAGCAGTTCGGGCCGAACGGTCAACTCGCTGCGCAGCAGCCCCCGCTCGGCGTGCGTGAAGCGGATGCCGATCAGGCCGGGCAGGTGCCCCGCGCCGAACGCGGTCAGGTCGTCCGGGCTGGGGACGGGACGGGGGGTGGTGGTCATGCGGCCCAGCGTACCCTGGCCGCCCGCGCGAATTGGGGGGAGGCTCCCGCGCGGTTTAGAGCAGTTCTGCGAATTACGGCGTCAGGGCAAAGGACGCCTGACGCCTCCATTCTTCGTCCTGCTCCGCCACATTCACTCGCTTCGCTCGGTCATGAAGACCTTATCTTCATGACAAATGCTTTAGTCCGCGTCGCCTAGAATGGGAGGGTGCGTCTGGATTCGCTGTCCACCCTGAATTACCGGAATCTCGCCCCGTGTACCTTGCTGTTCCCGGCGGGCGTGACCGGGGTCTTCGGGGAGAACGGCGCGGGCAAGACGAACCTGCTGGAGGCGGCGTTCCTGGCGCTGACCGGCCTGACGGACGTGACGCGCCTGGAGCAGCTGGTGCAGCAGGGCGAGACCGAGGCGTACGTGCGGGCCGACCTGGAGAGCAGCGGCAGCCTGAGCGTGCAGGAGGTCGGGCTGGGGCGCGGGCGGCGGCAGCTGAAGGTGGACGGCGTGCGCGTGCGCACCGGGGACCTGCCGCGTGGGAGCGCCGTGTGGATCCGTCCGGAGGACAGCGAACTGGTGTTCGGGTCGCCGTCGGGGCGGCGGGCGTTCCTGGATTCGCTGCTGTCGCGCCTGAGCGCCCGCTACGCGGAGGTGCTGTCGCGGTACGAGCGGACGGTGTCGCAGCGCAACGCGGCCCTGCGCGGCGGTGAGAAATGGGCGATGCACGTCTGGGACGAGTCCCTGGTGCGCCTCGGGACCGAGATCATGACGGTGCGCCGCCGCGCCCTGGTGCGCCTGAACGAACTGGCGGCCGAAGCGAACGCGGCGCTGGGCAGCCGCAAGAGCCTGACGCTGAGCCTCGCGGAGTCCACCACGCCCGAGGCGTACGCGCAGGATCTGGCGTCGCGCCGCGCGGAGGAACTCGCGCGGGGCAGCACCGCGACCGGCCCGCACCGGGACGATCTGGTGCTGACGCTGGGGGACTTCCCGGCCAGCGAGTACGCCAGCCGTGGCGAGGGCCGCACGGTGGCGCTGGCGCTGCGCCGCGCGGAACTGGAGCTGCTGGCGGAACGCTTTGGCGAGCGGCCGGTGCTGCTGATCGACGATTTCTCGGCGGAACTCGATCCGGGGCGGCGGGCGTTCCTGCTGGACCTGGCGGCCAGCGTGCCGCAGGCGATCGTGACCGGGACCGAGCGCGCGCCCGGCGCGGCGCTGACCCTGCGGGCGCATGGAGGCCGCTTCACGCCAGAGGTCACCACTGAACCCCTGCCCGAGGAGGTGAGCGCGTGACACGGCGGGGGCGGCGCATGAGCGGCCCGCTGCGGCTGGGTGACCTGATGGGCGCCACGCTGGGCAGCGCGAAACTCACCGGGGGCATCCAGCGGGCGCGGGCGATCCTGCTGTGGCCGCAGGCGGTCGGGCCGGAGATCGCGCGGATCACGCGGCCTCGCACGCAGCAGGGCGGCACGCTGTTCGTGGAGGTCCGCGACAGCGCCACCGCGCACCACCTCAGCATGCAGCGGCACCACTTCCTGAAGGCCCTGAACGCCCTGCTGCCCGACGCGCCCCTGACCGAGCTGCGTTTCGGGGTGGGCACCGTGCGCGAACCGACCGCGCCGGTGGCGGTGGCGCCGCTGCCCGCTCCGGACCGCGCCCGCGCACGGGAACTCGTGCAGGACGTTCCGGACGACCTGAAGAGTGCCGCGCTGCGCGCCGCCGAGGCGATCACCCGCGCGCGCAAGTGGCGTGAGGAACAGGGCTTCCGGCCCTGCCCGGTGTGCGGCGAGGCCAGCCGCGAGCAGCCCTGCCGCGCCTGCACGCTGACGCTGGAGGATCCGAACGTGCGCCGCGCCGCCAGGGCGCTGATGCGCCACCCCGAGCGGCTGGAGGGCCTGCGCGACACGCTGGGGAACAGTGGCGTGCAGGCCGCGCGGTTCCTGGCGCTGCGGCAGCTGGAGGAACAACTGGAGCTGCTGGCGCTGGAATGCGTCCGCAGCGGCGAGGGCGGCGGGTACCAGGGGTTCCTGGCCGAGCAGGCGGCGCTGTACCTGACGCTGTTCCTCAGCCGGCCCCGCGCCGCCCTGAAACGCAGTGACCGCGCGTACCTGCCCGAGCGGGTGCGGCACGTCCTGAACGCCAGCGACTGATACGAACTCCGGTTGAAAGGTTTGCAGAAACTTTCAACCCGAGCGGAGCGAGCAGGAGCGAAACGGGTTCCGGTCGTGGAGTTGGCAACCCGGTGCCTTTCCGGGTTGTCAACGAAACAAACGGAATCCGTATGACCCGTCCCGCCCGGCGGAATGCTGGCGCAGGTGCCTGTGCATCGCGCGCGCCGCCCACTATCCTGAAGGGCATGACCGACGCCCCGGACGGCACGCCCACCCCCTCCCCCGTTCAGCCCGGCGGTTCGGCCGGTTCGCACCGCGAGGCCTCGCCCCGGCGGGTGCGGGTGGCGATCCTGACGGTCAGTGACACCCGCACGCCCGAGACGGACACCAGCGGGCAGTTCCTGCGCGCCGAGATCGAGGCGCAGGGGCACGAGGTCGTGGCGTACCGCGTCGTGAAGGACGACGCCGTGCAGATCCGCTCGGCCCTCGTGGCGTTCACGCGCGAGGCGACCGTCGTGATCTCCAGCGGCGGCACCGGCATCACGGGCCGCGACGTGACCGTGCCGGTCGTGGAGAGCCTGATCACCAAACCCATCCCCGGCTTCGGCGAGCTGTTCCGGATGCTCAGCTACCAGCAGGTGGGCGGCGCGGCCATGCTGTCACGCGCCGTGGCCGGACTGGTGCGCGGCGCGGTGGTGTTCGCCATGCCGGGCAGCCTGAACGCCGTGCAGACCGCCTGGAACGGCATCCTGAAGGACGAGCTGGGTCACCTCGCGTTCGAGGTGGAACGCCACGGGCAGCCGGGCGTCCTGACCCCGCCCCCCCTCCCCGGGCCGGACGCCCCGGCGCCACCCCCGATGCCCGGCGCGGGGGGTGGCGTGGCCGCCGGCCTGGGCCGCCACAAGAAGGGCGGGGGCCTGTGACCCCGGGGCGCACGTGGACAGCCTGAACCTGCCGCTGGCCGTCACGCTGGCCGTCCTCGCCGCGTACTGGCTGGGCCGCGTGATCCGCGCCGCCCGGTCCCGCCTCGCGCCGCGCGTGACGTACTGGGCCGCGCCCGGCCTGGGCGCGCTGCTGCTGGCGCCGCTGCTGGACGTCCCCGCCCTGTTCGGCGTGGGCGCGGGCCTGATGCTGCTCGCCGAGTACTGGCCGCAGGCGTTCGTGCCGACCCGCAGCCGCCCCAGTCCCGGCTGGCCGTTCGTGGTGACCCTGCTGGGCACCGGCCTGGGCGTGAACGTCCTGCAGGGCCGCACCGACCCCTGGATCACGGCGATCAGCGCCGCGCTGCTCCTGGCGGGCCTCGCGGGGCTGCTCGCCGCCGCCGCGTACCGCCCCTGGCCGGTCACGCCCCCCCTGACGTTCGCCAGCCGCTGGAAGACTGTCACCACGCCCGACTGGCCCGAGCTGACCGTCACCCTCAGCGAGCGAGGCGCGCACCTGCGCAACGTGTCGGGCCGCGCGCTGCGCATGGCCGGCTGGTCCCCTGCCGGACTGAACGCGTGGTACCCCGTCCGCACGCCCGCCGGGGAGGCCGTGCAGGAACTCGCCGCCGGGCAGGAGGCCCTGCTGCCCGTCCACGGGCACGACCACGGGGTGCGCGTCTGGTACGCCCCTGCACGCGGCGAGGCCACCCACCTGTTCCGCGCCGACTGGACCCCCACCGCGCACGCCGAGGACCGCGTCCTGAACTGAAACCGGACAGGGACAGTCCCGGAACGCCGCCCGCGCTGGCCGCCAGGCGGCGTTCCAGTCGCCCGGTCAGGCCACCGGGACGCCCCGAATCGTCACCTCATGATTTGCCCTGCGGCCCCTCCGCGTGGCAGGATGACGGGTCACGCGCTCAGCGCGACCGGGCCAGGTCGGCCCACCGGGCACGCCCCGCCTCTCAAGCCTCACGTCAAGACACGGCCCCCGCCCCCACCTGTGCGGCGTGCAGGCCGACAGGATCACCCATGACCCAGCACACCCGCGCGCCCCGCCGCGCCAGCACCGCTCCCTCCGCCGCCAGCACCACCCCCGCCCCCACCGTGCGCGACTGGCAGACCCTCCTGGGCGACCGCACGCCCACCCCCGTGCAGGCTCAGGCGATCCCCGCGCTGATGGACGGCCGGGACGTCATCACGACCGCCCGCACCGGCAGCGGCAAGACCCTGGCGTTCCTGATCCCGGCCGCCGCGCGCGGCATCGGCATGCGCCAAACGCGCGGCATGCAGCCCGAGGCGCTGGTCATCACGCCCACCCGCGAACTCGCCGTGCAGATCCGCGACGTCGCCACGGAACTCGGCATGACCGCGGGGCGCATCACGGGCGGCATCACTCCCGGCCAGACGACCCGCGAGGCGACCGGGAAGGGCCTGATCACCGGCACGCCCGGCCGCCTGAAGGACCTGATCGGCCGCGGCGAACTGAAACTGAACAACCTCCGCTACGTCGTGCTGGATGAAGCCGACGAACTGCTCTCGCTGGGCTTCCTGCGCGACGTGGGCGACATCCTCCGCCACGCCCGCGACCAGCAACCCCAGGGCCGCACCCTGCAGATCGCCATGGCCTCCGCCACGTTCCCCGCCGAGATCCGCGACGTCGCCCAGCGCTTCATGCACGACCCCGCCCGCATCGACGTGGCCCCCACCCCCGGCGCGGACGCCACCGGCGACATCCTGGGCGGCGTCAGCACCGCCACGCACCTGCTGCAGCACACCACCAAGGACACCCTCCTGACCGACGCGGCCCAGCACACCCGCGCCGCCCTGAAGGAACCCGGCGGGTGCGTCGTGCTGTTCAGCCGCACCAAACACCTCGTCAAACGCCGCGCCCAGCACCTCGGCGACCTCCTCCCCGGCGAACAGGTCAGCCCCCTTGAGGGGAACATGGACCAGAAGAAACGCGAACGCACCATGCAGGCGCTCCGCGACGGACAGTCCCGTATTCTCGTCGCCACCGACATCGCCGGGCGTGGCATCGACCTGCCCGAAGTGCGCCTCGTGATTCACCTGGACGTCGCCGCGACCGCCGAGGACCACGTCCACCGCTCGGGCCGCACCGCCCGCGCCGGACGCGACGGCACCAACCTGATCCTCCTCGCGCCCGAACAGCGCGCCCTGTGGCAGGGCATCCGCCGCAAACTCCCCGCCGCGCTGCAACCCCCCGCCACACCCGAGGAACGCCAGATCGACCCCGAAGTGCAGGAAAAACGTGGCCAGGGACGCGGCCAGGGCCAGACCCAGAACCGGGGCGGCCAGCCCGCACGCGGCGCCCAGCAACCCCGCGGCACCCAGAGCAGCAGCCAGGGCCAGCGTCAGGGCGCCCCCCGCCAGGGCCAGCAGGGCCGCAGCGAGGGACGCCCCCAGCGCAGCGACGCCCGCCCCCAGCAGCGCCAGGACACCCCCGGCACCGGCGCCGGCCGCGTCGGCCCCCAACGCCCCAAACGCCGCCGCTAAATACGCAGCACCGCAGCGCCCCAGTCCACCACGGCTGGGGCGCTGACTCTGTCATGTGAGGCAAACACCGGGCGTGTGACGTGATACGAGAGACAGCATATGCAAACTGGCATCCTGTTCCTGCTGCTCATCGGCCTCGTGGTTGCGCTGGTCTTCACCACACAACAGGCGAAAAAATCCCGGCAGTCAGCGGAAGCGCAATTGGCCGCAGCCAAGGCGCAGGCCTCTGAGGTCATCACGGCCCAGCAGGCTCGGTTGACCGCACTGGATCAGGAGATTGAACCGTACCGCCCCATCCAGAGCATCGAGGCGAGGTGCCAGGAACTTCAGCAGCAGGCCACCAGCCTCCAGACAGAAGTCAAGCACCATCAACGTCGCCTGGATGATCTTCAACGTGAGATCACGCCTCTCGAACTGGAATCCATTGCACGCGAGTTCGGTATCTACGAGCCGAAGTACGACCTGGGCGACTCGGCAAAGTACAAGACGGCACTGGACGCCCTGCGCAAGACACAGAAGGAACTCATCCGGGATAACAAGGCGGTCGCCGTTCCCCACGCCTGGACGGTGAACGGCAGTCAGGCCGCAGGGCGCAAGATGCTCAAGGAGATCGCCCAGCTTCAGCTCTGGGCGTTCAACGGTGAAACCGAAGCCCTGATCCAGCGGGTCCGCTTCGACAACGTGACCAGAATCGAGCAACGCATCCGGGAGCTGTTCAAGAAAGTCAACGTCCTGGACGGCGAGACCGGGAGCCGCCTTACCGACGCCTTCCTGACCCTCAAGTTGCAGGAGCTGTACCTCGTTCACGAGTATCAGGAAAAACGGCAGGCTGAACTGGAGGAGCAGCGGGCCATCCGCGAACAGATGCGTGACGAGGAACGGGCACAGAAAGAACTGGAACGCGCACAGGCCGAAGCCCTGAAAGAAGAACAGCGGTACGCCACCGCTCTGGAGAAAGCCCAGCGGGACGCAGCAACCGCACAGGGAGCCAGACAGGCACAGCTTCAGCAGGAAATCGAACGACTGACCCTCGCCCTTGAGGACGCTCATCGCCGACAGGAACGGGCACTGTCGATGGCCCAACAGACCCGAGCCGGGCACGTCTACGTCATCTCGAATATCGGCAGTTTCGGCGAGGACGTCTACAAAATCGGCATGACACGCCGCCTGGAACCACTGGACCGCGTGAGGGAACTGGGTGACGCGTCGGTCCCGTTCACGTTCGACGTCCACGCCGTTATCTACAGCGAGGACGCACCGAAACTGGAATCTGACCTTCACCGCGCCTTTTCCACGCGGCGCGTCAACCAGATCAACCACAAGAAGGAATTCTTCCGGGTGACGCTCGACGAGATCAGAACCTTCGTGGAGCAGCACCACGGCGAGATCGACTTCACGCTGGCTGCCGAGGCCGCAGATTATCGGAAGACACTGGCCCTACAAGCCTGAACCCCGATTCAGTGAAGGCGCGCACTCCCGTTCCCAGGAGTGCGCGCCTCGCTTTCTTCTATCTCTTATCCGGCCTGTCCGAATTGCATTCTGAAGACGAATTTGGTGACGTCGGCTTTGAGGGTGTCGATCATGTCGTTGAACATGGTGGTGGCTTCGAACTTGTATTCGGTGAAGGGGTCGCGCTGGCCGTAGCCGCGCAGGCCGATGCCCTGGCGCAGGACGTCCATGCCGTGCAGGTGTTCTTTCCAGAGCTGGTCGACGACCTGCAGGATGACGTAGCGCGAGAGGCTGTTCATCATGGTGGGGCTGAGTTCTTCCTTGCGGGCGTCGAAGGCGTCGGCGACGGCGGCGAGGAGGGTGTCCTGCGCTTCGGCGGGGGTCTTGCTGCGCAGGCTGTCGAAGTCGAACTCTTCGAGCTGGGGGACGGCGTCGGTGATGGCGGCGCGCAGGCCGTCGATGTCCCAGTTCTCGTGGCTCTGGTCGATGGGCAGGTGCGTGGCGAGCTGGTGGTCGACGAAGTCGGCGATCATGCCTTCGGTGCTCTCCTCGACGTCGGCGTCCGGCCCGAGGAGCACTTCGCGGCGCTGGGCGTAGACGGTGTCACGTTGTTTGCTCATGACGTTGTCGAATTCGAGGAGTTGTTTGCGGGTGCTGAAGTTGCGGTCTTCGACGCGGGCCTGGGCTTTTTCGATGGCGCCGGTGACCATCTTGGCTTCGATGGGCTGGGTGTCGTCCATGCCGAGGCGGTCCATCATGGCGACGACGCGGTCGTTGGCGAAGAGGCGCATCAGGTCGTCCTCGAAGGACACGTAGAAGCGGCTGCTGCCGGGGTCGCCCTGGCGTCCGGCGCGGCCGCGCAGCTGGTTGTCGATGCGGCGGCTCTCGTGGCGTTCGGTGCCGATGATGTGCAGCCCACCGAGGTCCTTGACGCGCTGGCGGTCGGTGAGGGTGTCCGCCTGCAGCTGAATGGCCTGCCCGATGAAGTCCTCGTTCATGCCGGGGATCTGCATGCCGATCTGCATGGCGTCAGGGTCCTGGCGACTGATGGCCTTGATGAAGTTCTCGACTTCCGGCGTGTAGCGGCTCAGGCCGAGTTGCTGCTCGATGGCTTCGCCGAGGATGAATTCGGCGTTGCCGCCGAGCATGATGTCGGTGCCGCGGCCCGCCATGTTGGTGGCGATGGTGACGGTACCCGAGCGGCCGGCCTGCGCGACGATGCTGGCTTCCTGCGCCTCGAACTTGGCGTTCAGGACGCTGTGCTGGATGCCCGCCTGCGTGAGGAGGTCGCTGAGCTGTTCGCTGGTGACGATGCTGGCGGTGCCGATCAGGACGGGGCGGCCGGTGGCGTGCATTTCCTTGACTTCCTGCACGACGGCGTTGTATTTGCCCATCTTGCTGCGGTACACGAGGTCCTCGGCGTCCTTGCGCTGCACGCCGCGGTTGGTGGGGATCACGAGGACGTCGCTGCCGTAGATGTCGAGGAACTCCTTCTCCTCGGTCTTGGCGGTGCCGGTCATGCCCGCGAACTTGTTGTACAGGCGGAAGAAGTTCTGGTAGGTGATCGTGGCGAGCGTCTGGTTCTCGTTCTCGATCTTCACGCCTTCCTTGGCTTCGATGGCCTGGTGGAGGCCCTCGCCGTAGCGGCGGCCGGGCATGCTGCGGCCGGTGAACTCGTCGATGATGATGACCTCGCCCTCGGCGTTGACGATGTAGTCCTTCTCGCGGTGGTACAGTTCGCGCGCGCGGATCGCCTGGGTGATCATGTGCGCTTTGTCCATGTTGTCCGGGCTGTACAGGTCGTTCAGGGACAGCAGGCGTTCGATCTTGCTGATGCCGCCTTCCGTGATGTGGACCTGCTTGCCTTTCTCGTCGATGGTGTAGTCGCCGGTGGGTTCGGTGCGCACGCCGGGTTCTGCGGGTTCGCCCTTCTGGAGTCGGCGGATGAGTTTGGCGTACACGTAATAGAGGTCGGTGGCTTTCTCGGCGGCGCCGCTGATGATCAGGGGCGTGCGGGCCTCGTCGATGAGAATGGAGTCGACCTCGTCCACGATGGCGAAGTTCAGGGGGTGTTCGGCGCGCAGGGCGAGGGCCTCGCGGCTCTGGGCCATGTTGTCGCGCAGGTAGTCGAAGCCCAGTTCGCTGTTGGTGACGTAGGTGATGTCGCAGGCGTACGCGGCCTGCTTCTGGTGGGGTTGCATCTCGCGGCTGGCGAGGCCGACGGTCAGGCCGAGCGTGCGGTACAGCAGGCTCATCTCCTCCATGCCGACCCGCGCGAGGTAGTCGTTCACGGTGACGAGGTGGCAGCCGCGGCCCTCGAGGGCGTTCAGCGCGAGGGCGAGGGTGGCGACGAGGGTTTTGCCCTCACCGGTGCGCATCTCGGCGATGCGCCCCTTGTGCAGGGCGTACCCGCCGATGAGCTGCACGTCGTAGTGGCGTTTGCCTATAGAGCGGCGGCCAGCCTCGCGGATCAGGGCGAAGGCGGGCACGACGACGTCGTCGAGGGTCTCGCCGCCTTCGGTGACGCGGCGGCGCAGTTCCATGAAGGCGGCGGCGAGGTCTTCGACCTTCTGGGTCTCTTCTTCCAGCGCGTTGACGGGCTGCACGATCGTCTTGATGATCTGCGCAACGTCGCGCTGGTTGTTATCGAACATTTTGTTCAGGACACGGAACATGACAAGCGAGTATAACGCGCGGGCCGGGCGCGGCGCGGCGTGATTTCAGTGAGGGGCGCATAAGCAACTTGAGCGGTTTTCGCTCAGGGAGCATGAACGTCCGCTCCACGCGCGGTGAAGGCCACGCGGGCGGCCCTCATGCGCGGCCCGTATCCTGCGCGCATGACCCTGAAAGTCCTGCCGCTCCTGCTGACCCTGCCGCTGCTGGGGGCCTGCGCCCCCGTCGCCTCCCTGCTCGCCAACGCCGAGGCGGACGGGCCCGCGCCGCGCCGCGCCGGACCGCTGGTGGTCGGGCAGACCTGGACGGTCAGCGGTCCGGTGGACAGCCGGACCGTGACGCAGTCCGTGAACATCACCGATCTGGTGGACGTCGCCGACGGCACCGCCAGCGTGAACGGCCGCGATCAGGCCGACGCGTTCAGTGCGGGCCGCGCGGGCTTCACGGTCGCCACGTACGACGGCAGCCGCCGCACCCTGCGCTTCGACTGGATCGGCGAGAACGGCGCGACGTACTCCTGCCGGATCGGCACCCTGCTGTCCCAGCCGTACCAGGGTGAACTGACCCTGAAGACCGGGGGCCGCACCGCGACCGGCACCTGCTCCGCCGTCAGCAACTGACCGTCACGGGGGAGGGGGCGACCGAGCAGCACGCCGGTCGCCTCCTCCCCTGTCGGGTCACCAGCGGTAGCGGTCGTCCCAGCTCTCGCCCCGGCGGATGAAGGGCGCGCGGGTGCCCAGCACGCGGTGCCCGCCCTTCACGGCGGCGCGCACGATCACGCGCGGGTCCAGCCCCGGGTGAAGGTGCTGCGCGAAGGCGACGTCCTCGCGCACGTCGAGACTGCCGCCACTGGCGACGGAATCCGTGCCCAGCGCGACCTCCACCCCGGCCGCCGCGAAGGCCGCCCAGGGGAACACGCCGCACGCCAGGTGGTGGTTGCTGCGCGGGCAGGTCACGACCGCACTCCCGGCCCGGGCGACCCGCGCGATGTCGTCCGGGGTGACGTTCACCATGTGGATCAGGGTGGGTTTCGCGTTCAGGACGCCCAGTTCGTCCAGGTACCGCACCGGGGTCAGGCCCTCCTCGGGTGCCCGACCGATGACCTCCGCGAAGGTGTCGGGGTAGAAGGGCGCCAGCCGGTTGTCCCAGATGGGGCCGCCGCCGCGCGTGTACAGGTCGTGCTCGGCGGCATGCTCGGCCACGTGAATCTGGAGGGGCAGCCCCTCCCCGGCGGCGTAGTCGCACAGCAGCCGCATCAGGCGGTGGCTGACGGTGTGCGGCGTGTGCGGGGACAGGCCCACGCGCGGCCCGCCGGGACGCTCCACCGCACGCCAGCCTTCGATCCGTTCGCGCACCGTGCGGAAGATCTCGTCGGCTTTCTCCGGGAAGGTCCCCAGCACCTCGTAGTACAGGACGCCGCTCAGGTCCTCGCGGGGCAGCAGGGTGTCCATCACGTCCGGGGCGTGCATGTACACGATGTCCCCCACGCCGCCCGCACCCAGCCCCGCCAGGGTGTCCGCGCCGTGCCGGGCGGCCTCGGCGCTGCGTTTCTCGCGCTGGGGCACGACCACCTCGGGAATCCAGCGGAAGTACGGCAGGGCCGTGAACTCGTACGTGCTCATGTCGAGGTGCGTGTGGGCGTTCACGGGCGGCGGCGCGATCACCGCCCCGGCGCGTTCCTCCCGCGCGTGGGGGTACGCGGCGCGCAGCGTGTCCGGGTGCCCGGTCGCCGCGACCGTCCCGCCCACCACGACCACCGCGCCGGGACTCTGCGCGCCGCCCATGCCGGTGTACAGCACGTCGCAGGTGAGCAGGCGGGGCGTGTGCGGGTCGCTGTGGGTCATGCGCGCCATGCTACGCCGCGCGTGCGGGACAGACGGACCGCGCCGCGCGTGCAGGACACGGCGGCGCGGCACAGGTTGAGCCAGATTCAGTGGGCGGCGATGTCCTGTCCCTGCTGGTCGCGGGCGAGTTTCTCCCAGTCGATGCGGCGGCGGCGCCATTCGAAGATGAGGACCTTCACGACTTCTTCCGCGCCGCGCGCGAGGAACACACCCCAGACGCCCAGCGGGGAGTACAGCCCGAGGCCGATGGCGAGGGGCAGGCCGACGACGAACGCGCCGACGACGTCGCCGATGATCACGCCCTTGCCGTCAGCGGCACCGGGGAGGACGCCGCCGCCGATGATCATGTTCCGGACCTTGAAGATCTGGAAGAACGCGCTGATCAGGATGCCGATCAGGGCGATGTGGTGCACGTCGCTGCCGACGCGCGGGAACAGCGCGGGGACGATCAGGGCGCTCAGGGCGTACAGCAGCCCGAAGCCCAGTCCGGTGACGAGTCCGGCGCGGCTGATGCGCCCCAGCCACAGCTGCGCGGCGGCGGCGTCCCCGGCGCCCAGGGAACGGCCGATGAAGACGGTGGCGGCGCTCATCAGGCCGAACGAACCCACGATGAAGATGCCTTCCAGCGTGCCGACGATCTGGCTGGCGGCCAGCGCGGCGGTGCCGACGCGGGCGTACACGGCGGCGTACAGGAACCCGCCGAGGCTCCAGGCGAACTCGGTAAACGCGATGGGCGCGCTGATGGTCAGCAGCGGCGCGGCGATGGACCGCCAGGCGTCCCGGGCGGGCAGGGTGAGCGCGGCGAGGTGGCGCGGGCCGTAGATCTGGTAGGCGAGCAGGGCGGTCTTGAGGATGTTCGCGAACACCAGCGCCCAGGCGGCGCCGACCACCCCCAGTTGCGGGAGGGGGCCGACGCCGAACACGAGGCCGTACGCCAGCAGACTCTCGACGATGACGGTGATGACGGTGGCGACCAGGGGGGTGCGCGCGTGCCCGAGGGAGCGCAGGGCGCCGCTGAGAATCCAGGCGAGGCTGCCGGGGATCAGGGCGAGCATGCTGACCTGCATGTAGGGGGTGGCGGTGCGTGTGACGGCGTCCTCGCCGCCCGCGAGGCTCAGGAGGGGTCCGGCGAGCAGCACGACCGGGAGGGTCAGGAGGGCCGCGGCGAGCACGCTGGTGACGACACTGACGGTCAGGGTCTGGTTCACGCCGGGCCGGTCGGCGGCGCCGTGGCGGCGGGCGACGAGGATACTGGTGCCGCTGCCCAGGGCGCCCAGCGTGACGAAGAACAGGAAGCCCAGGCTGCCGCTGAGGCCGACGGCGGCGACGGCGACCGCGCCGAGCGTGCCGACGATGATCTGGTTGATGAAGGTCAGGACGAGCTGGATGACCATTTCGAGGCTGACGGGGACGGCGATGCTGGCGATCTCGCGCGCCGGGCTCTTGATCGATTCAGTTGGGGGTGGGGTGGGGGCCGTGACGGCTGACATGCCTCCACCCTACACGGCGCGGGTCAGCGGGGCATCCGCCAGGTGGCGCAGTCCGGCCACCACCGCACATCCTTTTCATTTGTGAATCAATCAGCGATTTTTCTTGACATTCATCAATCACGGCAGGCAGAATGCCCCTCAAGAGGCAGCCCCCATGACCCAGGACCCCAGCGTGACCACCGACCACCCCGCCCCTCTGATCCCCGCGACCTCGTGGGCGATCATCGACTCCACCCTGCGGGAGGGCGAGCAGTTCGCACGCGGGAACTTCAAACAAGGCGACAAGATCGAGATCGCCCGGGCGCTCGACGCCTTCGGGGCCGAATTCATCGAGGTCACCACCCCGATGGTCAGCGCGCAGACCCACGCGGACATCCGCCGCCTGACCAGCCTGGGGTTGAAGGCCAAGTTCCTCACGCACGTCCGCTGCCACATGGACGACGTGCAGCGCGCCGTGGACACCGGCGTGGACGGCCTGGACCTGCTGTTCGGCACGAGTTCGTTCCTGCGGGAATTCAGCCACGGCAAGAACATCGGGCAGATCATCGACAGCGCCCAGCAGGTCATCAGCTGGATCAAGACCAACCACCCGGACCTCCAGATCCGTTTCAGCGCGGAAGACACCTTCCGCAGCGAGGAAGCCGACCTGATGGCCGTGTACAGGGCTGTGTCCGACCTGGGCGTTCACCGCGTCGGACTGGCCGACACCGTGGGCGTCGCCACGCCCCGGCAGGTGTACACGCTGGTCCGCGAGGTCCGCAAGGTCATCCACGAAGGGTGCGGCATCGAATTCCACGGGCACAACGACACGGGCTGCGCCGTCAGCAACGCCTACGAGGCCGTCGAGGCGGGCGCCACCCACATCGACACCACCATCCTAGGTATCGGGGAACGCAACGGCATCACGCCGCTGGGCGGGTTCCTGGCGCGCATGTTCACCTTCGATCCGCAGGGACTCATCGACAAGTACAACCTCGACCTGCTGCCCGAACTGGACCGCATGATCGCGCGCATGGTGGACCTCCCCATTCCCTGGAACAACTACCTGACCGGCGAGTTCGCGTACAACCACAAGGCTGGGATGCACCTGAAGGCCATCTACCTGAACCCCGGCGCGTACGAGGCCATCCCGCCCGGCGTGTTCGGCGTGGGCCGCCGCATCCAGGCAGCCAGCAAGGTCACGGGCAAGCACGCCATCGCGTACAAGGCCCGCGAGCTGGGCCTGCACTACGGCGAGGACGCCCTGCGGCGCGTCACGGACCACATCAAGGCGCTGGCCGAGCAGGACGAACTGGACGACGCCCACCTGGAACAGGTCCTGCGCGAATGGGTCAGCGCGTAACGTGGCACTGAGCTCTGGACTTTGAGAGGTGAGATCATCTGCCTCGCCGCGCCCCGGCGGGGCGACCTATCGTGACCGGTATGCCGCTGATCGTGCCGACCGTCCGGAACCTGGAGCGCCTGCGGAAGCGGTATCAGCCGCTGTCCACGAACGCCGTGACGTCCGGCGACCTCATTCACGAGGTCGTGGAGGTCGGCCGGGGCGAGGCGGTCTTCCGGCGCGCGTCGGTCGCCCTGCGCCGCTGGGACACACACCGCTCATGGTGGCTGCGGGTGCATCCGGCAGATGAGCCGCCCGCGCCGGGGCAGACGGTCGTGATTCATACGGACTCCGGTTGAAAGGTTTGCAAAAACTTTCAACCCGAGCGGATGCGAGTGGGAGCAAAACGGGTTCCGGGCGTGGAGTTTACAACCCGGTGATGTTCCGGGTTGTAAACGAGACAGACGGAATCCGTATCAGTCCCCTGGCGCTGGCGTTCTGCGACCGCGTGACGGACGTGATCGACGGGCCGCGCCGCTGCGGCTTCACGTACGCCACGCTGCCCGGCCACCCCGAGCGGGGCGCAGAGACCTTCCTGATCGAGTGGCACGCCGACGACCGCGTGACGTTCACCGTGCGGGCGGTCAGCCAGCCAGGGTGGCCCCCGCTGCGACTGGTGCGTCCGGCGCTGGCGTGGCTGCAGGGACGGGCGACCCGTCAATACCTGCGGGCCGTCGCGCGCGCGGCGGTCGCGCAGAATGTCTGAATGACCACGACCGACCCCCTGGCCGCTCCCATCCTGTTCCGCGCCCTGTCCGACGGCGGTTCGGGCGGGAAGCGCGTGGCGGTGTTCCTGCAGGGCGGCGACGAGCAGGCGCGGGCCGCCGCGTCCGGTGCGCCGCTGAACGTGTTCGTGCAGGCCGCCGACCCGACCGGGCTGCGGCTGCGGGTGTTCACGCCCACCAGGGAGAAGGGCACCAGCGACAGCGTCGCCATTGCCGCGCTGAGCGCCGTACAGGCGCAGGCGGGCCTGCTGGACGTCGTGGAGGTCACGCAGGGTGACCCGGAAGCGGGGGGCGAGGTGCAGAGCGCGCAGCTGTGCGGCGGCGAGTGGGTGCTGCGCCAGGGACTGGCGACGGCGCGGGAGGTGCAGGTGGACCTCTCCCCCGTCGGGCTGGCGGGGCGGGGGGCGTGGGTGGGCAGCACGGGCCGCCCGAACCTGATCGTGGAGGTGCCGACTCTGGCCACGCTGGAGGCCTTCACGCCGGACGACGCGGCGATCGGTGCCGTGAACCGCGCGACCGACACGACCGGGCTGGTGCTGTACACCCTGGGTGGCCCCGGGCGGGTGGACGTGAGCTTCCGGGCCTTCGGTCCGCTGAAGGGCTTCACCGAGGACGCCGCGAGCAGCAACATGCTCGCCTGCCTGATCGGGGTGCTGGGCGGGCGCGGGCAGCTACCGGGGGACGCGAACCTGCTGCGGGCCGCGCAGCGCCGCCCCGGTCAGCCCGCCCGCCTGACCGCGCAGTTCGCGCCTTTGCGGGATGGGGTGGAGGTCTGGGTGGGGGGCCTCGCCGCGCCGGACGCCCCGAACTGAGGCGGATTCCGTGCCCGGACTGAACGGTCGTTGCAGACCGTTCCACCGGAGTCCGGATGCGCCCCGCCCCGCAGCGGCTCACGGAGCGGCGGGGGGCAGACCTTTAGACTGCTCCCATGGAGCTGTTACTCGACCTTCACCCCGACGCCTACCCCCTGGAGGGCTTCCGGCGCCGCCAGCTGCTCGACTGGGTCTACGGGCAGGGCGCCGGGACCTTCGACGCCATGACGAACCTGCCCGCCGCCACCCGGCAGGAGCTGGAGCAGACGTACCTGCTCAACCCCTTCAAGCTGATCGAGACGGTCCGCAGCGCCGACGGCAGCGTGAAGTACCTGTTCACCCTGCAGGACGGCCGTCAGATGGAAGCGGTGTACATGCCGTACCTGGACCGCAAGACGATCTGCGTCTCCACCATGGTGGGCTGCCCGGCCCGCTGCGCGTTCTGCGCGACGGGCGCCATGGGCTTCGGAAGGAACCTGACGCCCGGTGAGATCGTCGGGCAGGTGCTGGCCGTCGCGGGCGGCGAGGACATCGCCCCGCGCGAGATCCGCAACCTCGTGTTCATGGGCATGGGCGAGGCCATGCTGAACTACGACAACACCATGCTCGCCGCGCGCATCCTGCTGCACCCGGGCGCCCTGGGCATGAGCAAACGCCGCGTGACGCTGTCCACCGTCGGCATCGCCAGGGGCATCAAGCGACTGGCGGCCGAGGACGACCTGGGCATCAAGCTGGCGATCAGCCTGCACGCCCCGGACGAGGAGACCCGCAAGCGCATCATCCCGACCGGGCAGGTGAACTCCATCGAGGAGATCATGAGTGCCGCCCGCGAGTACCAAGACGTCACGGGGCGGCGCATTACCATGGAGTACACCATGCTGCGCGGCATCAACGACCACCTCTGGCAGGCCGAACTGCTGGCCGAACTGCTGCGCGGGCTGGTCAGCCACGTGAACCTGATCCCCATGAACCCCTGGCCCGGCTCGGACTTCGAGAGCAGCACCGAGGAGCAGATCCAGGCCTTCTACGACCTGCTGGAGGCGCGTGGCATGGACGTCAGCGTGCGCCGCTCGCGCGGGCGGGACGCGGGCGCCGCGTGCGGGCAGCTGGCCCTGAAACGCCCAAATGCGCACAGCGGCGGCGCGGCCTGAACGGTTAGCATGCACGCAGTCAGATGAGTAAGGGTTAGGAAAGAGCTAAATGCTAGGCTACAGGCGTTTCCGAACATTCAGGAGGCCCACAAGGTGACATATACACGTTCCGTTCTGCTGGCACTCACCCTGGCCCTCGCGAGTCAGGGCGCGGCGCAGACCATGCTCGAGACCGCCGCCACCATCGGTGTGCAGAACACCCTGCAGTCCATCGGCACGCCCAGCCTCCCCAACGTGACCGTCCCGAAGACCGGCACGGGTACCACGGGCGTGGCCGCCGCGCCCGCACAGGTCGTCACGCCCCTCACGGCCGACCAGCAGGCGCTGCTCGCCCAGGGCCGCGCCGCGTACCAGGCAGGGAATCTCGCCGTGGCCCGGCGCCTGTACGAGCAGCTCGTCACGCAGAACTACACCAACCCCGCCCCGCACTTCGGGCTGGCCCTGACCCTGTTCGCACAGAACGACGACCGGGGCGCGGCGTTCGAACTCCAGCAGTTCATGGCGCTCGCCCCGGACCGTTTCGAGGGCCCCTACAACCTGGGCGTGATCGCCAGCCGCGCCGGGCGCCGCGACGACGCCCTGAAACTGTACGAGCAGGCCGCTGGCCTCATGAAGGACCAGGCGGGGCCCGCCGCGCAGCGTCAGGTGCTCGAAGCGCTGGCCGCCGAGCAGACCCGCAAGGCGGACTTCACGGCCCTGAGCACCACCCTGGCCGCCATCGCCGTGATCGACCCGCAGGATCAGGACGTGCAGTACCGCCTCGCGCAGGCCCGCACCCTCAGCGGGCAGGGCGCCGCGGCGCTGCCCGGCGTGTACGCGCTGCTGCAGGCGGCTCCCGAGCGCGTGGACGCCGCGCTGCTCCTGGCGGACATCTACGTCGCGCAGGGCCTCCCGGACCGCGCGCTGCGCGAACTCGACGCCGCCGCGCCCCGCGTGAAGACCGGCGCCGACCGCGCCGCGCTGCTGTTGCGCAAGGCCAGCGTCCTCACGCAGACCGGCGACACCCGTGCCGCCGTGTTCGCCGCGCAGGCCGCCACCCGCGAGGACCCGAAGAACGCCGCCGCGTTCGCCCGTGAAGGTGAACTGCGCGCCGCGCGCAACGACCGCCCCGGCGCCCTTACCGCGTACCTGAACGCCGTGAAGCTCGACCCGCAGAGTGCCGCGTACCGCGCCGCGCTCGCCGGGGTGCGCCTCACCCTGAACCAGGACGCCCAGGCGCAGGCCGACGCCGCCCGCGCCCTGACGCTGCGCCCCGACGACGCCACGCTGGCCCGCGCGCTGTTCGTGCAGGGCGTCGCCGCGTACCGCCAGGGGCAGTACGCGCAGGCCCGCGCGGCCCTGAGCTCCAGCCAGACCCGCGCGCCGGGCGCCGACACCGCCCTGTGGCTGGGCCTGAGCGCCTACGCCGCGAAGGACTACGCCGCCGCCGCGACCGCCCTGGCCGAGAGCGTCAAGCTGGACCCCACCCCCACCGCCCGCCTGAACCTGGGCAGCGCCCTGCTCGCCACCGCCCGCTACGCGGAAGCCGAGGCGGTCCTGCGCGGCCTGGTCAGCGAGACCCCGAAGAACGCCGAGGCGTGGTACCTGCTGGGCCTCGCGCAGCGCGCCCAGACGCGTGAAAGCGACGCCCGCACCTCCCTGAAGACGGCCGCCGCGCTGGGCAACGCCCGCGCCCAGGAGGCGCTGAAGTGAGCCGCGCCGCCGGACCCCGCCGCTGGCCCGACCTGATGATCGGCGCGCTGGTCCTGCTGCTGCTGGGCGGCTTCGGCACGCTGCTCCTGCGTCCCCAGCCGGGCGCGCAGGGCAGCGCCCCCGCCACGGAGACCAGCCCCACCACCGACAGCGCCATTCCCGGCGCGCCCGGCAGCGACACCGCGGGCCGTGAAGGGACGGTGGGCACCGCGCCCATCACCCCGCCAGCCACGACCACCACCGGCGCGCCGAGCACCACGGGCACCCCCCCCACCGAAACCGGCGCACCCGAGACCGGCACCAGCGGGACGGGCACCACCGAGACCGGTACGGTCGAGGCGCCGGTCATCGCCGCGGCCCCCATCGGCACCCCGGACCCCGCCCTGACCGGCGCCGCGCAGACCCCGGCCACCACCGATCCGGACGCCGCCCCCGCCACGGACGACGCCGCTGGCACCGCCCCCACCGACGCCGCGCCAGCGGCACGGACCGGCGGCGCCGTGCCCACCAGCGAGCAGCGCACCCCGCTGCGCAGCGACTACCGCATCACCCTGGGCACCTTCAGCAGCGGCGCCGCCGCCCAGCAGGCCGCGCAGGGCGTCAGCGCCCTCGGGTACACCGTGTACCCCATCGACGTCGCCGCCGGGGTCGTCGCGCAGGTCGGCCCGTTCGCCGACGAGACCACCGCCCGCGAGGCCCTCGCCGACGTGCAGCGCGCCTACCCCGGCGCGGTGCTCTACCCACCCAGGAACCGCAGCCTGAGCACCCCCAGCACGCCAGCGGCCACCACCGAGGCCACCACTGACACCGCTCAGACGGCCCCCGCCGAGCCCGCCACCCCGGCGCCCGCCCCCACCACGCCCACGTACCTGCAAGTCGGCGCGTTCGACCGCCTGGAAAGCGCGCAGAACCTCGTGCAGCAACTGCGCGACCTGGGCTACAACCCCACCGTGAACGCCCCCAGCGGCAAGAAAGTCACCGTGCTCGTCGGCCCCTACACCGGCGATCCCCTCACCCGCACCGAGACCCGACTTCAAGAGAACGGACTCGACAGCTTCCGGGTCCGCTGAACGTGGCCGAAATCCCCACCGCCGCCATCAGCCGACTCGTCACGTACCTGCGCATCCTCGAACAACTCGAGGTGCAGGACGTCAGCCGCACCAGCAGCACCGACCTCGCCGAGCGCGCCGGCGTCACCGCCTTCCAGGTCCGCAAGGACCTCGCGTACTTCGGCCGCTTCGGCACGCGCGGCATGGGCTACACCGTTCCTATCCTGAAACGCGAACTCGTGCGGGTCCTGGGCCTGAACCGCACCTGGAACGTCGTCATCGTCGGCGTGGGCCGCCTCGGGCAGGCCATCGCCAACTACCCCGGCGCCAGCGACTACCAGTTCCAGTACGTCGGCCTGTTCGACGTGAACCCCGACCTGATCGGCACCCACGTCCGCGGCCTCCAGGTACAGCACCTCGACACCCTGCGCGACTTCACCCAGACGCAGACCGTCGACATGGGCTTCCTGGCCGTCCCACCCGACCGCGCACAGGACGCCGCACAATCGCTTGCAGACGCCAGCGTGAAAGGTATCCTGAACTTCGCCCCCACCGTCATTCAACCCCGCACCATCGAACGACCGGGCCACACCGACCTCAGCGACGAGTGGCGCGGCGTGATCGTGGAAAACGTCGACTTCCTCGCCGGCATGAAACGCCTCGCCTTCTACATCCTCAACCCCCACCTCAAAGACGCCCCCACCCCGGAGGACCCCGCATGAAGAGAACCACGCTGATCGCCCTGACCATCCTGCTCGCCTCCTGCGGGAAGCAGGGAATCAACGTCGGCCAGGGCTTCGAGATGACGCCCTCATTCGACGACGCTGCCGTCGCCGCGAACGTCGTGAACGTGTACGCCAAGAACGCCGACGGTACCCGTGGCGCCTACCTGTACAGCGACGTCAAGACCTACACGGTCACCGAGGGCAAACTGAACGTTCTCGTCCGTGCAGGCAGCCTCGGCATGACCGTCAAGCAGATCAACGTGAAGTACACCGACGCCTCCGGCAATCCCTTCGGTGACGCGTCCGGCACCTTCAACATCTCGGCCGCGTTCGACATTCCCGGCGGGTACGTCTGCAAGAGCGGCGCGGATGCCTGCGACTTCGTCGACAAGACACCGCAGAACGTCGCGTTCAGCAAGACCACGGACCAGTACAACCTCAGTGAACAGATCGCCGTGGCCGCAGCATCGACCTGCGTCGACGACGAACCTGCCTGCAGCGAGGTCCGCATGAACATGACCCTGACCGGCACGGACACGCTGGGCCAGGCCCGCAGCATCAACATTCCACAGGCACAGATCCGCGTGTACATCGCCAGCGTCACCGATGAGGTCCAGTAACCATGAAATCCACCACCCGTAACCCCCTCCTGCTGATCCTGACCGGCACGCTGGTCGCCTGCGGCGGCAACTCCAATCCCACCCCGGCCAACACGCCACCCACCGTCAGCGTGAAGTCCGACGGGCGCGCCATCACCACCAGCACCTACCTGCGCAGCGGCGGCACGGTTCAGGTCGCCGTATCCGACCCGGACGTGGGCGGCAGCATCACCAAAGTCACGTACACCATCGATGGGGGCGCCGCCACCACCCTGACCCCAGCGGCCAGCATCACCCTGCCTATCGGGAACCTGACTGGCGGACAGCACGAACTCGCCCTGAGCGCCACCGACAATCAGAACGCCACGACCAGCATCAAGGTGCCCTTCCTGATTGACGCGGCAGCGCCCATCATCACCCAGCTGAACCTGAACGGTCAGGCAGCGGAAGCAGCCACCACCTACACCATCGGCGACGCCGTCCTGCTGGACGTCACCGCCCGCGACACCCGCGGCGACACGGCCGGCACCACCGGGCCCATCACTGCGATCCGCGTCTACGAGAACGGCACCCTCGTGAAATCCGGCAGTGGCGCCACACTCAACGTGGACCTGAGCAAGGCCACCAGCGGCCAGGCACGCGCCGCAGGCACCAGCGTCATCACGGTCGAGGCGGAAGACAGCGTCGGCTTCGTCACCACCCGCACCCTGACCCTGACGTTCAACGCCGCCACCGACAACGGCGGCGTCGTGGCCCCCACCTTCACGTGGCTGAGCCCCGCCAGCGACTTCGTCAAGGGCGGCGGCACCGTCGTCCTGCGCGCCACCGCCACCCGCAACGGCCAGGACCTGAGCAGCCAGATCGTCTACACCGCCACCTGCGGCAGCATTACCGGCGACACGTGGACCCTGGGCACCAACTGCGCCGACGGCAGCAAGCAGAGCGTGACCGCCACCGTCACCGACGGCGGCCGCAGCTTCAGCAGTCCCGCCAAGATCGTCACGGTGGACGCCAGCGACCCCACCGTTCAGATCACCAGCCCCCAGCAGGGCCAGACCTTCACGCAGAACCCCATCAAGATCAGCGTGACCGGCACCGACGCCGTCAGCGGCCTGGACCGGATCCTGGTCGAGGCCAGCAAGGACGGCGTCACCTACACCCAGATCGGCGTTGTGACCGCCGCAAGCGGCGATGTCGTCTGGGCGCCCATGAACGGCACGTACACCATCCGGGCCACGGCAACCGACAAGACCGGCCGCACCAACAGCACCACCGTCAGCGGCGTCCGCGTCAACCTGACCAGCAGCGACACCACCCCCCCCAGCGTCACCCTGGCGCCCATCCCCGCCACGCCGCAGCGCGCCACCATCACCGTCACCGCCACTGCCAGCGACAGCGACAGCGGCGTTGCCAAGGTCGACCTGTACGACGGCGGCACCCTCATCACCTCCAATGCCACCGGCATCAACGGCAAGTACACGTTCAGTGTCGACACCACCAAACTCAGCGACGGCGCACACACCCTGCGGGCGGTCGCCTTCGACAACGCCGGTCAGAGTGCAGAAACCACCGCCAACCTGACCGTCGACAACGCCGCGCCGGTCGTCAACTGGATCAGCCCCGCCGACGGCGCCGTCACCCGCGGCACCGTCACCCTGAACGCCACGAGCAACGAGGGGACCGTCACCTACACCGTGGACGGCAGCACCATCACCGGCAACACCGTCACCTTCCAGACGGACGGCACGCACACCATCACCGCGACCGCTCAGGACGCTGCTGGCAACCGCACCACCAGCACCATCAAGGTCACCAGTGACGCCACCGCGCCCACCGCACAGATCACCAGCCCTACCAGCGGCAGCACCCTGACGAGCAACCCCATCACGATCAGCGCAGCAGGCAACGACAGCGGCAGCGGCGTGAGCAGCCTGGAAGTCTTCGCGAACGGCACCAGCATCGGCACGATCAGCGGCGCCAGCGGAACGGTCACCTGGACGCCCACCAGCGGCACCTACGCCCTGACCGTGATCGCCACCGACAGGGCCGGGAACAAGGGCGTCGCCAGCGCCCCCGTGAACGTCACGGTCAAACTCGCCACCGCGGACACCACCGCCCCGGCCTTCGTGGGCACCGCCACCGTGCAGCCCGCCCCCACCGCCACCTTCTCGCGCGGCGTGATCACCCTCGACGGCTTCGTGAAAGACCCGGAAAGCGGCATCAGCCAAGTGGCGCTGTTCAACGGTGGCGTCCGCCTGAACGCGACGCCCAGCCTGAGCCTCCAGCCGGACGGCAGCACCCGCTACGCTCTCACGCTGGACAGCAAGACGCTCGCGGACGGCACCTACACCCTGACCATCCAGGCCACCAACGGCGTCGGTCTCGTCAGCAACCAGGACGTCAGCGTCAAGATCGACAACACGGCGCCCACGCTGAACTGGAACGCCCCCACCACCGTCGGCAGCGCCGGGACCATCACCCTGAACGCCACCACGGAAACCGGCGCGACCATCACCTACGCTGCCAGCTGCGGCACCGTCACCGGTACCACCTGGACGTACAGCGACTGCCAGGACGGCACCGCGGCCACCCTGACCGCCACCGCCACCGACGCCGCCGGGAACACCACCAGCCAGACCCGCACCATCACCGTCGACCGCACCGCCCCGACCGTGCAGATCACCAGCCCCACCCAGGGCCAGAAAGTCACGCAGAACCCCATTACCATCGCCGTGAGCGGCACCGACAACATCGCGGTCGAACGCATCGACGTCCTCAGCGGCACCACCCGCATCGGCACCGTCACCGGCGCGCAGGGCAGCGTCACCTGGGCCGCACCCAACGGCAACCAGACCCTCACCGCCCGCGCCTACGACCGCGCCGGAAACGTCACCGAAACCCAGATCAGCTTCACGGTCGCCCTGACCACCAGCGACACCACCGCGCCCACGGGCGCAGTGACGACCCCTGCCGGCGACCTCCGCGGGCAGACCACCGTCAGCGTCACCGCCAGCGACACGGACAGCGGCGTCGCCACGGTCAGCCTGTACGTCGACGGCCTGCTCAGCAGCACCCAGACCACGGGCATCGCCGGAACGTACACCTTCCCGGTCGACACCACCAAGCTCAGCGAAGGGAAGCACGCCATCACGGCAGTCATCACCGATAACGCCGGGAACACCTTCACCACCCCCGAAGTGACCGTGCGTGTCAACAACGCTGCGCCGACCGTCACCATCAGCAACCCGCAGAACGGCGCGCTGCTCGGGGAGAAGAGCGACCTGACCGTCAAGGTCACCGGCACCGACACCACCCCCGACGACAGCCTCAGATACGAGTACAGCGTCGACGGTGGCGCCTTCGACAAGTTCGATCCTGCTCAAACTCAAAACCCCTTAAAACTTCCCATGCCCACCGACGGCACGCACACCCTGACCGTGCGCGCCACCGACAAGGCCGGAAACACCGGCACGACCACCTCCACCTACACGTACGACGGCACCGCCCCGACCGTGCAGATCACCAGCCCCACCCAGGGCCAGATGTTCACCAGCACCCCCGTGACCATCAACGTAATCGGTCAGGACAGCGGTACCGGCGTCGCCAGCATCAAGATGTACGCGAATGACGGCAGCACCGACGAACTCATCGGTACGCTCGGCGGGAACGGCAGCGTCACCTGGTACCCCCGCAAAACGGACGGCACCCCCTACACCATCAGAGCGGTAGCAACCGACCGGGCCGGGAATCCCAGCACCGACACGACCGTCACCGAAGTCAAAGTCAAGACGGCCAGTACCATCACCGACACGGGCGGACCCACGTTCACGCTCCCGAACGCCGATCCCAAGGGCGGTCTGCACACCGCCAACGGCCGCACGTACGTCCGCGGGCCCCTGGTCGTCAACGCCACCGCCAAAACGGACGCCACCATGACCCAGGCCGACCTTCAGGCCGACGGTCAGACCCTGCAGACAACCACGACCGCCCCCGCCAACCCCACCTTCAACTTCGACTTCGACACCCTGAACGAGGGTCTGCGTGACATCGCCGTCCGCTTCACCGATTCCCTGGGCACGGTCGCCGCCACGAAAACAACCGTGTACGTCGACAAGACCGCACCGGTCATCACCTGGAACATCCCCAGCCTGACGAACTCCAAGACCGTTGCGCTGAACGCCACGGCAATTGACGCCGCCTCAAGCGCCAACGTACCTACCATTCCAATCACGTACAGAGAGAACGGCAAAGACGTTGCAGACCCGATCACTGGCGATGGTCAGCACACCGTCACCGCCACCGCCGTGGACAACGTCGGCAATGTCGGCACCCGCAACATCACGTTCACGATCGACGCCACGGCGCCTGAGGTCATCCCGGCCCTCCCAGACAGCCCCACGAATCCTCAGGAATTCACGACGGCGCCCGTCACGTTGACGGCCACAGCCACGGACGCCCTCAGCGGCGTGACCAGCATCGAGGTGCTCGTCGCCCCGCAGGGTCAGCCTCTGACCACCCTGGGACGCCAGAGCGGAAGCAACTACAGCGCGGTCTACACGCCTGCGCAGGCGGGTCTGTACGACGTGAAGTACATCGCGCGTGACGCCGCGGGGAACTCGGTGACGACCAGTCGTCTGTTCAGGTACTCCGTGTCCACACCACCGGTCGAGAAGGCCCCTGCTCCCGTGCTGGAAGTCGTGGGGAGCGGACCATACTCCGGGAATATGAGCGTGAACGTTTCCGGGAACTTCGACACGGCCAGCCAGGTCGACCGCATGATCCTGCAGGTCACGGATTCCAAGGGCGTGATCGACAACAGCACGTATGTCACCACGCAGGCGCGAGCCACCTTCAGCGTCGACACCACCCGTTTCGCCAATGGGCCACTGACCCTTCAGGTGATTGCCTACACGAAGTCCGGTCTGCCAGGCAAGAGTGCCGAGACCACCGTGCAGGTGCAGAACCTGACCAGCCCTGACTTCAAGGTGTCGTCCCCCAGCGACGGGGCGGTCGTCACCACGCCCAGCGTGCCGGTGCAAATCACTCTGACCAAACGCAGCGCGGATTACACGATCACGCAGCCCATTCAGGTGGACCTGCTGGACTACCGTGGTGTGCGTGTTGCCGGCGCCACCCTGAACCCCAGCGATCCGGCCACCTGCTCGGGTAACACGGAGTCGCTGACCTGCAACACCTCCTTCGACGTGGCGGCACTCCCAGCCGATACCTACCTGATCCGCGCGCGCACCACCGTGCAGGTCGACCCTGCTGGCGCGAACATCACGCGCCCGCTGGAGACCAGCAGTCGCTTCACTCACAACACCACCAGCGTGCTGCCACCCGCCTCCACCATCCGCTTCCCCGCCATCACAGATCTGCAGAAACCTGGACAGCTCGACAGCTCCTCTGGGCTGCTGGTCAGCGTGAGCGACAACACAGGTGTCGCCGTCGTCGAGGCGCGGGTGGTGGGACCGTTCGATGCCACGAGACCCCTCACCCTCAACGGCACGACGCAGTGCGACGCCAGCGTGCTCGTACCTGGCCGCTCGCCCGTCGACGTTCTCATGCTGAACTACGGGTACAATCCCGCAATCGTGAGTGGTGACGTCGTGCTCAACAACCTTGACATTGACGGTTCTGCTTACGTGCCCGACAACAACGTCAATGAGCGGTACGACCTCCGCGTGACCGTTCAGGACACGGAAGGCAACCGAAACATTCAGTGTATTCCCGTCACGATCAACCGCGCAGCGATCCGTGCGGCCCGCCCTGCCTATGCCACCGCGACGGTCACCACACCGACTCCCCCCAGCACCGTGACTGGTGAACTGAACTACACCACTGGAACCTGGTCTCTGTCGGGGATGACCAACCGGAGTCGCGCCGCTGCTGTGCTGTACATGAATGGTGTTCAGAAGAGTGTCAGCTTTACCAACGACGTGACCGGCAGTGTTTCTTCCACGGTTTCCTTCGGCGAACCCGGTACCTATCAGGTGGTCTGGCTGGTCGAGGACATGACGACAGGAGTCGTGACCTCCGTGGCAGGCAGCACTGTTTCGGTAGTTCGCAACCCTTAAGCGTCAAACGTTGCGGCGCCCTCCAGATGGAGGGCGCCGCTCTGTGCAGTCACCACCCGTTGGGGTCGTGGTCGGGTTCTTCGATGAGTAGCCAGAGGTGGCGTTCCTGTTGGGCGGCGTTGGTCTGGGCGTCGAGGAGGACCTGTTCGAGTTCACGGGCGAGGTGGGGGTGGCGTTTTTTGAAGTGGGTGTAGTCGCAGAGGATGAGGGCGTAGCGGGGGCTGAGTTGTTCGGGGTCGGTGAGGATGTCGTAGAGGGCGTCCCAGTTGCGGCCGAAGGTGTCGCGCAGGGCGAGGCCCTTGAGGAAGGCGAGCATGAGGGTGTCCTTGTCGTGGACGGTGCCGAAGTCGATTTCGCGGACGGCGATCTGGTAGCCGGCGGCGATGATGCGGGGTTCGTGTGGGGCGGTCTGGAGGCCCTGCGGGGGTTCGTTGAAGATCTGGATCATCGGATGCTCCGGAAGGTGCGGTAGTGATCGGGGGTGTAGTGGCAGTCGTCGGTGCGGGTGTCGGGCTGGCCGCCGCAGACGATTCGCCTCGCGCCGCGGTCGGTCTCGCCGGGGGTGGGGACGGTGTATTCGCGGTAGTAGCCGCTGGAGCGTGTGGGGAGGCGGCGTTCGCGGTTGCCGAAGGTGGTGCCGTCCTTGGCGTAGCGGAAGGGGCCGCCCTGGGCGATCTGCCGCATGACCTGTTGGCCTTCGCGGGGCAGGTCGCTGATGGGGATGGTGCGGCCTGTGGTCTTCTGCCGGGTCGTGGTGGTCTGGCGCTGGGTGGCCGCGCCGCTACCCGTGGTGACGGTGGTGCGGGTGGTGACCTGGGTGCGGTCGCTCCGGATCACGGTGGCGTCGTCGCCCGGGGCAGCGCAGGCACACAGGAGCAGGGGGATGAGCAGGAGCAGGGCGGGGCGGGCGGGCTTCACCCGGTCAGTGTAGGCTGCGCTGCCTGAGCCACCCCAACAGGTCTCCTTGCAGGTGGGTTAATCCCTTGTACGTGATCTGCTCGGGCGTCATGGAGTCGATGGCGGCGGCGAGCGCCCGGGCGTGAGCGGGTGTCTGCACGGCCTCCCGCAGGGGGTGGATGAGCGGGCGGATGGTGAACAGGGCGCCGTGCGCGCCGGGGAAACCGGTGAGGGTCTGGCGTTCCACGCGCAGGACGGCGCGGTCCGGGTCGAAGCGGGTGTGCGCGGCGCGGTCCTCGTCGGGTGGCGCGGCGGGGTGGTGGTCCAAGCGCCCTGTCATGCTGAGGCCCCACGCGAAGCGGATGAACGGCCCGCGCGTGACGGCGGCCTCCACGAGGCGCGGCGCCGTGGCGTTCATGGGCGCGCTGCCCGCGACGGGCCCGTGCACGGCGCGGAAGTCGCGGCCCAGCTTGTCGCGCGGGTCCCAGTGTTGCGGCAGCAGGACGTGCGTGGCTGTCAGCCAGTCCGCGCCGGTGTGGGGGTCGCGGGCGATCAACGCGAGGTCCTCCTGCGCGTTCAGCCCCAGGAAGTCCAGGGCGTGGAGGGGCTGCACCCCGGCGATCAGCGCGGCGTGTGGGGCCGGGAAGTGCCGGAGGGCGTGCACGGCGTTCCAGCGGGGGTCGAGGGTGGCCTGCCAGCCCAGCAGGTCGTTGCGCAGTCGCGCGCCGTCCCAGGTGATCGCCCCGCCACTATCGCGGGCGAGGGTCGCGGCGACGTGCGTCAGGACCGCCTCGCGCAGGTCGGGGGTCAGGGCCGCCTCGCCCATGTACTCGTGCGGGGCGCGCGCATGCGCGGCGACCTTGCCCGCGATGAACGCGGGGTACGCGTCGTCCAGCGTGAAGGTGTGCCCCTCCGGGCGGGGGTCGTCCAGCCAGGGAATGGGCTGCTGGCCCATCCGGTACAGGCCGGCGGAGACGGCGTACGTCCCGTTCAGGAACGGGCGGTAGAGGGTGGGTGGGGCCACGCCCCGCATTCTGGCAGGACAGCGGCGGCCTGTCGCGTGGATCAGGCCGCCCCCGGTATCCGAGCGTCAGGCGAGGTTGCCGTTGTTCAGTACGCCCGCCGCGATCAGCACGAGGATGAGCACGCCGACCACGACGCGGTAGATCGCGAAGGGTTTGAAGTTGTTGGTGGACACGAAGCGCAGCAGCCACCCGATGGACAGGTACGCCACGACGAAGCTCACGGCGGCGCCCAGCAGCACGTTCAGCACGCCGATCTCGGCGAGGATGTCGCGGTTCTTGATGAAGTCCCGCAGCGCGGCGCCGCCCAGGGTGGGTACGCCCAGGTAGAAGCTGAATTTCGTGGCGGTGGGCCGGTCGAGGCCCAGCACCATGCCGCCCAGGATGGAACTCGCGGAGCGGGAGAACCCGGGCCACAGGAGCGCGAGGCACTGCAGCGTGCCGATCATCAGCGAGCGGCGCACGCCGATCTTCTCGATGGCGTCCACGTTGGGCGTGACTCGGCGGCTCTCGATCAGCCACATCAGGATGCCGCCCACGATCAGCGCCCAGGCGACCACGCTGGGCCGGAACAGGTACGCCTTGATGGTGTCCCCGAACAGCACCCCCAGGATTACGGCGGGAATGCAGGCCACGACCACGCCCAGCCACAGGTTCTGCTGGGTCTTATCGCGGCCGATGTGGCGGATCTGCAGGAAGTCCTTCCAGTAGTAGGCGAGCACGGCCAGGATCGCGCCGCCCTGGATGACGACCTCGAAGGTGTCCTTGACTTCCTTCGACCAGGGCACGCCCATCAGGTTGCCGGTGAGGATCAGGTGCCCGGTGGAGCTGATCGGCAGGAACTCGGTGATCCCCTCGACGATCCCGTAAACGATGGCGTAGAACCAGTCCATAAGGGCCAAGTGTAAGCCCTGTCACGCCGTGCGGCGCGTCCCTCTTTGGATGCACCCCCGTTCCGGGGCAGACTGACCGGTATGAGTGTGGCTGCCTACCTGAGCCGCTGGGGGCTGATGCCGGACGGCGCGGCGATCCGCACGCCGGGCAGCGACCTGATGCCCGTGCGCTGGCAGGGACGGGCGGCGATGCTGAAGGTGGCCCGCAGCGCGGAGGAGGTGCGGGGCCACGACCTGATGGTGTGGCTGGACGGGCTGGGCGCGGCCCGTATGTTCCGACGTGAGGGGGCGGCGCTGCTGCTGGAACGCCTGGAGCCGATGCCGTCTCTGGCGGACTGGGCGCTGGCCGGGCAGGATGACGCGGCGACGCGGGTGCTGTGCGGCGCAGCGGCGGGCGTGCATGTGGCGCGTGTGACTCCCTGGCCGGAGTTGCCGGGTCTCCCTCGCTGGTTCGGGTCGCTGGAGGCCGCACAGGGACATGGGGAGGGCTTCGCGCGGGCCTGGGCCACCGCGCGGCGCCTGCTGGCGGACCAGCGGGACGTGCGTCCGCTGCACGGGGACCTGCATCACGGGAACGTCCTGCGCAGCCCGGAGCGGGGCTGGCTGGTCATCGACCCGAAGGGGCTGATCGGGGAGCGGACCTTCGATTTCGCGAACATGCTGTGCAACCCGGCGCCGGACCACGCGCTGGGGCCGGGGCGGCTCGAACGCCAGTCTGCCCTGATCGCGCGGGAGGCGGGGCTGGACCGCGCGCGGCTGCTGGCGTGGGTGGGGGCGTACGCGGGTCTCTCGGCGGCGTGGCATCTGGAGGACGGCCAGGAGGAACAGGCGCGGCAGTCGCTGGCGATCTCGGCGCTGGCCCACAGCCTCCTCTGAGCCGTCCTTCAGTCCGGGTGGCCCGTCTGCTGCTCTCCCCTTCCCGTGCGGGCCTCCGATCGCGTATAATGTTCGTTTGGGTGCCCCCGTGATCCTGCCCTGCGCGCTCGAGCGTCGCGCTGCGGCCTGGCCCCACCACATGCGGAAGGGAAACCTGACGCGGGGCTGGCACGAGGACGGCAAACTTTTCCCGAACACAACGCTCAGGAGTCACCATGTCGTACATCAGCATGAAGCAGCTGCTGGAAGCCGGAGTTCACTTCGGTCACGAAACCAAGCGCTGGAACCCCCGTTTCAAGCGCTTCATCTTCGCCGAGCGCAACGGCATCTTCATCATCGACCTGCAGAAGACCCTCAAGCAGGTCGACCGCAGCTTCGACTTCATCAAGGAACTCTCCGAGCGCGGCGGCGTCATCCTGTTCGTCGGGACGAAGAAGCAGGCCCAGGAGATCGTGGAGCTCGAGGCGCGCCGCACCGGCATGCCCTTCGTCACCAGCCGCTGGCTGGGCGGCATGCTCACGAACTTCAAGACCATGCGCACCCGCATTGACCGCCTGAACGAACTCGACGACCTGTTCGAGTCCGAGCGCGTCAACGACCGCACCAAGGCCGAGCGCATCAAGCTGGCCGCCGAGCGCGAGCGCCTCCAGCGCTTCGTGGGTGGCATCCGCAAGATGACCCGCCTGCCCGACGCGATCTTCGTGGTGGACCCCACCAAGGAAGTCATCGCCGTGCAGGAAGCGAACAAGCTCGGGATTCCCGTCATCGCCCTGGCCGACACCGACAGTGACCCCGATGTCATCGACTACATCGTGCCCGGCAACGACGACGCGATCCGCAGCATCCAGCTGATTACCCACCGCATCGGCGACCTGCTGGTCGAGGCGCGCGGCGGCGGCGAGGACGTCGGCGCGGCCGAAGCCGAGCAGACCGAAGCCACCGAACAGGCCGAAGCCTAAGCACGGGACCCAGGGGGGACGCGTCCCGGCGCAGGCCGATCAAGGGCGCGCCCCCCTTTTCCCGCGCAGCGCAGCTCCGAACCCGACTCCGAAGCCCGAGATGCGGGCTTCACGCCCACAGGAGGCAACACCATGCTGGAATCGATCAAGAAACTCCGCGAACTGACCGGCGCGGGCATGATGGACGTCAAGAAGGCCCTCGCCGACGCCGACAACAACGAAGAGAAGGCCATCGCCCTGCTGCGCGAGCGCGGCATCGCCAAGGCCGTCAAGAAGGGCGACCGTGAAGCCAAGGAAGGCATCGTGCGCTTCGCCGTGGACGGCACCCGCGCCGCCATCGTCGAAGTGAACAGCGAGACCGACTTCGTCGCCCGCAACAGCGACTTCCAGGCTGTCGTCGAGAAGCTCGCGCAGGCCGCGCTGGCCGCCAAGACCAGCGACCTCGACACCTTCAAGGCGTACACCGTGGACGGCGAGACCGTCGCCGACCTGGTCGCCGCGACCGCCGGCAAGATCGGTGAGAACATCGTCCTGAACAAGGTCGCGTACCTCGAGGGCAGCACCGTCGCCGGCTACGTGCACAGCAACGGCAAGATCGGCGTGCTCGTGGACGTCGAGGGCGGCAGCGAAGCCCAGGCCAAGGACGTGGCCCTGCACGTCGCCGCCGAGCGCCCCCAGTTCCTCAGCCGTGACGAGGTGGACTCCAGCGATATCGAAAAGGAGCGCGAGATCCTCACGAACAAGGCGCTGAACGAAGGCAAGCCCCAGCAGATCGTCGAGAAGATCGTCGAGGGCCAGATCGGCAAGTTCTACTCCGAGAAGGTCCTGCCCGAGCAGGCGTTCGTGAAGGACAACAGCCTGACCGTCGCCAAGTACCTGGGCGGCGCGACCGTCAAGCGCTTCGTCCGCTTCGAGATCGGCGCTTAAAGCCCTTCACAGGCCCCCCGCTGCGGGGGCCTTCGCGCGGCGGCCCCCGCGTCACAGCTGGCCGTACCCGTCAGGGGCACCCGGCAGCCGCCCCGCGCGGTTGCCGGTTTCTCCTGCCCCTTCCCGCCCCCCCCATTCGTAGAGGTGAAGCATGTTCAAGCGTGTCCTGTTGAAATTATCTGGTGAGTTCCTGGCTGGCGAGTCGGGCTTCGGGATCAGCCCCGAGACGACGGCCGCGCTGGCCCGGCGCATCACGGACGCGCTGGACGGCACCGACATCGAACTGTCGATCGTGATCGGCGGCGGGAACCTGTGGCGCGGGGCGCGCAACGGGCAGGGCATGGACCCCGCCACCGCCGACTACATCGGCATGCTGGGCACCGTGATGAACGCCATGGCCCTGCAGGACGCCATGGAGAGCGCCGGGCGGCCCACCCGCGTCATGAGCGCCATCCAGATGGCGGCCGTGGCCGAGCCGTACATCCGCCGCCGCGCGATCCGTCACCTGGAAAAGGGCCGCGTCGTGATCTTCGGCGGGGGGAACGGCGCGCCGTTCTTCACGACCGACACGACGAGCACCCTGCGCGCCCTGGAAGTCGGGGCGGACGTCGTGCTGATGGCGAAGAACAAGGTGGACGGCGTGTACGACAGCGACCCCCGCAAGAACCCGGACGCCAAGTTCATCGCGCAGGCCACGCACCTCCAGGTCGTCGAGCAGCGCCTGGAGGTCATGGACGCCACCGCGCTGACGCTGTGCATGGACAAGGGCCTGCCGATCGTGGTGTTCGACCTGTTCCAGGAGGGCAACCTGCCGCGCCTGTTCCGGGGCGAGCGGGTGGGCACGCTCATCCAGAGCTGAGACTAGCTTCGGTGGACCGGCTGATGTCAGCGGTTCCATCCGAGCGGATGCGAGCAGAAGCAAAACGGGTTCCGGACGTGGAGG
Source organism: Deinococcus grandis (assembly GCF_001485435.1). Lineage (NCBI taxonomy): Bacteria > Thermotogati > Deinococcota > Deinococci > Deinococcales > Deinococcaceae > Deinococcus > Deinococcus grandis. The sequence goes on along the minus strand of NZ_BCMS01000001.1, from coordinate 1,424,810 downwards.
TGGCCACCCGGTGCAGTTCCGGGTGGCCAGAGGAACAGACGGAATCCGTACGACCCCTGACAGCGGACCGACGTCCTGATCGCTTAGACTGGCGACACTTTCCTGCAAGGAGACTCACCCATGGCTGACATGAAAACCATCCAGGCCGACACCCGCGAGAAGATGGGCAAGGCCATCGAATCGCTGGAAAATAACCTCTCGGTGCTGCGCACGGGCCGCGCCAACCCCGGCATCCTGAAGAAGATCGTCGTGGACTACTACGGCAGCACCATGCCGATCGATCAGGTGGCGAGCATCACCACGCCCGACGCCCGCACGCTGGTCATCACCCCCTGGGACCGCGGCGCGCTGAACCCGATCGAGAAGGCCATCCGCGACAGCGACCTGGGCCTGAACCCGAACAACAAGGGCGACACGATCTTCATCAGCCTGCCCATGCTGACCGAGGAGCGGCGCAAGGACCTCGTGAAGAACGCCAAGAGCTACTCGGAGGACGCCCGCATCGCCGTGCGCAACATCCGCAAGCACGCGCTGGACGAGGTGAAGAAGGTCGAGGGCATCGGCGACGACGAGATCAAGCGCGGCGAGGCCGACGTGCAGAAGATCACCGACGAGTTCATCGCGCGCGTGGATCAGACCTTCCAGAAGAAGGAGCAGGAAATCCTCGGGTGAGGCCCCCCGCCTCCCCTGCCCGTGACCGCCGGTCTCCCCGGCGGCACTTTCCTATGGGTCGTCCACTGGGGGCCGCGTGGAGTCGCTGAGCAGCCGCGTCCTGACGAGCGTGGTGGGCTTCGCGCTCCTGAGCGTGATCGTGTGGATCGGCTGGGTGGCGCTGCTGCCCGCGCTGATCGTCGTGGCCCTGATGTGCCTGTTCGAGTACATCCGCATGCTGGACCGCAACGACATCGACGTGCGCCGCGTGAGCCTGGGCGTGTTCACGGTCGCGATCATGATCGCCAGCCTGCCGCTGTGGCCGCACGCGCCGTGGCCCGGCGGGTCGTGGCGCGAGGCGGTCCTGACGGTCGCGCTGGGCTACATGCTGGTCGTGGAGGTCATCCGGCCCGGCGAGCGGCCCCTGGAGCGCATCGTGTACTCGATGTTCGGGCTGCTGTACATCCCGTGGCTGCTGGGGTACTTCCTGATGCTGCGCTACAGCCCGGACGCCGGGGACGGCCTGCTGTACTTCGCGCTGCCGCTGATGGCGACGTTCGCGGCGGACATCGGCGGGTACTTCGTGGGGTACTTCTTCGGGCGGCGCAAACTGGCCCCGGAGGTCAGTCCCGGCAAGACCGTCGAGGGGGCCGTGGGCGGCCTGGCGTTCAGCTTCCTGGTGGTGCTGGCCCTGACGACCTTCACGCACGTGTGGACGCCGTTCGAGGCGCTGCTGTACTCGATCCTGGTCGCCAGCGCCAGTCAGCTGGGCGACCTGTCCGAGAGTCTGCTCAAGCGGGCGCTGAAGACCAAGGACAGTGGCAGCAGCCTGCCGGGGCACGGGGGGTTCCTCGACCGGGTGGACAGCCTGCTGTTCGCGGTGCCCGCCACGTACCTGTTCCTGAACATCAGCGTCTTCACCCGCTGAGGGCAGCGCCAATCGTGCGCGGTCCCGCCGCTTCCGTCCCCCGCGTCGTCTAGCATGCGGGGGATGAGTCTTTCCGAGGGTGCAGGGCGCGGGATCGCGGTGCTGGGCAGTACGGGCAGCATCGGCACGCAGACGCTGGACGTGGCGCGGGGGCGCGGCTGGCGGGTGACGGCGCTGGCCGCCGGGCGCAACGTGGAGTTGCTGGCCGCGCAGGTGCGGGAGTTCCGGCCCGAACTGGTCAGCGTGGACGCGGGCGTGCTGGCGCAGGCGCGGGAGGCGCTGCCGGGCGTGCGAGTGATCGCCGACCCGGTCGAGGTGGCGAGCCTGCCGACGGGGGTGGTCGTGAACGCCATGAGCGGCCTGATCGGGCTGGCGCCCACCCGCGCGGCGCTGGAGGCCGGGCAGGCGGTGGCGCTGGCGACCAAGGAGGCGATGGTCACGGCGGCGCACCTGATGTGGGAGGCCGCAGCCGTGGGCGGCGGGCGCGTGGTGCCCATCGATTCCGAGCACACCGGAGTGTTCCAGTGCCTGACGGGCGAGGACATGGTGGACGTGGCCGAGGTGATCCTCACGGCGTCCGGCGGGCCGTTCCGCGAGGGCCCCGCCGACCTGAGCGGCGTGACGCCCGAGCAGGCGCTGCGGCACCCGTCGTGGAGCATGGGCCCGAAGGTCACGATCGACAGCGCCACGCTGATGAACAAGGGGCTGGAGGTCATGGAGTGCGCCAGCCTGTACGGCCTGCCGCTGTCGCAGGTGGGCGTGGTGGTGCACCCGCAGAGCCTGATCCACGCGGCGGTGCGTTTCCGCGACGGGAGCCTGAAGGCGCAGTTCGGGCCGACCGACATGCGCCTGCCCATCGCGTACGCCGTGGACGCCGCGCCGACCGGCATGACGCGCCCCGGGGACGTGCGCGGCGCGCGGCGCGGGCGCGAGGTCGGCACGCATCTGGGCTGGCCGATGCGCGGCACCTGGGAGTTCCGCGAGCCGGACCTGGACCGCTTCCCGTGCCTGGGCCTCGCGTACCGCGCCGGGGAGGCCGGGGGGCTGCTGCCGGTCGCGCTGAACGCCGCCGACGAGGTGGCGGTGGACGCGTTCCTAGCCGGGCAGATCGGCTTCACGGACATCCCCAGGGTGCTGGAACGGGTGCTGGACGACACACCCGCCGGGACCCTGACCTGGGACACGCTGGCCGAGGTGGACGCCTGGGCCCGCACCCGCGCACAGGAACTCGCAGCGAACGGGGGAAGGGCATGAGACGGGCACCGTCTGTTGCGTTCGCCCTCCGGGAGGTCGCCGAAGGACGAACTCCACGTCCGGTCCCCGTCCTGATCCCACTCGCATCCGCTCGGTTGGCACGGCTGAACCCCGCCGTCCCATCGGAGGCGCTGTGAACGTCGTGCAGGGCATCGCGGCGGCCCTGACCCCGCTGGGCCTGCTGTGGACGGTGCTGATCATCGGCGTGGCGACGTTCCTGCACGAGCTGGCGCACTACGCGCTGGCGCGGCGGCAGGGCGTGGCCGTGCACTCGTTCAGCGTCGGCATGGGCCCGGTGCTGTTGCGGCGGCAGTGGCGCGGCACCGAGTGGCGCCTGAGCCTGCTGCCCATCGGCGGGTACGTGGAGATCGACGGCATGGCCCCCGAGGAGGACGGGCAGGGCGGCTACCGCCAGCCCACGCGCGGCTTCGCGGCGCTGCCGGTGTGGGGCAAGGTGGCGATCCTGCTGGCCGGGCCGCTGACGAACCTGCTGCTGGCGATCGGCCTGATGACCGTGTCGTTCAGTTCGCAGGGCGTGGCCGTGCCGGACCGCGCCCGTATCGAGGAGGTCGTGCCGGGCAGCCGCGCGCAGACGCTGGACCTGCGCGTGGGGGACGTCATCACCGCCATCGACGGGCAGGACATCCCGGAGACGGCGACGGTCGGTGGCCGCACGGTGGCCGGGTGGGAGGGGGTGCGTGACGTCCTGACGAAGGACGGGCCGCACACCTTCACGGTGGTGCGCGACGGGCAGCCCCGCGACGTCCTGTTCGACTGGACGCCCACCCTGAACGGCGAGCGGCAACTGCTCGGCATCCGCTACGCGCCGGACGTGCAGCCCGTCAGTGTCGGCGCGGCGTTCATCCGCGCGTGGCAGGTGACCGGTGAGGCCGTCCCGCAGGTCATCCAATCCTTCGCCGGGCTGTTCCAGCGCTTCTTCACCCTGAACTTCACGCGGGACGAGAACGTCAGCGGCCCCATCGGCACCGCCGAGATCGTCTCCCGCGCCGCCGCCGTCAGCCCCTGGGCCCTGGTGCAGGTCGCCATCCTGCTGAACCTCTCCCTGGCGTTCTTCAACCTGATCCCCATCCCCGGCCTGGACGGCGGTCGCATCGTGCTGGCGTTCGTGGGCGCACTGCGCGGCCGCCCCCTGACCTTCCAGCAGGAACAGGCGATCAACTTCGCGGGCTTCGCGTTCGTGATGCTCCTCATGGCGTTCGTGGTCGTGCGGGACGTCAGTCGCTTCTTCTGAGGGAAGTGGGGAGTGGGTGGTGGGAAGTGGAAAAGAGTGGGGCGCCTGGACTCATCCGGCGCCCCACTCTCCCTGCTGTTCACACTCCCTACTCCCCACTCCCCACAACCCTGTCCACCCGTTCGCCCAGTCCGGTCAGCACCTCGTATTCGATGGTGTCGCCCCACGCGGCGACGTCGGTGACGGTCAGGTCGTGGTCGGTCCAGAGGGTGACGGGGTCGCCCAGCTGAACGTCCAGGCCGGTGGCGTCCACCATGAGCTGATCCATGCAGATGCGGCCCAGGACGGGGCGACGCTGACCCGCGATGAGGACGTGGGCGCGGCCGGTGGCGCCCCTGGGGTACCCGTCGGCGTAGCCGATGCCGACCGTGGCGACCCGGGTGTCGTGTGGGGCACGCCACAGGCCGCCGTAGCTGACGGTCTCTCCGGCGTGGGCGGTGTGCAGGTGCGTGACCTGCGCGGTGAGGGTCATGACCGGCCGCAGGGGGAGCGCGGCGCGCAGGTGCGGTGGCGCGAAGCCGTAGCTGGTCAGGCCGGGCCGGGCGAGGCGCATGCCGGGCAGCGCCCCGAAGGACAGGATGCCGCCACCGTTGGCCGCGTGGGCCAGCAGGGGCTGCGACGTGGCGGGCAGGGCGTCCAGCACGGTCCGGAAGCGGCGCAGCTGGTCATAGGCGAAGCTCAGGTCGGGTTCGTCGGCGGTGGCGAAGTGCGTGTACGCGCCTTCCAGCAGGCCGCGTTCGGCGAGGCGGGCGCCGACCCGGATGGCCTCCTCGGGGCGGGCGCCCAGGCGGTTCATGCCGGTGTCCACCTTCAGGTGCGCGCGGGCGTGGGCGGGCAGAGCGTCGGCTTCGGCCAGGGAGGCGACGGGCAGGCGGACGCCCAGGTCGGCCAGGACGGGCACCTCGGCTGGGGTGGGTGGGGTGAGGAGCAGCGTGGGTCGCCCGGTGTGCAGCGCGGCGACCTGCGCGGCCTCGCGGGGCGTGGCGACCGCGAACCCCCACACGTCCGGGTGGCGGGCGGCCAGGGTGACGATCTCGCGCAGGCCGTGCCCGTACGCGTTGGCCTTGACGGGCAGCAGCAGCGGCGTGGCGGCGCGGCGGGACAGGTGGGTCAGGTTGCCGTGCAGGGCAGCCTCGCTGAGGTGGGCGTGGGCGCGGGCGGCGAGCGTCATCACCGCGGATGCTACCCCCAGGTGCGGCCCGGTGGGGGTAGGGTGTCCAGCCGGGGCGGGCCTGTATGATTTTTCCCAACGATGCCCAGCTTCCTGACTGCCGGTTCCCTGACGCCCCTCGCCCCGAAGTCCTCCCGTTCCCGCTCGGTCCGACTGGCGGTGCTGGGCGGCCTGCTGCTGCTCGCCGCGCCCGCCGCCGCGCAGACCGGCGGGACCCTGCCGCTCGTGTCCGTGGGGGACAAGTGGCCTCAGGCGCAGGAGACGTACGTGATCCGCGTGTCCGCGCAGGACGCCGGGAAGCCCCTGGGCCTGGAGGTGTTCTCGCCGACGTTCAACCTCGCGGATTACGTGGATGGCCGCCGCGCGGAGGGGTACTTCGGGGATGAGCTGTACGCGAAGAACGAGCCGTTCGAGACGACCTTCACCCTGACCGGCCCGGGCGGGACGGTGCTGGAGCGGCGGTTCAGCCTGAACCGCGAGCACACCTGGGACAGCCTGTTCAGCGGCGGCCTGGGCGCCGGGACGTACACCCTGAAGGTGACCAGCCGGGGCAACGGGAAGAACTCGTTCGCGCTGCGCGTGGCCGACCCCTTCCGGCTGGAGACGAGCGATTTCAGCGTGAACGCCCGCTCGACCGATTCGGAGGCGCTGCTGGCCGCGCGGGTGAACGTCACCGCCGACTGGGTGGGCAGGACCCTTGGCCTGCTGAACTACGACGTGGACGGCGCGCAGGAGGCCGAGATCTGGGCGGTGCAGCCCGGCGGGACGCGCGTGAACCTCACGCCCAGCGAGAACGGCCGCACCGCCACCGACGCGTTCCGCATCACGCCCGAACTGGTGGGCGAGTGGCAGCTGTACATCCGGGTCCTGAAGACCACGAAGCAGTACAGCAACGCGATCCGCTTCTCGTTCCGCCTGAACGACCAGCCCATCACGGGCAGCGTGGGCGGGTTCGTGGTGCCGGGCGGCGCGAAGATCGCCAATCAACTGCTGGTGGACGTCGTGGACCCGCAGGGCCGCCCCATTCCCGGCGCGTCGTACGCGCTGGTCGGGGACGCGGTGGTGCGGCCGGTGCTGCCCGGCGGGTACGTGCCGGTCAGCGGCACCCTGATCCAGGGCACGGGCAACATCGTCTCGCCCACCGAGGTCCGCTACCAGCCGGGCTTCACGAAGATCCGCTTCGTGGCGCGCCCGCCGCAGGGGCAACTCCAGGTGGAGGCCGTGGCGCTGTACGCCGGGCAGCGCATCCCGCTGACGGGCGTGCCGTTCCAGGTGGGCGGGCAGACGCTGAGCGCGCCCGTGACGGTGCCGCTCGCGCCGGGCGACTACCCGGTCACGCCGACCAGCCTGCCGGGCAGTTCGGTCACGCCGCCCCCGGCGGGCCGCGTGACGGACAGCGGCACCGAGCGCGTGACCATCGAGTACCGCGTGCTGACGGACGTGGCGCTCGTGACCTCGCCGGACATCCTGAACGTCTGCGACGTGACGCAGCTGACCGCCCTGGCCCGCACGGACTTCCCGTACCGCCTGCCCGGGAAGCTCAGCCTGAACCTGCCGACCGGCTGGACGACCGACTACCCGCTGAACGTCAGTGGGGACTTCAGCCAGGGGCAGCCGCTGCGGCTGAAGGTGCCGGTGCGGGTGTGCCGCACGGACACCGCCGAGGCGGTGCTGGACCCGGTGGACCTGCGCACGACCGGGCAGGCGCGGGTGCGTAACCCGGGCGGCGCGAACGTGACCCGGAACGTGCAGGGCGGCGCGCGCGCCAGCCTGAACAAGAGCGTGGAGGCCGCCGCGCAGGGGCAGGGGTACGTGGTGACGCTGGTGTTCACGGTGGACAGCACGCTGGAGAACGTGCGGCTGATCGATCCGCTGCCCGGCGGGGGGGCGCAGCCTGCCGTGCGCGGCCCGCTGCAGGTGCAGGGGCCGAGTCTCGCGAACCTGAATCCGCGTCTGGACGGCGACGCGATCCTGCTGACGCGCGTGATTCCCGGCACGTACACGCTGACGTACACGCTGTTCACGGATCAACCGGCGGACCGCGTGGTGACGGCCCCGGATCTGAGCTGGTAAGTGCGCGTAGCGCGGCGGGGTGAACGGCCCGTGAGTCGGGTGTTCACCCTTCCCGCAGGCTTCTCAGGTACACTCCTCTCATGAAGCGTGTCGCGCTGTGCCTGCCGCTGCTGCTGGCGGCCTGTGGGTTCTCACCGGCGGTGCCGCCGTCGGTGGGGGACCTGCTGAGTGCGCCCACGGCCCTGAACGTGGGCGGGCAGGTCGTGACGCTGGAGTCCGCGTCGGCCAGCGGCGCCGGTGGGTTCGGGGTGAAGGTGCGCCTGAATTCCCGCGACGCGCTGCCCGCGCTGCGGCTGGACGGGGTGTTCGTGGTGAGCGGCACGGACCTGTGGAAGTCCCCGCTGCGCGCGGCGGGCGCGCAGGGCAGCGCGTTCGGCCGGTCCGGCGCGGGCGTGCAGCCCGGCGAGACGGTGCAGATCGTGGTGCGCCTGCGGGACGCGCAGGGCCGCCCCCTGTGGCTGCGGGACGGCGAGACCCGCGTGGGCACCGCCCCCTGATCAGCCCGCACAAGTGCGCGGCCCGGTCATCACGTCCGGGCCGCGCTTCCTTGTGTGATACGGGATAAAATTGACTTGCTTCCGACTTGAACACGTTCCGTTTTCCCCTCTCCCCCTGTGGGACTCAGAGAGCTGCGCTGCAGAGAGGGAGGGAGGAGCGAAGCGACGGAAGGGTGAGGGGGCCACCGGGCGACTCCGAATGATGTGGAGTCTCTTGAATCCCGTGTGGTCAGCCGGGCGTGACCACCCCGTCACGCACGCTGAGGTGATGGTCGGCCTGCGCGGCGATGTCGCGGTCGTGGGTGATCAGCACGACCGTGCGGCCCGCGTCGGCCGCGCCGCGCAGCAGCGCCAGGATGCGCTCGCCGGTGCGGGTGTCGAGGTTCCCGGTGGGTTCGTCCGCCAGCAGCACGCCCGGGTTCCCGGCGAGCGCGCGGGCGATGGCGACGCGCTGCGCCTCCCCGCCGGACAGCTGGCTGGGCAGGTGATCGGCGCGGCGCTCCAGGCCCACCAGGGCGAGCAGTTCACGGGCGCGCTCCTGCCGCTCGCGCGGGGGCAGGCCCGCCAGGGTCAGGGGGAACTCGACGTTTTCCTGCGCGCTGAGGATGCTCACGAGGTTGTGGTTCTGGAACACGAAGCCGTAGTGGCGCAGCCGCAGGTCGGCGCGGCTGGTTTCACTCAGGGCGGTGAGGTCGGTGTCGCCGACCTGCACGTGGCCGGTGGTGGGCGTGTCGAAGCCCGCCAGGAGGTTCAGCAGGGTGCTCTTGCCGCTGCCCGAGGGGCCGACGACGGCGGTCAGGCCGGGCGGGAAGGCGTGCGTGAAGGGCGCCAGGGCCTGCACCTGCCCGTCCCCGCTGGGGTACACGCGCGACAGGTCGTGGACGCTCAGGGTGGGCGTGGTGGCAGTGCTGCTGGCCGGCGTGGTCATGGCGGTCATGTCAGACCCTCCCGAGGGCGCCCACGATGCTCAGGCGGCTGGCGTTGCGGGCGGGCAGCAGGCCCGAGAGCAGACCCAGCAGGAAGCTGATGCCCAGCGCGAGCAGGGTCAGGCGGGGCGTGAGGGCCGCCGCGTCGATCCCCGCGAGCTGCTGGGTGTACAGGTTCACGATCACGATGCCCACGAGGCCCAGCAGGACGCCGCCCACGCCGCCCACCAGCGACAGCAGCAGCGACTCGGTCAGGACCAGGGCGCGCACGAACGCGGGCCGCGCCCCGATGGCGCGCAGCGTGGCGAACTCGCGGGTGCGTTCGAAGACGCCCATCATGACGGTGTTCGCGACCGCCAGTCCGCCCACGATGAGCGCGATCAGGGAGATCCCGAAACGCACGGCGTCGCTGATGCGCAGCGCCCGCTCGATGAACCCCAGGAAGTCCGACTGCGTGGCGGCCTCCAGGTTCAGGCGGTCACTGATGCTCGTGGCAACCGCGCGGGCCTGCCGGGGGTCGTTCAGTTTCACGGCGACCAGCGACACGCGGCCCTCGGCGCCCTCGCTGCGCTGCAGGGGCGTCAGCGGCATGAAGATGAAGTTGTCCACCAGCCCGGACTGCGGGGCCAGCACGCCCACGACCTTCACGCTGGCGCGCCGGTTGAGGTTCAGGGTGCTGCCCAGGCTCAGCCGCAGGTTCTGCGCGGCCTTGGCGCCGACGACGGCCGCGCCGGTCTGCTCGTCGGCGGGGAGCAGCAGGCGGCCCTGGGCCAGCGCCGTGTTCGGGAAGACCGCGCCGATCCCGCCGCTGGCAGGCAGACCGTACAGCACGACGCTCTGGGTGGGGTCCAGGCCGCCCCGCACGGCCATCACGACCGGCGTGACGGTCTGGAGGCCCAGTTCCGGCGCGAGCGCTTGGAGCTGCCCCACGGTGTCCTGCGGGAGGTTCGGCTGCAGCGCCAGGCCCTGCGACAGCGGCGTGAGGCTCACCTGGATGTCCGGGCCGATGCCGCCCAGTTCGCTGGTGAACACCTTGCGGATGCCCTCGCCCAGGGACAGGAAGATCACCATGCTGGCGACCGCCACCGTGATGCCCAGCGCGGTCAGGAAGGTGCGCACCCGGCGGCGGGTCAGGCCGCGCCACGCGAGTCGCCACAGGTCACTGGCTTTCATGAGGTTCAGGCTAACCGCGCGGGGCCGGGACAGGTGGCATGCCCGCGTACAGAGCCCGCGCCGGACTCCCTCAGCGGTTTCCAGTTCCATTGAAGGGCCAACACCACGCCCTTCAATTCCACTTCCAACCTCTGGTGCTGTCAGGTGCTCGCTCCGCTCGTTCAGGAGTAGTGAAGGGGCCCTTCACTACTCCTGAATGCTGCTGATGAAACACCCAGCGGGTCCTCACGGGTGGCCGCTAGGGTCGGGGCACGATGCGCCGCACCTCTTCCCTTCTGACCGCCTGCCTGCCTCTCGCGCTGCTGGGCGCGGCGGACGCGCAGACGCTGCTGCCCCTGGACTCCCGCCCCGCCACGCGGGTGCTGCCCGCCCTGATCGGCGGCCTGCGTGGCGACGCCCTGCGCGTGCCGGACGCGGCGCTGCTGGGCACGGCGGCGCGCGGCGCCGACCCGGCGGCGCTGGGCGCGTGGCTGGCCGCGCAACCGCGCACGGGGCCGCTGGTCGTGTCGCTGGACGCCCTGGCGTACGGGGGGCTGGTGCAGTCCCGCACGAGCCCCCTGACGGCGCCGGAGGCCCTGGCGCGGCTGGAGCCGCTGCGCACCTGGACCGAGCGGACGGGGCAGCCGGTGTACGCATTCATCACGCTGCCGCGTGAACCGGACGCGACCGACCGCGCGCGCAACCTGGAGGTCGTGCGCGCCGTGATCGGCTGGGCGCGCGAGGGCCGCCTGAAGGAACTGGACGTCACCTGGGACGACGCGCTGCCCGGCAGTCCCGCCCCGCAGGAGGGCGCCGCGCTGGCGCAGGACGCCCCGGCGAACGTGCGCGTGTACCCGGGTGCGGACGAGGTGCTGTCCATGCTGACCGCCCGCGCCCTGGCCCCGGAGGCGGCGACGGTCCGGGTGGAGTACAGCGATCCCGCCGCGGCGCAGCAGGTCATGAAGTACGAGGGGATTCCCCTGACGCAGAGTGCCGCCAATCACGCGCAGGGCAGCGGCTTTCAGGTCGTGGACGGGAAGGCGGACCTGACGCTGTTCGTGTTCAACGGCGGCGACCCGCGCCGCGCGGCGCTGCGGGTCAGCACGCTGCTGCGCGCCGGGAAAGTCGCCGTGGCGGACGTGGCGCAGGTGAACCTCGGGAATCCGCGCTTCTGGGCGGACCTGCGCACCCTGCGCCAGCACGCGAACCTGCAGGCGCTGGCGGCGTGGGGCACGCCGGGGAACAACCTCGGGACGGCGCTGGCGCACGCGAAACTGGCGCGCGGCGCCGACCCGGTGCGTCAGGACGCGCTGCTGGCCCGCGAGTTCGCGAACGACGTGATCTACAGCAGCGAGGTCCGCGCCCAGCTGCGCACCCTGATCCCGGAGGCGCAACTGAACACCCCGCAGGCGCAGGCGACCCTGATGCGACTGGCCGGGGCGTTCTTCCCGCTGCGCGTGGGCGATTCATACTCGCTGGGCAGCGCGGACCTGCCGTGGGGCCGGTCGTTCGAGTGGGACTTCACGCTGGACCGGCAGCCCTGATCATTCCGCTGGGGGGTGCCGTTCAGTGTCGCTGGGGCCGACGCTGAGCAGCAGGGCCGCGCCGATCACCAGGGCCGCGCCCAGCAACGCCAGCGCCGAGAGTCGCTCGCCGAACAACAGCGCGGCCAGGGTGGCGGCCACGACGGGTTCCAGGCTGGCGATCACGCTGGCGCGCGTGGCAGGCAGGCGCTTCAGCCCCCAGGAGTACGCGAGGTACGCGAGGTACGTGCTGAACACGGCGATGGCCCCCAGGCTGCCCCACGCGCCGGGGGTCTTCTCAGTGAAGGTCACAACGGGCAGCAGCACGGCGGCCCCGACCGGCAGCGCCACGGCCAGCAGGGCGGGCGGGTCGTAGCGGGTGAAGAACGCCTTACCGTACAGGTAGTACAGGCTGTACGTGAATCCGGCGGTCAGGCCCCAGGCGAGCGCGGCGGGCGTGACGGTCACGCCCTGCCCGCCGCCCAGGCTGATCAGGGCGATGCCGCCCAGCGTGCCCGCCACCGCGAGCAGTTCCCGTCTACCCAGGCGTTCGCGCAGGAATGCCCAGCCCATCACGGCCACGAAGGCGGGCGCGGTGTACAGCAGCACGCTGGCGAGGCTGGCGCCGCCCGCGCGGACTGCCAGCTGGTACGACCCGTAGAAGATGCTGACGCCCGCCACGCCGAACGCGGCGGTGACGAGCAGGTCCCGGCCGCGCGGCAGGCGGGCGCGGTTCAGGGCGGCGTGCGCGGCGTACAGGCCCCCGGCCAGGGCGGCGCGCCAGAAGGCGACCTCCAGCGGGTCCAGCCCGGCGGCCTGCGCCTGCTTGCCCAGGATGCCCAGCAGGCCCCACAGGACGGCCGCGATCAGGATCAGCAGCGGGGCGGGCAGCGCGGTGGGCAGGGCAGGGCGGGTCACGCCGGGTGGGCGCTCAGGCGGCGCCACACGAACACGGTGGCGATCACCGTGACGAGCAGGCCCGCGCCGCCCAGCGTGAGCAGCCCGATGCCCACGAGGTCGCGGGTCTCGCCGACCGGGGCGAGCGTGCCGCGCGTGAAGGCCTGCGTGTCGCCGGGCGCGGCCAGGACGTCCACCGGGACGGGCGCGTCGGCGCGGCCCGCCTGCAACGCCGTGGGGTTCGGCGTGGTCGTGGGCCGCAGCAGGCCGTCCGGGGTCAGCGGGGAGTACACGCTGTTCGTCACCCAGTACCCGTAGCGGCCGTCGGGCAGCGCGGTCTGCACGGTCAGGCTGGTGCCGGACACCTGCACGGTCGGCGCGGCCAGGGGTCGTTCCTGGCCCTGGGCGTCCACCTCGGTCAGGGTGCTGCCGCCGGGCGAGACGCGCAGGTGGTACTGCCAGCCGCCACCACTGGTGCGCAGGCCCAGGTCGCCCAGTGTCGCCTGCCCGCCCAGCGCGCCCTTCACGAAGATGTCGGTCACGCCCGCGCTGAAGCCCGCGGGGCTGTTCCAGGGATTGCCCAGCTGGCCGTACGTGACGGTGAACTGCATGCCCTGCGGGGTGCCGCGGGTGTCCAGCGCGCGCAGGTCCAGCATGTCCTGGGTGAAGGCGGGGCGGGTGGGGAGCACGTACCCGCCGTCGCCACGGGCGTCCGCGGCGGGGTCGGTGAGTCGGGTCTGGGGGGCGAGCAGGGCCAGCACGCCCGGCAGTATAGAGGCGGCCATACCGCACCGGGTCGGGCCTACAGCCGCACGAGGTCGTCGCGGTGCACGGCTTCCGGGCCGTAGGTGTAGCCCAGCAGCCCCTCGGCGGCGCTGGAGTGCTGCCCGGCGAGTTTCAGCAGGTCCGCCGACGCGTAGCGGGTCAGGCCGCGCGCGAGTTCCGTGCCGTCCGGCGCCAGGATGCGGATGGTGTGGCCGCGCCCGAAGCGGCCCTGCACGCCGGTGATCCCGGCGGGCAGCAGGCTCGCGCCGCGTTCGGCGACGGCGCGGGCCGCTCCGGCGTCCAGGGTGACGCTCCCGGCGGCGATCTCCGCGAGAATCCAGCGTTTGCGGGCCTCCAGGCGTGACCCGGCGGCCAGGAAGCGCGTGCCGACGCTCTCGCCGTCCAGCAGGCGGGTCAGGACGTCGCGGGCGTCCCCGGGGGCGATCACGACCGGGGTTCCGGCGCGGGTGGCGATCTCGGCCGCCTGAATCTTGGTGTGCATCCCGCCGGTGCCCCGGTGCGACCCGGCACCCCCGGCGCGGGCCCAGACCTCGGGCGTGACGCGCTCCACGACCGGGATCAGGGTGGCGGTCGGGTCGCGGCGCGGGTCGGCGGTGTACAGGCCGGGCGCGTCGGTCAGGATGACCAGCAGGTCCGCCTCCACGAGGTTCGCCACGAACGCCGACAGGGTGTCGTTGTCCCCGACCTTCAGCTGTTCCAGCGCGACGGCGTCGTTCTCGTTGATGACCGGCATCACGCCGCGCGCCAGGCAGGTGTCCAGGGTGGTGCGGGCGTTCAGGTACCGCGTGCGGTCCCGGAAGTCGTCGGCAGTCAGGAGCACCTGCGCGACCGGCAGGCCGTACAGGTCGGCCAGCTGCGCGTAGGTGTGCATCAGGCGGCCCTGCCCCACGGCGGCCAGCAGCTGCTTTTCCGCCAGGGTCCGGTCGCGGGGCGGGAAGCCCAGCGCCTCCCACCCGGCCAGCACGGCGCCGCTGGTGACCAGGACGACCTCGTGCCCGGCCTCGCGGGCGGCGGCCAGCGTGCGGATCAATTCCACCATGCGGGGGCGGTGCAGGCGATCCGTGCCTGCCGTGAGGACGCTGGTACCGAGTTTCAGGACGACGCGCACGCGACCCAGGATACGGGCGCGGGCCGCGCGGTCGGGGCGGGCTGTGCAGCCCGGGCGCTCCCCCACCGGGGAGGTGCGGGTGCTCCCGGCGTGGAATGCGGCACACTGGGCAGGTGCTCCGCGCCGCTCTGTTCCTTCCCCTGCTGACCCTGACGGTCCCCGCGTCCGCCCAGACGGCCCCCGTGGGTGACCCGCTGGGTCCCGCGCGGGGCGTGCAGCTGTTCCTGACCTCGTTCCAGCCTCCGGCCGCCGAGGGGTCCCTGCTGGCTCTGGCGCGGCGCGAGGCGCTGGACTGGGCGGCCACGCAGAACCTGTTCGCGGCGCAGGTCACGGACGCGCCCAACCGCTTCCTGGACTGGCGGGGCAGCAGCGCCGGAGCGGGCGGAACGGTGTTCACCACGCTGCGCGCCGCGACGTACCCCCAGGGCAGCCGGGCGCTGCTGGTCCTGAACCGCGAGTGGTGCCGCGCCGGGGCGTGCCAGCAGCGCACGGTCTTCGGCTGGCTGGACGCGCGGGGCCTGAAGCCCGTGCCCGAGGCGGACGTGATTCAGGTGATCCGCGACGCGGACTTCCTGACCGGCGCGGCCCCCGCCTGCCTGCGTGGCGTGCCGCTGGGCGTGCAGTACGTCCCGGCGCGGCAGGGCGCGACCCTGTCGATCCTCCCGGTCGTGCCGGACGCGGCCCGGCGCGCGTGCGAGGCGGCGGGCGTGAACCTCACGTCCACGCTGCGCGCGCTGCGGATGACGTGGGTGGCGGGCGCCGGGAAGTTCCGCTGGTAGTCACGCGGGCATCGGCCCCCCGGAACGGCAGGCACCCCCGTGCCGTCACAGCCACGGGGGTGCAGGAGGGATGCGGTCAGACGGATTCCGTTTGTTTCGTTCACAACCCGGAACAGCACCGGGTTATGAACTCCACGTCCGGAACCCGATTTTCTCCCACTCGCATCCGCTCGGATTGAATGGTCTTTGCAGCCCATTCAATCGGAGTTCGTATCAGACGGCGTTCGCGCGGGCGTCCTGCGCGGCCAGCTGCTCGACGACGCCGCGCAGGGCGAGTTCGAACTCGGCGCGGTACTCGCCCGGGAGTTCCTCGCGGGGCTGGCCGGTCTGGACGTCCAGGCCGGGCAGGGACTCCTTGAACTGCTGCCAGCCGATCGCCAGGGCGTACAGGTGGCGCAGCAGACGCAGCGTGACGGGGGGGCTGTAGGGCATGTGCTGCACGAGGCGGCGCAGCTGGGCGTCCAGTTCACGGCGGAATTCCAGGCCCAGTTCGGGGCGGACGTTGCGTTCGAGGACCGTGCCGAGCAGCACGAGCAGGCGGCGCAGGGGCGTCAGGGCCTCGGCGGAGTCCAGCAGGACGTCCGTGACCTGCTGCGGGGTGCGCGGCTGGCGTTCGATCAGCAGGTCGCTGGTGCGGCCGATCCAGGCCTGGAGGTGTTCGGTCAGGAGCGCCAGGAACAGTTCTTCCTTGGTGTCGAAGTACAGGTAGAGGGTGCCTTTGGCGAGTTTGGCCTCGCGCGCGACCTGGTTCATGCTGAGTTCGGCGTAGGTGGTGGTGGTCCACAGGCGCTCGGCGGCGCGCAGGATGTCGTCGCGGCGTTGGTTCTTTTCCTCGGCGCTGCGTGCGCGGGCGGGGCGGGTGTTCTCGGAGGGCATCAGACCAGACCATAGCTTTGTGAGTTTTCTGACGCTGTGAAGCACTTCACGGTATCCTCCCCCAGGGGGTCAGGACTACCCCCAGATGCCCCCATCGCGCCGGGGGCAGGTATGCTGGGCCGGGCGCCTTCCCGTCCGGGAAGCGGTCCGCCCCGCGCTCCCTGCCCGCCTCCACTCAAGGACCCTGTCCGCTGGACCCGACGATGACTGATCCCCTCCCCCACCCCCTGGCGCTGCCGGGCAAACCCCGCGCGGACCAGGTGACCCGGCAGGTCCGCGCCGACCTGAGCAGCTGGGACTTCCAGCCTCACCTCGTGAGTGTCCTGGCGTCCGGCGACCCGGCCAGCCGCGTGTACGTGGACAGCAAGGCCCGGCAGGCCAAACGCCTGGGCGTGCGCTTCACCGTGCGCGACCTGGGCCCGCAGGCCACCCAGGAGACGCTGCACGCCACGCTGCACGCGCTGTCCAGCGACCCGGACGTGCACGGCATCATGCTGGAACTGCCGCTGGCCGCCCCCCTGGACGCCGACGCCGCGCTGCTGCACCTGACCGCCCGCAAGGACATCGAGGGCCTGAGTCCCGCGAACCTCGCGCTGATCGCCGCCGGGCGCGAGAGCGAGGCGCTGCTGCCCCCCACGCCCCGCTCGATCCGCTTCCTGCTGCGCGAGGCGCTGGGGGACGACCTGCGCGGCGCGCGCGTCGCCGTGATCGGCCCGGGGCGCACGGTGGGCCGCCCGCTGACGTTCATGCTAAACAACCGCGGCGTGACCGTCACGCTGTGCAACGAACACACCCGTGACCTGGGCGGCGTGCTGGCCGCGCAGGACGCCGTGGTGATCGCGGTGGGCCGCGCGGGCCTGCTGCGCGCCGACCATGTCCAGCCGCATCACGTCGTGATCGACGCGGGGATCAACGTCCCCGCGGACGGCAGCGGCGTGGTGGGCGACGCGCAGGCGAACCTGCCGGTCCGCGCCCAGACGCCCGTCCCCGGAGGCGTGGGCCCCCTGACGAGCGCGCTGATGTACCAGAACCTCGTGCGGGCCGTGAAGTTGCAGCGCGGCGAACCGGTCGAGTAACCGCCGAACCCGCAGGGGCACCCGGCGCGTCTGCCCGGGTGCCCCTCCTGCCGGTCACTCTGCCGGGCGCCTTTCCAGCGCGATCTGCACCTCCGTGGGTGTGAATCCCACGCTCTGGTACAGGCGCTGCGCGTGGTACTCGGGGTCGGCCACGATGACCAGCGTGCGCGTCCCGAACTGCTGACGCGCCCACTCGCCCGCATGGTGCACCAGCGTCCCGGCCAGGCCGCGCGAGCGGGCGTCCGGGTGCGTCTCGACGTTCTGGTAGCGGGCCACGCCGTCCCCCGCGTCGAAGATGCCGAGGCCTGACAGCATCTGCCCGTGGTCGTCGAAGGCACCCAGGACCGCGCCGTACCCGGCGTCCTGCGCGGCGCGGTACGCGGCCAGCTTGCGCCGCGCGAATACGCGGTACCCGTCCGGTTCGTGTCCGTGCGGGTCGGCGGCGTTCACGGCCTCGCGCAGGGCCAGGGCGCGGTTCCAGTCGGCGCCCTGCAGCACCCGCAGCCGCGCGTCGCGATTCAGGCGGCGGGGTGCGTGCGTGCGCGGGGCGGTCAGGACCGTGTCGGCCCGCACGTCGTACCCGGCGGCGCGCCACTCGTCGGCCACCGGGCCGCCCAGGGCGGGACCGGGCACGTCCACCCCGAACACGCGGTGCGCGGCCCGCGGGTGCGCGCGCGTGAATGCCGCCTCCCACACCGGGAGGTCGCCGGGCGCGGGCGGCGCGGGCATCAGCAGGAAGTTCCCCCACCAGAACGTGGGGTTCGCGGGCGACCGGACGACCGTGGCGTCCGGGAGGGCCTGCACGAGGCTGCCCTCCTGGCGGCGCAGCGCGACGTCCGTGAAGTAACCGAGGGACCGGGTCATGCCGCCCAGGCTAGCGGGCCGGGTGGCGGGCACGCCTGCGCCGTATGGCGCACCACCCGCCCAAATCAGGGGGTATGGTCGGTCCGGCTGGCGCGGTACTCGGCCAGCGCGCGTTCCTCGGCGGGAATGCGGATGCCGAGCAGCAGCGCGGCGTTCAGCAGCGTGTACGCCAGCGCGGTGCGCCACGCGCCGACCGCCAGCGGGGCCGAGGCGATCTCCAGCGCGACGACGGCGTAGTTGGGGTGCTTCAGGTATCTGAACGGGCCGCCGGTGACGCGCTGCCCACCGGGCACGATCAGGATGCGGGTGTTCCAGTAGCGGCCCAGCGTGCGGATCACCCAGTAGCGCAGCGGCTGCGCCAGGATGAACAGCGCCAGCGCCCAGGGGTTCACGCGACCCCGGCTGGCGCGGCCCTCCAGCAGGGTCAGGAGCATCCAGGTGGGGTGCAGCACGAAGAACAGCGGGTAGTGCGACTGTCCGTACTCCTGCGCGCCGTGTTCGCGCGCCCAGCGTTCGTTCGAGCGGGCGACGCGCAGTTCCAGCAGACGCTGCACGACCAGGAACGCGAACAGCCACACGGCCACGGTGCTGGCCTTCACGGATGGGCGGACCTTCACAGCTCCCCCCGCAGCAGCGTGTCGGCGGCGTCGTCGGCGTCCAGGTCACCCCGCGCGACGCGGGCGTACAGGTCGCGGCCCAGCTCACGGGCGCGGCGCAGCAGGCGTTCCTGCACCAGGGTGCGGACCTCCAGCGCCGCCCTCGCCTCGCGGCGGCGTTGCAGGCCCTCCTCGCCCAGGTGCGTGCGGTGCGCCTCGACGGCCGCCACGACGGCCTCGATGCCGTCGCCCTTCGCGGCGACGGTGCGGCGGATCGGGGCGAACCAGGTGTGCTCGTCGTGCGCGCCGAGGCCCTGCGCGGCCATCAGTTCACGGACGGTGCGGTCCGCGCCGGGCAGGTCGGCCTTGTTCACGGCGATCACGTCCGCGATCTCCATGATCCCGGCCTTGAACGCCTGCACGCCGTCCCCCCCGGCAGGCGTGAGGACCAGCAGGGTGTGGTCGCAGGCGGCGGCGACGTCCACCTCGGACTGCCCGACGCCCACCGTCTCCAGGATCACCCAGTCGAAGCCCGCGCCTTCCATCAGGGCCAGGACGCCCAGGGTGCGTTCGGACAGGCCGCCCAGTGCGCCCCGGCTGGCCAGGGAGCGCACGAACACCCCCTCGTCGGCGTGGTGGCGCAGCATCCGGATGCGGTCCCCGAGGATCGCGCCGCCGCTGTAGGGGCTGCTGGGGTCCACGGCGAGCACCGCGACGCGCTGCCCCCGTGAGCGCAGGAACGCGATCAGGGCGTCGGTCAGGGTGCTCTTGCCGCTGCCGGGACTGCCGGTCACGCCCAGCACGACGGCGCGCGCGCCACGTTCGCGGGCGGCGCGCAGCAGGGGGCGCGCGGCGGGCAACCCAGCCTCGGCCAGGGTCACGGCGCGGGCCAGGGCGCGCAGGTCCCCGGCGCGGTAACGGTCCAGCAGCGGCCCCGGCGGGGGGGCGGAGGGGGCGGTCACGGGCTCCCCCGGTCAGGCGTGGGCAGGTGAGGGTGCATGTGCCTCCACCCTAGCGCACCCGCCCCGCTCCTTCCGGCAGGTCGGGGTCGGGCATTCAGCCGTGCAGGACGCGCAGCACGTCCGCCGCGCCGTAGCCGGGCGTCCAGTCGCGCAGGGCGCCCAGTCCGTCCCCGCTCGTCAGCAGGCCGGGTTCGGTGCGCCCGCCGCGCTGCACCTGGGCGTACCCGGCGTCGGCCATCAGGGCGTTGCACAGGCACTTGCGGCCCGGCGTGTCGGCCGCCGCTCCACCTTTGGATTCGTAAGCCGCGACCGGTTCGGCGGGGCAGCGCCAGCCCACCCGCCCTGAGTCGGTGCGGTAGGCCTCGCGCAGGTAGCCCAGGTCGCACACGCGCTCGCGGGCGGCGTACACCTCCGGCTGCGAGAGGGTGCCGGGCAGCGTGACCACCTTGAACGGGAAGCCGGTGGGCGACGCGAGGGGATCGGTGAACACGTCCAGCGACCCGGCCTGCGCGCGGGTCAGGACGTCGGCTTTCAGGTCGGCCCGCAGCCCGGATTCCTGCGCGAAGGCGAACAGGGTGCCCACCTGAATCCCGGCCGCGCCCGCCGCCAGGGCGTCCCGCAGCGCCCCCGGGGTGCCGCAGCCGCCCGCCAGCCAGAACGGGAGGCCCAGGGCGCGCATGGCGGGCAGGTCCACCTCGTCGCGCTCGCCGTACACGGGCTGCCCCCGGTCGTCCAGCGTCAGCGGGCCGCGCGGGGGCGCGTTGTGCCCGCCCGCCGTCGGTCCCTCCACGATGAAGCCCTGCACCGGCCCGCTGGCCTTGCGCGCCAGCACACCGGCCAGGACGTGCGAGGATACGATCGGGTAGAAGGCCGGGCGGACCAGCGGGTCGGGCCGCAGGTCGAAGTCGGCCGGGTCGAGGGTCAGGGTCAGCCCTTCGCCGCCCCTCACGTCCACCCGCAGGCTGGCGGGCCGCCCGGCGGCGAACGAGTCGAGGATGCCGGGGATGTCGCGGGGAATCCCGGCGCCCATGATCACGGTCCCCACCCCGGCCAGCATCGCGCCGTACAGCGCCGGGAGCGTGTGCAGTTGCAGCTTCGTCAGGAGGTTCAGGCCCACCGGGCGGTCGTGGCCCTCGCGGGCCAGCGTGACCTCGACGAACGCGCCCAGCAGCGTCATCTCCCACGCGTCGCGGTACCGCTCGGCGGTGGGCATGGGCAGGCGGGCGTACGCCTCGCCGGGCGCGCGGCCCTCCGGGCGGAAGTACCGCTCCAGGCAGGCCTGTGCCAGCGCCGGGTTCGGGAAGACTGCCAGTGCGCGGCGCACCTCGCCCCCCGGGTCACCGTCCTGCAGGCGGCGCAGCAGCACCGTGTCGATCCCGGTGCCGGACACCACCCCCAGCCCGCCGTGCAGGCAGACCGTGCGGGCCAGCCGCCAGTCGGACACGGCGATGCCCATGCCGCCCTGAATGACGCGCGGCAGTTCGGGAACATGGGGGCGGGTTTCAGGCTGGTCGGTGGCGGTCGGCTGGTCGGTCATGCGCGGTCTCCCCGCCGCAGCGGCCCCGTGGGCCAGCCCGTCCGGCCCCTCCCCCGCTGCGGCACTCACGCCCCCAGCGTGCGCCCACGCGGCCTGCCCCCCGGCGACCCTGGGACGCCGTGCAGGTTTGCACCGCGTCCCGACCTGACCGGCATACGGGCAGCCAGGACCTTCACAGGGCAGAGGGCCCAGGCGGTGACCCCTGGACCCTCTGACCTTCAGACGGTTGGACCCGTTACGGCGCCTGTCCCAGTACGTCGTCGGCCTCGGTGGCCTCCAGCAGGTTTTCGAGGTGCGCGTCGTCGTTGAAGCCCAGCAGCATGCCGCTGCCCTCGCCCAGCAGGACGCGGGTGATGCTGGTATTGGCGACGCTCAGGCGCGCCCAGGCGTTGGCGGGCACGCCGCCCAGCGCGAGGCCGACAGCGACGCGCACGACGCCGCCGTGCGTGAACACCAGCACGCGCTGTCCCGGGTGGCGCTCGCGCAGGGCGCCGAAGGCCGCGCCGCTGCGGGCGTACAGGTCCTCCATGCTCTCCCCGCCGGGGCGGCGGGTGCTCCAGGGTTCGGTGCTCAGGGCGCCCAGGTAGTCGGGGTAGCGTTCGCGGATCTCGCTGATGACCAGCCCGGACAGTTCGCCGACGTCGATCTCGCGCAGGCCCGGGTCGCGCTGCGCGGGGGGCGCGCCGGTGAGGCGTTCGGCGACGATCTCGGCGGTGCGGGCGGCGCGCGCGAGGTCGCTGGTGTACACCGCGTCGAAGTGCTGCCCGGTCAGGCGTTCGGCGAGGCTGGCCGCCTGGAGGACGCCGATGTGGCTGAGGGGCACGTCGGCCTGGCCCTGGTAGCGGCCGTCGGCGTTCCAGGTGCTCTCGCCGTGCCGGACCACCCAGAATTCGGTGGCGGTGGCGCGGTCGGGCGCGGCGAAGCCGGTGGGGGCGAGTCGCTTCGTCAAACGGCTCCCGTGAACGTGACGCCCTGACCTTCCACCATCTGCCCGATGACCCAGGGCTGCTCCCCGGCCGTCTTCAGGGCGTCCAGCGCGGCCTGTGCCTGTGCGGCGGGGAGAATGAACAGGAAGCCCACGCCCATGTTCAGCGCGCGGAACGCCTCGTGGCGGGCGACCTGGGCGCGCTGCACGATCAGTTCGAAGACGGGCGGGACGGGCCAGCTGGCGGTGTCGATCTGCATGCCGATACCCTGGGGGAACACGCGGGGCGGGTTGTCGATCAGGCCGCCGCCGGTGATGTGCGCCATACCGCGGATGTCGATCCCGGCGCGTTCCAGGGCGTCGAAGGCGTGCAGGTACGCGCGGTGCGGGACCGGCAGGACCTGCGCGAGGGTCTGCCCGTGCAGGTCGTCACGCGCCTCCTGCCAGTCGAGGTCGTCCAGGGCCATGCGGGCCAGCGAGAAGCCGTTGGTGTGCAGGCCGCTGCTGGGCAGCGCGATGACGGTGTCCCCGGCCTGGATGCGGCTGCCGTTGATCAGTTTCGGGCGGTCCACGACGCCCACGATGGTGCCCACGATGTCCAGTTCGCCGTCCACGTACACGCCGGGCATCTCGGCGGTCTCGCCGCCCAGCAGGGCCACACCCAGCGCCTCGCAGGCCTGGGCGGCGCCGGTGACGACCTCGGCGACGCGTTCGGGCAGCAGTTTGCCCATGGCGACGTAATCCAGGAAGAACAGTGGGCGGGCGCCCTGCACCAGGATGTCGTTCACGCAGTGGTTGACGATGTCGCCGCCCAGCCCGCTGAAGGTGCCGCTGCGCACCGCGACCTTCGTCTTGGTGCCCACGCCGTCGGTGCTGGCGACGAGCACCGGGTCGTCCATGTGCCCGAACGCGGCGCGGAACAGGCCGCCGAAACCGCCCAGGCCGCCCAGGACGTTGGGGGTGTGGGTGCGCGCCACGGCGCCTTTCATGAGTTCCACCGCGCGGTGTCCCGCGTCGATGCTGACGCCCGCCCGTTCGTATGCCGACGCCTGGGCGCCCTGGTCTTGCTTGGTCATGAGCCTCCTGCATCCACCGTGCGGTGGACTTCGGGCGTTCAGTTTACCCGAGTCCGCGCGCCGCGCGTCTGCGCCGGATCAGGGCGCGTCCAGCCGCGACGCCCGCCACGACCGCCGAGAGGATCACCATGCCCCACAGCAGCCGCTCGCCGCTCTCGGAGAGCCACACCACGAGCGCCGTGACGGGCAGCGCCCCGGCGGCGGTGGCGAGCATGAACGGCCGGAACCTCATGCGGGCCGCGCCCGCCACGAGGTTCATCACGTCGGCGGACAGGATCGGCATGAGGCGGATCATCAGGACGCCCTGCGTGCCGTGCCGTTCGGTGAACTCGTGGACTTTCAGGCGGGTGCGTTCGCCGACCAGCGTGCGGATCAGCGCGTTGCCGAGCGCGCGGCCCAGCCAGTACCCGGCGGCGGCGCCCAGCAGGGTGCCCAGGTACACGATGAGGAATCCCTCGAAGGGGCCGTAGGCGCGGGCGGTCACGGCGGTCAGCACGAGCGCGGGCAGCACCGGCAGGACCGCCTGCAGGACGAACCCGGCGATCAGCGCCAGCGGGCCCGCCCAGCCCAGCCCGTCCACGAACGCGCGGGTGACGGCCGGGTCGCGGCTGGTCAGGGCCGCGAACGCCGTGCTCAGGAACGCCCGCACGTCCGGCAGCAGGCCCACCCCGATCAGCAGGGCCAGGGCGGCGCCCAGGATCAGCCAGCGCAGGGAACGGGGGGGTTGGCGGGCGGCGGTCATCGGGCCACAGTGTAGGGGCGGCGGGGGTGAGTTTCGCCCCGCGAAAGTTGGAGTGCGTTCACACTCGCGCGGGGCCCGCGAGGGGCACCTGAAGGCCGTCGTGCGCGAACGCCCAGCCCGGCGGCAGCAGGTGGGTGCGGCGCGCGTCCACGCCGTGCGACAGGTGCGTGAGGATCACCTGCCGCGCCGAGCGCGCCCAGGGGAGGGCCAGCGCCTCGCGGACGTCGTACACGCTGCGGCCGCTGTGCGGGGCGTCGCCCTCGTCCTCGAAGGAGGTGCCCAGCGCGAGGAGGTCCAGATCACTCAGCCACGCCTGCGCGGTCGCCGTGGGCACGTCGATGGCGTCGGTGATCACGGCGGCCCGCCAGTCCGGGGCGTCGAGGCGGATGGCGTGGCTCTCGCCGTTCGCGCCGTGCGGCACGCGGAAGAGGCGCAGGGTCAAGTCCCCCACGGTCACGCCCGCCCCGGGGATGGGCTGCACCGGGGACCCGCCCCGGAAGGCGTACGGGAAGCGGTCGGCCAGGGTCGGGACGACCTCCGGCGGGGCGTAGATCCGCAGCTTCCCACCGGCGTACCGCACGTAGTCGAGCAGGTCGCCCAGGCCCAGGATGTGGTCGTTGTGCGCGTGCGTGACCAGCACCACGTCCGGCACCAGCGGCCCGGGCAGGCGGGCCAGCGCGGCGTGGGTGTCCGGGCCGGCGTCGAGAAGCGCGGTGCCCTCGCCACCGCCGAGCAGGGGCACGCGCAGCAGCGTGGCGGTGCGGCCCCTGCGGTTCACGCCACCCGCGCGAGCCTCCTGACACACGGGGCAGGCGCACCAGAAACGCGGCACGCCCTTGCTGTCGCCGGTCCCCAGAAACGTCAGCGAAGCGTGGGTGGTACCGGGGTTCACGCGCGCATCAGGTCGCGGGCGGCGCGGGTCAGGTCGCCGCTGCCCGCCAGACTGCTGCCCACCAGCACGGCATCGGCCAGATCCCGCACGCTGGCGAGGTCCTGCGGGGTGCGGTAGCCGCTCTCGGCGACGAGCACGCCCCCGAACCCCGCGTCGCGCGCGCGGCGGATCAGGCGCGGACTGACCGCCAGGTCGATGTGCAGGGTGGTCAGGTCCCGGTTGTTCACGCCGATGATCGGCGCACCGGCCTCCAGCGCGATGTCCAGTTCACGCTCGTCGTGCACCTCCACCAGGGCGTCCAGGCCCAGGTGGTGCGCCATGTGCAGGTACTCGGCTGTGGCCTCGTGCAGCACGCTGACCATCAGCAGTGCCGCCGACGCGCCCCACTCGGCGGCCTCGCGCAGCATGGCGGGATGCACCACGAAGTCCTTGCGCAGCGCGGGGACCGCGACGCCGCCCGCCACGTCCCGCAGGGCCTGCGCGGTTCCGTCGAAGTGACGGGGTTCGGTCAGGACGCTGATCGCGCGCGCGCCTCCAGCCTCGTAGGCCCGCGCGGCGTCCAGCGGGTCCAGCGGCGCGATGGCGCCCTGGCTGGGGCTGGCGCGCTTGACCTCCGCGATCAGGGACAGACCCGGCTGACGCAGGGCCGTCTCGAAGCGGTGGGTGCGGGCGCGAGTCGCGCCCAGGGCCGGCTCGGCGGCCGCGTAGTCGGCGGCGCGTTCGTGCACGATGCGGCCCAGCACGCCGGGCACACGGTCGAAGTGGAGCGTCACGAGGGCGGTGTCGTCACGGGCTGACATCCGCGTGAGCATAGCGCGGGGTTGGTGAAGTGGGACGCGGGCGTGTTAGCCTGCGGGTCTATGAGTCTCGCCCCCGGCAACGGCCCCGTTCAGATCACCGAGCAGCAGGTTCAGGCCCGCATTCAGGAAATCGCGGCGAAGATCCGCGAGGACTACCGGGGCACCGAACCTCACCTGATCTGCGTCCTGAACGGCGCGTTCATGTTCCACACCGACCTCGTGCGCGCGCTGGACATGCCCTGCACCATCGACTTCCTGCAGGCCAGCTCCTACGGGAACGCCAAGCAGAGCAGCGGCGAGGTGCGGATCGTCAAGGACCTGCAGTTCCCCATCAGCGACCGGCACGTGATCCTCGTGGAGGACATCGTGGACACCGGCATCACCATGAACTACCTGCTGCACTACCTCGAAGGCCGCGGGCCGAAGACCCTGAAGATCGCGGCGCTGCTCAGCAAGCCCAGCCGCCGCAAGGTCGAGATTCCGGTGGAGTACCTGGGCTTCACGATTCCCGACGCGTTCGTGTACGGCTACGGCCTGGACCGCGCGCAGTTCGACCGGAACCTTCCGTTCATCACCAGTCAGGAGTGACCCCGATCTGAGGGGGGGGCGGGCCCTGCGGGCGCCCGCCCCTCTCCTGCTGTGTGCATGAACAAGAGGCACCCCGCTTCCGGAGTGCCTGCCTTCTGGAGAGGAGTGCTTACCAGCGGTCGTTGCGGCGGGCGCCGGCGCCACCGCCGTAATCGCTGACCGGAGCGGCCTTCGTCACGACGATGTTCTTGGCCTGGGGGCCCTTGCCGCGCTGGCCTTCTTCGATTTCGAATTCGACTTCGTCGCCTTCGTTCAGCTTCTTGAAGCCGCTGGCCTGGATCGCGCTGAAGTGCGCGAACACGTCAGGGCTGCCTTCGGTCTGAATGAAGCCGTAGCCTTTTTCCGCGTTGAACCATTTCACTTTGCCTACTGCCATAATGCACTCCTTAGTTTCCAGATGTAGGCGTGGGCGCACGGTGAAGACCCTGTGCGCCCACCCTCGTCAAGTCGTTGTGCGAACTCGGGAAACTATGGGGGCAGTGTAGATTCCGCCCAGAACGCCAAACGTGCGTCGAACTACATTCTAGGCCAGCTGGCGGACTGCCTCTTGATCATGCCGCCAGAGCATGGCTCCGCGCCGTCCTGCACGGCGGCATTGACCGGTCCACCACCCCCCTCCACGGCACGCGATTCTGGACCCGGTTCAGACTGGTCGGCGGCACACCCCGTAGGGTCATGGGATGGACTGGACCGACACCCTGAGCCAGCTGCGCCTGATGACCGGCCCGGTCATCGCTTCCCTGCTGACCGGCCTCATCGGCTGGGAACGGCAGGCCCACCGCGCCGGGGCCGGCCTGCGCACCCACATGCTGGTCGGCATCAGCGCCGCCGTGTTCGTCGTCCTGGCCGAGGCACTGATCCGGCAGTTCGGTTCGGACAATCCGGCGGTGCGCTTCGACCTGATCGGGCTGCTGGCCGCCGTGGTCAGCGGCGTGAGCTTCCTGGGCGCGGGCACGATCTTCTCCGGCGGCCAGGACGGCCAGACCCGCGGCCTGACCACCGCCGCCAGCCTGCTCGCCAGCGCGGGCGTCGGCGTCGCCTGCGGACTGCATCTGTACGTGTTCGCGCTGGGCATCACGCTGCTGTTCCTGTTCGTCCTGCGGCCCCTGCACCGACTGGAGACCGGACGCCGCGACGGGGAAACCTGAGCGCCACGCGGCCCGTACCCGGCAGGGATGATTCGTCTCCCCCACCCGGATTCAGACTGGGCCGACTGCCCCCGCTGCCGTCACCATCTGCTGCGCTGGCGGGCCTACCGCCCGTCGCAGGAAAGGCCCTGGATCGACTGGGACGAGTCGCGCTGGCTGGTCCCCGTTCCGCTGGTGGGCCTGGGCCTGACGCTGCTGCTCGTGACGCAGGTGCCGCTGCTGCTGACCGTGCTGGGCGGGAGCCGGGGGCGGCTGCTGGTATTGACCGTCGGTGGCCTGGGGTTCCTGTGGGCGGCGGGCGTCGCGGCGGCGCGGCACCGGTGGAGGCTGAACCGGCGCCGCGTGTTGATGGAGAACCTGAGACCTGACGACTGGGTGTGTCCGTCGTGCCTGCACAGCGTGTCGGCGTGACCCCCGCGCCGCCTGCCTGAACAGATGTGGGAAACAGATGACCGGGGGGGCTGGTCAGATCGTCAGGATTGTATACAATATCCACGATGACCTCCTTCGAGCGCCCCACCCTGGTCCGCGACGGCGTGTACGACCACCTGCGCCGCGCCGTGCTGGACGGCGACCTCGCCCCCGGCGAACGCCTGGGCGAGGTGGAACTCGGCGCACAACTCGGCGTGTCCCGCACGCCCATCCGCGAGGCCCTGATGCGCCTCACGCAGGACGGCCTCCTGATCGCCGAGGCGAACAAGGGCGTGCGCGTCCGCACCCTGAGTGCCGCCGAGGCCCGCGACACCTACGTCGTCCGCGAGGAACTCGACGGCCTGGCCGCTGCCCTCGCCGCGCAGCACCACACGCCCACCGACGCCGCCGCCCTGCGCGCCGCCCTGGCGGACCTGCACGCCGCGCCCGGCAGCGACTACCGCGCCCAGACCCGACTGGACCTCGCGTTCCACCGCGCCATCACGCACGCCGCGCACAACGCCGCCCTGAACGACCTGAACCGCGACCTCGAACAACGCGTCGCCCTGATCAAGCACCAGACCCGAACGTACAACGCCCACCCGCAGACCGACGCCCAGCACGCCGCCCTGCTCGACGCGATTCTCGCCCGTGACCACGACGCCGCGCGGGACGCCGCCCGCACGCACGTCCGCACCTTCGCCGCCCTCGTCCTGAACGACCTTCAACCCAGGAGCACCCCATGATCGACCAGATGTACCGCAAAGCCGTCCTGACCGTCGCCGGTCAGAAAACCATCGAGAACGCCGTCCGCGCCCGCGGCTGGGGCATGGCCCAGCGCTTCGTCGCCGGGGAAACCCCCCAGACCGCCATCCAGGCCGTGCACGACCTGAAAAAAGACGGTATCATGGCGAACCTCGACCTGCTGGGTGAATTCATCGAGAGCCCCGCGCAGTGCACGCAGTTCGCCGACAACGTCATCACCATGCTGGACGCCGCACACGCCGACGGCATCACGCCCTACGTCAGCATCAAGCTGTCCAGCGTCGGCCAGGGCAAAACCGTGGACGGCGAGGACCTGGGCCTCACGAACGCCCGCCGCATCATCCGCCGCGCCAAGGAGTACGGCGGCTTCGTGTGCCTCGACATGGAAGACCACCCCCGCGTCGACCAGACCCTCGCGCAGTTCCGCACCCTGCACAGCGAATTCGGCGGGCAGCACGTCGGCACCGTCCTCCAGAGCTACCTCTACCGCACCGAGAAAGACCGCGCCAGCCTGGACGACCTGAACCCCAACCTCCGCATCGTGAAGGGCGCGTACCTGGAACCCGAAACGGTCGCGTACCCGCAGAAAGCCGACGTGGACGCCGCCTACCGCCGCCTCGTGTACGCCCACATGCAGGCCGGGAACTACGTGAACGTCGCCACGCACGACGAAAGCATCATCCACGACGTGCAGATGTACGCCCTCGCGCACGGCGTCAGCAAGGACGCCTTCGAATTCCAGATGCTGTACGGCATCCGCCGCGACCTGCAACGCAACCTCGCCGCCGCCGGATACCGCGTCCGCGCGTACATCCCCTACGGCCGCGACTGGTACCCCTACTTCAGCCGCCGCATCGCCGAGACGCCCCGCAACGCCATGTTCGTCCTGCGCGGCATGCTCAAGGGCTGAACGAACGCGATGAACCCGCTGGGGTACATCAACCTCTTCTGGCTGCACGAGGTCCTGAATTCGGCCGTTCATGTCTCAGACGACTGGTACCGCCAGACCTGCCCCGAGAAGGTGGACTTCGAGATGGACAGCTACGTGCTGGCCCCGTACACCGGCAATGCGCACAGCCTCCAGCCGTTTCTGGCCCATGGACTCAGACCCGTCTTCGACTCGCTGAACGACTTCCAGAAGGTTCTCGTCCTCGACTGCCTTGCGCTTCTGCTCGCCAGAGATGAGCCTTCGCTGTGGGAGAAAGTCAACTTCTTCGACACCGTCATGAGCAACCGGATCGTGCTGGCCGAAGAGCCAGAGCCATTGTTCAGAGCGTACTTCGACGTCCTCAGCGCGGGGACTGAACCGGAACTCGCCACCTACCGGGACATTTCAGCTCCCGTATTCAACCCAGCCGACCACATACAGCTCTATCAATTCTGTTAAGGAGACCCACCATGATCAAAGTTCAGGAGTACCGCCCGCAGAGCTTCATCGATTTCACGAAGGAAGAGAACGTCAAGGCCTATCAGGACGCGCTGAAGAAGGTGCGTGCGGAACTGGTCGGGAAGCACTACCCGATGGTCATCAACGGTGAGCGGGTGGACACGGCGGAGAAGCTGACCAGCCTGAACCCCTGCGACACGAATGAAGTGGTGGGCACGACCGCGAAGGCGACCATCGAGGATGCCGAGCGGGCCCTGCAGGGCGCGTGGACGGCGTTCGAGAGCTGGAAGAAGTGGGACATGGACGCCCGCGCGCGCGTGCTGCTGAAAGCGGCCGCGATCCTGAAGCGCCGCCGCCTGGAAGCGTGCGCGCTGATGAGCATCGAGGTCGGCAAGAACTACGCCGAGGCCGACGTGGAGGTGGCGGAGGCGATCGACTTCCTGGAGTACTACGCGCGCAGCGCCATGAAGTATTCGGGTTTCGGGAGCAGTGAGACGACGTGGTTCGAGGGCGAGGAGA
The DNA here is from genome assembly GCF_001485435.1 of Deinococcus grandis. Lineage (NCBI taxonomy): Bacteria > Thermotogati > Deinococcota > Deinococci > Deinococcales > Deinococcaceae > Deinococcus > Deinococcus grandis. The sequence continues at coordinate 1,394,649 of NZ_BCMS01000001.1, read as the reverse complement.
ACGGCCTGATGAGCATCCCGCTGGGCGTGGGCGTGAGCATCAGCCCGTGGAACTTCCCGTGCGCGATCTTCATCGGGATGGCCGCCGCGCCGATCGTGGTGGGGAACTGCGTCCTGGTGAAGCCCGCCGAGGACGCGGGGTTGATCGCGGGGTTCATGGTGGACATCATGCTGGAGGCCGGGCTGCCCGCCGGGGTGCTGCAGTTCCTGCCGGGCGTGGGCAAGGAGATCGGGGAGTACCTGACGACGCACGCGAAGACGCGCTTCATCACGTTCACGGGGAGCCGCGCGGTGGGCCTGCACATCAACGAGGTGGCGGCGAAGGTGCAGCCCGGCCAGAAGTGGATCAAACGCGTGATCATGGAGCTGGGCGGCAAGGACGGCATGATCGTGGACGAGACGGCCGATCTGGACGTGGCGGTGACGGCGGCGGTGCAGGGCGCGTTCGGGTTCAACGGGCAGAAGTGCAGCGCCATGAGCCGCCTGATCGTGGTGGACAGCGTGTACGACGACGTGGTAAATGCCTTCGTGGAGCGCGCCGGGGCCCTGAAGGTCGGGACGGGCGAGGAGAACGCGAACGTCACGGCGGTCGTGAACCAGATGAGCTTCGACAAGATCAAAGGGTACCTGGAGATCGCCCCGAATGAGGGCAAGGTGCTGCTGGGCGGCGCGGCGACCGGCGAGGCGAACGGGAAGCAGGGGTACTACGTGCAGCCGACCATCGTGGGCGACGTGAAGCGCGAGTCGCGTCTGGCGCAGGAGGAGATCTTCGGGCCGGTCGTATCGGTCATCCGCGCGCGGGACTGGCAGGACGCGCTGGAGATCGCGAACAGCACCGAGTACGGCCTGACGGGCGGCGTGTGCAGTGCCAGCCGGGAGCGTCTGGAACAGGCCCGCGCGGAGTTCCAGGTCGGGAACCTGTACTTCAACCGCAAGATCACGGGCGCGATCGTGGGCGTGCAGCCCTTCGGTGGGTACAACATGAGCGGCACGGACAGCAAGGCGGGGGGCCCGGATTACCTGGCGAACTTCATGCAGCTCAAGACCGTCACCGAACGCTGGTAAACCAGCACCGACTACCCGAATGGGGGGCGTCCGGCTTTGGCTGGGTGCCCTTTTCTGCTGGCAGTCAACCAGACACAGGGTAGACAGGCGCCATTCAGAACAATCAGGTCATTTCCGTTTGAAAATAAAATGACCGGCCTTGTTAGCGCATGCCAAGTCTTGATCGCAAACTGACTGAAGAATGAGAAACATAACTCTACCCCAGGACCGCCGGGCGGGGTGCCTCAAATGAAGCGGCGGATGCCGCCCGAGACACCATTCAGGCCCTGTCACACGATAAATATCCGGCATTCTGAACCCACTCCAGAGCAACCTAGACATGCGGTTCATTGTGATCCCACCGGGCACTAACATCCCCCTCAACTTCAACACACCGAGCGACGCTCACTGCCCGCCCTGACGCAGCCCCCGGCCGCGCCAGACCGCCGTTCCCACCCGCGTTCGGCTACGAGCCGGAAGCCCGTCTTCCGCCGCACATTGGAGATCCCATGAAGCACACCCGTTCCATCCTGGCCGCCACCCTCGCCCTGAGCCTCGCCGCCTGCAGCCAGCAGACGGCCACCCCGGTCGCCACCGCTCCCGAGGCGAGCGCACCCGCCGCTGCCGACGCCATTCCCGGCGCGTACCTGGTGGGCTTCAAGCAGGGCAACCTCAGCAGCCAGAGCCTGACCGACCAGGCCGCCGTGCAGGCCCAGGCCATCGCCGCAGCGGGCGGGATCATGACCAGCCAGTGGGTGGACATCAGCGCCGCCGCCGTGAAACTCGACGCCGCCGCACTGGCCAAACTGAAGGCCAACCCCAGCGTCGAATACATCGAACCCGACTACGTGCGTCACGCCATGGGCTTCAAGAGCGGCGTCAAGGACAGCGCCGCCAAGGCCAGCCTGAGCAGCCAGAACCTCAGCGCGCAGGCCCTGTACGCCCCCAGCGGCGAGTTCACCTGGGGTGACAACGCCCTGCGCGTCCAGAACCTGCGCGCCGCCGGCTACACCGGCACGGGCGTCGCCGTGTGCGTCGGCGACACCGGCATCGACGGCAACCACCCCGAATTCGCGCGCAAGCTCAAGGGCTTCAAGAACTTCGTCACCACCGAAGCCAACCGCAACGACCCCTACGCCCTGAACGACCTGTCGCACCACGGCACGCACGTGTCCGGCACGATCTTCGCGCAGCTCGGCGCGGGCACCGGCGCAGCCGGCCTGCAGGACGGCATGGACGCCAACGGCGTGGTCGGCGTCGCCACCGGCGTGAACCTGTACATGGCCCGCGTGCTGGGCGACACCGGCTCCGGCAGCAGCAGCGGCATCATCAACGGCGTGAACTGGTGCGCCGCGCAGCTCAAGAGCCAGGGCGGCACCGAGAACAAGGTCGTCATCAGCCTCTCCCTGGGCGGCGGCAGCAAGAGCCAGACCGAGCAGCGCGCCTACACCAGCGTCTGGAACAAGGGCGCCCTGACCATCGCCGCGACCGGCAACGACGGCGCCGCCGTCTCCTACCCCGCCGCGTACACCGAAGTGGTCGGCATCGGCGCGGTGGACAGCAACCTCGCCAAGGCGGACTTCAGCAACTTCGGCACGCAGGTCGATCTGGTCGGCCCCGGCGTGGACGTGATCAGCAGCGTGCCGCTGGGCCAGGGCACCCGCGCCAGCGCCTCCGGCGGCGGCGTGACCTTCACGCAGGTGCAGGCCGCCGACCTGACCGGCAAGGGCAGCTTCACCGGCACCATCGTCGCGGCGGGCGGCACGAACAACGAGTTCTGCGGCACCACGACCCGCAACAGCGCCCTGGCCGGGAACATCGCCCTGATCGCCCGCGGCACCTGCTCCTTCGAGGAGAAGACCGCCAACGCCGTCGCCAGCGGCGCCAAGGCCGTCATGATCTACAACAACGCCGCGGGCGCCCTGGGCATGACCCTCACCAACAGCTACGCCGTGCCCGTCGTCGGCATCCTCCAGGCGGACGGCCAGGCCCTGCTGACCAAGCTGCCCACCACCGGCACCGCCACTGTCACCGGCGCCGACTACGAGTCCTACAACGGCACCAGCATGGCCACCCCCCACGTCAGCGCCGCCGCCGCGGTCGTCTGGGCCGCCAAGCCCACCCTGACGAACACCCAGCTGCTCAGCCTGCTGACCAGCACCGCCAAGGACCTCGGCACCGCCGGGAAGGACAACAACTTCGGGTACGGTCTGGTCGACCCCCTGAAAGCCATCACCGGCCAGTAATACGGATTCCGTTTGTTCCGCTGACAATCCGGAACTTCACCGGATTGCCAGCTCCACGTCCGGAACCCGCTTTGCTCCTTCTCGCATCCGCTCGGGTTGAAAGTTTTTGCAAACCTTTCAACCGGAGTCCGTATAACCCACCCGCGCACCCGGCACCCCTTCCACACGGAGGGGGTGCTGTTCGTTAGCCTGAGCCCATGCACCGCGCGGTCCTCCTGCTTCCCCTGCTGCTGTCCGGCACTCCAGATGCCGCGCCCGCGCAGCTGTTCCTGCCGGGCACCCTGACCGTCACGCAGCCCCGCGTCACCCTGCGCGTGAAGGGCCTGGAATCGCCGGGCCGCTCGCTCAGGACCGGGCTGTGTCAGGTCAGGTACACCGTCTTCGACCGGCAGGGCCGCGCCCTCCTCGGGTACCCGAATCGCGGGACCCTGTGCGCCGAGGTGGGTCTGGGCGTGAACACCGCGCGGGGCGTGTGGGGGGCGTTCACGCTCGACCTCTCCCCCGTCCGCGCCGCGCGGCTGCCCGCCGGGACGTACCTCATGACGGCGCACGTTCAGGCGCAGGACGGCGACACGCGGGTGACTCTCGTGTCGAACACCGCGACGCTGCGGGTGCCCTGACTCCTACCAGCCCGATTCGCGCAGCAGTCGGTCGACGATCTGCACGCCGCCCAGGATGGCGGGGATGCCGCCGCCGGGGTGGACGCCGGTGCCGACCTGCCACAGCCCGTTCTTCAGGCGGTATGGCTGGGGGTGCAGAGGCCCGCCGCGCCAAGCGGGGAGGCCGGGGCCGTACAGGGCGCCGCCGGGGTGCCCGCCCTGCGCGTAGTGGTCGGGGGCGAGCGTGGTGACGTCCAGCGCGTCCCGCAGCAGGTCGGGGACTTGCAGGGTCTCCTCGGTCCGCCGGAGTTGCGTCTGCACCCAGGGGTGGTCCAGGGTCAGGGCCTCGCCGGTGGCGGGCGTGGCGAGCAGGATGCTCAGCTGCCGCCCGTGCGCGTGCACCAGGGTGAGGGTGTCCGGGGGCAACGCGCCGCGCCGGACGTGCGCGTGGAACGCCGCGAAGCTGGTGGGCGGCAGGACACTCGTGGCGGGGAGTGGGGCGGGTCGGGGCAGGACGGCGTACACGCCAGCGCCGCTGACGGTGCGCCGCCCTAAGGGTGAGGGGGTGGGGCGGCCCCGCAGCGCGGCCAGCCGGTGCGGGTCGAGGGCACTGACGATCAGGTCGTGCCGCGCCACCTCACCACCCGCGAGGGTGAGGGTCTGCCCGTCCAGCCGCGTGATCGGGGTGTGCTCGCGCAGTTGCACGCCGCGCGCCTGTCCGAAGGTCAGCAGGGCGTCCAGCAGCGCCCCCATGCCGTCCGCCGGGCGGAACACGTCTGCGCCGACCAGCGCCGGGATCAGGGCGTACAGCGGCGGCGCGACTCCTGGGGCCAGTCCGGCGTTCAGGGCGTGCGTGGCGAGCGCGTGGGTCAGCGCGGGCGGGAGCCGCTGCTCGGCCAGCCAGCCCTGCGCGGTCAGGTGCGGGCCCTGCACGCGCAGCAGCGCGGCGGCCGCCTGCCGGAAGTGCGGGTCGCGCAGGCGCGGCGGGGTGGTCAGCAGCACGCCCAGGAACGGCGCGAGCGGCGCGGCGGCCCGCAGGTACCGCTGCCAGTGCGGGTGCAGCGGATGGCCGGGCGGCACCGGGAGCGGCCCCGGACCGTGCGGGGTGTGGTGCACGCCCAGCCCGCCGGGCAGCGGGCGCAGGTGCAGGGGGTCGGGTTCGTTCAGGCCGCGCAGGTACGCGCGCCACACCTGCGGGAACGTGAACAGGCTAGGGCCGGTGTCCACCGACTCACCGGCCAGGGTCAGGTGGCGCAGCTTCCCACCGGCCTGATCGCGGTCGTACACGGTGACCGCGTACCCCCGGTGCGCGAGGCGGGCGGCGAGGGCCAGTCCGGCGATCCCGCCTCCCAGGATGCCGACCGTTCGGGTGCCGACGCGGCGGGTCACGTCAGAATCCGGTCCACTGGCCGCGCGCCAGCAGGGCCACGAGTTGCACCCCGGCGACCGCGCCGACGATCCAGGGGGTGACGATGCTCAGGGGGTACAGGCGCGCGGCCTGTTCGGGGGTGGGGCGCAGCAGGAGGCGCAGGGCCATGCCGCCGCAGGTGAGGAGCAGCGCCAGCGCGGTCAGTTTCGACGCGGGCAGCAGCAGCGCCGAGGCGAGGACGAACCACGTCAGGGCGTAGGCGGCCGTGCCGCGCGCGCCGAGGGTGGTGGCGACCGTGCGGGTTCCGGCGGCGCGGTCGGCGGGGATGTCCTGCGCGGCGTCGAAGGCGTGCTTCCCGACCGAGTAGCTCATGAGGGCCAGCAGCGGCCACCACGGCACCGGGCTGCCGAGGGCCAGGGCGGGCAGCGCGAGCGGCAGGGCGTACGCGACGTTGCTCAGGCCGTCCAGGAACGGGCGGGCTTTCAGGCGCAGCGGGGGGAGACTGTAAGCGGCGAACAGCAGCGCGGACGTCAGCAGCAGCAGCGTGGCGGGGGGTGGCAGCAGCACGCTCAGCCCGGCCAGGGCGGGGAGATTCCACCACAGGGTGGCGCGCAGCAGCGGCGCGGCCTCCTGCGCCCGGAGCCGCGCGCCCTGCCAGCCGCCCTTGCGGGAGGAGCGGGCGTCTTCTTCCTGGTCCCACAGGTCGTTCAGGCCGTAGATCAGGAGGTTGAACGGCAGGGTCAGGTACGCCAGCAGCGCCAGCACCCCGGCGTCCAGGGTGTACAGACGGCCCGTGAGCCACACGCCGGTCACCAGGGTGCCCACGGTGTTCACCCATAGCGCCGGGCGGGACACGATCAGCGCGCGCCGCAGCGGGAAGCGGGCGGGCGTCAGGGTGGGGGCGGCGCGGTCGGTCGGCATGACGGCAACCTCCGCAGCATAGCGGCTGGGGGTGGTGGGCAGATGCCCCGGCGTTTGGCCGGAATCGTTACGTTCCTGCGGTCACGCGGCGTTCAGAATAGGGTTTGATGAACCTTCCCGCCGGGCGGTCGCTGACTGCCATGTTCACCGCCTCCGAGGTCGAGGCGCAGACCGGTGTGCCCGCCACGACCCTGCGGCAGTGGGAGCGCCGCTACGGCTTCCCGCGCCCCGAACGCAGCGCGAACGGGTACCGGCTGTACTCCCCACACGACGTCGCCGCCATTCAGCGCATGCAGGCGCACCTGAACGCCGGGGTGCCCGCCAGCCGCGCCGCCGAACTCACGCAGCGGGACCTCGACGCCGTGCCCGACGAGCCCGAAGCCCGGGACGCCGCCGAGTGGTCCCGGCAGCTCACGCAGGCCCTGATCGGCTCGGACATGGATCAGGCGGGCGCCGTGCTGGGGCAGGTGCACTCGCAGCTGCCCGTCGAGGACGTCCTGACGCACGTGATCTCCCCCACCCTGGCCGACATCGGGGCGCGCTGGGAGCGGGGCGAGATCACGGTCGCGCACGAGCATCAGGCCAGCGCGTTCCTGCGGGCGCGCCTGTCGCACCTGATGGACGTGGCGGGCGTGCAGGAGGGCTTCGGGCCGCTCGTCGTGGCCGCCTGCGCGCCCGGCGAGGAACACGAACTCGGCCTGATGATGCTGACCCTGGCCCTGCGGCGCCGGGGCGTGCGGGTCGCGTACTTGGGCGCGAACGTCCCGCTGGGCGATCTGGCGGTCTTCACGCGGCAGCAGGGCGCGCGGGCAGTGCTGCTGGCCCTGAACGGCGACTGGGCGCTCGGGCCGACCCGCGAGCATCTGCGCGACCTGGACGGCCTGGGCGTGCCGCTGTTCGTGGGTGGCGCGCTGGCCAACGCCCGCCCGGAACTGGCCGAGGAGTTCGGCGGCCTGTACGCCGGGCCGGACGCCCCACGTGCCGCGCAGCTGATCGCCGCGCACCTGCACCGCCCCCAGGGAGGCACCTCATGAAGATCTTGGTCACCGGAGCCAGCGGCTTCGTCGGGAAAGCGGTCGTGAAACAACTCGTGCAGGACGGCCATGACGTCTGGGCCGGGAGTCGCCGGGGCGAGGCGGTGGGCGGCGCGCGCGGCGTGAAGCTGGACGTGACCGATCCGGGCAGCGTGCAGCGCGCCGCCGGTCAGGCCGACCCGGACGTCGTCGTGCATCTGGTGGGCATCATCGCGGAAGCTGGGGACCAGACGTTCGAGCGGGTGCATGTCGAGGGCACCCGCAACGTTCTGGCCGCCACGCCGCGCGGCGCGCGTTACGTGCACATGAGTGCCCTGGGCGCCCGCGAGGACAGCGGCAGCCGGTACTCCAGCAGCAAGGCGCGCGCCGAGGCGCTCGTGCGGGCCAGCGGGCTGGACTGGACGATCTTCCAGCCCAGCCTGATCTTCGGCGTCGGGGACGACTTCTTCGGGCGGGTGCTGCGGGAACTCGTGTCCACAGCGCCAGTCGTGCCGCAGCTCGGGGACGGGTCGTTCCCGTTCCGGCCGGTCAGCGTGCAGGACGTCGCGCAGGCCTTCGCGCGCGCCGCCGGCAGCCGCACCGGCCTGCACGGCACGTTCGCCCTGACCGGCCCGGAGGAATTCACGTTCCGGCAGCTGCTGGACCTGGAACTCGGGGCGCTCGGGAAACGCAAACCCATCGTGCCGGTGCCGCTGCCGCTGATGAACCTCGCCGTGCCGCTGATGCAGGTGCTGCCCAAGCCCCCCATCACCCGCGACCAGTACGCGATGCTCAAGGAGGGCAACACCGCGCCGAACGAACCGGCCCGCAGCACCTTCGACCTGCCGATGCTGCGCCTGCAGGATCACCTGCCGCAGATCGTGCAGGCCGCCCTGAAGAAGTAACCCGCGCCGAACCGTGCGCCCCGCCGCTCAGCCCGGCGGGGCGCGCCCTTTGCCCCTGGGTCAGCTCAGGGTGCGGGGCAGATCCTGCAGGGCGATCACGTCCAGGGTCGGCGTGCCCTGCCGGAACGCGGCGAGGTACCCGGCGACGGTGCCGCCCGCCCGCTCGACCAGCCGCGCGAGGGCCTGCGCGGTGCCGCCACTGGCGACGACGTCCTGCACGATGGTCACGCGCTTGCCGTTCAGGCGCTCGGCGTGCGGGCCGTCCAGCCAGAGGGTCTCGGCGACGCCCAGGGTCATGCTGGGCACGTCCTGAATCAGGGGCTGCTGCATGTACGTGCGGCGTTTCTTGCGGGCGCACACGTACGGCAGGCCGGAGCGGTCGCTCAGTTCGTGCGTCAGCGGCAGGGCGTTCGTGACGACGGTCAGCAGGACCTCAGTGCCGTCAGGGATCAGGGCGACCATCTCCTGCGCGACAGCCTTGGTGAACTCGCTGTCCCCGATGAATTCCACCAGGGGCACGCGGCCCATGCCGCCCGCGCGGACGGTGGGGAGGGTGCGGCTCACGTCGCCGATGGTGACGGTCAGTTCCTGCGGGGCTGTGGTCATGGCTCAGGCTAACGCACGTTCGTCAGCTGAGGTCAGGAGAGCAGGACGCCAGAGGGAAACCCCCTCCGCGTGGGAGGGGGCCTTGAGGGGAGCGATTACTTGAAGAGGGGCAGGTGGCCCAGCGCGGTCACTTCGGGGCGTTCCTGCCCCTCGGTGAACACGGCGACGACCGCCGCGACTTCCCCGCCGACTTCCTCGATGATCTGACGGATGGAGTGCAGGGTGCCGCCGCTGGAGACCACGTCGTCCACGATGGCGACCTTGCGGCCCTTGATCTTCTGCACGTCGAAACCGTCGAGGACCAGCAGCTGGGGCTTGCCGGTGGTGATGCTCACGACCTCGCGGGCGACCGGGTCGACCATGTAGGGCTTCTGGGTCTTGCGGATGACGATGTACGGCTTGCCGCTTTCCCGGCTGATGACGTGCGCGAGGCTCAGCGCCTTGACTTCGGGCGTGACGAGCACGTCGATGTCGGCGGGGAGTTTCTGCGCAAGCTCGCGTCCGGCTTCCTCGGTGACGTCGGTGTCGCCCAGCATGTTGAACAGGGCGACCTTGACATCCGGGGAGACCGGCACGATGGGCAGGTCGCGGGTCACGCGACCGATCTGAACCTTGAACGTGTCCACTTGACGCAGTGTAACGCGCGGCGGCGTGGGCGGGGTGACCCGGCCCCTGTCCGTACAGTAGGGGGGTGAAGACAGGGTGGCGGGGCGGGGTGATGGCAGGGGTACTGGCGGCACTGCTGGGCGCGGGGCAGGCGGGCGCGGTTGCGGCGGAGCCGTTCGGGATCGAGGTGCGGTTCCTGGGGGCGCCGCTGGGGGCCGCGCCGCGCTCGGCGGTGAACGAGGCGGCGCGGCGGGTGTCGGCGCTGATCGCGTCGCCGTTCGAACCGGTGCGGGTGGACGTCCCGGCGGGCGAGTGCGACCGGGGGCTGCCCGCGCTGCGCGGCCGCCTGACGCGGCTGGTGGTGTTCGTCCGCGTGAAGCGGCTGGATGACGATCTGTACGCGACCGGGATGCCCTGCGACCTGCATGACGGGTCGTTCCTACCGATCTACGGCGTGGTGGACCTGAACAGCGCGGGGCTGTCGGATCTGCCGCGCACGGACGTGCTGGACACGATGATCCATGAGTTCCTGCATGTGCTGGGCGTGGGGACGCTGTGGGAGCGGGACGCGCGGGTGTCGGTGAGTGGCGAGCAGGATGACCGGGTGTTCCTGAAGCGGCAGGGGAAGACCACGCTGTACGTGGCGCCCCGGGCCGTGGCGGCGTTCCGGGCGCTGGGCGGCCGGGGCGCGGGCATTCCCCTGGATCCGGACCTGGGTCACTGGGCGGGCGAGGCGGTGTGTTCGGAGGTGCTGTCCGGCTCGTCCGGGGAGTACACGGGGCGGCTCAATCCGGTGAGTCCGCTGACACTGGGCGCGCTGGAGGATCTGGGGTACCGGGTGCAGGGGGGAAGGGCCGCGCCGTTCCGGCTGCCGGTGGGGGCCTGCCCGGTGCAGGCGGACCCGCCCGCCGTGCCTGCCGGGGGCTTCGCGAGTTGCGCGGCGGCACGGGCGGCGGGAGCGGCGCTGCCGCTGCGGCGGGGGCAGCTGGGCTACCGGCCGGGCCTGGACGGGGACGGGGATGGACTGGCCTGCGAGCGTTGACGGGTCGTGTGTGGGCTGTCCGGACAGGTGTGGGGAGCTGTCTGGATAGTTGACTTGTTTTGTCGCCCATAAAGGTTTACCTTTTTTGTCAATGATTGCCTCCGCCCCCACCCGCACGCCCGCGCGCACCGACCTGAGTGCGCTGAAGTTCAATCAGGTCACGGTGGTCTTCGTGACCCTGCTGGCCGTGATCCTGACCGTCCCGGCGCTGACGCTGGTGCTGGGCGCGGCCATGCTGATCGGGGCCGTCACGCCCGACCTCTCCCCCATGCGCGCCGCGTACCGCCTGCTGGGACCCGCCCTGGGCCTGAGGCCCGAGGTCGTCGAGGAGGACCCCCGCGCGCACCACTTCGCGCAGGGCGTGGGCGGCAGCTTCCTGCTGGCCTCCGCGAGCTTGACACTGGCGGGTCTCCCCATCGTCGGGGCGGCGCTGGGCGTGATCGTGATCGCCCTGGCCGCTTTGAACCTCTCCCGGAAGATCTGCGTGGGGTGCGTGATGTACTTCCAGTACCGCCGCCTCCGTTACCAGCTCCTCAAGCGCTAAGGACCCATCATGAGTGACATCGAAGCCCTGAAGAAAGCCGTACCGCCCTTCCAGATTTTCGACCTGATCCCCCAGTACGCCGAGCAGGGATTCATCGACCCCGAGCGGATCGACCTGCTCAAGTGGGCCGGGGTGTACCCGCAGCGCCCCCAGGAGGACGGCTTCCTGATGATGCGCGTCCGCGTCCCCGCCGCCGAGTTTTCCAGCGCGACCATGCGCGAGGTGGCGAACATCGCCGAGGAGTACGGCCGGGGCTTCCTGGACGTCACGGACCGGCAGGCGTTCCAGTTCCACTGGCTGACCATAGGTGACATCCCCCGCATCTTCGAGCGGCTGGAACCACTGGGCCTGCACCCCAAGGGTGCCTGCGGCGACACCGTGCGCGCCGTGATCGCCAGCCCCCTGGCGGGCCTGGACGCCCGCGAGATCATCGACGTGCGCCCCCTGGCCCACGCCATGGAAGGCACCCTGACCGGCAACCCTGATTTCCAGGACCTGCCGCGCAAGTTCAAGATGAGCATCACGGCGGTGCCGGAGCTGGAAGGCATCCACATGATCAACGACATCGGCTTCCTCGCGCACCGCGTGAACGGTGAGGTCGGCTTCGACGTGTGGGTGGGCGGCGGCCTGGGCGCCGTGGCGCACCTGTCCAGGCGCCTGGGCGTGTTCATCCGCCCCGAGGAGGTCGTGGAGGTGGGGCAGGCCATCACCGCCGCGTACCGCGACCACGGCTACCGTCAGAACCGCAAGAAGAGCCGCCTGAAGTTCCTGATCAAGGACCTGGGCGTGGAGAAGTTCCGCGAGATCGTCGAGAACGACTACCTGGGCCGCAGGTTGCAGGACGGCCCCGCCGCGCCCGTCGCGCGGTTCGGCGGCAATGACGTGCTGGGCGTTCAGCCGCAGGCGGACGGCCTGAACTACGTGGTCGTGGCGACCACCGTGGGCCGCATCGACCCCACCAAGGCCCGCGTCCTGGCCGATCTGGCCGACCGCTATGGCAAGGGCGTGCTGCGCACCACCGCGTTCCAGAACATGGTGATCCCCCACGTCGCCACCGGGGACGTCGAGGCCCTGAGCGCCGAACTGGCCGCGATCAACCTCGCGCCGAAGGCGACCATCCGGGGCACGACCATCGCCTGCACCGGCAACCAGTTCTGCCGCCTCGCGCTGACCGAGACGAAGGCCCGCACCGCCGCGCTGGTCGATCACCTCGAACCCCTGACGCTGGCGATGGACGTGCCGTTCACGATCAACCTGACCGGGTGCAGCAACGCCTGCACGCGCTATCAGGTGGCTGACCTGGGCTTCATGGGCGCCAACAAGACCGACAAGGACGGCACCGTGCACGAGGTGTACAACGTGCACCTGGCCGGGAGCATCGGGCAGGCACAGCGGACCGGCACGAAACTGAAGGGCGCGGTGCCCGCCGAACGCCTGAACGAGTACGCGGCGGCCGTGCTGGCCGAGTTCCAGGCGAACAAGCAGCCGGGCGAGAGCTTCGTGGAGTACGCCGACCGTATCGGGCACGAGCACTTCGCGCCGGACGCCGTGCTGGGCGCGCGCGAGGCGGTCACCGCATGACCGCCGTGGCCGAGCAGCAGGCCGTCGGGACGGGCCGCGTGGTGTGGCTGACCGGCCTGAGCGGCGCGGGCAAGAGCACCCTGGCGAGCGCCCTGCACGAGGAACTCCTGGCGCGTGGCGTGGCCGTGGAACTGCTGGACGGCGACGCGGTGCGCGAGAACCTCAGCAAGGGCCTGGGCTTCTCGAAGGCCGACCGGGACACGAACGTGCGCCGCATCGGCTTCGTGGCTGGCCTGCTCGCCAAACATGGCGTGACAGTCCTCGTCAGTGCGATCAGCCCCTACGCCGATACGCGCCGCGAGGTGCTGTCCGGCCTGCCGAACGCGCTGGAGGTCTTCGTGGACGCCCCGCTGGACGTCGTGACGGCGCGGGACGTGAAGGGCCTGTACCTGAAGGCCATCGCCGGGGAGATCCCGCACTTCACCGGGGTCAGCGACCCCTACGAGGCGCCCGAGAACCCCGACCTGCACCTGCGCACCGACCGAATCAGCGTCGAGGACGGCGTGCGGCAGCTGCTGGAGAAACTGGGCGTATGACCACCACCTCGCCCCGACCCGACTTCACGCCCGCCAGCGACCCGCTGGACGTGATCCGCTGGACGCTGGAAACGCACCCGGACGTCCCGATGCCCAGCGCGTTCAACCTGAACGGCGTGGTGCTGCTCGATCTGGCCGTGAAGGCCGGGTACCGGGGCGAGGTGGTGTTCGTGGACACCGGGTACCACTTCCCCGAGACGCTGGCGACCCGCGACCGACTGGCCGCCCGCTACCCGGAACTGACGTTCGTGACCCTGAACGACGGCGCGAGTCCCGAGGACGGGCAGACCGACCCCGCGCTGTATGCCAGCGATCCGGACGCCTGCTGCGCCGTGCGGAAGGTCGCGCCCCTGCAGGCATATCTGCGCCAGCGGGCCCCGTCGGCGCTGCTGAACGCCCGCAGCCGCGATCAGGCGAGCACCCGCGCGGACATTCCGTTCGTCGAGGACGGCGCGCGCGTGAAGGTGAACCCGCTGGCCCACTGGACGCGCGAGAGGCTGGAAACCTACGCACGCGAGCAGGACCTGCCGGTGAACCCGCTGTACTGGGACGGGTTCCTGAGCGTCGGGTGCTGGACCTGCACGCGTGCCGTGCGCCCCGGCGAGGACGCCCGCGCGGGCCGCTGGGCTGGCATGGGCAAGACCGAGTGTGGCCTGTGGGCCGGGGACGGGAAGTTGTGATGCGCCGCTGTTGACCTTGCCCGTCATACCTGCCGCCGCCCGAGTTCCGAGCGGCTTTTCCTGCCCCGAATAGTTGAGTCTTTTCATCAAGAGGTCCGACCCATGACGATCCTGCTCCCCACCACCTCCACCCTCCCCACCCCCCTCGGCGGCACCCTGGTCAATGGCGTGCGCCGCGCCGGCCACGACTTCGACCCGGCGGAACTCGCCGCGCTGCCGCGCCTGAACATCAGCGAGCGCACCCTGGCCGACCTGGAGATGCTCGCCACCGGCGCGTACTCCCCCCTGACCGGCTTCGTGAACGAGGCGGACTACCTCTCGGTCATCGAGCGGCTGCGCCTCGCGGACGGCACGCCCTGGAGCATCCCGATCACGCTGCCCGTGAGCGCCGAGCACGCCGGGCTGCGCGGGCGCGTGGTCCTGAGCTTCGAGGGTCAGGACGTGGGCTGGGTGGACGTGCAGGAGGCGTTTGCGGCCCGCAAGGCCTGGGAGGCGCGCGAGGTGTACCGCACCGAGGACGAGACGCACCCCGGCGTGGCGGCGCTGTACGCGCAGGGTGACTTCAACCTGGCCGGGCCGGTCGCGCTGTTCGAGATTCCCCGTGGGCACTTCCCCCGCCACCACCGCACGCCCGCCGAGGTGCGCGAGGTGATCGAGGCGCGCGGCTGGCGTTCCACGGTGGCGTTCCAGACGCGCAACCCCATCCACCGCGCGCACGAGTACCTGCAGAAGGTGGCGCTGGAACTCGTGGACGGGCTGCTGCTGCACCCGCTGGTGGGGACCACCAAGGGCGACGACGTGCCCGCCGCCACCCGCGTGCAGGCGTACGAGGTGCTGCTGGAGGGGTACTACCCGCAGGCCCGCACGCTGCTCAGCGTGTACCCGGCCGCGATGCGTTACGCCGGGCCGCGCGAGGCGATCCTACACGCCCTGTCCCGGCGCAACTACGGCGTGACGCACTTCATCGTGGGCCGCGACCACGCGGGTGTCGGCAGCTACTACGGCACGTACGACGCGCAGGAGATCTTCAGCGCGTACTCGCCAGAGGAACTGGGCATCCAGATCCTGAAGTTCGAGCACACCTTCTACTGCAACTCGTGCGGTCAGCTCGTCAGCCCCCGCACCTGCCCGCACGACGGCTCGCACCACCTCGTGCTGAGCGGCACGAAGGTCCGCGAGAAGCTGCGCGCCGGGGAGAACCTGCCTGCCGAGTTCACCCGGCCCGAGGTGGCCGAGGTGCTCCGCGCCGCGTACGCCGACAAGGCGTAAGCCCCGAGCTGAAGGAAACCTGAAGAGACGGTGGGCACCGTCACACGCGCGCGCCCGCCGTCCCGCTTGAAATGCAGCATTCCACCCCGGAGGGCCCATGACCCGATTGATCAGACCGACCCTGCTGACGCTGACCCTGCTGACCACCGCCGCCGCCCAGGACGCCCAGACCGTGCGCCTGGGCTTCTTCCCCAACCTCACGCACGCGCCCGCCCTGGTGGGCTTGGAACGCGGCACCTTCCAGAAAGCCCTGAGTCAAGTCGGATCGGGCAAGGTGAAGCTGGACGCCAAGGAGTTCGTGTCCGGCACCACCCTGACCGAGGCGTTCGCCGCCGGGCAGATCGACATCGCCTACGTGGGCCCGGGCCCGGCCATCAACGCCGCCGGGCGCGGCATGCCCGTGCAGTTCCTGGCCGGGGCCAGCGAGGCGGGCGCGGTGCTCGTCGTGCGTAAGGACAGCGGCATCAAGTCGTACAAGGACCTGGCCGGGAAGATCGTCGCGGTGCCCAGCCTGGGGAACACGCAGGACATCAGCCTTCGCCACATCCTGAACGAGAACAGCCTGAAGCCCAGGGCGGACGGCGGGAACGTCACCATCACACCTATCGCGCCCGCCGACGTACTGGCCGCCTTCGCCGCCAAACGCGTGGACGCCACGCTGGTGCCCGAACCCTGGGGCGCGGCCCTGGAAGCGCAGGGGCACAAGGTCATCGGCAGTGAGAAGACCGTCTGGCGGGACGGGAAGTACCCCACGACCGTCGTGATCGTGAACGCGAAGTTCGCGCAGGCCAACCCGCAGATCGTCACGGCGTTCCTGAAGGCGCACACCGACGCCGTGGCGTTCATCAACAAGAGCCCAGTGGCCGCGCAGACCGCCGTGAACAACCAGCTGCTGAAAGCGACGGGCACGAAACTCGACCCGCGCGTGCTTCAGCGGGCCTTCGCGCGCACGCGGTTCACGACCAGCCTCGACCTGGCCGCGCTGACCGAGTACGCCAAGCTGAACGTGGAAGCCGGGTACGCCCGCAGCGCGCCGGACCTCGCGCCGTTCATCCGCAAGTGACTCCGGGGAGGAAGATATGACCGCCCTCTCCCCTGACATGCAACCCACCCGCGCCGCGCGGGGCCAGAGCCACTGGCAGACCCTGGTCACGCAGCTCGTGGGCCTGATCGTCATCCTGGGCGCGTGGTGGCTGGTCACCGACGTGCTCAAGCTGTACCCGCCGTACGTGTTCCCCGGCCCGAAAGCCGTGTGGACCGAGATCAGCTACGGCCTATGGGGCACCGGCCCGCAGGACGGCAAGCTGCTGTCCGCCATCGGCGGGAGCCTGCGCCGCGTCCTGACCGGGTACGTGATCGCCGTGCTGCTGGGCGTCGTCGTGGGCCTGCTGATGGGCGCGTGGCGGCCGCTGCGGACCACGCTGGGCGCGTACCTGACCGGCATCCAGAGCGTGCCGAGCATCGCGTTCGTGCCCTTCGCGATTCTGTTCCTGGGCCTGAACGAACGCGCCGTGCTGTTCGTCGTCATCCTGGAAGGCTTCATCCCGGTGGCGCTGGCGGTGTCCGGCGCGCTGCTGAACGTCCCCCCGGCGCTGCGCGTGGCGGGCCGCACCCTGGGCGCGGGCTCGCTGGGCCTGATGCTGCGGGTGCTGCTGCCCGCCAGCGTGCCCAGCATCCTGACCGGGCTGCGGACCGCCTGGAGTTTCTCCTGGCGCGCCCTGGTCGGTGGGGAACTCCTGATCGCCGGAGCGGCCAGCCTGGGCGAGCAGCTGGAAATCGGGCGGAACACCGCGAACGTGGCGCTGGTCCTGGCGACGATCATCATCATCGGCGTGATCGGCGGGCTGTTCGACTCGCTGCTGCGCGCCGCCGAGGGCCGCGTCCGGCGTGACTACGGCCTGGAGGTGCCACAATGACCACCACGATGAACCGCGCCGCCACCGCCCCCCTGGCCGCCGAACGTGGCGGCGCGCCCCTGAACCTGGACGGCGTGACGTACCACTACCAGGGCCGCCGCGCGGCAGGCGCAGGTGTCGGCCCGCTGAACCTGGACGTGCCGGGCGGGGAGTTCCTGTGCGTGGTCGGCCCGTCCGGCAGCGGCAAGAGCACCCTGCTGAGCCTCCTGGCGGGCTTCCTGAAACCCCAGCGCGGCCAGATCAGTCTGGGCGGCGAGGTCGTGCGCGGCCCGCACCCCCGCCTGACCCTGGTGCAGCAGGAGGCCGCGCTGTTCCCCTGGCTGACCGTCTCCGGGAACGTCGCCTTCGGCCTGCGCGGCGTGCCCCGCGCCGAACGGGACGCGCGCGTGCAGGACGCGCTGCGGCAGGTGGGCCTGGACGGCTACGGCCCGCGCCGTCCGCACGAACTCAGCGGCGGGCAGCGCCAGCGCGTCGCCCTGGCCCGCGCCCTGGTCACCCGCCCGGGCCTGCTGCTGCTCGACGAGCCGTTCAGCGCCCTGGACCACGCGACCCGCACCACCCTGGCCGACGAACTGCTGACCCTCTGGCGGCAGTCCGGCGTGACCGTCGTGTTCGTCACGCACCAGCTGGAAGAAGCGCTGCACCTGGGCCAGCGGGTCGTGGCCCTGCGCGGCGGTCAGGTGGCGCTGGACGCCCCCGCCGCGCAGACGAGCGTGGACGACCTGAAACGCCTGCTGGGCGAGTAGGCCCCGCAGCCTCCGGGCGGCCCCCTCTGCACCCGGCAGTGGGGGCCGCCTCCGTCCCGTCCGGGGGTCGCGTAAGCAGCACCGGGGTCAGTGGCAGTCGCGGCCGGTCAGGCCGCACTCGGGGCGCGGCGTGAAGGGCGCGGCGAGGACCGCCTGACCGAGCGTCCAGGCCGTGCGGGCGGCGTCCTGGACCAGCGCGGGGTCCAGGGTGGTGTCCTGCGGGGTGTGGTAGTGCCCGTCCAGGCCGCGGTGCAGGAACGCGGCGGGAATGCGGACCTCCTTGAACGCGGCGTGGTCGCTCAGGCCGGTGGTGCCCAGGCTCCGGCCGAAAGTCTCGCGGGTGGACTGCGCCTCGTCCTCGAACTCGCGCAGGCCGGGGCGAGCGGCGCGGATCAGGGGCAGCAGGTCCTCGGTGGCGGCGACGCCCAGCGGCTGGGCGCCGACGCCGACCATGTCGAGGTTGATCATGGCGCGGGTCTGTTCCATGGGGTACGCGTACGTCCGGACGAACTGGCGGCTGCCGATCAGGCCGAGTTCCTCGGCGTCGAACAGCGCGAACCACGCCCGCTTCGCGTCCGGGGTGCCTGCCGCGCGCCGCGCGAGGTCCAGGACGGCCAGCACGCCGCTGGCGTTGTCGTTCGCGCCGCTGGCGCCGGGCACGCTGTCCAGGTGCGCGCCGTAGATGACCTGCGCCTGCCCCTCGACCCGCCGGGCGACGAGGTTGGCGGCCTGCACGGTCTGCTCGCCGGTGCGGGTGGTGAACGTGACGGTCTGCCCCAGGTGCGTCTCCAGAGCCGCTCCGGCTTCCCGGTCCAGCACGAGCATGGGCAGGGGCGTGGCGGGCGCGCGGGACAGGGCGGGCGTGACCGGGCAGTCGTCGATGATCGCCACGCCGAACGCGCCCCGGTCGATCAGTGCCGCGGCGAACCGGCCCCAGGGGCGCTCGGGGCAGTGCGTGACGGCCAGTTGCATCTGCAGGTCCAGGGCTTCGAGTTGCGCGTCGCTGGCGTCGCCGGGCACCGCCACGAGGCGACCCTGCTGGTCGAACCCCTGCGAGCCGTACAGGGCGCGGCCCGTGACGTTCAGCCCGCCGGGTCCGGTGACGGTCGCGCCGCCGTCCGTCCAGACGTCCAGCGGGAAGGTGTCGCGGGTGACGTGGTAACCCAGCGCGGTCAAATGTGCCTGCGCCCAGTCCAGGGTGCGGTCGTGTCCGGGCGTGCCGGGCGTGCGCGGCCCGAAGGTCTTCAGGGTGGCCCAGTCGCCCGCGACGCTGCCCTGGCGCGCGGCGGGGTCCAGCGGTGGGTTCACGGGCCGGGTGACCCAGCTGTACCCCCACCAGCCGAGCGCCGCGGCGCCGAGGACGGGCAGGATGATCTTCCACGCGGGAATGGCGGGGCGGGTGGGCAGGGCGCGGGTGCGGGGGGACATGCTGACTCCTTGATACGCCGCCCGGGCGGGCCGGGTTGCCGCAGGTACCGCACCACGGGTCTGGGGTCACGGGGCGCGGGTCACTGCATGCGTTCGGCGTGCCACGCTAGACTGCGGATTGTGAACGTCAGGAACTTCTCGATCATCGCCCATGTGGACCACGGGAAATCCACCCTCGCGGACCGCATTCTGGAGCGGCTGGGGGCCATGTCCGAACGGGACAAGCGCGACCAGACCCTCGACACGCTGGAACTCGAACGCGAGCGCGGCATCACCATCAAGAGCACCCCGGTGCGCCTCACGTACACGCGTGAGGACGGCGAGGAGTACACCTTCAACCTGATCGACACCCCAGGTCACGTGGACTTCAACTACGAGGTCTCACGGTCCCTGGCGGCCTGTGAGGGCGTGCTGCTGCTCGTGGACGCCTCGCAGGGCGTCGAGGCGCAGACGATCGTGAACGCGTACCTCGCCATCGACAGCAACCTGGAGATCGTGCCGGTCATCAACAAGATCGACCTGCCCGCCGCCGACCCGGAAGGCGCCGCGCAGGAACTGGAGGAAGTCATCGGGATTCCCGCGTCGGACGCCGTGTTCGCGTCCGGCAAGGCCGGGATCGGCATTCCCGAGATCCTGGAGGCCATCGTGGAGCGCATCCCCGCGCCCAGCGGTGACCCGGAGGCCCCGCTGAAGGCGCTGATCTTCGACTCGTTCTTCGACGCGTACCAGGGCGTGATCCTGTTCGTGCGGGTGCTGGAAGGCACGCTGAACCCGAAGGATCAGATCCGCCTGATGAACGCCGGGAAGAACTTCGAGGTGGACAAGGTCGGCACGTTCAGCCCCGGTCTGGTCGTGGGGCAGTCCCTCCCGGCGGGCGCGGTCGGCTGGGTCGCGGCGGGGATCAAGGACATCCAGGACGCGCAGGTGGGCGACACCCTGACCGGGCGCGAGCGGCAGACGGCCGAGCCGTTCCCCGGCTTCAAGCCGGCGCAGCCCGTGGTGTTCTCGGGCCTGTACCCGACCGACACCGAGGATTACCGCAAGCTGCGCGACGCGCTGGAGAAGCTGAAGCTGAACGACGCGGCGTTCTCCTTCGAGCCGGAAACGTCCGAGGCGCTGGGCTTCGGGTTCCGCTGCGGCTTCCTGGGCCTGCTGCACGCCGAGATCATCCAGGAGCGCCTGGAACGCGAGTACGACCTGGACCTGATCGCCACGGCGCCCGCCGTGGTGTACCGCGTGACCCTCACGAACGGCGAGGTGTTCGAGACGCAGAACCCGGCCGAGTTCCCCACCCGTGACCGCATCACGACCGTGGAGGAACCGTACATCAAGCTGAGCATCATGCTCCCCGAGGACTACGTGGGGCCGGTCATGCAGCTGCTGCAGGAACGGCGCGGCTCGATGATCACCATGAACTACGTCGGCAAGCGCGTGGAGCTGCTGTACGAGGTGCCGTTCGCGGAGATCCTGTACGACTTCCACGACCGCCTCAAGAGCATCAGCCGCGGGTACGCCAGCATGGACTACGAGCAGCTCGGGTACCGCGAAGGCGACCTGCGCAAGGTCGACATCATGGTGAACAACGAGATCATCGACGCGCTGGCCGTGATCGTGCACGAGACCAAGACCTACGGGCTGGGCCGCAAGATCGTGGACAAGATGGCCGACGTGATCCCCCGGCAGATGTTCCCCGTACCCGTACAGGCCGTGATCGGCGGGAAGATCATCGCGCGCGCCACCGTGAAGGCCTTCCGCAAGGACGTGCTCGCCAAGTGCTACGGCGGCGACATCTCCCGCAAGAAGAAACTGCTGGAAAAGCAGAAGAAGGGCCGCGCCCGCATGAAGCAGTTCGGGACGGTGGAGGTGCCGCAGGAGGCGTTCCTGGCGGTCCTCAGCACCGAGGAATAAGCACCGAGGAATAAGCACCGGGGAATAAGCACCCAGGAACAAGCCGGAAATCCAGCCGGAGGGGAGCCTGCACGTGGGGCGCCCCTCCGGCTGTCACGGTACCTTCACGTGCGCGTTCCCCCCAGGCGGGGGTGCCCATACTTCCCCCATGCGGCGGGGGTGGGGGGATTGACAGGTGCGTGAGGGTTCTGTCAGACGCGGGCGCGTACCCTGAGTTTCATGAGCGCCGGGTCCCGACTGTCCAGCCCTGCCCGCCCACGCGGGTTGCGGGTGCGCACGACCCTGCGCGCGCAGTTCACGCTGGTGATCTTCCTGCTGGCGTTCCTGCCGAACCTCGTGATGACCCTCATGGCGCAGCCCGCGTTGCCCAGCGGCGCGATCATCGCCTGGATGGTGCTCGTGGGCGCCACCTGCGCGCTGGTGGGCTTCGTGCTCAGCGGGGCGCTGCTCACGTCGGTCAGCCGCCTGCGCGCCGAGGTCATGCGCGGCCAGTTCGGCGAGCCGCACCACGACGACCCGCTGGAGATCCTGTCGCTGCGCCAGGCGTTCACGGACCTGCTGGGCCGCCTGAGTACCGAGCAGGCGCGCCGCAACGCGTTCATGGCGACCCTGGTGCACGACCTGAAGACCCCGCTGATCGCCACGGGGCACCTCACGAAGATCATCACGACCATGCCCGTCCCGGACGCCGAACGCCGCACGATGGGCGAGCAGATCCAGGCCGAGACGGCGCGGCTGCTGGGGCTCGTGCAGCAGATGGCCGACGCGCACCGCTTCGAGCAGGAACAGGTGCAGGTGCGCGTCGCCCCGGCCGACCTGCGCGCCCTGCTGGACGAGGTCGCCGCGCGGGTCGCCACGCAGGCGCAGGAGCAGGGCGTGCAGATCCGCGTGTCCGGGCACGGCGTGGCCGCCGCCGACGCGCCCGTCCTGGAACGCGCCGTCACGAACCTCACCGTGAACGCCCTGCGGTACGCCCGCACGCACGTCACGCTGGAGGTCACCCCGTCGGGCCTGACCGTGACCGACGACGGCCCCGGCCTGCCCGCCCCGCTGGACGAACTCGCGCAGCCGTTCAACGCGCAGCCCACCACCATCGCCGGGCAGCAGTACACGTCCGGCACGGCCGGGCTGGGCCTGTTCATCGTGCGGCGCATCGCGCAGGCGCACGGCGGCGACCTGCACTACGACCGCGTGCCCGCCACGCTCCCCGAACACCCACCGGCGCCTCCACCTGACGATCACCCCGCGCCCGACCCCGCTGCCCTGACCCGCTTCACCCTGTCCCTCCCGGAGGTTCAACCATGAGATTAGTCATCGCCGACGACCACCCCCTCTTCCGCATGGGCCTGAAGTACGCCCTGATCCACCAGGGGTTCGACGTGGTCGCCGAGGCCAGCGACGGCCTGGCCGCGCTGGAAGCCTGCCGGGCGCTGCAGCCCGACGCGGCGCTGCTGGACGTGAAGATGCCCGGCATGACCGGCATCGAGGTCTGCGAGCGGCTGCGTCAGAGCAACCCCCGGCTGGTCAGCGTGCTGATCACCACCTTCGCGGAGCCCGCCATCGTGCAGGCCGCGCGGGCCGCCGGAGCGCGCGGGTACGTGAGCAAGGAAACGGACCCGGAGAGCCTCGCGCGGCAGCTGCGGGATATCGTGGCGAACCCCGACATCGACCGCCTGCCGCACGTGGACGTGCCGCGCCTGACGCCGCGCGAGTCCGAGGTGCTGCCCCTGCTGGCCCAGGGCTACAGCAACAAGGAGATCGCCAAGAACCTCGGCGTGAGTCCCGACACCGTCAAGGACCACCTGGCGCGCCTGTACGCGAAACTGGACGCCGGGGACCGCACCGAGGCGGTCAGCCGCGCCCGCAGCATCGGCCTGCTCCACTGAACGTCGCCTGAAACGCGCCGCCTCTCCCCCGCCGGGGGCACGGGGTGGCGCACGTCATGTGTGGCCGGTGAGGGTGCGCGCAGACCCTAGAGTCGCCGCATGAAGACTGCCGCCCTGATCACTGGTGCCGCCCTCCTCCTGAGCGGGACTGCCGCCGCGCAGACCGCACCGACCGGCGTGCAGGTCTGGGGTGGGCTGGGGACCGACGCGTTCATCCTGCCGACCGTCAGCCTGGGCCTGAGCGCGGACGTGGTGCGCCAGCCGCAGATGACCGTCGCGGTGCGTGGCGGCGCCAGCCTGACCCTCCTGCCGCTGCCGGACGCGACCGGTCCGGTGCCCGTGTACAGCGCAGAGGTGCTGCTGCGCGGCAACGAGCCCGGCATGAACCTGTACGGCGGCCCGAGCGTCGGGAACATCGCCGGACTCGCGTGGGTGCTGGGCGGCGTCGCGGGCGTGCAGGGTCCCCTGGGTCAGGGGAACTGGGGCTACTTCGGGGAACTCAAGGCCCGCTACCTGCTGGGCGCGGGCGAGGTCGTACTGCTGCCCGGCGTGAACCTGGGCGTGACCTACCGCTTCTGACCTGTCCGCCGGGCAGGCGAGGCATCCTGGCAATTTCCCGGCTGCTACCCTGCGAAGAGAATGAGGAATCTTAAGCTGTCTTCACGCGCCGCCGCGGCCCTGGCCGGTCTGTTGCTGACCGCCCCGCTGGCCACCGCGCAATCCGCCGCCAACGACGCCAGTACGGCCGAGCGACCCACGGTCTGAGCGGGCCTGGGCCTGGAAACCATCGTGCCGTTCGGCAGTCTGGGTGTGTCCGCCCCGGTGGGCAGGGTCGGCACGCTGACGGTTGCGCCGCGCCTGGGTGTGGACGCCCTGCTGCTGCTGGGGCCGGTCGTGTCGGCCGACGTGCTGTTCAGCGGGGCGGACGTGGGCTTCTACGGTGGGCCGTCCGCCGGGCTGTTCGTGGCGGGTCAGGGGGGCTGGCGGGTCGGGGGGGTCGGCGGGTACCGCAGCCGCACCCGTCCGGATCTGGGCTTCTTCGTGGAGGGGGGGCTGCGGTACACGGTGCTGCGGGACGCCTTCACCGGTTTCGTGGCGCCGCCCCCTGGTCAGCCGTCCGAGCCGCCCCGTGATGTGACGCTGATGTCCCCCAGTCTGCGGCTGGGCGTGACGTACCGCTTCTAAACTTCTCGCCCCGCGCCGGTCGGGCCGCCTGTACCCTGCGGGGTATGAGCGGCCCTTTTCTGCTGTCCGAGCGTGCCCTGAGCCTGAAGCCTTCCGCGACGGTCGCCGTGACCAGCCGCGCGCTGGAGTTGCGGCGGCAGGGCGTGGACGTGATCAGCATGAGCGTGGGCGAGCCGGATTTCGACACGCCGGAGCACGTGAAGGCGGCGGCCATCGCGGCCATCGAGTCGGGGAAGACGAAGTACACGGCGGTGAACGGCATTCCGGAATTGCGCGAGGCGATCAGCGCGAAGTTCGCCCGTGAGAACGGCCTGGAGTACGCGCCGGACTGCGTGACGGTCACGAGTGGCGGGAAGCAGGCGCTGTTCAACGCGTTCTTCGCGCTGCTGAACCCGGGGGACGAGGTGCTGATCCCCGCGCCGTACTGGGTGAGTTACCCGGAGATGGTGGCCCTGACGGGCGCGGTGCCGGTGGCGGTGCCGACCACTCCGGAGTCGGGCTTCCTGCTCGATCCGGACGAACTGGAGGCGCGCGTGACGCCCAGGACGCGGATGATCGTGCTGAACAGCCCGGGGAACCCGACGGGCGCGGTGTTCCCGCCGGAGGTGCTGCGCGCGGTCGCGGCGGTGGCACAGAAGCACAACCTCGTGATCGTGACGGACGAGATGTACGAGCATCTGGTATACGACACCGATCAGGTCAGCATCGGCACCTTCGCGCCCGAGCACACGCTGACGATCAACGGGGCGAGCAAGGCGTACGCGATGACCGGGTGGCGCATCGGGTACGCGGGCGGCCCGAAGGGCGTGATCGCCGCGATGAACGCCCTGCAGTCGCAGAGCACCAGCAACGCGAGCAGCGTGTCGCAGTACGCAACCCTTTCGGCCCTGTCGGATCAGGCGCACACGGCGGCGTTCCTGGACATGGCCCGCGCGGCGTACCGCGAGCGGCGCGACCGGATCGTCTCGGGCCTGAACGGGCTGGGCCTGCGCACGCCCACGCCGCAGGGCGCGTTCTACGTGATGGCCGACACGACGCCCATCCACCCGGACGAGCTGGAGGCCGCGCGGCGCATCCTGGACGACGCGCGGGTGGCGGTCGTGCCGGGCACGGATTTCGCCGCGCCGGGGCAGGTGCGCCTGAGCTACGCGACGAGCATGGCGAACATCGAGGAGGTCCTGCGCCGCATCGGTGGGCTGCTGGGCTGACCCGGTCACGCGGCCGGGAACCGTTTGGCGCGGGGCGTCGTACTGTGGGTTCGTATGACGAATATGCACCCGGGCAGTGACGGCACCTACAGCCTCCGTGACTTCATCGCTCAGACCGCCGAGCGGGACAATCCCGGCGAGGTGTTCGAGCTGGAGAGCAGCAAGATGCTGGAGGTGAAGGTCAACGGCCGCATCTGGAGCAAGCTGGGCGCGATGGTCGCCTACAAGGGCAACCTCTCGTTCACGCGTGAAGGCATGCTCGAGGGCGGCCTGATGAAGGCCCTGAAGCGCGCCGTGTCGCAGGAGATGAGCCCCCTGGCGAAGATCGAGGGGCGCGGCGTGGCGTACCTCGCCGATCAGGGCAAGGAGGTGCAGATCCTGCGCCTGCAGGGCGACGCGCTGAACGTGAACGGCAACGACCTGCTGGCCTTCGAGGACACCGTGCAGTACGACATCACCATGCAGCGCCGCATCGCGGGCATGGCGGCGGGCGGGCTGTTCAGCGTGCGCGTGCAGGGGCACGGCATGGTCGCGATCCTCAGTCACGGCAAGCCGCTGACGCTGCGCGTGACGCCGCAGGAGCCGATCTTCACCGACCCGAACGCCACCATCGCCTGGAGCGGGAACCTGCAGCCGCAGCTGCGGATGGATTCCAGCATGCGCAGCATGTTCGGCCGGGGCGGCGGCGAGACGTACCAGATGGTCTTCCAGGGCGACGGCTTCGTGGTCGTGCAGCCCTACGAGGAGTTCGAGGCCGGGATGCTCGGCGGCGACAGTCACGGCGGCAGCGTCGGCAAGAGCCTGGGCGACCTGTTCGACTGAGCGGGGGGAAGGAGGGAGTGGGCAGTGGGGAGTGGGTCGGCTGGATGACCCGCCCCGTGCCCTGGGGGGAGGCGACGAGGTGTGGTCGTCTCCCCTTCCTGTCGTCGCCCCATGACCGCTCCCGACTGAGCGTGGCGGTTTCCACTCCCCACTTCCCACTCCCCACTTCCCACTCCCCACTTCCCACTCCCTACACCCCACAACCCACCCCCCTGACGGGCTAGACTCGCCCGCGATGAGTCTGGTTGTGATGGCGACGGGGGGCACGGGGGGGCATATCTATCCGGCGGTGGCGACGGCGCGGGAGCTGTCGCGCCGAGGGCATGAGGTGCTGCTGCTGGGGCAGCGTGGGGGGATGGAGGAGCGCGTGTCGCGCGAGCAGGGCCTGCCGTTCGAGGGCGTGGACGCCGGGAAGCTGGCGCGCAGCGGGCAGGGCCGCCCGGACCCGCGGGAGCTGCTGCGGGCCGGGCAGGGCGTGTTGCAGGCCCGTTCGCTGTTGAACCGGCTGAAGCCGGGCGTGGTGGTCGGGTACGGGGGCTTCGCGAGCCTGCCGGGCGTGCTGGCCGCGCAGAGTCTGGGCGTGCCGACGGTGCTGCACGAGCAGAACGCCCGGCTGGGCCTGACGCAGCGGCTGGCGGTGCGCAAGGCGCGCGCGGTGGGCACGGCGTACGAGCGCGTGATCGGCCTGGACGCGAAGCTGGCGACGATGGTGGGCATGCCGGTGCGTGAGGAGCGGCTGCCGCGCGCGGAGGCGCTGGCGCGGCTGGGGCTCCAGGAGGGGCCGCTGACGATCTTCGTGATGGGCGGCTCGCAGGGGTCGCTGTTCCTGAACCAGACGGTGCCGGACGTGCTGCGGCACGTGTTCGGCCCGGAGGGGCTGCTGCCGCCGCCCGCGCCGGGCGTGGTGGATCTGGACTTCACGGGCGCGGGTCGGGGTGGGGTGCAGGTGCTGCACTCGACCGGGCCGCGCTGGCTGTCGGAGGTCGCGCCGGGCGTGCGGGACCTGGAGTGGTATGAGGCAGCCGGGTACGTGGACGCGGTGGCGGCGTGGTCGGTGGCGGATCTCGCGATCACGCGCGCAGGCACGAGCACGCTGGCGGAGGCGGCGTATCACGGGGTGCCGCTGATCATGGTGCCGCTGCCGGAATCGGCGGAGAACCATCAGTTCCATAACGCGCAGGCGGTGCAGGCGGCGGGTGCAGGTGTGGTGGTGGAGCAGCGCAACGCGTCAGAAGCGCTGGGGCGGGCGGTGTTAGAGTGTGCGGCAGCGGGGACGCGCGCCTCGATGAGAGAGGCGGCGCTCGGGCGGGCCCAGACGGGTGCGGCGGGGCGGTTCGCGGACCTGATCGAACGGCACCTGCGTTAGTGGGCCGCACTCTTCCCATGACTGACCTATCCAATGCTGTTTCCCCGCCCGGCGTGGCCGCGGCGTCCGAATCCGTTCCTACCTCTACTCAACTGGGTATAGACGTACAATCGCCACACTCCAATCCGCACGATGACCTCATGAGTCTGGCCGGGTTCCTGCACTATCACCTGATGGGGGTCGGTGGGATCGGCATGAGTGCCTTCGCGCGGCTGCTGTCGGCGCAGGGGCACCGCGTGAGCGGCTGTGACGAGCATGTCACGGAGCTCACGGCACGCCTGTCGCAGGAGGGGATTCCGGTCGCGCCGGAGCACTCGGCGGCGCACGTGACCGACGAGCCCTTCGGACGGATCGATGTCCTCGTGGCATCGGAAGCGGTGCCGAAAGATCATCCGGAACTCGTGGCGGCGCGCGTGGCGGGCGTGGAGATCCGGCCGCGCATGGCGCTGCTGGACGCGCTGCTGCGCGGCGGGACCAGCATCGGCGTGATCGGCACGCACGGCAAGACGACCACGACGAGCATGATCGCCGTGGCGCTGGCGGGGGCCGGGCTGGACCCGTCGGCGTTCGTGGGCGGGATCGTGCCGGAGTTCGGCAGCAACGCCCGCACCGGCAGCGGTCCCTTCGTGGCCGAGGTGGACGAGAGTGACAAGGGCTTCGCGGCGCTGGGGGCGGGCACGGCAGTGTTCACGAACGCCGAGGACGACCACGTGGGCGGCAATCAGGCGACCTACTGGGAGACGGTGGAGGAACAGCACGCGGCGTTCGCGCGCTTCGTGGCGCAGTCGGATCGTGTGCTGCTGTGCGCCGACTGGCCGGGGCTGGACGAGCTGTGCGGGGGCGCCCGTGAGCGCCTGACGTACGGGCAGGCCGAGGGGGCGGACTACCGCGCCGCGAATCTGCGCCCGGACGCGGACGGCACGACCTTCACGGTGCTGCGCCGGGGCGAGCCGCTGGCCGAGGCGCGCGTGGCGCTGCCGGGCCTGCACAACGTCCTGAACGCGCTGGCGGCGCTGGCGGTCGTGGACCTGCACGGCGGGGACGTGCCGCGCGCGGCGGCGGCCCTGGCGGAGTTCCGGGGGCCGGGGCGGCGCTGGCAGCGCATCGGGGAACTGAACGGCGCGCTGGTGATCGACGATTACGCGCACAACGCCACGAAGGTCGCGGCGGCGGTGCAGGCGGCCCGGCAGACGGGGCGGCGCGTGAGGGTGGTGTTCCAGCCTCACCGGTACCTGCGCACGCAGCAGTCCTGGCCGCGCCTCGCGGACGCACTGATGGACGCGGACGAGGTCCTGCTGCTGGACATCGCGGCGGCCAGCGAGCCGCCCATTCCCGGCATCCACGCGACGCTGATCAGCGACCGCATGAGCGCCGGGGGTCACGCGGGCGTGCACTACCTGCCTGACCGCGCCGAGGTGCTGCGCGTGCTGCGCGAGACGGCCGGACCCGGCGACCTGATCGTCACGATGGGCGCGGGCGACGTGTGGAAACTGTCGCGCGAACTGGTGGGGACGCTGTGACCGCCACGTTCAGCCGCACGGGCGCGCGCGTGGAGCGGCTGCCCCTGTCGCGCTTCACGACGCTGGGCGTGGGCGGCGAGGCCGAGGTGTGGTTCGTCGAGACGCACGAGCAGCTGCAGGAAGCCATGGCGCAGCCCTACCGCATCCTGGGGGGCGGCAGCAACCTCGTGATCGCCGACGAGGGCGTCCCGGAACGCGTGATCCGCCTGAGCGGCCCGCTGGCCGAGCGGGACCTGACGCCGGACCCGCACCTGAGCGAGGACCCCTGGGTCGTGACCGGCTGGGTGGGCGGCGGCGTGCCCCTGCCCGGCCTGATCCGGCAGCTGCAGAAGCTGGGCCTGAGCGGCCTGGAGGGCACCGTCGGCATTCCGGCGCAGGTGGGCGGCGCGGTGTGGATGAACGCCGGGACCCGCTACGGCGAGATGTTCGACGGCCTGCACACCCTGGAGATCGTCACGCCCGAAGGGCTGCGGCAGGTCACGCCGGACGACCTGAACTGGGGCTACCGCGACAGCGGTATTCCGCGCAACCACATCGTGACCCGCGTGCGCCTGAAACTGCGCCGCGCCGCGCCCGAAGAGGTCCTGGCGAAGATGGACTTCGCGGATCAGGCCCGCAAGGGCCAGCCGAAGATGAAGACGCCGGGCTGCGCGTTCAAGAACCCGGGCGGCGTGAGCGCCGGGAAGCTGATCGACGAGGCGGGCCTGAAGGGTTCCCGTGTGGGCAACGCACTGATCGCGCCGGAACACGCGAACTTCATCGTGAATCTGGGCGGCGCGACCGCCGCGGACGTGCACGCGCTGCTGGGCCTGATCCGCGAGCGCGTCCCGGTGCCGATGGAACTGGAGTACGAACTGTGGCCCGCGCCGGGGAACGCGTGAGCGGGCCGCAGCGCCCCCTGAACCGCCGCGTGCCGCCCGCATCCTCGCCGACCGGTTCCGGGACCGGCCCTGCTGTTCCGGGTCACGATCCGGCTCCGGATGCCGTGCCGGACCCTGCGCCGTCCGGAGCTGACGCTGCTGAATCTCTTGCTGAACCTGCCCCGCGCCGCCGCTCGCGCCGTCCCCTGTGGGCGGCCCTGGCGGCGGTGCTCGTGGTGGGGGCCGGGGTGGGCGCGTGGTTTGCGCTGCCCGTCAATACGGTCACCGTCAGCGGCAACGTCCGCCTGAGTGAGGCGCGGGTGCAGGCACTGGCAGGACTGGACGGTACCTTCGGCTGGCTGTACTACGGCACGTGGCGCGCGCGGGGGCTGCTGGACAGTCCGTGGGTGCAGTCGGCGGTGGTCACGCGCACCTTCCCGGACCGCGTGGCGATTGCCGTGACCGAACGCACTCCGCGCGCCCGCTGGCAGCGCCGCACCGGGGAGGTCGTGGCGGTGGCCCGCGACGGGACGGTCCTGCCGGGCGCTGCGGGGACGGGCGCCCTGCCCCTCATCCGGGGGTGGGGCCCTGACCGGCTGCCGGAAGTCCTGCACCTGCTCGACACCCTGGGCCGCTACACTGTGCAGACGGTCACGTACACGCCGTCGGGCGTGCGCGTGAAACTCAAGACCGGCTCGGTCTGGAGTGGCGACCTGAACGCCCTCGTGAAGTATGCTGGGAGCATCAGCATGTATCCAGACCGTGACATCTACATCTACCCCTGGGGGGTGAGCGTCCAGGAATGAAAGAGAACAGCATCATCGTTGGCCTGGACATCGGGACCACGAAAATTACGACCGTGATCGGCGAGGTCGGTCCGAACGGCAGTGTCGACATCATCGGTGAGGGCACCGTGCCCAGCGAGGGCATGAAGCGCGGCTCGGTCGTGAACCTCGAGCGGGCCACGCACGCCATCAAGCAGTCCGTCCAGAGTGCCGAGCGGGTCAGCGGCGTGAAGGTCGAGTCCGTGTACGTCACCGTCGCGGGCAACCACGCCAAGGCCATCACCAGCCACGGGCTGGCCGCGATCCGCCGCAACCAGGAAATCGGTCAGGGCGACGTGGACCGCGCCATCGAGAACGCCCGCGCGGTGCCGCTCGACCCCAACCTGGAGATCATCCACACCCTCCCGCAGGAGTACGTCGTGGACGGTCAGGAGGGTATCAAGAACCCGGTCGGCATGCACGGCGTGCGCCTGGAAGTGGACGTGCACATCGTGGCCGGGACGGCGGGACCGCTGCTGAACCTGCGCCGCTGCGTGCAGGAGGCGGGGCTGCGCGTCGAGGGCTTCGCGCTGCACGCGCTGGCCAGCGGCCTGGCGACCCTGGAGGCCGCCGAGCAGGCGCAGACGGTCATCGTGGTGGACATGGGCGGCGGCACGACCGACGTGGCGGTGTTCAAACGCGGGAACCTCGCGCACTCGGCGTGCATTCCGATCGGTGGGGATCACGTCACGGCGGACCTCTCGCAGATCCTGAAGATCCCGGCCGAGGAGGCCGAGAACGTCAAGCGGCGCTACGGCGCGGCCCTGCCGGAACTGGCCGATCAGGACCTGACGCTGGAGATCACGACGTCGTCGGGCAGCACGCACGCCATCACGGCGTTCGAGCTGTCGCGGATCATCAAGCCGCGCCTCGCGGAGATCTTCGGCATGATCCGCGACGAGATCGACCAGACCCTCGGGCCTGTCGAGCTCGTGGCGAACGGCGTGATCCTCACGGGCGGCGCGGCGCTGCTGCGCGGCACGCCGGAACTCGCCCGCGACCGCTTCCGCCTGCCGGTGCGGGTGGGCCGCCCGCGCGGCATCGGCGGCCTGACCGACATCGTCAGCGGCCCCGGGCACGCCGGGAGCGTCGGGCTGGTGCTGTACGGCATGGCCGAGGACGGCCGCCTGCCGCACCTCGTGTACGGAGACATGGCTCCGGCCGGGGCCCCGGCCGCGCCGCAGGTGACGGCGCCCGCGCCGACCACGCCCGAGGTGCCCGAGGTGCGGGCTGCCCCCGCCCCGCGTGAACAGAGCCGCGAGAAGGACAAGCAGGGCCCCAGCCTGACCGAGCGGATGCGCAACTGGTTCAAGGACTGGATGTAACCCGCCCACTGCGGCGGGCTCGGGAGCGGACCCTGCACGCCGGGGTCCGCTCGCGGTTTCCGGTGGGGTCACATGCTGGGCGTGCGCGCCTGATATCGTGCGCTAAACTGCCAAGCAGTCAACGACATCGGCCCGCTGTTCGGGTCGGGTCGTGGTAAGGAGAGATGATGCAAGCGGCCAGAATTCGCGTGATCGGCTTGGGCGGGGCGGGCAACAATGCCGTCAACCGCATGATTGAATCGGGACTTGAGGGCGTGGAGTTCATCGCCGGGAACACGGACGCGCAGGTGCTCGCCAAGAGTCACGCGGAGATCCGCATTCAGCTCGGGGACCGCCTGACGCGCGGCCTGGGCGCCGGCGCGGACCCCGAGGTGGGCGAGAAGGCCGCCCTGGAGGACCGCGAGCGCATCAAGGAGTACCTCGAGGGCACCGACATGCTGTTCATCACCGCCGGGATGGGCGGCGGGACCGGCACCGGCAGCGCGCCGGTCGTCGCGGAGATCGCCCGCGAGATGGGCATCCTGACGGTCGCCATCGTGACGCGGCCCTTCAAGTTCGAGGGGCCCAAGCGTCTGCGCGTGGCCGAGGAAGGCATCAGCAAGCTCGCCGACCGCGTGGACGGCATGATCGTCGTGAACAACGAGAAGCTGCTGACCGCCGTGGACAAGAAGGTCTCGTTCCGCGAGGCGTTCCTGATCGCCGACCGCGTGCTGTACTACGGCGTGAAGGGCATCAGCGACGTGATCAACGTCGAGGGCATGATCAACCTGGACTTCGCGGACGTGCGTAACCTGCTCGCGAACAGCGGCACGGTCCTGATGGGCATCGGCGCGGGGCGCGGCGAGAAGGTCGCCGAGGAGGCCGCGATGAGCGCCATCCACAGCCCGCTGCTCGAACGCGGCATCGAGGGCGCGCGGCGCATCCTGGTGAACGTGACCGGCAGCTACGACCTGAGCATGACCGACGCGAACGAGATCGTCGAGAAGATCCGCGAGGCGACCGGTTTCGAGGAACCCGACATCCTGTTCGGCATCACGCCCGACGAGGACGCCGGGGACGAGGTGCGCGTCACCGTGATCGCCACCGGCTTCAACGACATGCCGGTGACCGTGGCGGGCGGCCTGCGCTCCAGCGTGATCGACACGATCGTCAAGCCCGTGCGCGGCGGCAGCAGCTACGACCCGAAGGATTACGACATCCCGGCGTTCCTGCGCAACGTGGACCGCGACTGACCGTCATCCTGACTCTCCCCCACCCGCGCGGTGGGGGTTTTTGCTTGTGTGGGCCGTCTGTGCGGCGAAGCGGGCCGGTGAAGCTGTGTAGACACACCGGCCTTCACGCCCCGGCATTTGTCCGGACATCCGCCCGCCCGCGCCGCTGGGGCGCCTATCTTGAACGGCCAGTACCGGCGGCGCACCGGCGCGTCCCGCGTTTCCTGTCCTCACGCCCCCGAACCTGCCCACGCGGCGGGTGTCGTCAAGGAGTTCTTCCATGCAGCGAGTTCCCGCACACCGCATCCTGACCCTGTCCCTGCTGGCCCCCCTGTCCCTGCTGACGCTGGGGACCGGCGCCCACGCCCAGACCGCCGCGAAGCTGACCCCGGTGAAACTCGCGACGATCAGCCCGCTGTCCGGGTCGATCAGCAACCTGGGCGCGCAGGTGCGCAACGGCGCGCAGCTCGCCGTGAACGAGTACCGGGCGCAGTTCAGGACACTGGGCTTCGACCTGAGCCTCGTGGCGTTCGACGACCAGGCCGACCCGGCGACCGGCACGGCCGCGGCGCGCAAGATCGCCGCCGACCGGCAGGTGCTGGCCGTGGTGGGCGCACTGAACAGCGGCGTGACCATTCCCGCCAGCGCCGCGCTGAGTACCAGTCATGTGGCGGTCGTGAACTCGGGCAGCACCGCCAATCAGGTCACCGACCGCGGCCTGAAGAACGTGAGCCGCATCGTGCCGCGCGACGACGCGCAGGGCCCGGCCGGAGCGGCGTTCCTGGCCGGTACCCTGAAGGCCAGGCGGGTGTACGTCCTGAACGACAAGACCGCGTACGGCGAGGGCCTGGCCGGTGAGGTCGAGAAGACCCTGAAGGCGCGCGGCGTGAAGGTCCTGGCGAACGAGGGCACCGAGGAGAAGAGCGACTTCTCGGGCGTGATCGCCAAGATCAGGTTGCAGCGGCCGGACGCGATCTACTTCGGCGGGGTGTACAACCAGGTGGGCGTGTTCCTCTCGCAGCTGCGCGGCGCGGGCGTCACGGTTCCCGTGGTCGGCGGCGACGGCCTGGACAGCCCGGAACTGGCCCGCGTGGCTGGAGCGGGCGCCACGAACGTGTACTACACGACCGTGTCCGCGCCGCTGAGTGCGCTGCCTGCCGCCAGGGCGTTCGCCGGGTCGTACCGCAAGGCCTTCGGGAGTGACCCGCAGGGCTTCGCGGCGTTCGCGTACGACGCGGCGCGCGTGGCGCTTCAGGGCGTCCTGAATGCCGCCAGGAGCAACGGTGGGAAGGTGCCCAGCCGCACGCAGGTGGAGTCGGCGGTGCGGGCCGGGACGTACCCGAACCTGCTGTCCGGCAGCGTGAAATTCAACGCGGTCGGGGACCGTCAGAGTGCGAAACTGTACGTCATGAAGCTCACGGGCGGGAAACTGAGCCTGAGCACCAGCGTGAACGTGACGCCCCGCCGCTGACGGCAGTGACGACGAGCGGCGGGCGGCCCCATCTGGAAAGGGCTGCCCGCCGCTTCATGCTGGCAGCGTCAGCCCGCCAGGGTCAGGACGCTCTGGTTGCCGCGCAGGACGTAGATCAGAATGCCGGATTCGGCCAGCACGGCGGCGCGGCGTTCGAGGTCCCGCACGGCGTCCGGCAGGCCCGCCCACTGCCGCCGGGCCTGCTCGCCGGGCTCCAGGTAGAAGCCCTCGGGGAGCGCGACGATGCTGACGCGGCTGGCGGTGGCGCGGGCGCGCAGCGCCTGGGTGGTCAGGTCGGCGCTGGGCCGCGCGGTGAGGATGATCAGGTTCCCCCCGGCGCGCGTGACCGGCAGCGCGGGCGGCGCCGGGTCGGGTTCCAGCCGGGCCAGCAGGTGCAGCGCGGCATGCAGGGCGTCCGCGCCGCGCCCGGCGGGCGTGACCTGCCCCGCGGCGGCGGCCGCGACCGGGAGGCCCAGCGTCTGCCCCTCGCGCAGGAGGCTGGCGGCCAGCCGGGCGGCGCTGTCCACGAAGGTGCTCCCCCCGGCGCTGGCGTCCACGAACACCGTGAGGCTGCTGGCGGCGGTGCGTTCGGGTTCCCGCACGACCAGTTCGCCCCGGCGGGCGCTGAGGCGCCAGTGGATGCGGCCCGGCGCGTCCCCGGTGACGTACTCGCGGGCGCTGCGCAGGCTGAGGGGGTCGTCCAGGCCCAGCTGGCGCGACAGGGTCCCCTCCGAGAGCAGTGGGCGCAGCAGGTCCGGCAGGAGCAGGCCGTGCGTGCCGGGGTACACGGTGACGGCCGTGGTGGCGGGCAGGGTGGTCTGCTGCCAGAACAGCCCCAGCGGATCGGCCCACGCGAGGTCCAGGCCGGGCCACTCGAAGTGGCCCCGGCGGTTCAGGCGCAGGGTGGTCGTGAAGGTCCGGGTGGTCTGCCCGAGGTGCAGCGCGGCGGCGGTCAGTTCATGGCCGGACACCACGCCGCGCGGGGCGGGGTCGCTGAGCGTGACGCGCAGGGGGCGGCGTGACCGGACCGTGACGGTGACGGTCAGGGGCAGCCCGCCGCCCTCGAAGCCGCTGCCCGGGACCTCCCGCGTGACGGTCACGTGCGGCGGGCGGCGCGACAGGCCCCACAGGCCGCCCGTCACCGCGGCGATCAGGGCCAGCCACAGCAGCGCCGCCGTCATGCGTGTGCGGTGTCCTCGACCGGCACCGGCTGGGCGCGCAGGACCTCGCCCACGATACCTTCTGCACTCTGACCCTGGAGGCGCGCCTCGATGCGCAGGCTCAGGCGGTGCGCCAGGACGCCCGGCGCGGCGCGCTGCACGTCGTCCGGCGTGACGAACGAGCGTCCCGCGAGCCACGCGAGCGCCTGCGCCGTGCCCTGCAGACCCAGGCTGGCGCGCGGCCCGCCGCCCAGCGTGACCAGGGGGTGCGTCCGCGTGGCGGCGCTCAGGCCCGCGACGTACGCGCGCACGGGTTCGGACACGAACACGCGCCGCACGGCCTCCTGCGCGTCCAGCAGCGCCGCCGGGGTCGTCACGGCCCGCAGCGCGCCGATGGGATGCTCGCCCTGCAGGCGGCCCAGCATCCGCACCTCCTCTTCCGGCGTGGGGTACCCCACCGAGAGTTTCAGCAGGAAGCGGTCCAGCTGCGCCTCGGGCAGGCGGTAGGTGCCCTCGTGCTCGACGGGGTTCTGCGTGGCGATCACCACGAACGGCGCGGGCAGCGGGTGGGTCACGCCGGACTCCGTGACCTGCCCCTCGGCCATGGCCTCCAGCAGCGCGGACTGCGTCTTGGGTGTGGCGCGGTTGATCTCGTCCGCGAGCAGCACCCCGGTGAAGATCGGGCCCGGCACGAAGCGGAACTCGTGGGTGTCCGGGCGGTACACGCTGACGCCGGTCACGTCGCCGGGCAGCAGGTCCGGCGTGAACTGCACGCGCCGGAAGTCCAGGCCCAGGCTGACGGCCAGCGCGCGCGCCAGCATGGTCTTCCCGGTGCCCGGGGCGTCCTCCAGCAGGACGTGCCCCCCGGCCAGGATGCCCGCCAGCGCGAGGCGTGTGACGTCCTCCTTGCCGACCAGGACCTGGGCGACGTTGTCGAGAATCGAGCGGGCGAAGGCGGGCGTGGGTGCAGTGTGGGTCATGGCAGGTCCTCGTGATCGGCGGAATCTTCGGGTGGGAGGGTCGGGATGACTTGGAGGACGGTGCGGGCGGCCTGCTCGGCCTGTCCGGCCTGCTCGTCGGTCAGCTGCCCGCCGTAGCGGACGGGTTCGTACAGGACGGTCAGGGTCCCCAGCGGGTCCGCCAGCGTCGGGTGGTGAGCGCCCAGCCGCGCGGCGTACCCGCTCGGCGTCTCGTGCGCGGCGCGGCCCAGACCGGCGTCCGACAGGGCCGCCAGCGCCTCCCGGTACGCGGCACGCACCCGGTGCAGCGGGGCAGGCAGGGCAGATATGGTGGGTTGGTCGTCATGGGCCGGAGTGCCTGTCACGGTCGCAGCGGCGCGGCGGCGGTTGACGAGCAGCACGGCGGCCACGATCAGCAGGGCCGCCAGGGCCAGCAGCTGCGCCAGCGGAGCGAGCCAGGTCACGCTGACGACCTGCGCGGCCGTTCCGGTGGCGGCCTCGGCCATGCGGGCCGCCGCGTCCGGGGGGGGCGCCGCACCCGAATCAGCCGGACCGGGTGGGCGCCCACCCAGGTTCAGCAGGATGGCCGACACGACCCACAGCAGGCCCGTCAGGACCAGCCCGGCCACCATGAGGACCTCGGACGGGTGAGGACGGCGGCCCGCGCGGCGGCGCAGCTGGGGCACACCTGCCGCCGCCAGCAGGCACAGCAGGCCCACAGGCAGCGCCAGTTCCAGCGGGAGCAGCGGCACGCCCACATCGAGCTGCACGCCGAGCCAGCTGCGCTCAGCGCTGGGACTGACGGACGCCGAGGGGTCCCCAGGCGCTGGCGGGGCCGCCTGGGACTCACGGGTGACCTGGGCCGTCTGCGTGGGAGTCGGCGTGAACGCCCCAGCGATGTCCGGGTGGGGCATGGGCAGCAGGGTGCCGAGCAGCGCGGCGACCACGGCGCCGCCCGCCACCCAGGTCCACCAGCCGGGAGCGGTCTGGGCTGCGTGGCGGGCGTCCCGCGCGGGCCGCGCCAGGGCGCCCCCGGCCAGCGCCAGGATCAGCCCCGGCTGCGGCGCGAGCAGGCCCGGCAGCAGCGCCAGCAGGCCCCGGCGCCGCCCGTCCTCCAGGGCGTGCGCCCCGGCACCCAGGGCGAACCCGGACAGGCTGAGCAGCAGGTACGTCCCGGCCAGGACCAGCAGCTGCCGGGGCTGCGCGAGCGCGGCGGGCACCTGCGCCGCCACGCTCAGCCCGACGATCAGCTGCGTGCCGAGCACGCGGGCCTGCGCCCACACGGGAAAGCGGACGCCCAGTGCGAACAGGCCGCACAGGAGTGCCGCGCCCCACAGCGGCAGCAGGCCCGCGAGTCCCAGGGGCAGCAGCGCCAGGCCGTACGCGGTCAGGGGTGGGCCGGTGCGGGGCGCGGCGAGGTCGTCCGGCACCGGGGAGGTCAGGTCGGTCATGGTTGCCGGAGAATACGCGCGCGGCGGCGCTGAAGTTGCCTCATGCGGACTCCGGTTGAAAGGTTTGCAAAATCTTTCAACCCGAGCGGAGCGAGCAGGAGGGAAACGGGTTCCGGGCGTGGAGTTGGCAACCCGGTGCTGTCCCGGGTTGTCAACGAAACAAACGGAATCCGTATCACGTCACCGCTGGCGACAGGGGCGCCGCCCCGATCCGGTGTGGATGCGGGGCGGCGCAGGGGACGAACTTCAGTCGAGGAAGTCGCGGAGTTTGCGGGTGCGGCTCTCGTGGTACTTGAGTTTGCGCAGCGCCTTGTTCTCGATCTGGCGGATG
This sequence comes from Deinococcus grandis, assembly GCF_001485435.1. Classification (NCBI taxonomy): domain Bacteria; kingdom Thermotogati; phylum Deinococcota; class Deinococci; order Deinococcales; family Deinococcaceae; genus Deinococcus; species Deinococcus grandis. The sequence goes on along the minus strand of NZ_BCMS01000001.1, from coordinate 1,356,112 downwards.
CGTTCGCGCGTGACGCTGAAGCGCTGCCCGACCTCCTCCAGGGTGTGCTCGCGGCCGTCCACGAGGCCCTTGCGGAACTTCAGGACCATCGCTTCACGCTCGGTGAGTTTCGAGAGGGCCTTTTCCAGTTCCTCGCTCAGGAGGGTCTTGGCGGCGTTCTCGACGGGGCTGTCGAGGTTCTCGTCGGGAATGAAGTCGCCGTAGAATGAGTCCTTCTCGTCCCCGATGGGCGTTTCGAGCGAGACGGGTTCCTGGCTGACCTTCTGCACTTCCTCCACCTTCGCGGCGTCCCAGCCCGGGCCCATGGCCTCGGCGATCTCCTCGTAGGTGGCCTCGCGGGACAGTTCCTGCTGCAGCTGGCGGGCGGTGCGGGTCAGTTTGTTGATCGTCTCGACCATGTGCACCGGGATGCGGATGGTGCGGGCCTGGTCGGCGATGGCGCGGTTGATGGCCTGCCGGATCCACCACGTGGCGTACGTGCTGAATTTGTAGCGGCGGCGGTACTCGAACTTCTCGACCGCGCGGATCAGACCCTGGTTGCCTTCCTGGATCAGGTCCAGGAAGCCCAGGCCACGCCCGGTGTACTTCTTGGCGATGCTGACGACCAGTCGGAGGTTCGCCTCGATCAAGCCCTGGCGGGCGGCGGCGCCGTCCTCGGTCTGGCGCATCAGGCGGCGGCGGGCGCGGTCCTCGAGTTCGAGGTCCTCCTCGAGCACCTTGCGGGCTTCCTCGCCTTCCTCGATGCGGCGCGCCAGCGCGATCTCCTCTTCGAGGGTCAGCAGGGGCACGCGGCCGATCTCGTGCAGGTACTGGCGGACCGGGTCGTTGGACACGGCGCGGGGCATGTCGTCGAAGTATTTCTCCTCGTCGTCGTCCTGCGCGGCGGCCGGGCCGTCCTCGGCAGCTTCTTCCTCGGTGTCGTCCTCGTCCTCGTCGAGGTCCTGCACCTCGATGTTCTGCCCGGCGAGGTACAGCTGCATGTCCTCGAAGGCGTCGGGGCTCTCGGGGTCCAGGCCGTTGGCTTCCAGCGCGCTGGCCAGCGCGGTAGCGATGTCCTCGCTGGAGAGCACCCCGGCGGCGCGTCCGGCCTTCAGGAGTTCCTGAATGCTGGCGTGCGAGTAGTAGGGCTTCTCGGGCTGGCCGCCCTTGACGGGCGCGGCGGCGGGTTTGGCGGCCGGTTTCGCGGCGCGCGCGGTGGGCTTGGCAGCCTTGGCGGGCTTCTCAGACGCGGCCGCGGCGTCCGCCTTCTTGGCGGCGGGCTTCTTCGCGGGCTTTTCGGGCGCGTCGGCCTTGGCCGCCTTGGGGGCGGCCTTCTTCGCGGGGGCCTTCTTGGGCGCCTCGACGGTCTCGGCGGCCACGACAGGCGCGGCCGCTTCGGGGGCGGGCTGGGCCAGTTCGGGCGCGTCGGCCTTGGGCGCGGCCTTCTTCGCGGCGGGCTTGGCGGGCATGGGGCTGGTGGCGGTCGTGACAGGTTTGGGCGTCGTGCCGGGGGCCACGCGGGCGCGGGCGCGCGCGGCGGCCTTGGGTTCGCCGCTCTCGGCGTCGATCTTCTTGCGGGTGCGGACGGTCGTGGAATCTGCCATGCGGCCTCCTGGGGTGGGGTCGGGGCGAATGCTGGTGGGTTGGGGGGTGTCCGGGCGGCGGGCCGTGTGCCGGGCGCCGGGCACCTGAACGCGTCAGTCTAGCAAACGCGCCCAGGACCGCATCGTGACGGGATCAGGATGTGGGAGGGGGGGGGCTGGTGGGGAACGCCGGGCCAACAGGTGAGATACGAGGCTGGCCGCCCACTGGTTCCCACCCCCCGGACGGGGGGGCAGGCGCGGGGTGGGGTCAGGCGCGGGTGACGGTCAGGACCTTGAAGCCCGCCTCGCGCAGGGTCTCGCGGACCTCGCCCAGGGCGCGCAGGTCGGCCTCGTAGGGCAGGAAGTCGTTCGCGACGAGGTGCAGCGTCCCGCCGGGCCGCAGGCGGCGCGTGGCGGCGGCGATGAATTCCCGCGCGACGTCCAGCACCACGCCGCGTCCCACGTGGAAGGGCGGGTTCGTGAGAATCACGTCGAAAGTCGCCGCCGGGTCCAGCGCGGCGTCCACGTCCGAGTGGACGGCCGCGCCGGTCAGGCCGCTGGCGGCCAGGGTCGCCTGGGCGCTGCGGACGCTGGGCAGGTCGCCGTCCACCAGGGTCACGGTCGCGCCGCGCCGCGCGGCCCACGCACCGATCAGGCCGGTGCCGCAGCCCAGGTCCAGCACGTCCTTCCCGTTCAGCGCGCTGCCGTCCGGGTCGAGGCGTTCCAGCGCGCCCAGCATCAGCGCGGTGGCCTTGTCGGGTTTCGCGGCGCTGAACACGCCGGGCAGGCCCACGACCGTCACGCCGAAGGCCTCGAAGCCCTCGGGGTCCGGGAGGGCCGGGGTGGGGCCGGGGCGGCGGATGAGTTTCGCCACGCGCATCCCACCGTCACGCGCCACGACCTCCCCCGCACCGAAGGCATTCCCGGCCAGCCGGACGTAGCGGTCGAAGCCCTTGTCACGGTCCCCGGCGATGTACAGCGTCCCGCCGGGCGGCGTGCAGGCGTGCGCCCAGGCGACCTGCGCGGCGGCGTACGCGTTCCCGCGGTCCCCGGCCAGCACCAGCGCCACGGTCCGGGCGCGGTCCGGCCAGCGCTCCAGCAGGGACTCGCCGGGCACCGCCGCGTGCGCGTCCAGGCCACCCGCCGCCAGGGCGCTCAGCGCGGCGGCGCTGCCCTCCACGGCGCGCAGCGTCACGCCCGGCAGGCTGCCCAGCAGGCCACCCATGGCGCTCAGGTCCAGTACGTCGCCGCGCACGCGGTCCTTGCGCATCACGCCCGCCAGCAGCGCCTGCGCGGCGTCCACGTCCGGGTACCCGCGCACGCCACTCTTGGTGAGGGCCTTCAGGGAATCCAGTCTGGGCGGGAGGTTCGCGGGGCGCACCTCGAAGTAGTTCACGGCGGGCCGCGCCTCCGCACGGCTCCCGGTCATGGCCGCCGGGCGATCGGAGGCGGATCGCTCGGGGGGTCGGTCGTTCTTGAATCGGATCTTCTGCTTGGGCCTGCGCGTCACCCCCACAGACTCGCACACCGGGACGCCATTCAGGCGACGCGTCCCCCGAACGGCCCACCACGACCCGGCGCCCGCGGTCCGTCCGGTGACCGGGAAACGCGGCCCCCACGTTCTCGCAGGGGCCGCGCGTGTCCGGCACTATTTCAGTCGGCTGGGGTTCACTTCACGACGATGTTGATGATGCGGCCGGGCACGTAGATCTCCTTGACGATCTGCTTGCCCTCGATGAAGCGGGCCACGTCGGCGTTCTCTTTGGCGGCGGCCATCGCCTCGTCCTGCGTGGCCCCCTTGCTGATCGTGACCTGCCCGCGCACCTTGCCGCTGACCTGCACGCCCATGGTGACGGTGTCGCGGGTGGCGGCCTGCTCGTCCACGGCGGGCCACGCGGCGGTGTGCACGCTGCCCTCCTGGCCGCGCGCCGCCCAGATCTCCTCGGCGATGTGCGGCACGACGGGGGCCAGCAGGCGATTGAAGATGTCCAGCGCCTCGTCCCAGGCGGACGTGCCGAACACCGGGGCGCGCTTGGCCTTGACCAGGGTGTTCGTCAGTTCCATCAGCGACGCGATGATCGTGTTGAAGCTCAGGCGCTCGAAGTCCCCGGTGACCTTCTTCAGGGTGCTGTGCACCGCGAAGCGCAGGTCCGCTTCACTGACGGTCTCGGCGGGGCCGGTGACCTTGTCGTCGGTGAACAGGGTCCACACGCGGCTCAGCCACTTGGCCGGGCCGTTGATGCCCTGCGGGTCCCACGGGCCGCCCAGTTCCCACGGCGCGATGAACATCAGGTACGTGCGCACCGTGTCCGCGCCGTACTCGCGCACCAGATCGTCCGGATCGACGACGTTCCCACGCGACTTGCTCATCTTCTCGCCGTCCTCGCCCAGGATCATGCCTTGGTTGCGCAGGTGCGCGAAGGGTTCGCTGTGCTTGGTCAGGCCCATGTCGCGCATGACCTTGATCCAGAAGCGCGAGTACAGCAGGTGCAGGATCGCGTGCTCGATCCCGCCCGTGTACAGGTCCACGGGCATCATGGGGTCCTTGGCGGGATCGAAGGGGCCCTCGTGGTAGTCGGGGCTCAGGTAGCGGTACATGTACCAGCTGCTGTCCACGAAGGTGTCCATGGTGTCCGTGTCACGCTCGGCGGGGCCGCCGCAGACGGGACAGGTGGTCTTCAGCCACTCGGTGTCCAGTTTCAGGGGGCTCTGGCCGGTCGGGGTGAACTCCACGTTCTCCGGCAGGCGCACCGGCAGCTGGTCCTCGGGGACGGGCTGCGCGCCGTGCTCGGGGCAGTGCACGAACGGGATCGGGGTGCCCCAGTAGCGCTGGCGGGCGAACAGCCAGTCGCGCAGGCGGTACGTGGTCTTCGCCTTCGCGATGCCACGCGCCTCCAGCTGCTCGACAATCCCGGCGATGCTGGCCTTCCCGCCGGGCAGGCCGTCGAACTCGCCGCTGTTCACGATGACGCCCTCACCGGTGTAGGGTTCCGCCGCGTCAGCAGGCATCGGCTCGGCGCCCTCGGCGCGGATGACCTCCACGACGTCCAGACCGAACTTGCGCGCGAACGTGAAGTCCCGCTCGTCGTGCGCGGGCACGGCCATGATCGACCCGGTGCCGTACGTGACCAGCACGTAGTCCGCCACCCAGATGGGCAGCTGATGACCGGTGATGGGGTGCGTGGCGTAGCTGCCGGTGAACACGCCGGTCTTCTCCCCTTCCTGCTGGCGTTCCACGTCCGTCTTGCGGCCCGCTGCCGCCACGTACGCCTCGACCTCCGCGCGCTGATCGTCGGTGGTCAGCTGGGCCACCTTGGCGTGCTCGGGGGCCAGCACCATGAACGTCGCGCCCATCAGCGTGTCCGGACGGGTCGTGAACACCGTCTCCGGCCCGGCCGGCGTGTCGAAGGTCACCTCGGCCCCCACCGACTTGCCGATCCAGTTCGTCTGCATCAGACGGACCTTCTCGGGCATGTCCGTGTCACTGAAGTCCAGCAGCTCGTCGGCGTAGTCCGTGATCTTCATGTACCACTGGCTCAGGTTGCGTTTCTCCACGGCCGTGCCGCAGCGCTCGCAGTGGCCGTTCACGACCTGCTCGTTCGCCAGCACCGTCTGGTCCTTCGGGCACCAGTTCACCAGCCCGCCCTTCTTGTACGCCAGGCCGCGCTTGTAGAACTCGATGAAGAACCACTGGTTCCAGCGGTAGTACTCCGGGTCGCACGTGGCGAACTGGCGGCTCCAGTCGATCATGGTGCCCATCGCCTGGAACTGCCCGGTCATCCGCTCGATGTTCGCGTACGTCCACGTCGCCGGATTGGTCCTGTTCTTGATGGCGGCGTTCTCGGCGGGCAGGCCGAACGCGTCGAAGCCCATCGGGAACAGCACGTTGTACCCGCGCATCCGCAGCCAGCGCGCACGCGCGTCGGGCGCGACGTTCGCGTACCAGTGCCCGATGTGCAGATTTCCGCTGGGGTACGGGAACATCGTCAGCGCGTAGAACTTCTCGCCCGGCGCGTCCTCGTCGAACTTGTACAGGCCGCTTCTCTCCCAGGCGGACTGCCATTTCTTCTCGATGGCGTGCGGGTTGTACCGCTCCATGCGCGGCTCGGGAATGTTGATGGGGTGCTCGTTGTTCATCTGGACTCCTTAGGAAGGGTGATGGGTGAACGTTGACAGGTGATGGAAGCGGCTGCTCTGGCGGGTGCTGAGGCTGGTCCATCAACCATCGACTATCAACAAAAAAACGCCCCGGCAGCCAGCCGGGGACGCTCGAACGGACCTGAGTCAGTCGAGGCGTCCCCGGGTGGTAAGCGCAGAGCGGATCATGGGGGAAGTGTAGCGGATTTGCCGGGGGGCCGTCAGGCGCGCGGTCAGACAGCGCGGACGGCCGCCTGGTGGTTCACATCGCGGGGGGAATCTCGATGCCGATCAGGCCGAGGGTGTCCTCGAACGCGGTGCGGACGCGGGCGACCAGGGCCAGGCGGGCTTCGCGCAGGCCTTCGGGGCTGGCGAGGACGTTCGTGGCGGGTTTGCCCTGCTTGTCCTTGGCGTTGTACCAGGCGTTGAAGGACGTGGCGAGGTCCAGCGCGTACTGGGCGACGCCGTGCGGGGAGTGCGCGCGGACGGCCTGTTCGACGACTTCGGGGAGTTTGGCGACCTGCTTGGCGAGGATCAGGTCCACGTCGGGCAGGGCGTCCCAGGCGGCGCCGGTGCCGTCCACGGGGTGCCCGGCGTCCTGGGCCTTGCGGAGGATGTTCGCGGCGCGCACGGCGGCGTACTGGATGTAAGGCGCGGTGTCGCCCTGGAGGCTGCTGGCTTTTTCGAGGTCGAAGTCGAAGGCGCGGCTGGGTTCGTTGCGGAGCATGGCGAAGCGCAGCGCGCCCACGCCGATGCGGCGGGCGATTTCCTGCGCGTCGTCCCGCGTGGCGAGGTCGGGGTTCTTCGCGCTGAGTTCCGCAAAACCGCGCGCGGCGGCCTGTTCCAGCGCGCTGTCCACGGCCAGGGTGATGCCCTTGCGGCCGCTGATGGTCTGCCCGTTCAGGTTCACGAACTCGTAGCTGAGGTGGATGCTGCGCGCTTCCTTCTCGGTTTCCCCGGCGACGCCCAGGCTGCTGCGCACGAGCATCTGGGGGTGCTTCTGGCGGGAGTCGATGACGTTGATGACCTCGTGCGCGTGCCCGAAGCGGGCCGCCTGGGCGCTGTCGCCGGTCGGGTCGCTGGTCCAGATGGTGTTCCCGGCGGGGTCGGTCATGAAGGGTTTGAAGGTCATGCCCTCGAACAGCCCGAACTTCCAGAACTGGAAGCCGATGTCCTTCGCGACGTACATGGCGGTGCCGTCGCTGCGGCGCAGCACGACGTTGGATTCCTCCAGGCCGGGCATGAACTCGCTGACGTCCATGATGAACGCGCCCGCGAACTTCCCTTCCGTGGGGTGCGAGGTGTACCGGCTGCCTTCGAGGATGTCCATGGCGCGGTTCAGGAAGCCGCTGCCGACCACGTCGGACTCCCACACGAGCAGGTCGTACGTGGCGCCGATGCGGAAGCAGGTTTCCAGCTGGGCCTTCACGGTCTGCTCGACCAGGGGACGCAGCAGGCCTTCTTCGAGTTTGTGCATGACCTCGCGGATGCCGGTTTCCATGTCGGCCTTGGCGGGGTCGGCGTTCAGCTGCACGTAGCCCTCGCCCAGCCAGTGGTCGTACTTCTGCTCGCCGTTCCACTCGCGGCCGTAGTGGTCCATGGCGAACAGGCTCTCGGCGGCCTGACGGCCGGTGTCGTCGATATAGTTCTGCACCTCGACCTCGTACCCGGCGGCGCGGAAGATGCGCGCCATGCTGTCCCCGAGGACGACGTTGCGCAGGTGCCCCACGTGGAGTTCCTTGTTGGGGTTCACGCTGGTGTGCTCGATGACGACCTTGCCCTCCTGCGCGGGGAGGTTCAGGGGCGTCTGCACGACGCCGCGCACGAAGCCGCCGACGTCCACGAAGAAGTTCAGGAACGGCCCGGCGGCCTCCACGCGCTCGATGCCGTCGGGCAGCTGCACGGTCTGCGCGAGCGTCTGCGCGACCTGCGCGGGGTTCTGTCCCAGTGCCTTGGCGATCTGGAACGCGGCGGGCGTGCCGTAATCGCCGGGTTTGTTCGCGGGCGTCTCCTGGATGGCGGCGTCCAGCGGGGCGCCCATCTGTGCGGCGGCGGCCTCCACGGCGGTCTTGAGTCGAGCCTTCAGGTCCATAACTGCCAAGTGTACGGGAAAGCGCCTGGGCGGACGACCCCGCCCGGGGCGGTCACCGGTTCAGAAGATACGGGGGTTGGGGGGCGTGTCCAGGGTCATGTCGGGGGTTGTTTCGTCGGCCCAGACTTTCATGTGGGTCAGGCGGGCGCTGCCGAACGAGGTCGTGAAGGCCACGTCTGAGGCGTCGCGGCCCTGCGCGATCAGGATGCGGCCCGCGCGGGGGCGGTTGTGGCGGGCGTCGAAGGTGCGCCACTGCCCGTCGATGAACGCCTCGAACCACGCGTGGAAGTCCATGGGGACCGGGTCGGGCGTGATGTCGATGTCGGGCAGGTACCCGCACACGTACCGGGCGGGGATGTTCAGAGCGCGGCAGAACGCGACGCCCATGTGCGCGAAGTCGCGGCACACGGCGCGGCCGCTGCCGAGCGCCTGGAAGGCGGTGGTGGCGCTGGTGGAGCCGTAGCCGTACGTGCAGGTGTCGTTCAGGTAGTCGCTGATGGCCTGCACCTGCGCCCAGCCGCCCTGGATGTGCCCGAAGCGTTCCCAGGCGTCGGCGCTCACGAGGTCGCTGTCCACGTAGCGGCTGGGGAGCAGGTACGTGATGGTCTCGTCGGGCAGGCCCTCGACGGGTGTCTTGGGCAGGTCGGGGTGGGCGGGGTCGGGGTTGCGGGTGGTCTCGGCGATCAGGTCGTGCCCGATGGTGAACGTGCCGGGCTGCGCGACGGTGCGCCAGACGGTGTTGCCGTGCGTGTCGGTGTACGTGTGGATGCCCTGCGCGGCGCCCAGGGGCCGCTGGGCGAGGAGACGCTGGCGGGTGCCGGTGGGTTCCAGCCGGTCGCGGGGCTGCACGACGAACAGCATGGGGGTGGGGTAGGGCACGTCGAAGGTCAGCTGGAAGCCCGCGCGGATGAAGACCGGTCGCTCGAAGCCGGGGGTGGGGTGGGTGGGGTCGGGGGCAGCGTCGGGCTGAGCCATATCCCTCAGTGTGAGGCGCGGTGGGGGCGGCGTGGGTGTGAGGGCAGACCCCCGGCGCGTTCATGTTCCGCCCGGGGCGTGCAGGCGGGCGGTACGCTGCGCCCCATGAACCGTCTGGGCATCAATCGTCTGGGTCAGGAGAGCAGCCCGTACCTTCGTCAGCATGCGGACAACCCGGTGGCGTGGTGGCCGTGGGGCGAGGACGCGTTCCGTGAGGCGCGCGAGCGGGACGTGCCGGTGCTGCTGTCGGTGGGGTACTCGACGTGCCACTGGTGTCATGTGATGGCGCACGAGAGTTTCGAGGACGCGGCGACGGCGGAATACATGAACGCGCACTTCGTGAACGTGAAGGTGGACCGCGAGGAACGGCCGGACGTGGACGCGGTGTACATGGCGGCCACGCAGGCCCTGACCGGGCAGGGCGGCTGGCCGATGACGGTGTTCCTGACGCCCGGCGGCGCGCCGTTCTACGCCGGGACGTACTTCCCCCCGCGCGACGGGCACGGCCTGCCGAGTTTCACGCGGGTGATGGCCAGCGTGGAGCGGGCGTGGCGTGAGGAGCGCCCGAAGCTGCTGGGGAACGCCGAGGCGCTGACCGAGCATGTCCGCGAGGCCAGCCGTCCGCGCGTGGCGGAGGGTGAGGTGGACGCCGGGCTGCTGGAGCGCGCAGTGGGGAACCTGCGGCGGGTGTTCGACGAGGCGCTGGGCGGCTTCGGCGGCGCGCCGAAGTTCCCCGCCCCGACGACGCTGGATTTCCTGCTGACGCAGCCCACGGGCCGGCTGATGGCGCTGCACACGCTGCGGCGGATGCTGGCGGGCGGCCTTCACGACCAGCTGGGCGGCGGCTTTCACCGCTACAGCGTGGACGAGGCGTGGCGGGTGCCGCACTTCGAGAAGATGCTGTACGACAATGCGCAGCTGACCCGCACGCTGCTGCGCGCCTACCAGCTCAGCGGGGATCCGGCGTTCGCGGGGGCGGCGCGCGGGACGCTGGAGTACCTGCGGCGCGAGATGCTCTCCCCGGACGGCGGGTTTTCCTCCGCGCAGGACGCGGACACGGGGGGCGTGGAGGGCCTGACGTTCACCTGGACGCCCGCCGAGGTCCGGGACGTGCTGGGCGACGCGGACGGCGAGCTGCTGTGCCGTCACCTGGGCATCGCGGACCCCGGCAACTTCCTCGACCCGCACCGGCCCGAGGTGGGGCGCCGCAGCGTGCCGTTCGTGGCGCTGCCCGTCCCGGATCTGGCGCTGGACCTCCGGCAGACCGAAAGCGAGGTCGCGGCGCATCTGGACGCCCTGAAGGCCCGCCTCCTCGCGGCCCGCGCGCAGAGGCCGCAGCCGGGCACGGACGACAAGGTCCTCACGTCGTGGAACGGGCTGGCCCTCGCGGCGTTCGCGGACGCCGCCCGCATCCTCCGCGAGCCCGAGTATCTGGAGGTCGCGCGCCGGAACGCGGCGTTCATCGAGAATCGCCTCGCCCTGCCGGACGGCACGCTGCGGCACACCTGGGGCGGCGGGCAGGCGCGCGTGGAGGGCCTGATGGAGGACCACGCGCTGTACGCCCTGGGCCTCGTGGCGCTGTTCCAGGCGGGCGGCGACCTGACGCACCTGCACCGCGCGCGGGCGCTGTGGGAAGTCGTGCGCCGCGACTTCTGGAACGAGGACGCGGGCGTGTTCATGGCGTCCGGAGGCCGCGCCGAGACCCTCCTGGCGCGGCAGGCTCCGGGTTTCGACAGCGCCGTCCTGTCCGAGAACGCGGCGGGCGCGCTGCTGGCCCTGTGGATGCACAGCCACTTCGCGGACGACGAAGCGGAGGGCATGGCGCGCCGCACCGTGAACGCCTTCCGGAGCGACATGCTGGCCGCCGCGGGCGGCTTCGGTGGGCTGTGGCAGGCCGCCGCGTTCCTCCACGCCCCCCACACCGAGGTCGCCATCATCGGGACGCCCGACGAACGCGCTCCGCTGGAGGAGGTCGCGGCGGGCGTGTTCCTCCCCTTCGCCGCGCTGGCCTTCACGGAGGCGGGTGGTGACCTGCCCGTCCTTCAGGACCGCCCCGGTGACGGGCGCGGGTACGTGTGCCTGCACCACACCTGCGACCTGCCCACCACCGAACCCAGGGTGTTCCGCGCGCAGCTGGACCGGGTGGCCGGTGGGGGCCGGTAGGCTCAGGGCAGCCGCGTTCAGGTCAGCTCCACTGAGCCATTTGCCGACTCCCGGCAGGTGAACGCGTACTGTTCCACGATCTTCCCCCGAGACCGCAGCGTGACGCGGAACCGCTCGGACTCTCCCCCACCGGTCAGGGCTTCGAAGCGTTCCGTGTCGTATTCCACCTGTACGGACCGCCCCAGATTCAGCGACGCGGCGTCCTGGCAGGGCGTCCCGGCGTTTGCTGCTGCTCTCGACTGGGCTGCAGGCTGTCAGGGCGAGCAGCAACAGGACGGCTGACCCGGTTCACCAGCCCAGCGTAGCCCCACCGCACCCCCGTTCCGTGCATTCTGTTCAGTGTTGTCCCCAGGGTAGTTTCGGCGTTCCGAGTGTGTGGGCGCTACGCTCGGGGCATGAGCGCGCCCACCACCCCGGCCGCCAGCGCCGCGCCCGCCACCCCCACCCTGCCCCCCACGCCCGCCGGGCTGCTGCGGCTGTTCGTGGGCGTCGCGCTGGTCGGCATCGGCGGCGGCCTCCCCGCCCACACCCGCCGCGCCCTGACCACCCGCGGCTGGATGACCGACGCCGAATTCGCTGAGGCCTACACCCTCGCGCAGCTGACGCCCGGCCCGAACGCCGTGAACCTCGCCGCGATGATCGGCGCGCGCCTGCTGGGCGGCCCCGGCGCGGCGCTCTCGGTCGTGGGCATCCTCACGCCCGGACTGATCGCCATGCTGACCGTCACCGCGATTACCCTCGGCCTCCCTGGCGGCCTGCCCCCCACGGTGCAGAGTGCCCTGCGTGGCGCGGCGTGCGCGGCGCTGGGCGTCATGCTGACCGCCGCGCTGCCGGTCCTGAAGGTCACGGCGGGCATCCGCTTCGGCCCCACCCTGGCCGTGATCACCTTCCTGCTGCTCGCCGTGCTGCGCGCCGACCTGCTGCTCGTGCTGGCAGGCACCGTGATCGTCGGCCTGATCCTCCACCGCCCCAGGAGCGGCGAGTGACCGCCGAACCGCTGGACATCCTGCTCACGTTCGCGCGGCTGGGCCTCGTGAGTTTCGGCGGCGCGAACCTCCCCGAGATCGAGCGCGTACTGGTCGACCAGAAGGGCTGGATCACGCCGCAGCTCCTCGCGAACGGCTTCGCGCTGGGGCAGGTCATGCCCGGACCGAACATGCTCGCCATGACTCACTACGGCTTCGCGGCGGGCGGCTGGCTGGGCGCGTTCGCCGCCACGCTGGGCTTCTACGGCCCCACCGCGCTGCTGAGTGCCGCCGCGATGACCGCGTGGCAACGCCTCAGCCGCTGGCGCTGGCTGCCCTCCCTGCGGAGCGCGCTGCTGCCCTTCGGCGCGGGCGTGCTGCTGGCAGGCGTGCTGGTGCTCGCACGCGGCAGCATCCACAGCTGGACCGGGGCGCTGATCGCCACCGCCTCGTTCGCACTGCTGTGGCGCACACGCGTCAACGCCGCGCTGATCGTCGTCGGGGCCGCCGTGCTGGGCGCCGTCCTCGGCCTGTAACCGCTCGGGTAGACTGGCCGGATGCCGCGCCTCCCCCACGCCCACCGGAGCCTCTCTTGAAACCCTGGGTGCACCTCGGCTCCGCGCCTGTACCCGGTAGCCCCGACGAACTGCAGCTGTGGCAACGGGACACCGAGTTCAGCATCCGCGTGCGCGCCGCGCCGTACGACCTCATGAACTCCCGCCAGCACGGCAGCGAGGAAGCCCTGGCCGAGCTCGCCCTGACCGGCCTGGGGGCCGCCGCGCCGCGCGTGCTGATCGGCGGGCTGGGCATGGGCTTCACCCTCGCCGCCGCGCTGCGCACCCTGCCCGCCGCGGCGCAGGTGACCGTGGCGGAACTCGTGCCGGAGGTCGTCACCTGGAATCACGGTCCGCTCGGCGCGGTCGCCGGGCACCCTCTGCGCGACCCGCGCGTGACCGTCACCGTCGCCGACGTGGGCGAGGTCACGCGCGCCCACCCCGCCGGATTCGACGCGATCCTGCTGGACGTGGACAACGGCCCCGAGGGCATGACCCGCGCCGCGAACGACGCCCTGTACGGCCCGCGCGGCCTCACCACCGCCCGCGCCGCCCTGCGCCCCGGCGGGGTGCTCGCCGTGTGGAGCGTCGAACACGTCCCCCGCTTCACCGACGCCCTGACCCGCGCCGGATTCACCACCCAGGTTCACCACCCCCGCGCCCGCCACGGCAAAGGTGGCAAACACACCGTCTGGACGGGGCGGAAGGGCGGGTAACGGTTCGCGGGGCAGTGGTCAGTGGTGAGTGGGAAGTGGATCGTGGGTGATCCCGTCCGGGTCGCTTGAAGGCCGATCGGCAGCGTTCCCGCCCATCTCCGCCCGACCCACTCCCCACTGCCTACTGCCCACTCCCCTGTTCACCCCCCGGTGAGGAACCGCGTCGTCTCGCGGAAGAGCAGGGCCACCTGCTCCAGGTTGTCGAAGGTGTGCCCGGCGCCGGGGATGGCGATGGCGTCGCAGTGCAGGGCCTGGGCGTAGCGGACGCCGTATTCGGGGGGGCAGGTTCTGTCCTGGTCGCCGTGGAAGACGCGGGCCTCGCCGCCCCAGGTGGCGGCGGCGTCGAGGGGGCGCAGGCGGGTGACTTCCTGGAGGAAGTCGCGGCCCAGCGGCCAGCCGTTGTAATCCGTGATGGTGGCGGGGAGGAAGCCGCCGCGCAGGAACGGCAGCCACAGCTCCGGGAGGGCGGGGGCCCACAGGGCGAGGCGGTGGGGGCGGGCCTGCGTGGCGCTCTGGGCGGCGACGAGGCCGCCCATGCTGAAGCCGAGGAGCATGACGCGCTGCGGGTCGAGGCCCGGCTGGCGGCGCACGTAGTCGAAGGCGGCGAGGGTGTCCTCGACCTCGCGGGTGACGGTCATCTCGCTGAAGTCCCCGTGGCTCTCGCCGCTGCCGCGGAAGTCGAAGCGGAGGCTGGCGACGCCCCGCGCGGCGAGGTAGCGGGACAGGAGGGGGAAGAGGCGGTGGTCGCTGGTGCGGCTGCCGGTGAAGCCGTGCAGGAGGATCACGCTGGGCCAGCCGTGCGCGGGCGCCTCCCCGGTTGGGCGGTGCAGCATGCCGTACACGCGCTGCCCGCCGACGCTGAACTGCGCGAATTCCTCGTTCAGGGCCTGTTCGTTGCTGCCTCGGGCGCGGTCGGTCATACGCCGATGCTACCGTCCCCGCTCAGCGTTTGAACTTCACGAGTTCGGTGGTCATGCCGCTGTTCACGCTGCGAATCATGCCGGTGCCGGGCGCGTACCAGACGCTGCTCTGGACGGTGGTGCCGCCCGCGAGCGGACTGCCGGCGGGTGGGGTGCGGCCGCCGGGGAGGGTGATCTTCACGGTGGTGGTCGTGTCGAGTCGCCACGCGTTGAACGTTCCGGCGGGCACCTTGACGGTCTCGCGTTTCACGATGCGGGTGACGCTGCTGCCCCGGCTGGTCATGCCGCCGCTCATGCTCATGTCCTGGGTGGACGTCCAGCTGTACCCGGGCCGCCAGACGTTCAGGGGCGGCAGGAAGGCGCTGTTGTTCATGGTCATGCCGCCGCCCTGCGCTCCGGTGAGGGTTCCGCTGAGGCCCCTGGAGGTGCAGGTCCAGGTCATGGTGCTGGTGCGGCCATCGATGGTGGTGGTCGCCCGGACGCTGCTTCCCTTGACGGCGTTGGTGGTGGTGAAGGTGCCGCTGCCGGGGCCGGTCATGCGGTAGGTGTACGTGCCGCCCGGGACGATGTCGGCGAGCTTGCACGCGGCGTGCGCGGCGGGGCTGGCGAGCAGGGCCAGGGCGAGGGTCAGGGCGGGCCGGGTGGCGGGTGCGCGCATGGGGGGTCCTCCGGGGCCGGGGGGGCTGGACGGGTTCCCCCGCAGCGTACACCCGCCCCGCAGCGCAGAACAGGCCCACCCGTCCGGGGCGAGCCTGTCCATCGGCCATCAGCTATCGACCATCAGCCATCGACCTCGCCCCTCAGGGCGTGAGGCGGTGGCGGTCGCGGGGGAAGGCGCGGGCGTAGCGGACGTTGCTGATGCCGAGCAGTTTGGCGGTGAGGCGTTCGGCGCCGATGGCGAAGCCGCCGTGGGGGGGCATGCCGTACTTGAAGACCTCGGTGTAGCCTTCCAGCGTCTCGGGTTTGAGTTTGTACGTGGCGATGGACTCCATGAGCATGGCGTGGTCGTGGATGCGCTGGCCGCCGCTCGTGATCTCAATGCCGCGGAACAGGAGGTCGAAGCCGCGCGTGATCTCGCTGCTGGGGGTGCCGTCGGCGTTGCTGTCCGGGTGGGCGTAGAAGGGGCGGGCGGCGCGGGGGTACTTGGTGACGAACACGAAGTCGCTGCCCGCGGTTTCCGCGTAGTGCTGGCACAGCAGCCGCTCGGCTTCCGGGTCGAGGTCCTTGCCGCCGACCACGTGTCCGTACTTCTCCTGCACGAGCGCGCGGGCGTCGAGCAGGGTGATGCGGGGGATGTGGGCGGGCACGTCGGGGATGTGGGCGCCGAGCAGGTCGAACTCGGCCTGCGCGGTGGTCTTCAGGCGGGTCATGATGGCGGCCAGGAGGCGGTTTTCGAGGCTCATGACGTCTTCCTCGTCCTCGATGAAGCCCATCTCGACGTCCAGGCTCAGGTACTCGTTGAGGTGGCGGCTGGTGGCGTGTTCCTCGGCGCGGTAGACGGGCGCGACCTCGAACACGCGCTCGAAGACGCCGACCATGATCTGCTTGTACAGCTGCGGGCTCTGCGCGAGGTACGCGGGGTGCCCGAAGTAGTCGATGGGGAACAGGTTCGCGCCGCCCTCGGCGCCCGCGGAGACGATCTTGGGGGTGCTGATCTCGGTGAAGCCCTCGGTCATGAGGTGGTCGCGGAACGCGGCGACGAGTTCCGCCTGGACCTTCAGCGCGGCGCGTTCCTTCAGGCCGCGGACGGTGACGACGCGGTAGTCGAGCATGGTTTCCGGGTTGACGTTCCATTCCATCTTGGGAATCTCGACCGGGGCGGGCTCCACGGCCGCCGAGATGACGCGGAAGTCCTCGACCTGCACCTCGAAGCCGCCGGGGGCCTTGGGGTGGGCCTTGACCTTCCCGGTGACCTCCACGCTGCTCTCGGCCAGGGGCAGGGTCAGGCCGCTGCCGACGCACTGGGTGACGCCGCTCACGTCGCGCAGCACCAGGAACTGCACGCCGCCCAGGTCGCGCCGGGCGTGCACGAAGCCCTGGAGGCGCACGGTCTGACCGTCGTGGTGGCTGAGGTCGCGGGTGAGGGTGCGGGGCAGGCGTTGCTGGGCCGGTTGGGTTGCTGGGGTGGTCATGCGGGCTCCTTGTTCACTGTTCACTGAAAAGCCCCCGACTCCGGTGAGGGTGTCGGGGGCGCGGTATGCGGCGTGACGTCCCCTAGCAGGGATCATCATTCACGTTGTTGTTCGCCGCGATCATGCGGGGCAGTGTACGCGCGCCCGGCGGGGGCGGTCAACGCGGGCGGCTAGGCAGGCGCGCGGGGCGGGTCGGAGTCGCTATCCTGCTGGGCATGTCAACGAACGTTCGTTCGGCCGGGCGTCCCGCTGGGCTGGCGCGGCCCCGCAGCCTGCTGTTCGCGCCGGGGAACCGCGCCGACCTGATCGCCAAACTGCCCCGCAGCGCCCCCGACGCGGTGGTGATCGACCTGGAGGACGCCATCCCCGGTACGCCCGAGGCGAAGGCCGCCGCCCGCCCGGTCGCGCGGGACGCCGCGCGGGACCTGATCGCCGCCGCGCCGCACCTGCCGGTGTTCCTGCGCGTGAACGCCGTCCACTCGCCGTACTTCGCGGATGACCTGCACGTCCTGACGCCCGAACTGGCGGGGGTGGTCGTGCCGAAACTGGAGCGTGCGGACGACGTGCGGCAGGTCGTGAACGCCCTGGCGACCTTCGGCCTGACCCTGCCGATCCTGGCGGGCCTGGAGACGGGCGCCGGGGTGTGGCACGCGCACGAGATCCTGCGTGAACCCGCCGTGCAGTGGGCGTACTTCGGCGCGGAGGACTACACCACGGACCTGGGTGGGCGGCGCACGCCCGGCGGGCTGGAGGTCCTGTACGCCCGCTCGCAGGTGGCGCTGGCCGCGCGCCTGACCGGCGTGCCCGCGCTGGACATCGTCGTGACCGCCCTGAACCACCCGGACCGCTTCCGCGAGGACGCCGGACTGGGACGCGCGCTGGGCTACGCCGGGAAGCTGTGCATCCACCCCGCGCAGGTCGAACTGACGCACGAGCTGTTCGGCGCGACCCCCGCCGAGACGGAGCGCGCCCGCGCCCTGCTCGCCGCCGCGCACGACGCCGCCACGCAGGGCCACGGCGCGTTCAGCTTCGAGGGCCAGATGGTGGACGAACCCATGCTGGCCGCCGCACGCGCCATCCTGGCGCAGGAGGGGATGTAGGTCGTGGGGTGTGGGTCGTGGGACCACCATGACCTTCCCTTCCTACAACCCACTTCCCACAGCCCACAACCCGGAGGCACCCATGAATGAGGATCTGAACCGCCCGCAGGGGCGTTACCTGGAGGAACTGACGCCCGGCACCGTGATCCGGCACCGCGTGACGCGCACGGTGACCGAGGCGGACAACGTGTTCTTCACGACGATGACGATGAATCCGCAGCCGCTGCATCTGGATCACGAGTACGCGGCCGCGTCCGAGTTCGGGCGGCCGCTGGTGAACAGCCTGCTGACCCTGAGTCTGCTGGTGGGCCTGAGCGTGCACGAGCTGACGCTGGGTACGCTGGTCGCGAACCTGGGATTGACGGACGTGGTGTTCCCGAAACCGGTGTTCCACGGCGATACCATCCGCGCGGAGTCGGAGGTGCTGGAGGTCCGCGAGAGCCGCAGCCGCCCGGACGCGGGGATCGTGATCGTGGAGCACCGCGCGCTGAACCAGAGGGGCGAGGTCGTCGCGAGGTGCAAACGCACGGCATTGATGCAGCGGCGGCCCGCCTGACCCGGTCCGCCTGATGGTCCCCCGCCCCGCCGACGAGCCTGCCGAGGTGCTGCGCCGCGCGTTCCTGAGCGCACTGGACGCGGTCTCCCCTGCCCGGCTGCTGGCGCCGCATCTGGGCGGGCCGCGCCCGGAGTTCATCCTGGCGGTCGGGAAGGCCAGCGTGCCGATGGCCCGCGCGGCGCTGGATGCCCACGCGGGCGTGCCGACGCTGGTGGTCACGCCGCACGGCAGTGCTCCACTGGGTGAGGTGTGGCCGTGGGTGGAGGTCATCGAGGCAGGCCACCCGGTGCCGGACGGGGGCAGTGTCCGGGCGGGCCGCGCGGCGCTGGAGCGGCTGGGGTCGCTGCGGGCCGGGCAGCGGGCGCTGGTGCTGCTGTCCGGGGGTGGGAGTGCGCTGCTGTGCGCGCCGCGCGGCGTGACCCTGGCGCAGAAGCAGGCGCTGACCGGCGAGTTGCTGCGCTGCGGGGCGGACATCACGCAGATCAACACGGTCCGCAAGCACCTGTCGGCCGTGAAGGGCGGGGGGCTGGCCCTGGCGACCCGCGCGCGGGTGCGGACGCTGGTCCTGTCGGACGTGGTGGGGGATCCGCTGGACATGATCGCCAGCGGGCCGACCGTGCCGGACCCGACCACGTTCGCAGACGCGCTGGCCGTGCTGGACCGCTACGGGCTGGCCGCGCCGGAGGCCCGCGCGTTCTTCCTCAGCGGCGCGCCGGACACGCCGGTGGCCCTGCCCGACTCGGAGGCGACGGTGATCGGTGGGAACCGTCATCTGCTTGAGGCCGCGCGGGAGGCGCTGACGGCCCAGGGGGTGCCCACGTTGATCCTGGGGGACACCTTCACTGGCGAGGCCCGGGCGCTGGCGGCGTTCCACGCGTCCGTGATCCGCAGCGTGCAGGAGCACGGCACGCCCGCCCCGCGCCCGGTGGCCCTCCTGTCGGGCGGCGAGGCGACCGTCACGCTCGGCCCGGACGCCGGGCGGGGTGGGCGGAACCTGGAGTTCGCACTGGCCCTCCTGACCGAGCTGGGCGGCACCCCGGCGGGGCTGCGCGGCGTGCACGTCCTGTCTGCGGGGAGTGACGGCGTGGACGGCAGCAGTGACGCGGCGGGCGCGATCCTGCACCCGGACAGCCTGGACCGCGCCCGCGCACTGGGTCTGGACCCGCGCGAGTCCCTGCGCCGTCACGACGCGCACCCCTTCTTCGAGGCGCTGGGGGACCTGCTGCGGACCGGACCGACCGGGCACAACGTCGGTGATGTCCGCGCCGTGCTGATCGAATGATACGGGATTAAATTGACTTGCTTGCACCGTGATCGCGTTCCATTGTCCCCTCTCCCCTGGTGGGAGAGGGAGGGAGGAGCGAAGCGACGGAAGGGTGAGGGGGCCACCGGGCGACTCCGAATGATGTGGAATCACTTGAATCCCGTATGACGCGCCCCCTCTCCCGTCCGGTAACACCTGGGAAGGGCACGGTCGGAGGTGGAGCCCCGGGGCGGGCGCTTCACCCCGGGGTGCCGCTGTTCGCCCCGGTCAGTCGTGGTCGAGGATGCTGTTGCGGCCGTCGCGTTTCACGCGGTACAGGCGGCGGTCGGCGTCGCCGAGCAGCCGGTCGAAGTCCGGGGTGGTCGTCTGGGCCACGCCGATGCTCAGGGTGACGTGCATGCCGGGCGCGACGCTGCTCCAGGGGTGGAGCCGGATGAGCTGCTGGAGGTCGTGGCAGCTGGCGCTGAGGTCCCCGGCGGGCGCCGGGCGCAGCAGCACGAATTCCTCGCCGCCGTAGCGGGCGGCGATGTCGCCGGGGCGGGCCACGTCGAGGATCATGCGGGCCACGCGTTGCAGCACGAGGTCGCCGGTCTGGTGGCCCCAGGTGTCGTTCACGACCTTGAAGTGGTCGATGTCGATCAGCGCGGCGCTCAGCGGGGTGTGGTCGGTGGCGGTCTGCGCGAGGTGCTGGCCTTCGGTGAAGAGGTGCTCGCGGTTGGCGAGGCGGGTCAGGTGGTCGGTGCGGCCCAGTTCGCGGATGCGGGCGTTCAGGGCGCGCAGTTCCTGCAGGTGCGCCTGGAGTTCGGTGTTGCGCTGGCGTTCCTCTCGCGCCTGGTCCTGCAGGGACTGGATGCGGGCGAGGATCTCGAAGGTCTGGAAGTTCTGGCGGCGTTCGGCGGCGTGGGTGCGGCGGGTGTAGGCGAGGGTCTCGCGCAGGTGGTGCAGGGCGGCGGCGGGGTCGCCGAGCTGGTCGCGCAGGCCGCTGAGCTGCTCGTGCAGGTCGGGCAGCAGGACGTGGTCGCCCAGGGGGGTCAGGTCGCGCAGCGCGTCCGAGAGGAGGGTGCTGGCGGTCTGGTTGTCGGTGTGCGCGGCGAGGGCCAGGGCGACGGTGGCGCGCAGTTCCGGGTTGCGGCTGTCGTCGTGCAGTTGCCGCAGGCGCCGCTGGGCGCGGCGGCGTTCGGCGTCGCTGGTGCCGGGGGGGTGCACGAGCAGTAGGGTGGTGAGCAGGCTCGCTTCCAGGTGGGGGTGCTGGTCGAGGTGCGGGTAACCCAGCGCCTGCTGCACGTGCCGGTAGGCGCTGGGCAGGTCGCCCTCGTCCAGGTCGAATTCGGCGAGGTTGGCGTGGGCGATGGCGACGCCGAAGGTGTAGTTCAGCCCCCGGAAGGTGCCGAGCGCCTCGGTGATGTGCGCGCGGGCGCGCTGCGGGTCGCTGCGGCGCAGTTCGACGGCGAGGTCGTGCAGGGCGGTCGCGGTGAGTTCCGCGTCGTTGATGTGCCGGGCCAGGGAGACCTGTTCCTCGTACAGTTCGACGGCGCGGTCGGCGCGGTTCACGGTGCTCTGGAGGGCCGCGAGGATGTTCAGGCCCCGCCCGAGCCACACGCTGGGTTCCCCGAGGCGCAGGGTGCCGATCGCGGCGCTGATGTCCTCGGTGGCCTGCGGGAGCTGCCCGGCGCGCCAGTCGAGGTAGCCGAGCAGGACGCTGGCCTGCGCGTGGGCGGGGGTGTTCAGGTGCGCGCGGGCGCTCTGGCGGGCGCGGGCGGGGTCCGTGTCGCGCTCCTCCCAGGCCTGGGCCAGAGTGAGGGGGGGTGGGGCGGGCGCGTCGGTCATGATCTCTCACGACACGATACGGCGCGCGGGGGCTGCTGGCGGGTCACATGTGGTGGCCCCCGTCAGGGGCAGTGGACCCGGGGCGGGGGCGCAGGGTCAGGCGGGCAGCGGGTCAGGGGGCGGCCCAGAACGCCCCGAGGGCCTCGACCACCTCGCTGGTCTTCTCGAAGTGCGGCAGGCCGTCGGTGCCCCCGATGCGCACGGCGCGCACGCCGGGCTGCGCCGTGAACTGCGGCAGGCGGTCGAAGGACACGAAGGCGTCCTGGTCGTACAGCACCAGCGTGGGCACCTGCAGGCGGCTGTAGAGGTCGCCGTACGCGTCGGCGGTGAACAGCTGCCCGCTGATGAAGTACACCGGGGCGTACTTCGCGCCGGGCTGCCGGGTGGTGTCCAGCGAGTAGTTCACGAGACCCTGGTCGACCGGGCCGCGGAAGGAGCGGCTCAGGAAGTACTCGATGCTGATGCGGGTGCGCAGCAGCGCGTACAGCGGGGTGCTGACGGCGTTCAGGCGGTTGTAGAGGGTCTGCCCGCCGTCCTCGTCCGCAGCGCGCTGGGTGCCGCCGCGCGGCTGGCCCAGGCCGCTGGGGCTGATCAGGGCCAGCGTGCGGATGCGGGGCTCCTGCAGGGCGGCGCGCGCGGCGAACTCGCTGCCCAGGCTCAGGGCGACGACGTCCACGTCGCGGCCCACCTCGGCGACCAGGGCGGTCAGGGCGCCCGTCATGAGGGCGGGCGTGTACTTCACGTCCGGGCGGTCGCTGCTGCCGAAGCCCGGCCATTCCAGCACGTACACCGGGCGCTTCCCGGCGAAGGCGTCCCACAGCGGCTTCATCTCGTAGGCGCTGGCGGCGGCGTTCACGCTGACGGTCAGGATCAGGGGGCGGCCCTCGCCGCGCGGGTCGGCGTAGTACGCGACCCGCCCGAAGCCCGGCAGGGTCAGGAACCGGCGCTCGCCACTCAGGGCGGGCCGCAGGGTGGTGGTCGCGGCTGAGGCGGTCGCGGCGGGGGTGGCGGCAGTCTGGGCCGGGGCCGCCTGGGTCTGCGCGGCCTGCGCGGCGGCGACGGCCCCCAGGGTCAGGCCGCCGAGCAGCAGGCCGAGGGTCACGGCGCGCCGCACCCGGCCGGGGCGGGAGGTCGCGCGGAGCTTGGAGCGGGAGGGCGTCATACCTCCATCCTCCCGGGCCCCGCCGAGGAAAACTGTCCGGGAGGACCCAGTGTGCCTTCATGTGCCCTTCGGCTGCGGCGTGCGGGCGGCTGCTCTATGCTGCGCGGCGATGCGTGCCGAACTGCTGTCCCGCGTGCTGTCCCTGCTGCCCGACCCGGCCCACGCCGGGCGGCCCGAACTCGCCGCGTACCACGCGATGCTGCGCGACTACCCCGGGCGCGGCGGCAAGGGCATCCGCAGCGACCTGCTGCTCGCCAGCGCCCGCGCGCACGGCGCGCAGCCCGGAACCCCGGCGTGGGAGGGTGCGCTGTGGCTCGCCGCGGCGCTGGAACTCTTCCAGAACTGGGTGCTGATCCACGACGACATCGAGGACGACAGCGAGGAACGCCGCGGCCGCCCGGCCCTGCACCGCCTGCACGGCGTGCCCCTGGCGATCAACGCCGGGGACGGCCTGCACGCCTACATGTGGGCGGCCGTGCACCGCGCGGGCGTGCCCGGCGCGATGGAGGCGTTCCTGGACATGATCCACCGCACCGCCGAGGGCCAGCACCTCGACCTGGGCTGGGTGGAGGCCCGCGAGTGGACCCTGACCGAGGCCGACTACCTGGACATGGTGCGCCTGAAGACCGCGTACTACACGGTGGTCGTGCCGCTGCAACTGGGCGCGCTGGCCGCCGGGGCCACGCCGCACCCGGACTTCCTGCCCGCCGGGCTGGCGCTGGGCGCGGCCTTCCAGATCCGCGACGACGTCCTGAACCTGAACGGCGACCCCGCCAAGTACGGCAAGGAGATCGGCGGCGACCTGCTGGAAGGCAAACGCACCATGATCGTCCTGCACTGGCTGGCGCACGCCCCCGCCGATCAGCGCGGCGCCTTCCTGGCGCAGATGCACCGCGCCCGCCCCGACAAGGACGCGGGCGTGATCGCGGACATCCACCGCTGGCTGCTGGAGAGCGGCAGCGTCGCCCACGCGCAGGCCTACGCCGACCGGGAGGCCGTCACTGGCCTCGCCGCGCTGGAGGGGGCCCTGGCGGGCGCCGCGAACCCGCAGGCGGCGCATGAGCTGATCGGCGCCATGCGGACCCTCGCCACCCGCGACCACTGAACCTGACTGTTGAATGGAGGGGGCCGCGGCGCGTCCTCCTTTCTCCTTTTCTGTCGGCTCAGCCCCGGGCGAGGGCCAGGGCCTGCGGGGCGAAGCGGGCGAAGGCCTCGTTCAGCGCGCGGATCACGTCGTGGCGGGGTGTGCCGTCGGCGTTCAGGTACAGTCCGGAGTTCACCTCGATGCCGAAGGCCGCGCGGTCCGGCGCGGCGTACGCGGCGCTGATGGTGTCGGTCTGCCACGGCACGCCCACCTGCACGTCCGGGTAGGGGGTACCCGTCAGTACCGGCGCGAAGGCGTCGGCGCAGGCGGCGCGCAGGGTCTCCCACGCCGCGCGCGGGAAGGTGGGGGCATCGTCCGTGCCGGTCATCAGGCACAGACCCGGCCGGGGAGTGCCCGTGTCGTGACTGAGGGCCGGGCCGCTGGGGGCCATGCAGTGCCCCACGATGAGCAGCGCCGCCTCCTGTGCCTCCAGGGCCACCAGCGCGTGGAAGGGGTCCCAGTAGCGGCGCAGCCGGGTCTCGCGCGCCGCCTCGCTCATGGTGAAGGCCGGCGGGTAGAGAGGCTGACGGTCGAAGGTGCCGCGCTTGATCACGCCGTTCTCGTCCCGGTCGTCCCGCTCGCGGTTCAGGTCCACCGCGAAGCGGCTCCAGGCGGCCTGCACGCTGCGCGCGCCCGGCAGGTGGAAGATCAGGTCGGTGTACGGGTCGCCGTCGAGGAACACACGGCGCAGCAGGGCGTCCCGCGCCTCTGCGTTCAGGAGGTCCGGGCCGAGCATGTCGCTCAGCACCTCGGCGGGCAGCGCGCCGGACGGGTGCGGCGTCACGACCAGCAGTCGGTTCAGTTCAGGCACGCCCGGAGGATACGCCCCTCAGCGGGGCCACAGGCGGCCCACCCACCCGGCGGGGTTGGTGCCCTCGCCGCGCACGCGGATCTCCAGGTGCAGGTGCGGCCCGGCGCTCAGGCCGGTGCTGCCCACCTCGCCGACCTTGTCGCCCCGCTTCACCCGCTGGCCCACTTTGGCGGTCACGCGGCTCTGGTGGAAGTACAGGCTCACCACGCCCGCCCCGTGGTCGATGACGACCAGTCCGCCGCGCACCGGGTAGCGCCCGGCGATCACGACCGTCCCGTCGTTCACGGCCAGTACGGGCGTCCCGGCCTTCGCGGGGTAGTCGGTGCCGAAGTGATACGCGACCGGGCCGCCCGCCACGTACGTGCGCGGCTGCCCGAACGACGAACTCGTCGGCGCGACTCCGTTCAGCGCGGGCGCGAAGGGTCTGCTCCAGACCTGCGGGGTGCGGCGCGCGTACGCCTTCTCCACAAGCGCGTCCTCCGCCGCGCGGGCCGGGTCCACCAGGACCTTACTCACGCTGGGGGGAAGGTTCAGGTGCTGGATGGGGTCCTCCAGGCCCAGCACCGGAATCCGCCCCCGGACCAGCTGCCCGTCCAGACTCACCTCGTACACGACCGGGGTGGTCTTGCCCAACACCACGCGGCCCACCACCACGAACTGCCCGGCGCCGCCGATGGGCCGCAGGACCTCGTTCGGCATCCGGACGTCCTCGCCGACCTCGCTGGGGAACCGCACGGTCGCCTGCGCGGCCCGCGCGCCACTCAGGCCCAGCAGAAACGCGTCACCCATGCGCAGGCTGGTGGGCACCGTGATGTTCACACCCGCGATGCGGGCCGTGGCGGGCGTGGGCGCCAGCTGCCCCGGCGGGAGCGGCGCGGGCAGACCCGGCTTCTCGGTCGGGGTGGGCGGCGTCTCGCCCCTGGCGGGCAGCTGCAACGTCTGCCCGACCTCCAGCGCGCTGCCGGACAGCTTGTTCAGCCGCAGCAGGGCGTCCACGGTCGTCCCGTTCGCCCGCGCGATCGAGTACAGCGTGTCCCCGGCCCGCACCACGTACGGGGCCGCCAGGGCAGGCAGCGCGGTCAGGAGCACGAGGGCGGCCAGCGTTCGGCGCGTCATGCGCCCCACCCTACGCGCAGGACGTGAGAAACCGCCCCCGGACCCACATCCGGAGACGGCGCCCTCGTGCCCGGTCAGTCGAGGTCGAGGGTCAGGGTGACGGGGCCGTCGTTGGTCAGGTCGAGGAACATGTGCGCGCCGAAGACGCCCTCGCCGACCGGGAGGCCCAGGGCGCGCAGCGCGGCGTTGAAGGTGTGGTACAGCGCGCGGGCGTGGTCGGGGGGGGCGGCGGCGGTGAAGCTGGGGCGGTTGCCGCCGCGCGTGTCGGCGTACAGCGTGAACTGGCTGACGCTCAGAATGCCGCCGCCGATGTCCTGCACGCTGCGGTTCATGCGGCCCTGCTCGTCGCCGAAGATCCGCAGCTTGGCGATCTTGGCGGCCATGGCGTGGGCGGTGGCGTCGGTGTCACCGGGCGCGACGCCCAGCAGGACGAGCAGGCCGGGGCCGGTCTGCCCGGTCAGTTCCCCGTCAACGGTGCAGGTGGCGCGGGTGACGCGCTGGAGGGTGGCGCGCACGTCAGTTCGCGTCTGTCGTGTCGGAGGTGTCGGCGCTGGGGCTGGGCGCGGCGAGGCGTTCGCGGACGCTGGCGATCGCGTCGGTCAGCAGGTCCGCCTCGGTGAAGTCCAGGTTGCCGCGGGTCTTCTCGGCGAGCATGGTCAGGAGTTTCAGGCTGCGCTCGGCGGTCTGGCGGGCGCGGCGTTCTTCCAGTAGGCCGTCGCGGGCGGCGCTGGCGGTGGCGGCGTTCAGGTCGCCCAGGGCGGCCTCGGCAGTCGCCTGCAGGGAGTTCACGAGTCCGACGAATTCGGGGTTCGACATGGCTGGAAGTGTAGCGGCTGCCAGTGGTTCGCCGCCCGCCTGCGGGGCAGGGGGCGGCGTGGTGTTACGGGATCTTCAGCTCAGTCGGGGGCGTTTGCTGCGGGCCTCGCGGCGGGTCTTGGGGTCCAGGCCGACGAGCAGGAAGAAGTTCTCCAGCGCGTTTTCCTGCCCCTTGATGTCGGGGTGTTCGTGTTCGGGCGTGCCGGTCACGAAGGGCAGGGTGCGGTACAGGTCCAGCGCGTGGGTGATGACCTCGTCGGGGCCGTGGTCGTCGGCGAACGCGCCGAGGCGGGTGTAGACCTCGCGGCGGCTCTCGGCGTGTTTCAGGAACGCGTCGGGGTGCGGTGTTTCGCCTGATCGCAGCATGTCCTGCCGGGCGATGCGGCGGTAGTGCTTGAGTCCGGTCTGGATCTGCTCGGTCGAGAGGATTTCCTTCATGCCGTCCTCCAGGGTACCCCGATCGCCACCGGTCGGGCGAGGTGCGGGGTGCTGTGCCGAGTATAGGCAGGCGGCTGCAGCTCCGTGCGGCAAGGCTCATGAGGCGGCGCGGCCTGCGCGTATAGTCATGTGCATGATGTGTATCGTCCGCACCGTCAGTGACGTGTGTGGGGCAGGGTGGTCGTCATCCCTTCGGTGGAGGCGGAGCGGCCCGCCGGGCGCGGACGTGAGAACGATGAGGTTGCGGGATTTTCGGCAAATGCCGCGTGAGGCGTGCAGCAGGGCACTTTCCCTGCATCCAGTGCCGTGAGCTGAATTCTGAGAATCATGACAAGAGAGGCGTATTCCTGACTCATAAATCAGCGTGCGGGGCGTATAGAGACCGTATAGGCGCATACGGAGTGCCGGAAAGCAGATGAATTAAGGACGAATAAATAAAGGTAGGTTAAACTTGCCCTACCGATGAAAGCCACGCGCACCCTCCTGACCCTCCTGGCCCTGTGCGGAACCGCCACCGCCGCCTCCTACACCGTCAAACCCGGCGACTCCCTGTACTCCATCGCCAAGAAGGCCGGCGTGGACGCCCCCACCCTGATGAAACTGAACAAACTGCCCAGCACCACCATCCAGGTCGGGCAGACCCTCAACCTGGGCGGCACCCCCGCACCCGCCGCGCGCCCCCAGGCCGCCGCGCCCACCCAGGCCCCCCAGGGCGTCAGCATCCGCGCCGCCGCCACCCGCTACCTCGGCGCCCGCTACGTGCTCGGCGCGACCGGCGGCGGCGCCCTGGACTGCAGCAGCTACACCATGAGCGTCTTCCGCCAGCTGGGCATCAACCTGCCCCGCACCGCCGCGCAGCAGTGGCGGGTCGGCAGCGCCGTCAGCCGCCGCGACCTGCGCGCCGGGGACCTCGTGTTCTTCAACACCATGGGCCGCACCGCCAGCCACGTCGGCGTGTACCTCGGCGACGGCATGATGGCCAACGCCAACAGCTACCACGGCCGCACCATGATCGAACCCCTGTTCGGCAACCCCTACTGGGCCAACCGCTACGACGGCGCCCGCCGCGTCCTGAACTGACCGTCGCCGCAGCGCTTTCATCGGACCCCCGCCCCCACCAGGGCGGGGGCGCTGCTTTACCCCCTGCTTTACCCCCCTGTCACCAAGCCACCCAGCGCGGCCCCGCGCATGACAGTGTCCAGGTCCACCCACTGGCCAGCGGCACGTTCCCGGGACTTCACGGCCAGCCGCTGGTGCTGACGGCGCCTCGCCTCCGAGCACCGCTGTCAGCGTTCACCGGGCGAACTGAGCGTCACGAACGTCCCCGCCCCCTGATGCGCGGCCGTGAACAGCACCGTCTCGCCCGCGCGCGTCAGGACCGCCTCGACCTGAATACCGTCGTCCGGCAGGGCGTGCGCGACCGCGTACCCGCGCGCCGTCAGCAGGTCACGCACCAGCGCCGGGTCCCAGCGGGCCAGCGTGAACTGCTCCACGCGCGTCTGACCGCTGCGGACCTCGCGCCGCACGCCCTGCGAGGACGGGCACGACGGGGTCAGGTCCGCCGGGCGCTCCGCGACCCCCCACACCCGCGCCGGATCCGCGAAGCAGTACAGCTCCCCGCGCCAGCGTGCGCCGGACTGCCACCACACCACCCCCCCCAGCACGGCGAGAACGGCGAGGGTAACGGTCAGGATGGCAGGCGCACGCATGACCCGCAGGCTAGCGCCCCGCACGCCCCGCGACCCGGTGCTCCGGGGCCGGGCGGGTCAGGGCAGGGCCCACCATCAGCGCAGCGCTCAAGTCCAGGACCATCACGTCACCGAGGCGTCGCATGGACGCAACGTGTCGCCTGCCGGGGCGTCCGGACGTGCGGGGGTCTACTCGGCCTGTTCGGCTTCTTCCAGGGTGATGCCCAGCAGTCCGTCGACGTCCAGCAGGATGACCTGCTGGCCGTTGCTCTTGACCAGTCCGGCCTGCTGGAGGCGGCGCATGACGCGCGAGACGGTCTCGCGGCTGGACGAGATGCGGGCCATGATGTCCTGGGTGCTCAGGGGAAGCAGCTCGGGGTTGGACACGCCGGCGCGGACGCGCTGCTGGTAGAGGTTCGTGAACACGTGACTCAGGGCGGCTTCGGTGTTCAGGCCGAAGGCGATCAGTTCGTCGTTCAGGAACGTGACGCGCTGCACGAGCATGGCGCTGAGGTTCCACAGCACGTCGGGGTAGCGGCGCAGGATCTGCTGGAAGTGGGTGCGGTACAGCATCAGCGTGGTGACGTCGCTCAGGGCGCGGACGGTGGCGCTGCGTTCCCCGCCGCCGAGCACGGCGGTCTCGCCGACGACGGCCGGGGCGTACACGTCGCCCATGACGCGTTCGCGGCTGCCCAGGCTGACGCGGGACACGCGGACGACGCCGCGGGTGATCAGGTGCAGCGCCTCGCCCTCGGCGTCCTGTTCGAGGATGACCTGACCGGCGCGGAAGTGACGTTCGGTGGTCACCTGGGACGCTTCCAGCAGCGCCTCCTGGGGCACGTTCTGAAAGAGTGGTGAGCGCTTGAGATCGTCCTGCCGGGCCATGACCTGCCCATCCTAGCCTGACTTGGCACACGTGAACAGTCACCGCGCCGGGAGCACCGCCCGCCCGCCGGTCTCACGTCCACGGCGCGGCGGCCCAGCGCGCCGGGTCGGGCGTTCCGCTGTAGGATGCCCCGCGTGACCCGCTCGCCCGCCCCTGTCCCCACCGTCCCCCCGGCCCTGGAGGGCCGCGCGCTGGCGCAGGCGTTCGGCGCGCAGACCGTGCTGCGCGGCGTGAGCGTCGCGGTGCGGCCGGGCGAGGTGGTGGCCGTGACGGGACCGTCGGGCAGCGGCAAGAGTACGCTGCTGCACCTGCTGGGCGGCCTGGACACCCCGCAGGCGGGCGAGGTGCACTGGGCGGGCGAGCGGGTGGATTCGCTGGGCACGCAGCCGCGCGCGCAGCGCCGCGCCGCGCAGCTGGGGCTGGTGTTCCAGCATCACTACCTGCTGGAGGACCTGACGGTGCTGGACAACGTCCTGATTCCCACGCGGCTGTCCGGGCGGGGCGACGGGGTGCGGGCGCGGGAATTGCTGGCGCGGGTGGGTCTGTCGGGCCGCGAGGACGCGTACCCGGGCGTGCTCAGCGGCGGGGAGCGGCAGCGGGTGGCGGTGGCGCGGGCGCTGGCGGCGCGCCCGGCGGCGGTGCTGGCCGACGAACCGACCGGCAGTCTGGACCGCGCGAACGCGCAGGCGGTCGCGCAGCTGCTCGTGAGCCTCGCGCGGGAGGAGGGGGCGGGCGTGCTGCTCGTCACACACGACGACCGCCTGACCCGCTACGCGGACCGCACGCTGCACCTCCTCGACGGGCAGTTCACGGACGAGGCCCCGGACTTCGACTGACGGGGCCCGTGCCACGACAGACGGGGGCCGCCCGGCGGTGACACCGGGCGGCACTGGGCATGAGGATGGGCGGGTTATACGGACTCCGGTTGAAAGGTTTGCAAAATCTTTCAACCCGAGCGGATGCGAGAAGGAGCAAAGCGGGTTCCGGACGTGGAGCTGGCAATCCGGTGAAGTTCCGGATTGTCAGCGAAACAAACGGAGTTCGTATTACTGGCGGATGATCTGCGCGTCCTTGGGCAGCTGCCGGATGGCGGTCGCGGTGACGCCGCTGTTCACCTTGTAGCTGCTGACGGTCAGGTCCGCGATGGTCTTGCCGCCGCTGAGCAGCTGGATGCGGGTGGGGCGCCAGCCGGCCTCGGTAATCCACACGCGGCTGCTGTCGCTGCCGCCGGTCTTTGGCGTGGCTTCCAGCTGGTACACGCGCTTCCCGGCTGTGCCGGTCGTACCGAGCAGCTTGACGTTGTAGCGGGCGAGCATGCTGGCGGTGTTCGTCAGCTGCGTGAAGTCCAGGCCCAGTCCGGCCTGATCGGCGGCTTTCTGCGCGCTGGTCACGGTGATCTGGTTGGTGAGGTACATGTACTGGCGGATCTCGGTCTTGTCGGCGACGATCACGTTGTCGGCCAGCGCGTCGGGCGCCATGAACTGCACCCGGGCGAGGCTCTGCGCGGGGATGGCCTTGACGGTCAGGTCGATCTTCTGCGCGGCGCTGTCGAAGCTGGCGTTGCCGCTGAGGCGGAAGGAGACGTCCTTGGCGGCCTTCTGCGCGGCGTCCACCTTGTTCACGATGTCCTGCGCGGACTGCGCGCCCGCGACGCTCAGGAGGCCCGCGAGGAGGGTCAGGGTCAGGCGTTTGCTCATGCGTGGCAGTATCCCGCGCGCCCTCATGAGAAGGGAAGCGGGCGCCTGACGGAAGGTTTAACCTCGCGCCAGGACGGGATTTATCATCACAATCCGGTCGGCACGGCGCGGGGTGATGCGGGGGAACCCTGAACCGCACCGGCCCCACCTCCCGCCCGACCTGAATCCCGCCGTCAGGGGCGGCCGAGGTCGAAGCTGTACCCCACCTTCACGCCGAAGCCCAGCGCGCCGTCCCCACCCCGGCCGCCCGCCACGTCCACGGTCACGCGGCCGCTCCCGGCAGGCACGCTGGCGTTCACGCCCGCCCGCAGGGGCGACGCGGCCACCCGCCAGGGTTCGTACGTGGCGTAGGCGCGCAGCAGGCTGCCCTCGCCGAGCAGGTCCGGCGCGGCGACACTGCCGCCCACACCCCAGGTGGTCTGCGCGGCCAGGGTGCTGGGGCGACTGCGCCAGCCGCTCACGCCCGCCAGCGCGTCGAGGTTCAACGTCACGCCCGCCGGGGTCGCGTACCCCACGCCGCCCGTGACGGCCAGCAGGTCCGGGCCGCCGCGCACGCCCGCGCGCCACGTGACGGTGCCGGTCACCTCGGTCTCCGGGTCGGGCATGGGGGCGGGGTCACTGCCGTCCCCGGCGTCCTCCGGCACGTCCGCTGGGTCGGGCGGCACCACGCGCGTCAGGGCGCGGCGGCCCTCCACGCCCAGCGTCCCGTGCACCTGCGGGCCGAACTCGCCGCCCAGCACCGCCACGAGATCCCGGTTCACGCGGTACCGGACCGCCAGGTCCGCGTTCCAGCCGCGCACTCGCAGGTCGGTGGGCGCCTCGGCGTACGCGGCGAGCGGGTCACTGCCCGTCGCGGGCAGCGTGAACACCGCCCCCCCGCCACTGACCGCGACCGGTCCGGCGCTGCCACTCGCGCGGCTGCTCAGGCGGTACTCACGGTTCAGCGTGACGGTCAGGTCCGTGCGGGCCGACACGGTCGCCAGGGGCGGCAGGCTCAGCCCGCGGCGGTACCCGACGCTCAGGGCGCGGGAGGACACCGCGGCGCTCAGGGTGCCGCCCGACACGCTCAGGTCATCCACGCCGACCTGCCCCCACAGCGGGTACGTCCAGGGTCCGGTGGGGGCCGTGTACGCCACGCCGAAGTTCACGCTGGCGGCGTGCGCGGGAGCGGCAGCGAGCAGCAGGCCACCCAGCAGGGCGGCGCACAGTGGGACGCGCAGGTGGACGCGCGGGGGAACTCGGAGCGGCATACTGGGCAGCGTAGCAGACGCCCCGCCCCGCGCCGCGCGCCTTCACCGGTCAGTTTCGCGTGAGGCGCGCGCGGTACGCTGCGCCACATGCGACCCCTCCCTGCCCTGACGGCCGTCCTGCCCGCCCTGCTCCTGGGGGCCTGCGCGCCCCTGCAACAGATCGCACTGGTCCCGCAGGTGGAGGTGCAGGGCGTGCGCCTGACCAGCCTGACCCTGCCGGGGGGCTTCGGGCGGGCGCCCGTCGCGAACCTGACCCTGAACCTGCGCGTCACGAACCCCAACCCGCTGCCGCTGCGCGTCGCGAATCTGGCAGGGTCCCTGATCATCGACGGGGCGAACGTCGGGGACGTGACCTTCCCGAACGTCGCCCTGCCCGCACGCGGCAGCGCCGAGCAGCTCGCGCAGGTCAGCGTGCCCGTCACGCTGAACACCGCCGCGTCGTTCCTGAAGGTCGCGCGCGGGCAGCTGGTCACGTACCGCGTGGACGGCGGCTTCACCGCCGATTTCGGCCCGCTGGGCCTGCAGCAGTTCGGGCCGTTCACGCTGTCGCAGGGGCAGTGGAAGCAGGACCCGATCATCCCGTTCTGAGTGGAAGGGCCCCTGATACGGGATTAATTTGACTTGCTTGCACCATGATCGCGTTCCGTTGTCCCCTCTCCCCTTGTGGGAGAGGGAGGGAGGAGCGAAGCGACGGAAGGGTGAGGGGGGCACCGGGCGACTCCGAATGATGTGGAATCACTTGAATCCTGTATGAGCTCTGGACTCCGGGTTCCGAGCGCAGCGGGCGCGTGCCTCCTCGCCGCTCAGCACTCACGGCTCAGGGCCCCTCATCTCCGCGCTACGCTGCGGGCGTGACCGACGCCACCTCTGCCCTTCCGGACCCGCAGCGCGCCTGGGCGTTCCGACCGGCCTCTCCCCTGCCCGGCGCGCCGGATGGACCGCTGGGCGGTCTGACATTCAGCGTGAAGGACCTGTTCGGCGTGGCGGGGTGGCCGCTGCGGGCGAGTACCCGCGCGCCGGTGCCGGACCCCGGCGTGAGCCCGCTGGTGACGCGGCTGCTGGCGCTGGGCGCGTCGGCGGTCGGGAAGACGCACCTGCACGAGATCGCGCTGGGCATCACGGGCGTCAACGGCTTCGGCGGAACGGAGCACCCCACGCTGCCGGGGCGGGTGCCGGGCGGGAGCAGCAGCGGCGCGGCGGTCAGCGTGGCGCTGGAGCAGGTGGACTTCGCGCTGGGGACGGACACGGGCGGCAGCATCCGCGTGCCCGCCGCGTGGTGCGGCGTGGTGGGCTTCAAACCCACGAAGGGGCACCCGGCGTGGCCGACGGGCGGCGTGCTGCCGCTGTCCGTGACGTGTGATCACGCGGGGCCGCTCGCGCGGGACGTGGTGACCGTCACGCGCGTCCACGAGGCCCTGACCGGGCAGGCGGTGCCGGAGGTGGCCCTGGGTGGGCTGCGGGTGGGCCTGTGGCTGCCGGAGGGCTGGGTCACGGCGGACGTCCGCGCCGCGCTGCTGGACGTGGCCGACACCCTGACCTGCGAGGGCGCGACCGTGCAGCCCGTGGACTTCCCCGAGGTGCTGGACGCGTACTCCCCGATCGTGCTGAGCGAGGCGGCGCACGTTCACCGCGATGCGCTGCGCCACGACGACCCGGGCTTCCTGCCGTTCACGCTGGCGTCCCTGCGGCAGGGCGCGGCCCTGACCACCGCAGAGGTGCAGGCCGCCCACGACCGCCGCGCCGCGTACCGCACGCAGCTGGACGACCTGCTGACCCGCTTCGACCTCATCCTCGCCCCGGCGGTGCCCACCCCGCCCCCCGCGCAGGGCCAGGACGAGGTGCTCCTGCCGGACGGCCCCACCCCGCTGCGCCGCGCGGTGCTGCGCCTCACCGCGCCGTTCAGCCTGCTGGGCGCGCCCGTGGTGGCCCTGCCGACCCTCACCGCGTTCGTGGGCTCGCAGCTGATCGCCCCTCATGGACAGGACGACCGCCTGCTGGGACTGGCCCGCGCGCTGGACCGTACCCTGTACCGCGAATGAAGGCTCTGACGCTCCTCCCTGTCCTGACGCTGCTCGCGGCGTGCGCGCCCACCACGCAGACCCAGCCCACCTACACCTACGAGGGCGAGGCCCGCTTCCTGCTGATCCCGCAGAAATTGCGCGTCACGTACACCGTGAACCCAGGCACGCACGAGGTCCGAGGCGAGTACCGCAACCTCAGCAGTCGTGACACCTTCACGCTGACCG
This sequence comes from Deinococcus grandis, assembly GCF_001485435.1. Lineage (NCBI taxonomy): Bacteria > Thermotogati > Deinococcota > Deinococci > Deinococcales > Deinococcaceae > Deinococcus > Deinococcus grandis. The sequence goes on along the minus strand of NZ_BCMS01000001.1, from coordinate 1,321,895 downwards.
GTACGCAACTGACTGGCCCGGACGGCGAGACGCTCACCGCGAAGATCGACCCGGGCGACACCCCACGCCTGAACGCCAGCCTGCTGGGCTTCGGGATCAGCAACGTGCCCCTGAAGGCCAGCGGCACCCTGTCCGCCACCCTCACCGCCACCCTCCTGCACGGCACGCTGCGCGTCAACGGCCTCAGCTACCCCGTCACCCTGAACCGCGTACGCTGAGCCTGTCAGCCCCGCTTCATGAGCCGCGCGTACCCTGCCCCACATGCGCTCTCTCCCGCACGTCCGCCCCGCGCTGACCGCCGCGCTGCTCCTGCTGCCGCCCGCCCTGAGCGGCTGCGCGTGGGGCGCGTACTTCCCCGCCATCACGCCGCTGGAACGGCAGGTCAGCGGCGTGTACGAGGGCGAAGGCAACGGCCCCACCGGACGCGTCCCGTACCGGCTGACGCTGGGCCTCGTGGAACGCGACGGACGTGCCAGCGGCAGCCTCGTGAACCTGGAGAGCCGCAAGGTGTACGCCGGGAGCGGCAGCTTCAAGCGGCTCGTGGACGGCACCGAGATCACCCTGCAGCTGTTCGAGAACGGCGCGCACCGCGCGAACCTGTACGTCGTCCGGCGCGACACCGACGGAACAGTCAGTCTGGACGGGCACCTGCGGACCGTCCTGCTGGGCCGCGAGGCCCTCAGCTATGGCGTCAGCCTGCGCCCCGTGCCCGCGCAGCCCTGACCCTGCCTACCGGTTGAACGGCTTCTCCTGAACGAGGTTGAACCCACGGGACTTGAGCGGAGCCGGACTGTACTGGGTGAACATCCGGTCCTCCCGCAGCGTCTGGAGGCCCGTACGGAGGCTGAGCCCCACGTGCACCGTGATCAGCGCCGTGAGCAGCCACGGCAGCACGCGCCGCCACACCGGACGCGGCGCCCACGGAGCCGCCGCCACCGCACCCCCGGTGAACGCGGCCAGCAGCCGCCGCGCGTCCAACGCCAGGAGCAGCAGCGCCGCCAGCAGCAGGTGACCGCTGAACAGTTTCACCGGCACGTCGTAGAAGAGGTTCAGCGCGAACACGTTCGTCATGGTGACCGCCGCGACCAGCGCCCCCGCCGTCACGGTGCGGCGGTGCAGGAGCAGCAGCGCTGGCAGCACCTCGGCCACGCCCGCCACGAGCTGATACCCGGGACTGGCCGCCATGAACCGCCACAGCAGCCCCATCGGACTGGACTCGCCGTACGTGCCCGCCATCTGCCAGCTGTTCAGCAGTCCGAACTGTGAAAATGCGAACTTGCTCAGGCCGTACACGGTCAGCCACCAGATCAGCACCGCCCGCAGGAACGTCCGCAGCGCCGCCCGCTGGCCTGCCGTGGGCGCCGTCCGCTGCCGCGCGGCCCAGACCAGCCCGGCGGCCACCGCCAGCAGCAGCAGGCACAGCGTCCACGCCCAGTCGAACGCCGTGTCCCCACTGCCCGTCGGTTGGGGAATGGGCGGCACCGGCGCCTGAAACACCGCGCGGCTGACCAAGTCCGCGAGCCGCCGTAAGGCGGGCAGACCTTCCAGATGCAGGATCGGTTGCGTACCGACACCCAGCGACAGGAACGCGTACGACGCGGGGAAGGTGAACATCAGCCGCCGCCAGAACGGACTGGCCGTCAGGGTGGGTTCGGCGGGGGCAGCGTTGAGGCTGGTCACGCCTCCAGTGTGCCTCGCACCGCGTCGGCACGGGACCGCACCTGCCGCGCCTCCTCCCCGACCCGCTAGAATCCCTGTCGCTGCTCCTGCCTGCGCGGGGGCGTGGGGAAGGCCCCGGAATCCATCCGTCAGGCTGAGAGGAGAGTCACACATGAAGGCAATGATCGTCACCTACGGGTGTCAGATGAACGAGTACGACACGCATCTGGTGCAGTCGCAACTCGTGAGTTTCGGGGCGGACATCGTGGACAGCGTGGACGTGGCCGATTTCGTGCTGCTGAACACCTGCGCCATTCGCGGGAAACCGGTCGAGAAGGTCCGCAGTCTGCTGGGCGACCTGCGCAAGATCAAGGCCCGCCGCCCCCTGGTGATCGGCATGATGGGCTGCCTGGCGCAATTGGAGGAAGGGCAGCAGATGGCGCGCAAATTCGGCGTGGACATCCTGCTGGGGCCGGGCAGTCTGCTGGATATCGGGAAGGCGCTGGAAAGCAACGAGCGTTTCTGGGGTCTGGCGTTCCGGGATGAGCTGCACGATCACGTGCCGCCTGCGCCGGCGGGGCAGTTGCAGGCGCACCTGACGATCATGCGGGGGTGTGATCATCACTGCACGTACTGCATCGTCCCGACGACGCGCGGGCCGCAGGTGAGCCGCCACCCGGACGACATCCTGCGTGAACTGGATTCCCTGCTGGTGGCGGGGGTGCAGGAGGTGACGCTGCTGGGGCAGAACGTGAACGCGTACGGCGTGGATCAGGGCGCGCGGGTGGGCGGGTACCCGAGTTTCGCGAACCTGCTGCGGCTGGTGGGACGCAGTGGGGTGCGGCGCGTGAAGTTCACGACGAGTCACCCGATGAACTTCACGGAGGACGTCGCGGCGGCCATGGCCGAGACCCCGGCGATCTGCGAGTACGTGCACCTGCCGGTGCAGAGTGGCAGCAACCGGGTGCTGCGCCGCATGGCGCGCGAGTACACCCGGGAGGATTACCTGCGGCACGTGGCGGACATCCGCAAGCACCTGCCGCACGCGGTCCTGGCGACGGACATCATCGTGGGATTCCCCGGCGAGACCGAGGAGGACTTCCAGGAGACGCTGAGCCTGTACGACGAGGTGGGCTTCGACAGTGCGTACATGTTCGCGTACTCGCCCCGCCCCGGCACGCCCAGCTACAAGCACTTCGACGACCTGCCGCGCGAGGTGAAGACCGAGCGGCTGGAGCGGCTGATCGCACGGCAGAAGGAGTGGAGCGCCCGGAAGAACGCCGCGAAGGTCGGCACCATCCAGGAGTTGCTGCTGCGCGGCGAGGCGCACGACTCGGGCTTCCTGGAGGGGCACACGCGCGGCAACCACCCGACGGTGGTGCCCAAGGCGGTCGGCGTGACCGGCCCCGGCGTGCACCTGGCGCGGATCGAGCACGCCACGCCGCACATGATGTACGCGACACTCGTGGATTCGGCCGGGAACGCCCTGCCGGAACTGCCGAAGCTGAACCCGGAGGCCGCCGCGCTGACCTCGCCCCTGGCGATGGCCTGACCGCTTCCCACTGGACCGCGCCGCTTCCGCCTGTGCCGGGGGCGGCGCTCACGGTTCAGGGCGCGCCCGCCAGACGCTTCTCAGGGAACCATCATCTTAACGAGCGGTTCAGGCGCGAAAGTGAACCGCATGAACAAAGTGATCCTCGCCGCGCTCGCCACCCCCGTCATCCTCGCCTCCTGCGGCACCGCGCTGGGCGGCAGTGACGGCAGCGAGAAAATCCTGAGCGTCACCACCAGCCACACCAGCGCCGGCGCGCCCGTCCTGTGCAACAGCGTGAACGGCGCCGACACCGGCACGCAGATCACCATCGCCCTCGCGGCCGCCGGGACCCTCCAGAACGTCAAGGTGAACCTCACCGACGCCGCCGGGAAGACCGTCGGCACCACCGACGTGTCCGGCAGCACCCTCCTGAAAGGCGACAAGGACGGCGAGTACAAACTGCCCGTCACCCGCCGCGCCAACGAGAGCCTCACCGTGAACAGCGCCGTCACCAGCCCCGCCGCCGTCACCGTCAGCGGCAGCCCCGTCGCCACGCTGAAGGCCGACATCGTCATCAACCGCAGCCGCAGCAGCGTGAAACTGGCCAGCACGGTCGCGCTGCCCGTGTACGCCAGCTGCACGAAGTAAACCCCCCACTCTGCCCTGGCCCCCGCCCCGCGCGGGGGTTTTGCCTTCCCGACCCGCACGATACGGATTCCGTTTGTTTCGTTGACAGATCGGAACACCACCGATCTGCCAACTCCACGCCCGGAATCCGTGTTTCTCCTGCTCGCTCCGCTCGGGTTGAAAGTTTTTGCAAACCTTTCAATCGGAGTCCGTATCTTTCCCGTTAACGTTCCCTTAGTCACGTTCGGTTCAGATGGGCTCCGCAGGCGACCGAGCGTCGTCCCGCCGGAGGTTCCACCCATGAAACGACGCACCCTGATGTCCCTGACCGCCGCGCTCGGCGCGGCCCTGAGTTTCTCCCTGATGCACGCCAGTGCGGGCAGTGCCGGGGCGCCCGCCACCGCCACGGCGACGGCCAGCACCGACGCGCAGACGCAGAAGATCGTGACGGCCGCCAACGCGTTCCTGGGGACCCTGAACGCCACGCAGCGCAGGAGCGTGTCGTTCGCGTTTACGGACAGCGCGCAGCGTCAGCGCTGGTCGAACTTCCCCACCGGGATCTTCCAGCGGGCCGGACTGCGCTGGGCTGATTTGAACGCCGCGCAGCGGGCGGCGCTGACTACCCTGCTGGGCGCCGTGCTGTCCCCGGACGGCCTGAAGATGGTGCAGCAGCAGATGGCCGCCGATGACGTCCTGAAAGCCGAGAGTGCCAGTGGCACGCAGAGCGGCGCACCCCAAGGTCAGACGGGCCAGGCGCCCACCGGCCAGGCCCAGCGCCCGGCGGGTGGTACGCCTCCCGGTGGACAGGCGGGCGGCCCTGGCGGTTCCCTCATCTTCGGCAGTGACGAGTACTACGTGTCGTTCCTGGGTACGCCCAGCACGACCGGCGCGTGGACGCTGCAGTTCGGCGGGCATCACCTGGCGATCAACGCGACCGTCGCCGGGAAGCACGTCACGCTGTCCCCCAGCCTGACGGGCGGGCAGCCCATCCGCAGCACGGTCGGCGGGAAGACGACCACCGTGATCGAGAAGGTCCCGCAGGAGATCAAGGACGCGGGCGCCCTGCTGGGCAGCCTGAGCGCCGCGCAGAAGGCCAGGGCGATCGTCAGCACCCAGAGCATCGACCTCGTGCTCGGGCCGGGGCAGGACGGGAAAACTCTGCAACCCGAGGGCCTGAGCGCCGCCGCGATGACGGCCGCGCAGCAGGCGGCGCTGCTGAAGCTCATTCAGGACCGGCTGGGCATCCTGAACGCCGACGACCTGAACGCGAAGATGACGGAGATCCGCCGGAACCTCGCGAAGACGACGTTCGCGTGGTACGGCCCCACGAACGGCTCGGCGGCGTACTACCGCGTGACCGCGCCTACCGCGATCATCGAGTTCTCCCCGCAGAGCATGGGCGGGGACGCCACGAACCACCTCCACAACATGTACCGCGACCCCAGCAACGACTACGGCGCGGCCTGGACGAAGTGACATGAGGTGGCGCCCTGTACCGCTGCTGCTGGCCCTGCTGGGCGCCGCCTCCGCCCACCCGGTGGACGAGGTGGTGCAGGGCGCGTACCTGACCCTGACGCCGGCGGGCGTGGAACTGGAGCTGGACATCACGCCCGGCAGCGCCGTCGCCGCGAGCGTCACCGGCAGCCTGGACGCCGACCACAACGGGCGGGTCACGACCGCCGAGGCCCGCGCGTACGCCACGCGGGTGCTGGCCGCGCAGACCCTGACACTGGACGGCACCCGCGCCCGCTGGACGCTGCGGGACGTGCAGGTGCCGCCCCTGGCGAACCTGAAGCTGGGCAGCGACACCCTGAAGATCCTCGCCTTCGCCCCCAGGGTGCAGCGGGCCGGGCCGCACACCCTGACGTACACGAACGCGTACCGCCCCGCGAAGACGCAGCGCGTGGCGAACATCTTCCTGAAACCCGGCGGCCCCCTGACCGACCGGGTAACCGGCCAGACCCGCAGCGCCGACCTGACCCGCCTCACCGTGCAGTTCACCACCGGGCGGCCATGAGGGGCGCCCTGCGCCAGCTGGGGCTGCGCCGCCTGCTCGTGACCCTTCTCGCCCTGAGCGGCGCGGCAGGCGCGCACAGCCTCACGTTCAGTCAGGTGGATGTGCACCTGCACTCGGACGCCACGCAGTTGACCGTCACGCTGCCCACCGCCGCCCTGACGCACGACCCAGGAGCACTGCCCGGCGGGACGACCACCACCAGCCTCAAAGCGACGCCCCTCCCCACCCCCGTCACGCAGGCCCTGACACGACTCGTCACGGCGCGCCTGCACGTCCGGGCCGCCGCGGGCACTCTCCCCCTGACCGTCACCGCCGTCCGCGCCGCCGGGGAGAACGTCACGGTCACCCTCACCGCCCCCACCGCGCGCGGTACCGTCACCGTGCAGAGCACCCTCTTCCCCGACGACACCCTGCACAAGACCTTCCTGAACCTGTACCGCGACCAGACCCTCGCCGGGCAGTACGCCCTGGACCGCACCCAGACGACCGCCACACTGGACGCCCCGCGCGAGGCCACCACGCAGGTCATCCTGACCTTCATCCGCGAAGGCGTGCGGCACATCTTCATCGGGCCGGACCACATCCTGTTCGTGCTGGCTCTCGTGCTGCTCGGCGGACGCCCACGCACACAGGTGAAGATCATCACGGCGTTCACCGCCGCGCACAGCGTCACCCTGGCCCTCGCCACGCTGAACGTCGTGCAGCTCCCCGACCGGCTGGTGGAGAGCGTCATCGCCCTGAGCATCGTCGTGGTCGGCCTGCACGACCTGCGCGCCCTGCACAACCCCAACCGCACCGCCCGCGACCCGCGCACCGCCCTGGCCTTCGCGTTCGGCCTGATCCACGGCTTCGGGTTCGCCAGCGTCCTGCGCGAACAGGCCCTCCCCCCGGACGCTGCCGTGTGGTCCCTGGCCGCATTCAACATCGGCGTGGAGGCCGGTCAGCTGTGCATCCTGCTCGCCACGGCCGCCACCCTGACCCTCCTGCGCCGGACTGGACCCCGCGTCACCCGCGCCGGCCTGCGCGTCACCGCCACCGCCATCACCGCGACAGGCGGCGTATGGTTCCTGCAACGCCTGCTGACCTGAGAGGAAAACAGGGCCGTTCCTTCATTTCTGCAGGGAAGTTCAAGCGGGCCGTCATGTGCGGACGCCCGTGAGGCGACACAGTGACCGGCCACTCGGGAATCTCTGCATGTCATGCGGGGATTTCTTCATTTTTCATGTCGCTTCAGGTGACCATCACAAGAGAGTCAGGTTCGACAGGCAGAGTGAGAGGCATGATAAAGATTGTCCTAGCGGCAGTGGGTCTGACTGGTCTTCTGGCAAGTTGTGGCGGCACGCTAATTGTCCAGCCCTCAGATCCGGTGCGGAATCTTCAACTGAACGCCTATCAGAGCCAGTACACGCTCCCGACGGCCTACACCGATACGGCGACTGGTACCACATACCCTAAGGGAACGTCCATTATCTGTGACAACCTGACCACGCGCCTCAGCGTCGAACTGACTTGGGACGGAACGATTAGCATGGTCGGCGCCCGTCTGGTTGGCCGTGACACGGGCTCCACGCGCACGGTGTACTCCTCAGACTTCGGTGACCTGTACTCGGCCCGCCCCACTAGCGTCGAATTCGTGGTGGGCCCGAACACCGCTCCCCTCAGCGTGGAAAGCAAGCGCCTGAGCAGCCAGGATATCGTCGTGACGCCCGTGAACACGTTCACGGTCAAGGGGGCGACCTTCGTGGATCTCCAGGCGCAATCGTCGGACGGCACGAAATCCAACGTGGTTCAGAGCGTTCAGGCGCTGCCTGTCGCCGACTGCACCCTCTGATCGAACCCCCACAGAAAAGCGCCGCCCCAGGCTACCGGGGCGGCGCGTTGCTGTGGGGGTTCAGGTCAGGGGGGTGAGGCCCGCTTCGATCTGCGCGCGGTGCGGTTCGAGGAACGGGGCGAGGATCAGGGTTTCGCCCAGGTGGTCGGGGTGTTCGTCGACGGCGAAGCCGGGGCCGTCGGTGGCGAGTTCGATCAGGATGCCCTGCGGTTCGCGGTAGTAGATGCTCTGGAACCAGTGGCGGTCGACCTCGCCGCTGGTGCGCAGGCCCAGGCTGCTCAGGTGGGTGTTCCAGTCGTGGTACTGGTCGTCGTGGACGCGCAGGGCGATGTGGTGGACGCCGCCCGCGCCGGGCCGGGCGGGGGGCAGAGTGGGGTCGATGCGCAGGTGCAGTTCGGCGTGCGGTCCGCCGTCATTCATGGCGTACACGTGGATGGTGCGCGTGGGCTGTTCGGGGTCGGGGTACGTACCGGCGGGACTGAGGTGGTAGGCGCGTTCGAGGACGCGGGTGGTGGGGAACAGGTTCGGGAGGGTCAGTTCGCTGGGGCCCAGGCCGAGGATCTGTTTGTCTGCGGGGACGGGGCTGGCGTCCCAGGGGGTGCCGTCGGGGCCGCCCTCGACGAGGCTGAGGCGCTGGCCTTCGGGGTCGCTGAAGTCCAGGTGGGGGCGGCCGTGGCGGGTCACGCTGGTGACGGGGGTGCCGCTGGCGGTCAGGTGGGCCTGCCACCAGTCGAGGGTGCCGGTGGGGACACGCAGGCTGGTGCGGCTGACGCTGTGGTTGCCGGGTTGTTCGCGGGGGACGTCCCACTGGAAGAAGGTGAGGTCGCTGCCGGGGGTGCCGTCGCGGTCGGCATAGAAGAGGTGGTAGGCGGTGACGTCGTCCTGGTTGACGGTTTTCTTCACGAGGCGCAGCCCGAGGGTCTGGGTGTAGTACCGGAGGTTGGCGCGGGCGTCGGCGGTGACGGCGGTGACGTGGTGCAGGCCGTGCGGGGTGAGGGGCGTGGTGGTCATGCCCACACTTTAATTCGTTTGATGTTAAGTGATTGTGACGAGCCGACAGCCGCAGCACCCCCACCCAGCGAGGCCGTCCAGCCCGGCGCGTGCCGGAATGCCCCGCTCACCGCGGTATCCAGTTGCATCGAAGGGCCACCACCTCGAACTCCGATGCCCCTGAATCCTGCGGTCAGACCGGCGTGGTCAGCGCGTCCCGCACGGCCTGCGCGAACAGGTCCGGGCGCGGCGTGCTCCCCTGCGCGAGCTCCGGGCGGCCCCCGCCCTTGCCGCCACTGGCGGTCAGGGCCGCCCGCAGGAGCGTCCCCGCGTTCAGGTCGGGGTGGGCGCTGCCGATGCCCACGCGGCCCTCCCCGGTCACGGCGGCGACCACCTCGCCCGCCGGGAGGTCCGTCAGAGCCGCCAGCAGACCCGCCGGGTCCGGCAGCGTGACCACACGCAGCGTCACGTCCCCGAGCGTCTCGCCGGGCGCGGCGTCCCGCAGCGTGCGGGCGTGCGTGGCGTGCAGGGCGTCCAGTTGCGCGGCCAGCGCGGCGCGTTCGGCCGTCAGGGCCTCGACCCGTTCGGGCAGGCGCTCGACCGGCACGCTGAACCCCTGCGCGAGACGCCGGGCGTCGGCGTACACGCCGCCCAGGTACGCGCTGGCCTCCTCGCCCGCCATGAAGGTCACGCGGGTCACGCCGCCCTTGATGCGCTCGGTGCGCAGGATTACGACCGGGGCGGCCATGCTGGCGCGCGGGACGTGCGTGCCCCCGCAGGCGCTCACGTCGAACGGCGTGCCGTCCGCGCGGCGGTAGATGACCAGCCGCGTGTCGCCCCGCACCTTCGACTCGCGCCGCAGCGGGTAGCGGGGCAGCTCGGCCTCGGGCACGACCGGGGTGTCCAGGGTCAGTTCGTCACGGCCCAGCGTCTCGCGCAGCAGCGTCTCGGCGGCCCGCACGTGCGACTCGGCCGGGTCGCCGCTCAGGTCGATGGTGCACTCGGGGGCGTTCATGTTCACGGCCACCACCTCGAACACCGGGTTCACCTGCACGAACGCCTGGGCGAGCAGGTGCTCGGCGCTGTGGCGCTGCATGTGCCGCCAGCGGCGATCCCGGTCCACCTCGCCCTGCACGGCCTGCCCGACCGGCGGGAGCGTGCCGTCCAGCGCGTGCCAGATCAGCCCGGTGGCCTTGTCGCGGCGGCTGCCGGTCACGCGGGCCTCACCACCGTCCCAGCGGAGCGTGCCCGTGTCGGCCGCCTGCCCACCGGCGTCCGGGTACAGGGCGGTGGCGTCCAGCGCGACCTCCTCCCCGTGCGCGTGCGTGACGGTGCCGGTGAAGGTCATCAGGGTGCTGTCGTGGTACAGGAGGCGGGTCATGCCGCCCAGGGTAGCGTCCCCTTCCCGGCCGCCGCGGGCCGCCAGCGGTGAGGGGCCCTTCACGGCGCACTTAACCGTAGGGGCGGGCCCGGCCCCTACACTGGGCGCTCCAATCGGAGGCCCGTGGGCTTCCGGCCGCAGGAGGAAGCATGTCACGGTCTGGAGTACTGATGCTGGGGACGGTCGCCGCCATCGCCGCGCTGTTCGCACTGGGCAGCGCCCTGGGGTGGCCCACCCCGTCCGTGCTGGGCGGCGCGGTCGCCCTGCTGCTGCTGGGCGTGGCGCTCGCCGTGACGCGCCTGCGGCGCCGGACGGGCCGGCCCACCGAATCGTCCGGACGCTGAGCCGGCACAGCAGGCAGCGCCCCGGCCTGACTGGCCGGGGCGCTGCCTGCTGCCGGGGAGGGTTGATCACCTTCCCCGGCAGGGATTCAGAGTTCCACGTGGGCGGGCTGGGCGCGTTCGCCCTTGGCGCGGCGGGGAATTTCCAGGTTCGGCATCATCAGCGTGGCCAGGAAGGCCAGCGCGGCGACGACGATCGAGTAGCGGTAGATCGAGCTGATGGTGTCCGCGAAGGCGACCTTGGCGGCGCGGGCGCTGGCGAGCGTGATCTTCTCGCCGTCGTTCACGCCGCTGAGGGCCGCGCTGAGGGCCTGCTGGGTGGCCTGCTGTTCGGCCTGGGCTTCACCCTGGTCGAGGCCCTGTTTGATCCCGGCGAGGATCTGCGTGCGGGCCTGCGGGCTGGCCAGGGCGGGCGCGGGGATCGTCGCGAGGTTGTCGCGCAGCGCCTGCGGCAGCTGGGTGTTGCCGGCCAGGGCCTGCACCTGCGCGGCGTCGCCGCTGTTCACGGCCTGCTCGACCGTGGCGTAGGTCTGCGCGAAGCCGGCCTTCACCTGGGCGGGCACGCCCCCCTCGGGGATGCCGGTCAGCTGCGTGCGGGCGTTCTCGGGCAGGGTCTTGATGAACGGGTCGTTCTTCACGGCCGTCAGAGCCTGCTGGTCGCCGGTCTGGATGGCTTTCGTGAGGTTCTCGCGCAGCGCGGCGAAGCGCGCCTTGACGTCCTCGGGTTTCTCGGGGGTGGCGTTGCGGTCACCGGTGGGTGCGTTGCCGCTCCTGATGTCGTCGCTGATCTTCTGGAGGGTGGTGGCGACGGTGCCCTGGTTGCTGGCGGCCTGCGCGGCGAACTGCGTGGCGAGGTTGCTGCTCACCCCGGCGGTCAGGATGGCGCCGAAGATGGCGGTACCGATGGTGCTGCCCATCTGCTGGAAGAACTGCCCGGCGCTGGTCGCCACGCCGATCTCCCAGGGCTTGACGGCCAGCTGCAGGGCGGTGGTGTACAGCGGCAGGGCGGGGCCCAGGCCCAGGCCCAGCAGCACCATGCGGAACACGACGCTGTTATAGCTGCTGTCGGCATTCAGGGTGCTCAGCGCGAAGAAGCCCAGCCCGGCGGTGATCAGGCCGATCAGCATCAGGGGCTTGTAGCGGCCCATGCGGCTGGCGATCTGGCCGCTGCCGATCGCGCCGATGATCAGGCCGACGGTCAGGGGGATGGTGGCGGTCCCGGCGGCGGTGGCGCTGACGCCCTGCACCTGCACGAGGTACAGGCTGAGGAACAGGATCGCGCCCAGGAACCCGGCGCCGATCATGAAGCGCGCCAGGGCCCCCCAGGCGAAGGTGGGGTTCCTGAACAGCGTCAGGGGCAGGATGGGGCTCTCGTGGCGGCTCTCGACGAACAGGAACGCAATCAGGCTGGCGGCGCTCAGGCCGAACAGGCCCAGGATCTGCGGGCTGGTCCAGGCGTAGTTGCCGTCGGCGCCCCAGGTGAGGGCCAGCAGCAGCGGCACGGCGAACACCAGGATCAGGAAGGCACCCAGCCAGTCCACGCGGGCTTTCAGGCCGCTGGCGAGGCGGGGCATCTTGCTGGCGATGAACGCCAGGGCGATGACACCGATGGGCAGGTTCACGTAGAACACCCAGCGCCACGACACCTGGTCGGTCAGGAAGCCGCCCAGCAGCGGCCCGATGACGCTGCTCAGGCCGAACACGGCGCCGAACAGGCCCTGGTAGCGGGGGCGGTCGACGGGTTCGAACAGGTCGGCGATGATCGCGAACGCGACCGAGCCGAGCGCGGCGGCGCCGACGCCCTGCAGGCCACGGAACACGACGAGCTGCATCATGCCGCCGCCGAACAGGTTGCCCAGGAAGGGTTCACCGGCGAGGCCGCACAGGGCGCTGCCGATCAGGAAGATCACGATGCCGATCATCAGGATGGGTTTGCGGCCGTACAGGTCGGACAGTTTCCCGTAGATGGGGACGAGCGCGGTGTTCGTCAGGAGGTAGGCGGTGGTGACCCAGGAGTACAGGCTCAGGCCGTTGAGTTCCTGGGTGATGCGCGGCAGGGCGGTGGACACGATGGTCTGGTCCAGCGCGCTGAGGAACAGGCCCAGCAGCACGCCGAAGAGGATCAGACGTTTGGTGGGCAGGTCGAGGGTCTTGGCGTAGTCGATGCGCCCTTCGGGTTCGGTCGTGTGTGCGCTCATGGGTGCTCCTGGCAGGAGTAGGTGGGTTCGAGTTCGTCCAGCACGCGCTGGAGGTGGAGGGTGGCGGCCTGCACGGTGTCCAGTTGCAGGGCCTGGAAGGCGGTGACGTAGGCGCGGACGAATTCGCTGTCCATGCGGCCCACGATGTCGCGCCCGGCGTCGGTGAGGTCCACAAGTTTCTCGCGGCGGTTCTCGGGGTTCTCGGTGCGCTGCGCGAGGCCGCGTTTCACGAGCCGTTCGACGAGGTGACTGGCGGCCGGGACGCTCAGGCGGGTCAGTTCGCTGAGTTGCGTGACGGTCATGGGCGCGCGGGCGCGCAGCTGGTGCATGGCGGTGATCTGCGAGAAGCTCAGGTCCCATTCGAGCAGTTCGTCCTGCATGCCGCGCATGACGCGGCTGCTGATCAGGCGGTGCAGGCGTTTCATGGTCTTCCCGAAGCTTTCGGCGGCCTGGACGTGTTCGGGACTGAGGATCAGCGGATCGGGATCGGGGGGTGGTTGTTCTGGAGGCGACATGGTTCGAAGTGTGAAACAGTCTTACACCCAAGAAGGTGAAGTGCCCCACATCTTTCGAAGGTTCGTCCATTCGGCCTATCCGATACGGGATTCAATCGACTGGCCTGCAACGTGTTCTCGTTCCGTTGTCCCCTGTCTCCCTGAGGGATAGGGAGGGAATAAGCGACGGATGGGTGAGGGGCCACCGGGCGACTCCGAAGGACCTGAAATCACCTGAATCCCGTATGACCAGTGGTGCGGACAGGGTCATCACTTCAGGGCAGACCAACGATGAACACGCCGTGTTTCCCCCTCCCCCTTGAGGGGGGAGGCTGGGAGGGGGTGAGCAGGACGGCGTCACAGAAGACGTTTTCCATGCTTGTCCCTTCTGGTGCCTGAACAGTGTCCGCACCATTGATGACTTCCTCGACAGGCACGCAACGGCAGAGGCGGCCCGCCTCCGGACCGCCCCTCTCCCCCTCCCTGTCAGCTTGGCTTCAACGCGTTCCAGGCGGCCTGTACCGCCGCGCCACGCTCGAACGGCACGCCCAGCGCGCTGAAGGCGTCCTCCAGAATCCCGGCGATCGCCAGCGCGTCGTATCGGTCCGCGTAGCCCATGGTGCTCACGCGGAACACCGTGTCCTCGTGCGGCGCCTGGCCGGGCAGGGCGCGCTGGCCCATCGCGGCCAGCTGGGCGGCCACCTGCCGCCCGGTGATCCCGGCGGGCGGCGTGAGGACGGCCACCGCGGGGCTGGTGCGCGGCGCCCAGGCAGGCGCGCCCAGCGCGGTCCCGGCGGCGATCAGCGCGTCGGTCTTGCGGCGCTGCTCGGCCCACAGGACCTCCAGCGGCACGCTCAGCAGGCGGTCCAGCGCCGTGCTCAGGGCGTAGATCAGGTTGATGGCGGGGGTCTGCGGGGTGTTCCCGGCCTTCTGCCCGGCCAGTTCACGGGTCATGTCCAGGTAGAAGCCGCGTTCCGGGTTCTGGATCATGCGGGCCTGCACCTCCGGGCTGAACAGCACGAAGCCCAGTCCGGGGGGGGTGGCGGTGCCCTTCTGGCTGCCCGACACGATGACGTCCACGCCCCACGCGGCGGGGCGCAGTTCCGCCACGCCGTAGGAGGTGATGCCGTCGGCGATGATGATCAGGTCCGGGTTCTGCGCCTTCGCGGCCCGCGCGATGGCTTCGAGGTCGTGCAGGGCGCCGGTGCTCGTCTCGCTGTGCGTGATGAGCAGGGTGTGCGCGTCGCGCGAGGCGTCGGCGACCTCCTGCGGGTCGAGGACCTCACCCCAGGGTTTCGATACGAGGGTAGTGTCGTACCCGAAGCGGCGGGCCATCTCTCCCCAGCGTTCGCTGAACTTCCCGGCCTGGGCGTTCACGACCTTCGCGCCGCCGGGCGTGGTGCTGACCAGCGCACCCTCGAACGCACCGGTACCGCTGCTCGTGGTGATGACGGCGTCGTAGGGGTCGCCCAGCAGCCGCGTGAGCTTCTCGCGGGCTTCCATCAGCTTGGCGATCCCGGCCTGCGCGCGGTGATGCATCTGCGGCTGGGCCAGTTCCGCCAGGACGTTCGGCGCGACCTCGACGGGACCGGGCGCGATCAGGCGTTCGCGGTTCAGGGGCGTGAAGTCCGGACGGGCAGCGTCGCTCATGTGCTGCATCTTAGGCGGGCGGCCGGGCCCAGGCGGCGCCCCTGTGCAGCACTGCGTGAGAAACACCACCTTGAACGCTCAGACTGTGAGGACAGTGTGGGAATTCCCTGATGAAATGAAGGGAATGAAGCGAGTCGTCCTGCTCCTCCTGACTGCCGCCGTCTGCGCCGCCCACGCCCAGACGGGCGGCACGCCCAGCGTACCCTTCGGCACCCCCACCTCCCAGAGCGGCGCCCAGCCCATCCCCCTGACCCTGCCCGGCGGTCAGGCGGTCGACGCGAACGCCATGGTGGACAGCGCCGACCTCTTCGACCTGCTCGTGCAGGCGGACTTCCGCGCCTGCGGGCAGACCGCACACCGTGACCCGGCCCTGGACGCCGTCGCGGCCCGCGTCGCGCGGGGTTTTGCACTGAAGAGTGAACTGCAGGCCGCGAAACTGCGCCCCCTGCGCGCCAACCAGTTCGTGCTGCCGAAACTGGGCCGCGCCCCGGCCGTCCTGAAGGCCCTCGCGAACCAGTGCGCCGCGCGGGTCGGCTTCAGCCGCTACGGCGTCGCCGTGCAGGACGGCCGCGCCGCGCTGGTCGCCATGCAGCCCGCGCAGATCGTCGCGGACGACCCCCGCGCGTGGCTGCTGCGCTTCATGGACCTGACCAACGAGGCCCGCCGTCAGGGGCAACGCTGCGGCGACCAGCTGTTCCACAGCGCCCCACCACTGACCTGGAACGACCAGCTGGGCCTGTCCGCGCAGGGACACGTCAGCGACATGATCCGCCTGAACTTCCGCGGGCACGTCAACCCCGAGACCGGCAGCACCCCCGAGAGCCGCGCGCAGGCCGCCGGGTACCCCAGTGCCGCGGTCGGCGAGAACGCCGCGTACGACTCGGTCACGCCCGAGGACGCCCTCCAGAGCCTGCTCGACAGCCCCGGCCACTGCCGGACCCTCATGAACCCCGAGTGGCGCGAGTTCGGCGCCGCGATGGGCAACGGCACGCCCGACACGGTCTTCGCCACGTACTGGGTGCAGAGCTTCGGGCGGTGAGACGGCAGACGGCTGATGGCAGATAGCTGATGGCAGGTGGTGGGCGGGGGTGCTGGCGGGTGCGCCCCTCTCCCCCGTCGGCATTGCCCTGCCGCCAACCTACTGGCCCGCATGAAGGCCGCCGATACGGCTATCCGGCGGGCAGCGGCTAGGCTGCGGGCATGCGAATCGTGATCGTGGGCGGCGTGGCGGCCGGGATGAGCGCGGCCAGTCGGGCGCGGCGTTTCAATCCGGACGCGAGCATCGTGGTGTTCGAACGGGGCGAACAGATCAGTTACGGCGCGTGCGGCCTGCCATACGTGATCGGCGGGGAGGTCGAGTCCTTCGACCGGCTGATCGCGCGCACGCCCGAGCAGATGCGCGGGCGGGGCATCGGCGTGCGCCTGCGCCACGACGTGACGGGCGTGGACTCGGGGGCCGCGACCGTCACCGTGACCGACCGCGCCACCGGGCAGTCCTGCACGGAACCGTACGACCGGCTGCTGATCGCCACCGGCGTCTCCCCTGTCCGGCCCGACTGGGCGGTCACGCCCCTGGGCGGCGTGCACGTCCTGCGGGACATTCCGGACGGCGAGGCGCTGGACGCCAGCGTGCGGGGCGCGAAACGGGCCTGCATCGTGGGCGGCGGGTACATCGGCCTGGAGCTGGCCGAGGCGCTACGCGCGCGCGGCGTGAGCGTCGCGCTGCTGGAAAAGGGCCCGGAAGTGGCGGGGCGCATGCTGGACCCCGACTACCAGCGCCGCGTGCGCGCCGAACTGGAACGAAACGGCGTGGACGTCCGCTGCGGCGTGACCGTGCAAGGCCTGACCGGAAAGGGCCGCGTGAGTGGCGTGCAGACCGATCAGGGCCTCGTGCGGGCCGATCTGGTCGTCGTGGCGGTCGGCGTGAAACCGAACGTGGGCCTGGCGAAGGCGGCAGGCGCGCGGCTGGGCCGCACCGGCGCGGTCGCCGTGAACGCCAGGCAGGAAACAACCGTTCAGGGCGTGTACAGCGCCGGGGACAACACCGAGAGCGTGCACCGCGTCACGCGCCGCCGCGTGCACATCCCGCTGGGCCTCACCGCGAACCGCATGGGCCGCATCGCCGGGGTGAACATGGCCGGCGGCGACGCGCGCTTCCCCGGCGTGGTCGGCACCGGCATCTTCAAGGCCTTCGACCTGGGCGTGGCCCGCACCGGCCTCACGCAGGCCGACGCGGACACGCTGGGCCTGAACGCCGTCAGCGTGGACGTCAGCAGCACCGACCACGCCGGGTACCACCGCACCAGCCGCCCCATCCACGTCCGCCTGACCGCCGAGAAGGGATCCGGCCGCCTGCTGGGCGCGCAACTGATCGGCGAGAACCACCTCAGCGTCAAGCGGGTGGACGTCGTCGCGGCCCTGCTGGGTCAGCGGGCCACCGCGCAGGACCTCTTCGACGCGGACCTCGCCTACGCCCCACCCTTCAGCGGCGTGTGGGACGTGCTCCTGGTCGCCGCCGACCGCCTGCACAAGCTGGTGTGATACGGGATTCAAGTGATTCCACATTATTCGGAGTCGCCCGGTGGCCCCCTCACCCTTCCGTCGCTTCGCGCCTCCCTCCCTCTCCCACAGGGGGAGAGGGGACAACGGAACGCGATCACGGTTCAAGCAAGTCAATTTAATCCCGTATGATACGGATTCCGTCTGTTTCGTTGACAACCCGGAACGTCACCGCGTTGCCAACTCCACGCCCGGAGGGGCGTTTTGCTCCTGCTCGCTCTGCTGCGCAGCTCTGCCAGTCCGCTCGGGTTGACGGTTTTTGCAGACCTTTCAACCGGAGTCCGTATGACCGCAGCGCGGCCCGCCTCCACCGGGAAGCGGGCCGCGTGCGCCGTGCGGGTTACGCCCGGACGAGGTACGCGCTGTCGATGACGTCCAGCGCGCGGACCTGATCGAGCTGTTCGGCGGTCAGGGCGTCGTCGAGAGTCAGGGTGAACAGCGCCTGCCCGCCCTTCTCGGCGCGGCCGAGGGCCATCCCGGCGATGTTCACGCCCCAGCTGCCGAGCAGGGTGCTGAGTTTGGCGACGGCGCCGGGTTTGTCCTGGTTGCTGGCGATCAGGATGAAGCCCTCGGGTTCGAGTTCCACCCGGAAGTCCCGCAGGCGGGTCAGGCGGGGGTTGCGGCCGAAGACGGTGCCGCCGACGGTGCGGGTGCGTTCCTTCTCGCCCTTGGCGCCGCCTGTGACTTTCACGATGACTTCGGTCTGGTAGTCGGGGCTGTCCTGTTCCTCGCGGATGGCGATGTTCACGCCGCGTTCCCTGGCCAGGGCGCGGGCGTTGATCATGTTGGGCGTCTCGTCGGTGATGCCCGACAGGTAGCCGACGAGGACGCTCGTGACGACCGGGGCGGGGTCGGCGGGGAACTCTCCCCGGAAGGTGACCTCCACGTCGTGCGCGCCGGGCAGCAGCTGCGCGAGGATGCGGCCCAGCTTCTCGCCGAGTTTCAGGTAGCCGCCGAGCGCCTCGAGGGTCTTGGCGTCGAGCGCGGGGGCGTTCACGGCGCCCTTGCTGACGTCGCCGTGCAGGGCGTCGAGGACGCGGGAGACGATCTCCGCGCCGACGCGTTCCTGCGCTTCGAAGGTGTTCGCGCCCAGGTGCGCGGTGATGCCCAGATTCGGGGCGCCCAGGAAGATGTGGTCGGGCGCGGGGGGTTCGTCCACGAACACGTCCACCCCGGCGGCGAACAGGTGACCGCTGTGCAGGGCGTCCACGAGCGCCTGCTCGTCGATGATGCCGCCGCGCGCGGCGTTCACGGCGATGGCGCCCTTCTTCAGGCGGGCGAGCTGCTCGGCGCCGATCATGCCGCGCGTCTCGTCCGTCAGGGGGGTGTGCACGGTGATGGCGTCCACCTGCGCGAGCAGGTCGTCCAGGGTGGCGGCGCGGGTGACGCCCAGCCGCTCGAACTTGCTGTCCGGCACGTAGGGGTCGAAGGCCACGACGTGCATGCGCAGGCCCTGCGCGCGGTCCGCGACGATGCTGCCGATGCGGCCCAGGCCCACGATGCCCAGGGTCTTGTCCTTGAGTTCCAGGCCCAGGTACTTGCGGTCCCACTGCCCGGCGCGGGTCTTGCTGTCACTGCGGGTCAGGCCGCGCGCGGCGGCCATCAGGTGCATGACGGCCAGTTCCGCCGCAGACACGTTGTTGCTCTCTGGGGCGTTCAGGACGAGCAGGCCGCGCAGGCTGGCGTACTCCAGGTCGATGTTGTCCACGCCGACGCCACCGCGCCCGATGACCTTGAGTCTGGGCCCGGCCGCGTCGATCAGTTCGCGGTCCACCTTGGTGCGGCTGCGGGTGATCAGCGCGTCGTACTCCGGCAGGCGGCGCAGCGTCTCGGCGCGGTCCATGTTGCCCTGGTAGTCGATCTGGAAGCCGTCGTGGTTCAGGTCGCCGGGGTTCATCTCGTCGCAGATCAGGACGCGCAGCGGCGCAGCGGCGGTCCGGTCGGCCTGGGTGGGGGCGGTGGCGGTCATGCCCCGAGGGTACGCGCCCCCCGGGCGACGGGCGCTGATTTGGCTAGGGGGAGCTTGGGTGTTTCCTGAAAGATCGGGGAGCGAGTGGACAAAATTTTTTAGGCATGCCTAATATGATCTATGTCAAGTCTGCCCCCACACGACGTCACGGCTCCCGGCAGCCTGGACGACCGCATGACCCGCCGCGCCGAGGCCGTTCTGGCCCGGCACTCGCAGAAGCGCGGGCTGGCCCGCATCCTGCCGTTCCTCGGCCCGGCCGTGATCGCGTCCATCGCGTACATGGACCCCGGGAACTTCGCCACGAACATCCAGGGCGGCGCGCAGTTCGGGTACGCGCTGCTGTGGGTGATCCTCGCGGCGAACCTCATGGCGATGCTGATCCAGAACCTCAGCGCGAAACTGGGCATCGCTACGGGCAAGAACCTGCCGGAGACCATCCGGGAACGCTGGCCGCGCCCGGTCGTGTGGCTGTACTGGGTGCAGGCGGAGATCGTCGCGATGGCCACCGACCTCGCGGAGTTCCTGGGCGCGGCGGTCGCCATTCAGCTGCTGACCGGCCTGCCCCTGATCTGGGGCGCGAGCATCACGGCCGTCCTGACCTTCTGGCTGCTGACCATCCAGCGGCGGGGCTTCCGCCCGCTGGAACTGGTCATCGGGGGCTTCGTGTCCGTGATCGGCGTGGCGTACCTGACGCAGTTCGTGGTGGCCCGCCCGGCACTGGCCGAGCTGGGGCGCGGCTTCATTCCCAGCTTCCAGGGCGTGGACAGCGTGTACCTCGCGGTGGGGATCATCGGGGCGACGGTCATGCCGCACGTCATCTACCTGCACTCCGCGCTGACGCAGGGGCGCGTGCCCACCCGCAACGACGACGAGAAACTGCGCCTCAGCCGCCTGAACCGCGTGGACGTGATCGCCTCGATGGGCGTGGCGGGCCTGATCAACATGAGCATGCTGGCCGTCGCCGCCGCCACCTTCTACGGCAAGGGCGTCGAGAACGCCGGGGACCTGGAGACCGCGTACCGCACCCTGACGCCGCTGCTGGGCCCGGCCGCCGCGACCGCGTTCGCCATCGCGCTGCTCGCCAGCGGCCTGAGCAGCAGCGCGGTGGGCACCATGGCCGGGCAGGTCATCATGCAGGGCTTCGTGAACTTCAGCATTCCGCTGTGGCTGCGCCGCACGATCACCATGCTCCCGGCGTTCATCGTGATCCTGCTGGGCCTGAACCCCACGGACGTGCTGGTGCTGTCGCAGGTGATCCTGTCGTTCGGCGTGCCGTTCGCGCTCGTGCCGCTGCTGCTGTTCACCGCGCGGCGTGACGTCATGGGCGTCCTGACCAGCAAGCCGCTCGTGACCGGGCTGGGCTGGCTGTTCGCCAGCATCATCATCGGCCTGAACGTGTACCTGCTGTGGGGAGCGTTCACTAACTGACGCGGAATCGAGAAACGAAGGGGGCGGCCCGGTTCAACTGACCGGGCCGCTAATTTCATTCCGCGTTCAGCGGGGGTACATGGCGTTGATGGTGCTCTTGTCGGTCGTGGAGAAGCCGTTGCGCTGCCCCATGCGGTTCAGGTCGATGCTCGGGTCGATCGGCTGGATGGCGATCTTCCCATCGAAGAACGCGGGGTAGTGCATGATCGAGTCGAAGTCGTACGCGCCGTACCCGGCGCTGCCGCTGCGGATCTGGTACTGGCTCTGCCAGTCGGCGGGGATGTTCGCCCAGATGATCGTCACGGACTTGTCGCGGTCGGGGCGGGTCTGCTCGTGGAACAGGCCCATGGCGTGCCCGAACTCGTGGATGATCGAGCCGGTCGTGCAGCGGTCGGCCAGGGTGATGGTCTGCTTGCCGCCCACCATGCCCAGGCTGGACGCGCAGCTGGTGCCGGTGTTGTACGTGATCTCCACGTAGTTGCGCTGCGTGGTGCTGGTGCGGGGCGTCACGACGACGTTCGTGGTCGAACGGATCGTGGAGGCGGCAGCCGCCACGCGGTCACGGATCGCCTGGGGGACGTTCGCGGCGAAGGTGTACGGAATGGTGCGGCCCGTCCAGCGGTAGCGGGTGTCCACGACGTACGTGCCTTCCTTGCCCAGAGGCTTCTCGGTCAGGCTGGCGAGGATGATGTCGTCCTCGAGCATCAGGTAGCCGTCCTGCTTGAAGCCCATGACCTGCTGCTCGGTGCCGTCGGGCATGATCAGGGTCGCGGGGGCCTTCTCGGGGGTCACGCGGGCGTCGGGGGTGGGGGACGGGCTGCAGGCAGCCAGGATGACGGACAGGACAATGAGGGAAGACGCGACGCGCATGGGTGAAACCTCCGTTGTGTGGTGTACCCCGCGAAGATAGTGAAGGTCTGATGAAAAGTAAAGGGGGCGACGCGAACGTCTGCCCCCCACCGGCCTCTCCGGCACCCGACGGCACCGGTCGACCTGTTTCAGCCCGTGCGGGCGCGCAGCCAGTCCAGGATGACCTGCCGCACCTGGTCGCGCGGCTCGTCGTTCAGGAGTTCGTGGTAGCCGCCCTCGACGGTGTGCAGGGTCCTGTCAGTGGACGCGATCGTGTCGTGGAAGCGCTGGCTGCCGCGCGGGTCGGTGATCCGGTCGGCCGTGCCGTGCAGGGTCAGGGTGGGCAGCGTCCAGCGGGCGTACTCGGGCCACAGGCGGCCGCTGAGGCCCAGCATGGTCGCGCCGGTCAGGGCCGGGACGTTCCCGTGGTACATGACCGGGTCGGCCTCGTACGCGGCGACCTCGTCGGTCAGGCGCGACAGGCCGCCGGTGCCGAGGTCGCTGGTCTTCAGGCCCGGCGCAACGCGCGCGATGACCGGCGCGAGCCGCTTGAGCCACGCGGGTTCGTTCTCCCCCACCAGCAGCGCCGGGCTGGAGAGGATCACGCCGCTCAGGCCGCGCGGGTCGCGGGCCGCGCTGGCCGCCGTGACCAGTCCACCCATGGAGTGCCCCAGCGCGAACACCGGCAGGTCCTGCGCGCGCAGCGCCTCGCGGGCTTTCAGGTGATCCTCGACGAGCACGTTCAGGTCCGCGACCGCCTGCCGCCCCGGGGAGTTCCCGTGGCCGCGCTGATCGTAGGCGTACACGCTGATCCCGGCGTCGGCCAGCGTGGGAATCAATCGGTGGTAGCGCTCCACGTAGCGGCCCGCGTACTCCCCGAACCCGTGCGAGAGCAGCAGCGCCGCCCTCGGGCTGGCCGCCCGCCACACGTACCCCTCGACCGGTGCGCCCGGTACCGTCCACGCTTCGTTGTGCATGAACCGAGTCTACCGGGGGTGATGGGTGATGGGTGATGGTCGACAGCGTGCGCGCGACCCGACCGCCCCCGTCAAGCGCCCCACTTCCCACAACCCACTCCCTACTCCCCCAGAAAGTCGTCCACCAGCGCGCGGTACCGCTCCGCCTCTTCCAGCGCGGGGAAGTGCCCGCTGTGGGCCAGGATCTCCTGGCGGGCGTGGGGGATCAGGGCGGCGATCTCCGCTCCGGCGGGGGGTGGGTTGAGGGGGTCGTGCGCGCCGCTGAGGATCAGGGTGGGGGCGGTGACGCGGGGCAGGCCGGGGCGGAAGTCGAAGCGTTCCAGGGCGCGGCGGGCGGCGTCGGCCTGTTCCGGCGTCTGGGCCAGTCCGGTCGCGTGGTCGTCGGCGGTGCGGCGGGCGACCTCGTCCCGGATGGCCTGCGGGGTGCCGGGGGCGAACATGCGATCCAGCAGGAACGCCTGGACCTCCTGCTGGGTCAGGTCCCGCAGGTCGTCCTCGTGCCGGGCCATCAGGGCGGCGGTGCCGCTGGTCTGCCCGCTGGCCTTCGGGACGACCAGGATCAGCCGCGTGACGCGATCCGGGTGGGCGGTGGCGAGGGCCTGCGCGACGTAGCTGCCCATGCTGGTGCCCATCACGTCCGCCTGCGGGAAGTTCAGGGCGTCCATGACGGTCAGCACGTCGCTGACGTGATCCGCCAGCGTGTAGTTCGCGGGGCGGCCCGAGCGGCCGTGCCCGCGGCTGTCGAGGGCGATCACGCGCCGCGTCCCGGCGAGGTGGTGCAGGTCGGCGTCCAGCCAGCCGCTGTGGCTGCCCAGGCCGTGCAGGAGGATCAGTGGGTGCCCCTCGCCCCGCCCCTGCACGAACAGTGGGGTGCCGTCGGCTGCGGGGATGATCACGGGGCGTCCGGGGTGGGCAGGGTGCCTGCCACGGCGGCCAGCGCGTAGGCGTATTCCTCGGCGATCTCGTTGAGGTACTCGTAGCGGCTGCTGGACCCGCCGTGCCCGGCGCCCATGATGGTCTTCAGGACGACGGTCCCGCTGCCGGGCTGCGCGAGGTCACGCACGCGGGCGGCGAACTTGGCGGGTTCCCAGTACGCGACGCGCGGGTCGTTCAGGCCGGTGCTGACGAACAGGTGCGGGTAGCGGGTGGCCTTGAGGTTGTCGTAGGGGCTGTACGCGGCCATCACGGCGTACTGCGCCTCGTGGTTGGGGTTCCCCCACTCGTCGTACTCGTTCGTGGTCAGCGGGATGCTGTCGTCGAGCATGGTGCTCAGCACATCCACGAACGGCACGCCGGGGAACACGGCGGTCCACAGGTCGGGGCGCAGGTTCAGCGCCGCGCCCATCAGGAGGCCGCCCGCGCTGCGGCCCATGGCGACCAGTTCGCGCGCGGTGCCGTCCGCCTTCAGGGCCTCCCCGGCGGCGACGAAGTCGGTGAAGGTGTTCATCTTGTGCGCCAGTCGCCCGGCGTCGTACCAGCGGCGGCCCAGTTCGGACCCGCCCCGGACGTGCGCGATGGCGTACACCCAGCCCCGGTCCACCAGCGGCAGGCGCGTGATGGAGAACGCGGGGTCCATGCTGAAGCCGTAACTGCCGTAGCCGTACAGCAGGGTCGGCGCGGGCAGGAGGGTGTCCCGGCGGCGCAGCAGGCTCACGGGGACGCGCTCGCCGTCGGGCGCGGTGATCCAGGTCTGCTCGCTGACGTACAAGCTGGCGTCGTAGCCGGGGACCGGCGTGGCCTTCACCAGGGTGGTGTTCAGGCTGTTCAGGTCGAGGTCGAGGTGTTCGACGGGCCGGGTGAGGCTGGTGAACACGATCCGCGCGCTGCCCGAGTCGAAGACGTGGTTCGCGCCGATGCGGACGGTGACGCTGTCCTCGGGGAACTCGACGCGGCGGGCCGGACCGTACCCGCCGGGCGTGCGGGCCAGCACCCACAGGCGCGTGAAGCCATCTTCGCGCCCGGACAGCAGGAGGTGATCCCGGAAGAGGTGCAGGCCGGTCAGGTGCCGCGCCGGGTCGTACGGGAGGACGTCCTGCGCGTCGGCCCAGTTCAGCGCGCCCGCGCGTTTCGGGAAGCGCACGAGTTTGAATTCCTCGGCGCCGCCGTGGTTCGTCAGGGCCAGCCAGTGATCCCCGGCGTCCGTCAGGACCGGGACCTCGGTGCCACGTTCACGCGGGAGGAGCAGCGTGGGTTGCGCGCCGTCCTGCGCGGTGTCCAGCACCAACCATTCCTCGGCCTTGTTGCTCTGACTCAGAAGCATTAATGCGCCGCCGACCTCCGTCTGACCGGCTGAGACGCGGAAGGTCGCGTCGGGTTCGTTCAGCAGCCGCTCGTCCTGCGCCTGCGGCTGCCCCAGCGTGTGCCGCCAGATGCTGTCCGGGCGCTGCGTGGCGTCGTCGGTCGCGTAGTACAGCCCCGTTCCGGCCGCGTTCCAGTCGAGCACCCAGCCGCTCAGGCCGGTCAATGGGGCCTCGACCAGTTCACCGGTGGCGGTGTCCAGCACGCGCAGCCCGAAGACCTCCTGCCCGGTCGTGTCGAGCAGGTACGCCCACAGCCGCCCGTCCGGGCTGGGCACCGCGCGGTACACCCACACGTTCTCCAGACCCTCGCGGACCTTCAGGGCGTTCAGGTCCAGCAGCGTCTCCTCGGGCCCGCCCACCAGGGGACGGCGCATGAAGATCGCGTGCGCCTGCCCCTCCAGGGTCCGCTGGAAGTAAGCGTACGCGCCGCGCACGACCTCCGGCTGGTCGTCCTGCTCCTGCACGTGCGACAGCAACTCGCGGTAGATCGCCGCCTGCGTGTCCCGCAGCGGGGCCATCACGGCGTCCAGGTGCGCGTTCTCGGCGCTCAGGTAGGCCAGCACCTCGGGGTCGGCCTTGCCCTGGGTTTTCAGCCAGTGGTAATCGTCGGCGCGCTGGACGCCGTGAATATCGTGCAGGACGCCCTTGCGGGCGGCGCGGGGTGCAGAGGTCATACCCCGGAGCATAGCGGTACGTCTCAGGGTGCACTGCTGGACCTGACCGGCTGCCCCCGCCGGGGTGGGGGCTCAGCGCGGCATGCAGATCAGCGCAGCGCCTTGACGAGCTGCCGCTCGACGAGTTGCGCGGCGATCGGGCCGCGGATGCGGCGGAACAGGTGGTAGTCGAAGAAGTACACCTGCCCGGCCTGACTGGCGCGCAGGCGGCTGGTGATCGCCCCGGCGGTCCACTCGGCGCGGGCGCGGGTGGGCGTGCTGGTCCCGGCGGCCAGGACGATCACGGCGTCCGGGTCCAGGGCCGCGAGCCCCTCCACGCTGACCACGGCGTCCTTCTTCTGCCCGTCGATGACGTTCAGGCCCACGTCGCGCAGCAGGCCGCCGGTCCAGTCGTCGCTGCCGCTGATCGTGAAGGTGTTGCGGGCGTCCCCTCCGGCCGTCCAGACGACCAGCACGCGCTTCCTGCCGAACGCGGTCAGCTGCGCGCGGGTGGCCTGCACGCCCTTGGTGTAGGTGTTCAGGGCGCTGCGGTAGGCGGCCTCGCGGTTCAGGACGCGGGCCAGGGTGGGCAGCGTCTTCTGCCACGCGCCACGGTCGATGCCGTCGAGCAGCAGCGTGGGCGCGATGCGGCTGAGCTGCGGGTACACGTTCGCGGCGTACGTCTCGCCGACGATCAGGTCCGGGCGCAGGGAGGTCAGGATCTCGAGGTTCGGGTTGAAGCGGTCGCCGACGTTCACGGGCGCGCTGGTCACGCGGCTGCCCAGGTACTTGATGTCGCGGATGGGCGAACCGAACGCCGGGGTTTTCAGGAACGTGGAGGCCTCGCCGTAGCCGACGGGCTGCACGCCGATGGCCAGCAGCAGGTCCAGCGCGTGCGGGCCGAGGGCCACGACGCGCAGCGGCTGCCGGGGGATGGTGGTCGTTCCGGCGGCGTGCGTGACGGTCTGGGGGTACGTGGCGGCGCTGGCGGTCAGGGCGGCGCTGCCCAGGCCAGCGGAGAGGGTCAGGAGGGTGGTTCGTGTGTGCATGGGTGTCCTTGTGCGCCGGGGTCCGTGGGGGACGGCCGCGCTGGTGTGGGGGATTGTGCCAGACTCAATCCCGAGTTGTAAGGTCGGGATTCGTCGTGGGGAATCACGCAACCATGAAGTTCCGCTCAACCGCACCCGTGCCGACCCCACCACCCGACCGCGCAGACTGGAGCGCATGGCAGACATCGCACGCAAGGCAATGGCCCACTGGGAAGGCGACCTCAAACACGGCAAGGGCACCGTCAGCACCGAGAGCGGCGTGCTGGACGGCGCGCAGTACTCGTTCGGCACCCGCTTCGAGAACGGCAAGGGCACCAACCCCGAAGAACTCCTGGCCAGCGCCCACGCCGGGTGCTTCACCATGCAGCTCTCGGCACTCCTCGCCAACCACGGCCACACCATCGAGTCCCTGGACACCCAGGCCACCTGCGAGATGGTCAAGGACGGCGCGGGCTTCAAGGTCAGCGCCATGAAACTCGTCGTGCGCGGCAAGGTCACGGGCAGCGACCAGGCCGACTTCGAGGCGCACGTCAAGCAGGCCGCTGACATGTGCCCCATGAGTCAGGTCATGAAAGGCAACGTCGAGATCACCCACGAAGCCATCCTCGAATAAGCACGCCACCCGCCCGGCTACCGCACTCGTGCTGGTGGCCGGTTCCTTGTCTTACGCTGACTCATGCGCTTCCCTGCTCTGCCGCCGGTCCTGACCGGACTGCTCCTCTCCCCCGTGGCGCATGCGGCCACGCTCTTCGCGCCTGCAGACGTGCAGCGCGCCGCCGCGTACTCGCAGGCGCACCGGGGCGACGCGGTGCTCGTCTGGCAGGACGGCCGCGAGGTGTTCGCCCAGGCGCAGAACGGCTTCGACCTGAACGACCCGCACGTCCTCGCCAGCGGCAGCAAGACCTTCGGGTGCCTGCTGGCCGTCGCCCTGCAGGACGCGGGCGTGCTGCGGCTCGACGAGCGGGCCGCCGACACCCTGACCGAATGGCGCGGCGACGCCCGGCGGGACATCACGGTGCGGCAACTGCTGAACTTCACGGGGGGCCTGCCGGGCAACGTGGGCAGCCCCATTCCCACCCTGAACCGCGACCTGAGCGCCGCCGCGCTGGCCGCCACCCCGACCTCGCCCGCCGGGCAGGCGTTCCACTACGGAAACGCGCACCTGGCGGCGTTCGCGGAACTCGTGCGCCGCAAGACCGGGCAGGAGCCCGAGGTGGCGTTGCAGGTGCGCGTGCTGGACGCCCTGGACGTCCACCCCGTCTGGGCGCGCGACCGCGCCGGGCACGCCGATCTGGCCGGAGGCGCCCGCCTGAGCGCCCGCGAGTGGGCGCGGGTCGGGCAGCTGCTCCTGCAGGGCGGGCAGTGGCAGGGCCGCACGCTCCTGAGTGCCGCCGGGCTGGGCGAGTGCCACCAGGGCAGCGCGGCGCTGAGCGTGTATGGCCTGAACCTCTGGCTGAACGTCCCCACGAACGGCACGCTGGACAGCGGCGACACCGTCCCCGTCGCCGCGCTGAACCTGAAGGGCGACCGGCTGATGCCCAGCCAGCCCACGAGCGTGTTCATGGCGGCGGGCGCGGCGAACCAGCGGCTGTACGTCCTGCCGGACCGGAACGCGGTGATCGTGCGCTTCGGGCGGGGCGGCGACTGGAACGACGACACGTTCCTGAAGCTCATGACCGGCCCGTAAGCGTTCTGGCGCAGGTCAGGCCAGGAGTGCGTGTGGCAGGCTGGCGCGCATGAGTTTCCTGTTCTATCTGGTCGGCGCGCCCGGCAGCGGCAAACGCACGGTCGGCAAAGAATTGTCGGCCCTGACGGGCGCGGCGCTGCTGGACAACCACCTGTTCAACGATCCGGTGTTCACGGCGTTCGGCGTGGACGGCGTGAGTCCGGTCCCGCCGGAACTGTTCGATCTGGCCGAGGAGGTCCGGCAGGTGGGCCTGCGGGCGCTGCGGCTGTCCCCGCCCGCGCGGTCACACATCCTGACGAACTACCTGAGTCGCGTCGAGGACGGTGAGGAGGTCGTGGCCGAGTTGCGTGCGCTGGCGCGCGAGCGGGGCGCGGCGTTCGTGCCGGTATGGCTGGAGTGTCCCCTGCCGGAACTGGAGGCGCGGATGGGGCAACCGGAGCGCCGGGAACGCCTGAAACTGCGTGATCCGCTGATCCTGCGCGGCCTGATGGAACGCGGCGGCGTGATGGAGGCCCCGGCGGACGCGCTGGTGCTGGATACTTCGTGCCTGGAGCCGCATAAGGCGGCGCGGCGGATCGTGGCGTTCGCGGCGGGTGTTGCGGGTGCGGGTATGCTTGCCAATCCAGCGTGATCCCTACTACAATAGAATTATGTCTGTAACATATCTGGAGTATTCGGATCCGAACGGAGCCGAGCACAAGTTCTACGAGGTGACCGTGGACGGCGCCGACCTGACCGTCCGCTACGGCCGCATCGGCACCGACGGCCAGACCCAGCGCAAGACCTTCCCCAGCCCCGAGAAGGCGCAGGCGGAAGCCGAGAAGAAACTCCGGGAAAAACGCCGCAAGGGCTACGAGGACGCCGTGCAGGGCGTGCGCCAGAAACGCGAGGTGGTGCGCCGCACCTTCACCGAGACCCGCTCCACCACCCGCCAGAGCGCGCCGCTGCTGTGGAAGTTCGACACGAAAGCCACCGCGTTCGGCATCTTCGCGGGCGACGATCAGGTCTGGGTGGGCAACGAGGCCGGGCAGGTGCACGCCCTGAGCCCCGACGGCGAGGTGCAGAGGTCGTTCACCCTGCCCGACGGCGTGAAATGCCTCGTGCGGGACGACCGCTGGACCTTCGCCGGGTGCGACGACGGGAACGTGTACGACCTGAGCGGCAAACTGCCCTTCGTGGCGTACGAGGTCGAGGGCAGCGCCGCGCTGCTGTGGCTGGACATCCACGCGGGCACCCTGGCCGCCAGCGACTGGGACGGCAACGTGTTCGCCTTCGACGCCGAGAGCGACCAGCAGTGGGCGAACGTCGCCACCGGCGGCAAGATGGGCTGGATGGTCCGCGTGGACGACCGGGGCGTGTACTACGGGCACTCGTCGGGCGTGGGCATGTACGACCGCACCAGCGGCCTCCCGCTGTGGCAGGCCAGGACGCGCGGCGGGGTGCTGTTCGGCTGGCAGGACGGCCAGGATCTGTACGCGGGCACCACCCAGAACCTCATCCAGCGCTTCACGAAGGCGGGCGAGCACGTGCAGGACTACGCCTGCGACGCCGCCGTGCTGTCCTGCGCCACCAGCCCCGGCGGGGAGTACGTGTTCGCCGGGGACAGCGGCAGCGCCGTGTACTGCTTCACCCGCACGGGCGAGCGCCTGTGGAAGCTGGGAAGCGGGGTGGGCGGGGCCCTGAGCATGCAGTACTCGGGTGGGCGGCTGTACCTCGTGACCTCGCGCGGCACCCTGGCCGCCCTGGACGCCAGCCCCGAGGCGATCCAGGCCGCGCAGCGCGGCGAGGCCCCCGCCCCCCGCGACGTGAAACTCGCCGCGGCCGCGCAGGTCAGCGCGCCCCTGACGCAGCTGGCCGTCACCGCCGACAGCGGCCAGGGCGTGCGGCTGGTCTGCGAACGTGACGGTACCCGCCTGCGCGTGCGCCCCACCACCCCCGGGTATCACGCGTGGAACGTGCAGTTCCCCCGCAACCTCCGCGAGGTGGGCGCGACGTACCTCGTGGAGGACCTCGTGGACGCCGGGGGCTTCTACCGCGTGGTGGGCGACATCCGCCGCGTCGGGTAAGGACCCGCACCGGCAGCCTGTTTCCGCTTCAGTACAGGTGGAAGTCCTTCAGGCCGGTGGCCTCGCTCTGCTGGGTCTGGACGTCCTGCACGCGGGCGTGGGGCGGGCCGCGCCGCAGCCAATGCAGCAGCCGCGCGAGGTCGTCCTTGTGCCCTTCGGCGACGACCTCGACGCGGCCGTCGCTGAGGTTCTCGGCGTACCCGGCGAGGTTCAGGTCGCGGGCGTAGCGTTGCACGTAGCGTCGGTAGCCGACACCCTGCACGGTACCGGTGATGAGGGCGGTCAGGCGCATGGGGGGCATCGTAGCGGCTTTCGCCCTTTTGAACGGTGGGTTTCTGACGGTTGCATGAGGATGCCGTGGGTGCGGCATTCACGCGGCGCTGCGTAGAATGCGGGGAATGCGGCCAGGAGCGTGTGGACAGTGGAAGGACCGGACAACGCCGGGCCGGGTGGAGGCGTGACGGAACCGCGCCCCGAAGACCGTGACGTGACGCAGGACCCCGCTGCTCCGGAGACCGCGCCCCCCCCGCGCCGCCGGGGCCGGGTGTGGTGGTGGGTTCTGGCTGTTCTGGGCGCCCTGCTGCTGATTCTGGCGCTGCTGCCCACCCTGCTGGGTGGGGCGCTCCTGGCGCGCTTCGGGACACCGGCAGGCGTCAGTGCGGACCGGGTCACGGGACCCCTGTGGGCGCCGAACCTGTCGGGCGTGCGCGTAAACATCCCGGGCCTGAAGGGTGAGGCGGGCCGCGTGGGCGTGACGGTCGCGGGCGTGAATCCCCTGACGCGCGTGGTGCGGCTGAACGTGCAGGCGTCCGACGCGGCGCTGAACCTGAAGTTGCAGGACCTGTTCGGCGGGGGCGGCGGCGCGGGGGGCGGCGGGGGCGGCTGGACGGTCGTGCTGGGCGGCCTGGACGTGCAGCGCACCCGCCTGACCGTGGACGGCACGGGCTTCAACGTCCCGGATGGGCGCTTCACGGTCACGCCGGGGCAGGGCGGGGCGCTGGCGGTGCGCGGCGCGACCCGTGACGGTGACCTGAACGCGGACGTGCTGGTGGCCGAGAAGGCAGGCGCGAACGTCTTCACGGTGGATCTGGACGCGGACGCGCGGGTGCTGAACCACTACTGGCCGGGCGTGACCGCCGGGCGCATCACCGGGCGCTACGTGCTCGGGGACGGCCCCATCGTGGGTGACCTGCGGGTGACGGACGCCGCGCTGCGCGTGCCGGAGGCGAAGTTCGTGACGGTCACGGGCATCAGCGGTACGGCCACGCACCGGGGGGACGACATCCGCCTGAAGCTCGCCGGGCAGGGCTGGAACGGCCCGGTCACCGCGACCGGTGGCGTGGACCTGAAGGCGCAGAACTGGTCGGTCACGGCCGACGCCGCACCGACCGTGTCGGGGCTGGCCCGCGCGCTGGGCACGACGGGGGACGGCAACCTGAAGTTGCGGGTCACGGCGGGCGGCTGGAGCACGGTGCGGGTGAAGGCGTACGCGCAGGGCGCTGGCACGCTGGCGGGCGTGGGCTTCAGCAACGCAAACGCCGAGTACACCTTCCTGAGCGAGGACGGGAACGTGGCCGGGCAGACGAACGATCTGGCGTTCAGCGCGGACACGGCGCTGGGCGGCTCGGCGCAGAAGCTCGCGGGTCGCTGGGCCTTCGGGCGCGAGGGCCGCGTGAGCGTGAACGGCACCTTCGCGCAGAAGGCGCTGGACGTCGAGGGCCGCATCGACGCGAAAAACCTCTTGAGCTTCGACGGGCAGGGCCTGGGCGGGCCGCTGCGTGGGACCTTCGCGCTGGAAGGCAGCCGACTGAACGCCGTGCTGAACCCCACCTTCGGCGCGGCGGGGGCACGCGTGGCCCTGAGCGGCACGCCGGACGATCTGCGGGCGCGCGTCACGGACGGACAGGCGGGGCCCTTCACGGGCCTGTCGGGGACGGCGGCTTTCGATCGCCGGGGCCTGCGCGTCGATCTGGGCGCGGCCAGCCTGAACCTGGACAGGAACTTCCGGGGCACCTGGGCCGCCCGGAACCTCTCCGGGAATGGCGTGACCCTGACCGGCGGGGGCCGCATCGACCTGACGGGCGGGGACGTGACGGGCACCCTGAACGCGACCGTGCCGGGCGTGCCGCAGCCACTGCAGGGGCCGCTGGACCTGAATTACGTGCGGCAGCGTGGGACGTTCACGGCAGGGGCTCAGCAGCTGAGCTGGAACGGGGACGCCTTCGGGCTGCGCGCCCGGAACCTCGCCGTGGCGGGCGGCCTGCGGGTCACGGGGGACGTGACGGTCACGAACACCCTGAAGGCCTTCGGGTCGCTGCGGGCCGTGGGGGCAGGCGTGACGCTGAGCGCGGTGGGCAACGGCACGACCGCGCAGCTGCGCGGCACGTCGAACGGCGTGACCGTCCTGGCCGACGCGGACCTGCGCGCCCCGTACCGCGTGCAGGCGCGCGTGGCGGGCGCGGACATCCGGGGGAGCGTGACGCTGGACCGCGGCGTGCGCTTCAGCCTGACCACGCGGGGCGACACGGCCAGCGGTACCGTGGACGGCGAGACCATCACCGCGAAGGGGCGCGTGAACCTGGGCGCGCTGCGGCCCCTGCTGCCGGGCCTGAACCCGGGCGGCACGCTGGACCTGAACCTCGCGGGGCGGGGCGGGTCGGCGCGCGTGAACGCGCAGGCGGCGGGCGCAGCGGTCCGGGGCACCCTGACCCGGCAGCCGGGCGCGGGCACGCCGGTCACGGCGGACCTGACCGTGACGTCGGGCAGCGGCGCGGGGCGCGTGGCGGCGCAGGTCGCGGGCCGCGTCTTCCCCGACGTACAGGTGGGCGGCACGGTGCAGGCGCAGGGGCAGACTCTGAACGCCCGCGTGAGCGGCCCGTACGGCGCGCTGAGGGCCGCCGTGACCGGCCGCACCGGCGTCCTGTCCTTCGGCGGCGTGACGCTGCCCGCGCAGGCAGTGAACCTGCGGGGCACCTTGACGCCCGCCGTGCGCGTCGGCGGCACCTGGGGTGACCTGACGGCCGCGTACGACGGCCGCAGCGGTCTGGTGCAGGTCAGCGGCGCGCAGGCCCTGACGGCCTTCGGGCAGGCTGGTCGCGTGCAGGGCCGCGCGTCCTGGGCACCCGGGCCGGGCGGCTCGTTCCGGGGCGCGGTGAACGCGCGCGGGGTGCTCGATCAGTACACCCTGGCGGTGAACGGCCCGTGGAACGGCCTGAACCTGCTCGTCACGGACGGCGAGGGCCTGCGCGCCGAGGGCACCGCCTCGCTGCCCAGCGGGCGGTACGACGTGGATGTCAGCGGGCCGCTCGGGAACGGGCTGTTCGTGGACGGGAACGTGCAGGGGACCGGCGCGGAGCCGCGCGGGCAGGTCGCGGTGCGGGACGCGCAGGGGGGCCGCGCGAGCGTGACCCTGGCGGGCTTCGACAACCTGAACCTGACGGCCAGTGGCCTCACGCTGGCCGGGCAGCGGCTGGAGGGGACCCTGACGGCCCGGAACGGCGTGCTGGATGGCCGCCTGAACGCCGGGCCGTTCCTGGTCCGCGCGGACCGCGGGGCGCTGCGCGTGACCGGCTCGGTCGCGGGGCAGGCCGTCACCGCGACCGGACGGGTGCGGCTGCCCGCCACGCTGGAGGGTCTGAACCTGCGCGTGACCGGCCCGTACTTCACGGCGGCGGCGACCGGGGGCGTCGCGGACCTGCGCGGCACCCTGACCGTGAAACCGCAGCGCTTCGCGGCGGGGCCGACCGCGCTGAGCGTGCCGGGGCAGTCGTTCCCGCTGCGCGCGTCGTTGACCGGGCTGCGCGCGACCGTGGGCGGCCTGACGTACGCGGGCGGCACCTGGGCGGGCGCGCTGGGCCTGCGCTACGCACTGGGGAGCACCCCCGCGACAGAACAGGCGGGTACCGTGCAGCTGGCCGGGCAGGGCACGACCACCCTGCTGGCGCTGCCTTCGGGGCCGCTGAACGGGCGGGTGTCGGTCCTCCCGGCGCTGGGGGGCACGCTGAGCACCAGTCTCGCGCCGTTCGCGGCGGGCCTCCCGGCGGACGTGCGCGCGGCACTCGTGCCGGGGCAGCTGGAGGTCGCGCTGGGCGGAAGCAGCGCCACGCTGTTCACGAGCGGCACCCGGTACCTGGGTGACCCGCTGCGGCTGGACGCCCGCGCGGACTGGCGCAGTGGTCTGACCGTGAGGGGCACCCTCACCCACCCGGGCTCGCGGATTCCGGTGGCGTACGGCGGCGCGGGCCTGACGGTCCGCAGCGCCGTGCTGGACGCCCGGGTGCTGAGCCCGGTGCTGGACGGCGTGCGCGGCCGCATCGCCCTGAACCTGAGCGTGCCGGATCTGGACTTCACGCGGGCGACCGGGCGCGCGGACGTGAACGTGCAGGCCGCCGGACAGGCGGCGCGCGGGAGCGTCAGCCTGCTGCGCGGGCAGGTCAGCGCGAACCTGAGCAGCACCCTGGGCGGGCAGGCGCTGAGCGTGCGCGGCCCGCTGTACCCGCAGGCGAACGCCGCCGTGACCTTCGAGGACCTGCGCGCCGCCCTGACCGGCCGCGCGGGGCCTGGGGCGGGGGACGCGCTGACCCTGCGAGTGAACGGGTCGTATGCCGGGAAGGCCGTGAACGTCACCGCGACCGGGGTGGCCCTGACGGGCGGCGCGGCGCGCGTGACCCTGGGCGGCAGCGTGGCGGGCGCGGCGCTGGACCTGAGTGCGGCGCAGCGGTCGGGTGCGGGCCTGGGGGCCTGGACCCTGAGTGGTTCGGCGAACGCGGGCGACCTGCGGCCCCTGCTGGGGCAGGCGGGCCGGGCGTCCGTCACACTGGGCGGCACCCTGGCCGACGTGCGCGCCACCGCGCAGGGCGAGGTGGGGGGCGTGACCTTCCGTGCCCCGGCGCGCTTCGCGGGCGGCGTGCTGCGTTTGGACGGCGCGCAGGCCGAACTCGCGCAGGGCACCGTGCGGGCGGGCGGGCCGGTGTTCCCGGCGCTGAAGCTGGACGCGAAGGCGACCCTGACGGACCTGCTGCCCGGTACGTACACGGCGCAGGTGCGTGGCAGCCTCTCCCGGCCGGACGTGACCGTGCAGGGCCGCCTGACGGACGGTCCGTCGGGGCTGCGCGCGGCGGGCACGCGCGTCTCGGCGCACCTGCTGGGCGGCGCGTACCGCGCGGTGTTCACGGGCGCCCCGCTGGCGGGCGAGGTGCGGGGCGACCTGGGCACCGGCGCGCTCGGTGGCCTGCAACGCGTCGCGCTGACCCTGAACGCGGCGCTCGTGACCGCCGACACGGACGTGCGGCTGCGCGGCCCGATCGGCTGGAACGCCCGCACGGGCTTCAGCGGGTCGCTGCGCGCGGTGGGTGACGTGCCCGGCGGGCCGCTGGACGCCCTGCTGGACGGGGCCCCCACGGGCGACCTGACCGTGGCTGCCACGCTGGGCACCGGCGTGCGTGAGGCCCGCGTGACCGGGCGCCTGCCCGCCAGCCTCCCGCTGCGGCCGGGCGGCACGTTGACCCTGGCGAGCTTCGACGCGGGCGCCCTGTGGGGCCGCGCGGAGCAGCTGCGCCTGAGCGGTGCGGCCACGCTGAGCGGCGCGTCGTGGAGCGCGCTGAACGCCGCGTTCAGCGGCGCCGTGCAGGACACGCAGGGGGACCTGAGCGGCGCCCTGAGCGCCCGCTACGCCGCCGGGAACGCCCGCGTGCAGCTGACCGGCGCACGCACGAGCGGACTGGCCACCCTGGACAACGGGCGCTATGCCGCGTCGCTGCGCCTGGACGGGCTGCGTGCCGCGCGGCTGCTGCCCGCCGGGCTGGACGTGGACGCCCTGACCGTGGCGGGCACCCTGACGGCCAGCGGCACCCTGTCCGGTGGGCTGGAGGCACTGAACGCACAGAACCTCGCGGTGAAGGGCGAGCAGGCGCAGGCCGGGCCGTTCAGCCTGTATGGCCGCGCCGCCTTCGATCCGCGCGCGGACGTCCTGAGCGCCGACCTGAGCGGCAGCCTGCGTGACGGCGTGCTGCGCGCCCAGGGCTCGCTGCCGGGTGGGCTGCGCGTGACCGCGCGCGACCTGAGCGCCGCGTACCTGAACGCCGCGTCGCTGGGGAGCGGCACGCTGGGCGCGGACCTGACCTTCACAGGCCGCGCCGCCGACCCGGCCGTGGCGGGCCGCGTGACGCTGACCACCGACCAGCTGGAGGCCTTGATCACCGCGTCGGGCCGGGTGCTCGACCCGCGCCTGAACGCCCGCGCGGCCCTGAAGGGCAGCCTGGGCGGCACGGTGTACGCCGAGGCGAGCGACCTCGACCTATCGGCGGGCACCCTGCGCGCCCGCCTGTACGGCACGGTCAGCAGCGGTGACACCCGCGCGACACTGGATCTGAACGGGGTGTGGCCGCGCCTGTCCGGCTCGGTGCGGGCCAGCGTGGCGGGCCTCCCGGACCCCGTGACCCTGACCGGCGACGGGCGCGGCACGTACGCGCTGGCGGCCGGGCGACTGGGTGCGGGCACGCTGAGCCTCACGCCGGGCGCGAACCTCGTCCCGGCGCTGGCGGGACGCCTGAGCGTCACGCCGCTGCCGCTGGTGGGCGGCGCGGGCGAGGCGACCCTGAGCGCCAGCCTGGGCGGCACGCTGGTCTCCCCCACCCTGGCGGGCACGCTGAGCACGCGCGGCGCGGCGCTGGCCGGGATCACGCTGGGCGACCTGGGCGGCACCCTGTCCGGCACGCTGGCCGGAGTGAAGGGGACACTGACTCAGACGGGCCGGACGGTCGCGACACTGGACGGCTCCCGCGTGACCCTGATCGGCCTGAGCGCGGCGGCCTTCGGCAGTCAGCTGGAGGCGTCGGGCAGTGCAGCCCTGGACGGCACCGCCGACCTGACCGTGGACGCCTCGGGCACCCTGGCGGGCCGCGTGCAACTCACGAACCGCGCGCAGGCGCTCGGTGCGCGCGGGAACCTCAGCGGACCGCAGGGTCTGCGCGCCGCGCTGGACGTCACCGCCGACCGCCTGGGCGGCTGGCGCGGCAGCGCGCGCGTCACGGGCGGCCCCGCCGGGATCCTGACGCAGCCGCTGACGCTGCGCCTGAGTGGCCCGCTGGGGACGCCACTGGCGCAGGGCGAGGCGGGCCTGCTCGGCGCGGGCGCCCGCGTGGTCGCCAGTGCACGCGGCGTGCAGCTGCGCCTCGTGGACGGCCCGCAGGCGCAGGGCAGCGGCGTGCTGGAAGCCCGTCCCGGCGCGCGCGGCGAGTGGGCCCTGCTGGGCACCGCCAGCCTGACCCGGCCCGAGGGTGCCGTGACCGTCACGGCGGACGGCACCCTGGCCGACCCGCGCGCGCAGCTGTCCGTGCGGCGCGGCGAGTGGCGCGCCAGCGGCAGCGCCAGCCTGAAGGCCGCCGACCTGAACGTCTCGGACGGACTGGTGGACGGCTCGCTGCGCTGGCAGACCGGGCAGCTCGCGGCGAACCTGCCGGGCCTGAACCTGGGCCGCCTGGGCATCACGGGCCTGTCGGGCCTGCTGACCGCCACGGGCAGCGTGAACACCGACACGACCTCGGGCCGCGTGGCGCTGAGCGTGCGGGAACTGGACACGCCGTACGCCGCGCCGTACCTGGGTGTGGCGCTGCGCGGCAGCCTGGACGGCGACGTGACCCTGGACGGGGGCCGCCCGACGGTGAACCTCACGGCGGCGCTGCGGGCCGGGACGCTGACGCTGCGGGCCGCGCAGGGCCCCGAGGTCTGGACCGGCACCCTGACGGGCCGCCTGACGCAGGACGACGGCCGCCTGGACGTGAACGTCCGCGCCGCCGCCGACGGGCTGCGCGGCACGCTGGGCGTGACCGCCTACCCGCTGGACGTGGCGGGCCAGACCGTGCGCCTGAGCGGCACGCTGAACCTCGACGGGCAGACGTTCGTCGCCGATCTGCGCGGCGGGAACGACATGGGCAGCGCGGACCTGAGCGCCTCGGGCGGCGTGGCGGACCTGATTCCCGCGCTGGAGGGCGTGCTCGCCGTGCAGCCCACCGGGGACGGGTACACGCTGCGCGCCACGCTGGACGAACTGGAGGTCCGGGACCTGAAGATCGCCCCGGCGCTGTCCGGCCGCGTGAGCGGCGAGGCGAACCTGCGCGGCGGGGGCGGCACGTTCGTGCTGCGCGCCGACGCACTGACCGTCGGCACGAAGACCCTCCCGGCCCGCCTGGAGGGCACGCAGGTCGGCAGCGACTGGCGCATCCGCGGCTTCCTGGGCGAGTCGGACTTCACGGCGGGCCTGGGCGGCGGCGAGGTGTTCGGGCAGGGCAGCCTACGCGCCCTGCCGGTGGGCGCGCTGGTGGGGGCCTTCACCGGGGAGACGCCCGGCGAGGGCGTCGTGACCGGCGTGGCCCGCTTCCGCTTCCCGCTGGCCGACCCGGCGGCCGGAACGCTGAACGTCGTGGCCGAACGCATCCGCGTGAGTGCCACGAGCGGCACCGGCGAAGGCGCCGTGACCGAGACCCTGACCGGGAGCGGCACGCTGGACTTCGCCAGCCGGGAGCTGCGCGGCGTGAACATCCAGCTGGGCGGCGCCGGCACCTGGGACGTGCGCGGCCAGTACACCCGCGAGAACGTGAACCTCAGCGCGCAGTTCACGGACACCACCTTCACGCCCGTGCTGCGGCTGGTGCCGGGCCTGGTGGACCTGACCCCCAGCCTGAAGGGCACCCTGACCCTCTCGGCGGCGGGGACGTACGACCGGCCGCGCGGGCTGCTGCGCGCGCAGAACCTCCAGGGCAGCGTGGCGGGCCTGAGCCTGAGCGTGCCGCAGTTCGCCGGGGACCTGCCCGACAGCGGCGCGTTCACGGCGGGCGGGCGCGTCCTGACCGGCGGCACCGTCGGGTCGGGCGGCACGCTGAACGTGGCCGGGCAGCTCACGCTGGGCCGCCTGAGCGGCACCCGCGTGACCTTCGCGGGCCTGCTGGCGCCGCAGCCGCTGGGCGCCCTGCCGGACAGCTCGGTGACCCTCGCGCAGCAGCCCGACGGCCGCTGGACGCTGGACGCGCAGAGCCGCAGCACCACCGCGGCCAGCGGCACGGGCACCCTGAGCCTCACCGGGACGCTCTCGCCCAGGTGGGACCTGAGTCTCGCCGCGCGGAACTACAACCTGCCGCTGGCGATCATCTACGGCCGCGAGAGTGCCCTGAACGCCGACCTGCGCGCCGTGGACGACGGCAGCGTCATCCGCGTGACCGGCGCGGCCGACTTCGCGCGGCTGGTGCTGGGCCGCGTGAACGCCCCCGCCACCATCCCCGCGCCCGGCCAGAACAAGGTGGACGCCGCCACGGGCCGCACCACCGACAACTTCGTGAGTCCCCTGCCCGAGGAATTCACGACCTTCCCGCAGCCGCAGCAGGACCCGGCGGCCCGCCCAGCGCGGCCCTTCCTGCAGCGGCTGGTGTTCGAGGACATTCCCATCCGCGCGGCGAACGGCATCCGCATCGACGAGAACCTCGTCCGGGCCGAGTTCACGGGCAGCCTGACGCTTGCGGGCAGCGGCGACCGCCCGCGCCTGAGTGGCGGGGTCCGCTCGCAGCGCGGCTTCGTGTACCTGCGTGAGAACGAGTTCGCGCTGCAGGACAGCAGTGTCACGTTCAGCGGCGACAACCTCTACCCGCGCTTCAGCGTGCAGGCCAGCGGCACCGTCACCGCCGTCACCACCCGCCAGCGCGTGCCGGTCACGCTGGAACTGAGCGGCGAGTTCGTCACGCGCAGCGGCTCGCCGGTCCTGGACCTGACGACCACGCTGCGCTGCACCGCCGAGGGCAGCAGCTGCGCTGACCCCGACACCGGACTGCCCTACGGCGAGGCGGAACTGTACGCGCTGGTCGCCACCGGCGTCCCGAACCTCGCGGCGCTGCCCAGCAACCTGGGCGCGCTGGGGTCCAGCGCCATCCAGACGGCGCTGAACGTGTTCGTGCTGGGCGAGTTCGAGCGGACCATCGCCAACGCGTTCGGCCTGGACGTGTTCCGCCTGACCCCGCAGCTGAGCGTCGAGGACGGCACCGTGGGTGCCACGATCACGCTCGGGTCGTACCTGACCCGCGACCTGTACCTGCAGTACCAGGTGGACCTGAACGGCGAGGGCCTGATCAACGCCGAGTACACCGCGCCCGACAGCCGCTTCACGTTCAAGGTCAGCACGCCCCTGAAGGGCCTGAACCTCCAGTCGATCCGCCCGACCTTCAGCGTCGGGTACAACGTGAACGACCGGACCAACGTGAACTTCGGCGTGGAGAACGGCGAACGCGGCGCCGTGTTCCGCTTCGGGGTGCGCTACCTGTTCGGGCGGTAAAGGCCGGGAGTGG
The DNA here is from genome assembly GCF_001485435.1 of Deinococcus grandis. Lineage (NCBI taxonomy): Bacteria > Thermotogati > Deinococcota > Deinococci > Deinococcales > Deinococcaceae > Deinococcus > Deinococcus grandis. The sequence continues at coordinate 1,281,308 of NZ_BCMS01000001.1, read as the reverse complement.
AGGTGGGGGACGCACGCTCCCCACCTCCAGACCGGAAGAACGCCGCCCCCGCTGATTGCAGGGGCGGCGCTGCCGTGCGGGGTCAGCTCAGCCGACGGTGACGTTCGCGCGGGGTTCCAGCGCGTAGAAGGCCACGACGGCCACCAGGGTGCCCACCCAGCCGGGGGCGCTGCCCAGGTCCAGCTCGAAGGGGCGGCCCAGGACGGTGCTGCCCAGCTGCCCGACGAGCTTCTCGCCGGTCTGCTGCGCCACGACGTTCCAGCCGACGATGGGTTCGCCCATGAAGCCGGTCACGCGGTCCACGCCACGCAGCGTGAGTTTCTGCGCGCCGACGTTGCCGCGCAGCTCGCCGTCTTCCAGCTCGATCTTCACGGAGTCGGCGCCGACGGTGCCCTGCACGCCGCGCTCGGTGATCTCGAGGTTGATGTCCTTGCCGTGCAGCTTGCCGCCCGCGCGGCCCGTGATCGTGTCGCCGTCGATGACGCAGCGGATGCCGTAGCCGTCCGCTCCGCCGAGGCGGCCCTTGATGAGGTCTTCCATGCGCGCGAGTATAGCGTGCCCTCACGGGGCGGGGCGCGTTCCCTCCCGCCCAGGCGCGAGGCCCAGCCGCTCGAAGTACGCGCGGCGGGTCAGCACCGGCCCGCCCTCACCGAGTGCTACCCGGCCCACGTTCCAGCGTTCGAACAGGACGCGCAGCGTGCCGCCCAGCAGCGCCGCGCCGAACCACGCGGGCGGCTCGCCGTTCCAGCGGAGCGTGTGCCCATCCCAGGCGAGGTGCGGGCAGCCCTCGTCGTGCGCGGCCCAGAACATCCCACCCGTGTCCCCCAGGCGCTGCGCGCGGACGGTCAGGGGCGGCTCGCGGACCTCCGCGTCGAACTGCGGGGCGCTCCACACCTGCGCGTACAGCCCGTACAGGCCCTGCTGCACGGCATGCGCCTGGGCGCGGACGCGGGCCTCCTCACGCCCGGTGAGGCTGCCAGGTGGGCGGTCCAGTTCCGCGCGCAGGGCCGAGAGCTGGGCCTCCAGCGGTGCGAGGCGCTGCCGGGGCGTGGGCGGCGGCGGCGGTGGAGGCGGGTCCCCCTGGAGGGTCGCCGCCGGGTCGAGGTACTCGCGGCTGCCCCAGCCACTCACCTCGCGCAGCGCGGCGTCCTCGATCACCCACAGGCGCGTGGCGACCTCCCGCGCGAAGCGGCGGTCGTGCGTGACGATCACCACCGCGCCCCCGTACGCCTGCACCGCGCCCTCCAGCGCCAGCAGCGCCTCCACGTCCAGGTGGTTCGTGGGTTCGTCCAGCAGCAGCAGGTCCGCCCGCAGGCCACTGACGAGCGCCAGCCCCGCCCGCGCCCGCTCGCCGCCCGACAGCACCTCCGGAGTCTTGGGCCAGTCCTCCGCGCCGAAGCCCGCGCGGCCCAGCAGGGTATTCGCCTGCCGCCCGAAGCGCCGCTCGAACTGCGCGTGCAGGCCCTCGCCCGGCGTCAGCCCGTGCCACGTCTGGTCCAGGCTGGCGACCGTCACGCCCGGCGCGACCCGCAGCGCAGGCGGCGACCCGACCTCCCCGGTCAACGGGTCCGGCGCGGGCGGGTCCGGGTGCAGCTCGCCGGACAGCAGGCGCATCAGCGTGGTCTTCCCCGTGCCGTTCGCACCCATCAGCGCCACCCGGTCGCCCTGCCGCAGCCGGAAGGCGGCGTCCGTCAGCACGGGCCGGTCCCCGTACGCCTTGCTCAGGTGCTCGCCCCACGCCACCAGCGGCGCGCGCGCCGTGCCCGCCAGCAGGCGCATGCGGATCTGCCGTTCCGGCAGCGGCGCCTCCGGCACGCTCTGCCGCTCCGCGCGGGTCTTCAACGCCCGCGAGCGGCGACCCCAGCGGTCCAGCACCTCCACACTCTTCGAGAGCCGCTGCGCCTCACGCTCCCCCAGCCGCGCCGCGCGGGCCTGCGTGCGCCGCTCCAGCTCCCGCTGCGCCGACGCCCGCGAGTACCCCCCGGGATACCCGGTCGCCGCGCCGTGCTCCAGCCACACGCTGCGCGTCACCACCGCGTCCAGAAACTCCCGGTCGTGACTGGTCAGCAGCACCCCACCCCGGAACGCCCGCAACCACCCCTCCAGCCACTCCCGCATGCGGATATCCAGATGGTTCGTCGGCTCGTCCAGCACCAGCAGGTCCGGTTCACGCGCCAGGGCCAGCGCCAGCGCCAGCCGCGTCCGCTCCCCCCCGGACAGCGTGCTCGCATCCCGGTCCAGAAAGCGCGTCAGGTCCAGCATCCCCAGCACCCGCGCCACGCGCGACGGCCAGCGGAACGCCTCCACGTCCTCCAGGTGCGCGTGCAGCGCCGACCAGCGCGCCAGCACCTCCGGATCACCCAGGTCCGCCTCCAGCTCCAGCAGGCTCACCTCCAGCGCCCGGTACGGATGCGCCGCGTCCACCAGCGACCGCACACTCCGCCCCGCCGGATGCGCGTGATGCTGCTCCAGCACCGCCACCCGCAACCCATCCGCGCGCCAGACCTCCCCCTCCTCCGGCACCCGCTCCCCGGTCAGCACCCGCAGCAGCGTCGTCTTCCCCGCCCCGTTCCGACCCAGCAACGCCACCCGCTCACCCAACGACACACCCACACTCACGCCGTCCAGCACCACCCGCTCGCCGAACAACACCGACACGTTCGACGCAGCAATCAGGGTAGACGGCACAGACACGCCCGCAAGGCTAACAGACCACGCACAGACGCGAATGCGCCGAAGGGCTCAGTGCAGCACGGGAGGGGGCTGACCTGGGGACGACCCCGGGCCACCTCCCCGCAGCGGGGAGGCAGGGGACAGCCTGGATTTCCTCAAGGGGAGCTGGCCGCGCAGCGGACTGAGGGGTTCACCCACACCGTCCGCACCTGCCTGACCATTCTGTCCTGTGCTCCATGCGCTCGCAGCCCTGAGTTCACCGCCACCCGTCCGCTATCCTGTGTCGGATGTCGGTCGTGCCTCACCCTGCTCCTGAAATGCCTTCTTCCGCGCCGTTCGTGGTGGCGGCGCTGTATCAGTTCCGGGCGGTGGCGGACCCGGCGGGATTGCGGGAGCGGCTGCTGGCGCTCGGTGAGGCGGGGGGACTGTGTGGGACGTTGATCGTGGCGTCCGAGGGGATCAACGGGACGGTCGCGGGGAGCCGCGCGGGAATCGACGCGCTGCACGCGGCGCTGCTCGCGGAGGGCTTCGCGGGGCTGGAGTACAAGGAGTCCGGCGCGTCGGCGCAGCCGTTCAGGCGGTTCAAGGTGCGTCTGAAGCGGGAGATCGTGACGCTGGGCGTGCCGGTCGCGCCGGAGCGGGAGGTCGGGCAGTACGTGGAGCCGGGCGACTGGAACGCGCTGATCGAGTCGGAGGACGTGGTCGTGATCGATACGCGCAACCGGTACGAGGTGAAGGCGGGGACGTTCCGGGGTGCGGTGGATCCGGGGATCGAGTCGTTCCGGGAGTTCCCGGCGTGGCTGGACAAGCACGCCCAGGAGTTGCGGGGGAAGCGCGTGGCGATGTTCTGCACGGGCGGCATCCGCTGTGAGAAGAGCACGAGTCTGCTGCGTCAGCGCGGGTACCGGGACGTGTTTCACCTGCGGGGCGGGATTCTGCAGTACCTGGAGGACGTGCCGCAGGAGCAGAGCCGCTGGGACGGCGAGTGTTTCGTGTTCGACGGGCGCGTGACGGTCGGGCATGGCCTGCGGGAGGGCGCGGCGGTGATGTGTCACTCGTGCGGCTGGCCGCTGGGTGAGGCCGAGCGGGCCGATGCGCTGTTCGAGGAGGGCGTGAGTTGCGAGCACTGCCACGCGCGGACCACGCCGGAGCAGAAGGCGGCGTTCCGGGAGCGGCAGCGGCACTTCGACCGGCAGGTGCAGGAGGGGTGCGGGACGTGACGGTCGCGTGAGGCGGCGCGGCGCACTTCTCGTCCTGGCGGGGCTGGGGGTGGGCGGCGCGCTGCTGCTGACCCAGCCCCGCCCGGTCACGCCCGCGCCGGGCAGCCCGGAGGTGCGCTTCGTGCAGGACATGCGCGTGCATCACGATCAGGCGGTCACCATGAGCATCCTCGTGCTGAAGGTCGCGCGGGATCGCTCGGTGCGTTCCCTGGCGCTGGACATTCAGCTGGGTCAGGAGGAGCAGAACCGGCAGATGGAGGCGTGGCTGCGCCGCTGGAACGCCCCGGACGGCACCGCGCCCGACGCGATGCACGCGGGCATGATGGGCATGGCGACGCGGGAGGAACTCCTGTCCCTGAAGACCCTGCCCGTCCGGGAGGCCGAAACGCAGTACCTGCGCCTGATGCGCCGCCACCACCAGGGCGCACTGCTCATGGCCCGGCCCCTCACAGATAGTCGTCAGCCACTCGTCGCGGACCTCGCCCGGCAGGTGACCGCCACGCAGACCGGCGAGATCCGCACCCTGGACAGCCTCCTGCACGCACGGGGCGCGCAGGCCCTGCCCGCGCCGCACGGCATGCACTGAGGGGGAGTCGAAGGGTCTGAGGGTCGAACGGTCGAAGATTCAGGCCGTTACACCCTGGACTCTTCGACCCTCGGCCCCTCAGACCGCTTCTTCCGGGATGGGTGCGGGGAAGATCAGGGCACTCAGGGCGACGCCGCCGAGGGCGGTCATGACGGCCACGCCGAGCCACAGTTCGAGGCTGAGGCTGGTCTGGCCGCGCCACACGGCGTCCCCGAGGTACGGCACCCAGACGCTGAGGGGCAGGAGGAACGCGAAGGCGCGCAGGTGCCAGGGCCGGGCGGGGCTGGGGCGCAGGAGAGCGTGCCACACGTCGATCAGGAGGCCGGTGGCGACGGCCAGCAGGGGCACGCGGAGGTTGCCGGGGAGGATCATGAGGGTCATGCCGAGGTTCGTGACGCCGTACATGACCGCGACTGAGCCGAACGGCAGGGTGAAGCGGCGCAGCAGGAGCAGGGGCGGCGCGGCCATGATCACGGCGGTCAGGAGGATGGTGCCCAGTTCCCCGCGCGTCTGCACGTAGCCCATTCCCTGCGGCACGGTCAGGAGGCCCCACAGGTACATGTGCATGAACGCGGTCATGGCGAGCAGGCTGGTGGCACTCAGGGTGGCGACCCAGCGGACGGCCGGGCGCGCATCTCGGGGTTCGGGGTTGCGCCACGCGGCGTTCAGTGGGGAGGCGGCGATCAGCATCGCGCCGAGGAACAGCAGGAGGTGCGTGGGGGACAGCAGCGCCTCGATGCCGACCTCGATGCCCAGCACGGTGTGCCACGTCAGGTCGCCGACGCCGCCCAGCGCGAAGATCGGCACGCCCAGCGCGGCGAGGTGGTACCCGTCCGGGAAGGCGCTCAGGCCGCGCCGCCCCTCGCGCCAGCCCTGCGCCGCGAGGAACAGGCACCACCCGGCGACCGCCAGGAAGCCGCTGTAGAACGCGGCGTGCCAGGGCGTGAAGAACGTCTCCAGCGTCTCCCCGAACTGGTTGTGCGCCCAGCCGTCCGTGAACACGCCCGCGATCAGCCACCACGCCAGGACGATGGTCACGAGGTTCTGACGGGTCGTGGCTCGCTCCGCGCGGGTGGCCGGGCCGAGCGTGGTGGGCGCCGTGGTCATGAGGCAGTGTACCGGGGCGGGGTGTCGTGCGGGTTCCGCTTGTTTCGTACTCGCTTCGCCCGGATTGAACGGTCTTTGCAGCCCATTCGACCGGAGTCCGTACCTACTCGCGCGCCTCGCTGATGTCGATGATGCCGGTGAAGTCCTTGTACTCCAGCACGAGTTCGTACGTGCCGTTGCGGCCCTTGCCCAGGGCGTTCAGCGCCCACTTGCCCTTGGGGCACACCTGACCGGCCACCTGCGTGCCGCCCGGGTCGAGCAGGCGCACGGTGACGTTGCCCCTGCGGACGTCGCACAGGCCGCGCACGCCGACCGCCTGGTTGTCCTCGAAGGCGTTGAAGCCGTAGCGGCTCTCCCCGGTGGCGTTCAGCATGTAGGTGGGAGTCAGGGTGACATAGCCGAACCTCAGGCCGAACGTGAAGTACATCAGCGTCAGGACCAGGGCCAGGGCAGCAATGAGCAACCGCATTCCGCCGAGTCTACCCTGAAGTGCGCGGGGCGTGCGCCACACACCCGGCCGGACGGGTCAAGGACGGCCGTCCTGCCACGCGCGGCCCAGGCGGGCGGCGCCGCCACGCAGCTGTTCGGGGTTCAGGTGAGCGAAGCCGAGCAGCACGGCGGGCGGGTGCCGTTCCTGCGCGAGGGGCGCCACGGCACCGACGGCGACGCCGTGATTGGCTGCGCGATTCAGGGCGCGGTCCTCGGTCCACGCCGGTGGGAGCGGCAGGTAGAGGTGCAGTCCGCCGGGCGCCGGGTGGGGTGTCCAGCCGGGCAGGTGCGTGGCGAGTTCGTGCGTGAGGACGTCGCGGCGGTGCGTGAGGGTCGCGCGGGCGCGGCGCAGGTGGCGGCTGTACGCGCCGCTTGAGAGCACGTCCGAGAGTGCCAGGGCGTCCAGGCGGCCCGGAACGCGATCCGTGAGGGGACGTGTGGCGGCCAGGACACGCACGACCTCGGGCGGGGCGACCAGGAAACCGCTGCGGGTGACGGGCGCGAGACTCTTGCTGAACGACCCGAGCAGGATCACGCGATCCGGCGCGACGCCCTGCATGACAGCGGGTGGCCGGGCAGCGTGATACAGGTCGGCGGCGTAGTCGTCTTCCAGGATGAACGCCCCGGCGTCGCGCGTCCAGTGGATCAGGGCCTGTCGCCGCGCGGCGGGCAGGGCCGTGCCGGTGGGGTACTGACAGCCGGGTGTGACGTACAGCAGGGTGGCCTGCGCGGGCAGGCGGTCCGGCCGGACGCCCCGGTCGTCCACCGCGACCGGCTGCACCTGCGCGCCGGTGGCGGCCAGCGCGGCGCGCGCGCCGGGGTACGTGGGGTCCTCGACGGCTGCGACCCGTCCGGGTTCCAGGAAGACGCGGGCCAGGGCGTCCAGCGCGCCCTGCGTGCCGCCGGTCAGGAGGATCATGTCGGGTGTGACCTGCGCGCCGCGCTCGGCGTTCAGGTGCGCGGCCAGTGCGCGGCGGGTCTCCAGGGGTCCCAGGGGATCGTCGGGCGGCCCGGCGCGCAGGGCCTGCGCGGCTCGCCGGGCCAGCGCCTGTGTCCACGCGGCTTCCGGGTACAGGTCCGGGACGGGCTGGCCGACGCGGAAGTCCACGAGGTACTCGCCGCCCGCGTCCTCGACCTGTCCGGCCAGGGCACGCTGGGCCCAGGCGCTCAGGGGCAGCGCGCCGGTCGGGGGGGCGGGCGGCGCGTGGGCGGGGACGCTGACGCGGGTGCCGCTGCGGCCCTGCGCCTGCACGTACCCTTCGAGTTCCAGTTGCGCCAGGGCGTCCACCAGCGTGTTCCGCGCTACACCCAGGTGGTCGGCGAGGCGGCGGTGGCCGGGCAGGCGGGTGCCTTCGGGCAGCAGGCCGCGCGTGATCGCGGTGCGCAGCGTGCGGGTGACCTGCGCGTGACGAGTCTCGCCGGGCTGCGCGGGCGGGAGGGTCAGGGCGTCCAGCCAGCCGGGCGCGGACAGGTCCGGGCTCAGCGGAATTCCCGTTCCAGCCAGGCGCGCTGCCCACCCTCGGCCTCCAGGGCCTGCCCGGCGGTGTCCAGGAAGCGGTCGCGGGCCGCCTCTGCCTGCTCGGGGGTCAGGCCGTGCGCGGCGGGGTCACGCAGCAGCTCGCGCAGCAGAGGGAATACGGGCACGGCCGCGTGCAGGGTGCCGTTCACGGTCACGTCGGCGGGCCACTTCAGCAGCCAGTCCAGCGCGTACGGGGCGGGTTCCAGCACGCACCCGCCGGGGTACGGGATGCGGCCAGGGGTGGGGAAGGTCACGGCGTCGGTCATGCCCCCAGCATGCGCCGCGCGGGGCGGCGTGAACAGCAGGTGCGGCAACGATCCGGACGCCCGGCTCGTATGGCGGGGTATGTCTCCCGGTCCCCTGGAATTCCTCGTGCTGCTTCTGGCCACCCTCTTTATCGCTCTGCTGGTGGCGCTGCCGCTGATGTGGTTGATGCGTGGCGCCCGGAAACGCGCTGAGCTTCAGCGGCAGGTGGATGACCTGCGCGACCGCCTGGATCACCTCGAACGGCCCTGAAGGCAACGGGAGCGGCGGGCCTCTCCTCTGTCGGAGTGACCCGCCGCCCCTCGTGCCGGGTGGTTACCCGACGGCGGGCGAGGTCTCCAGCGCGCTGAGGACGGCGCGGGTGAAGGTCTGCGTGTCGGCCCTGCCGCCCAGGTCGCGGGTGGGGTGTTCGCGCAGGGCCAGGGCGACGGCGCGGTCGATCTGGTTGGCGCCCTCGGGGCGTTTGAGGCCGTGGCGCAGGAGCATTCCGGCGCTCATGATCGCGGCGGCGGGGTTCGCGACGCCCTTCCCGGCGATGTCGGGGGCGCTGCCGTGGATGGGTTCGAACAGGCCCGCGCCGTCGCCTAAGGACGCGCTGGGCATCAGGCCCAGGCTGCCGGGGATCACGGCGGCCAGGTCGCTGAGGATGTCCCCGAAGAGGTTCTCGGTGACGATCACGTCGTAGCGGCTGGGGTCGGACACGATCAGCATGGCGACGCTGTCCACGTACTCGTGGTTCAGGTGCACGCCGCGGTACTCGCGGTCGCGCAGGGCGGTGACGTCGCGGCGCCACAGTTCGCTGACCTCCAGCACGTTGGCTTTGTCCACGCTGGTCACGCGGCCCTTGCGCTGCTCGGCGGCCCAGAAGGCCACGCGGGCCACGCGCTCGACCTCGGGGGTGGTGTAGCGCATGGTGTTGTACGCGGTGTCCCCGTCGATCTTGCGGTCCCCGTCGAAGTACACGCCGCCGAGCAGTTCACGCACGATCAGGATGTCCACGCCGCGCGCCAGTTCTGCCTTCAGCGGCGAGAGGTGTTCCAGGCCGGGCTGGACGCGCACGGGGCGCAGGTTCGCGTAGCAGCCGAGCGCCTTGCGCAGCGCGAGCAGGCCGCTCTCGGGGCGCAGGTGGCGGGGCAGGAGGTTCCAGGCGCTGTCCTGCGCGCCGCCCACCGTACCCAGCAGGACCGCGTCGGCGTCACCTAAGGCGTCGCGGGTGACCTGCGGGAACGGGTCGCCGTGCGTGTCGTAGGCCACGCCGCCGATCAGGTGTTCCTCGATGGTGACGTCGGGCGCGACCTCGCGCAGGACAGCCACGGCGGCGGCGGTGACCTCGGGGCCGATCCCATCGCCGGGCAGGGTGACGATCTTAGGCATGCTGTTCCTCCTGTCCGGGGTGGCCGTGACCGGCCTGAGTGGAGTGGGCGTTCAGGGTCTCGGCTTCCAGCGCCGCCTGATCGTTCGCCTTCATGTACTCCAGCCAGCCTCCGGCCTTCTGCACGTCCAGCGCGAACTGCGGGACGGGCACGAACGTGAGGCTCTGCCCGGTGCGGGTGTTCGTGATGGTGCCGCCCGTCAGGTCCAGGTCGGCCGGATCGCCGTCCTGGAAGGCTTCCACGATGCCGTCGCATTCCAGGGCCAGGAAGCCGTTGTTGATGGAGTTGCGGTAGTAGATCCGCGCGAAGTTCGGGGCGATCACGGCCGCCACGCCCGCGCCGCGCAGCGCCCAGACGGCGTGCTCGCGGCTGCTGCCGCACCCGAAGTCCGCTCCGGCCACGATGATGTCGCCGGGCTGCACGCGCCGCACGAAGTCCTTGTCGTAGTCCTCCATGGCGTACTTCGCGAGTTCGCTCTCCACGTCGGTGGTCAGGTGGCGGGCGGGGATGATCTCGTCGGTGTTGATGTGATCACGGGCAAACACGTGCACTTTAGGCATGGTGACCTCCGGGAGTGGGGGGCGATCCCAGGATCGGGTCGCCGGACGTGAGTGAGTTATGGAGCAGGGCCACGGCGACCGCGCCCAGGACGGAGAGGCCGAAGCCCAGCCAGGGCCAGCCGTGCAGGTGACCGCGCAGAATCAGGGTCAGGCCCAGAAGCAGACTCAGGGCCGTGACGGCGGCCCAGGCGAGCAGGGCGTAGGGAAAGGGCAGATGCGCCCAGAGGGGCATCTCGCGGAAGGTGTACCGCGCCAGGATCACGCCGAGCAGCAGCGGTCCCCACGCGGAGGCGAGCGGCGCCCGCCGGCCCTGACCGGGCACCCGGCACGCCATCCAGAGCGCGAACAGCGCGGCTCCGGTGACGAGCAGGCCGGGCAGGTCCATGTCAGTTCAGCCCGCCGGGATGGGCGACGGCGCTGAGTTCCTCGGGGAGTTCCTCGTCGTACAGGTCGCGCCACGACTGACCGTCGAAGGTCACCTCGGATTCCATGAAGGTCTGCGCGAGGGGGTCCGGGTCGGTCAGGGCGTCCAGGGGAATGTCGAGGCGCACGGCGGTCGGGACGGGCAGTTCCGCGCCGTCGGGGATGACGAGTTCCTCGGCGTAGACGTTCTCCAGCATCTGCCGGGTCCACTTGGCCCAGTCGTCGGGGGTGCCCGCGCCGGTCGTGTCGCGCAATTCGGTGCGCAGGCGCTCGGCGTGCTCCTCGGGGATCTCGTTCTCGTCCCATTCGACGCGGCCGTCGGCATACACGGTGACGGGCACGGTCTCCAGGTCGAAGATGTCGGCGAGTTCAGCGGGCAGGCCGCCCTCGAAGGTCTCGCCGTCGGCGTACGACACCCACTCCTCGCCGTCCAGGGTGTAGGCGGCGCTGCCTTCCTGCGGCACGATCTCGATGTTGCCGAGGACCGCGAAGGCGCGGCTGAACGGCGTCTGGAGGGGCGCGGGCTGGGTGAGGTCGAACACGACACGCTTGGCGACCGGGCTCCCGTCCCCGGCGTCCGGGGCGAGTTCGCGGTGGATGTCCAGCCACTCGGCGTCCGTTTCACCGTGGTACTCGCGGGCGAGTTCCTCGATGGCTTCGAGCAGGTCGGCGGGTGGTTCGGGGTCGATGTCTGTGCGGCCCTCACGGTACTGCTCGACGGTCAGCGAGGCGACGGTCTCGCCGGTCAGGCGCGCGGCGGGGTGATTCAGGAGGCGGCGCAGGGCGAGGCCCGGGTCGGCGTTCGCGGGGAAGGTCTCCCAGCGCTGCCCGTCGAAGGAGTGCTGCACGCCGCGCAGGCGGACGTGCCCGCCGTCCACGCGGATGTCCCCCTCGTGCGGCTGGCCGCCGGTCGTGAGTTCCCCCGCGACGTGCCGGTGCGGCGCGACGGGCAGGGCGGCGACGTCCTCGGCGGTGGTCAGCGTGCCGTCCACGCGGCCGTGCAGCACGAGCTGCGTGCGGAACTGGCTGTCCCACGCGGCGCCGTACGGCAGAGCGAGGCGTAGGGCCTGTTCGATCTTCCCGCGCAGCGCGGCGTCGTCGGGCGCCTGCGTGAACGTCAGCGTGCCGTCGGCGGCCAGCTGCGCGTCGAAGGGATGGACGGTGGGCATCAGACCCAGTTGTTTGCGGCGTTTGGCTTCACCCATGGTGCACCCAGCTTACTCGCGGGACGCGAGCAGCAGCCCGCCGAAGCCCAGCATCAGCGTGCCAGCCACGCGGTCCACGGCCCGGCGGGCGCGAAGGTAGGCGCGCTGCATGGGCGCGGTGGACATCCCCGCGGCGATCAGCGCGAACCAGCCCACGCTGAGGCTCACGATCACGGCGAACGCCGCGAGTTTCAGGCCGGTGCCCGCGTGCGCGCCGAGCACGCCGCTGAACACGCTGCCGAAGAACACGGCGGCCTTGGGGTTGCTGATGTTCGTCAGGAACCCGGCGCGCAGCGCGGCGAGGTCGCTGATCGGCGCCTGGATGGGCGCGGCCTGCGAGTCGGGCCGGGCGCTGCTGCGCCAGAGGTTCACGCCCATCCACAGCAGGTACGCGCCGCCCGCGACCTTCACCGCGCCGTGAATCCACGGGAACGCCTGGAACAGCAGTCCGATGCCCAGCAGGGCCAGGGCCGCCCAGCACGCGATGCCCAGCACCACGCCCAGTCCGGCCAGCAGGGCCGCGCGGCGGGTGCGCGCCAGCGCGGTCTGGCTGACGAGCAGCACGTCCGGGCCGGGGATCACGAGGACGACCGTGTGAATGGCCGCGACGGCCAGCAGAATATTCAGATCCACGCTTCTCTCCTCCCCTTGACTGTAGGTCGCGGCCGATCAGTCGGCGGCGTTGATGGTGTCGTTGTAGGCGCGCGGGTCGCTGATGAAGCCCGCGACGGCGCTCGCGGCGACGGTGGCCGGACTGGCGAGGTAGATCTGCGCACTGGGGTCGCCCATGCGGCCCACGAAGTTGCGGTTAGAGGAGCTGATGCACACGTCGTCCGGCCCCAGAACGCCAGAGTGCATGCCCAGGCACGCGCCGCAGCTGGGGTAGCTGACGCTCGCCCCGGCGTCCACGAAGATCTCCAGCAGGCCTTCCTGGGCGGCCTGTTTCCAGATGGCCTGCGTGGCGGGCACGACGATCATCTGCACGCCCTCGGCGACCTTGCGGCCCTTGAGGATGCGGGCGACGTCGCGCAGGTCGCTGATGCGGCCGTTCGTGCAGCTGCCCACGTACGCGTGCGTCACGGCGATGCGGTCGCTGCCTGCCACGCGACCGTTGCTGGGAATGTGCGGGTACGCGACAGTCGGCTCGACCGCCGAGGCATCCACCTCGACGACCACCTTGAAGTTCGCGTCAGCGTCGGACTGATACTCGGTGTACTGATCGGGCGTGACACCACGGGCGCTCATGTACGCGCGGGTGGTGTCGTCCACGGCGACGATCCCGGTCTTGCCCCCCGCCTCGATGGCCATGTTCGTCAGGGTGAAGCGGCCCTCCATGTCCAGGTTGTCGATGTAGTCCCCGACCCATTCCATGACCATGTAGTTCGCGCCGTCCGCGCCGATGCGCTTGATGACCTCCAGCACGATGTCCTTGGGCGTCACGCCCGGCTGGGCCTGACCGGTCACGCGGATCAGCATGGTCTCGGGCACCTTGAACCACACCTTCCCGGCATAGATGGCACCCGCGAGGTCCGTGCTGCCCACGCCGGTCGCGAAGGTGCCCAGCGCGCCCGCGTTGCAGGTGTGGCTGTCGCCGCTGACGAGCGTCTGGCCGGGCTTCATCAGGCCGGTGTTCTCCAGCACGACGTGCGCGATGCCGCCGCGGCCCACGTCGAAGAAGTGCTTGATGCCCTTCTCGTGCACCCAGCTCTTGAGCTTCTGGTACATCTTCGCGGCCTTGATGTTCATGGCGGGAACGGAGTGGTCGGGCACCGCGACGATCTGATCCGGGTTGAACACCTGATCCATCCCGCGTTCCTCGAGCATGCGCAGCGCGGCGGGCGTGGTGATCTCATGGCACAGCACCCAGTCGGTGCGGCACTCGATGAGCTGCCCGGGCACCACGTGGGCGTGACCGCTGTGCGCGGCGAGGATCTTCTCTGCAATCGTCATTCCCATGATGAAACCTCCCCCAGGAAAAACACGCCCCCGGTCGCTGCTCGCTTCCGGGGGCGTGTGGGTGAACGCTGGGCTGCGCTCAACGCCCCCAACGAAGAAGAAGCACCGCAGTGGGCGCGTTCCGGCGTCGTGGTGGGTTGAACATGCCCGGAGTCTACGGGAGCGTCCGGCGCAGGTCACGCAGGTGTGTAGACGGGCGCGGCGGGCGGTGTCACAGCAGACTTCAGGAGTAGCGAAGGGAGCCTCCGATACTCCTGAACGAGCAGCGCGGGCATCTGAAAAAGGCAACGGTTGGAAGTGGAGTTGAAGGGCGTGGTGCTGGCCCCAGGGTGGAACTGGAAACCGCTGTCAGATCCTGACAGGACGGCGCGAACCGGCACCTCAAGGCACCCCCGCGCCGCACGGGCAGCGAAACGCCCTGCCGGACGCGTCCGGGGCCACCTCGCCCCGCCTGTCGTGCTGGCCGTCCGGCGGCGCGGCCCGGGCCGGTGAACGCCGTGTGGGCGCACACCGGTCAGGCCATCATCACTTTGGCGTATGAATCGGGTCAGGGGCGCTGCGTATGCTTATGGCATGAATGTCATCCGTCACTTCAGTGATACGCGGACGGACGAGGGCCGCGTGAGAATTCTCGTGCAGTCCGGTCGGCTCGTGCTGGAGGCGGAAGGGCCGGGCTGGCATCATCGCAGCGTCCACGCGGACCTGGGGGACGTCACGCTGGAACTGGCGTGGCTGCCGGGTCTCGGGGCGCGCCTGTACGGTGACGTCATGGAGGACGTCGCCCGGCAGGTGCAGCTGGACGGTGCCGCGCCGGAGTGCGGCGGCACCGACCTGCCCGGCGCGGCGTGACCCTCTGATACGGGATTAAATTGACTTGCTTGCACCGTGATCGCGTTCCATTGTCCCCTCTCCCCTGGTGGGAGAGGGAGGGAGGAGCGAAGCGACGGAAGGGTGAGGGGGCCACCGGGCGACTCCGAATGGTGTGGAATCACATGAATCCCGTATGATTTCCGTCCTTGCAGCGGACGGCCCCGCCTGTGCCCGGCGGGGCCGTCCGCTGCCCGTGTGGCCTGCGGCCTATTCGACGAACCAGATGATGAACCGCGCGTCGTGGTCCTGTCCGTCCAGGGCGTACGCGAAGGCCGCCCAGGCGAGCACGCGGGCGTGGTGCGCGTCGGGCAGGTGCGCGGTCAGCGTGGCGAGGTCGGCGGCGCTCAGCGTGGTGCGGCCGGTGATCTCGCCGTCCTCGAACAGCGCCTCGGCGCTGACCTGCACGCTCAGGTCGTCCGGGTGCCCCAGGTCGTGCAGCGGGGCGGCGTGCAGGGCGCTCAGCAGGTCGCCGGGGGGGTCCAGCAGGAAGCGGGCCTCGCCGGTCCACTCGGCGGCGGCGGTGCGGGGGCGGGTTTCGCAGAAGATGTAGGCCAGGCTGGGCACGGCGCGCTCCTCCGGGCGCAGGTGTCAGGAAAGCACGCGGGCATGAGGATGAGTGGAGGTGATCTGGTCAGCGTTCTCATGTGGACGCTCGGCGGGGCTGGGAGCTGGTCGTGGCAGAGGGGCTCGCGCTGTGCCAGCACGTCCAGCGCTTCCGGCAGGGCGGCGGCCCGGCCTCTCACGTGATGGCTGGGCCGCGCGGGGACGGATCAGCTCGCGGAGCCGACGGCGCGGTCCCCTTCGGGGTTCTCGGGGGCGCGGTTCAGGATGGCCTGCGCGTCGGGCCAGTCGATGATCTGGAAGCGGCTGTTGCGGATGGCGGGCGTGAATCCGGCGTCCACGGCGATGCGGATCAGTTCGCGCACGGTCGCCTGGTGGCGGTCGTGTCCGGCGGCGGCCGAGACGACGTTCTCCTCCAGCATGGTGCTTCCGAGGTCGTTCGCGCCGTAGTACAGCGCGGCCTGCCCGACCTTGAAGCCCTGCGCGGGCCAGGACGCCTGGATGTTGGGGATGTTGTCCAGCGCGATGCGGGCGATGGCGAGCTGCTGGAGGTACTCGTGCGCGGTCGCGCCGGGCGCCTTGCCGTGCAGGCGGGTGTGTTCGGTCTGCAGGGTCCACATGGCGAAGCCGGAGAAGCCGTTGCCGTCGTAGTCGCGGTTCGCCTTGTCCTGCTGCTCGCGGATCTTCAGGAGGTGGCTGGCGCGCTGCGCGTACGTCTCGCCGAAACCGATGACCATGGTGGCGATGGTGTACAGGCCCTTGCGCTGCGCGGCGTCGATGATGCGGAACCAGTCCTCGCTGCGGATGCGGGCGGGGGCGGCCTTGGCGCGCACGTCGTCTTCCAGGATCTCGCCGCCCGCGCCGGGCAGTCCGTCGAGGCCCGCCTCGATCAGCGTGTCGAGCAGCGCGTCGAGGCTCAGGCCGAAGGTCTTCTCCATGAACAGCACTTCTTCCGGGGAGAAGGCGTCGATGCGGATGGTGGGGTGGTGCGCCTTGACGTGCCGCAGCAGGCCCGTGTAGTAGTCCAGGCCCAGTTCGGGGTTCACGCCGCCCTGCAGCAGGATGCGGGTGCCGCCCACCGCTTCGAGTTCGCGGATCTTGTGGCTGATCTGCTCGTAGTCCAGGGTGTAGCTGTCTTTCTGGCGGCGGGTGCGGTAGAAGGCGCAGAAGTTGCAGCCGACGTTGCAGATGTTGGTGTAGTTGATGTTCCGGTCGATCAGGAACGTGACGGTGTCCTGGTCGCGCCGCGTGAGGCGCAGGTGGTGGGCGACGGCGGCGACGTCCGGGAGGGGCTGGTGGTACAGCGCCTCGATCTCGGCGTGGGTCAGGCGCTCGCCGCGTGCGGCGCGGGGCAGCAGGTCGCCCGCTGCGGGGGTGGGGGCGGGTGCGGTCATGTCCGGAGCGTAGCACCGCGCCCGGCGGGCATTGGTCTCCCCTTTCACCGAACCGGCGGGAGGGGTCCCGGAGCATGAAACGCGCCGGGCCTGGGGTGATCCCGTGGCCCGGCGCGACGTGTGAAACGGATTCCGTTTGTTTCGTTGACAGATCGGAACACCACCGATCTGCCAACGCCACGTCCGGAATCCGTTTCGTTCCTCCTCGCATCCGCTCGGATTGAACGGCTTGATAAGCCATTCAATCGGAGTTCGTCTCCCCTCCGCTCAGGGTTGTCCGATGGGGGCGCGCAGGCGGCCCGGTCCGGCGAACGCCACGGCGAGGCTGGCGGCGAGCAGCACGAGCGGGAATTCCAGGCCGTCCGGGTTGAAGAACCCGGCCTTCAGGTGCACCAGCGCGATGGCCACGAGCATGTTCACGGCGAGCAGCACCCCGGCGGCGCGGCTGTACACACCGAGGATCAGCAGCAGGCCGCCCAGCAGTTCGACGGTGGCGACCACGGGGGCGCTGATGCCGGGGACGGGTACGCCCATCTGCGTGAAGGCCTGGGTGGTGCCGGGCAGGGTGTACGTGAAGAATTTCTGCGCGCCGTGCATGACGAACACCAGGCCGGTGGCGAGGCGCAGCAGCAGCAGGGCGAGGTCGGGGTTGGGGGCGGGCGCGGTGCGGGTGGTCATGGGGTGTCCTCCGGTGGGGTGACTGCAGTGTCCAGCTTCGTTGAGGGGCCAACAGCACGCTCCTCCACTCCGCTTCCCACTGCGGTCTGTTGACGGTCTCTCGCTCCGCTCGTTTCAGGGAATCTGAGGGTTCCCCTCGGGTTCCCTGGTCACCGCGGTGACCAGGCTGATCAGGTCGCGCAGTTGCGTGTCGGTCAGGTGCGCGAACTGCCGGGCGTGCAGGTCGGTCAGGGGCGGGTCGAGGCGGGTCAGCAGGTCGCGTCCGGCGTCGGTGAGGCGGGTGGCGACGATGCGGCGGTCGGGGCGGTCGCGGTCACGGGTGACGAGTCCGGCCTTCTGGAGGCGGTCGAGGAGGCGGGTGACGTCGGGGTCGTGGTCGAGGAGGCGGTCGCTGATCTCGCTGCAGGTCAGGCCGCCGTCTGTGGCGCCGCGCAGGATGCGCAGGACGTTGAACTGCGGGGCGCTGAGGCCGTGGTCGCGGAACAGGTCGGCGCCCTGGCGTTGCTGGTGCAGCGCGAGGCGTTGCAGGGCGAGATAGGCGCGGTGCTGCAGGCTGCCGGGCGCGCCGGGGGTGGGGGTGTCGGGCATGGGTTCAGGGTAGCGGGCCGGTGGTGTCCGGTCAGCGCTGGCCCTAAGTTAATCGTTGCAACGACATTCTGTCAAACGACTGACTGTCGGCCGGACCTCTGCTTCATGCCGCCTGAAGCTGCGTGGTGCCCTGGACGTCACGCGGCGGCGCGGACGTATAGTGCAGCACGTTGAGGCTGGGGGCCGGAAGCGCTTCCACGCCGGGAGGACAACCATGAAACTAGGCATGATCGGACTGGGCAAGATGGGCGGCAACATGGTCCTGCGCCTCACCCAGGGTGGCGTCGAGGTCATCGGCTACGACCGCAGCGAGGAATCCGTCGCACAGATCGAACGTCAGGGCGCCCGTGGTGCCCGCAGCATGGACGACCTGATCGCCTCGCTGGGTGAACCCGGCACGCGCGCCGTGTGGGTCATGGTGCCCGCCGGGAAGATCACCCAGAGCGTCATCGACGACCTCGCGGGGCGCCTCGCGCCAGGCGACATCGTCATCGACGGCGGGAACAGCAACTACAAGGACAGCATCCGCCGCGCCGAGGAACTCGCCGAGAAGGGCATTCACTTCGTGGACGTCGGCACGTCCGGCGGCGTGTGGGGCCTCAAGGAAGGCTACGCCATGATGATCGGCGGCGCCGAGGAGGCCGTCGAGCGCCTGCGTCCCGCCTTCGAGGCGCTCGCGCCCGCCGCCGACCGCGGCTGGGGCCGCATGGGTCCGGCGGGCAGCGGCCACTATGTGAAGATGGTCCACAACGGCATCGAGTACGGCATGATGCAGGCCTACGCCGAGGGCTTCGAGCTGATGAAGGCGCACCAGGACTTCAACCTCGACATGGCGCAGATCGCCGAACTGTGGCGGCACGGCAGCGTCGTGCGCTCCTGGCTGCTCGACCTGACCGCCGAGGCGCTGCAGAACAAGGCCGAGTTCGAGAAGCTCTCGGACTACGTGGCGGACAGTGGCGAGGGCCGCTGGACGATCATCGACTCCATCGAACTGGGCGTGCCGACGCCCGTGATCACGCTGGCGACGCAGATGCGCTTCCGCAGCCAGCAGGAGGTCAGCTACGCCGGGCAGATGCTCTCGGCGATGCGCCGCGCGTTCGGCGGGCACGCCGTGAAGACCATCGAGTCCCCCCGTCAGGAGGGGCTGGTGCCCGAGGTGGCGCCCGGCGATCACCCCAAGGTGGCCGCGCCGGAGAACATCGGCCACGCGGGCAGCGCGGGCGAGGGCAGCGCTGCCGAACAGCTGGGTGAGACCGGCCAGCAGCGCGTGAAGGGTGACGCATGACCCGCGGCGCGAAGAAGGACAGCGCCGAGAAGGTCGCGGCGAAGAAGCCTGCCCCGAAGAAACCTGCGGCCAAGAAGGCACCGGCGAAGAAGGCCGCCAGCGCCGCCCCCGCGAAGGCCACCCGCGCCAGGGGCGTGAAGGCCAGCGAGGTGCAGGACAACGTGGACCGCAAGGTCGCCGCGCAGAAGGTCGGCGTGGCCGACGCGGCCCCGAAGGTGAAGAAGGCCGCCCCGAAGAAGGCCAGCCCGAAACGCACTGCTGGGGCTCCCGGCGAGGACGGCAGCAATCCCTTCCGCGCGCTGATGCGCCGCAACCGCGCGCCGGAACCCGCGACGCTGGTGATCTTCGGCGCGACCGGCGACCTGTCGCGACGCAAGCTGCTGCCCGCCGTGTTCGGCCTGTGGCAGGACGGCCTGCTGGGCAGTGCCTTCAACATCGTCGGGGTGGGCCGTCAGGAGATGACGGACGAGCAGTTCAAGGACTACGCCATCCAGGCCCTGAAGGACAGCAAGGAAACCGACGCGATCCAGCCCGGCAGCCTGGAGAAGTTCCGGGAACTGCTGTACTACGAGTTCGGGGATTTCGCCGGGGACGAGGTGTACGCCAAGCTGGGCCGTGAACTCGACCGCGCCGAGGAGGCGCACGGCGGGCGTAAGAACGCCCTGTTCTACCTGAGCACCCCGCCGAGCCTGTTCGAGCCGATCAGCAACGGCCTGGGCCGCCTGGGCCTGTCCGACGAGTCCGAGGGCTGGCGCCGCCTGGTGATCGAGAAACCCTTCGGGCGCGACCTCGCCTCCGCGCGGGCGCTGAACGACGCGATCCACCACGTGTGGAACGAGTCGCAGGTGTACCGCATCGACCACTACCTGGGCAAGGAGACGGTGCAGAACCTGATGGCGATCCGCTTCGGGAACGCCATCTTCGAGCCGCTGTGGAACCGCGGGTACGTGGATCACGTGCAGATCACCGCCGCTGAGGACCTGGGCCTGGAGGGCCGCGCCGGGTACTACGAGGAGGCGGGCGTGGTGCGCGACATGCTGCAGAACCACCTGATGCAGCTGTTCGCCCTGACCGCCATGGAACCCCCGGCGGCCTTCGACGCGGACGCCATCCGCGACGAGAAGGTGAAGGTGCTGCGCGCCGTGAAGGAGATCCCCAGCGGGCGCGTGGAGGAGGTCGCCGTGCGCGGTCAGTACGGCGCGGGCACCCTGTATGGCGAGAAGGTCCCCGGGTACCGCGACGAGCCCGGCGTGCGTGAGGGCAGCGTGACGCCCACGTACGTGGCGCTGAAGCTGGAGGTGGACAACTGGCGCTGGCAGGGCGTGCCGTTCTTCCTGCGCACCGGCAAACGGCTGCCGAAGAAGGTCACGGAGATCGCCGTGGTGTTCAAGCGGCCCCCGCTGGGCATCTTCCCCGGCGGCCTGGAACGCAACGTGCTCGCGTTCCGCATCCAGCCGGACGAGGGCGTCAGCCTGAAATTCAGCAGTAAAACGCCGGGGCAGGAGATGGTGCTGCGCGAGGTCGTCATGGACTTCCGCTACGACGCGTTCGGCGCGCAGCTCGAAAGCCCGTACTCGCGCCTGCTGCTCGACGCGATGGTGGGCGACGCGACGCTGTTCCCGCGCGAGGACGAGGTGGACCTGGCGTGGCAGATCGTCAGCGGCATCCTGAGCGTGTGGGACACCGACCCCGCCCGCACACCGAGGAAGGGCGAGGGTCCGGACTTCCCGAACTACACGTCCGGCACCTGGGGCCCCGACGCGGCCGATGACCTGATGGGCGACGACCGCCGCTGGCGGCGCCTGTGACCCGGGAGGTGAACGCGTGACGTACGCGACGGACCTGAAACCGCTGGGCCCGGTGGACACCACCGTCCGCAAGGCCCAGGCGACCCTGGATGAACTGTGGGCGCAGACGAACGTCGAGACGCGCGCCTACACCGGCAACATGATCGCCCTGACCGTGAAGCGGCACCTGGGCCGCGTGCAGGAGGCCCTCGCGGGCCTGGAGGGCCGCTACGCGGGGCGGCAGATCATCGGCGTGATGGACGGCACCGACGACCTGACCGTGCACGCCGCGCTCGTGCCGCAGACGGGCGGGCTGTACGTGGAACGCCTGACGCTGGAGGCCAGCCCCGAGCAGCTCCAGGGCGCGATCCTGCCGCTGATCCGCCCGGCGACCGTGAACCACGTGTGGTGGGGCGCGGACAGCCGCCCCGAGGGCACGCTGCTGGCCGAACTGACCGAGATCGCCGATCAGGTGATCGTGGACAGCCTGACGCTGGACGTCCCGCCCTCCCGGCACTACGCGCTGGCGGACCTGGGCTGGAGCCGCTCGGCCGGGTGGCGCGAGGCGCTGGCGCAGCTGTTCGACTCGCCGGACGCGGCGCGGCAGCTGGGGCGCGTGACGCACCTGACCGTCCGGCACGCCGGGAAGAAGGACCTGCCCGCGCGGCTGTTCGCGGGGTTCATCGCGAGCACGCTGGGCTGGACGGACCTGAGCACCGTGGACTTCCGGCTGGGCCGCTGCGGGCGCGAGAACGGCGACCTGTGCGGCGTCGAACTGCGCGGTGACGGCGTGCACTTCAGCCTGAAGGCCGAGCAGGGCGACATCACCCTGGCCGCCTGCCACTGGGACGACGTGCAGCGCGTCACGGAGGTCACGGTGCCCAGCATGACCCTCGCGCAGGGGCTGGCGCGCGTGATGGCCCGCCCCGAACGCGGCGAGGTCTTCGAGCGCGCCTGGGCGCTGGCGAAAGAGACGCTGTAACACGGACTCCGATTGAATGGCTTGCAAGGCCGTTCAATCCGAACGGATGCGACTCTTAGAGCTGCGCAGCAGAGGAGGAGCAAAGCGGGTTCCGGACGTGGAGTTGACAACCCGGTGTATTTCCGGGTTGTCAACGAAACAGACGGAAGCCGCACGACGATGAATGGGCCGCACCCTGACAGCGGTGCGGCCTCTCCCCTTTCCGGTGCGGGCGGCGCGGCATACTGCGCGGCGATGAGCGCCTCGCCCCATGACCGGCTGCACGACCTCGCCCTGAGCCTGGGGGCGGACGCCGTGGGGTGGGCTCCGGCGCAGGTGCCGCGCGCGGCGGTGGACGAGTACGCGGGGTGGCTGGCGGCGGGGCGGCACGCGGGCATGGGTTACCTGGAGCGGCAACTGCCGGTGCGGGCCGATCCCTCGCAGCGCCTGGAGGGTGTGCAGAGCGTGCTCGTGCTGGGCGTGTCGCACGCGTTCGCGCCGCCGCCCGTGCCAGAGGGGGGTGTGCGGGTGGGCCGCGTGGCCCGCTACGCGTGGACGCCGGACTACCACGATCAGCTGCAGCCGGTCCTGTCGCGCCTGGAGGCGGAGGCGGCGCGGCTGGGCGTGCGGGCGCGCGGGTACGTGGATCACGGGCCCGTCATGGAGCGGCTGTTCGCTTCGGGGGCGTTCCTGGGCTGGCGCGGGAAGTCCGGGATGCTGATCAGCACGCGGCTGGGCGCATTCGTGACGCTGGCGGTCCTGCTGACCGACCTGCCGCACCCCAGCGGGGCGGAGGCCCACCCGGACCGCTGTGGGCGCTGCACGCGCTGCGTGATCGCCTGCCCCACTGCCGCGATCGGCCCGGACCGCGCGATCGACGCCCGGCGCTGCGTGTCGTACCTGACCATCGAGCACCGCGGGCCGGTCCCGCCCGAGCTGCGGCCCGGGATGGGCGAGTGGCTGTTCGGCTGTGACGTGTGCAGCGAGGTCTGTCCGTGGACCCTGAAGGCGGGCCCGCTGGCGCAGCTGCTGAAACCGGACCCGGAACTGGCGCACCCGGACCTGACCCGTTTTTTCGGGGTCAGCGAGCGGGAGTTCGAGCGGCAGTGGACGGGCACGGCGTTCCTGCGCCCCCGGCGCAAGGGCATGGCCCGCAACGCGCTGACGGTCCTGGGGAACACCCGCGCGCCGCAGGGCTGGCCACTGCTCCTCGCGGGCGCGCAGGACCCCGCCTGGGAGGTGCGGGAGGCGGCCGCCTGGGCGCTGGGGCAGTGGGGCGAGACCGGCCGTCTGGCGCCGCTGCTGGACGACCCGCACGAGGCGGTGCGCGAGGCGGCCGGACACGCCCTGGGCACCACCCCCACACGTCCCTGACCTTCGGGCGGCCTTCATCAATCCGCGTGCGGGCAGACGCCTCCGCGCGTCCCGGCCAGGGCCCGCTACCATGTGGGCGTGCGTTCCGGTGCCCTCCTGCTTCCCTGCCTGCTGCTGACCCTGTCGGCGTCCCCCTCTGCCGCCCAGTCGGTCGGCACGCCGGTCCTGACGCCCACCGTGACCGCCCGTTACCCCCACGACCGCGCGGCGTTCACGCAGGGCCTGCAGTACCTGGGGGGCGGCACGCTGCTGGAAAGCACCGGCGTCGTCGGGCAGTCCGGGGTGCGGCGCGTGGACCTGAAGACCGGGAAGGTCTTCGCGCGGGTCGCCACCCCCATCGCGGGCGCGTTCGGTGAGGGGGTCACGGCGCTGAACGGCGTGGCGTACCACCTCACCTGGGAGGACGGCGTGGCCGTCACCTTCGACGCGGCGACCCTCAAGGAGACCGGCCGCTACCGCTACAGCGGCGAGGGCTGGGGCCTGACCACCGACGGCAGGGCGCTGATCATGAGCAACGGCTCGCCGACGCTGGTGTGGCGCGACCCGAAAACCTTCCGGATCAAGCGGAGCGTGCAGGTCACGGACGCCGGGCAGCCCGTGAAGAACCTGAACGAGCTGGAGTACGTGCAGGGCAGCGTGTACGCGAACGTGTGGCTGACCGACCGCGTCGCGCGGATCGACCCGCAGACCGGGAAGGTCACCGCCTGGATCGACGTTTCCGCCCTGACCCGCGAGGTCAGCGCGGCCGCCGCGAGGGCCGGGCACACCCTGACCTTCGACGACGTGCCCAACGGGATCGCGTTCGTGCCCGAGCGCGGCACGCTGCTGCTGACCGGCAAACGCTGGCCGACCCTGTTCGAGGTGAAACTGCCGGGCGTGAAACCCGAGGACCCTGCCACGACCGGCCGCGCCCGCACCCGGCGCTGACCTGACCGCAGGAGGGGGCGGCCACTGATCGGCCGCTCCCTCTGCGCTGCCGCGCGGTCAGGGCAGGCGCGCCTGCACCGCCTGCCAGATCGCGTCCGACAGGTCGTCGGCCGGGCGGGTAGCGTCCAGCACCAGGAAGCGCGTGGGCGTCTGCTCCGCGAGGTGCAGGAACCCGGCGCGCACCCGGCGGTGGAAGTCCAGGTCCGCCTGCTCCAGCCGGTCGGGCTGCCCGCGCCGCGCGGCGCGTTCCAGACCCACCTGCGGGTCCAGGTCGAGCAACACCGTCAGGTCCGGCGTGAGGCCGTCCGTGGCGGCCAGCGTGATCTCCCGCAGGAGGTTCACGGGCAGCCCGCGCCCCGCCCCCTGGTACGCGAGGCTGGAATCGGCGTAGCGGTCACACACGACGACCTCGCCCCGGTTCAGCGCCGGTCGGATCTCGTTCGCCACGAGTTGCGCGCGGCTCGCGGAGTACAGCAGGAATTCCGGCAGCGGGTCGATGGTCAGCGCGGGGTCGAGCAGCACCTCGCGCACCCGCGTGCCCAGGGGCGTCCCGCCGGGCTCGCGGGTCAGGCGGTGCGGCGTGCCGCGGCTGTTCAGGCGCGCGGCCAGCCGGGCGAGCTGCGTGCTCTTCCCGGCTCCCTCGGGCCCCTCGAAGCTGACGAACAGGCCCGGGTGCAGCGGCGTCACAGGCCGATTCACAGGCCGGTGGGGTGATGCAGGAACTGCCACGCCAGCCCGAACTCGTCTTCCAGGCGGGCGGCCAGGGCGCGCACGCCGAACACCTCGGTCTCGTAGTGCCCGGCGTAGATCACGTTCACGCCGTACTCGAAGGCGTCATGGAAGTGCTTGTGCTCGGGCTCGCCGGTCAGCAGGGTGTCCAGGCCCATCGCGGCGGCCTCGGCGATGCTGCCCGCGCCGCTGCCGCTCAGGACCCCCAGGCGCCGCACGGTCGGGGAGCGCCCGCCCCCGTGCACGAGGCAGATCTCCCCGGTGAGTTTCTGCACGCGGTCCGCGAAGTCCTGCAGGGACTGCTCGAAGGGCAGCTCGCCGGCAATGCCGATCTTCCCGCCCGCCCACTCGCCGAACGGTTCGGTGTTCTGCAGGGTCAGTGCCTGCGCGATCATCGCGTTGTTCCCCACGACCGGGTGCGCGTCCAGCGGGATGTGCGACACGTACAGGTTCAGGTCCGCCATGAGCGCCGTGCGGACCCGTTCACGGTGCGGGCCGCTCAGGGCCAGCGGGTCGCCCCAGAACAGCCCGTGGTGCGTGATCAGCAGGTCCGCGCCGCTGTCCGCCGCGTGCTGGATGGTCTTCAGGCTGCTGTCCACCGCGACCGCCACGCGCCGCACCGTGCCGGTGCCCTCGATCTGCAGGCCGTTCAGGCTGGGGTCCTTGAACGCCCCCACGTTCAGGTACTCGTTCAGCCAGCGGACCAGGGTGTCACGCGGCACCTCGCCGCGCGTGGGAGTCAGGGAGACATACGACATGGCAGGTATTCTAGGCCCGCCGCCGTAGGCGCGCAGGGTGCGGTCACACACGCAGGCACGCCCCAGGACAGGCAAAAACCCCGACCCGGTGGGGGTCGGAGTTCTCTTGGTGGCGATGCCCGGACTTGAACCGGGGACCTAACGATTATGAGTCGTTCGCTCTAACCAGCTGAGCTACATCGCCTTGAAAAAGCCCCGCGTGCGTGCGGGGCACCTTCTGGTGGAGCTGAGGGGATTCGAACCCCTGACCTTCTGAATGCCATTCAGACGCGCTCCCAACTGCGCCACAGCCCCTCGCTTGCCTTGCTGCCCCGTTTGAGGCTCAGCTATGCTAGCAGCGACCTCCCGGGCTGTCAATACGCCGTGCGGGGCGTGGTCAGCGCGGCTGGAGCTGCTGCGCGGCCAGCTGCACGTACCCCTCGATCAGGTGGATGATCACGGGGTTGTGGGTGTGCACGCCGTGCGCCTCGCCGACACCGCCCTCGTCGATGAAGTGGGCGACCAGGGCGGCCTCGCCGTCGCGGGCGAGCAGGAACGCGCGCTGGCCGGGCGCGGCGATGGCCGGCAGGTTCGTCAGGGGCGTGCGGTACAGGTCCACGCCGCGCGGGCTGAGGCGTTCCAGGCGGTCGGCGAAGCTGGCTTCACCGGCCATGAACAGGCTGCGGCGGGCGTTCAGGGTGAGGTCCTCGCACAGGCTGCGGATGGCGGCCTCGCCGTACAGGTGGTACACCGCTTCCGGTGCGGGGTCCGGGGCGAGGCGGGACAGGTCGCGGTCCAGGGCGCCGAGGCGG
The DNA here is from genome assembly GCF_001485435.1 of Deinococcus grandis. Lineage (NCBI taxonomy): Bacteria > Thermotogati > Deinococcota > Deinococci > Deinococcales > Deinococcaceae > Deinococcus > Deinococcus grandis. The sequence continues at coordinate 1,255,230 of NZ_BCMS01000001.1, read as the reverse complement.
TCATCGAAGGCGCGCCGGGCGCGGGCGAGGTACTCGCGGGCGCTGAGCGGCGCGTACTCCAGGGGGTTCTGTCCGACCTTGGCGGCCAGGCCGCGGCCCTCGAGCCGTTCGAGGGTCTCGTAGATCTTGGGCCGGGGAATGCCGGCCTGCCGGGCCACGCGGGCCGGGACGGCGCGGCCCAGGGCCAGCAGGGCGGTGTAGGCACGGGCCTCGTACTCGGTCAGCCCGAGCGCTTGCAGGTGGATCACGGCGCTCATTACGCCTCAGCATACGGGATGCGCTGGCTGCGGCGCCCACGCGCGGCCCGCCGGGTCAGGCGCCGCGCAGCCGTTCCATCAGGCGCAGGTACGCCTGCGCGGTGACCTGCACGTCCCCGAACGAGCGGTGGCGGCCGCCGGGCGCGAAGTTCAGGCCCAGCCGCTCGGCCAGGACCGTCAGGTTGTGCGCGCGTTCCTTCGGGAAGGCGCGGCGGGAGAGCTGCACGGTGCACAGTTCCGCCTGCGGGTTCCAGTTCAGGCCGGCGCGGGCGGCGTTGGCGCGCATGAATCCGGCGTCGAAGCCGATGTTGTGCGCCACGACCGGCCAGCCGTTCACGAATTCCAGGAATTCGGGCAGGACCTCGGTGATGGTCGGGGCGGCGCGGACCATGTCGTTGCTGATGCCGTGCACCTGCTCGGCCCGCCAGGGGATCAGCATGGTGCTGCCGTCGGCGGTGGTGGGGCGCACCAGGGTCTCGTAGCGTTGCGTCTCGTCCACCTGTCCGTCCACGATGCGCACCGCGCCGATCTCGACGATGCCGTCCCGTTCCGGCGAGAGGCCCGTGGTTTCCAGGTCGAACACGACAACATTCACGCCCCGCAGGGTAGCGCGTGCGGGGCGCGGGTGGGGCGCGGGTCAGCGGACCAGCAGGGGTTCGTACGCGGTCTTGACCGCGCCGTTCGCGAAGGTCAGCCGGGCGATGGTGTTCACGCTGGTCACGCGGCGGCCCGGGACCTTCTTCACGGCGAGGCTGACGTTCAGGTCGATCGCGCGGCCCTGCTGGGTCAGGCGCGGGTCGAGCGGGCCGGGCGCGCGGCCCGGCAGCCACAGTTCCTTCTCGGGCAGGAGTTTCTTGACGTACTGGCCGTTCTGGACGTACTCGATCTCGTACTGGAGTTCGGCCTTCACGACGGCGCTCTGCTCGCCCTTGGTGGTGACGCGCAGGGTGCAGCGCGCGGCCTCGCCCATGGTCAGGTAGCTGTTCGTGCCGCCAGCGCCCACGCAGGTGGTGAAGGCCCAGGTGTTCAGCTTGGTGGGGCCGCTGCTGATCGTGACCGGGGCGGGCGCGGTGCGGGTCATGTAGGCCGGGTCGGCATTGACGGTGAAGTCGGTTGTGCTGTCCCACAGTTCGCAGGTGACGCCTGTGGCGCGTTCGTCCGGAGCCTTGACGAGGGTGCGTGTGCTCATGGCGGCGTAGCAGGGTTCGACCGGGCCGGTGTACGGGACGTATCCCAGGGCGAGTTTCTGCATCTGCTGGAAGGCCTGCCGGTCGGCGGTGGCGTTCAGCCCGTCATTGCGGACCCACAGCTGGACGCTGACGACGCGGCTGCCGGGCTCGCCGGATTCGCGGGTGACGGTCAGGCCCTGGTAGCGGGTGAACGGGTACTGCCAGTCGCGGCCCCGCACGAATGGTTCGCCGCAGGTGTACTGCTGGCAGAAGGCGGACTGCTGAATCTGGGTGGTCGTGACGCTGCTGCCGATGATCCCGGCGGCGCTGGCGGGGGCGAGCAGCAGGGCGGGAAGGGAGCGGAGGAGTCGGGGCATGTCCGCAGCGTAGGTGGTGGGATCGGGCGGCGCTGCCTCAGGTGACCTTGAGTGCAGTGAGGGCCTGTGCTAGCAGTCCAGACGGGGTGGTGCTCGCCGTGACGGGCAGGGTGAGGACGTCGTGCTCGCCCCCCTGCGGGGCCTCCAGCGTGGCGAGCTGCGAGGGGAGCAGGTCCGCCCCGGCGTAGTGCCCGGGCCGCTGGCGCAGGCGGGTGGCCAGCAGGGGTTCGGGGACGTCCAGGTACAGGAACCGGGTGCCTGGGGCGCGCAGCGCGTCGCGGTAGGTGCGTTTCAGGGCCGAGCAGGCCAGCACCACGCGCCCCTGGGCATCCAGTTCGGCGCGCAGCCGGGCCAGCCAGGGGGCGCGGTCGGCGTCGGTCAGGCCATGCCCGGCGTGCATGCGCGCGCGGGCCTGGGGAGTGTGGTAGTCGTCGCCGTCCAAGAAGGGGGCGTGCAGCGCGGCGCCCAGGGCGCGGCCCAGGGTGCTCTTGCCGCTGCCGGAGACCCCCATGACGATCACGCGCTGGACGACCACGCTCAGGGGACTGTCGGCGGGGCTCACGCGGTCAGGGTGGGGGCGCAGGCCCCCAGGGCGACCAGGGCTTCCTCCTTGCCCTTGGCTTCCACCTCGATCCAGGGGACGTCGTGGTACGCGCTGGGCACCTGATCGATCAGCCAGCTGTGGCGGCGGTCCTGTGGGCCGTCCAGGCCGTTGCTCAGGTGCACGACCTGCCACTCCGGCGGCGTCCAGGTGCGCCGGGCGGCCAGCACACACTCGCGCACGCTGGGGTCCTCCTGATCGGGCAGGCGATCGTGGACGACGTGGTGGTGCGCGTCGAAGATCAGTGGGGTGCCGGTGGCCTCGCAGACGGGCAGCAGGTCGCGGGGGCTGTAGGCGCGCTCGTCGTTCTCCAGGCCCAGGCGCAGGCGGACCGCGTCGGGCAGGTCGGGGATGATCGCCTGCAACTCCCGGGCGCGGCCGCCCTTGCCGCCGTGCAGGAGCAGGAGGTTCCAGGTGCTGCGCTCCAGGTTCAGGGCGTCCATGACCTGCGCGTGGGTGGTGATGGCGCGCAGGCTGCTCTCCCTGACCTCGGGGCGGTCGCTGTTCAGCACGATGAACTGCTCGGGGTGCATCAGGACGCGGACGCCGTGGTCCTGGAAGGCGTGCCCGGCGTCCCGCAGCTGCGGCGCGAGGTGGGTGAGGACCTGCGCGCCGGTGTCGTCCCCGTCCAGGTCCAGCATGGGAAAGAGGCTGGAACTCAGGCGGTACAGGCGGATGCCGCGCGCGGCGCAGTAGTCGGCGGCGCGGCGCACGCGGGCGACGTTGTCGGCGTACAGTTCGAGCAGCGTGCCGTACCGCTGGTCCGGGTTCAGGGCGCGGTAGCGGGTGAGGGTGGTGGTCCGGAAGCGGATCTCGGGCCCGGTGGTCAGGCACACGAGGCCGTAGGCGGGGCCGGTCATCCGGTCCTGCGTTTCGCGGCCGAGCGGCAGCGGTCGGAGCAGTACTTGACGGTGTCCCAGTCGCGTTCCCACTTCTTGCGCCACGTGAAGGGCAGGCCGCAGTGGGCGCAGGTTTTGCTGGGGCGCTGGCTGGGCGGGCGTCCGCCGCCGAAGGTGCGTTCCGGGCGAGGCATACCCCCCAGCATGGCGCGGTGGGGGCCGGGCTTCCGTAGCCGGGGGTGAAGTTCCCTTCACGGGGGCCGCTCCCCAGGTTCGTTCGGTGAGAAAACGTATTCAGCTTCCGTGGGCCCATCCGGCGGCGCGGGGCAGCCTGGGCCGGGCGTGCCACCGGTCGGTGGGCCTGCGCCCTGCGCGCCGTGCTGCATGGCCTCTGCCGCCGGTCTGGCCTGCGGCGCCCGGGCGGGTGGTGTCCGCCGCGGCCATGGCGGGTCAGGTCCATTCGTTCGCCCGGCGGCCGGATTCGGCGGTCTGGCGCGGGAATCTTGCGGTGACCCGCATTCTTGACAGCGCTTTCAGATTGGCTTACGCTCCGGTGAATCCACCGTCCGCCGACCCCACCCCGCCGGGGTCCCCGCCGCCATCACGCCCTACACCGGGCGCGGCGCCCCCGCTGCCCTGCGCCCACCCGCCTGCGCCCCGCGCGCGAAGGAGCCCACCCATGCCCCGATCCTCCCTGATCCTCCTGCTGCCCGTCACGCTGCTGCTCGGCGCGTGCAACCTCACCGGCGCCAGCACCGCCACACCCGTCTGGCAGGACGAATTCAGCGGCAGCAGCCTCGACACCAGCCGCTGGGGCTACCAGACCGGCAACGGCTTCATGGCCGGCAGCGACTACGTGGCCGGATGGGGCAACAACGAACTGGAGTACTACACCGACCGCGCCAGCAACGTCAGCGTGCAGGGCGGCAACCTCGTGATCACCGCCCGCAAGGAGAAGATCACTGGGCCTACCGGCAGCACCACCGGCACCTTCGACTGGACGTCCGGCCGCGTCCGCACCGCCGGGAAGTTCAGCCGCGCGTACGGCAAGTTCGAGATCCGCGCGAAGTTCCCCAGAGGCAAGGGCTTCTGGCCCGCCATCTGGATGCTGCCCGAGGAACCCAGCCCCTACGCCAGCTGGGCCGCGAACGGCGAGATCGACATCGCCGAGGGGTGGGGCAGCAAACCCACCGAAGTCGCGCACACCATCCACTACGGCGGCGTGTGGCCGAACAACGTCTACTCCGGCAAGACCGCCAGCTACCCGAACGCGGGCAGCATGGACCAGTGGCACACCTACACCCTGCAGTGGACGCCCGGCAAGATCCAGTGGCTGATCGACGGGCAGGTCACCAGCGAGAAGACCCAGTGGTGGAGCGCCAAGAACAATCCCCCCAGCAGCGACGCCGACCTGAACGCGTGGCCCGCTCCCTTCGACCGCCCCTTCTACCTGCTGCTGAACCTCGCCGTGGGCGGCAACTTCGACGGGAACCCCGACGCGACCACCCCCGACCAGGGCCAGATGCTCGTGGATTACGTCCGCGTGTACGGCATGCAGAACGAGACCGGCAGCGCCGGACCGCGCCCCGACATGACCTACCCCTGGACGCCGAAACCCGCCCGCCCGGCCCTGAGCGACGGGAACCTCGTGTACAACGGGTCCTTCGACTGGGCGGACACCGACCCGCGCGTCACGCCCGACACGACCAGCCTCAGCGGCGCGGCGAACAGCAAGTTCTGGACGCTGTACACCAGTGACGGGCAGGTCACCCTGAGCAACGACGCGGGGGCCCTGAAGGCCGACGTCACCACCGCGGGCAGCGTGAACTACGCCGTGCAGGTCCGCCAGGACGGCCTGAACATCGAGTCCGGCGGGAAGTACGAGGTCAGCTTCGACGCCTGGGCGCAGAGCGCCCGCCCCATGATGCTCAAGGTCGGCGGCGGGCAGGACCGCGGGTACGCCGCGTACTCGGGCGAGCAGCCCGTGCAGATCGGCACCACGAAGGAACGCAAGACCGTCACTTTCGACATGAAGGCCACCACCGACGCCGCCGCCCGCCTGGAATTCAACCTCGGGAACGCCGGGACCGGCCCGGTGTGGTTCGACAACGTGGTCGTGCGGCGCGTCGGGACGGCCGCCGGGGCGCGCCCACCCGCCGCGGACGGCAACCTGCTGTACAACGCCGCGTTCACGCAGGACGCCACCGCCACCGTCCCCGGCATTCCCGGCGTGCCCGGCAGCGCGTACTGGACCACCTGGAGCAACGTGCCCGAACGCCTGAGCACGGGCGTCAGTGGCGGCGTGATCACCCTGAACGTCAAGGACGTGGACCCCTCGAACAACTGGCACGTGCAGCTGAACCAGACCGAGGTACCCCTGACCGCCGGGAAGTCCTACACCCTGACCTTCAAGGGCAGGGCCAGCGACGCCCGCGAGGTCGCCGTGGTCATCGGCGAGAACGGCGGCAGCTACGCCCGCTACCTGGACGGCAAGGCCGCCCTGGGCGCCACCGAGCAGACCTTCACGTACACCTTCACGGCGCCCGTGACAAACATCGGCGCGCAGTTCCAGATCCTCGGCGCGGTCGGCGCGGCGGGCAGCAGCTACGGCCTGAGCTTCCGTGACTTCCGCCTCGTGCAGAACCCCTGATACGGACTCCGATTGAATGGGCTGTAAAGACCGTTCAATCCGAGCGAAGCGAGTAGGAGCAAAACGGGATCCTGACGTGGAGCCGGCAATCCGGTGAAGTTCCGGATTGTTGGCGAAACAAACGGAATCCGTATGACCTGACCGTCGTCTCCCCCACCCCGACTGCGCGCCGGGGTGGGGGACGTTCGTTGCGGGGTCAGCCCGTGACGCGCTCGCGGCCCAGCGCGGCGTGCGCCTCGAGCAGCAGCGATTCGGTCTCGTCCCAGCCGACGCAGGCGTCCGTGACGCTCAGGCCGGGGATCAGGGTGCTCAGGTCGCTGGGAATGCCCTGCTTGCCGGGGCGGAGGTTGCTCTCGATCATCAGGCCGCGCACGGCGTCCTGCCCGGCGGCGCGCTGGTGCAGCACGTCGCGCCACACGAGGCTCTGGCGGGTGTGATCCGAGCCGCTGTTGGCGTGCGAGCAGTCCACCATGACGGCCGGGGTCAGGCCCGCGGCGGTCATGAGCCCCGCGGCTTCCTTCACGAACTGCGGGGCGTAGTTGGGACCGCCGCGGCCGCCGCGCAGGATGACGTGCCCGTCGGGGTTCCCCAGGGTGTGCACGATGCAGGCCTGGCCGTCGTCGTCGATGGTGAAGAACGCGTGCGAGGCGCGCGCGGCGACGATGGCGTCCACGGCGAGTTTGATGCCGCCGCCCGTGCCGTTCTTGAAGCCCATCGGGGCGGACACGGCGCTGCTCATGACGCGGTGCGTCTGGCTTTCGGTGGTGCGCGCACCCAGGCAGGCCCAGGCGACCGCGTCGAACACGTACTGCGGCGCGAACGGGTCGAGGAGTTCCGTGGCGACCGGCAGGCCCAGTTCGCTGACCTGCACCATGAGCTTGCGGGTCAGTTCCAGGCCCTTGTTGATGTCGTTCGTGCCGTTCATGTCCGGGTCGAGCAGGTAGCCGCGCCAGCCGACGGTGGTGCGGGGCTTGTCCACGTACACCCGCATGTGCACTTCCAGGCGGTCGTTCACGCGTTCGCGCAGCCCCGCGAGGCGGCGGGCGTAGTCGAGCGCCTGCTCGTGGTCGTGGATGGAGCAGGGGCCCACCACGACCAGCAGCCGGTCGTCGCGGCCGTGCAGGATGTCCTGCGCGGCGCGGCGGCCCGCGAGCACGGTCGCCTCGGCCTGTGGGGTCAGGGGGTGCCGGGCCTTCAGGGCGCGGGGGGTGATCAGGGGCGTGAAGCCGCTGACGTTCAGGTTCTCGGTGCGGCCAGCGTGGATGGTGGGTTCGGGGTGCGTCATGGCGGGGCTCCTGGGGTGTACGGCAGCGCCCGGTGGCTTGTGGGCTCACCGGGCGTCGGGGGGTGGAATGCAAGCGCGACTAGGCCCGGTGGGAACCGAACCAATAAAAGGAGCCGCGCGTCGTCATGGGCCGCAGTGTAGGCCCCGGCAGCGTGCGCGCGCCGGCAGGCGGTCTAGGGCACATGCAGACAGGTCGTATGGATCGCCGGGGCGCGCCTCACGACAGGTAGGGACGCAGCGCCTCGTGAATGGCGGCCGCGTCGGGCAGCAGGTTGGGGTTGAGGTGCAGCACCGTCACGATGGCGCGCTGCGCCCCGGCGTCCTCGGTCGTGGGGGTGGGCGGGCGGCGGCGGTCCCGGCCGTACGCGCGGGAGGACAGGATCAGACCCGCGAACGGCACCCGGGTGCGCGGATTGATGAGCGCGAAGTCCACCTTCACCTGCGACAGCTGTTCCAACGCGCCCTTGGGCCGGTCGGGGGTGATCGTGAAGGCCAGCACGTCGCGCAGCACGACCGGACCCAGCACCTCGACCTTCTGGCCGCGCAGCGCCTCGCGCAGGTCCTGCTCGAAGCGGTCCTCGCGGCGGGAGCGCTCGGTGCGGGGTGCTTTCACGTCTTGGACGTCGGGCTCTCCTCGTTTCAGGAATCGCAGCGGCATGCGTCATGGTACGCGCTGCCTGCCGGGTTTCGCCGGACCCGCCCGTCAGGGGCAGTGCCCCCCACGCGCTCACCTCACCGCTGGGTCACTGCTGGGTCACCGCTGGGTCACTGCGGCGTTCAGGCCTCGGCGATCTGGCGGAGTTTCTCCACGCGGGCGGCCAGGTCGGGCAGGTCCAGGGCGCGCAGGGCCTTGGTGGTGCGGGTCAGTCCGGCGTCGTCCACGCGGCCCTGGTTCCACCCGGCGATCAGCATGGCGCAGCCCTGCAGGGCGTCACTGACGGTCTCCCGGTGGAACATGGCGGCCAGGGTGCCGCCCTGGGCGGGCGCGGTCTGCTGCGCCTGGGCCTGGACGTCCAGGACGACCTGCATGAACACCTGGTCCAGGCGGGCGCGGTCGTCGGGGGAAACGGGGGTTCCGGTCATGGGGGGCAGTGTAGCCCGGGTGCGGCTTTCTTCATGTCGCCTCTCATGACTCGCGGGCGCGGCGCGCGGCTGCGTATCTTGGTGCATCTCTAGGAACGCGGGGGGCTGGATAAGCAATGAGGTACGAGCCGGGCAGCAGGTTCTACGATGAGATGTTCACGGCACTCGGCGCGGCGCGCGCCCACTACCAGGGGGTCGAGACGTACCTGGACGCGCTGGGCGTGGATGAATTCCGGCGGCGGCATCAGCTGCTGGATCTGGCCTTCCGCAATCAGGGCATCACGTTCACGGTGTACGGGGACGCGCAGGGCACCGAGCGGACGTTCCCGTTCGATCCGGTGCCGCGCATCATCCCGGCGAGCGAGTGGTCGCACATCGAGTCGGGCCTGACGCAGCGGGTGCGGGCGCTGAACGCGTTTCTGACCGACATCTACAGCGGCGCGCAGATCCTGGGGGACGGCGTGATCCCGGCGGAACTGGTGTACACCTCGGCGCACTTCCGGCGCGAGGTGCACGGCGTGCTGCCGCCCGGCGGGATCTTCACGCACGTGGTGGGCACGGACCTGATCCGCAACGAGCAGGGCGAGTACCTCGTGCTGGAGGACAACCTGCGCTCGCCGAGCGGCGTGTCGTACCTGCTGGCCAACCGGCAGGCGATGACCCGCGTGTACCCCGGCATGTTCGAGGGCCAGGGCGTGCGGCCCGTGCAGCACTACGCGTCGGCGCTGCTGAAACTGCTGCTGGCCAGCAGCCCGCGCGAGAACGGCACCGTGGTCGTGCTGACGCCCGGCATGTACAACAGCGCGTACTTCGAGCACGCGTACCTCGCGCAGCAGATGGGCGTGGAACTCGTCGAGGGCCGTGACCTGTTCGTGGACGGCGGGCGGGTGTGGATGCGCACGACCGGTGGGCGGCGGCAGGTGGACGTGATCTACCGCCGCATCGACGACGATTTCCTCGATCCGCTGGCGTTCCGCCGGGACAGCGCGCTGGGCGTGGCGGGACTGGTGGACGTGTACCGGCAGGGGCGCGTGGCGATCGCCAACGCCATCGGGACGGGCGTCGCGGACGACAAGGCGGTGTACGCGTACGTGCCGGACATGATCCGCTACTACCTGAACGAGACGCCGATCCTGAACAACGTGCCCACGTACCTGGGCTGGAACGCCGAGCAGCTGGAGTTCATGCTGGCGAACGCGCAGGATCTGGTGTTCAAGTCGGTGGGCGAGGCCGGTGGGTACGGCATGCTGATCGGTCCGGCCGCCACGCGCGACGAGATCCAGACGTACCTGGAGAAGGTGCGGCGTGATCCGCGCGACTTCATCGCGCAGCCGGTGGTGGGCCTGTCGCGGCACCCGACCTTCTACCCGGACAGCGGCGGCTTCGAGGCGGCGCACGTGGACCTGCGGCCGTACGTGCTGTTCGGTGAGGACGTGACGATCGTGCCGGGCGGCCTCACGCGGGTGGCGCTGCGCCGGGGCAGTCTGGTCGTGAACAGCTCGCAGGGTGGGGGCAGCAAGGACACCTGGGTGCTCGATCATGACGGTCCGGCGGCGCCGCTGGGCATGACGCAGCTGCTGCACGGCGATACGTCGCCCGGGCAGGCGCAGGGTCAGAGCCAGTCGCAGAGCCAGTCCCAGTCGGGGGGCGGTCAGTCCCAGACGCAATCCCAGTCCCAGTCTCAGTCTCAGTCGCAGTGGCAGGGGGGCTTCGGCGCGGTCCCGCTGGGCGGCGAGGTCTCGGCGCAGTCGCTGGCGCAGCTGGCGGACCACGCGGCGATGCACCGCGCGCAGGCGGCGGACGAGGCGCAGGTGGCCGCGTACGGCGAGAGTCAGCGCGCGCCGGTCCCGCCGCCCCCGGCGCTGGCCCCGTCGGACAGTCCGGGCCTGCACTCGTTCCAGCAGCAGCTGGAGAAGGATCAGCTGGCCGCTGACGGGGAGGAGCGCTGATGCTGCTGCTGTCGCGACTGGCCGAGAACCTGTTCTGGATGGGCCGCTACATGGAACGCGCGGAGAACACCGCGCGGCTCCTGAGCGTGAACTACTACGCCACGCTGGAATCCGCGGGCAGCGCCCGGGAGCACTGGCGGCCCCTGCTGGACCTCACGGGCGGCGAGGAGGCCCTGCGCGCCCGCTACGGGCGGGTGGACACCCGCAGCGTGGGCTCGTGGCTGGCCTTCGACCGGGAGAACCCGTCGAGTATCGCCAGCAGCCTCGCGTACGCCCGGTCGAACGCGCGGGGGCTGCGGGACCGGATTCCCAGCGAGATGTGGGAGGCCGTGAACCGCGCGTACCTGAACCTGTGCTTCGAGACCGGGGATGTCCTCGACCGGGACGGACTGTTCGAGTTCTGCGTGGCGGCGCGCGAGGCGTCGCAGTTCTTCTTCGGGATCGCGTTCGCCACCCTGCCGCGCGACGAGGGCTGGTCGTTCATGCGGGCCGGGCAGATGCTCGAACGGGCCGACAACACCCTGCGGGTCCTGCAGGGGCGCCTCACGCCCGGGGTGCTGGGCGGCGCGCTGGACCCGGCGGCGGCCATGCAGCTCGAGCAGCGCTGGGTGCAGGTCCTCAAGGGAGCCAGCGCCTACGAGGCGTACCGCAAGCGGGTGCACGCCGGGATCGACCCGCGCCTGATCGCGGGCTTCCTGCTGCTCGACGAGTACTTCCCGCGCAGCGTGCGCTACAGCGCGCAGAACCTGCACGACGCGCTGGAGCAGATCGACCGCTGCCACCCGGGCGAGCATCCCGGGGTGATGCGCCTGTCGCGCTGGCTGGTGGCGCGGCTGGAATTCGCGCAGGTGGACGACATCCTGCTGGGTGGGCAGCCGGGCCTGCCGGACCTGCTGGTGGACGTGAACGGCGTGGGCGCGGCGATCACCGCGGCGTACTTCGAGCAGGAATGAGCGGCGCGCCTGCATGGAGGGGTCGCGGTGCGGTGTGAGATCCGGCACGTGACCGAGTACCGGTACCCGCAGCCCGCCTGGGATTCGTTCAATCAGGTGCGGCTGCACCCCACGCACGAGGCGCGGCAGTCGGTGCGGTCCTTTCACCTGCACGTGGTGCCCCAGGCGGAGGTGACCTCACACAAGGATTACTTCGGGGCGATCGTGCATCACGTGCACGTGCACGATCAGCACACGCAGCTGCGGATCGAGGCGCAGGCGATGGTGGACACGCACGCGCTGCCCGACCCCGGGCCGACGCCGGTCGCGGCGCTGCGGGGCGCCCGGGGGCCTCTGACGGAGTTCCTGGTGCCGTGCCCGCGCGTCCCGGCCGGGGCGTGGCCGGAGGTGTTCGGCGTGACGCGTCCCGACGACCGCGACGACCTGGGCGAGTACCTGCTGAACCTGAATGCGTTCCTGTACTCGCAGTTCACGTACGACACGGCCGCCACGACGGTCAGCACGCCCCTGGCGGAGTTCGCGCAGCACGGGCGGGGCGTGTGTCAGGACTTCACGCACGCCATGCTGGGCATCACGCGGCAGCTGGGCATCCCGTCACGGTACGTGAGCGGCTACCTGTACAGCGGCGGCGAGATGCGCGGCGCCGAGGCCACGCACGCCTGGGTGGAATGCTTCGTGCCGGACTACGGGTGGCTGGGCCTGGACCCCACGAACAACTGCGTGGCGCGCGAGAAACACATCAAGATCGGGCACGGCCGCGAGTACAGCGACGTCTCCCCGGTGCGGGGCACGTACTACGGGGGCGGCAGGGGCAGCATGTCGGTCGCGGTGTACGTGTACGGCGAGGCCTAGCGGGACAGGGGCAGGGGCGGGCCGACCGGCGACCGGTGGCCCGCCCCTGTTCGGTGAAGAGAAGATCAGTTCCCGGTGACGGCGCGGCCCGCGACGAAGATCCCGGCAATTACGCTGCCGATCACGCCCGCCACGACCATCTGCGCGATCCAGGCGAGGACCAGCGTGACGACCGCCTGGGTCTGGTCGCGCAGGTTCATGCTGCTCTGCACGGCCAGGAAGCCGAAGTAGATCATGGCCAGCCCGATTACGAACATGGCCAGCCAGCCCAGGATGGGAATGATGCCGATCAGGGTGCTGACGATGCTCAGGGGCACGTAGAACAGCGCGAAGGAGTACGCGACCTCCGGGTAGGTGCCGGTGCCCCGGAAGAGGGTGCGGCCGATCAGGTACACGCCGCCGGTGAAGGCCAGGAAGCCCAGGGGAATGGTGATCAGGCGGCCGAACAGCTGCCCGAAGAAGGTCACGTCGCTGTGCAGGAACGAGAACAGCGCGGCGATCACGCCCGAGACGACGGCGGCGATCATGACGTAGATCAGGGCGCCGGTCAGCCTGCCGCGCCGCTCGAAGCGTTCGAAGGTGGCGGGGCTGGGGCGGCTCAGGACGGCGACGCTCTGGGCGAACATGTCCTGCACGCTGCTTTCGGGACCGCTGGTCACGGGGCTTCTCATGGCACGGAGTACGCCCGTCACGCCAGCGGAGTTGCCCGCGCCTCCGTTCATGCTTCCTTCATGGTCGGGCGGGGGCGCGGCACCTTTGTCTGCGCCCCGGCGTGTCACAATGCTCCGCGATGACGGAATCTTCCATGACCTCCGGCGAGCAGACCCACTCCGGCTTCGTGGCCATCGTGGGCAAGCCCAACGTCGGCAAAAGCACCCTCCTGAACGCCTTCCTGGGCACCAAGGTCGCCCCGACCAGCCCCCGGCCGCAGACCACCCGCCGCGGCGTGCGCGGCATCCACACCAGCGGCGACCGCCAGATCGTGTTCGTGGACACCCCGGGCCTGCACAAGCCCAAGGACGCACTGGGCAAGTACATGAACCACGAGGTGCACAGCGCCCTGGCCGACGTGGACGCCGTCGTGTGGGTCGTGGACCTGCGCCACCCGCCCACCGACGAAGACCAGCTGGTCGCGCGGCAGGTGCGCGAGCTGCCCAAGCCGCTGTTCCTGGTGGGCAACAAGACCGACGCCGCCAAGTACCCCGACGAGGCCATGAAGCTGTACCGCGCGCTGCTGGAAGGCCGCGACGCCGACCTGAGCGACACGATGCTCAGCGCGCAGAACAACCCGAATGCCGTGGCGACCCTGCGCGAGCAGCTGCTGGAGATCCTGCCCGAGAGCCCCTTCTTCTTTCCGGTCGGTCCTGCCAGTGACCAGAGCCGCGAGCAGTGGGCCGCCGAGATCATCCGCGAGGAAGCCATGAAGAAGCTGCGCGACGAGCTGCCCTACGCGGTGGCGACGCGCGTGAACCGCTGGACGGAACGCGAGGACGGCCTGCAGCGCATCGAGGGCGAGATCGTCGTAGAGAAGAACGCGCACAAGGGCATGGTGATCGGCTCGGGCGGCAAGCAGCTGCGCGAGATCGGTCAGGCAGCCCGCAAGCAGCTGGAGGTCTTCCTGGACCGCAAGGTGTACCTGGGGCTGGAGGTCATCGTGATTCCCGGCTGGCGCGAGGACGTCGAGGCCCTGCGCGAACTCGGCTACGAGTAAACCCGAGCAGAAGAGCCGCCGCCCGGATCAACCTGGGCGGCGGCTTTTGCGACCGGGCTGGTTCAGCTGGCCTGCGCGCACTGCGGGCACTGCCCGTACAGCGTGACCTCGTGTGCCTCGACGATGAAGCCGCCGGGGTAGACGGTGCCGCTGGGCAGCGCGACCGGGCAGGTGTGCAGCGTGAACACGCGCTGGCAACGGGTGCAGGCGAAGTGGTGGTGATGGCCCTTACCGCTGGATTCGTAGAGGGTCTCGCCATCCAGCGTGACGGGGTGGATGCGGCCCTGGTCGGTCAGGAGCTTCAGGGTGCGGTACACCGTGGCGACGCCCAGCGCCGGCAGGTCCGTACGGGCCCGTTCGAGCACGTCACCGACGCCCAGGGGTCCCTCGGCGTCGTGCAGGACGCGGGTGATCACGTCACGCTGTCGGGTGCTGCGGGAGGCGGTCATACCCAGCAGTCTACCACTTCTTGAGAGAACGCGATCAATAACGGAGGTGGGCCGGGAGCCGCCCGGCCGACTGCCGAGTCACCTGACACACTGACGCGCCGCGCGCACCGGTACACTGACCGCAGCTCCCCCACACGCCCTGAACGTCGACCACGTTCCTCCCGCCGCCCTGCCGAGGCTGTCATGTTGCGTGAACTGTTCTTCAACCTCTGCCTGCTGATCAGCCTGCACTACCTGCTGCGCTTCACGTTCCGGTCGTGGCCGGTCCCGCGCCGGGGCTGGCGGCACGCGCTGCGCCTGTCGGCCCTGGCCGCCGCCGGGCTGATCCTGATGCTGTTTCCCGCGCCCATCGCGCCGGGCGTGCAGGTGGACCTGCGGGCGGTACCCGTGGCGTTCGCGACCCTCCAGTTCGGACCGCTGGCGGGCGTGCTGGTCGCTCTGCCCATCATGCTCTACCGGGCGCTGCTGGGCGGCGTGGGGCTGTACGCGGCGCTGCCCAGCCTGCTGAGCGTGATCGTGGCGACGGCCCTGATGCGGCGCGTCGTGCCGGCGGTCGGGCCGCTGTTCTGGCGGCACTGGCCCGGCGTGATCGTCATGTTCGCGTTCAACGGCGTGCCGCTGCTGTTCCTGCCGGACGGCCCGCAGCTGTTCACGCAGGTGTACCCGCTGCTGCTGGTCATGAACGTCCTGGGCGCCCTGGCCGCGTGGGGCGTCCTCAGCGAACGCTTTCACGTGCTGCGCCTGACCCGCCAGTGGCAGTCGGCGGCCCTGACGGACGCCCTGACCGGCCTGGGCAACCGCCGTCAGTTCGACCTGGACCTGGAGGCGATGGGGCCGGGCGACGCGCTGCTGCTGCTGGACGTCGATCACTTCAAACGCGTGAACGACACGCACGGGCATCACGCGGGAGACGAGGTGCTGCAGGAGATCGCGCGGCTGCTGGAACGCGAGGCGCGCGGCCGGGACCGCGCCTACCGCTACGGCGGGGAGGAATTCGCCGTGATCCTGCGGGACGTCAAGGGCGACGGCCTGAACCGCGTCGCCGAGCGGCTGCGCGCCGCGGTCGAACGGCACCCCATGCGCGCCACCGGCGGCACCGTGACCGTCTCGGTCGGCGGGGCCAGCTGGGCGTCCGTACCGCTGCGGCAGCTCGTGCAGCGCGCCGACGAGGCGCTGTACGCCGCGAAGCACGGTGGCCGCAACCAGGCGCGCGTGTGGGGCATCTGGTCCCCCGCCCAGGGAAGCGACCCGGCGCCCCGGACCGTGCTCCGTCGGCCCCAACCCTGACCAGAACGGCCTCCCCTGCCATGAGCAACAGGGCCACCCGCGTCGAACGGGTGGCCCCTCTGCCCATCACCTGTGGTCCCCGCAGCATTCGGCGGGACTGATACGGATTCCGTTTGTTTCGTTGACAGATCGGAAAATCACCGATCTGCCAACTCCACGCCCGGAACCCGTTTTTCTCCTACTCGCTCTGCTGCGCAGCTCTCCGAGTCCGCTCGGGTTGAAAGTTTTTGCAAACCTTTCAACCGGAGTCCTTATCAGTCCTTGTCGCCCATGTTGGTGCTGGGCGGGTCGCTGGCGTCCATGGTCTGGGTCATGGCGACGTCCTGCTTGTCCAGGCCTTCCTTGCGGTAGTCGCTGGGGGCCTTGTTCTCGGCGTCCACGGCGGCGTCGATTTCCGCTTCGGGGTTGCTGCGGCCCATGAACTGCAGGTCCACGTTGCTGATCTCGTCCTCGGTCTTGATCTCGCGCTTGTCGTCGGTCATGGGGTCACGCTACCGCCCGGGCGTGGGGCGCGCCTGAACGCGCCCTTCATGTCGGCTGGAGGTTCACCCCATGGGGTTCAGATGCTCAGGGTCTTGGCGCAGCGGTACAGGTCGCGGCTGACGTCCTTGCGTTTCTCCCAGGTGTCGGCCAGGGGCGTGAAGCTGGTCTCGTGGTTCTGGCGGCCCACCATGACGTCGCTCTTGCCTTCCATCAGGGCGTACACGGCGGCCTCGCCGAGGCGGCTGGCCAGGATGCGGTCCGAGGACACCGGGCTGCCGCCGCGCTGGATATGGCCCAGGATGCTCACGCGGGTTTCCATGCCGGTGCCGTCCTGGATGGCCTGCGCGACGCCCGTGGCGCCGCCGGGGTAGCCCTCGGCGACGATGATGATGCTGCCCATCTTGCCCTTCTTCACCGAGGCCCTGACGATGTCCAGCACGCCCGCGACCTCCTTGGCGTCCTCGGGGATGAAGACCTCCTCGGCGCCGCCGGCGACCGCGACGTCCAGGGCGATGTGCCCGGCGTGGCGGCCCATGACCTCGATCACGAAGATGCGTTCGTGGCTCGCGCCGGTGTCGCGCAGTTTGTCCACGGCGTCCAGCGCGGTCTCCACGGCCGTGAAGTAGCCGATGGTGTGGTCGGTGCCGTACAGGTCGTTGTCGATGGTGCCGGGCAGGCCGATGACGGGAATGCCGTGTTCCTCCTGCAGGAAGTGCGCGCCGTGGAAGCTGCCGTCGCCGCCGATGACGATCAGGGCGTCCACGTCGTGGGCGCGCAGGTGCCGGGCGCCGCGGGCGCGGCCTTCGGGGGTGCGCCAGGTGTGGCTGCGGGCCGAGAGCAGGATGGTGCCGCCGCGCTGGAGGGTGTTGGCGACGTCGCGCGGCCCGAGGGTGATGAAGTCGCCGCGGTGCAGGCCGGAGAAGCCGCGCCGGACGCCGATGACCTCGATGCCCTGGGAGGTGGCGGTGCGCACGACGGCGCGGATGGCGGCGTTCATGCCGGGGGCGTCGCCGCCGCTGGTGAGGACGGCCACGCGTTTGATGCCGGTGGGGTTGGGGTGGGGGTCGCAGTGGGGTTCGGTCATGCTGGGCCTCGCTGTCAGTGGGGGTGGGGATGGCACCGTGGAAGCATTTCCAGGCGGCCGCGCCGCCCCGCCGGGGGGGGCGTAGGCCGCGCGCCGGGGTCAGGCGTCCGAGGTCGCCTGGAGTGCCAGTGCATAAGCGTCATTCTTACGCAAACCCTCCCGGATGAGAAGGTCACGTATATCCCGAGTGCTCAGGCCCTGCCCCGCCAGCTCCCGCGCGCGCGCCGCGTGATCCACCTCCGCGCCCACCGACTCGCCCTCGGGTCGGCCCGCGACGACCACCACGATCTCCCCGCGCACGCCCGACTCGAAGTGCGCGGCCAGTTCGGCCAGCGTGCCGCGCACCGTCTCCTCGAAGCGCTTGGTCAGCTCGCGGGTCACGCTCGCGGCCCGCTCCGGCCCGCAGGCGCCACCCAGGTCGGTCAGGGTCGCGTGCAGGCGGTGCGGACTCTCGTACAGCACGCTCGTCTCGGCACGGGCTGCCACCGCCGAGAGCCTCTCTTTGCGGTCGCGGCCCGAGCGGGGCAGGAAGCCCTCGAAGGTGAAACGCCCGGTCGGCAGGGCCGACAGCACCAGCGCCGGCACGAACGCCGTCGCGCCCGGCAGCGCCTCGACCGGCACGTCGGCCGCCAGCGCCGCCGCGACCAGTTCCGCACCCGGGTCGCTGATGCCGGGCGTGCCCGCGTCGCTCACGTACGCCAGCCGCGCGTACCGTTCGAGCACCTGCGGCGCGCGGCCCATCGTGTGCGCGTCCAGCCGCACGAGCGGCTTCCTGATGCCCAGGTGCGTCAGGAGCGCCCCGGTCCGGCGGGTGTCCTCGCAGGCGACCGCGTCGGCAGCCCGCAGGACCTCCAGCGCCCGCAGCGTGATGTCCCCCAGGTTCCCGACCGGGGTGGGCACCAGCCACACCCGCGCGCCGTCCGGGATGCTCACAGGCGTCACGTCCGGCAGGTCCGCCATCAGGTCAGGCAGGTCGAGTTCAGTGGTATCGGGAAACTCCGGCTCAGTCATCGCTGCCGAGTATGCCGCCCGGACCGGACTGCACCAGTCCCTCCATCGCCAGGCCCTGCATCGCCAGGCCCGGCGTGGGCTTGAGCCGCACCCGGACCTTGCGGGGACGCTTGAGGACGTTCGTGATGCGCGCGCGCAGCAGTTCACCCTCACCGACCGTCACGGTCACCACCGTGCCCTCCGGCAGGCGACCACCCACGATCACCACGACGCCATTTTCGACCACGCCCTTGTAGGCCTTCATGCTTCCCTCCCCTGCGCGCGGTGACGCCGCCGCTCCGCCGCCGACAGCGCCTCGCGCAGCGCCACGATCTCGGACTCCCGCGCCCCGCCCAGCCGCGCGTACCGGTCGATGACCTCCGCCGCCTCGCGCCGCCGGTCCAGGCGCAGCAGCAGCGTGCCCAGGTGCTCGCCGCCCACGAAGTACGCCCGGGGGTTCTGCGGATCGGCCGCCACCTGCGCCCGCGCCGCTTCCAGCAGCGACAGCCGCGCCCGGTGCCGGTTCACCTGCCACCGGACCGTGAACGTCGCCAGCCCGAAGGTCCCCAGCGCGCCCAGCAGCGACAGCGCGACCGCCTCCGGCACGCCGACCTGCGCGGCCAGCTGCACCGTCAGCGGGAAGCAGAACGCCAGCACGACCAGCACCGCCAGGGTCGCCGCGTAGTTCACGCCGCCCCCCTGGCCCGCCGGACCTTCACGCCACTCATGCGCCACAGTCTAGCGGCACGGGCGCCCGCCGGACCGTTCATCCGGTCATGAAGTCCGCTGCGGGCCGTCCTGGCGCGCGCGGTGGTAGGGTGCGGGGCGTGCGACTGCACCTGATCACCGTGGGGGAACCGAAACTGGCGTACGCGCGCGCCGGGTGGGACGAGTACGAGAAAAGACTGCGCCGGTACCACAAGGTGCAGGTGACGCGCGTGAGCGGCAAGACCCAGGCGCTGGAGAGCGAGGCGGTCCGCCGCGCCGCCGGGCGGGCGCCGCTGGTGCTGCTCGATCCGCGTGGGCGGCAGTTCACGTCCGAGGGCCTCAGCGCGTACCTGGACGCGCAGGGCGTGGCGGGTGTGGGCGAACTGGCCTTTGCGATCGGCGGGCCGGACGGGCACACCGACGAGCTGCGGGCCGGGGCGCACCTGCTGTGGGGGCTGGGGCAGCTGACCCTGCCGCACGACCTGGCGATGGTGGTGCTCGCGGAGGCGCTGTACCGGGCGAGCACGATCAGCGCGGGCGAACCGTACCACCGGGGCTGAGGGGTAGGGTGAGGGCATGAGCGAGACGACGCCCGCCCCGGCCGAGCAGTGGTTCGAGACGCCCCGGTTGAGTGGGCGACTGGTGACGCTGGAGGCCCTGCTCACCGAACACGGCGCGGACCTGAGTGCCGGGGCGACGGAAGACACCATCCGGTTCCTGGCGCGCGGTGGCCCCGCCGAGAACACCCCGCAGGCGTGGGCGGCGTACGTGGAGCGCCTGAACGCCCTGCCGCGCCGCGTGAACTTCGCGGTGCGGTCGCGGGCGTCGGGGCGGGTGGTGGGGCGGATCAGTTACAGCGAGGTGAACGTCGCCGACCGCTGGGTGGAGGTCGGGACGATGCTGCTGCCCGGGGCGCAGGGGACCGGTGTGAACGCGGACGCGAAGGTGCTCGTCATGGACCGGGCGTTCGGGGTGCTGGGCGCCAACCGCGTGCATTTCAAGGTGGACGCCCTGAACGAGCGCAGCCTGCGGGCCATGCGCCGCCTGGGCGCTGCCGAGGAGGGCGTGCTGCGGGCGTATCAGGTGCGCCCGGACGGGTCGTCGCGGGACTCGGTGATGTTCAGCGTGCTGCGCCGCGAGTGGCCGCGGGTGCGCGCGGGGCTGCTGGCGCGGCTGCCGGGGGACTCCACCCGTTCGGGGGAGGCACGCACTTCATGAGAAATTCGGCAAGCTTGCCATAAAGCCCCGGGTAGACTGCCGGGCGTGACCCGCCGACCAGTTGCCCATCTCGTTGCCGCGCTGGCCGCGCTGCTGAGCCCGGCGCAGGCCCTGATCGTCCCCCTGACCGGCTGGACGCCCGTGAACGGCGACGCGAACTTCTGGACGGACGCCAGCGGCGCCTGCCTGATGCGCGAGGAACGCTCGGGGCAGGCCTTCCCGACCTTCACGAGTGCCGAGGACGCGCGCGCGTTCGCGCTGAAACTGCAGGGCAGCCTGGGCCGCAGCGTCCGGTCGGTCGTGACGCAGCCCGTGGACCGCGCCGGCGCGTGGGGCGTCCTGGCGGCGTACGACTACCACGAGGCCGGGACGACGTACCGCATCAGCCAGCTGTACCTCAGTGACCGGGGTGTGCTGCGGACCGTGACGGGCAGCGCCGCCGCGAAGCACGCGGGCGCCTGCGTGAACGAGATGCGCGACTTCATCCGCTTCCTGGCGAACTGATACGGATTCCGTTTATTTCGCCAACAATCCGGAACTTCACCGGATTGCCGACTCCACGTCCGGAACCCGTGCTGCTCCTTCTCGCGTCCGCTCGGATTGAATGGTCTTTGCAGTCCATTCAATCGGAGTCCGTATGACCGTCCCCGCGGGCGCCCGCCGCGCCTGCGGTACAACGGGGCATGACCGCACCCGGATCCGCGCCGCACCTGCTGGCCCGCCTGGACCTCGTCGCCGCTGGCCTGGAGGCCTCGGGGCGGGCGCTGGCGCTGCTGGGCCTGGGGTCTGTGGGAGCGGAACTGGACCGCGCGGACCGCTTCTCGGACCTGGATTTCTTCGTGGTGGCCCGCCCCGGTCAGGTGGAGGCGCTGCTGGACGACCTGTCGTGGCTGGGGAGCGGGCTGGTCCACGCGTTCCGGAACACGCCGGACGGCTTCAAGGTTCTGTTCGCAGGCGGCGTGTTCGGCGAGTTCGCGGTGTTCGACGAGACGGCCCTGCGCGGCGCGGCGTTCGTGAACGCGCGGGTGGTGTGGCGCGCACCGGACGCCCCGACGGACCTGCCGCTGCACCCCCGCCCGCAGGAAGCCCGCGCGGAGCCCCTGAGCGCGGCGCAGCGGGCGCATCACCTGGGTGAGGCCCTGACGAACCTGCTGATCGGCGTGCGCCGCTTCCGGCGGGGCGAGCGGCTCTCGGCGTGGCAGTTCACGCAGGTGTACGCGCTGGGGCACGCGCTGGCGCTGGCCGCCGACGCCACGACCCCGCAGCCGGGCTGGGCGGACGCGTTCGGTCTTGAACGCCGCTTCGAGGTGCGCTTCCCGGCGCTGGCGGCGGGGCTGGCCGCGCAGGTGCGGCAGGAGGCCTGGGAGGCGCTGGCGGACCGGACGCCCTGAGCCGTGCGTGGTAGGCTCCGCGGTTGAGATGAGACTGAGTGCGTTCCGGGCGGTGCGGCCATGATGGTCGTCACGGCGCTGCTGTCATGGTTCCTGGTGGGCCTGTTCGTCCGTATGAGCAGGGCGCGTGGCTGGGGCCAGCGGGTGCGGCAGGACGGCCCGCAGACGCATCTGGTCAAGGAGGGCACGCCCACGGCGGGCGGCGTGCCGTTCGTGCTGGCCCTCAGCGTGGTGTTCCTGCCGCTGTACCTGACCGGGAATGCCGGGGGGCCGCGCGAGCTGGTCGTCTGGCTGACGGCGCTGGCGATGGGCGTGATCGGCGGCGTGGACGACCTGCTGAAGATCCGCTCGCGCATGACCGGAAAGGGCCGGTCAGAGCTGCTGGCCCGCGAGAAGTTCCCGCTGCAGTTCCTGGTGGGGCTGGTCTTCGCGTACTTCGCGGCGCCGCTGGCCTCGCATGAACTCGTGCCGGGGTTCGGGCCGGTCGGGGACGTGATCCTGCTGACGCTGGTCATGGTGGGCAGCGTGAACGCCTTCAACTTCACCGACGGCCTGGACGGCCTGCTGGGCGGCGTGGCGATCATCGTGCTGCTGCCGCTGCTGGCGCTGTCCCCGGTCAGTGCGCTGCTGGTCGCGGCGCTGCTGGGGTTCCTGTGGTTCAACGCGCACCCGGCGCGGGTGTTCATGGGCGACATGGGCAGTCACGCCATCGGGGCGATCGCAGCCGGCGCGTACGTGCTGTACGCGGACGTGTGGCTGCTGCCCATCGCGGCGATCATTCCGGTCGCGGCGGTGCTCAGTGTGGTCATTCAGGTGGCGTCGTTCAAACTGCGGGGCAAGCGGGTGTTCAAGATGTCCCCGATCCAGCATCACTTCGAGCACAAGGACATCGGCTGGCCCGAGACGCACGTCACCATGCGGTTCTGGATGGTGTCGGCGGTGGCGACGGCGCTGGTGTGGTGGCTGCTCGGCGGCAGACCCTAAGGCGGAACAGGCGGGCGGGGTGAGGGGGCGACCTCTCCCCCGCCTGCGCCGTTTGTGGACATGGGCAGCGATGGCGACCGGCACAGGTCTGCACGAATCAGGCGGGTATCAGAGGGTCCAAGCGTCCAAGCGTCTGAGAGACTAAGGGAAAAAGATGTGTGACACGCTGTTCTGAGCCCTTTTGACCTTGTGCCCCTTGGACCTTCAGCCCCTCACTCCCCGGACCGCTCTCGTGCCAACCCAGACCAAAGTCACTACACTCGGGTGTGACCGAGTTCCACCCCCTGCACCTGCCTGATCTGCCTCGCCTGTTTGCGGCGCGCGCCGCGCTGCCCGCGTCGGGCACGACTGTGTACCGCGCCGCGCACCTGACCGAGACGGGCGGGCAGTTCACGCTGGACGTCGCCGGGGACGCCGGGGTGCTCAGCCTGTACGTGCCGCTGGCCCCGCCGGACGAGTCGGCGCTGGCGGCGGCCTGCGGTAAGGCGGCGGGGCTGGCGGGGGTGTACCTGAAGCGGCGGCCCGTGGAGGCCCGGCACGCGGCGAACGTGGCCCGTGAGGACCTGGCCCCGCCGGACCCGGTGTGGGGCGAGGCGCGGCCTGAACTGACGGCGCTGGAGGCCGGGGTGCCGCTGCTGATCCGCCCCGGCGCGGACCTGAGCGTGGGGGTGTTCACGGACGCCCGCCCGGCACGCGCGTGGGTGCGGGAGCACGCGGCGGGGCGGCGGGTGCTGAACACCTTCGCGTACACCTGCGGCTTCGGTCTGAGTGCGGCGCTGGGTGGGGCGGCGGTCGTGAAGAACGTGGACCTGTCGCGCAAGGTGCTGGCGTGGGGGCAGGAGAACTACGCCCTGAGCGGGCTGGCCGCGCCGGACACGGATTTCCTGTTCGGGGACGTGTTCGAGTGGCTCTCGCGCCTGGAGCGGCGCGGGGACGTGTTCGATCTGGTGGTGCTCGACCCGCCCAGTTTCGCGCGGGGCAAGGCGGGCGTGTGGCGCTCCGAGCGGGACTACGCGCGGCTGATGACGCTGGCGGCGCGGGTGACGGCGCCGGGCGGGCGGGTCCTGGCGCTGCTGAACCACGCGGGTGTGAACGCGGCGGCCTTCGAGCGGATGGCGGCGGCCGGACTGGACGCGGCCGGTCGGCGCGGCGCGGTGCAGGAGCGCCTCGGTGCGGGCGAGGACTACCCGGGGGCGCGGCACCTGAAGGTGCACGCCTGGCAGCTGGACTGACGTGGGGGGCGCCGGGCTGGAGGGAGGGGGGCCTTGTGCCCTGCCTCACTTCGTTTTCTAAAGCGGGCGCTATGCTGGAGCCATGACGCAAGCCGCTCAGAACGAAGCGCAGGTGCTCGTGCCCCTGACCACCCCCGAGGAAGTGGACCAGTTCCTCACCGAGTACCCGCTGGCCGCCGTGTTCAAGGCCGGGACCTGCCACAAGACCATGCAGGGCTTCGGCGTGCTGGAGACCTTCCTGCAGCGCCACGACCTGCCCGTGGGCTTCATCCGCGTGGTGGACTGGCGCCCCGCGAGCAACCACGTCGCGCAGCTCACCGGCATTCAGCACCACAGCCCGCAGCTGATCCTCTTCCAGGATGGGCAGCCGCAGTTCGAGGTGAACAACTGGGACATCACCCCGCAGGCGCTGGGCCCGGTGTTCGAGGCGCACGTGCCCGTCCGTGAGGGCGTGGCGAGCGTCGCCACCGACGACAACGTGGAACCCTACCGCCGCCTGATGCGCGCCTTCCTGGACGGGCAGCTGAGCGACTGGGCCTTCCAGGACCAGTACGTGAACATGTTCCGCGACGACGCCAGCCTGCGCAGCCAGCGCGAGTTCGAGCTGCTCTCGCGCCTGTTCGGCGATCCCGACGCGTACCACGGCGGGCTGCACCAGCTGGGCGCGCCGCAGGGCCGCGGGGACCTGAAGGCCCGCGTGCAGGAACTCCTGACCGAACTGGGCTGATCTCCTGCCGGCCCGGCCGGGTCCGTGGCGCCGCACCCTTCATGCTCGGGGGTGCGGCGTGAGGTTTTTTACAGGTGTAAGCGGCACGTAAGAGCCGCCGGGGTGCCATGATGCGGTATCCCTTAAGGAGTCCTGCCGGAGCCCAGATCGCCACCTCATCCTGACCTCACCCGGAAGTCGAATGTCTGACCCAACCCTGCCTGCCTCGCTCCCGAAACTGACGCATCCTGTCGCCGTGCCGCTCGACGCGGCGGTGTACAGCGCCATCAGCACCGACCACTACCCCTGGACCGACGTCACCGCCGATCTCGCCGCGCGCCAGAGCCAGGGCTTCACCGGCGTCTTCGACGCGTGGCAGGGCAACCGCTGGGCGCGGTTCCTGCTCAGTCAGGGCGCGCTGCTGGGCGGCTACACGCACGCCGGTCAGCCCGTCGGCTGGACGACCGTCATGCAGGGCCTCCCGCGCGCCCGCGTGAGCCTCACGGAACTCTCGGCGCGGCTGGTGGACCTGCTGTGGACCACCCGTGACGTCGAGGGCCGCGCCGCGCCCGCCGCGTGGCCGCACGCGCAGGCCGAACTGGAACGCAGCCAGTACCACGGCCTGGTCGTCAGCGGCGCGGCGTGCAGCTACTGGCTGTCCGGCCGCGTCCTGACCGGCAGCCTGCCCGAGACCGGCGCCGGCGCGTGGCTGTTCACGCCGAACTCCGAGGCGAACCGCGCGGGCCTGCTGAGCTTCTGGCAGGACCTGCTGGCCGCCACGCACCGCGCGCAGCCGCTCGACGCGGCCTGGCAGGAGGTCACGATGCGCCTCGCGGACGACCACCCTTGCCTGGATCCCTTCGCGCAGGACGTCCGGCTGCACCAGGGCCAGCTGAGTATCGAGGACGAGGTCCCGGTCGACGAGTTCCTGCCCGCCCTGAGTGCCGCGCTGCGCGGCGTGCTGGCGCGGCTGGGCCTGCGCCTCGTGGACCTGCCCATCACGAACCTGCGTGACCGGCCCGAGTGGGCCGCGTCGGGCCTGGAGCAGCGGTGAGCGCCCCGGTCTGGCCCGACGGGCTGCAGGACGGCACGCCGCTGCCGTTCAGCGTGTGGCGCGTCATGCATCACGTGGACGGCACCCGCGACGTCACCGAGGTCGCCCGACTGGCGGGCGTGACCGTCCCGGACGTGCAGGAACGCCTGAACGCCGCCGCGGCGTGGGTGGCGCGCGCCGCGCAGCGCGACCTGCCGGTCAGTGACGACCTGGCCGAGCGGATCATCCAGTGCCTGACCGGCGTGGTCGGCCCGGTGGCCGCCGTGATGGTCGACGAGGTGCTCGACGACCTGGGCGAGCAGGCCACCCTGAACGCCACGCTGTCCACACTCGCCAAACAGCTCACGCCGGAACGGGTGCAGCTGTTCGCCCGACTGCTGCGCGAACGGGGCGTGACATGAACGTCCCGACGCCCCCCTGCCCGTCCCTCACCGACCCCACCGGCGCGCCGATCCCTGGAGCACACCCATGAAGTACACGGTCCTCATCCGACAGCCCGTCCACAGCGAACGCAAACCGGAACTGGAGC
Source organism: Deinococcus grandis (assembly GCF_001485435.1). NCBI lineage: Bacteria > Thermotogati > Deinococcota > Deinococci > Deinococcales > Deinococcaceae > Deinococcus > Deinococcus grandis. Next base: position 1,229,389 of record NZ_BCMS01000001.1, on the reverse strand, counting down.
AGCAGCTCCGCGAACGGTTCGGCCTGAACGGCGAGCAGGCGCAGCGCCTCAGCGACCGCCGCACCGGCCGCCTGATGAAACCCACCGGGCGCGCCCGCGCGGAACTGCTGCTCGCGATGTTCCAGTCGGTCGGCGCCGACGTGACCCTCGAGGAGGTCCGCGAGGAGACCAGCGTCATCAGCGAACCCTTCCAGACGCTCGCGTCGCCCGCCCGGCCCGCCGCGCCCGCCCGCCCGGACGACGCGCCGCTCGCCCCGGACCGCGCCGAGGCGCCCCTGTCCGTGTCGGGCATCTGGCCGGACGTGGACCTCACGCCGCCCGGCGACGCCCTGCCCGACCCGTTCGCCCCGCCGGGCCAGTCCGCCGGGCCCTTCGGCCCCGAGAGCGGCCCGGGCAGCGCCCTGCCGAACGAGTTCATGCCGGCCGTCGCGTGGAACGCCCCCGCACCCGGCCTGACGCCGCCCGCGCCGGGTGCCGGCAGCGCCAACCCCTTCGCGGGAGACGCCGCCACCGCCCTGATGCCGCCCCCTGCGCCCACCGGGCTGCCCGAACCGGACCCCGATCCGTTCGCGACGGCGTTCGGCGCGCCCCTCGTCCCGAGCGCACCCGCCCGGGCGGCCGATCCGGCGGCGGACGTCTGGTCGGACTTCACGGGCGCCCTGACCCTGACCGACGCGACGCCCGCCCCCGGCGCGCCCGAGGTGGCGGCCGTGCCCAGCGCCGCCGGGATGGACCCCATCGTGACGGGCCTGCCGGACAGCGACGCCGCCCCGAAACTGCGCCGCAGCAGCCTGCGCAACCGCATGACCGTCGGCGCGCTGGTGCCGCTGGGCGTGTCCAGCCTGCTGACGCTGGGCGTGCTGGCCGTGACCCTGCCTGGCCTGCAGCAGAACCTCGTGCAGCGCAACGCGCAGGCGGTGGCGGTGGCCGTGGCGAGCAACATCGACCCGACACGCGGCGCGCAGAGCATCACCCCGCAGCTCGAGGCGCTCGTGAAGAACTCCAGCGTGGGCTTCGTGCAGGTCGAACTGCGCGACGGGTCACGCTACTTCTCCAGTCAGGTGCCCAAGGTCAGCGACCTGCTGAACGCGCAGGTCAGCAACTGGCTGATCGAGAATCCCAACAGCGCCGTGTTCCGCGACCGGATCTCGCCCGCGAAACTGTACCGCGATCAGGCGAACGAGATGCGCGCCATGGGCGGCACCGCCAACGACGTCGAGAAGCTGGAAAAACAGGCTGCCGACCCGGCCAACCAGTCGGTCACGAACGTGAACTACATCGTGCAGCAGATCACGGTCAAGCAGGAGAACGGCCAGCGCACCGTGAGCAGCGAGCGCGCCAGCGAGGCCGGCGCCGAGAACGTGCTGTACACCGTCGCGGTGGGCGTGGAGAACGGGCAGCCGCAGGCCGCGCTGCGCCGCACGCTGTTCCTGGTGATGTTCGTGTCCCTGCTGGCCCTGGCCATCGCCGCGTACCTCGCGCTGCGCGCCGCGCGCGCCGTCGTGCAGCCCATCGAGGACCTCGTGCGGGTGGCCGACGCGATCAGCATGGGTGACCTGAGCCGCCCGGTGCGTGCCGAACGCAACGACGAGATCGGTGACCTCGCGCAGGCGCTGGAACGCATGCGCCTGAGCCTGGACTCCGCGATGGACCGCCTGCGCCGCCGCCGCCGCAGCTGAATCGTCCATGGACCCGGTCGGGTCACGAGTACGCCCCCCGCAGACGATCTGCGGGGGGCGTACTCGTGGGGGTTCAGGGCCGCTGGATCAGCGGGCTTCCATGCTGTGCTTCAGGTCACGGATCTGGTCGTGGCTGGCCTTGACCTTCGCGTACTGCCCTTCGACGAAGCTGCGCACGTCGGCGGGCAGTTCGGTTTCCTTCAGCACGTCCTGGTAGTTCTCGACGGCGACGTCCTCGCCACGCTCGGCCTCGGCGACCACGGCGGTGTCGTCGCGGCCGGTCAGGGCGTCACGGACGTTCAGCCAGGTGCGGTGCAGGGCCGCGCCGACGCTGCCGCCCTCGCGGGGCTTGTCGCCCAGGCGGCCGATGTGGGCCTCAACCTCGCTGGCCATCTGGGCGCGCTGGGCGCTCCGCTCGGAGAACAGGCTCTTGAGGCTGGGGTCGGTGGCGTGCTCGGCAGCGTCGGCGAAGCCCTTCTGGCCGTCGCGCAGGGTCCCGAGGAGGTACTGGAGCTTGTCGAGAACGTTCTCGTTGGTCATGGTCATGGTGGTGCCTCCTGTGGATGGGGTCTGCCCGCGCCGCCACCCCGGACGGGGCCTGCTGGGCGGGCTGAAAGTCAGACGCCGTCAGGTTAGAAGCTCAGCGGGGCCTGAACCTGATAACTGCACCAAGGGGGCGTTCACGCAGGGTTGGGCGGCCCTTGGCCGAGTTCACATGCGGGCCTCGCGCCCCTGGCGAGTGCGGGCGCGGGTGTGCTGCACTGGACGGGATGACGCCCCGGGTGCTGCGGATGCAATGGCTGGACCTCTGTTTCATGCACTGGCCGGTGCCGCCCGCCGCCGTGCAGGCGACGCTGCCCAGGGGAGTGGAGGTCGATACCCGGGACGGTCAGGCGTATGTCGGGGTTGTGCCGTTCCGCATGGCGGACGTGGCCCCGCGCTTCGTGCCTGCCGTGCCGGGCCTGAGTGCCTTCCCGGAGCTGAACCTGCGCACCTACGTGACTGTGAACGGCGAACGCGGGGTGTGGTTCTACTCGCTGGACGTGACGCAGCCTCTGGCGGCGGCGCTGGCCCGCACGTTCTTCCACCTGCCCTACCGGCAGGCACACATGTGGGTGGACCGGCAGGGGGACGTCACGCGGTACGCCAGTGTCCGCACCGACCTGCGTGCCGGGCCCGGCGCGTTCGCGGGTGCCTACCGCCCGAGCGGGCCGCTCCTGTCCCCCGCACCGGACAGTCTGGAGGCATGGCTGACCGACCGGCTGCGGCTGTTCAGCGCGTCGCCGGACGGGCGGATCTTCCGGGGCCGCATCCACCACGCCGCGTGGCCGCTGCGGCGCGCGCAGGCCGAGGTGCGGGTCAACACCCTGGGCGAGCGGTACGGCTTTGACCTGAGCAGAGGGCCGCACCTGCTGCACGCCGGGCGGCTGGACGTGACCGCGAGGTGGCTGGACCGCGTCCGGTGACGCGCCCAGACGGCGCCGTCCAGCGACCGAGGCCGGGCGGGAGCGTCCCCCATGCCCCCGCGGTCAGGTCCGGCCCGCCGCCTTCCATGTGGGGGAAGGCCCCCGCTGAGGCGGACCGGGGGAAGAGGTTGAGCAGGCCCGCATCCGGGCCATCCCTGATCCCACCTGCCGGGCTCCGGCTCAGTCCAGGTGCAGGGCGAAGGCCTCACGCAGGCCGTCCTCGGCGGCGGTCCGGGCCACCTGCGGCGCGTGGTTCAGGGCGAGCACGGCGCGGTAGGTGCGCTGCGCGAGTTCCCGGTCGCCCAGCGCGTCGCGCACCTGCCCCAGCCGGGCCAGGACCAGTCCGGCGAGGCTGCGGGGCTGCCCGTCGGCCAGCGCGTGCGCGGCGCGTTCCAGTCGCCCGCGCGCGCCGGGCAGGTCACCCACCGCGAGGTGAATGCTGGCCGCCGCGGCGTCCAGTTCCGCGCGGGGCGTGACCCGGTCGCCTGCCTCGCGGTCCAGGGCGGCCAGCAGGGCGTTCAGGTCGTCCTCGTCGCGCAGCTGCCACGCGCGGTCGGCCAGGGCGCGCAGGCGACTGGTCTCGCCGGGCTGGAAGCCCGCCGGGTCGGGTAGGGCCGCGCCGGGTAGGCGCTCCAGCAGCGCGGGCAGGTCATCCAGCGGGACCAGCGTCACGCCGCTCTGCCCGTCCAGGCGCGCGGCGAGGTCATCCAGGCGGCGCTGGCGCCAGCGGGTGCCGGGCCCCTCGTCCAGCGCGGCGCGGACCTCCGCGCGGGTGGCCTCCACCTCGGCCAGGAACGCCCGGGACAGCAGCCGGGCCGGGTCCAGCGGCGCGGTGACCAGGGTCGCCAGCGTCTGCTCGGCCGCCTGCGCCCGGCGCAGCCGATCGCGGCTCTGCGGGTACTGGTTCAGGAAGCCCAGCAGCTGCTCGTGCTCGGCGTCCGCCCAGGCCCAGTCGGGCAGCGGGAGGTCGCCGATGGTGATCCCGGCGGCAGGCAGCGCGTCCCGCAGCGGGTGGTCCGCGTCCGCGCCGGACGCCCAGCGCACCTCGCGGGCGCCCAGGTGCGCGAGGAGTTCCGTGACGGTGCCCGCGTTGAACTGCGGGTGCAGCCGCAGCAGGTCGCCCAGGTCCGGCAGGAGCAGCAGCGGGGCCGGGCGCGGGCCGGGCGTGGGTTGAGGCATGCGCGCAGTCTAGAGCAGCAGGGTCTAGAGCAGCAGCTCAGGGCGTGGTACACCGGGCCCCCGGTCGTGTCGGGAGGCCCGGCGGGGACAGCGGCGGGTTACGCGTTGGCGCCGTTGCGTTTGCGTCCACCCACGCGGATGACGTCCTGCACGCCCTTCACCGTGAGAATCGCGCGGCGGATGCCCTCCAGGTCGCCGTGCCCGGCGACGTTCAGGCGCAGGTGGATCACGGCGATCTCCTCCTGGCCGACCACGGCCTCCACCTTGGTGGGGCTGCGTTTCTCGCGCGCCAGGACGCCCAGCACGTCCGCGAGCAGCCCGGCGCGGTCGGGCGCGATGACGTCCACGTCCACCAGGACGCTGCCCGGCGTCCCGGCCTCCCAGGAGGCGGCCACGCAGCGTTCCGGTTCGTCCTTCAGCAGGCGGATCATGTTCGGGCAGTCGATGCGGTGCACGCTCACGCCGCGGCCACGCGTCAGGTACCCCATGACCTGATCGCCGCGGATGGGGGTGCAGCACTGGCTGAGCTTGGTGTTCGTGCTGAAGCCCTCGACGTACACGCCGCCCGGTTCCGGGGCTTTCGGGACGGGGGCGCGGCGGACGGGGCCGGACGCCTGCTCCTGCGCCAGCTGCGGGGACAGGACCTTGCCCACGGCGCTGGGCGTGAGCTTCCCGGCGTGCAGCGCCAGGTATAGGTCGTCCGGGTTGCGCGAGCCCATGAGTTTCTGCGCGGCGTCCTCCAGCAGCTTGGTCCGCATGAGCTGCCGCACGGGCAGCTGCCGCTTGCGCAGGTAGCGTTCGAGCAGGTCGTGCCCGTGCTGGAGCGCCTCGCTGCGTTCCTGCGCGCGGAAGTGATGCCGGATCTTCGTGCGGGCCGAGCGGGTCACGGCGAAGTTCAGCCAGTCCTTGCTGGGGTGGCCGTTCTTGCTGGTCACGATCTCGACCATGTCGCCGTTGCCCAGCCGGTGCGACAGCGGCACGATGGAGCCGTTCACGCGCGCGCCCACGGTCGTCTCGCCGATGCGGGTGTGGATGTGGTACGCGAAGTCGATCGGGGTGCTGCCCGCCGGGAGGCTGATCGCCAGCCCCTTGGGCGTGAACACCCGCACCCGCTGCGACAGGATGTCCACCTTCACGGCGTCCATGTAGTCCGAGGCGTCGTTGATCTCGTTCTGCAACTCGCGCAGCTGCGAGATCCAGTTCTCCCGGTCACGCTGCGCGAGCTGGCTGCCCTGCTTGTACATCCAGTGCGCGGCGATGCCGAACTCCGCGACCTCGTGCATGCGCCGGGAGCGGATCTGCACCTCGATGGGCTGCCCGCTGGGGCTGATCACGGTCGTGTGCAGCGACTGGTACCCGTTGGGCTTGGGCACCGCGATGTAGTCCTTGAAGCGGCCCGGCAGCGGCGTCCAGACGCTGTGCACGATGCTCACCGTGTGGTAGCAGATGCGTTTCTCGCGGGTCTCCTCGGCGCGCTCGCGGCGCTTCTCGTCCGTGCCGGGCGGCACCACCAGATCACGCGGCGTGAGGATCACGCGGATCGCCAGCAGGTCGAAGATCTGCTCCAGGCCCTTGCCCTCACGCTGCATCTTGTTGTGGATGCTCCACAGGTGCTTGCTGCGCCCCGCGATGTCGATGTCACTGATCCACTCCGGGAGTTCCAGATCGTCGGTCAGGGCGTCGTGCAGCTGCTTCACGGCGTTCTCGATCAGCGTCTGCCGTTCGTCCTGCCGGGTCCGCAGCCGCGACTGCAGGTACGCGTACTCGTCGGGGTAGAGGTACTGGAAGCTCAGGTCCTCCAGTTCCCACTTGATCTGCCCGATCCCCAGCCGGTGCGCGAGCGGCGCGAAGATGTCCATGGTCTCCCGCGCGATCCGCTGCTGCTTCTCGGGTTTCATGGAGCCCAGCGTGCGCATGTTGTGCAGCCGGTCGGCGAGCTTCACCACGATGATGCGGATGTCGCCCGTCATGGCGATCAGCATCTGCCGCAGGTTCTCCGCCTGCACGTCCCGGCCGGACTCGCGCACCTCGGCCGCCTGCGAGCCCTGCTTGCTGAGCTTGCTGACCTTCGTCTCGCCTTCCACGATGCGGCGCACGTCCGGACCGAACTGCTCCTCGATCAGCTCGAAGGTCACGCCGTCCACGTCCTCGACCGTGTCGTGCAGCAGCCCCGCCATCAGGCTGTCGGTGTCCATGCCCAGCTGCGCCAGGATCACCGACACCGCCACCGGATGCGTGATGTACGGCTCGCCACTCTTGCGGTTCACGCCCGCGTGCGCGTCGCGCGCGAACACGAAGGCCGCCTCCACCCGCTCCCGGTCCCCTGCGGGGCGGGACGCGATCAGCGCCCGGAGTTCCCCCATTCCATAGTCGCTCTCTGCGCCTGACTGCACGCCCCGCAGCATAGCGCCCCCCACCGGCATGAACCTGACGCGGGGCAGACACGCCCCCATCACGGCGCCGGGCAGCGACCAGCATGGAAACGCCCACCACGCGGGTGGGCGGGAGAGTCAGGATGGAGAAGGAGGACGCTTACTGCCCGTCAGCGGCGCTCACGCACGCGCACGGGAACCGGAACCGGCTGAGGTTGAGGGCCGCCAGTCAGCACCTCGCGCAGCCAGTCGACGAATTCACGCAGGCCTTTCATGCCCCCAGTGTACTGACCTGACCCTGACAGTTATGGCACGGGCCTTACCATGACTTCACGCGCGGGACGCGCAACGGGTGCCCCCGCGGGGGACAGGCACACTCACGGACCTCATGGACGCCCGGGCCCGACTGGGACAGCCTCACCGCCCGGACCGGCCCACCCGCCCGACCGGCCGACACGCCCCGTCCGCGCCCACCCCCCGCCCACCGCCCGCCCACCGCCACAGGGCGACCCGCGTGAACTCTGATACGGATTCCGTCTGTTTCGTTGACAGATCGGAACACAACCGATCTGCCAACTCCACGCCCGGAACCCGCTTTGCTCCTTCTCGCATCCGCTCGGGTTGAACGGTTTTTGCAAACCATTCAACCGGAGTCCGTATGACAGGAGCATGCAGCAGTATCGACGGGTTCGCCCGCTGCCCCTGAAACGAGCGGACCCGCACAGCGGGCACCCGAGCAGGGCAGAACTGGACACCGCAGTGACACGCCCGCTGCCGCCTGCGCCGGGCGCATACTGACCCGCATGAGCGCGCCCCGACCCGTCATCCTGGATCTCGACCCCGGTCACGACGACGCCGTGAACATCCTGCTGGCGCTGGCCAGCCCGGAACTGCGCGTGCTGGGCCTGACCACCGTGTTCGGGAACGTGGGCCTGGACCGCACCACCCGCAACGCCCTGATCACCCGCCAGATCGCCCGGTCCGACGTGCCCGTGTACGCCGGAGCGGACCGCCCGCTGGTGCAGGCCAGGATCAGCGCGGAAGCCGTGCACGGCGAGAGCGGCCTGGACGGCCCGCACCTGCCCATCCCCACGCGCGGCACCGAAGACGAACACGCCGCCGCGTTCATCATCCGTACCGTCCGCGCCCACCCCGGCGAGATCACGCTGATCCCCACCGGACCCCTCACCAATGTCGCGCTGGCCTTCCGCCTTGCGCCGGACATCGTTCCACTGGTGCGGGAAGTCGTGTGGATGGGCGGCAGTACCGACACCGGCAACTGGACACCCGCCGCCGAATTCAACGCCCTGGCCGACCCGCACGCCGCGCACGTCGTCTTCGGGAGCGGCGTGCCGCTGACCATGATCGGCCTGAACGCCAGTCATCAGGCCATCGCCCACCCCGCCCGCGTGCAGCTGTTCCGCGACCTGGGCACCTCCACCGGCGCGTTCGTCGCGGACCTGCTGGCGTTCTTCGCCGAACACCACCGTGACCGCTACGGCTGGGACGGCGGCGCGCTGCACGACCCGCTGACCGTCGCGTACCTGCTGCGCCCCGACCTGTTCGCCGTGCAACCCATGCACGTCCAGATCGACCTGAGCGGCGGCCCCAGCCACGGCCGCACCGTCGCCGACCTCTGGCACGTCACCGGGAACGCCCCCAACGCGCAGGTCATGACCCACGTGAACGCCGACGGCTTCTTTGAACTGCTGCGCGACCGGATCGCGACGTACCCGGCGTAACCCAGCGCTCTACCCCGCCGTGACGTGCTGCCAGCCGCGCACCCACGCGACCTCCACCGTCTTCGGCCATGGGCCTCGCCGCTCGCCGCCGGGCAGCAGGTGCGGGAGTTCGTAGATGTTCAGCATGAACTGCATGGGGTACGTGGGCGACTGGGGCACGCGGCCCACCACCTCGCCGTCCACGCGGAAGGTGACGTCGTGCGGGGTCCACTCGGCGCTGTAGACGTGCAGGTCGGCGGGACTGCCGGAAATCCGGGCCGAACGCATGTCCAGGGTGAGGGCCGGATCGTGGATGGGTTTCACGCCGAAGTGCACCTGGAAGGCGTCGGGGTCGCGTTCGTGGCCGAACACCTCGCAGATGCAGATCTCGCCGGATTGCCCCGGTTCCCGCTCGACGCCGATCATCCAGAACGCGCCCAGGTACCCGGGGGGCAGGTCGGCGCGCAGGGCGACCTCGAACCGGCCGTACTGCGGGGTGTACAGCCACGTCTCGGGTTGCGCCTCCGTGACGCGCAGGTCCGGGTGGAAACGGTGCTGGCCCACCGGACTGCCGACCGGCCCGGCGTGGCACCCGGTCTGGAGGCTGGACACGCGCAGCGCTCCGTCGAAGGCGGGATTCCACGGGGGTTGATCCCCGGTGATCTGGAGGTGCAGGCCCGTGCCCGGCAGGGCGTAGCGGGCGGCGGACGCCTCGCGGGTGGCCCACTGCGGCAGGTAGTGCGGCAGCCAGCGCCCGGAGTGCAGTTCGGGGCCGCTGAAGTCGTCCTCGAAGGTCAGGACGTATTTTGCCACGGTCACGTCAGTCCCAGCCCGCGCCGCAGGGCGTCCAGGGCGGAGTTCGTGAAGTCACGCGAGACCGCGGAGTCCGGCGCGAAGCGTTCGAAGGCGTGGTACGCGCCGGGCACCTCCACGTACTCGCAGGGCACCCCGGCGGCCTGAAGTCGCCGGGCGTACTCGCGGTCTTCCTCGTGGAAGAGGTCGAGGGTGCCCACGCCGATCCACGCGGGCGGCAGACCTGTGAGGTCGGCGCGGCGGGCGGGCGCGGCGTACTCCGCGGCGCGGTCCGGGTGGGGTGGGCGGCCCAGGTACGACGTCCAGCCCAGCACGTTCGACGCGGGCCGCCAGATGAACTCACCCCGCCCGGCGTGATCGGCGTTCAGGGCCGTGCGGTCGTCCAGCATCGGGTAGTACAGCAGCTGGAAGGCGGGTGTCACCTCGCCTTGGTCATGCGCGAGTTGCGCCAGCGCGGCGGCCAGTCCGCCCCCGGCGCTGTCGCCGACGAGGGCGATGCGGGCCGGGTCGAGGCCCAGGGCCTCTGCTTCCCGCGCCATCCAGGTCAGGGCGGCGTAACAGTCCTCCAGCGGGCCGGGGAACGGCGTGCCCGGCGCGAGACGGTACTCGACGCCCACGACCAGCACGCCCAGTTCCCGCACGTACGCGGCACTCTGCGGGTGGTACGCCGCCGCCGAGCCGGTCACATACCCACCCCCGTGAATGTTCAGGATCGCCGCCGCGTTCGCCGGGAGGTTCGGGGGCCGGTACACGAACACCGTCACGTCCGGCGCACCGGGCGGACCGGGAATGCGCCGCTCCTCCACCGTCACCCCGTCCGGCAGCGCTGGAGCCTTCGCGCGGGCCTGCATCGCCCCCATGACCGCCACGACACCCGGCGTGAACGGCGGCGAGCGGAAGCGCACGAAAGGAGAGCGCAACTCCGGGTGCAGCCGGGCATACGAGGCGGCGCGTCTGGTCGAGAGGACCCACGCGCCCAGCGCCAGCGCCGCCCCCACCCCCCACAGTCTTCCGGCTTTCATGGCTGATTGTCGCACCCGCCAGCCGGTACGCTGACGGCATGGCCCTCACCCTCACGCAACTCCGCCAGACGCTCGGCGACATGGACGCCCCGGAACTCCGCGAGGTGATCGTCACGCTGTACCGCGCCAGCGCCGACAACAAACGCCAGCTGGCCGCGCTGCTCGAAGGTGACCACAGCGGCCTCCTCGACCGGCTGGACACCGAACTGGAGAAGGCGTTCCGCACCTCCGGCCGCCTGCCCAGCATGAAGGTCGGCGCGGCGAAGAAGGCCCTGACCGCGTACCTGAAAGTCGCCGCGCCCGCCGACGCGCTCGACGCGGAACTGCGCTACGTCGAAGCCGGCGTGCTGTGCCTGCACGCGTACGGCGACTGGCCGGAGAACAACTACAGCAGCATGGAGGGCGTCTTCGAAGCGGCCCTGAAACGCGCCGCGACCCTCGACCTGAAAGACATTCCCTTCAAGCGCCTGGAACGGCTGGTGTCGAACGCCGACGGGTTCGGGTACGGCTTCTCGGACCAGATCGCGTTCCTGTACGACGAATTCCTGGAGAAACTGGAAGAGCCGGAGCAATGACCCCCCGGCCCCTCCCCTGCCCTTCGCTTCAGTCCGCGAAGCGCTTCAGCACGTCGCGGCTGATGACGAGGCGTTGCACCTCGTCGGTGCCCTCGCCGATGCGGGTGAGGCGGTTGTCGCGCCACATGCGTTCCACGGGGTATTCCTTGATGTACCCGTACCCGCCGAGCATCTGGATGGCCTCGTCACACGCTTCGACGCCGACGGTGGTGGCGAAGAGTTTGGCGCGGGCGACCGGGACGGTGAAGTTCATGCCGGCGTCCTTGAGGTCGGCGGCCTTGCGGATCAGCAGGCGCGCGGCTTCGAGTCTGGTGTCCATGTCGGCGAGGCGGAAGGCGAGGTTCTGGTTGTGCCCAATGGGTTTGCCGAACTGTTCGCGCTGGTTGACGTAGCGGGCGGCGTACTCGAACGCGGCGCGGCCCAGACCGAGGCCCATGGCGGCGATGCCGACGCGGCCCCCGTCGAGGACTTTCATGACGTCCTTGAATGCGTTGCCCCGCTCGCCGAGAAGCGCGTCTGCGGGCAGGTGGATGTCCTCGAAGATCAGTTGCGCGGTGTCGCTGCTGCGCAGGCCCAGCTTGTCTTCCTTGCGGCCGATGGAGAAGCCCGTGACCTCGTCGCGGTTGAACACGAACGCGCTGATGCCGTCGTTCTTGCCCTTGCCAGGGCGGGCGGCGTCGGTGCGGGCCAGGACGACGTACGTGCCGCCCACGCTGCCCTGCGTGATGAAGTTCTTGCTGCCGTTCAGGATCCAGCTGCCGTCCGGCTGCTCCCTGGCGTTGCTCTGCATGCCGCCGCTGTCGCTGCCGCTGCCGGGCTCGGTGAGGCCCCACGCGCCCAGCTTCTCGGCACTGGCCAGGGCCGGGAGGAACTTCTGCTTCTGCGCCTCGGTCCCGCCGATCAGGATGTGCCCCTGACACAGGCTGTTGTGCGAGGCGACGGTCAGGCACAGGCTGCCGTCCACCGCCGCGACCTCCTCGATGATCATCGCGAACGTCGCCGTGTCCAGCCCGGCCCCGCCGTACTCCTCGGGCGTCTGCGCGCCCATGATGCCCATCTCGCCCAGTTCACGGACGATCTGCATGGGGAATTCGCTCGTCTGGTCCCGCTCAGCCGCGCCGGGCTCGACCTTGTTCTTCAGGAAGCTGCGCAGCGCGCTGATGATCGTGCGCTGGTCGTCATTCATGGGCTGCGTGTTCGGGTTCATGGCATCGGGGCGGTTCAGGGTGCTGGTCATGGGGGGCTCCTTCGGAGGGTGGGAAGTCTGAGTGTCGAAGAGTCTGAGTGTCGAAGGGGAAAGCTGGACAATGCGGCGTAGTCGGAAATGATCTGGAGCCAGGAACAGTGACCTTCAGACCCTTTGACCCTTCGACCCCCGCTGCGGGCGGGTCTACACCTGGAAGACGCCGACGCGGAATTCGTCCTGGTGGGGGTTCTGGGCGCAGGCTTCGAGGGCGCGGATGAGGCGGTCGCGCGTGTCGTTGGGGGGGATGATCTCGTCGACCCAGAGGCGGGCGGCGGCGTAGCGGGGGTCGAGTTCGGTGTCGTACTTGCTCTTGACCTCGTCGTAGAGGCGCTGGAGTTCCTCGTCGTCCGGCTGGTGGCCGCCCCGCTTCAGGGCAGCGAGCTGGATGTCGAGGAGGGTCTTGGCGGCGGCGTTGCCGCTCATGACGGCGTACTTGGCGCTGGGCCACGCGAACAGGAAGCGGGGGGCGTAGGCCTTGCCGTTCATGGCGTAGTTCCCGGCGCCGAAGGACCCGCCGGTGATGATGGTGATCTTGGGCACGACGGTGTTGCTCACGGCGTTCACGAGTTTCGCGCCGCGCCGGATGATGCCTTCCTGTTCGCTGTCGCGGCCGACCATGAAGCCGGTCACGTCGCTCAGGAACACGAGGGGCACGCCCGCCTGGTTGGCGTCCATGATGAAGCGGGCGGCCTTGTCAGCGCTGTCGCCGTAGATGACGCCGCCGACCTCGATGCGGGTGCGCAGGCCGGGCTCGCCGCCGCTCTTGAGTTTCTTCTTGATGACCGTGCGCTGGTTCGCCACGAACGCGACGGGGTAACCACCGGCGCGGGCGAAGCCGCACACGAGGGTCTCGCCGTACTCGGGTTTGAACTCGTGGAACTCGCCACTGTCGACCAGGGCGGTGATGAGGTCGCGCACGTCGTAGGTTTTGCTGCCGTCGAAACCGACGAGGTCGGTGAGGTCGCGTTCCGGGGCGGGCAGCGTCTCGCGGCGGCGTTTGGCGAACGGGGCGCTTTCGCCCTGCGCGTACAGGTCGGCCAGCGCGCGGATGCGTTTCAGTGCGGCGGCGTCGTCGGGTTCCTTGTAGTCCACGGTGCCCGCAATGGAGGCGTGCATGCTGGCCCCGCCGAGGTCTTCCGAGTCCACGACCTGTCCGATGGCGGCCTTGACCAGCGCGGGTCCGGCAAGGTAAAGCCCGGAGCCTTCGGTCATGATCAGGGTGTCGCACATGACGGGCAGGTACGCGCCACCCGCGACGCAGTTGCCCATGATCGCGGCGATCTGCGGGATGCCGCGTGCGCTCATGCGGGCGTTGAGGTAGAACACGCGGCCGAAGTCGTCCTGATCAGGGAAGATCTCGTCCTGCATGGGCAGGTACACGCCCGCACTGTCCACGAGGTACACGACCGGCAGGTGGTTTTCCAGCGCGATGGTCTGCGCCCGGATGACCTTCTTGGCGGTGATCGGGAAGAACGCCCCGGCCTTCACGGTGGCGTCGTTGGCGATGATCATCCACGGGCGGCCCTGGATCTGGCCGATGCCGGTGACGGTGCCGCCGCTGGGGCAGCCGCCGACGTCCTGATACATCTCCCACCCGGCGAAGGTCATGAGTTCGTCGAAGGGGGTGCCGTCGTCGATCAGCTGACGGATGCGTTCGCGGGCGGTGAGGCGCCCTCGGTCGTGCTGGCGCTGCTGGGCCTTGGCGCCGCCCCCAGCGTGGACGGTCAGGCGGTCGGTGGCGAGGCGTTCCAGGGCGTCCTGCCACGTGCTACGGGTCGGGGGCGCCGGGGGGGCGCTGGTGTCAGGCTGGGTCATTGTTGCCCCCAGTCTAACAAACGCTCGTTAGGGTGTGGTGGGATTCATGACAGGCCCCCCGCATCCACCGGGACACGAGGGGCACCAAAGCGGGGACGGTTCAGGCGTGGATGGCCGCGCCGGTCTTCGCCTGCAACTCGTCCAGCGTCACGCCGGGCGCGAGTTCCACCAGTTTCAGGCCGTCCGGGGTGACGTCCAGCACGCCCAGATCCGTGATGATGCGGTTCACGACCGCCTGCCCGGTCAGCGGCAGGGTGCAGTCGGGCAGGATCTTGTGCGCGTCTCCCTTCGCGACGTGCTCCATGAGCACCACGACGCGCTGCACGCCCGCCACGAGGTCCATCGCGCCGCCCATGCCCTTGACCATCTTGCCGGGAATCATCCAGTTGGCCAGGTCGCCCTTCTCGCTGACCTGCATGGCGCCCAGGATGGCGAGGTTCACGTGCCCGCCGCGGATCATGGCGAAACTGTCCGCGCTGGAGAAGAAACTCGCGCCGGGCAGCGCCGTGACGGTCTGCTTCCCGGCGTTGATCAGGTCGGGGTCCACCTGCTCCTCGGTGGGGAACGGGCCGATGCCCAGCAGGCCGTTTTCGGATTGCAGCATGACGCTGACGCCTTCGGGGATGTGGTTGGCGACCAGGGTGGGCAGGCCGATGCCCAGGTTCACGTAGTAGCCGTCCTGCAGTTCTCGGGCCGCGCGGGCGGCCATCTCGTCTCGGGTCCAGGGCATGGGTGACCTCCTTGAAGTCGGTTGGGGGTGGGATTGTGAAAGTCAGGGGCAGCTTGCGGCGCGGGTTGCCGGGGTGTCAAGCCGCCGGGCCCGCTGGAATGGACACCCGTATCATGCCCGGCGCCCGTCACAGGCCCGTTTCAGACAGGCGGATGGCCGATGGAGGATGGCTGATGGAGGATGGCTGATGGACAGCCTCTGCCTGTCACGCGCGACTGCGGCCCGCCCCAACCTCCAGCATCCGCCGGAGGATGACGTGGTGGTCCTCGAAGAACTGCCGGGGCCGCGCCAGGGCGAGCGGCAGGGGCACGGGGCGCGTGCCGGGCGGCGGGGAGTCGGTCAGGACGACGTGTGCGGTTGTGGGCACGCCCAGCGAACGGGCCGGGTGGGCGAACACGGCGGCCCCGGCGGGCAGCGCCTCCGGGGACAGGAGCGTGGCGGGAAGCGTCCACAATCCCGCACCGACCGGACCGGGGCGGCGGGCCAGCCACACGTGTTCCGGTGTGACGTGCAGGTCGAGGTGCTCGTGGCGGGGCGTGCCGTCCCAGGCGGCCCGTTCGGCCTCCAGCGCGGCCCACTCGGCGCGCAGGCGGGCGGAGGTGCGGGTGTCCAGGAAGCGGGTCAGGAACGCCGCGACCGCCGGGGGCAGGTGGGCGGGCACCTCGCCCCGTTCCAGCAGGGCGCGGCGTACCGCCGTGGCGTTCAGCACGCCGTCCTGCGCCATCACCGGTGGGCTGGGGTCGAGGGTCCAGTCGGGGAACCAGTGCAGGTAGCTGCTGCTGGCGTCCTTCTCGAAGCCGGTCAGGACGACCGGGGCGTTCCCGGCGACGGCGTGCGCGGCGCGGCGGACGTGCGCCGCCCAGCGGGTCGCGTCGAACTCGTCCGGGAGGGGCCGCAGGATCACGCGGCCCGGCGGGACTCCCGACTCGCGCAGCGCGGCGCGGATCATCCCGGCCCGTTCGCGCGGCGTGAACGGGTTGCGGGCGCTGCGGGCGAGGTTCGCGCTGCCCAGCAGCACCAGCAGCCGACCGTGCCGGTCCAGGGCCGCGTGCATGGTGTGCAGGTGCCCGGCGTGCGGCGGCTGAAATCGCCCCACGTACATGGTCAGCGGGTCGGTCATACGGGCTCCGGTTGAATGGGCTGCAAAGCCCATGCAATCCGAGCGGATGCGAGTGGGAGCGGGGCGGGTTCCGGACGTGCAGCCGGCAATCCGGTGACGTTCCGGATGGTTGGCGAAACAGACGGAATCCGTCTCACAGCCCGTGGCGGTCGCGCAGGCTGGCGATCAGCGCGTCACGCCGCGCCTGCAGGGGGGCACCCAGACTGACGTGGTAGCGGTGCGGGTTCAGGAGGCGGCGGGTCCCTTCGGGCAGCGCGGCGATCTCCGCGCGGGCGCGGGCCTGAAGGTCGATCAGCGGTTCGGGCGGCTGACGGCGCACGCCGCCGTCCATGACGACCACGCGCGGGTCGGTCCAGGTCAGTCCGGCGGGCACACGGCGCGACCCGAGGGGGTTGGTAGGGTCGCTGACACGCTCGCCGGGCTGCGGCGCGGGGTCGTCCAGGCCCGTGATGACGTCCATGACCAGTCCGCCCTGCCCGGTGTGGGCGCGCCAGACGCGTTTGTCGCCCGGCACGCTGGCCTTGGCGGGGTCCCCGGTGAGTTTCATGCGGTCCTGCCCGTCCAGCGCGACCAGTTTGAACACGCCGCCCAGCGCGCCGCCGCCTTCACCGCCGCCTGTGGCGAGCTGCGTGCCGACCCCGTACACGTTTACCCGACCGCCCCCCTTGATGACGCTCTCGATCACGAATTCGGACAGGTCGTTGCTGGCGACGATCTGCACGTCCGGGAACCCAGCCCCGTCCAGCTCGGCGCGCACCTGCGCGGACAGATACGCGAGGTCCCCGCTGTCCAGGCGCACGCCGCGCAGCTCGTGCCCGGCCCCGCGCAGTTCCCGCGCGACGGTCAGGGCGTTCGGCAGGCCGCTGCGCAGCGTGTCGAAGGTGTCCAGCAGCAGCGTGGTGGCGTCCGGGTACAGCCGGGCGTACGCGCGGAAGGCGTCCAGTTCGGTGGGGAACGCCTCGACCCAGGCGTGCGCGTGCGTGCCGGTGGCGCGCAGGCCGTAGCGGGCGGCGGCCTCGACGTTGCTCGTGCCGGTCGCCCCGCCGATCACGGCGGCGCGCGTGGCGCCCAGCGCGCCGTCCGGGCCCTGCGCGCGGCGCGCGCCGAACTCCACGACCTCGCCCCCGTGCGGGCTGGCCTGCGCGGCGGACACCAGCCGCGCGGCCTTCGTGGCGATCAGGGTCTGGAAGTTCAGGACGTTCAGCAGCGCCGTCTCGATGAGCTGCGCCTCCCACAGCGCGCCGCGCACGGTCAGCAGCGGTTCGTGCGGGAAGACCACGCGGCCCTCCGGGAAGGCCGTGACCTGCCCCGTGAACCGCCAGCCGCGCAGGGCGCTCAGGAAGGCCGGGCGGAACAGCCCGGTGCCCGCCAGGTACGCGAGGTCCCGGTCCGTGAAGCGCAGGCCCTCCAGCGCGCTCAGGGCCGGGTTCAGTCCGGCCCACACCGCGTACCCGCCCTGGAACGGCGCGCGGCGGAAGTACAGGTCGAAGGTGGCGGTCTGGGTGTGCAGGCCGGCCTCGTGGTACCCCTGCAGCATGGTCAGCTGGTACAGGTCCGTGAACAGCGCCGACCCGAGCGGGGACGCGCCCATCATCCGTGTTCGCCTTCCGGGACGGCCTGCCCGCGCGGTTCCAGGCCGGTCGCCCACACGCACCCCGCCGAGAGGATGAACGACGCAGCGAACACCGTCAGCGCCTGCCCGAGATTCCCGCTGAGCAGCAGCCCACCCGCGACCGGCGAGATCAGGCTGCCCAGCCGCGCGGCGGCACTGACGGTGCCCATGCCGGTGGCGCGCAGGGTGGTGGGGAACACCTCGGCGGCGAAGGCGTACAGCGCGCCCCAGGTGCCCAGCAGCGAGAACGACAGCAGGCCCGACGCCAGCAGCGTCCAGGCGGGTTCACTGGACAGCATGAACAGGTACGCGCCCGCCGCGCTGGCCAGCATGAAGCCCACCAGGGTCGCGCGGCGGCCCACCCACTCGACGAGCAGGCTGGACAGCAGGTACCCGGGAATCTGCGCCAGGGCCAGGATCATGGTCACGCGGTACGCCTCGGGCAGGTCCACGCCCTGCGTGCGCAGGTACGTGGGCAGCCACGAGAAGATCCCGTAGTAGCCCAGGCTCATGCCGAACCACGCCAGTGCCAGCAGCAGCGTCCGGTCGCGCAGCTGCGGGGACAGCAGCGCCGCCCAGCGGGGCGGGCGGGCCGGAACGCGCCGGGGCGGGGCCAGCGCCAGGAGGGGCGGGTCCTGGCCGTTCAGCTGCGCCACGCGGATCAGTGCGGCGTGCGCCTCCTCCACCCGGCCGCGGGAGAGCAGCCAGCGCGGCGAGTCCGGCACGCCGGTCCGCACGAGCAGGCCCACCACGCCGGGCAGCGCGGCGATCAGCACCAGCATCCGCCAGCCCTCCTGCGGGGGCAGCAGCTGCCCGATCAGGTACGCCAGCGCGGCGATCATGACCGTCCCGATCGCCCAGAATCCCTCGGTGAGGACCAGGAAGCGGCCCCGGACGCGCCGGGGGACGAACTCGGCCATCAGGGCGTAGTCGACGGCCATGGTCCCGCCGATCGCGAAGCCCGCCAGGACCCGCGCGGCCACCAGCACCCCGATGTTCGGCGCCATGGCGCCCACCAGCCCGAAGATCACGCCCGCCAGGACCGTGATCAGGAACACCGGGCGGCGCCCGTACACGTCCGCCTGACGGCCCCAGAAGGGCGCGCCGACCAGCATGCCCGCGAACGTCGCCGAGAGCAGCATGGTGGCGCCCAGCGCGCCGGGCGGCAGGCCGAAGGTGGCGTTCACGCCGGGCAGCGCGAAGCCCATCAGCAGGACCTCCATGGCGTCCGCGGCGAAGGTCAGGCCGCAGATGAGCAGCAGCCGGATCTGGAACGCCCCGACCCCCAGGCTCTCGATGACGGCGTCCACGGTGGTGGTGCCGGGCAGCGGCGCGGCGGGCACGTCGTCCGGGAGGTACAGTCGGGTGGGCCGCTCGGTCACCCGTTCAGTGTAGGGCGTTCCTGCGCGCGCGCCTGCGCCACCTGAGCGCATCTGGGATACTGCGCGGCATGAGCATGCAGCAGGTCATCATCAGGGAACTGGAGGTCCGCCCGGTCATCGACCCGGCGCAGGAGGTCGAGCGGCGCGTGGCGTTCCTGTGCGCGTACCTGCGGGCGTCGGGCACGCGGGGCTTCGTGCTGGGTATCAGCGGCGGGCAGGACAGCACCCTGGCGGGGCGGCTGTGCCAGCTGGCCGCCGAGCGCCTGCGCGCCGACGGCACCGAGGCGACGTTCGTGGCGGCGCGCCTGCCGTACGGGGTGCAGGCCGACGAGGCGGACGCGCAGCGCGCCCTGGCGTTCATCCGCCCCGACCGGAGCGTGACCGTGAACGTGAAGGGCGCCGTGGACGCCGCCTCGGGCGCCGCCGCCGCCGCGCTGGCAGAGGCTGGGGCGGGCGGCGAACTGCGGGACTTCGTGCGGGGGAACATCAAGGCCCGCGAACGGATGGTCGCGCAGTACGCGCTGGCCGGGCAGCTGAACCTTCTGGTGGTGGGCACCGATCACGCCGCCGAGGCGATCACGGGCTTCTTCACGAAGTACGGGGACGGCGGCGTGGACCTGACCCCCCTGACCGGCCTGAGCAAACGCCAGGGCGCGCAGCTCCTCGCGCACCTGGGAGCACCCGAGGAAACGTGGCGCAAGGTCCCCACCGCCGACCTGGAAGACGACCGCCCAGGCCTCCCGGACGAGGTCGCGCTGGGCCTGACGTACACCCAGATCGACGACTTCCTGGAAGGCCAGCCGGTCGCGCCGGAGGTGGCCGGGAAACTGGAGCGCCTGTACCGCGTCACCCGCCACAAGCGCGCCGTGCCGGTCACGCCCTTCGACGGGTGGTGGCAGGAGGCGTAGACGGACCGGAGGTCACGCGGGAACGTCCACCCCGCGTGACCTCCCAGGCGGCCGGACCTACCCGGCGCGGACGGTGCGCTGCTCGATGCGCTTCTCGGGCGTGGCGTTCAGCACGACGCGCTGCACGAAGATGCCGGGGGTGTCCACGTCGTCCGGGTCGATCTGACCGATCTCGACGATCTCCTCGACCTCCGCCACCGTCACCCGGCCGCAGGTGGCGGCCATCGGGTTGAAGTTGCGGGCGGTCTTGCGGTACACGAGGTTCCCGGCGCGGTCGGCCTTCCAGGCCTTCACGAGCGCCACGTCGGCCACGATGCCGCGTTCGAGGATGAACGTCTGACCGCCGAAGTCCTTGTGTTCCTTGCCCTCGGCGACGGTGGTGCCCACGCCGGTCTTGGTATAGAAGCCGGGGATGCCCGCGCCCCCGGCGCGCATGCGCTCGGCCAGGGTGCCCTGCGGCGTGAATTCCAGTTCGAGTTCCCCGGCAAGGTACTGGCGTTCGAATTCCTTGTTCTCGCCGACGTAGGAGCTGATCATCTTGCGGATCTGGCGGGTCTGGAGCAGCAGCCCCAGGCCCCAGCCGTCCACGCCCGCGTTGTTGCTGACGGCGGTCAGGCCAGTCGCGCCGCTGTCGCGCAGCGCGAGGATGAGCTGTTCGGGGATGCCGCACAGGCCGAAGCCGCCCACGGCGATGGTCTGGCCGTCGGCGACGATGTCGTGAAGCGCCGCGTGGGCGTCGGGGTACACCTTGTTCATGTTGGCTCCAGTGTAGAACGAACGGTCGTTAGGACGCGGGGAGGGTGTCCAGGAATCCCTCCAGCAGCGCGCGGAAGGCCGCCGGGTCCTCCTGCGGGAAGCCGTGCCCCCGCCCGGGCAGGACGGTGGCGGCCGTCCCCAGCGCCTCCGCCTGCACCCGCACGAGGTCGGGGGTGATCAGGGCGTCCAGTTCGCCGCCCAGGACCAGGGTCGGCAGTCCGGCCAGCCGCGCGGCCTCCACCTGCCACCCGGCGAGCGCGCGGGCGTTTCCGCTGTAGTGCGAGGCGACCATGTTCGCCCCGTCGGTCAGCAGGTCCGCGAAGTTCGCGGGGCGCCCGGAGGGGAACAGTGCGCCCAGGCTGGCCTCCAGCAGGGCGGGCGTGGTGCGCAGCAGCTCCAGCACCGGGTAGTGCTCCTCGGGCGTGACCAGCCCACCCAGGGGCGCACTCGCCGCCAGGACCAGACCCGCGAGGGCCTGCGGGTCACGCGCCGCGACCTCCAGCGCCACCGCGCCGCCCAGCGAGTGGCCCAGCAGTGCGGGCCGCGTGACGCCCTGCGCGCGCAGCCAGTCCTGCACCCAGTCCGCGTACGATCCAATCGAGACCTCGCCCGCGTGCGGCATGCCCGCGAAGCCCGGCAGGTCCGGCGCGAGGACCCGCCACCCGGCCGGCGGATCGGCCAGCAGGTCCACCCACCAGCGGGACGAGGCGAAATTGCCGTGCAGGGCCACCAGCGCATGGGTCACGCCCCCATCAGACATGACGCACCTCCGCCGCGTCCAGGACGGGCGGCATCGGCGCCGTGCCCAGCAGCTCCCGCAGGGCGTCCTCGAAGGCGGCGGTGTCGGCCAGTCCGCCCAGGTGCCCGCGCGGCGAGTCGAATTCCAGGTGGGTGTGCGCCACGCCCGCCGCCTGCGTCTGCGCGGCGAAATCACGCATCTCGGCGGCCGGGAAGAACTGGTCGCCGCGCACGTTCACGCTCAGCAGCCGCGTGCCCTGTTCGCGCCAGCGGCGGCACAAGTCGTCCAGCGGGGCCACCTCCAGCAGATCGTGCGTCTGCACGGCCCGGCCGATGTCCAGCACGTGCCGCAGGTCGGCGGTCGCGGTGCGGGTGCGCAGGTAGGCGTCCACGTCCGTGTCCCGGAACAGCAGGTCCACGCCGTCCGCGCCCAGCCCGAAGAAGGTGATCAGGCGCAGCGTCTCGTGCAGCGCCGCGTCCGGTTCGCCCTGCGCCGCCGCGTGCAGGAGCGGCCCGAACACGCCGCGCAGCACGGGTCCCGCGACCGGGCTGCTCACGACCGCCGCCACGCGCGGCGCCAGCGCCGGGGTGCGCGCCGCCCACTGCAGGGCCTGCATCCCGCCGAAGCTGGGACCGACCACCGCGTGCCAGCGGGGAGCGTGCAGGGCACGCAGCAGACCGCACTGCGCCGCGTGCAGGTCCGCCATCGTCCACGCCGGGAACCGCTCGCCCCAGGGGTGCCCGTCCGGGTGAATCGTGGCGGGGCCGGTCGTGACGACCTCCGGGTCGCGCACCTGCACGTTTCCGGGCGTGTTCAGGCACGCCACGTAGAACCGGTCGGTGTCCAGCGCGCGGCCCGGGCCGATCAGGGCGTCCCACCAGCCGGGCGTCCCGTCGGGCTGCTCGCCAGCGGCGCGCATGGTGCCGGTGTAGTGATGGCAGACCAGCACGGCGTTGTCCCGCGCGGCGTTCAGTTCACCCCAGGCCCGGCCGCCCAGGCGCAGCGGCACCGTCTGGCCCGCCACGGTCAGGTCACCTCTCAGTTCAAAGGCGCCAGGGGATTCTCCTGGCATCCACGTCCACGGACTGTCTCGCATCGCGGTTCAGGCTAGGCGCGGGGCGTCACGGGCCGGTTACACGCCCGGTCAGCGGCGGGTGTAACGCGCGTGTGACGGCCCGACCCTACACTGCGCAGCGAACATGAAAACACTCCTGATGACGGGCGTTCTGCTCGCGCTGTCTGGCGCGGGCGCAGTGAAGGTCGGCGTGCTGCTTCCCCTGAGCGGGGCGGGCAGCGTGTCCGGCCAGGCCGCAAAGAACGGGTACCAGCTGGCCCTCGACGAGATCAACCGGGCGGGCGGCGTGCTCGGCAAGCCCCTGGAACTGGAATTCGCCGATGACGGCAGCGCCCCCGCCAAGGCCGTGCCGGAATTCGTGAAGCTCGTGACGGTCGAGAAGGTGGACTTCATGGCGGGCGGCGTGAGCAGCGCCACCAGCATCGCCATCAGCGGGCCCGCCAAGCAGTACAACACCTTCATGGCCTGGATCGGCGCGGCCGCCGTGCCCGTCGAGGACGCCTTCGCGGACCACCCGTACTTCTTCCACTACCACCCCTGGTCGTACTACAACTTCGAGGCGATCATCGGGTACTTCAAGTACCTCAAGACGTACAAGAAAGCCAAGAACATCGCCATCGCGTACGAGGACGGCCCCTTCGGCAGCGCGGGCATCGACGCGACCGTGGACGCCTTCAAGAAGGCCGGGTTCAACGTCGTCATGACCGAGAAGTTCAAGACCGGCAGCGGCAACTTCGGCCCGCTGGTCAGCAAGGCCAAGGCCGCCAAGCCCGACATCCTGTACTGGGTCGGGTACGACACCGACGCCCTGCCCCTGGCGACCGAGATCAAGCAGCAGAACCTGCAGCTGGGCCTGCTGTACGGCACGCCCCCCAGCTGGCCCGTGGGCTTCGAGAAGAACAAACTGGCCGACAACGTGGCGGGCCTGAGCCTGTGGCTGTCCACCAGCCCCAACAAGGACAGCCGCACCTTCGTCGCCGCGTACAGGAAGAAGTACGGCACGGTCACCGACGAGTACTTCGCGCCGCTGGCGTACGTGAACCTCAAGACCCTGGCCGCCGCGATCAACCGCGCGGGCACGACCGACAAGGCCAAGGTCGCCGCCGAGATGGCCAGGACGAACGTGTCCACGCCGTTCGGGCAGCTGACCTTCAGCCCCAGTCTGAAAACCAAGTACCAGGGCTTCAAGGCCGGGAACTGGCTGCACTTCCAGTACCTCGGGGACGCGCGCGTGCCGGTCTTCCCGATCAAGTTCGCGCAGAAGCCCATGGTGTACGGCAAGTAACGAGGTCACTCGCCCGGACGTCCGGGTTCTGAGCGGGGGTCGTCCTGTGTCGCCTTGGACGACTCCCGACCTGTTGGAGGAACGAGATGGACTTATTTGTGCAGACGCTGGTCAACGGCCTGCTCCAGAGTGGCCTGTACGCGCTCGTCGCGTCGGGGCTGGCGCTGGCGGTGGGCGTGGTCGGCATCGTGAATTTCGCGCACGGGGAATACCTGATGATCGGGGCATTCCTGGCGTGGGCGGGCAGCGCCTTCCTGGGCGTGGATCCGCTGCTGAGCCTGCCGGTGATCGCCGTCGCCGTGTTCGCCATCGGGGCGCTGACGTACCGCGTGAGCATCCGGCACGTGCTGCTCGCGCCGGAACTGAACCAGATGCTGCTGACCTTCGGGCTGGGCATCCTGCTGCAGAACCTCGCACTGATGCTGCTGGGCGGCAACACCCGCACGGTCACCACGCCGTACCAGGCGAGCAGCCTGCAACTGGGTGACCTGAGCGTGGGCGGCCCGAAGGCACTGGCGTTCGGACTGGCGGCGCTGCTGCTGGGCGCGCTGTACGTGGTGCTGTACCGCACGACGCTGGGCCGCCAGATGCGGGCCGTGGCGCAGAACCGCCGGGGCGCGCAGCTGATCGGCATCGACGTGGACCGCGTGTACCTGATCGCGTTCGGCGTGAGCTGCGCCCTGGCGGCGGTGGCGGGCGTGCTCGTCAGCGTGCTGCTGTTCGCGTCCCCGACCGTGGGGCTGGTGTTCGCGCTGAAGGCCTTCGCAATCATCGTGATGGCGGGCCTGGGGAACCTGACGGGCGTGCTATGGGCGTCGGTGCTGCTGGGGGTCAGCGAGGCGCTGGTGCAGACGTACGTGCCGGGCGGCGGCGGCTGGAGTGACGCGGTGTTCTTCCTGATGATCTTCGGGACGCTGGTGCTGCGCTCCTTCCGGGGTGCGCGATGAGTGCCCGTCAGGCCGAGGCGGGCGCACCCGTGCGCGGGGCGCCGCGCCGTGAGATCACGCCGGGCGCGGTCCTGCCGCTGCTGGGGTTCCTGCTGCTGGCGGCGCTGTTCCCCTTCCTGCCGCTGGGCAGTCGCGCGGAGTTCCTGCTGCAGATCGCGTTCTTCACGCTGGTGGCGGGCATCATGGCGCTGTCGTGGGACATCCTGGCGCGCAGCGGGCAGGTGAGCCTCGCGCATGCGGCGTTCTACGGGCTGGGCGCGTACGGGTACGCGCTGCTGCTGAAAGCGGGGCTGCCCTGGCTGCTGGCCATGCCGGTCGCGGCGCTGCTGGCAGGCAGCGTGAGCCTGATCCTGGGCGCGGTCACCATGCGCCTGAGCGGCATGTACTTCGCGATCGCCACGCTGGCCTTCACGGAGGTGGTCCGCACGATCATCCAGAACCTCCCCGAGAGCGTCGCGGGCGGCGCGACCGGCCTGCTCGTGCCCGCGCTGCTGGGCGGGAACAGCCGCGCGCAGTACTTCCTCGCGTGGGGCCTGCTGGCGTTCACGGTGCTCGTCAGTCTGGCGGTGCGCCTGACGCGGCTGCACTTCGCGTTCGCCGCGATCCGGCAGGGCGAGGAAACAGCGCGGGTGCTGGGCGTGAGCATCGTGCGCTTCAAGCTGCTGGCGTTCTTCATCAGCTCGTCGCTGGCCGCGCTGGCGGGCGTGCTGTACGCCGGGAAGACGTTCTTCATCAACCCGCTGGAGACCTTCAGCCTCGCGAACTCCATCGCGCCGCTGACCACCTCGATCTTCGGGGGGCTGTACACGACGCTGGGGCCCGT
This sequence comes from Deinococcus grandis, assembly GCF_001485435.1. NCBI lineage: Bacteria > Thermotogati > Deinococcota > Deinococci > Deinococcales > Deinococcaceae > Deinococcus > Deinococcus grandis. The sequence goes on along the minus strand of NZ_BCMS01000001.1, from coordinate 1,204,124 downwards.
GCTGGGCGCGACCGTGCTGCGCGTCGCCGAGGAACTGCTGCACAACAGCGTGAAGAACGGGTACCTCGTCGTGTACGGGCTGGTGCTGATGCTGAGCATCCTGTGGCTCCCACGCGGCCTGATGGGCCTGCGCCGCAACAAGAAACATGGAGGTGACCTGTGACTGCCACTGCAACCGGGGGCACACTCTCCCCCGCCCCGCAGGGCGTGGAGGTGCTGCGCGCCGAGGGCCTCTCGAAGCGCTTCGGGGGTCTGAAGGCCGTGCAGGACGTGTCGTTCACGCACAAGCAGGGTGAGATCCTGGCGGTGATCGGGCCGAACGGGGCGGGCAAGACGACGCTGCTGAACCTGCTGTCCGGCGTGTACCGCCCGTCGGCGGGACGGCTGCACCTGATGGGCCACGACGTGACCGATCAGCCGATGGAGGCCCGCTGTCACGCCGGGCTGGGCCGCGCGTTCCAGATCGTGCGGCCCTTCCCGGAGATGACCGTGCACGAGAACGTCACGGTGGGCGCGCTGTTCGGCAAGCCCGGTCAGCGCCTGCCGGAGGCGCGCGAGCGGGCCTGGGCGCTGCTGGAACGCACCGGGATGACCGCGCACGCCGACAAGGCCGCGCATGAACTGACGCTGCTGCAGGACAAGCGGCTGGAGGTGGCGCGCGCCCTGGCGACGAACCCCAGCGTGCTGCTGCTGGACGAGGTGATGGCGGGCCTGCGTCCCGGCGAGGCGCAGGAGGCCGTGGCGCTCGTGCGCGGCGTGCGCGAGAGCGGCGTGAGCGTGCTGTTCATCGAGCACATCATGCCGGTCGTGCGGGATCTGGCCGACCGGGTGGTCGTGATGGATCAGGGGCAGGTGCTCGCGCAGGGCACCTACCGCGAGGTGACGGCCGACCCGCGCGTGGTCAGCGCGTACCTGGGCACGGAAGAAGGACTGCAAGCATGACCGACACACTGAATCGGACGTCCCCTACAGCGAATGACGTGGGGCAGGAACTGAGGATCGAGGGGCTGGCCGCCGGGTACGGGAAGGTGCAGGTGCTGTGGGACGTCTCGCTGCACGCCGCGCCGGGCGAGTTCGTGGCGGTGATCGGCGCGAACGGGGCGGGCAAGACGACCACGCTGCGCGCCGTGAGTGGCGTCGTGAAGCCCAGCGCGGGCCGCATCACGCTGGGTGGCGTGGACATCACGCGGGCCGAACCGAGCCGCGTGGTGGCGCTGGGCCTGGGGCACGTCCCGGAGGGCCGCGAGCTGTTCCCGCACATGACGGTGCGTGAGAACCTGGAGCTGGGCGCGGCCATGAGTGCCGCCGCCCGCGCGCGCGCCGCCGAGACGCTGGGCGAGGTGTACGCACTGTTCCCCCGCCTTCAGGAACGCGCGGGGCAGCTGGCGGGCACGCTGTCGGGCGGGGAGCAGCAGATGGTCGCGGTGGGCCGCGCGCTGATGGCCCGCCCCAGCGTGCTGGTCGTGGACGAACCCAGCCTGGGCCTGTCGCCGCTGATGACACAGACGGTGTTCGAGGCGCTGAAGGCCGTGAACGCGCAGGGCGTGACGGTCGTGCTCGTCGAGCAGAACGTGAACCTCAGCCTGAAGCTGGCGCACCGGGCGTACGTGCTGGAGAACGGGCAGGTCGTGGGGGAGGGCACGGGCGCGGCGCTGCTGGCCGACCCGGCGGTGCGTGAGGCGTATCTGGCGCTGTGAGCTGGCCCACTGGCGGGGAGGGTCGGGGCGAGGCAGGCTCCGCCCCTCCCCTGCCCCTTGTGGGGTTTCTGTCGCGCCAGGACGGCACTTCGCGCTAGATTGCCGGGCGTGACCCTTCCCTGGCGGGACCTGACGTCCGTGCGGCGCACGCGGCTGCCGGCGGTGCGCGGCGCGGTGGCGCGCGAGCGGCTGCTCGCGGCGCTGGACGCCCGCGTGCTGCTCGTGACCGCACCTGCCGGGTACGGCAAGACGACGGCGCTGGCGGGCGCGGCCACGGGTCGGCCCGGCCCGGTCGCGTGGCTGACGCTGGATGGCGACGACGCCGATCCGCTGGTGCTGGCGGCCAGCCTGTCGCTGGCGGTGCAGGCGCTGCCGGGGGGCGCGCGGCCCGGGGACGCGCTGGGCGCGGGGGCGTCGCCGCGCCGGGTGGCGGGACTGGTGGCGGACGTGCTCGACGACTGCGGAGCGCTGCTGGTGCTGGACGAGGCGCAGAGCCTGTCCGGGACGCCAGGGGCGGACCTGCTCGCCGAACTGCTCGCGCCCGGCGAGGGCCGCGTGGCGCTGCTGTCGCGCACGGCGCTGGACCTGCCGGACCTGACGCGGCTGGAGGTGTCGGGGGACGGGGCGCGCCTGTCGGCGGCGGAACTGGCGTTCACCCCAGCCGAGATCGCGGCGCTGTTCGCGGCGCAGGGCCTGACGCTGTCGGGCGCGGAGGTCCGCACGGCACACGCGGTGACCGAGGGCTGGCCGATCGCGGCGCGCTTCCTGGCGCAGGCGGCGGCGCAGGGCCGCGTGACTCTGGGGGACCTGGCGGACCTGGAAGGCGGGGACGCGCCGCTGGGGACGCTGTTCACGTACCTCGCGCAGGAGGTGCTGGGACCGCTCGATCCGGCGCTGCGGGACCTCCTGACGCGCAGCAGTGTGTTCGAGGAGCTGATCCCGGCGCTGCTGGAGGACGCGCTGAACGAGCCGCGCTCGCGGACGCTGCTGGAGACGCTGGCGGGCAGCGGGACGTTCCTGACCCGGGCGGGCGAGGACACGTACCGGGCGCATCCGCTGCTGCGCGCGCACCTGCGGGGCCTGCTGCCGCCGGAGGAGGCGCGGGCGGTGGCGGCGCGCGGCGCGGCGTTCTTCGAGCGGACGGGGCGGCTGCGGCGGGCGCTGGCGGCGCACCTGCTGGCCGGGAACGCGGCGCGCGCAGCGACGCTGCTGGCCGGGCGGGGTGGGGTGTGGCTGGCGCAGGGGCGGGTGACGCTGGTGGACCGCAGCCTGTCGCGCCTGCCGCGCGCGGTGTGGACTCCGGCGCTGCACGCCCTGGCCGGGGACGCCCTGCGGCTGGCGAGCCGATACGACGAGGCCCGCGCCGAGTACGCCCTCGCGGAACCGCTGGAGCGCGCGCTGGGCGAGGTCCGGCTGGCGCTGGATACCGTGCAGCCCGAGCAGGCCTGGGGACCGCTGGACATGGCAGCCGCGCTGATCGGCGAGGACCGGCAGGCCGAACTGCGTCGCCTGCGGGCCGAGAACCTGCTGAACGCCGGACAGCTGGCGGAGGCCGTGGCGCTGGAACCCGAGCTGCGCGGCGGGGCGCGTTACGCGCTGCGCTCCGGGGATCTGGACGCCGCGCTGGCGCGCGCGCAGGCGCTGGCGGACGGCGAGACGGGCGGCGCGCGGGCCGCGCAGAACCACCGCGAGGGCCTGCTGCTGGCGAGTTTCATTCACGCGGCGCGCGGCGAGGTGCACGACGCCGGGGCGTGTGCCCGCCGGGGCCTGAGCGAGGGCGAGCGGCTGGAGAGCCCGTTCGTGCAGTCGCTGGCGCTGGCGCGGCTGGGGCACGCGCAGCAGGCGGCGGGGGACTTCGCGGCGGCCCGCGAGAGTTACGACGCGGCGCTGCGGCAGGCGCAGCCGGTCACGGGTCGCCTGCGGGTCGAGCCGCTGATGGGCCTCGCGGCGCTGGCGGGCCGGGCGGGGGACGGGGCGCGCGCGCAGGCCCTGACCGCCGAGGCACGTGGGCAGACCGGCGGGGACAGCTACATGGCGGGGCTGCTGATCCTGACGTCCGCGCTGGGACTGGCGCAGGGCCCGCAGGCGGCGCAGGCCGTCCCGGGATTGCAGGAGGCCGCCGCGCTGTTCGGGGCGTGCGGGGACGCCTTCGGGCAGGCGGCGGCGGCGCTGGCGCTGTTCGCGCTGGACGCCGGGCCAGCCGAGGGGGCCGCGCAGGCTGCCACGGCGTACCCGTTCCTGCTGGGCCGCCCGTCCCTGTTCGCCCCGGCCGCCACCCGCGCGGGCCGCGCGGCGCTGCTGGCCCACCTGGGCGACGCGCAGCCCGGCGCGCGCGGCCCGCTGACCGGCGCGGCCCGCCTACTGGGGTACCCGGCGGTGCCGGACCCGGCCGACACGCCGGGCTTCGAGGTGCGCGTGCAGGTGCTGGGCCGCGTGGCCGTCACCCGCGAGGACGGCCGGGTGCGCGAGTGGGGCCGCGCGAAGGCCCGGGACCTGCTGGCCCTGCTGGCCGTCCACCCGGCGGGCCTGCCGCGCGAGGCCGCGCAGGAGGCGCTGTTCCCCGACGCCGACCCGGGCGTGGGCGAACGGAATTTCCGCGTGACCCTGCACGCCCTGGGGCAGGTGCTGGAGGAGGGCGCGCGCAGCGGCGTGTTCGTGGAACGCGGCGACTGGCTGCGCCTGCGCCCCGGCGCGGATCTGCACGTCGATCTGGCCGCCGCCTGGGCGCAGCTGGGGCAGGCGGCAGGCACCCCGGGCCGCCTGGACGCCCTGCTGGCGTTGCCCCCCGCGCTGGCGGACGTGGATCTGGAGGACGTGGCCCGCGAGGCCGAGCGGTACGCGGCGGCGCTCCCCGAAGCCCTTGCGGCGGAAGCCGACGTGGCGCTGGCGCTGGCCCGCCCGGACCGGGCCGCACTGGCCGCTGCGCGCGCCCTGAGCCTCGACCCGGCGCACGAACCGGCGGCGCGGGCCCTGATGCGCGCGCAGCACGCGCTGGGGCGCGGCGCGGCGGCCGGGCGGGTGCACGCGGCCCTGTCGGCGGCGCTGGCGGACCTGGGCCTGAAGCCCCTGCCGGAGACGCAGGCGCTGTGGCAGGCGCTGTCCGGCGCGCGGGCCTGACGCGAACTCTGTCGGGCGTAACCGCCACGTGACGCCTGCGGCCTACACTCCGCGCATGACGCAGGACACGCACAAGCAGGGCATGGAAGGCAGGGCCGCGCTCGTCACGGGCGGCACGAGTGGCATCGGGCTGGCGATCGCGCAGCGGCTCGCGCAGGATGGATTGCGGGTGGCGGTGCTGGATCTGGACCGCCCGCAGGCGCGCGAGGTGGCTCAGGCGCACGGCCTCACGTTCGTCGGGGCGGACCTGTCGCGCCGGGCGGACTGCCGCCGCGCGGTGGACGAGACGGTGGCGGCGCTGGATGGCCTGGACGTGCTGGTGAACAACGCGGGCTTCCAGCACATCGATCCGATCGCGGAGTTCCCGGAGGACACCTGGGACGCGATGCTGCACGTGATGCTCACCGCGCCGTTCCTGCTGAGCCGGTACGCGTGGCCGCACCTGACCCGCTCCGGGCAGGGGCGGATCGTGAACGTGGCGAGCATCCACGGGCACGTGGCCAGCCCCTTCAAGAGTGCGTACGTCAGCGCGAAGCACGGCCTGATCGGCCTGACCCGCACGGCGGCGCTGGAGGCCGGGGAGCAGGGTCTGACCGTGAACGCCATCTGCCCGGGGTACGTGCGCACGCCGCTGGTCGAGGGTCAGATTGCCGATCAGGCCCGTACGCGCGGCCTGACCGAGCAGGAGGTCGAGCAGAAGGTCATGCTGGAACCCGCCGCGATCAAGCGCCTCCTGAACCCGGAGGACGTGGCGGCGCTGGCGAGTTACGTGGTCAGTCCGACGGCGTGGGGCATGACGGGCGCGGTGCTGGACCTGGACCTGGGCTGGACCGCCCGGTAAGCGTGGGGGGCGGGGCGCCCGTTCAGGCTCTCCGAACCGTCCAGCCAAAGCGAATGGAGGACGGTTCCATCAACCATCCTCCATCACCCATCGACCTTTAGCGGGGTTGGCTGCTGAGGACCATCACGTACGCGGTGCCGCGGGCGCCCTGCACGACGGCGGCGCCGACGTGGGTGTAGCGGCGTTCGTTCATCCAGAAGCAGTGCACGGGGCTTTGCAGCCACCAGCGGATCGCGCTTTCCGGGTTCTGGCTGCCGCCCATGAAGACGATCTCGGTGACGCTGACGGCGTTCACGCCGGTGCTGGCGGCGCGCACGCGGGGGGTGCTGCCGCCAGCGCCGGTGTGGGTGATACGACCGGTGGCGCTCATGTATCCGGCCTGCTGGCGGGCGGCGGCGGCCAGGGCGGGCGTGAAGGTCATGCTGCCCGCGACGGGCCGCTGGCCGCTGCCGGGGCAGGTGACGCCCTGGGCACGCACCTGGTTCAGGCGCGCGACGAGTTGCCCCTCTGCGGAGGACTGGGCCGTGGCGGGAAGTCCCAGGGCCACGAGGGCCGCCAGGGCTCCCAGCGTGCGCTGGGCGGTCTGCATGAGCATCGTGAACCGATCTTAACCTGAATGGCAGATGAAGGAGATGGGAAAATCGGCATCGGCTCTCATGCGACTGAGCAGTGGTCGGGAAGTTGGTCGAAGAGTTCAAGGGTCGAAGGGTCTAAGAGCAAGTGCCTTAGACCCTTCGACCCTCAGACACTTGACCCGTTACTCCAGCAGGCCGCTGCGGCGCAGCAGGGCGTCCGCGTCGGGGTCGCGGCCCATGAACTCGCGGTACAGCTCGGCGGGGTCGGCGCTGTTGCCGCGGCTCAGGACGCTGTCCACGAAGGCGCGGCCCGTGTCGCGGTTGAAGATGCCTTCCTGCGCGAAACGGCTGAACGCGTCGGCGTCGAGCACCTCGGCCCACTTGTAGCTGTAGTAGCCGGCGCCGTAGCCGACGGGGCTGCTGAACAGGTGGTTGAACGCGGCGATCATCGCGTAGTGCTCGGGCAGCGGGGTGGGGTTGAAGGTGGCCATCAGGTCGCGGGCGTACGTGACGTGGTCCGCGTCGCCTTCGGGGTCGAATTCGACGTGCAGGCTCAGGTCGGTCAGGCCGAAGGAGTACTGGCGCATGGCGGCGTTCGCGGCGCGGTAGTTGCGCGCGGCGATCATGCGGCCAAACAGGTCCTCGGGGATGGTCTCGCCGGTCTGGTAGTGGCGGGCGAACAGGTCGAGCGCGCCGCGTTCCATGACCCAGTTCTCCATGATCTGGCTGGGCAGTTCCACGAAGTCCCACGGGACGCTGGTGCCGCTCAGGCTGCGGACCTCCACGCGGCTCAGGGCGTGGTGCAGCAGGTGCCCGAACTCGTGGAAGACGGTCTCGACTTCACGGATGGACAGCAGGGCGGGGGTGTCGCCGTCGGGGGGGGTCATGTTGCCGCACATCAGGCCCAGGTGCGGCTCGACGCCGTGCTCGCGGGGGCCGCCGGTGATGAAGGCGTTCATCCACGCCCCGGCGCGTTTGCTGTCGCGGGGGAACCAGTCGGTGTAGAAGCTCGCGACGTGCGTGCCGGCCTCGTCGTGGATGGTGTAGTAGCGCACCTCGGGGTGCCAACCGGGCGCCTCACTCTGGGCGACGGTGATACCGAACACGTGGCGGGTGATCTCGAACAGGCCCGCCAGGACGCCGTTCATGGGGAAGTAGGGGCGCAGGGCTTCCTCGTCGAAGTCGTACTTGGCCTGCCGCTGCTTCTCGGCCCAGTACGAGACGTCCCACGCTTCCAGTTCGGGGGCTTCGGCACCGACCTGCTCGCGGTGGAAGGCGCGCAGTTCGTCGTTCTCGCGTTCGAAGGCGGGGCGGGTGCGGGCGTCCAGGTCGCGTTCGAAGGCCAGGGCTCGGGTGCCGCTGCCCGCCATGCGGTCCTGCAGCACGTAGTCGGCGAAGTCCCTGAAGCCCAGGAGCTGGGCCTTCTCGCGGCGGAGCCCAAGGATCTCGCGGATCAGGGGGCGGTTGTCGCGGCCCTCCTGCTGGCCCACGCGGCTGTTCGCGAGCCACAGGTCGCGGCGCAGCTCGCGGTCGTCGGCGTACGTCAGGACGGGCACGAGGACCGGGGCGTGCAGGGTCAGACGGTGGCCGTCCTTGCCCTTGCTTTCCGCGTCGCGGCGGGTGGCGTCCTGCACGCGCTGCGGCACGCCCGCCAGTCGCCCCTCGGGCACGTACAGCTCGAAGGCGGCCGTCTCATCCAGGACGTTCTTGCTGAACTGGCTGGTCACCTCGGCGAGGCGGGTGTTCAGGGCCAGCAGGCGCGCCTGCTCCTCGCCCTGCAGGTCGGCGCCCTCGCGGCGGAACTCGTCGATGGTGAGCTTCAGGTGCCGGGCGCGCACCGGGTCCAGCGCGGCGGCCTCGGGCGTCTCGGCGAAGGCCTTCAGCGCCGCCCACAGGCCGGGGTGCAGGCTGAGCTTGGTGTAGAACTCGCTGGTCTTGGGCAGGATCGCCATCTTCGCGGCGTGCCACTCGGGGCTGCTGTTCACGCTGTCGAGGTGGTGCACGATGGTGTTCACCGTGTCGAGCTGCTCGGTCAGGGTGTCCAGGTCCGCCATGAAGTGGGCGAAGCCGCGCTCGCCGCTGCGGGCGAGGTCCTCGAGTTTCGCCTGCGTCTGCGCCAGGAGGGTGTCCACGGCGGCCTCGGCGTGCTCGGGGCGGATCTGGTCGAAGGGGATGCGGAAGCCGACGTTCAGCAGCGGGTTGCTGACGCCGGTCGCCTCGGGCTGGGTTGCAGTCATCACCCCGGAGTATAGAGAGGGGCGCTGAGGGCACCGTAAGCCATTTGACGTGCCCGGCCCGGATGGGCGCGTGCTGTAATCACGCATGGACGCGATCCTCCCCCACCTGCACGCCATCGCGGACGCCGATCTGGCCGCGCTGCGCACCCTGGCCCACCCGGACAGCCCCGTCAGCGTGGACGACCTGACCCGGCAGGCGGCCATCCGCCGCCCGGGCGAGCACCACACCCAGCAGGCCGTCTTCGAACGCGGCGAGGCAAGGGGCGCCGTGACGACGGGCGTGCCGCGCATGGACGCGCACGACGGCTGGCTGGACCTGACCCTCACCCTCCACCCGCAGGAGGCCGGGGGGCCGCTGGCGGACGAGCTGCTGGGCGCCGGGCTGGGCATGCTGCGTGCGGCGGGCGCGACCACCGCCGTGACCCGCGTGCGTGAGGACTGGTGGGAGCACGACTTCCTGCGGGCGCGCGGCTGGCAGGAGGCGGACCGCATGTGGCTCAGCACCCTCGACCTGCGCAGCCTGGACTTCGGCGCGTTCGCCGCCGACGAGGCCCGCGCCCGCGCGAGCGGCGTGCGGATCGTCCCGCTGAGCGACCTGGGCGGCTGGGACGCGCATCAGCGCGAACATTACGACCTGATCCACGCGCTGCTGACCGACGTGCCCAGCGCCCGCCCCGTGCAGGTCTGGCCGTTCGAGGTGTGGCTGGAGCGGATGCCCACCCTGCTGCCCGACACGAGCGGCATCATGATCGCCCTCGCACCGGACGGCACATGGGTGGGCACCAGTCAGCTGTCGCAACCCATCGCGACGCGCCCAGGCTTCGTCCACAACGGCCTGACCGGCGTCCGGTCGGGGTGGCGCGGGCACAGCCTGGGCCTCGCGCTGAAACTCGCCGCCGCCCGCGCCGCCCTGGCGCGGGGCTTCACGCACTCCCGCACCGGCAACCACGTCACCAACCGCCCCATGCTCGCCATCAACGAACGCATGGGCTTCGTGCGCGAGGCAGCGACGGTCACGCTGACGGTTGGGGTGTAGGTCGTGGGCTGTGGGTTGTGGGAAAGTCCTGCCTACTTCCTACAACCCACGACCCACAGCCTGATTCGTGAGCAGCATCGCGTCGCCCAGCGAGTAGAAGCGGTAGTCGCCGTTCAGGGCGGCGTCGTACGCGGCGCGGATGCGGTCCTCTCCGGCGAACGCGGCGACGAGCAGGAGGAGGGTACTGCCCGGCAGGTGCAGGTTCGTGATGAGCAGGTCCGGCACGTTGACCGGACGGCCGGGCGTGATGAAGATCTGCGTGTCGCCCTCGCCGGGCTGGACCTGCGTGCCGTCCCAGGCGCTTTCCAGCGTGCGGACGGTGGTCGTCCCAACGGCGATGATGCGGCGGCCTTCGGCGCGGGCGGCGTTGATGGCCTGCGCGGTGTCGGGGGTGACGTGCCAGCGTTCGGCGTGCATGACGTGGTCGGCGACGCTGCCGCTGATGGGCCGGAACGTTCCGGCGCCGACGTGCAGGGTGACGTGCGCGGTCTGCACGCCCAGTCCGGCCAGCCGGGCCAGCAGGTCGGGCGTGAAGTGCAGTCCGGCGGTGGGCGCGGCGACGCTGCCGGGTTCGCGGGCGTACACGGTCTGGTAGCGGTCGCGCCACGTCTCGTCACTGTCGCCCGCGTCGATGTACGGCGGGAGGGGCAGGCGGCCGATGTCGTCCAGGTGCGGCAGGATGTCGTGGTCGAAGCGCAGCAGGCGCGCGCCGTCCTCCAGTTCCCCGACGATCTGGGCGCGGTGCCCGCCCTCGTGCTCCAGGCCGCCCAGCCACAGCTCAAACCCGGCGCGGCGGGCGGGTTTCAGGTACGCGCTCCAGACGTGTCGGCCCAGTTCGGGGCGCTCCTCGGCGCGCAGCAGCATGACCTCCACGCTGCCGCCACCGTGCCCGTGGGCGTCCACGGGTTTGCGGGCCATGACGCGCGCGGGGATGACCTTGCTCTGGTTGAACACCAGCAGGTCACCCGCGCGCAGCTCGTCTGGCAGGTCGCGGAACACGCGGTGCTCGATCGCTTCGCCCACGATCATCAACCGTGAGGCGTCACGGGGTTCCGCACCCGTCTGCGCGACGCGGTCCTCGGGCAGATGGAAGTTCAGGCGGTGCAGGACGGCGTCCGCCCCGGCGTGCGGCGTGGCGTCGGTCACGGGGCTTACTCCTCGGTCTTGGGCGTGGCGGCGCGGGTCTGGCGGGCGGGCATCAGGCCGCCGTCGATGTCGGGCAGGTGCGTGAAGCGGTCAGCGGCGTCCACGAGTTTCTGCGCGGTGTGCTCCCGGAACGCGATGACCTCCACGCGCTTGCCGCGCTCCTGCAGCACCTCCACGATGTCGGTGAAGTCCCCGTCGCCGCTGCCGAGCACCACGATGTCGAGGTGGTCCATCAGGCGGACCATGTCAGCCACGATGCCCATGTCCCAGTTGCCCTCGTAGATGGCCTTGCCGCCGTCGGTGACGTGGTGCAGCGTGAGGTTCATGCGCCGCACCTTGAAGCCCAGCGTGGACAGCTTGTAGATGAACGGGCGAGCGGTGGCCTCGTTCTCGCGTTCCACGGTGTAGCTGATGGCGTGCACGAGTTCGCGGTCCTCGGTGGCGGTCTTCAGGATCGTCTCGAAGTTCACGGTGCGTTCCATCAGGTCGCGGGCCGAGTGGTAGAGGTTCTGCGTGTCGATGAACACCCCGACGCGGGGGCGGTGCACTACGTATTGCATGTGGATTCTCCTGTTGTGGTCGAAGCTGGGTGGGAAAAGGCGGAAGGGGAAAGGAACGAAAGGGAGGCAAAAGCTGGCCCGGCGGGCGCAGCGCTGGCAGTGTAACACCCCCCGCCCCGTCCTCCGCTTCCCGGTGTCCCGTCAGGGGTAGACACGTCCCTGCCCTGCCCGGCTGGGGGCGGGTACGCTGGGCGCATGACGAGTGACGTGCAGAGTGAGGCCCTGGCGCAGGCGCGCGCAGCGTACGACGCGGTGAAGGCGAAGGGCTTGAAGCTGAACATGCAGCGCGGCCAGCCCGCCGACGCGGACTTCGACCTGAGTAACGGCCTGCTGACCGCGCTGGGTGAAACGGACACGCACATGGACGGCCTGGACCTGCGCAACTACCCCGGGGGCGTGGCGGGCCTGCCGTCCGCGCGGGCGATGTTCGGCGCGTACCTGGACCTGAAACCCGAGAACGTGATCGTGTGGAACAACGCCAGCCTGGAACTCCAGGGCTACGTCCTGACGTTCGCGCTGCTGCACGGCCCGCGTGGCTGGCAGCCCTGGGCGGGGCAGAACCCGAAGATGATCGTCACGACGCCCGGGTACGACCGGCACTTCCTGCTGCTGCAGACGCTGGGCTTCGAGCTGCTGACCGTGGACATGCAGCCCGACGGCCCGGACGTCGAGGCCATCGAGCGACTGGCCGCGGCGGACGCGAGCGTGAAGGGCGTGCTGTTCGTCCCCACGTACTCGAACCCCGGCGGGGAGACGATCAGCGCCGGGAAGGCCCGCCGACTGGCCGGGGTGAAGGCGGCCGCGCCGGACTTCACGATCTTCGCGGACGACGCGTACCGCGCCCACCACCTCTCCCCCGACCCGGCGGGGCAGGACACGCCGGTGAACCTCGTGACGCTGTCGCGCGACGCCGGGTACCCGGACCGGACGTTCGTGTTCGCCAGCACCAGCAAGATCACCTTCGCGGGCGCCGGGCTGGGCTTCGTGGGCAGCAGCGAGGACAACGTCAGGTGGCTGTCGAAGTTCCTGAACGCGCAGAGCATCGGCCCGAACAAGGTCGAGCAGGCCCGCCACGTGAAGTTCCTCCAGGCGTACCCCGGCGGGCTGGAGGGCCTGATGAAGGATCACGCGGCGCTGATCGCCCCGAAGTTCCGCGCGGTGGACGAGGTGCTGCGCGCGGAACTGGGGGACGGCGGCGAGTTCGCCAGCTGGGGCAGTCCGCGCGGCGGGTACTTCATCAGCCTGGACACGACCGCGCCGGTCGCGTCGCGCGTGGTGCAGCTGGCGGACGAGGCCGGTGTGAGCCTCACCCCGGCGGGCGCCACGTACCCGGGCGGGCGGGACCCGCATGACCGCAACATCCGCCTCGCGCCGACCCGCCCGCCGGTCGAGGAGGTCTACGAGGCGATGCGCGCCGTGGCGACCTGCGTGCGGCTGGCCACCGAGGAGTACCGCGCGCAGCAGGGCTGACGCCCCCCGGCCCCGGGGCGTCACCTGCTGACGCGACTGACCGGACGATCAGCTTGACTTCATGAGGCTGCCCCCCGACCATGAGGGTAATGCCGAACCGTTACGCTGGTTCACCCGACGACCGCGCCGCGCTGGACGCCTACGTGAAGTTATGGCGCGCCGCGCACGCGGTCGAGGTGAACGCCAACCGTCATCTCTCCGACCACAACCTCACCATCAGTCAGTTCGGCGTGCTCGAAGCCCTGTATCACCTGGGGTCCCTCAGCCAGCGGCAGCTGGCCGACAAGATCCTGCGCTCCAGCGGGAACCTGACCATGGTCATCGACAACCTCGAACGCGACGGGCTGGTGCGCCGCGACCGCGACGAACTGGACCGCCGGATCATGCGGGTGTCCCTGACCGACGCGGGCCGTGACCTGATCGGGCGGGTGCTGCCCCGGCACGTGCAGGGCATCCGGGAGGTGTTCAGCGCCATGAGTCCGGAGGAACTGGCGCAGCTCAGCGCGCTGACGCGCAAGCTGGGTCTGGCCGTGAACGAGGCGCCCGCGGCCGACCCCGCCGACCGGCGCTCCCGGCGTGCCCGCCCGGGCAGCCGGTAACGGGCGCACCCGGGTCAGCTGACCTGGGTGCGGCGCAGGTCAGCGAGGTGCACGTCGTTGCGGCCCTGCTCCTTGACGCGGTACATGGCCAGGTCGGCGCGCTGCACCACGTCGGTGGGGTCCTCGCCCGCGCTGGCGGTGGCCACGCCGAAGCACGCGGTGACGCCGTTCACGGTGCCGTAGCGGTGGTGGCGCAGGTCGGCGCGCAGCCGGTCCAGCATGGGCCGCAGGTGCTTGTCGCGCTGCTCGGGGAGGATCAGCAGGAATTCCTCGCCGCCCCAGCGGGCCGCGAGACTCCCCTCGGGCAGGTGACGGCGGGTGATCTCGGCGACGCCGCGGAGCACGAGGTCGCCCATGGCGTGACCGTGCATGTCGTTCACGCGTTTGAAGTGATCGATGTCGAACAGGATCAGGGTGTACGTGTCGTCCGTGCGGGTCAGGACGGACAGGCGTTCCTCCGCCGCGCGGCGGTTGGCGAGACCGGTCAGCGGGTCGGTGAGCGCGGCGGCCCGCGCGGCCTGGAACTGGCTGCGCTGCACGCCCAGCGTGGCCTGCATGAGGGTCAGCACGGCGCCCATCAGCAGGAACTGCGCGCACGGGCCGATCAGGTGGGCGCGCATGGGGGCGGTCATCAGGGCCAGGTTCGCGGCGCACACCAGCGTGGCGATCAGCAGGATCACCACGGCGGCGCGGGCGGCCTGTTTCGGTTCGTACACCAGGAACGCGGACACGTAGACCACCGCGAACCAGTAGGTGTTCTCCATGAGTGCCTGCGACTGCCCGGTCAGGACCGAGAACTGGTGGTTCAGGGCCAGCAGCACGTACGACGCGGTCCCCAGGAACGTCACCTGCACGGCGGTCCCGACGGAGATCATGCCGTTCGTGAGCAGGAGTTGCAGGGCGAGCAGCACGACGACCAGGGTGGGCAGCGCCCAGACGTCCAGTGGGTCGAACTGCGGGTACTGCGAGCCGAGTGCGGCGGCGCAGGCCAGCGCGCTCAGCACGACGAGCCCGGTGAACATGCGCCGCTGGTTGAGCAGCCACGGGAACGTTTCGGTGGTGGATGCGGGTTTCTGCAAGGGTCAACCCCGGAATCAGGACAGGCAGGCGGATCAGGCAGTCAGGCTGGGACGCTTCGGGTGGGCTGCGTTGCGGTCGCGTCTGCCCAGTCTACCCCGAGCGGCTCACGGGACGCACACACTCGGGGGCGCGGGCGGCCTTCACGGGACAGGGGGGGTCAGCCGCGCAGTTCGTGATGTACGCGGCAGCGGGCCTCGTAGCTCTCCTCGGCGCCCACCAGGACGACCGGATCGTCGAAGCGGGCGGGATGACCGCCGATCAGGCGTTGCGAGCGGGTGGCGGGCGCGCCGCACACCGTGCAGATCGCCGTGAGTTTCTCGACGCTCTCGGCACGGGCCAGGAGTTCCGGCATGAACCCGAACGGCTCGGCGCGGAAGTCCTGATCCAGTCCGGCGAGGATCACGCGCACGCCCGCATCGGCCAGTTCCAGCGCGAGCGGGATGATCGCGGCGTCCAGGAACTGCACCTCGTCGATGCCGACCACGTCGGGCAGCGTGTCCCCCTGGGCGTGCAGCAGGGTGCCCTCGCCGCTCAGGTGCGCGCGGATGTCGGCGGCGTCCCGCACGGCCACGGCGTTCACGGTCCGCCCGGCGTGACTGGCGACGGCCGTGTCGTGGTAGCGGTCGTCCAGGGCGGGTTTGAACACGGAGACCCGCTGCCGGGCGATCACGGCGCGGGTCACGCGGCGGATGAGTTCCTCGCTCTTGCCGCTGAACATCGGGCCGACGATGACTTCCAGGTGACCGCCATGGTAGGGGGACTTCAGCACGCCCGCGAGTATCGCAGATCGCGTGAGGACGTGAAGGCCCGCAGCGGGCCACACGAAGAACCGCCCCGGCCGGTGGCGGCGGGGGCGGTTGCAGGCGCGGGGCGCTTACTTCTTCTTGTTGCGGTAGCTGTCGCCGAAGCGCTTGTTGAACTTGTCGACGCGGCCTTCGGTGTCCACGAAGCGCTCTTCGCCGGTCCAGAAGGGGTGCACGCCACTCCAGACGTCCACGTGGATTTCGGGCTTGGTGCTCAGGGTTTCCATCACGACTTTACCCTGGTAGATGATCTTGGTGGGAACGACTTTGGGGTGGATGTCTTTCTTCATGGGTGCCTCCTCCGCCACGTCTGCGCCCCGGTCTCCGGTGCATGTGCGTAGCGGGCAACCCTGACAGTGTACCACGCCCAGCCCCTTCAGGGTGAGGCGCCCCCAGTCCCGGTCACGCCACCGCGTGGGCCAGGACGGCGGGTAGGTGCTCGGTGGCGGTCCACCCGCGCTCCCAGCCGGGCCAGGAGTGACCCAGGCGCAGGTCCGGCAGGAGTTCGGGCGGGGTGCTCAGGCCACGTGCGCCCACGAGGGCGCCGACCACGCACGCGACCGTGTCGCTGTCGTCACCGCCCAGCACGGCGGGCTCCACGCACGCCCACCAGTCCGCGCGGCGGGCGTGGGCGACGGCGGCCTCCAGTGTGTCCAGCACGTACCCGCTCTGCGAGGTGACCGTGCCGTCCAGGCCCGAGCGGACGCGGGCGCGGACCTGCGCGCGGGCCTCACGCTCGCGGCCCCGGAAGGCGCGGTGGGCGTCCTGGGTGTGCAGGCCCAGCACCCCGGCGTCCACGAGGGCGTCCCGCGCGTCCAGGCCGTCCATGACGGCCAGGGCCGCCTGCGCCGCCGCCGCGTACGCCTGACCGGCGGCCAGGGCCTCCATGAACGCCGTCAGGAACACCGAGGCGTACACGCAGCGCGGATCGGCGTGCGTCAGGGCCGTCAGCACCGCCGCCTCGCGCGCCAGGGCCGCGCCCCGGTGCCCGAGCAGCCACGCGGCCGCCACGCGCATCAGCCCGCCGTTCCCGGCGCCGTCGAAGCCGCCGCGTTCCCAGGCCAGGGCGCCCCCGTCGAGCCGCTCCGGCTGCGTGAAGGTCAGTCTCAGGGCCTGCCGGGTCAGGCCGCCCACGTCGGGCGGCGCGGCGGCCAGCCACTCCCGGAACGCCGCGAGGACACCCGCGTGGCCCTCGCGCCGCGCCGCGCCGAGCAGGGTAGCGACGACCATCTGGCTGTCGTCGGTGGCCTCGCCGGGCGCGAAACCGAACACGCTGCCCGGCTGGTACGCGCGGAAGGCGGCGCCGTAGCGCGCGTGGATCACGTCGGGGGACTTGAATTCCGTGGCGGCGCCCAGCGCGTCCGCCGCGCACAGGGACAGCAGCACGTCCAGAGGTTCAGGCATGTGACGATCTTCGCACGCGTCCGCCCCCGGCGGGGGTGACCTCTCGCGCCGGGGGCGGCGCGCCCCTACACTGAGGGTCACCTATGGTACGCGGCGATCTGGCAGTCTTCCCCTTCCTGTCCGTCATGCAGATGTTCCTGACCAGCGGACGCGCCGGGCGGCTCAGCGTGGATCATGTCCGCGGCGGGCAGCTGTGGCTGGAACGCGGCGAGATCACGCACGCCGAGGCCGGACGCCTGCGCGGCGATCACGCCCTGCAGTTCATGGCCAGCCTGGACGCCGGGGTGTTCACCTTCGAGGTGGACCAGCCGCCCCCCACCCGCAGCATGAGCCTGCGCCGCGACCCGGCCCTGCGCCGACTGCTGGAGGACAACGCCGCGTGGGAACCGCTGCTGCGCACCTTCCCCGACTGGAACAGACGCCTGCGCTTCACCGCCAAGTGGACCGAGGCGCAGCCGGTCACACGCACCCAGTACCGCGTGCTGAACCTGATCGCCGACAGCGGCAACATCCGCACCCTGCTGGAACGCACCGCCGCGCCGCCCCGGCTTGTCCTGGAAACCCTCAAGCCGTTCCTGCTGGCCGAACTGATCGAGATCAGCTGAGCCGGAAGCCGCGCCGCCGGGCTGGGGGGTGATCCCCCCGGCGCGGCGTTTTTTCACATTCAGCCGGTCATTTGAGGCATGATGGGCTCACCGGAGGACCCATGAGCGCCATCTCTCGCAGCACCAGCCGAACCAGTGACGCCCTGTCCCCCCGCGACGAACCAGCGCGTGAGTCCGCGCGGCCCGCGCAGCAGGCGCATCCGTCCTGGCAGTTCCACGATCAGTTCGACCTGTGGATCGAGTGGATGGAACGCGACTCCAGTGGCGTGTGGCACGCCGCGCAGCCCGTCACCCACCGCACGTTCCGCACGCGCGAGGACACCCTGAAGCACGCCGAACGCGTGATCCAGCGGGGCGAGTTCCCCATGGAGCGCGCCATGCCCGTCACGCTGGTCCGCAACCGCCGCGAGGCCCTGCTCGCCGCGTTCCGCGAGGCCGAGGGCGACGGCGTGACCCTGATCCGCGACCTGACCTTCCCGGTCGGCGAGTACGGCCTGAGCGTCCGCGTGACCCGCGAGCGGCAGGCGCAACCCGTGCGCGCCGCGTTCGCCAGCGCCGCGAATCCCCTGCGCAGCCTGATCGGGCAGCCCGTGAAACTGACCGTGCTGATCGAACACCCCTACGACGTCCTGAGCCGCGCGCAGGGCACGCTGGACCTCAGTGACCGCGCCGCCCGCATCGGCGAGGACACGCAGCTGTTCAGCGCGTCCGCGCAGGTCAGCGGTCTCCCCTACCAGAGCGCCACCGTGACCGTCCCGCGCGGCCTGCTGAAAAAACCCCTGCTGTACCGCTTCGAGCGCGTCACCGAGGGCGACGAGAGCTAGAAGCGCGCCTCGCCGAGCGCACCCAGGGGAACCTCGCCGCGGTAGAGGACGTGTGGGACGTCCATCCACAGGATGAGGGGCGCTTCTTCCGGTAGGGCGCGCAGGCGGTCCAGGGTCGCCGGGGGCGCGGCCGAGTGCTCCCGCAGCGTCTGCGGCGTGAAGGGCAGCTCGTCCGCCGGGTCCGGCGCGGGCTTCACACCTCCCAGCCAGGGGCGCACCAGCCGGACGCACGCCCGCGCCGGGTCGAGGTGCGCGGCGTCCAGCGTCCAGAACCGCACCGGGGGAATCGCCCGCCCGCTCTGCCGCGCGGCGTCCAACAGCGGGCCCGGATTCACCGGGGAGAAGAACAGCACGTCCGTCCACAGGCAGTCGAGCCGACTGACCCGCTCCCCCATCAGGGCCTCGCGGCCCACGTACTTCGCCGCCTCGCGGGCGTACACGTCCGGGTGCCGCTCACGCAGGGTGCTCAGGGGCAACAGGTGATCGCCGCGCACGTCCCGCACGGCGCGGTGATACAGGGTCATTCCAGTCAGGGGCACGCCCCGCAGGATGCCCGGCCCGCCCCCACCGCGCCAATGCGCCAGCGTGCGGATTGAAATGCCCGCCCCCCGGCGCGTACACTCCCGAGTGCAGTGACCGGGAGGAGTACCCGGGTCAGGCCCCCACAGGAAACCCGCCCCGCGACTGAGAGGGCAGGTGGACGGGCCCCCGGCGAACGTCACCCGCGAGCACGACGGCAGAAACCCCCCGCGCGGGGGGCGTAGAGCCTCCGGGTGCGCCCGATACAGCGCGCAGCGAGTGCCCCCCATGCAGGCGGGGAAACGCGGTGGTACCACGGGACACCCTCGTCTCGTCCGCATCCGGAAGTTCTTCCGGCGGACGGGACGTTTTGCGTTTCCCTCCCCGGTCAGGAGGTGGGAAGGATAGTCACGTTCTACGACACGCCACAGGAGGCCCGGCGGGACGCGGCGACACGTGGACTGCGCGAGAAGGTCGTGTGCTTCGTCACGCGCGCCGGTTCCAGCGGGCCCGAGTTGCTGGTGTTCGATCACGTCCCGGACGGCGGGGCGGGCGTGCAGGTCGTGGCGGGCGGGGTCGAGCCGGGGGAAACCCCGGAGCGGGCCGCCACGCGCGAACTGCACGAGGAGTCCGGTCTGAGCCTGACCAATCTCACCTTCCTGGCCTCGTACCTGTGGGAAGCGCAACTGCCCGAGCGGTTCACGCGGCAGGTCTGCCACGCGTACGCCCTGACCGCCCCGGCGGGCACGCCGGACACCTGGGATCACCTCGCCGAAGGGCGGTACACCTTCCGGTTCCGCTGGGCGCCGCTGCACGCGCCCGGCCTGGACTGGGAGATGGACGCCGCCCTCCCCCACCTCGATCAACTGCTGCACAAGGAGCTTCAAGCATGACTGACCCCCACACCCCCGACCAGATTGCCACCCCTGATCAGACGCCGGAGAACGACGCGTCCGTCCTCGCCAAGCAGTTCGACCCGAAGGCCGTCGAGCCGGGCTGGGCCGCGAAGTGGCGCAACGAGCCGTTCCGCGCGGACGCGACGAGCGGGAAGGAGCCGTTCACGATCGTGATTCCGCCGCCGAACGTGACGGGGAACCTGCACCTGGGGCACGCGCTGGACAACACGCTGATCGACACGCTGATCCGCTACAAGCGCATGGCGGGCTTCGAGGCGCTGTACCTGCCGGGCATGGATCACGCGGGCATCTCGACGCAGGTGGTCGTGGAGCGGCAGCTGCGCGAGCAGGGCGTCAGCCGTCACGACCTGGGCCGCGAGCGGTTCCTGGATCAGGTGTGGGAGTGGAAGGCCGAGTCGGGCGGGATGATCCTGGAGCAGCTGTCGCGCCTGGGTGTCAGTGCCGACTGGACGCGCGAGCGCTTCACGATGGACGAGGGCCTGTCGCGCGCGGTGCGGCATCAGTTCGTGAAGCTGTACCACGAGGGCTTCGCGTACCGCGGCGAGCGGATCGTGAACTGGGATCCGGCGAGTCAGACGACCCTGTCGGAACTGGAGATCGACCGCGAGGTGCGCAAGGGCAAGATGTACACCCTGTCGTACAAGCTGCGTGACCCGAACGCGGCGGCCAGCAACGGGGAGGCGGGCGAGATCCGCATCGCGACCGTGCGGCCCGAGACGATCTTCGCGGATCAGGCGATCGCGGTGCACCCCGAGGACCCGCGTTTCGCGCATCTGGTCGGGCAGGAGGCCCGCATTCCCCTGACGGACCGCTGGGTGCCGATCATCGCGGACGAGGCGGTCGAGATGGCGTTCGGGGTGGGCGCGCTGAAGATCACGCCCGCACACGACCCGACCGACTTCGAGGTGGGCGAGCGTCATGGTCTGGCGCGGCCCAGCGTGATCGACCTGCACGGCAACCTGACCCGCGACGAGCTGGTGCCCGCCGAGTTCCAGGGCCTGGAACGCTTCGCGGCCCGCAAGGCGGTCGTGAAGGCCCTGACCGAGGGCGGCGACCTGCTGGAGGAGAAGGACCACGACACCGCCATCGGCCTGTCGGAGCGGACGAAGGTGCCGGTCGAGCCGATCATCAGCGAGCAGTGGTACGTGAAGATGAAACCCTTCGCGGAGCAGGTTCTCGCGGGGCTGGAGCGGGGCGACATGCAGCTGGTGCCCGAGCGGTACGCGAAGGTGAACCGCGACTGGCTGGAGAACATCCGCGACTGGAACATCAGCCGTCAGCTGTGGTGGGGGCACCAGATTCCCGCGTGGTACGACGAGCAGGGCAACCTGTACGTGCCGGACCCCGAGAATCCGGACCTTGACTGCGATCAGGACCCCCGCTACGCGCACCTGAACCTGCGCCGCGACCCGGACGTGTTCGACACGTGGTTCAGCTCCAACCTCTGGCCGTTCAGCACGCTGGGCTGGCCCGACACGGACAGTGAGGATTTCCGGAAGTTCTACCCCACGCAGGTGCTCGTGACCGGGTACGACATCCTGTTCTTCTGGGTGGCGCGCATGCAGATGGCCGGGTACGGCCTGACCGGTCAGGCCCCCTTCAGCACGGTCATGCTGCACGGCCTGTACCTCGACGCGAAGGGTCAGAAGATGTCCAAGAGCAAGGGCAACGGCATCGATCCGCTGGAACTGTTCGACCAGTACGGTGTGGATGCCAGCCGCTTCGCGTTCAGCTTCCTGTCCACCGGCGGGCAGGACATCAAGCACGACCCGCGGCGCTTCGAGCAGGGCCGCAACTTCGCGAACAAACTGTGGAACGCCGCGCGCTTCGCGATGCTGCGACTGGGCGAGGCCCTCCCGAACCTCCAGACGACCGGCAGCGACGCCGACGAGGCCCTGATCCAGTACGTGCAGGGCGCGCTGGACGACAGCGTGGGCGAGACCCTGCGCAGCCGCGACGCGCTGAGCGCCGTGCGCGCCCGCGCCGACCTGACGCTGGCGGACCGCTGGATCCTGTCGCGCCTGAACGCCGTGACCGCCGAGGCCACCGCGCAGCTCGACGCGTTCGACATCGGCGCGGCCATCCGCACGCTGTACACCTTCACCTGGGACGAGTTCTGCGACTGGTACATCGAGGCCGCCAAACCCGCCCTGAGCGAGGGCAAACTGTCCACACTGGTGACGCTGAAGGCCACGCTGGAACACATCCTGAAGCTGCTGCACCCCTTCATGCCGTTCGTGACGAGCGAACTGTACGCCGCGCTCGGGCACCGCCGCCAGCTGGCCGTGCACTCCTGGCCCGCAGCGGACGATGCGCTGCACGACGCGGACGCCACCCGCGCCTTCGACGCCCTGCGCGCCGCCGTGGCCGCCGCCCGCAGCCTCAAGAGCGAACTGGGCCTCAGCCCGCAGGACCGCCTGAACGTCGCCGTGGAGGGCGACCTCGCGCCCACCGTGCACGAGAACGCCCGCGTGGTCGAGAGCATCGCCCGCGTGAACCTGTCCGGCGACCTGGAGGGCCGCACCCTGAGCCTCGTCGAGCAGGGCGTGACCGTCCGCGCGCCGCTGGAAGGCACCGTCGATATTGCCGACTGGGTCGGCAAGCAGAAGAAACGCCTCGCGGAATTCGACAAGCAGATCAAGCAGGCGCAGGGCAAACTGAGCAACGAGGGCTTCGTCGCCCGCGCCCCCGCCGAAGTCATCGAGGAGGAGAAACGCCGCGTGGCCGACTTCGGCGCGCAGCGGGAACGCCTCACGCAGGTGCTCGCACAGTTCGAGTAAGTCGGGACGCAGGGGGGGCGCGCTGGGAAACCACGGCGCCCCGCCTCTGCCTGCCGTCCGGCGGGCGTCGCGAGAGGCCGGGTGCCCGGCGCCGGGCCGACTGGCGTGCCCCTGATGTGGACTCCGGTCGAGCGGTGTGCGACAACGGTCAACCCGGGCGGGTGCGACTCAACGAGCTGCCCACCCGTGTGATACGGATTCCGTTTGTTTCGTTGACAGATCGGAACACCACCAATCTGTCAACTACACGTCCGGAACCCGTTCTGCTCCTACTCGCTCCGCTCGGATTGAACGGCTTTGCAAGCCATTCAACCGGAGTCCGTGTGAGCCGCGCGGCGCCGGGTGGGCGGAACCCGTGCGGGCGCTCCTCGACTGCGTGTGGGTGCCGCCGGGCGCGCCGTGCAGATGGGGCAGCAGGTCACGGCGCGTGTCCCGCTGCCCTGCTCTATGATGGGCGGCATGGCGTATACCATTCTCGTCGCGGACGACGAACCGGCCATCCGGACCATGTTGGAGGTCATTCTGTCCGCAGACGGGCACGACATCGTGGCAGTGCCGGACGGCAAGACAGCCCTGGAGTTTCTCAAGGAGCACACGCCGGACGCGATGCTGCTGGACGTGAAGATGCCGTTCATGGACGGGTTCGAGATCTGCTCGCGGGTGAAGCGCATCAAGCGCCTGCGGGACACGCCGGTGCTGCTCCTGACCGGTTTCGATGACGATCAGACGCGTGATCACGCGAAGCTGGTGGGTGCCGACGACATCGTGTACAAGCCGTTGTCGGGGAAGAACCTGCGGGGCCGCGTGAATCAGCTCATCGAGGCGCGACGGCGTTGACGGGCGCAATCAAGTCGGTGGGCGCTGGCAAGTCGGTGGGTGCAGGCGGCGGGGGGCGGGCGTGATCGTCCTGCGGTTCCTGAAGTTCCTGACGTCGTTCGTGCTGGCGGCGCTCGTGGCGGCGCTGGGCGTGGCGGCCATGTACGGCCTGAAGTGGGCCCGTGAACTCCCGGACTACCGGGAGCTGGACAACCTGACGCGGTCGCTGGGTTCGGAAACGCGGATCTACGCGCGGGACGGGGCGCCGCTGGGCAGCCTGATTCCGAAGGTGGGGGATCAGGCGATCAGCCGCACGATCGTCACGCTGAACGAGATCAGTCCGTTCATGGTGGGCGCCCTGATCAGCAACGAGGACCGGCGGTTCTTCGAGCATTACGGCCTGGACCCGTACGGGCTGGGGCGGCAGGTGCAGCGCGTGGCGCGTGGGGACAGCGTGCAGGGCGGCAGTACCCTGACGAACCAGCTGGTGAAGAACACGCTGCTGCTCGACGAGTACCAGCAGGCCCGCACGCCGGACCGCAAGTTCAAGGAGTGGATCCTGAGCGTGCAGGTCGAGCGGTCCTTCACGAAGTCGGAGATCCTGCAGACGTACCTGAACACCATCTACTGGGGGGACGGCGGGCCGGTGGAACTGTACGGGATCTACTCGGCGGCGCAGGCGTACTTCCGCACGACGCCGAAGGACCTGACGCTGGGGCAGGCGGCGTACCTGACGGTGCTCGTGCCGAATGCCGGGCGGTACTTCCGGTACGAGGAGGTCCGGCCGCTGATGCGGGTGCTGCTGTCCCGCATGGTCGAGGACGGCTGGATCACGCAGGCGCAGATGGACGCCGCGTGGCGGGAGAAGGTGCAGCCGCGCGGGTGGCAGGTCACGTACGACGACGCCGGGAACGTGAAGGCCGCGAAACTGGTGGACCGCACCGCGAAGGAACTCAAGGCGGTCGTCACGACGCGCGCGCCGCACTTCACGCAGCAGGTCGAGCAGGAGCTCGTGCGGCGCTTCGGGCGGGACGTGGTGTACGGCTCGGGTGGCCTGCGGGTGTACACGACGCTGGACCCGAAGGTGCAGTCGGCGGCGGAGACCGCGAGTCGGGAGGCGACGGGCCTGCCGCCGGGCGCGACGCTGGCCGCGACGGTCATCAACCCGTACAACGGGGAGGTGCTGGGCATGATCGGTCAGAAGCTGCGCGGCACCGAGCCGCCCGCCGCGTGGAACAACGCCGCGCAGGGGCAGCGGCAGATCGGGTCGACCATCAAGCCGCTGCTGTACACGACGGCGCTGTCCACCGGCCTGAGCCAGTCGCACCGGGAGGAGGACCGCCCGGTGTCGTTCCCCTGCACGGGCTGCAAGAACGGCGTGTACGAACCGAAGAACTTCGAGGGCGCCACGACCTACCGCGACATGACGATCCGCGAGGCGCTGGACCGCTCGTTGAACCTCGTGACGGTGCGGCTCGCGGACCGGATCGGCCTGCAGACGTTCTTCGGGAAGATCCGCGAACTGGGCCTGCAGACGAACGACGGGACGGGGCTGGCGGCGGCGCTGGGCGCGGTCGAGACGACCCCGGTGAAGATGGCGGCCGCGTACGCGCCGTTCGTGAACGGCGGCCTGTACCGCGCGCCCCGCTACATCACGCGCGTGACGGACGCGCGTGGCGCGGTGCTGTTCGACGTGAACAGTCAGCCCGCGCAGGGCAAGCGCGTGTGGACGCCGCAGGTGGCGTGGCTGGGCCTGGACATGATCCGCGGGGTCGTGAACGACCTGAACGAGGCGCAGGGTGGCCTGGCGGGCCGCGCGAAGTTCGGGGAGTGGCCGGTGGCCGGGAAGACCGGCACGAGTAACGGCCCGAAGGACTTCTGGTTCGTGGGCACCACGCCGCTGTACACCGGGGCGGTGTGGGTGGGGCGGCAGCAGGGCGGCGACATGCCGATCTACTACTACTCCGGGTACGTGAACGCCCCGATCTGGCGGCGCATGATGGAACTCGCGCATCAGGGGCAGGCGCTGCGGCAGTTCAGTGAACCGCCCGGCATCCAGTACGTGGACGCGCCGGATCAGCAGTTCCTGCCGAACGTGAAACTGGCGGTGCTGGACCCGAACTACCGCGACGCGGCGAACACCGAGGTGCAGGCGGACGCGCCGCCCCCCACGCTGTACCGCGAGACGACGTACCGCCCGGGGAACGATCCGGACTCGCTGCTGGTCAGCCTGGACCGCACCACCAACCGACTGGCGACCGAATTCACGCCGCCGCAGAACATCGTGCAGCGCCGCGTGCAGCTGGAGGACCTGCCCGGGTACGCCCCGGACGAGAGCCCGGCGCCCCTGCAGGACGAACAGGCGGACCCGGAGGCCGTGAAGGCCGCCAGGGGCGTGACGGGCACCACGCAGTCGGTGCCGCCGGTCAGCGCACCGTAACGCCCCCTCCTGACGCGCCTCCAGTTGCTGGGGGCGCGTTCGTCATTGAGGTGCCCCTCACCACTCCGTCATGCATTCGCCGGACCGCCGGGGCATGATGTCGGGCATGAGGTTGCGCCGCGCTCCCCTGCTGACCCTGCTGCTGACCCTGGGCATCTCGACCGCCGAGGCGCGCGTGCGCCTGGGGGAACCCCTGCCGCAGCACCCGTGGACGGCAGCCGCGCAGGAGGTCGTGGTGGTGTACAGCCACGACTGCGGGGATCTGGGTGACCTGTGGTCGGCGGTGCTGGCGGCGGGACTGCCGGTGCGGGCCGTGAACGCCGAGGGGTTCCCCTCCCCCGCCCCGGCGGGCGTGCAGGCCTGGACGGGCGAGGCGGCGACGACCTTCGCGCGGCAGCTGCGGGTGGGGGCGTACCCGACGGTGCTGCTCGTGCAGGACGGCCGGATCATGAACGCCTGGGAGGGCACGTTCAGCGGCAAGCTGGAATAAGGCGGCGGGACAGGCGGCCTGAGCGTGTGCCGTTAGACTGCCGGGCATGACGAGTGCTTCCCCGACCCTGACTGTCGCGTTCCTGGCGGGGCTGGTGTCGTTCCTGAGTCCGTGCGTGCTGCCGCTGGTACCCAGTTACCTGGGTGTGCTGGGCGGTGAGCGGCAGCCGTGGTCGCGGGCGCTGGGGTTCATTCTGGGGTTCGGGCTGGTGTTCATCGCGCTGGGCGCGACGGCCAGCAGCCTGGGGGCGCTGATCGCGCCGCACAAGGCGCTGCTGGGGCAGGTGTCGGCGGCGCTGATCATCTTCTTCGGGCTGGTGATGCTGGGCCTGATCCGGCTGCCGTTCCTGATGCGGGACACGCGCGCTCTGGCGAATGCCGGGGGGTACGGGCCGGTGGCGCTGGGCGCGGCGTTCGCGTTCGGCTGGAGTCCGTGCCTGGGGCCGACGCTGGGCAGCGTCCTGAGCCTCGCGGCGAGCAGCGCCAGCCTGGGCAGCGGCGTGACGCTGCTGGCGGCGTACACGCTGGGCCTGAGCGTGCCCTTTCTGCTGGCGGCGGCGCTGTGGCACCGCGTGAACCTGCGGAGCCTGAACCGCTTCGCGGGGGTGTTCGAGAAGGTCGGGGGCGCGCTGCTGGTCGTGGTGGGCCTGATGATGCTGACGGGTCAGTTCACGCGGCTGGCGACGTTCTTCTTCTCGGTCATGCCCGAGTGGCTGCGCCTGTGAAGGAATCCGATCCGGGCGCGGCGTTCGCGGTGCAGCTGCGGGACGTGTGGCTGCGGCTGGGCCGCGAGGTGATCCTGCGTGGCGTGACGCTGGATGTCCCGGCCGGGCAGGGAGTGACGCTGCTGGGCGAGAACGGCGCCGGGAAGACCACGCTGCTGCGCCTGCTGAGCGCCGGGCTGCGGCCCACGCGTGGCGAGGGGCGGGTGCTGGGCTTCGACCTGCGCGACAGCCGCGCGGTGCGGGACGCGATTCACCTGATGCCGGTGGACGGGGGGCTGTACCCGGACCTGACGGCGGCGGAGAACCTGGCGTTCGCGCTGCGGATGCACGCGCGGGCCGGGGACGTGCCGGGCACGCTGCGCCGCGTGGGGCTGGAGGGCGCGGCCACCCGCCGGGCGCGCTTCCTGTCGGCGGGGATGCGCAAGCGGCTGGCGCTGGCCCGCGCGCACCTGCTGGCCCGTCCGGTGACGCTGGTGGACGAACCCTTCGCGAACCTGGACGACGCGGGGCGGGCGCTGGTGCAGGAGCTGCTGCTGGAGTTGCGCGGGCAGGGCTGCTCGCTGCTGATCGCCGCACACGAGCCTGCGCTGGCGCAGGTGGTCGCGCCGCGCACGCTGCGCCTCGCGGGCGGCCTGCTGCGCGAGGAGGTGCCCGCTTGAAGGGCGCGCTGAGGCAGGCGTTGACGGTCGCCGCGAAGGATCTGCGCGTGGCGGGTCGCACGCGCGACACCTTGCTGGCCACGGCGTTCTTCGCGGGGATCGTGCTGCTGGTGCTGGGCTTCGCCCTGAGCGGCGGCGTGGTGTCCCGCGACGCCCGCCTGAGCGCGCCGCTGGCTGCCGGGGCGATCTGGACGGCGCTGGCTCTCGCGGCGGCGGTGGGCGCGCAGCGGGCTTTCGCGCAGGAGCAGGAGGCCGGGGCGCTGGAGCAGCTGCTGGCGTACCCGGGTCCGCACGGGGCGCTGTACCTGGGCAAGCTGCTGGGCGTGCTGCCGCCCCTGCTGCTGGTCGCGGCGGTGACCGTGCCGACGGGTCTGGTGCTGTTCGGCGCGTCCGAGGCGGTCACGGCGGCGGGCCGCGCACTCCCGTGGGCGGCGCTGGCCCTGACAACCACGCTGGGCGTGCTGGGCTTCGCGGCCGCCACGACCTTCTACGGCAGCATCACCGTGAACCTCCGCGCGCGTGAGGCGCTGCTGCCCGCGCTGGCCTTCCCCATCCTGGTCCCGGCGGTCCTGGCGACCGTGCAGGCCACCCGCCTGCTCCTGGAGGGCGGCTGGAGTCCCGAGGTCGGCACCTGGCTGACGTTCCTGACCGCGTTTGACCTGGGCACGATCATCCTGGCGACCCTGCTGTTCCCGGCGGCGGTCGAGGGCTGAGCTCACGTGTGCCCACAAGACAGGAGAGGCCCCGGGGACTGTTCGCCGCGGCCTCTGCCCGCTCTCGTCAGGGGGTGGTGAGCAGCGCGGCCTGTCCGTCGTGGTCGCCGGTGGTCTCCTGGGGGGTGTCGAGGCGGTTGCCGAGGTCCACGTTCGCGGCGCGGCGGTACAGGCCGGTGGCACTCAGGCGCTTGGCGAGGTCCTCGCGGGTCGCCTTGAAGCTGTTGTAGGTGTGGCCGGGTTTGGGGAGCCAGCGCATGTCTTCCAGGCTGAACGCGGCGCTGAACAGGTAACCGCCCTGGACGGGGGCGGGGCCGAACACGCGGCCGTGGTGGTTGCTGACGTACCAGGGGCCGTCACTGAACGCGAGGCCCTTCCCGCTGGGGGGCAGCTGCGGGTAGAGGCGCTCGCCGAGCTGGCCGTTGTAGCCGTCGCTGTGCATGTTCTTCGGGTCGTACCCGGCGGCGGTCATGGCGGCGTTCAGGCGGGCGGTGGCGGCCTCGGGCGTGGTGGAGGTCCGGTCGAGGATCAGGACGTTGATGGGTTCGCGCAGGGTGCGGCCACCGACCCGCTCGCCCAGCCAGGTGGCGGGTTCCAGCGTCTTGGTGATCATCCAGCGGCCGACCGGGCCGAGGTCGGGCAGGGTGGCGACGTCGGCGGGGCCGGGGCGGTACGTGGCGGGGTCGGGGAGAGGGCCGGTCTGGGCGGGGGCGCAGGCGGGCAGCAGGGCGCTGAGCGCGAGCAGCGCGGCGGGCAGGATTCTCGGCATGGGTGCGTGCAGGATAGCGTGGCGGGGACACTCGCACTTGCCTGTTTCAGGCGTGGGGCGCGATGCTGCGGGCCGGAAATGACCGCTGCGCGGCGGCCCTCACGGTTCCCCGCCCGGCGTTGACGGCACAATAGGAGCGATATGAAAAGAGACGTCACGACGACTGTGCTGGGCGCGGCCAGCCTCCTGGGCCTGGCCGTGGTGCTGGGCCTGAGCCTGACCTCTCCGCTGGACGTGAATCAGGGTTCGCTGGTGCGGCTGATGTTCGTGCACGTGCCCGAGGCGTGGCTGAGTTACCTCGCGTACGGCGGCACGGGCCTGTTCGGGCTGCTGTACCTGATCCAGCGCCGCCGTCACTGGGACCGGCTGGCGATGGCCAGTGGCGAGATCGGGCTGCTGTTCACGCTGGCGACCATCGTGGGCGGGATGCTGTGGGCCAAGCCGACCTGGGGCACGTACTGGGTCTGGGACGCGCGCCTGACGACCACGGCGCTCAGTCTGGTGGTGTACGGCGGGTACCTGCTGATCCGGTCGCTGATCGACGACCCGGAGCGCCGGGCGCGCGTGTCGGCGGTCGTGGGGATCGTGGGGACGCTGTACGTGCCCGTGAACTACATGGCGGTGGAGTGGTGGCGCGGCGTGCACCAGACGCAGACGCTGAAGCTGCTGGGGGGCGTGCGCTGGGACGCCGCGCCGATCTACCTGCCGACGCTGCTGCTCAGCGTGGCGTCGTTCACGCTGCTGTACTTCTTCCTGCTGCGCCTGCGCGGCACCCTGGCCGCCCGTGAGGAGGCGCGTGAGGAACGCGAACTGACCGGCGTGACCGGCCGGGTGGAGGTGGCCCGTGGATAAGTACTTCTGGTACGTGCTGTTGTCCTACCTGGCGACGTTCAGCGTCCTGATCGGGTATCTGGTGTGGATGTGGCTGCGGCTGCGGGCCGTGCGCGGTGAGGACGTCAGCGAGGCCCCCCGGTGAGTGCGCCCGGCCCTGACGCCCCCACGCCCCTGACGCCGCTGCCGCAGGCGCGGCGGCGTAAGCGCAGTCCGCTGCCGGTCGTACTGGGCGTGGCGGCGCTGGTGGGCCTGACGGCGACGATCGCGTTCGGGAACCTGAACAGGTCGCTGGAGTACTTCGTGACGCCCAGCGAGTACCAGCAGCAGGAGGCCGAGTTGCAGGGCCGCCCGGTGCGGATCGGTGGACTGGTGAAGGCCGCGAAGTACGACCCGCAGACGCTGAACCTGCGCTTCACGGTCACGGATGGCAGCGCGAGCTTCCCGGTGCAGTACCACGGGGCAGTCACGGATCTCTTCAAGGAGAACCAGGGCGTCGTGGTGCGCGGCGAGTTCCAGGGCGAGACGTTCCACGCGACGGACCTCGTGGTGAAGCACAGCGAGGAATACAACGTCCCGAAGACGCAGGCCGAGCTGAAGGACATGATCAAGTCGGCCGATTGAGGCCGGGGGTGGACCGCGCCCGCGCGGCGCGGTGGGAGTGAATGTGCTGAACCTGATCTCGTTTTCGTCCAGTGCGTCCGGGGCGCTGGGGCAGCTGAGCCTGCTGGGCGCGCTGCTGTTCAGCGTGGCGGGACTGTTGCTGGCGCTGCTGGGCGGCGCGCGGCGCGATCCGCGCGTCACCGAGGCCGCGCGCCGGGCCACCTGGGCGGTCTTCGCGCTCGTCAGTCTGGGCACGCTGGTGCTGCTCGCGGCGCTGCTGCGGGACGATTTCACGGTGCGCTTCGTCGCGGAGCACTCCATGCGGGCCTCGCCGACCTGGGTGAAGGTCACGGGCCTGTGGGGCGCGCTGGAGGGCAGCATCCTGCTGTGGGCGTGGCTGCTGGCCGGGTACGCGTTCATCCTGAGTGTCACGCTGCGCCGCGACGCGCTGCGGCCCTGGGCCTTATCGGCGATGTTCGCCAGTCTGGTGTTCTTCGTGGGCGTGTGCGCGACGGTCGCCTCGCCGTTCACGCCGGTGGCGACGCTGGTCGCGGACGGGCGCGGCCCGAACCCGGCGCTGCAGAACCACTGGATGATGGCGGTGCACCCGGTCCTGCTGTACCTGGGCTTCGTGGGCCTGAGCGTGCCGTTCGCGTACGCGGTGGCGGCGCTGGTGACGGGTCGCCTGTCGGATCACTGGGTGGTCGTCACGCGCCGCTGGACGCTGGTCGCCTGGGCGCTGCTGACGGCGGCGATCGTGGCGGGCGGCTGGTGGAGTTACGAGACGCTCGGCTGGGGCGGCTACTGGGCCTGGGACCCGGTAGAGAACGCCAGTTTCATCCCGTGGTTGCTGACGACCGCGTTCCTGCATTCCATCCAGATTCAGGAACGCCGGGGCCTGATGCGCTCGTGGAACGTGTGGCTGATCGTGCTGGCGTACGCGAGCACCGTGCTGGGCACCTTCCTGAACCGCAGCGGCATCGTGCAGAGCGTGCATGCCTTCGCGGGCGGCCCGGTCGGGCCGGTGTTCCTGGGGTTCCTGGCTTTGGTGCTGCTGGCGGGGACGCTGCTGGCCGCGTGGCGCGCGCCGCACCTGCGGGACGACAACGACCCGCCCGCCGCGCTGAGCCGCGAGGGCGCGTTCCTGGCGGGAAACTGGCTGTTCGTGGTGTTCGCGGTGATGGTCCTGGTGGGGACGCTGTTCCCGACCATCGTGGAGGCCGTGCAGGGCCGCCGGGACGCCAGCGTGGGCCCGGCCTTCTACAACGCGTTCGCCATTCCGCTGGGCCTGGGCCTGCTGCTGCTGATGGGCGTGGGACCGCTGCTGCCGTGGCGGCGCGCGGACGGGCAGGGCCTGTGGCGGGCGCTGCGGCCCCTGCTGATCGCGGGGGCAGGCGCGGCGCTGCTGGCGCTGGCGCTGGGCGTGCGTCATCCCGGCGTGCTGGCGACGGTGGCCCTGAGTGCGTACAACCTGCTGGGCCTGGGCCTGCTGACGGCCCGCGCGGCCCGGCAGGCGGGCGGGCTGGGCCGCACGCTGCGCGCGCAGCCGCGCCGCTACGGAGCGTACCTGTCGCACGCGGGCCTGATCGTGCTGGCGCTGGGGCTGGCGTTCAGCGGCACGTACCGCCGCGACGCGCAGGTCACGCTGAACCTGAACAAACCCGCGCACCTGCTGAACGAGGACCTGACCCTGACTGCCCTGGAGACCGTGACCCGCCCCGACGGGAAGTCGGTGGTGGCGCGCGTGCTGATCGACGGGCGGCCCTTCGGGGCGCGGCTGAACACCTACGTGCAGGGCGGCGACACGGCCTTCCCCGCCCCCGCAGTGCGCTACGGCCTGACTGGTGATACCTACCTCGTCCTGACGAACGTGGACGCCCAGAAGGGCCAGTGGGCCAGCGTGCGCCTGATCGAGTCGCCGCTGGTGTCGTGGATCTGGTGGGGCACGCTGCTCGTGTGCGTGGGGGCCGCGTTCACGCTGGTCACCCCGCGCCGCGCTGCCCAGGCCGCCCCGGCGCGACTGGCGCCCGCCACCGACTGAGCCCCTCCTCCCCTTCCTGCCTGACCTTCCCGGAGCTGTGATGACCGAATCCACCCCCTCTGCCCCGAAGTCCCCTGCATCCCCAACCCCCGCGCCCCCCGCACCACTGTGGCGCCGCCTGCTGCCCCCGGCCATCGCGTTCGCGCTGGTGGCGGTCCTGGCGGTCGCGCTGCGCACCCCGGCCAGCAACGACCAGACCGGCGGGCCGCTGGTCGGCAAACCCGCCCCGGCGTTCACGCTGACCAGCCTGGACGACACGCCGCTGTCCCTGGCGAGCCTCAGGGGCCGCCCGGTCGTCGTGAACTTCTGGGCGTCGTGGTGCGGTCCGTGCCGCGAGGAGGCGCCGATGTTCCGCGAGCTGAGTGCCCGCCAGAGCGGCGGGGACGGGCTGGCGGTCGTGGGCATCCTGTTCAACGAGACGAACGAGGGGAACGCCCGGCAGTTCATTCAGGAGTACGCGCTGGCGTACCCGAACCTGCGCGACCCCGGCATCAACACGGGGCTGGAGTACGGCGTGAGCGGCATTCCCGAGACGGTCTTCATCGACAGAGGCGGCGTGGTGCAGCACATGGACCGCGGCGGCCTGACCCGCGAGCGCCTGAACGTGGGTCTGGCGAAGATCGGCGTTCCCGGCCTATGAGGCGCGTGCTGCTGACGGGCGCCCTGCTGGGTGCAACTGCTGTGGCCCAGACGGCGCCCACGCCGTCCCTGACTCCGGCGCAGGAGGCGCGGGCGCTGGCGATCGAGAAGAACCTGCGCTGCCCGCTGTGCGACACCGGGGAGTCCATCGCGGACTCGCGCAGCACCATCGCCGTGAAGATGCGCGAATCGGTCCGCGAGCAGGTCGCGCAGGGGCGCGGCGACACGGACATCTACGTGTACTTCTCGCAGCGGTACGGGAATTTCGTGCTGCTCGACCCGCCCAAGTCGGGCCGGAACCTGCTGCTGTGGGGCGCGCCCCTGGCGGCGCTGGCAGCCGGAGGCGGCGTGCTGTGGGCGTTCCTGCGCCGCAGCCGCCCGGCGGCGACCCTGCCGGACGAACCGCTGAACGACGCGGGCGGCTTCGACCCGTACCTCGCGCAGGTGCAGCGCGACACCCGCCGGGATGGTGACTCGTGACCGGCGCGGTCCTGCTGAACGTGCTGCTGCTGGCGCTCGTGGCGCTGGCCTGCGTGTGGCTGGTGACCGAGCCGCTACGGGCGCGCACGCCGGACGATCCGGACGCGCCGGAACGCGCGCGCCTGGGGGCCGAACGGGACCGGCTGTACGCCGAGCTCGCGGCCCTGACCGACGAGTCGCGCCGCCCGGACCTGGAGCGGCGCGCGGCGCTGGCCCTGCGCGGCCTGGACGCCCTGCCGCCCGCCCCGCAGGCCCGCCCCGGCACGCGCACGCTGGCGCTGGGCCTGCTGGGCGGCGCGGCGCTGCTGACCGTGGTGGGCGCCGTGACGTTCGTGCCCCGCTGGCAGCTGGCCAGCCTGACCCCCAACGAGGCCGGGAACGTGCAGGCGGTGCTGAAACTGCCGGGCCTGAAGGCGCAGGCGGAGCGCAGCGGCACGAAGGAAGCGTACCTGGCGTGGGGCAAGGCGGCGTTCGATTCGAACACCTTCGATCAGGCGGTCACGGCGTACGGCAGCGCCCTGAAACTCGATCCGCGTCAGCCGGAGGCGCTGCGCCGCCTGGGCATCCTGCTCCTGACGCGCGGCGAGCAGACCGGGCAGGCCATCAGCGCCGAGGACGCCCAGCGGGCCGCGCTGCTGATCCGCACCGGCGCGCAGCTGGCCCCGCAGGAGCCGGAATCGCAGCTGCTGCTGGGCTTCGCGCTGGCCCGCTTCGGGGAGGATCAGGCGGCGCTGGCGGCGCTGGAACGCTACCGGACGCTGGACCCGAAGGGCCGCGACGCGGACGACCTGATCACGGCGCTGCGCGCCCGCCTGAACACCAGCGACCCGGCCCTGCGCGTGTACGCCGCGAGCTGCGCGTCCTGCCACGGGCCGGGCGGGGGTGGCGGCACCGGCCCCAGCCTGCGGGCGTCCACCCTGACCCGCGCGGCGCTGGCGCAGGTGATCACGCAGGGCAAGGGGGCCATGCCCGCCTACCCGGACCTGAAAGCGGACGAACTGGCCGCGCTGCTGACCCTGCTGGAAGGCTGGCAGCGGGAGGGCCAGTGAGCGACCCCGCGCCCACCCCCCAACGGGCGCGCCGCGTGACGCGCCGGGCGCTGCTGGAACGCTGGTGGCTGCTGCCGGTGGCGGGCACGGTGGGGACCTTCGGGTACATGGGCTGGTACGCAAGCCGCGTGACCCTGGGCAAACGCACGCCCGGCGAGCCCGCCTTCGAGGCGGCGCCGCCGCAGCGCGTGGCGGCCCTGGCCGACCTGGGCGCCGACTGGGCCGAGGTGACCTTCACGTACGCCGGGCGGCCCTGCACGCTGCTGCGCCTTCCCTCGCCCACGCGGGGGTCGCTGGGGGTGCCGGGGGGGCATCTGGCGGGCTTCTCGCGGGTGTGCACGCACCTGGGGTGCAGCGTGAACCTCGTGCGGGACGCCGAGGTGCTGGCCTTCGCGTTCAACTACCGCGCGCCCGGCGGGCAGGAGCACCCGCAGCTGGGCTGCCGCTGTCACTACTCGGTGTTCGATCCCCTGAAGGCGGGCGAGGCGGTGTTCGGCAAGGCCCTGGCGCCGCTGCCCCGCGTTCGGCTGGAGCGGCGCGGCGCGGACGTCTGGGCGACCGGGATCGAACCCGCGCCCGAGTACACCGGATAATGCGCGGCATGACCGGACCGCTGACGTTCACACAAGGGGACCTCCAGGCCGCCGCGACGGTGGTGGGGGCCACGGCGCGGCATCAGGAGGCGCTGGGCCGCACCCTCTGGCCGCCCGCGAGCGTCACGCCCGAGCGGCTGGCACCGCACTACCCGGCCCCGACCTGGCACGTCGCATGGCGGGGCGGCGCGGCGGTCGGGGCATTCAGCCTGCTGGAAGTCGATCCACCCTGCTGGCCGGACGACCCGCCCGGCGAGGCGCTGTACCTGCACAAACTGGCCGTTCACCCCACCTGCCAGGGGCAGGGGCTGGCGCACACGCTGCTGGAGCAAGCCGTGCAGGTCACGCGCGACTCGGGTCGGCCCTGGCTGAAGCTGGACACGGCCGCCAGCCGCCCCGCCCTGCGGCGCCTGTACGAGACGTTCGGATTCGAGCCGGTGGACGAACGGGACGTGTTCGACTTCCGGGTGGTGCGCTACCGCCTGCCGGTGAACCGGGCCTGATAAGAACTCCAGTTGAATGGTTTGCAAAAACTTTCAACCCGAGCGGATGCGAGAAGGAGCGAAGCGGGTTCCGGGCGTGGAGTTGGCAGATCGGTGATGTTCCGATCTGTTAACGAAACAGACGGAATCCGTATGACAGTCCACGACAGATCGGCGGGTCCGGACCTTCAACTCCCCCCCGGAAGTGGTCCGAACCCCGCCTGATCACAGGGTGCCACCGGGGGCATGATCGGGCCATGATCGGCGCGGCGGGCTTGCGGCCCTGCCTCCCCCACCGGGCAGGTCAGACAGGCGCGGGGCCGCCCGGGAGTGGTCTCGTGACCATCACGCTAGGATGACAGGGTCATGTCCCTCCCCCAGAACGACCTGCCCCTGATTGTCAGCGCCGGTGAGGCCCTGACCGACCTCGTGACCGCCGGTGGGAACGCCTGGCACGCCCACCCCGGCGGGGCCGGGTGGAACGTCGCGCGGGCCTGCGCGTCGCTGGGGGTGCCCAGTGCCTTCGCGGGCGCGGTCGGGGGGGACAACTTCGGGGACGACCTGCAGCGCGCCTCGCAGGACGCCGGGCTGGACCCGCGCTTCCTGCAACGCGTCCCGGCGCCCACCCTGATGGCCGTCGTGTACTCCGCGAATCCACCCGCCTACCGCTTCCTGGGTGAGAACAGCGCCGACCTGCACTTCGACCCCACCCGCCTCCCGGACGGCTGGCTGCGCGCGGCCCGCTGGCTGCACGTGGGCGGCATCAGCCTGAGCCGCTGGCCGCTGGCGGACACCCTCCTGGGCCTGATCGAATCGGCCCGCGCGGCCGGCGTGCGCATCAGCTTCGACCCGAACGCCCGCATCACGCACCGCCACCCGGACTACCCGGCGGTGTTCGAGCAGGTCGCCCGCCGCGCCGACCTGATGAAGTTCAGCGACGAGGACCTCGCGTTCTTCTTCCCCGGTCAGTCCGAGGCCGACGTCATGCGCCGCCTGCGCGGCCTGAACGCGAAGGCCCCGATCGTGATCACGCGCGGCGCGCAGGGCGCGAGCCTGTACCACAGCGCGGGCCGCGCCGACCTCCCGGCCGCGCCCGTGCAGGTCGTGGACACCGTCGGTGCCGGGGACGCCCTGTGCGCCGGGCTGCTCGTCAGCGCCACCGAGCACCCGGACGCCCTGTGGACCGAGCACCTGCGCGTGGGCCTGCGGGCCGCCGCCGCCGCCTGCGCGCACGCCGGGGCGTACGCCCCCACCCGCGCGGACCTCGACCTCGACTGAACCCGGGCAGGAGGGAGGGGCCGCTGTCCAGCACGCGGCCCCTCATGTCGCCGTGAATCCCGGATCACACCACGAGGTGCGCCTCGTCGTGCTCGGCCATCATGCGCAGGAACGCCTCGACGTACTGCGGGTCGAACTGCCGCCCGGCCTGCAGGCGGATCTCGCTGACGGCCCGGTCGCGGGTCCAGGCGGGCTTGTACGGGCGGGCGTTCGTCAGGGCGTCGAACACGTCCACGATCGTGAACAGCCGCGCCGTGTCGGGAATGTTCTGCCCGCGCAGGCCGCTGGGGTACCCGGTGCCGTCCCAGCGTTCGTGGTGGTACCGCACGAGATCCAGCGTCTCGGCCGGCAGGAAGTGCAGGTCCTGCAGCATGTCGTACCCGATGGTGGTGTGCGTCTGGATCACGCGCCGCTCGTCGGGGTCCAGCGCGCCGCGTTTGTGCAGCACCGCGTCGGGGAT
Source organism: Deinococcus grandis (assembly GCF_001485435.1). Taxonomy (NCBI): domain Bacteria; kingdom Thermotogati; phylum Deinococcota; class Deinococci; order Deinococcales; family Deinococcaceae; genus Deinococcus; species Deinococcus grandis. Next base: position 1,166,847 of record NZ_BCMS01000001.1, on the reverse strand, counting down.
GGCCAGTTTGCCCAGGTCGTGCAGGTACGCGCCCCAGCGCAGCGCCTTGACCTGATCCTCGTCCCAGCCCAGGCGCCGCGCGAGGCGCACGCTGAGGTTCACGACGCGGCTGGTGTGCCCGCCGGTGTCGTCGTCACGGTGCTCCAGCGCGGCGCCCAGCGAGCGCAGGGTCAGGTCGTTCGCGTCGCGCAGGTCGCGGATGGCGTTCCACTGGCCCAGCTGCGCGCCCAGCAGCCGCGCGAAGGACGCCACGACGCTCTTCTCGGCGTCGTCGAAGGGTTCGGTGGTGCTCCGGGTGATGATCAGCACGCCCAGGTGGTTCGACGCGCGGCCGTATACCGGGGCGACGTGGTAGTGGCGCCGCTGGGGTTTTTTCAGCAGCGTCAGTGCCTCCTCGGCCACCCAGTGGTCCGCCTGGACGCTGCGGCTGTTGTTGTCGCTGGGATGGATGGGCCGCTCCAGGAACGGCTCGAAGGCGCCCTTGGCGGCCAGGATGTGCGGGGTGCCCTGCCGGTACGCGACGAACGCCAGGTTCGGGGCGACCTGCAGGCGGTCCAGGATGCCGATCCCGGCGCGGATGATCGCGTCGGCGTCGCGGGCGTCCGCGAGCCGTTCGCTGCCCGCGTGCAGCGCGGCGATGGTGTTGCGCTGCCACGCCAGCTGCCGGGCGGTGACCTGCTCCCGCACGATCCGGAAGCCCAGGCCGCCCAGCACGAGCAGCGCGGCGAGCAGGTCCAGCGGGTCCAGGCGCGGGCCGCGCAACACGAGGGACGTCAGGAAGGCGGCAGCGAACGCACCCAGCGGCAGCAGTCGCGTCAGGCCGGACGCGCCGACGGTCGCGGCGACCATCAGCAGGGCGGCGCCGGCCATCAGGGCGGTGTGGTGCTGCCAGGCGGCGTAGCCCAGCAGGGCGGCAGCACCGATCAGCACCAGGGTGGACCAGATGGGCGAGCGGGGCACCGGGTCAGCATAGCACCGCGATGAAGAAGTGTTAAAGATTTTACGGTCCCCCCTGATGCGGGGCGTCCAGCTCTCGGCGCCCACTGGGACGACAGAACCCGCCAGCCCTGGACCGGGTGGCGGCGTGACCGCAGCATTCAGACAGCGGTTTCCAGTTCCATTGAGGGGCCAACAGCACGCCCCTCAACTCCACCTCCAACCGCTGTCCTTCCCAGGTGCTCGCTCCGCTCGATTCATCGGGATTGAGAAAGACCTTCAATCCCTCTGAATTCTGCTGAGAGAACGCGAAGAGCTCCCTCAAGACCTCCGAATCAGGCAGGGCGGGCGCCCGAGAACGACAGCGGTGTTCACAGCGGTGTCCAGTGGCATCGAAGGGCCAGCACCCCGCCCGTCACCTCTGCTGCCGACCGCTGTCAGGCGGGTTGCAGCTGGATCTGGCGGTTGCGGGCGTCCACGTGCACGACGTGCGGTTCGAGCGTGCGGGCTTCCTCGTCGCTGTAGTTGCCGTACGCGGCGATGATCACGAGGTCGCCGGGGTTCACGAGGTGCGCGGCGGCGCCGTTGATGCCGATCACGCCGCTGCCGCGCGGGCCGCTCAGGGCGTAGGTGCTCAGGCGGTTGCCGTTGGTGATGTTGTAGATGTCCACCCGTTCGTTCACGAGGATGTCCGCCGCGTCGAGCAGGTCCTGGTCGATGGTGATGCTCCCGACGTAGTCGAGGTCGGCCTGGGTGACGGTGGCGCGGTGAATCTTGGCCCTGAACATGATGCGTTCCACGACCGGCCATTGTACGCCGCGCCGCGCCGCGCACCGGGCGGCGGGACACGGTCGCGTGGCCGCGGGGCCTATTCGGGCAGGGTGCCGTCCACGAACACGGTCTTCTGGTCGGTGTAGTGCACCTGTCCGGCGGGCGCCCCGCGTGGTTTCCAGACGTGCTTGATGCGGGTGTAGTCCACGGGCACGTTGCTGCTGCCGCGCGCCTTGCTGTTCGCGGCGGCCAGCCGGGCGGCGTACAGGATGTCCGGCAGGTCCAGGTCGCGCCCGCCGCCGCGGACCAGCACGTGACTGCCAGGGTAGCCCTGCGCGTGGAACCACCAGTCCATGCTGCGGCCGACGCGGTGGGTCAGGGTGGCGTTCTCCTTGTTGTTGCGGCCCACCAGCGCCTCCAGGCCGCCCGGCGTGGTGAAGCGCGTGCCGTAGGGGCTCTTCTCGGGCCGTTCCTGCTGCACGCGGGTGTTCAGGGCCTCGAGGTCGGGCAGATCGGCGGTGTCGAGCGCCTGCACGCGGGCCTCGGCCTCGGCGAGTTCGGCCCGCAGGGCGCCTTCCCGTTCGGCGAGGCGCAGGTAGACGTCCTCGCGGCGGCGGGCGCGGGCGTAGCGTTTCTCGGCGTTCTGCACGGCGCTGAGCATGGGTTCCAGCGCGACGGGCTGCTCGCCGCTCCCGTCGAAGGCGGGTAAGGTGACGGTGCTGGCCCCGGCAGGCACGGTGTGGGCGTAGGCCATGAGCAGGTCGGCCTCGGCCCGGTCGCGGGCGGCGTCGGTGAGGCCCGCCTCGGCGCGGGTGACATCCGTGAGCTGGTTACGCAACAGCGTGACGCGCTTGTCGAGCGGTTCTCGCAGGGCCTTGCGGAGGGTGGCGGCCTTCTCTCCGCGCGCGGCCTCGCGCGCGCCGTCCTGCAGCGCGCCCTCGCTGACGGTCGGGTCGGCCACCAGGGACTGCACGGCCGTCAGGACGCGCGGCCACGCCTCGCCGGGCGGGCGGTCGGGGGTGAGGTCGGCCCGGCGCGCGAGTTCGGCGCCCAGCAGCGGGCCCATACCGTCGAGCTGCTCACGCCAGCGCCCGACGGGCACGTGCCGCAGCGCCTGCGCCTGTTCGGGGCTCAGGGTGCGCGGGTCGAGTTTCTCGTAGGGCGGCGGCGGCGTGTAGCGTCCCCCGGTGCGGATGGTGCGGAAGCGGTTGCGGCTCCCAGTGATTTCACGGGCGGCCATGACGATACGGCCCTCGAAGCCCTCGCCCTCATCCAGCACGAGAAGGTTGGCGTTGCGGCCCGTCACCTCGAACAGCAGGCGGGTGGGCGGCTGGTCCACGAACCCAGTCTCGCCCGCAAAATGCAGGGCGATCACCCGGTCGAGTTTCAGCTGCTCGGCGCGCAGCAGGTCACCCCGGACCCGCGCCGCCAGGAAGCGCTGGAAGGGACTGCGGGGCTCGCCGCGCAGCCGCTCGCGCGACAGGTACACCACGGGCTGCGGGGGGCGGTACGCGAGCACCAGGTTCGTCTGCCCGCCCAGGCGCGGCCCGTCGAGGAGCAGCGCGGCGGTCGTCTCGTCCGGGAAGGCCCAGCCCAGGGTACGCAGCGGCAGCTGGCCGCTCAGGTCGCGCAGCACGCGCGCGAGCATCAGGCCTTCCACGGGCGGCCTCCGGGGTGGGGATGAGCAGTCATCCGGACATGCTAGCGCGCGGGCCGCCCCCGACCATGATGCCGGGGACGGCCCGCGCGGGGCAGGTCATACGGATTCCGTTTGTTTCGTGAACAGATCGGCACACCACCGATCTGTTCACTGCACGTCCGGAGGGGCGTTTTTCTCCCACTCGCTCCACTCGGATTTGAACGGCTTTGTCAGCCGTTCAATCGGAGTCCGGATCAGGGGCTTACCAGAAGTTCCCGATGCGGAAGTAGAACTTCCCGGTGCCGGTCTGGGGGCTGAAGCCGTAGTCGAAGCGCAGGCTGGGCAGCAGCGCCCCGCCGATCCCGAGGTTCAGCTGCGCGCCGGCCCCGAAGCCGTACTTCAGGCTGGGGTCGGTGTTCGTGGCGCTGCCGCCCCAGGCGGTCCCGGCGTCGGCGAACAGCACGCCGTACAGGCCCTGCGCGATCCCGGCTTTCAGGCCGAAGTCGTAGCGGTACTCGGCGCTGGTGGTGACGTAGTTCGTGCCGAACAGCTCGCCGTCCTTCAGGCCACGCAGCTGGAAGGGCGTGGCGACGCTGCCGCCGCCGATGGCGTAGCCGGTGCCTGCGGGCGCGGTGTCAATGCCCAGGACGGTCCCGGCGTTGGCGCGCACGGCGAAGACCTGCTGCTTGTTGCTGACGCCCAGGTCCTTCTCGATGGTGCGCCCGAAGCCGTAGTAGGTGCTGGCGCCGCCGTTCAGGGTGGTCCAGTTCAGGGGCGCGTCGCCCTGACGGCCGAAGGAGTACGCGGCGCCGACGCTGGCGCGCACGCCACTGTCGGGGAATTCGCCGCTGGTGGTGCTGTCGTAGCTCAGGCCGGTGGACAGCCGGGTCGTGAGGTTCGTCTCGGGCACCAGGGCCCGGGCCTCGGCTTCGGTGAAGGTGCGGGTCTGGTCGGTCCCGGCGGCGTCCTTGTACGTGACGGTGTTCTTGTCGCCGCTCTGGAGGGCCTCCAGGTAGTACGTCTTGTAGCTGACGCCCACGCCGACGTTCGCGGTGAGGTTCTTCGCGAGGCTCCGCCCGGCGCTGACGCTGAAGCTGGTGTCGCGGGTCGTGTAGTCCCAGCCGGTGTCGGTCTTGGCGGGCGTGTCGGTGTCCTTGGTGAACAGGGCGTTGTTCCCGCCGACGCTGCTTCCGGCATTGAAGCTGAGGCTGGTGGGCGTCTTGCGGAAGTCCAGGAAGTCCACGTCCAGCCAGGGGATGGTGTAGCTGACGCCGCCGACGAGGTTCTGCCCGGCTTCGTTCTGCTGTCCGCCGAGGCTGGCGGTCAGGTTGTGGCCCAGACCGAACACGTTGCTGTTCGTGTACCCGGCGTCGCCGGCGAAGCCACCGTTGAACTGATCGTAGGTCAGGCCCAGCGTGACCGGAATGCCGGTCTTGGTCTCGGCGACGCCGAGGACGTAGGTGATGCTCTCGGGGTTCTGCGGGTCGGCGCGGACGCTCTCGGTGGTGACGCGCACGAAGCCCAGGCGGGCGATGCGGCCGATGGCGGCGTTCAGTTCGTTGCGGTTGAACGCGCTGCCGGGGGCGGGGAGTTCGCGGGTGATGACGCGGTCCTTGGTGGTGTGCGCGCCCTGCCACTGCAGTTCGTACGCGGCGACCTTCACCTCGCGCACCGCGAAGGTCAGGGTGCCGTCCTTGAAGCTGATCGCGTCGCGGGTGCTGATCTCGTAGCCCTGCTTGCGGTAGGCGTCGCGCAGGGCCAGGAAGTCCTGCTGGGCCAGCTGCGGGGAGTACACGTCGCCGACCCTGGTCTTCAGCGCGGCCTGCAGGGTGGCGGTGGGGATCAGGGTGTTGCCCTGGATGGCGACCGCCTTGACCGGGCCGGTCTCGACGCCGGCGGAGCCGAACAGCACGGTGACCTGCGCGGGGTTCTGCGGATTGGGCTGGATGGCGAAGCCCACGGGTTTGCCGGTCTGGTTGGAGAGGGTGCGGACGTCCGCCTGGAGCCTGGTCAGGTTGACCGGCTGGCCGGGCTGGGTCTGCAGGGTCACCTGGGGGTTGCCGAGGTCGTCGAGGTTCACGGTGCTCACGCGGCCCTCGATGACCTTGACTTTCAGCACGCCGCCTTCGAGGGTGCTGCTGCCGACGTCCACGCCGGCCTGGAGGTACCCGGCGTCGTCGTAGGCCTGCTGGAGCTGCTGCACGGCGCCGTAGTACGCGTCGGGCGTGAAGCGTCTGGCGTCGTACAGCGGTTTGAAGATGGTGGTGACCTGCGTGGCGGGCAGCAGGGTGACGCCGTCGACTTCCACGCGGGTGACGGGGGCGGTCTCGTCCACGACGAAGTTGATGGTGACGGTGCCGTCGGCGGCGGTCTTCACGTCGGCGCTGATGCTGGGCGCGAAGGGGTAGCCTTCCTGCTGGAAGTTCTGCGCCAGGGCGGTCTTGGCTTCCTCAATGCGCTGGTTGTTCAGCGTGGCGCCGGGGGCGATGTTCAGGAGGTCGGCGACGCTCTTCTTGAAGCCTTCGGCGGGCAGGAAGGTCAGGCCGGTGATGGTGACGTCCTTAATGGTGGGGTTGGGGACGACGGTGATGACCAGGGTGTCCTTGCCGCCCACGCTGCGCAGTTCGGCGACGGCGCTCTTGAAGTAGCCGCTGGCCACGACTTCCTGCTCGACCTGGCGGAGGTTCACGCCGCTCAGGGGGGTGCCGGTCTGGGTGGTGAGGGTGGCGCGGATAAAGTTGGCCAGCAGGTCGCTGGTGCCGACCACGGTCACGTCCTGCACGGTGCCTGCGGTCTGGGCGACGGCGGGCGCGGCAAGAAGGACGGTCACGGCGAGCGTCAGGGGGTGTCGCATGCTTCTCCTAGTGTGGCACACCCGTGGACCTCGTCTCCGGGCGGCTGGTGCTGCCGGGAGACGGTGGGTGCGCGCATCCGCTCACAGTTGCGGCGCTCAGCCTGAGAAGGGTGAAGATTGGGTGCGGACGGCTTGCGGGGAGGCCGACGCGTGCTGCGCGCCGCGCGTGGGCAGGCGGGGGCGTTCATGAGTGTTCCGTGGCGGCGTCTGGCGCGGGGTGCACTTTCCGCTTGAGCCGGGGGGGGGCGGCGGGTGAGAATGCGCGGGTGAAAGCATCATGCAAGCGGGTGAGGCGCGGCCGCGCCGGGGTTCACCCATGAGTCTGCCGGAGGTCCTGGCGGGCATCCGCGCCGCGGAGGCGGCCGCCGGGCGGCCGGTGGGCAGCGCGCGTCTGGTGGCCGTCACCAAGGGCCAGGATCTGGACGCCATCGACCGCTGCGTCCTGGCGCACGGGGCGTTCCCGCTGGGTGAGGGCCGCGCGCAGGAACTGCGGGACAAGTCGGCGCTGCGGCCGGACCTGGAGTGGCATTTCATCGGGGCGCTGCAGCGGAACAAGGTGAAGTACCTGCGGCACGTGTCGCTGGTGCATTCCGTCGAGGTGGCGTGGCAGGCCGAGGCGCTCGCGCAGGCGGCGCAGGGCTGGGGGCGCGCGCCGGACGTGCTGCTGCAACTCCACAACGGGGAGGCGCAGAAGCATGGGATTGAGGCGCAGGCGTTGCCGGGCGCGCTGCGCGAGGTCCGGGCGACCGGCCTGGACGTGCGGGGGCTGATGGTCATGGCACCTGACCTGGACGACCTGCTCCCCCCAGAGCGGGACGCGCGGCTCGCGGCGCTGTTTACGGACGTGGCGCGGCGGGCGCATGATCTGGGTCTGTCAGAGTTGAGCATGGGCATGAGCGGGGATTACCCGCACGCCGTCGCGGCTGGAGCCACCCTGGTCAGGGTGGGAAGGAGTCTGTTCACGTGAAATTCACCCCTCTTGATGTGCGCCACCAGGAATTCCCGAACCGCATGGGCGGCTACGAGCGCAGCAGCGTGCGCGCCTTCCTGAACGACCTGGCCGACGATCTGGAAACGCAGCTGCAGCAGCATCAGCTGACGCTGGAACGCGTGACGCTGCTGGAGAAGGAACTGGAGGCCCAGCGGCAGAACGAGGACGAGATCCGCCGCGCGGTGATCGCCGCGGAGCGCATCTCGCACGAGTTGCGGGAGAACGCGGCGCGGGAGGCGGAACTGATGGTCGCGCAGGCCACCACCGAGCGCGACGGGCTGCTGCGCGAGTCCGAGTCGCGCCGCGCGGAACTGGAGTCCGGGCATCAGGCGCGCCTGTCGGCGATGGAGGCGGCGTTCCGGGGCCGTTTCGCGGATCTGGAACGCGACCATCACACCCTGACCCTGGAGCGCGAGCGGGCGCAGGCCGAGCGGCTGGCGGAACTGGAGCGGACCTTCAGCGAGCGGCACGCGGACCTGAACGCGCGGCTGACGGCGGCGCGGCAGGAGTACGCGCAGTTCCTGAGCGGGTACCGGGCGCTGGTGGCGTCGTTCGCGGAACTCTCGGCGCGCCACGCGCCGCCTGAGGACGCGGTCCTGAGGGCGCCGCGTCTGGATCAGCCGCGGTCCGCTCCGGCCGGGGTGATCCCGGCGCTCGCGGACACTGCCGCCCAGGCGACGACCCCGGCGGCACAGGCGGCCCTGCCTGCCGAGCCGACCGCGCACGTGGCCGCTCCGCTGACCGGGCACGCCCTGGTCACCCCGGTGGCGAAGGCTGACCCGGAGGACCGACCCGTGCGGCTGGAGGCGCAGCAGTTCCTGTGAGCGCCCTGACCTCTGTCCTGCCGACGTTCGCGCTGCCGGTGGCGGACCCGGCGTTCGTGCGGGACCCGTACCCGCTGCTGGCGCGGCTGCGCGCCGAGACGCCGGTGTTCTTCGATCCGGGCATGAACCGGGTGGTCCTGACCCGGCACGCGGACATCAGCGCGGTGCTGCGCGACCGGCGGTTCGGGCGCAGCGCCCTGCACCGCTTCTCGCGCGACGAGCTGGGGTGGCCGCTGCCGGACCCCCGGCAGGCGAACTTCGATGCGTTCAACAGCAATCACCTGCTGGACAGCGAGCCGCCCAAGCACACGCGTCTGCGGTCGCTGGTGGGGCTGGCGTTCACGCCCCGCCGCGTGGAGGCCCTGTCGGAGCGGATCGAGGTGATCCTGGAGGCGCAGCTGCGCGACCTGGGGCGCCAGGGGCCGTTCGATCTGGTCGAGGAGTACGCCGAGCCGCTGCCCGTGACGGTCATCGCGGAGCTGCTGGGCGTGCCGCACGAGCACCGCGCGCGGCTGCGCCCGTGGTCGGCGTCGATCGTGAAGCTGTACGAACCGGCCCCCACGCCCGCCGATCAGGACGAGGCCGAGCAGGCGGTGCTGGACTTCAGCGCGCTGCTGCGGGAGCTGGTCGCGCAGCGCCGCGCGCAGCCGCAGGACGACCTGATCACGGCGCTCGTGCAGGCCGAGGAAGGCGGGGACCGCCTGACCGAGCAGGAACTGATCGACACCTGCATCCTGCTGCTGAACGCCGGGCACGAGGCCAGCGTGAACGGCCTGACGGCGGGTGTGCTGGCCCTGCAACGCGACCGGCGGCACTGGGAGGCGCTGGTCGCGCAGGCGCATGCGCCGGACAGCCTGGGCGTGTTCCGCCGGGCCGTCGAGGAACTGCTGCGCTTCGACACACCCCTGCCGATGTTCGAGCGGATCGTGCTCGAACCCCTGACACTGCACGGCGCGGACCTGAAGCCCGGCGACCGCGTGAGCCTGCTGTACGCCAGCGGGAACCGCGACCCGGGTCGCTTCGACGCGCCGGACGAGCTGCGGCTGGACCGCGACCCGAACCCGCACCTGACGTTCGGGCTGGGCATCCACTACTGCCTGGGCGCGCCGCTGGCCCGGCTGGAACTCGCGCTGAGCCTGCGGGCGCTGTGCCGCGCCCTGCCGGACCTGCGCCTCGTGGACCCGCAGGAGCCGGGGCAGTACACCGGGGGCTTCGTGATCCGGGGGCTGGCGCGACTGGACGTGCAGGCCGGGTGACCCCCACCGGCCCGCTCGCGGCGGAGGTCGCGGCGCGCTGGCCGGTCGGGCCGGTGGGGGCGCTGACCCCGCTGGGCGGCGGGAGCATCAACGCCGCCTGGCGCGTGCAGGCGGCGTCGGGGGCGTTCCACCTGCGGGTGTACCGTGATCCCCGCCGCGAGCGGGCGGAGGTCGAACACCACGCCGTGCGGCTGGCCCGCACCTGCGGGGTGCCCACGCCGGACGTGCTCGTCACGCGTGCGGGCAGCACGCTGGCCCGACTGGGCGACCGCTGGGCGGCGCTGTTCGACATGGCGCCCGGCACCCCGGTGCCGCGTCCCGCGTTGACCCCGGAGCACGCGGCGGGCCTGGGGGCGCTGCTGGCGGACCTGCACGCGCGCCTGCCGGACACGGTGCCGTTCGAGGTGCCACCCCTCTCCCCTCCGGCAGGCGTGGCGGCGACGCTGGAGCGCCTGCAGGTCATCGAGACGGCGATCCTGGCTCTCCCCCACCCGGACGCTGCGGACGGCTGGGCGCTGGACCGCACCCGGCAGCGCCTCGCGCACCTGCGGGCCAGTCCACTGCCGGACGACCTGCCCGCGCTGCCCCTACGCTTCGTGCACGGTGACTTCCACGACGGAAACGTCTTCTTCCAGGGCGACGTGCCCGCGTCGGTGATCGACTGGGAACAGCCGCGCCTCGCGCCCCGCGCGTGGGAGGTCGTGCGATGCCTGCACCTGAGCCTGCGGCTCGACCCGACCCTGGGCGGGGCGTTCCTGCGCGCCTACCGGGAGCACCTGCCCCTCCCGCCCGAGGAACTGCGGCTGGGCGCCGACCTGTACGCCGCCCTGCAGGAGCGGAACGTGTGGGTCTACGAGAGCGTGTACCGGCGCAGCAATCCCGGCCCACGCGCGTTCATCCGTCCGCCCCCGTACGTGCCGTTCCCGCAGACGTGGACGGCGTCGGGGCTGCGGTGAACGCCCACCAGCCGGGGTGCAGGTCACCCGCCTGAGCCTCGGCGTGGGCATCGTCGGGGCGGGCCAGGGCCAGCAGGGCCAGCACCCGCGCGGGGCTGCGCGGCGCGCTGCGCTCCAGGGCTTTCGCGGCGGTCGCCTGCCCCTTGCGGGCGTTCAGGCGCGCCTGGGTGTGGGCCAGCACGGCCAGCAGGTGCGGGTCCGCGCCCTGCCCGGCGATCTCGGCGACCTTCAGGCCCTCGGCGAGGGTCCGCAGGGCCGCGTACGGGTCCGCCTGCTGCCCCTCGGCGAGGAGGGTCACGGCGGCGATCAGGGCGGCGCTGTCGCCCTCCTGGCGGGCCAGGGTTCTCGCGGCCTCGGCCTGCTGTCCTGCGCCGGGGTGACTGTCCAGCGCGGCGGCGCGGGCGCGCAGGAGCGCCACGCGGGCGCCGTCCGCCTCGGCTGACAGTTCGGCGCGTGCGGCGGTCGGGTCGCCCAGGCGCAGGTGCGCGGCGGCGCGACGCAGCGGCTCGCGACTCCAGGCGAGCGCCGCGCGGGGCGCGCCCCAGTGCAGGGCCAGCGCGGCGGCCTCCTCGGTCTGCGCGGCGGTCAGGCCCGCCGGGAGGGGCAGGTCCGCCGCGCGGAAGGTGGGGGTGGGCAGGCTCAGGGCGGCGCGCAGGGCGTCAAGCCGGTGGTCTGGCAGCGGGGCGATCACGCCCGCCATTGTGCCAGTCGCCGCCGGATTACGCGCTCAGGGCGAGGTCCAGGCCCAGGAAGCGCCACAGGGAGCGTCTGGGCACGCGCAGGCCACTGGGGTGCTCGACGGCGCTCAGGCGGCCGTCGCGGATCCAGCGGCGCACGGTGCGTTCGTGCGTGCCGGTGAAGTCGGCGACCTCGCTGACTTTCAGGAGTTTGGGCATGTTCTGGTACTGGTCGTTCAGGGTCATGGTCGGACCTCCTTCAACGCAGCGGGGCCGCCCGCAGGCAGCCCCGTAACAGATTCGGTGTCGATGTCAGGACGCACGCAGCGCGCCGCACGGTGGTCGGGCGCGCCGCCCGGCCCGCCGCGCAGAAGCGGCTGAGGCAGGAGGATGTGCAGCGGACGGTTCAACTTGCGTAGAACGTACCACACCGCCTGTCAGCGGGGCGTCACAGATCTTGCGGGCTTCTTGAACTCCCCTGAAGGGGGCGTTGAGGCGGCACTCACCGCGCCGCGCCCGGCATGCGGCGGGCGCGCGGGCCGCCCGTGGGGCGCGCGACCGGCTGGACAGTCCCGGCACGTGGGTCGCGCGCGGTGCTCTACAGTCAGCGGCGATGAGCGTCCTGTCACAGCTGTCCGGCACCCTGGTCAACGTCGTCACGGTCCTGCTGGGTACCGCCGTGGGCCTCGCGGTGGGCGGGCGCCTCCCCGAGCGCACGCAGCGCACGCTGTTGCAGACGCTCAGTCTGGTGACGCTGTTCATCGGGCTGGACATGGCGGGCAGCCTGAACCGCGTGCAGGGCGGCGCGGTGCCGGGCGTGATCCTGGCGCTGGTCAGTCTGGCGCTGGGCGCCGTGATCGGCGAGGCGCTGGGCATCGAGGAGGCACTGGAACGCCTGGGCGAGACCCTGAAACGCCGCTTCCGGGGTGGGGGCCGCTTCACGGAGGGGTTCGTGGCGGCCAGCCTGCTGTTCTGCATCGGGCCGATGACCGTGATCGGCGGCCTGCAGAACGGCCTGACGGGCGACAGCGCCACGTACGTCCTGAAGGCCACGCTGGACGGCATCGCGGCGCTGGCCCTGGCGGGCGCGTACGGGATCGGGGTGGGGTTCAGCGCGCTGACGGTGCTGGCCGTGCAGGGCGGGATCAGCCTGCTGGCGGGCACCTTCGCCGCCGGACTGCTGGGTGGCGCGGACCCTCAGATTCTCAAGACCAACCCGTACGTGCTGCTGATCACGGGGGCGGGCGGCCTGACCATCATCGGGATCAGCTGGAACCTCATGCTGGCCGGACTGGGCTTCGAGGACCGCCGCGTGCGGGTCGGGAGCCTGCTGCCCGCGCTGCTCATCGCCCCGCTGGCGCTGTGGCTCGCCACCCGCGTGGGCTGATACGGACTCGGCGTGAATGGGCGGCAGAGCCCGCCGGGTCCGAGCGGCTGTGAGTCAGAGAACAACCGGTTCCGGGCCTCTATCTGTCAGATCGGTGGTGTTCTGACAGCAGAATTCAGGAGTATTGAAGGACACCTTCAATACTCCTGAACGAGCGGAGCGAGCACCTGACAACGGCAGCGGTTGGAAGTGGAATTGAAGGGCGTGGTGTTGGCCCTTCAATGGAACTGGAAACCGCTGTGAGCGGTCAGCGAAACAGCTGATTCGCATGTGCGGTCAGCGCCCAGCGGCGCGGCGCACCTGGGCCTGCCACCACGCGCGCACCCACGCGCGGAACAGCGTGTAGTCGGCGCCCAGCAGGCGGCGCACCTTGCGGTCCTTCTCGGCGTTCATGGCGGCCAGTTTCACGTTCAGGGCCTGCGCGCCCGCCCGGTCGAGTGTCCGGGCGGCCTGCGCGTAGGCGCGTTCGCTGCCCGCGAGGCGTTCCAGTTCCCGCACCTGCGCGACCGTCAGGTCCAGCGTGCGGATCAGCCGGTCACGGTCGGCCCGGCCGGACGGCAGCACGAACAGCCGCGTCAGGACGGGCGAGCCGGGCCAGGGGTCCGAAGCGGCCTGCACGTGCACGGGCAGCAGCGCCAGAAGAAGCAGGAGGGGGCCGCGCATGCCCGCAGGCTAGGCGATGCGCACCGCCCGTTCACCCCCCGCACGCTCACGCTGTCCGCAACCGGCCCTCATGTTCGGGCGCCGCGCGTCAGGTGGGCTTGAGCGGGTCTTCAGCGTGCCTTGCAGGACGCGGTTTTATCAGCAACCGGTCAGAGAGGCGGGGTACGGTGCCCCTCACCACAAGGAGGCACCATGCTGAAACGAACCCTGATCCTGAGTACCCTGCTGCTCGGCGCCGCGGGCGCCAGCCCCGCCAAGATCACCGCGCAGAGCATCATCGTGAACCCCGTCGAGACGAAACTGAACGTGGAAGTCTGGGTGAACAAGGACGCGACCGGCAAGGCGAACCCCACCTACCGCAAGGGCGAGCCGATCAAGATCGCCGTGAAGACCAACCAGGACGCGTACGTGTACCTGTTCAACATCAACGCGAACGGCGTGGTGGACCTGTTCTTCCCGAACAACTTCGAGGAGAGCAACTTCGTGCAGGGCGGCGTGACCCGCGTGTTCCCGCAGCAGAACGCCAGGTACGGCCTGAACGTCGGCGGCCCCAACGGTCAGGACCGCCTGCTGGCGCTGGCCAGCACCAGGGAACTGGACCTGACGGACATCGCGAAGTTCGCGAAGGACCAGGGTTTCGCGCAGGTGAGCGTCAAGGGGCAGGAGAACCTCGCCCGCGCCCTGAGCATCGTCGTGAACCCGCTGCCCGCCGACGGCTGGACGACCGACGTCGTGACCTTCAAGGTGGGCGGCACCCCGGTCGCCAACCCCGCGCCCGCCATGCCGGGCAGCACGACCGGCACCGTGACCATCACGCCCGGCCAGGGCCAGCAGCCCGCCCCTGCACAACCTGCTCCGGCCCAGCCCACTCCTGCGCAGCCCACTCCTGCTCAGCCGACGCAGCCCGCCCAGCCCACGGGCACCATCCAACCCGGCGAGCGGCAGAACGGCACGCGCGATCAGGCCATGGTGGACGCCTACGCCCGCCTGAAGGGCGACGAGAGCCTCGGTCAGGCCACCACCTACGCCAGCGGCTGGGGTGACGGTCTGTGGCAGAAGTTCAGGGGCGTCGGGGCGTACGGTGACGCCGTCCTGCTGCACGCGAACGGCAGCAGCCGCTCGTACGCTGTGCACGGCATGCTGCTCGAACGGTACCTGGCGCTCGCCAAGGCCGAGAACAGGGGCACGCGTCCCCCCAGCCGCCTGGGCTGGGCCGCCGGTGACGAGAAGGTCATCCCGCAGAACAGCCTGGGCACGAGCGGCCTGTACGGTTTCTTCCAGAACGGCGCGCTGTACGGCACCGAGAAGTACGGCACCTTCTGGCTCAGCGGGAACGTCCTGAAGACCTACCAGGGTCTGGGCGGCAGCGGCTCGTTCCTGGGGTTCCCCACCCGCGACCAGTACACCATCAGCGGCGCGTGGGCGGCGGACTTCGAGGGCGGCACCATCCGCACCGTGAACGGCGTGACGAAGGTCTACCGCAAGTAATCCAGCGGTTCAGTGGAGGGACGTCCCGTGTGGGCGTCCCTTTCACTGGCTGCCCCTGGCGGCGGGTTCAGGTGAGGGGCAGGCCGAAGGTCACGCTGCCGGGCGCGCGGCCCAGTTCCTGGAAGCCCAGGTGGCGGTAGAAGCCCTGCGCGCGGGTGTTGCCCTCCCCCACGCCCAGGTGGACGCCCGCCACCCCGGCCTCACGTAGCGCGTCCAGCAGGGTGGTCATCAGCGCCCGCCCCCGCCCGCCTCCCTGCGCGTCGGGCAGCAGGTCGATGTGGAGGTGCGCCGGGTAGACGCTCAGCAGGTCCTGCGGCGCGCGGGGCGGGTGGTGGATCAGGTGCGCGATCCGCTGGTCGGGCGTGCGCTCGGCGTGGGGAATGCCCGCTGGATCGGGGTACAGTTCCCGCAGGGGCGGCCACCACTCGCGGTCCAGAGTCGCCTCGAAGGCCGCCGTGTCGGGGACGCCCAGGACATACCCCGCGACCTCTCCCCCGGCCTGTTCGAGCACGAACGCGAACTCCGGCGCGTACGTCAGGTACGGCCCGGCGTACACGTGCCCCAGGATCAGAGGGTCGGCGTACAGGTGGGTGGCGTCCTGGCCACTAGCGCCCGTTTCCAGGCAGATGCGGTACAGCGCGGCGCGGTCGGTCTCGCGGGCGGGGCGCAGGGTGAACATGCCCCACAGTGCAGCACACCGGGCACCTGCGGGGCCTGCCGGGTGGTGTGAACCTGCCCCGGCGCAGCATTCTGTTCACAGCGGAATGTAGAATGGAGGCAATGATCGCCTACCTGTCCGGCACCGTCCGGGAAATCCGAGAGCACAGCGCCGTGGTCGTCGCGGGCGGCGTCGGTTATGAGGTTCAGTGCCCCGTCAGCACCCTGGGCAAGCTGACCGTCGGCGAGACCGCCGAACTGAACACCCGCTTCGTCGTCCGCGAGGACGCCCAGCTGCTGTTCGGCTTCCACGACGCCGACAGCGTCCGCGTGTTCGACCTGCTGACCAGCGTCAGCGGCGTGGGGCCCAAGCTGGCGCTGGCGCTGCTGTCCGCCATGCCCGTCAGCGCCCTGGCCGCCGGACTGCTCGGCGGGGACGTGAAACTGCTGTCCAGCGTCAGCGGTGTCGGGAAGAAGACCGCCGAACGGCTCGTGCTGGAACTCCAGGGCAAGATTCCCGAGCACCTCGCCGCGCCCGCCACGGGGGGCGGCGCGAAGGCCGCGCGGGTCACGAGTACCGCCGGACGCGACGCCGTGGACGCCCTGCTCGCCCTGGGCTTCCGCGAGGCGCAGGTGCGCGGCGTCGTCGCCGAACTTCTCGCCAGTGATCCTGATCTGAGTGCCGACAGCCTGATCCGCAAGAGCCTGGGCAAGCTGCGGTAGCACGCTGGCAGACAGCCTCCTCTCAGGGGTCGGCGCATGGGCCGCTCACCTGCGACCTGATGCAGCCCCGGCCGAGTCAGCCTGGCTGCGGCGTGGACGGTGCCGTCAGCGTCTGGATCAGCCGCGTCCCGAGTTCCGGGGGGAGCAGGCCCGGCAGGGTCAGGTCCTCGAACACGAAGCCGCTGAGGAGCAGGTACCCGGTCAGGAACTCCTCGTCGCCCTGCGTGAAGCCGTGCGCTTCACTGAACTGGCGGCTGAGGATCAGGTTCTCCTGAACGGTGGTGCGGAAGGTGGCCTGGAGGTCCGGGTATCGCCGGGCCAGCAGCCGCAGTTCCAGCAGCGCCAGGGTCGCGTCACGTTCCCGCTGCATGCGGTCCAGCAGGTGCTGGAGGACGGCGGCGTGCCGCGTCGGCTGCGGGTGCTCCAGCGCAGCCGCCAGGGTCTGCGGGTCCGGGCCCAGACGGTTCAGGACGTGGCGGGTGACCTCAAGAAGCAGGTCCGCCCGCGTACGGAAGTAGTTCGCGGCGGTGCCGACGGGCAGGGCAGCCGCCTCGTCCAGGTTGCGGTAGCTCAGCGCGGCTGAGCCCCGCTCGGCCAGGAGGGTGATGGCGGCGTCCAACAGGGCCGTGCGGCGGGCAGGATTCTGTCGCATAATCCATATGCTACACTTGTACCGGTATAACTGTTATTCACAGGAGGTGTATATGTCACTGACCGCCCTGAGCATCACTGTCCTCAGCGCCGACCCGGTCGGCAGCGCCCGCTTCTACCGCCGTCACTTCGGGTTCACCCCCACCGCCGAACTGGACTGGTTCGTCAGCCTGCAACATCCGGACCTGCCAGGCCTGCACCTCGACCTGCTACGCCAGGGGCACCCGGCGGCCGGACCGCTCCTCAGTCGACAGCAGACCTCCGGGATCATGCTGGCCCTGATCGTCCCGGAGGTAGAAGCCGAAGCCCGTCGTCTGGAACGGGCCGGGCTGAGCTTCGTCCTGCCGGTCACCACCGAACCGTGGGGGCAGAAACGAGTGCAGTTTCAGGCGCCCGACGGCGTCACAGTCGAACTGCTGGAATTCGTGGCACCGGACCCGGAGTGGCTGGCGCGACAGACCGCCCCTCACACCTGATCCCACACGGATCAAGACGGGAGTATCCGGTCAAGCGGACCTCCGTGAGCCCGTTCATTTACTTCCCGACGCAGAAGTTGCGGAACACGGCGTCCACGACGTCCTCCTGCACGTCCCGGCCGGTCAGTTCGGCCAGGGCGCGCAGGGCTTCTTCCAGTTCGTACCCGGCCAGGTCGTCCGGGAGGGTCTGCGCCGCCTGGATGTGCGCCAGGGCGCGTCGGGCGGCGTCGGCTTGCCGTTCGGTGGTCAGCCACGCCTCGCCGCGTGCGGTGTCGCCCAGCAGCGCCGCCTGGATCGCGTCCCGCAGCGCGGGGAGGCCGGACCCGGTCACGGCGCTGACGTCCAGCGCGGTCGGGTCGGTCCACGCGCCCGGCAGGTCGGCTTTCGTCCGGACGTGGATGACGCGGGCGCCGCTCAGGTCGGCGGGCAGGGCCTCGCGGGGGGTGCTGCCGTCCTCCAGCGCCAGGACCAGATCGGCGGCGCCCGCGAGACTCAGGGCCTGCCGGACCCCGGCGGCCTCGATGGCGTCCCCGGTCTCGCGGATGCCCGCCGTGTCCACCAGCGTGACGGGCACCCCGGCGAGTTCGACGGCGGCCTCCAGGTAGTCGCGGGTGGTCCCGGCGATGGGCGTGACGATGCTGCGCTCATAGCCCAGCAGGGCGTTCAGGAGGCTGCTCTTGCCCGCGTTGGGCCGCCCGATCAGCGCCAGCCGCGCGCCTCGCGTGGCGAACTGCCCGGCCCGCGCGGACGCCAGCAGGTCACGCAGGTCCGACTCGGCCTGCGCCAGGGGGAGGGTGCGGTCCTCGTCGGGCACGCCCTCCTCGGGGTAGTCGAGCAGGGCCTGGATGGCGGCCAGGGTGCGGGTCACGCCGCGCGCGACGCCGTCCACGCGGTCGCCCAGCGCGCCGCTGAGGCCCAGGGTCGCCTGCCGCCGGGCGGTGTCGGTCTGCGCCTCGATGAGGTTCAGGACCGCCTCGGCCTGCGCGAGGTCCAGGCGGCCGCTCAGGTACGCGCGCAGCGTGAACTCGCCGGGTCGGGCGGGGCGCGCGCCGCAGTCCAGCGTGGCCTGGAGGACGCGGGCCAGGACGGCGGGGCTGCCGTGCGTCTGGAGTTCGGCGACGTCCTCGCCGGTGTAGCTGCGCGGTCCCTTGAAGATCAGGCACAGGCCCTCGTCGAGCACCTCGCCGCTGGCGCCTTGCAGGTGCCCGAACAGGAAGCGGCCGCCGGGCGTGCGCGAGGGGGCGCGCCTGCCCCGGAACACCCGGTCGGCGACGGTCAGGGCGTGGGGGCCGCTGACGCGCACGATCCCTACGCCCGCGCTGCCGGGAGCGGTGGCGATGGCGGCGATGGTGTCTTGCAGGCCGGAGCGGGTCACGCGGGCAGGGTAGCGCACCGCAGCCTCCGGTCACCGTGCCCGGCGTTATCGAGGGAGGTGATGCCCCGGCCTCCCCGACCCGCTCCCATCGGCCGGGCGGATACCATGCGGGCGTGAGGATCAACCCGGAGCATCTCGTCACGTTCAGTGTCGTCGCGGAACTGGGCAGTGTCAGCCGCGCCGGGCAGGCCCTGAACCTCAGCCAGCCTGCCGTGAGCGGGCAGCTGCGCGCCCTGCAGGACCAGTTCGGGCAGCCGCTGTACACCCGCCAGGGTCGCGGCGTGGCCCTGACCGAGGCCGGGGAACGGCTCCTCCCGCACGCGCAGGCGATCGCGCGGAACCTCGCGGAGGTCGCCGGGCAGATCAGCGGCGCCCGGCAGCGCCCGGCGGCGGCCCTGCGGGTGGGTCTGTCGTTCGCGCTGAGCGAGCGCTCAAGCGCCCTGGTCCGCCGGGCCCGCACGGCGGGGCTGCACCTGCGGGTCGTGGCGCGACCCGCCGGGACGCTGATCGAGGAGGTCCGCGCCGGACGGCTGGGCGCGGCGCTGATCGTCACGTCGCCGCAGCGGGCCGCAGAGGACCTGGACCTGCACCGCGTCGGCGAGGACCAGTTGCGGCTGGTCACGCCGCCGGGCCATCCGCTGGCGGGCCTGGGGTACGTGGCGCCGCACGCGCTGCGCGGCGAGACGCTGCTGTGGTCCGCGCGGGGCAGCGGCGTGCGCCGTCAGGCCGAGCGGCTGCTGGACGGCGTGGGTCTTTCAGCGGCGCAGGGCCTGGAACTGGGAAGCCTGTGGGGGGTCCTGGCGGGCGTGCGGGCCGGGGACGGCGTGGCGATCATGCCCGCGGGGTTCGTCGCGCGGGACGTGCAGCTGGGCGCGGTCGCCAGCGTGGGCCTGGAGGCCCCGGCGGTGACGGTCGCGCACACGCTGGTCACGGCGCCCGCCGCGCTGCTGTCCGCGGAGGTCCGCGCGCTCGTGGCGCTGCTGCGGACCTCATGAGGCGCCGCCTTCATGGGGCGGCCGGGTTTCTCATGCGGGCGCTCTAGCATGCCCGGTATGCGTCTTTCCCTGCCTGTCACCCTGGGTCTCGCCCTGCTCGGCCCGGCGTCCCTGGCCCAGACCGCCCCCACACAGACCCCCCCGGCCCAGTCCACTCCGGCCCAGTCCGCTCCGGCGGCGCCCGCCAAGGCCCCGGCGGCCTCCGCCACCACGAACCGGGCGGTCAGCGCCCTGGCGGTCGAGGTGGGTGCGGTCGTCAAGGGCCGCCTGCTGGACTGCCCGGCCAGCCTGAAGCTCAGCGGGAACGCGGTGTGCCTGTACGTGCAGACGCCCGCCGCGACCCTGCGCCCCCTAGTGAAGGGCAGACTGGCCGCGCGTGCCGGGGACTGGAAGACCACCGGGAAGGCCAGCGTGCTGCTGGTGAAGGACACCCCGGCGAACTTCGTGATGCTCAGCGCCCTGAACGACAAGGAAACGCTGGTCGTCGTGGACGCCGCGCCCACCGCGAAGGCCGCCGCACCTGCCAGGGTCGCCGTGCCCGCCGGGGTGGTCAAGGGTCAGCCGTACGTGCTGGGCAGCGATCTGGTGGGCGTCGTGAAGGTCACGGCGCTGGGCGGCGGGAAGTACCGCCTGTCGAACGCCGACCAGGGCACCCTGACGGTCACGGTGGGCGCGCGCGCCGCGCAGACCGACGCGGGCGCGGTGGAACTGCCCCTGGCGCCCGCCACGGACGGCAAGAACCTGATCTTCCCGCTGGCGGGCCTGCGCGCGCTGGGCTGCACGACCACCCCGAACGGCGGCGTGCTGACGGTCGCGTGCGGGTCGGACAGCGTGGGCCTGAAACCCATCGTGTTCTGAGGGACCGCGGCGCGAAAGGGGGGAGGCCAGCGGGTCTCCCCCCTTTCGCGCCGTGGTCCTGACCTTCACGTGTTCTTAGGGCTGGAACCCTGCGGGGTGCCCGCGCGTCCTGGTGGGGGGTAAGCTTCGGCTCAAGCCCCACTTTCCCCAGGAGGAACCACCATGAGCATCCTTGACCGCCTGTCGCGCCTGCTGCGCGCGAACGTGAACGACCTGATCAGCAAGGCCGAGGACCCCGGCAAGATCATCGAGCAGGCCCTGCGCGACATGCGCGCCGCGTACGCCGAGGCCCGCAGTGAAGTCGCCGACGCGATGAGCCAGAACGCCAAGCTGGAACGCGAGGCCAGCAGCAACCGCCGCATGGCCGCCGAGTACGAGAAGAAGGCCGAGGAGGCCCTGCGCGGCGGCAGCGAGGAGCTGGCGCGCGAGGCGCTGCGCCGCTCGCAGAACGCCAAGGATCTCGCGGCAGGCTTCGAGGAGCAGCTGCAGGTGCAGTCCAGTACCGTCGAGCAGCTGAAGACCCAGCTGCGGGCGCTGGAAGCGAAGATCGACGAGATGGAAAGCAAGAAGAGCCTGCTGGCCGCCCGGCAGAAGACCGCGCAGGCCGGGGCGACTCTGGACCGCGTGTCGGGCTTCGACAAGGCGGGCGGCGCGATGGACGCCTTCGAGGAGATGGAACAGAAGGTCTCCGGCATGGAAGACCGCAACCGCGCCATGCAGGACCTGCGCAAGGAGAACGACTTCGACGCGCAGCTCAAGGACCTGGGGCGCACCCAGGCGCTCGACGACGCCATGGCGGCCCTGAAGGCCAAGGTGCAGGGCGAAGGCGGCGGCACTGGCGGCAGCTGACAGCGGTGTTCAGAGGGGCACCCGGCGGCGTGGCTGCGGGTGCTCCTCCCTCTTTGGGGGGACGTTCGTCAGGGGAACTTCATGTTTGCTGACAGAATGAGGGCGATGAGGCGTTCTAAGCTTGGTGCCATGCCCGCCCCCCGTTTCCCGCTTGCTGCCGTCCTGGCCGGTGCGCTGTGCGCCGCGCTGGCGTCGTGTGTGCCGCAGGCGGCTGCTCCCGGCACGGTGCAGAGCAGCACGCCGCTGACGCGCGCGTCGTTCTACCCGCAGGAGACGGGGCTGGCGTGGGCGTACCTTCCGGAGGGCGAGGTGGCGGGCGGCGCGCCGTACGTGGTGCAGAACCTCGGCCCGACGCTGTTCGGTGGTGAGGCGGTGAGTGCCACGCGCATGACCGGGCGCGGCGCGGACCAGACGTGGTACCGCGTGACCGACGCGCAGGGCGTGAAACTGCTCGGCATCCGCAAACCGGGCGTGACGGTGCGGCTGCAACCGGCGTGGCTGGAGTACCCCGCGCCGGACGCGTGGCGGGCGGGCCTGACGTGGCAGGGGCAGAGTCAGGTGTCGCTCGTCGCGGACGACGGGGCCGTGAAGGGCAGCGGCACGCTGTCGTACTCTTACCTGGTGCAGGAACGCCGCACGGTGAGTACGCCGGGCGGGCGTTTCGACGTGTGGGTGGTGACGCGGCAGATCAGCGACACGGTGGGCGGGCTGTTCCCGGCCACCCAGCAGCTGTGGTTCGCGCCGTTCGTGGGCGAGGTGCGCACGCCCGAGGGGCTGCTGCTGACCGAGCGGAACTTCGCCCCGCGTTCAGGAGGACAACCATGACCGACATCAGACAGACGTCCGGCACGCCGCTGCTGGACCGCGTGAACACGCCCGACGACCTCAAGAAACTCTCCCGTGAGCAGCTGCCCGCGCTGGCGCAGGAACTGCGGGACGAGATCACGCGGGTGTGCTCGGTCGGGGGGTTGCACCTCGCATCTTCGCTGGGCGCGACCGACCTGATCGTGGCGCTGCACTACGTCCTGAACTCGCCGCGCGACCGGATCCTGTTCGACGTGGGGCATCAGGCGTACGCGCACAAGATCCTCACCGGGCGGCGCGACCAGATGGCGACCGTGAAGAAGGAGGGGGGCCTGTCGGGCTTCACGAAGGTCAGCGAGTCCCCGCACGACGCGATCACGGTCGGGCACGCCAGCACCAGTCTGGCGAACGCGCTGGGCATGGCGATGGCCCGCGACGCGCTGGGCCAGGACTACAAGGTCGCCGCCGTGATCGGGGACGGCAGCCTGACGGGCGGCATGGCGCTGGCGGCGCTGAACACCATCGGCGACATGAACCGCCGGATGCTGCTCGTCCTGAACGACAACGAGATGAGCATCAGCGAGAACGTCGGCGCGATGAACAAGTTCATGCGCGGCCTGCAGGTGCAGAAGTGGTTCCAGGAGGGCGAGGGCGCGGGCAAGAAGGCCATGGAGGCCGTCAGCAAGCCCCTGGCGAGCTTCATGAGCCGCGCCAAGAGCTCCACGCGGCACTTCTTCGACCCGGCCAGCGTGAATCCCTTCGCGGCGATGGGCGTGCGCTATGTCGGCCCGGTGGACGGCCACAACGTGCAGGAACTCGTGTGGCTGATGGAACGCCTCGTGGACCTGGACGGGCCGACCATCCTGCACGTCGTCACGAAGAAGGGCAAGGGCCTCAGCTACGCGGAAGCCGACCCCATCTACTGGCACGGGCCGGGCAAGTTCGACCCGAGCACCGGGGCGTTCAGCGCCAGCAAGGCGTACTCGTGGAGCAACGCCTTCGGGGACGCCATGACCGAACTGGCCGCGCAGGATCCGCGCACGTTCGTGATCACGCCCGCCATGCGCGAGGGCAGCGGGCTGGTCGGGTACTCAAAGGCGCACCCGAACCGCTACCTGGACGTGGGCATCGCCGAGGAGGTCGCGGTGACCGCCGCCGCCGGGATGGCCCTGCAGGGCCTGCGCCCCGTCGTGGCGATCTACTCGTCGTTCCTGCAGCGCGCGTACGATCAGGTGCTGCACGACGTGGCCATCGAGCACCTGAACGTCACGTTCGCCATCGACCGCGCCGGGATCGTCGGCGCGGACGGCGCGACGCACAACGGCGTGTTCGACCTGAGCTTCCTGCGCTCCATTCCCGGCGTGCGCATCGGCCTGCCGAGGGACGCGGCGGAACTGCGCGGCATGCTGAAGTACGCGCAGACGCACGACGGTCCCTTCGCGGTCCGCTACCCGCGCGGCAACACCACGCCCGTTCCCGAGGGCACCTGGCCCACTCTGGAGTGGGGCACGTGGGAGCGCGTCAAGGACGGTGCGGACGTGGTCATCCTGGCGGGCGGCAAGGGCCTGGAGTACGCGCAGAAGGCCGCCGCCGGACTGGACGGCGTGGGCGTCGTGAACGCCCGCTTCGTGAAACCCCTGGATGAAGCGATGCTGCGCGACGTGGCCCGCAGCGCCCGCGCGATCATCACCGTCGAGGACAATACCGTCGTCGGCGGCTTCGGCAGCGCCGTGCTGGAATTCCTGAACGCCGAGGGGATCAAGACCCCCGTGCGCGTCCTGGGCATCCCCGACGAATTCCAGGAGCACGCCACCGTCGAGAGCGTCCACGCCCGCACCGGCATCGACGCGCAGGCCATCCGCACCGTCCTGGCCGAACTCGGCGTGGACGTCCCGCTCGGGGTGTAGCAGGTTGATAGTCAAAAGTTGATGGTTGATAGAGGGTCGGCTCCCTTCTATCAACCATCAACTTTTGACCATCTACATCCTTACTTCGCCGTTGCCTTCCACGACCCATTTGGTGGTGGTCAGTTCGCGCAGGCCCATGGGGCCGCGGGCGTGGAGTTTCTGGGTGCTGATGGCGACCTCGGCGCCCAGGCCGAGCTGTCCGCCGTCGTTGAAGCGGGGGCTGGCGTTCACGACGACGGCCGCCGAGTCGACGTCCTCGATGAACCGCCCCGCCTGCGCGTCGTCGCGGGTGAGGATCACGTCGGTGTGGTTCCCGCGCGCGGCGATGAAGTCCAGTGCGTCCTCGAAGGAGGGGACGGTCTTCACGCTGGCGGTCAGGGCCAGGAATTCCGTGCC
The DNA here is from genome assembly GCF_001485435.1 of Deinococcus grandis. Lineage (NCBI taxonomy): Bacteria > Thermotogati > Deinococcota > Deinococci > Deinococcales > Deinococcaceae > Deinococcus > Deinococcus grandis. Next base: position 1,142,714 of record NZ_BCMS01000001.1, on the reverse strand, counting down.
GTAGTCGGCGTCCGTGGCGGGATCGGTGGTGATCCCGGCGGCACTCAGGGCGGCGTGGGCGGCCGGGTCGGTGCGCAGGGTCACGCCGTGCGCCTGGAGGTCGCGGGCGATGTCCGGCAGGGCGTCCAGCGCGTGCTCGTGAATCAGGAGGGTGTCGAGGGCGTTGCAGGCGCTGGGTTTCTGCACCTTCGCGTTCCGGACGATCTCCAGGGCACGCGCGCGGTCGGCGGGGTCGCGGGTGAAGCTGGGGTCGAGGTACACGTGGACCACGCCGATGCCGCCCACGATGACGGGCACGGTGGCGTTCTCCACGCAGTAGCGGTGCAGGCCGGCCCCGCCGCGCGGGATGATCGCGTCGACCAGATCGTCCAGTTTCAGGAGGTCGAGCATGCGCTCGCGGGCCGGGTCGCGGATGACCTGCACCCCGTGCGCCGGGAGGTTCTGTTCGCGCAGCGCGGCGTGGATGACGGCTTCCAGCGCGGCGTTGCTGCGCACGGTCTCCTTGCCGCCGCGCAGGATCACGGCGTTCCCGCTCATCAGGGCCAGCGCGGCGACGTCCACGGTCACGTTCGGGCGGCTCTCGTAGATGACACCCAGCACGCCCAGCGGGACGCGCCGGGTGCTCACGCGGATGCCGCTCGGCTGCTCCCGCGCGGGGGTGGTCTCCCCCACCGGGTCGGGCAGGCGCGACACGGCCTCCACGTCCGCCGCGATGCCGTCCAGCATGCGGGCGTCCAGGCGCAGGCGGGCCACCATCGGCTCGGGCAGCCCGGCCTCCAGCGCGGCCTGCACGTCCTGCGCGTTCGCGGCCAGGATGCCGTCAGCGTTGGCGCGCAGTCCGGCGGCGATCGCGTGCAGCGCGGCCACCTTGCGCGCGGTGGGCAGCGACCGCAGCACGCGCGCGGCGGCGCGGGCCCGCACGCCCATCGCCCGGATGGTCAGGTTGGGGGACGACTCACTCATCCCGCCAGCGTAGCGCGCCCCTCCTGTCCGGCCCGGCGCGCGGTGCAGACCTCCCGCGCCCTGCTGAGGTCAGTGTGCGCTGGGTTGCCCACGGCCCTCACGGGCCTCCGGTAAGGTGGGGGGCATGACCACCGAGTTGCAAGCTGTTCCTACGCCCGCGCCCACGGCGCATTCGGAGGCGCTGTTCGCGCGCGCGCGGGCCGTCACGCCGGGCGGGGTGAACAGTCCGGTGCGGGCCTTCCGCAGCGTGGGCGGCACGCCGCGCTTCATCGCCCGCGCGGACGGCGCGTACCTGACCGACGCGGACGGCACGCGCCTGCTGGATTACATCGGGTCGTGGGGGCCGATGATCCTGGGGCACAACCACCCGGCGGTGCGGGGGGCGATCGCGGACGCCCTGCAGTACGGCACGAGTTTCGGCGCGCCCGGCGAGCGGGAGGTGCTGCTGGCAGAACTCGTGACGCGCCTGACGGGCGTGGACCGCGTGCGCTTCGTGAGCAGCGGCACCGAGGCCACCATGAGTGCGCTGCGGCTGGCGCGTGGCGTGACGGGCCGGAAGTTCATCGTGAAATTCCGCGGGAACTACCACGGGCACGCGGACGGCCTGCTCGTGGAGGCCGGGAGTGGCCTGATGACGAACGCGGACGGGGCGCTGGGCGCGGCCGCCCCGAGCAGCGCGGGTGTGCCCGAGGAGTACGCGGGCCTGACGCTGGTCAGCGAGTACAACGATCCGGCGGCGCTGGACGCCCTGATGGCCGCGCGCGGGTCGGAGGTCGCGGCGGTGATCTTCGAGCCGGTGGTGGGGAACGCCGGGGTGCTCATTCCCACGCCGGAGTTCCTGGCGGCGCTGCACCGCGTGAAGACCCACGGGGCGCTGCTGATCGCGGACGAGGTCATGACCGGCTTCCGCCTGTCGCTGGGCGGCGCGACGGGCCTGCTGGGTCTGCGTCCGGACCTGATCTGCTGGGGCAAGATCATCGGCGGTGGCCTGCCGGTGGGCGCGTACGGGGGCCGCGCTTCAGTGATGGACTTCGTGTCCCCGCAGGGCCCGGTGTATCAGGCCGGGACGCTCAGCGGAAACCCACTGGCGATGGCGGCGGGCCTCGCGACCCTGAGTGCGCTGGAGGCCGACCCGGACCTGTACGCGCGACTCGGGGCGTACACGACGGCACTGGCGGACGGCCTGCGCGACGCGGCGTCGGCGGCGGGCGTGCCGATCAGCATCAACCACATCGGCAGCATGCTGACCGCCTTCCACCTGAACGCGCCGGACGGCAGCGTGCGCACGTACACGGACGCCGCCGCGAGTGACACGAAGGCCTTCGCCCGCTGGTTCCAGGGCATGCTGGGCCGGGGCGTGTACTGGGCGCCCAGCCAGTTCGAGAGCATCTTCGTCAGTGGCGTTCACGGCGACGCGGAACTGAACGCCACGCTGGACGCCGCGCGCGCCGCTTACCAGGACCTGGGCCGGGAGCTGGGCGCGTGACCCTGGTCACCCAGACGGCGCAGGTGCGGCAGATCCTCACCGAGCACCGAGTGATTGCCGTGGTGGGCTTCCATCATGACGCGATGAAACCCGCGTACTACGTGCCGGAGTACATGCACCGCCAGGGGTACACGATCATCCCGGTGAACCCGGCGCTGGCGGCGCGCGGCGAGAGCTTCTTCGGGCACCGGGCGGTGGCGACCCTGGCGGAGATCACGACCCCGGTGGACATCGTGGACGTGTTCCGCCGCAGCGACAAGGTGCGCGGGCACCTGCCGGACATCCTGGCCATGCCGACCCCGCCGAAGGTGGTGTGGTTGCAGCTCGGCATTCGTGACGACGCGACCGCCCGCGAACTCGCGGCCCATGGCATCGACGTCGTGCAGGACCGCTGCCTGCTCGCCGATCACCGGGCGCTGCTGTAACGCATGCAAGGCGTGCTGATGGTGGGTGCGGGCCTGGGTGGGCTGGCCGCGGCGCGTGACCTGGGGGCGGCGGGGCAGCAGGTCACGCTGCTGGACAAGGCGCGGGGCGTGTCGGGCCGCGCCGCCACCCGCCGCGTGACCCTCCCCGACGGGCGCGAGGCGCGACTGGATCACGGGGCGCGGTTCTTCACTGCCCGCCACGACCGCACCCGCGCGCTGGCCGAGGCGGGCATCCGGGAAGGCTGGAACGCCGAGTGGACGCGCGGCGTCTCCCGCTGGCAGGCCGGACAGATCAGCGGAGGCGGCGACGGGCACCCCCGCTACGCGCCCCCGCAGGGCCTCAGCACCCTGGGCCGCACCCTCGCACGCGGGCTGGAGGTCACCACCGGCGTGACCGTCACCAGCCTGGAACGCCGCCCCGGCGGCTGGCGCGTCCACACCCGCGACGGTGCCACCTGGGAGGCCGGGACGCTCCTCCTGAACCTGCCCGCGCCGCAACTGGCCCCGCTGCTGGCAGACCTCGACCTGCGCGGCAGCGACTCCGAGGGCACCGCCGAACGGGTCGCCGCCGTCGAGTACGCGCCGTGCTGGGCGGCAGGCGTCGTGCTGGAACGCGATCTGGACGTCAGCTGGCCCGCCCTGCGCACCGACCACCCCGTCCTGGAATGGCTGGCGCGCGAGCACACCAAACGCCCCGCTGGGCACCCGCCCGCGCTGACGCTGCACGCCACGCCCGACTGGAGCCGCGCGAACCTGGAGCGCACCCCCGAAGAGGTCCTGCCCGACCTGCTGCGCGCCGCCGCCGAGATCACGGGCGACCTCCCCCCCGCCCTGCACGCCTTCGCGCACCGCTGGCGTTACGCCATCCCCAACCGCCCCGCGCCCGGCCCCTGCCACTGGGACCCCGAACTACGCCTCGGCTGGTGCGGCGACTGGTTCACCCCCGACGAGCACGGCCCCCGCGTGGAAACCGCACTCCTCAGCGGCTGGACCCTCGCCCGCCGCGTCACGGGAACGTGAAGGGCTGAAAGTCAAAAGGTCTGAGGGTCCAAGCGTCGAAGCCTTGGACCCTCAGACCTTCAGACCCTTTGACCCTGCTCAGTCGGCACTGACTGCTTCCCGTTCCTGTACGGGTTCGCCGAGCATGGCGTGGACGCTGGCGGTCCAGCCGTCGTCGCTGAGGGTGCGCCAGTGGTGCGCCCACTGCCAGCGGCGGTAGGCGTCGGCGGCGGCTTCCAGGGTGCCGGGGTTCAGCAGGGGGTTGGCGGGCGGGGCGCTGAGGTGGTGGCGGCTGAGGCTGCCTTCGAGTTCCGCGAGGGTCTTGGGGCCGAACGCGAAGGCGAGACTGGCGGTGGGGCGGGCCTGGGTGGCGTGCAGCCAGCCGCGCAGGGTGTCCTCGGGCGGGAGGGCGTACAGGATGAGTTCCCCGCCGGGGTGCGCGTCGGCGGGGGTGACGAGGGTGAGGCCGGGGACATTGTCGCGCAGGTACGCGGCGACGGGCCCCTCGGCGTAGGCGCTGGCTCCGGCGCGCAGGTGTTCCATGGCGGCTTTGGGGTTCAGGCGCGGGGTGGGCCGCCCGGGGGTGGGGGCGTCGAGGTCGATGGGGGCGGGGGGACGCAGGGCCTGTCCGTGGAATTCCAGGCGGGTCTGGCCGCGCCATTCGCTGCTGACGAGGTGCGCGCCCAGGTCGCGTTCTCCGGGGGCGTCGTCGGTCTCGTCGAATTTGATGCCGCGCAGGCCCGCGACCTTGAACTGGAGGCTGTTGCCTTTCTTGCCGACCAGTCGGGTCTCGGTGAGGGCTTCGCGCAGGTGCCACAGTGGCAGGGCGTGTCCCTCGCCGAAGGGTTCGAAGGTGTGTGTTTCCTGAAGCAGGTCGAGGCTGGCGGCCAGCGCGGGCAGCGGCGCGTCCAGCCGCACCCGCGGGGCGGGGGTGGGGAACTGCCGGGCGTACGCGTGGATGCGGTCGCGGAAGGCGTTCATGTTGGTGGGGTCGATGGCGAATCCGGCGGCGCCGGGGTGCCCGCCGTAGCGTTTCAGGAGGTCGTGGCTGTAACGCAGGCCCTCGACCGCGCTGATGCCGGGCGTGGACCGCACCGAGCCCTTGCCCTGCGCGACGATGAACACGGGTTTGTGGTACGCGTCGACGAGTTTGCTGGCGACGATGCCCATGACGCCCGCGTGCCAGTCGGGGTGCGTGACGACCAGCGCGGGCTCGCCCGGGTCGGCGAGGGTCAGGGCGTGCTGGAACATGTCGTCCTGGAGTTTGCGGCGTTCCTGGTTACGGATCTCCAGGTATTCCGCGAGGCGGCTGGCGTCGTGCGCGCTGGGGGTCGTCAGCAGGTCCAGCGCGACGTCGGCCTCGCCGAGGCGTCCGGCGGCGTTGATGCGCGGCGCGAGGATGAAGGCCACGTCCCGCGCGGTGGGGCGCTTGACGCGGCCCGAGTCGAGCAGGGCGCGCAGGCCCGGCAGGGTCGTGTCCCGCAGGGCGTCCAGTCCGGCGCGGACCAGCGCGCGGTTCTCCCCGATGAGAGGCGCGACGTCCGCGACGGTGCCCAGGGTGGCCAGCGCCGTCAGGGCGCGTGGTTCCGGCAGCCCGAGTTCCTCATGAACGGCCCAGAGGAGGTGGTATGCGACGCCCGCCCCGGTCAGGTTGTGCAGGTCATGGTCGTAACCGTCGGTCAGGCGCGGGTGGACGACCAGCGCGTCGGGGAAGTCGTCGCCGGGCGCGTGGTGGTCGGTCACGATGACCTGCACGCCCCGCGCGATCAGGGCGGCGACCTCCTCGATGTTCGTCACGCCGCAGTCCACGGTCACGAGCAGGTCGCAGGCGGCGGCGTGCTCCTCGACCTTGTCCGGGTGGACGCCGTAGCCCTCGTTCAGGCGGTGCGGGATGAAGCCGTGCACGTCTGCGCCCAGGTCGCGCAGGCCCAGGACCAGGGTGGCGGTGGCGCTCACGCCGTCCGCGTCGTAGTCCCCGTGAATGCGGACGCGCTGCTTCGCTCTGATCGCGGTCACGATGCGCCGGGCAGCCTCGCGCAGCGCCGGGTTCGGCGTCAGAGTCAGCGGTGGGTCCAGCAGTGCGGGGGTGAGGTGCCGCCCGGTGAGGACCTGCGCCAGTGGGGGCGACACCCGCCACTCCCGCATGACGCGCAGCAGCTCCTCGCGGCTGGCGGGCGGCGCGAGCACCCAGCGGGGCGCGGTCACGGGGTCACCGGTCATGGGGTCACCTCACTGTCGGCGATGACCTCGGTGGACACCACCGACCCGAGGCGCGCCTGGAGGGTCGCGGTCAGGCGGTCCTCGGCCTGACGTCGCAGCCTGGCCTCGCGCCCACGGCGTACGCGTTCCCGCCACAGGCCCGGCAGCAGCAGCAGCGTCGCGAACAGCACCCCCAGCGCCAGGAAGATCGCCACGCCCGCCCCGACCGGCACGGTCAGTTCGCCACTCCCGGTGGGCAGGGGCAGGCGGACCACGCCCGGATTCTCCAGCGTGACCAGCGCGAGGTAAGCGGCGATGCCCAGCAGCAGCAGCACCTGAATGAACGAAACGAGCCGCATCACCGCGCAGTGTAGCCCGCACGGGTGAGGGACACCGTGCCACGCCCGCCATGAGACAACCCCCGGCCGAGTGGCCGGGGGTCGCAACCCTGGTGGGGTGTGGGGCTTAGAAGTAGAACTTCACGCCGGTCTTGATGCCGTTGCTCAGGCCATTGCTGGCGCTGCTGTCAAGTCCGGTCGCGTACCCCTTGTTGCTGGTGTAGTAGCGTCCGTTGTACTCGGCGAAGACGGCGATGCTGTCGGTCACGTTGAAGTCCACGCCAGCGATGGCGTTCACGTACACGTCGCTGGTGTTCTGGGCAGTGTTGCCACGCTGCTGGCCGCTGGTCAGACCCAGGCCCGCGCCAACGTACGGCGTGATACGGCTGCCGGTGTTCAGTGAGTAGGTGGCGTTGGCGTCCACGCTCACAGCGTTCCAGCCAGCCTGGTAGTCCACACCGATTCGTGCGCCGACCGGGCCGAGCACGTTGTTCTTACCGACCATGGCGCTGCCGTTCAGGCAGTAGTTCACGTTGCTGGTCTTGTTGCCCAGGTCCTTGCACTCGGAGCCGCTGCCGGCCATCTTGGCGCCCACGCCGACGCCAGCGTAGATATCGCGAGTGGGGGCCGTGGCGGTGGGGGTGGGTTCACCGATGACGACGGTGGTGCCGGTGCTGGGGGCGGGGGTGGTGACGGTGCCCGTGGTGCTGGTGCTGGCGCCTGCGGGGCCCTGGGGGCCGGTGGGGCCTGCGGGGCCCTGGGGGCCGGTGGGGCCCGCGGGACCCTGGGGACCGGCGGGGATGTTGCGGATGGCGGCTTCCAGCGCGTCGATGCGGGCGTTCAGCGCGGCGACGTCGGTGCTGGCGGCGCCGCTGTCCATGCCGTTGATCTTCGCCTCGAGGGCGTCGATGCGGGCCTGCTGGTCGGCGGTGAGTTTCTCGAGGTCGGTGACGCGGCTGGCGATGGCGGCCAGTTCGGTGCTGACTTCCTGCATGCCGTTGGCAATGGTGGTCATGTCACCGGCGCTGAAGCCGCAGTTGCTCAGGCTGCCGGTCTGCAGGGCGCGGTAGAAGATCAGGGCGGCCTGGTAGCGGGTGAGGTTCTCGTTGCCGCGGAAGGTGCCGTCGGGGAAGCCCTGGATCAGGCCGCACTGGACGATCTTGTCCACGGCGTCTTTGGCCCAGTGACCGGCGGGAACGTCGCTCAGGGTGACCTGGGCGGGGGCGGCGGTCGTGGTGGTGGTCTGGGCGCTGGCTGCGCCGAGGCTGAGGGCCAGGGTGGACGCGATGATCAGTGATTTGCGCATGTTGAGTTCTCCTTCGGTCTGAATCGGAAACGACAGCACAATGTGACGCGTTCCTCTGGGCTTCACGGTAGGCAGGGGGAGTGAGGTCTTTGTGAACACCGCCCGGCGATTGCGTCGACGTGGAGGGGTTTTATGAGTCGAATCTGACATTCCTCTTGATCGTGAGCGTCGCGTGACAGATTGGCCCTTTCGTATGAGGAGCGCGGAGTGTGTGCAGAGCGGGCTCAGGGGCCTGCCTCGTGAGAAAACTGTCGGGGCCGTCATGCCCGGCGTTCATGAGCTTTCGCTCATGGTCCGGCGGGGCCTGCGGGCAGTAGGCGGCACCCGGCGCGCCACCTATACTCCGGCGCATGAGCCAGATTCACGTTCGAGCCCAGCCCGGCGACGTCGCCCCGTATGTCCTGCTGCCCGGTGATCCCAACCGCGCGCGTCACATTGCCGAGACGTACCTGGAGGGCGCCCGCGAGTACACCAGTCACCGGCAGCTGCTGGGCTTCACGGGCACGTATCAGGGCGTGCCGGTCAGCGTGCAGACGACCGGGATGGGCTGCCCGAGCGCGGCGATCGTCGCGGAGGAACTCGCGCGACTGGGCGCGCGGACGCTGATCCGCGTGGGCACGCTGGGCGGCGCGACCCCCAGCGTGGCGCCGGGTGATCTGGTGATCGCCACGGCGGCCGTGCCGAACGACGGGACCACCCGGCAGATGCTGGGCGGCGCGCCGTACGCGCCCGCCGCGAGCTTCGAGGTCGTGGAGGCCAGCGTGCAGGCGGCCCGCGCCAGCGGCGCCCCGCACCACGTGGGGCTGGTCATGACCGAGGACGCCTTCTACGCCAGCACGCCCGAGCATGCGCGGCTGTGGGCGGGCCGGGGCGTGCTGGGTTTCGAGATGGAGGCCAGCGCGATCTTCCTGGTCGCGGCGCAGCGGGGCCTGCGCGCGGCGTGTCTGACGGCGTGCAGCAACGACATCGGCGATCCGCAGCTGGTGCCGGACGACGTGCTGGCCGCCGGGGTGGACCGCATGGTGCGCGTGGCGCTGGACGCCATCGTGACGCTGGCCGCGCGCGACTGAGCGACCGTGCCGGGGAGGGCCGTCCAGCCGGGCGGTCCTCCTTTTGTGTCGTGATCGCCGTTGTGCGCCCTTTGTGCGCGGGGCGGGCTGTGGCAGGATACTCGCATGACCCAACTGGATGAATTCGAGTTCAACAACGTGCAGATTGACCAGCATGGCCCCATCGCGGTCCTGACCATCAACCGCCCCCGCGCGCTGAACGCCCTGAGTGCCGATACCCTGTCGGAGATCGCGCAGGCCGTGAACCTGATCGTGGAGGACGCCGAGGTCGGCGCGCTGATCATCACGGGCGCCGGGGACAAGGCGTTCGTGGCGGGCGCCGACATCAGCGAGTTCGAGAATCTGGAGGGCGTGTACGACGGCCGCGAGCTGTCGCTGGCCGGGCAGGACGTCATGCACCAGATCTCCTCGCTGCCGATTCCGGTGATCGCGGCCGTGAACGGCTTCGCGCTGGGCGGCGGGCTGGAACTGGCGCTGGCGTGCGACGTGCGCGTGGCCGCGACAACCGCCCGCCTGGGCCTGCCGGAGGTGTCCCTGGGCCTGATTCCCGGTTTCGGCGGTACGCAGCGTCTGGCGCGGCTGGTCGGTGCGGGCCGCGCGCTGGACCTGATGCTCACGGCCCGTCAGGTGAAGGCCGACGAGGCGCTGGGCATGGGCCTCGTGAACTACGTCGCGGACGACGCCCTGACCAAGGCGCGCGAGGTGGCCGAACTGATGCTGAAGAACGCCCCGATCGCGCTGTCCCTCGTCAAGGAGGCGGTGCGCCGCGGCATGGACACCACGCTGGAGGCGGGCCTGGAGGTCGAGGCGGACCTGTTCGGGATGACGGTCGCCACGAAGGATTTCCGTGAGGGGGTGGACGCCTTCCTGAACAAGCGCCGCGCGGAGTTCCAGGGTGAATGAGGACGGCATGGGGGGCGGCGAGCAGAAGTTCCGCCTGCAGGTCGAGGGCGGCAAGGTCAGCGACGTCGCGGGCCGTGAGGACAGCGCCGCACCCGCCGCGAAGACCCGCGTGGTCGAGTTCACCACCCCCCGCTCGAAACTGATCGAGGAGGCCAATCAGGCGATCCGCAGCGACCTGCGCGACTACCCGCGTGCGCTGGCCGCGTACGACGCGCTGCGGGGCGACCCGGAGGCCCTGGCGCACTGGGACATGGCGAACTACATCACCATGCGCAAGCTGGGCTACAACGACCACGGGCGCGTGCATGCGTTCATCACGGGCGCGGCGGGCATGGCGATCACCGAACTCCTGCTCGAGGGCGGGGTGCGGACCGACATCATGGAGAGTGGCGTCGGGGACGCGGACGACGTGTTCCTGACCGTCATCCTGGGCACCATGCTGCACGACATCGGCAATCAGATTCACCGCGTGGGGCACGAGGCGCACGGCGTGGCACTGGCCCTGCCGATCCTCGACCGGATCATGACGCCGCTGTACCCCGACCCGTTCAAGCGCGTGAAGGTGCGCTCGTTCATCCTGGGCGCCATCAACTGCCACGACCTGAGCCCCGCGCCGCTGACCATGGAGGGCGGCATCGTCGCCGTGGCGGACGGCACGGACATCACCAAGGGCCGGGGCCGCAAGGCGTTCAGTCTGGGCAGCGTGGACATCCACTCGATCAGCGCGCTGGCGGTGGATCAGGTGGTCATCGAGCGCGGGCGGGACAAGCCGGTGCTGATCAGCGTCACCATGAACAACTCCGGCGGGATCTTCCAGGTGGAGGAGATCCTGGCGCCCAAGGTGATCCGCACGCCCATGCGCCGCTTCGTGGACCTGCGCGCCACCACCCGCCCCGAGGGCGAGGAGCAGATCCTCTCGCGCGTGCGGCTGGACGGCGACCACTTCGTGATGGACCTGGGGGGCGGCGAGCAGGTGGCCGTCGAGGTCATGGACTCGCAGAAGCAGGCGCAGCAGGCCGTGGTGGACAACCTGGGTATCGGCACCGACAGCCGCTGAGCGACGCAGCAAGAGGAGGGGACCCTGACCGTCTGGCCGGGGTCCCCTCGTCTGCTGTGTCTTATACGGATTCCGTTTGTTTCGCTGACAATCCGGAACTTCACCGGATTGCCAGCTCCACGTCCGGAACCCGTTTCTCTCCTGCTCGCTCCGCTCGGGTTGAAAGTTTTTGCAAACCTTTCAACCGGAGTAACTGCTCAGCAGGGTGATTTTCCGGAGTCGATTGGGTAAGGTGGACCATCAGCGAGGTCCCCTGCCCAAACTGCAAACGACTCGAGGCACGCGTCCGTGAACTCGAAGCCCAGCTCGCTGAGGTGCTGACTGAACTTCGCACCATCAAAGCTCAACTGGCCCGAAACAGCACCACATCCAGTCAGCCTCCCAGTCAGGACAAGCCCTGGCAGCCCAAGAGTGAGCGCCAGAAGACCGGCCGGTCTTCTGGCGCTCAACCCGATCACCCCGGCAAGACCCTCAAGATGTCCGCGCATCCCGACGTCATCGTCGATCTCCCGGTGACGGGACACTGCACCTGCGGGCAGGCCTGGGATGACGTTCCAGTCGACACCCAGGTCGCTCGACAGGTTCATGACCTCCCCGACCTCCACCTTCAGGTCACCGAATACCGCGCCGACGTCAAGATCTGCCCTGGATGTCGTTCCCGGCAGCGAGCACCCTTCCCCACGCACGTCACGGCTCAGGTGCAATACGGTCCACGGGTCCACGCCTTGACGGTGTATCTGAACGTGGCGCACTTCGTGCCCCTCGAACGCACCAGTGAAATCCTGCACGCGGTCTGCGGAGCACGCCCGAGTGATGGCACCATCGCGCTGAACCTGAATCTGGCAGCGGAGCGACTGCAGGACTTTGAAGGGCGACTCAGGACAGCCCTGACACATCAACCGGTGCTGCATGCAGATGAGACCGGCAGCCCGGTGAACGGGAAGCTGCACTGGATGCATGTCGTGAGCTGCGCGCAGCTCACGTTCTACGGCCAGCATGCCCGGCGCGGCCTCGCGGCACTGGAGCACATGAAGGTCCTGCCGAAGTACACCGGCATCCTGGTCCACGACGCCTGGAGCTCGTACTTCAAACTTCCGGCACAGCATGCCCTGTGCGGAGCTCATCTGTTGCGGGAGCTGCGGGGATTGGCCGAACACCATGGGCAGGTGTGGGCTGGCGCACTTCGGGAATCGCTGAGGACGGTGTATCACGACCTGAACGCCGGGACGCTGAGCCCAGAGGCCCGCACGGCGTTTGAACGGCGATTTGATGAACTGCTTGAGGAGGGCTTGCTGGCCAACCCAGCCGCGCCGCCCGTTCCAGGGCGACGCGGTCCGACGAAGCAGTCACATGGGCGGAATCTGGCGTTGCGGTGCCAGCAGCACCGCGCAGCGGTGCTGCTGTTCCTACATGACTGCCGAGTGCCGTTTGATAACAATCAGGCGGAGCGGGACGTGCGGGCATGGTGCGTGAAACGCAAGGTATCTGGAGGATTCCGGTCCGAGGAGGGTGGGTGCAATTTCGCTCGGATCAGGAGTTACATTTCCACGTTGCAGAAGCAAGGTCTCAGCGTCTGGGAGGGCTTGGTCAGCGTGTTCACGGGTGACGTGCTCATGCCTAACTTCAACCCCTGAGCTTGCCCTGCTGAGCAGTTACCAACCGGAGTCCGTATTACTTCTTCGCGCCGGGCAGGGGCGTCGTGCGGGCCGGGCCGCCGTCGATGCCCCCGCTGCGGTGCGTGCCCTCGCCGCCCGCCGCGCGGCCCTCCAGGTCGCTGTCCCCGTCGTTGTTCGGGGTGCCCTGGCGGTCCTCGAAGTCACTGCCGCCCAGCACGCCGTCCTGGAAGCCCGGCTGGTCGTTCGGGTTGCTGCTCTCGGCGCTGGCGGCGCCGCGCAGCAGGTCCTCGGCGGCCATCTTGTCGTTCAGCAGTTCGCCGGTGGTGCCGTCGTCCCGGATCTCGCCCTCGGGGGCGTATTCGCGCGTGTCGTCTCGTGTCATGTCCCGGAGGGTACGGGCTGCGGGCCCCCGCGCGGGTGGGGAAAGCGGGGGGATGACCTTCATGATCCCGCCCTGCGCGACAGCCGGTCAGCTGCGCGCGCCGCGACCATCCGAAACCGCCTATACTTGACTGTCTATGACGAAGGATCGCATCACCATGACCCAGCGCGGGTACGACAAACTGGTCGAAACCCTGCACTTCCTGAAAACCACCAAACGCGAGGAGATCTCCGAGAACATGGGCCGCGCCATCGAGGACGGCGACCTGCGCGAAAGCGCCGCGTACGACGAGGCCCGCATGCAGCAGAGCGAGAACGAGGCCCGCATCTCGGAACTCGAACGGCAGCTGGAACGCGCGATGATCATCGAGGAGGACACCACCGGCGGCGCCGGACTGGGCGCCAAGGTCCGCGTGCGCGACGCCAAGGGCAAGGAGCACCACTTCGAACTGGTCGGCACGTACGAGGTGGACGTCCTGAAAGGCAAGATCAGCGACGCCAGCCCCATCGGCAAGGCCCTCGCCGGACGCCGCGCCGGGGAGAAGGTCACCGTGCAGCTCCCCAAGGGCAGCGCCGAGTTCGAGATCCTCAGCGTCGACTACCAGTAAGCGGCGCGCCCGGCCACGCCTCCCCCCCTACCGGGTGAAGGGAGGCGTCCGCGTTTGTGGGTACACTGACCGCACCGCATGCACCGCCTGATCCGCCCCCTGCTGCCGCTGCTCCTGTGCGGCGCGGCCCACGCCACGCCCGCCTGGGTGATGCCCGTCACGAAACTGTACCCGGTGCCCAACCAGACCAGCGCGCCGGTCCGCACCCTGAACGCCCGCACGGCCCTGAACCTGAACCGCTGCTACGCCCTGTGGTGCGACGTGCAGTTCGGCGCGACGCGCGGGTGGATCCTGCGGGCCGCCGTGAACACCACCGGCGACTGCCGCCGCCTCGTCCCGCTGGGCCTGAAGGACCTGCGCCGCACCGAGGCCGCGTACCACACCAGCCGCGACCCCAACCGCAACGGCGTCGCGTGCGAACCGATGGACCGCCCCCTGCTGGGCCGCTGACGGTCATCCGGGCGGCATCTGGACTTGAGGGACCGTTCAGATGCGTCCCACACTGCCGGGAGCGCTACAAACCGCGCGCCGCGTCGCGAGGACACTGGGCGCGTTGCACCTGCTCCAATGACGCCCGGCGCGGCACTGACCCCGGACCTCTGGCGGACCGTGCAACCTACTCCACCCACCCACACCCCCGCTCCGGCCGGGGTGTTCTGCTGTCCATCAGCGCGCCGGTTACTGGAACAGGGCGCTCAGCTCGGGCTCCGGGAAATCCTCCACGCCGACGGCCTGCCCCCGGAAATCGGTCGTCAACCAACCCGGCACCGTGACGATCCCGATGACGTCGTACCCGCCCACGGGAGAGGGCCGCTCCGGGGTACTGGACAGCAGACTGATGATCCCGAACTCGATCCGATCAGGATGGTCCGCGAACAGCTCACGGAGATACGCGAGGGTGCGGTCCAGACCCGACAGGTACGCGGCGCGTTCGGGCGACGTGAAGGTGCCCAGAATCTCCTCCCGTTCAGGGACCAAGATCAGGTGATACGGGGTTCTGACCCCTGTCTGTCCGGTGCCGTTGCGGGCGCGGCCCTGTACACTGTCAGGGTTGCCGCACCGTGCCAAGTGGCGCGTGGAAGGAGTCTGTATGGGTCTTGCTATTGGTATCGTCGGTCTGCCCAACGTGGGCAAAAGCACGCTGTTCAACGCCATCACGCGCGCCGGGGCGCTCGCGGCGAACTACCCGTTCGCGACGATCGAGCCGAACGTGGGTCGCGTGACCGTCCCGGACGAGCGTCTCGCCGCGCTGAGCCGCGTGTTCACGAAGGGTGAGCGCGTCCCGCCGATCATCCCGACGTTCGTGGAGTTCGTGGACATCGCGGGCCTCGTGAAGGGTGCCAGCAAGGGCGAGGGCCTGGGAAACCAGTTCCTGGCGAACATCCGCGAGGTGGACGCCATCGCGCACGTCGTCCGCTGCTTCGAGGACGGGAACGTCATTCACGTCGCGGGCCGCGTGGACCCCATCGACGACATCGAGACGATCAACACCGAACTGATCCTCGCGGACCTGGGCGGCCTGGAAAAACGCCTCCAGAACCTCCAGAAGAAAGCCAAAGGGAACGACAAGGACGCCAAGGAGCAGGCGGAACTGGCCGAGCAGATCATCGCCGTGCTGTCCGAGGGCAAACCCGCCCGCGCCGGGACGTACGACGCGCCCATCCCCAAGGAGTTCGGGCTGATCACCACCAAACCCGTGATCTACGTCGCGAACGTCGGCGAGGACAACCTGACCGAGGACAACGAGTACGTGCAGCGGGTGCGCGAGTACGCCGCCGCCGAGGGCGCGCAGGTCGTGAAGATCAGCGCGCAGATCGAGGGTGAACTGGCCGAGATGCCCGAGGACGAGGCCCGCGCGTTCCTGGAGGAACTGGGCGTGCAGGAGAGCGGCCTGGATCAGCTGGTCACGGTCGGGTACGACACGCTGGGCCTGATCACGTTCATCACGAGCGGCGAGAAGGAAGTGCGTGCCTGGACGATCCGCCGCGGCGAGAAGGCCCCGGAGGCCGCCGGTGAGATCCACAGCGACCTGGAACGCGGCTTCATCCGCGCCGAGGTCATCGAGTGGGACAAGATGGTCGAGGCCGGCGGCTGGGCGAACGCCAAGAGCAAGGGCTGGGTTCGGACCGAAGGCAAGGAGTACGTCATGAAGGACGGCGACATCATGAACGTGCTGCACAACATGTAAACCCTCCGGTGGAGCGGTCTGCGAGGCCCGTTTCACCCGAGCGGATGCGAGCAGGAGTCGGGCGGGTTCCGGGCGTGGAGTGGGCAGATCGGTGGTGTTCCGATCTGGCGACGCAACAGACGGGATCCGCTTTCAGGCTGGGTAGAGGGGTGCCGGAGATCGAACCTCCGGTCCTCTCCTGTTACTGTCCTGGGGTGAGGCGGTCGGCTTCGCGGACGGTGACGTAGGGGATGAGGCCCTGGGCGCGGGCCTGGGCGTACGTGCGGGTGGTCAGGTCGGGCTGGTCGGCGTAGTCCACGGTAAAGACGGGTTTCCCGGCGGCCTTCCACAGGGCGTAGTCGGCGAGCAGGGCGTCGCGGCGGGCGGCCTCGGTAGGCCGGTTCATGGCGTACACGTAGGTTTCCTCGCTGCCCAGGGCGTCCACGCAGGGGGCGTAGCGGGGGTCGCGGATGAGTTCGGCGGCGTTCTGCGGGACGATCAGGAACCCGGCGCGGCGGGCGCGGGCGTGCGTGGCGAGGCGGCACACCCAGTCGATCATCTCGGCGCGGGCGGCCGGGCGGTCCGGGTGCTGTTCATAGGCGTCGATCAGGTCCAGGTACGCGCCGTGGAAGCCCTGGTCGATCACGCGGTCCAGTTCCCGCAGCGTCAGCGCCTGCCAGTCGGCGTCCCAGTAGGCCACGTCGTAGTTGCCGGGCCAGTCGGGCTGTTCCGCCAGGAGCCACGCGGGGGTGCCGGGGCGCCAGTCGGGCTGCCAGTACGGGCGGTACGCCTCGGCCGCGCCGACGCTCAGGTAGCCCAGCAGGACGTGCGTGCGGGCGGCCTGCGCGACCTCCGGGGCGGGCCAGGGGCGGGCGTCGTCGTCCAGGGTGTCCACGACGATCACGTCGAACGTGGAGGCCGCCACGCGGGTTAGGCGGTCCGCGCCGTACCCGGTGAGCTGGTAGCCCCAGGTGCGGGCGTCCTTGAGCGCGCGTGGGGCCGGGCTGGGCAGCGGGGTGGGAGGCGGGGTGGCGGGCGGGTCCTGTCCGGCCTGTGCGGGCGGGGAGGCGCAGGCGGCCAGCAGCAGCAGCGCGGGCCAGGGGGCGCGGGCCATGCGGGCCTGTCTCATGCGGTCACCGGGCCGAGGAGGGCGCGCAGGGCGTCCGCGAAGGTGTGGCGCAACTGGAAGCCGCTGGCGTGCAGGCGCTCCAGGCTGGCCTGCTGCCACGGCACGTCGCCGCTGCGGGGGCTGCCGGGGGCGTCCTCCAGTATTTCGCCGTCGTAGTCGAGCTGCGTGGCGAGGCCGGTCACGATGTCACGCACAGGCCGGGCCTCGCCGCTGCCGACGTTCACGGCGCCGCCCAGCGCCCCCTGCGGGAGAGCTGTCAGGGTATGGGTGACGGCGCGGGCGACGTCGCGGGCGGCCACGAAGTCCCGGTACGCGCCCAGCGGCCCGAAGCGCACGCTGCGCTGCCCGGCGGCCCGCGCGGCGCGCAGGGTGGCGGCGGCGCGGCCCGGCAGGGTTCCCTCGCCCAGCCCGGCGCCCAGCGGGTTCGTGAGGCGCAGCGCGGCCGCCTGCACCCGCCCGGACCGCACGGCCTCCTCGATCAGGGCGGTGCCCGCCAGTTTGCTCGCCCCGTACGGGCTGAGGGGCCGGGCGGGGTCGTCCTCGCGGCTGGCGTGCTCGTGTGGGGTGCGGCCGTACTCGGCGGCGGAGGACAGGTGCACCAGGGGCAGTCCGGCGCGTGCGGCGGCCCCCAGCGCCTGCGCGACAAGCAGCACGTTCGCGCGGGTCAGGTCCGGGAGCGTCCCGGCGGTGAGGCCCGCCGCGTTCACGATGGCGTGCGCGCCGCGCGTGAGATCGTGCCAGGTGGACTCCGGGGCGTCCGTCAGCGCCGCGCCGGACGCCGCACGGACGGTCCAGCCCTCGGCGCGCAGTTGCGCCGCGACGTGACGGCCCAGGAAGCCGCTCGCTCCGATCAGGAGGGCGGTGCGGGGGGCGGGGGATTCGGTCATGCACAACCTCCGAACTGGGAGAGGCGGGCCGGGCGGGGGTGTGAAAAATCATACACCACCTCGCCTGCCCGGCCCCGCCCCGCTCAGCAGCGCAGGTCGTCCAGGGCCGCGTACCCCCCCACGAACAGCGCCACCCGCAGCTCGTGGATGAAGTTCGCCAGCCACGCCTCGGCCGCGTCGGCACTGTGCAGGGCGGGTTCCAGCAGCGGGCGGGCCACCGCGACCACCCCGGCCCCCAGGCACAGGGCGCGCGCGGCGTCCAGGCCGGTGCGGATGCCGCCCGACGCGATCAGCGGCACGCCCGGCGCGGCCAGTCGCGCGTCCCGCAGCGCCTGCGCGGTCGGCACGCCCAGGTCGCACAGGTCCGGCGTGCGGACCTCCCCGTGATGCACGAGCTGCTCCACCCGCGCCCAGCTCGTGCCGCCCGCGCCCGCCACGTCCAGCGCCGCGAACCCCAGCGGGGCCGCCAGCGCCGCCGACGCGGCGTCCAGTCCGTGCCCGACCTCCTTGAGGATCACCGGGAAGTCCAGGTCCGGGATCACCTCGGCCAGGCGGTCACGCAGCCCCGCCCAGTGCGTATCGCCGCCCGGTTGCAGCGCCTCCTGAAGCGGGTTGACGTGGATGGCCAGCGCGTCCGCCCCGACCTCCTGCACCGCGCGCCGGGCCTGTTCGGGACCGTAGCCGAGCAGGAACTGCGCGCCGCCCAGATTTCCCACGAGCAGGATGTCCGGCGCGACGTCCCGCACCTGAAAGGACGCGGCGGCCTCCGGGCGTTCCAGCATCACGCGCTGCGAGCCCAGCATCATCCCGATCCCCAACCGCTGCGCCGCCAGCGCGAGGTTGCGGTTGATGCGACCCGCCGCCTCGGCCCCGCCGGTCATCGCGCCGATCAGGACCGGCGCGGCCAGCGGGCGGCCCAGGAAGGTCACGCTCGGGTCCACGTCCTCCAGGTTGCGCTCGGGCAGCGCCCGGTACGGCCACGGCACGTCCTCCAGCCCAGTCGTCTGCCGCGCGTACTGACTGTCAGGCCGCAGGCACGCCTCGATGTGCCGCAGTTTGCGGGTCTGGATGGCGGTCGGTTCGGGCACGCTCACGCCGCCCAGCGTACCCGGCGCCCGGCGTGCGGGACTGTCGCGCGGCACGCCGAGCGCACAGGTGTTGACAGATCCGGAAACGGGAGATACTATTCCTGAGCACTGAACGCGGCAACGCGAAGAAAGAGCGAACAGAAGAACCAGAGTAACGCAGGGTAGAGCAGTCTGGTAGCTCGTCGGGCTCATAACCCGGAGGTCGCAGGTTCAAATCCTGTCCCTGCAACCAAACACCCCCACTTCGGTAGGGGGTTTCTTCTGTTGTGCCCACCACGCGGGACGGCCGCCCCGGGAACGAACGCGCCGCGTGTGGCGTACTGGGGCGCGTGAGTCTCGCGTTCCTGATCTTCCTCGTCGCGTGGGTGATCGGCATGATCGGCACCTTCGTGCCCGCCCTGCCCGCCACCGCCATCATCTTCATCGGCAGCGTCGCCGCCACCCTGGTCGACGGCTTCCAGCCCTGGCCGGACCTGCCGTTCCTGATCACCTTCGGGGTCATCACGGTCCTGATCGGCATGATCGACAACGTCGCCTCCGCCTGGGGCGCCCGCAAGTACGGCGGCAGCAAACAGGCCGTGTGGGGCGCCATCATCGGCGGGATCGTGGGCATCCTGCCGGTCATTCCGTTCGGCCTGATCGTGGGGCCACTGGCCGGGGCCCTGATCGCCGAACTGCTGATCGTGCGCAAGGCACCCATGGACGCGCTGCGCAGCGCCTGGGGCACCCTGATCGGCCTGCTCGCCGGGATCGCCGCGAAGGTCGTCCTGCACCTCCTGATCGGCCTGTACGAACTGTGGCGCCTGTGGGACCCCGCCAAGAGCGTGTTCTGACCGCACCCGGCCTCTTCCCCGCCCCGCCTCACTGCGGGGCGGTTCGCGTTCAGCGGGCCAGGAGCACGGGCGCCAGCGCGATGAACCCCACCGTCAACGCGGGCAGCAGTGGCAGCAGCGCGCCCAGCGCCGCGCGGCCCGAGCGGCCCGTCAGTTCCCGGAACGCCACGAACGCCAGCCCGGACTGCACCAGCGGCGCCACCAGCGTGACCACGAGCAGCAGGAACGCCGCCGAGGTCGTCTTCAGGCCCGCCAGCCCCAGCCGCTGCGCCGCGTTCGGGTCCTTCCCCACCGCCGCCAGCGCGTCCGCCGCCGGGCGCCACGCCCCGTCGGGGATCAGGAAGCTCAGGACGATCACGAGCACGTACAGGGGCGGCAGCAGCGCGAAGGTCGTGCCGAACACCTCCGCCGGGCGACCCGCGCGGCCCGCACCCAGCAGACCCAGGCCCCACATCAGCCCGAACGTGAACATCGACAGGAACGCCCCGCCGATCACGTTCAGCGCGTGCGACGCGAGCGGGGACGCGCCGCCCGCCACCTCGGCCGCGAGATTCACCGCCGGGCGCACCAGCGCCGCGTACGCCCCGCCGGACAGCACCGCCGCGACCGCCACCACACCCAGGTACCGCCACGCGAGCGGCTCGGTCGGCGCCAGCGCGCGGGCGAACAGGCGCGGCCCGGCCAGGATCGAGGCGGGCAGCGGCGCCTCGGGAACAGGGGCGGGAGGGGCGGTCGGGCGGGAACGGGCCATCCGGAGCATGCTACCCGCTCACCGGGACGGGAACCGGAGTCGGATGCCCTGCCGGTCCGCCCGTCAGACCCCGCCTGTCGTACGGATTCCGTCTGTTTCGTTCACAACCCGGAACATCACCGGGTTGTGAACTCCACGCCCGGAACCCGTGTTTCTCCTGCTCGCTCCGCTCGGGTTGAACGTTTTTGCAAACCTTTCAACCGGAGTCCGTATCAGCCGCTGCGGGCGCGCCACCACGCCCACGCCAGCACGACCAGCGCGGCGTACACCAGCACGATCAGCGCCGCGCCCACCGCGCTGCGGGCCAGTTTCGCCGGGTGCGCCGCCGCCTCCCGCCGGGCGTCCGCGAGCACCCCGGGCGGGATCAATCGCAGCGCCACCCACAGCCCCGCCGGGACGAGCAGCAGGTCGTCCAGCTGCCCCAGCACCGGGATGAAGTCCGGGATCAGGTCGATGGGGCTCAGCGCGTACGCGAGGACCAGCAGCGCCCACGCCCGCGCGTACCAGGGCGTGCGCGGGTCGCGCGCCGCGAGGCTCAGGGCGAGCAGTTCCGCCTTCAGGTGCCGCGCGAACGCCCGCAGCCGCGCCCACAGGCCAGCGCGGGCCGGGTCGGTCATCGCAGTGCGCCGCGCAGGTCCGTGAGCCACTGCGCCACGCCTGGCAGGGTCAGCGCCCCCGCACTCAGGCCGAACAGCAGCATGATCACGAACGCGCCGCTCAGCCAGGGGCCGGGCGCGCTGCGTTCCTGCGGGTCCGCCTTCGGGGTCAGCCACAGGTGCAGCACGACCAGCACCACCGTCCCGAACAGCGCCGCACCGACCGCCAGCGGCACCTTCAGGGCCGGGTTCGACAGCAGTTCGGTCGCCCGCTCCGGATCGGACGGAAGGCGACCGGCGAGCAGGGTGCCCAGCCCCACCGCGATGGTGTTGTTCAGCGCGTGCACGATCACGCCGTTCCACAGGCTGCCCGTGTGCTGCACCACCCTCGCCAGCACGTACGCCAGCGGAATGATGCCCACCACGCTGGCCGGAACGCCGTGCGCCAGCGAGAACACCAGCGTGCTCGTGACCGCCGCGACCATGAAGCCCGCCGCCCGCTCGTGCCCGCGCATCAACAGGCCCCGGAACGCGACCTCCTCGGCGAAGGGAATCAGGAGGCCCGCCGCGAGCAGCAGCACCCACACGTCCGCCCCCTGACTCAGGAACTGCGGCACCGCGTTCGCGGACGACGGCACCAATGTCACGAACGCCAGCACGAACGCCCGCGACGCCAGGAACGCCAGCGCGAACGCCGCCAGCGCCACGCCCCACGCGGGCGGCGTCCGCCAGCGCGAATCCCGCAGCAGCGCACTCATGGTGTCCCGGAACGCCGTGAACGCCACGAGGACCACCACCGCGAACGCCCCCAGCAGCGCCAGCCCCAGCGGCGCCCCCACCCCCATCAGCACCGCCGACACCACGTTCTGCACCAGCAGCAGCGTCAGCGCCGCGCGGTTCCCACTGACCGCCCGCACCCCGGCAGGTTCGGCAGGCGGAACGGGCGGCACACTGGGCGCGACAGGCTCTGGAACGGTCATGCCCCCGAGCCTACCGCGCCCACCCCGCACAGCGCGTCAACGGAAAGTTGAGAGGTGGGGAGTGGGAACAGCGTGTCCGCGAACCACGCCCCCGTGTCGAGCCCACACCGCGCCCCGCCACCCGCCCCGCTTACGCCGTCAGGACTCGGATCGCGCCCGCCAGGGCCTCGTCGTCCACCTGATGGTGCAGCACGAAGCGGACGCTGTCCGGCCCGAGCGCGTTGCACAGGACGCCCCCCTCACTCCAGCGGGCCGCGTGCGCGGCGGCGTCGGGCACGGTGGCGTAGATGATGTTCGTCTGCACGGCACTCAGGTTCACGTCGAAACCCGCGTTGACAAGGGCGTGGGCCAGTTCACGGGTGCGGCGGTGATCCTCCGCCAGCCGCGCGGGTCCCTCCCGCAGGGCCACCAGCGCCGCCGCGGCCAGCACGCCCGCCTGCCGCATGCCGCCGCCCATCATTTTGCGGTAGCGGTGCGCCTGCCGCATCTGGGCCGCGCTGCCGACGAGCACGCTGCCCACCGGCGCCCCCAGGCCCTTGCTGAGGCACACGCTGACCGTGTCGAACATCCCCGTCACGTCCCGCAGCGGCACCCCCAGCGCCACCGCCGCGTTCACCACGCGCGCACCGTCCAGGTGCAGCGGCAGACCCTCCTCGGTCGCCACCGCGCGGATACCCGCCAGCACGTCCAGCGGGATCACCGTCCCGCCCGCCTTGTTGTGCGTGTTCTCCAGACTGATCAACCCGCTCGGGGACTGGTGGATGCTGCGGCGGATCGCGGCGCGCACGTCCTCCGGGGCGGGTACGCCCAGCGGCGCCGGCACGAAGCGCGGCACCACGCCACTGAACGTCGCCATCATGCCCAGTTCCCACTCGTAGATGTGCGAGCCCTCCGCGCAGATGACCTCCTCGCCCCGGCGGGTGTGCAGCGCGATCGCCACCTGATTCGTCATCGTGCCCGACGGCATGAACAGCCCCGCCTCGTGCCCGGTCAGGCGCGCCACCTCCGCCTGCAACTCGTTCACGGTCGGGTCCTCGCCGTACACGTCGTCGCCCACCGGCGCCTGCGCCATCGCCTCGCGCATGGCGGGCGTGGGGGTGGTGACGGTATCGGAACGCAGATCGGCAATCGGGCGGGACGCAGTCATGCCCCGGATGCTACGCCGCGCCGCACCCGAAGTGGGACGCGCCCCAGGACACGAGGTGGTATGCCTGGACGATGCGCCCCTGGCCTGCCCTGCTCCTGCTGGTCGCCTGCCACACCCCGCCCCCGACGCTCCCGCCGGAACTGGCGCGGCTGGCCGGGCGGGACGCCTGGGTGTACGGCGGCGGCCCGCTGCGCTGCGTCCGGGGGAACGGCACCATCGAATACGCCGTGCCGCTGAGCACCCCGGTCCGGGTCACGCAGGTCGAGCAGACCGGCCCGCGCCTCGTGGAGATCGGCGTGGACGGCCACCGCCCCGCCCAGTCCGTGCCGCAGGCGATCATCCTGACGCTGGAACCGCGCGGCCCGGTCCGGTGGATGTCGAGCAGCGTCGGCAGCGGCCCCGTCGCCCGCTGGTGGCAGGGACTGGAGGTGAAGTCCTGCACGACGTTCCGTGTCGCTTTCGTGGACGAGGCTCACCTGAACCGGACGCTGAGCTTCACGCCCCCGCCCGTCAGCGTGCAACGCCTCGTCGGCCATCCCCGGGACTCCAGCGTCGGCCTGAGCGCCACGCAACTCCTGTGGCTGCGCGGCCCGCCCGACGAACCCTTCACCGACGTGGAAACCCTGCTGCGCGCGCCCACCTGGACGGTCATCGGCGCGCCGGGCCGGGGCGATCAGGTCACCACCTTCCGCAGTGGCCGCGTCATCCGGGAAACCCTCCCGCGCATGGGCCCCTGAACGGCCACGGGTCAGTCACCGCGGTTCCAGTTCCAGCCCGGGCCCAACAGCACGCCCCAGGGTTCCACTGCCAACCGCTGTCGTGTTCAAGTACTCGCTCTGCGGCGCAACTCTTCGAGTCCGCTCGATCCAGAGGTCTTGAGCTATTCCTTCGATCCATGTGACAGCAGAATTCAGGAGTATTGAAGGGCACCTTCAATCTCCTGAACGAGCGGAGCGAGCACCTGACAACACCGGCGGTTGGAAGTGGAGTTGAAGGGCGTGGTGTTGGCCCTTCAATGGAACTGGAAACCGCTGTGACATCTGCTGAACGTGGTCACGGGTGGGTCACGGGGCGGTCACGGGGATAGGGGCACCCTGGGGGCCGGTGACGGTCACGCCACGCAGATTGTGCGTCGGCGGTCCGGTCCGGCCACGTGCGCCCAGGTCAGGGGGTGCCGCTGGCGACGCCCGCTGCCTGACCGGAACCCTGTGGAGGTTCTGCCATGCGTACCCTGTCTGCTGTCCGTTTCGTTGCCGCGTCCCTGCTGCTGACCGGTCTGTCCTCGTGTGGGCATCTGGCAGACGTGGCGTCCCGACTCCTGCCGGCGGAACTACCGCTGACCGAGGCGACCCTGCCGGTCGAGACGGTGGGCGACGCGGCGCGCGTCGTGTACTTCCGCGCGCAGCCGACCAGCAGCCTGCCGCCCGAGGCGGGGTCTCTCCTGCCGGAACTGAAACTGGGCGGGCGGGCCTCGCTCAGCGCCGGACCGGACCTGACGGTGGACTGGTACGCGCGCACGACCGTGGATGGCTGCACCCCCCTGCCGGGCACGCCCGGCTGGACATGTCCGGCGGCGGGCGAAGACGCGGGGTTCCTGGGCCGCGCGCCTGTCGGCACGGCGGTCCAGTCCTTCGGGCCGTGGGCGCACCCGCGTTTGAAGCAGGGGCTGCTGAGCAACCTGTTCATCGGGCTGCGCGTGTCGGACGGGGTCGTGACGCCCGGCACGACGATGAACGTCAACCTGAGTCTCCTGACCCGCTGAGTGGCGCTGACGGTGTCATAACGGTTTTCAGGTGTGTTGAGGGGTTTTTCGCAGCACACCTGAGTCGCGGTCACGCCCCGGCCAGTTCCCCCTGCCGCGCCTCGATGATTTTTCTGGCGAGGGGTTCCGGGACCGCCTGGTACCCGTGGGGTTTGATGCTGAACGCGCCGCGGTCGCCGGTCAGGGAGCGCAGGTCGGCGCTGTACGTCTGGAGTTCGGCCTGGGGGACGAGGGCGGTGACGGTGATGACGGTCCCTTCGGGGTCCATGCCCTGCACGCGGGCGCGGCGGGTCTGCAGGTCGCTGATGAGGTCCCCGGTGAAGGAGGCCGGGGCGCGGACGCGCAGTTGCATGACGGGTTCGAGGAGGCCGGGGCGGGCGCCCGTGACGGCGTTTTTCAGGGCGAGGCTGCCGGCGGTGCGGAAGGCGATGTCGCTGCTGTCCACGTCGTGGTAGCTGCCGTCGAGGACGGTGACGTGCACGTCCTGCATGGGGTACCCGGCCAGGGCGCCGCGTTGCATGGCGTCCTGAACGCCTTTCTCGATGCTGGGGATGTATTTGCCGGGGATGGCGCCGCCCACCACGGCGGACCGGAACGCGAAGCCTTCGCCGGGTTCGATGCGGATGCGGCAGTCGCCGTACTGGCCGTGCCCGCCGCTCTGTTTCCGGTGTTTGCCCTGCGCCTCGGCGGGCGCGTGGATGGTCTCGCGGTACGGGATGCGGGGCGGGGTGGTGGTCACGGTGACGCCCTGCGCGGCCAGTTTCTCCACGGCGATGCCCAGGTGCATGTCGCCCATGCCGGACAGCAGCTGCTCGCCGGTCTGGGGTTCGCGGGCGTAGTGGAGGGTGGAGTCCTCCTCACGCAGCTTGGCGAGGGCCGCGCCGAGCTTGTCCTCGTCCTGGCGGGTGGCGGGGTGAATGGCGACGGTGTGCACGGGGTCCGGCAGCCACAGCGGGTCGTACGTGATGGGCTGGGCCGGGTCGGCCAGGGTGTCCCCGGCGTGCAGGTCCGGGAGTTTCGTCAGGACGCCGATGCTCCCGGCGGGCAGTTCGGGCACCTCGGTGAGGTCCTTGCCGTTCGGGACGTACAGGTGCATGGGGCGCACGTCCAGGTCCTGCGAGGTGTTGCGCAGCGTGTCGCCGGGGCGCAGCGTGCCGCTCCACACGCGGACGTACGCGACCTTACCCACGAACGGGTCAATGGACACCCGCCACACCCGCGCGCTCAGGGGGGCGTCCGGGGTGGGTTCGCGGGTCTGGCCATCCACGCCGGTCAGCGGGCCGCGCTCGCGGGCGCTGCGCAGCCCCCGCACCATCAGGTGCAGCAGCGCGTCCAGGCCCACGCCGGTCACGGCACTGACGGGCAGCACCGGGTAGAGGGTGCCCGCGTGGACCGCCCGCAGGTACGCGGCCTCCAGTTCGTCGTCCCCGATGGGTTCGCCCTCCAGGTAGCGGCCCATCAGGTCGTCATCCGTCTCGACGATGGCGTCCAGCAGCGCGTCCCGCGCCTCGCGCAGCGCGCCGGTCAGGGTGGGGGGCAGCTCCTGTGGGGGGCTGACCTCGCCGGTGAGGACGTTCACCACGCCCCGGAAGTCCGGTCCCTCGCCCACCGGCAGGCACGCCGCCGCGACCGGCCCCTTCAGGCTGGCCCGCACGTCCGCAAGGACGGTGAAGAAGTCTGCCCGCTCACGGTCCATCCTGTTCACGACCACCACGCGCGGCATGCCGAAACGGTCGGCGGTCGCCCAGGCGCGCTCGGTGCCGACCTCCACGCCGCCCACCGCGCTGACGAGCACGAGCACGCTGTCCGCCGCGCGGATGCCGCCCCGGATCTCCCGCACGAAATCCGCGAAGCCCGGCGTGTCCAGCACCGTCACGTCCGTGCCCTCGTGCGTCAGGCGCAGCACCCCGGTCTGGATCGAGAACCCGTGCGCCTTCTCCGCGTCCGTGTGGTCGCTGCGGGTCGTGCCGTCCTCCACGCGGCCCATGCGCGAAATGACCCCGCTGCGGTGCAGCAGGGCCTCGGCCAGTGTCGTCTTTCCGGTGCCGCTGTGCGCGGCCAGACTCACGATGCGGTGAGGCACGAAAGATCACCATTCCTTCCCCGGAGACCCCGGGACGGGCAGCAGCGACCGGCGAACGCACGCGGGCAACAGGGAGTGTGGTGCGGCCAGTGTACACCCGGTCAGCGGGCCACCCCCGGCCTCCCCTGCCGCGCCGCCGGGTATCCTGCGCCCCATGAGTGAGGGTTCCGCTGAGGCGCAGGGTGACGTGCTGGTCACGCCGGACGGGTCACGTACCGCCCTGAACGCCCGGTTCGGCGAGGCGTACGGGTCGCGGCACGGCGCGGCGTCGCAGGCGCGCCATGTGTTCGTGGAGGGCACCGGCACGCACGAGCACCCCGCCCCGCGCGTGCTGGAGGTGGGGTTCGGGGTGGGCGTGAACGCCCGCGCGACCCTGGCCCGCTGCGCGGCGCGCGGCGTTCCGCTGGAGTACCACGCGTTCGAGTTCGACCCGGCGCCCCGTGAACTGCTGCGCGACGTGGCGCGCGGCGGGGCGGCCGAGGATCACCCCGCGTGGCGGGCGCTGCTGGACGCCTGGCCCGAAGCGGGCGGCGGCGGTGAGGTGGAGGTCACGGCGGGCGGCGCGACCCTGCGCGTCACGTTCGCGGACGTCCTGACCGCCAACCTGCCCGAAAGCTGGGCGACGGCGCTGTACCTGGACGGCTTCTCGCCCAGCCGCAATCCGGACGTGTGGACGCCGGAGTTCACGGCGCGGCTGGCCCGCACTCTGGCGCCGGGGGGTGTGCTGGGCACGTACAGCGCCGCCGGGCACGTGCGCCGCTCGCTGGAGGCCGCCGGGCTGCGCGTGGAGCGCCGACCCGGCGCGCCCGGCAAACGCGAGTGCCTGCGCGCGGTGCGGGAAGTGGGCAGTGGGGAGTGGGGAGTGGAGGAAGGCACACCTTGAACGTCATCGTGATCGGGGCGGGCATCGCGGGGGCATCGGTCGCCTATTTCCTGGCCCGCGCGGGCGCCCAGGTGACGGTCGTGGATGCGGGCGCGCACCGCGCGAGCGACGTGCCCAGCGCCCTGATCAACCCGGTGCGCGGCCAGTCGGGCGGCGTGGACGCCCGCGCGCTGGACGGCATGCGCTTCACGTGGACGCTCCTGCGCGACCTCGGGGCGGCGGGATTCGCGGTCCCGCACGCGCAGTCGGGCGTGCTGCGGCCCATCCCGGACGACCGCGCCCGCGCCCGCTTCGAACGGAACCTCCCCGCCGCGCTGAATCACGCGTGGCTGAGCCCGGCAGACGCGCCGGAACGCCTGGCGCCCGGCTGGGGGCACGTCCTGCACCTCCCGGACGGCGGATGGGTGGACGGCCCGGCCTTCACCCGCGCGCTCGTGCAGGCGTCCGGCGCGCAGGTCGTCACCGGACGCGCGCAGGACTGGACGGCCCGCACGGTCACCCTGGCAGGCGGCGAGACCCTGAGCGGGGAGGCCGTGGTGTTCTGCGGCGGCTCGGTCGGCGTCACGTGGCGCGGCGAGGCCGCCACGCACCGGCGCGGCACCCTCCTGACCCTCGACCGGGCCGTGACGCGCGTGCCGCTCAGCTTCGGCGCGTACCTCGCCCCGGACGCACGCGGCGGGGTGCTCGGCGCGACCTTCGAGACCCCCACTGCCCACTGGACCCCGAACGGGCTGCCGCTGGCCTCGCTGGGGTGGCTGCTCGGCAAGGGCGCGGCCCTCACCGACCTGCGCGGCGCGCGCGTCACCGGGCACTGGACCGGCACGCGCCTCTCCGGCCTGAACGCCGGACCTCAGGAGGGCGGCACGTGGCGCCTGACCGGCCTGAGCAGCAAGGGCTTCCTGCTCGGACCCCTGCTGGCCGCAGAACTGGCCAGCGACCTGATGAGCGCGGCCCGGCCCGGCTGACGCTCAGGGCCCGAGGGGAGCCGGTGGATAGATTGCGCCGTTCCCCTCAGTGGGTTTGCAGCTCCCGCTCACAGCGGTTTCCAGTTCCGTTGATACGGGATTAAATTGACTTGCTTCCGAATTGAACACATTCCGTTTTCCCCTCTCCCCCTGTGGGAGAGGGAGGGAGGCGCGAAGCGACGGAAGGGTGAGGGGGCCACCGGGCGACTCCGAATGATGTGGAATCACTTGAATCCCGTATGAGGGGCCAGGAGCACGCCCCAGGGCTCCACGTTTACCCCCTGTCCTTCTCAGAGGCTCGCTCCGCTCGATTCAGAGGTCTTGGAGGGGGTTCCCAAGACCTCTGAACGCTGCCGTCAGTTCTCCAGGACGTTGCGGCGGAACCGTTCGAGGATGGCGAGGCCCACCGCGCCGCTCTTTTCCGGGTGGAACTGCGTGGCGTGCAGGTTGCCGTGGCTGAACGCGGCCCAGAACGGCACGCCGTACTCGGTGATGGCGCCTGCGTCCACGTCCACGGTCAGCGGGACGTAGTAGGAGTGTACGAAGTAGGCGTACGCGGGGCACGCGAGGTCGTTCAGCAGGGGGCTGTCGCCGACCTTGTCGAGGCTGTTCCAGCCCATCTGCGGCACTTTGCGCTGCGCGTCACCCTGGAAGCGCAGGACGGTGCCGGGGATCAGGCCGAGGCCCTGCACGCCGGGCGCTTCCTCGCTGCCTTCCAGGAGCATCTGCATGCCGACGCAGATGCCCAGGATGGGCGTGCCGCCCCGCGCGGCGTCGAGGACGGGCTGGCGGAAGCCGCTGGTGTCGAAGGCGTCCATGACCTGTCGGAAGTGTCCCTGCCCGGGCACGACCAGCGCGCGGGCGCCGGGGACATCGGCGGGGTCGCTGCTGACGCGGACGGTCATGCCCGCGCGTTCGAGGGCCTTGGCGGCGCTGCGGACGTTCCCGGCGCCGTAGTCGAGCAGCAGGACCTCGGGGCGGTCGGTGGAGGGGGCGGTCATAAGACCTCCGGTTGAATGGTTTGCTCAAACCGTTCAACCCGAGCGGATGCGAGAAGGAGAAGGAAGTGTGCCGGGCGTGGCGTGAGCAACCCGGCGCATTTCCGGGTTGTGAACGGAACAGACGGCATCCTTCTCACAGGCTGCCCTTGGTGCTGGGCATGGTCTGGGAGGTGACCTGCACGGCGTCCCGCAGGGCGCGCGCGACGGCTTTCACGATGGCCTCGATGACGTGGTGCGCCTCGCGGCCCGCGAGGAGGCGGACGTGCAGGGTGATGCCCGCGTGGTTGCACAGGCCGCGCAGGAATTCCCGCAGGTGGTAGTGGGTCATGCCGCCCGCGTCGCCCCACACGTTCAGCGTCTCGGGTTCGAAGGCGAGGTGCGCGCGGCCCGACAGGTCCAGCACCACGTGCGCCAGCGTTTCGTCCATGGGCACGAAGGCACTGCCGTACCGTTCGATGCCCTTGCGGTCCCCGAGGGCCTGCGTGAGTGCCTGACCGAGGGTGATGCCGGTGTCCTCGATCAGGTGGTGCGGTTCGATGTGCAGGTCGCCGGTCGCGCGGACGGTCAGGCCGATGCGGGCGTGGCGGGCCAGCGCGTCGAGCATGTGGTCCAGGAAGCCGTGCCCGGTCTGGGGGTGCTCGTAGCTGCTGGTGTCGAGGTCGAGCTGGACGGTGATGTCCGTTTCGCTGGTGGTTCGGGTGACGGTGGCCGTGCGGCTCATGCCCAGCATGCTAGGGGACGAGGGGGGGGGAGGTGTGTGGCCTTGTCGATGGAAGGGGGGTTCGGTACGCGGGAAGTGGGGAATAGGAAGTGGCCCGTGGGGAGGTGGCACTCCCTCTCAGCGCCCAGAGCTCCCAACTCAGTGCTCAGAGCCGCGCCGGATGGGCTTGCCTGCCGATTCGCTCCTGCCTCCGACCGGCGGGTCATTCTGTCTTGACCGTAATTCCATTCTGTTATAAACTAAACGCATGAAACTGAGCGATGTTCAGAAACGACTTCAGGCCCCGTTTCCCGCTCACATGGTGGCGTGGAAACCAGCCGCCTTCAGTCGGGACCGCAGCCGCGCGCTGATGCTCGCGCACATCGACGCCCGCGCGGTGCAGGACCGCCTGGACGCCATCTGCCCGGATGGGTGGAGCTTCGAGATCGAGGTCATCCCCGGCACCCGCCAGCCCACCGTGAAGGGCCGACTGACCGTCCTGGGCGTCACCCGCGAGGACATCGGCGAGGCCCCCGAGGGCGACCTGGGCACCCTGAAGGCCGCCTCCTCGGACGCCCTGAAACGCTGCGCGGTACACTTCGGGATCGGCCGGTACCTGTACGACCTGCCCAGGACCTGGGCCGACTGGGACGACGCCAAGCGCGCGCCCACGCAGACGCCCGAACTGCCCGACTGGGCCCGCCCGGACCACGAACGCACACCCGGCGGCGCGCACCTGATGCAAGCCATGGAGCAGCTGCGCTACGAACTGCCCGAGGATCTGGACCTGCAACGCGAGGTGTACAAGCACCTGAAGGCCGCGCTGGGCAGCCTCCACCCCGCCCCGCCGCAGCCCACGCCCCAGCACCCCACCCCGCAGCACCCCGGACGGGCCGCGTGACACGAATGCCGTCTGCTTCGTGGACAGATCGGGACCACACCGATCTGCCCACTGCACGTCCGGCATCCGCCCTGGTGGACCGGCATGCGCACACCGTCCCACCGGAGGTCTTATGATCCGCCGCGACCGGGACGAGCCCGCCCACGCGCAGCCCGGTCGTCTGCTGACCGCGATCCTCAGCGTGCTGCTGCTGATGCTGCTGGGCGGCACCCTCGCCCGCCTGCTGTAACTTCACCGGATCTCACCCGCCCGCGCACCTGACGCCGGGCGGGCTATTCAGTCACGCCTCGCCCTCTGTCACCACTGAGGTACGCACACATAACCCAGTGCCCCGCCTACGCTGAGCGCATGACGTGGAACCCCGACCAGTACCACCTCTTCCGCGAAGCCCGCAGCGCCCCCGTCCGCGACCTGCACGCCCTGATTCCCGATCAGGCGTACGCCAGCGTCATCGACCTGGGCTGCGGCACGGGCGAACACACCCTGACGCTCGCGCGGCGCTTCCCGCAGGCGCAGGTCACCGGCCTCGACCAGAGCGCCGAGATGCTGGAGCGGGCGCAGGCGCAGCAGGCCCCCAACCTCCGCTTCCGGCAGGGCGACCTGGGCCGCCTGGACGACACGTACGACCTGATCCACGCAAACGCCTCGCTGCACTGGGTGCCGGACCACCCCACGCTGCTCGCGCACCTGTGGACGCACCTGCACCCCGGCGGTGTGCTGGCCGCGCAGGTCCCCGCCAACCACGACCACCCCAGCCACCGCCTCCTGACCGACACTGCCCTGGACTTCCAGGACGAACTGGGCGGGTACGCCCGCTTCGGCACCGCGCACGGCGCGTCCCCGGTCCTGCCCCCCGCCCGCTACGCGGAACTGCTCGACGAACTGGGCGGCGTGGACATCACTGCCCTGAGCAAGGTCTACCCGGTCGTACTGAACGGCGCGGACGGCCTGATCGACTGGACGAAAGGCACCGCCCTCGTCCCGTACCTCAGCCACCTGACCGACCACGGGCAGCAGCGCTTCCTGACCGCCTACCGCGAACGCCTCCACGCCGCCTACCCCGGCGAGCGCGTGTACTACGCTTTCACCCGCACGCTGTTCACCGCACGCCGCCCCGCCTGAACGTCACTTCACGAACATGGCAGGGTCGAGTTCCTCTTGCACCATCTGCGGGGTGAGCAGCATCAGGATGTGCATGAACTTTCCCGATCTGTTCTTGACCTGACCGTCCATCAGGTACAGGCCCTTGAACATGCCGTCCCCGAGCGTGTACAGCTGGACTGTCTGACCGTCCTTTTTCACTGTCCTGATGAAATTGAGGGTACGAACGCCGAAGAATTCACCCGGCTGCCCCCTGGGTTCGAGCAGTGTCAGGGCCCAGTGATTGGTGCTCCGTTTCGGCATGTAGATGAACGACAGCGTTTTGACTGGCACACCCGGCGGTAATGCCCAGATGCGCATGACCATCTCGCCCATCACGTTCGTGTCCATCAGGGGCGTCTGCCCCGACTGCCCCGAGGCGACGCTCCAGACCGCCTTCGAGCAGTCGGCGGCCTGGGACGCTCCGGTCAGGGTGAGCAGGCTCAGGGCAAAGGTGAGAACGGCGCGGCGCATGAGGGGCAGCATGGCAGCGCGCCTCGCCGGGCGTTGCCTCAGGTGGGGGCGCGTCGGGGGCAGGACACCCCCGTCATACGCCGCGTTTCTTGGTGCCTTTCATGGGGGCGTGCGTCCAGGGGTCGTCGGGCCAGGGGTGTTTGGGGTAGCGGCCGCGCAGGTCCTTGCGGACCTCGAAGTAAGAGGAGTTCCAGAACGACCGGAGGTCCTGCGTGACCTGCACGGGCCGCCCGGCGGGTGAGAGCAGGTGCAGCAGCACGGGCGTGCGGCCCTCGTTCACGGCGGGCGTGTCGGCCAGCCCGAACAGTTCCTGCAACTTCACCGCCAGGATGGGCGCCTCGCCGGGGCGGTAGGTGAGGCGGATGCGGCTGCCGGTGGGGACGGTCAGGTGCGTGGGGGCCAGGTCGTCCAGGCGGGCCGGGAGGGGCCAGGGCAGCTGCGCCTGGAGGGCCGGGAGGAGGTTCACGCGCCCCAGGTCGTCGCGACTGCGCACGCCGTCCAGGTGCGGGCCCAGCCAGTCTTCCAGGGTGCCGAGCAACGCGGCGTCGCTCAGGTCCGGCCAGTCTTCCTCCGGCCTCCAGAACCGCACGGACTCCACGCGGTCCCGCAGCGCCTGCGCGTCCGGGCTGAAGGTCAGGAGATGCAGGCCCTCGTCGCGGATCGCAGCGGCCAGGGCGTCCACGCGGGCGGCGGCGGGCAGGTCCCGCAGGGGCCGGGTTTCGAGGACGAGCGCGCCGAAGCGCCGTTCCCACTGCGCGACGAGGGTGCCGGTACGGGCGTCCCAGCGCACGGCGTCCGCCCACGCAGCCCCGGCGTCCAGCGCAGCCGGGTCGAGCGGCGCGGCCAGGAAGATGCGGCCCTCGGCCTGCGCGGCGTCGAGGTGCGCGACGGCCAGCGCGCGCGCTCCGGCCAGGGCGTCCCCCTCGGGCAGCGCGGCCCCCTGACCGCCCGCGAGCAGGAAGCGGCCCCGGCGCAGGCCACTGGTTTCCTCGCGGGCCAGCGCAGCGCGTTCCGGGTACGCACGGGCCACCAGGGCCCCCACCGCGAACGGGTCGGGGTCACGGTCGTCGGCACGGACCTTCAGGAGGGTGCGCCACTGGCAGGACAGCCGCTCGATCCTCTCCAGCACGGCGACGTCTCCCCTACTGCCTTCCTTGCGCCGCCAGGAGCGCAGGGCGCGCACGCGGTCGGTCAGGTCCGCGCCGGACCCGACGGACAGAGGGTCGCGTTCCTCCAGCAGCGCCGCCACGTCCGCCGCCAGCGCGGGGTCACCCGGCGCGGTCAGCAGGTGCGCGACGCGCGGGTGCGTGGGGAAGTCCAGCAGGCGCGCGCCCTCCAGCGTCACGCGGCCCGCGTCGTCCAGCGCGCCCAGGTCCCGCAACACGCCCCGCGCGGTCTGCACGCGGCGCTCGGGCGGCACGTCCAGCCAGTGGAGGGTCGCGGGGTCGGTCACGCCCCACTGCGCGAGTTCCAGCGTCAGCGGCGCGAGGTCCGAGTCCAGCACCTCCGGCGGGCGCGCGGCGGGCAGCAGCGGCTGCGTCCGTTCACTCCAGAGGCGGTACGCGACCCCGGGCGCGGTGCGGCCCGCGCGGCCCGCGCGCTGCGTGGCGGCGTCGCGCGTGACGCGGCCCGTGACCATGCGGGTCAGGCCGGTCGCCGGATCGAACGCCTGCGTGCGGCTCAGTCCGCCGTCCACCACGACGCGCACGCCGTCGATGGTCAGGGACGTCTCGGCGATGCTGGTCGCCAGGACCACCTTGCGCCGCCCGTCCGGGTCGGGCCGCAGCGCGCGCGCCTGCTCGCGCACCGGGAGGTCGCCGTACAGGGGCAGCACCACGGCGTCCACGTCAGGCAGCAGCGCGGCGGCCGCGCGGATCTCACGCACGCCCGGCAGGAACGCCAGCACGTCCCCCGGCTCGGCGTCCAGCGCGGCACGCACCTGCCGCGCCACCAGATCCTCCACGCGGCCCACCGGGTCGGTCGGCAGGTACCGGACGTCCACCGGGTACGCCCGGCCCGCGCTCTCGACGAGGGGCGCGTCCAGCCGTCCGGGCAGCGCCGGGTCCAGCGTGGCACTCATGACCAGCACCCGCAGGTCGTCCCGCAGCGCCCCCTGCACCTCGCGCAGCAGCGCCAGCGCCAGATCGGCGTTCAGGCTGCGCTCGTGGAACTCGTCCAGGATCACCAGCCCCACGCCGGACAGTTCCGGGTCGCGTTGCAGGCGGCGGGTCAGGATGCCCTCGGTGACGACCTCCAGCCGCGTCGCGGCCGACACGCGCGAATCGAAACGCACGCGGTACCCGACCGTGCCGCCGACCTCCTCGCCCAGACCTTCCGCCAGCCGCGCCGCCACCGCGCGGGCCGCGACCCGGCGGGGCTGGAGCATCACGACGCCCTGCCCGGCCAGCCACGGCTCGTCCAGCAGCGCCAGCGGCAACCCCGTACTCTTGCCCGCGCCCGGCGGGGCCTGCACGACCACCAGGGGATGCGCCGCGAGCGCCGCGCGCACCTCCCCCGTGACCTCCTCGATCGGCAACTTCACGCCCCGCATGGTAAGGGCGCGGTGCGCCGGAAGTGGGCAGTGGGCAGGAGGGAGTGGGAAGGAGGTGGGGCGGGTGCTCCCTCCCACCTGGAGGAGGGGGGTGGGTCAGCGACCGGTGATGCGGTCCACCTCGGCCAGTTCCTCTGGCGTGAGGGTCCACGCGGCGGCGGCCACGTTCGCGTCGATCTGCTCGGGTTTCGTGGCCCCGGCGATCACGCTGCTCGTCACGTCGAAGGACAGCAGCCAGCTGAAGGCGAGGTCCAGCAGGGAGTGCCCCCGGCTCTCGGCAAAGGCACGCAGGTCCTCGACGACCGCCCAGTTCCGTTCGGTCAGGTAGCGGTCCTGGGCGCCCCTGCTGCCGGTGATGCGTGCACCCTCGGGCAGGTCGGCCCCGGCGCGGTACTTGCCGGTCAGGAGGCCACTGGCGAGCGGGAAGTACGGCAGCAGCCCCAGGTTCAGGTCGTGCATGGCGGGAATCAGGTCAGTTTCGACGTCCCGCACGAGCAGGCTGTGTTCGTCCTGGCAGGACGTGAAGCGCGCCCAGCCGTGCTGCCGGGCCAGGGCATCGGCGGCGCGCACGTCGGCGGCGGGCATGTTGCTCACGCCGACGGCGCGCACCAGGCCCTCCTGCACCAGGTCGTTCAGGGTGCCCAGCGTGTCCTCGATGGGCGTTTCCGGGTCGGGGGTGTGCAGCTGGTACAGGTCCAGGTGATCGGTCCTGAGGCGACGCAGGCTGGCGTGCAGCGCCTCGCGGATGTACGCGGGCCGCGCGCCCCCCTTGCCGTCACCCATGTCCATCCCGAACTTGCTCGCCAGGACGATGTTCGCCCGCTCGGCGCCCAGCGCGCGGCCCAGCATCTCCTCGCTGCCGCCCCGGTTGCCGTAGATGTCGGCCGTGTCGAACAGCGTGATGCCCGCGTCCAGCGCGCGGCGCACCACGGCGGTCGTGCCCGCCTGATCCAGCCGTCCCCCGAAGTTGTTGCAGCCCAGCCCGACGACCGACACGGTCAGGCCGCTGTGTCCCAGCGTTCGCGTTTGCATGCGGGCAGCCTACGCCGACCCGACATGAGCTGCACCCAACAGCGGTGTTCAGAGGTGTTGAGGGATTTGCTCAATGCCTCTGAACCGAGCAGAGCGAGAAGCCGTCAACATCAGCGGTTGGAAGTGGAGCCCAGGGGCGTGCCGTTGGCCCTTCAATGGAACTGGAAACCGCTGAAAGATGGACGCGCGCCCCGGCCCGCGTGAGGCATGCTGGGGCATGCGCGCCCCACCCCGCCAGACCTTCACGCGCTCCACCGGCGCCCCACGACCGGGGGTCAGCCTGGGCCGCGCCGCGACCGTCACCGCCGCCCTGATCGCGGGCCTGTGGGTGCAGGAGGGCGCCGATCAGCTGGTGTTCCAGGGGCAGCTGGATCAGTTCGGCATCGAGCCGCGCGCACCCGGCACGTTCTGGCACGTGCTGACCGCGCCGTTCCTGCACGCAGGCTTCGGGCACCTGATCGCGAACACCGTGCCGCTGGCCGTCCTGACGTTCATGAGCGCCCTGCGCGGCGTGGCGCGCTTCCTGGCGGCGCTGCTGCTGATCGTCCTGATCGGCGGCGGACTGGTGTGGCTGCTCGGTCGGGGCGGCAGCGTGCACCTGGGCGCCAGTGAACTGGTGTTCGGGCTGCTCGCGTACCTGCTGGGCGTCGGCTGGTGGGAACGCACCCCGCTGGCGGTCGGCGTGGCGGTCGCGGCGTTCCTGCTGTACGGCGGCATCCTGTGGGGCGTGCTCCCGGCGAACCCGGCCGTGTCGTGGGAGGCGCACCTGTTCGGCTTCGTGGGCGGCCTGATCGCGGCGGCGATCCTGCACCGGAAGCGTCCCCCGACTGGCTTGCCCCGCTGACCGGCAGGACATTCTCACCTGGGGGTCGGGCTATGCTCGGCGCGATGCGAGTATCAGCCCATCACCTGCGACCTGCCCCGACCCGGGCGGGCCGCTGGGTGCTGGCGCTGCTCGCGGTGCTGGCGTCGCTGGCGCACCTGACCCGCAGCCCCGGCGCGGGTGGGCTGGGCCTGACCCTGGGAACGCTCACCCAGACCGTCGCCGGGGGGCAC
This sequence comes from Deinococcus grandis, assembly GCF_001485435.1. Taxonomy (NCBI): domain Bacteria; kingdom Thermotogati; phylum Deinococcota; class Deinococci; order Deinococcales; family Deinococcaceae; genus Deinococcus; species Deinococcus grandis. The sequence goes on along the minus strand of NZ_BCMS01000001.1, from coordinate 1,105,237 downwards.
GAGGCTCCGACCGAGGCCGCTGCCCACGTGCATGTGGCGGGCGTCCCCTGCGACCCACCCACCCCCCGCACGGCGCAGGCGGGAGCCGCGCACGCGGACAGGCACGCCCTGACGGACGCCGCGCCGAACGCCCCGCCGCAGCACGCGCACGGCGATCCTCACTGCCCGTTCTGCCTCACGACCGGCTTCGCGCTGGCCGCCGCCGACGGGCCTCGCGTCGGCCCACGGGCCCAGCGCGCCCTCCACGTGACCACCCGCACCGCCGGGCCGGTCACGTTCACGCTGCGTCACGCGGACGCCCGCGCGCCACCGCTGGCCTGACCTGCGCCAAAGCCGGAGCTGCCGCTGCCCGACTGACGGGGCACCCAGCCCGGCACCCCCGCGCGCCCCATGCCCCGCGCACCCTGCTTCCCCGCACCTTCCGACGACCGCGCCTGCGTGGCCTGCGGCGTCCCCTGATTCACCCTGGAGTCCACCCATGTTCAACCTGAAAACCGTTCTGCCCCTGGCCGCTGCCCTGTTCCTGTCCGTCGCGGGGGCGCACGCCACCGTCCGCACCGAGACCGGCCTGACCGAATCCGCCGCTGGCAAGAGCGAGACGTACCGCCTGAACGTTCCCACCGAGAAGGAGATCGCCACCACCCAGATCCGCCTCGTGGTGCCCGCCGGGGTCGTGATCAGCCGCTTCCAGGTCACGCCCGGGTTCACGCGCACCGTGAAGAGGGACGCCGCTGGCCTCGTGACCGAGGTCGTCTGGAAGGGCCGCGTGGCGCCCATGGAGTACGCCCGCTTTTTCTTCCAGGCGAAGAACCCGGCGGCGGCGGGTGAGGTCGTGTGGAAGATCTACCAGACGTACAGCGACGGCAGCGTCGTCGCGTGGGACGACACCAACCCCGCCGAGGGCCCAGCCAGCAAGACCACCGTCAAGTAACCGCTCCGCTGGGGGGAGGTCCGCTTCCCCCCATTGCCCCTTCCCTACCCTGGAGGTTGTCCCGTGAAGAAGATCCTGCCCCTGCTGGCTGCCCTGACCCTGTCCGTGGCTGCGGCCCACACCGCCGTGTCGGGCGTGACCCCCGCGCCGAACGCCACCGTGACCGCCCCGAAGACCGTGACCCTGGCGTTCAGCGAACCTGTCGAACTGCGTTTCTCGACGTTCCGCGTGATGGCGGTCCCGGCGGGCGTGACGGTGGCCGAGGCCGCGCGGCGCGCTCTGGTCGAGAAGGCCGACTCGGCGGCGCTGGCGAACCAGCCGGTCAAGCTGAGTGGCGCGGCGGCCCGGCTGGCCCTGACCCTGAAGCCCAGGCTGAAGTCCGGTCAGTACGTGATCGCCTGGAAGATCCTCTCGGAGGACGGGCATCCCGTGACGGGCAGCAGCTCCTTCCGGGTCCGCTGAGCCCCGCCATCCCGGCGTTCGGGGGTGATTCCGTGCAGCCCGTCCAGCACGGAATCGCTTCCAGTTCGGTGGTCGGGCGTGCAGTCCGTCACGCTGCGGGTGACGCCCACGCAGCCCGTCACCTGCATCACATTGACCTGACTGGCCTTACACTGAACAGGTTATGGCGAAATATCGCATCTGCTTGATTGAAGGCGACGGGATCGGCCACGAAGTGATCCCCGCGACCCGCCGCGTGCTCGACGCCGCCGGCTTCGACGCCGAATACGTCCACGCCGAGGCCGGGTACGAGTACTACCTCGACCACGGCACCAGCGTCCCCCAGGCGACGTACGACGCCGTCGAGAACACCCACGCGACCCTGTTCGGCGCGGCCACCAGCCCCAGCGGCGAGAAACCCGCCGGGTTCTTCGGCGCGATCCGCCACCTGCGCCAGAAGTACGGCCTGTACGCCAACGTGCGCCCCACCAAGACCCGCCCCGTGCCCGGCGCGTACGAGAACGTCGACCTGGTGATCGTCCGCGAGAACACCCAGGGTCTGTACGTCGAGCAGGAACGCCGCTACGGCGACACCGCCATCGCCGACACGGTCATCACGAAGGACGCCAGCGACCGCATCGGCAAGTTCGCCGCGGACCTCGCCATGAAGCGTGGCAAGCGCCTGACGGTCGTGCACAAGGCCAACGTGCTGCCCGTCACGCAGGGCCTGTTCCTGAACACCATCCTCGACCACGCCAAGACCGTGGACGGCCTGAACACCAGCACCATGATCGTGGACAACGCCGCCATGCAGCTCGTGCGTAACCCCCAGCAGTTCGACGTGATGGTCATGACGAACATGTTCGGTGACATCCTCTCCGACCTCGCCGCCGGTCTGGTCGGCGGCCTGGGCATCGCCGCGAGCGGCAACGTCGGCGACAAGTTCGGCATCTTCGAGTCCGTGCACGGCTCGGCGCCCGACATCGCCGGTCAGGGCATCAGCAACCCCACCGCGACCATCCTCGCCGCCGTCCTGATGCTCGACCACATCGGCGACCATGAAACGGCCCGCCGCCTCGACAACGCCGTGAACAAGGTCCTCGTCGAGGGCCCCCGCACCCGCGACCTCGGCGGCACCGCCGGGACCGAGGAGTTCACGAACGCCGTCATCGCCGCCCTGGCGTAAGCAGACACCAGCAGGAGAGGGCCGGACGCTCAGCGTGTCCGGCCCTCTCTCCTGTGTTCGGAGTGAACAGTGTTCGCACACCATTCCACCGGAGTCTTACAGCTTGACGATCATCTTGCCGGTGTTCTGGCCCTGCAGCAGGCCCATGAACGCGGCGGGCGTCTGGTCGATGCCCTCGACGACGGTCTCGTCGAATTTCAGTTCGCCGCTGGCGATCCAGCCGCCGACTTCCTGCGCGAAGGTGTCGAACAGGTCGTAGTGCGGCCCGACGAGGAAGCCGCGCAGCGTGAGCTGCTTGCCGATGATCTGCACGAGGTTGCGGGGCGCGGGCGTGGGTTCGGTGGCGTTGTACTGGCTGATCATGCCGCAGATGGCGGCGCGGCCGTGCGGGCGCATGCTGCCGATGGCGGCTTCCAGGTGCTCGCCGCCCACGTTGTCGAAGTACACGTCGATCCCGTCGGGCGCGGCGGCTTTGAGCTGTTCGGCGACCGGACCGTCCTTGTAGTTGAACGCTGCGTCGAAGCGCAGGGTGTCGATCAGGTGACGGACCTTGTCGGCGCTGCCCGCGCTGCCGATCACGCGCGCGGCGCCCTTCAGGCGGGCGATCTGTCCGACGGCGCTGCCGACGGCTCCGGCGGCGCCGGACACGAACACCACGTCGCCGGGCTTGAATTCGGCGGTGCGCAGCAGGCCCGCGTAGGCGGTCAGGCCGGGCATGCCGAGCACGCCCAGGTACGCGCTGAGGGGCACGCCGGGCAGTTCGGGCAGCACCTTCACGCGCTTCGCGTCGATGTTGGCATGGGTGCGCCAGCCCTGGTCGTGCAGGACGTGCGCGCCGACGGGCACGCTGGCGTCCTCGCTGTGCGTGACGACGCCGACGGCGCCGCCGGTCATGGTCTCGCCCAGCGCGAAGGGCGCGGCGTAGCTCTTGGCGTCGTTCATGCGGCCGCGCATGTATGGGTCGACCGTCAGGTAGAGGTTGCGGACCTGAATCTGCCCGGCGGCGGGCTGGGGCAGGGTCAGGTCCACGAGGTTGAAGTCGCTGTCCCTGGGGGCGCCGACGGGACGGGCAGCGAGTTGCACTTCGCGTGAGGTCGTCATGCGGGCCACTGTGCGCCTTCATGAGAGGCGCGGATGGTGAGCGGGGTGACGTTCAAACTGCTACGCCCTGCCGGACACTCCCGCCCACCCCGGGGAATTACTCGTCCAGCGCGCGTTCGAAGTCGCCGAGCAGGTCGCCGATGTCCTCGATGCCGATGCTCAGGCGCAGCAGGTTCGGGGTGATGCCCAGGCGGCGGCGTTCGCCTTCGGGCAGGGGGCGGTGCGAGGTGCCCCACGGCCAGGACAGCGTGGTGACGACGTCCGCCAGGGACGGGGCGAGCGGAATCCGCCCGGCGAGGGCCTTCACGAAGCGGGGGGCATCCTCGATGTCGGCGCTGAGCATCCCGCCGAAACCGTTCGGGTAGAGGTCCATGGCGAGGTGGAACTGCGGGTGGTCGCTGAGGCCCGGGTGGTACACGGCCTTCACGCGCGGGTGGTTCACGAGGACGTCCGCGATGGCCTGCGCGTTGCCGCTGTGGGCACGCATGCGCAGGCCCAGCGTCTTGAGGCCCTGCATGGTCATCCACGCGTCGAACGCGCTGATGGTGCCGCCCAGGCGCAGCAGGCGCGTGCGGGCCAGGGCGACGAGTTCCGCCGAGGCGCACAGCACGCCGCCGAACGCCGTGGAGTGCCCGCTGAGGTACTTGCTGACCGAGTGCGTCACGAGGTCCGCACCGTGCTCGGCGGGGCGGAACATGGCGGGGCTGGCGAAGGTGTTGTCCACGCTCAGCAGCGCGCCGCGCCCGTGAGCGAGGCGGGCCAGGGCGGGCACGTCCGGCACGGTCAGCAGCGGGTTGGTGAGGCTCTCGACGTGCACGACACGGGTGTTCTCACGGAAGGCGGCCTCGACCTCGTTCAGGTCGCAGGCGTCCACGAAGGACACCTCGATGCCCAGGCGGGGGAATTCCTCGGCCAGCAGCGCGTACGTCACGCCGTACACCCGCGCGTCCGTGATGACGTGATCCCCGGCCTTCAGCACGCCCAGCAGCGCGGCGCTGATCGCCGCCATGCCGCTCCCGGCGACGAGCGCCGCCTCGGTGCCCTCCAGGGTCGACAGGGCGCGTTCCAGCGTCGCGGCGTTCGGGGTGCCGTTGCGGTAGTAGAACGCGGCGGGTTCCTGACCGCTCATGGCCCGGTCGAGGTCGTCCAGGTCCGCGAAGGCGTACACGGTGCTCTGGTAGATCGGCTCGACCAGCGCGGGCGCGCGGTTCGGGCGCGCTTCCTCGCCCGCGCGGGCGGCCAGGGTGGTCAGGTCGTAGGTGGGGGCGGACTTGGGGTCGCTCACCCGCTCATTCTAGGGAGGTGAGCCGCCCCTCCCCTGCGGGTGCTTACTCCCCGCCGGCCCAGAGGCCCTGTTGTTTCAGCGCGGCCACGAGGCCGGGTTCGCGTTTTTCCATGCCGCCGCCCTGTCCGAAGTACGCGGTCAGCAGGCGCGCCCAGTCGCCGGGTTTCCCGTTGCGGGCGGCGATGGGGTTCATGATCTCGGTGGCGTGGCGGATCTCCTCGTCGGTGGCCTCGTGGTACGTGTCGGTGTGGATGACCAGCGGGCGGGGCACGCGCGGGCGATACGGGGCGTCCTCGGCGGGGCGGCCGATCGTCAGCGCGGCGAACGGCAGGACCCCCTGTGGGAGCTTCAGTTCCTCGATGATGCCATCCAGGCCGTTCAGCACGCCGCCGATCCAGCAGCCCTGGTAGCCGAGCATCTCGGCGGCGGTCAGGAGGTTGGTGCCGGCCATGACGGCGTCCCCGATGCCGAAGTGCACGGCGATGGCGGGCCACGTGCCCGACTCCTGCCCGGCGACCTGCAGCACACGTTCCACACGGCGCACGTCGGCGCACACGACGAACGCCTCGCTGGCGGTGGCGATGTGCGCGTTCGTGGTGAGTTCGGCCATGCGGGCGCGCCGTTCGGGGCGGGTGATGCGGATCAGGGAGTACAGCTGCGCGGTCGCGTCGGTCGGGGCGCGCTGCGCGGCGTGCAGGATGACGTCCAGGTGCGCTGCGGGCATGGGCAGGGGCGTGCCGTCCTCGTGGGTCTGGTACTGGCGGACGGTGCGGTGCGCGTCGTAGAAGGCGCGGACATCCTCGGGGCGGCGGTGGCGGTCATCGGTCACGCGGGGCAGCATACCCGCCGCCCCGCCGGGGCAAGTGCGGGAGGCGCGACAGAACGCCACCCTCCCCGCGCGAGGCGGCAGAGGATGGCAACAGGATTCGGGTGAAGCTAGCGGCTGGCCTGCCACGCGAGCAGCACGGTCAGGACCGCCCCGATGCCCATCACGGTCAGGGCCTGTACGCGGGTCTTTTTCAGGTACAGCAGGATACCCAGGCCGGTCAGGGAGATCACGGTCAGGAACACGCCGCTCAGGTCGATGACCCACTTCCAGGCGGGGCTGGCGTCGCGGCCCTTGTGCAGATCGTTCATGACCGCCACCGCGCCCTGCTCCAGGATGGTGGTCTCGTACGTGCCGGTCTTCACGTCGATGACGGTGTCGGCGCTGTAGCCGGGGGCCAGGAACGAGATATCCGCCTGCTGGTCGTCCGCGCGCGGGTCGCTGGCGCGGCCCCTGAGTCCCTGCTGGGCGCGCAGTTCCTCCGCGACGGTCAGCCAGTCCGGCTGGCCGTTCCTGAGCCACCCGCCCGGAAGGGTGCCCGACACGGTGCGCGTGACGTCCTTCGTGCCGAACACCCAGTCCGGGTGGTTCAGGGTAATGCCGGTCAGGCTGAAGAACAGCACGACGAGCAGGCTGATCATGCTGGTGTACGTGTGCGCCCAGCGCAGCCAGACGTTCGTGCGGGCCTTCAGCGTGCGGGGGCGCGGGGCGGGGCGGGCGGCCCGCCCCCCCGCCCCCTGCTCCTCAGGCTTTGCCGAGAGCGACACTGGCCGCCTCGATGTCGTTGTCGGCGGTCAGGGTCTTCTTGAACGCCGCCGTACCTACCGTGATCTTCTCGCGCACCAGCGAGTACGGGCCGTGCTCGCGGGCGGCTTCCACGCACACGTAGTACGTGCCCTGATTGGCCAGGGCGCCCTTGTCGGTCCTGCCGTCCCACGCCACGGCGTACGTGCCGGGGTTGCGGGTGGCGCTGCTGACCGTGGTCAGGAGGTCGGCGTTGGTGCGGTACCAGCGGCGCAGTTCGCTCAGCCAGCGGGGGTTCATGCGCGACTGCTGCACCCACACGGTCAGGTTCCGGACGGTGTTCCCGGATTCGTCCTCGATCCACACGGCGACGTAGGGGCGTTTCACGCGGCCGCTGGCCTTCGTGGCGACCGTGAAGGTCACGTCGAGGCTCATGCCGGTCGGCCACTTCTTCGTGGTGGCGGCGGCGGCCTGGGCGGGCGTGAAGCGGGAGACGGTCAGGGCGGCGGCGGTCAGGCCGAGTCGGTGCAGGACGGTGCGGCGCGTGTGGGTCATGGGGTGGATCCTCCTGCGGGCAGGGTGCCGCCGCCCCGTTAGCGGGCGGTTAACAGGGGCCGGGGGCGACCGCCGGGCTCCGCGCGGAGGTTCACGCCGCGCCACCCGGGCGACGCGTGCCGCTGCCCATCGGCGGTGACGATCAACGCCTCGCACTCGGGCAGGCCCGAGAGGAGGTGCAGGCCCGCGCGGACGTCCAGCACGCTCAGGATGGTGGCCAGCGCGTCGGCCGTGACGCATTCGGGCGCGGTGACGGTCACGCCCGGCACGTCCTGCACCGGCTGCCCCGTGCGGGGGTCCATGACGTGCGAGTAGTGCGTGCCGTTCACCAGGAAGCCCCGGTGCGCCTGTCCGCTCGTGGCGAGCGCCCCGCCGCGCACCTGCACCCGCGCGATGGGCGGCGCGTCGTCCCGCGCGGTGAACGGGTCGGCGACCCCCACGTTCACGCGGGCGGGGCCGGTCACGCGCAGGTCCCCCCCGGCGTTGATCAGGACGCTGCGGACCCCCACGCAGCGGGAGGCGACGAGCGCCGCGCGGTCCACGACGTACCCCTTGGCCAGCGCGTTCAGGCCCAGCGGTCCCGCCGCGTGCAGGGTGGCACTGCCGTCGGCGTGCAGGGTCCACGGGGCGGCGCGCAGCGCACTCACCTGCCGTTCCAGGGTCGCCGCGCTGGGCTGCTGCCCGGTCGCCGCGGCCTGCTGCCACAGCTGCCCCATGGCGTCCGCACCCGGATGGAACGCCCCGCCGCTCAGCGTGCGCCAGTGATCGGCGAGGCGCAGCAGGTGCAGCAGTTCCAGGCTCAGCGGAACGTGGGCGTCGCCGGGCCGGGCCTGCCAGCGGCACAGTTCACTGCCCGGATCGAAGCGGTTGAAGATCCGCGTCAGGCGGTCGATCTCGGTCAGGGCGGCCTGTTCGGCGGCCTCGGCCTGCGCGGCCGTGCGGGCCACCACCTGCACCTCGACCTCGGTGCCCAGCAGGCGCTCGTAGGTGGAGTGCAGCCGGTAGGGGGGCCGCAGGACGTGGCGCAGGATTGTCGGGATCACGCCCCGCATAATGCACCGCTTTTCTGATGCCGGCGTTAAAATCTGCCGCGTCCAAGCAGGCAGTGGTAGGGACCAGAGAGGGAAAGACGCACCTCTCCGGCGGCCGGTCATCCAGATCTGTCCTGGCGTGTCCAGCACACTGCGGCCCAAATCGACGGCGCAGAGAGCCTCAGGCCCGGTCCTGAGGTTTCCCCCACTTGGCCTGTGGCACAGGCCGGAAATGGCCGGGCGTCGGTCAGGCGGGCTGGCGGCTGGCCACGTTGAAGATCAGCGCGATGATCAGCAGGTCCAGCGCCCAGCTGACCGGGCGGCGCAGCCGCGGGTCGCGGCGGGCACGCAGGAGCTGCACCCCCAGCCGCGCGAGCAGCAGCCCCCCGATCAGGTACGGACTGGGCGCCACGCCGCCCATCAGCAGGGGCCAGAGCAGCAGCGCGGCCAGCGCCGCCAGCAGCAGGAAACTCACGGCGGTCAGGGCGTCCGGGGTGGGGCGGCGGCCCGGCTGGTCAGGCGTGGGATCGGGCGGGGTCGTCGTCACGCGCTGCATTCAAGCACAGGCCACCCCACCCGACTGTCCCCCACGCACGGGCCAACGGGTCAGCGGTCGTCGCTGACGATCGTCTCTGCGGTGGGGGCGAGCACCAGCACGCTGTTCGGGGGCAGGTTCAGGCGCAGGTGATGGGTCTGCCCGTGCCAGCCTTCCTCCCTGGCGGTCAGGTCGGGCTGCTGCGTGCCGAAGCCGCCGAACTCGCCGTCGTCGGTGGAGAGCAGCAGGCGGTACGCGCCGCCCTGCGGCACCCCGACCGGGTACACGTCGCAGTACACCGGGGTCAGGTTCGCCACGACGACACTCCACGCGCCGCCCACCGGGTCGCGGCGGATGAAGGCGTACACGCTGTTCTCGACGTCGTCGGCGTTCACCCACAGCATGCCTTCTTCCTTCGTGTCGGCCACGTGCCAGTCGGGGCGGGTGCGGTACAGGCCGTTCAGGCGCCGCACGAGGTTCAGCACGCCCCGGTGGTCCGGGTGGTCCGCCAGGTGCCAGGGCAGGCTGACGTCGTGGTTCCACTCGGTGGGCTGCGCGAACTCCTGCCCCATGAACAGCAGTTTCTTGCCGGGCGTGGCCCACATCAGGGCCAGGAACGCGCGGTACCCGGCGCGCTGCGCGTACCAGTCGCCGGGCATCTTCATGACCATGCTCTTCTTCAGATGCACGACCTCGTCGTGGCTGATCGCCAGGACGTAGTTCTCGCTCGTGCGGTACACGTTGAAGAACGTCAGCGCGTGGTGGTGGTGCTTGCGCCACAGCGGGTCCTTCTCGAAGTACCCGAGGTTGTCGTTCATCCAGCCCATCGCCCACTTGTAGTCGAAGCCCAGCCCGAACGGGCTCGGGGTGGTCACGCCGGGGAACGAGGTGCTCTCCTCCGCGACGATCATGCAGCCCGGCGCCATGTGATGCACGACCTCGTTCAGGCGCTTGAGGAACGCGATGGCTTCCAGGTTCTCGCGGCCGCCGTGGATGTTCGGGATCCACTCGGTGCGGGAGAAGTCCAGGTACAGCATGCTGGCGACGGCGTCTACACGCAGGCCGTCCACGTGGAAATCCTGCAGCCACTTGAGGGCCGAGCCGATCAGGAACATCACGACCTCGTTACGGCCGTAGTCGAAGATGTACGTGTTCCAGTCCTGATGGAAGCCCTTGCGGGGGTCGGCGTACTCGAACAGGGGCGTGCCGTCGAACTTCGCGAGGCCCGCGCTGTCGGTCGGGAAGTGCCCCGGCACCCAGTCGAGGATCACGCCGATGCCCAGGCTGTGCAGGTGGTTCACGAGGTACTTGAAGTCCTCCGGGCTGCCCATGCGGCTGGTGGGCGCGTAGTACCCGGTCACCTGATAGCCCCACGACCCGTCGAAGGGGTGCTCCATGACGCCCAGCAGTTCCACGTGCGTGTACCCCATGAACTGCACGTACTCGCCCAGCCGGTGCGCGAGGTCGCGGTAGTTCATGAACCACCCGTCGTCCCGGCGCGCCCAGGACGGCAGGTGCACCTCGTAGATGCTGACGGGCTGCTCGAAGCCCTCGCTGCGGTGCGCCATCCAGCCGTCGTCGGACCACGTGAACGGCTGGTCCCAGACGATGCTGGCGGTCGCGGGGCGCACCTCGAAGAACGAGCCGTAGGGGTCCATCTTGTCCTCGGTGCGGCCGTCCGGGCCGGTCACGCGGAACTTGTAGCGCTGCCCGTTGCGGGCCGCCGGGACGAACACGCCCCAGAACCCGAAGTCGAGGCGCTGCATGGCGTTGTCGAAGCCGTTGTAGCCGTTGAAGTCCCCCACGACGCTGACGTGATGCGCGTTCGGGGCCCACACGCCGAAGCGCACGCCCTCCACGCCGCCCTGCGTCACGACGTGCGCGCCCAGCAGGTGATCGGGGCGTACCAGGTCCGCCGTGACCAGTTTCTGCAGGTGCCCGTGATCCAGCGGAAGCGCTTCACTCATGTGGGCCAGTCTAGCTGCGCCCCCCCGCCACCCGCCGAACCCGGCGCGGAACATGAAGGAAACGCTCAGGGCCACCCACGGCCGTCAGGTGAGGCGTGACCGGCGGTCCGCGCCGCCTATGCTGCCCCGGTGACTGCCGCCGCACCCACCCCGCCCGACCTGATCCTGCCTGCCCTGGCCGACCTGCTGGGCTGCGGCGCGGGCGACCTGCGCCCCCTACTGCCGCAGCTGATCGCCGCGTGGACGGCAGAGGACGGGTCGGGCGCGATTGCCCTGCGCCGCACCCCACGCGCGGACCTGGAAGTGCTGGGCGGCGCCCGCCCTGGCCCCCGGCAGACCCAGGTCGCCCTGACCCTCCTGCGGGCCGCCATGACGTCCGGCGCGACCCTGAGCGCCTACGCGGACGACGCCCTGCTGCCCGGCGAGGCCCTGCGCAGGCTCGGCTGGCGGCAGGCCGGGCAGTTCACCGACTGGCGCGGCCCACTGCCCACCCTGGACGCCCCGGTCCCGGAGGGGGTCCGAATCCTCCCGCTGGCCGCCGCGGAGGACCTGACCGTCCGGCGGGAGGCGCAGGCCACGTACGCCGACCGGCTGGGCCACACGCTCGTGGGCGACACTGACCTCATCCCCGGCGCGCACGGATCGGACGACACCGTGGGCCACGTCGCGGTGGACGCCTCCGGGCAGGGCGTCGGGATCTGCCGCGCGTGGCTGGACGGCGACACGCTGACCATCGGCAGTCCCGGCGTCCACCCGGCGTGGCGCCACACCACGCTGCGTCACGCCCTGCTGCGCGCCACTGGCGACGCCGCCCGCCAACGCGGCGCCCGGCACCTGATCATGCAGGCCTGGGGCGATACCCCCGCCGAAACCCAGGCCGACGCGGAACTGGGCCTGACCGCTGCGACCGTCACGCCCATCCACCTCTCGCGGTAACCACAAGAGGCGGCCCGCGCACCGCGAACCGCCTCCTGCGTCCTACGCCTTATGCGGATTCCGTTAGTTTCGTTAGCAACCCGGGACAGCGCCGGGTTGCCAACTCCACGTCCGGAACCCGTTTTTCTCCTCCTCTGCTGCGCAGCTCTACGAGTCGCGTCCGCTCGGATTGAACGGCTTTATGAGCCATTCAATCGGAGTCCGTATTACACCTTGACGATCCAGCCCTCGGGCGCCTCGCGGTCGCCGGACTGGATGCCGACCAGTTCGTCGTACAGGCGGCGGGTGACGGGGCCGACCTCGGTCTCGCTGTGGAACACGTGGAAGGTATCGCCGTGCTGGATGCCGCCGATGGGCGTGATGACGGCCGCCGTCCCGCAGGCGCCCGCCTCGGCGTACTCGTCCAGGCGGTCGATGTACACGTCCCCCTCGACGACGTTCAGGCCCAGGCGGTGCTCGGCCAGATGCAGCAGGCTGTACTTCGTGATGCTGGGCAGGATGCTGGGCGACTTCGGCGTGATGAACGTCTGCCCGCCTTTGGTGATGGCGAAGAAGTTCGCCGCGCCGACCTCCTCGACCTTCGTGTGGGTGGCCGGGTCGAGGTAGATCGCGTCCGCGAAGTGCCGCTCCTTGGCCTGCGCGCCGGGCATCAGGCTCGCGGCGTAGTTCCCGCCGACCTTCGCGGCGCCCGTGCCGTGCGGCGCGGCGCGGTCGTACTCGCTGGTCATGAAGTTGTGCGGCGTCAGGCCACCCTTGAAGTACGCGCCCACGGGAATGCAGAACACGCCGAAGATGAACTCCGGGGCGCTGCGCACGCCGATGTTGTCCCCGACGCCGATCACGTACGGGCGCAGGTACAGCGCGCCGCCACTGCCGTAGGGGGGCAGCCAGCGCTCGTTCGCCTGAACGACCTGACGGCACGCGTCGATGAACTGCTCGGTGCTGACCTCCGGCATCAGAAGACGGCGGCAGCTGGCCTGCATGCGCGCCGCGTTCTGATCCGGGCGGAAGAGGTTGATGCTGCCGTCCGCCGCGCGGTACGCCTTCAGGCCCTCGAAGCACTGCTGACCGTAGTGCAGCGCCGTACTGCCCTCGCTGATGTGCAGCACGTTGTCCAGCGTCAGCGTCCCGGCGTCCCACGCGCCGTCCCGCCAGTGCGACAGGTAGCGCTCGTCGGTGCGGACGTAACTGAATCCCAGCGTGTTCCAGTCGAGATCCACGGGCGGGCGGGCAGTCTGGGTGCTCATGACGCCCATTGTGGCGCACCCCGCACGGTGGGGGTCAAGACTCCCGGACGCGACCCCACGGCACCGCTACAGCTCCACTGGCCCGTGCGGCGTGTCCAGCGTGGCGCGCAATTCGACCTGCGGGGCCTCTACGACCTCCACCTCTCCGTGGAACCGCAGGGCGTCCAGCGCCGCGCGCAGCCCATCCGGTTCGGGCGAACCCAGCCGCAGGCCCGACAGGCGCACCCCCGAATCCGGCAGTCGCGTGGGCGGCGGCGGCGTCAACCAGTGAATCAGGGACGGCGCAGCCCCACCCCCCGGCAGTGAACCGTCCGGCGGGACGGTCAGCACCCAGCGGTTCTCCCCGCGCGACAGCGGCAGCGCGTCCGGCCCGGCTGGCACCTGCGGCACCTGCGCCACCCAGTGCACCAGCGCCGGACCGTGCGCCAGCCGCTCCTGCATGCCCGGCGTGTCCAGCGCGAACCAGCGCGCCCGCGCGGGTCTCGGCGCGTCCGGATTCACGGCGATCACCTCCAGGTACGCGTCCGGCCCCAGCGACAGCAGCAGGTTGTGCGTGCCGAACAGCTCATGCTCCCCGCCCGGCTGGAGCGGCACGCGCAGGCGACCCTCCAGCCACTCCCGCCCCTCCGGCAGCGAACGGGCCGCCACCACCAGATGATCCAGACGCGCCCCTATCCCCGCCACGGTCATCACGCCCCTCGTGGGCGGCTCATGCCGACCGGGTCGTTCAGGACGATCGCCGCGGCCTTCTCGCCGCTTTCCATCGCGCCCTGGATGCCGCTCATGGCGGTCGCCTCGCTGGCGATGATCACGCCCGGCAGGGGCGTCGCGTGGCCGGGCAGCACGGCGGCGTACTCGGGCGGCTGCGGGAACTGCGCGTGCCGGATGCGTTCCACGAGCAGGGTGCGCAGCGCCTGCACCTGCGTGGGCGGGTACCAGCGGCCCAGTTCGCCGCGCACGCGGGCGTCCAGCGCGTCGTCATCCAGGTCCGGTTCGCCCAGGACCGTCACGGTCAACAGGTGCCCGCCTGCCGGGGCGCGGCTCGGCACGGCGTTGCTGAGCCAGTGGGCGTTGTTGATGAACCCAGCCTCGGCGTTCAGCAGCAGCCGCGCCTCACGGTCGATCTGCCCGGCACTCGCGTAGTGCAGGTACGTGCTGCTCACGCTGCCGCGCGCCACATCCGCACCGGTCAGGCGGGCGGCGGTGCCCGGATCGGTCGCCACGATCACCTGCCGCGCCTCCAGCTCCCCCGCTGCCGAGTGCACCGTCACGTGCCCCGCGTGCGTGCTCAGCCGCTGTACCGGGACGTTCACGCTGACCTCCAGCCCCTCCGCCAGCTGCGCCGTCAACGCCCCCATGCCCGCGCGGGGCAGCGCCGCGCCGCCGTCCATCAGCATCCGGAAGTAGTACCGGAACAGCCGCGCACTCGTGCCCAGCGTCCGATCCAGGAAGATTCCGCCGAAGAACGGCCGGAAGAACGCATCCAGCGCCCCCTCACTGAACCCCTGCCGCCGCAGGTACGCTGACGTGGACTCGTCCGGCCCGCGCAGCAACTCGAACGGCGCAGGCGCCCGCAACCGCACCGCCAGCGCCGCCACCCGCGCCTTGTCCGCCACGCCCAGCGACCGCGCCGCCAGCGTCCCCGGCAGCGCCCCCAGATCCCCGAACGGACTGCCCAGCGTCTCCCGTTTCTCTCCCCGCACCACTACCGCACCCGGCGCAATCCCCACCAGATCCAGCGCCCCCACATTCACGTGCCGCCGCACCGCCGGGTACGCCGGGAACAACACCTGATACCCCGCGTCCAGCACGAACCCACCCACAGACCGCGACCGCACGCGCCCCCCCACCTCCGCCGCAGCCTCCAGCACCCGCACCCGCTCCCCCGCCCGCGACAGCACCCGCGCCGCCGTCAGACCCGCCAACCCCGCACCCACCACCACCACGTCATACATGCGCGCAGGCTAACAAGCCCCCACCCACCGCAACTGAATCAATGGACGGAAAGTGAAGGGAGCGGGGGTTGTGGGCAGTGGGAAGTGGGTTGTGGGGAGTGGGCTGGCTGGATTGGGGCGGGCACGCGGGGCACCGGGCTCTGGCTGTGAGAAACGAAGAGGGCGGGCGCGGCCCGCCACCCCCCACCCGGCCTCCCCCTCAAGGGGGGAGGAGAAAGGACAGAGTCGATCAGCCGCCCGCGCCGACCCACCCGGCCAGCCGCCGCAGATCACCCCGAGCCGTCGGACGCGCAGCGTCCGGGCCTTCCACCGTCCCGGCAGCATGGCGTCGAGGCCAGACCCGTCAGCGCCCGATACCCGCACAACGCACGAGTAGAACCTCTTGCCCAGTGCAACGTAGGCCCCCCCTGCCCTCTGGGTAGGGGGTTGGGGGGTGGGTCACGCCGTTCAGTTCTCAGCGTCCGGCGTCTCGACCGTGGGCCGCGCGGGTGGCATGCCCTGCGTTTCGGACAGTTTGATCAGCCACGCGAACAGCTGGATGAACGCGAGGGCGAGGGCGGGGAGGCCGGCGAGCATCATGATCCAGCCGCTGAGCTGCTGGTTCTGGAGGGGGGTGTAGTTCCAGAGGCACAGGGCGTTCACGTAGGGGGTGTAGAGGACGCGGGGGCTGTAGAGCCAGACGCTGGCGACGGCCATCATGGGGAGGGCGGCGAGGAGGCCGAACCAGCCGCGTGAGCCGATGTCGGCGGGTTGCACGGTGGGGAGGGGGCGGAGGATGACGCTCCAGACGAGCAGGCTGCTCAGGAGGTACAGGCCCGGCAGGAGGGAGGCGGCGGTGTTGCTGACGATGCTGGCGTTGAAGCCGGCGGGGACGTTCCAGTAGACGATGACGGCGGTCCAGAGGGCCAGGGCGACCCAGGGGTCGAGCAGGAGGTTGAGGACCCGCCCGGGGCCGCGCCGGGGGTCGGGGCGCAGGCGGGGCAGGCCGAGCACGAGGAGGGGTGGGACGACCTCGGCGAGCACCATGAGGCGGGTCATGTAGAGGGCCATGCTGCTCTGGGTGAGGGTCGCGGCGCGGCTCTGGGTGGTGATGAGCAGCAGGAGGACGCCGAGGGTGAACAGGGCGGCTTTCCAGGCGGGCCAGTCCTGGCCGCGTCCTTCGCGGTGCGCGCGAACGTATCCCCAGGCGTACGCGGCGGCGATGAGCAGGGTGGGGATCAGGAAGAGGGGATCTGGGCTGGGGCTGAGGAGGTCGGCCAGCGTGGGGTTGAGGGTGCTGGGCGGGGCGCTCATGGGGTCTCCATGACGTGTTGCAGGTCCGCCTGGACGCGGGCGACCTGGGGGAGCTGGGTGTAGTCCCACAGGACGCGCAGCTGGCCCTGGGCGTCGATGAGGTAGGTGGCGGTCGTGTGGTTCATCTGGTAGTCGGCGCCCTCCACGTCGGCCTTCTGGTAGCCCACGCCGTACGCCTGTGCAACCTTCGCCAGTTGCGGTTCGGGGATGTGCACGCCGACGCCTTCCTTCCCGAAGTAGGAGGCGTACTCGTTCAGGCGCCCCGGGGTGTCGCGGGCGGGGTCGACGCTGACGAGCAGGATGCGGAAGCGCGCCTTCTGGTCGTCGGGCAGGGCGTCGCGGACCTTGTTCAGGTACGAGAGGGTCAGGGGGCAGATGCTGGCGCAGTGCGTGAATCCGAAGAACACGGCGGTGACCTGTCCCTGCCCGGGGGTGAACGTGAACGCGCGGGGTGGGGCGGTGGGGGTGTCGCTGACGGTGCCGGTGAAGCCCGTCGCGGCGGTGCCCTGCGGGTACGCGGTGCCGAAGAACGGGTAGGGGCTGCGCAGTCGCGCGGCGGCCCAGGCGCCCAGCAGCAGCAGGGTCACGGCGGCGACGGCCAGGATGGCGGACACGTACCAGGGCCGCATGGGGGGCGCGCTGGTCGTGAGGTCCGGGCCGGGGGTGGGTTCGCTGGTCATCGGGGGGTCACCGTCATGGTTTCGTCACGGGCGCCTGGATGGTCAGGGTGCGGCCCTCGGCGTCGGTCAGGGTGACGGGGATGGTCTGCCCGGGCCGGAGGGATTCTTTCAGGTCCATGAGCATGAGGTGGTCGCCGGTGTCGCTCAGGGTCAGCGTGCCGCCCGCCGGGAGGGTGAGGGTGTCGGTCATGCTCATGCCGGTCATGGTGTCCTGGGTGCGGGTGACCATCAGCATGGCGTGTCCGGCGGCGGGGCTGCTCACGCCCGTGATGCGGACGTCCGCGTCCCAGGTGCTGCGGAGGGTGGCGAACACGCTCGTCTCGCGGATGCCGGGGGGCACGGCGACCACGCGGGCGTCCGTGACGGTCGCCGGGAGGGTGCCGCTGGCCTGACTGGCCTGGGCGGGGGTCTGGGTCGCGGTGTCGCGGGGGCGCAGCAGGGCGGCGGCCAGCGCGGCGGCGAGGATCAGCAGCGCGGCGATCAGGAGGGGCCGGGCGGGTCCGGCGCGGCGGGTTGAGGTCATGGTCGCTCCTTCATGGCGGGGCGTGCCCGGCGCGGGCAGCCGTCAGGGTGCAGTGTAGGCGCGTGCCCGGGGGGGCATTGTCCCCGCCGCACCGCTGCGGGGCCGGCGGCCCTCATGACGCGCGTGGAACCCGTTCCAAAAAAGGCGTATCCTGAGTGCCAAATCATGCGCAAACCCACCATTCAGGATGTAGCCCGGCACGCCGGGGTCGGGGTCGGCACCGTCTCGCGGGTGCTGAACAATCACGTGGCCGTCAAGGGCGCCACGCGCGAGAGCGTCCTCAAGGCCATCGCGGACCTGGAGTACACCCCCAACCCGCACGCCCGGCGCATCGCAGGGGGACGCAGTTACACCATCAGCGTCCTGCTGCCCGTCCTGACCACCGAATTCTACGTCCGCCTCCTCGACGGGCTGGAAACGGCGTTCCAGGAGGCGCGCTACGACGTGGCGATCTTCCCGCTGCTGGACCGCTCCCGCCTGGAACGCTACCTGGGCTCGCACACGCTGGCCTACCAGGCGGACGGGCTGGTCATGGCGACGTACAACCTCACGCAGATGTTCCACGAGCGGCGCCTGCGCACCCAGCAACCCACCGTGCTCGTGGACGCCTTCGCGGACAACGTGGACTCCGCGTTCATGGACAACGTCGCGGGCGGGCGCATGGCGGGCGAGTACGCCGCGCAGTTCAGCGGCGACCTGTACGCCGTGTGGGTCGAGACCGAACTGGACCAGCTGTTCACCACCCGCGTGTTCGAGGACCGCCGCAGCGGCTTCATGAGCGCACTGGACACCGCCGGGCGCACCATCCGCGCCGAGTACACCAGTTCCTTCGATTCCCTCGCGGCGCGCAACACCGCCGCCACCGTCCTCGATCAGGCGCAGGAGGCCGGGCTGCCCTGCACGGTGTTCGCCTCGGCGGACATGCTCGCGGGCGCGCTGCTGGACGAGGTCCGCCTGCGCGGCCTGAAGATCGGGCAGGACGTCCGCGTGATCGGCTTCGACGACCAGCCCTGGGCCGCCGAGCGCGGCCTGACCACCCTGCACCAGCCGGTCGAGAGCATGGGCTACGAGGCCGCGCAGCTGCTGCTGTCGCGCCTGAACGGCTACAAAGGGCCCGCCCGCGCCCGCCGCTTCGAGCCGCGCCTGATCATCCGGGGCAGCGCGTGAGGGGGTGTGGGAAGTAGGCAGTGGGGAGTGGGTCGTGGGCGGTCGCCTGCGGCCCACTCGCCCTGTTTGAGCCATCCGCCATTCGCCATCCACCATGATCTAGAATCTCCGGGTTATGCCGCGCGTCTTTTCAGGGATTCAGCCCACAGGTGAACCGCACATCGGGAACTACTTCGGGGCCATGCGCAACTACGTGCGGCTGGGCGAGGAGTTCGGGAAGAACAGCCTCTACTGCGTGGTGGATCTGCACGCCATCACCAACCCCGCCGCCTTCGACCCGAGAACGCTCGCGCAGCGCACCTTCGAGATGGCGGTCGCGAACTTCGCGGTGGGCCTCGACCCGAGCAAGGTGACGTTCTTCGTGCAGTCGCACGTGCCCGAGCATCAGGAACTGTCGTGGATCTTCACGACCCTCACGCCGGTCGGCGAGCTGGAACGCATGACGCAGTACAAGGACAAGTCCGCGCAGCTCGAGAGCGTCCCGGCGGGCCTGCTGATGTACCCGGCCCTGATGGCCGCCGACATCCTGCTGTACAAGGCCGACACCGTGCCCGTCGGGGAGGATCAGACGCAGCACATCGAACTGACCCGCGAGATCGCCCGGAAGTTCAACCACGCCTTCGGCGAGACGTTCCCCGAGCCCAGGGCCGTGTACAACAAGGACGCGCTGCGGATTCCCGGCGTGGACGGCAACGGCAAGATGGGCAAGAGCAAGGGCGAGACGAGCACCATCGGCATCCTGGAGCCCCTGGAGTCCATCTGGCAGAAGCTGCGCGTGGCCCCCACCGATCCGGCTCGCGTGCGCCGCACCGACCCCGGCGACCCCGCCAAGTGCCTGATCTTCGACTACCACAAGCTGTTCAGCGACCTGGACACCATCCAGACCGTGGACGCCGGGTGCCGCACCGCCGGGATCGGCTGCATCGACTGCAAGAAACAGCTCATGACCGGCATCACCGCGCACCTGACGCCCATCCAGGAGCGGGCCGAGACGCTGAAGGCCGACCCGGACTTCGTGCGTGACGCCCTGGCGCAGGGGGCGCGCGAGGCCCGCGCGATCGCGCAGCCGATCATGGCGGAAGTGCGCGAGAAAGTCGGCTTCCTGACCCTGTAAATCACTTGCCGTGACTGCCGCGCCCGCGCTGCCCACCCCCACCCCGCCGCCCCCGGCCGGGGTGGGCTTCAGCGTGGCGCTGCCCGCATTCAGCGGTACCCTGGCGGAACTGGCCTCCGCGCTGCGCGCCGGCCGCGTCCAGCCGGGTGAGGTGCCCCTGCTGACCCTCACGCGCGACGTGCTGGCCTGGGCGCAGGCGGTCACGGGCGGCCCGCTGGAGGGCGCGCACCCGGACCTGCTGCCTACTCTGGCCGCCGTCATCGCGCTGAAGGCCCGCCTTCTGCTGCCGCAACCCGAGCCCGAGGAGACAGAGGCGGGCGGCGACTGGTTCGAGCCGCTGGACGACGTGCTGGAGGGCGTGGAGGCCCTGGCGGAACTGGACGCGCTGGTGGGGTTCCTGGCCGCGCGCCGCCGCGAACGCGAGGGCCTGATCCCCGCCCGCGCCGTGCCCGTGACCCTCCCGCGCCGCGAACGGCCCCGCAACCCGCAGGGCAGCCTCGCGAAACTCGTGAAGGCCGCGCAGAACGCCGTGCGGCAGGTCGAGGTGCCCCTGCTGGCCCGCGACCGCCTCTCACTGGCCGACGCACTGGGCGCGCTGCGCGCCTTCGGCCGCCGCCTGCGCACCTTCACCTTCCGGGGCATCCCCACCCAGGACTGGGGCGAACAGACCACCTACTTCGCCGCCCTGCTCGAAGGCGTGAAGGAAGGGAACTTCAGCGTCGAGCAGACCGACACGTACGGCGACATTCAGGTGCAGTCCCACCTGCCGCAGGACTGACCGCCAACGACACAGGGGAGAGGTCGCACTGGCCTCTCCCCACGCTTTGAGGTCAGGTCCGTGCGAACTCGACGGCTGCCTGCACCTGCTCCTCGGATGGGCGGACACCGGTGTACAGCACGAACTGCTCCAGCGCCTGCAACGCCACGACCTCCAGCCCGGTCACGACGGGCCTGCCCTGCCGCCGGGCCTCCACGATCAGGGGCGTCTCGCCCGGCAGGGCGACCACGTCGAACACCGTGCCCGCACGGGCGATCTGCTCGGGCGTGAAGGCCAGCGTGTGTTCGTCCGGGCCGCCTGCCATGCCCAGCGGCGTGACGTTCACGAGCAGGTCGCCGTCCTGCACGTCAGGGGTGGTGGGGTGCCAGTCCCAGCCGCAGCGGTCCGCCAGTGCCCGCCCGGCCTCCGCGTTGCGGGCGACGATCACGCCGCGCGTGAAGCCCGCGTCCCGCAGGGCGCTCGCCACGGCCTTGCCCATGCCGCCGCTGCCGCGCAGCACCACCCGCGCATCCCGGTTCAGGGCGTGCCGTTCGATCAGCAGCTGAATGGCGGTGTAATCCGTGTTGAAGGCCTTCAGGAACCCGTCCGTGTTCACGATGGTGTTCACCGACCCGATGGCGGCCGCCGAGGCGTCCAGTTCGTCCAGCAGCGGAATCACCGCCTCCTTGAACGGCATGCTGACCGCGCAGCCCCGCACGCCCAGCGCCCGGAGGCCCGCCACGACCCCCGCGATGTCCTGCACGGCGAACGCCTTGTACACGAAATCCAGGCCCAGCGCCGCGTACAGGTGATTGTGAAAGCGCGTCCCGAAGTTGCTCGGGCGGGCCGACACGCTCATGCACAGGGTCGTGCCGCGGCCAATGTCCAGCTTGCTCGCGCCTGTCACGACCGCCCCGCTCCGGCGACTGCGCTGCGTGCCCTGCGCTCCGCTCCGGTCACTCCACTCCGTCTCCGTCGTCTCATTCCTGCTCCTTCCAGTCGGCTCCGGGTCCCCCGGAGCGGAATTACAGCCCAAGCATGAGGTTCAGATTCTGCACCGCCGCGCCGCCCGCGCCCTTCCCGAGATTGTCCAGCCGAGCGACCAGCAGCGCCCGCTCGCCGTCCGCGGACGGGTACACGAACAGCTCCAGGTCGTTCGTGCCGTTCAGGGTCTGCGGGTCCAGCACCTCCGGGTTGCCCTGCATGTCGAACACGCGCACGAACCGCTGCCCGGCGTAGTGCTCCTGCAATGCGGCGTGCAGGGCGTCCGGCGTGGTGCCCAGTTCGCGCAGGTGCAGGGGGATGGTCACGGTCATGCCCTGCGCCCACGCGCCCACGTTCGGCGTGAAGATCGGCGTGCGGCTCAGGCCCCCGTACCGCATCGTCTCGGGAATGTGCTTGTGCCCCAGCCCCAGCGCGTAACTCAGGAACGCGCCCTTCATCGGATGATCCTCGCCCTTCTCGTGCGCGTCCACCAGCGCCCGGCCCCCACCCGTGTACCCGCTGTACCCCTGAATGCTGACCGGGAAGTCCGCCGGGATCAGGCCCGCGCCCGTCAACGGCGCCAGCAGCGAGATCGCCCCGGTGCTGTAACAGCCGGGGTTCGCCACGAACCGCGCCGCGCGGATCGCGTCCGCCTGCCCCGCGTTCAACTCCGGGAAACCGAACACCCACGCCGGATTCACCCGGTGCGCCGTACTCGCATCCAGCAGGCGCGCGGCCGGGTTCGTGGTCAGCGTGACCGCCTCGCGCGCCGCGTCGTCATGCAGGCACAGGATCGACACGTCCGCCGCGTTCAGCAACTCCGCCCGCGCCGCGCTGTCCTTGCGCCGCGCCGGGTCGATGCTCAGCAACTCGATATCCGCCCGGCCCTCCAGCCGGGAGCGGATCTGCAGGCCGGTCGTTCCGGCCTCACCGTCGATAAATACCTTGGGGACTGTCATGCTTGATTCTCCATCAGGGACTGAGTGACCTGCGCGTGCAGGCGTTCATGAGTCATAGTCAGGGACGTTCCGGGTTTCAGGTGCGTCCAGAGGTCCGGGGTCATGGGCACGATCCGGATCACGCCGTGCCCGCCTCGCCCGATCACCTCCGGGTCATGGTTCTCCCACCACGCGTACGCGTTCACCGGCTCTCCGGCCCGCTGGAAGCTGAAGACGCTGCCGTCCATGGGTCCCACGTTGTCTCCGAATCGCCGGTAGATGAATGACGTGGTCCGGTCCTCCGGCAGGTGAACGCGGGCGAGCAGGAAGGGGGCGTCAGGCATGGCCAACCCCGTAGCACAGCTGCACAAGGCGGTTCAGGTCGCCCTTGGCGGGGGCGCCCTGTTCGATGCGCCGGATGAGTTCGGTGGGTGTGAGCCACTGCGCGCTGCTGAAGTCGTCCGGGGTTGAAGGTGGGCGGGTCGTCGCGGCGCAGTTCGTACACGTGCATGAAAGCGCTCAGGCCGTCCCGTGGTCCGAGCGTGGCGATCTGCCGCCAGGGGAGGTCGTCCACGTTCAGGTTCAGTTCCTCCTGCGTCTCGCGGCGGAACGCCTGCTCGTAGGTTTCGCCGCGCTCGACGTGCCCGCCGACGCTCATGTCGAGGCAGCCGGGGAACAGGCGTTTGTGCGCGGTGCGGCGCGGAATCCACAGCTGGCCCGCGCGGTTGATCAGGAAGGCGTTGATGACGCGGACGGTCAGGCCGCGCGCGTAGGCGTCCTCGCGGGTGGCCTGACCGATGACCTCGTCGTGCCCGTTCACGACGTCCAGCCACTCCGTGACCTGCGTCACGCGGTCCACTCGGCGGCCAGAACGGCGTACAGGGCGTCGTCCGTCCATTCGCCCCGGTGCCGGTAGCTCTGGAGGCTGGTGCCCTCGTGCCGGAAGCCCAGGCGGGTCAGCAGTCCGGCAACGATGGTGTTGCGCGGGTCGATGCTGGCGTGCACGCGGTGTAGGCCCAGGTCCGCGAACGCGTGGGTGACGAGGGCGTGCAGGGCCTCGCGGGCGTACCCGTGCCCCTGCGCGCGGCGGGCGAGCGTCACGCCGAGTTCCGCCTGCGACCCCTGCGTGTTCAGGCCCACGTCCCCCACGAGTTCACCGCCCGTCAGCGTGACGGCGCGCTGCACCCAGCCGGGCGCTCCCAGCGGCGCGTCCGATACGAGCCCCGCCACACTGTCCGGCGTGGCGGGCAGCGGCCAGCCCTGATACCGCGCGACCTCCGGATCGTTCCGGTATGCCAGGACGTGCGGCAGGTCGTCCGGCGTCAATGGTCGGAGGATCAGGCGGGAGGTGTGCAGTGTGGTCATGCGGTCAGCGTGGCAGAGAAACGGGCGGGCGCGCATCCGCGTGACGGCAGATGCGCGCCGCGACGGAAGTTCACCAGCGCGGCTTGAGGTCGCCCATGAGGTGGTACATCAGAGCTTTCTGCGCGTGCAGGCGGTTTTCGGCCTGGTCGAACACGCGGCTCTTGGGGTGTTCGGTGGCTTCGGGGACGGTTTCCTCGCCGTAGTGGGCGGGCAGGCAGTGCAGGAAGATGCCGTCCGGGGCGATGGTGTCGAGCATCTCGGGCGTGACCTGATAGCCCTGGAAGGCGCGGCGGCGGATGTCGGCTTCGGCTTCCTGGCCCATGCTGATCCATACGTCGGTGTACAGGACGTCGGCGCCCTGCACGGCGGCGAGGTCGTTGGTGAGGGTGATGTTGACTCCGGCGCGGACGGCGTCCATGAGGACTCCGGCGTTGGGTTCGTAGCCGACGGGGGTGACGACGGTGACGTCGGTGCCGGTCAGGATGCCCATGTGGATGTGGCTGTTGGCGAGGTTGTTTCCGTCGCCGATGTACACGACGCGGCGGCCGGTGAGGTCGGTGCCGAATTCTTCCTCGATGGTCTGGTAGTCGGCGAGGAGCTGCGCGGGGTGCAGCATGTCCGAGAGGCCGTTGATGACGGGGATGCTGGCGTGCTGGGCGAGTTCCTGGAGGGTCTGCTGGAGGTACACGCGACCCATGACGGCGTCCACCCAGCGTTCCAGGTTGCGGGCGACGTCGCTGACGCGTTCGCGGGTGCCGAGCCCGATCTCGGTGTTGCTGAGGGTAATGGCGTGCCCGCCGAGCTGGTACATGCCGACGTCGAAGGTGGTGCGGGTGCGCAGGCTGGCCTTCTCGAACACCAGCGCGATGCTGAGGCCCGCCAGGGGTTTCACCGCGCGCCACTCGCCGCGCTTCATGCTGTGGGCGGTGTCCATGACGGCGCGCAGTTCGGCGGCGGTCATGTCGAGGTTGCTCAGGAAGTCCCGCCCGGCCATGACGGGTTTCGGGAGGGTGTCCGGGGTGAGCAGCACGGGCGCGGCGACCGGTGCGGGGGTTGCATCTTTTTTCGTGGCAGCCTTGCGCGCCGCCCCCGTGTTCTTCTGGGCGGCGCTGGCCTGGACCTGGGTTTTCTTCGGGCGGGCGACTTTCGTCATAGGCGAGGAGTATACCCGCTTCCGGTCAACGCGGGATCACCCCACACGGGTCACGCATGAATATGCATTCCGGATGACTGGACATGCAGGAGGGGGATGTGGGGTGTCGGTTGTGGGCAAACAGCGCTGTTCCTACAGCCCACACCCCACAACCTCATTTCGTTTCCGTCAGGGTGTAGCTGCCGCTGCCGCTGTAGGCGTACACGCGCCAGCGGTACGTGCCGCTCGCGGCGGCGTAGTTGATGGCCTCGGTGCTGGTGCTGCCCTCGCTGGCGGCGACCTGCGTCCAGGTGGTGCCGGAGAGTTTCTGCAGGTACAGGTCGAAGTCGGTGCCGGTGGGGCCGGTCAGGTTGCCTTTCAGGGTGCCGCCCGCGTACGTGAAGCCGCTGGCAGACGTCTGGTAGGCGTTCCCGGCGGCGGCGACCGTACCGGTGTACGTGGTGGTCGTGCCGGTGGTCGCGCCGACCGTGACGAACAGCGCGGACACGGGACCGTACGTGCCGCCACTGTTCTTCGCGCGGACGTACACGGTGTGCTTCCCGGCACTGAGTCCGCTGGTGGACACCGTGGCCTGCACGCTCTCGGTGGCGGCGTTGAACGCCCCGTCCGTGGCGGTCATGGCGCGTGCGGTCCCGCCGGCCCAGGGGGGCGTGTCGATGAAGTACTCGGCGCTGATAATCGTGCGGGTGGGTTCGGCGCCGTTGCTGGTGTTGAAGCGGGTGTTCGTGGCGCTGGCGCTCAGGGTGAAGCTGGCGCCCGTGGCGACGCTGGCGGGCGCGTTCAGCGTGACGCTGTCCGGGCCGCTGCCCATGGTGTACGGCTGGCGGGCGACGCGCAGCGCGTACAGCAGCGCCGCCTGGTTCTTGGGCAGGGTGGTGCCGGTGAAGGTGCTGCACGGCTCGAAGAACGCGCTGCCCAGTTCGATGGTGTAGGCGGGCACGCCCAGTTCGCCGTACGCGAAGTCGTCGGTGGTGCCGCTGGTGGGATACAGGCCGACGCTCTGCTCGGGCGTGTAGCCGTTGAAGTACGCGAACTTGCGGCCCAGGCTCTGCATCTGCGTGCCGTTCGGGGCGACGGTGGTGGTGTCCCCCCAGGGCCACAGGACCAGTTGGGAGTAGCTGTGGATGTCCATGTAGATGCCGCTGGTGGTGTCGGGCGCGGCGTCGGTGCGGGCCGGGCCGCGGTTGTCCGCGAACGCCGTCTTGATCAGGTTCTGGAGGTTCTGCGTTTCGATTTCACTGGCGGCGGCCGCGCCCTTGTACGTCTCGTTGCAGGGGTCGGCGCTGGATCCACCGGTGCCCCAGGCGTAGTTGAAGTTGCGGTTCAGGTCCACGCCGTACAGGCCGTTGCTGCACGCCTGCGTGTCGTTCACGTTCTTGCGCCACGACGCGCCGGCCTCGGCTTTCTTGCGGCCGTCCGGGTTGCTCTGGAGGACCAGCCAGACTTCCTGGCTGTCGAGCATCCAGGTGACGTCGGCGTCCTTGCCGTAGTTGGCGAGCAGGTACTCCGCGAAGCGCGTGGCGAGTTCGGCGGGCGTGTACTCGCGCGCGTGGATGGACGCCGTGATGAGCAGGCGGGGTTTCGTACCCGCAGTGCTCTTGTTGGTCAGTTTCAGGACGTTCATGTCGTACCCGCCGCGTCCCTTGCTCTTCAGCCACGAGGACCCGAAGCTGCTCCAGCTGGCGAGGTTCGGGTACTGCGTGACCAGATTCTGCGCGCTGGCGTAGGTCTCCTCGACCGTGCGGTAGCAGGAGTAGCCGCTGATGCTCAGGGCGCCCAGCGGGGCTTTCAGGGAGGCGCTGTGGCGTTCGGTCTGGGCGCGGTCGATCTTCACGGTCCAGCCGCGGGTCATGCCGGTCACGCGCAGCCGCTCGAAGTCCGCCTGCCCCACGTCCAGCAGCACGTAGCCGTCTTCGAGGCTGCCGCCGACGGGTTCGAAGGTCTTGACGATGTCCAGCCAGTCGCGCTGCGTCCTGAAGTCGATGCGGGACACGACGACCGGGTACTGCTGGAAGGTGCTGCACTCGTCGGCGGTGGCGACCAGGGTACCGGTGCCGGGGCTGGCCTGGGGGGCGGTGGGGGTCTGGATGGATGGGGTCTGCGAGCAGGACGCGAGCAGCAGGGCGGCGCTGAGCAGGGAGACGGACAGACCTTTATGCATGGAGCCTCCATCGGCGGGCGTCCCGTCCGGGGAGACCGGCAGGACGTCGCCTGGGTTGTGTGGTGCTGCGCTACTGTAACACCCCCCTGGCGCGCAAGCGAAAGTTCCACTGTCCACCATCGAGGAACGCCACGGGAGGACCGGGCGTACACTCCCGCGCAATGAGCGCCCCCGCGACCCTGCCGCCCCTGAACGCCCGCGCGCTGCTGCTGGCGCTGCTCATCACGGGCATCTGGGGCGTGAACTTCATCGTGATCAAGTGGAGTGTCGCGGGCGCGCCGCCGCTGCTGGTCGCCGCGCTGCGCTTCGCGGTGGCCGCCCTGCCCGCCGTGTTCCTCGTGCCGCGCCCGCAGATCCCCGCCCGGCTGCTGTGGGGCTACGGGCTGCTCGTGGGCGTCGTGCAGTTCGGCCTGCTGTACCTCGCCATCCAGCTGGGCATGAGCGCGGGCCTGGGTTCGCTGCTCATGCAGATGCAGGCGTTCTTCACGGCGATCCTCGCCGCGCGGCTGCTCGGGGAACGCATCCAACCCTGGCAGGCCGCCGGGATGACCGCCGCGTTCGGCGGCATGGCGCTGATCGGCGCGCTGTCCGGCGGGGACCTCCCCCCCGTCAGTCTGGGCCTGACGCTGCTGGCCGCGCTGGGCTGGGCGGGCAGCAACCTCGTGGTGCGGGCGTCGGGCGGCGCGAACATGCTGTCCCTGGTCGTCTGGAGCGCCCTGATTCCCCCCGTTCCCCTGACGCTGCTGGCAGGCCTGACCGGTGGCTGGGACGCCGTGGGGCACACCCTGACGCACAGCGGGTGGGGGTTCTGGGCGGCCATCGTGTTCATGGGCCTGGGCAACACCGTGCTGGGCTTCGGGCTGTGGTCCGTGCTGATCCAGCGGCACGGCGCGGCCCGTGTGGCCCCGCTGTCGCTGCTGGTCCCGGTGTTCGGCCTGATCGCCAGCGCCCTGGCCTACCACGAGGCGTTCCCGCCCGGCAAGGCCGTCGGCGCGCTGCTGGTCTTCGCGGGCCTGACCCTGCACGTGTTCGGCGGCCGCTGGTGGCCCCGGGCCGGACAGCGCACCCCGGCCTGACCACGGCTGGCTGCACGGGGAGAACGCGTCTGCCCAGCTGACCGCGCCCTGCCGTACCCTGTAGGGCATGACTGCCCCGCTGTTCGATTCGCACATGCACACGCCCCTGTGCGGGCACGCCACGGGGTCGCCGCGCGAGTACGCGCGCTCGGCCCTGGACGCCGGACTGGCGGGCATCTGCTTCACGGATCACATGCCGATGCCCGCGTGGTACGACGCGCCGTGGCGGATGCGCCGCGATCAGCTGGCGCAGTACGTGCAGGACGTGCAGGAGGCGCAGGCGGAGTTCGCGGGGCGGCTGGAGGTCCGGCTGGGCCTGGAAGCGGACTTCCACCCCGGCACCGAGCAGTACGTGGAGGAGGTGCTGGGCGCGCACCCGTGGGATTACGTGATCGGCAGCGTCCATTACATCGGCGCGTGGGGCTTCGACAACCCGGAATTCATCGCGGAGTACGACAGCCGCGACCTCACGGGTCTGTACCGTGACTACTACGCGCTGGCCGAGGGCGCCGCGAAATCGGGCCTGTTCGACAGTATCGGGCACCTGGACCTGCCCAAGAAGTTCGGGCACCGCGACCCCGACGGGTACGCCGCGCTGCACGCGCTGGACGTCATCGCCGAACGCGGCCTGAGTCTGGACTTCAACACCGCCGGATGGCGCAAGCCCGTCGCGGAAGCCTACCCCGCCCCGGACCTGACCCGCGCCGCCGCCGAACGCGGCATCCCCTTCGTGCTGGGCAGCGACGCCCACAAGCCGGGGGAGGTCGGGCACCGCTTCACGGACGCCATCAAGCAGATTCACGACGTCAGCGGGCGCATCGTCACCTACCAGGGACGCGTCCGGCACGGATAAAGCGTTGCCTTCCTGGCTCCCCCTGGGGGGAGCTGGCCGCGCAGCGGACTGAGGGGTCACCCACCAGCGCCGGTCTACTCAGCCCCCGGCACCCCACGCCCACACGTCCCCCTGCACCCGCGCGTAACTCGCGTCCAGGTCCGGCCCCAGCAACACCAGTTCCGCCAGTCGCCGCGCCATGCGACTCACCTCCCGCGCCTCATCCAGCGTCAGGGCGCGGCCCAGCACCCCGAACTCGCGGTAACTCAGCCACTTCTTCATCACCTGATACCCGCCAATCGTGTACGCCCACACGCCAAGCGGCACGTTCTCCCACACCCACGCGTCATTCAGCGCCACGTCCAGCACCCGGTCCCCCAACCCCGCCGGCAACCCCTCCGCCGCCCGCTCGGTCGTCCGGCCCCGCCCGGGCATCACCACGTTCCCCCGCTGCACAGCACCCCACCCCGCCCGGACCTCGAACCCCGGATCGTCCCCGCCCACGCGCTTCAGGCGACCCACCGCACCCAACTCCGCACGGGTCGGCACCTGCGGATCATCCAGCAGCGCCGCCACCCGCGCCCCCAGCGCCGCCGACGCCGTCAGGGCCGCCAGCGACCCCGGCAGCGGAATGCGCGGCCAGTCGCCCGCGATGCCGCCCGCGTGTTCACTCAGGTACGCGCCGCTGAAACCCACCGCCAGCGCGTGATGCCACAGCAGCGCCGCCCCGGCAGGCGAGGCGTCCGGATCGGGCGCACCGACAGCGGCGAGGTACGCGCGTGCCCCCGCCGAGAGATTCGCCCGGAGAGAAGGTTCAGTAGAGGCGAACAGCCCGTCGGAAGCGGGCGCGGCAGAGACCAGCATGACCGGGAAATGCCGCGCATGACCACCAAGTGCGTCGTAATCTACCGCAACTGTCGAAAAGTAAAATGGTCGCCCCTCGTCCGCATTGGCAGCAGAATCACGCGTTATGAAAAAGCTGTTGCCGTTTTCGACCTGTTGCAAAAGCTCGGGCGCAGGACGAGAGAACAATGGAGCGATGTCCGCACTTAGGTAGGCTTTTCGGATGTCAAATGGCTTGAATGGATAAATCACAATGTGCGAGGCATCGAATTTCGGCTTTTGCTTCCTTTCTTTAAGAATCGTATTTCGCGCCTTCTGAGCCTTAAACTCACCAGCCGATTGCATAAATCTCGGTTCGATTTCAGCTATCTCGTCGTCGGTTATGGATGGATCGAGATAGGCTTTCACGCGATCAAAGTTGTCGCTCTGGTCAATTGAAATCAGTGCGAGTCCGCGTCGTTCGATGGGGCCGTTGAAGGGGGCAACCTCGGCCAGTTCGGTTACTTTCGGCCAGCTCTGGTAGTCGGCGCTGCTGGTTTCGGGGCGGAAGGTGTGGCGGTTGGCGGGGGTGGGCGCGGCGGGCTGGTACGCGGGGCCGCCGCCGTGCAGGGCGTGCAGCAGTTGGGTGCCTTTGCCTGCGCCCCAGAATTCGCGGTACTGCACGGTGGGGTGGCCGCCCTGTCCGGTCTTGACCAGCAGGGACACGGCGGTGCCGCTGCGGATGCCGGCGCGGTTGCTGGGCGTGCTGAAGATGCTGGGGTCGGGTTGACCGTCGGGGGTGCGTTTGCCGGTTTCGCGGCTGTCGCCGTTCAGGTTGTCGAACGTCAGGTGGTCGAATTCGGTCAGGAGTTTGCGGCGCATGACGACGAAACTGGGGTCGTTCAGGTACGAGGACGGGCTGATGAAGGACACGATGCCGCGTCCGCCCTGCGCGACCTTGCGTTCGGCGATGCGGTAGAAGCGGACGTACAGGTCGTCCAAGTTGAATTTGCGGATGCCCCACTCGGTGACCAGGCCGTGTTTGTAGTCGGCGATCAGGTCGCCTTCCTCGGTCTGGCTGGTGCCGTTGAAGGCGCTGTAGGGGGGGTTGCCCAGGATGACGAGGATGGGGGCGCTTTTCTTGACGTGTTGCGCGGCGTCCTGTTCCGCCTGGAGTTCCGGCATGGACAGCGGTTCGGGGATGGTGTGCCAGTTGGTCAGGGCGTTCGTGAGGTACACGGCGGCGCGTTCGGGGCGGGTGGGGTGGTTGGGGTCGGTGGGGCGCAGGGTGACGCCGTACTGCGCGAGCTGCTGGCTGAGGCGCAGGTGCGCGATGACGTACGGGGCGGGCATGATCTCGAAGCCGATCAGGCGTTCCCTGACGGCGGCGCGCAGGTCGTCCAGGGTGGCGTCGTCGAAGTCCGGCTGGGCCTTTAGGGTGCGCCAGATGCGGTCCAGGGTGGCGGTCAGGTAACTGCCGGTGCCGGTGGCGGGGTCCAGGACGTACACGCTGGGGTCGGCGAGGCCCAGGGGCAGGTTCAGCTCCTCGCGCAGGGCGGTGTCCACGCGTTCGACCATGTACTGCACGACTTCGGTGGGGGTGTACCACACGCCGAACTGCTTGCGGAGTTCCGGGTCGTACGCGGCGAGGAACGGTTCGTAGAAGTACTGGACGGCGTCGCCCTGGAATTTCTGCGTGAAGCTGTCCACGTCCACGCGGGCCAGGGTGGCGGCGGTCCGGTCGAGCAGGTCCGTGAGGTTCAGGCTGTGCTGCGCGGACGGACTGGCGAGTTCCCCGAACAGGCGTTGCATGACGGGCAGGTGCAGTTCCCACGCGGCGGCCCGCCAGTTGAACGGCACGCCGGGCTGCTGCGCGGTGTGCAGCACCCACGCGCTGAACAGGCCGTACCAGAGGGTCTGGATGAGGGTGGAGCGGAAGAAGCGTTCGCCCTGTTCGTCCCGGAATTGCAGGTCGAGTGCTTCGCTGAGCGCGCGTTTCAGTGGGGCGAGGGCTTCCAGTGGGGTGTGGCTCAGTCGGTGTTTGGCTTCGCGGGCGTAACTGGCGAGGAACCACGCGACGCTCTCGGGGGTGCGCAGGGACGCGCCGGTCTGAAGGGCGCGGGTCAGGAATTCCGCGAGGGGCGCGGCGTGCTGCGCCTGGGCGCCCTGGTCGCGCAGCAGCGTCCAGAACGTGGCGGCGTTCGGGGCGAGCTCCAGGTGTTCCAGCAGTTTCGGCTGGCCGTTCTCACGCGTGTACAGCGCGAACGCGCGCAGGTTCGTGACGAGCACCAGTCCGTACAGGTCGAGGTACCTGGCGACCTGCGTGCCGGTGGCGATGTCCGCGACCTGCTCGGCGGGCGATTTGACTTCCAGCGCGCCCCGGCTGGGCAGCTGCCCGCGCAGGACGTCCTGTTCCTGCCCGCGCTGAAGCTGCCCGGCGTCGAAGAACCCACCGTCGGGGATGCCTGCGCCCAGGTTGCTCAGGTGGTTCACGGCGTGCACGCGGGGTTTCAGGGTGGCGCCGATGCCGCCCAGCAGGCCGAACAGCGCGGGGTAGTAACTGGTTTCGGCGACGCCCGCGCCGGTGGCGTGCACGGCCCGGACCTCTGCGAAGTACGTCTGGACGGCGGTTTCGGCGCTGGGCGTGCTGGCGGGCATGCCGTCACCGTATCAACTGACCGCGCCCCGGGTGTGCCGGGTTGCGCGTGCGGCACGAATAACGCGTGTCCTCCTGGCTCCCCCTGGGGGGAGCTGGCCGCGAAGCGGACTGAGGGGTCGCTCACCGGCCCGGCTGGTCAGGCGTTCGGCGCGCCCGTCGACTCCCGCTTCCCCCTTACTCTGGGTCCATGGAAGTCACGAAGAAGTCCCTGGTGGGCGCGCTGAAGACGACGGCGGATCTGCTGGATCTGCTGGGGGTGGGGGATGATGGGTTCCGGGCGCAGGCGTTCCGGAGTGCGGCACGGAGTCTGGAGGGCGTGCAGGATGAGGTGGACGCGCTGGTGGCGCGTGGGTTCGCGGGCGTGCCGAAGGTGGGGAAGGCGATTGCGCTGGATCTGGTGGGGTTCGTGGAGTCGGGGGTGTTCGGGCCGCTGGAGGACGCCGCGAGTCTGATTCCGGCGGGCGTGCTGAGCCTGTTCCGGGTGCGGGGGCTGGGGCCGAAGAAGATCCGGGCGTTGTGGGACGCGGGGATCGATTCGCTGGAGGGCCTGCGGGAGGCGTGCCGGGACGGGCGGGTGGCGGCCCTGAAGGGCTTCGGGGCGAAGAGTGCGGCGTCGTTCCTGGCGGCGGTGGAGTTCGCCCTGAGCGCGCAGGAGCGGCAGCACCTGAGTACGGCCACCGAGGTCGCGGAGGGGTTATGCAGGGTGCTGGATGGGCTGGAGGCGCGCGTGGCGGGGGATGTGCGCCGGGGCCTGGACACGGTGCGGGTGGCGCGCGTGACCGTGACCGCCGAGCCCGAGGTCGTGACGGCGCGGCTGGCGGGCGTGGTGGAGGGCCTGGAACGCGTCGGGAAGAAACCTCTGTTCGCCGGGCGCGTGGACGGCGTGCCGGTCGAGGTGGCGTACGCGCCCACGCCGGGCGTCCGGGGCGCGCTGGACCTGATGATGGGGGGCAGCACGGCGTATCGCGAGGCGTTGCGTGCCGAGGCGGCGGCGCGGGGCTTCGACCTGAGCGGGCACGGCCTGAAGCGCGGCGGTGAGGTGCTGGACACGCCCACCGAGGCGGACGTGATGCAGGCGCTGGACCTGCCCCTGCGGCCCGCCGAGTACCGCGAGCCCGAGCATGACGGCGTGTGGGAGGCCCTCCCCCACCCGGATGCGCTGGTGACGGTCGCGGACCTGCGCGGCATGCTGCACACGCACTCGACGTGGTCGGACGGCGCGGCCAGCATTGCCGACATGGCCGCCGCGACGGTGCGGCTGGGCCACGAATTCCTGGGGACAGGGGATCACTCGCGCGCCGCGCACTACGCGAACGGCCTGAGCATCGAACGCCTGCGGGCGCAACTGAAGGAAATCCGCGAGTTGCAATCGGCGGGCGTGCCCCTCGTGGCGGGCGCCGAGGTGGACATCCTCGAGGACGGCAGCCTCGACTACCCGGACGACATCCTCGCGGAACTGGATTACGTGGTCGCCAGCGTCCACAGCCTCTTCACGCTGCCCGCCGAACGGCAGACCGAGCGGCTGGTGCAGGCCGCCCGGCACCCCCTCGTGACGATCCTGGGGCACCCCACGGGCTGCCTGCTGCTGCGCCGCCCCGGCTACGCGCTGGACCTGGACGCCGTGATGGTCGCCTGCGCCGAGCGGGGTACCGTCGTCGAGATCAACGCGAACGCGTACCGCCTGGACCTCGACTGGCGCGTGGCGCTGGCGTGGCGGGACCGCGTGCGGTTCGCCATCAACACGGACGCGCACGTCCCCGCCGGACTCGCCGACGCCCGCTACGGCGTCATGGTCGCCCGCAAGGCTGGCCTGACCCCCACCCACGTCATCAACACCCTGGACCGCGACGCATTCCTGGCCTTCGTGCGTCAGCAGCGGGCGGGGCGGTAGAGCGGCAGGCGAACCCCTCCGGGGCACCTCTACGGCGCATCTCTGCGAGTCCCCTTGAGGGGAGGCAATGATGTGCTCGCTGGCTCCCCTTGAGGGGAGCTGGCCGCGCAGCGGACTGAGGGGTTTACGCGGCGTTACCCGTATCTCTTTTCCAGCAGGCTGCTGAGGGCGGTCCATTCGGCCTGTTTACCGTCGGGGAGTTGCCGGGCGAGGTTGCCGAGGTAGCGGGTGAGGTGGGTGCGGGTGAGCGCGTCGGGGTCGAGGCCGAGTTCGCTGGCGGCTTCGGGGATGAGGACGTCGGCCATGGGGCCGATGAGGCGGGTGAGGTTCCAGTGGAGGTCCTCGAGGAAGTCCGGGCCGAGGGGGGGGTCGGGCCGTTCGGGGTGGCCGAGGGCGCGTTCCAGGGTGCCGCCTTCGGTGGTCTGGTCGAGCATGTGGTCGAAGGCGGCGGTGGCGGCGTGGGGGTCGCGGCGGATGATGCCGTGGATGATCTGTTCGTGGGTGGTGTACAGGTGCGGGAAGCGTCCGGCAAGCATCAGGTCGGTGCTGATGGCGCGCAGCAGGTTGGCCAGCGGCATGTGGATGGCGCGCAGGAGGCGCAGGACGACGGGGTTTCCGGCGGCGTGGGCGATGGCCATGTGCAGGGCGAGGTCGGCCTGGATGAACGCTTCGGGTTCGCCCTGCGCGTCGCGCATGCGGTGCAGGTGCTCCAGGAGGTCGGTGTGCTGTTCGGGGGTGGCGTGCCGGGCGGCCTGGGCAATCGTGTAGTGTTCGAGCGCCTGGCGGGTGTCGAGGAACGCGCGGGCTTCGTGTTCGTCGTGGACGGCGCCGAGCCAGAGGTTGATGCTGGGTGCCTGCTGCGTGACGGGGAGGATGATGGTGCCGCGTCCGGGTCGGGCGTCGAGGACGCCGCTGGCGGAGAGGATGCTGATGGCCTCGCGGACGGCGGCGACGCTCGTGCCGTAACGCTGGGCGAGGTCGCGCTGGCTGGGCAGGGTGTCGCCGGGTTTCAGGCGGCCGTCGAGGAGGAGTTCCTGCAGGTGCGCGGCGATGTGTTCGCCCAGGGAGCGTTTTTCCAGGGGGTCGGCGGCGAAGCCGGGGTCGGGGCCGGTCATGGGCGGCCGCCGGGGCGCAGGCGGGTCAGGGCGAGGTGCAGGCTGACGCGCAGGCGTTCGATGGCGCCGATCAGGTCGCTGAGTTCGTCGGGTCGGCCCCGCCGGGGGATGTGGATGGGGTCGCGCAGTTGCCCGAGGCTGGCCTGCTGGGCGGCGTGCGTGATGGCCAGCAGGAGGGTGACGACGCGCCGCGCGGCAAGCCACGCGAGCAGCGCGGCGGTGGCGGCGGTGATCGCGCAGGCGAGCAGCAGCGTGAGCAGCTGGCGCTGGAGGGCGCCGGTCAGGTCGGTCAGGGTGACGCCGATGGTCAGGCGGAACAGGCGCTCGCCGGGCGGGGCGGCCTGTCCGGGGAGGCGCAGGGCGCGGGTGCCGCCGGGCGTGTCGTACACGTCGAGTTGCGTGACCTCGTACGTCTGGGGCTGGCCGCGCGTGGCGTCCAGGGTGGCCTGCGCGGCCTGGAGGTGATCGCGGACGCTCTGGGGGGCGTCTGGGCTGAGGGTGTCCTGGGCGGCGCGGTAGGCGTCGGCGCGGGTGTCGGGCCAGCTGAAGTGGGTTTCCTGGGGGTGGGCCTGCAGGGCGGCGTCGAGCTGGGGGCGCAGCAGCCAGTCGGTCTGCGGTTCGTCGCTGATGAACGCGCGGGGGGCGTCACCGGCGGGTTGCACGTCGATGAACGCCACGTTCGGCGCGGCGACGGCGGCGCGCAGCTGGGTGCTGACCTGCGTGAGGTCGGTGACGTCCAGGGTGGTGCCGAGCAGGCTGGCGACGGCGTAGCTGACGCTGGCGGAGATGCGGCTCAGTTCGGCGCGGTTGTGCGCGGTCAGGTACGCGGCGATCAGGACGCCGAGCGTCAGGATGGGCAGCGCGGTGATCAGGACGGCCTTGGTGCGCAGGCTCAGGGGGCGGGGGGCGGGTGGGGCGGTGGGGTGGGGCGCGGCGGTCATGGACACTCCGGGGGCAGGGTCTGCAGGAGCGGGGCACTCCGAGATAGTTGAACTGAGTTCATTGATCTGATCATTCGACCAGTTGACTTGAGGTGTGCTCCAGCCTACAGTGACCGTGTTCCACAACTCAAGCCCGGTCTGCGCCCGTGCACACGGCACGCGCACCGGTTCAACGCGCCTGCCCGGAGACACCGGAGACAGGTGGACTGGAGGTTTTGCCATGATCAGGACCCGCATCCCTGCCGTGCTCGGCGCCGCCCTGACCCTCTCGCTGGGCCTGACCCACGCGCAGAAGGTCGACACCATCGTGATCGGCGTGGCCGTCGCGCAGACCAGCAACACCGCCCTGCTGGGCCAGGAACAGGTCATCGGCGCCCGCTTCGCCGAGAAGTTCCTCAACGGCCGCGGCGGCATCAACGGCACGCCCTTCAAACTGGCCCTGCAGGATACCGGCGGCGACGAGGCCGGGGCCATCAACGCCTTCCAGAACCTGATCACCAAGGACCGCGTGGTGGGCATCGTCGGCCCGACCCTGTCCCAGCAGGCCTTCGCGTCCGACCCCATCGCCGAGCGCGCCAAGGTGCCGGTCCTGGGCCCCAGCAACACCGCCAAGGGCATTCCGCAGATCGGGGATTTCATCGCCCGCGTGTCCGCCCCGGTCGCCGTGGTCGCCCCGAACGCCGTGCGTCAGGCGCTGAAACTCGACCCGAAAATCAAGGAGGTCGCCGTGCTGTACGCGCAGAACGACGCGTTCTCCACCAGCGAGACCGGCACCTTCCAGCAGACCGTGAAGGACCAGGGCCTCACCCTCTCCACCGTGCAGCGCTTCCAGACGACCGACACGGACTTCACCACGCAGGTCCAGGCCGTCCTGAACGCCAGGGTGGACCTCGTGATCATCTCCGGTCTCGCCGCGGACGGCGGGAACCTCGTCAAGCAGCTGCGCCAGCTGGGCTACAAGGGCCTGATCATCGGCGGGAACGGCCTGAACACCAGCAACATGTTCCCCGTCTGCCAGAAACTCTGTGATGGCGTGATCATCGCGCAGGCGTACAGCCCCGCGCAGGCCAGCGCCGCCAACCAGGTGTTCGTCAAGGAATACCGCGCGCAGTACAAGAAAGACCCGCCCCAGTTCGCCGCGCAGGCCTACGCCGGGGTGCAGGTCATGGTCGAGGCCCTCAAGGCCCTGGACCGCAAGAAGAAACTCAGCACCTACGACCTGGACGACCTGCGCGTCGCGCTGAACAAGCAGATCCTCGCCGGGAAGTACAACACGCCGCTGGGCACCATCTCCTTCGACAAGGAAGGCGAACTGATCCAGAAGGAGTTCTACGTCGCGCAGATCAGGATGAAGGACGCGAAGAACGGCTCGTTCGTGTACCTGAAGTAACCACCCCCTACCCCACCCTGCCGTCAGCCCCCCACGGACGCTGACGGCGGTTCTCTGAAAGGAGTCCCGCATGGAGTTCAGTCAGTTCGTGCAGAGCCTGCTCAACGGCCTGGCGATCGGGAGCGTGTACGCGATCTTCGCGCTGGGGTACACGCTGGTGTTCTCGATCCTGGGCATCATCAATTTCGCGCACGGCGCGGTGTTCACGCTGGGCGCGTACTTCACGTACACGCTGGTCGTCGGGGAGTTCAGCAACAACGGCCTCCTGAAGGGCGTGGCGCTGTTCCCGGGCGGCTCGCCACTGTCAGGTAACCCCCTGACGTTCGCGCTGGCGACGCTGCTGGGCGCGGCAGGTGCGGGCCTGATCGCCGTGCTGATCGAGCGGCTGGCGTTCCGGCCGATGCGGTCGCGCGGCGCGGACCCGCTGCTGGCGCTGGTCAGTTCGCTGGGCGTGGCGCTGGTCATCGTGAACCTGATCCAGCTGCTGGTCGGCGCGGAGATCTACAACTTCCCGTCCGACGCGTACGGCGAGACGCCCCCGGCCCTGTCGTTCACGCTGGGCGGCAAGATCGTGATCATCCGGACCGTGCAGGTCATCATCTTCGCGGTCAGTCTGGTGATGCTGGCGGTGCTGGGGTACGTGATCGGCCGCACGAAGATCGGCAAGGCGCTGCGGGCCGTGGCGGAGAACCCCACGACCGCCAGCCTGCTGGGCATCAGCGTGGACCGCTTCATCGTGATCACGTTCTTCCTGTCGGGTTTCGTGGGCGGACTGGCGGGCACGCTGGTCGGCACGGCGTTCGGGGTGGCCGGACCGTACTTCGGCGTGACGTACGGCCTCAAGGGCCTCGCGGTGATCGTGCTGGGCGGCCTGGGCAGCATTCCGGGCGCGGTGCTGGGCGGCCTGGTGATCGGGCTGGCCGAGGCGTTCGTGCCCGCCGAGTACTCGGCGTACAAGGACGCCGTGGCGTTCGCGCTGCTGTTCGTGATCCTGCTCGTGCGGCCCCAGGGCCTGCTGGGCCGCGCGGCCATTCAGAAAGTCTAGGACCGATTCCGGTTGACGGTGCTTCCCGTCGACCCGAGCGGATGCGAGCAGGAATTGACCGGATGCCGGGCGTGCAGTTCACTCTTCGGGACAGCACCGAAGAGTGAACGGAACAGACGGAATCCGTGTAGGGGGCGACACATGGACGATTTTCTTCAGACGTACGGCTTCCTGATCGCCACCATGCTTCAGGCGGGCCTGCTGGGCCTGAGCCTGTACTTCCCGCTGCAGGCGGGGCAGCTGAGCCTCGCCAGTCCGGGGTTCTACGCGGTGGGCGGGTACGCGGCGGCGATCCTGCTGACCAACCCGGCCTTCGCGGGCCTGCGCGACACGCTCGGGAACGGCATGTTCCCGCTGACGTGGCTGGCGGGCGCCGTGCTGGGCGGGCTGCTGGGGGTCGTCGTGGGCGTCCCGGCGCTGCGGCTGCGTGGCATCTACCTGGCGCTGGCGACCATCGCGTTCGTGGAGATCCTGCGCGTGGTGGCGCTGAACCTGACGGTGACGGGCGGCGCGGTGGGCATCTTCGGGATTCCGCAGGCGTTCGGCTTCCAGGACCGCTGGCAGTACATCTTCCTGTTCCTGCCGCTGCTGCTGCTGACGCTGCTGTTCGCGCGGCAGCTGGAACGCTCGCGGGTGGGCCGGGCGCTGCGCGCCATCCGCGAGGATGAACTGGCGGCCGACGCGATGGGCGTGCCGCCCACGCAGTACAAGGTGCTGGCGTTCGTGATCGGCGCGGTGCTGGCCGGACTGGTGGGCGCCATGAGCGCGCCGTTCCTGAACACCTGGAACGCCAAGCAGGGTACGTTCGACGCGAGCATCACGATCCTCGCGGCGGTGCTGATCGGCGGCTCGCGGAACATCTGGGGGCCGGTGGTGGGCGGCGCGCTGCTCGCGGCGGTGCCCGAGGTGCTGCGCTTCCTGGCCGACTGGCGACTCGTGATCAACGGGCTGGTGCTCGTCGTGGCGAGCCTGTACCTCCCGCAGGGCATCGTGGGCGCGCTGGAGCGCCTGGGGCGGCCCCGTCCGCCACAGCGGCCGACCCCGGCGCCCGTCAGCGCGGCGGAGGTGAAGTCATGACCGGGGCACGCATGACCGCGTCCGTTCCTGTCCAGGCGGACCGGAACGTGGTGCTCGAAGCGCGCAACATGACCCGCCGCTTCGGGGGACTGATCGCCGTGAACGACGTGTCCTTCGACGTGCGCGAGGGTGAAATCTTCGGATTGATCGGCCCGAACGGCGCGGGCAAGACCACGCTGTTCAACCTGATGACCGGCCTCACCCCGCCCAGTAGCGGCACGCTGACGTACCGCGGGCAGACCGTGACGGGCCTGCAACCGAACCGCGTGGCGGCACTCGGGATGAGCCGCACCTTCCAGAACATCCGCCTGTTCCGCGGCCTGACCGCGCTGGAGAACGTGAAGATCGCGCAGCACGCCCGCACCCGCGCCGGACTGTGGCAGGGCGTGCTGGGCGCCGCCCGCGCCGAGGAGGCGCAGGTGGAACGCCGCGCCTGGGAACTGCTGGATCTCGTGGGCATGGGGGACCGCGCGGGGGAACTCGCGGCGAACTTCAGTTACGGCGATCAGCGCCGCCTGGAGATCGCCCGCGCCCTGGCGACCGAACCGCGCGTGCTGCTGCTCGACGAACCCGCCGCCGGGATGAACACGTCCGAGAAGGGGCAGCTGACCGCGTTCATCCGCGAGGTCCGCGACCGCTTCGACCTGACCGTGCTGGTCATCGAGCATCACGTGCCGCTGGTCATGAACCTGTGTGACCGCGTGGCGGTGCTGAACTTCGGGCAGCTGATCGCCATGGGTAACCCGGCCGAGGTGCAGCGCGACCCGAAAGTCATCGAAGCGTACCTGGGAGGCGAATGATGCGAATTCCGTCCATTGCGTGGGCCTGCGGTACAGCGCCGCACCCCCACTCCATTTCCGGAATTCACAACCTGTTCCCACTCGCATCCGCTTGTCGGGCTGCCCCGCAGGCGCAGCAGCCCTCGGAAGGAGGTCGATGATGGCCCTGCTGGAGATCGAGAACCTCAGCGTGAACTACGGCGCGATCCAGGCGGTGCGCGGCCTGTCCCTGACCGTCGAGGAGGGCGAGGTCGTCACGCTGATCGGCGCGAACGGCGCGGGCAAGACGACCACGCTGCGAGCCGTGTCGCGCCTGCTGCGCCCGGTCGCCGGGACCATCCGCTTCGCGGGGCGGGACATCACGCGGCTGCCCGCCGACGAGGCCGTGAAGCTCGGCATCGCGCAGAGTCCCGAGGGGCGGCAGGTGCTGGCGCGGCAGAGCGTGCAGGACAACCTGGAACTCGGCGCGTACACCAGAAAAGGCAGTGTCCGCGCGGACCTGTACGAGATGTACGAACGCTTCCCCCGCCTGGGCGAGCGGCGCGACCAGCTCGCGGGGACGCTGTCGGGCGGCGAGCAGCAGATGCTCGCCATCGCGCGGGCCATGATGAGCCGCCCGAAACTGCTGCTGCTGGACGAACCCAGCCTGGGTCTGGCGCCGATCATCGTGCGGGAGATCTTCAGCATCATCCGCGACCTGAACGCGCAGGGGGTGACCATCCTGCTCGTCGAGCAGAACGCACGCCTCGCCATGAACGCCTCGCACCGCACGTACGTCCTCGAGGCCGGGCAGCTGACCTTCAGCGGGAACAGCGCCGAACTCGTGAATGACGAGCGCGTGCTGCAGGCCTACCTGGGCGGCTGAACCGGGCCGCGGCCTCTGCGTGCGGCGCCCCCTTCCCCGGGTGTGCCGCGCGGAGCACGTTCGCCGCTTCGGGCGGCCGGTGCACCGCGTCACCCGAGGCCAGCCGGGCGCGGGTTACGCGGTGCGCTGGCGGGAGCGGGGCAGGTAGCCGGGGGGCGTGTCGCCCTCGCCCGCGAAGAGGCTGGTGGTCAGGTAGCGGGCGCCGGTGTCGCAGGCGATGGTGGCGACGCGTTTGCCGGGGCCCAGGCGACGGGCGACCTCCAGGGTGGCCCAGGCCATGGCGCCGCTGCTCATGCCGACGAACACGCCTTCCTCCTGCGCCAGGCGGCGGGCCAGGGGGTAGGCGTCTTCCTCCCAGACGTCGATGACGTCGTCGATGACGCTGCGGTCGAGGTTGTCCGGGATGAAACCGGGGCCCATGCCCTGGAAGCCGTGGGTGCCCATCTCGCCGCCGGTGAGGACGTTGCTGCGGGCGGGTTCGCAGGCGATGATCTGCACGGCGGGGTTCATGCGTTTGAGGTACCGGCCGACGCCGCTGATGGTGCCGCCGGTGCCGCTGCCGTACACGAAGGCATCGATGCGGCCCTGCATCTGCTCCCACAGTTCGGGGCCGGTGGTGCGTTCGTGCACGGCAGGATTGGCGGGGTTCCCGAACTGGTTCATCATGACCGCGCCGCGCTCGTGCACGAGCTTCTCGGCTTCCTCGATGGCAGCCAGCATGCGGCGGGTGGGGTCGGTGAGGATCAGTTCGGCGCCGTACGCGACGAGGGTGCGTTTGCGTTCCTCGCTCATGCTGGCGGGCATGCACAGGATGAGTTTGTAGCCCTTGGCGGCGGCGACCTGCGCCAGTCCGATGCCGGTGTTGCCGCTGGTGGGTTCCACGATGGTGCCGCCGGGTTGCAGGACGCCGCGCCGTTCGGCGTCCTCGATGAGGCCCAGGGCGGTGCGGTCCTTGATGCTGCCGCCGGGGTTCTGACCTTCGAGTTTCACGAACACGTCGGCCATGCCGGGCTCGACGACGCGCGTCAGTTGCAGGAGGGGGGTGTGCCCGATGAGGGACTCGATCATGGCGTTCAGGATAGGCGCTGCCGGGCCGGGCGGTGGTGGCGGCGCAGACAGGTCGCGCACCTGTCACTGTCAGAACGCGTCCGCCCGCGCCTGGGCTGGCGGGGCGGACGCGGCCGGGGATGAAGGCTCATACGGATTCCGTCTGTTTCGTTAACAACCCGGAAGGACACCGGGTTGCCAACTCCACGCCCGGAACCCGTTTCTCTCCTGCTCGCTCCGCTCGGGTTGAACGGTTTTGCAAACCGTTTAACCGGAGTCCGTATCAGCTCAGGCGGTCGTCGGGCGCGGCGGGCAGGGTCGCGGGACGGCGCTCGTCGGTGGCGCCGGTCGTGGCCTGTGCACTGGGCTGGCCGCTGCCCTGGGCGGGGTGAACGGGGTCGGGCTGGCTGTCCAGCGCGGCCTCACCGGTCGCGTCGGGGCGGCTGGCCAGCGGGTCTAGGTCCGGGGTGTCCTTGTTCACGCTCTCCACCAGGATGTCCAGCACGTCGCCGTCGCGGGCGGCCTGCACGGCCTTGTGCGTGACGATCTCGCCGACGTTCAGGATGATGCTGTCGTCGGGTGCGAGGATCACGCGGGTGACGGGGCGGCCCAGCGCGTCGCGGACCTTCTGCTCCTGCGCGTCCTGCTGGCGCTGGTCGATGACCTGTTCGGCCTGTTCGCGCTTGTCGCCCAGCCAGCTCTTGGCGCGGTCGAGGAGGTTCCCGGCGCTCTCGCTGACGTTACCCAGCCCCTGGCTGACGGCGCTGGTGGCGGTCACGCCGGGGCGGGCGCCGCCGGTCGTGGCGTCGATCAGGGCCTGTTGCGCCCCCACGTGCTTGGCGCGGTCCAGGATGGCGGGCGTGACGATCTGGCCCTGCGCGGCCACGAGGCTGCCGCCGGGGGCGCGCACGTCGGTCTTCACGCGGCGGCCGATGGTCGCCTCGGGGCTGTTCGGGTCGAGCTGCTGGCGCTGGCGCAGGCCCTCGACGCCGTCCTGGATGGCGCCACCGGTCGCGGCGGCGGTCAGGGCGGCGAGGCGGCCGGTCTGCTCGGCGCGGTCGGCCTGGAAGCTGGTGATGGTCGCTCCGGCAGGCACGATGACTTCACCCGCGTCGGTGGTGATCTCGCTGCGGGCGGTCTTGCCGGTCACGTAGGCCTTCTGGCGTTCGGCGGTGGCGTCCTTGACGTCCTCGTAGGAGTCCTGCACGCGGTCGCGGGCGCTGCCGTAGGCGCCTACGATCACGCCGCCGGTCGCGGCGGTGGCGAGCGCGGCGAGCTTCCCGGCGGCCTCGGCGTCGTCGGCGTGCGCGGCGGTGATGGTCTCGCCCCTGGCGACGATCAGGTGGCCGTCCACGGCGGTGATGTCGCCCCCGGCGGTCTTGCCGACCACGTATTCCTTCTGGCGTTCGCGGGTGGCGTCGGCGATGTTCTCGTAGGCGCCCTTCACGCCCTCGGCGGCGTTCTGGTACGCGCCGCTGAGGCTTTCACCGGCGCTGCTCAGGGCGCCCTTGATGCCGCCGTCCTCCTGCTCCTGCATGGCCTGCGCGACGCTGATGGGCACGATGGCGGTGTCGGTGCCGATCTGCACGCTCTCGGGCGCGGGCACGAAGGTGCGGCCGCTGCTCAGGTCGGCGAACAGGCCGCCGGTGGCCTCGTAGCCCTCGACGCGGCCGGTGTGCTCGTCGAAGAACACGTCGGCGATGCGGCCCAGG
This sequence comes from Deinococcus grandis, assembly GCF_001485435.1. Taxonomy (NCBI): domain Bacteria; kingdom Thermotogati; phylum Deinococcota; class Deinococci; order Deinococcales; family Deinococcaceae; genus Deinococcus; species Deinococcus grandis. The sequence goes on along the minus strand of NZ_BCMS01000001.1, from coordinate 1,061,111 downwards.
TTCTGCCCGTCGGTGGTCAGGAGGGTCAGGCCGATCAGGCTGGCCTTGCTGTCCAGCGCCTCTTTCAGGCGGCCGTCCTCGCGGGTGGTGGTGATGTCGTCGGCGCTGCCGATCATGATGGCGTCCTCACCGACGCTGCGGATGCGCTCGAAGGGCACGACCTTCGCGGCGCTGAACCAGCCGCCCTCGTCGACGAGCAGGCCCAGGACCTGGTTGGCCTGGTGGTCGAAGATCACGTCGTGCACGCGGTCGATCTTCTCGCCGGTGCTGACCGCGACGATGCTGCGGTTCAGGATGTCTTTGCCTTTGATCATGGGGTCTCCAGGGGTGGGCGTCAGAAGCCCAGGTTGAGCAGGCCCTGCGGCTTGAGGTACAGGAAGTACGCCAGCAGGAACAGGATGATGAGCACGGCGAGGATGAGCAGGATGCGGCCTCCGCTGCCTCCGGGTTTGCCTTTCAGTCGGGTCATGGTGCCTCCACGGGCGAGTCTAGGGAGGGGAGTGGGGGCAGCCGGTGCGGCGACCCTGACCGGGGCTTGACTGAACCTTGCGGCCCTCTTTAGGCGGCAGGGGGGCTAGCCTGGGCGGCATGAGTGCCTCCTCCCCTGCCCTGCCGTTCCTGCGTGCGCCCGGCGCGCCGCCCGCCTCCCGTGAACGCGCCCTGGCGGAGTTGCCGCTGACCGTGCTGGTGGGCGTGACCGGGGTGGGCAAGAGCACGGCGCTGGCAGCGCTGACCGGCGCGGACGCGGGCATGCGGGTCCTGCCGGACCGGCGTGAGGTGACGGACGCCGTGATGATCCTGCCCGCGACCGGCGGCGTGCCCGTGCGCGACCGCGAGGCACGCTTCCGGCTGACGGCGGCGTACCGGCAGAGCCATCCGGGGGGAATGGCGCAGGCGCTGGGCTCCCTGCTGGCGGACGTGAGCCACTGGGGCGAGGCGCCGGTGTTCGACGGCCTGCGCGGCCTGGAGGAGGTGAGGTACGCGGCGCAGGCGTTCCGCGCGTGGCGGTTCGTGGCGCTGGGCGCGCCGGACGCGGTGCGGGTGCGGCGGCTGCTGGGCCGCGCGGACACCTTCGATCAGGTGGGGGCGGGTGGGGGCGGCGCGCTGCGCGAGGAACTGGCGGCACTGACCGGCGTGGACGCGGTGTTCAGCCCGGCCGAACTGGATGACCTGGCGGCGCTGGCGCAGGCGGGGTTCGCCCCGGCGGACGTGCTGGCGAAGGTGAAGATCGTGGTGTCCGAACGCCGCAACTACGACCCGGCGGCGGCCGAGGCGTTCCTGCGGACCCTGCCGCCCGCGCGGGCACTGGTGCTGGACACCGTGGCGCTGGACCCGGCGGGCGTCGCGGCGGCGGTGCGGGCCTGGGTGGGGGGGGCGGTGTGAGCGCCCCGACGGTCGCGCGGGTGGAGGGCATTCCCTTCCGGCTGCCGCTGACGTCCGCGCTGGCGTGGGGGGCGCACTCGGCCCTGAGTGCCGCCGAGCACGTGCTGGTGCGCGTGACGCTCTCGGATGGGACGGTGGGGCAGGCGGAGGCCACGCCGCGCCCGACCATCTACGGCGAGACGACCGCGAGCGTGCTGGGCATCCTCGCGCAGCTGGAGGCCGGTCTGACGGGCGTGGCGATCACGGACGAGGTCGGCCTGAACCGGGTGCGGAACAGCGTGGTGAACAACCACACGGCGCGCGGCGCGCTGGACATGGCGCTGCACGACGCCCGCGCCCGCGCGCAGGGAGTCACCCTGTTCGACACGCTGCTGGGCCCGAACACGCGGGTGCGGCCCAGTTTCATCCTGGGGATCGCCCCCCCGGAGGAGATGCTGGCCGAGGCGCGGCGCGTGGTGGCCGCAGGCGTGCGCTGCCTGAAGGTGAAGGTGGGCCGCGAGCACGAGCGGGACCTGCGCGTGATCCGGGAACTGCGCGCCGAGTTCGGCCCTGACGTGCTGCTGTACGCCGACAGCAACGAGACCCTGTCGCCGCAGTCGGCCCCGGCGGCACTGGACGCGATGCGCGAGGCGGGCCTGATGTACGTCGAGGAACCGCTCCCCGCCCGGAACCTGCGGGCGCGGGCCGAGCTGCACGCGCAGGGGCGGCTGCCGGTCGTGGCGGACGACTCGTGCTTCACGCCCGCCGACCTGGAACGCGAACTGGACTTCGACACCTTCGACGTGCTGAACGTCAAGACCGCCCGCAACGGCTTCACGGACGGCCTGCAGATGCTGCGGCGGGCCGCGGCGGCCGGGAAGCGCGGCATGGTGGGTTCGCAGGCCAGCACGGGGCTGGGGACCGTTCACGCGGCGCTGCTGTCCACGCAGGCGGAGGTCACCGAGCCGTGCGAACTGAGTTTCGTGCTGAAACTGAGGGACGATCTGCTGGACGCCCCGATCGTGTTCAGGGACGGCTGGCTGGACGTTCCTTCCATGAGAGAACGGTGCGTCGATGAAGCGAAACTGAGCCGGTACCGCCTTGCATGAAGAACCTGTTCAGGCAGTTCCAGCCGCGAAATCCCCGGGGTCTCACCTGAAGGGACCGCCGGGTCATATGCCTGTCATGGTTGCCCCTCAATAATGAGGTATGCCTCAAGAGATGCTTAACGCGCTGCTGCTCCCGCTGCTCTTCAGCATGGCGGGCGGGACCTTCGTGTTTCTGCGCCGCCCGGACCAGCGCGCCCGCGGCCTGCTGGTCATGATCCTCTTCCAGCTCGTCGGCGCCGCCGGGAACGTCATGCAGTCCAGCCCGGAACTGTACGCGCTGCTGTGCGTGCACGCACTGGTCGTGCTGGTCCTGATGACGCGGCACCTGCAGGCGCCGAAGGCGTCCACCCAGCCCAGCGGCGACTGATCCACCCCACGTGAACGGTGCAGGGCGGCCCACCCACAAGAGGGATCGCCCTGCCCCGTTCAGGCGCCGCCCCGGGCCGCACCGTGAGGGCCGCCGCAGCCGGGGCGGGCGCGGGCGGGTACACTCGGGCGCATGACGCGCCGCGACCTTGACTCGCGCACCCAGACGCTGGAACGCACGCATACGCAGCGGCCCCGCCTGTTCCGGGTGCTGCTGCTGAACGACGACTATACGCCCATGGAATTCGTGGTGATGGTGCTGCAGCGCTACTTCCGCAAGGCGGAGCAGGAGGCGGAACTGATCATGCTGGCCGTGCATCACAAGGGGCAGGGCGTGGCGGGCGTGTACACGCGTGACGTGGCGGAGACGAAGGTCGCGCAGGTCATGAATCACGCGCGGCGCGACGGGCACCCCCTGCGGGTCGTGGCGGAACCGGAGCCGGACGCATGATCGGCGATCACCTGCAGGTCACGATCGGCCGCGCGGCGGACTACGCGCGCGAGGCGGGGCATGAACTGGTCACGCTGGAGCACCTGCTGCTGGCCCTGACGCACGACCCGGAGGCGCGCGAGGCGCTGCTGGCCGTGGGCGTGGACGTCGAGCGGCTGCGCGAGGATCTCCAGGCGCTGCTGGCGGAGTTCGAGGCCGTGCCGGACGCCGAGCCGGATTTCACGCTGGGCGTGCACCGGGTCGTGGAGGGCGCGGTGCTGCAGCTGCACGCCAGTGGCAAGGGGCACGAGGTCGCGGACGGCGCGCGGGTGCTCGTGGAGCTGCTGGAGGAGCCGGACAGTCCAGCCCGCGCGGCGCTGGAGGCACGGGGGGCGTCGCGGCTGGACGTGCTGAGTTTCGTGTCGCACGGCGCGGCGAAGGTGCCGGGTCGCGAGCGGGAGCGGCGCGTGGCGGGCGTGGACGGCCCGGCCCCCGAGGCGCCGGAGGCGGAGGTGGACCCGCTGGAGGCGTACGCGGCGGACCTGACGGCGCAGGCGCGCGCCGGGGCGTTCGATCCGGTGATCGGGCGCGTGACGGAACTGGAGCGGGTGGTGCATGTGCTGGCGCGGCGCGGGAAGAACAACCCGGTGCTGGTGGGCGAGCCGGGGGTGGGCAAGACCGCGCTGGCCGAGGGCCTCGCGCAGCGGATCGTGGACGGGCAGGCCCCGGGCTTCCTGCGAGGAGCGTCGGTGTATGCGCTGGATCTGGGAGCGCTGCTCGCGGGCACCCGCTACCGGGGTGATTTCGAGGCGCGGCTCAAGGGCGTGCTGGCAGCGCTGGACGGGCAGAACGCGGTGCTGTTCATCGACGAACTGCACACCCTGGTGGGTGCCGGGGCGACCGAGGGCGGCAGCGTGGACGCCGCGAACCTCCTCAAGCCGGCCCTCGCGCGGGGCAAGCTGCGGGTGCTGGGGGCGACCACCCCGGCGGAACTGCGGCACCTGGAGAAGGACCGGGCGCTGTGGCGCCGCTTCCAGACGGTCGAGGTGCCCGAGCCGTCCGAGGAGGACGCCCTGAAGATCGTGCAGGGGCTGGCCGGGCGCTACGAGGCGCATCACGGGGTGACGTTCACGCCGGGCGCGCTGGACGCGGCGGTGCGCCTGTCGGTGCGGCACCTGCGCGACCGCTTCCTGCCGGACAAGGCCATCGACGTGCTGGACGAGGCGGGCGCGGCGCGCAGCAGCGCCGGGAAGGGCGGCACCATCGACGTGCCGGACATTGAGGGCATGGTGGCCCGCATGGCCCGCGTGCCGCTGGGCGCTGTGAAGGCCGAGGAGGTCACGTCCCTGGCAACGCTGGAGGTGGATCTGAAAGCGCGGGTGTTCGGGCAGGACGCGGCGGTGGGCGCCGTGGCGAGCGCCGTGAAACTGGCCCGCGCGGGGCTGCGGGACCCGCAGAAGCCGCAGGGGGCGTTCCTGTTCGCCGGGCCGACCGGGGTGGGCAAGACCGAACTGGCCCGCGCGCTGGCCGAGCGGCTGGGCATTCACCTGGCGCGGTTCGACATGAGCGAGTACCAGGAGGCGCACACGGTCGCGCGGCTGATCGGCGCGCCCCCCGGGTACGTGGGCTTCGATCAGGGCGGCCTGCTCACCGACGCGGTGGCGAGGCATCCGCACGCGGTGCTGCTCCTCGACGAGATCGAGAAGGCCCACCCGGACGTGTACAACGTGTTCCTGCAGCTCATGGATCACGGGACGCTGACCGACCACACCGGGAAGAAGGTGGACGGGCGCGGCCTGATCCTGGTGTTCACCACGAACGCCGGCGCCGCCGACGCCTCGCGGCCCGCGCTGGGGTTCGGCCGCACGGGCCGCGCGGGCGAGGAGGCGGAGGCCGTGAAGCGCACGTTCACGCCGGAGTTCCGTAACCGCCTGGACGGCGTGCTGCACTTCTCGCCGCTGCCCCCGGACGTGATGGGCGGCGTGGTGGACAAGTTCGTGCGGGAGTTGCAGGGGCAGCTGGAGGAACGCGGCGTGACCCTGACCGTGACCCCGGCGGCGCGCGCGCGGCTGGCGGCGCTGGGCTACGACCCGCTGATGGGCGCGCGGCCCCTGGCACGCGTGATCGAGGCGCAGCTGAAGCGCCCGCTGGCGGACCTGATGCTGTTCGGCCGCCTGAAGGGTGGGGGGCGCGTGCGGGTGGGTGTCAAGGACGGCAGCTTTACCTTCACTTAATTTCGCGTGCTGGACGTAAAGATTCCCTGGGTTTGCACTCACATGAGAAGCTGGGGGAACCGGGAAGATGACAGGCATGAAACCCACCCTGCTGGCCCTCCTGACCGCTGCCCTCCTCGCCTCCTGCGCGCCCAAGACGGAGTCCACCGAGACCTCCACCGACGGCACCACGACCACCACCACCACCGACACCGGCGTGGCCGCTGACAGCACCATGAACAACGACGACAGCGCCAACACCAGCGAAGAGATGGACATGGCGGCCGGCGACGGGCTCGAAGGCATGGTCATGAACTTCGACGGCACCGCCAAGACCTTCGGTCTGAACGAGAACGACAAGAACTACAACGTCAGCGTGACCGAGAGCACCACCTACGAAGGCAACGCGACGACCAGCGACGAGTTCTTCGGCACCGACCGCAACGACGCCAACGTCGCCGTGGAAGGCGAGATCGAAGGCGAGAACCTCGTCGCCAGCAAGATCACCCTCAACTAAACCACCCCACACGCCGGGCCGGGTTCCTTCGGGAGCCCGGTTTGTGCTGTGCCGTTACCCTGGGGAGGTGACCGACGTCCTCATCCGCCCGGCCCGTCCGTTCGACGCAGCATTTGCCGTCCCCCTGATCCAGGCGACCATCGGCCGGATCGGGTATGCGCTGACCGGCGTGACGGACGACGTGGCCGCCGAGCGGACCCTGCTGGGCTTCTACCCGCTGCGCGGCAATCGCCTGAGTTTCGAGCATCAGTTCATCGCGCAGTCGCCTACAGGGGAGCCATTGGGCCTGATCCTCGCGTACCCGGGTGAGCACGCCGAGGCGCTGGATGATCCGTTCCGCGAACGGCTGCACGCCCTGGGCCTGCCGGGCCGCATCGAGTCCGAGGGCACGCCCGGCGAGCTGTACGTGGATACCCTGGCGGTCACGGAGGCCGCGCGTGGGCAGGGAATCGGGGCGCGACTGCTGGACGCCGCTGTCGAGCGGGCGGCGACGCTGGGCCTGCACCAGGTGGGCCTGCTCGTCGAGGACGGCAATCCGGCCGCGCGGCTGTACGCCCGGAAGGGTTTCCGACCAGCGGGTACGCGGGCACTGGCGGGCGGGACGTACACGCATCTGGTGCGGGACGTGGGCTGAAGGTCCCCCTTAGGGTTGATCCCTTTCGGGTGTGCCGGGCGGTATGCTCCGCGCGTGCGCACTCCGGTTGTGGTTGGTCTGGTCGTCCTGGCGGGCGTGGTGGCGGTCGTGTCGCCCGCCGCGCCGTTTCTCGCGCGGTACGGCACGCTGCCGCGCAAGGCCGACGGGCCGGTGAACCTGGTGCTGGCCGGTGTGGACGTGGAATACAACGAGACCGCGCCGGTGTGGCCGTACCCGGCCCAGCCGGAATCGTACCGGGGGCGGACGGACACGATCATGCTGGCGCAGGCGTGGCCGGACGGACGGGTGAACCTGCTCAGCATTCCCCGGGACTCGTGGGTGAACGTCCCGCAGGCCGGGTGGGGCAAGGTCAACGGCGCGAACCGCAGCGGCGGCCCCGAGGGCCTGATGCGCGCCGTGCAGGACCTGACGGGCCTGCCGGTGGACGGCTACGCGCTGCTCAGCCTGAACGCCGTGCCCGCCCTGACGGACGCGGCGGGCGGCGTCACGGTGGACGTGGGGCAGGCCATGAAGTACGACGACAACGCCGGGAACCTCCACATCGACCTGAAGCCCGGGCGGCAGCGCCTGAACGGCGAGCAGATGGTGGGCTTCCTGCGCTTCCGGCACGACAACCTGGGCGATATCGGGCGGATCGGGCGTCAGCAGCAGTTCGTGGGGGCGCTGGGCGCGCAGGTGCGGAGCCCGCTGAACATGTGGCGGCTCCCACTGATGGTCGCGGCCATCGACCGCAACATGAAGTCGAACCTGACCCGCGCGCAGGTGGCGGCGCTGATGGGCGCGGGCCTGAGTGGCGTGAAGATCGAGACGCATCAGGTGCCCGGTAACTTCGGGTACCGGGGCGCGGCGAGCGTCTGGGAGGTAGACCGCGCCGCGTTGAATGCGCTGATCGCCAGGGAGTTCCGTGACCCGAACGATCCGCGGTCGCTGGGCGTGGCGGTCGTGAACACCGACGCCCCGGACGGCAGCGCCCGGCGATTGAAGGAGAGGCTGGAGGGCCTGGGGTACGCGAACGTCTGGATCGTGACCGAGGCGCGCGGTCCCGCGAAGACCACGGCGTCGGGCGCGGCGGCGGCGCGGGTGCTGCGCGACGTGGGCTTCGGGATGGTCACGGAGCAGCCACTGGCCTCCGGTGCGGACGTGACCGTGCGGCTGGGTTCGGATACACCCGCGCCCTGAAGGGCAGTGGGGAGTGGATCGGGTACACCCTGTCCCACTTCCTACTGCCCACTACCCACTTCCCCTCTTGATCTGAAACGATTCAGACCGTACTGTGCTGAGCATGACCTCCTCCCTGAAGTGGTGGCAGAGCGGCATCATCTACCAGATCTACCCGCGTTCCTTCCAGGACGACAGCGGCGACGGCGTGGGCGACCTGCGCGGCATCACCCGCCGCCTGCCGTACGTGGCCAGCCTGGGCGTGAAGGCCGTGTGGCTCTCCCCCATCTTCAAGAGTCCCATGCGCGACTTCGGGTACGACGTCGCCGACTACTGCGACATCGACCCGCTGTTCGGCACGCTGGAGGACTTCGACGCCTTCGTGGCCGAGGCGCACCGCCTGGACCTGAAGGTCATGCTGGACTACGTGCCCAACCACTCCTCGTCCGACCACGCGTGGTTCCAGGAGGCACTGACGGGCAAGGACAGTGCGAAACGCGACTGGTACGTGTGGCGCGACCCCGCCCCCGGTGGCGGCATACCGAACAACTGGAAATCCTTCTTCGGCGGCCCCGCCTGGACGCTGGACGAGGCCAGCGGACAGTACTACCTGCACCAGTTCCTGCCCAGCCAGCCGGACCTGAACTGGCGCAACCCGGCCGTGCGGCAGGCGATGTTCGACGCGCTGCGCTTCTGGATGCGCCGCGGCGTGGACGGCTTCCGCGTGGACGTCATCTGGCTGCTGGCCGAGGACGACCGCTACCTGGACGAACCCGAGAACCCCGACTGGCAGCCCGGGCAGCCCGAACACTGGAGCCTCCTGCACCCGTACACGCAGGACCAGCCGGAGACGCACGGGTACATCCGCGAGATGCGCGCCGTGCTGGACGAGTTCGACGACCGCATGATGGTCGGCGAGATCTATCTGCCGGTCGAGCAGCTCCTGCCGTACTCCGGCACGGAGGACGCGCGGATGGTGCACCTGCCGTTCAACTTCCACCTGATCCTGATGCCCTGGCAGGCGCAGGACGTGCGGCGCTTCGCGGACAGCTACGACGCGGCGAGCCTCGCGGCGGGCGCGTGGCCGAACTGGGTGCTCGGCAACCACGACCAGCACCGCTTCCGCAGCCGCCTGGGCGACGCGCAGTACCGCGTGGCGCAGACCCTGCTGCTGACCCTGCGCGGCACCCCCACCGTGTACTACGGCGACGAGATCGGCATGCGCGACGTCGAGATTCCCGCTGACCGCATCGTGGACCCCGCCGCGCTGCAACAGCCCGACAGCCCCGAGGCGGGCCGCGACCCGGAACGCACCCCCATGCAGTGGGACGCTGGCGTCAACGCGGGCTTCAGCGCCGACGGCACGAGCCCCTGGCTGCCCATCGCGGACGACTTCGCCACCCTGAACGTCGCCGCGCAGGAGAGCGACCCGGCCAGCGACCTGAACTACTTCCGCGCCCTGACCCGCCTGCGCCAGGAACATCCCGCGCTGATCGGTGGCACGTACCGCAGTGTGCACGCCCCGGACGACGTGTTCGCCTTCGTCCGCGAGGAGCATGGCGAGACCCTGACCGTCCTGCTGAACTTCGGCGCGCAGACCCACGACCTGGGCGCCCTGGCGGGCGGCGAGACCCTCCTGAGCAGCGTCGGCGACCAGCCCGTGAGCGGCGCGGCCCTGCGCCCGAACGAGGCCCGCATCCTGCGGGGTAAGGGGACGTAAGGAGCGGGGACAACAGGGAGAGGGGGAGGTTGTCCGGTGACAGCCTCCCCCCTCCTCTTCCGCTACGGCATGCGGGGGTGGATGTTCACGCTGATCGCGTCGGCGCTGTACAGGCACTCGTAGGGATACACCGTGACGCGACCGCCATCGTGACTCGTCAGTTCACCCCGCACCTGCCACAGCCCCGGGGTGAGGGCCTTCACGCCGGTCAGCCGGTTGGACTGTCCATCTGCCCCGTGATACTGCTTGGCCAGGACGAGGCGCGCGAAGCTCACGCACCGCTGCGTGATCGACTGCGGCTCCGGCAGCGGGTCGTCCGGAGGGAGGGTCACCGCAGGGGGCGGCGCCGTCCTCGCGTCACGCTTCGCCCGCAGTCCAGCCCCGAACGTCACGGCCAGTAGGATGCACGCCAGCATCAGTCCAGTCCTCTGCATCGTCGTCATCCCCGCCTCCTCTACTCAGGAGGGGGTGGGGTCCGTCACCGGACGAAGCCCACCCCTCCAGTGCCCACGTCCGCCGTCAGGTCGCGCGGCGGACCTGCATGACCTTCAGCAGCACGGGCACGATGCTGATCACGACGACGCCCCCCACGATGAGCAGGATGTACCGGTCGAGGTGGGGGATGCGGTCGCCCAGGAAGTACCCCAGCGCGGGGACGCTGACGCCCCACAGGATGGCGCCGAGGATGTTGTACAGCGTGAACGGCGCCAGGGGCATGCGGCTCACGCCCGCCATGGTGGGCACCAGGGTCCGCACGACCGGTACGAAGCGCGCGAGGACGACGGCCAGCCAGCCGTACCGCGCGAAGAACAGTTCGGCGCGGGTCACGTACTCGGGTTTGAAGTACCGGGCGTCCTGACTGGCGAACACGCGCGGTCCGAACTTCCCGCCGATGAAGTACCCGGCGACGCAGCCCAGGACCGCACCCGCGACGATGGCCGCCATGACGCCGCCCAGGCTCAGGGCGCCCCCGGCGGCGAGCACCCCGGCGGCCAAGAGCAGGGTGTCGCCGGGCAGGAAGAAGCCCAGCAGCAGGCCCGTCTCGGCGAAGACGATGGCGAACAGGCCCACGTAGGACGCGGAGAGGATCAGGCTGGTCAGGTCGTGCATACCCGCGCAGGCTACCGTGCCGCCCGGCACGGGCGCGTCACTCACAGGATGGAGGGCGCCCTTCATGAAGGCGGCCGCGCTGGTACGGGGCGGCCCTCAGCGGGCGCGGAGGTTGGTGGTGTTCCCGGCGGTGTCGGTCACGACGATGTCGGCCCAGATGCCGGTCGTCTCGGCGTAGAACTCGACCTCCCTGCCGGGGGTGATGTTCAGGCGGTTGCCGTCCACGCTGACCTGCGCCACGCGGACGTTGTCGCTGGCGACGCCCGAGACGCGGATGACGTTCCCGCTGCGTTCGAAACGGGTGACCTTCACGGCGGGCCGGGCGGGGTCCACGCTGACGGGCAGCACGAATTTCGCCTCGTTCCCGGCGGCGTCGCGGGCGGTGATGGTGTACTGCCCGGTGGGCGTGGACAGCACCGCCTGGAACTGGAAGCGGGCGATCTTGCGGCTGCCGGGCTGGATGGGGACGCTCTTGCCGTCCACCTGGATGTCGGTGACGCCCGTGTCGTCCAGGACGTAGCCCTGCACCAGGAAGCCGTTGGCGGTGCGGGTGGCGCCGGTGTCGGTGACGCTGATGCGCGGCGTGAAGTTGTCGGCGGTGCGGGCGCAGCTGCCCAGCATGAGGATCAGGCTGGCTCCCAGCAGGGCGAGGAGGGGGGCTCGGCGCATAGTGCGGGCAGTATACGCGCCGCGCACGGGGCGTTCAGACCGGGGTGACGGTGGGCGGCGCGGGTGGCGCTTAGAATGCCGGGCGTGAATTCGTCCGCCTCATCATCCGCTGCCGCTGCCGGCCCCGCGCCGCGCGTGTCGGCGTTCATTCCGGAGGGCACGCGCGACGTGCTGCCGCCCGAGTGGGCGCAGCGTGAAGCGATCCGCGCGCAGCTGTCCGGCCTGTTTTCCCGCTGGGGCTACCGGGGCGTGGAGGTTCCCGCCCTGGAGTACGCCAGCGCGCACCATCCGCAGGACGCCGTGGCGTTCAAACTGATCGACTCGGGCGGGCAGGTGCTGTCGCTGCGCAGCGAGTTCACGACCGCCGTGGGCCGCCTGGTCCGCACCCGGTACCCGCAGGGGCCATTCCCGCTGCGCTTGCAGTACTCGGGGCGGCTGTGGCTGCGCGCGCAGAACAGCGAACTGGGGCGCCTGCGGGAGTTCAATCAGCTGGGCGTGGAACTGATCGGCGTGGAGTCCGCCCGGTCGGACGCGGAACTGCTGCACCTGGCGGCGGCGGCGCTGCGTGAGGTCGGTCTGGGCGAGGTGGGGGTGGGTGCGGCGCTGGAGGTCGGGTACCCGGGCTTCGTGGACGCCGTGCTGGAGGACGCCGGGCTGCACGGCGCGGCGCGGGCGGCGCTGCATGACGCGATCGACCGCAAGAGTGGCGCGGACGTGGACCTGCTGTGCGGCCAGTTCGGGCTGGGCGGCGACACGCGCCGCACGCTGCACGCCCTGACGGACCTGTACGGCGGCCCCGAGGTACTGGACGCCGCGCAGGGGCTGGCGCAGGGCACGCGCGCGCACGAGGCGGTGGCGCACCTGCGCCGCGTGGCCGCGCTGTACGCGGGGCCGCTGCTGTTCGACCTGGGCGTCAGCCGCCGCTACGACTACTACACCGGGCTGACGTTCCGCGCGTACGCGCCGGGCCTGAACCAGCCGGTGCTGGGCGGGGGCCGCTACGCGCTGGAGGGCGGCCTGCCGGGCGCGGGCTTCGCGCTGGGCCTGGAACGCCTGATGCGCGCCCTGGCCGGCGACCTGCCCCCCGAGCCGGAACTGGTGCTGGCGCTGGACCTCGCGGCGGCCGAGGCGGCGCGCGCGCAGGGCCTGCACGCGGAACTCGCCTGGACGGACGACCGGGCCGACTTGCAGGCGTTCAGCGCGGCGCGCGGCATCCGACGCTGGGCCTACACCGACGGCAGCACGCTGACCTTCCAGCCCGCCACGGAGGTGACGCTGTGACCCCCGCCCCCACCCGGGACCCCGGGCACCTGACCCTGGCGCTGCCCAAGGGCCGCATCCTGGAAGACGCCATCGCGCTGCTCTCGCAGGCGGGCCTGCCGCTGGCTATGCCCGAGAAATCCCGCGCGCTGCGCCACGAGTTCCCCGGCGTGACGGTGCTGGAACTGCGCAACCAGGACGTGCCGGTGTACGTGGACCTGGGCGTCGCGGACGCCGGGATCGTCGGGAAGGACGTGCTGATCGAGTCGGGGCGCACCGTGTACGAACCGGTGGACCTGCGCTTTGCCGGGTGCCGCCTCTCCCTGATCCGCGAGGTCGGCGCGGACGGGGACATCGCGCGGGTCGGCACGAAGTACCCCCGCGCGGCCCGCGCGTACCTGAACGCGCGCGGCATTCCCGCCGAGATCGTCAAGCTCAGTGGGAACATCGAACTGGCGTGCCTGACGGGCCTCGCGGACGCCGTGGTGGACCTCGTGCAGACGGGCAGCACCCTGCGCGCGAACAACCTGGAGGAGGTGGACGTGCTGTTCCACTCGACCGCGCGGCTGGTCGTGAACCGCGCGGCCCTCAAGACCCGCCGCGAGCGCCTGCGGCCCCTGATCGAGCGCCTGCGCGAACTCACCTCGGCCTAGGTGAACCAGAAGAGGTGGGAGGTGGGCGTGCTGGCGTCCCACCTCCCACCTCCGTTGTCGCCCTTCAGGGCATCGCGGCGTTCAGGGCGCGTTCCATGCGGGTCAGCGCCTCGGTCAGCAGTTCGCGGCTGGTGGCGAAGTTCAGGCGGATGAAGCCCTGGTACTGCGGCTTGTGGCCCTCGTGCGCGAAGACCGGGCCGTCGTGGATGGCGACCCGCGCGTCCTCCAGCAGGAACGCCTGGATGTCCCCGGCACGCGGGTGGGCGCGCAGGTCCAGCCACGCGAGGTACGTCGCCTCGGGAACGTGGAAACGCACCCAGGGGAGACGCTCGCGCAGGAACGCCGCCATGAAGTCGCGGTTGCCCCGCAGGTACTGGACGGTCTCGGCCAGCCAGGGGCCACCCTCGGCGAGCGCGGCGCGCCACATGGTGACGCTCAGGGCGCTCTCGTGACCCATCAGGCCGCCCGCCGCGCCGCGCACGCGGGTCAGCAGCTGGGCGTTGTGGCTGATCATCGCGCCGATGCCCAGCCCGGCCGTGTTGAAGGCCTTGCACGGCCCGGTCAGGGTGATGGTGCGGCTCTGCACGCGCGGGTCGGCGGCGAACGCCTCGAACGGCTGACCCGTGAAGCGCAGATCGGCGTGCAGTTCGTCGCTCATGACGAACAGGTCCCGCGCCAGGACGAGATCGCGCAGTTTCTGCAGTTCCTCGGCGGTCCACACGCGCCCGGTGGGGTTGTGCGGGTGACACAGCAGCAGCAGACGCGACCCGCGCGACGCGGCGTCCATCGCCGCCCAGTTGATCTCGAAGCCGTTCTCGCCGTCGCGCAGGGGCACGCCCGCCACGCGGCGGCCCAGATCCGTGATCGCCAGATGGAACGGGTGGTAGATGGGCGTCATGGTCACGACCGGTTCACCCGGCGTGGTCAGGGCGTGCACGGCGGCGTAGATACCCGGCACGACGCCCGGCAGGAACGTCACGTTCTCGTGCGTCAGGCCGTCCAGGCCCTGCGCGGCCAGCTTAGGCAACAGCGCGTCCTTCAGGCGGGTGTCGCCGCGCAGCTGCGCGTAGCCCAGCCCGGCGTCCAGCCGCTCGTGCAGCGCCCGCATGATGGGCGGCGCGACCGGGAAGTCCATGTCCGCCACCCACATGGGAATGACGTCTTCCGGGTACAGCGTCCACTTCAGGGAATCGGGGTGACGCAGGGCCGTGACGTCCAGCGTGTCGCGCGGATTGAGGGTGTCCGTCATGTCCGCGAGCATACGCCCCGCCCATGAGGCGGCGGGAAGGAGGGAGTGGGGAGTAGGCAGTGGGAGGCGAACGCCTGGGCATCCGCCCCTGCCCGTCCGCAGTCACAGCCCCCCAGACTCCTGGGACGCGGACCACCGACCCACTCCCCACTTCCCACTCCCCACAGCCCTCCCCCGCTAGACTGCGCCTCATGCTGGCGATCATTGGCGCGATGGATGAAGAGATCGAGTTGCTTCTGGCGGACCTGATGGCCCGCGAGGACCTGTCGTTCCCCGGCGTGACGCTGCACCGGGGCGCGCTGGACGGCGTGCCGGTGCTGCTGACGCGCGGCGGGATCGGGAAGGTGAACGCCGCGATGACCACGACGTACCTGCTGATGCAGGGCGCGACCCGCGTGATCTTCACGGGCGTGGCGGGCGGCGTGCACCCCGAACTGCGTGTCGGGGACATCGTGGTGAGTACGGACTGCGTGCAGCACGACGTGGACGTGACGGCGCTGGGCTACGCGGCGGGGACCGTGCCGGGTGAACTGCCGGCGTGGCCTGCCGACGACACGTTGCGGCTGGTGGCGCTGGAGGCCGCGCGGGACGTGGAGGGCATCCGCGTGCTGGACGGCCGCGTGGCGAGCGGGGATCAGTTCATCGCGTCGAAGGAGGGCGTGACGCGCCTGTGGACGGGTTTCGGCGCGGCCTGCGCGGAGATGGAGGGCGCGGCGGTCGCGCAGGTGTGCGCGAAGGCCGGGGTGCCGTTCGTGGTGATCCGCTCGGTCAGCGACACTGCCGACCATGACGCGAAGGTGGATTACCGGGAGTTCATGCCGCTGGTGGCCCGCCACGCCAAGCAGGTCGTGCGCGGCATGCTCGCGCGCCTGAGCGCCCAGGCGGGCTGAGCCTGTGACGTCCGGGTCGGTCACGGCGCGCCTGCCGGCCCCGGCTCGCTTCGTGCTGGGGCTGGGGCTGCTGCTGGCGTTCGCGGCGGCCGGTCAGGCCCTGACGGGCGCGCTGGGGCTGCCGCTGCCGGGGTCGGTGGTGGGGCTGGTGCTGCTGTGGGCGGCGCTGGGATTGAAAGTGGTTCGGCTGCACTGGATCACGGACGCCGCCGACGGGCTGCTGGGCATCCTGGGCCTGCTGTTCATTCCGGCCACCGTGGGCTTCCTGCAGTTCCTCAGCGCGGGGGCCGCGTGGGGCCTGTGGCTGCTGGTGATGACGGCGGGCCTGCTGGTGGGCGCGGGCGCGGCGGGTCTGCTCGCGTCGCGCCTGCTGCGCCCGGAGGACTCTTGATCTGGGTCATGGTCACGCTGCTGGCCTTCGCGGCGGGCGTGCTGACGCAGCTGCGGCTGCGGTCCCCACTGGCGAACCCGACCCTGATCGGCACGCTGCTCGTCGCCTCTGCCCTGCTGCTCACGCGGGTGCCGTACGACACGTACCTGCATGACGTGCAGCCGCTCTCGGCGCTGCTCACGCCCGCCGTGGTCGCGCTCGCCGTGCCGCTGTACCGCCTGCGGGCACTCCTCGCCCGGCAGTGGCGCGCCCTGCTGATCGGCGGACTGACCGGGACCACGCTGGGCGTCACGGTGGACACGCTGCTCGCCCGCGCGCTGCACCTCTCCCCCGACGCGCAGCGGGCCCTGCACACCGCGCCCGCCACCAGCCCCGTCGCGCTGCAGCTCGCGCCGTTCACGCACGCGCCCCCTGCACTGGCCGCCACGCTCGCCGTGCTGTCCGGCCTGATCGGCGCGCTGATCCTCCCCGCCCTCCTGACCGCCCTGCGCGTCCGGCACCCCCTGGCGCGCGGCATCGCCATCGGGTCCGTCTCGCACGGCGTCGGCACCGCCCGCGCCCGCGAGGAAGGCGAACAGGCGGGCGCCGCCTCCTCCATCGGCATGGGGCTCGCGGCGCTGACCGTCACGCTGATCGTGGCCGTCGTCGGGGGGAGTGGGCAGTAGGAAGTGGGTCGGACGCTCGCGTCCCAACCGCCGGAGGGCCGCTCCACCACAGGTCAGTGACCGAACGGGCACCGCCTACCCCTCCACTTCCCACTCACCACTCCCCACTGCCCCGCACCGCCTTGACCTTCGCCCACGCAGCCGGGATGCTGGGGGGGATGGCGCGCAAGGTGAATCCCATTCAGGACCGGGCGCGGCGGGCGGCGCTGGAGAAGGCGGCGTACCTCGCGATCTACGAGCGGGGGTACGCGGGCGTGACGCTGGCGGACATCGCCGCGCACGCCGGGGTCAGCCGGGGGACGCTGGTGTACCACTTCGGGAGCCGCGCGGGGTTGCTCGCGGCGGTCATGCGGCGATTCTCGCGGACGATCGCGGTGGCGACGCGGCGCGCGGTGCGCCTGTCGGGCACGCCCGAGGGGAAGCTGCGGGCGTACGTGGACAACCAGTTCTACGGTCTGGTGAACACCCGGCGGTTCTACACGGTGTCCCTGGACTTCCTGGCGGCCGCCACACGCGACGCGGAACTGATGACCATGCAGCGGGCGTTCCTGGCAGAGTCCCTGGCGGTGGATCTGGAACTGGCGCGACTGGCGGGGTCGGCGGGCGCGGAGGGCCGGGCGCGGCTGCTGCGCGCCATCGTCGAGGGCCTCAGCGTGCGCTTCCTGGCCGACCCGGACCCGGACCTCGCGCTGTACCGCGCGGACTGCATGACGGGCCTGCGCGCCGTGCTGGGCTGGCCGCCTGAGAACGCCGATGTACGGGAGCAAGGTTCACCGGAGCTCGCGTGAACGCTTTCCATATTGCCCTCTCCCCTTGTGGGAGAGGGAGGGACTCGGAGAGCTGCGCAGCTGAGGAGCGGAGCGACGGAAGGGTGAGGGGGCAATCAGGTGACTGCGCTGGTATTGACTCCACTTGAGTCTCTGATCAGACGTTCACGCCGTCCAGGGTGGCGATGCCGTGTTTCAGGGCGTACAGGGCGGCCTGGGTGCGGCTGTCCAGGCCGAGTTTGCTGAGCAGGCGCGACACGTGGGTCTTGACGGTGGCTTCGCTGACGCCCTGGTCGGTGGCGATATCGCGGTTGCTGTACCCGTGGGCGAGGAGTTGCAGGACGATGGTTTCCTTGGGGGTGAGGCTCTCGCGCATCTCGCCGCCGCGGAAGTCCCGGACGAGGCGTTTGGCGGCTTCGGGGTGCAGGCGGACCTCGCCGCGGGCGGCGGCGTGGATGGCGTCGGCCAGCGTGTCTGAACTGGCGTCCTTGAGCATGTAGCTGATCGCGCCCGCCTCGATGGCGCCGTTCACCTTGTGTTCTTCGAGGGTGCTGGTCAGGGCGATGACCTCGGTGTCGGGGTGCTGGCGTTTGAGGGTGCGGGTGGCGGTGATGCCGTCCATGACGGGCATCATCAGGTCCATGATGACCACGTCGGGGTGCAGGGTGGCGGCGGCCTGGAGGGCTTCCTCGCCGTTGGCGGCCTCGCCGATCACGTCGATCAGCGGGTCGAGGCCGAGGAAGAGGCGCAGGCCCTGGCGGACGACGGCGTGGTCGTCGACGAGCAGCACGCGGACGGTGGCGGGCGAGGCGGTGGGTTCGGGAGTAGGGTCGTGGGTCATGTGGGGTCTCCGGGTGGGGGGCTATCGGCGGGTCAGGGAGCGGCTGGAACTGGCGGGCGGGTCGGGCGGATCGGGGGCGCGGGCGGGGTCGCGGGTGATGGTGACGCTGCGGCTTCCGGCGTCCACGAACACGTCCAGCGCGGGCGTGGGGCTGGGGGGACGGTCCGGGGGGAAGTTCAGCGTGTCGCGGTCGGGGTAGCGGACGCGGGCGGTCAGGGTGGGCGGGAGGATCAGGGTGACGTGGCCGCTCTGGCTGCGGATGTCGAGGTTCCCGCGCGTGCGGGCGGTGGCGGTGATGCGGATGTCGCCGCTGCCGGTGGTGACGGTGCCGCGCCCGGTGAGGACCGGGAGGGTCAGGCGGACGCGGCCGCTGTCGGTACCGACGCCCAGGGTCTGGGTGGTCAGGCCGCCCAGGTCGAGGCGCTGGTCGCCGCTGCCGGTGTTGACGCGCAGCGCGTCGGTGAGGCTGCTGCGCGGGGCGGTCAGGGTGACGGCGCCGCTGCGGCTGACGGCGCTGATCGCTCCGGCCTCGCGGGCGGGGAGGGTTAGGGTCTGGTCGCCGCTGTCGCTGCGGACGGTCAGGGCGCGCAGGCGCAGCGGCGTGAGGGTCAGGGTCTGGTCGCCGCTGGCGGTGCTCGTGCTGAGCGTGACGGGCAGGTCGCGGCTGACCCCGACCTCCAGGCGGTGCTGCACGCCTTCGGGGCCGCTGATGATCACGCCGCGTTCGCGCAGGGGCTGCACGTTCAGGGTCAGGGCGGCGGTGATGGCGCGGCCCTGGCGGGTCACGTCGGCCTGTACGGGGTTACGGGCGCGGTGGTGCGCGCGGCCGCGCAGGGCGTAGGGACTCCCGGCGTTCAGCGCGGTGATGGTCAGGTCGGTGCGGTCCCCGCCGACGGTCAGGGCGGCGCTGCTGGCGAGGTCCAGCGGGAGCGGACCGTCGAGCTGCACGCTGATGGGCGTGTCCTGCACGCTCATACCGGGCGTCAGGGTGCGGCCGCTGCCCTGCCACACGAGCAGGCCGCCCACACCGGCCAGCAGCAGTCCGGCGGCCATGCGGCGCAGGGTGGGCGCCAGGGGGCGAGAGGCGGGCAGGCTGGTCACGCGCTCACCTCCGGCCGGGTGGCGGGGAGGGTCAGGGTGACGCGGGTGCCCTGGCCGGGGTCGCTGAGGACTTCCAGGGTGCCGCCCGCCCCGGCGGCGCGTTCGCGCATGCTGCGCTGCCCGAGGGTGCCGCGGCCCTGGGCGGTCACGTCGAAGCCGCGCCCGTCGTCGCGGACGCTCAGGGTGACGTGCCCCTCGTCCTGGGTGACGCTCAGCCACACCTGACCCGCGCGGGCGTGCTTGACGGTGTTGTGCAGGGCCTCCTGCGCCACGCGGTACGCGGCGGCCTGCGCGTCGGGGCTCAGGGCGGGTTCCTCGCGCAGGTCCGCGTGGACGGTCAGGCCGTGGCGGGCTTCGAGCGCGTGGGCGTGCTGGGTCAGCGCGGCGATCAGGCCGCCTTCCTCCAGCGCGTCGGGGCGCAGGCTGAACAGCAGCGCCTTCATCTCCGACACGCCGCCCTCGGCGAGGCGGATGGTGTACTCCAGGCTCTGGCGGGTGCGGTCCGGGTCGCGTTCCAGGGTGGCGCGGGCGGTCTTGGCGCCCAGCGTGATGCCGTACAGCGCCTGCGCGACGCTGTCGTGCAGTTCACGGGCCAGCCGGGCGCGTTCCTGCTCCCCGGCACGCGCGCCCGCCCGTTCGATCAGCTGCGTGGCGTGCAGCGCGGTCCCGGCGTGGTCGGCGATGGACAGCAGGAACGCCAGTTCGTCCGCGCCGGGCCGGGTGCCCGGGGCGTACAGGGCGCGCAGGGTGCCGCCGTCCGCGCCGGCGCTGGCGGGCAGCGTGACGGGCAGCGCCGCCAGCGCCGCCCCGCCGCTCAGGGGCGTCAGGCTGGCCTCGCCGGGCGCCGGGGGGCGGGTCAGCGGGCCGCTCAGCGCCGCGAGGTCCGGCGGGCCGAAACCGGCGTCCAGGGCGCGCAGCGTGCCGTCCGGGGCGACCAGCGCGACCGCGTCGGCGGTGCTGGCCGCCCGCGCCTGGGTGGTCAGGTCGCGCAACGTGGCGGGCAGGTCGTCGCCCAGCGCGACCCGCCCGGCGGCGCGGCGCAGGGCGATCACCTCGCGCCGCGCCGCCTCGGCCGGGTCGCGGGCGAGCAGCGCGGCGCCCAGTCGGGTCCACATGCGGCCCATCAGGTTCACGACACCCGCCGTGACGATCAGCGCGCCCGCCCCGGTCAGCATCAGGCCCGCCACGGCGACCGGACCGGGTTCCAGCGTCCACTCGTTCCACACCAGCGGGACGCTCTTGTCCATCAGCCACACCGGGGCGCCCAGGCCCAGCACGACCGCCGCGAGCAGCGCCGCGAGCACCACCCAGCAGATCAACCCCAGCGGCAGCTGGATCACGTGGAACAGCAGCGTGCGGTACGTGGCGGGGTCGCCCAGCGTGGCGCCCAGCCACCCGAGCAACCCACCGGGCCGCAGCGCCGCCCCCGGCCGCGCGAACCGCACGCCCAGGACGCCCATCAGGGCGCGCTGCGCGTCCCCGAGCCCCACGACCAGCCACAGCGCCCCGATCAGGAACAGCGCCCCGATCAGGACCGGCAGGCTCAACACGCCCACGAGCACGGCGGCCGTCAGCAGCGCCGCCACGAGCGTCCCGGCAGGCACGCTGAGCAGCACGTACGCGGCGGCGCGGTACGTGGCCGGGTCCAGCAGTTCCGCCAGCGCGTGCCGGGGGGCGGGGCGGGCGGGTCGGGTCGGGCCTCCCTGATCCATCACCCTTATCATGCCGCGCAGCGTAGCGGTCCGCAGCGGCGCGTGACGTCCCCCGAAAGACGCACGGTCACGCGGGAGACCCTGTGGATCCCGCCGGTCTACGCCTGGGCGGTCAGGGCGGCGTGCTGGGCGGGCCAGTCGCGCCGCCACGCCTCGAAGGCCGCCGGGGGCAGGGGCGGCGCGAACAGGTAGCCCTGCATGGCGGCGCAGCCCAGGTCCAGCAGGGCCCGGACCTGGGCGGGCTGCTCGACGCCCTCGGCGATCACCTGCAGGTTCAGGGCGCGGCCCAGCCCGATGATGGCGGTGATCAGCGCGGTCGCCTGCGGGCCGCTGCGGCCGGGCGCGAGGAACGACCGGTCGATCTTCAGGGTGGTCACGGGGAACTCGTGCAGGTAGCTGAGGCTGGAGTACCCGGTGCCGAAGTCGTCGATGCTGACCTGCACGCCCAGCGCCCGCAGCGCCGCGAGGTTGCGCTGGACGTGCTCGACGTGCCGCATCAGGATGGTCTCGGTGACCTCCAGTTCCAGCAGGTGCGCGCTCAGGCCGCTGGCACGCAGTTCCTCCTGCACGGTTTCCAGGAAGCCGGTCTCGCCGAACTGCGCCGCCGAGATGTTCACCGACACCGGCAGGGCGTGCCCGTCGTCCGACCAGCGGCGCGCCTGCGCGCAGGCCTCGCGCAGCACCCAGCGGCCCAGCGGGACGATCAGTCCGGTCTCCTCGGCGACCGGGATGAACATGGCGGGGGACACCGGGCCGTCCGGGCCGTTCCAGCGCAGCAGGGCCTCGGCGCCGAGCAGTTCGCCACTGGCGGGATTCACCTTCGGCTGGTACGCCAGCCAGAACTGCCCGGCGTCCAGCGCGGCGCGCAGGTCGTGCCGCAGCTGCTGCTGCCGCTGGATCTCGCCGTGCAGCGCGCGGGAGTAGAAATGGTGGCGGTTGCGCCCGTCCGCCTTGGCGCGGTACATGGCGGCGTCGGCGTGCTTGAGCAGCTCGTCGGGGTCCGCGCCGTCCTGCGGGTACAGGGCCGCGCCCAGGCTGAGCGTGACGTGCACCGCCTGCCCGTCCAGGTCGTACGGCGCGGTGACGGCCGCCATGAGTTTGCCGATCACGGTCTGCACGTGCGCGGCACTGCTCACCTCGGGCAGCAGGATGATGAACTCGTCCCCACCCTGGCGGCTGACGGTGTCCGAGGCGCGCAGGCTGCCGGTCAGGCGGCGGGCCACCTCGCGCAGCAGCTGATCCCCGGCGTGGTGCCCCAGGCTGTCGTTGACGTCCTTGAAGTGGTCGAGGTCCAGGAACAGCACCGCGAACGGCGTGCCCCGGCGCCGGGCCAGGGTGGTCGCCTGCGCGATCCGGTCGCGCAGCAGCACGCGGTTGGGCAGGTCGGTCAGCGTGTCGTGCTGCGCGAGGTGACTCATGCGCAGCGCCATGGTGCGGGCCTCGGTGACGTCATGGAAGACGATCACGGCGCCCAGCAGCTCGCCGGACTCGCTGAGGATCGGCGCGGCGGAATCCTCCACGCTGAACAGCGCGCCGCTGCGCGACCGCAGCGCGGTGCCGCCCACCATGCCCATGATCTCGCGGCGGCGCAGCGCGGCCCGCAGGGGGTTCGGGGCGGCCCCCAGGGTCGTCTCGTCCAGCAGGGGCATGACCGTCTCGATGGGCTGCCCGGCGGCGTCCTCGTTGGTCCAGCCGGTCATGCGCTGCGCGACCGGGTTCAGGAACGTGACGTTCCCGTGCGGGTCGGTGGTGATCACGCTGTCCCCGATGCTGGCCAGGGTCACGCGCGCCAGTTCCCGCTGCTCACGCAGCGCCTGCTCGGCGCGGCGGCGGGCCGTCACGTCGGTGCCCAGCGCGAAGAACCCGCGGATCTCACCGCCCTGCACGTCCGGCACGTACCGCAGCTCGGTGTGCCGCTCGCGGCCCGCCGCGTCCGTGATGGTCCGGTCGAACACCTGCGCCTCGCCGCGCAGCACAGCGTCCATGAACGGCCGGTTCAGGCGGTACGCGTCCGCGCCGATCACGTCCCGGATGTGCCGCCCGCGCATCTGCCGCGGGGTCTTCCCGAACCAGTCCAGGTACGCGCGGTTCCCGAAACGGTTGCGCAGCCCGGCGTCCCAGTAGCCGATCATGGCGGGCAGGTTGTCCAGCAGCACCTGCATGTCCCGCTGCGCCTGCACCCGCGTGGTCACGTCCGACAGCGTGCCGGTCACGCGCGTGACGACGCTCCCGTCACGGGCCGTGACGCGGCCCCGCAGCGCCAGCCAGCGGTCCACGCCGTCCGCGCCACGCTGCCGGAACTCCAGGTCGATCACGTCCGCCTTGCCCTGCGCGTGCCGCCGGTAGGCGCGCAGCAGCCGGGGCCGCTCGCCGGGCGGCAGGGCCCGCCACCACGCGCGCAGGGTCCGCCCGCCCAGCGGCACGCCGCCCAGCAGCACGCAGCGGTCGGTGCAGTCCAGGGTCCCCAGCGGCGGCCGCCAGTCCCAGATGCCGTCCTGCGTGGCGTCCACCGCCAGGTGCAGCCGCTCGGTCAGGTCCTGCACGGCCGTGACGTCCTGCACCTGCAGCAGCAGCGCGCCCGGTTCGCCCGACGTGCCCGCCAGCAGCGAGACCCTGACCTGCGCCTGCACGACACTGCCGTCCCGCCGCAGGTACCGGCGGCGCCGCTCGAACCCGTCCTGCGCGCCGTCCAGGGTCCGCCGCACCTGCGTGTCGTCATCGGGCCGGTCGTCGGGGTGCGTCACGTCCCGCGCGGCGCGGCCCAGCAGGTCGGCGCGCGAAACGTCCAGCAGGTCGCACAGCGCGTCGTTGACGTCCAGGAACGCGCCGTCGGTGCCCAGCAGCGCCATCCCGATGGATGCGCGGCGGAACGCGGCGGCCAGCAGCTGCGCGCGCTGCTCAGGCATGATCGGACGGGGCGGACATGAATGGCAACATGTGGGGAACGCCCGGAGTGTACCGCACGCCGCGCCGCGCGGTCAGCAGGCTCACGCGGCGGGCCCACATGGACAAAACCCCGCCGAAGCGAGGCTTTTTCTGTCTGGTGGGCGGTATAGGATTTGAACCTACGACCCTTCGCGTGTGAAGCGAATGCTCTACCGCTGAGCTAACCGCCCGGTGTTGTGGTGGGCCCTGCCGGATTTGAACCGGCAACCAATCGGTTATGAGCCGACTGCTCTGACCGTTGAGCTAAGAGCCCGCAGAGCTTTTCTTGGCTGCCCTCGTTCAGGGCGAGGGGAAGTGTACCAACGGGCCGGGGGCTTGTCAAACCCCCGCCCCGGCCCTGCCTGAGTGACGCGCGTGTGGGGGCGTGGCGGGCGGGTAGAGTGCGGGGCATGCGTGTCGTGCATGTGGCGTCCGAGGTGTTCCCGTTCTCGCGGTCCGGTGGGCTGGGCGACGTGCTGGGCGCGCTGCCGGCGCAGCAGGCGCGGCTGGGCGCGGCGGTGACGGTGGTCTCGCCGTGGTACGCGGATATCGCGCAGCCCGTGCGGGAGGTCTGGCGCGGGGCGCTGGACGCGCCGGGGTCGGTGCCGCTGGCGGACGTGCGGGTGGGGGAACTCGTGCAGGGTGGCGTGCAGTTCCTGTTCGTGGGGCTGGGGGCGTTCGATCGTCCTGGGTTGTACTTCCCGGATGACGTGTGGCGGTTCACGCAGTTCGCGCGGGCGGTGCTGCCGGCGCTGGAGCGCGTGGGTGTGGTGCCGGACGTGGTGCACGCGCATGACTGGCAGGCGGGTCTGGTGGTGGCCCTGGCGCGCCTGGCGGGGGTGCGGGCGGTGTTCAGCGTGCATAACCTGCAGTACCAGGGGCGCTGGAACCTGCTGGACGGCATGGGCTGGACGGGGCTGCCGGAGTGGGCGTTCACGCATGAGGGCCTGGAGTTCCACGGGGACGTGAACCTGATGAAGGCGGGGCTGGTGTTCGCGTCGCAGGTGACGACGGTCAGTCCGACGTACGCGCAGGAGATCACCACGCCCGAGTACGGGGAGGGCCTGGAGGGGCTGCTGGTGCGTCTGACGCACGAGGGGCGCCTGAGTGGCATCCTGAACGGGCTGGATCAGGACCGCTGGGACCCGCGCACGGACGTGGACGTGACGCCGTTCGCGGACGTGGCGGGCAAGGCGGCGTGCGGGGCGGCGCTGCGCGCGGAGTTCGGCCTGGACGACGCGCCGGTCCTGGCGGCGGTCAGTCGACTGGCCGAGCAGAAGGGCATGGACCTGCTGATCGAGGCACTGCCCATCCTGACGCGGGACTGGAACGTGGTGGTGCTGGGCGGCGGGGATCCGCGCCTGGAGTCGGGGCTGCGCGAGTGGGCGGCGCATCCGCGCGTGGCGTTCGCGCAGGGCATGAACGAGCCGCTGGCGCACCGCATCTACGCGGGCGCCGACGCGTTCGTGATGCCCAGCCGCTTCGAGCCGTGCGGGCTGTCGCAGATGATCGCCATGCGGTACGGGACGCTGCCCGTGGTGCGTGAGACGGGCGGGCTGGTGGACACCGTCCCGCACGAGGTGGGGTTCCGTTTCGTGGGGGCGACGCCGCAGGCGCTGGTGGACGCGTGCGCCGAGGCCCGGCTGACCTTCGACGACCGCGCGGAGTGGACGGCCCGCGCGCAGGAGGCCATGAGTCTGGATTTCAGCTGGGACGGCCCGACCCGTGAGTACCTGGGACTGTACGCGCGGGTGCTGAGCAGTCCGCTGCGCCCCCTGCCCGGTCCGGTGGACGCGTGACCGTTCAGGTCGAGCGGCTGTCCGGGGATGGCCTGACGACCGTCCTGGCCGCGCTGTACGACGCGCCGCAGGAGGCGGTCGCGTGGATGGCCGAGGCCTGCACGGCGGCGTGGGTGGCGTTCGAGGTGCAGCCCGGCGAGGACGGCCCGCGCGAGGTGGTCCTGGGCGCGGCCGGGACGCGGCCCAGCCCGGCGCACGGGTCGGAACTGCTGGGCGGCGTGTTCAGCGGCCCGCTGCGGGACGCGGCGGCGCTGGCCCTGGCGGACGCCGCGCGTGCCGAGGTGGGCCGCGCTTACGTGTTCGCCGACGGGCACCTGTTCCCGCCTGAACCGTTCCTGGACCTGGGCTGGCGCGAGACGGGTGCGTACCGCCGCCTGGAGGGCCGCGTGCCCTACCGGCACGTCACGCCGCCGGACGGCGTGACCCTGCGCGCCCTGGCGGACACGCCGCACGCGGCGCGGCTGGAGGCGCTGCGCACTTACGAGGACCGCATCGGGCACCACGCGGTGCACGAGGACGCCGCGCGGGACGGCGCGGGGGATTTCGACGCGCACGTCAGCGTGGTCGCGCTGGACGACCAGGGGCGCGGGGTGGGCGTGTGCCGCGCCGCGATCGAGGACGGGCAGGGCCGCGTGGACGCGCCGGGCGTGCACCCGCTGTGGCGGCACACGGCGCTGCGTTCGGCGCTGCTGAACGAGGTGAACACCCACCTGCGCGCGCGCGGCG
Organism: Deinococcus grandis; assembly: GCF_001485435.1. Classification (NCBI taxonomy): domain Bacteria; kingdom Thermotogati; phylum Deinococcota; class Deinococci; order Deinococcales; family Deinococcaceae; genus Deinococcus; species Deinococcus grandis. The sequence goes on along the minus strand of NZ_BCMS01000001.1, from coordinate 1,034,823 downwards.
TCACGCAGCTGAGCATGGACTCGTGGGGCGACACGCCCGAGGACCTCGCGCACGACCTGAAGTGGGGCCTGCACGTCGTGGACGAGACGCCGCTGCTCAGCTCGCCCTGACCTGCGCGCTGAACGTGGGCGGCGGCGCGGTCGAATTGCGCCGCTGCGGTACCATCGGGGGTGTGAATCTCGCGGTGGTGCTCGTTTCTCCTAAAACTCCTGGCAATATCGGTTCGGCGGCGCGCGCCATGCTGAACATGGGGGCGCGGGACCTGCGGCTGGTCGCGCCGCGCTGCGACCACCTGGATTCCGGCGCGGTGGCGATGGCCGTGCACGCGGCGGACCTGCTGCGCGAGGCGAAGATCTACCCGACGCTGCGCGAGGCGCTGGCGGACCGGGACCTCAGCGTGGGCACGACGGCGCGCCTGCGGGCGGATCTGGCGCCGCCGCAGCACCCGGCGTACGTGCGTCCGCTGGTGCGCGCGGCGGCCGCGCCCGCACTGGTGTTCGGCCCGGAGGAGACCGGGCTGATCAACAGCGACCTGGAGCAGTGCCAGCTGGCGGTGCGCATCCCGACCGGGGATTACGCGAGCCTGAACCTGGCGCAGGCGGTGCTGCTGGTGTGTTACGAGTTCCTGCAGGGGCAGGACGAACTGCCGGAGCGGCAGCGCAAGACCGCCACGCGTGAGGAGATGGAGGCGCTGTACGGGCACCTGCGCGAGACGATGACCCTGATCGGGTACACGGACGCGGTGCGGGCGCGGCACACGCTGCGGCTGTGGCGGGCGACGCTGGACCGCGCGCTGATGAGCAGCGCCGAGAGCCGCCTGTTCCGCGGGCTGCTGCGGCAGGTGCAGTGGAAGGTGGAGGACGCCGCCGCGCGCGGCACGACCGCCCCCCGGCAGGCTCCGGCGCCGGACGCCCCCGAGCTGGATCTCCCGGCCACCGACGACCAGCCCGGGTACTGAAGGGGGACGCCGGGACGGCCCGCCCGGCGCGGCGGGCCTAGACTGGGGGCATGACGGACGCTCCTGCGCCGCGCCAGCCTGCTCCTGACGCCCTGACCCCCGACCTCTCGCCCCTGCCGGACGGGCTGCCGGACGCCCTGCCGGAGACGCTGGACGGCGCGCCGGTGCGGGGGCCGCGGGGGTTCCGGCTGTCGGACCGCGTGCGGGTGGTGCGTAACGTCCTGCCGCCGCTGATCGTGCTGGTGGTGGGCGTGGTGGAGTTCCTGATCTCGCTGCTGCCCGGCGCGGCGCTGGAGCTGTGGGCGCACCTGCTGTTCTACGGGCTGGTGGGTCCGGCGGTGACGTACTTCAGCGTGGAGTGGATCGCGGAGGGCACCCGCGCGCGCGAGCGGGCCGAGCGGCAGCTGCTGGACCTGTACGGCGAGCTGCGGGTGTCGCACGCGCGGCTGGGCGCGGTGCAGGAACTCATGCGCGACCTGTCGGACGCGGCGGACATGGGCGCGGTGCTGGACGTCGCGGCGCGCGGCGCGGTGCGCGTGACCGGGGCGCAGCGGGCGACGCTGACGGTGCCGGGCGGCCTGAGCGGCACGGCCCGCGCCGAGGGCGCCAGCGGGGCGGCGGGGCCGCTGCATCCGCTGAAGGTGCCGGTGCCGGGCGGCGGGGCGCTGGCCCTGCACTTCCAGGAGCCGCCCCCGGCGGACGCCGAGGCGCTGGCGCAGGCGCTGGCCTCGGAGGTCGCGCGGGGTGTGGAGGCGGTGCGGCAGCGGACGCTGGACCTGATGACGCTGTACTCGGTGGATCAGAGCATCCGCGCCGAGCGCAACATGCGCCGCCTGCTGGGCCGCGTGACGCACGCCATGGCGGGCCGCGTGGGGGCCGGGGCGCGCGCGGTGGTCCTGAGCGATCAGGACGGGGTGCTGCGGCTGGAGTACGCGCAGGACGCGCACGGCGAGCGGCGCGGCGGGGTGGCTCCGGCCTTCGCGCAGCGCGTCGCGCACGCCGAGGCGGCCCTGAAGGCCACCGACGAGGAGGCCAGCGAGGTGTTCCCGGAGGCCCGCAGCGTGCTGGGCCTGCCCATGCGGGACGAGGAAGGCCTGGTGGGCGTGCTGCTGCTGGGCGACCCGGACCCGAACGCCTTCGACGACGCGCGGGTGTCGCTGCTGGCGCTGATGGCGGGGCAGGCGACGCTGGCGGTCCGCAACGCGCGGGCGTACCTGTACTCGGAGGAACTGGCGATCAGCGACGAACGCGCCCGCATTGCCCGCGAGATTCACGACGGGGTGGCGCAGTCGCTGGCGTTCGCGGCGCTGAAGCTGGACGTGGTGGCCCGGCAGATCCACACGGACCCCCCGAAGGCGGAGGCCGAGGTGCGCGCGGCGACGACGCTGCTGCGCGAGCAGATCCGCGAGGTGCGCCGCTCGATCTTCGCGCTGCGGCCCATCGACCTGGAACGCTACGGGCTGCTGGAGACCGTGCGCCGCTACGTGCTGGATTTCGGCGAGCAGAACAATCTGCGGGTGCACCTGAACGTCAGCGGGGACGTGCACCTGTCGCCCGGGGACGAGGCGGTCGTGTTCCGGATCCTACAGGAGAGCCTGAACAACGTCGCCAAGCACGCCCGCGCGCAGGAGGTCAAGGTGACGCTGCACGGCGCGGAGGGCGTGACGCTGCGCGTGCAGGACGACGGCGCGGGGTTCGATCCGGACTCGATCTCGGGTCGCGTGAGCAGCGCGGGCGGTCTGGGCCTGCTACAGATGCGCGAGCGGATCGAGGCGCGCGGCGGGCTGTACCGCGTGCTGTCCAGCCCCGGGCACGGCACCCTGGTCGAGGCGGAACTCCCGCAGGGGTGAGGTCCGCGCCTTCCCGCATGGCGGGCCGGGGTGGTCCGGACCTGTGGCGCGGCGGGTGAAGTACCTCACGCTTAGGGCGCGGACTGGCAGGCTCCTGTGACGGCGTCCCCCCTACCCTGGCGCATGACCTTCGCGGATACTTCCTTCGAGGCGCGCACCTGGGCGCTGATGGGCCTGCTGTCCCGCGCGGACGGCAGCGTCATGACCCTCGCCGAGTACGAGGACGTCTGGGACGAACTGATGAGTGCCGTCGAGGCGCGCGGGCTGCGCTTCTCGGGCCGGGCGATGCCTCTGGACCTGGACGCCCTGTCCCCACAGGCGGTCCGCGCCGCGCTGCACCCCCAGGACCGCGGCGTGAACGAACCCCTGTAATACGGACTCCGGTTGAAAGGTTTGCAAAATCTTTCAACCCGAGCGGAGCGAGTAGGAGAAAAACGGGTTCCGGACGTGGAGTTAACGGATCGGTGGTGTTCCGATCTGTCAACGAAACAGACGGAATCCGTATAACCAGAGCCGGTCAGCCGGAGGCCGGATCAGCCGGGCAGCTGGATGAATTCCAGGATGGTGCCGTCCGCGTTGTGCAGGTAGGCCAGCTGCGCGCCGACCGGGCCTGGGCCCTCGGTGACGGTCGCCACCTGTCCGCGCACCTGCCAGCCCCAGGGTTCGCTGTCGCGGATCAGGGCGGCCAGGTCCGCCACGCGGAACGCGAGGTGCCAGGAGCCGATGTCGGCCGGGCTGGGCCGGTACGTGGCGTGGCCTTCGGGGGCGAGGGGCTGGTACAGTTCGACGGTCTGCCCGTGCAGGGCGAGCAGGGCGAGGTGGCTGCGCAGGCCGGGCACGCCGGTTTCCTGTTCGGGGAGGGGACCGCCGACCTCGGTCTGGCCGAGCAGGGTGAAGCCCAGGACTTCCTGCCAGTAGCCGAGCTGATGGGTCAGGTCGCTGACGGCGATGGCGGTGTGGACGGTGCCGAGGACGTGGCCGCTCATGGTCGGGGCAGCGCGGCGCGGATCTTGGCTTCCATGCCTTTCAGGACGCTGGGGTGGCGCAGCGCGGCGACCAGGGCGCGGGTGGCGTGGTGTTCGCTGCCGCTCAGGGCGTCCTGGAGGTGCTCGCGGATGGCGGGGTGCAGGGTGCCGTGGGGCCACAGCAGGTCGCGCAGCAGGTCGGCGGCGGGCAGGTCGCGTGAGGACGGGCCGGCGCGGGTCAGGTGCAGGGTGGCGTGCCCATGGGCATCGCAGGTCAGCTGGGCGTGGACGGGGTGCCCGGCGTGGCGGGTGACGTGTTCGATGGTCTGCTGGAAGGCGCGGGTCAGGTTCAGGGCGAGGCTGCGGCCCAGCAGGGTCAGGCGGGGGGGGTCGTGCGCAGTGACGTGCAGGGTCTGCGTGAGTTGCCGGGCGAGGCGGTCGCCTTCGGTCATCAGGGCGGCGTGGGGGTCTGGGGTCATGGGGGTCTCGGGGTGGGAAGAGAGGCCGGACGCTGTCTGGACAGCTGGGCGTCCGGGGTGGGGGCATCGGGGAGCGGGCGGCGCGGCGGGGGGGCCTGAGCGGTCGGGGAACGGGGCGGCGCAGGACGCGCCCAGGCACAGCAGGGACAGGATGTTCACCCGGTTCGGGGGGCGGTGGTGGGCCAGTCGGGATCTCTGGTGGGTCGGGGGCGGCGCTCAGCAGATAAAGAGAGGCTTAGTGTAAGCTCATCGGGTATGAACGTCATTGGCAAGGTCACTGTGCTGCCCCAGCTGCCGCCCGGCATCGCGCGGTTGTCTGAACTGGCTTACAACCTCTACTGGTCGTGGACGCCTCAAGCTCAGGCGCTGTACGAGGAACTCGACGCCCCAAATTGGGAGCGCTTCCAACACAACCCGGTCCGCCAGCTGCTCGAGGTGCCCCAGGCCCGCCTAGAGCAGGCGGCCGCCGACCCCGCGTACCTCGCGCGCTACGCGAAGGTCATGGCCGACTTCGACGCCTACATGGGCAAGAAGGACACCTGGGCCGCGAAGAACGCCGCGGGCATGAAACCGGTCGCGTACTTCAGCATGGAGTACGCCTTCCACGAGTCCCTGCCCATCTACTCCGGCGGTCTGGGCGTCCTCGCGGGCGACCACTGCAAGAGTGCCTCGGACCTCGGGATTCCCTTCACGGCGGTGGGCATGCTGTTCCACCAGGGCTACTTCCGGCAGCTGTTCGACAAGGACGGCTGGCAGAACGAGGCGTACGACGAACTCGACCTGACCACCCTGCCCATCACGCCCGCCCTGACCGAAGGCGGCGAGGAGGCGCGCGTGAAGGTCCGCATCGGCGAACGTGACGTGCACGTCCGCATCTGGAACCTGAACGTGGGCCGCATCAGGGTGCTGCTGCTCGACACGAACGTCCCCGAGAACAGCGAGGACGACCGGAAGCTCACGGCCCGCCTGTACGGCGGCAACCAGGAACTGCGCGTGCAGCAGTACGTCCTGCTGGGCGTGGCGGGTATCCGCGCGCTGCGCGTCCTGAACGTCCCCGGCGACGTGTACCACATGAACGAGGGCCACGCCGCGCTGCTGGGCCTGGAACGCACCCGCGAGTACGTGGCGCGTGGCCTGGACTTCAAGACCGCCCTGGAAACGGTGGCCAGTTCGACGCTGTTCACCACGCACACGCCGGTCGCCGCCGGGAACGACGCCTTCGCGTACGACCTGATGGACCGTTACATCGGCGCATGGCCCGCACAGCTGGCCGCCAGCCGCGACGAACTGTACAAGCTCGCCGAGCACGAGCAGATGTGGGACGGCCACCCGGTCCCGACCTTCTCCATGACGGTGTTCGCGCTGAACATGAGCCGCGCGGCGAACGGCGTGTCCGAACTGCACGGCGAGGTCAGCCGCGACATGTGGAAGTTCCTGTACCCCGGCGCCGAGACCGAGGAGGTGCCGATCGGGCACGTCACGAACGGCGCGCACAACCTCACGTTCACCAGCCAGGCCATGCGTGACCTGCTGGGCACCGTGCTGCCCGCCGACTGGACCGAGCGGCTGGAAGACGAGCAGATGTGGGCAGCCGTCGAGAAACTGACCGACCAGCAGCTGCAGGACGTGCAGCGCGACATGAAACGCGACATGATCACCTTCGTGCGCGGCCGCATGCGTGAGCAGATGCTCCGCAACGGCGCGTCCGCCGCCGACGTGGCCGCCACCGACACCCTGCTCGACGAGAACACCCTGACCATCGGCTTCGCGCGCAGATTTGCGACGTACAAGCGCGCCACGCTGCTGTTCCGCGACAAGGCCCGCCTGAGCCGCATCGTGAACCACCCCGAGCGGCCCGTGCAGTTCGTGTTCGCCGGGAAGGCCCACCCCGCCGACAACCCCGGCAAGTCCTTCATCCAGGAGATCTACAAGATCAGCCAGGAACCCGAGTTCCGCGGCAAGATCGTCATCCTGGAGAACTACGACATGCACGTCGCGCGTCACCTCGTGCAGGGCGTGGACATCTGGCTGAACAACCCCCGCCGCCCCCTGGAGGCCTCCGGCACCAGCGGCATGAAGGCCAGCTTCAACGGCAGCCCCAACCTGTCCATCCTGGACGGCTGGTGGCGTGAAGGCTTTGATGGCACGAACGGCTGGCCGATCGGCGAGGAACGAGAGTACGCCGACCTGAACGTCCAGGACGACGCGGACGCCTTCAGCATGTACCACACGCTGGAAACCGACATCACGCCCCGCTACTACGGCGGCCTGAGTGGCCAGCCCACCTGGGCGTCCACGGTGCGCCGCGCCATCCAGACGGTCAGCCCGCGCTTCTCCATGCAGCGTCAGGTGATCGACTACGTGGAGAAGTACTACCGGCCCATCGCCGAACGCGGCGCGACACTCGCCAGTGGCAACAGCACCCGCGCGCGCGAGCTCGCCGCGTGGAAGGGCTGGGTGCGCCAGCAGTGGCCCTACACCACCCTGACCGCGACCGCGCAGCTGCCCGCCACCGCCCGCCCCGGCCAGAGCGTCCCCGTGACCGCGCAGGTGAACCCCGCCGGGATCAACCTGGACGAACTGCGCGTCGAGGCCGTCCTGAACCGCGGCGGTCACCTGACCCGCGTGCCCCTGGTCAGCCGCGGCGGCGGCACGTACAGCGCCGAGATCCCCCTGCAGGACAGCGGCCTGTACTCGGTCGGCGTGCGGATGCTCCCCGTCATCGACGGCCTGAGCAACGACCTGGAAGCCGGACTGATCAAGTGGGCCTGACCGGCGGTCGGGTCACCACGACCTGACCCGAGTGGAACGAGCAGCCGATCCGAGCGGCGGTCTGCAGTGGAGGTGGTGGGGTGCGTTCCCCCATCACCGGAACGGAAGACCGCTGCCTGAGCCCCTCCTGAACCCTGCCCCCTCCCCCGACCGGGAGGGGTTTTTCTCTGTCTGCACGCTCCCTGGCGCGGTGACAGACCCGCCCCGCTCGCGCCGGGTACGCTCAGGCATGAGCGAGCAACTGGAACGCGGGAAACGTAAACGCGCGCAGGTCATGGGGCAGGAGTACGTGGACCGGGCGTTCAGTGGGAACCCCGAGGCGTTCGGCGCGGACTACCAGCGCTTCCTGACCGAGTACGCCTGGGGCGCGGCGTGGGGCCGCGGCAACCTGACCGACCGCGAGCGGCACATGGTCACGCTGGGCATCCTGGCGGCGCTGGGCCGCGAGCGGGAGTTCGAGGGGCACGTCCGGGCGACGCGCAACACGGGCGTCAGCGAACGTGACCTGAGTGACGTGCTGCATCAGGTGGCGATCTACGCGGGCGTTCCGGCGGGCCTGAGCGGGTTCACGATTGCCAAGAGGGTGCTGGGAGAACAGGAGTAGGCATTCCGGCAGCGCAGACACCTGCGCCCGCCGGATGGGCGCCGGGTGATCTAATGCCCGCCATGTCCTGCCCCCTGCCCCACCCCGTCCGTCCCGCCCGGCTGCGGGCCGCCGCTGCCCCGGTGACCCGGCCTTGACGAGCGCCGCCACCCGGGCGCGGTTCAGCCTGCCGCCCGTGCCGTCCCTGCTGCTGGCGATGCTGAGCATCCAGGGCGGCGCGGCCTTCGCGAAGACGCTGTTCCCGACGCTGGGCCCGGCGGGGACGACCACGGTCCGCGTGGCGCTGGCGGCGGCGCTGCTGATGCTGGTGTTCCGCCCGGCGCTGAACCGCCTGACGTGGGTGCAGTGGCGCGCGATCCTCCCGTACGGCGCGGCGCTGGGCCTGATGAACCTCGCGTTCTACGAGTCGCTTCGGCTGCTGCCGCTGGGGCTGGCGGTCACGCTGGAGTTCGTGGGGCCGCTGCTGCTGTCCCTGGCGCTGTCCCGCCGCCCGCTGGACGTGGCGTGGGTGGCGCTGGCCGGGCTGGGCATCGTGCTGATCTCCCCCATCGGCGGTGGCGGGGCCACGAACGCCCCGCTGCTGGGCATCGTGCTGGCGCTCGCGGCGGGCGGCATGTGGGCGCTGTACATCCTGGCGGGGGGCGCGGTGGGCCGCCGGGTGCCCGGCACGACCGGCGTGGTCGCGGGCATGATCGTCGCCGCGCTGGTCACGCTGCCGTTCGGGGTGGTCCAGGCGGGTCCGGCGCTGCTCAGCCCGCACGCGCTGCTGCTGGGCCTGGGCGTCGCGGTGCTGTCCAGCGCGCTGCCGTACACGCTGGAGATGCGCGCCCTGCGCGCCATTCCCGCCCGGATCTTCGGCGTGATGATGAGTGTCGAACCGGCCCTGGCGGCCCTGAGCGGCCTGCTGTTCCTCGGCGAGCGCCTCACGGCCGTGCAGTGGGCGGCGATGGCCTGCGTGATCGCCGCCAGCGCCGGGATCAACCTGACCGGGAAGGCCGCGCACAGCGAACCGGAACCCGTGAATTAGGACGCGACGCGCAGGAGGCAGTGGGAAGTGGGGAGTGGGAAGTGGCAAAGAAGAGGCCCGCCAGCATCGCTGCTGTGCGGGCCTCCCCGTTGGGGCGGAGGCGGGCGCCGCACCCACTCCCCACTGCCCACTCCCTACTCCCCCCGTTTACCAGCTGGCCTGGGTGGTGGTGTCGCCGCCGCTGCCGGTCATCAGGAGACCCAGCTGGGTGTCGGTGGCGTTCGCGGCGTTCACCTCACCGACGACCTTGCCTTCGTACATGACGAGGATGCGGTCGGCGAGGTTCATGACCTCGCCGAGGTCGGCGCTGACGAGCAGCACGGCGAGGCCCTGGTCGCGCGCCTCGACGATGCGGGCGTGGATGAATTCGATCGCGCCGATGTCCACGCCACGGGTGGGCTGGCTGGCGACCAGGATCTTGGGGCCCTTGCGCATCTCGCGGGCGACGATGATCTTCTGCGCGTTCCCGCCCGAGTAGCTCCCGGCGGGCAGGGTGGCGCTGCGGGGGCGGACGTCGTACTGCTCGCTGAGGGTGCGGGCGTTCTCGTCGATGACGTCCTGCTTGAGGATGCCCAGCGGTCCGGCGAAGGGGGCGCGGTCGTGTTCGCCCAGGATGAAGTTCTCGGCGGTGCTCATCTCGAGGACCAGGCCGCGTTCGTTGCGGTCCTCGGGCACGTGGGACAGGCCGCTGGCCTCGACCTCGCGCACGCCGCGCGCGGGCTTGCCGAGGTACGTGATCTGACCCTGGTACGTCTGGAGGCCGGTGATCGCCTCGACGAGTTCACTCTGGCCGTTGCCCTCGACGCCCGCGATGCCGACGATCTCTCCGGCGCGCACCTGGAAGCTCACGCCGTCCACGGCGTTGCGGTGCTCGCCCTTCACGACGACGTTCTGCACGTCCAGCGCGACCTGTCCCGGCTGGGCAGGGGCCTTGTTGACCTTCAGGGTGACGTCGCGGCCGACCATCATGCGGGCCAGGATCTCGGTGGTGGCGCCCTGGGTGGGGATCGAGCCGATCATCTTCCCGTCGCGGATGACGCTGATGGTGTCGCTGATCTGCAGCACCTCGTGCAGCTTGTGGCTGATGAACACGACGGCATTGCCGCTCCGGGCGTACTGGTTGACCAGGAAGTCGAACAGTTCGTCGGTCTCGCTGGGGGTCAGCACGGCGGTGGGTTCGTCGAGAATCAGGATGCGGGCGCCGCGGTACAGGGTCTTGAGGATCTCGACCTTCTGCTGCAGACCGACGGGCAGTTCACCCACGATGGCATCGGGGTTCAGGTCGAAGTTGAACTGCTTGATGAGGTCCGCGACGCGTTTACGGGCCGCGCCGTAGTTGATGCTGCCGCCGCTGGTGGGTTCCATGCCCAGGATGACGTTCTCGGTGACGGTCAGCGTCTCGACGAGCATGAAGTGCTGGAAGACCATGCCGATGCCGCGTTTGATGGCCTCGCTGGGGTCGGTGAGGTTCACGACCTCGCCGTCCACGACGATCTCGCCGCTGGTGGGGGGCTGGATGCCGTACACGATCTTCATCAGGGTGCTCTTGCCCGCGCCGTTCTCGCCGCACAGGGCGTGGACGCTGCCCCACCTGACCTGCATGGAGATGTTGTCGTTGGCGAGCACGAGGGGGAAGCGTTTGGTGATGCCGCGCAACTCCAGCGCGTTCGGGGAGTTGTGCTGAACGGCGCGCAGAACGTCGGCCTGTGGAACAGTCATAACGTTCAGTCTAGCTTTCACGGGCTCGTCTGGACAGACCCCAGGGGGGCACGCCGGGCGGATGCGTGATACGGATTCCTTCTGTTCCGTTGACATTGTTTCGTGGGCAACCCGGGACGGCACCGGGGTGCCCACGCCACGCCCGGCAGCCCGTTTCTCTCCTGCTCGCCCTGCTGCGCAGCTCTGCGGGTCCGCTCGGACCCCGCGGCCTTGTCGGCCATTCCATCGGAGTCCGTACGAACCGTGCGCGCGGCACAGTCCGGCTGGGTTTCGTGCATGATGAGGGCATCATGGAATCGCTGTGGTTGATGATCACGAACCTGGGTCGTGACGAGGTCTTCATCGTGGTGCTGGCGCTGTTCACGTGGCTGGTGCGGCCCCGGGGCGGGCGGGAGCTGGGCGTGGCGTTCGCGCTGAGTTACCTGCTGAACTCCGCGCTGAAGTACGGGCTGAACCTGCCCCGGCCGTTCACGAACGATCCGTCGCTGGCGTCCGAGGCGGCGCGGGCCACGGCGGGCGGGCCGGGCCTGCCGAGCGGGCACGCGCAGATGAGCGCGACGCTGTGGCTGGGCATCGCGGCGCAGCTGCGCTCGACGGGCTTCACGGTGTTCGCCGCCGTGCTGGTGGCGGTGATCGCGGCGTCGCGCCTGCTGCTGAACGTGCACTACCCCAGTGACGTGGTGGTGGGCCTGCTGCTGGGCGTCGGATTCGCGCTGCTGGCCGCGCGGGTGCATTTTCCGCAGGCGGGGGCGCTCCGCTGGGGCGTTCCGGCGGCGCTGCTGGTCGTCGCGGCGCTGATTCCGGCGGGTGCCCCGCGGGAGTTCGGGACGGGCCTGGGGCTGCTGGCGGGCTTCTGGGCGTCGCGGCCCACGTTCGCCCCGCCGCGTGACTGGGCCGGGCGGCTCATCGTGGCGGTGCTGGGGCTGGTCATGGTGTTCGCGGTGTACTTCGCGCTGGGCGCGCTGCCGCAGGAACTCAAGGACATGGGCGTGGTGCGGGCGCTGCGGTACGCGGCTCTGGTGCTCGTCGCGACCGAGGGCGTGCCGCTGGCGCTGCGCCGCTGGCTGCCTGCCCAGGCGAGTGCCGCGCAGGGGGCGCCGCAGGTCGTACACTGACGGTCATCAGACCCGTGCGGGGCAGGTCGAACCTGCCCCTTTGTTTTTCCCGGATAGTCGTTGCCACGTCCTTTCGCCGTCCTGTTCGATTCCGTCCTGCGCTGCCGCGCCCCGTGGAGGGTACCCCATGAACCGACGTTCCCTGCCTGCCGCCCTGCTGCTCGTCACGCCCCTGCTCGCCGGGGTCGCCGCCCTGGCCCAGACCACACCGGCGCCGACCACACCCGCGCAGACGAGTGCCCCCGCGACCACCCTGAAGGCCGGCCCCGCCGACCTCACGCGGGGCGAGGCCATCGCCGCCAGTTGCAGCGGCTGCCACGGCCCGACCGGCCGCGCCCCCGTCCTGAAGGGCGAACCGGCCGCGCAGATCCAGAACGCGCTGCTGGCCTTCCGCAGCGGCACGCGCCGCAACGGCACCATGCAGGGCATTGCGTCGCGCCTGAGCGATCAGGACATCGTGGACGTCGCCGCGTTCTACGCCGGACCACCCGCTGCGCCCGCACCCGCCACGCCGCCCGCTGCGCCCACCCCGGCACCGCCCAGCACCTCCACCGCTGCCCCGACGACCGCGTCCGGCACCCTGGGCCGCACCCTCTACCTAGAGGGCGCCCCGGCCCGCGACGTGCTGGCCTGCGCGGTCTGCCACGGCGAGGACGGCAGGGGCGCGGACGCCGTGGGCATCCCGGCCATCGCGGGCCTGAGTGCCGCCAGCGTCCTGGAGACCCTCAGGGCGTACCACGCGATGCCGCCCGTGGGCATCGCCTACCCGGACGCCATGCGGATCGCGGTCAAACCCCTGACCGACGCCGACATGACGGCCATCGCGCAGTTCGTCGCCACGCTGAAGTAACCCCTTGCCGATTCCGTCCGGGTGCCCGGTTCATACGGATTCCGCTGAGAGCCTGACACTACAGATGAGAATGCCCCCGACGGGGCATTCTTGAGCTGTCATGACACAAGAACAGCACACCGACGGAGACGCCTCCATCCTATTCCACCGCATCTTCAACCTCCTCCGAGCGGCTCCATGGTCGGATCAGCGACATGCCCGAACATTCGCCTGGATGGTCGCCGGCCTCCTCCTGACCTGTGTTCCTAACCCAGCTGCGTGGTGCTCCTTTCGTGATCTCCCGAGCCCGGTACGCGCAAAGTCATGAACGACGATTCCTCCGCGCCCTGACGTCCTCCAGCATCCCCTGGCGAGCGGTCTACCAACACCTCATGCAGGTCGCACTGCGTGACTGGGGTGATGCGCGCATCACCCTCGCCCTGGACACCACCCTCCTGTTCAAACGCTGGTGCGTGATCTGCGTCTCCCTCGTCTACCGGGGGCGTGCCATACCGTTGTCCTGGCGCGTCATCCGTCATGGGAGTTCGACGGTGGGGAATCAGGAAATCTACCCTGTGCTCGCCAGCGTCCAGTGCCTGCTCGTCCACTTGCCACAGGTCGAAGAGGTCTGCATCTGTGCAGACCGGGGCTTCCTTGATCACACGTTGATGGGCGACTTCACCACCTTCGGATGGCAGTGGATGATTCGCGGCAAGGGTCCCGTCCACCTCTTTGATCAGGACGGAACGTCCTTGGGGCAATTTCAGTCACAGCTCAGTCACCACGGTCAGTTGATCGTGCGGCATGGGGTGTACGTCACGGGGAAGAGGTACGGTCCCGTGAACATCGCGGCGGTGCGGCCTTTTGGGCAACGTGATCCTTGGTTCATCGTGAGTAGTCAGCCCTGTCACACGCGAACATTCGCGGAGTATCACCAACGTACTCAGGTCGAGGAATCCTTCCTCGACCTGAAGAGCGGGGTCTTCAATCTGGAGGAGACGCGCCTGGATCAGGCGCACCAACTGGAGAAACTCTGGTGCGTGCTGGGACTGGCGTACCTGATGGTCTTGAGCGAGGGTACTGCCGTCACGGAGCATGGGAAACGGCGGGAGATTGATCCACACTGGGTACGGGGCTTGAGTTATGCGCAGATGGGGCTGCGCGCCATTCGACAGGCATTGACACGTCGAACACCAGTCCTGGAGAGGCTGCGCCTCTCCCAGGCCAGTGACCCCGAACCGTCACGTCGTCGACGATCGCCAATCGGCTGGGACGTCGTTCAGGGCTTCTCATGACTTATGTCAGGCTTCCAGCGGATTCCGTCTGTTTCGTGAACAGATCGGAACACCACCGATCTGTTCACTCCACGCCCGGAACCCGTTTTTCTCCTCCTCTGCTCCGCAGCTCTGCGAGTCGCATCCGCTCGGGTTGAAAGGTTTGCAGAAACCTTTCAACCGGAGTCCGTATCAGCGCACCCGGACGGCTTTCGTGGCGGGCTGCGTGCGGAGCCAGCGCACGAAGCGCTGCACGTCCTCGTGCCCGCGCAGCGCAGTGAGGTTGCGGTACTCGCGGGCGAGTTCCACGTTCGAGAAGGTGCGGTGGAGGAACTTGTGGCACGGGCCACACAGCATCGCGGTGGGCAGGTCCGTGACGCGCAGGCCCTGGCGTCTCCCCTGTGAGCGGGGCAGCAGGTGGTGCTCGGTCAGCTGCGGCACGGCGCGGTCGCACAGCGCGCAGGTGGGCGCCTCGCGGGGCGGCGGAGGCCAGGTGGACTCGGGCTGGCGGCGGGCCATGACCCGCCCAGGATAGACGCGACCCCCGGCGGGTCACTGCGCCGGGGGTCGCAATCCGTCCTGCTCGTCGGACGGGGTCTACAGGCGGGTCAGGCTGGGGTACTTCTGTATGGCCTCGTCCTCCGAGAGGAACTCGCCGGGCGCGTCGGGGCTCCAGACGACGTCCGCGCGGATCAGGTCGCCCGGGGCGACGCTGCTGATGGCGTTCAGGGCCGCGCGGGCCTCCTGCGCGGTGGTCACACCGGCGGGCGGCAGGGCCGCGAGGGCGTGCGCGGCGACCATGATCGTCACGGCGAGATACTGGTCGCTGGGGTCGCCCTTGAAGGTGTAGTCGTCCCGGCGCTGGTAGCCGCTGTTCGGGTCTCTGTTCTGGTAGTTGCTGGTGGTCTGTTCGGTGAATGCCGCGCGGGCCTCGGTGGCCCAGGCGCCCACCTGACTGTCGGCGGTGCTGGCCGACCCCTGGGCGCGCTGCACGGTGCCGTACACCCAGCGGTCCGGGTGGCGCAGCGCGACCAGCGCGGCCTCCTGCAGCATGCGGGCCAGGCCCTCGTTCGTGTCGGGGTCGCCGGTCTGCGCGACACGTTGCAGGGCGCGCTTGACTTCCTCGCCCTCGGCCAGAAGGAGCTGCACGCTGACCGCCTGGGCGGTGCCGCTGACGCTGCTCAGGCCGCGCACGCCGCCACCCAGGCTGCGGCGCATGGTCATCACCACGGCGAAGATCACCACGCCGAAGATGATCAGTCCGACCAGTCCGAAGCCGCCGCCGCCCGTGCTGTACCCGTAGCCGCCGCCGTACCCGCCGTTGTTGATGATGATCGGGCCGCTGTACCCGCCCCCGTAGCCCCCACCGTACCCGCCGCCGTAGCTGCCGCCGCGCGAGGAGCTCCCGCCGCTGTATCCACCGCCGGAACTCGAGCTGCCGGAGCTGGACCCGCCGGAACTGCGGCCCCCGAAGCCCCCGCCGGACTGCGCGTGGGCGGAGGCGAGCAGCGTGGTCAGGATCAGCAGGAGGGCCGCCAGCAGCATCAGGCGGCGCGGGGCTGCGCCGGGGTGGGCTCGGGTCATGCGTCAGTCTACGGGGCGCGTGCCGGACGCGTCCCTGTACGCTTCCTTCACGCCGGGGCGCTGCGGGGGCGGGCGGTACACTGCGGGGATGAACGTGATCACCCTGACTGCCGACGCCTGGGAGACCTTCCTGGCCGGACTGTATGAACGCGACGACCGCCTGGACCTGCGCCGGGACGGCGAGACGTACGCGCGGGACGAGGCGGTGGACGCCTGGGTCATAAGCGGGCACGCCGAGGCGCTGCGCAGCGCCGATCTGGACGGGGACGTGTGGGGCACCCTGGAGGACATCGAGGAGACCGCAGGGGACGAGGAGGAGGCCTGGGCGAAGATCCGCGCGTTCTACCTGGAGCGGGGCTGCGTGCTCGTGCAGGTGCAGGGCTACGACGAACCGGAGGACTGGATCCTGACCGAGGCACTGGCCCGCCGCCTGGGCCTGACGACTGCCTGAGAACCGGCGTGTGTCTCATACGGATTCCGTTTGCTTCGTGGACAGATCGGAACACCACCGATCCGTCCACTCCACGTCCGGAACCCGTTTCTCTCCTCCTCGCATCCGCTCGGATTGAACGGTTATCCCACACCGTTCAATCCGAGTAACTGCTCAGCAGGGTGATTTTCCGGAGTCGATTGGGTAAGGTGGACCATCAGCGAGGTCCCCTGCCCAAACTGCAAACGACTCGAGGCACGCGTCCGTGAACTCGAAGCCCAGCTCGCTGAGGTGCTGGCTGAACTTCGCACCATCAAAGCTCAACTGGCCCGAAACAGCACCACATCCAGTCAGCCTCCCAGTCAGGACAAGCCCTGGCAGCCCAAGAGTGAGCGCCAGAAGACCGGCCGGTCTTCTGGCGCTCAACCCGATCACCCCGGCAAGACCCTCAAGATGTCCGCGCATCCCGACGTCATCGTCGATCTCCCGGTGACGGGACACTGCACCTGCGGGCAGGCCTGGGATGACGTTCCAGTCGACACCCAGGTCGCTCGACAGGTTCATGACCTCCCCGACCTCCACCTTCAGGTCACCGAATACCGCGCCGACGTCAAGATCTGCCCTGGATGTCGTTCCCGGCAGCGAGCACCCTTCCCCACGCACGTCACGGCTCAGGTGCAATACGGTCCACGGGTCCACGCCTTGACGGTGTATCTGAACGTGGCGCACTTCGTGCCCCTCGAACGCACCAGTGAAATCCTGCACGCGGTCTGCGGAGCACGCCCGAGTGATGGCACCATCGCGCTGAACCTGAATCTGGCAGCGGAGCGACTGCAGGACTTTGAAGGGCGACTCAGGACAGCCCTGACACATCAACCGGTGCTGCATGCAGATGAGACCGGCAGCCCGGTGAACGGGAAGCTGCACTGGATGCATGTCGTGAGCTGCGCGCAGCTCACGTTCTACGGCCAGCATGCCCGGCGCGGCCTCGCGGCACTGGAGCACATGAAGGTCCTGCCGAAGTACACCGGCATCCTGGTCCACGACGCCTGGAGCTCGTACTTCAAACTTCCGGCACAGCATGCCCTGTGCGGAGCTCATCTGTTGCGGGAGCTGCGGGGATTGGCCGAACACCATGGGCAGGTGTGGGCTGGCGCACTTCGGGAATCGCTGAGGACGGTGTATCACGACCTGAACGCCGGGACGCTGAGCCCAGAGGCCCGCACGGCGTTTGAACGGCGATTTGATGAACTGCTTGAGGAGGGCTTGCTGGCCAACCCAGCCGCGCCGCCCGTTCCAGGGCGACGCGGTCCGACGAAGCAGTCACATGGGCGGAATCTGGCGTTGCGGTGCCAGCAGCACCGCGCAGCGGTGCTGCTGTTCCTACATGACTGCCGAGTGCCGTTTGATAACAATCAGGCGGAGCGGGACGTGCGGGCATGGTGCGTGAAACGCAAGGTATCTGGAGGATTCCGGTCCGAGGAGGGTGGGTGCAATTTCGCTCGGATCAGGAGTTACATGTCCACGTTGCAGAAGCAAGGTCTCAGCGTCTGGGAGGGCTTGGTCAGCGTGTTCACGGGTGACGTGCTCATGCCTAACTTCAACCCCTGAGCTTGCCCTGCTGAGCAGTTACCAATCGGAGTCCGTATCAGGAAGCCCTGAACGCCGTGTAAATCGCGCCTCATCCTGCACAGATGAGGGGGGCGTAGGCTGGCTCTCATGAAAAGCGACCGTCATTTTCCCGTGAAACGTCTGCTCGCGCTCGGTGCCCTGGTCGGCGCCGGCGCTTATTACTTCAGCCGTGAACAGAACCGCCGCGCCCTGGACGCCAAACTGGCCGAACTGGGCCTGAAGGACGCCGCGCACGACGTGGGCGAGAGCGTCACCAAGGGCTGGGAGAAGACCAAGGAGGCCGCCAAGGACGCCGGAGCCGTCATCGCCGACAAGGCTGGCGAGGTGAAGGACGCCGCGGCCGGGGGCGCGCAGGCCGCCGCGGACAAGGCCAAAGAAGTGGCCGGTGACGTGAAGGACGCCGTGCAGGGCGCCGCCGCGAAGGCCGGGGACGCCGCGAAGGACGTGGCGGGCACCGCCAGCGACAAGGCGGCTGACGTGAAGGCCGCTGCCCAGGACAAGGCGGGCGACCTGAAGGCCGCCGCACAGGACAAGGCCGCCGAGATCAAGGCGGACGCCCAGGCCAAGGTGGCGGACGTCAAGGCCGACGCGCAGAAGGCCGCCAACGACGTCAAGAGCGCCGCGCGCGACGCCAAGAACTCCTGATCCATACACGGTAGAAGCAGCGCCCCGCCACTGGTTGGCGGGGCGCTGCCATGCTGCGGGGTGCGGTCAGCGGCGGGTGAAGTCCGCGCCCTGCGGCAGGCGTTCCAGCCACGCGGCGATGATGTCCGTGCAAGCCTTCACGTCCCGCTCGTCGACCATCTCGCTGGGCGAGTGCATGTAACGGTTGGGGATGCTGACCACGGCGGTCGGCACGCCCGCACGCACGAGGGTCAGGGCGTCGGCGTCCGTGCCGGAGTAGCGGCCCGAGGCGCTCAGGGTGAACGGCACGCCCGCCTCGCGCCCCGCATCGGTCATCTGGCGGGTCAGGACGGGGCTGACCATCGGGCTGACGGTCAGGTTCGCGCCGGACCCGAAGGGCACCACGCCGTACTTCTTCTCGCTCACGCCGGGCTGCTTGGTCTCGTGGGTGACGTCCACCGCGACGCCCGCGACGGGGTTCAGGTGGTACCCGCCGAGCTGCGCGCCGAAGCAGCCGATCTCCTCCTGGCTGGTGCCGACGGCGACCACGCGGTACGGGAGGTTCTTCCCGGCGACGGCGCGCAGGGCTTCGAGCACGATGAACGCGCCCACGCGGTTGTCCAGCGCGCGGCCCACGACGCGCGTGCCGACCATGATGGGGCCCTGCTCGATCACGGCGTACGTGCCGACCGGCACCTGCTCCGTGACCTCCTCCTTGCTCAGGCCCAGGTCGATCCAGAGGTCCTCGATCCGGCTGGCCTTGGTGCGCTCGTCGGCGTCCATGACGTGAATGGCTTTCTTGCCGATCACGCCGATCAGGTCACCGCCGGGCGCGAGCACGCGGATGCGCTGCCCGACGAGCACCTGTGGGTCCCAGCCGCCGACCGGCAGGACGCTCAGGAAGCCCTCGTCTCCCACGTGCGAGACGATCAGGCCGATCTCGTCCAGGTGGCCCATCAGGGCGACGGCGGGGGCGTCCTCGGGGCCGACCTCGGCGTACACGTTGCCGTAGTGGTCCTCGTGCGTGCGGGCGAAGGTGGCGGCCTCGGCGAGCCAGACGTCGGCGGCGCGGCGCTCCAGGCCGCTGGGCGCGGCGGCGTCCAGAAGCTTGAACAGGAAGTCACGGTTGATAGTCACGCCCGCGAGTCTACGCCCGGCACCGGGGTCACCGACATTCATCCCGGACACAGTGTGCCCCGCACGCCGCAGCTGACCACGGGTCATGATCCACAATGCAGGTGTTCATGCCGGACGCCCCCTCTTTCACCGACAGCCCCGACATCCAGGTGCGGGTCGAGGTGCTGTTCATGCCCTCGCACAGCCAGCCGGGTCGGCTGGTGTTCGCGTACATCATCCACATCGAGAACCGCAGCGACCAGACCTGGAAGCTCCTGGCGCGCCACTGGGACATCGTGGACGGGCTGGGCCGCGAGACCAGCGTGGACGGCGAGGGCGTCGTCGGCGAGCAGCCGGTCCTGCCGCCCGGCGGGTCGTTCACGTACGACTCGTTCGTGACGCTGGAGGCCGCGCCCGGTCACATGGGCGGCCATTACGTCATGCAGGACGCCTGGGGCGCGCGGGCGCGGGTGCCGGTCGCGCCGTTCATGCTGGCCGAACCGGGCCGCACCCTGAACTGAGCCGGACGGCCCTCAGGCTGACTTCAGGCCGGGACGCGCTGGCCCGGGCGCTCGTCGAGCACGTGGTCCGGCACGCCTGCCAGCGCGGCGTGGACGACGTCCAGGCCCGCGCCGGGTTTGTGGCCCTGTTCGCTGATGGTGCGTTTCCAGTGGCGCGCGCCGGGCTGCCCGGCGAAGAGGCCCAGGGTGTGTTTCATCATGCGGTTCAGGGGCTGTCCGGCCTGGAGTTGCGCGGCGACGTAGGGCAGGTACGCGTGGATGGCCTCGCGGCGCGTGACGGGCAGGGTGTCCTCTCCAAAGATGTCCTGATCCGCGCGGGCGAGGATGAACGGGTCCTGGTACGCGGCGCGGCCGATCATGACGCCGTCCGCCCAGGCCAGAGCGTCCTGCGCGGCGTCCAGCGTGAGTACTCCGCCGTTCAGGACGATGGTGAGGTGCGGGAAGTCGGCCTTCAGCTGCCGCACGACCTCGTGCCGCAGGGGGGGAATCTCGCGGTTCTCCTTGGGGGACAGGCCCGAGAGCCACGCCTTGCGGGCGTGCACGATGAACGTGTCGCATCCGGCGGCCTCCACGGTACGGATGAAGCCGGTCAGGTGCTCGTAGCTGTCGAGCTCGTCGATGCCGATGCGGTGCTTGACGGTCACGGGGAGGGTGGTGGCGGCGCGCATGGCGTCCACGGCGCGGGCCACGACGTCCGGGGTGCCCATCAGGCACGCGCCGAACGAGCCGCTGCTGACGCGGTCGCTGGGGCAGCCGCAGTTCAGGTTCACCTCGTCGTACCCGTAGCCTTGCGCGATGCGGGTGCAGTCCGCGAGGGCCCGGGCGTCGCTGCCGCCCAGTTGCAGCGCGACCGGGTGTTCCCCCGCGTCGAAGGCGAGGTGCCGGTCGCGGTCGCCGTGCAGGATCGCGCCGGTGGTGACCATCTCGGTGTACAGCAGGGTGCGGCGGGTCAGGGTGCGGTGGAAGACGCGGCAGTGCCGGTCGGTCCAGTCCATCATGGGCGCGACCGACAGCGTGTGCGGCGGCGTGGGCTTGGCGGGGCGGGCGGGGGCACTCATCAGCCCGTCAGTGTACGCCGCGCCCCCCGCCCGCAACCGTGAGGCGGGTATCCTGCCCGCGATGCTCCTGACGTCCTCTCCCCTGCCCGGCTGGCCGGACACCCGCCCGCTGGGCAGCGTGCCCATCCGGGAGGCGGCGGGGCTGCTCCTGCCGCACGACGGGGGGCCGGTGGCCGACCTGCGGGACCAGCCGGAGCGCTGGGGGCTGCTGACCGACGTGACGGCGGCGCTGCGCCGGGGCGTACCGGTGCTGGGCTGGGGCACGGGCGCGGCGCTGCTGGGCCGCGCGCTGGGCGCCGCGATTCACGGGTCGGAGGTGGGCCTGGAATGGGCGGCCCCCCCACGCGGCGCGCAGGTCCACGCCTGGGTGTCTGAGGTGTCGCTGCACTGGACGCACGGTCGCGCGGTGGCCTGGGCCGCCCCGGACCTGCCGGACACCGTGCGGGCTGACTTCCTGGCGGCGCTGCCCGGCTGGGCGGACCGCACGCCCGGCTCCCCGCTGGAGGAGGTGGGGGGCGTGCCCGCGCTGGCGGCGGTCGTGACCGAGTTCTACGCCCGCGCGCGCCGTGACCCGCTGCTGGGGCCGGTGTTCGCGGCGCACGTCGAGGACTGGCCCGCGCACCTGGGGCGCGTCACGGCGTTCTGGGTGACGCTGCTGGGCGGCGACGCGGACCTCGTCCCGTGGCGAGGGAACCTGAACGCGGCGCACGCGGGGCTGGGCGTGCGGGGCGAGCACCTGCGGGCGTGGCTGACGCTGTGGGAGGCGACGGCGCGCGATCTCCTGCTCGCACCCGCCGCCGACCTGCTGACGGCCAGGGCGCGGGCGATGGGCGCGCGGCTGGGTGGCCGTCAGCGGGCGTAGCGGCGTCCGGTGTAGTTCGTGAACACCCCGATGCCGTAACTGACGCGCCGCACGCTGTCCAGCACGGCGCGGCCGTTCCAGGCGATCCCGGCGCTGCTGCCCCCGTCGAGCAGCAGCGCGTCCCGCACGCCCAGCCGCAGCAGCAGCTTGCCCATCTCGGTGGTCGTGAGTTTCGCGTGCGTGCTGACCAGGACGAGGTCGCGGTTGCTGACCAGCCCCACGGCGCTGCGCGCGGCGCGGCCGAACAGCGCCGGGTCACGGAACGCCGTGCTGTAGCGCGTGACGACCTGCCCGCCGCTGAGGATGCGCGGCCCGGTGGCGATCACGGTCTCCATGCCGGTCCAGGTGGTGTCCAGCGGGCGGCCCAGCAGCGCCGTGGCGCTGGGCCGGATCGCGGCGCGGTTGTCCGGCGTGATGGCCAGCGCCTGCGGGATGCGGCCCCAGGTGAGCAGTCGCCCCTGCGTGACGATGTCCCCGGCGGGCGCGAAGGACTGCGGGTGGAAGTAGCTGCCGTTCACGAGCACGCGCGCGCCGCTGCGCCGGGCGAGTTCCCCGACCCGCGCGCCGGAATTGAACACCAGCGCCCGCCCGGGCAGCACCGGGGCGACGAGCGTGCTGCGCCAGCGCAGGTCCACGTTGGCGATCTGCATGGGCACGTTCAGTGGCGTCAGGCGCTTGAAGGTCACGGGGTCACGCTGCGGTTTCGGGGGGATCGGGACGGGCACCCGCGACGGCACGAGGAGTTTCTTGCCGGGCACGATGTGCTTGAAGCTGCCCAGGCCGTTCAGGCGGCGCAGGTCGTCCACGCTCAGGCGGTAGCGGGCGGCGAGGGCCTGCGGGGTGTCCTTCACGCCGACGCGGACGTAGCGGTACACCACGCGGACCTCGGTGGTGGGCGGCCGGACCGGCGCGGCCGCGCGGGTGCGGGGCGGGATCTTGAGGCGCTGCCCGACCGCCAGCGCCGTACCCCGCAGGCTGTTCCCCGCCTGAAGTGCCGCGACCGTCACGCCGAAGCGGGCGGCGATGGCGCTCAGGGTGTCCCCCTTCTTCACGGTGTACGGGCCCGCGCCACTGGCCGGACGGGCCGGGGTGGCCGCGCCGGCCGGTCCCACGAGGCGCAGCACCTGCCCGGCGCGGATGGTGGTGCCCCGCAGGCCGTTCAGGCGCTGGATGTCGGCCACGCTGACCCCGGTGCGGGTCGAGATGCGGAACAGCGTGTCGCCGCTCCGGACCGTCACGCTGGCCGGTACCGCCAGCGCGGCGCAGCCCAGTCCGGCCAGCAGGAGAGAAACAGACAGTCGCCGCATGGGGTCACACCTGATCACAGTTGCCCTCCCGGGGCGTGAACCGAAGCTGACGTGACATTCATGCCCGCACCCGCAGCGCCCGGCGGGCGGCGTTCAGGTGCCGGGCGTGCTGCCGGGCAGCACCGCGACCCGCCCGATCATGAACGCGCAGCCGTACATGAAAAGCGTCACCAGCGGCAGGAACCGCAGGCCGACGCGGCGCGCCACCAGCCGCTCACCCATGAGCACCTCAATCAGGTACAGGCTGCCGAGCACGAACGCCACGTACATCCAATGTTCCCCGTTCCGGCTGGGATCGACCGGGTAGCCGTAACGGCTCAGGCCCTTGCCCACGTCGGTGGCACTGGCGACCTTCTCGCCGTTCAGGGCCAGCAGCACACCCGTCACCGCCGGAAGCAGGAACGCGGCCCAGGTGACACGCAACCACACCTTGAACGAGGGACTGACCGCACCCTTGATGGCAGGCGCGAGACTCCAGACGAACAGCACGAGACAGGCGGCCACCAGCGGCGTGGACAGCAGAATGCCGAGCGGCGTGTCGAACCGCAGATCATGAAGGCGACGGATGAACTCCATACGAGCAGCGTAGAGCATTCCCGCCGGAACTCCAGCCGGATCATGCGAGCCGGGTCAGTGCAGCAGGGCGCGGACGTCCGCCTCGACGGTGCCACGCGTCGTGCAGCCCCAGGGCACGCTTCGCAGCAGCGCCTGCACGCTGTGCGTGGCGGCGGCGCGGCCCGCGGCCGTCAGGGGCACGCCGGTCAGTTCCCAGGCGTGACGCACGCGCTCCGGCGTGCTCAGCGGGCCGCCGTCGCCCAGCAGCAGCACGCCGCGCAGCGTGACGGGCGGCTGGGGCTGCAGGGGCAGGACGATCTTGCCGCGCGGGTCGCGGGGGGCGGTGGCCGCGGCGGGCAGCAGGTGCGGCGCGAACCGGTCCAGGCTGTCGCGGTAGGCGCGCAGGGTGCGGTCCATGCCCAGTGCGTGCCCGTCCGGGTGGAACCACGCGCGGTCCTCGGCGTGCACGGTCAGGCCCGCGGCGCGCAGGCGCAGGCAGGCGGTGCTCTTGCCCGCGCCGCTGGGACCGCCGATCAGCACGGCGTGGGTGGGCGTGCCGATCAGCGCGGCGTGCAGCGGGAGCCACCCGGCGGCGCGGTGCAGTTCGGTCAGGGCCAGCGCCCAGACGTCCCGCGCGGCCCCGGCGTGCGGGACGGTCAGTGCCGCGCCGCCCGGCAGGAGGCGCAGGTGCAGTTCGGCATTCAGCCACAGGTCGTCGCCGCGCCGCTGCACCGGGATGACGCGGTCGGGCAGCGCGACCGCCTGCGTGGGACCGTCAGGTGCGGCGGGCAGCGGTCCGGTCCGGACGGACACCGGCCGCGTGGCGGGGCGCGGGCCCGGGAAGGCCCAGTCGTACGCCAGGAGGTGACGCTGGGCGTCGTTCAGGTCGCCGGTCAGGTGCAGGTCGAGGCTGGTGAGCATGTCAGGTGCGCCCGGTGCGGGGGCCGCTCAGGCGGGCTGCACGAGACCGCGCCGACCCATGTCGCTCAGCCACGCGTGCAGGTCGGCGTGGGCGGCCGCGGCCTCCAGACCGTAGGTGCGTTGCAGGAGGTCCAGCAGGGCGGCCTCGGTGGCGGGCAGGGCCTGCCAGAGCAGGCGGGCGCTGCCGTTCAGGCTGTACATCTCGGCGCTGTCGGGGTCCATCAGGATCAGCTCGTCGTCCAGATCGGTGACGAGCAGGTCGGCGGGCCGGTTCCACATGCGCGCAGGGTAGCGGTTCTATAGATGACCGCAGGCAGTACTCACGCAGTTACGCTTGACACATCCGGTTCATGACGTTTCCGCCCGATATTGATTCACGAATCATTCACAATACCCGCCCCACAGGGGCCGGGTTCTACAGGAGTCCACCGTGAACGCCAGCACCACCCTGCCCGCGCCCGCGCCCCACACCGCGGCCCCCCTCCCCTACACGCCCCCCACGGTCACGCCCGTCGGCCAGTGGCAGGCCGTCACCCTGATCGGCTCCGTCGGCTTCAACGGCCTGCCCGGCATGCCCGGAGGCCCCAGTGAACGCTAAAAGCCTCCTGCTCGCCGGACTGCTCGCCCTGACCGCGTGCGGCACCACCACACCGGTCACCATCACGCCCGCACCCACCGTCAATAAGGCCCGGACCTTCGGCCTGTACGAACTGCGCGTCAACCAGGGCGGCGCAGCGACCGTCCAGAGCGTCACGGGACAGGCCACGGAAATCCCCTTCGATCAGCTCAGTTTCACCCGCACCAGCATGACCAACATGGTGGACGAGGTCAGACGGGTCGTGCACATGACGGCCACCTTCACCGTCACCAACAACACGGGGACCACCATCACGCTCCCCACGTTCGTCCCGGTCGACACCGACGGCGCCTACGCCACCGACGGCACCGGCCCGTTCCGGAACGTCCGCACCCGCACCGGCGCGCCCGTCTCCAGCAGGGGCATGGCCGTCGAGATCGCTCACACGAACAGCGGCGGTGCCATCGCCCCCGACCCGGCCGCCACGCCGTTCCTGACGAACATCGACAGCGGCACGCTGGGCCTGACCCTCCCGGCCGGCACGACCGCACCCAACATCGGCCACCGCGGCTGGCAGACCACACAACTGCCCGCCGGCAGCAGCCAGACCGTCACATTCGCCGCTCGCGTCCCACTTCAGGGCACCGAGATCTCCGACGTGGACCCGTTCACGTTCAGTCTGGTCTTCGCTGTCGCCGACAACCCCGGCACGGTCACCAACCTGACCGGCATCCACGCAGTTCAGGGCGCCACGCCCAGCGGGAACGCCGCCACGCCCGTCAGCGGCCAGAGCGTCGCGGTCGAGGGCGTGGTCACGTCCGTTCACACCACCAATGCCACCACGTCCCTGCGCGGATTCTTCCTGCAGGAAGAAGAGATCGACATTGACGGCGACGTCACCACCAGTGACGGCATCTTCGTGTACTGCAACACCAGCTGCCCCAGCGTGAGCGCCGGTGACCGCGTGCGCGTGACCGGCACGGCCGCAGAGGCGTTCAACAACACCCAGATCACGACCACCGGGGCCGGTGTCACCACGCTGACGACCGGCGTGCCCCTCCCGGACGCGCAGCCGCTGACGCTCCCGCTGGACTTCAGCGCGCGTGAACGTCTGGAAGGCATGCGGGTCACCACCAGTGGAGTCGTCACGAACAACTTCACCCTGGGTCGAGGTGCGAGCTTCGACATTGCCGACGCGCGCGTCCTGAACTTCACGCAGTTGAACGCTCCGGACCCCACTGCGTACGCCGCGTACCAGACGACCTTCAACAACCGCTACATCCGCATCGACGACGGCAGCCGCGTGTCGAACCCCGATCCGGAGATCTTCGCGCGGGGAGGCCAGCCCCTGAGCGCCGCGAATACCCTGCGAGGTGGCGACACCGTCAACGTGACTGGTGTCCTCGGGTACGGCAACGACGGCTGGACGGGCAGCGGCAGCATCGACACGTACCGCATCCATGCCACGCAGACCAATGTTCAGATCACGGACGGCAGCCCCCGCCTGAGCGCTCCGGAAGCCGTGGGCGGCACCCTGCGCGTCGGCGCCATGAACGTCCTGAACTACTTCACGACGCTGTCGGTCAGCAACAGCGGCTGCACACCCAACGGCTTCGACTCGACCAAGAGCGGCACCCAGTACATCATGCGCGGCGCGAACACGTGCGAGGAATTCGAGCGGCAGCAGGACAAGATCGTGGCAGCCATCAGGGGCCTGAACGCCGACGTGCTGAACCTGATGGAAATCCAGAACGACTTCGACAAGGGCAGCAGCAGCTCCGTGGCGTGGCTCGTGCAGAAACTGAACGAGAAGCTCGGGGCCGGGACGTACGCCTACGTCAACCCCGGCGCGAAGGTCGGCACGGACGCCATCAGCCTCGCCATGATCTACAAACCCGCCTCCGTCACGCCCGTCGGGAATTTGGCGATTCTCAACAACAGTTTCGACGCGAACTACGCCGACACCTGCAACCGCCCCACCTGGGCGCAGACCTTCCAGAGCAACACCAACGGCGGGCGCTTCACGGCCGTCGCCATGCACCTGAAGAGTAAGGGAAGTAAATGCGACGCCCTGGGCGACACCGATACTGGCGATGGGCAGGGCAACGGGTACAAGGCCCGCCGCAACGCCGCGACCGCCATCGCCAACTGGCTCGGCACCAACCCCACCGGCGTCGACGAAAGCGACCGCCTCCTGATGGGCGACTACAACGCCTACGCGGGCGAGGAACCCCTGAGCATCCTCGCGACTGCCGGGTACGCCAACCTGTTCGACCGGAACGTGTACTCCTACCAGTTCGACGGGCAGTGGGGCAGCCTCGACCAGGCGGTCGGCAGCGCCAGCCTCGCCGCGCAGGTCACCGGGAAGACCAAGTGGCACATCAACAGCGACGAACCCACCGTGCTGGACTACAACACGGAATTCAAGAGCGCCGCACAGCTGACGGGCTTCTACGCCCCGGACGCGTTCCGCAGCAGCGACCACGACCCCCTGCTGATCGGCCTGAACCTCACCGCCGACGCGCCCCTGGTCTCGACCGTCACCCAGACGCCTGACACGGCCACGCAGACCGTCACCGTGGGCGGCGCGAGCGTCACGCAGAACTTCACGTCCACCCTCACCAACGCCACCGGCCCCCTGACCGTCACGGTCACGCCCGTCGGCGGCGCACCCAGCATCGTCAGCGCGCCCAGCACGGCCACCAGCGGCGCGCCCTTCACCGTGACCGTCCAGGCCCCTGCGGGCACCCCCACCGGCACGTACGAGTACACCGTCACCACCGAGAACGGCGGCGTCAGTGACAGCAGCACCCTGACCGTCACCGTGAACCCCGCCCCGGTCACCACCGTCACCCTGACGCCCAGCGCGGCCAGCCAGTCCGTCAACGTCAGCGGCGCGGCAGCCACCCAGAGCTACGCGGCGTCCGGCACCAACCTGACCGGCGACCTGACCGTCACCGTCACGCCCGTCGGCAGCGCCCCGGCCATCGTCAGCGCGCCCGCCACCGCCACCGATGGCACGCCCTTCACCGTCACCGTGCAGGCCCCCACCGGCACGGCAGCCGGGACGTACACGTACACGGTCACCGCCGCGAACAACGGCCAGAGCAGCAGCAGCACCCTGACCGTCACCGTGAAGCCCGCCCCCAGCATCACCCTGAGCGGCACGAACAAGAGCGTCACGGTGGGCGCTGGCACCACGACCCCCGTCACCGTGACGCGCACGAACTTCACGGACAGCGTCACCCTGAACGTGGACAGCGTGACCGGCGCGGGCACCGCCCCCACCGTCACCGTCAACACCCAGCCCGGCACCGGCACGAGCGGCACGCTGAACATCAACGCGACCGGCGCCACCACCGGCACGTACACCGTCACCGTGCGCGGCACCGGCGCAGGCATCAGCGACGCCACCACCACCCTCACCGTGACGGTCGCGCCCGTGCCCGCCCCCGTGAATCACATCGTGATCAGCCAGGCACATGGCGGGGGCGGCAACAACGGCGCCACTTACAAGAATGACTTCATTGAGCTGTTCAACCCCACGAGCAGTGCCCTGAGCCTGAACGGTCTGTTCCTCCAGTTCACCAGCGCCAACAGTGCGTTCACCAACACGCCTCTGGCTCTCCCGAATGTTTCCCTTGCGGCCGGTCAGTACTACCTCGTGCAGTGCGCAGCCGGAACCAGCACCACGGCGGCGCCTCTGCCAACGCCCGACCTGACCTCCTGCACCTTCGCAATGGGCGCCGGCTCCTTCAAGGTGGCCTTGACCAATACCAACGTGGCGATCGGCTCGACCGCTGGCAACGTGACTGGCGGGAACATCGTCGACTTCCTGGGGGCTGCGAGCAACCAGTTCGAAGGCTCGGCAGCTCCGGCGCCCAGCAACACCCTCAGCCTGCAGCGCGCCGCGAACGGATGCGCGGATACTGATCAGAACAGCACCGACTTCGCAACTGGCGCACCCAATCCCAGGAGCATGGCCACCGCAGTGAACATCTGCGCTGCGCCCTGATCCTCAACCTCCCAGCCTTCTCGCCGCCCCTTCGGGGGCGGTTTTGTCATTCCAGGCTGGTCAGCCAGGGGTGCCCTGGGCTGGTGTGGGTCAGGGCGCCGTGCAGCCAGGCGCGGGCTTCGGCGGTCAGGGTGGGCTTGATGCGCTGGTAGTCCTGTTCGTCCTTGCCGCGCGGGTCGCGTCCGGCGGTGCCCGCCTTGAACAGCAGGACGCCTTCCGGGGCGAGGTACGGCAGGCCTTCGGGGCTGACCTTGCGGGCGTGGTCCAGGGGGAGGGTGATGCGGGGGTCGCGGCGGTAGTGCCAGGTGCCGCTGCTCAGGTCGGTCAGGAGGATGTCGAGCATCAGGACGCCGCTCAGGTCGGGGTGGCGGGCGTGAATCTGGTGGTGGGGCAGGTCGAGGGGCGCCGCGTAGGGCTGGTACGTGCCGTCCACGGGCGTGTCGAGTCGCCAGCCGCGCAGGAGGTCGGGCAGCTGGGCCTGGGCGTCTCGGGGCACGATCACGTCGAGGTCGTCGTGGGGTCGCGCGGTGTGGCCGAGGTGCAGGTCGAGGGCGTACCCGGCGGCGATCATCCACGGGGCGTCCAGCGGGGCCAGCAGGCGGGCGACGTGCCGGGCGGGGGTCAGGCCGACGGTGCGGGCGTGGTGGCTCAGCGCGGCGGGGCGGAGGGTGGCGTCGGCGTGCGCGCGTCCCCCATTGTGGTACGCGGCGCGGTAGGTGTGGGCGGCGCCGGGGTCGTGCAGGAGCAGGTCGCGCAGGGCGGCCTGTTCGGCGCGCCAGCCGCTGCCGTGGTCGGGGAGGATCAGGCGCCACCCGCCGGGGTGCGTCCAGTGGTGCCCGCTTCCGCTGTATCCGAGGCGGCGCAGGGTGGCCTGCTGGTCGTCGGTGGGTGTTTCGGGCAGCAGGTCCAGGTGCAGTTCGGGCGGTTCGAGGTCGGCGAGGGCGGGGACGCTGCCGGGTCCGCCGGGCTGCACGTGAAAGACGCCGTCGGGGCGCTTGCGGTCCAGGAAGTCGCCGAGGTGCGTGCGGAGGTCGTGGGCGGCCGCGTCGAGGTCCATGCATGAAGCGTCCATGCATGAAGCACAGCACAGGTGCGGCCCATCCGGCATGCGCCTCCTGGCGGATAATGCCTCTCATGAAGGGTAAGGGTGTGGGGGTGCTGCTGGTGCTGGTGGGTCTGGGACTGGGCGCGACGCTGCTCCGGGATGGGGTGCCGATGGGCGCAGCGCAGCAAGGGACGGCCCCGGCGCAGGCGACCGCGCCGCTGAACGAGCCGGGCGCACGGCTGCAGAACGAGCAGAACACCATTGATGTGGTCAGCCGCTTCGAGCCGGGGCTGGTGTTCATCAGTACCGAGGAGGTCGTGCCGCAGGACCCGTTCGCGATGATGTTCGGCGGCGGGCAGGAGGAGGTGCAGCGCGGCGTGGGCAGCGGTTTCTTCGTGAACGACGCGGGGGACATCCTGACGAACTACCACGTGGTGGCGGGCGAGGGGTCGGGCGGCGCGGCGGCGAAGATCACGGTGCGCCTGATGGGCCAGGAGGCGAGCGTGCCCGCCGAGGTGGTGGGCCTCGCGCCGCAGTACGACCTCGCACTCATCCGCGCGCCAAGTCTGAAGAAGGACCTGATCCGCCCGATTCCGCTGGGGGACAGCGCCTCGCTGAAGGTGGGGCAGAAGGCGATCGCGATGGGCGCGCCGTTCGGGCTGGATTTCAGCGTCACGGAAGGCATCGTGAGCAGCACCGCGCGGCAGATCCCGATCGGGTTCGGCGGGGTCAGCGGGCAGGGCATCACGCAGAAGGCGATCCAGACGGACGCGGCGATCAACCCGGGCAACAGCGGGGGGCCGCTGCTGGACAGCGGGGGGCGGGTGATCGGCATCAACACGCAGATCTACTCCCCGGCGGGTCAGGGGGGCGGCGTGGGTCAGAGTGCCGGGGTTGGTTTCGCCATTCCGATCGACACGGCGAGGAACCTCCTGCCCAGGTTGCAGGCGGCGCAGGGGGGCGAGGTGAACGCGCCGGATATCGGCATCCGGGGTGGGCTGGCGGTGCAGAGTCGCCAGGGTCTGCTGCCGGTGGGATTGAGTGTGCTGTCCAGCGCCGGGAAGCGGCAGCTGGGCCTGCCGGATCAGGGGCTGGTGGTGGGGCAGGTCCTGCCGGGCACCCCGGCGGCCCGCGCGGGTCTGCGGGCGGGGACCGAGCGGCAGCAGTTCCGGGGTGGGTTGATCCTGCTGGGCGGGGACGTGATCACCCGCGCGGACGGCGAACCGGTGGACGCGCTGGAGGACCTGCAGGCGGCCCTGATCGACAAGAAGGAGGGGGATACCGTGACGTTGACGGTCGTGCGTGGCGAGGCGACGCGTGAGGTGAAGGTGACGCTGGACGCGTCGTCGTTCACGGTCCGCACCGGGCAGTGATCCGGTCCGCCGGGGTGGCGGAGGCCGTGTGGGCGCACCTGCGCGCCGATGACCGCGCGTGGCTGCTGACCCTGGCCGCGCGGGCGGGCGCGGGAGGCGTGGCGCTGGTGGGCGGCGCGGTGCGGGACGCGCTGCTGGGCGGCACGCCGCTGGACCTGGATGTGGTCATCCCGGACGGGAACGTGGAGGCCCTGGCCGCCGCGACGGGTCTGCCGTCCGTGTTCCACCCGGCGTTCGGGAACGCCACGGTCACCCTTCCGGACGGACGGGCCGCAGATCTGGTGCGGGCGCGGCGGGAGTCGTACCCCGTGCCGGGCGGGAACCCGGTGCCGATGCCGGGCACGCTGGCGGATGATCTGCGGCGGCGGGATTTTGCGCTGAACGCGCTGGCGCTGCACCTCTCCCCCACCGGCGCGCGGACGCTGCTGGACGAGGTCGGGGGCCTGGACGACCTGCGCGCGCGGGTGCTGCGGCCCCTGCACGCCGCTTCCTTCCATGAGGACGCCAGTCGACTGGTGCGGGGCGCGCGGCTGGCGGCGCGGCTGGACCTGCGTGTCCACCCGGACCTGCTGGCCCAGGTGCCGGACGCCGTGGCGATGGCAGACCGGACGCCGCGCCTGTGGGCGGAACTGCGCCTGCTGCTCCACGAGCCCAGGCCGGGCCGCGCGGCCGGCGTGCTGCGCGACTGGGGCGCCAGGGCGCTGCTGCCGGACACGGCGCTGCTGGACGCCCTGGACGCCCGCCGCGACGCGGGCGCGGAGGTGCCGTTCACGGCGTACGCGGCAGCGCTGCTGCACGCCGCCCCCGACCCCGGTGCGCTCGCGGGGCGCCTGAGCCTGGGGGACCGCCCCGCCGCGCTGCTGGACCGCGCCCTGTCCGACACGCCCTTCTCCGACGGCACCCCGGAACGCGAGCTGCGCGCCCTGCTGCGCCCGGACGCGTACCCGCCGCTGACCGGGCGGGACGTGCTGGCGCTGGGCATCCCGCCGGGCCGGGGCGTGGGCGAGGCGCTCGGTCACCTCGCCGCGCTGCGCCGCGCCGGGCAGGTCCGCAACCCCGACGACGAGCGCGCGGCGCTGAAGGCATTCCTGGCGACGAAAGGCCCGCACCCCAGCCTCTAGAATGCCGGGGTATGGGTCTCATCTCTCTGCTGTCCAGCGATCCGCTGGCGTTCCTGATCGTGGCGGCCGCGCTGCTGCTGTCGCTGGCCTTTCACGAGTTCGCGCACGCCTGGACCGCCGACCGGCTGGGCGACCCCACCCCGCGCCGCTTCGGGCGGGTGACGCTCAATCCCATCAATCACCTGGACCCGATCGGGTCGCTGCTGCTGCTGTTCGCGCCGTTCGGGTTCGCGCGGCCCGTGCCGATCAACCCGAACAACCTGGGCCGCTGGGGCACCCTCTGGACGGCGGCGGCGGGCCCGCTGAGCAACCTGCTGATCGCGCTGGTGTGCGTGGGCATCATCGCGGTCGTGCCGCGCGAGACGCTGCTGGCGGGCGGCACGCTGGCCACCTTCCTGTTCACGGTCCTCAGCGTGAACCTGGGCCTGGCGATCTTCAACCTGCTCCCCATTCCGCTGCTGGACGGCAGCCGCATCGTGGGCGGGCTGGTGCCGTCACTGGGGCGCAGCCTCTCTCAGTTCGAGGCGCAGCCGTTCAGCTTCGTGATCGTCATGGTGTTCATCTTCCTGTTCAGTGACCAGCTGGGCCAACTGATCGCCACGATCCGCAACGGACTGCTGAGCGTCGTGCTGTAATGACTCCGGTTGAAAGGTTTGCAAAAACTTTCAACCCGAGCGGAGCGAGTAGGAGACAAACGGGTTCCGGGCGTGGAGTTGGCAGATCGGTGATTTTCCGATCTGTTAACGAAACAAACGGAATCCGTATAACCCCGCCGGACAGGGGGCGGGCCGGAGGGTGCACTGTCACCTCCGGCCCGCTTCCTGCTGTCCCGTTTCAGCCCAGGTGGAACATCATGGCGACGTGCGCGCCGGTCCCGGCGAGGACGAACAGGTGCCAGATCTCGTGGAAGCCGAACACGCCGGGGCGCGGATTCCAGCGTTTCGTGCCGTAGATGACGGCCCCGATGGAGTACAGCACGCCGCCCGCCGCGAGCCAGAACAGCGCGCCGGGGCTGAGGGTGTGGATGAACTTGGGCATGAACAGCAGGGCCAGCCAGCCCATGCCGAGGTACAGCGCGGTGCTGATCCAGCGTGGGAGGCGCATGGTGACGAGCTTCAGGACGATGCCGCTCAGGGCGATGCCCCACACGAGCCACAGCACGGCGTCGCGCCACACGCCGTCCAGACCGTAGTACGCGATGGGCGTGTAGCTGCCCGCGATGAGCAGGAAGATGCCCGCGTGGTCGAGTTTGCGCAGCCACAGCAGCCCGCGTTCCGTGGGGCGGAAGGAGTGGTAGCTGGCGCTGGCGGCGTACAGGGCGACCATGCTGACGCTGAACACCACGAACGGCCACAGCACCAGTCCGCGGGCGTGCGCCCAGCTCAGCAGCGGCCCCAGCACGATCAGCGCGGCGAGCGCGCCGCCCCAGTGGGTCAGGGCGTTCACGGGTTCGCGGGGGGCGGTGAGCAGGCGCTTCATACCGTCCACCTTACGCCCCGGACATGATGACAGTCTGTCAGCTGGGACGGAGTGCAAGTGCGCCCCGTCCCAGCCCGGTCACTCCTCTGCGTTACCGCCCGCCGTAGTTGGGCGCTTCCTTGGTGATGGTCACGCCGTGCGGGTGGCTTTCCACCAGGCTGGCGCCGGTGATGCGCACGAACTGCGCCGTGTCGCGCAGCGTCTGCAGGTCGGGCGCGCCGCAGTAGCCCATGGAGGAACGCAGGCCGCCCACGAACTGGTAGATGACCTCTCCGGCGGTGCCCTTGTACGCGACGATGCCCTCGATGCCTTCGGGCACGAATTTGCGGCTGCCGCTCTGGAAGTAGCGGTCGGCGCTGCCCTGGTCCATGGCGCCCAGGCTGCCCATGCCGCGGTAGCTCTTGTAGCGGCGGCCGTCGCGCAGGATGCTCTCGCCGGGGGCCTCGTCGGTCCCGGCGAGCATGCTGCCCATCATGACGACGCTGGCGCCCGCCGCGATGGCCTTGGGCACGTCGCCGGTCTGCTTGATGCCGCCGTCCGCGATGATGGGAATCCCGGCTTCCAGCGCGGCGCTGCTGGCCTCGAAGATCGCGGTGATCTGGGGGACGCCCACGCCGGTCACGACGCGGGTGGTGCAGATGCTGCCCGGCCCGATGCCGACCTTCACGGCGTCCGCCCCGGCGAGGATCAGGTCGCGCGCCCCGGCGCGGGTGGCGACGTTCCCGGCGATGACGTCCACGTCGAAGGTTTCCTTCACGCGGCTCAGGGCGGTCAGGATGCCCTGGCTGTGGCCGTGCGCGCTGTCCAGCACGAGCACGTCCGCGCCCGCCTGAACGAGGGCGCCCGCGCGGTCCATCAGGTCGGCGCCCACGCCGATCGCGGCGGCGACCCGCAGGCGGCCCATGCTGTCCTTCGCGGCGCGGGGGTACTTGACGCGCTTGGTGAGGTCCTTGATGGTGATCAGGCCGCGCAGCAGGTCACCCTCGACGACCAGCAGTTTCTCGATGCGGTGGCGTTTGAAGATCTCCTGCGCTTCCTCCAGCGTGGTGCCCACGGGGACGGTCACGAGGTTGCGGCTGGTCATGACGTCGCGCACGGGGGTGCTCAGGTCGTCCACGAAGCGCATGTCGCGGTTGGTGATGATGCCCAGCAGTTTGCCCTGCGGGTCGGTGATGGGCACGCCGCTGATGCGGTACTCGCCCATCATGCGGTCGGCCTCGCCGACGGTCGCGTGCGGCGGGAGGGTGATCGGGTCGACGATCATGCCGCTCTCGCTGCGCTTGACCTTGCGGACCATCTCGGCCTGCGCGTCGATGGGCATGTTCTTGTGGATCACGCCGATGCCGCCCTCGCGGGCCATGGTGACGGCCATGTTCGTCTCGGTAACGGTGTCCATCGCGGCGGACACGAACGGGATGTTCAGGCGGACGCGGCGGGTGAGCTGCGCGCCCAGGTCCACCTCGTGCGGCAGCACCTGCGAGTGGCGGGGCTGGAGCAGCACGTCGTCGAAGGTGATGCCTTCCTGGCCGAACTTGTAACTGAAGCGGTCCTGCTGCGTGTCAGCGGGGGCGGGCGTGGCGGGCGCACTCATGTTGGCGAGTGTAAACCTTCCCGCCGGGCCGCAAGGTGACCGTGTCCATGCCACCTGACCACCCGCGCCCGCCCCGGCCCCCTTGCACGCCCGATTGGCGCGTGCTACATTCCCTCTCGCCTCATGGGGTCGTAGCTCAGCTGGGAGAGCGCGTCGTTCGCAATGACGAGGTCAGGGGTTCGATCCCCCTCGACTCCACCACGAAGAAGTCCACCGGAAACGGTGGGCTTTTTGCTGTGCCGCGCCGCTGCCGGAGGGTCACGGTCGGCGGCGTGGGCGCGGCGTGCAGGAAGAGGCGCAGGCCGTGATCGTCGCCGCCTGCAGAGGGCCTGATAAGGACTCCGGTTGAAAGGTTTGCAAAACCTTTCAACCCAAGCGGAGCGAGGAGGAGAACAACGGGTTCCGGGCGTGGAGTTGGCAGATCGGTGATTTTCCGATCTGTTAACGAAACAAACGGAATCCGTATGAGGGTCGCCCCCGACGCCCCTGCAGCGAGTGAAGCGAGCAGCTGAAAACCGACCTGAGTGCCCCGGTCAGTCCCGGATGAGTCGGGACGCGCAGGAGAGGTACGCGCGCCAGGGCTCCAGCGCGCCCATCACCGGGCGGGCCGGGCGGTGCAGGGTCACGAGTCCCTCGCGGTAGGTAGGGCCGTGGCGGGCGGCGATCCAGGTTTCGTGGGCGTGCAGCGAGGCGCGCAGGTACAGACGGCCCTCAGTGGCGGGCACGGTGCGGCCGCCGCGCGTGAAGGTCTGGGGGCGGCGGTTGAAGTGCAGCGGTTCGCCGGGCAGCAGCAGGGTCAGTCCGGCGGAGTGCAGGCTGAGGCCGTCCAGGGTGTAGCGGCTGCTGCCGTGGGGGGTTGGGGTCTTGCAGAAGCCGCGCAGGGTCAGGTCGCCCTGGCTGGCATCGAGGCAGACAGCGGTCTCCAGTTCCACCCTGGGGCCAACAGCACGCCCCAGGATTCCACTTCCGACCACTGTCTCATTCAGTGACTCGCTCCGCTCGGTTGAGTGACCAGGAGAACGGCACTCCCGGCCACTCAACACTGCCTGAGGAACCAGAACTGGGCGGTCAGTGGGCAACGCCTACGGGCGTGGAACCTTGCCACATTATTGATAATAGAATATCGTTATCAAGCTATGTCCATTCCTGAGTCACGTTCCGTTCCCATCACCGTTCTGTGCGGCTTTCTCGGCGCCGGGAAGACCACACTCCTGAACCACCTGCTCACCCAGACGGTCGGCCAGCGCATCGCCGTGATCGTCAACGAGTTCGGCGCCGTGAACATCGACGCCAGCCTCGTGGTCACGACCGACGAGCAGACCATCGAACTCAGCAACGGCTGCATCTGCTGCACCCTTCGCGGCGACCTGCTGCACGCCGTGAACGACCTGCTGGAAACGCGTGACGTGGACGCGATCCTGATCGAATCCACCGGTATCGGCGAGCCCCTGCCCATCGCGCAGAGCTTCTGCCTGACCCCCGAGGAACTGGAGATCGAACCCGAGGAGGGCCAGCCCGCCATTCCCGACCTGCTGGGCCGCGTGCACGTGGACGCCATGATCACGGTTGTGGACACCGCGCAGTTCTTCCCGCTGTGGAACCGCCAGGCCACCATCCCCGGCGACGACGAGGGGCGCGGCTTCGGGGAACTGCTGGCCGAGCAGCTGGAATTCGCGGACATCGTCGTGCTGAACAAACTCGACCTGGCCGCCCCGGACGACGTGCGGCAGCTGCGTGACCTGATCCGCATCACCAACCCGCGCGCCCGCGTGCTGGAAGCCACGCGCGGCGTCCTGCCTGCCACCGAGCTGCTGAACACCGGCCTGTTCGACTTCGACCACTCCAGCCAGCTCGACGCCTGGATGGCCGAACTGGAAAAAGAGCACACCCCGGAATCCGAGACGTACGGCCTGGGCACCCACATCTTCCGCAGTGAGCGGCCCTTCGACCCTGACATGCTGAACGAGGCGCTGACGCTGGGCCTGCCGCGCAACGTGATTCGCAGCAAGGGGTGGGTGAACCTGGGCAATGGCGTGGCGACCCTCTGGAACCACACCGGGCGGCAACTGGCGCTGGAGACGGCGGGCGAATGGCTCAGCCCGGACGAGGCGTTCAGCGAACTGGTGTTCATCGGGCACGACCTCGACCCGGACGCGCTGGATCAACTGCTGACCCGCGCGCTGCGCGCCTGACAAAGACTCCGATTGAATGGCTTGTAAAGCCGTTCAATCCGAGCGGATGCGAACAGGAGAGAAACGGCCCTCCGGACGTGGAGTTGACAGATTGGAACACCACCGATCTGTCAACAGGACAAACGGAATCCGTATAACCGGACCGGCGGAACGTGCGCCGATGAACCTTCCCCCCACCCCCACATGTGATAAGGAGAAATCAATATGAGTCGTGAATGCTACCTGACCGGCAAGAAGAACCTCGTGGTGAACAGCGTCACCCGGCGCGGCAAGGCCCGCGCGCAGGGCGGTGTGGGCCGCAAGGTCACCGGCGTGACCCGGCGCGTGCAGCGCGCCAACCTCCACAAGCGCGCCATCCGCGAGGGCGGCGTCACGAAGACCGTCTGGCTCAGCGCCAACGCCCTGCGCACCCTCAGCCGCGGCCCGTACCGGGGCATCGAACTGCTGTGAGGCGCCCCCACCTCCTCCTGCCCGCGCTGCTGCTCGCCGCGTGCGCCGCACCCACGGCGCAGGCCGCGCCCCTGCAGGTCAGCGCGACCACCACGATCATCGCGGACTTCGTGAAGGCCGTCGGCGGCACCCGCGTCAGCGTGAACGTCATCGTGCCGCCCGGCGGGGACACCCACACCTTCCAGCCCAGCACCGGCGCGATCCGCGACCTCGCCCGCAGCCGCACCCTGTTCGCGAACGGCGCGGGCCTGGAACCCTGGCTGCCCAAACTGAAGGCCAGCGCGCCCAAAGTGCCCGTGCAGGAGCTCACGGCGGGCCTGAAGCTGCACCCCGCCGGGGAAGGCGAGGACCACGCGGAGGCCGGGCACGACGAGCACGACGACCACGGCCCGCTCGACCCGCACGCGTGGTGGGACGCTACCCTGGCCGCCGGGTACGTGAAGAACACCCAGGCGGCCCTGACCCGCCTCGACCCCGCCGGGAAGGCCACCTACGCGAAGAACGCCGCCGCGCACCTGAAAGCCATCAGCGCCGCCGACGCCTACGCGAAGAAACAGTTCGCCACGTTCCCCGCCGCGCAACGCGTCCTCGTGACCAACCACGACAGCCTCCACTACCTTGCCGAGCGGTACGGGCTGCGCCTGATCGGCGCCGTCATTCCGGGCCTGAGCACCGAACGGGAACCCAGCGCCCGCGAACTCGCCGTGCTGACCCAGACCATGAAAAAAGCCGGGGCGAAGGTGATCTTCACGGAGAACACCGTCAACGCCCGCCTCGCCCAGACGCTCGCCCGCGAGACCGGCGCGCGCATCGCCCCCGCGCTGTACACCGACGCCCTCGGGCCCAAGGGCAGCGGCGGCGAGACGTACCTCAAGGCATTCCGGACGAACGTGGACATCATGGTGAAAGCACTGAAAATGCGCTGAGGCAGGAAGGAGTGGGTTGTGGGCAGTAGGAAGTGGGGAGTGGGGTGGTCTGCCTGGGTCAACACGTCAGGAGCAGGCCAGAAAGGAATTGCGATGCCGCCTCCCTTCCACTTCCCACTCACCACTGCCCACTGCCCACTTCCCACAACCCACAACCCACAACCCATTTTTGATTCTGCGCTCGCAACATCATCGCGCGGGGAGGTATGCTGGTCTGATGCTGGGCGTCGAGAACCTGACAGTGAGATACGGCCCGCAGACGGCGCTGGAGCACGCCAGCGTGCGCTTCGAGGCGGGATCGTTCAGCGCGATCATCGGCCCGAACGGCGCGGGCAAGAGCACCCTCCTGAAAACCCTGGTGGGCCTGCTGCCCGACCCCGAAGGTGCCGTGCGCTTCGACCCGGGGCACACCGCGCGCGGCTGCATCAGCTACGTGCCGCAGCAACAGACGCTCGACTGGGGCTTTCCCGTGACCGTCTGGGACGTCGCCATGATGGGCCGCACGGGTCGCCTGGGCTGGCTGCGCTGGCCGGGCCGGAAGGACAGGCAGATCGTGGAGGACGCCCTGAAGGAAACCGGCGTGTTCGACCTGCGGGGGCGCCACATCGGCGCGCTGTCCGGGGGGCAGCGGCAGCGGGTGCTGCTGGCCCGCATGCTGGCCCGCCAGGGCCACCTGCTGCTGCTGGACGAACCCCTGACCGGCGTGGACGCCGCCACCCAGGAAACCCTGATGGCCCTCCTGCGGCGGCAGGCCGACAGGGGCCGCGCTGTCGTGATGGTCACGCACGACCTCGAACAGGCGCGGCGCTGGTGCGACCACCTGGTGCTCGTGAACCGCCGCGTGATCGCCGACGGCACGCCCGAACAGGTGTACACCACCCAGAACATCGAGGCGACGTTCAGCACCAGCTTCCTGGGGCACACGCACGCCGAGGCGTGAGGTGGATGGGTGATGGTTGAAAGATGATGGATGACACCCCCGGCCTGACCACCTTCCCGCACCTTCGAGGACTCCCTTGCACCTGCTGACCGATCCAATGCAATTCGACTTCTTCACCCGCGCGCTGCTGGCCGTGGTGCTCGTCAGCGTCCTGTGCGCCCTCGTCGGGGCGTGGGTGGTGCTGCGCGGCCTGAGTTACATCGGGGACGCCATGAGCCACGCCGTGTTCCCCGGCATCGTCGGCGCGTTCCTCATGCAGGGCAACCTGCTCGTCGGGGCACTCATCGCCGCCGTCCTCACCGCCCTCGGTATCGGCGCGATCGGGCGGCGCAGCGGCCTGAAGCAGGACAGCGCCATCGGCATCGTGTTCGTCGGCATGTTCGCGCTGGGTATCGTCATGCTGTCGCGCGCCCCGACCTTCACCACGGACCTCAGCAACTTCCTGATCGGCAACCCCCTCGGCGTCACGCCCGCCGACCTGTGGGGCGCCCTGGCCGTCACGGTCGTCGTGGGCGGCATCCTCACCGCCATCCAGAAGGAACTCCTCCTCGCGTCCTTCGACCCGACCGAGGCGCGCGCCGTCGGCCTCCCCGTCCGCCGCCTCGAGAGTCTGCTGCTGATCCTGATCGGCCTCGTCGTCGTGCTGACCGTGCAGCTCGTCGGGACGACCCTCAGCGTCAGCCTGCTCATCACCTCCAGCGCCGCCGCGCGCCTGCTCGCCCGCAGCCTCAGGAAGATGATGCTCCTCGCCGCCGCGCTCGGCACCGTCGGCGGCGTGACGGGGCTGTACCTCAGCTACTACCAGGACACCGCCCCCGGCGCGACCATCGTCCTCGTGAACACCGCCATCTTCCTGGCGGCACTGGCGCTGCGCAGGCGGGAGTGAGGGCAGGTATGGCTGCACCTGAGGCGCTGACGACCCTGAACGTGCGCGAGCAGTGGCAGGCCGCCTTCCCGCACCTGCAACCCGCCTACGATCAACTGGCCGCAGACGAAGTGTTCAGCGAAAACGGTATTCCCGGCCTGTATTTTCTGGTTGAAGGGCTGTTCGCGCCATACATCGAACTGCTTCTCCGACTGCCTATCTCTCATGGCAGAAACGCGGCCCTGCATGCGACGTTCACTTTCGTGGATCGCCTGCTGACCTCACCGGATGACAGCGTCATTGGGCTGGGCCAGATCGGGATCATGGAAGGACGGGAACCCTGGTGGTTCCAGCGAGCGCTCCCCATCGGCAGCCCGATCTTCAACAGACACGCCCGCCGGGTTGGCGACCTGGGCTGGGAAGCGGCGACCGAGGCTCCACCACCACTTCCCGTTCCTCCTGTCACCTACCACGACCTGTTCGGCATCCGGGAGTGCATCGCGCAACTCCTGCACGCTGAGGGAGTCACTCTGGCTGACCTGCCCGACCCATCCGACCGGACGTCCTGAGCCGAATCCTCTCCCCTGCCGTACCCTGTGCGTCATGACGACTTTGCAGCGGTTCACGGGAAAGACGGTGCTCATCACGGGGGCGGGGGGTGGGATCGGCGCGGCGCTGGCGCACCGGTATGCCGCAGAGGGGGCGCGCGTCGCGGTGAACGACGTGACCGCGGCGGCGGCGCAGGCGGTCGTGGGCGCCCTGACGGGGGCGGGCGCGCGGGCATTGAGCGTGCCGGGGGACGTGAGCGTGCAGGAGGGCGTGGAGGCGATCTTCGCGGCGACCGAGGCTCATCTCGGGCCAGTGGACGTGCTCGTGAACAACGCGGCCCTGACGAGTGACCAGCGGCACTTCCTGGACGCGGACGAGGCGTGGTGGGACCTGTTCCTGCGCGTGAACCTCAAGAGCGTGTTCCTGTGCAGTCACCGGGCGGCGCGGGGCATGGCGGCGCGGCGGCGCGGCGTGATCCTGAACGTGTCGAGTGGCGGCGCGACCCGCTCGCACCGGGGCTTCACGTCGTACGACGCGGCGAAGGGCGGCGTGGAGGCGTTCACGCGGGCGCTGGCGCTGGACATGGCGCCGTACGGGGTGCGCGTGAACGGGATCACGCCGGGCTTCATCAACACGTACGGCCTGAGCGGCGAGGATCTGGCGCAGCGGGAGAAGACCGTGCCGCTGGGCCGCTACGGCACCGCCGAGGACATGACGGGCGCGGCGGCGTTCCTCACGTCGGACGACGCGGCGTACGTGACGGGTCAGTTCGTGGTCGTGGACGGCGGAGTGCTGGTGCAGCAGCGCAGCGCGAACGTGGACACCTTCCCCCTCAGCAGCTTCCCGGACGTGCCTGCCGAGAGCTGAGGGATCCCTCCGCCATCCGGCGCATGTGTTCCCCGCGCGGCAGGTGGTACGGTCTGTCTTGATCGCCGGGCTGACCCGGTTGTTCCGGCCCTCCGCTCATTCAAAGGACTTTCCTGCCTTGCGTCTGTAACCCCTGACTGCCGTGTGCCGAGTTGCCGCCTGCCGCGTGCGGGCGGGCCTGTCCCGTCAGGGGGATGAATTGATGCTGATGGCAAGTGGTGTGGCGCGGTCGTTCGCGGACCGTATGGTGTTTTCGGGTGTGGAGCTGACCGTGGGGGCCGGGGAACGGCTGGCGCTGGTCGGCGAGAATGGCAGCGGCAAGAGCACGCTGCTGCGCGTGCTGGCGGGGCTGGACGCGCCGGATGCGGGCGTGGTGACGCGCTCGGGCCGCGTGGCGCTGCTGGCGCAGGCTCAGGTAATGGGTGGATCGGTGCTGGAGGCCGTGACGCCCCCGGCACTGGCCGCGGCCCAGGTGGCGTTCGAGGCGGCCTCGGCGGCGCTCTCGGACGGGTCGGAGGCGGCGCTGCTGGCCTTCGCGGGCGCCGAGGAAGCCTACCGGCTCTCGGGCGGGTACGACTTCGCGGGCCGCGCGGCGGCGGTGCTGGCCGGGCTGGGACTGGACGCCGGAGCGCGCGCGGACCGGCTGTCGGGTGGGCAGGCGCGGCGGGTGCTGCTGGCGGCGCTGCTGCTGGCCCCGGCGGATGTGTACCTGCTGGACGAACCGACCAACCATCTGGACGCAGGGGGCGCGGCGTGGCTGCGGGACTGGATCCGGGCGTCGGACGCGGCGTTCGTGCTGGCCAGCCACGACCGGGCGTTTCTGGACGAGGTGGCGACCGGCGTGGCGGAACTGGAACGCGGCACGCTGACAGCGGTTTCCAGTTCCATTGAAGGGCCAACAGCACGCCCTTCAATTCCACTTCCAACCGCTGTTGTATGCGGGTACTCGCTCTGCTCGTTTCAGGGATGCTGAGGGAGCCCCTCAACACCCCTGAAAACCGCTGTGAGCGTGTACCCCGGGAATTACTCTGCGGCGATGGCCCTGAAGGCCACGCTGCGCGAGGCGCAGGCCCGTGATTTCGAGGCGTACCGCCGCAAGCGCGCCGCGCTGGACGAGGAGCGGCGCCGCCTGAACAGCAGGGGCAGCGTCGAGGAGAACCGCTCGCGGGCGCGGGACAACGACAAGTTCCTGTCCACGCACAAGGCGGGGCGGGCGCAGGTGCTGTTCTCGAACCGCGCGCGGGCCATGGAGCGGCAGATCGAGCGGATGGACACCGGGGCGCCGGACAAGCCGTTCCGGGACGCGCGGACGCTGCGGCTGACGATGCCGCCCGTGCCGCCGGGGCCGCTGGAGGTGCTGACCGTCCGGGATCTGGGCGTGACGCGTGGCTCCGGGGTGGTGCTGTCCGGCGTGACCCTGCACGTCCGCCGGGGCGACCGGGTGGCCCTGACCGGCCCGAACGGGGGCGGCAAGAGCACGCTGCTGCGCGCCCTGCTGGACGAGGTGCCGCACGCGGGCGCCGTGACGTGGGGCGCGGGTCTGACCGTCAGCCTGATCGGGCAGCACGGCGAGGAACTGCTCGGGCTGGGCACCGTGGGGGACGCGCTGCTGGACGCCAACCCGCTGCTGACGCCGCACCAGCTGCACGAGGTCGCGGCGGCGCTGGAGGTGCCGGGCGGCCCGGCCTTCCCGCTCTCGGGCCTGTCCGGGGGGCAGCGCACCCGCCTGAGCCTCGCGCGGCTGCGGGTCACGCGCTCACAGGTGCTGCTGCTCGACGAACCCACCAACCACCTGGACGTGCGGGCCATCGAGGCGCTGGAGGCGCTGCTGCTGGACTTCACGGGCACCGTGCTGCTCGCCAGTCACGACCGGCGGCTGGTGGAACGGGTCGCCACGCGCGAGTGGCGTGTCGGGGGCGGCGGGGTGCAGGAGGCGTGAGCCGGCGGGAATGCGAAAGAGGCCGCGTCCGCGCGGCCTCTCGTCTGTCTCACAGCAGAATTCAGGAGTATTGAAGGGAACCTTCGATACTCCTGAACGAGCGGAGCGAGCACCTGACAACGGCAGCGGTTGGAAGTGGAATTGAAGGGCGTGGTGTTGGCCCTTCAATTCCACTTCCAACCGCTGTCAGGTCAGTTCAGGCGGGTGATGCGGGTGGCGGGTTCGGGCGTGACGGTGGTGGATTTGAGGTAGTTCTGGAAGGCGTCCAGGTCCACGGCGCCGCCCAGGCGGTCGGTGCCCTGTGCGAACACGGTGAAGCCGTCGCCGCCGTCGGCGAGGAAGTTGTTCATGGTCACGCGGTACTTGGCATTCGGGTCGAGGGGCTGGCCGTTCAGTTTGACGTCGCTGACCTTCTCGCCCTTGGGTTTGGCGTTGTCCCAGGTGTACGT
Organism: Deinococcus grandis; assembly: GCF_001485435.1. Classification (NCBI taxonomy): domain Bacteria; kingdom Thermotogati; phylum Deinococcota; class Deinococci; order Deinococcales; family Deinococcaceae; genus Deinococcus; species Deinococcus grandis. The sequence goes on along the minus strand of NZ_BCMS01000001.1, from coordinate 990,243 downwards.
GAAGCCCCGGCTGACCTGCAGGATGCGGTTCTGTCCGGCGGCGGGGTTGTCGAACTGCTGCTCCAGCGCGGCCTTGATCTGCGCGCCGGTCAGGGTGACGACCATCATGACGTTCCCGAAGGGCTGCACGGTGAACACGTCGCCGTAGGTGACCTGCTTGCTGGCGTTGGGGACGTTCACAGGCAGGTCGGCGCGGATGCCGCCTGGGTTCATGAAGGCGATCACGGCGCCGCCCTTGTCGGCGGGCGCGGCGGCGGCGAGCTGGCTGTCGGCGATGACGTCGCCCAGCTGGCTTTCACCGGCCGCGTTCACAGTGCGGGTGATCTGCTCGACGCCCAGGGTGGCGACAACCTGCTTGCTGAGGGTGTCGGTGAGGCCCTTGGCCTGGGTGACGATGGCGGTCATGGCGGGGTCCTTGGCCTGCTTGGCGGCGTCCACGACGACGTTGCTGGCCTTGACGCTCAGGAGTTTGTGCAGGCGGGTGTCGACCTGCAGGTCGAGGCGCTGCAGCAGGTGCCCGTACGAGTCGCCCTGGATGACGGTGCGGGGTTTGCCGGCCGGGTCGGGCACGACGCAGTTGTAGCCGCGGTGGGTGTGGCCGGTCATGATCGCGCCGATGCCCGCGTCGAGGCCCTGGGCGATCTTGACGATGTCGCCGCTGAGGGTCTTGCAGTCCACGACGTCGAAGCTGTCCTTGCTCGCGCCGCCCTGGTGGATCAGGGCGATGACCGCGTCGGGACGCTGGCGCTTGATTTCGGGCATGACGGCGTTGACGCTGGCGACCTCGTCCGCGAAGGTCAGGCCGGCGACGCCGCTGGGCGTGACGACGGTGGGGGTGTCCTTGAGGACCGCGCCGACGAAGGCGATCCTGGCCTTGCCGACCTGCACGATCTTGTACGCGGGGAAGACGGGCTTGCCGGTCGCAGCGTCCAGGACGTTCGCGGCGATGTACTGGTACTTGGCGCCTTCGAAGGTGTTGTTGAATTTGCAGGCGCGTTCGGGGGCGTTGCTGTCGCAGCCGCCTTTCTGGTAGCGCATGAGTTCGGAGATGCCGTTGTCGAATTCGTGGTTCCCGACGACGTTCACGGCCATGCCCAGGCCGTTCAGGGCGGCGATGGTGGGTTCGTCGCGCAGCAGGGCGCTGATCAGGGGGCTGGCGCCGGTCATGTCTCCCACGCCGACGAAGACGGTGTTGGGGTTGGCCTTGCGGGCGTCGGCCAGGACGCCGCCGATGGCCTCGACGCCGCCGGCCTGGACGGTCAGGGTCTTGGTGCGGTCGGCGGGGTCGGGCACGCGGAAGCTGGTGGGCAGCAGGTTGCCGTGGAAGTCGTTGACGCCGATGACGGTGACGTCGACGGTGGAGGGGCCCAGGATCATGGAGCAGCTGCTGAGGGTCAGCGCCGCGCCGATCAGGAGGAGGTTGTTTTTCATGCGCTCCACAGTGTAGGGCTTTGCGTGTCTGTGGAATATCAGCCCGCACGGCGTGCCGGGTGCAGTACCGGTGGGGGGACAGGGGGAATGTGAAAAAACCGCCCCGGTGGGGGCGGTCTGGGGTCCGGTGTGCCCGCGCGCGCGGGCCCGACACCGGGAGGCGGATCAGTAGAACTTGGTGATGCGTTCGACGCTGTGGCGGTGGTGCGGGAAGCCGTCTTCGGCGCGCTTGCCGACGGGCAGCAGGCCGGCGAACTGGACGTGCTCGGGCAGGCCGAGGATTTCCTTGACCTTGGCGGGGTCGAAGCCGAGCATGGGCACGGTGTCGTAGCCGAGGCCGCGGGCGGCGAGCATCAGGAAGCCGAAGGCGATGTTCGCCTGGCTCAGGCCCCACTGGCCGCGCTGGGCGACGGGCTGGGCGCCGAACACGCCGTCGAAGGTGTTGCGCTGGCCGGTGCGGCCCGCTTCGCCCATGCCGGGGTGCGCGGTTTCCTCGACGGTGGCCAGGGTGTCTTCCATGTCGCTGTAGACGACGATGACGGCGGGGGCGTTCGTGATCTGGCCCTGACCGTAGGCGGCGTCCTGGATCTGCTGCTTGATGGCGGCGTCCTGCACGACGGCGAAGCGCCACGTCTGGGCGTTCCAGGCGCTGGGGGCCAGGCTGGCGAGGCGCAGGATCTCGTGCAGGTCGTCCTGGTTCATGGGTTCCTGGACGTACTTGCGGATGCTGCGGCGGGTTTCGATGGCTTCCTTGATGTCGAGCACTTTGGGGGTCGTCGCGGTCATGGCAAGAGGTTATCCCCAGTACTTTGAAAAGTCAAGCGGTGTGTCTTTCGTCATGATCTGGTCAGTCATGCCGTGTAGACTCTGGGCATGAGCACTGAACACACTGGTTTCTGCCCGGTCTACCGGGCCATCGGGGTGTTGCAGGAGAAATGGGTGCTGCACATCGTCCGCGCCCTGCTGAACGGTGAGAAAGGGTTTAACGAACTCGCCCGCGCCGTCGGCGGCTGCAACAGCGCCACCCTCACGCAGCGGCTGGAGCACCTCGAGACCCTGACGCTGATCACCAAACGCACCGAGGACAGCCACGGCAAACTCGCCCGCAGCGTCTACAGCCTCACCCCGGCTGGCCTGGAACTCCAGAGCGTCATCGACGCCATCGACGGCTGGGCCAAGTCCCACCTGGCCGCCCCCGCCCCCACCACACCGGACCTCCCCACCGCCCCGACCTCGCCCTGCTGACCCCGGCCCTACCCCGGGCCGGTACCTTCTGAAACATGTCCACAGTCATCACCATCGTGCCGCCCGGTCCAGACTGGGCGGCACGTTTCCATGCCCTGGCGGCCGCCCTCCGCCCCCACCTGCCGCCCGGCGCGGCGCTGCACCACATCGGCTCGACCGCCGTCCCCGGCCTGCGCGCCAAGGACGTGACCGACCTCCAGATCGGCCTGGGTGACCTGAACGCGGCGCCCGCCGTGCTGGCCATCCTGGCGGCCCTGGGCTACGAACCGCGCCCCGCCGTCACCACGGATCACCTCCCGCCCGGGCTGACCCTGGACCCCGCCGAGCTGCGCAAGGCGTACGCCAGCCGCGCCGGACAGGTGCACGTGCACGTGCGAGAGGTGGGCCGCTTCAACCACCGCTACCCGCTGCTGATGCGCGACTTCCTGCGCGCCGCCCCGGCGGCCGCCGCCGCGTACGGCGAGGTGAAGACCCAGCTGGCACGCCTTCACCCACGCGACGTGGACGCCTACTACGCCGTGAAGGACCCCGTGATGGACCTGATCGTCGCCGGGGCGCAGGAGTGGGCGGACCGGATCGGCTGGACGCTGCCCCCCAGCGACGCCTGAACGTGCCAGGATGCTCGGGCGCCCCTCCCCACCCCGACGCGCGCCGGAGGCCCACCCATGATCGCGTTCCTGCTCTTTATCGTGCTGCCCACCGCCCTGATCGTGCTGGCCCTGCGCATGAAACCCCTCGTGCCCCGGGACGAGCGCACCCATGATCCGCTGGGGGCCAGCGGCGCCGCCGGGGGCATGTTCGGCTCGCACGGACTGGAGGCCGACCCGGTGAGCGTCCGGGAGGACACCGAGCAGGTCCGCTTCGACCTGAGCGGCCTGCCCAAGCGTGAATGAACGCCGAACACGGCCCCGCCGCCCGGCCCGTACCCTGAAGGCATGGGTATCAAGGACAACTTCACGGCAGACGAGTGGTTCAAGGTCATGACCGGCCCCGGCCGGGCGGGCGCGGCGGTCGTCGCCGCCAGTCCCAGCGGCCTGACCGGACTGGTCGCCGAGGCGCAGGCCATCGGGCAGGCGGTACGCGAGAGCGTCAGCGCGCAGAGCCGCACGCCGCTGCTGGAGGCCATGGCGGCCGACCTGCTGGGCACCGCCCCCGACCCGCAGGCCATGCCGCACCAGGAACGCGCCCGGAACATGGAAGAGGCCCGCGAGCAGAGCCTCCAGGGCGTGCGTCAGGCCGCGTGGCTGGTCTCCGCGAAGGCCAGCCCCGAGGACGCCGCCGCGTACCGCGCCATGCTGATCAACGTGGCCGAACGCACCGCGGGCGCCGCGAAGGAAGGCGGCTTCCTGGGGATCGGCGGCGAGCAGGTGAACGACAAGGAACGCGCCGTGATCGAGGAACTGCGCGCCCTGCTGGGCCAGGGCGAGGCCCCCGCCCCGGACGCCACCTCTTCCCCCCTGATCGCGCCCTCACCGGACGGCAGCGGCAACAGCAACTGACGCTGCCGGAAGGGGTCGGCCCGTGGGGGACACCCGCAGGCCGACCTCTGCGTCGTGACCTGACCCGGCCCACGTCGTCCGGGTCATACGGGATTCAAGAGATTCCACATCATTCGGAGTCGCCCGGTGGCCCCCTCACCCTTCCGTCGCTTCGCGCCTCCCTCCCTCTCCCACCAGCGGAGAGGGGAAAATGGAACACGATTACGGTGCAAGCAAGTCAATTTAATCCCGTATCAGTCGCCGTCCGGGGCGAGGCGCCGGGAGCGGGTGTCGTCCACGCGGGTGGTCATCAGGTCCCGGAAGGCCTGATCGTGCGGCACGCCCGCCTCGAACTGCGTGCCGGTGGAGGCCATCACGTGTGAACGGCCGTCGCCGCGCAGGTACGCCGCGCCTCGCTCGCGGTGGCTGACGCACCAGCGTTCCATGTCCTGCACGCAGGCGCCATACAGGTCGCGCGCGCGGCTGTCCCCCCAGGCCTGCACGGCGGCGCGCACGTCGCCGTGGTGGGCGTCCCAGGCGCTCAGCAGGGCGCGCTGTTCGGGCGGCAGGTACGCGCGGGACGCGAGGAGCGCCGCGCCCAGCGGGCCGCTGAACGGCACGCCCAGCGTCAGGTCCGCGAACTGCGTGGCGCCCAGTTGCAGGCCGCTGGCGCCCTCGAGCAGGGTGCCGCGTTCGGTCAGGCCCCACCCGAAGGTGGGCTGGGTCAGCACGCGCCACAGGTCGGTGCGGATCACGTGGAAGCGCGTGAAGACGTTGATCTCGCGCGCCACGGCGCGGATCGCGTGGTGCAGGGCCGCCAGCGCACCCGCCAGTGCGTCCCGGTCGTGCTCGTGCGCGGCCTGCACGGCGTCCAGACCGGCCACCAGGACCGCCTGACCGCGCGCCTCGGCCAGCACGAAGGTCTGGATCCACAGGTCCAGCTGCTCGCCCGCCTCGCCCGACTGCCAGGCGTGGGCGATCCGGACGTTCCCGGCGTGCAGGGTCGCCGCGTCGTACGCCGCGCCGGGCGCTGCGTCCGGGCTGCGCCAGTTGAGGTATTTCAGGGTGTACAGCCCCCCGCAGGGCGGCAGGCCCCGCGCGGCACTCAGGTGCCGGAACAGGCCGTCCAGCGCGCGGGGAAAGGCCGGCACCTCGTGGAACCGGTCCGGGTGGACGGGCACGGCGTCCCAGCGGTACAGGTGCATCAGGATCGCGGCGGCCGACAGCAGCGCGTCCTGTTCGTCCGGGGTCAGGGCGTCGGCCTGCCGGGTCAGGTCCGCGGGCCAGGCGGCCGAGGCCTCGCGGATCAGGGGACGCACGCCGCCCGCCCCGTAGGCGCCGGCCAGGGCGGGAATCAGGTCAGGCACGGCCTGGAACGGACCGGGAAGGGTCAGGACCGGCGCGCGGGGGGGCAGGAAGCCCGTGCGGCGCAGCGGCGCGGCGGCCGCGAGCAGGCGCGCGGGCCCGGGGCGGGGTGACGCGGGCGTGACGTGAGGCAAGGGAGGGTCCTCCAGTGGGGCGGGCTGAGGGGGAGGTCCGGCCCAGGGCAGCGGGCAGGTGGGACGGGCAGGGACCGGAACGCCCCGTGTGGTCACTGTAGGAAGTGCGTGCGCGTGGCGGGGCGCAGGTGCGGCGCCGCCCCCCGGAGCGTGAAGATCCACCCCCGTTCCCCCCCGGCAGACCGGGCCGGATCGGGGGGGTGCGGGTCATACGGAACGAACTCGACTTGCAGCCGGCCTGAACACGTTCCGTTGATCCCTCTCCCCGTGTGGGGGGCCACCGGGCGACTCCCGATGATGTGGCATCACTTGAATCCCGGTTCAGGGGAGGCGCAGGTCGTGCCCGGTGGGGCGCGGGTCCCCGTGCCGGTCGTGGGCCCACAGGGCCGCGCGCAGGCGGGCCAGGACGCCGGGCAGGTCGTGCGGGCCCGCCACGCCGACGCTGGCGCCGCTCAGGGCCGGGTGCGTGGCCACGCGGATGAACGTGCCCGCGTGGGGGAGCATCGCGGCGTCCGCCGGGCCGTCCCCGGCGGCCACCACGCGTGACCGGGGCACGCCGAGCCGCGCGGTCAGCTCACGCAGCGCCGCGCCCTTGCCCGCCCCCCGGCGGATCAGCACCAGCCTGGTGTCCCGTTCGCGGATCAGTTCGGTGCCGCCCAGCTCGGTGTCGCCCAGTTCGGTACCGTCCAGCGCCGACCACTCCTGCGCCAGGGCGTCCAGCCGGGCGGGCGTGTCGCCCCGCACGATCTTCAGCACCCCGCGCGCCTGCGGCCAGGACGACTCGAATGCCGGGTGGGGACCGCGCACGATCCCGTTCGGGTCGGCCGTGACGAGCAGGGGCTTCCCCACCTGCCGGTCGGCCAGTGGAATGGCCTCGGTGGCAGCGCGGACCGTCGCGTCCGGCAGGGGCCACGACCACAGCGGCTGCCCGGCCTGCTCCGCCCAGGCGCCGTAGCAGCGGGTGACGGTGTGCAGCGGCCAGTCGCGCACCTCTGGGGGCACGCGGCCCCGCGCGGTCAGCAGGGCCAGATGCGCGCCCGCGCGGGCCCAGGCGCGCAGTTCGCCGCCCAGGTCGGGGGGCACCTCACCCCGCGGGCCGATGAGGGTGCCGTCCAGGTCCAGGGCGAGCAGCGCGCCGGGCGTGACGTCGGTCGGGGGCATACCCGCACGGTAGCGGCCCGGCAGGGGGTGCGGGGGCTCATCTGAGTGCAAGAAGCGCGCCGCCCCGGGACTGGGGGCGGCGCGCTCGGGCGGGGGGTTATACGGATTCCGTTTGTTCCGTTAACAGATCGGAAGATCACCGATCTGCCAACTCCACGCCCGGAACCCGTTTCTCTCCTGCTCGCTCCGCTCGGGTTGAAAGATTTTGCAAACCTTTCAACCGGAGTCCGTATTACTCCTCGCTCTTGCTGCTGGCGGCGGCCTTGGCGGCGGCGTCCTTCATCACGCGGCTGCGGTCGCTCTTGATGCGGGCAGCCTTGCCGCGCAGTTCGCGCAGGTAGTACAGCTTGGCGCGGCGGACCTTGCCGCGCTCCAGCACGGCGATCTTGGCAACCAGGGGGCTGTTGAAGGGGAACACGCGCTCCACGCCTTCACCGAAAGAAATCTTGCGGACGGTGAAGCTCTTGCGGCTGCCCGCGCCGTTGATGGCGATCACGACGCCCTCGAAGGCCTGGTTGCGGGTGCGGTTGCCTTCGACGACCTTCGTTTCCACGCGGACGGTGTCGCCGGGGCGGAATTCGGGCAGGTCGGCCTTCAGGTGGGGCTGCTCGACGGCGCGCAGGATGGCGCCACGGTTCACTTTGATTGCGTGCTGCATGGTTTGCTCCTTCGGGCAGCGGACCGTCCCACCGTCCCGCTGTCTGCGGGCAGAGACGTTCGTGCTCCTGATGAACTGGTCGCCTGGGCAGACGACCGAACTGTAGAAGTATACGGGCCGCCCCCGCCGGGGGCAAGTGCGGCGCCGGTCACGTTCACGACCCGGGCGGGCGCGGCAGTCTGGGGGTCATGACTGCCGTCGAAGATGCCTCCCAGCAGGTCGCGCAGGTGCGCGAAGCGTCCCTGAAGCAGCGCCGCCGCGTGGCGGAGGTCCGCGCGCGTGAGCACGTCGGGGCGGCCGGGTGGGCGCAGACGAGTGCGCTCGAGTCGATCATCCGCGCCGGGCACGAGGGGCTGGCCGCCACCGACGCGCTGCGTGAGGTGGTGCAGGTCACGACCGAGCAGCTGCGCGCCCTGCCGTTCGGGGCGGGCGGCGAGGCCCGCTCGGCGCAGGAGGAGGCGCTGCGGCATATCCTGGAGAGCGGCGAGGCGCAGATCACGGCGGCCCGCGCGCTGGACGAGCTGGTCTGCACGGCCCTGGACGAGGTGGCCCGCACGCCGGTCAGTGAGGTGAATGTCCGCCGGCTGGAAGGCATTCACGCGCGCGTGCGCGAGCAGGTGCAGGCGCTGGGCACCCTGATGCAGGCCGCGCAGGTGCAGGCCGACACGCTGGAACAGGTGGCGCAGCTCGAGCGGGTCAGTGCCGAGTACCAGGGGCGCGTGGCGACCCTGGGCCGCCTGAGTGCCGAGCAGGAGGCGCAGGTGCTGGGCGACGCGGGCGAGCAGCTCGTCGGGCGACTGGCGGAACTGGACGAGGCCGCGCCGCAGCAGGTGGATGCCCTGACCCGCATCGGCGAGGCGGTCGCGGAGAAACTCACCGAGACGGGTGCGGCCCCCGCGCAGCAGGCGCAGGCGCTGGAGGACCTCGCGCACCTCATGGAGGAGAAGGCCGGGGAGCTCCGCAACGGCTGACGGGAGGCGTGACCCGGGGAGGGCCGCCTGGCTCTCCCCGGTCTGCTGTCGGTCCTCACAGCAGCGGGTGGAGAGCGAGCACCTGGGAAAGGCAGCGGGCGGAACCGGACACCACCGTCAGGTGGGCGTGGGCACCCAGAACCGCAGGATGGGTCTGGGGTGGTCCGGCACCACGAACTGGCCTTCGAGAACGCCGCCGTTCTTCTCGATGGTGCGGCGCGAGCCGGTGTTGTCCGCGTCGCAGGTCACGAGGGCCGATTCGATGCCCAGCTGCCGGGCGCGGCGCAGCGATCCGGCGAGGATGCGGGTGGCGTGTCCCTGGCGGCGGGCGCCGGGGCGGACCTCGTAGCCGATGTGACCGCCGAATTCGCGCAGGCGGGCGTTCAGGGTGTGGCGGATGCTGGCGCGGCCCAGGTACGTGCTCCCGTCCACGAGCCACAGGTACTCGGAGTGCACGAAGCCCTCGGGGAGGGTGTGGCCGGGCTCGAAGCGGCGCAGGTGGGTCAGGAAGGCCGGGAAGTCGCGTTCCATGTCGGTCACGTCGAAGCTGAGGGTGTCGCCCAGGCCGCTGCCGGTGGCCTGCGCCTCGCGCACGGCGTCCAGGAAGCTCGTCTTGAACCGTTCGTCGGGGGGCAGCAGTTCCATGCCCCACCCTAGGGCGCGGCGCGGCGTCTGCCCTGAGCCAGATGGCGCAGCCCCCCACCCAGGGCGTCCGGGCCGTACGGACGGGCTCGACCAGCGCGGGGCGCGGCATTCACCACGCGGCGTGGTCAATACGGCGCAGACTCCCGCCCAGGGCACGTTAAAAGGCCCCGGCGCGGACGTACAATCGCCGCATGACCGCCTCCCCCTTCGCCGTCCGGGATCTCGGCGTGACGCCGTACCGGGACGCCTGGGACCTCCAGAAAACCCTGCACGCGCAGGTGGCCGCCGGGGACGCCCCGCCCACCCTCCTGCTCGTGGAACACCCGCCCGTCCTCACGCTGGGCCGCAAGGCGCGCGAGGGCACCAACATCATCGTCACCCGCGACTACCTGCACACGCAGGGCATCGAGGTGCTGGAGGTCGAACGCGGCGGGGACGTCACGTACCACGGCCCCGGCCAGCTCGTCGCGTACGCCATCTTCCCCGTCGGCCGCCGGGTCGCGGACTTCCTGCGCCTGCTCGAACAGGCGACGATCCGCGCCCTGCACGACCTGGGCCTGGAGGACGCCCGCCCCAACCCCGGCTACGCGGGTGTGTACGTCACCGCGCGGGACGTGAACGGCCTGACGTACGATCAGAAGATCGCGTCGTTCGGCGTCGCCGTGCAGCGCAACGTCGCCCTGCACGGCCTAGCCCTGAACGTGAACGCGAACCTGCAGCACTTCGACCTGATCGTCCCGTGCGGCCTGACGCAGACGCACATGACCAGCGTGCAGCGCGAGTACGACCTGCGCGGCCTGAACACAGCGGCCAGCATGACAGAGGCCAAAGACGCCCTGACGCGCGCCTTCCACACCACCTTCGCCCAGTACGACTGGACGCTGCCCACCCCCACGGCAGCCGGGAGCTGAACCCATGACCCAAGAGACCAAGGAACCCAAGTTCATCAAGAACGGCATCTACCGCAAGGACAGCGTCCCGGTCCGCGACAAGAAACCCGAGTGGCTGAAAGTCACCATCCCCACCGGGCAGGTCTTCACGGAAGTCCGCAAGATCGTCAAGGAACACCGCCTGCACACCGTGTGCGAGGAAGCCATGTGCCCCAACATCGGCGAGTGCTGGAGCCGCGGCACCGCCACCTTCATGCTCATGGGCCACATCTGCACCCGCGCCTGCCGCTTCTGCGCCGTGGACACCGGCAACCCCATGGGCAAACTCGACCTCGACGAACCCCAGGGCGTCGCCGAGAGCGTCCAGCTCATGGGCCTGAAGTACGTCGTGCTGACCAGCGTGGACCGCGACGACCTGCCGGACGGCGGCGCGTACCACTTCGCCAAGACCGTCCAGGCCATCAAGAAACTCAACCCCGAAACGCGCGTCGAGGCCCTCACCCCCGACTTCGGCGGGAACACCCACTGCGTCGACCTGGTGCTCGACAGCGGCGTGGACACCTACGCGCAGAACCTCGAAACGGTCCGCCGCCTCACCCACCCCGTCCGCGACATCCGCGCCGACTACGACCAGACCCTGAAAGTCCTCGCGCACGCCAAGCAGGCCCGCCCCGACGTCATCACCAAGACCAGCATCATGCTCGGCCTGGGCGAAACCCGCGAGGAACTCCGCGAAACCATGCGCGACTGCCGCGCCGCCGGCGTGGACGTCCTCACCTTCGGGCAGTACCTGCGCCCCACCATGCACCACCTGCCCGTGCAGCGCTACGTCTCCCCCGCCGAATTCGACGAGATCCGCGAGGAAGCCATGAGCCTCGGCTTCCTGGAAGTCGTCAGCGGCCCCCTCGTCCGCAGCTCCTACAAGGCCGAGCAGATCGTCATGGACCGCCCCGGCACCCTGCCCGAACACCTCGCGCACCTCGGCGAGGGCAGCGAACTCAGCCTCCTCTGAGCCCCAGACCTCAGCCCGCCGGACGCGCCCAAGCGCCCCGGCGGGCTGAACCCGTATCCCGTAATGCCCCCGTAACGGGCGGCGCCGACCCTGTGGGCAGGAGGTTTCACCATGACTACCCCCCTGCTCGTGAAGGACGCCATGCACGCCCGCGCGGTCACGCTCTCGCCCCACAGCACCCTGACGGACGCCGTGGTCACCATGCAGGAACTGCGCGTCAAGCGCCTGCCGGTCGTGCAGGACGGCCGCGTGGTCGGGATCGTCACGGACGGCGAGGTGCGCCGCGCGCTGCCCACCCTGAGCGAGGGCCTGACGCCGTGGGCGTTCACGGACCGCGTGGGGCGCGTGCGGGCGCGGGACATCATGCGCCGCCCGGTGCTGACCGTCACGCCCGACGCGGCCCTGACGGCGGCGCTGCGCCTGATGCTGGACCGGCGCGTGGGCGGCCTGCCCGTCGTGGACGAGAACGGCGACCTGCGCGGCATGCTGACCCTGACGGACGTCCTGCGCGCCGAGGGCCGCGCCGCGCGGCTGCACTGGGGTGCGGTCGAGCAGCACATGACCAGGGGCGTCGTGACCGTCACGCCCGGCACGCCCGCCAGTGAGGCCGCCGCCACGCTGAAGGTCACGCGCCTGCACGTCCTGCCCGTCGTGCAGGGCAGCCAGCTGCGCGGCGTGCTGCACGAGAAGGACCTCACGGCCGCCGTGGACCGCGCCGGGGCCACGCACGGGCCCACCGTCCTGGCCGATCAGTTCTTCCTGAGTGGCCTCACGGCCGCCGACCTGATGCGCCCCCCCACCGGGTACGTCACCGAGAGCGTTCCCATGCGCGACGCGCTGACCCGCATGCTGGACCTGGACGTGCACGGCCTGCCAGTCATCACGGAGGACGGGGACCTGCTGGGCGTCGTGACGATCAGTGACGTGATCCGCACGGTGCTGGGCGAGATCGTGAGCACATAGGGAAAGGAAAATAGCTCAGTACACCTTGCCACGCTCGCCGGTAATCACGTACTGGCCGTTCTCACCACGTTCTAGGTCCAAAACTGTGTATGCGCGGCCTTCTAGGATCTTGTCGCTCTTCTCAACTCGGTATTTGTAGTCGAACCGGACTTGCCGAGTCGAGCCGGTATCGTAGATGGTACTTACCTCCGAGTCGAGAGTATAAGAACGCATAGGCCAACGCTTAAAGTATCCGACTTTGTCCTTGTAGACGTAATTTCGAGGCTTAACACCCTGATCGAAGTAACTCACTTCAGCGGCATAGAGGGTAATAGCTTCATTCACGTCACTACTTTCACCCGAAGACAGGTACTGTCGAACGAATTCCTGAATCTCGGACGTGGCTTCCCCAGATCCAACACTGGGGGCGGAGATCTCACTGGCGTCCGGGACAGTGGTGGGTATAACTGTTCCAGCGAGGTCATCTGGATTTACACCGGAATCCACAAGGCGGAAGCACTCGTCGAGCTTGTCTTGCTTTTGCGATTTCGCTTCATCCCAAGTGTACTGCGGGGCGTTGTACACGCCTGGTTGCCCGGCGACGGGCTCACCGTTGAGCTTGATGTAGTTCCAGTAAACATTCTCAGCTTTGACTTGACACGCTGCGAGGTAAACGCTGCGCTTATTCCTCGCATCCTGCTCAGCTTGAACCTTTTGCTGCGCGATTTCCAACTCCTTCTGCTTGGCCTGCAACTCCGCTTGCTCAGCTGCAGCTTTAGCCTTCTGAGCTGCTACCTGAGCGGCAAGCTTCTGCTGTTGAAGCGTCAGATTTGCCTGTTCTCTTGCTGGAACGGCGACTGCAAAGTAGTACCCACTGAAGCCCAGCACGATAACTAACGCCGTACCCAGAATGACCCAGATCACGTTCCGATTCATGCCCACATGACACTCCCACGAGCAATCTCGCGCAAGCGAATATAACCACTGGAACTAACTTTACTCACTGGGGGAATTCATCAGCCTGACAGCGCACCAGAATACCTTCATCTGGAACGATGCACTTTTGCCTTGACGCACCCTGAATTCCGGGAAACTGATTTCAGAAGTAGGGTCAAAATCGGCTCAAGCAGCAAAAACCCGCAATAACAGACGAGGAAACCCCGTCACTGACGGGGTTTCTGTTCTTGGTGCGGATGCCCAGACTTGAACTGGGGACCTCACGCTTATCAGGCGTGCGCTCTAACCAGCTGAGCTACACCCGCGCACCGGTTGTTCTTCGCGCTGTCCTCTCGGGCAGGCGGGCATAAATGTATCAGGGGGTCTTCACTCTGTCAACACCTGTTGTGGTCGGGGTGGGTCAGCGGGGCCAGAGGGCGGGGGTGCCGCCGGGGGTGATGCCAGCGTGCGTGTCCAGCGCGTAGCGGTCGGTCATGCCGCTGAGGTAGTCGCAGGTGGCGCGCGGCTGGCCTTCGCTGGCGGCGAGGGCGCGGTAGGTGGGCGGGAGCATGCTGGGGCGGTTCATCAGGGCGTGGTACAGGCTCTGGAGGACCTGGGTGGCCTGTTCGACCTGCATCTCGACGCGCCAGTGGCGGTAGAGGTGTTCGCGCAGGAAGGTGCCGGTGTCGCGCAGCAGGTCGCGCATGTCGGGGCTGTAGGTGATGAGGCGGGTGGGCTGCGCGCGGACGTCGGCGGGGGTGGTGACGCCGCTGGCGGTGATGCTGGCGTGGCTGGCGTGGGTGAGGTCGCGGATCAGCCAGCCGAGCAGGTGGCGGTGCAGGGTGCGGCGGCCCTGTTCGCTGAGGTCGTGCCCGTGCAGTCCGGCGCGGCGGGTGAGTTCGGCCCACAGGGGCAGGTCGGTCAGCTGGTGGGGGGTGATGAGGCCGCTGCGCAGGCCGTCGTCGAGGTCGTGCGCGGTGTAAGCGAGGGCGTCGGCGGCGTCCACGAGCTGCGCTTCCAGGCTGGGTTGACCCAGGCCCGCGCGGTGGTGTTTGTTCAGGCCGTCCAGGGTGTCGTGGGTGAGGTTCAGGCCCGGGTACTCGCCCTTGGGGTGTTCGAGCAGCGTGACGATGCGCCGCGCCTGGAGGTTGTGGTTGAAGCCGCCCTCGCCTTCCAGGAGCTGGTTCAGGACGCGTTCCCCGGCGTGCCCGAACGGGGGGTGCCCGAGGTCGTGGGCGAGGGCGATGGTCTCGGAGAGCGTCTCGTTCAGGCCGAGGCTCAGGGCGACGCTGCGGGCGACCTGCTGCACTTCCAGGGTGTGGGTCAGGCGGGTGCGGTAGTGGTCCCCGGCGGCCGAGAGGAACACCTGCGTCTTGGCTTCCAGGCGGCGGAAGGCGGTGGTGTGCAGCACCCGGTCGCGGTCCTTCTGGAAGGCGGTGCGGGTCTCGCTTTCGTCTTCTGCGTGTTCGCGTCCGCCGTGGTCGCGGCTGAGGGTGGCGTAGGGGGCCAGCGTGGCGGCCTCGCGCGCTTCCAGATCCGGGCGGGTGAACATGGGCGCAGTCTATGACCGCGTGGGGGTGTGGGGGCGGGTGCATTACAGTTGCCGGAAGATGACCGGCGAGACGACGGGTGAGACGAGGGTGGTGTATGACGGGCGGATCGTGCGCCTGGAACTCTTAGGCGGCAAGTGGGAGGTGGTGCGGCACGCGGACGCAGTGGCGGTGCTGGCCCTGAACACGCGCGGGGAGATGCTGCTGGTCCGCCAGGAACGGCGCGCGGTGGGCGCGTTCACGGTGGAGGCCCCGGCCGGGCTGATCGATCCCGGCGAGACGCCCGAGCAGGCGGCGCGGCGCGAGTTGCAGGAGGAGGCGGGTCTGGACGGCGACGTGACGCTGATCACGCGCTTCTACGCCAGCCCGGGCTTCTGCGACGAGTTCCTGCACGTGTTCGAGGCGACGAACCTCCGCGAGAGCAGGCTGCCGCACGACGAGGACGAGGAGGGGATCGAGGTGCTGTGGTTGCCGCCCGCGCAGGTGCTGGCGGGGCTGCGGGACGGGTCGCTGGTGGGCAGCGCGTCCACGGTGGCGGCCGCCATGCACGCCGTGATCCTGCTCGCGGGCCGCCCGGGGGGCGCGTGAAGACGTACGTGTCGCCCGGCCAGCGCCCGGATACCGCCACGGTGGTCGCGGTGGGGTCGTTCGACGGGGTGCACCTGGGGCATCAGGCGCTGATCGCGCAGCTGAAGGCCAAGGCGCGCGAGCACCGGGTGCCCAGCGTGGTGTACACCTTCGATCCGCCCACGCGGGTCCTGACGCAGGGCGTGGAGTTCCTGTCCACCCTCCCGGAGAAACTGGACCTGCTGGCCCGCTACGGTGTGGACGAGACCATCGCGGCGTCGTTCACGCCGGAGTTCGCGTCCCGCCCGAAGGAGGCGTTCCTGGATGACCTGCGCCTGCTGCGCCCCCGCGCGATCGTCGTCGGCGAGGACTTCCACTTCGGGCGGGGCCGCGCCGGGAGCGCCGCAGACCTGCGCGAGGTCGCGCCGGAGGTCGTCGTGGTGCCGATTCACGGCCTGAGCGGCGAGGACATCAAGAGCACCCGCGTGCGCGAGTACCTCAAGAGCGGCGACGTGGACGGCGCGCGCCGCCTGCTGGGCCGCCACTACGACGCGCAGGGCGTGGTCGTGCAGGGCGATCAGCTGGGGCGCACCATCGGCTGGCCCACCGCGAACATCAGCGTGCCGGACGGCAAGGCGCTGCCGCTGGGCGTATTCGCCGTCGTCGCCGTCGGGGATCATGGGCGCTGGCACGGCATGGCGAACGTCGGCTTCCGCCCGACCGTGAACGGTCAGGACCGCCGCTTCGAGGTCCACCTGTTCGACTACAGCGGCGACCTGTACGGGCAGGAGTTGCAGATCAAGTTCTTCACGCACCTGCGCGGCGAGCAGAAATTCAGCGGCCTGGACGAACTGAAAGCCCAGATTGCCCGCGACGCACAGGCGGCCCGCGACGCTCTGAAAGACGTCCGGTAAACGTGCTGCTGTCCAGGCTCCCCTCTCCTGCGGAGCTTCGCAAGTCGAGGGGAGCTGTCGGCGCAGCCAGCTGAGGGGTTCAGCCGCCCGAGGGGTCCCTCATACGGATTCCGTTTGTTGCGTGAACAGATCGGAACACCACCGATCTGCCCACTCCACGTCCGGAACCCGTTTTTCTCCTGCTCTGCCGCGCAGCTCTACGAGTCGCATCCGCTCGGGTTGAAAGTTTTTGCAAACCTTTCAACCGGAGTCCTTATCAGTTCACCGTGAAGTTGCTGATGTTCCACTCGCCGAAGCCGTCCATGATGCCCTCGTCGCCGAGGCCGGACGCGAAGCGGGTGGGGTAGCCGTAGGTGGGGTCGAAGGTCTGCCGGACGATGGGGCAGGGGGCTTTCGCCTGGGCGTTCAGGGTGGCGGCCATCTCGTCGAAGCGGGCGTCCATGGTGCGGGCGGACAGGGCGGGGTTCACAGTGCCTTCCTGTCCGGGGGCCAGGGTCGCGCCGGTCACGCGGCCGCCGCGGATGGTGACGCGGGTGCCGGGGAACAGGACGGGCGCGGCGATCTGGTTCACGTCGTAGGTGTAGTTCGCGGGGCGCTGGCTGGCCCACAGGGCGCGGGCCTGGGTCAGCTGGGCGTTCAGGGCGCGGAAGTCGGGGCGGACGTACCCGGCGCGGCAGCCGAACGGGGCGGTGGTGGGCGCGCCGGTCCGGGGGCCGCTGCCGCCACCCGCGAGGGCCGCGCCGGTCACGGCGGCCAGCAGGCCGGTCAGGAGGACGCGGGGGACGGTGCGGCGGACGCTGGGGGTCATGGGGGCAGCGTACGGGCCGAAGCTGACGGGCGGCTGAGAGGTGGGGGTGGTGAGGGTTGCGGTGCGCCGGGGCGGGTGGGGCGTACCCTGGGCGGCATGAGCACGGACGCCCTCTCCCCTGTTTCGTCCCCCGAGTCCTCCGCCGAGCTGCCTGCGGTGCTGAACCTGGGGTACTCGTTCTGCCCGAACGACACGTTCATCTTTCACGCGCTGCACGCGGGGCTGGTGCAGGGGCCGCTGCCGGTGCGGGAGGTGCTCGAAGACGTGCAGACCCTGAACGAGTGGGCGGTGGCGGGGCGGCTGCCGATGACGAAGATCAGTTACCGCGCTTACTTCGAGGTGCTGGAGGACTACGTGGCGCTGCGCGCGGGCGGGGCGCTGGGACGGGGCGTGGGCCCGCTGGTCGTGACGCGCGGGGACGTGCAGGATCTGAACGGCCGCACGGTGGCGTCGCCGGGGGCGCTGACTACGGCGGAACTGCTGCTGCGGCTGGTGTTCCCGGCCGTGAACGTGGTGCGGATGCGCTACGACGAGGTGATGCCTGCCGTGCAGCGCGGCGAGCACGCGGGGCAACCCATTGACGCGGGGCTGATCATCCACGAGTCGCGCTTCACCTTCCACGAGTACGGCCTGAGCCGACTGCTGGATCTGGGCGCGTGGTGGGAACAGGAGACGGGTCTGCCGCTGCCGCTGGGCGCGATCCTGGTGCGCCGCGACCTGCCGCACGACGTGCAGCGCGGCCTGAACGCGGCAGTGCGGGCCAGTCTGGAGTACGCGTACGCGCATCCGGACGCGGCCCGCGCGTACATCCGCGAGCATGCGCTGGAGATGTCGGACGAGGTGATGCAGGCGCACATCGACCTGTACGTGAACTCCTTCAGCCTGGACGTCGGCGAGGAGGGTGAGCGGGCCGTGCGGGAACTGCACCGCCGCGCGGTGGAGGTCGGGGCGACCCGCCCCAGCGAGTGGCCGCTGTTTGTGGAGTGACGGGGGCGCGGGCTCATGAGGGGCTTCCTGATCTGACTTTGGGACGAACCTGAAGGGAGCTTCACAAGGTGGGACGGCCCCCGTTTGGGGGCGGTCAGGGTCTGGGATGGTGGGGTCGTTCGACCGAAGCCGGCCGGTTCCTGACAGGTGCGCTCACGGCGCGGCCGGGGACGGCCCGGCCACACGACGAGGTTTCCCCATGAAACGTACCCTGACCACCCTGACTGCCTTCCTCGCCACCGCTGCTCTCGCCGGGGGTGCCCAGGGGCAGACCGTACCCGACCGCGGCACCGTGACCGTGAACGGCTCGACCGTGTTCTACAAGGCGACCGGCAGTGGCCAGCCGCTGCTGCTGATCCACGGGTACCCGCTGAGCGGCGAGCTGTTCAAGAACAACCGCGCGCTGCTCGCCCGGAACTTCCGCGTGATCACCGTGGACCTGCCCGGCTTCGGCCTGAGCCGCGCCCCGAACGCGGACGCCAGCATCGAGAACTACGCCAGCACCGTGCTGGGCGTCATGGACGCCCTGAAACTGAACCAAGTGGTGGCGGGCGGCATGAGCATGGGCGGCATGACGCTGTTCCAGATGTACAAGATGGCCCCCGAGCGCTTCAGGGGCCTGATCTTCATCGACACGACCGCCGATCCCAGCGGCGTGGCCGAGAAGGTCAACTGGCTGGGCACCGGGCAGCAGGCGCAGGAGAAGGGCGTGGCGAGCCTCGTGGACATCCTGATGCCGCGCATGCTGACCGGCCAGAGCCGCATGACGATGCCCAATCAGGTCATGCACCTGGGCAGCCTGGTGAAGCAGGCCAGCCTGAACGGCGCGGTGGGCGGCGCGACGGCCCTGGCCAACCGCCCGGACGCGAATCCCATCCTGCCGACCATCCGGGTGCCCACCCTGTACCTGTTCGGCGCGGAGGACAACCTGACGCCGCCCGAGGTCGCCATGAAGATGCAGATGAACACCCCGGGCAGCCGACTGGTGCTGATTCCCGGCGCGGGGCACGCCGCGACCTTCGAGAAGGCCAGCGCCGCGGCGCGCGCCATGAACGACTTCGCCCTCAGCCTGCGCTGAGCCTGACCCCGCTCTTCTCTGCGGCACGCCCTCTCACGAGACCGGGCGCGCCGTCTCTCCCCACCCTCACCCTCCGGAGGTCACCCATGAAGACCCTGACTCACCTGCTGGGCCTCGCCGCGCTGCTGAGTGCTGGCGCCCTGGCACAGACGGCCCCACCCACCCCCCGACCCATCGCGCCCGGCGAGCCGCCCGTGACCGTCACCGCCACCCGCAACGAACCCACGCCGCTGGAGTTCACGGCGGACAAGCTCGCTCGCCTGAAGGTGCCGGCCGGGTTCACGCTGAAGGTCATGGCGACCGGGCTGGGGAACGCCCGCATGCTGCACGTCATGCCCGACGGCGGCATCTACCTGTCGCGCCGCGCGCAGGGGGACGTGTGGTACCTGAAGGACACCAACCGGGACGGTCTGATCCGCGCGACCGAGCGGCGGCAGGTGGCGCAGAACATGAAGCTGGCGCACGGCCTGGATGTCAGGGACGGCAAACTGTACGTGGTGGGCGAGAAGACCATCTGGGTGATGGACATCGCCCGTGACGGCGGACTGAGCGTGCCGCGCGTGTTCGCCGACGGCTTCCCGGACGCCGGACAGCACCCCGCCCGCAGCCTGAAATGGGGCCCGGACGGCTACCTGTACGCCAGCTTCGGCTCGACGAACAATGACGCGCCCACACCCAACCCCGAGGAGGCCACCATGCTGCGCATCAGCCCGGACGGGAAGACCCGCGAGATCTTCGCGCGTGGGCTGCGGCACACCATCGGCTTCGGCTGGCACCCGGTCAGTGGCGTGCTGTACGGCGCGGATCAGGGCAGCGACTGGCACGGCGACAACATCCCCCCCGAGGAGATCAATGTCATTCAGCGCGGGAAGAACTACGGCTGGCCCTTCTGCTACGGCGACAAGCAGCCCGACCCGTACGTGAACGTGGGCAACATCCCCGGGAAGATCACGAAAGCCGAGTACTGCGCGGGCACGCAGGGCAGCGTCCTGAACTACACGGCGCACGCGGCGGCCATCGCCATGACCTACTACACCGGTACGCAGTTCCCGGCCGAGTACCGCAACGACGCGTTCATCGCGTACCGCGGCTCGTGGAACCGCACCGAGCCCAGCGGCTACGAGATTGCCCGCGTGGTGTTCGGCACGCAGAACACCCCCGAGCGGATCGAGCCGTTCGTGACCGGGTTCGTCTTCCAGGACGGCGAAGTCTGGAAGCAGTTCGGCCGGGTGGCGGGCGTCGCCACGTACACCGACGGCAGCCTGCTGTTCACGGACGACCAGAGCGGCGTCCTCTACCGCGTGCTGTACACGGGAGGGAACTGAGATGCGACTCACCTCGGGCAGACTGAATGCCGGCCAACGCACCCTGATCACGGCGGCCCTGCTGGGCAGCGCGGCCCTGACCGGAACCGGACTGGCGGGCGGGGCCACCCAGCCGGTGCCCGCCCCGGCCTCCACACCGCTGAAAGCCACGGCGGCCCTGCGCGACACGGCCGGGCAGGTGCTGGGCACCGCTACCCTCGAGCAGCAGGGGGCAGGCGTGCGGATCACGGTGAATGTGACTGGCCTGAAGCCCGGCCAGCACGGCATGCACGTCCATGAGTACGGGCGCTGCACGCCCGGCGTGGACGCCGCGACGAACACGGTCGTGGCGTTCGGCGGGGCGGGCGGGCACTTCGATCCTGGCATGAGCCGCAATCACGACGATCCGCAGGCGGACAACCACGCCGGGCACGGCGGGGATCTGCCCATGCTGACGGTCGGTGCGGACGGCACCGGGCGCATGACAGTGGTGACCACCAAGGTCAGTCTGACCGGCATGACCGGTGTCCTGAACCGCTCGCTGGTGATTCACGCTCAGCCGGACGACTACCGCAGTGACCCGGCGGGCCTGACGGGCGCGCGGGAACGCTGCGGCGTGATCACGCGGGACAATTTCAGTGTCCGTGACTACCCGCTGCCCGGCTCCCAGACCTTCCCGGAAGGTGTGGCGGTCGATGCAGCGCGGGGCGTGGCCTACACGGGCAGCGCAGCTAGCGGCACGATCTACGCCGTGAACCTCGCCAGCGGGGCCGTGTCGACCTTCGCCGAGGGGGGCGGGCACGGCCGGGCGTCTGCGCTGGGCCTGAAGGTGGACGCGCAGGGCCGCGTGTGGGCGGCGGGCGGCGCGAGCGGCACGGTCAGTGTCCTGCGCCCCGATGGTTTCCCGGTCGCGATCCTGAACACCCCGAAGTCCCCGAACGCGTACGTCAATGACCTGACGCCCGCCCCGGACGGGAACGTGTATGTCACGGATTCCAGCCGCCCCGTGATTTTCCGGGTCACGCCGGATCTGAAGCTGAGCGCGTGGCTCGACCTGAGCGGCACGCCCATCCGGTACGCGCCGGGCATCAACCTGAATGGGATCGTGCCCACCCCGGACGGGCGGGCGCTGCTGGCGGTGCAGCTGAACACGGGTGACCTGTGGCGAATCGACCTGCGTACGAAGGCCATGCGGCGCGTCATGGGCGGCCTGACCCGCGGGGACGGCCTGCTGCTGGACGGCCGGACGCTGTACGTGGTGCGCAACGCCGAGCAGGTGATCACGAAGGTCACCCTGAACGCCGACTGGACGGCGGGGCAGGTCGTGGCCGAGGAACCGCTGATGGGACTGCGGTTTCCCACGACCCTCGCCGCGGTCGGTGGGGACCTGATCGTCGCGCAGGGCCAGCTCGACAAGTTGCAGGGCGGCACGCCCGAGACGCCCTTCAAACTGACACGGTTCAAGAAATTCTGAACCCGGTTCAACGCGCTGGGCACGGCTGGGACACACCCCAGCCGTGCCCGCGCCCCTGCAGGTGAGGAATGTAAGAGCCGGATGATCGCCAGTAGGGTACGCTGTGCGGGTGACGAAGCAAGGCGCGCCAGCCGTCCCGGCCATCGAGGTCCGGGGGCTGTACAAGACATACGGTTCGAACGCCGTCCTGGAGGACGTGCACCTGACCGTGAAACCCGGAGAGGTATACGCCCTGACCGGCCCCAACGGCGCCGGGAAGACCACCCTGATCCGCACCATGACCGGCCTCGCCTTCCCCTCGGACGGCGAGGTCCGGCTGCTGGGGCGTGACGTGCACACCGACGGCCAGCGGGCCCGCGCGTACCTGGGCGCCGTCGTGGAAGCCCCCGCGAAGTTCTACCCGCAGTTCACCGGCACGCAGAACCTGCAGATCCACGCGAACCTGTCCGCGATGGCCCCGGGCGGGCGCCGCATCAGCCGCGACCGCATCCGCGAGGTGCTGGCCCTGCTGGAACTGACCCGCATGGCCGACCGCCGAGTCGGCGAGTACTCTCTGGGGCAGCGGCAGCGGCTGGGCGTGGCGAGCGCCATGCTGGCCGAACCGAAGGTCCTGATCCTGGACGAACCCACCAGCGGCCTGGATCCCCTCGGCATCGGGCTGATCCACCGGATCGTGACCAGCCTCGCCACGAGCGGCTGCGCGGTCGTCCTGAGCACGCACCACCTGCGCGAGATCGCCACGTACGCACACACGGTCGGCATCCTGACCGGCGGGCGACTGGTGGACACCGTGGACCTGCGCGCTCGGCAGGCCGCGTACCGCTTCCGGGTGGACGACCCGGTCGGCGCGGCCGCCGTGCTCGAACGCCTGCCGTTCGTGCGGCGCGTGAGCACCCGCACGCCGTACGCGATCGCGCACCTGGGCGGCGAGTCGCGCGTGCCGGACGCCCTGTCGCACCTGCATGGCGAGGGCATCCGCGTGTTCGAGGCCAGCCCCGACCACTTCGACCTGTACGAGTACTACCGCGAACGCGTGGAGCAAGCATGACCACCATTCACCGCACCGGGGGACGCGCATGCTGACCTTGCTCAGCCTGGAATTCCGCAAACTGTTCGGCGCGCGCAGCGTCCGGCTGGCGCTGCTCGTCACGCTGCTGCTGCCGCTGCTGTGGGCGTTCGCGCCGCGCCTGGACCAGCTGTTCGCGCCGGGTCAGGCGGTCGCGCTGGTCAGCGGGTGGCAGCTGCCGTTCATCAGCATCTTCACGAGCATCCAGTTCCTGCTGCCGCTGTTCATCGCCGTGATGGCCGCCGAGATGATCGGCGCGGAGGTCGCGCACGGCACGCTGGCGCCGCTGCTGCTGCGCCCCGTGGACCGCACCCGCGTGATCCTCAGCAAGCTGATCGTGGCGATCACGTACCCGTTCATCCTGCTGCTCGTGACGCTGCTCGGGTCGCTCATCGCGGGCCTGCCCCTGGGGTACGGCAACTTTCAGGGCGGCACCGGGCTGGGCGCCGGCGGCCTGGTGGGCGTCGGCACGCTGACCAGCGAGGCGGCCTTCGGTGAGGTCCTGCGCGGCACGCTGCTCGCCGGGGTGTCCCTGATGCCCATCGCGGCGCTGGCGCTGCTGTTCGGCATCCTGTACCTGAACACCGCCGCCGCCGCGCTGGCGACCTTCGCGACGCTGATCGTCATGCGGCTGTTCGTGGTGCTGCCCCAGGCGATCCAGCCGGTGCTGCTCACGAACTACTTCCAGCTGTTCCTGCCCAGCAACCAGGACACGCTGGGCAAGGACGTCATCCTGCTGCTGATCTACACGGTGGGGTTCGGCTTGCTGAGCATCTTCGCGTTCGACCGCCGCGACGTGTAATACGGACTCCGATTGAATGGGCTGCAAAGCCCGCTGGGTCCGAGCGGATGCGAGAAGGAGAGAAACGCCCCTCCGGACGTGCAGCCGGCAATCCGGTGAAGTTCCGGATTGTTGGCGAAACAAACGGAATCCGTATAACGGACCGGCACGCACGCGGGAGGGGGTCACGGTTCACGCCGCGGCCCCCTCTGCCCGTGTGTCATTTCGGCGCGCCGGGACGGTCGGGCTGCGCTACAGTGCGCCGCGCCCGCCCGAGCGGGCCACGGAGGTTTCCTGTATGCGTCATCCTGCTCTGCTCCTGACCCTGGCCCTGTCGTTCCTGCCTGCCGCGCACGCCGCGCCCACGCAGCCCAAAGCGCAACAGCTCGCGGTGTTCAAGGTCGCGGCCCTGGCCAGCGCGACCGTCACGCCCGCCACGCTGCTCGCCTCGGGCGTGACCGCCGAGACGGTCACCATTCCCGCCGACTACCTGTACAAACGCGACCTGCGCGTGCGCGCCTACGACCTGGACGCGTTCCTGAAGGCCCGCATCCCGGACATCGAGGCGCTGGCCGCGCAGGGCGCGCAGGTGATGTTCTGGTGCCGTGACGGGTACGCGCCCATGGCGAAACTCTCGGACCTGCTGGGTCGCGGCGGCCTGATCGCCGTGGCGGACGCCGACGCCACGGCGGACGTGCGGTGGCCGAACGCGCCGTACAAGACGTCCGTCCTGACCGCGCCGGAGATCGGCAACTACGTCGTGTGGCGCGCCGCGCAGTTCCCCGCCAAGCCGCAACCGTGGGGTCTGGAGACTATCTACGTCCTGCCCGCGGGCACGGCACTGAAGAAGTAACGCCGTCACCCCCCACCCCGGTCCGCCGCCGCATCCATGCGGGCGGCGGACATTCGTTGGGGCACGCACAGCGGTTTCCAGTTCCGCCCAGGGGCCAAGGGGGCACGCCCCTGGGTTCCACTTCCAACCGCTGATGTGGGCGGCGTCTCGCTCTACTCGTTTGAGACTGAGGGGGTTGCTCAGCGTCCCTGGACCCCGCTGTTTGGGCTAACCTGCGCGCATGACGGCGCCCATCTCCCTGAACGCGGGCGGCAGCCTGTACGACCGGATCGGTCCGGACGCCCTGTCTGCCCTCGTCACGCGGTTCTACTCGTACGTGGCGCAGGAGCCGCTGCTCACGCCGATCTTCCCGGACGACCTGACCCTGACCGCCGAGAAGCAACTGGCGTTCCTGACCGGCTTCCTGGGCGGCCCACCGCTGTACCACGAGCGCTACGGGCACCCGCGTCTGCGCGCGCGGCACCTGCCGTTCGAGATCACCCCGGCGCGCGCGCGGGCGTGGCTGGCGTGCATGAACGCGGCGCTGCGCGACACGCCGCCGATCGGCGCGGAGCAGATCAGCGTGGACGACGCGCGGGAACTGTACGCGGCCCTGTCGCGCGTGGCGGTGCACATGGTGAACGCAGAGGACCACCCCGCCTCCTGACCGGGACTGTGTGATACGGATTCCGTCTGTTTCGTTCACAACCCGGAACCACACCGGGTTGCCAACTCCACGCCCGGAACCCGTTTGTCTCCTCCTCGCTCTGCTGCGCAGCTCTGCGAGTCCGCTCGGGTTGAAAGTTTATGCAAACTTTTCAACCGGAGTCCATATGACCCGGCGAAGGGTTGGACAACTCCTGGCAATTGACTAGCAGGGTGGGGGCGGGGGTTGCGGGGCTTTCCTACACTGCGCAGCATGACCCACCAGCGCAGCATCGAGGACCTCCGCGCCGAGGTCGACCAGATCAACCGTGACCTGCTGACCCTGCTGTCCAAACGCGGCGAGGTCGTCGCGCAGATCGGGCACGCCAAGACCCAGGAGGGCCGCCCGAACCACTACGACCCGGCCCGCGAGGACAAGCAGCTCAAGGAGATCGAATCCCTGAACCAGGGCCCGTTCACGAGCGCCGCCGTGAAGGCCATCTTCAAGGAGATCTTCAAGGCCAGCCTGGACCTCGAGGAGAGCAACGACAAGAAGCAGCTGCTCGTCTCCCGCAAGGTCAAGAGCGAGGACACCGTGCTGGACATCGACGGTGTGCGCATCGGCGGGGACGCGCCCCCCATCATCGTCGCCGGTCCCTGCTCCATCGAGAGTGAGGAGCAGATGGAGCAGACGGCCGCGTTCCTCGCCGCGCGCGGCGTGAAGATCCTGCGTGGCGGCGCGTACAAGCCCCGCACCAGCCCCTACGGCTTCCAGGGCATGGGCGTGGACGGCCTGATCCTGGGCAGCCGCGTCGCCAAGGAGCACGGCATGCTGTTCGTGACGGAAGTCATGGACACCCGTGACGTGGAGATCGTCGCGGAGCACGCCGACATCCTGCAGGTCGGGGCGCGCAACATGCACAACTTCGCGCTGCTGCGCGAGGTGGGCCGCTCCCGCCGCCCGGTGCTGCTCAAGCGCGGCCTGAGCGCCACCATCGAGGAGTGGCTGTACGCCGCCGAGTACATCCTCTCCGAGGGGAACAACGAGGTCATCCTGTGCGAGCGCGGCATCCGCACGTACGAGAAGTGGACCCGCAACACCCTGGACCTGTCCGCCGTGGCGCTCGCCAAGCAGGAGACGCACCTGCCGGTCATCGTGGACGTCACGCACGCCGCCGGGCGCCGCGACCTGCTGATCCCCCTGGCGAAGGCCGCCCTGGCCGTCGGCGCAGACGGCATCCACGTGGAGGTGCACCCCAGCCCCGCCACCGCGCTGAGCGACAACGAGCAGCAGCTGGACTTCGCCGGGTACGACAAGTTCAGCGACGCCCTGAGCAGCCTGCTGCGCCAGCCCGCCTCCGTCTGACAGCGGTTTCCAGTGGAATGGAAGGGCCGACACCGCGCCCTTCCATTCCACGTTCGACCACTGGTGGTGTCAGGTGCCCGCTCTGCTTCGCGGCTCTCCGAGTCCCCTCGTTCAGTTCTGCTGTGACACGGGATGAAAGTGACCTGCGTCCAACTTGATCGCGTTGCGTTATGCCCTCTTCCCCGTGTGACTCGGAAGAGCTGAGCGGCAGAGCGGGCGGGGCTCGCAGAGCAGCGAGGCAGTGGAGCGACAGTGCGGAAGAGGCAGGTGTTCACCGGGCGACTCCGAGTGACGTGGAATCATACGGACTCCGGTTGAAAGGTTTGCAAAAACTTTCAACCCGAGCGGAGCGAGCAGGAGAAACACGGGTTCCGGGCGTGGAGTTGGCAACCCGGCGTGGTTCCGGGTTGTTAACGAAACAGACGGAATCCGTATCACTTGGATCCCGCATGAGTCTCATGCCCTGAAGCGGCGCCCCCGACCTGTCCGGGGGCGCCGCTCCGATATGAACTAGAAGGGGCTGAAGACGAACTTGTCGCTGTTGCCGCCGCGCAGGACGCTCTCTGTCTGCTCGCCCAGGTAAGTGCGGCCCGTGATGGCTTCCAGGGCGCCCCACACGGCGCCGAGCGTGAAGGTGCAGCGGCGGTCGCTGCCCTGGGGTTCCCCGGCGGAGCAGACCGTGTCCTGCGTCTCGATGATGACATTCTCGCCGTCGTCGTAGGAGCGGGTCACGGCGGCCAGTCGGGTGCCATCATGGCCGATTGCCGCGTTCAGCAGCGAAGCGATCTGATCGGTGGGTGGGTTGCTGCCGGTCAGGCCCAGTTCCCGCACGAGAGTGTGCCCGCGGACCTTTCCGGCGCGCGTGAAGACCACGGCGGCGCCATCCGCGCCGAGGGTGTCCTCGACACCGACGATCACGGCCTTGAAGCAGACGACAGAACTGAAATCTCCGAGCTGAGAGCGGTAGGTGGGGGCGGTCATGGGGGTCCTCCTGGGGTAGCGGGTGGCGAGCAGGTCACGGAGTTCGGCGGGCAGATCATCCATGCCAGCGGTGGGGCAGACGAGCGGGAATTACAGGATGCCGGCGACGAGTTCGGCCGCGTCGCGGGCTTCCATGTGCAGCAGGCCCAGGTTCACGCCGGGCGGCGTGACGACGGCGAGCACGCCCTTGAGTCCGGCGGCGTAGATGTACACCTGGCCGCTGGCGCCGCCGACGCTCATGTCGGTCAGGCTGCCGGAACCCAGCGTGTCGTTGATGCGTTTGCCCAGGCCCAGGGCAGTGGCGGCCATGGCGGCCACGCGGTTGGCGTCGGTACCCTCGCCCATGGCCTGCGCGATGGGCAGACCGTCGACGGTGGCGACCAGTGCGCCGCGCAGTTCGGGCATGGCGCTGCGGAGGCTGGTGAGGACGGCGTTGAGGCGTTCTTGCTTGCTGATGGTTGCGGTCATGAGGAGCTCCTTGTCGTTCCGGTCAGGCCGGGTGGTGGGTGAGGGTGCGTTCCAGCAGGCACACGAGCAGGTGCCGGGCGTCGTCGGGGCGGGTGGTATTCAGACCAATGACCTGCGTTTCGGGAAGGTCGAAGTACAGTGCAACGTCGGTGGGGTCCCACACGCGCGGCTGGTCCTGCCGGGTCACGCCGATCACGAAGGGGACCGGGACGCGGCTGGTAATGAATTCGAGAATGTTGCGGGCGTGCGTGAAGTCCTGCGGTCGGTCACCGGCGACGAGCAGCACGAGGCCCAGCGCGCCTTCGCAGAGGACTTCCCACATGAAGTTGAAGCGTTCCTGCCCCGGTGTGCCGTACAGGTGAACGTCGTGACCGGCGAGGGCCAGGGTGCCGAAGTCGAAGGCGACGGTGGTGTTGGCCTTGCCGATGTCCTCGCTGGCTTCGGCTTCGGTTGCGAGGACGGGCGTTTCAGACAGGGTCTGTACGAAGGTGGTCTTGCCCGCGCCGACCGGGCCGGAAATCACGAGTTTCAGGGGGGCGTGCGGGTTCAAGCGCGCGCTCCGGTGAGGCGGCGCAGGGCGCCCAGCAGTCGGTTGATGATCGGGGCACTGGCGGTCAGGGTGGGCTGGGCAGCGGGCGCCGGGTCCGTCATGTGCCCAGCCTGGCGCTCTGCCTGACCATTCGCCTGAGTGGTGGGAGGGGTGAGCGATTCGGCGCTACGGACAGGGCCGATGAGCGCGGCGGCGCGCAGGTGATACAGACTGATCTGGAGGTCCTGGATGGTCCGGCCCGTGGCGCGGCTGAGTTCGGTGGCGCTGGCGCCGACGCGCAGATGCGGGGCGAGATCAGTCCAGGTGGCCTGGAGGGCGCCCGGGACAGCCGCGGGGGCCAGCGACTGGAAGCGGGTGTCGGGGTGGGGGCGGCGTTCGGCGGGCACGTCTGCCAGTGGCACGTTCTGAAGTGTTTCCAACAGAGGCAGGACGTAGAGGGTCTGCTCGTTGGAATTCAGGGAGCGCTTCTGGAATTCGAACGCACCGGTCCGCCGGGTGCTGACATCCTGCAGGACCTGGGTCGCCTCGTTGGAGACCGTGACGGGGAAGCCGTCGATGTACAGTGCGAGCAGGTGTCCCTGTAGCAGGGTGAGTTCCAGGGTGCGGCCCTGGTAGGCTTCGTGGAGGTAGAGACTGCCGGTCTGGGGTCTGAGTACCTTCGCCAGATCGGTGAAGGCATGGTGCGCGAGGTCACCGAAGAGGGCCATATCAACTCCTTTCCGTGAGAGAACCTGTTGAGTTGGTCAAGGGTAGGAGAGGACGTAGGAATCGCGGTGATGCTCGGCCCTTATGTGTAAATTCTGGCAATTGTCATTTGACTGATTTCTTACATCCCCGGGTCGCGCTGCCCGGTCCCACCTGAAGTACGTCCTGGACGGTGGGTGCTCCAGCTACACAGGCGCGCCAGCAGTGGACTCGCGACCATCAGTGTTACGCTCGGAACTCAGCACACCGCTGGAGATCTTGCAGATTCCTGACAGACCGCGTGACTCCGTCCGGCACCGGGGCGGCACATGGATTCACCCACACGGCCCGCAGTCCGGCGCGCCGGGCGCCCTGCACGTCCTTCTCCCAGGAGTCCCCCACCATCACGGCCTCCTGTGGCGTGACGGCCAGCGCGGCGCAGGCGGCGTGGTACGCGCGCGGGTCGGGTTTCGCCGCCGGGACCTCCTCGACGCACAGCACCGCGTCCACCAGGGCGGCCAGGCCGAAGTGCGCGAGTTTCAGGGCCTGCACCTCGCGCACGTAGTTCGTCAGGACCGCCAGCCGTAACCCGGCGGCGCGCAGGTCCCGCAGCACGTCCGCCGCGCCGGGCAGGGGCGCCCAGGCGGCGCGGTACGACTCCCGGTACGTGACGGTCGCCGCCTCGCCGTCCGCATCCGGCACGCCCAGTTCGGTCAGGAGGCGCGTGAAGCGCAGCACCCGCGCCTCGTGCGCGGTCAGCTCGCCCCGGAACAGCAGCGGGTCGATGGCGCGGATGTGCGCCGCGTGCCGCGCGAACAACTCGGCGGGCGGGACGCTCAGGCCGGACTGCGCCGCCAGGACACGCAGCCCCGCGTGCGTGCAACTCGTGTCGTCGAACAGCGTGTCGTCCAGGTCGAAAATCACGGCGCGCAGGGGCAGGGTCACCGCCCGACTCTACCCCCCCTGTGCCCTATCCGCCCAGCAGAAGCGGCTGCGTGGGCACCTGCCCGGCCGGGACCAGTCCCGCCGCCGTGATGCCCGCCAGCCGCACGCCCCGCCCCGCGAGCAGCTCCGGCGTCAGCAAACGCGCGGCGGCGCGGGCCAGCTCCGGCGCGGCGTGAACGGGCAGCGGGAGGGTGACCCGGCGCGTCAGGACGCTGCGGTCGTCGAACTTCAGCTTCAGCACCACCGTCCGCGCGGCCAGCCCCGCCCGCTCCAGGCGGCGCTCCACACCCTGCGCCAGCACGGGCAGCCGGGCCGCCACCGCGTCCACGCCGCGCAGATCGTGCCCGTACGTCTCCTCGGTGCCCACGCTGCGGTGCGGGCGGTCCGGCTCGACCGGCCGGTCATCCAGGCCCCGCGCGATCCGCGAGAAGTGCGCGCCGTGTACCCCGAAGCGCGAGGTCAGGGCGGCCGGATCGGCGGCGCGCAGGTCCGCGCCCGTGCGGATGCCCATCCCGGCCAGTTTCGCCGCGGTCGCCGGGCCGATCCCGTGAAAATCCCCAACCGGCAGCGCAGCCAGCAGTTCGTCCACCTGCGCGGGCAAGATCACGGTCAGCCCGTCGGGCTTGTGCAGCCCGCTCGCGAGTTTCGCCAGGAACTTGTTCACGCTCACGCCCGCCGTCGCCGTCAGGCCCGTCCCCGCGCGGATCTGCCGCCGGATCGCCTGCGCAATCCGCGTCGCACTCGGCCCGCCCATCAGGGGCGCCGTCACGTCCAGGTACGCCTCGTCCAGCGACAGTGGCTCCACCAGCGGCGTGAACGCGTGGAACACCGCGCGGATCTGCGCGCTCACCTCCCGGTACGCCTCGAACCTCGGCTCCACCACCACCAGCGCCGGGCAGCGCTCCAGCGCCCGGTACAGCGGCATCGCCGACCGCACTCCGAAGGGCCGCGCCTCGTAACTCGCGGTCAGGACCACCGACCGCCGCCCGCCCCACGCGACCGCCACGGGCCGCCCCCGCAGCCGCGCGTCATCCCGCTGCTCCACCGACGCGTAGAACGCATCCATGTCCACGTGAATGATCTTGCGGAGCGCAGGCACCCGCCCATGCTAGAGCGCAGCGACCGGTGGGGTCAGGGGCGGGTCTGGAAGGCCGAGATCTCCCGGTAGATCAGGTGCCGCGTGCCGTCCACCGGCGACCAGAACCACACCCGGACCGGGTACCCATACCGCCAGTCGAACACGGCCGCCACCTGGAAACAGAAGCTGGGGGCGTCGCGGGCCCTGTCGAGCATGGCCTCCACCTCGCCAAAGAGCCCTTCAATGGGACCTGGGCTGCCCCGCACCGGCGGCCCGGTCAGCACCGTCGTCTCGCTGTTCGTGTCCTGAACCCGGTACAGGGTGAAGGTGTAGCCCGCCGGGGCGGCCCTCTGCCAGCGCAGGTGCGCAGCCTCCAGCGCGTGCCCGGTCCGGGTCAGGCGCTCGTCCTGGCCAGGCGGGCAGCCCTGCGCGCCCGCCACACCCAGCAGGAGGCACAGCGCCGCGCCCGTCCACCTTGCAGCCCACCAACGCCCTGTGCGCATGCGGCAGTCCACCACACCGGTCCGGGTCAGTCGAACTGGATGAAGATGGCCTTGAGGTACTGCGCTTCCGCGAAGGTCGCGTGGTGGTCGGGGGCGTGCTGGCTGGTGTGCAGTTCGCGCCACTTGCGGCCCGAGCGGGTGGCGGCGTCGCGGACGGCGTCCCAGAATTCCTCGGCGGTGACATGCGCGGAGCATGAGGCGCTCAGGAGGATGCCGCCGGGCGCGAGGCGGCGGATGCCGTCGGCGGCGAGTTTCCCGTACGCGCGGATCGCGCCCGCCCGTTCGGTCTCGCGGCGGGCCAGGGAGGGCGGGTCGAGAATCACGAGGTCGAAGTCGCGGTCGGTGTCGGCCAACCACTCGAACACGTCGGCCTGGATGGTCTCGTGCGGGGCGGTCAGTTTCGGGTTCAGGGCGTAGTTGCGCCCCGCGCTGTCCAGCGCGTGCGCGCTGATGTCGAGGCTGACGACATGCGCCGCCCCGCCCCGCGCGGCGTACAGGCTGAAGCCGCCGCTGAACGAGAAGGCGTTCAGGACCCGGCGGCCCCGCGCGTACTTCTCGACGCGGCGGCGGTTGTCACGCTGGTCGAGGAAGAACCCGGTCTTCTGGCCGCGCAGCACCTCCGCCTCGAACGCCAGTCCGGTCTCGTGGAAGACGACGGTGCCGCTTCCGACACTCCCGGCGAGGAGCTGACCGTCGAACAGGCCCTCCTCTCGGGCGCGGGTCTGGATGTTGCGGCTCAGGCGCAGCACCAGCGCGAAGTCCGGGAAGCGCTCGGCGAGGAGGCCCAGGATGCGTTCCAGGTGCGGGAACCACGCGGCGGTGTACAGCTTCACGACCAGCGTGCTCGCGTAGCGGTCCACGACCAGCCCGGGGAAGCCGTCGGATTCGCCGTTCACGACGCGGTACCCGTCGGTGTCCGGGCCGAACAGCGGCGCGCGGCGCAGCAGCGCCTCGTCCAGTCGCGTGGCCCACCACGCGTCGTCCAGCGTGGCGGGGGTGCCCTGGTGCAGCACCCGCACCCGCAGCGGACTGTCCGGGTCGAACAGACCGATCGCCAGGAAGCGGTCGCGGCGGTCGTAGATCACGGCGAGTTCACCCGCTTCGCCGTCACGGTTCTGGGCGCGGAGGCTGGACTCGTACACCCAGGGGTGCCCGGCGCGGACGTGCGCCTCGGCAGCGGGGGACACCCGCAGTCTCAGGCGGGAACGGGTGGGGGGGGCGGCAACATCCGGCATCCCTCCAGGGTATCGCACGGGCCCGAATTGGCGGGAGGGGGCGCGCCCGACTGGACGGCCCCCTTCCCTCTCTGCGCGACTCATACGGATTCCATCTGCTTCGTTGACAGATCGGAACACCACCGGTCTGCCAACTCCACGCCCGGAACCCGCTCCACTCCTTCTCTGCTCCGCAGCTCTACGAGTCGCATCCGCTCGGATTGAACGGTTTTGGCAAACCATTCAACCGGAGTCCGTATCAGGCGGCGGGCGCGTCCCCCTGCGCGCGGGGGGCGAGGGCGCGCAGCACCAGCGGCGCCAGCACGGTCGTCAGAAGGACCATCAGGAGCACCTCGGCGTACACCTGCTTGCCGATCACGCCCGCCGCGAGGCCCAGGCTGGCGACGATCAACCCGACCTCGCCGCGCGGGACCATGCCCACGCCGACCAGCAGCGACTGCCGCCCGCCCATGCTGCGCGCGCCGATCAGGCCGCCCGCGACCTTGCCGATCACGGCCAGTACGGTCAGGATCAGGCCCGCGACGATCACGACCGGGTCACCCAGCACGCCCAGGTCCAGTTGCAAGCCGACGACGACGAAGAACACGGGGGCGAGGAAGGACTCCAGCGCGTGCACCTTCGACTCGAATTCCACCTCGTCCTTCACTTCGGCCAGGACCATGCCCGCCAGGAACGCCCCGATGATCGGCGCGAGGCCCGCCACGGTGCTCAGCGCCGCCACGCCCAGACCCACCACGATCGCCACGTTGAACATGCGCGACAGGCTCAGGTTCTGCAGACGGGGCTGGAAGCGCCGGACGAGCGGGATGCCCACGGCGAGCACCAGCGCCACGAAGCCCACGCTGAGGCCCAGGATCAACGCCACCTGCGCGGCACTCATGCTCTCCCCCGCCCCCAGGCCACTCACGACCGCCAGCAGCGTCAGGCCCAGGATGTCGTCGATGACGGCCGCGCCCAGGATCACCTGCGCGAACCGGGCGTCCAGCACGCCCATCTCCTGCAACACCTTCGCGGTGATGCCCACCGACGTCGCCACCAGGGACGTCCCCACGAACAGCGCACTGACGTTCTCCTGCCCCTGCCACAGCCCGAAACCGAAGCCCAGCGCCAGCGGGAACGCGATACCCAGCACCGCCACCAGCAGCGCCTCCTTGCCCACCGACAGCAGATCCCGGAAGCGGGTCTCCAGGCCCACCATGAACAGCAGGAACACCGCCCCCAGTTCCGCGAGGCTGAGCAGGAACTCATCCGGGCGGACCAGACTCAGCACGCTCGGCCCGATCAGAATCCCGGCCAGCACCTGCCCCACCACCGCCGGAACCCCCAGCTTCGAGGCCACCGTCCCGAACACCGCCGCGGCCAGCACCACCCAGAACAGCCCGAACAGCAGATCCGCCGTTCCCGCCGAACTCGCCGCCAGCGCGCCGCCCGACAGCAGCACGCCCAGCGGCAACGCCGCACGCCAACCCAATCCCTTGAACACCACGATCACCTCCACACCTGAAAGAGCGAAAAGCAAAAGGCATGGAGTCAGGCCAACTTGACCTGACTCCACCCCAGCGGTCTATGGGAACCGCACCCCGCCGCACCGAAGCGACGAACTTGCTTTCCATCCTAAAGGAACAGACCCCGCCTTGATCAGAATCTTAATGTCAGGTGAACAGCGGGGGGGATGCCCAGCATGCGCCACATGAGAGACCGGGGCCACCCTACAGTGACCCTCGTGCAACTCGCCGCTCCCCTCCTGCTCCTGACCGCCACTCTCATGACCGCCTGTGGCGGTGACCAGACCACGAACACCCCGGACACCACCGGCCCACAGCTCACCCTGACCCAGAGCACCTCCAATCAGGACAGTGACGTCACCATCACGGCCAGCGCGACCGACACCAGCGGCGTCAGCAGGGTCGAGTTCTACCAGAAGGGCGTGCTGAAGGACACCGACACCACGGCGCCCTACGAGTACACGGTCAACGTCCTGAACGACAACCGCACCGGCTTCACCGCGAAAGCCTACGACACCAAAGGCAACGTCAGCACCAGCGCCGTGTTCAACGTCACCACACTGAACCAGGGCGTGTGGGAATGGGGCATCTACGACTCTGCGAACACCCTGCTCGACAGTGGTGTCGCCGTGTACGACGACGAGGTCATCGACACCGACGGCAGCGTAGCCCTCGGCGGGTACGCCAACAAAGCCCTGACCCGCACTGGCCTGACCCTGCTGGGCAACATCAGCAGCAAGACGAAACTGGAAACGGCCTTCGAACTGAACTCGAACCTGTACTTCGCCGGTGAGGATCTCGACGGGAAATTCAGCGTCGAGAAGCTGAGCGACGGGAAGTTATACACGGCGTTCATCGGCGGCGGCAGCACCTTCGACGGCAGCAACACTCCCGTCCAGAACGTCGCTATCGTCATGCTTCAGGTGTCCACCGAGGTGCCGCAGATGACCGCCACGCGGACCGCCACCACCATCCAGCGCCTCGCCGCGCAGCGCACCCTGGGAAGCCTGAGCGTCCAGTCCCAGTCCGTGAACGCCGCCGCGATCCTGAACGCCAGCCGGTTCATCAAGCGCTGAACCCGTAACGGAAGCAGGGCACCCCCTTCCCGGCGGGTGCCCTGCTTCCGTGTTCAGGTCAGTCGGCGGCCTGGTCCGCGCCGTACACCTCGATGATCCCGGCGGCGCCCATGCCCCCGCCGATGCACATGGTGATCAGGGCCTTCCCGCCCCCACGGCGCTGCAGTTCGTAAATGGCGGTCGTGGCGAGTTTCGCGCCGCTGCACCCCAGGGGGTGACCCAGGGCGATCGCGCCGCCGTTGACGTTCATGATGTCCTGGTTCAGGCCCAATTCGCGCGCGACGGCGAGGGACTGCGCGGCGAACGCCTCGTTCAGTTCGATCAGGTCGATGTCGTCCAGGGTCAGGCCGGTCTGCGCCAGCACCTTCGGGACGGCCTTCACGGGGCCGATACCCATCAGTTCCGGTTCGACGCCCGCCACGGCGAAGCCGAGGAACTTCGCCAGCGGTTTCACGCCGAGTTCCTGCGCCTTCTCACCGCTCATGATCAGCACGGCGGCCGCGCCGTCACTGAAGGGGCTGCTGTTCGCGGCGCTGACCGAACCGGTCGCCTTGAACGCGGGGCGGACCTTCGCCATGTCCGCGAGGTTCGCGTCCCGGCGGATCAGTTCGTCCTTGTCGAAATTCACGGTCTCGGACTTCATCTTCGTGCCCTTCAGCTTGTCCACGCGGACGGGCACGGGCACGATCTCGGCGTCGAACTTCCCGGCGTCCTGCGCCGCTGCGGCGCGCTGGTGGCTGCGGAACGCGAACGCGTCCTGATCCTCGCGGCTGATGCCGTACTTCGCGGCGACGTTCTCGGCGGTCATGCCCATGCCGATGTACGCGCCGGGACGGGCGTCCACCAGTTCCGGGTTCGGGCTGGGGTTGTGACCGCTCATGGGCACGAAGCTCATGCTCTCCACGCCGCCGGCCAGCATCACGTCCGCCTGCCCCGCCTGAATGGCCGCGGCGGCCATGGCGATGGTCTGCAGGCCGCTGGAGCAGAAGCGGTTCACGGTCACGCCTCCCACGCTGTCGGGCATCCCGGCGCGCAGCGCGGCCAGACGGGCCACGTTCAGGCCCTGCTCCGCCTCGGGAATCGCGCAGCCGAGGTACACGTCCTCGACAATCCCGGCCTCCACACCGGCGCGCTTGACGGCCTCGTTCAGCACCAGCGCCGCGAGATCGTCGGGGCGGGTGTTCGCCAGGGTACCTTTCACGCCACGACCAACGGGCGTCCGGACGGCAGAAACAATAACAGCATCACGCATAGTCGTTACTCCTTACAGATTCCAGGCGTCATAATCGCCAGATAGATATTTTTCGAGGAAGCCAGCCAGAGAGAAGGCAATCTGTATTCGGCTGTCATCTTCATGTCGCCACACGTAGACACTCTGATCAACACAGCTCTTCAAGCGCCTGAAGAAGAAGAGGTCACCGCTGGCATCTTCGCCAAAGAAAAACAGTCCCGTGACAGGCATATACAGCTCGTCCCAGTTCTCAGTGATGGGTCGAGTGTTTCTGACGACGGCATCTTTTGACGGGAAGACAATAGACGAGTACACATCAAGACCATCCGAACAGCGCAGGAAGTCCTCGTACTCCTGGGGGAGTTGAAGCCCAGCGCAGCTGCGGAGATCCTGCAAGTCCATGTCAGTGACAGGTGCCCTCAGAGTCACTCTGTCCGACATGGTCGTCAGTCTCCGCCAGTCGCTCATCCCGCCACCTCTGGCAGGACTTTGCCGATGAAGGTTTCGAGTTGGGCGTCGTACTGTTCGGGGTTGATGTTCCACACGCGGATGTGTTTGCCGCCTTCGACCCGGTGGTATTCGATGAGGTCGGGGCGGGCGGCGGCCAACGCGTCGGCCTGCGCGATGGGGATGGTGCGGTCGCGCGTTCCGTGCCACATGAGGATGGGGAGGTTGAAGCTGGGTGCGGCGCGGATCTGGTCGACGGTGTCGAAGTCCTGGCCGCTGCGGCGCGTCACGACCCACTGAGTGAAGGTGGCGACGTGCCGCGCCAGGAAGGGTGGGAGGCCGAAGCGTTGGCCCTGGGAGAGGATGGTGGCGCGCCAGTCCAGCGCGGGGCAGTCGAGCATGACGCCCGTGACGGGAATGGGGTAGGGCTGGTGCCGTTCGCGCAGGGCGCTGAGGGCGATGTTGCCGCCCATGCTGAACCCGTACAGCACGGCCCGTCTGTACCCGGCCTGTTGCGCCCAGTGCAGGGCGCTGATGACGTCCTCGGCTTCCTGGTCGCCCAGGGTCAGGTAGCCGCTCTCGCTGCGGGGCGCGCCGTGCGCGTTGCGGAACGTGACGAACAGGCTGCCCGCGCCGGTGCGCCGCAGCGCGGGGAGCATCCGCAGCGCCTGGGCGCGCTGTCCGCCGTGCCCGTGGATGACGATCACGACGGCGTCCGCGCGGCCCGGTGCGTCCCCGCTGGGGGGGATGTGCCACGCGGGCATGTCGCCCAGCGGCGTGTGCACGTTCGTGTCCTCGAACTCGACGCCCAGCTGGGCGGGCGTGCCGTTGTACACGAACGTGCTGGCCCACGCGAGCGCGCCGTTGGGCAGCACGCCGCGTTCGTCCTGCACCTCGCGGCGCACCAGGGTGCCGACGACCTTCCGTTCGCCCAGCACCGCGTGCCCCTTGTTCGGGAGCAGCGGCACGATCCCGATGGGACCACGCGAGAGCGTCTCGGCACTGGCGGGCAGGTACACCTCGTTCCCGCGCCGACCCACCGGTACGAACACGCCCTTCACCCAGCGCGTCTTACTCCGCAGGGTGATGTCCGCGCCCACCAGCGCGCCCGCCAGCACCACCCCGGCGTAGGCCAGGGCAGCCCAGCCGAGGGCGCGGCGTTTCCGGACGTTCAGGAGTCGGTCGGTCAGGCGGGTCATGCGGTCATCCTTGCAGAAGGTGCGGGGCGGAGGTGACTTGCTCCTCCCCCTTCAGGGGGGAGGCCGGGTGGGGGTGGCCCGCGGCGCTGCTGGCGCACCCCCTCTCACCCCCTCTGCTTCGCAGCTCTGAGAGTCCGCCCCTGTGGGGCACCTCCCAGGGAGAGGCGGGGCTCAGTTCCTGAGCGGTTTGCCGGTCTTGAGCATGTGCTCGATGCGCTGCTGGGTGCCTTTCTTCCCGAGGAGGGTGAGGAAGGCTTCGCGTTCGAGGTCGAGGAGGTGCTGTTCGCTGACCTTGGCGGTGCGGTTGTTGCCGGTGCCGCCGGACAGGACCTTGGCGAGCTGTTCGGATACGACGAGGTCGTAGTCGGTGATGTAGCCGCCCTGGTGCATGCCGTGCAGGGCGCTCTTGATGGCGCCGATGGCGGCGTCGCCCATGACGGGGATGTCCTGGCGGGGGGTGGGTTGCACGTAGCCGGGGGCCAGGGCGATGACCTGACGTTTGGCGTCACCTAGGATGTGGTTCTTGTTCATGGCGACGGTGTCAGTGTCGCGCAGGAAGCCGAGGTTGCGGGCTTCGAGAGCGCTGGTGCTCACCTTCGCGGTGCCGATGAGTTCGAAGGCGCGCTGCACGGCAGGCAGGAGCGTGGCGCCGAGGCGCTGGCTGGGCTGCTGCATGTCCGTGAAGCGCAGCAGCATTTCCTTGGTGCCGCCGCCGCCGGGGATGAGGCCCACGCCGACTTCCACGAGGCCCATGTACAGTTCGGCGCTGGCGACGACGTGGTCGGCGTGCAGGGTGAACTCGGCGCCGCCGCCGAGCGTCAGGCCGAAGGGCGCGGCGACGGTGGGGTGGGGGCTGAAGCGCAGGCTGGTGGTGACCTGCTGGAACTGCTTGATCATGTCGTCGAGTTCGTCCCACTCGTCCGCCTGGGCCTGCGACAGGATCAGGGGGAGGTTGGCGCCCGCGCTGAAGTTGTCGCCCTGGTTGCCGATGACGAGGCCGTGGTAGCCCATGTCCTGCACGAGTTTGTGGGCGTCCTGCACGGTGCGGAGCTGGTCCTCGCCGAGGGCGTTCATCTTGGCGTGCCATTCGGCCAGGAGGACGCCGTCGCCCAGGTCGACGACGCTGGCCCCGGCGCGTTTCTTGACGATCTTGGTGGCGTCCTTCTTCAGGTCGGTCAGGATGAAGTAGGGGGCCTGGTAGGGGGTGGGCTGACCTTCGGGCGTGACGATCTCGCCGTTCTGGTAGAAGGCGTCGCGGCCACTGGCTTTCATGGCGGCCAGCAGGGGGGGCAGGGTGCGGCCCTCGGCTTCCAGGTTGGCGATGACGGTCTGGACGCCCAGGGTATCCATGGTCTCGAAGGGACCCTGTTCCCAGCCGAAGCCCCACTTCAGGGCGTTGTCGATGTCCTGAAGGCGGTTGCTGACGTTGCCCGCCATCTTGGCGGCGTACCAGAAGCCGTCGTTCATGACGCCGCGCAGGAAGTCGCCTTCCTTGCCTTCGGCGGCGTACAGGGCCTTGACGCGCGCGGCGAGGGGCTGGCCCTTGACGGCTTCGACGGCGGCGACCTTGACCTTGCCCTGGTCCTCGTACTCGAAGGTGTCGAGGTTCAGGTTGAGGATCTTGGTCTTGCCTTTCTCGTCCTTGGTCTTCTTGTAGAAGCCGCTGCCGGTCTTGTCGCCCAGCCACTTCTTCTCCTCGACCAGGGTGCGGAAGGCGGGCGTGAGGGTGAAGTCCTCGTCGTCCGGGGTGGCCTTCCCGAGGTCGTTGGACACGTGGTAGATGATGTCCAGGCCGGACAGGTCGGCGGTGCGGAAGGTGGCGCTGCTGGCGCGGCCCAGGGCGGGGCCGGTCAGCTGGTCGACCTGCGCGGGGGTCAGCCCGGCCTTGACCATGTGGTCCATGGCGCGGACGATGCCGTACACGCCGATGCGGTTGGCGACGAAGCCGGGGACGTCGTTGGCGACGACGATGCCCTTGCCGAGGGTGGTTTCCGCGAATTCGCTGAAGGCCTCGGTGACCTTGGGGTCGGTCTTGGGGGTGGGGATGACTTCCAGCAGGTGCAGGTAGCGGGGCGGGTTGAAGAAGTGCGCGCCCACGAAGCGGCGCTGGAAGTCCTCGCTGCGGCCCTCGATCTGGAGGTGCATGGGGATGCCGCTGGAATTGCTGCTGATGATCGCGGTCTTCTTGGCGACCGCCTCGACCCGCGCCCACAGGTCGCGTTTGGCGTCGAGTTTCTCGATGATCGCCTCGATGATCCAGTCGGCGTCCTTGAGTTTCTTCAGGTCGTCTTCGAGGTTGCCCACCTGGATCAGGGCGGCGCGGGCCGGGTCCATGAACGCGGCGGGGCGGGCTTTCAGGGCGCGCTGCACGCCACTCTTGGCGAGGAAGTTGCGGTCGGGGTTGTCGGGCAGGACGATGTCCAGCAGGGTGACGGGAATCCCGGCGTTGGCGAGCTGGGCGGCGATGGCAGCGCCCATGACGCCTGCGCCGATGACTGCGGCTTTCTGAATCTTCATGCGACCTCCTGCGAGATACCTATAAAATTAGACTCGGTTCAAGTTTAAGACTGCGGCGGGGCGTTTGTCCACCAGCCCCGCAGGCCCGTCAGCGCCCGCCGTCCCGCCACCAGATACGCGGGCCGGCCCTGCTGCACCGCGAACGCCAGATCACCCAGCGCGCGGCACAGCGCGTACCACGCCGCGCGCTCCCACACGGCACCAGACGCCGGGTACACGCTCCGCGCCGCCTGCACCACTGCCCGGTCACCCCAGTGGAGCAGACCCGCCAGATCCCGCGCCGGGTCCCCCAGCGCCGCGTCCGCCCAGTCCAGCACACCCACGAGTCGCCCCGCCGGGTCCAGGTGAACGTGCTCGGCCGCGAAATCCCCGTGAATGGGGACCGGCCCCACCTCCCCCAGGTCGGGCACCGCTTGCACGCGGGCCGCCCAGGTCCCGGCCTCCGGCAGGACACCCGCGTCCGCCGCGACCCTCAGGTCCTCCAGCGCCGCGTCCCGCCAGTCGTGCCCGGTCGGGTCGAGATCCACCCCCAGCCCGGAGCCCTGCGGATTCAGGGCGTGCAGGTCGGCCAGCCAGCCCCCCAGCGCCCCGCCCAGCGCGCCCGGATCGGACAGCGGCTGCCCCAGTGCCGACACGCCGGTCACCCGCCGCGCCACGCTGAAGCCCTCCGGGGCCAGGGGCGCCGGGTCACCCAGGTGCAGCACCTCCGGCAGCGGCGCGCCGGGCAGCCGGGGGGCCAGCCACGCCAGCAGCCGGGCCTCGCGCCGCAGGGCCTCTCCCCCACCCGGCCAGCGGGGCAGGCGCACCACCCGGTCCTGCCCCAGCGCATAGGCGCGGTGGTCGCTGCCCGCACCCAACCATGACACCGCCCCCAGCAGGCTCACCGCGTCCGGCGGGGCGCACAGCAGGGCCGCCACCTGCGCCGGAGTCAGGCTCGGGAGTGCCGGGGCGTTCATGCCGCCAGTCCACCACGCGCGGGTGAGGGGCGCGCTACTTGATGAAGCCTTTCACCACGAACACCAGCGCCAGCCCCGCCAGGGCCAGCAGCGCCGCGCCGCTCAGGCGGCGGTCCGTGCGCCAGCCCGCCGCCGCCACCCACAACGCCGCCAGGACCGGCACGGCCGCCACCCATACCACGCCCACCCAGGAGTAATCCGGCAGCAGCACCCCCACCGCCAGCAGCGCCACGCCCACCCGGAAGCCCAGCGGGTACAGCCACGCGGGCAGCCCGGCCAGTTCGCTGCGGTCGGGTGTCATACGGACTCCGATTGAATGGGCTGCAAAGACCATTCAATCCGAGCGGACGCGAGAAGGAGCAACACGGGTTCCGGACGTGGAGCCAACAATCCGGTGAAGTTCCGGATTGTTGGCGAAATAAACGGAATCCGTATCATTCCCAGTCCGGGTACTGCTCTGGCGCGGTGCCCAGGCTGTCCAGCACGCGGGGCAGGCGCACGCGGGGCGGGGCGTCCTGCAGGCCCTGGTAGGTCACGTCGAACATCCAGTCGTCGCCGTAGTCGAACAGGAACGTCCAGGTGGGTGTGCGTCCGAATGGTTCGGTGACCGGGACGCCCTTCACGCCGCGCTCGACCGTTGCGTCGGTGTCACCCGCCGCGCTGGCCGCTCCGTACAGGTGGAGCATCTGCTCCAGGCCGCCGGGCTGCGTCAGGGCCTCTCGGAAACCGGGCGGCAGGCCGTCCGTTTCGATGTCGTCCAGGTCGAGCAGATCCGCAGCGACGATGTTCAGTTCGGCCTCCACCTCGGCCCGCAGCCGCTCGGGCACGAGTGGCAGCAGTTCCTCGCCCAGGCGGCGGGTCAGGAACGTGGTGGTGTCCGCCATGACCTTGCGGCGGTCCACGACCTCCAGCAGGAGCGAGATCGCCACCTGCGCCTCGCTGGGCGCGGCCGCCTCGCCCAGCATGGGCTGCACGTCGGCGTCGTGGAACAGTTCGTACTTCACGCCCGAGCGGTACGGGTCCTTCCCGTCGAAGAAACCGAAGGCGTGATCGAAATCGAAGTCGAACGCGCCGACGATCCCGGCGGCCAGGGCGTACAGGTCGGCGTCGTGCGGCACGCCCAGCACCCGGTAGGGGGAGCGGCGTTCGCCGGGCACCTTCACGCGGCTGACCACCTTGAACACGTGCATCTGACGGGGGGTTTTCTTCGTCATGTCGGGTCTCCTGCGGGCGTCAGGCCCAGTACTTCCACAGCAGTTGCGTGGCGGTGAAGATCAGCAGCAGGCTGAAGAACAGTTTCAGCTGCGCGGCGGGAATGCGGCTCTGCAGGCTGGCCCCGGCGCGCGCGCCGATCAGGACGCCCAGCGCCACCCCGGCAGCCAGCCGCAGGTCGAGCAGGCCGCCCGCCTGGTACACCAGCGCGTTGCCGACGGCGGTCAGGCCCATGATGAAGGTACTCGTGGCGATGGCCTGCCGGATGGGTACGCCCGCCATGAGGTTCAGGACCGGGACCTGCACAGTGCCGCCGCCGATGCCCAGCAGGCCGCTCATGATGCCCGCGAAGGTCATGGCCGGGGGCACCAGCCGGGAGGGTTCGCGTTCGACCTCCACGCGTTTCAGGCCGCGCAGGAGGGTGTACGCGGAGTACAGCAGCAGCGCCGCGAACACGGTCGCGACCGCGCGCGCCGGGAGGATCAGGCCCAGGAACGACCCGGCGGCCCCGCCGACGATGGTGTACGGCGAGAGCAGGTACCCGGTCCGGGCGCGCACGAGGCCCTGCTGCAGGTAACTGGCGGCGCCGCTCAGGCCCACGGCGAGCACCCCGATCTGGCTGATCGCGACCGCCTGCGCGATCGTGATGTCCCGCCCGAAGTGCGGCAGCAGGAATTCCAGCGCGGGGACGACGACCACGCCGCCCCCCAGGCCCAGGATCGCGCCGAGCACCCCGGCGAGCAGGCCCACGCCGATCACGGCGAGCGTCACGGCGCTGATCACGCGCGGCCCCGCCCGGCGGGCGTGGTCAGGAGGCGGACACGGGTTGAACTCACGTCCCGGAGGCTAACACGGGCGGGTCACTGGCCCGGCGGGTCGGTCCGCAGCGCGTCCGGGAGGGCCGCGGCCTCGCGCAGCTGCCCGCCGCCCCCACGCTTGGCGAGGTACAGGGCGGCGTCCGCGCGACCCAGCAGCGCGTCGGGGGACACGCCGGGTTCCCCCTGCGCCGCGCCGACCGACACGCCCAGCGTCATGTGACCGCCGCGCACGTCGAAGGGGTCCGAGAGCCGCTCGATCAGGCGCGTGGCGACCTGCCGGACCTGCGGGGCGTCCAGGGGCGCGCGGCTGAGCAGCGCGAACTCGTCGCCGCCCAGGCGGGCCGCGTCGAACCAGGGTTCGCCGACCTCG
This sequence comes from Deinococcus grandis, assembly GCF_001485435.1. NCBI lineage: Bacteria > Thermotogati > Deinococcota > Deinococci > Deinococcales > Deinococcaceae > Deinococcus > Deinococcus grandis. The sequence continues at coordinate 946,228 of NZ_BCMS01000001.1, read as the reverse complement.
TGGATGCGGCGGGCCACGTCGCGCAGCACGCGGTCCCCGGCGGCGTGCCCGTGCGTGTCGTTCACGGGTTTGAACCCGTCGAGGTCCAGCATGAGCAGGGTGCGCGGCCCGGTCTGGGCCTGCATGAGCTGCCGGAACCCGTCACGGTTGAGCAGGCCGGTCAGGCTGTCGTGCAGCGCGCGGTATTCCATCTCGTCGCGGCTGCCGCGCAGTTGCGCGGCCTGTTCGGCCAGCAGGCGGTTCAGGCGGGTGGTTTCGCTCAGCGTGTACGCCTGCCGGATCATCACGAGCGCGAACACGGTCACGGTGAACCACACGACGCCCCGCCCGCGCAGGTCGAGGCTCAGGCCGTTGAAGATCAGGATCAGGCAGGCGGTGAGCACCGCGAGGTACGGCAGGGTCCGCACGATCAGCGTCACGGCCGCCGGGGTGGGCGCGGCGGGGGCGGACCGCCGGGCGAGCAGCGCGAACCCCACCGCCTGCCCGGTCGTGCCCCAGGTCCACAGCAGGTCGGTCAGGCCGACGGGAATGCGCACGGGGCCGTCGACGAGGTACAGCAGGTCCGCGGCGACGTAGGCCAGCAGGCCCGCCACGAGCGGCCAGGTGGGCGCGCGGTCCACCCGCAGCCGCAGCAGCACCAGGGTCAGGAGGATCACGTCCAGCATGACGTACGACACGTTCACGGACTTGAACAGCAGCGTGGCGCGCGGGTCGGCCAGCAGCGGCACGAGGCCCAGCACCCAGGAGAGTTCCGCGACGACCACGCCGGTGATCAGGCTGTCGAGCACCCATTCGGGCGGGGTCAGGCGCCGCTCACGGGGTGCCGGGCGCGGTCCGGTGCGGGCGGCGCCCAGCAGGAGCGCCACCAGCCCCAGGTAGTACGCGTGGTACAGCGCGTCCCCGACGCCGTAATCGGGGGCGCGCAGGTCCCGCAGGTCGTACGCGGCGACCAGGATGACCTCGGCGCCCGCCAGGAAGGCCAGGCAGGCGGCGGCCCACACCGCCAGCCGCCGGTCGCGCGCGCCGCGGACCGCCTGCCAGCTGGCCAGCGCGGCCAGCGCCGGAACGAACAGGTACAGCCGGTCCGAGACGGTCAGGAGTTCCCCGGCGCGGTGACTGTAGATCAACGACACGCTGTGCGCGGCGGCCAGCAGCAGCAGCGGCACGAACAGGGTGGGCAGCGGGAAGGGGCGCATGGGCGGTCCAGTCCCAGGGTAGCGCGCGGCACTCCGCCGTGGCTTCCGCGCGTTCCCACCCGGTGAGGGGGGCTGCGGGGGTGCCTTCGGGCTTCACGTGATGCCACGTCCGCCGCAGTCGCCCGGTGGCCTCCTGGCCCTTGCGCCCGATTCGCTCGACTGCGGCGCAGCTCTGCGGGTCGCGCGGGGGCGAGGGGACACCGACTCGTGTTCAGGTCGGTTCATCCCGTCTGGCCCGGCCAGGACGGCGTCAGGGCCCGGGGGACCGCAGTGCACGGCCGATCTGACCGGCGGTCGGGGACGCAGCCGGCCAGAGAGCGCACCGGACGGTCCGGGCGCCCGCCACCGCAGATGACCGGGTGATCGATTCATGAAGGTGCGCCGCGCCGGCCGTCAGAGTCTGACAGACCGGCCACGACCCGGCCCGCCCGGTCAGGCGACCACGCGGCCCGCGCGCAGACCGCCCTCGGGCCGCGCCTGGAGCCGTCCCTGCCCGCGGCGCCCGCAGCGGCGTCCCCCGTCCGGCCCGACCCATTCATGAAACCCAGGGCGGACGGCAGGTGGGGAGCCTGTCAGGGGCCCTCCCGTACCGTCAACGCACCACTGGCAGACCCCTGACAGCTCCGGCAGGCCGCCTGCCCCACCCCCGGATTCCTCAGCCCTCACACTCCATCCGGAGGCTCACCCATGAAAGGAACGACCGCCCTTCTGACTGCCGCCCTCAGCCTGCTCAGCGCCGCCATGGCCGCCGGGACCACGCAGGGCACCTCCATCACGAACACCGCGACCCTGACCTACAAGGACGCGCTGAACCAGAACCGGACCGCCAGTTCCAACATCGTGACCGTCACCGTCCGTCAGGTGTACGTGACGACCGTCACGCCCGACGCCGCCGAGGGCAGCATTCCCGCCGGGCGGCAGCTGAGCACCTACGTGGGCGGCACCCGCCAGTACCCGTACACCCTGACCAACGGCGGGAACGGCCCGGACAGCTTCACGCTGAGCTTCACGCAGTCCGGCGCGGACGACTTCAACCCTGGCCTGACGGTGTACCGCGACCTGGACGGCGACGGGAACTTCACCGACGAGGTCACCGCGCCCATCAGCCTCGCGGCGGACGCCAGCGTGAACCTGATGGTCAGGGCCACCGTCCCCAGCGGCCCGCAGGTCGGGGACACCGGGATCTTCGCGCTGGTCGCCACGTCCACCGGGGACACCAGCGTCACCGACACCAACAACTACGCGCAGCTGACCGTCTCCGCCGACGGCCTGCTGGGGGTCACGAACACCGTCTCGCCTGGCGGGACCGCCGTGCCCGGCGCCACCCTGACGTACACCGTGACCGGCACCGTCGCCAGCGGCAACCCGGTCGGCGCGGTCAGCAACGTCGTCACCGTGGACGGCGCCCCCCGCAGCGGCGTGCTGATCACCGACACGCTGAGCAACCTGAACTTCACGGCCCTGAGCAGCGTCAGCGCCACGAACGGCGCGGCGACCGCGCTGTACTCCACCGACGCGGGCAGCACCTGGACCGCCACGAACCCCGGCAGCGGCGTGAACGCCGTGGCCATCCTGGTCGAGGGCAGCGGCAGCTTCCTGCTGGCCGGGAACACCGTGCAGCTGGTGTACACCGCGCAGGTGCCCGCCACCGCCCTGGCGGGCAGCACCGTGGGCGGCAGCGCGGCCGCGCGGTTCGACGGGAACGGCGACGCCGCCACGAACGAACTGCCCGAGACCACCACGCCCGTCGCCGTGAGCACCACGGTCGCCACCGTGACCGGCGGGGCGGTCGGCCCCAGCGCCTTCCCGCAGGCCGGCGCGACCGGCACGTACACGCTGGGCGGCGTGACCATCGCCCGCAGCGGCGACACGCAGGCGACCCAGACGGACATCGTCGCGGGCACCCGCGTGACCTTCCGGCAGACGCTGCGCAACACCGGCAACGCCAGCAACGACTTCACGCTGGCCGTCAGCGGCGCCCCGAGCGGCTGGACCTGCACCGTGAACACCATCGACGGGTCCGACACGCTGGGCACCCTGACGAACCCCGTCACGGTCGCCGCGCTGACCGACTACGCCTTCGCGGTGTCGTGCGCGGTGCCGTTCAGCGCCGCCGGCAGCACGAACGTCGCCCTGACCGTCACCGCCACCCCGGCGGGCGGCAGCGCCGACACGACCACCAGCACCGTCACGGCCGTCACCGCCGCCGGACTGCCGCAACTGGGCAACGGGGACGGCAGCGACGCCACGGCGCCCACCAGCACGAACGTCACGGTGGGCGGCAACCCGGGCGGGAACGCCCTGTTCCGCCTGGAACTCCTGAACGGCGGGCCCGTGGACGAGGCCTTCACCCTGAGCGGCCCGGCGGGCACCGCGTTCTCCCTGGACCTGGACGGCGACGGCGTGATCGACCCGGGCGAGCCGACAGTCACGACCACCACCGCCCTGACGCCCGGCCAGAGCGTCAACCTGATCGCGGCCGTGCCGGTCGCGGCGGGCAGCGCCACCGGCACCAGCGCCGCGGTGTTCACCGCGACCAGCACCCTGGACGCGACCCGCACGAGCAGCGTCACGGACACGCTGCGCGTGGCGGGCCGCAGCGTGACCGTGACCGGCAGCGGCGGCTCGCGCAGCGCGACCACCCCCGCGGACGGGTCGTTCACGCTGTTCGTGCCCGGAGGCTGGACGGGCGTCACGCTGGACTTCTCGGGCGCCGAGACCGTCACGGGCGTCCGGGTGGATGGCGCGGCGACCCTGGCGACCGACGCGCTGGGCAGCGGGGTGCGGCCCGCGACCCTGCCGGTCCCGGCGGGCGCGCCGAGCGTGGTGACGCTGGGCGTCACGGGCCGCCCGGCGCTGAGTCCGGACCGGTCCGGGCGGAGCATCGCGCCGGGCACGCTGCGGTACCTGCACACCCTGAATCCGGGGTCGGTGGGCACGCTGAGCTTCACGAAGACCGGCGCGTTCGGGCGGGCGTTCTACCTGGACAGCGACTGTGACGGCGTGGTGGGGGCCGCCGAGCGCACGCCCGTGACGACCGTGACGGTCGGGGACAGCTGGCCGCGCGCGGCGGACGGCGCCCTGCGAAGCTGCGCGCTGGAGGTCGAGGTGAGCGTCCCCGCGAACGCCGCGTCCGGCACGGCCGAGGCGGCCACCGTGACGGCGCAGCTGGCCTGGGCGGGCAGCGCGGTGACGGACAGCGCCGCCGTGACGGACACGACGACGGTCAGTCCGCCTGCGGCGATCACGAAGACGGTGGAGAACCTCACGGGCGCGCCGGGCGTGGTGGGCACGGCGGCGCTGGCGCGCCCGGGCGACCGGCTGCGTTACTGCCTGAACGTCACGAATCCCGCGCCGGACGGTGTGACGGACCTGACGGTCAGTGACACGCTGACGGGGGCGGCCGGGTACGAGCCGGGCAGCCTGTCGCTGGACGGGGTCGCCCTGACCGACGCGGCCGACACGGACGCCGGGAGCGTGAGTGGCCGGACGGTCACGGTGACGCTGGCGACCCTGACGGCCGGTCAGACCCGGCAGGTGTGTTTCGAGGTGACGGTCCCCTGACCCCGGGGGGCATGGGGGCGCGCAGCCGACCGGTCGAGCCCCGCACCCCGCGCAGCAGAGGCGTTCCGGGCGTGGTCCCGGTGCCTGCGCTGCGCGGGGTGCGGCCCGCTTCATGCAGGCGCGGGGGCTGTGGGGCGGGTGGGTGGCGGGTGGGGCAGGACATTCGTCTCATCATTAATCCAAGCGGTTTACTTAGGATTAAGGGGATGAAACGCACCCTGCTCGCCGTCACCGCCCTGCTGCTCACCGGCACCAGCCTCGCGCAGACCAAGACCCTGACCGTGTACTCCGGCCGCGCCAAGACCTTCGTGGACCCGGTCGTGCAGCAGTTCGAACGCCAGACCGGCATCAAGGTCAACGTCCGCTACGGCACCGACGCGCAGCTCGTCGCCGCCCTGCGCGAGGAAGGCAGCCGCAGCCCCGCCGACGTGTACTGGGGCAACTCGGTGGGTGCGCTGGGCGAACTGGCCGAGGAAGGCAAGTTCAGCAAGCTGGGCGCCGCCCTGACCCGCAACGTCAGTGACGACTACCTGCCCGACAGCCGCACCTGGCTGCCCACCACTGTCCGCTTCCGCACGCTGGCGTACAACACGGGCAAGATCAAGCCGGATCAGCTGCCCGACTCGATCATGGACCTGCCCAAGATGACCAGCCTCAAGGGCCGCATCGGCTGGACGGTCAGCTACCCCAGCTTCCAGGACTTCCTGGGCGTGATGATCGCGCAGCAGGGCGAGCAGAAGACCCGCGCCTGGATCGAGGGCATGAAGGCCCTGCAGCCCAAGGACTACAAGACCAGCAACGTGGGCATGCTCGAGGCCATGCGCGCCGGTGAGATCGACGTGGCCCTGACCAACCACTACTACATCCAGCGCGTGAACCGCCTGAGCTACCCGATCGACACGTACTTCTTCAAGAACGGCGACATCGGCAACCTGGGCAACGCCACGGGCGCGGGCATCCTGAAGACCAGCAAGAACCAGGGCAATGCCGCGCGCTTCCTGAGCGCCCTGGTCGCCAGGGACGCCCAGACGTTCTTCCTGAGCGTGAACTTCGAGTACCCCGTGACCTCGAACATCCTGCAGCCCACGACCATGCTGCCCTACGCGGACGTGATCAAGCGCAGCCCCAAGGTGGACCCCACCGTCATGCCGAAGAACATCGAGAAGGCGCAGAAACTCCTGCGTGACGCCGGACTGCTGTAAGCCCCGTCCGGTCAGGCCGCCGCCCCGCTTGGCAGGGGTGGCGGCCTGCTCATGGTCCGGGGACACCCGACCCGAAACCCGAGTAAACCGCTCTGCTATCGTGACGGGGCTGCCCGCGTGGGCGCACCCCACCCATGACCCGACGACGCCCGCCCCTCGCCCTGCTGCTGCCCGCCCTGCTGACCGTGGCGGGCGTCCTGCTACCCCTGATGTACCTCCTGATCCGCGCGCTGGGCGCCGAGGGCACCGAACTGCGCGAGATCGTCTTCCGCACCCGCAACCTTGAACTGCTCGCCAACACGCTGCTGCTGACGGCCAGCACGCTGGTCACGACCACGCTGGTCGCCCTGCCGCTGGCGTACCTCGCGGCGCGCACCGACCTGCGCCCCCGCCGCGCGCTGATGCTGGCCGGCGTGCTGCCCCTGGCGATTCCCGGGTACGTGGGCGCGTACGCCATGATCGCCGCGAGCGGCCCCGGCGGCACCATCGAGGCGCTGACCGGTCTCGACTGGCCCGGCCCCAGCGGCTTTACGGGTGCGCTGGGCATCCTGACGCTGTTCACGTTCCCGTACCTGTTCCTGAACCTGCACGCCGCGCTGCGCGCCCAGGACCCCGCCCTGGAGGACGCCGCCCGCCTGCTGGGCCGCACGCCCGCGCAGACGTTCCGCGAGGTGACCCTCCCGTACCTGCGGCCCGCGTGGCTGTCCGGCGCGCTGCTGATCGCCCTGCACGTCCTGGGGGACTTCAGCGTGGTCAGCCTGATGCGCTACCCCACCTTCAGCGCCGCGATCTACCAGCAGTACACCGCCGCGTACGACCGGGTGTACTCCGCGTGGCTGGCGCTGGGCCTGCTGCTCGTGACCGGCGCGGCCCTGCTGCTGGAGGCGCGGCTGATGCGCGGCCTGCACCTCGCGCGGGTCAGTCCCGGCGGGGCGCGCGAGGTCCGCACCACCCGCCTGGGCCGCGCCCGGCCCCTGGCGTGGGCGTTCGTGGCGGCCCTGGTCGGCGCGGCGCTGATCGTCCCGCTGGGCACCATCGGGTACTGGCTGCGCCTGGAAACGAACCCCTTCGCGTGGGCCAGCCTGTTGGACGCCCTGAAGAGCGCGCTGGGTGCGGCCGCCATCGCCGCCGTGACCACCACCGCGCTGGCGTTCCCGCTGGCGTACATCGGCAGCCGCGCGCAGGGGCGACTGGCGCGCTTCACGGAACGCGCCGCGTACCTCGGGTACGCCACGCCCCCCCTGGCATTCGCGCTGGCGCTGGTGTTCTTCAGCCTGAAAGTCGCCCCGCCGCTGTACCAGACCTTCCCGCTGCTGATCCTCGCGTACACCCTGCACTTCGTCGCCGAGGCCGTCGGCCCGATCCGCACCAGCTTAAGCACCGCCACGCCCCGCCTGGAGGAAGCCGCGCGGCTCCTCGGGCAGACCAGCCGGGGCGCGCTGGCCCGCGTCACGCTGCCCCTCATCCGCCCCGGGCTGCTCGTCAGCGCCGCGTTCGTGTTCCTGAGCGTCCTGAAGGAACTCCCGCTGACGCTGCTGCTCGCCCCCATCGGCTTCGAGACGCTGGCCCGCAACGTCTGGGCGTACACCGAGGAAGCCCAGTACGCCGCCGCCGCCCCCTACGCCCTGGCGCTGGCCCTGAGCGGCGCGGTCCTGACCCTGCTCATCCTGCGCCGCGAACGCCGCCCCGCCCCCAGACCACCCCGCCCCCCCAAGGAACAGGCATGACCCCGATCCTCCAGCTCGACCACCTCAGCAAACGCTACGCCCCCGGCCACCCGCCGGTCGTGAACGACCTGAACCTCAGCGTCAGCGCCGGGGAACTCCTGACCCTGCTCGGCCCCTCCGGCTGCGGCAAGACCACCACCCTGCGCCTCATCGCGGGCCTCGAACAGCCCGACAGCGGCGACGTCCTCATCGGGGGGCGCAACGTGACCACCCCCTTCGCGCCCCCCGAACGGCGCGGCGTGGGCCTCGTCTTCCAGGACTACGCCCTGTTCCCGCACCTGAGCGTCCTGGGGAACGTCCTGTTCGGCCTCTCGCACCTGCCCCGCGCCCAGCGCCTCCCGCGCGCCCGCGAGACCCTCGCGCTGGTCGGCCTGACCGTCTTCGAGAGCCGCCGCCCGCACGAACTCAGCGGCGGACAGCAGCAGCGCGTCGCCCTGGCCCGCGCCCTCGCGCCGCGCCCCACCCTGCTGCTGCTGGACGAACCGTTCAGCAACCTCGACGCGCAGCTCAGGCACGCCACCCGCCAGGAAATCCGCAGCATCCTGCGCGCCGCAGGCACCACCGCCATCCTCGTCACGCACGACCAGGAAGAGGCGCTGGCGTTCAGCGACCGCATCGTCCTCATGCGCGCCGGACAGGCCGAACAGATCGGCACCCCGCACGACGTGTACACCCAACCCCGCACCGCGTTCGTCGCGAACTTCCTGGGCCGCAGCAACCTGCTCTCCGGCACCGCCGACCGCCACATGGCCCGCACCGCGCTGGGCATCATCCCCCTGCAGGAAGCCCGCAGCGGCCCCGTCCTCGTCAGCGTCCGCCCCGAACACCTGCGCTTCACCGACGACCCCGCCGCGCCCGAGGTCACCATCCAGGCCCGCGAATTCAAGGGCCACGACATCACGTACACCGTCACCCTCGACGGGAACCGGCAGGAACTCCTCGTGCACGGCCCCAGCGACGACCTGCGCCCCGAAGGCAGCCGCGCGCGCCTGAGCGTCACCCAGCCCGCCCGGCCCGTGCAGTGAGGACAGGCAAACCACCGCCGCCACCAGGGCAGGATATCCACAAGGGGCAGTGTGAAGCTGGGCCGTGAGCCTGTCGGACTTGGTGCGCCCAGGGTAATGAACTAGTACTTTATCCGACTCTCTAAAGGTTTTAGCAACGCGGAACCAAGGCGTTTGAATCCTTCCAATATAACTTCAGGTCGATCAGAGGCAATCAAATGACCAGATCGCACGTAATATGATAATCCAGTAGATTGACCGACTAATTTCACCGTGGATAGAAGTGAAGTTTATCCATTTGAGGCCGGACTATTACTGAATTCAAGCACCATTTTTACGTGTTCTGCATATGGGCCTTCAGGACTTACAAGCAGGCATTCCAATGCCGTTGATGTAGGGACCATTGATGCAAACGGGTACTCACTTTGCAGATACTTTTCAATCTCGGATTTGCGGCCACCGTTGAGGTCTACAACCTCGGTGGTGCAGAAGGTGAGACCGTCAAAGGTCCGGATTGTCTCACCCGTACTGCTCAATCCAAAGAGGACCAGAGCAAATAGTCGCTTCATAGTCTTATTCTGCATTTTTGATGGCACCGATGAACGCGCAGAAAACCCGACAGATTTCAGCGTTGCTCACGGGTTGGTCACGCGCCCCTCTGGGGGAATCAGGGACAAAAAGAAAACCGCGCACTCGGCGCGGTTTCTTATGGTGGAGGCTTGGGGATTCGAACCCCAGACCCTCCGCTTGCAAAGCGGATGCTCTCCCGCTGAGCTAAGCCCCCTCAGCGCCCGGCAATGTATCAGAGGGGTGCGGTTCTGGCAAGGGGGGGGCGGCGTAGGCCGTGCGGCGGAGGCTGCCCGGGTGGGGGGCGGGTAGAGTGGCGGGCATGTTCCGTCGCCGCCCTCCTCTGCCCCCGTTCCCGCCGGGTGGGGTGCTGGTGGGTGGTGCGGCGCGTGACTGGTTGCGTGGGGTGGCGGCGAAGGATTTCGACTGGATGGTGCCGGACCCGGCGGGCGCGGCGCGGGGGCTGGCGGGAGCGCTGGGTGGGTCGGCGTTCGAGCTGGACGCGGCGCGGGGGTACTGGCGGGTGTCGGCGGCGGGTGGGGTGCAGCATGATCTGGTGCCGCGCCCGGCGGACCTGGAGGAGGACCTGCGGCGGCGGGATTTCACGGTGAATGCGCTGGGGGTGCTGCCGGGTGGGCGGGTGCTGGACGTGGTGGGCGGGCAGGCGGACCTGCGTGCGCGGCGGCTGCGGATGGTGTCGCGGGAGAATCTGCGCGCGGATCCGCTGCGGGCGTGGCGGGCGGCGCGGTTCGAGCTGACGCTGGGGTTCCGGCTGGAGGCCGGGACGGAGGCGGCGGTGCGGGAGGTCGCGTCGGATCTGGCGGGGGACCGCCTGCCGCTGCCCGCGTGGGAGCGGGTGCGGGATGAGGGGCACGCGCTGCTGCGATCAACGGACGCGGCGCGGGGTGTGGAGCGGCTGGAGGAGCTGGGCCTGCTGGCCCTGACCGTGCCGGAGCTGCGAGAGGGACGGGGCGTGACGCAGGGCGGCTTTCATCACCTGGACGTGTTCGCGCATGGCGTGGAGGCGCTGCATCAGCTGATCGGGCGCTTCCCGGACGCCCCAGTGCCGCTGCGCTGGGCGGCGCTGCTGCACGACGTGGGCAAACCCCGCACGCTGGCGCGTGACGAGCTGACCGGGCGGGCGTCGTTCCACGGGCATGACAGGGTGGGGGCGGCCATCACGGCGCAGGTGCTGACGCGCCTGAAACTCCCGGGTGAGGACGTGCGGCACGCCTCGGCGCTGGTCGGGGCGCACATGGTCCCGCTGCCCGCCACCGAGCGGGAGGCGCGGCGCTTCGTGCACCGCCGCCGCGCGCTGCTGCCGGATCTGCTGGCGGTGATGCTGGCCGACCGGGAGGCGGCGCGCGGCCCGATGAGCAGTGAGGCGTCCCGCCGGGCGTACGCGCGCGGTATCGAGCGGGTCCTGGCGGCGCTGGAGGAACAGCCCAGCGCCCCGCCTCCGCTGCTGCGCGGCGAGGAGATCATGGCCCTGCTGGGCGTGCCGCCGGGCCCCCGGGTGGGCGAGGCGACCCGCGCGCTGGCCGAGGCGACGGCCCTGGGCGAGGTCACGACGCCCGACGAGGCCCGCGCGTTCCTGCGCGCCTGGAACGCCCCGAACTAGCCGGGTCCAGGGGCCGTCAGCATTCCGACAGGCCGGGGGGGCTATCCTGGCCCGGTCATGAACGCGCTTCACCCCGACCACACCCTCGATCCCCGTCCCGTCACGCCGCAGTGGGTGACGGACGCGGTGTTCTACCAGATCTTCCCCGACCGCTTCGCCCGTTCGGGTCGCGTGCGGGGCCTGAACCTGCAGGAGTGGGGGGACACGCCGCACTTCAACCGCTACATGGGCGGTGACCTGTGGGGCGTGGCGGCGAAACTGGACTACATCCAGAGCCTGGGCGTGAACGCCATCTACTTCTGCCCGGTGTTCCAGTCGGCCAGCAACCACCGCTACCACACGCACGACTACTACCAGGTGGACCCCATGCTGGGCGGCAACGAGGCCCTGCGCCACCTGATCGACGAGGCGCACGCGCGCGGCATGCGCGTGGTGCTGGACGGCGTGTTTAACCACGCCAGCCGGGGGTTCTTCCAGTTCAACGATCTGCTGGAGCAGGGCGAGGCGAGCGCGTACCGCGACTGGTTCCACGTGGACGGCTGGCCGCTGCACCCGTACGACGACGCGCGGCCCGCGAACTACGCGGCGTGGTGGGGCAACCGCGCGCTGCCGAAGTTCAACACGGACAACCGCGCGGTGCGGGCGTTCCTGTGGGACGTCGCCGAGCACTGGATCCGGTTCGGGGTGGACGGCTGGCGGCTGGACGTCCCGAACGAGATCGACGACGATTCGTTCTGGCAGGAGTTCCGGCGGCGCGTGAAGGCCATCAACCCGGACGCGTACATCGTCGGGGAGATCTGGGGGGACGCGCACCGCTGGCTGCAGGGCGACCAGTTCGACGCGGTCATGAACTACCACTTCACGCGGCCCTGCCTGGCGTTCTTCGGGGCGCACACGCTCGATCACCCCATGAACGAGCGCAGCGGCACGGGGCGCGTGGACGCGATGGACGCCGCGGCGTTCGTGCAGCGCATGACCGAGGTGACGCGCATGTACCACCCGGACGTGGTGCGCGTGCAGCTGAACCTGCTCGACTCGCACGACACGGCGCGCTTCCTGACCGCCGTGGGCGGGGATCACTCGGCGTTCCGGCTGGCGACGGTGTTCCAGATGACGTACGTGGGCACGCCCTGCATCTACTACGGCGACGAGGTCGGCCTGCCCGGCGGCCCGGACCCCGACTGCCGCCGCGCGTTCCCCTGGGACGAGGGCGCCTGGAATCAGGAGACCCTGGCCCTGACCCGCAAACTGACGGCGGCCCGTCACGCCACTCCGGCGCTGCAGCGCGGGGACTTCCACGTGACGCACGCGCAGGGCGAGCAGCTCGTGTACGCCCGCCGTCACGCGAGCGGCGCGGCGTTCGTGGGCCTGAACGCGGGCCGCGAGGACGCCCACCTGCCCTTCACGGGCGTCACGCCCGGCGACTACCGCGACGTCATCACGGGCCGCACCGTGCACCTGACCGGCGACACGCCCCTCAGCGTGCCCGCGCGCGGCGCGATGGTGCTGGTGCCGCTGGGGTTGTAGGTTGTCGGCTGTGGGTTGTAGGGCATGCATCCGGTGTTCCCACAACCCACTGCCCACTTCCCACACCCTTTACAGCAGGATCACGTCCACGTCGTCTCCGGGCTGCACGGGCTGTCCTTCGGGGACGATGACCAGGGCGCCCGCGTCGCTCAGCGAGCGCAGGATGCCGCTGCCCTGCTGGCCGTAGTCGCGGACCTGCCCGCCGTCGATCACGCCGCGCCAGAACGCGGTCTTGTCGGGCAGGGCGCGGAAGGGCGTGGCGGCGCGCAGGCGCAGCGTCTGGGGGGGCTGGCCGGTCAGGGCGGGCCGCACGATCACGTGGAACACCACGAGGCTGCTGACCGGGTTGCCGGGCAGGCCGAACACGGGGAGGCCGTTCCAGCCGCCCAGGATGGCGGGGCCGCCGGGGCGCATGCGGACCTTCCAGAAGCTCACGCGGCCCTGTTCGACCAGCAGGTCCCGCATGAAGTCGTACTTGCCCATGCTGACGCCGCCGCTGGTCAGGAGGACGTCCGCGCCGCCCGCCGCGTCGATGGCCGCCTGGAGCGCCTGCGGGCTGTCGGGCGCGTGGCCGAGCGGGAGGACCTCGCACCCGGCTTCGAGCAGCATGGCGTGCAGGCCGACGCTGTTGCTGTCGTACACCTGCCCGGCGGTCAGGGGCTGGCCGGGCGGGACGACCTCGTCCCCGGTGGAGAGCAGCGCGACCCGCAGGCGGCGCTGCACGCTCAGCCGCGCGTGCCCGAGGGCCGCCGCCAGCGCCAGCCGGGGGGCCGTGAGGAGCTGCCCGGCGTGCAGGACGACCTCGCCCGTGCGGAAGTCGCCGCCTTCAACGCGGACGTCGGCGGGACTTGCAGGGCGGCGCAGGAGCACCCCGTCCGGGCCGTCGTCGCTCAGCTGTTCGACCGGGCAGATGGCGTCCGCGCCCGCCGGGAGGGGCGCGCCGGTGTAGATCCGCACGCACTCGCCCGCCCCGACCGTGCCGCCGAACGCGGCCCCGGCGCGGCTCTCGCCGATCACGCGCAGGCGTGCCGGGGCGTCCGGGGAGGCGCCCAGCGTGTCGGCCTCGCGGGCGGCGATGCCGTCCAGGGCGCTCTCGGTGGCGCTGGGGTGGCTGACCAGCGCGGGCACGTCCGCGGCCAGGGTGCGGCCGTACGCCTGCGCGAGGGGCACCGTCTCGGCCGTCCGGGCGGGCAGCAGGGTGCTCAGGTGGGTGCGGGCGTCGTCCACGCTGACGTGCATGGGGAAGGTCGGGGCGGTCATGAAGGCAGGATAGGCGCGCGGCGCACGCGGCGCAGCCCCGGCCCGTCTAGCCTGAAGGGATCATGGTGGGTTGGAGGCGGGCCCTGTGGGCGATTCTGGGTGGCGCGGCGCTGTTCGCGCTGGGACTGCTCGGCATCTGGCTGGCCGGGTGGTGGCCGGGTCGGGATGCGGCCCGGCCACCCGCGCCGCGCGTGGAGGCACCGCTCGCGCCGCCCGGGGCGTCCGCACCGGAGGTCCCGGCCGCCCCTGAGGTTCAGGAGCCGTCCGTGCCCACGGACCTCGCCGGGGCCCGGCAGGAGCCTCTGGGCACAGTGCCCACCGCCCCGACCGCAGAGGAGCAGACGCCAGGTGAGCAGACGCCAGAGGAACGGACGCCGCCCGCCTCCGCCCAGTCGGCGCCGGACACGCCGGAACCGCTGCTCGCTCCACCAGTGTCGGCCTCACCAGAGGCGGCCCCACCGGAGTCGGCCCGACCGGAGTTGGCGGGTGCCCGGACCTCTCCCCTGCTGGCGGGCCTGAACCGGGTGCGGGCCCGCGCCGGACTTCAGACCGTGACGGCCGAGGCGGCGTGGCAGGCGGGCTGCGCGGGGCACGCGCGGTACCTCGTGCGGGAGGACCGCGCCGAGCACCGTCAGGACCCCGCCAGTCCGTTCCGGTCCGCGGCGGGCGAGGCGTGCGCGCCCGGCCATTACTTCGTGTCCAGCCGCGCGGAGTCCGGGCCCGAGCGGGCATTGACGTACTGGTTGGGGGGCGCGTTTCACCTGCCGCAGCTGATCGATCCGCGCCTGACGCGCGTGGCGGCGGGCGTGGCGCACGACGCCGCCGGGGCCTTCCAGTCGGCGGTGGTACTGGATGTCCGGCGCGGCCTGACAGGGACGGGGCGCTACCCGGTGCGGTACCCGGGGCCGGGGCAGGCGGCGCCCAGCCTGCGGGCCGCGACGGGCGAGTGGCCGGACGCGCTGGCCGGGTGCCCGGCGGTGGCGGCGCGCGGCGCTCCGGTCGCGCTGCTGCTCGGCCCGGACCGGGCGGGTGAGGTGAGCGGCGTGACGCTGCGCGTGAACGGGCAGGCGGTGGGCGCGTGTCTCCTCACGGCGTCCACCTTCACGGGGGCGAACGAGGCCGAGACGCGCGTGGGCCGAGCCGTCCTGGCCGCGCAGGGAGCGGCGCTGGCCCTGCCGGACGCGCCGCTGCCGACCGGGGCGGACGTGCAGGTCAGTTTCGACACGCCGCGCGGGCCGGTGGCGTGGGCGTTCCGCACGCAACCGTGACCGTCAGGAGACCGCGACCTGCGGGTGCCGGGGTACACTCCTGAGTGGCGAGCACGCCTCTCGCGCCCACCTGATCTCGGTGGGGCCGCGAAACGGAGACCCCATGAACATCACCCAGGACAAGGTTGTCGAACTCGACTACACACTCACCGTGAACGGTGAGGTCATCGACCAGAGCGAACCCGGCGAGCCGCTGGTGTACCTGCAGGGCCACAGCAACATCATTCCCGGACTGGAGCGCGCCCTGGAAGGCAAGGCCGTCGGGGACGAGCTGCAGGTGACCGTGCAGCCCGAGGACGGCTACGGCGAGCGGGACGAGGAGAACGTCGAGGAACTGTCCCGCGAGGACTTCGAGGACGACATCGAGGTCGGCGCGACGTACTACGCGCAGGCCGAGGACGGCAGCGTCATCCCCTTCACCGTGATGGACGTCAGCGGCGACACCGTCAAGGTGGATTTCAACCCGCCCCTGGCCGGGATGGTCCTGAACTTCGACGTGAAGGTCCTGAACGTCCGTGACGCCACGCCCGAGGAACTCGACCACGGGCACGCGCACAGCGACGGCGACCACGACCACGAGTAAACCCTGAACCAGAGCGGCGCCGCCCCCGGCATGGATGGGCGGCGCCGCTGCGTTTCAGCTACTCCTGATCGTCGTAGAGGTGCAGGAGCATGGCCTCCGGGTCCCCGCCCGGGTGGTGGTGCCGGGCGACCAGCCGCGCGACGCGGGGTCGCGCGCCCGCGTGTGCCAGCAGCCGCGCGCCGAGTTCCGGGTGGTGCGCGCGGATGCCGACTGCCCCGACGGGCGGCAGCACGCGGGACAGCCGGTTGGGAATCAACCCGACCAGCACGCGTTCCCACAGGGAGTAGGGGCGCAGGCTCTTGCCGCAGTCGTGCAGCAGTGCGGCGGCGATCAGTTCGGGGTCGGCGTGCGGGTGGTCGCGCAGCAGGTGCCGGGTGACGCGGCAGGCGTGCTCGCGGTCGCGGGGGTCCATGGCGCGGTACACGACCTGCTCGGCGGGGGTGAGCAGGTGCTCGGCCCAGGGGTCGTCGGGGTGGGCGTCCTCGGCGTTCACGCTGCGCAGCAGGCGGCGGGCCTTGGCTGCGTACCCGTTGGCCTTGCGGCGGAGTCGGGCGAGGAGGGAACGGCGCGGCATGCGCTGAGCATAGTACGGATGCGGGCGCCCCCGGTTTTAGAGAACTCTGGTCAACGGAGCGGGACGCCCCGGGAGATCCCAGAGCGTCCCGGCGGGGCGACGATCAGTCGGCGGCGGTCTCGGTTTCGAGTTCCAGGGCGGCCAGGGCGCGTTCGGCGCTCATGGCGGCGCGGGTCCCGGCGCCGACGCTGGTGCCCAGCTGGCGGTAGATGTAGTCGCTGACGTCCCCGGCGGCGAACAGCATCGGTACGCTGGTGTAGATCTCGTCGGTGACGTCCACGTACCCGTCGGGGCGCAGCTTGACGGTGTCCTTGACGAATTCGGTGTTGGGGGTGTGGCCGATGAAGATGAACACGCCGTCGGTGCTCATGTCGGTCTCCTCGCCGGTCTTGAGGTTCTTCAGGCGGACGCCGGTGACGGTGTCCTCGCCCTTGATTTCCTCGACGGCGGTGTCCCAGATGAATTTCATCTTGGGGTTCGCGAACGCGCGGGCCTGGGCGACCTTGTTGGCGCGCAGGGTATCGCGGCGGTGGATCAGGGTGACCTCGTCGGCGAACTTGGTCAGGAACAGGCCTTCCTCGACGGCGGCGTCCCCGCCGCCCACCACGACGACCTTCTTGCCGCGGTAGAAGAAGCCGTCGCAGGTGGCGCAGGTGCTGACGCCCTTGCCCCAGAAGTGCTCCTCGCCGGGCACGTACAGGCGTTTGGGGTTCGCGCCGGTGGCGAGGATCACGGCCTTGGCGCGGTACGTGCCGCTGTACCCGGTGACGGTGAAGGGGTAGGCGTGTTCGCGGTCGTCGTCGGTGCGGGTGATGCTCTGGACCTCGTCCATCTCGATGATGCCGCCGAACTTCTCGGCCTGCTGCTGCATGCGGCTGGCGAGTTCCATGCCGCTGATGGGTTCGGGGAAGCCGGGGTAGTTCTCGACTTCCTCGGTCTGGGCGATCTGCCCGCCGGGGAGGCCCTTTTCGAGGATCAGGGTGCTGAGGCTGGCGCGGCCGGTGTAGATCGCGGCGGTGAGGCCGGCGGGGCCGCCGCCGACGATGACCACGTCGTAGTTCTGGGTGTTGCCCGTCATGGTTGAAGGGTACCACCGGGCACGATTGGGGATGGTCAGCCACGCACAGTTTATTTTTTAAAGCATCACCCGGATGGGCTGGCGGCCCGGGCAGGAGCGCAGGCGTCCACCCACCCCCCCATCCACAGGCCGCCGGACCGCTCCGCTCACAGCGGTTGCCAGTTCCGCCCAGGGGCCAGGAGCACGCCCCTCAACGCCACGGTCAACCGCTGTCCTGCCCAGGTGCCCGCTCCGCTCGATTCAGAGGTCCTGGGACACCCCTTCAAGACCTCCGAATGCTGCTGTCAGCGCGCGTCCACGGCGAACTCCGCGCCGGACTGCAGGCTCAGCAGGCGCGCCACGTTCACGGGGAACACCGCCGTACGCCCCGCCACACCCAGTTCCACGCCGCGCGCCGCGCCGGACACCAGCCGCACCTGCGCGCCCGGCAGGTCCGCCAGTGCGGCCAGCGGCACGAACGCCACCCGGTCGAACAGCCGCACCGTCACCGGGAGGTTCTGCGCCTGCACCCGCAGCGTCGCGGTCCGCACCGTCACGTTCCGAACGGTCAGGCCCAGCGCTCCGGCCACCTCGGTCAGCGGCAGGAACAGCTGCCCGTCCGCGACGCGCGCCTGCTGCCCCGCCGCCGCCGCGAACTGCTCCGGCGTCAAGGCGGGTTGGGCAGGCTGGGTGGGTTGCGCAGGCTGGGTGGGTTGGGTCGGCTGGGCGGGCTGGGTAGGTTGCGTCGGCGTCGTGGGCTGCGCTGGTCGGGTCGGCTGGGCCGGTTGGGTCGGCTGCGCGGGCTGGGTGGGTTGCGCTGGCTGAGTGGGTTGGGCCGGCTGGGTGGGCTGCGGGGGCCGAGCGGGCTGCGCCGGGGCTGTCGCGACCGGCGTGGCCGGCTTCAGGGCCGCCACGACCGCGCTGGCCGCCGCGCGGCGCGCCTGCGTCTGCGCCTGCAGCTCGATGGGCGTGGGCACGCGCCCCACCGGGTTCGGCGCGCCGTGGAAGGTCGTCCATGGCCCCACCGCCAGTGGCCGCTGCTTCTGCACGATGTTCAGGCCGCCGCCGTCCGTCACGAAGTACAGGCTCCCCTGATCGCTGACGCTGATCCCCGTGTCGATCTTCTTGCCGGTCTTGATCTGCCACAGTGCCTGCCCGGCCTTCCCGATGGCGTGCACGGTGCCGCTCAGGTCCGGGACGATCACGGACCCGTCACTGAGTTCCACGGCGCTGCCCGCCACCCCGGCACCGGCGCGGTACGTCCATTCGGTCTCGCCGCTGGTGTTCACGGCGTACACATTGCCGTCGTAACTGCCCACCACGACCAGCCCGCCGCTCGTGATGATCGGGCTGGCGTTCACGAACAGCCCGGTCAGGACCGTCCACTTCGGCTGGCCGTCCGGCCCGACCGCGTGGATGCGGCGGTCGCTGCTGCCGAAGTACACGCTGCCGTCCGGCCCGACGGCCGGGGAGCTGAACACCAGCGAACCCGCCGTGTACGCCCACTTCAGCTGCCCGCCCGGCGTCAGGGCGTGCATGCGGTTGTTCTGCGCGCCGAAGTACACCGTGCCGTCCGGGCCGATCGCGGGGCTGCTGAACACGGGC
This sequence comes from Deinococcus grandis, assembly GCF_001485435.1. NCBI lineage: Bacteria > Thermotogati > Deinococcota > Deinococci > Deinococcales > Deinococcaceae > Deinococcus > Deinococcus grandis. The sequence goes on along the minus strand of NZ_BCMS01000001.1, from coordinate 927,473 downwards.
GCGCCGACCTTGTACGTCCACAGGGTCTTCCCGGCGGGACTGAGCGCGTGAATGGTGCCGCCCGCCGTGGCGACGATCACGCTGCCGTCGATGCGCAGCGCGGGCGTGGCGAAGATGTCCCCGTCCAGCTTCAGTTTCCACAGCAGCTTCCCGGCGGGGTCCAGGGCGTACACGGTGTCGTCGTAGGACGCGGCGATGGTTACGCCCTGCGGAGTCACGACCGGGTACGCGCGGCCGATGTCGCCCACCGGGAACACCCAGCGCGAGCTGCCGGTGGCGTCGGTGCGGTGGATCTTGGCGTCCGAGCCGACGAACGTGAGCTCACCGTTCCCGGAGACCGTCACGCCGGAAATGACGCGCAGTTCCTTGAAGACGTCCACCTTCGGCGCGATGAACTGAGGGGCGGGTGAAGGCGTGGATTGCGCTCTGGCAGCGGAAAAACCGGCCAGAGTCATCAGAAGGACAGCGGGGAAAACGGAGGTTGTTCTCATGTTGGATTGGGCTCCTTTACACACTCTTTACGGTGCTGTTCGCGGCGTGGACGAGCCCCAGGGTAGAGCCTAAGATGCGAACTGTTATGAAGAAGATTCTCATGCTGACCGCGTTCGCGCTGACCGGCCTCGCCGCCGCGCAGGACACCACCACGACCACCACCGAGACGACCACGACCACGACGACCGTCGCGGAACCCGTGAACGCCCCGGCCATGATGAGCGCAGGCGACAACTTCGCCAAGGCGCAGGAGTACGCCGTGCAGGCCGACGTGGCCTACCCCGTGCCCTTCTACGACCGCACGCTGTGGAAGGCCGCCGTGGACCACGCCTACTACGCCGCCAGCATGGAAGCCGGCAACCGCGACTACAACGCGTACCTGGCGCAGCTTTACACCAAGACCCAGTGGTGGATCAACGCGTACAACGCCTGGACCCGCCTGGGCGACCTGAACGACCAGGAGAAGCAGTGGGCGTCCCTGAGCGCCGCCAAGCTCGCCTACCTCGCGCTGCAGCGCGGCGACCAGACCATGGCCCGCATGTACGTCGAGAAGGGCATGGCCTGGGCCGACAGCGCCAGCCTCCAGGCCATCATGAAGCGCCTGCAGTAAGTCACCCAGCACAGCATGAGAGCGGGAGGCCCAGCGTGGCCTCCCCTTTCATTGCTGTGCGAGTCATACAGGATCACATTGACCTGCTTGCACCGTGATCGTGTTCCGTTGTCCACTGTCCCCCTATGGGACACGTAGAGCTGCGCAGCAGAGAGAGCGGGAGGCGCGAAGCGACGGAAGGGTGAGGGGACCACCGGGCGACTCCGAATGATGTGGAATCACTCGAATCCCCCATCATTGCTGTGCGGGGCGGGCAGCGGCGCGCGGGCAGCCGGAACCGCAGCAGGAGGCGGGACGCCGCATATCTCCCACGGCGTCCCGCCTCCTGCACGCCGCGCCCTTACTTCAGGGTGCGCAGCGTCTCACGCATGATCTCCAGACCCGTCGCGGCCTCCTCGCGGGTCAGGATCAGCGGCGGGGAAATGCGGATCACGGCCTCACCGCAGTCGAGGTTCAGCAGGCCACGCTCGAACATCGCCATGCTCGCCCGGTCCCGCAGCGCCCCGTCCGGGCTGCCGTCCGGCTTCACGAACTCCAGACCGATGAACAACCCGCGCCCGCGCACGTCACCCAGGAACGGGAATTCCGCCTGCATGCCCTTCAGCTCGGCCATGATGAACTCGCCCACCTGCGCGGCGTTGTCCATGAGGTTTGCGCCACAACCCGGGTGCTGCACCTTGCCTTCCAGCAGGTCCAGCGTCGAGTGCGCCGCCGCCGCCGCCACCGGGTTCCCGCCGTACGTGCTGCCGTGCGACCCGACCGGCCACGTCATGACGCTCTCCTTGGCCAGCAGCGCACCCAGCGGCATGCCCGACGCGATGCCCTTCGCGGACGTGATGATGTCCGGCTGGCAGTCCATCCCGTTATTGCCGAAATGCTGGAAGCTGAACATCTTCCCGGTGCGGCCCATCCCGGCCTGCACCTCGTCGAAGATCAGCATGATCCCGTACTTGTCGCACAGCGCCCGCAGGCCCGGCAGGAAGTCCGCCGGGGGCACGATGTACCCACCCTCGCCCTGCATGGGCTCCACGATGATCGCCGCGACCTCATCGGCGGGCAGGATGCCCACGAACAGGCTCTCGATGTGCTCCAGCACCGCCTGACCGCACGTCTCGGCCGTGCTGCCCAGCGGCGGACGGAACGGATTCGGGTACGGCACGTGCGACACGGCAGGCAGCAGCGGACCGAAGCCACGCTTGTACTTCGTCTTGCTGCCCGTCAGCGTGATCGCGCCGTACGTGCGCCCGTGGAAGCTGCCCATCGTCGAGATGATGTGCTGCCGCCCCGTGTGGTTGCGCGCCAGCTTCACGGCCGCCTCGACCGCCTCGGCGCCGCTGTTGCTGAAGAACACGCGCCACTTCTCGGTGCTGCCATCAGGAAGGGGTTTCTCCACGTGCTTCACCAGCCGCTCGGCGAGGCTGGTCGTGATCTCCTGCGGATAATCCGTCAGGCACACGTGCGTGAACTTCGTGATCTGCTCCTGCACCGCCTGCACCACATGCGGATGCGCGTGCCCGGTCGTGCTCACCGCGATCCCCGCGAAGAAATCCAGCATGGTGTTGCCGTCCACGTCCGTCAGCCACACGCCCTCACCGTGATCCGGCACGAACGGATACGGACGCATGTAGGACGTCGAGAGGTGCTGGCTGTCGCGCTCCATGATCGAAGCGGTCTTCGGGCCGGGCAGGGAGGTCTTCAGTTCAGGTTGACGGGGTTTCGGAAGGGTGGTCATGTTCACTCCTGTCTTGGTTGGGAAATCGAGAGGTCGAAAAGTCGAAGAGTCTGAGCGTCTAAGGGATAGGGTTCAGGCGTTTGATCAGGGTCATGAGTTTGGCCGAGAGGGTGTGTGCATCCTGCCTGAGGGTACGGGCCGCCTCTGCATCGAGGAAACCCAACTGCTCTGCAATCTGCGCACCTGCCACCACTTCAAAGAGAGATCCACGCGCGATCATCAGGTACCGCACCAACTCCCGGTCGCCGCCGCGCCCCCGACCCTCTGCGATGTTCAGTGAGATGGACACGGCAGCGCGGCGCATCTGATTGGTCAGACCGAACCTCTCCGTATCTGGAAACGTGGTGGTTGCCCGGTAGACCTGCGTGGCGTAGGCCACCGAGAGGTGATAGACGTCCAGCTGCTCGAACGGAAAGTAGGAGTCCACGCCTTCACCTTAGACACTTCGACCCTCAGACCCTTGGACGCTGCTCAGTCGCCGCTGACGGGTTGCGGGGTCTGGGTCATGCCGTCGGGGGCGGTGTCGGTGGCCTGCGCGCCGATGCCGTGGGCGGCCCATTTGTCTTCGCGGCTGTTGAGGCGGTGCTGGGTAGCGCCAGGGCGGTGGCGGGATTCGGCGAATTCCTTGGGTTCAATGGAAATGCGCTCGCCTTCCATGAGGCCGAAGATGCCGCTCTGGCCGGGTTCCTTGCGTTGCCAGTCGGTGGGGACGAGCATGTCGGGGCCGGTGTAGTCGGTGGGTTCGCTGTACGCGGCGATGTAGCCTTCGAAGTTGCGCAGGATGAGCTTCTCGGGGCTGTGCGAGAGGACGTAGTTGGGGGCGACGGGGATCTTGCCGCCGCCGCCGGGGGCGTCCACGACGTAGGTGGGGACCGAGTAGCCGCTGGTGTGGCCGCGGAGGCTTTCCATGATTTCCAGGCCCTTGCTGACGGTGGTGCGCAGGTGCCCGGCGCCGTGGACGAGGTCGCACTGGTAGATGTAGTAGGGGCGGACGCGGATCTTGACGAGTTCGCGCACGAGTTTCTGCATGATGACGGGGTGGTCGTTCACGCCGCGCAGCAGCACGCTCTGGTTGCCCAGGGGCACGCCGGCGCGGGTGAGGCGGTCGCAGGCGTCGGCGACTTCCGGGGTGATTTCCTTGGGGTGGTTGACGTGGATGTTCATCCACACCGGGTGGTTTTCACTGAGGACGTCGCAGAGTTCCTGCGTGACGCGCATGGGCATGAACACGGGGACGCGGGTGCCGATGCGGATGATCTCGATGTGCTCGATCTTGCGCAGTTCGGACAGCAGGCGGCCCAGGACTTTCGGCGCGAGGGTCAGGGGGTCACCACCGCTGAGCAGCACGTCGCGGACCTGGGGGGTGTTGCGCAGGTAGTTCAGCTGCTGCTCGTACTCGGCGGGGTTGAAGGTCTCGGTGGGGTCGCCCACGATGCGGCTGCGGGTGCAGTAACGGCAGTAGCTGGCGCACTGGGTGGTGACGAGCATCAGCACGCGGTCCGGGTAGCGGTGCACGAGACCGGGGACGGGGCTGTGCTTGTCCTCCGCCAGGGAGTCTTCCATCATGCTCGTGAACGGCTGGAGTTCTTCCTCGGTGGGAATCACTTGGCGCCTGACGGGGCAGGTGGGGTCGTCGCGGTCCATGAGGCTGGCGAAGTAAGGGGTGATGTCCAGGCGGAAGATGCCCTCCGCGCTGGCGCCCTTGCGCTCGCTGTCGGTCAGGGTGAGGACTTCCTCGAGTTCGGCGACGCTGTTGATGCGGTTTTTCAGCTGCCATTTCCAGTCGTACCACTGCTCGTCGGGCACATCGGCCCATTTATCGGCGCGGTGGTTGCGGGGCAGCATCATCTGGCTGCGAAGGGTGGCCTGCGGGTGAATCGGCATGGGAGAACCTCCGGTGGTGCGGCGTGAACGGGTGAAACTCGAATTGAGTGCGCCTTTATTGTCCGCGCTGGGCGGGCCGGATTGGAATGCGCGTCGCCTGTCAGGTGCGCGGGGGTCGCCGCACACCAGCCTCGCAAACGCCACCCCCCACCTTCCAAATGCTAAGGTGGTGCGGATGAGACAGTCCGGCGGCCACCTCGACCCCCTCGACCACCGCATCCTGCAGGAACTCCAGACGGACTCCCGCCTGAGCATGCGAGAACTCGGCCGCCGCGTCGGCCTGAGCGCCCCCGCCGTCACCGAACGCGTCCGCCGCCTCGAAGACGCCGGCGTGATCCTCGGCTACGGCATCCGCGTCGCCAGCAAACCGCTCGGGCGCACCATCACCGCGTTCATCGGCGTGCAGGACAGTGGCCGCAACGACCCCACCCTGGTCCGCTGGGCCACCAGGCACGACGGCGTGCTGGAATGCCACAGCGTCACCGGGGACAACTCCTGCATCCTGAAAGTCGCCGTGCCCGACGTCGGCGCACTGGAGAACATGCTGACCGAACTGATCAACATGGGCTTCACCTGCGACACCAGCATCGTCCTCAGCACGCCCCTGGAAGGCAAACTGCTCCTCCCCCCCAGGTGATGACAGGGCGACTGAACCCGGCAGGCGACTTCTCGTTCACGCATCTGCTTGATCACATCCGCTCGCTCGGGTTGACCCCGAATCCCCCAGCGACACTCGAGAGCGTGGAGCGCCTGGAACAGACGCTCGGCCTTGAGCTGCCCGCCCCTGTACGCGACCTGTACCTGACCCTGGATGGGCTGGACGGCCCACAGCGGGAGGTGATGTGGTGTCGCCTGCTCGACCTCAGTGACATTGCACCGGCCCTGAACGACCTGAACGCGCCGCTGCACGAACTGGCCCCGAGTCTGGTGAACTACGGCATTCCCCTGTTCAACGACGGCGGGGACAACTACCTCGTATTCACGCTGCTGCCGGAGTGTCCGGGCCGACTGGTGTACTCCACGGCTGGCGACGATTTCTCACCGGAGGTCATGTTCCGCAATCTTCACGAGCCGTTTTTCGCTCACTGGCATGGAGGGGAGCTGATCCTGCCACAGGGGTACACCGCGCAGCCTGAACCGACGACGGCTGATGCTCTGGCCCGGCAGGCCTGCCTCCAGCGGGCCCAGCACGCGACGGAGTATGAGGCCCACTTCTTCCAGAGCCTCGCTGCTGGCCTCACGCCGTCCCGGTAAGCTGCTGTCATGTGGCCTGAGCTGCGGGAGCTGTTCGTGCGGGACCTGGGGAAGCTGATCGCGGCACTGGAGGCGTACCCGGACGACGCGGCCGTGTGGCGGGTGCGGGGGGACATCGTGAATCCGGCGGGGACGCTGGCGCTGCACCTGATCGGGAACCTGTCGCAGTTCGTCGGCGCGGATCTGGGCGGCGCGGCGTTCGTTCGGGACCGGGCGTCGGAGTTCGCGCGGCGGGACGTGCCCCGCGCGGATCTGATCGCGGGGCTGCGGGAGGTGTCGGCGCGGGTGGTCTCGGCCCTGGACGGTCTGGACGCGGCGCGGCTGGACGAGGTTGAGTGCACGGCAGTTGCCGGGTTTCCCGGACGGCATGACGGTCCGGTACTTCCTGATTCACCTGTACGGGCACCTGAACTGGCACCTGGGGCAGGTGGCCTACCACCGGCGGATGCTCTGACCAGGGCTGGATCGGGTAGACTGCGGGGCTGATGTCCGACGCTGCTTCCCCCTCCTCCACTGTTCCGCCCCAGGCCACGGGCATCACCCTGGTCGTCACCGAACGCGTCCGCCTGTCGAAACTCGACGCCTACGAGGCGTGGGCGCGGCGCCTGCATGCCCTCCAGGCGACCCAGCCGGGCTTCCTGGGCCTGCACGTCCTGCGGGACGCGGGCGGCCCGGTCGCGGAGTACGTGACGCTGGTGCGGTTCGCGTCCCCGCAGGCCCTCGCCGCGTGGCGCGCCACGCCTGCGTACCGTTCGGCGCTGGCGGAACTGGACGAGTTCACCGCCGACGAGGTCGAGTACCGCGAGGCGCAGGGCCTGGAGGCGTGGTTCGACCGCCCGGCGCGCCTGCCCGCCCCGCCGCTGTGGAAGAACGTGATCGTGGGCATCGTGGGTGTGTACCCGCTGATCATGCTGTTCGCCATGCTGCTGCGGCCCTTCACCGGGGAGTGGCCCGCGTGGGCGGCCACGCTGGCGACCGCGTCGCTGTCCACGCTGTTCCTGAACTGGCCGGTGCTGCCGTGGCTGTCGCGCCTGCTGCGCCCCTGGCTGTACCCCACCCGGCGCGGGTGAGCAGGACAGCGAGGCGGCCCCGGTGTGCATCCGGGGCCGCCTCCCTTGCGTGCGGGTGTCACGTCCAGGTGCCGCTGACCTCACGGACGTGCAGGGTGGGGCCGTCCGCCGCGACGATCACGACCCGCGCCCCCTGTGGGGTGTCGGGGCCGGTGGCACGCCACTCGCTGTCCCCCACCCGCACGCGGCCGATGCCGTTCACGATGGGCGTGACGACCGTGACGGTCTGCCCCACCAGCCGGTGCGCGCCCCGGTTCACGCGGCCCGCCTCGGGCGAGTCCGGCAGGACGCGCGTCACGTAACGGCGGCCCAGCGTGACCGCCGCGACGCTCAGCGCGGCGAACAGCAGCAATTGCACGGCGACCGGCAGGACCGGCAGGACAAACACCAGCAGGCCCAGCGCGAACGCCGCGAGGGCCAGCCACACGAAGAAGATGCCGGGCGCAGCGACTTCCAGGATCAGCAGCAGCGCACCCAGCACCCACCAGTGCCAGGACTGCACGCGTTCCAGGGTGGGCAGCCAGTCCACGGTCAGCCCTTGCGTCCGAAGGCGTCGCGGGCGATCTCCGCGACGCCCTGCAGGCTGCCCAGGATGCTGGTCGCCTCCAGCGGCAGGATCAGGGTCTTCTGGTTGGGCGCGCTGGCGATGTCCTTCAGGGCGTCCACGTAGCGCTGCGCGACGAAGTAGTTGATGGCCTGCACGTTCCCGGCGGCAATCGCGTCACTGACCAGCCGGGTCGCCTCGGCTTCGGCCTGCGCGGCGCGTTCGCGGGCCTCGGCCTCCAGGAACGCCGCCTGACGGCGCCCCTCGGCGGAGAGGATCTCGGCCTGCTTCTCGCCCTCGGCCTTCAGGATCGCGGCCTGCCGGAATCCCTCGGCGTCGAGGATGTTGGCGCGTTTCTCGCGTTCGGCCTTCATCTGGCGGGCCATGCTGGCGACCAGATCGGCCGGCGGCTTGATGTCCTTGACCTCGATGCGGGTGGCCTTCACGCCCCACGGCTCGGTGGCCTCGTCCACGACGGTCAGCAGGCGGGCGTTGATCTGGTCGCGGTTGGACAGCAGTTCGTCCAGGTCCATGCTGCCCATCACGGTGCGGATGTTCGTCATGGTGAGGTTCAGGATCGCCTGGTTCAGGTTGCTGACCTCGTAGCTGGCCTTGGCGGCGTCGAGCACCTGGTAGAACACCACGCCGTCCACGGTGACCAGGGCGTTGTCCTTGGTGATGACTTCCTGGCTGGGCACGTCGAGCACCTGTTCCATCATGTTCACGCGGCGCCCGATGCGGTCGATGTACGGAATGATGATGTTCAGCCCTGGCTTGAGCGTCCGCTGGAACTTCCCGAAGCGTTCCTGCGTCCACTCGCTGCCCTGCGGGACGCTCTTGACCCCGGCGAACAGGGTGATGATCACCAGCAGCAGCAGGACGATCACGAAAATGGTGAATCCCATGAAATTGCCTCCCTTTACGGGGCAGTACGCGCCCCCACCGGGCCGGGTTCCCACGGGACGCTCAGCACCCCCAGCAGGGGCAGATCCTGCCACAGCGGGTACGGCTCCACGCCGCGCAGCGCCGCGACGAGCAGGCTGATGACCGTCCCGTGCGCCACGACCGCCACGGTCGGCTGCGGGTTGGCGGCCATGACGGCGTTCACGGCGTTCGAGAAGCGGGTGTGGGCATCCCGCGCGGTCTCCTCACAGCGGTTTCCAGTTCCATTGAGGGGCCAACAGCACGCCCCTCAACTCCACCTCCAACCGCTGTCCTTCTCAGGTGCTCGCTCCGCTCGATTCAGAGGGATTGAGAAAAACCTTCAATCCCTCTGAATTCTGCTGTCGCCGACCACCAGCTCATCCGGCTGCGCGAAGAACGCGCGGTACTCCGCCTGGAAGTCCGCCGGGTCGGCGTGAAAGCGGACCGTGTAGCGCAGCTGCTCGTGCAGGCCGTGCATGGGCCGCAGCGGCACCCCCAGGTGCCCGGCCAGCGCCTGCGCGGTCGCGTGCGCCTTGGGTTCCAGCGAGCACACGATCACGTCCGGGCGCGGGTCCAGCCGGGCCGCCAGCGCGGGCAGCTCGGTCAGGGCGTCCGGGGCCAGCGGCCACTCGTGCGCCGGGACGCCCGCCACGAACTGTGGTTTGCCGTGCTTGATCAGGTGCAGGGTGCGGGACATGAGCGCAGCAGAGCATGGGCGCTGTCCCGCTGGCGTCTGCCGGATCGCGTAGACGGGACGACCGCCCACTCCCGGACGCGCCGCTAGACTCGCGGGGATGAGTGCGCCGCTGGTGGCCCTGAGGAACGTGGACGTGATCGCGGGCGGGGACACGCGCCTGCGCGGGGTGACGCTGGACGTGCCGCGCGGCGCGGCGCTGCGGCTGTGGGGACCGAACGGGGGCGGGAAGACGACGCTGCTGCGCCTCCTGGCGGGCGAGGTCGCCCCGGTGCGCGGCGAGCGGGTGTACGGGCTGGGGGGCGGGGTGCAGCGGTCGGCGGTGCGGGCGCGGCGGTCGCTGCGGCTGGTCGGGCCGGACGCCGAGGCGTTCTACCTGACGCGCGAGTGGGTGCAGACCGTGCAGGACGTGCTGCTGGCGGCGCTGTCCGGCGAGAGGTTGAACCTGTGGGAGGCCACACCGGGGGCGCAGGCGCGCGTGGCGGAGGTCGCGGCCCTGACGGGGCTGGGGGCGCTGCTGGGGCGGGACGTACGGACGCTGAGTCATGGGCAGCGGCGGCGGGTGATGCTGGGCGCGGCGCTGATGCCCGCGCCGGAACTGCTGCTGCTGGACGAGTTCACGGACGGCCTGAGCCCGCAGGCCCGCGCGGAGCTGAGCGCGCTGATCGCGCGAGTACACGCGTCGGGGGTGGGCGTGGTGCTCGCCACGCACCGGCCCGAGGAGGCCCCGGACCTGCCCTGGCGGACGCTGCGGGTGGAGGGGGGCGTGGTGACCGAGGCCACGCCGGTCGGGCCCGCCCCCTCCCCTGCCCTGGTGCTGCCGGGAGCGTCGGGTGGAGGGGAGGTGCTGCTGGCCGTGCAGGACGCGGTCGTGTACCGGGACGGGCACCGGGCGCTGGGGCCGGTGGGCTGGACGTGGCGCTCGGGGGAGCACTGGCTGGTAACCGGCGAGAACGGCAGCGGCAAGAGCACCCTGGCGCGCCTGATCGCCGGGGAGCTGCACCCCGCGCTGGGCGGGCGCGTCCGGCGGCCGTTCCTGCCCCGTGACCTGCTGACCGAGCGCCGCGCGCAGATCGGGCTGGTCAGCGCGGAGCTGGGCATCCGGCAGCGGCGGGACTGGACGGGCCGCGAGGTGATCGGCAGCGCCTGGAGTGGCGCGGAGGGCTTCAGCCCCGACCTGACGCCCGAGCAGGCACGCGCGGTGGCGGCCCTGGCGGCGGACCTCACCCTGACGAACCTGCTGGACCGCACGGCGGAGTCGCTGTCGCAGGGGCAGCTGCGGCGCCTGCTGCTGGCCCGCGCGGTCGCGCACCGCCCGCGCCTGCTGATCCTCGACGAGGGCCTGGACTTCCTGGACGCCCACTCACGCGCCGCATTCCTGGCGCTGCTGCCCGGGCTGGTCCGCGCGGGCACGCACGTCCTGATCGTCGCGCACCGTGACCAGGACGCCCCGGCGGGTCTCACGCACCACCTGCATCTGGAGGGCGGCCGGGTCGCGTTCACGCGCCCGCTCCGGTCAGACTCGGCTCACCTTCAGGCTCTACCCTGACGCTCATGAAGCGCGCCACCCTGCTTGCTCCCCTGCTCCTCGCGGCCCTGAGCCTCACCCCCGCCCTCGCGCAGGGCCCCACCACGCCCGCGACGCCCGCCGCCGCGGAGGGGACGCGCACCGTGGAGGCCGTCACCGCCACCAGCACCAAGGGCTACTCGATCCGCGTGCCCGCCGGGTGGATTCCGCTGAAGAACGTGCCGGGCGCGGACGTGGCGTTCATCAACCGCAATGCGGGCACCGTGCGTCCCACCGTGACCGTGCAGGTGCAGGACGTGGACCCCAAACTGAAGGCCACCCTGGCGGACTTCCGGGACCTGTTCGCGTCGCAGCTCGGCAAGGACGTACCCAAGTTCAGGATGCTGGGCGAGAAGACCATCAAGCTGGGCAGCACGCCCGCGATCCTCTGGACGTACCTGGGCGACGGCGAGGGCGGCATGGTCCGCTGGACGCAGGTGTTCACCGTGAAGAACAACCGCCTGTTCACCGCGACCCTTGTGCAGCCCAGCGGCACCACCGCCGAGCAGATCGAGGAAGGCCGCGCGATCCTCACCAGCCTGACCCTGAAGTAAGGCCCGACGAGACCGCGACCGCCCTGCATGTGGCGGTCGCGGCCTTTCTGTTACAGCGCGTTGACGATGTCGCGGGTGGCCGGGTACAGCGCGCGGTACAGGCCGTACAGGCGGTCGTACTCGGCGCGGGTGGCCGCGTCCGGCGTGACGGGCGGGCCGGGCTGCACCCAGCGGTCCAGATCGGCGCGGGTGAGCACCCCGGCGGCCAGCCCGGCCAGGAACGCGTCGCCGTAGCTGGCGCCGACGGTCACCTGCGGCACCTCCTGCACCTGCCCGGTGATGTCGGAAACGATCTGCAGCCACGTGCCGCCCTTCGTGCCGCCGCCCACCGCGATGACGCGCCGCACGTCCGCGCCCAGGTCGCGCAGCGCGTCGAGGTTGTGACGGATGCCGAAGCCCACGCCCTCCAGCGCCGCGCGGAACAGGTGCGCGCGGGTGTGCGAGAGGGTCAGGCCCGCCACCACGCCGCGCGCCCGGGGGTCGTTGACCGGCGTGCGCTCGCCGCTGAAGTAGGGCAGCATGAGGAGGCCGTCCGCGCCGGGCGGCAGGGCCGCCGCCTGCGTGAACAGCGTGTCGTACGCGGCGGCGGTGTCCTGCTCGCGGGCGAATTCGTCCACGATCCAGCGGGTGAGGCTGCCGGTGGTGCTCATGCCCGCCGCGAGGTTCACCTGCCCCGCGAACGCGCCGCCCACCGACCACACGCGCGGGTCCGGGGTGGGGCTCTCCTGCGTGAGGATGAAGAAGGTGGACGAGCCGTACATGATCATCAGGTCGCCGGGCCGCGCAGCGCCCACGCTGAGGCCCTCGGCCAGGGCGTCCACGGTGCCCACCGCGACGGGCGTGCCGGGCCGCAGGCCGGTTTCGGCGGCCGCCCCGGCCGTGACCTGCCCGGCCCGCTCGTCACTCCAGGCGAGGCGGGGCAGCACCTCCAGGCCCCGGTCGCCCAGCACCGCCGTAGCGAATTTGTCTGTCCAGGTGCGGGCGCGCGGGTCGTACAGCGGCATGAAATGCGCGCCCGTGTGGTGGTCGATGACGTGCTCGCCGGTCAGGCGGAACACGAGGTAGCTGCCCGCGCTCGTCAGCGTGCGCGCCTGCGTCCAGACCTCCGGTTCCTGTTCGCACAGCCAACGGATCTTGGGGCCGATCGCCTGACTCGTCAGGGCCATGCCGCTGTGCGCGAGGATCGCCGCCTCGCCCAGCTCGGCGTTCAGCGCGTCGATCTGCGCCTGCGCGCGGGTGTCCACGCCGTACAGGATGCCGGGCCGCAGCGGCCGCCCGTCCGCGTCCAGCGGGAGCAGCGTGGGGCCGATCGCGCTACACGCCACGCCCGCCACGCGCCCGGCGGTGCCGGGTTCACGCAGCAGCGCCCGCAGGATCGTGACCACGTCCGCCCACCACACCGCGTCCGCGTCCTGCTCCACGTGCCCGTGCCGGGGCACCGAGATGCCGTGCGCCGCGACGTGCTGCGCCACGATCTCCCCGTCCAGCGTCGTCAGGACGCCCTTGCTGGAGTACGTGCCGACATCCACGCCGATCAGCAGGTCCCGCGCCGGTTCAGTGGACATCGATCATCACCTTCATGGACGTGCGCTTCTCGCGGTCGGCGAAGGCGAACGCGTCGGGTGTCTGCGCGAACGGGAAGCGGTGCGTGACGAGCGCGTCCAGGTTTACGCGGCCACTCGCGGCGAGTTCCACGGCCGCCGGGTAGCAGTTCGCGTAGCGGAACACGCCGCGCAGCGTCACCTCGCGGCTCGCGGCGCTCACGATGTCCAGGCTGACCTCCGGGTCCGGCGGGAGGCCCACGAGTACGGCCACGCCGCCCGGTTTCGGCGCGGCCAGGGTCAGGCGCGTGGTGGGGAGACTCCCGGCGGTCTCGAAGGCGACGTCCACGCCCGCGTGCGACAGTGGCAGCCCGTCGCGCGCGGCGCACAGCTCGCGGATGGCGGCCAGCGCGTCCCCGCTCCGCGCGTTGAGGGTGTGGGTGGCACCCACCTCACGCGCCAGATCGAGCCGGAAGTCCTCCAGATCCACCGCGATGATCGTCGTCGCGCCCGCCGCGCGGGCCGCCATGACGGTCGTGCAGCCCACCGGCCCGGCGCCCAGCACCGCCACCGAGTGACCGGGGCGCACGTCGCCCCTGCGGGCGGCCCACAGGCCCACCGCCAGCGGTTCCAGCAGCGCCGCCGCGTCGTCACTGACGCTGCCTGGCACCCGGTACACGAAATCGTCGGGCCACAGCACGTACTCGGTCAGCGCGCCGTCCACCGGGGGCGTCGCCATGAACGTCATGTCCGGGCAGAGGTTGTACGCCCCGCCGCGGCAGTACGCGCAGCGGCGGCACGGCACGCCGGGTTCCAGCGCCACGCGGTCACCGGGGTTCACGCGGGTCACGCCCGCGCCCACGGCGTCCACCACGCCGCTCACCTCGTGCCCCAGGACCAGCGGGCCGTTCACCACGAAGGGCCCGATCCGACCGTGCGAGTAGTAGTGCACGTCGCTGCCGCACACACCGATCCGCGTGACCCGCACCCGCACCTCCCGCTCACCGGGCGCCGGCACCTCGCGGGACGTCCAGTCCAGCTGGCGCGGGCCGGTCAGGACGGAGGTTCTCGAACTCAGGGTCATGTCACTCCTTGAATGGGTTGAAGGGTCGAGGGTCGAAGAGTCCAAGGGCGATGTTCGGACGCTTCGACCCTCGTTACCCGTGGGGGTTACCAGCAGGTGTAACCGCCGTCGACGACCAGCGCGTGCCCGGTGACGAAACTGGCGGCGTCGGACGCGAGGTACAGCACGGCCGGGGCGATCTCGGCGGGGTCCGCGAGGCGGCCCATCGGGGTTTCCTTCAGCCACGTCTCGCGCCACTCGGGGGTCTCCAGCCCGCGTTTCGTGAGGGGCGTGGCGGTGTAGCCGGGCGCGACGCAGTTCACGCGCACGCCGCGCGGCGCCCACTCGCCCGCCAGGGAGCGGGTGAGGTGAATCACGGCGGCCTTGCTGGCGTTGTACGCCGCCTGTGGCTGCGGGTGGTTGCTGATCAGGCCGCTCATGCTGGCGGTGGACACGACGCTGCCCTGGCCGCGCTCCAGCATGGTCCGCCCGAATTCGCGGCAGCACCAGTACACGCCGTTCAGATTCACGTCGATCACACTGCGCCAGTCGTCGTCCGGGGTGGCCTCGGCGGGGGTGTTGCGGACGATCCCGGCGTTGTTCACGAGGATGTCCACGTCCGGGAGCTTCCGGGCCAGGGCGGCGACGGCGGCGGCGTCGGTGACGTTCAGCACCTCGAACTGCCCGTCCAGGGTCGCGGCGGCGGCCTGGCCCACATCGGGGTTCAGGTCGGCGATGGTGACGCGCGCCCCGGCCTGCGCGAGGCCGCGGGCGATCTCGAAGCCGATGCCCTGCGCGCCCCCGGTGATCAGAGCGTGGCGGCCGTCCAGGCGGAAGAGGTCGAGGATAGTCATGCGTGTTCTCCTTGGGTGGGGGCAGCGTGCAGGGCGCGCAGCGCGCCGAGTGGCCCGTGCGCGGCCAGGGCGGCGCGGGCGTCCAGGTAGGCCTGCACGAAGGCGGGCGCGGCGCTCAGGTCGCCGAACACGTCGGGCTGGTGCAGGAACGCGCCGGGCGTGACCTGAGCGGCCAGGGCGGCGTGGGTGAGGTCGGCGGCGCGGACGTCGTCCAGCCGGTCGCCGCGCGTGGCGGCCTGCGCGACGTACGCACTCCAGGCGGCGACCACCAGGGCGCAGCGGCGCAGGTCGCCGCCCTGTCCAGCCTGGATCCGCGCGGCCTGTTCGCGGGCAACGGGCAGCAGGAACTTGGGGATGCGTTCGCTGCCGTCCACGATCAGGCGGGCCAGGGTGTCCTGAATGGCGGGGTTCGAGAACCGCGCGATGAGATCGTGGCTGTAGGCGTCCAGGTCGATGCCGGGCACGGGGCGCAGGGTGGGGCGGGCCTCAAGGGTCATGTAGTCGAGCAGGAACTGCGCGTAGTCGGGCTGCTGGCAGACCTCGTGCACGAACGTGTGGCCGTCCAGCAGCGCGGGGTAGCTCATGGCCTGATGCGCGGCGTTCAGGAGGCGCAGTTTCATGAGTTCGTACGGTTCGACGTCCGGGACGAGCTGCACGCCCACGTCCTCCAGTGGGGGGCGGCCGCAGGTGAAGTGGTCCTCGAGCACCCACTGCGTGAACGCCTCGGCGACGACCGGGCAGGCGTCCTGCACGCCGTACTCGCGCTCCAGGTCGGCGCGCACGGCGTCCGTGGTGACCGGGGTGATGCGGTCGACCATGCTGTTCGGGAAGGCGACCTCCCGGTCGATCCAGTCGGCCAGTTCCGGGTCCCGGCGGCGGGCGAAGGCGGTCAGGACGCGCCGCGTGACGTGCCCGTTGCCCTGGATGTTGTCGCAGGACATGACCGTGAAGGGGCGCAGGCCACGCTCGCGGCGGCGGCGCAGGCCCTCGGTCAGGAAGCCCAGGGTGCTGCGGGGCACGGCGCCGGGCTGGAGGTCGTGCAGGACGTCCCCGCCCGGGTCGAACTCGCCCGTGGCGTTGTTCAGGCTGTAGCCGCCCTCGGTGACGGTCAGGGACACGATGCGCGTGGCGGGGTGCGCCAGCCGCTCGCAGACCGCCTCGGGGTCGTCCGGGGCGAACAGGTAGTCGTGCACGGCGCCGATCACGCGGGCCTCGCTGTGGCCGTCCGGGGCGCGGGTCAGCAGGGTGTACAGGTGGTCCTGGGCGCGCAGCGCGTCGCGGACCCGGGCGTCGCCGGGCAGGACGCCCACGCCGCAGATCGCCCAGTCGTGCGCGGCGCCCAGGTTCAGCAGCCGGTCGAGGTACATGGCCTGATGCGAGCGGTGGAACGCGCCCACCCCGAAGTGCACGATGCCGGTGCGCAGGCCGCGCGGGTCGTAGGCGGGCACCTGCACGCGCCCGGCCAGGGCGGGGAGGCTCGTGGCGCGCAGGGGAAAACTGAGCGTGGCCACGGTCATTTCACCGCGCCGAAGCTCAGGCCCCGGACCAGCTGACGCTGCGCGATCCAGCCGAAGATCAGGACCGGCAGGACGACCAGGGTGGCGGCGGCGCTCAGCTGCGCCCAGAACAGGCCCTGGCTGGTCTTGAACTCACCGATGAACACGCTCAGCGGGGCGGCGTCCGAACTGGTGAGGTTCAGCGCGAAGAACACCTCGTTCCACGCGAAGATCAGGCACAGCAGGGCCGTGGCGGCCATGCCGGGCGTGCTGAGTGGCAGCGCGATCCCGAAGAATTCCTGCGCAACGGTCGCGCCGTCCACCTTGGCGGCCTCGTAGATCGCGTAGGGGATCTCGGTCATGTAGGAGTGCATCATCCACACGACCAGCGGGAGGTTCATGGTGGTGTACATCAGGATCAGGCCGGGCAGCGTGTCGAGCAGGTCGAGGTTGCGGTAGATCAGGAACAGCGGCACGATCACGCCCACGGCGGGCATGAATTTCGTGGAGAGCATCCAGGTCAGCACGTTCTGTGCGCGGCGGGTGGGGTACACGGCCAGCGCGAACGCCGCCGGGAGGCCCAGGATGAAGGCCAGGACGGTGCTGCCCACGGCGGCGATCAGCGAGTTGCGCAGCGCCGGGAAGTACGAACCCATGGCCTTCTCGAAGTTCTCCAGGGTGGGCGTGAAGATGAACACGGGCGGGGTGGCGAAGGCCTGCGCCTCGGTCTTGAAGGCGGCCATGAACATCCACACCAGCGGGAACAGGAACGCGGCGGCGATCAGGTACGTGACCAGGGTCAGCAGGGTGTTACGCAGTCGGATCTGGGCTTTCATGTCATTCGCTCCTGCTGGTACGGGTCAGGAGGCGCAGCATGTACGCGGCGAGCACGTTCGTGAGGACCACGGTGATCACCCCGGCGGCGCTGGCCAGCCCGATGTTGTACTCCGCGAACGCCTTCTGGTAGATGAAGTACGGCAGGTTGGTGGTGGCCAGCCCCGGCCCGCCGGACGTGCTGCCGTAGATCTCGCCGTACACCTGCAGCAGCGCGATGGTCTCCATCAGCACGACCACCTGGATGGCCTGCGTCCAGTGGGGCAGCACCACGAAGCGGAATTCCTGCCAGGGGCTGGCGCCGTCCAGGCGGGCGGCCTCGATCTGGTCGTCCGGGAGGCTCTGCAGGCCGGTCAGGAGGATCAGCATGGCAAACGGCGTCCATTCCCAGGCGATCATGGCGATCACGCTGGCCATCGGGTGCTGCGCCAGGAAGTCCACCGTGGGCAGGCCCAGGCTGGTCAGCACCCAGGAGAAGAAGCCGAAGGCGGGGTTCAGGAGCATGTTCTTCCACACGACGGCGGTCACGACCGGCATGACCAGGAACGAGCTGATCAGCAGGGTGCGCAGCAGCGCGCGGCCCGGAAAGTCGCGGTTCAGCAGCAGCGCCAGGGCCGCGCCGATGATCAGGGTGAGGATCAGCGTGCCGCCTGCCAGGACGACGGTGTTCCACAGGATCGTGAGGTTCTGCGGGTCGGTCAGCAGGTTCTTGTAGTTGTCCAGCCCGATGAAGGGGCGGGCGCCGGGAATGGCGAGGTTGTAGCGGAAGAACGAGTAGTACACCGTCATGAAGAACGGCACCTGGGTGGTCAGGATCAGGTACAGCAGGGCGGGCCAGATCAGCGCGGCGGGTGTCAGTCGGAAGCCCCGCCTGTGGGCGGCGGGCGCGTGTGGTGTGGCGGCGGCGGTCATGATTCACCTCCTGCGGGTGGGGGGTATCAAGGTGCGGGGGAGGCGAGGTGGTCGCCTCGGGCCTCCCCTGGGGTGCGCTGGGACTGCGGATTGTGGGTGGGCGCGGCGCCCTGGAGGATCACCGCGCCCCGTGGAGTGGTTACTTCTGGTAGCCGCCGTCTTTGGCCGTCTTGTTCGCGGCGTCCTGGCTGAGTTTCAGCGCCTGATCGACGGTGTACTGGCCGCTGAGCGCCCCGGCGAGGTACTGGCCGACCTGCGTGCCGAGCGCCTGGAATTCGGGGATGGCGACGTACTGCACGCCGGTGTAGGGCACGGGGTCCTTGGTGGCCTTGTTCACGTCGGCGCTGTTGATGCTGCTCAGGACCAGGCCGCTGAACGCGCCGGCGGCTTTCCTGTAGTTGGCGTTCTGGTAGGTGCTCGTGCGGGTGCCGGGGGGGACGCTGGCCCAGGTGCCCTTGGTCTTCGCGACCAGGGCGATGTACTCCTTGCTGGTGGCCCAGGTCAGGAACTTGAAGGCGGCGTCTTCCTGCTTGGTGCTCTTGGGAATGGCGAGGTTCCAGCTCCAGTACCAGTTGTTACCGCGGGGGGTGGTGCCGACCGGGGCCTTGGCGAAGCCGACGGATTTGGTGATCTTGCTGCTGCCGGGGTCGCTGAGGAACCCGGCGGCGACGGTCGCGTCGATCCACATGCCGCACTTGCCCTGGCTCATCAGGGTGAGGTTCTCGGTGAAGCCGTTGCCGGTCGCGCCGGGAGGGCCGTACTTCTTGACGAGGTTCACGTAGAAGGTCATGGCGTTCTTCCAGGCGGGGCTGTTCAATTGGGCCTGCCAGCCCTGGTCGAACCAGCGGCCGCCGAAGGTGTTGACCATGGTGGTGAACAGGGCCATGTTCTCGCCCCAGCCGGGCAGGCCGCGCAGGCACACGCCGTACACGCCCTTGGCGGGGTTGTGGACCTTGCTGGCGAAGGTCTGGATCTGGGTCCAGGTGGGCTGGGCGGGCATGGTCAGCCCGGCGGCCTTGAACAGGTCCTTGTTGTAGTACGTCATGCTGCTCTCGGCGTAGAAGGGCACGGCGTACAGGCTGCCGCCGACGGTCAGGGCGCCGCGCACGCCGGGCAGGACGTCGGCGAGGTTGTAGCTCCTGGCGATGTCCGGGTACTTGCCGAACAGGGGGGTCAGGGGTTCGAGCCAGCCGTTCTTGGCCCAGATGGGCACCTCGTAGGCGCCGACGGTGGCGAGGTCGAAGCTGCCGGCGCCGCTGGCGACGTCCAGGGTGATCTTCTGGCGCAGTTCGTTCTCGGGGAGGGTCACCCACTTGACCTGGATGTCGGGGTACTTCTTGTTGAACTCGGGGGTGAGTTTCTGCATGGTGACCATGTCCGGGTTGTTCACGGTGGCGATGGTGATGGTCGCGGCACTGGCCTGGCTGAGCAGGGCGGTCAGGGCGAGCAGGGCAAGTCGGTTCACGGGTGGTCCTCCATGGGGCAGGGGCCCGGTCAGGGGCGTGCGGCGCGGGGGCTGCGCCGGGTGACGGCCGGGCAGCTTCAGGTGACGGGTTCACCTGATCTCGGATTGAATGGTCTCGTGACCATCAGTGAACCACACCGCTTTTCGTTTGTCTACAGGTACCACTGTCGGGGACATCATGTGAAAATGGTCTCGTGACCAGTCGCTTGAGCGTGCCCCCCGCGCTGACCTACAATGCCCCCGTGTCCACCATCCAGGACGTCGCCCGGCTGGCCGGCGTCTCCCCCACCACCGCCAAACGCGCCCTGAAGGAACCCGACAAGCTCACGCCGGACACCCTGGCGCGCGTGCAGCAGGCCATCGCGCAGCTGCACTACGAACCCGACCAGCGCGCCGGAAGCCTGCGCGGCGGCCAGAGCACCACCGTCGGACTGGTCGTCGGCTCCATTCTGGAACCCTTCTTCGCGCAGTTCGCCCGCACCGCCTCGCACGTCCTGGCGGACGCCGGGTACACCCTGATCATCAGCGAGAACGAGTACAGCGCCCAGCGCGAACTTCAGGAACTCCGGCGCCTGTACGGCCTGCGCGTGGCGGGCATCCTGCTGCGCCCCGGCTACGGCCAGGACAGCCAGGAGTACCTCGCGCGGCTGCGTTCACGCGGCGTGGCGGTCACCGAGTACGACTACCGCCCCCCGCACCACGACGAACCCAGCGTGATGCTCGACAACCCGGGCGCGGTGCGGCAGGCGGTCACGCACCTGCACGCGCTGGGCCACCGCCGCATCGCCGCGCTGGGCACCTACCACCCGGTCATCCACCCGGAGGAACGCAGCCGCGCCTTCCCGGAAGTCATGAACGCCCTGGGCCTGACCGTCCCCGCCGAGTACCAGCGCGTCACGCTCCTCACCGAGGACACCGCCTACGCCCTCACGAACGACCTGCTGGACCTGCCCGAGCCGCCCACGGCGCTGATCGCCCTGACCGGCACGCAGGCGTCCGGGGCGTACCGCGCGCTGCGCGAACGCGGGGTGCGCCTGCCGCACGACATCAGCCTCGTGGCCTTCGACAATTACCCCTGGACCAGTCTCGTGGACCCGCCCATCACGGTGCTGGAGCAGCCGGTCGAGGCGATGGCCGAACGGGCCGCCGCGCTGATGCTCGCGCAGCTCGGACACGGCACGGTCACGCAGCGGCACGTGGTGCTGGGCGCCCGGCTGATTGAGCGGGGCAGCACCGCCCCGCCCGCGCGGCCCTGACCGGAAACCGCTTACCAGTCCCCGGTCTGGGTGGCCGCAATCCGGTCCGCCCAGGCGTGCAGGAAAGCCCCGAGCTCCGCCTGGGTGTCCACGCGGGCGTCCGCGTGCGGGGTCAGCAGCGGCAGGTCCCCCACCTGTACGCCGAACGCCGCGACCTCCAGCATCGCCTGATCGTTGTCACTGTCCCCGAAGGCCACGGTGCGGTCATGCGGGACGTCCAGCGCGTCCGCGATCAGGGTCAGCGCCGCGCCCTTGTGAGCGCCCTGCGGCGTGACCGTCAGGAAGTGCGGGTAGGGCGACTGCGCGCCGGTCAGGACCAGATGCGGGTGCCCCTCACGCAGGCGCCCGGCCAGTCCCGCCACGTCCGGGTGGTAGTACCCGGCCTTCAGGATGCCCGCGCGCGGCGCGTCCGCCAGCGGCCGGAACGACCGCGCCAGCATCCAGGGTTCGGGCTCCACGCCGGGCGGCAGGTCCACGTACAGCGTCTCGGCGGTGAACAGCACCACCCGCGCGCCCGGCAGCTCGTGCGCCAGCACCGCCTCCAGGTCCGCGTCGGTGAAACTGGCCTCCAGGTGCAGGTCGTCCCCGACGAGGACCCGCCCGCCGTTGTTCGTGGCGACCGCGTGCGGCCGCATGGCGTCCCGCACCGCGCCGGGCGGCGTGTCGCGCCCCGTGATGATCGCCAGCTGCACGCCCAGGGACCGCAGGCGACCCAGGGCGTCCACCACGTCGGGCGCGGCGGCGCGGCCCGCGTCGGGAATCAGCGTGCCGTCCAGGTCGAAGGCCATCAGCAGGGGCAGCGTGGTGGGGGCGTGCTCGGGCAGGTTCACACCCGGCAGCGTAGAGCACGGGCATGAGGACGCGCCAGCAGTTCCGGACAGGCCCGGCGGCCCGGCGCGCCCGTGACGGTACACTGCCCGCTGGGCCGGGGGGCGACTGGCGCTGAACGTGGGCACACCACGGGGAAGCCCCCGACACGGACTTTTTCCTGATCGCGCGCCTGGGTCGATCCCCGCCCCCGTGGCGGGGTCCTCGGAGGTCACAGTGACGCAGCATGGGACGCAGACCGGCACACAGAGCAGGAGCAGACGGGCACTCATCTCGGTGAGTGACAAGACGGGCGTCGTGGAGTTCGCGCGGCAGCTCGAGGCGCGCGGCTGGGAGATCCTCAGCACGGGCGGGACGTATCAGAGCATCGTGCAGGCCGGAATTGCGGCGCGGCAGGTGAGTGACGTGACGGGCTTCCCCGAGATGCTGGACGGGCGCGTGAAGACGCTCCACCCGGCCGTGCACGGCGGCATTCTCGCGGTGCGCGAGCCCGGGCACCTGGGGCAGCTGGAGGCGCACGGGATCGGCACCATCGATCTGGTGTGCGTGAACCTCTACCCGTTCCGGGAGACGGTGGCGCGCGGCGCACCCGACGCGGACGTGATCGAGAACATCGACATCGGCGGGCCCGCCATGATCCGCTCGGCGGCGAAGAACCACGCGGGCGTATTGGTGCTGGTGGACCCCGCCGACTACCCGGTGGCCCTGCAGGACGAGGTCAGTGACGCCGAGCGGCGCCGCCTCGCCGCGAAGGCGTACCGGCACACCAGCGAGTACGACGCCGCGATCACCGCGTACCTGACCGGCGCCAGCGACGAGCTGCCCACCGCGCTGCCCGGGACGCTGACCCTGAACCTGACGCGCGCCGCGCAGGTCCGCTACGGCGAGAACCCCCACCAGCCCGGCGCGATCTACCGCCTGGGCGACGCCACCGGGCCCGTCATCGACGCGCAGGTCGTGGCGGGCAAGCCCATGAGCTTCAACAACTACGCCGACGCGGACGCCGCCTGGGCGCTGTGCCAGGAACTCGCCGCGCAGGAGGCCGCCCTGCCTGGGCACGCCGCCGTGTGCGTGGCGGTCAAGCACGCCAACCCCTGCGGCGTGGCGGTCGCGGCGGACGTGAAGACCGCCTGGGAACGCGCCCGCGACGCGGACACCCTGAGCGTGTTCGGCGGCGTGGTCGCCGTCAGCCAGCCCGTGACGCTGGAGGCGGCGCAGGCGACGCGCGGCACCTTCCTAGAGGTGCTCATCGCGCCCGAGGTCACACCCGAGGCCGCCGCGTGGTTCGCGGAGAAGAAACCCGACCTGCGGGTGCTGGTGGCCGCGCCCGCCCAGGGCGTGAGCGTGCTCGACGTGCGGCCCCTGACCGGCGGCTTCGCCGTGCAGGAACGCGACGCGCGCCCCTGGGACGACCTGTGCCCCGAGGTCGTCACCAAACGCGAACCGACCGAGCAGGAATGGCTGGACCTGCGCTTCGCCTGGGCGACCGTGAAACACGCCCGCAGCAACGCCGTCGTGCTCGCCAAGGGCGGCGTGACGGTGGGCCTGGGCGCGGGCGCCGTGAGCCGCATCTGGGCCGCCGAGCGCGCCGTGGCGAATGCGGGCGACAAGGCCCAGGGGTCCGTCCTGGCGTCCGAGGCGTTCTTCCCCTTCGACGACGTGGTGCGCCTCGCGGCCAGCGTGGGCGTCACGGCGATCCTGCAACCCGGCGGCGCCAAGCGTGACCCCGAGGTGATCGCCGCCTGCAACGAACTGGGCATCAGCATGGTGTTCACCGGCTCGCGGCACTTCAGACACTGACCGTTCAACTCTGAATCTCTCGGGTGGACGTGGCGGCGTCCACCCCCTTCTTTTTGGTTGATGGCGGATGGCGGATGGCGGATGGCGGATGGCGGATGGCGGATGGCGGATGGCGGATGGCGGATGGTCAACAGCGTGTGCGCGGCGGACCCGCCCATGTCAAGCCGATCCACTCCCTACTTCCCACAACCCACAACCCACTCTCATCCAGATTGTTGCAGAATGCAATCATGTCACCCGACCCCCACAGCCCGGATCTCACGCGGCAGCCGCTGCGGTTCCTGGCGGCGTACTGGACGGCGTGGCAGGGCCTCAGCGCTCAGGTGCAGACCGCCCTGGCGCGCGAGCACGGCCTGGACCTGCGCGCCTTCCTGATTCTCAGCCACGTGCAGGCCGGGCCGCAGACGCCCAGTGACCTCGCCCGGACGCTGGATCTGCCCCGCTACGAGGTCGCCCGCGCCCTGCGGCACCTGCAGGGCGCCGGGGCGGTCACGCACGCCCCGCACCCTACGGACGCCCGGCGTCACGCGCTGCACGTCACGCCCGCCGGAGCGCAGCTGTGGGGCGCCGCCATGCAGACCCTTCAGCACGCCACGCAGCCCGCCCTGACCCGCCTGGGTTCACAGCTGGACGCCGTCACGGCGGGCCTGGAAACCCTGAGTGCCACCCCCCTCCCGGAGGCCACCGCATGACCATCAACGAATCCAGCCCGCCCGAACCCGCCCGCTGCCCCTTCGGTGGGGACAGCCTCACGCGCCGCGACACGGCCCAGCCCGGCGCGGCTCCCCGGGCAGACGCGCGCGGCGTCGTGCAGGTGCGGTCCTTCCAGGCGGCGCGGGACGTGCTGCGCAGCGAGGCCGTGACCCAGGCGGGCTTCAACGCCGAGACCGTGAACGACGCCGGGATCCTCAAGCGCCGCCCCGTGCTGTTCACCGAGGGTGAGGAGCACCACGAGATGCGCCGCGACACCGCCCGGTACTTCACGCCGGCCGCCGTCGCCACGTACCAGCCCATGATCGCGGCCCTCGCCGACCACCTGATCGGCCAGCTGGCGGCGCGCGGCGAGGCGAACATCGACGACCTGAGCCTCACGCTGGCGGTGCAGGTCGCCTCGCAGGTCGTCGGGCTCACGAGCAGCCGCCTGCCGGGCCTGGAACGCCGCGTCATGACCTTCGTGGAGCACGACGGCAACAGCGAGCCCGGCATGAGCCCCGAGAAGGGCCGCCTGGCAAGCATTCTGGACCAGCGGCACCTGCTGGCCTTCTACCTGCTGGACGTCAAACCCGCCATCCAGGCCCGCCGGAAACAGCGCCGCGACGACCTGATCAGCCACCTGCTCGACCGCGACTACACCGACCTGGAGATCCTAACCGAGTGCCTGACCTACGGCACGGCGGGCATGGTCACCACCCGCGAGTTCATCACGGTCGCCACGTGGCACCTGCTGCGGGCCCCCGAACTGCGCGCCGCGTACGTGCACGGTACCGAGAAGGAACGCCTGGACATCCTGCACGAGATCCTGCGTGTGGAACCCGTCGTGTCCACCCTGTACCGCCGCGCGCAGGCGGACCTGACCGTGGACGGCCACACGGTCCCGCAGGGCACGCTGCTGGCCCTGAACCTCGCGGACGCGAACACCGACCCCGCCGTGGCGGGCGAGCAGGCCGGGTCGGTGTGCCCCGCCCGGCCCCTGCCGCGCGGCGTGCAGGCCCCCGTCATGGCGTTCGGGGACGGGCACCACCGCTGCCCCGGCGCATTCCTGGCGATCAAGGAGACCGACACGTTCCTGCGCCGCCTGCTGATCTGGCAGGACCTGCGCCTGGTGGCCGAACCTCGCGTGACCTTCAACGAGGTCGTGAAGGGCTACGAACTGCGCGGGCTGCGCGTCGCCCTGGGCGGGTCCTGACCCGCAGTGCCCGGCGGATGGGGGCGGACGCGGATCATCACGCGGTCGTTCGCGCCCACCTGCGCCTCGTCGTACGCGGTGCTCGCGCCGGTCTCCTCCTCCCGGATGGGGTGGGGAGACGCGGCCACTTCAGCCGGGTCCTGCCGGCCCAGGTAGCGGGCGTGCAGCGTGGCGCCCATCAGTCGGGACACCGGGACGTCCGCGTGCAGCAGCCGGGGCGCGGACCACTGCTGCGCCACGACCGCCAGGGGCGTGACCCGCACGACGCCCGGGCGGTCCAGTTCACCCGCCGCTGATCGCTGCGGTGTCCGGAGGTCCTCGCGCAGCTCGAGCAGCCAGGTCGCCTGCCCGCCCGGCACGGACGCCAGCACCCGGAAGATCGGGCGGTCCAGCACGGCAGACAGGGGCAGGTTCTCCTCGAACATCAGCAGGCGCCAGTGCGCTTCGCTGTCGTCGCCCAGGCTGACGCTCTCGCGGTCGAACGCGACGTGCAGCAGCCCGGGCCGCAGGACGTCCCGGCGGTGTGACGCCTCACGCTGCCGCCACTCGTCCTGCGGGTCACGGGGCGGCGGGGGCGGCGTGCGGCGCGCCCGGGTCCAGCTCAGTCTGGCGCGGGCCAGTCCGGCGCGGACCAGGGGCCGCAGCAGCCACACCAGCAGCAGGACCGCGGCCCCGCCGATCACCTGCAGGGCGCTGTCGGGTGGGGTCATGCCCTTGCGGGCCGGGTGCGGCGCTCAGGCACTCTTCTTCCAGCGGCCCTTGCCCCGGTGCCCGACGCGGTTCCCGGCGTGGGCGGTGCGGGCGCGGACGTGCTCGTCGTCGTAGCGGAGCATGACGGCCAGCCGGGCGCGGCTGATGATGTGGTGCGGGTGCTTGGGCACGAACGCCGTGACGATGTCCACGTGCCCGTCGCGGTGCGGCTCGGCGACGACGTGCAGGGGCAGCGCGACGCCGCACGCCTCGAAGTAGCCGCACACCAGCCAGCGGCGCTCCTGGGTGTACACGGCGCGCACGCGGCCGGTCAGGAGGACGTTCAGGACGTCGTGTTCCAGGAAACCCTCGGCGCGGGCGTGCCCGATGGCGTGCGGGCACATGTGGTACCGGCCGTCGTACACGGCGTCGCGCAGCCGGGCGTGCGCCTGCGCGAGACTGAAGTCGTCGGTGCTCACGCCGCCCAGTTCCGCCTGCCGCTGCGGTTTCAGCGGCGCCTGCGGCCGGGCGGCGCGCGCCGGGGTGGGCGCCGGGGCGCGCCGGGCGGCCTTCTCGGCGCGGGACAGCTGCGCGCGCAGGGCGAGCAGGTCGGCGCTGGCAGCCAGGGTGTTGGCGTGCCCAGGGTCGGCGGGGCGGGCGGGGGCGTCGGTTCCTGGCCGGGCGCGGCGGGGCGGGGCCCCGGGGGCCGGTTTGCTGGACTGTTTCGTCACGGCGGTGCACCTCCGGTTCTTCCGGGCCTGCTGGCGGCGCTGCGTGGCCGCCCCTTTCCATGAGAAGCTCCCAAAAAAGAAAAGGCCCCTCAAACACGGCTTCGTGTCTGTGGGGAGGCAGGCGGCGTACCCTGTTCAGGGCATGCGCGCAGCATATCACGCGCCCCCGGCGGCGCAGGGTGAGCGGCGGAACAGACGCGCCCGGCCCGGCCTCTCTAGGCTGGGGGTCAGCACCCGCACCGCTCCCGACGTCACGTTCTCCCGCTGCCCTGGTCCTTCCTGGAGGTCACCTCATGATCCGACCCATGCTGGCCACCGATGTCCCCGACGTGCTCGCCCTGCTCACCTGGATGGACGACGCCCCCGAACGCGAGGTGTTCTCCCCCGACGCCCGCGACCCGCGCGAACTGCAGACCGAATGCGAGGACAACCTCTGCCTCGTGGACGTGGACGACGAGGGCGTGCTGGCGTACTGCGCGCTGTCCCCCTTCCGGGACGGCCTGGTGCTGGAGGGGCCCGTCAGTGACGGCGGGCACGTGCAGGCCCTGCTGGGGCGCGCGCTGGCCCACACGGACGGCCTGCCGGTGTACGCGTTCGCGGCGCAGGAGAACCTGCCGGTGCGCGCGGCGCTGGAGGGCGCGGGCTTCGCGGCGATGCACACCACCGACTTCTACGGCGCGCCGCTGGACCGCCTGACGCCGCACGCCTGCGCGCCCGCCGGACACCGCATCGCGCGTAGGCTGCCCATGGCGGCGTACCGCGAGCTGTTCAAGTCCAGCGAGGACGCCTGGGCGGGCCGCCTGACCTGGACGCCCGAGCAGTTCGACGGTCACTTCGCGCGGGACGACGTGAGGCTGGTGGCGCTGCTGCGAGGGGATCAGCCGGTGGGTTTCGCGGAACTGGAATTCCGCCCCGAGGACGCCCGCGCGGACGTCACGTACCTCGCGGTGCATCCCGCCGAGCGCGCCCAGGGTTACGGCCTGAAACTGCTGGCCCTGGCCGCCGCCGAGGCCGAGACCCACCCGGAGGTCCGCACGCTGCGGGTCCGCGCGCACGACCACATGAAGCCCGCCCGCGCCCTGTACGCCCGCGCGGGCTTCACGCACTGCCGCAGCATCGTGACGTACATGCGCGACGGCGACGAGGACGTCTGATTCCGTTTGTTTCGTTGACAACCCGGGACGCACTGGGTTGCCACCTCCACGCCCGGCAGCCCGCCCTGCTCCTGCTCGCTCTGCTGCGCAGCTCTGCGAGTCCGCTCGGACCCAGCGGCTGTGTCAGCCATTCCATCGGAGTCCGTCTGAAGGGACCGCCGCACGTGCTGCCGCCAGGGCCGCGGCGCGCTGCCATGTAGTGAACTTGTGACAGGCCGGGCGGCACAGTGAAGCGCATGACCTCAACCGGCGCCGCGGAACCCGACCCTCAGATCAGCGGGGCCGGGCAGGACCTCGCGCAGCGGATCGTGCACCTGGCGCAGGTGGCGCTCAGCGCGCCGGACCTGCCCAGCGGGATCGTGCCCACGCTGGAGGCGCTGATCAGTGACACGGCCGCCGTGGGCAGCGCGTACTTCCACCTGGAAGTGCAGGACCTGACGTTCCGGGTGCGCGCCGCGACCGGCGAGATGCCCGCCACGCCCGCCATGCAGGCGATCGCCACGCACGGCCTGCCGGCCGGCACGCCGCTGCTGCTGGCCCTGCGCGACAGCCGCGCGCCGCTGTACTTCGCGGACACGGCGGCCTCGCCGGTCACGGCAGGTTTCCCGGAACTGGGCGTGGCGAGCCTCGCGGCGGCGCCCGTGCGCGCCGCGACGGGCGAACTGCTGGGCGCGTTCCTGATGCATACCTTCACCCCGCACGGCTGGCAGGCGCACGAGCAGGCGCTGTTCGGGAGTATCGGCGCGACCCTGGCGACCCTGGCCGGGCGCCTGACCGCCGAGCAGCAGGCCCGCGAGGCGCGCGAGGCGGCCCTGCGCGCCCTGGGTCTGGCGCTGGAAACCCGCGACCGGGAGACGCTCGGGCACACCGACCGCGTGACGGCGCTCGCGCTGCGCATGGGGCGGGAACTGGGCTGGGACGCCGAGCGGCTGGAGGCGCTGCGCTGGGGCGCGTACCTGCACGACATCGGGAAGATCGCGGTGCCGGACAGCGTGCTGCTCAAACGCGGCGCGCTGGACGCCCCCGAACGCAGCGAGATGCAGCGGCACGTGACCGAGGGCGTGCGGTTCGCACAGGCGCTGGGGTTCCTGCCGCCGCAGGCGATGAACGTCATCCGCGACCACCATGAACGCTGGGACGGCGCCGGGTACCCGTCCGGCGCGGCCGGTCACGCGATCAGCGAGGAGGGGCGCGTGTTCGCACTGTGCGACGTGTTCGACGCCCTGACCAGCGAGCGGCCGTACAAGACCGCCTGGACGCCTGCGGCGGCCCTGGCCGAACTGCGCACGCAGGCCGGGGCGCACTTCGACCCCGCGCTGGTGCGCACCTTCACGGACCTGATCGAACGGGGTCCGGACCCCCAGGACCCGGGCGGCGCCCCGCACGGCCTGGCCTGATCCGGGCGTGATTCCACGTCACCGGGCGACTCCGAATGATGTGGAATCACTTGAATCCCGTATCAACTGCATTCCGTATCAACTGCATTCCGTATGGGTGCCGCCCCGGTCTGCATCGCGGTGCGGGCCACACATGCGCGCGGGGGGCGGGGGTACGCTGCGCGCCTATGGCGAAGAAGGATCGGCGTTCCCCGCAACCGGCGTTCGTGACCCTGCGGGACATGCCGGGCACGCGGGTGATGTTCTGGGTGGTGGACGCCTGCCCGTACTGCGGCGAGCGGCACGCGCACGTGATCGGGAACCTGCGCACGGCGGACCCGGTGGACGCCCTGGGGGAGATTCCCGCGCCGTGCCAGCCGGAGCGGCTGTACGTGCTGTCCCTGCCGCCCAAACCCAAGCGCAAGGGAGGCAAGGAGGAGCGCCGCCGGGCCCGCCGGGACGGCAAACGCGAGGACCTGGACGACGAGACGTGGTGAGCAGGCGCTGACCTACGCGCGGCGCAGGGGCCGCAGCCAGTCGAGAATCCAGCGGGCGACCTGATCGCCGCTGGCGGTGGTGATGTCCAGGTGCGCCGCTCCCTTCAGCGTGTGTACGGTCAGCGGGGCGCGGGTGCCGGCGGCGTACTCGCGGAACTGCGCCTCGGTCGTCACGCCCTGCTCGGCGGCGATGCCCAGGACCGGCAGGGTCAGGTCGCGGGCGCTGCGGACCGGGAGGGTCTTCTCGAAGGGCGTGCCGGTCGTGTCGGTGCGCGCGGCGGCCAGGTCCAGGGTCAGGCGGTTCGGGAAGTACCACTCGGCGTAGTCGCTCTGGGGGGTCAGGTAACGGCGGACGAAGTCGCGGGCGTCGGTGACCTGCCCGGCCTCGCTGCCCCACCCGACGGGCCGGGCCGGGTCGGCCGCGCCGGTGATCCAGCGGGTGTCCTTTGCGCCCAGCACGCGGTTCAGGAGGTACGGGGCGTCGCTGGCGTTCGTGGCGTGCCCCGCATTGATCGCCAGGAACGGCAGCAGCGCGTACCGCTGGTCCAGGCGGGTCATGGCGGCGGCGAGGTTCGTGGCGGGGAACGCCGTGAAGCCGTTCTGCGGGGCGGCCGCGTCGGGTTGCAGCGCGGCCAGCCGGGCCTGCGCGGCGGCGCGGGCGGCCAGCGCGGGGCTGAAGTACAGGGCGTCCACGTAGGGGCTGCGGGTCAGGGTGTTCAGGCCGGGCAGCGGCCCCAGGGGGTTCATGGCGCCCTGCTCGTACTGGTCGGTCGTGAGGGCCTTGCCGCTCATCAGGCCGGGCAGGCCGTCGAGCATGATCAGGCCGCGCACGTCCTTCGCGCCGCGCGCGCCGCTGAAGTCGTACGTGGCGTACAGGCCGGTCAGGGTGCCGCCCATGGAGTGCCCGCCGATGAACACGTTCGGGGTGAGGGTGCGGGCTTCCAGCACGGCGGCGCGCCAGTCGCGCAGGGTGACGTCCAGGCCCCAGTCTTTCATGAACGGCAGGCTGGCGGGCGCGCGGGTGGGCAGGCCGCGCTGCACGATCTGCGTCAGTTGCGGGGCGCCGCCCGTGAGCAGCGGCGCGTGGTCCTCCAGCAGGTTCGCGCGGCGGTCCACTGCCCACACGGCCAGGGTGGGGTCGAGGTTCACGAGTTGCCGCGCCAGCCGGTCGAAGCTGCCCGCGCCGCCCAGGTAGCCGGGCATGAGCAGCAGCACGGCGGCGGGTTTCGCGGGGCCGTAGCGGACGGTTACGCTGGCGTTCAGCTCGGCGGGCGTGCCGGGCACCACGAGGCCGGGCCGCACGACGCGCGTGACAGGTACGAGGTTCAGCGTGGCGGCCGCCTGGGCGTTCAGGTCGTCCAGGGCGGCGTCCTGGGCGGCCGCCGGGAAGCTCAGGGCCCCGAGCAGCGGGAGGAGGAGGGAGGCGCGGCGCATAGGCCCCCAGGGTGGCAGGCGGGGGGCGCCGCAGTGTCCCGGACTGCCTTGACGGGACTTGGGTGTTCCTGTATGGCTTCTTCAGGAAGAGCGCCCCACAGCAGACTCCATACGGGATTAAATTGACTTGCTTCCGACTTTTGAACACGTTCCGTTTTCCCCTCTCCGCCTGTGGGACTCGGAGAGCTGCGCAGCAGAGAGGGAGGGAGGAGCGAAGCGACGGAAGGGTGAGGGGGCCACCGGGCGACTCCGAATGCTGTGGAATCACTTGAATCCCGTCTCAGAGGTGTGAAGGGCGTTCTCACGACCTCTGAAGTCTGCGGTCAGTCCTGCGGGGGCGTGTACTTGTCGCGCAGGTAGGTGGTCCCGGCCTGCTGGTCACGCCGCTGTGATTCGGCTTGCTCCTGGGCGATGCGGGCCATGCGGTCCTCGATCAGGCGCAGCTGCCGGGTCAGTTCCCGCTCGTCGCGGCCCTGCGGCGCGGCCGTCTGGTAGGTGTCCAGGATGCGGGGCAGGTCCTCGCGGGCGGCCTGCCGGGCGTCGAACACGTCACGGGTGAGGGTGGTGGTGTGCGCGGTGGCGCGTAGCGCGTCGCGGGTGGCAGTGACGGCGCCCAGGAGGGCCGGGAGGGTGGGGGCGGGCAGGGCGCGTTCGTGCTGGCGCAGGGTGCGCAGCAGGTCCTGCTCGTCCGGGGGGGCGGCTTCCAGGGTCAGGGGGTCGGGCGTGGGGGCGCGCAGGAGGCGGCGGGCGCGGCGTACGCTCCAGCCGATCACGATCAGGCTCAGGAGCAGCGTGGCGCCCAGCAGCCACCCGGCGACGTCGCTGCCGGACGCCACGCCGATGCCCAGCAGGACGGCCAGCGTGCCCAGGAACGACAGGGCGGTCAGGGTCAGCACGGCCAGCAGGCCGACCCCGGCGAAGCGGCGGGCCTGGGTGCGGCCGTGGGTCAGGGCGGCGCGCGGGTCGCGGCCCGGCTGGAGTCGCCAGGGGTCGGCGGGGTTCAGCGGGCCATGGGTGGGGGGGCTGAGCAGGTCGCGGGCGGCGCGCACGCCGCCCCGCAGGATCGTGCGGGAGCGGGTCATGATGCCGGTACGGTGTCCGGGGCGCCCGGGTTCCCGCGCAGTTCGTGTACACGCGCGGCGAGGGCCTGCCAGGGCGCCAGCTGGAAGTGCGTCTGCCCCAGGGGGCTGGTGCTGGGCAGCACCCACAGTTCGCAGCCTTCCAGGGTCCGGGTCTGCTGCCCGTAGGGCAGGCGGCCGGTGGGGACGCCCAGCGTCTCGGCGGCGCCGCGTTTGCTGGTGAAGGCGACCAGTCGGGGCTGGTGGGCGCGCAGTTTGGCGCGCAGTTCGTCGGGTGCCCAGGCGCCTGTGGGCAGGGCGGCGTCCACGCCACTGTGCCGCTTGGCGACGTCGGTCAGGCCGATGCCGAACTCGGGCAGGCGCGGGTACTCCTGCGGCAGGAGCAGGTCCGGGGTCAGGCCGACCTCGTGCAGGGTGCGCCAGAAGCGGTTGCCGGGGTTGGCGTAGTACGCGCGGGCGGCAGCGCTGATGCGGCTGGGCGCGGTGCCGACGAGCACCAGGGTCAGGCCGGGCCGCAGCACGTCCGGCACGAGGTACTCGCCGCTGCCGGTCAGGTCGGGCGCCGCCGGTGACTCAGTCGTCGTCGTAGCGTTCCTCCGCGAAGGGATCGCCGCGCATGTGGTAGCCGTTGCGCTCCCAGAAGCCGGGCTGGTCGGCACTCATGAATTCCAGGCCGGAGAGCCACTTGGCGCTCTTCCAGAAGTACAGGTGCGGCACGACCAGCCGCAGCGGCCCGCCGTGCTCGGCGTCCAGGGGCTGCCCGTCGAAGGTGTGGGCCAGCAGGTTTTCGGGCCGCAGGAAGTCCGCCAGGGCGAGGTTGGTGGTGTACCCGCCCACCGAGTGCTGCATGACGTGCGTCGCGCCGGGTTTCAGCCCGATGTGCTCCATCAGGTCGGTGACGCGCACGCCGGTCCAGGTGGTGTCCAGCTTGCTCCAGTGCGTGACGCAGTGGATGTCGTACGTCAGGGTGGTCTGCGGCAGGGCCAGCAGGTCCGCCCAGGTGAAGGTGCGTTCCCCGGCGAGGCCCGTGATGCGGATGACCACGTCCTCGGGCCGGTAATGCTGGGTGGGGCCGTAGGTGAGCACCGGGAAGCGCGTGGTGAGGGTCTGCCCCGGGGGAACGCGGCCGCCCATGTCGTCGGCGGGTTTCTTGAAGAACTTGCCAAGCATGCCGCATTCAACACCCCGGGCGCGCGCGGTCCAGGGACGCGGCACACCATCCGGCGCGACATGAAGCGAATCAGAAGGCTGCCGCGCGGCCCGCAGGGTCTGCTGGGGGCAGAGGGCATTCGTCACCGACTCCTGACACGCTCAGGTGTACACTGCACACCAAGTCCGGGCTTCTCTCTCCCGGCGGTGACAGAGGCGACCCGGCCCCCGCGCGCCCCCCCAGGGGGGACACAAGGAGTGAGCCAGTCCCATGTCCATCTTCGATCAGGCCAAACACGACGTCGAACGCGCCCGTTTTCTCGGGGACGTGCGCGACCTCCTGTCCATCCTGCGGCGGCAGCCGAACGAACTGCTGCCCTTCGACTGGGTGCGTCACCTCTCGCCGGACGGCGAGCACCAGCGCGGCCTGGAGACCATCGAGGTCGACCACATCATCGGGTCGGTGGACCGCTACCGCGAGTTCGACCGGCACTACCTGCCCAAGGAAGCGCACCTGGACGAACGCTGGATCGGCGTGCGCGCCGCGCAGTTGCAGGGCAAGGAACTGCCGCCCATCCAGGTGTACAAGGTCGGGGACCTGTACTTCGTCAAGGACGGCAACCACCGCGTGTCCGTCGCCCGCCGTCAGGGGCAGAAGTTCATCGACGCGTACGTGATCGAACTGCACGTCACGGTCCCGCCCGAGGAGGGCGACACCCTGAAGGACCTGATCATCAAGGGCGAGTACGCGCAGTTCCTGAAGGCCACGAACCTCGACACGCTCGTGCCGAACCACCACCCGATCCGCTTCACCACGCCGGGCCGCTACGAGAAACTGCTCGAGCACATCCGCACCCGGCAGTACTTCCTGGACCGCAAACCCGACCGCGCGGGCCTGCCGCCCGTCACCTGGGAGGAGGCGGTGGAGAGCTGGTACCGCCGACTGTACTGCCGGATCGTGGAGAACATCGACCTGCACGACGTGATGTCCCGCTTCCCGGGGCGCACCGAGGCCGACCTGTACCTGTGGATCATGGATCACCGCTACTTCCTGACGCAGAAGTACGGGCACGACGTGGGCAGCGAGGAGGCCACCATGGACTTCCGCGCGCAGCACTCCCCGCCGCTGTACAAGCGCCTGGGGCAGCGCATGAAGCTCGTGCTGCGCGGGAAGATCAACCCCGCGATGTGAACGGGGAGTGGGGAGTGGACTGACCACTCCCCACTCCCCGTTTACCGCGCCAGGACGTATTCCACGAGCGTCCCGACGCCCCAGCCAGTGGCGTGTTCCTCGCGGGTGGCGTTCCCCGCGATGTCCAGGTGCGCCCAGGGGCGCGTGACGAACTGCCCCAGGAACAGCGCGGCCTTGATGCTGGCCCCGGCGGGCTGCATGTCGCTGTTCTTCAGGTCGGCCACCGTCCCTTTGCGGTAGGTCCTGAGGTACGGCTGGTGCAGCGGCAGTTCCCAGACGTGCTCGCCCGCGTCCTGCGCGGCGGCCTTCAGGCGGGCGGTCAGGGCGGCGTCGCTGCTGAACAGCGCGGCGATGTCGTTGCCCAGCGCGCTGACCTTCACGCCGGTCAGCGTGGCGAGGTCCACGAGTTCGGTCGCGCCTTCCTCGCAGGCGACGGTCAGCGTGTCGGCCAGCACGAGGCGGCCCTCGGCGTCGGTGTTCGTGATCTCCACGTGCAGGCCGTTGGCGGCGCGGTACACGTCGCCGGGGCGCATGGCGTCCGGGCCGACCATGTTCTCGGCGGCGGCGACGTACGCGCGGACCTCGACGCCCTCGGGGATCAGGTCCCGCAGGGCCGCCAGGGCGCGCACGGCGCCCAGCACGGCGGCCGCGCCGCCCATGTCGCTCTTCATGTTCACCATGCCCGCGGCAGGCTTGATGGAGTACCCGCCGGTGTCGAAGGTGATGCCCTTCCCGACGAGCGCGACGACCGTGTGGGCCTCGCCCCGCGCGGGAATGGTCGCGCGGATCAGGCGCGGCCCCGTGGCGCTGCCCGCCGCGACGGCCGCGAGGAGGTTCATGCCGCGCGCGGTGATGTCGTCGCCGTCCCAGACGTCCACGTCCACACCGTGCGCTTCGAGGGTGCGGGCCTCGCGGGCCAGCGTGGCGGGGTTCAGGACGTTCGCCGGGGCGCTCACGAGGTCCCGCGCGAGGGTCAGGCCCGCGCCCAGCGCCTCAATGCGGGCCTGCTCGTCGGCGCCCAGGCCCTCCACGAACAGCTGAACCGGTGCGGGAGTGGCCTGGCGGTAGCGGCCGTCGCGCCAGTCCTCGGCCAGGGCGGCGGCGGCCAGCGCGGCGGCGTGCTCGCTGGCGGGCACCCTCACGCGCGTGGCTTTCAGTTCGCGGGCCAGCCTCACCAGCGCGGCGCCCATCTCGCGCGCCTCGGCGGCGCTGGCGGGGTGCAGGGCGGCGGCCTGATCGCCGTCCTCGTGGCGGGCGGTCAGGCGGACCTCTCCCCCGCTGAGGTCCCGGGTCAGGCGGCCCCCGTCCGGCGTGACGAACGACAGGGTGAGGTCGGCGGCGTCCATGGCAGTGACCAGAGGCATGCGCGGAGTAGACCACGCGCCGCCCGGATCGGGCTCCGCAGGTCGGGACGGCCGCCGGGTCCGCGCGCGGCGGCGGACCTGCCGGGAAGGGGCAGGGGCGGGCGGGTATACTGCCCTTTACTGTGAACGGCTCCATTCAAATCACCGAGGCGGCCCTCGCCTCACTGATCGGGCTGACTGCCCACGAGATCCCGGGCGTGGTGGGCATGGCCCCCAGCAACCTGAAAGAGGGCCTCAGCCGCGTGCTGGGCCGCGCGAACGTCAGTGACGGCGTCGTGATCAGCCGCGACGGCGCGAAGTATGTCGCGGACCTGTACGTGGTCGTCGCGTACGGCGTGAGCATTCCCACCGTGGCGCGCAATATCGTGGAGCGCGTGGAACACACCGTGAAGACCCAGGCGGGCATCGACCTGGGCGCCGCGCGCGTGCACGCCGTGGGGGTGCAGCGTGTCTGACGTCCCGAACGCCGCGAACACCGGCCACCGCGCGCACCTGACCCCCGCCGATCTGGCCCGCATGCTGCGCTACGCCACCGACTGGCTGGGCGTGTACCGCGAGCAGGTCAACGCCCTGAACGTCTACCCCGTCCCGGACGGCGACACCGGCACGAACATGCACCTGACCATGCAGTCCGTGCGGCGCGAACTGGACACCTGCGACGAGAGCAGCATGCCCGGCGTGGCGCGCGCCATCAGCTACGGCGCGCTGCTGGGCGCACGCGGGAACAGCGGCGTGATCCTCTCGCAGCTCCTCAAGGGTTTCGCCGAGGCGATCAAGGACCTGAAGGTGGTGGACGCCGCCACGCTGGGCCGCGCGTTCCAGGCCGCACAGAAGACCGGGTACGGGGCCGTCATGAAGCCCGTGGAGGGCACCATCCTGACCGTCGCGCGCGGCGTGGCCGAGGGGGCGGCGCAGGGTGAGCACATCGAGGACGTGCTGGAGAACGCCCTGTTCAAAGGCCAGGAACTGCTCAACCAGACGCCCGAGATGCTCCCGGCGCTGAAGCAGGCGGGCGTGATCGACAGCGGCGGGCAGGGTTACCTGTACATCGTGCAGGGCATGCTCGCGCAGCTGCGCGGCGAGGCGCTGCCGCCCGCGCCCGAGATCACCAGCTACGCGCAGGAGCAGTTCGAGAACGAGGAGTTCGGCTTCTGCACCGAGTTCCTCATGAGCGAGGCCACCAGACCCATCGAGGAGATCCGCGAACTCGTCACGCCGTTCGGGGACAGCTTGCTCGTCGTGGGCGCCGAGGGGTACGTGAAGGGCCACATCCACACGAACGAGCCCGATCAGCTGCTCGCCACGGTGGGCCGCTACGGGAAGATGCTCAAGACGAAGGTCGAGGACATGAGCGAGCAGCACACTGAGATCCTCGGCATGGCGGGCGCCACCGCCCGCGCCGAAGAGGAGATCGCGCCGACGGGTCTCGTGGCGGTCGCCAGCGGCTACGGACTGGTCAAACTGTTCCGGGGCTTCGGGGCGCGCATCGTGTCCGGCGGGCAGACCGCGAACCCCAGCGTGCAGGACATCGTGGACGCCGTCCGGTCGGTCAGTGCCGAGAAGGTCATCATCCTGCCGAACAACAAGAACGTCCTGATGGCCGCCGAGAAAGCCATGGAACTCATGGAGGGCCGCGCGGTCGTCATTCCCACCCGCACGCTGGGCCAGGGCATCGGCGCGGCGCTGAACTTCAACCCCGACGTGCCCGCGTCAGAGCTGGTAGACGGCATGACCGAGGCGTCCCGCGCCGTCACGACCTTCGAGGTGACCCGCGCCAGCCGCACCACGAACATCACCGTGAAGGACGGCCGCACCCTGGACATCAAGGAAGGCGACGTGATCGGCCTGATGGACGACGAACTCGTCCAGAGCGGCGGCACCCCCGAGGACAGCGTCATGGAGATGCTCAACCGCCACTACCAGGGCCAGGAGATCATCACCGTGTTCGGCGGCCCCCAGCACACCCAGGAGGACCTCGACGCTCTGGCCGGGCGGATCGGGAAGGAATTCAGCATGGCCGAGGTCGAGACCCACCCCGGCGGGCCGGACCTGTACGACTACCTCGTCACCGTGGAGTGAATGCAGTCCGCACTGCGGAGTGACGTACGGACAGCGCCGGGCAGGGGTCGGAGTTCACTTGAGCTCCGACTCCTGCCCAGTTCATGTCGGTGCGGCAGACTTGCGGGCCGCCGTGGACGCCGCCCAAGTCTGTGCTCAGCGGTGCAGGTTCCGGCATTCGTCCTCAGTCAGCGGGGCCAGGCCCAGGCGCAGCAGTACGGGCTGGCCCGTTCCGGCATTGGCGGCGCTGAAGCTCTCGACCTTGCGCATCAGGAGGATCAGGTCGCGCTGCACCTCGGCCACCTGGGCGGCGGTCAGGCGGGCGGTCGGGGTGCCGCTCAGCATCCGGGCCGGGGGACCCTGCCACTCGTCGAGCGGACTGAGCGGCCGGGCGCTGCGGGGGCCCTCCAGCACCGCGAAGCCCGGCGCGTCCGTCGTGGCGTACACCCGCAGGCCCCAGCCGGGCGCGAAGTCGCTCAGGGCGTGGCGGAACTCCCGCCCGGCCGCGTGGTGGAACAGCGTGTCCAGCGCAGCAGTCTTACCGTCGTGCGCCTGTTGGGGCAGGTGCCGGGCGTCCACGAACAGGTCGTCCGCATGGGCGCGGTACATCTTCACGGGCCGCCCGGCGCGCGCCTGCTCGCGGATCACGCGCAGCAGGCCCGCCCGCACGAGGGCCTGCACATCCCGGTGCACCACCCGGAGGTCCAGCCCGGTCTCGCGCGCCGCGCCGGCCACGGTCTGCTCGCGGCCCAGGAAGGCGCCCAGCACCCGGCGGGTCCGGTCGTGACCAAGGAGGGTCACGGCGGCCGGGTCGGTCACCTCGTGCGGGCTACTCACCGTGGGGCCTGTCATGGCGAGTAGCCTACCCGTGAAGCTGGCTCCATGCCCACCTTCACCCTGCCGACGCTGCCCGACCTCTCCCCGGCCACGCCGGTCCTGTGGCGGGGTCGCGTGTGGACCGGCGTGGCAGACGCCCCGCTGGACGACGGCGCGGTCCTCACTCGCGCGGGGCGGATCGAGGCGGTCGGTCGCGCCGCGCACCTGACCGTTCCGGAGGACGCCGTGAGCGTGCAGACCGGCGGCACGATCCTGCCGGGCCTGATCGACCTGCACGTGCACGCCCGGCCGGGGTACCTGCCGTGGTTCGTGGCGGCGGGCGTGACGACCGTTCGGGACGCCTGCAACTCGCTGGAGACCGTGGCGGCCCTGCTGACCCCGGCGGGGCTCGCGCCGCGCGTGCTGCCCTCGGGGCCGCTGCTGGACGGCCCGGACGCCTTCTTCCGCCAGTTCGGGCACGGCGCGGTCCACGAGCCGGGCGACGGGCAGGAACGCAGCGCCGGGGCGCTGATCGTCCGCACGCCCGTGCAGGCGGACCGCGCCGTGGCGTTGCTGGCGGATCAGGGCGTGACGCACCTCAAGCTGTACGAGGCCCTGGCACCGGACGTCTACGCGGCGGCCACGCGCGCCGCTGCCCGGCTGGACCTGCCGGTCATGACCGACCTAGGCATGCTCACCACGCGGGGCCGGGCGGCACAGGTGGACGCCCGGCAGGCCCTGGCGCTGGGCGTGCGGTCCATCGAGCATGCCAGCGGGTTCGCCCTGGCGGCCGCCCGCGCGGGCTTCGACCCGGCGGGCGAACTGCCAGCCGCGCTGCTGGATGAACTGGCCGCGCTGACCGTGCAGGCGGGCACGGCCCTCGTGCCGACCCTGAGCGTGTTCGAGCCGCTCGCGACCGACACCCCGCCCGATCAGCGTGACCTGCCGCTGTGGGGTGTACGCGGGCCGGTCCGGGAGAGCCTGGACGCCCAGTGGCACGCCGTGCACGCGGGCACCCGGCCCATCCGCTCACTGGCACAGGCGGACGCGCGACTGGCCGCGCAGCTCGCCGTGCGGATCGCGCGGCTGGGCGGGCAGGTCGGGGCGGGCACCGACACCCCGGCGGGCGCGTTCACCCTGCCCGGCGGGAGCCTGCACGCGGAACTCGAACGGCTGGTGCGCGCGGGCCTCACCCCCACGCAGGCCTTGCACGCCGCGACAGGCACTGCGGCGGATATCCTGGGCCGCCCCGATCTGGGCCGCGTGCAGCCCGGCGCGGTGGCGGACCTGCTGATCGTGGCGGGCGATCCCACGACCGATATCCGCGCCACCCGCGACGTCCGGCTGGTGGTGCAGGGCGGGCGGCCCCTCACCCCGGCGGCCCTCAGCGGCGCGTTGGAGGCGTGAAGGCGCCGGCCCGTCACGCCTCCCGGAAGATGTCGAGCGGTAGGAACGCGCTGACGGTGTAGTGGGGGGCGTCCACGATCTGGCTGATCTTCAGGTCCACGCAGGCGCTGGCGAGGACGTAGGCATCTTCCAGGCTCAGGCCGCGCGCTTCCAGGCGGCGCAGCAGGGCGCGCAGGGCGATCCGGGCGGCTTCCATCAGGTCGGGGTGGTGGCCGGTGGTGGCGTGCCACTGGCGACTCTGGCCCCCGCTGGTGGGCGTGATGAATTCCGGGGTGATGATCCCGGCGTCCTTCTCGACATGCACCCGCAGGGTCAGTTGCCCGTTCGTCTCGATCCCGGTGCCGCTGACCTCGCCGTCCCCCTGCGCGGCGTGGAGGTCCCCGGCAGACAGGAGGGCGCCGGGGACCTCCACCGGCAGCCACAGGGTGCTGCCCGCCACGAGCTGCCGGACGTCCATGTTCCCGCCGACGTGCCGGGGCGGCGCGGTGGGGTGCGGGCCCGGCGCGGCGGGCGCGACGCCGATCACGCCGGGGAACGGCGCGAGGGGCACGCGGATGCCGGGGCGGAAGTCGGCGTGGGTGCGGGCGCGCAGGTCCCACAGGTGCGTGTGGGAGCGCAGGCCCTCGGCGGCCAGCGCGGCGTCAATGAGGCCGATGCCGTCCGGGCGGCAGCCGGTCCAGCCCCACGCGGCGGTCTGCACGTCCAGGATCTCGATGCGCAGGGCGTCGCCGGGCTGCGCGCCGTCCACGAACAGCGGGCCGGTCAGCGGGTGCCCGCGCGGGCCGCTCAGGGGGTCGCGGGCGTCCGCGAGGATCAGGTCGCGCAGATCACCTTGGGCGCTCAGTTCGCCACTCGCGACGCGGCGGGCCACGCCGCCACCCGAGGCGTCCAGGGTGTCCAGCGTGACGGTGTCCCCACTGGCGACGGTCAGGGCGGGCGGCAGGCCGTTGTCCCAGACGGTGTGCAGGGCGTCCAGGGTCAGGTGGTGGCGGGTCATGGAATCAGGGTAGAGCAGAACGCCCGCCCCGGCGCGAGTGGACCGGAGCGGGCGGGGGTGGGGCGTCAGGTCATACGGGTTCCGTTTGTTTCGCCAACAATCCGGAACTTCACCGGATTGCCGGCTCCACGTCCGGAACCCGTTTTACTCCTCCTCGCATCCGCTCGGATTGAATGGCCTTTGCAGCCCATTCAATCGGAGTCCGTATCAGAGCTTGGTGATGCGGCCCTTGACGACGTTCTTCAGGCTGGGCCCGAACGCCTTCAGGTAGGCGCTGAGCACGTCGGTGTCGCTCAGGCCGGGCAGCTGGGTGACGTTCGTGGCGCCCTTGAACACCGTGAAGTTGTCGCCACCGCCCGCCAGGAAGTTGTTCGTGGCGACGCGGTAGGTGGCGGTGGCGCTGATGGGCGCGCCGTTCAGGGTGATGTCGGCGATGTTCACGCGCTGCCCGTCGGGGTTGCCCAGCGTATACTTGTAGCTGAAGCCCTCGGACACCTGCAGCAGCTTGACGGCGGTGGCGTTGGCGCCGCTCCACTGCTGCTCGAGCAGGTCCTTGATCTGCTGGCCGGTCAGGGTCACGACGGTGGTGGTGTTCCCGAAGGGGTGCACGGAGAACACGTCGCCGAAGTTCACGGCGTTGCCGGGTTTGATGGCGGTCGCGTCGGGCAGGTCGGCGCGGATCCCGCCGGGGTTCATCAGGCCGATCTGGCTGCCCTGCGCTTTGGTGGCGTACAGCAGGGCGTCGGCGATCATGTCGCCCAGCGCGGATTCGGTGTTGCGGGCGTTGCCGATGCCGCGCTGGATCTGCGGGTCGCCGAGCGTGGCGACCTGCACGTTCTTGATGGCGGCGACCTTGTCGGTGGCCTTGGTGACGATGGCGGTCATGCTGGCGTCCAGGGTGCCCGCGGCCTTGCGGCTGTCGTAGTTCACGACGAGGTTGGCGGCCTTGACCTGCATGACGGCGTGGTTGGCCTTGTCGACCACGAGGTCCAGGCGCTGCAGGAGGTGGCCGTACTGCTCGCCCTGGATGACGATGCGGTCCTTGCCGGTGGGGTCGGGCACGAGGCAGTTGTAGCCCTGGTGGCTGTGGCCGCTGATGATGGCGCTGACGGCGGGGTCGACGCGCTTGGCGATGTCCACGATGGGGCTGGTGGTGCTGAGGGTCTTGCAGCCGACCGTGTCGTACTTGTCGGTGCTGCCCGCGGCGAGTTCACCGCCCTCGTGGATCAGCATGATGATCGCGTCGGGTTTCTTGGCGCGGATCTCGGGGATGTACTTGTTGACGGCGGCGGCCTCGTCGCCGAAGTTCAGCATCTTCACGCCGTCGGGGGACACGATGCCGGGCGTGGTGCGGGTGACGGCGCCCACGAACGCGATCTTCAGGCCGCCGATGTCCTGGATGACGTACGGCGCGAAGGGGCTGCCGGTCTTGCCGGAGGCGGCGTTGTACGTGACGTTCGCGCCGATCCATTTGAAGGTCGCGCCGGTGTAGGTGGTGTCGTACTGGCAGGCCTTGGCGGGGTCGTTGCTGGCGCAGCCGCCGTTCTGCATGCGCAGCAGTTCGTCCAGGCCCTGGTCGAACTCGTGGTTGCCCAGGGCGCTGACCTTCATGCCCATGCCGTTCAGGGCGTACACGGCGGGTTCGTCGCGCAGCAGGCCGCTGGTGATGGGGCTGGCGCCGATCAGGTCGCCGCCGCCGACGAAGATGGTGTTGGGGTTGGCCTTGCGGGCGTCGTTCACCTCGGCAGCGATGGCCTCGATGCCGCCGGCGCCGATCTTGGTGCCGTCGCTCTTCGTGAAGCTGGTGGGGGTCAGGTTTCCGTGGAAGTCGTTCAGGCCCAGGATGGTGACGTTGGTGGGTTCGGGGGCGTACGAACCGGTGGTGCAGGCGGTGAGGCCCAGGGCCACGGTCAGCAGCAGGACAGGCATGGTTTTCATATGACCTGCACAGTCTACTCATGTCGCTGAGGGCTTTGGTGTGCGGGGGGTCAGGTGCACCGGCGGGGTAGCATGGCCGGATGCTGGATCCCCGGGCGCCTCTTCCGTTTCAGGCCACTGTTCATCCGGAGGCGCGCGCGGCGCGGCGCCTGACGTGGGATTCGCGGGAGGCCGGTCCGGACGTGGCGTTCGTGGCCCTGCCCGGCGAGCGGATGCACGGGAATGCGTTCGTGGAGCGGGCGCTGGCGGCGGGCGCGCCGTTCGTACTGACGGATCTGGACGTGCCGCGCGCGGTGCGCGTGGCGGACGCGCAGGCGGCGCTGTTCGCGTGGGCCCGTGCCGAGCGTGGGCGGGCGCCGCTGGTGGTGGGCGTGACGGGCAGCGCCGGGAAGACCACCGCGAAGAGTTACGTGGCGGCGGCGCTGGACGCGCTGTTCATGCCGGTGTTCAACACCATGCCGGCCATCGCGTGCTTCCTGATCGAGTCGGGCGGCGCGGGG
This sequence comes from Deinococcus grandis, assembly GCF_001485435.1. Classification (NCBI taxonomy): domain Bacteria; kingdom Thermotogati; phylum Deinococcota; class Deinococci; order Deinococcales; family Deinococcaceae; genus Deinococcus; species Deinococcus grandis. The sequence continues at coordinate 883,811 of NZ_BCMS01000001.1, read as the reverse complement.
CAGCCGCTGGTGGTCGAGATGGGCATCGACCGGGTCGGGGAGATGGCCGAGCTGGTGGATCTGGTCCGCCCGGATGTGGGGGTGATCACGACGATCGGCCCGGCGCACCTGGAGCAGCTGGGCAGCATCGAGGGGATCGCGCGGGAGAAGGGCGTGATCCTGCGTGGCGTGGACGGCGGGCCGGTGCGGGCGCTGGTGGGCGCGCAGGCGGCCGCGTTCTACCCGGGGGTGGACAGGTACGGGTTCGGGGACGTGACCTTCGCGGGTGAGGACCTGCGCGTCACGCCGGAGGGTGCGTCGTTCTCGTTCGCGGGTGTGCCCGTCTCGCTGCCGCTGTCGTCCACGGTGCAGGCGGAGGCGGCGGTGCTGGGGCTGGTGCTGGCGCGCGAGGCCGGGGTGGACGTGGCGGACGCGGCCTCGCGGCTCGCGGGTGTCAGCGTGCCGGGTGGGCGGTACCGGGTGCACCGGGGGCGCTTCACGGTGATCGACGATGCGTACAACGCCTCGCCGGTCGCGGTGCGCGCGGCGCTGGACGCCCTGAGCGGCTGGGCCGGAGCGGACGGGGACGGGGCGGGGCGGCGGATCAGTGTGCTGGGCCGCATGCTGGAACTCGGTCCGACCGAGCGGGCCCTGCACGCCGAGGTGGGCGCGTACGCCCGGGAGCGGGCGGACCTGAGCTTCGGGGTGGGCGCCTTTGCCGCCGAGCTGGGCGAGCGGGCCTTCGCGACGGTCCCGGAGCTCGTGGGGGCGCTGCTGGCGGAGGTGCGGGACGGGGACGTGGTGCTGATCAAGGCCAGTCGCGGGATCAGCTGGACGCCCGAGCGCCGCGCGCAGGAGGGCGTGGGACTGGACGTGGTGGTGAGCGCCCTGCTCGAGGCGCGGGACGGGCCCACGTCGGCCTGACCTTTCCCGGGGTCTTCATGCCCCTCAGGGTGGGGCTGGGCACAATGGCGGGCATGCGACTGCTGAGTGCCGCCCTGCCTGTCCTGCTGTCGGGTGTCCTTGGGGCCTGCGCGCCCGCGGTGACGGGCGCCGCGCCGGGTTCGCCCGCCAGTTCGCTGCGCGCGGCGTTCAGTGACGCCGGGGTGGCGTGGACGGTCGGGGGGCGGGCGTGCGTGGCGCGGGCACCCGCCTTCGAGCCGGTGTGTCCGGCGCTGCCGGGCGTGGTGGATGTCGCCTGGAACGCCGGGCAGGCGTGGGCGGGCGTGCCGTCGCTGGGCGCGGTGGTCACGCTGGACGGCGCGGCGCGCAGCGTGAGCGTGGGCCGGGTGGCGGTCATGAGCGGGGCGCGGGTGTACCGCGAGAACGGCAGCGCGGTGGAGTACGCCGGGGTGGCGGCGGCGGGTGTGCTGGGTCAACCGTCGGCGGCCGTGACGGGCGGGGACGGCCAGGAGTACGTGCTGCAGGACGGCCGGGTGGTGCGCGTGGCGGACGGCTGGGTGCTGCCGGGGGCGGGGTTCACACTGCTGAACGTCCGGCCGGACGGCGTGGCGGGCGGCGCGCAGCCCGAGGTGGTCACCGCGACCGGCACGTACCGCCTGACCGGCACGGCGCTCGAACGGGTGGACGCGGCGGGCGTGGTGCGCGCGCGGGTGCCGCACGGTCCGGGGCGGCTGGGGGTGGTGGGGGCGTGGCTGGTGACGGTCGTCCCGTCCGGCGAGGTGCGGGTGTTCGGGCCGGATCTCGCGGCGCGCTGAGCGGGAGCCCACAGCGGCCCGTGACGGGGGCCCACCACGGGGCGGGCTCGCGTGGCGGTGGGCGGCTGGGGTTGCTCACGTGATTCATACCGGTCCCTCACGGGGGGCGGGTCGGCGTGAGGAATTGCGTGAACCGTGGGGCTGACTTGTGGTGTACTAAGGCACCCCGTTCAAGAAGCCTTCATGTTCGGGGTGGGTGACCGGGCTGCGCGCGCCGTGCCTGCCGGGCAGCGGAGGCCGCAGCAGGTGACCGGAGTCAGGGAACGTTCCCGCTGGCCGGGCGTTTCAGGTGTCAGGGTTCGGTGAGTGCTGAGGTGGTTGAATGGAGTCCCCATGCCCCTTTGCCCGTTGTCTTCTGCGTCGTCCGCTCACTGCCTGCTCCGGCCTTCCCGCCGCCAGATGAGTGAATGCTAAAATCCGCGTGATCCTGGAGGGAGAATGTCGAGTTTCCTGAACCGCTTACTCAGTCCGCGCCCGAACGCTCTGGGCGTGGAGATTGGCACGAGTGCCATCAAGGTCGTGGCCCTGCGCCCCGGCTCACCGCCGTCCCTCCAGCACGCCGTGATGGTGCCCACGCCCATCGGCAGCATGCGCGACGGACTGGTGGTCGAACCGCAGGCGGTCGCGACCGAACTGAAGAACCTGCTGGCCGAGCACCGCATCACGAACCGGTTCGCCGTCACCTCGGTCCCGAACCAGGTGGCGGTGACCCGCAACATCATGGTCCCGAAGATGGACCGCAAGGACCTGCAGGAGGCCATCAAGTGGGAGGCCGAACGCTACATCCCCTACCCCATCGACGACGTGAGCCTGGACTTCGACCTGCTCGACGACCCGGCCAACGTCCCGGACGACGGGCAGATGGAGGTCGTGATCGCCGCCGCGCCCACCGAGGCGGTCGCGCGGCAGGTCGAGGTGCTGCGCCTGGCGGGCCTGGAGCCCAGCATCGTGGACCTCAAGTCCTTCGCGGCGCTGCGCGCCCTGCGCGGCAACCTGCTCGGCGAGCACCTCACCAAGAGCACCCTGACCGGCAGCAACTACACCGAGGCCGGTGAGGTCGCGCTCGTCATGGAGATCGGCGCCAGCAGCTCGGTCATCAACCTCGTGCGCGGCGACCGCGTGCTGATGGCCCGCAACATCAACGTGTCCGCCGACGATTTCACGACCGCGCTGCAGAAGGCCTTCGACCTGGACTTCAGCGCCGCCGAGGAGGTCAAGCTGGGCTACGCGACCGCCACGACCCCCACCGAGGACGAGGAGGACCTGCTGAACTTCGACATGGCCCGCGAGCAGTACTCGCCCGCGCGCGTGTTCGAGGTCGTGCGCCCGGTCCTGGGTGACCTGATCACCGAGATCCGCCGCAGCCTGGAGTTCTACCGCGTGCAGAGCGGCGACGTGGTCATCGACCGGACGTTCCTGGCGGGCGGCGGCGCGAAACTGCGCGGTCTGGCCGCCGCGATCAGCGACGCGCTGGGCTTCCGCGTGGAGGTCGCCAGTCCCTGGCTGACCGTGCAGACCGATCAGGCGAACGTGGACACCGGGTACCTGCAGGCCAACGCGCCGGAATTCACCGTGCCGCTGGGCCTGGCGCTGCGGGGGGTGACCACGCGTGGTTGAAGTCAACCTGCTGCCGCAGCAGTACCGCAAGCAGAGCGAACCGACCCTCTGGCAGCCGGCCGCGGTCGGCCTGGCGGTCCTGACCGCCCTGATCCTCGTGGGTGTCGAGGTCGCCACCGCCACCCGCGTCGGCAACCTGAAAAAGGACATCGACAGCGTGAACGGCGAGATTGCCGCCCTGACGCCCGCCGACCGGGAATTCAAGGCGCTGACGCAGGAGAAGACGCAGCTGACGCAGATCACCGCGATCGCCGTGCAGCTGCGTGACGCCAAGACGTACTGGACGAACGACCTGGCGAGCTTCACGGCGCAGCTGCCCGGCGGCAGCGGCGTGGCGCTCAAGAGCATGACCATCCGCCCGCTGGACGCCGCGGCGCTGGCATCTCAGCAGCAGAACGGTGTGTACACTGGCAAGAACGTGACCCGTGAAATCGAACTGAGCGGCTCGGCAAGCAGTCAGCAGGCGGTCGTGAACTTCCTGCGGACCTTCGAGAACAACCCGAACTTCGGCGTGAACTTCCGCAGCCTGCAGAGCGAGGGCGAGACCGGCCAGTACACCTTCAACGCGACCGTCGGGCTCGTGAAGGGCGACGCGGCCGCGCCCGCCACACCGGCTGACGGCGCACCCGCCGCGCCGCCCGCCCCGGGCGCGCCGGTCAGTTCCGCGGAGGGTGGCCGTGTCGATTAAACTCACGCCCCGCAACCTCTTCTTCGTGGTGCTGGCCGCGTGCCTGCTGGTCGTCGCGCTGTGGTACACCCTGCGCTTCCAGGCACGCCAGCAGGAGATCAGCCTGCTGCAGGGCGACCTGGACACCGCGCAGGCGCGCGTGGCGGTCATGCGCAGCAACGCGGCGCAACTGCCGACGCTGCGCGAGGAGGTCGCGAAACTGAAGGTGCAGCAGGACGAGTTCCTCGCGGCGCTGCCTCAGACCGCGAACTACTACCGCATCCTCGACGAGGTCCGCCTGAACGCCGCGGCCGCCGGGGCGAGCATGTCCTCGTTCAACGTGACGAACGCGACCGCCACCAACCTGCCCGGCGGCGTGCGGCCCATCAACCTGAACGTGAACGTGTCCGGCACCTTCGGGCAGCTGTTCCAGCTGCTGCGCTCGGTGGAGACCATGAGCCGCTTCACGAACGTGAACAACGTCTCGCTGCAGCTGCCGCAGGCCGACAGCTTCGACCCGTCGCTGGAAGGCACGCTGGCCCTGACCGTGTACACCTTCGAGCCCGCGCAGGCCAGCGCGCCGGCCGCCGGCACGACCCCGCAGGCACCGGACGCCGCGCCGGCCGCGCCCGCCCCGGCAGGAGGCACCCAGTGACGCGCGCGCCCGTCAAACTCTCCCGTGAAATGAAACTGCTGCTGGGCCTGCTGCTGCTGGTCGCCGCGATCGGCCTGTGGTACGTGCTGACCAACCGTGGCGCCGCCCCGGACGACACGGCCGTCACGCCCGGCACCACCACCGGCACGCCCGTCACGCCGGGCGACACCGTGCCCGTCACGCCCCCCGAACAGTCCGGCAACACCGGGCAGGACGGTCAGGGCAGCGGCGTGCAGTCCGGCGGTCAGGTGGACGTCGAGGTGATCCCGCCCTTCCCCACCGGCGACACGGCAAGCACCCCGACCCAGCCGGAACCGGCCGACACGCCCCCCACCCCGGCCGGGATCAACCCCGCCGGTACGCTGGCCGCCGTCCCCGGCAACAACCCCTTCCGCCCCCTGGCCATCGAGGACAACGGGCAGCCCAGCACGCCCGCCCCGGCGCCCAGCGCCCCGGCCAGCACGCCCAGCGCGAGCGCCCCGGTGGCCAGCGCGCCGACGGTCACGCCGATCCCCTCGACCGGCGCGGTCGGCCTGAGCCCGCTGCCCAGCAGTGGCAACGACACGGGCGGCGCGCTGCCCGTCCCGACCATTCCCGTCACGGACGGCACGCCGGGCGTGACGCCGATCCCCTCGGGCGGCCCGGTCGCCATCGGGACAACTCCCACCGGTACGACTCCCGCCGGGACGGACACGCCCGCACCGGTCAAACCCCCGGTGGCCGGGGTCAGCGTGCCCGGCATCACCCGCGTGCCCGCCAGCGTCCCGGCCGCCTCCACGCCGGGCGCCGGCCAGGGCGGCGCGGCGGCCCTGCCCACCGGCACCCCCCAGCCCGGCACGCCGCAGGTCATCAGCGAGGTCGCCAGCGGCGGCGGGGTCGTGTCGGCCACGTCGGCCCTGGACAGCTTCGTGCAGACGCAGGAAATGGCGTTCAACGCCGTGGTGCTCGGCCCGGTGAACACCGCGATCTTCCGCAGCAAGGACGGGTACGTGGTCGTCGCCGTCGGGCAGACCCTGCCGGACAGCCAGGTCACCGTGAAGGAAGTCACGGCGACCGGCGCGACCCTCAGCCTCGGCAACGACTCCAAGACCCTCGAACTGGATAAAAGGTGAGCCATGACTAACCGCTTCGCTACTCTGCTGCTGACCGCCACCGTGAGCATGGCCGCCGCTCAGACCACCCCCGCGCCATCAACGCGACCACTCTCAACTGCACCAGTGACCATTAATACTGGTGTTTTCAGAGGACCTCTGTCTGTTCTCCTCTCAGCTCTGGCGCGCTCAGCTGGTTACGAAGTTATTTATAACTTTAATGTTGATGCCCTTCCTTTGATTGACGGAGCAAATATCAGTGGCAACAGTACAGCTCAGGGACAGGGCAATCAGGCTCAATCTGGTTCTTACTCTCTACCGATCGGGAAACCCACCGAGCTACCCGCCAAACCAGTCGTTTATTCTCTAACCAATAAACCCTTTAACGATGTTTGGCCATTACTAATGGATGTCTACGACCTACAGTACGAAGTTATACGCGTAGGCAATGGAGATGTTATACGGATCAGTCAGCGTCCAGCTCAGCTAGGTATTTCCCTGATCAATATCTCAGCTCAATACGCTCAACAAAAAGCACTTGAATTCTTTGGCGAGCCTAAATACGTCGATCTTCCGATATATGACAGCGCCGGAAAAATCGTTGACAAGGTGACGCAGTTTGATCGTTATGTATTGACCTCCCCGAGCATGAGAATTGTTGCCGACGTTGATAATAATCGACTCATTGCGGGAGGGACTTCCGAAGAAACCTCAAAGATCAGAAGTTTCATCTCAACAATAGATATCCCTAAGGTATCTTCAGCGATTACACCTCAGGGACAGACGATCTACACAGCAAAGTCAAGTGTTGCTGATGTCGCAGCAGTGCTGAAGAATCAATTCAACAATATCAAAGTCACGCCGGTTGGTCAGACACCCCAATTAATCCTTTCAGGCCCTAGAGATCAGCTGGACGCCGCGCTGACCCTGCTGGGGCAGGTGGACCGCGTGGCGCCCGTCGTGGCCGGCGCGCAGATCACGCAGCGGATCTTCCAGCTCGTGAACGCCAGCGCCGAGGAGGTCAAGGCGACGCTGGAGGGCACGCTGGCGCGTGACCTGGGCACGACCACGTCCAGCACGACCACCACCGCGTCCACCACGGCGGCGACCACCGCACCGTCTGCCGCGCAGGCGAACACCGCGACGATCATCGCGGACAAGCGCACGAACACCGTGATCGTGCGCGGCACCGCCGATCAGGTGGCGCAGGTGGCGGACCTGATCCCGCAGCTGGATCAGAAGGTCCCGCAGATCAACGTGCAGGTGCGCATCCAGGAGATCACCGAGAAGGCGTCGCGCGCGCTGGGCGTGAACTGGTCGGCCGGTTTCGGCGGTTTCTCGGTGAGCAGCAGCAACTCGGCGGGTCTGGGGGTTTCCTTCGATCCGACCCGCAGCCTGCTGGGCTTCAACCTGGGCGCGTCCCTGAACGCCCTGCAGGGTCAGGGGCTCAGCAAGAGCGTGTACGACGGCAGCATCACCATGCAGAGCGGCCAGCGGTCGCTGGGGGCGTCGGGCGAGACGCAGAACGCGTCGAGCACGGCGGCGGCCAGCATCAAGAGCGGCGGCCGTCTGGAAGTGAACATCCCCTCGGCGGCAGCGAACGTCCCGGCGATCCAGAAGCAGATCGACTACGGCGTGAACCTGGACTTCTTCAGCCCGCAGGTCGCGCCGGACGGCACGATCACGCTGCGCGTGCGCGGCCAGGTGAACGACCTGCGGACGACGATCGCGGCGAACACCATTCCGAACGTCCTGCAGTTCACGAACAGCGAGGCGCAGACGACCCTGACCTTCAAGAACGGGGAGACGCTGCTGCTCAGCGGGCTGCTGGCGACCAAGACCACCGAGAACAAGGACGGCACGCCGTTCCTGTCGAGCATCCCGGTGGTGGGCAGCCTGTTCGGGAAGCAGAGCACCTCCACGGAGAAGACGCAGTTGCTCGTCGTGATCACCGGCACGATCGTCCAGTAACACGCTCTCTTCCGGCGCGCCTCCTGCATGGGGGCGCGCTTTGTTTGTGCAGGGGCGTGGGGCCGGTGCTGGGCAGGCGCTACAGTCGTGGGGCATGAGGTACCTGACCGCTGGCGAATCGCACGGGCCGCAACTGACGGCCATCATCGAGGGGCTGCCCTCCCAGTTGCCGCTGGGCAAGGGGGACATCGACCCGTGGCTGCGCAGGCGTCAGGGTGGGTACGGGCGTGGGCGGCGCATGGTGATTGAGACGGACGAGGCCGAGATCCTGTCCGGGGTGCGGGCCGGGCGGACGACGGGCGCGCCGGTCACGCTGGCGATCGCGAACAAGGATCACCGGAACTGGACGGAGATCATGTCGCCCGAGCCGGGCGGCGAGCCGCGCAAGAAGGCCCTGACGGACGCGCGGCCCGGGCACGCGGACCTGACGGGCGGCGTGAAGTACCGCCACAAGGACCTGCGGGACGTGCTGGAGCGGGCCTCGGCGCGGGAGACGGCGGCGCGCGTGGCGGTCGGGAGTATCGCGCTGAAGCTGCTGTCGGAGCTGGGCGTAGAGGGCGCGAACTACGTGTCGAGTCTCGCGGGGATCGAGACGAAAGTGCCGTTCAGCTGGGACGCGCTGGAGGCCATCGAGAACAGCGACCTGCGCACTCCGGACGAGGACGCCGCCGCCATGATGCGTGAGCGGATCGATCAGGCGAAGAAGGACGGGGACACGCTGGGCGGCATCCTGGAGGTGCGCTTCCGGGGCCTGCCGGTGGGCCTGGGGTCGTTCGTGCATTACGACCGCAAGCTGGACGGGAAGATCGCGCAGGCAGCCCTGAGCGTGCAGGCGATGAAGGGCGTGGAGATCGGCCGCGCCTTCGAGAACGCCGTCCAGCCGGGCAGTCGCGTGCATGACGCCGTCTACTACCGCGAGGGGACGTACGCGCGGGACACGAACGGCGCGGGGGGTCTGGAGGCCGGGATGACGAACGGCGAGGAGCTGATCGTGCGGGTCGCCATGAAGCCGATCGCCACGCTGATGAAGCCGCTGCCGACCGTGAACGTGGTGACGCACGAGGCGGTAGGCGCGGCCCGCGAGCGCAGTGATACGACGGCGGTTCCGGCGGCGGGCGTGATCCTGCAGTGCGTGATCGGCTGGGTGCTGGCCGAGGCGATGCTGGAGAAGTTCGGTGGGGACACCCTGCCGGAATTGCAGGAGCGCGTGGCGGCGGCGCGGGCCTTCGCGCAGTCGTACTGAGCGCATGCTGAACGACACCGAGGGTAGCCGCCCGCACCTGCGGGCGTTCCGGGCCGGACTGGAGGCCGGTCTGGCCGGGCACCTGCGCGACGTTCCTGAAGAGCCGATCGGGGGACGCGTCACGCCGCGTCCGGAGGATTCCCGTACACTGTCCCCCATGTTCAGTTCGGGCCTCATCGAGCGTCCGGTGTCGTGGGTGGCGCTGGCGGGCTTCATGGGCACCGGCAAGAGCCGGATCGGCTGGGAACTGTCGCGGGCGCTGGCGCTGCACTTCGTGGATACCGACAAGCTGATCACGCGCGTGGTCGGTAAGAGCATCCCGGAGGTGTTCGCGCAGGAGGGCGAGGGGTACTTCCGCGCCTGCGAGCACGAGGTCGTGGGGCGCGTGACGCGGCTGGAGCACGCCGTGATCAGCCTGGGCGGCGGGACGTTCATTCAGGAGGACAACCGCCGCTGCCTGCTGGAACGCGGCCCGGTGGTGGTGCTGTGGGCCACGCCGGAAACGGTGTACCAGCGCACGAAGCACAGCGACCGGCCGCTGCTGCGCACCGAGGACCCCCTGGAGCGCATCCGCACGCTGATGGACGAGCGCGCCCCGGTGTACCAGCAGGGCACCATCCACGTGCACAGCGACGGGCGGCCCAGCGAGGAGATCGTCGAGGAGATCATCGACCGGCTGTGGTCGTGGGCGGACGCGCAGCACGCCTGGGCCCTGGATCATGTGGCGCACGATCACACGCCGGACGCGGCGGGCGGCGGGGAGTCGCGTGCGTCGGATTGAGGTCGGCGGCGCGCAACCCTACGCGGTGGAGGTCGGCGCGGGACTGCTGGGCACGCTGAGGGTCCCCGAGCGGCACGTCGCCCTGATTCACCCGGTCGACCTGCCCCAGGAATTCGTGACGCGGGTGCAGGCGGCGTTGCAGCCCACCGTGACGATTCCCGTGCCCGCGCGGGACGACTGCAAGACGCTGGAGGTCCTCTCGGGCGTGCTGTCCCGGCTGGCGGGCGCGAACATTCCCCGTGACGGCGCGGTCGTGGGCCTGGGGGGCGGCGCGGCGACCGATCTGGCGGGCTTCGCGGCGGCCAGTTACCTGCGCGGCGTGGCGTTCTACACGCTGCCGACCACGCTGCTGGGCATGGTGGACGCGGCGGTGGGCGGCAAGACCGGCGTGAACCTCCCCGAGGGGAAGAACCTGGTGGGGGCGTTCTGGCCACCGCGCGCCGTGTGGTGCGACACCGATACCCTGGGCACCCTGCCCGGCGCGGTGTTCCGCGAGGGGGCCGCCGAGGCGTTCAAGCACGGCCTGATCAGCGACCCCACCCTGCTGGACCGGGTGCTGTCCCCGGACTTCCGGCCCGGCGGCGCGCTGCTGGAGGGCACGCTGGCCGATGCGATCGCCGTGAAGGCGGGCGTCGTCACCCGTGACCTGACCGAGCGCGGCGAGCGGGCGTACCTGAACTTCGGGCACACGCTGGCGCACGCGCTGGAGGCCGTCACGCACCACGGCGTGTCTCACGGCGACGCCGTCGGGTACGGGATGCACTACGCGGCGCGGCTGTCGCGCGCGCTGGGCGGCGCGGACCTGACCGGGCACACCCGCGCGTTCCTGACGTGGCAGCAGCCCACGCCCCTGCCCCCCGTGACCTTCGAGGACGCCCTGACCTTCATGGCCCGCGACAAGAAGGCCGACGCGGACGGCGTGCGCTTCGTGCTCCTGCGCGACCTCGCGCAGCCGTACCTGACGCGCGTGCCCGAAAGCGTGCTGCGCGAGGAATTCAGCGGCTGGCAGCAGGATCTGCGCGACCTCAATCTGCTGGCCTGACCGCCCCCATCCGTCCGGGCTGCACAATCCGCCCCTGGCCCACACGCCGGGGGCGGTACGCTGCGGGCATGCTGCTCGTGCTGAACGGCCCCAACCTCAACCGACTCGGCCTGCGGGAACCCGGCGTGTACGGCTCCCAGACCCTCGAAGACCTGGAACGCCAGTGCGACGCCTGGGGCGCGGAACTCGGGCAGGCCGTCACCTGCCGCCAGAGCAACTACGAGGGCCAGCTCATCGAATGGATCCACGAGGCCGAGGAGCACGGCTTCACCGGCATCGTCCTGAACCCCGGCGCGCTGACCCACTACTCGTACGCGCTGCGCGACGCCATCGCCGGGCAGCGCGTCCCCGTGATCGAGGTGCACATCAGCAACGTGGACGCCCGCGAGGAATTCCGCCACAGGAGCGTCACGGCCGCCGTGTGCCGCGGCAAGATCAGCGGCCTGGGCTTCCTCGGCTACCGCCTGGGCCTGGAGGCACTCGTCGAGGGACAGGCGTGAGCAACTGGCGGCCCTACCCGCGCCGGGCAGACAGCACCGTCACCGGGGACCTCTGGCAGCTGGACGGCATCGGCGACGCGCACCACGCGCCCCGGCCCGTGCTGGTGTGGCTGCCGCCCTCCTATCACGCGGACACGTTGCGGCGGTACCCGGTCGTGTACTTCCACGACGGGCAGAACGTGTTCGACGCGGCCACCAGTTACAGCGGCGAGTAGGGCGCCGACGAGACCCTGAACGCCCTGGCCGCGCAGGGCACCGAGGCCATCGCGGTCGGCATCCCCAACGGTGGGGATCGTCGCTTCCACGAGTACAGCCCGGTCGAGAACACCGACTACCCGCAGGGCGGCGGGGGCGGCGCCGACGCCTACGTGGCGTTCCTGACTGGCACGGTGAAACCCGCCGTGGACGCCGCGTTCCGCACGCGGCCCGGCCCGGACGACACGGTCGTAATCGGCTCCAGCATGGGCGGCGTGATCAGCCTGCACGCCTGGCTGACCCGCCCCGACGTGTTCGGGCACGCCGGGATCATGAGCCCCGCCTTCTGGACGAACCGCGGCTTCTCGCTGCGGCAGGCGCAGCAGGCCCCCCTCCCGGCCGGGCGCGTGTGGGTGGATATCGGCGGGCAGGAAAGCCCGGAATTCCCGAACCGGATGCGCGCCTACTGGGACGAGGCGCACACCCTCGCGGACACCCTGAGGGCCCGGGGGCTGGGCGAGAGGCTGCGCTTCCAGGCCGACCCGGCCGCCCCCCACCACGAGAGTGCCTGGGCGGCCCGGCTGCCCGCCGCACTGCGCTTCCTGCTGACCGGCCGGTAGTCCCACGTGACTTGCCCCACCAGCGCTCATCTGGTACCCTTGCGTTTAGTGTCTCGCGCTTGGTAGGGCCGAGATGACCGGGAGGCACCCGGACACGCCAGCAGCCTTCTCCCCCGTCGGCCTGGACCGTGTCGCAGCCAAATCCCCCAACTTCGGAGTTTCACGGTGAAAACCTACATCCCCAAAAATGACGAGCAGAACTGGGTCGTCGTGGACGCCACGAACGTGCCCCTCGGCCGCCTCGCGACGCTGATCGCCAGCCGCATCCGTGGCAAGCACCGCCCCGACTTCACCCCCAACATGATCCAGGGTGACTTCGTGGTCGTCCTGAACGCCGCCCAGGTCGCCCTGACCGGCAACAAGCTGGACGGCAAGGTCTACACCCGCTACACCGGCTACCAGGGCGGCCTGAAGAAGGAAACCGCCCGCGAGGCGCTGAAGAAGCACCCCGAGCACGTCATCGAGCACGCCGTGTTCGGCATGCTGCCCAAGGGCCGCCAGGGCCGCGCCATGCACAGCCGCCTGAAGGTGTACGCCGGTGAGGCGCACCCCCACGCCGCCCAGAAACCCCAGACGCTCGAGGTCAAATAATGGCGATTCAGCAACCCGAACAGTTCTACGGCACCGGCCGCCGCAAGAGCGCCGTCGCCCGCGTGTTCCTCCGCCCTGGCGAAGGCAAGATCATCGTGAACGGCAAGGAATTCCAGACCTACTTCCGTGGTCTCCTGCGCGCCGTGCACGCCCTGCAGGCCTTCCGTGAAACCGGCACCGCCGGCCGGTACGACGCCGTGATCACGGTCGTCGGCGGCGGCCCCACCGGCCAGGCCGACGCGATCAAGCTGGGCATCTCCCGCGCCCTGCTGAAAGTGAACCCCGACTTCCGCGCGCAGCTCAAGCCCAAGGGCCTGCTGACCCGCGACCCCCGCGAAGTCGAGCGCAAGAAGTACGGCCTCAAGAAGGCCCGCCGCGCCCCCCAGTTCAGCAAGCGCTGATCCCCGCGAGAAAAGCCCCCCGCACCTTCGGATGCGGGGGCTTTTTTGCTGATGGTTGATAGAGGCTGGACCGCTCTCCTCTATCAACCATCAACCATTACCCATCAACGCCTGGTGTGCGCGGCGTAGCGTTCCAGCATCGCCCAGCCCTGCCCGCCGCGCATCACCTCGCGGGCCTGCTCGACACCCTCGCGGATGCTCGCGGCGCGGCCCGCGGTGCGCAGGGCCGCCCCGGCGTTCAGGGCCACGATGTCCCGCTGGGCGGGCGTGCCGCCCCCGGTGAGGAGCGCGCGGGTGATCTCGGCGTTCTCGGCGGGACTGCCGCCCACGATCGCTTCATGCGGGTGGAGGCTCACGCCGGCCTCCTCGGGGTGGAGGGTGCGGTCGATGATCTCGCCGTCGCGGAGGCCGGAAACGGTGTTCACGCCACTGACGGTGAACTCGTCCAGGCCGCTGCCGTTCACGACGGTCGCGCCGCGCGCACCCAGCAGGCGCAGCACCTCGGCCAGGGTGCGGGTCAGTTCCGGTTTGAACACGCCCACGACGAGGTGCGTGGCCCCCGCCGGGTTGCTCAGCGGCCCCAGGATGTTGAACACGGTGCGGGCCGCGAGTTCCGAGCGGACGGGCGCGGCGTGCCGCAGGGCCGGGTGGTAGTTGCGGGCGAACATGAACCCGATGCCCAAAGTGTTCACGGCGTCCGCCACGACGTCCGGCGTGGCGTCCAGGTTCACGCCCAGCGCTTCAAGCACGTCGGCGCTCCCGGCGCGGCTGCTCGCGGCGCGGTTGCCGTGCTTCGCGACGGGCACGCCCGCGCCCGCCACCACGAACGCCGTCGTGGTGCTGATGTTGAAGGTGTGCGCCCCGTCCCCACCCGTACCCACCACGTCCAGCAGCACGTCGCGCGGCTCCACGTTCACGCGCACGGCGTGCTCCCGCATGGCCTGCGCGAAGCCCGCGATCTCCTCGGGCGTCTCGCCGCGCACCCGCAGGGCCGCCAGCGCCGCCGCGAGCCGCACGCCGCTCAGTTCGCCCTCCATCACCTCACGCATGAAGGTCGCCGCCTCCGCCTGCGACAGGCGCTCCCCGTTCATCAACCTCGCGTGCATCACTCCACTCCCTCCCGCCGCGCGCGGAACGCCTGCACCTCGGCCAGGAAGTTCCGCAGCATCTCCAGCCCGTCCTCCGTCGCGATGCTCTCCGGGTGGAACTGCACCCCGAACACCGGGAACTCCCGGTGGCGCAGCGCCATCACGACCTCCTCGCCCGGATCGGTCGTCCACGCCGTCGCCACCAGCTCCGGCGGCAGGTCGCGCACCACCAGCGAGTGGTACCGCGTGACCGTCACGCCGTCCCGCAGGCCCGCGAACAGGCCCGAGCCGTCATGCCGCACCGGACTGGTCTTCCCGTGCACCGGCAGCAGCGCGCGGCCTACCTGCGCCCCGAACGCCTCCCCGATACTCTGATGCCCCAGGCACACGCCCAGCACCGGCACCTCTGCCCCCAGCTCGCGGATCACGGCCACGCTCTGCCCCGCCTCGGCGGGCGTACATGGCCCCGGCGACACCACGATCGCATCCGGATTCAGCGCCCGCACGTCATCCAGCGAGAACGCATCGTTGCGCCACACCGTCAACTCCGCGCCCAGCGCCCCGAAATACTGCACCAGATTGAACGTGAACGAGTCGTAGTTGTCGATCAGCAAGAGGCGGGCTGTGGGCTGTGGGCTGTGGGCTGTGGGAACAGATGGGGTGGTCATTTCGGCTGTCCTTTCGTCCTTTGATGGCGGGCGTCCTGATAGGAGACATAGCTGGCGATGCGCCTCGTCAGGGAATCGAGCGTGGTGAAGATGGCGTCGTCCGGGGCGGGGCCAGCGTCATGCAGGCGGTGGGCAAGGTGCAGCAGGGTGTGGAGTTCGTAGGCGGACCCCAGGGCGATCCGCCCGAACCGGGCGATCTCGGCGGGACTGCCGCGGCCCACGCCCTCGGAGAGGTTGGTCGGGATGGACGACGCGGCCCGGCGGGCCTGTGAGATCAGGCCGTACCGCTCGTCCGCAGGCCAACGTGCCGTGCAGCGGTAGACGTCCTCAGCGAGCTTCAGTCCGTCCTGCCAGATCTCCAACGTCTGGATCCGTCCCGGCCCACTCGCGCCCGTCATTCCCTTCACCACAACCCACTGCCCACAACCTACAACCCCCCTGCGGCGAGCTCGACGGCGCGCATGAGGGCGGCGGCCTTGTTGCGGGTTTCCTGTTCCTCGCTGGCGGGGTCGCTGTCGGCGACGACGCCCGCGCCGGCCTGGATGTGCACGCGGCCTTTGGTGATGACCATGGTGCGCAGGGTCAGGGCCATGTCCATGCTGCCGTTCAGGGCGATGTAGCCGAAACTGCCGCCGTAGGGGCCGCGGCGGACGGGTTCGAGTTCGTCGATGATCTGCATGGCGCGGATCTTGGGGGCGCCGCTGACGGTGCCCATGGGTTGCACGCTGGCCAGGGCGTGCAGGGGCGTCTGGTCGTCCCGCAGGGTGGCGGTGACGCTGGAGACGATGTGCATGACGTGGCTGTAGCGTTCGATGGTGAAGGCGTCGTGCACGCGGACGCTGCCGTACTCGCTGACCTTTCCGAGGTCGTTGCGGCCCAGGTCCACGAGCATGAGGTGCTCGGCGCGTTCCTTGTCGTCCGCGAGGAGTTCGTCCGCGAGGGCCTGATCGCGCTCGGGGGTGGTGCCGCGTGGGCGGGTTCCGGCGATGGGGCGGGTGGTGACGGTGTGGCCGTCGCTGGCGAGGAGGCTCTCGGGGCTGCTGGCGACCAGCGTGACGGGGCCGAGTTGCAGGTACCCGAGGTACGGGCTGGGGTTCACGCGGCGCAGCGCGCGGTACAGCGCGAAGGGGTGCAGGTCGCCCAGGTCGGCGCTGAAACGCTGGCTGGGCACCACCTGGAAGATGTCCCCGGCGCGGATGTACTCCAGGGCTTCCCTGACGGCGGCCTGGAAGGTGTCCGGGGTGAAGTTGCTGGTGAACTCGGGCGGGGTGGTGGGCGTGCGGCCCGGCACGGCAGGGAGCGGCCCGCGCAGCCGCTGGGTGAGGCGCTGCACCTCCTCCTGCGCGCCTGCCTGAGTGTCGGCGGTGGCGACGGTGATCAGGCGGTGTTTGAGGTGGTCGAAGATGACCATGCCGCGCGGCGCGATGAAGCACGCGTCGGGGACGTTCAGTTCGTCGGTGTTCGCGTCGGGGAGGCGCTCGTAGTTGCGGATCAGGTCGTACGCGGCGTACCCGATCGCGCCGCCGATCAGCGCCGGGAGGCCGTCCGGGACGGGCGCGGGGCGGACGGTCGCGTGGTACAGCCGCGCCAGAGGGTCGGTGTCCTGCCCGTCGAAGTCGCCGAAGGTGCCGCTGCTGGTCACGTGCGCGCCGCGCGCCTCGAAGCGGCCCTGTTCGCCCACGCCGATGAACGAGTAGCGGCCCAGTGTCTCCCCGGCCTCCACGCTCTCGAGCAGGAAGGTGACGGTCTCGCCCTGCGCGACTTTCAGGTACGCGGTGACGGGCGTGTCGAGGTCGGCGTTGAGTTCCTGCACGGCGACGGCCAGCGGGGAGCGCGGATTCGGTTGCGTCATGGGTCTCCTGGGGTTCGGGGGCGGGGGGTCAAAAAAACGCCCGGGTGGGAGTTCCACCTGGGC
The DNA here is from genome assembly GCF_001485435.1 of Deinococcus grandis. Taxonomy (NCBI): domain Bacteria; kingdom Thermotogati; phylum Deinococcota; class Deinococci; order Deinococcales; family Deinococcaceae; genus Deinococcus; species Deinococcus grandis. The sequence goes on along the minus strand of NZ_BCMS01000001.1, from coordinate 867,069 downwards.
GCGTCTGTGCAGTGTCGGGGCGACAAGCGTGATCAGACCCAGGAGTTTCTGGGCCACCACCACGCACCGGACACGGTCATGCGTGGCAGCATAGCGCGCGGCCCGCAGGGGCAGGGGGCGTGTGTAGACAGGTCACCCCTCCGCCGGGCGGGTCACCCAGGCGTGACGCTCACCGTGACCGCCTGCCCCTCCTCCAGCGACTCCGCGCGGCGCACCGCGACCTTCACCGGCAGCAGGTACCCGCCGTCTTTCGGGAAGATCGATGTGCGGAAGCGGGTCGCCCCCACGACTGCCTCGCAGGGGATCATGCCCCAGCCGTACGTCACGAACCGCGCGGCGTCCTTCAGATCCGGCACCAGCTCTTCTGGCACTCGCAGGAAGTAGTGCGGGGCGGGACCCCGCCAGTGGAACAGCTCGGCGGTGAACGTCAGGGGCATGCGGGCAGCGTAGCGGGAATTAACGGCTCTCTTCCACGCCCCGTAGGACGCTGGTCATCAGCGCCTCGTCGTACAGACCGGCGTAGTGGTCCCCGAGGGTGATGAGGAACTGCATCTCCTCCCGGGTCGTGCGGGCGCTGAGGCGCGTCTCGAAGCTCAGCAGGAGTGCCCCGTACGCGAGGGAGGCCGCGCCCGCGATGGCCAGGATGACCGGCAGTGGTCCGGCCTGGGCGCCGAGCAGGGCGCTGCCGCCGATCAGGATGCTGGTCAGGACGAGCAGCGCCACCGCGAGGTACAGGGCCGTCATGGCGCGCACGATGATGCGGCTGCGCCGCGCCAGCCGGGGGAGCTGCTTGACGATCAGGCGTTTCTCGTCCCGCGCGAGCGCCTCGGCGCGGCCCTCGTCGCTGACGAGCACCTTGAAACGCGCCGTGAGGTGCCGCACGCGGTCGGTCACGCGGCCCAGGCGGCTGCTGGTGCTCATGAGCAGTGTGCCCGCGCCGCTGATCAGTACGGCCGGGGTGATCATGGCGGTCAGGACCTGCAGGTTCGCGTCGGCCATGCCATGAAGGTACGCTGAAACCCCACTGGGACGCCTTCGAAAAATCTGCACGTTCCCTGCGAGAACCCTGCACGGGCCCCCGTCATCCTTTGACCCAGGAGAAGGGCAGCGGCGAGCGCCGCACCCGGATCGAAAAGGAGACCCACCATGAAGAAGATGCTGCTGACCGTCGCCGCTGCCCTGAGCCTCGCCGCCACCGCCACCGCCTTTGCCGCCAGCCCCGCCAACGTGTACGCCACGGACGGAGACGGCAATCAGTTCGACGGCCTGTACACCGAGTCCAGCTGGATGGCTATTGAGGTGCCGCTGGCAGACCTGGGAGATCGCGTGCCGAGTGACCTGAGCATCGCCGTGAGTGGCCTGCCGGCCGGGACGTACGTGACGCTCGACAGTGTGAGCACTCAGGGCAGCTACGCGCTGCTGCACGTCTCGGTGACGCGTGACAGCACCGCCAGCAACGTGAACAGCCTCGCGCAGATCGCTGTGAACTCGGGCAGCACGACGCTGACCACCGTGCAGCTCCCGGTGTACGGCGCCGCGTACGGCGAGTAAGACGCTGGCCTGCCAGGGTGAACGCCTGCCTCCGTCCGGGGCAGGCGTTTTTTCGGTGTGGGCCGCGCATGCTCTAGGCTGCGGGGCATGTGGGAGTCACGACGGGCGGCGGCGGTGCCGGGAAGCGTGTTTGCGCTGATGGACGCCGCGAAGGGGCGGGCGCGGGTGGCGGGCCTGGGCATCGTGGATCTGAGTATCGGCAGCAGTGACCTGCCGCCGCCGGACGCGGTGCTGGAGGTGCTGCGCGGGGCGACGCGGGACGCGGGGACGTACCGGTACCCGCTGTTCAGCGACACGGCGCCGCTGCGGGAGGCGGCGGCGGGGTATCTGGCGCGGCGTTTCGGGGTGGCGGTGGATCCGGCGCGGGAGGTGCTGCCGCTGATCGGCGCGCAGGAGGGGCTGGCGCATCTGCTGCTGGCGGTGACCGATCCGGGGGATACGCTGCTGCTGCCGGACCCGTGCTACCCGCCGTACCTGGGGGCGGCGGCGGTGGCGGGCCTGAACGTGGTGACGCTTCCCCTGCGGCCGCAGGCGGGCTTCCTGCCGGATCTGGATGCGGTGCCGGTGGGCGTCCGGCCGCGCGCGTTGCTGCTGAACTACCCGAACAATCCGACGTCGGCGGTGGCGGACGCGGCGTTCTTCCGGCGGGCGGCGGCGTGGTGCCGGGCGCGGGGGACGCTGCTGGTGCATGACCACCCGTACGCGGAACTGACCTTCGGGGCGTACCGCGCGCCGAGTGCGCTGGAGGCCGGGCTGGAGGGTGTGGTGGAGCTGCACTCGCTGAGCAAGACGCACCACATGGGCGGCTTCCGGGTAGGCTTCGCGGCGGGGGACGCGGGCGTGATCGCGGCGCTGGCGCGCGTGAAGGGCGCCATTGATTTCCATCCGTACCTGGGCATTCAGCGGGCGGCGGCGCACGCGCTGGGGTTGCCGGACGCGGTGGGCCGGGCGGGCGCGGCGGTGTTCGAGGCGCGGCGGGACGCGCTAGTGCCCGCGCTGCGCGAGCTGGGCTGGGAGGTCGCACTGCCGCAGGCGAGCATGTACGCCTGGGCGCGCGTGCCGGGCCTGCGGGACAGCGTGGCGTTCGCGGTGCGCGCCGCCGAGTCGACGGGGGTGGCGATCAGTCCCGGCGCGGCCTTCGGGGCGGGTGGCGAGGGCTTCGTGCGGTTCGCGCTGGTGCAGCCGCCCGAGGTGCTGCGTGAGGCGACGCGGCGGCTGGGGACCGTGCCGACGACCTGAACGGGCGGCGGGGCGCGGGCAGACGTCCGCGCCCCGCCGCCTGAGGTCCTTACACGGATTCCGTTTGTTTCGTTGACAACCCGGGACAGCACCGTGTTGCCAACTCCACGCCCGGAACCCGTTTCCCTCCTGCTCGCTCCGCTCGGGTTGAAAGATTTTGCAAACCTTTCAACCGGAGCCCGTATTACTTGTCGAACTTGCCGTACCCGGCGGCGCTGCGGCGCTGGGCACCGCGGGCGTAGTCCATCTGCATCTCGACCGTCTCGTGCTTGCCTTCGGTGAAGGTGCTGTCATGAATCCAGTAGTTCAGGCGGTCATCGCCGAGCTGCACCCAGAGTTTGTGCTGGTCTTCGGGGTCACGCCAGAAGGCGACGTGTTCGAAGGCGTTGCGCTGCGCCCAGGTCTGAATGTCCGACAGGACGCGGGCGGCCTTGGGGTGGGTCATCTGGAATTCCTGACCGTCGGCTTCGTTGCGGAACTTGATCTCGACCATGGTGGGTTCAGCGTAACAGACGCCGGGTGAACCGCGTTCAGAGTTGCGCGAAGGGGTCTTCATGTGTCCTGTCGCGCGTGGAAGCGGTACCGCTCCTGGCGGGGGCAGCGGCCCGTTCACGCTAGGGTGGGGGGTGATGACGGACGGTCTGAAGGTCACCACGCTGAACGTGAATGGACTCCGCAGCGCGCTGCGAAAGGGCCTGCGCGAGTGGACCGCGCGGGAACAGCCGGACGTGCTGCTGCTCCAGGAGGTGCGCGCCGATCCCATGCCCGGCGCCCTGGCGGACCTGGGTTACGCCGGGGCGTGGTTCCCGGCGCAGAAGGCCGGGTACAGCGGCGTGGCGGTCCTGTCCCGCCGGCCCCTGTCGGATGTCCGCGTGGGCGCTCAGCACGCGGAACTGGACGCCGAGGGCCGCGTGCTGAGCGCCGTGGTGGACGGCGTGCGCTTCGTGAGCGTGTACCTGCCCAGCGGCAGCAGCGGCCCGGACCGGCAGGGCTTCAAGGACCGCACGCTGCTGGACTTCCAGGCGTGGACGGACGCCCTGCTGGCCGAGGGGCGGCCCGTGGTGATCGGCGGGGACTACAACATCGCGCACCAGCAGGTGGACCTGAAGAACTGGCGCTCGAATCAGAAGAACAGCGGCTTCCTACCGCACGAACGCGAGTGGATGACCGCGCACCTCGCGTCGGGCCTGACCGACACGCACCGGGCGTGCCTGGGCGACGCGGCGGAGTACACGTGGTGGAGCAACCGCGCGAATGCCTACGCGAACAACGTGGGCTGGCGCATCGACTATCTGCTCGCGGCGGGCGTGACCGTGCAGGAGGTCCGCGTGGACCGCGAGGCGCGCCTGAGCGACCACGCGCCCCTGAGCGGCGTGATCCGGCCGGGCGGGCCGCTCGGGGCAGGGTAAAGTTCGCGTCAGATGAGCCCGGAAGGCGCGTGATATGCTGAGCGGGCTGCCGGGTTCAGGACAGCGCCCCCGCCCACTCACCGCTCAGCACCCGCTGACTGACGCTGGACGGAGGGCGCAACCCGAGGATAGCGAACACCTGCTGCCCGTGGACGGGTCGCGCGCACGCCAGCGTCAGTCTGAGAAGTGCGTCTCACACGAGTTAACCCCCACGGGCGCGTCCTGAGTGACCAGGAACGTACATGCCGAAAACGAAGAAGACGGAAACGGTGCCCGGCACCGAGAGGACCGGCACCGACATCACCAAGACCACCCCAGCCAAGCGCGGCGCGAAGAAGACGGCCGCCCAGACCGAACCGAAGAAGGCCGCGTCGGCCCGCCCGGCGAAGAGCAGCGCCAGCAAGGCGCCCGCGAAGACCCCCGCTAGCCCCCGCGCGAAGAAGACCGTGGCGGTCACGCCCGACCCTGTCGCTGAGGCACTCATTCCTGCCGAAGTCCCCACCGCGGCCGAGCCGGTCACGACTCCCGTGCAGGCGGCGCCGAAGCGTGGCGCCCGCACGGCGGCCCCGGCTCCCTCCCCCGTGGACCCAACCCCAGCAGAAGCAGCACCAGCTGAGGCAACCCCAGTCGCGGCAGATCCTGCCGAGGTGACTGCCGAAGTCGAGGCGACCCCTGCGCTCGCGTCCGAGCCGCGGCCCGTGAAGGCCCGCCGCGGTCGTCCCTCGAAGACGAAGACTGAGCCTGCCGCGCAGCCCGACATTCAGGAGCCTGCGACGGCGCAGCCAGTCAAGGCCACCCGGGGCCGGAAAGGGCGCGCGGCGGCGGCGAAAGCGGCCGACACCGAGACCGAGACGGTCACCGCCGCGGAGGCCACTCAGCCTGTCGAGGTCATCCCGGCGGAGCAGACGACCCCTGTCCGTGGGAAGGCCGGTCGCCGCTCCAGCAGGGCCGAGGTCGCGCCTCTGCCGGAGAGCGCGCCTGCTGCCGTGGCCACAGCGGAAATTCCCGAAAAGCCATCTGCGCCGAAGCGGAAGGCGGGACGTGGCCGCCAGACGGTCAATGAGCCCCTGCCCGAGTCGGCGGCTGAGTTGCAGCCCGAGGTTCAGCTGGATGCCGAACCGGCCCGGGAACCCGCGCGTCGGGGCCGCAAGCCCAGGGCGGCGGCCCGGCAGGACACCCCGGCCAGCGAGCCGGAGGTCGTGTCACAGCCCGCAGGGGCTCCCGTGGACGCCGATCCGGTGATTCTGGAGGTGCCCCGCAAGCGCGGTGGCAGGCGCAAGAACGCGCTGCCCGAGGCGCCGCTGGAGGACGTCCTGACCGGCGTGGAGGCCGTCACGAGTGAGCCTCAGCTGACTGAGGTCACAGCCGAGACCGTCGAGACTGAGCCGGTCACCGCCGAACCCCTGGTCGCCGAGGCACCTGCTGCCGGGACGAAGAGCCGCCGGGGCCGCAAGAAGAAGCCGGAGGCGGCGCCCGCACCCGCCCCGGTGGCCGCTGATGAGTCCACGCCGGTCGTGGATCAGGACACGGACCCTGAAGTGGAACCCGAGGAACCACTGCCCGGCGCGGACCCTCTGCAGTCCATCGTGGTGGCGCAACTGCGCAAGCTGGGCCGCCCGGTGCATGTGCGGGATCTGGAGCGGACGTTCACGCGCCAGACCATGAACCGCCTGGGCGGCTGGCGGGAACTGACGGACCTGCTCGACACGTTGGTCGACGCGGGCGAGGTCATCCGCACCCGCAAGAAGACGTACGGGCTGCCCGAGGCGATGAGTCTGATCCGTGGGCGCTTCCAGGCGTCGGCGGCGGGCTTCGGCTTCGTGATTCCCGACAGTGGCGGCGAGGACTATTACGTCCCGGCCGAGCAGACGCTGGAGGCCTGGAACGGCGACATCGTCCTCGTGCGGCAGGAGGGGCGTGGCGACAGCCGGGACGACCGGGGCCGGGGCGGGTCGCGCCGTGGTCAGCGGGGGGACGGCAATCCCCGCGCGAGCGTCGTGCGGATCGTGCAGCGCGCCTACCATCAGCTGGTGGGGACGCTGGAATTCCATCACGGGCACCCGATCCTGAAACCGGACGATCACCGGGCGCGGCACCGCATCCTGCTGCTGCCCGAGGGTCTGGACGGCCTGGAGGCCGGGGCGCGCGTCGTGACCGAGCTGTTCTGGCCCGAGCATACGGGTGAGGACGAGGTGTTCGGGCAGGTGTCGCGCGTGCTGGGCGATCAGGACGATCCGGTCACCGAGACGGAGGCCGTGATCGTGAAGTTCGGCTTGCGCGGCGACTTCCCGCCCGAGGTGCTGGAGCAGGCGAACGCGATTCCGACTCAGATTCCTGAGGAGGCCCTGAAGGGTCGCCTGGACCTGCGTGGGTTCAACATCTTCACGGTGGACGGCCGGGACGCGAAGGACTTCGACGACGCGATCCACATCCAGCCGACGCCCGAGGGCACCTTCGTGGTGGGCGTGCACATCGCCGACGTGAGCCACTACGTGCAGGAGGGCTCGCCGCTGGACGAGGAGGCGTACGCGCGGGCGACCAGCGTGTACCTGCCGGGCCGGGTGCTGCCCATGCTGCCCGAGCATCTCAGCAACGGCGTGTGCAGCCTCGTGCCGTACGAGGACCGCCTGACCATGACCGCGCTGGTGGAACTGAGTGCCGAGGGCGAGATCCTGAAGGTGCAGCTCGCGCCCAGCGTGATCAACAGCAAGGCCCGCCTGACGTACGACGAGGTGCAGGCGTACAGCGAGGCGACCGCCACGCTGCCCGAACACGCCCGGCACCTCGAGGGCGACCTGCACCTGCTGCTGAAGATCACCACGAAGCTGCGCCAGAAGCGCCTGCGTGAGGGGTCTCTCGACTTCAAGCTGCGCGAGGTGAAGGTGGACGTGGGCCCCGACGGTCGGATGGAACTCATCCCGATCCGCGAGGAGACGGCGCGCGGCATGATCGAGGACCTGATGCTGCTGGCGAACAAGGTCGTCGCGCACGAGCTGATCCAGCGCGAGATCCCGGCCCTGTTCCGCATTCACGAGGAACCCACCCTGCAGCGCTTCCAGGACGTCACGAACGCCATCGGGCGCATGGGGCTGGCCTTCCCCGGCGGGGAACCCACCCCGCAGGCGTACCAGGCGGTCCTCAAGCAGGTGCGCGGCACGCCGCGCGAGAGCGTCGTGAACACGCTGCTGCTGCGCTCCATGCAGCAGGCGAAGTACGCCGGGGAGAACCTGGGGCACTTCGGGCTGGCGTTCGGCGAGTACCTGCACTTCACCTCGCCGATCCGCCGCTACCCGGACCTGCTCGTGCACCGCGTGCTGCGCGGCATGCTGTCGGGCGAACTGAAGGCCAGTTCGCGCGGGGTGGCGCAGCTTCAGGCGCGCCTGCCCGGCATGGGCGAGCACACCAGTGAGCGGGAACGCGCCGCGACGGAAGCGGAGCGGGACCTCACGAAGTACTACCAGGCGAAGTGGGCGCAGGAGCACCTCGGGGAGTCGTTCCCCGGCACGGTGTCCGGCGTGGTGTCGAGCGGGCTGTTCGTGGCGCTGGACAACGGCGTGGAAGGCAAGCTGCACATCTCGCACCTGGACGACGACTACTACGTGTTCATCGAGGACGCGCAGATCCTGCGTGGCCGCAGCCGCGGGCGGTCGTACCGCCTGGGCGATTCGCTTCACGTCACGATTCAGGCCGTGAACCCGCTGGCTCGCCAGACGGATTTCACGCTGGCCGACCCGACCGACCCGGACTACCGCCCGGGCGACCTTCATCAGGAGACCGATATGGATTCACCCGTCAAACCCCGTGCCCGCCGCCGTGACGACCGCGAGCAGGAGAAACGCGAGAAGTTGCAGAGCCTGCCCGTGAGCGAACCGAAGAAGTTCACGCTGGAGGACCCCTCGAACCGGCCCACGCTGTCCCCCTCGGCGGGCGGGCGCACGGGGCGCGGACGCGGCCAGGGCCAGGGGGGCCGCAGCGAGGCCCGCGGTGAGGCCAGGCCCGAGGCGCGGGGCGAGGGCCGCGAGCGGGGCCAGGGCCGCACCTTCGGCGGGGTGAGCATGGGCCGCTCCCGGCGCGTGATCACGCTGGAACGCCCCCGCAACGAGCACCTGCGCCCGGTGAACATCACGGTGCAGCGCATGTACTTCGGCGACTGGACGCTGGAGAACATGCCGCCCGAGGACGGTCAGGGCGGCGGGCGCGGCGGGCGTCCCCCCATGCGCGAGCGCAGCGGCGGGGAGCGCGGGCGTGGGTTCACGCGCGGCGGGAACGACCGGGGCGCGGTGCAGCGCGTGAACGGCCGCCAGCAGGGCCAGGGGCAGGGCCGTCAGCGGGAGGCCGCCCCGCAGGTGCCGGCGCCGCAGCCCGCACCCGCCGCCGCGCAGGACGCCGCCGGGGATGACGCCAAGCGTCGCCGTCGCCGCCGGGGTCGCCGGGGCGGCGGGGGCAGCGCGCCCACGCAGAGCTGAGCACAACCCTTGAAAACGGGCCGGTCTCCTGCGGGAGGCTGGCCCATTGACTTGGCAGAATTCTCATGTTGACAGATTGCCCAGCGAGGACCGTATCTGCCCTTCCAGACGGGTCGAACCGCTGGACACCGGGCGGCGCAGTCGCCTATGCAGGTGGCCGGAAGCCGGGCACGTCTTAGGGTTCCTATCATCGGGCGGGTGGCGGCGCGCCTCTAGGCTGTCCTGATGCGCCCGGACGGGCGTGCAGGAGGGAACAGTCATGACCACGTCGGAACAGCCAGGGACTCAGCGTCAGCGCTCCCGCCTGGGGGCGCAACTCCTGCCGGGGGGCCGGGAGACGCGCTTCCGGGCCTGGAGTACCCGCGCTGGGCGGATGTGCGTGCGGATCGGGGGCGAGTCGCACGTGATGGAGCCGCGGCCCGGCGCGTATTTCGAGACGGTACTGCCGGTCGGGGCGGGCACCCGCTACTGCTTCGAGCTGGACGGGCAGGCGCTGCCGGACCCGTACGCGCGGTTCATGCCGCACGGCGTGCACGGCGACTCGGAGGTCGTGGATTTCTCCGAGTACGAGTGGCGGCACCCGGACTGGACCGGGCGGGAGCTGGCCGAATGCGTGTTCTACGAGTTGCACGTGGGCACGTTCACCCCGGAAGGCACGTACCGCGCCGCGCAGGAGCGGCTGCCGGAGCTGGTGGACCTGGGCGTGACCGCGATCCAGATGATGCCGGTCGCGGCCTTCCCCGGCGAGCGGGGCTGGGGGTACGACGGCGTGGCGCTGTTCGCGCCGTTCGCGCCGTACGGCCGCCCCGAGGACCTCATGGCGTTCGTGGACGCTGCGCACGGCCTGGGGCTCGCGGTGTTCCTGGACGTGGTGTACAACCACTTCGGGCCGGACGGGAACTACCTGACGAGCTACAGCCCGTCGTACTTCACGGACCGTTTCCACACGGCGTGGGGGCAGGGCCTGGACTACGCCGAGCCACACATGCGCCGGTATGTCACCGGGAACGCGCGGATGTGGCTGCAGGACTACCGCTTCGACGGGCTGCGGCTGGACGCGACGGCCAGCATGCAGGACGACAGCGAGGAGCACATCCTGCATGAACTGGCGCGCGAGACGCACGCGCTGGGCGGCCGCCACATCCTGCTGGCCGAGGATCACCGCAACCTGCCGGAACTGGTCACCGAGACCGGCCTGGACGGCATCTGGGTGGACGACTTCCATCATGAGGTGCGCGTGACCCTGACCGAGGAGCAGGAGGGCTACTACGGGGGCTTCCGGGGCGGCGCGCGTGAACTGTCGGAGGTGATCAACCGCGGCTGGCAGTACCAGGGGCAGTTCTGGAACGTGACCGGCGAGGAACACCACCGTGGAAAACCCGCGACCGGTCTGGAGGCGCCGAGCTTCGTGTACTGCATCCAGAACCATGATCAGGTGGGCAACCGCGCGCTGGGGGACCGCCTGCATCACTTCGAGTCCGTGACGCTGGCCGAGTACCGCGGGGCGAGCACGCTGCTGCTGTCGCTGCCGATGACGCCGCTGCTGTTCCAGGGGCAGGAGTGGGCGGCGAGCACGCCCTTCCCGTTCTTCAGCGACCACGCCGGGGAACTGGGGCAGATGGTGACCGAGGGACGGCAGCGCGAGTTCGCGTACTTCTCGGGCTTCAGCACGCTGAACGTGCCGGACCCGCAGGCCGCCGGGACGTTCGAGAGCGCGAAGCTGAACTGGGCCGAGCGCGGGGAGGGCGAGCACGGGCGCACACTGGCGCTGTACCGCCACCTGCTGCGCCTGCGCCGGGAGGATCCGGTGCTGCGGGAGCGGTCGCGCCGCTTCATCCGGGCGGGCGCGGTGGACACCGGGGCCGGGGAGGCGCTGTGGGTACGCTGGGAGACCCAGCAGGGCGTGCGGGTCCTGCTGTGGAACCTGACGCACACGCCGCTCACGCCGGGGCTGCTGGCGCTGCCGTTCGCGCTGCCGCCGGAGGTGCTGCTGCACTCCGAGGGGGACCTGCACGCGCCCGCCGCGCTGGGCGAGCTGCACCTGAGTCCGGGTGAGGCCGCGCTGCTGGCCGGGCCGGTGGAGGCGTGACCCCGGCTGCCCGAGACGGGGCGGCACGGGCCGGGGCCGAGCGAAACACAACCGACGGCGTCCGGACCCACCTGCCGGGCGCGACGTACCGCCTCCAGCTGCACCGGGACTTCGATTTCGCGGCGGCGCGGCGGGTGCTGCCGTACCTCGCGCGGCTGGGCGTGACCGACGTGTACCTCTCCCCCATCTGGACGAGCACGCCGGGCAGCACGCACGGCTACGACGTGACGGACCACGCGCAGGTGAACCCGGAACTGGGCGGCCTGAAGGGCCTGAAGGGCCTGTCCGCGCGGGCCCGCGAGCTGGGCCTGGGCCTGATCGTGGATTTCGTGCCGAACCACATGGGCATCCAGGGCGGCCACAACCCCTACTGGGAGGACGTGCTGGAGCACGGGCAGGCCAGCCGCTACGCGCATTTCTGCGACATCTCCTGGCATCCGCTGAAGCGGGCGCTGGACGGCCGGGTGCTGCTGCCGGTGCTGGGCGACCAGTACGGGCGGGTGCTGGAACGCCGTGAGCTGCGCCTGGAACGCCGGGGCGGCGCGTTCCGGCTGCGCTACTGGGAGCGGCAGCTGCCCCTCTCGCCGCGCAGCGTGGGACAGCTGCTGGCCTGGACGGCAGAGGCCCTGCCCGCCGCGACGGACACGGTCACGCTGGGGGAATTGGCGAGCATCCGCCGCTCGGTGGATACGCTGCCGCGCAGCACCTCGGCCGACCTGACCGACACCGACCGCGTGATCCGCGCGCAGGAGGTGCAGGTCATGACCCGCCGCCTGGGCGCGCTGCTGGAGGACTCCGGGGCGGTGCGCGGCGCGCTGGACGCCATGCTGGACGCCGTGAACGCCGACCCGGCGCGGCTGGACCGGGTGATCAGCGAGCAGAACTACCGGCTGGCGTTCTGGAAGGTCGCCGCCGAGGAGATCAACTACCGGCGCTTTTTCGACATCAACGACCTCGCGGCGCTGCGCATGGAGGACCCCCGCGTGTTCGCCTGGGCGCACGGGACGCTGTTCGACCTGCTGCGTCAGGGGCTCGTGCAGGGCGTGCGGCTCGATCACACCGACGGGCTGTTCGACCCGGCCGGGTACTTCCAGGCCCTCCAGGAGGGCGCCGCGCACGCCCTGGGCCGCGAGATGGGCGACGGGCTGCCGCTGTACGTGGTGGCCGAGAAGATCCTGGAGCCCGGCGAGACGCTCCCCGAGGCGTGGGCGATTCACGGCACGACCGGGTACGACTTCCTGGCGCAGCTCAGCGGCACCTTCGTGGACGGCGCGAACGAGGAGGAACTGAGTGCCATCTACCGCCGCTTCAGCGGGGACCGGCTCTCGTACGGGGAACACCTGTACCGCGGCAAGCACCTGATCCAGCGGGTGAGCCTGCCGGGCGAGGTGAACGTCCTGACCGAGCACCTCGAGCGGCTGGCCGAGACGGACCTGAACGCGCGGGACTTCACGCTGAGCACGCTGCGCGCCGCGATCCGCGAGGTCATCGCGACGTTCCCGGTATACCGCACGTACATCCGTGCCGACGGGCAGCGCGAACCCGGCGACGACGCGAAGATCGCCCACGCCATCCGCGACGCGAAGGCCCACAACCGCCGGGACGGCCTGACCCTGGACCCCAGCGTGTTCGACTACCTGCACGCCGTGCTGACCCTGAACGCCCCGGACGGGCGGACGCGCGCGGCGTACGCGGACTTCGCGCTGAAATTCCAGCAGCTGACCGGGCCGGTCACGGCCAAGGGCGCCGAGGACACGGCCTTCTACCGCTACGCGCGGCTGCTGTCGCTGAACGAGGTGGGCGGCGACCCGGCGCTGTTCGGCACGCCGGTCGCGACCTTCCACGAGGCGGCGCAGGCCCGCGCGGCGCGCTGGCCGCACGCGATGCTGGCGGGCAGCACCCACGACACCAAGCGCGGTGAGGACACCCGCGCGCGCATCGGCGTGCTGTCCGAGCTGCCGCAGACGTGGTCGGCGTACCTGAGCCGCTGGTCGCCGCTGATCCGCAGCCTGGAGACCGACCTGGAACTGGGCCGCGCGCCCACCACCCTGGACGGGTACGTGCTCCTGCAGAACGCGCTGGGCGCGTACCCGCTGGACGGCCGCACGGAGGACTTCGCGGACCGCCTGAGTGCGTACATGCTCAAGGCGGCGCGCGAGGCGAAGCTCCGCACGAGCTGGGCCGCGCCCGACGAGGAGTACGAGGCGGCGCTGGATGCCCTGGTGCGCGGCCTGCTGGCCGACGACGACTTCATGACTTCGCTGGCGGAACTGCACGCGCGGATCAGTCCGCACGGCGCGCAGAACGGCCTGAGTGCCGCGCTGGTGCGCCTCACCGCGCCCGGCGTGCCCGACACGTACCAGGGCAGCGAGGGCTGGAACCAGAGCCTCGTCGATCCGGACAACCGCCGCCCCGTGGACTACGGCGCGCTGAACCGCACGCTGGGCCGCCTGGAACGCGGTCAGGGCACCCTGGCGCTGGCTCGCAAACTGCTGGACACCTTCGAGGACGGCAGCGTGAAGGTCCTGGTCACCTGGGCGGCGCTACAGGCCCGCGCCGCGCACCCCGAGCTGTTCCGGGACGGCACGTACCGGCCGCTGGACGGCGGTCGGCACGTCCTGGCGTTCGCGCGGGAACTGGGGACGCAGCGGGCCGTGACGGTCGCGCCGCGCCTGACCTTCACCCTGACCCGCGAGCGGACCCCCTGGGCGACCGGGGCGGTGTGGGGCACGCGGCAGCTGACCCTGCCCGCCGGGACGTACACCAACGTCCTGACCGGGGAGCGGCTGCGCGCGCGCGGCGGCAAGACCCCGCTGGCGAAGGTGCTGGAGGACTTCCCGCTGGCCCTGCTGCTGCGCGAATAGGGATGATCGGGTGGAGGCGGGACGTGAATCCGCCTTCACCACCTGCGGGAACTTCCGGTGTGGTCACCGCGTAGTCTGAGGCGTATGCAGACCTATCCCACCACTGCCCGTTCGACCGACATCGTGCGGACGTTCATGGCCCGCACCTATTCCTGGATGGCCGCCGGTCTGGCCCTGACCGCCGGCATCGCGTGGCTGACCGCCAGCAACGAGGCCCTGGCCCTGCAGGTGCTGAACCTGCGCCTGCCGCTGATCATCGCGCAGCTGGCGCTGGTGTTCGTGCTGAGCCTCGGCGCGCAGCGCCTGCCCAGCGCGCTGGCCGGCGTGCTGTTCATCGTGTACGCCGCCCTGACCGGCCTGACGTTCTCGTCGATCCTGCTCGCCTACGACCTGAGCGCCGTGACGGCCGCGTTCGCCACGACCGCCGGGACCTTCGGCCTGATGAGCGTGGCGGGCTTCGTGATCAAGAAGGACCTGAGCGCCATGGGCCGCTTCTTCATGTTCGCGGTGATCGGCCTGTTCGTCGCCATGATCGTGAACCTGTTCGTGGCGAGCAGCGCCCTGACGCTGGGGATCAGCATCGTGGGCGTGCTGCTGTTCGCGGGCCTGACCGCGTACGACACTCAGATGCTGCGGAACCTCGCCCTGAGTGGCGTGCAGGGAGAGCAGGCCGAGCGGGCTGCGATCAACGGGGCGCTGGCGCTGTACCTGGACTTCATCAACATGTTCCTGTTCATCCTGCGTCTGTTCGGCATCGGCGGCAGCCGCGACTGACCGACGCACCTGGAAGCGCCCCCGCCGATGCACCGGCGGGGGCGCTTCTCTGCATGGCCTATTTCGGGTACAGCGTCTTCACGAGCGGGCTGCCGAGGTTCGCGTCGCCGCGCAGCGTCGCGTACGGCAGCGTGACGGTCTCGGCGCACACACCCACGACGTGTGGCAGATCAGTGGGCGTCAGATGCACCCCGGCAGCGCTCAGGTATGCGGTGAACTCGTCGGCGTCTTCACGCAGGACGTTCAGGCACTCGGCGTCCACCTTCGCCTTCACGGCCGACAGGTACAGCGTCTTCTGCCGCGCGGCGCCCAGTTTCGGGAACAGGGTGGTCAGCGGGACGGCGCGGCCCGTGGCGCGGTCCAGGATGACGCCCTCGGTCCAGTTGTCGGGGTGCGCGCCGCCGCAGTAGTAATTCACGTCCTCGCGCAGGCTGAGCAGGCGGGCGTTCGACAGGGTGAGACCGGCACTCAGGGTATAGCCGTTCTCCGGGTTCTTCTGGGCCGATTCGGGCAGCAGGGCGCGGCAGTCCAGGGCGTCCGCCGCGTGGCGCAGCTGCCGGTCCTGCAGTGCGGCGTTCAGCGCGCTGCTCGCGCCGGGCACGCGCGGGTATGTCACGCCGGACAGCGGCTCACGCACCGCCCGGCCTCCGGGCAGCGTGACCCAGGCGCGGTTCAGTTTCAGGAACGCCAGCGGGTCCTCGCGGCGCAGCACACTCAGGCCCGGCGAGAGGGGCAGCCGCAGCGGCAGGCGCGCGGCGTCCAGCGGGGTCAGGGTGACCTCCTGCGGCCGGGCGGCACCCGGCGCCTGCCACGTCCCCTTCAGGCCGCCCGGGGCGGGCATCAGGCTGAAGCAACCGGTCACGACCGCTTCGCCGCCCAGTTCACGGCGCACTCGTTCCTCCAGCACCAGCGCGTTCCCGCTGCGCCGCGCCTCCAGGAGCAGGTCGAGGCTGCGGCCCTCGTAGAAGTACCGGGACTCGCCCTTCGGGTCCAGACTCAGCGCGACCGGCAGCGTCCCGAGGGTGCCCCGGAACGTCCCGGCGCGCGCCCAGTCGGGCATTCCCTCGGTGCCGCCGCACCCGGCAGCCTGCGCGCCCGCACCGAGGACGAGGGCGGCGGTGAACATCCATCTCATACGACCTCCGGTTGAGAGGTTTGTAAAAGCTTTCAACCCGAGCGAAGCGAGCAGGAGAGAAACGGGTTCCGGGCGTGGAGTTGGCAACCCGGTGCCTTCGCGGGTTGTCAACGGAACAGACGGAATCCGTATCAGCATGCGTGCAGCGTACACCGTCAGGGCTGCGGGCCCTCCCACACACCGTCCCCGCGGGCGTCCATGGTGCCGGTGCGCAGCAGTTTCGCCTCGCCGTCCCCGAAGGGCGTGTGGGTGCAGGCCCAGGTCACGGCGGCCTCGATGTCGTACGGCACGGCGTGGAAGGTGACGGCCCACTGGCCGTTCGCGCGGTCCAGCAGCGTCCAGCGGGCGCGGGGGTCGCCGTCCACCTGATCACTGACCGACCCGGCGTTCACGAGCAGCGTGTTCCCCACGCGGGTCGTCCCGGCGCGGTGGGTGTGTCCGCACAGGACGACCTCCGCGCCCAGCGGGTCCAGCGCCGCGCGCAGCTCACGCGGATCGCGGGCCCGGTAGAACCCACCGTGATCCCACACCCACAGCAGGCTGTGCCACGCGCTGTCCGGGGTGCCGTGGCAGGCCAGCAGCGCGCCGCCCAGCGCGCGGGCCGTCAGGGGCAGGGCCGCCACGCGCGCCAGCAGGGCCGGATCGGTATTCGCCGTGAGCCACGCCCCGTACGACAGTGACAGCGCCGAGCGGCGCCCGCCAGGCCAGAGTTTCTCCTCGTTGTTGCCCCGAACCTCCAGCGCACCCGCCGCGGCCAGTTCCGCCTGCATCTCCAGCGCGCGGGCGGGGTCGGCACTGCCCTCGGCCTGATCGCCCAGGTTCACGATCAGGTCCGGGGCGGCGGCGCGCACCTCGCGCAGCACCGCGTCCAGCGCGAAGGCGTTCCCGTGCACGTCACTGATCACCGCGAGCCTCATCAGGGTGCAGCGTAGCGCGGCGCTACACTCCGCGCATGACCGTCCCGCCGCGCCCCCGCACGCCCGACGATCTGCCCGCGCTCGTGGCGGCCCTGCGCGCCGTACACGAGCAGTCCGGGTACCCGTCGGTGTGGCCGGATGATCCGGCAGCGTTCGTGCTGGGCCGCGGCGAGGCCTGGGTGGCGGAACACGCGGGCCGCGCGGCGGGGCAGGTCATGCTGGCGCCCCTGCCCGAACCGCGTCCGGCCTGGGCGGCGCAACTGGTCATGCCGGGCGAGATCCTGGAGGTCAAGCGGCTGTTCGTCCGTCCGGACGCGCAGGGGCGGGGGCTCGCGCGGGCGCTGCTCTCGCACGCGCTGAGCGAGTCGCGGGCGCGCGAGGCGTTCAGCGTCCTGCAGGTGAACGAGACCAGCGGGCCCGCCATCCGCCTGTACGAGCGCGAGGGCTGGCGCGTCCTGGCCCGCGCGCAGGCGGCGTGGACGGACCCGGACGGCTCGCACCCGTGGGTGCGGGTATACGCCCAGCCTGCCCCTTGAGGCTCGCTTCAGAGATCAAGTGCCGTTCACGCGACCCTGAGGGTTCTCGCCCGCCCGCCTGCCACGCTGGACGCATGCCAGACAAGGACGACAAGAACAGCGGGCACACCAGCCAGCCTCAGGACTACGACCGCAACAAGAAGGAAGTCCACGAGATCGAGCACGACAACGGGCCGTCCATGAAGAGCGCGAACGACCGCGAGGCCAACGCGCCCCGCAACAACGACGACGGCCTGAGCGACAAGGAACTCAAGGACCGCGCGGAAGCGCGCAGCGTGCCCTCCAGCAACGGCTGACCGCCGACCCACCTGAACCCCCACAGCGAAGAGGGAGCCCCGCAGCGGCTCCCTCTTCGCTGTGGGGGCGTACCCTGTCCGGGTGACTGACTCTCCTGTGCCTGCCCGCCCAAGCGTGGGGACGCTGCTGCTCTCGGCACTGTTCGTCACGGCGGGCACACTGCACTTCGTGACGCCCGGCTTCTTCGACCAGATCGTGCCGCCCTGGGTGCCCCTGACGGCGCGGCAGGCGACCCTGATCAGCGGCGCGGCGGAACTTCTGGGCGGGCTGGGCCTGCTGCACCCGCGCACCCGCCCCCCCGCCCGCTGGGGCCTGCTGGCGCTGCTGGTGGCGGTCTACCCCGCGAACGTCTGGATGGCGCAGGACCCCGGGCGGTTCCGGATCAGTCCATGGGTGGTGTGGGGGCGACTGCCGCTGCAACCGCTGCTGATGTGGGCCGTGTGGCGCGCGGGCCGCCCCGACAGGGTCAGGGCCGGGCGAACACCTGCGTCCAATAGCGAGTGAATTTCGTGCCGGGGCGCTGCACGTAGCTCAGGCCGACCAGCGTGAAGTCCCCCATGATGTTGCGGCAGTGGCCGGGGCTGCGCAGCCACGCGTCCACGACCTCCTGCGGCGTCTGCTGCCCGGCGGCGATGTTCTCCGCGACGCTGGTGGGGTTCATCCCGGCGGCCTGCACGCGCCGCATGGGGGTGCTGCCGTCGAGTGCACTGGCGTGGTCGAAGTACCCGTACAGCGCCATGCCTGCCGACTGGGCCTGCGCGGCCACGTCCAGGGTCGCGTCGCCTTTCAGGGGGGGGCGGGCGGGCCCGCCGGGGCGTCTGGTGTCGCAGTTCCAGCCCTGCGCGCGGGCCTGGTTGGTGAGGCGCAGGACCTCGCTGTCGAAGGGCAGGCTGGTGGTCAGGGCCGCGCCGGTCAGGGTCAGGGTGCGCTGCACGGTCTGCCCGGCGCTGGTCGTGGCCTGCGCGGTGGCCGTGTTCGCGCCGCCGCTCAGGCGCCCCGCGGCGCTGATCTCACGGCCGTTCAGCAGCACCCGGACGGGTTCCGGGCGGTACAGGACGCTGCCCAGGCCGCTCAGGCGCACGGTGCCGTCGGCGGCGTGCAGGACGGTCAGTTCGGCGCGTTCGGCGCCGCTGCCGCGCACCTGCATGGGGATCTCGGTGCGGCCCACGGCGCGGCCCTGCGCGTTCAGCATCGACACCTGAATCTGGTACGTGCCGGGCCGGTAGAACGTGTGGGTCACCTGGGCGCCGCTGCCGGTGGCGCCGTCCCCGAACGCCCAGGCGACCGTGTACCCGGCGGGGTGCGTGACGCGCAGCGTGACGGTCAGCGGCGCGAGGTGGTCCGCGCTGGCGCTGTAGCCCACGCGGAACAGCTCGGTGCTCTGGGACCGGGCGGACTGCCCCAGCGTGAGGAGGGCCAGAACGGTCAGGCAGAGTCGCACGGCGGGCACCCCGCAAGCTTAAGAGATCCTGAAGGCCGCCTGCTGTGAAGTGCCCGTGAAGATCAGCCGGGCGTCAGCTTCCGCACTGGGACGGGCGCGGCGACCTGCGTGGCCGCCTGCCCGAACGTCAACGTGATCAGCAGCCCACCGCCGGGCGCGTGGTTCAGCATGACGTCCCCCCCGTGCGCGTGCGCGTAGCGGCGCACGAGCGGCAACCCCAGCCCGCTGCCCGGCCCGAGGCTCTGCGGGCCACGCTCGTACGGCAGGAACACCCGGCCGCGCAGCTCGTCACTGATGCCCGGCCCGTGATCCCGCACCTGCACGCGCGGCGCGCCGCCCGGCGCGTCCAGCGTGACCTCCACGGTCCCCTGCGTGTACTTCACGGCGTTCTCCACGAGGTTCTCCAGCATCTGCCGCACGCGGTTGGCATCCACCGGCCACACCAGCGGCGACGGCGCCGTCACGTGCACCCGGCTGGACGAGAAGCGCCGCACGAGTTCCCCCAGGTCCGTGGGCTGCACGCGCAGCGTCACGTCCAGGTACAGGTCGTTCAGGCGGGTCAGGTCCGCGCGGCTGGCCAGTTGCGCGGCGCTGTCCTCGATCTGCGTCAGCAGACGCTGCTGCATGCCCTCGTCCCGCGCGGACCGCAGGGCGTCGGCGGCCAGCAGCAGCGCCTGCAGGGGACGGCGCATCTCGTGACTGGCCAGCCGCAGCGCCTCACGTTGACGGTCCTCACGCCGCTGCGCCCGCACCCGGTCGGCGCGCCACAGCAGCAGGGCGCGCAGGATCAGCACCAGACTCAGCAGCCCCGAGAAGATCGCGCTGCCGATCAGGGCGCGGCGCAGTTCGAGGAACGCCCGCTCGTAGGTGGCGCCCTGGTCAGCGCTGTAGTCCCGCACGAGGTTGTTCAGCGCGATAGCCTCATCCGCCGCGCGCTCCGCCCCTGCCAGCGTGCGCCGTTCCAGATCACGCTGGACGTTCAGCAGGCGGAATTCCCCCCACGACTCGACGCTGTCGAGCAGGACGAACTGCCGCCGGTTGCTGGCGCTGCTCAATGCCTGCTGGTACCGCACCTCGCGTTCCTCGGGGGTGGCCTGTGGATTGACCAGCGCAACGCGGTACTGCAGCACGTCTTGCACCAGTCCCTGGTACGCGTAGGGGCTGAGCCCCTTGCCGCCATTCGTCAGGGCGATGTACGCGGGCTGGGTGGCCAGGGCCAGCAGCGTGACGGTGGCCAGCAGGGGCAGCAGCGCCAGCAGCAGTTCACGCAGCAGTTCACGGCGGGGGTGGGCGGGCCGGGCGGTCATTTCAGCGGGGCGATGCGCTCGACGTACCACACCCAGGCCGCGCTGTACTCCCCGGTGTGCAGCCGCGCAGGCTGGGCGGGCAGCACGACGGTCAGCGGGCCCTTCTGCAGGGTCGTGATGGCCTGCCCGTCGGCGCTGTAGGCGAGCATGATCGGTTCGTTCATGTAGTCGCTGGCCTTGATGGTCGTGAAGTACCCGTTGCTGGCGTACACGCGCAGGTCCTTCCCGGCGAAGCCGCCGCGCGCGGCGAGGTCGCGCAGCGTGACGCCCTGGTACGTGAAGGTCTGTTTCAGCTGGCGGTGCAGGGTGGCGTAGCGCATGGCGGGCATGGCCTGCAGCTGCCGCAGGGTGAGTTTCAGGGTGCCGGTCGTGCCGTCGAGTTCCAGCATGATCCGCTCGCCGGGCTTGCGGACCGGGGTGGGCTGGGCGGCGCGGGCGTACGTGAAGGGCTTCCAGCTGGCGGGGGCGCCCCAGGTCTGTGCCGCCGCGGAGTGCAGCAGCAGCACACTCAGGGCCAGTCGGGCGAGGTGGGGCAGGGTCACGTTCCCGATTCTAGGGGGGCGGGGCGGCCCCCTCAAGCGCGGGCGTGTGGTGGCCGCGCCGGGCGCATGAGGCGGACGTGAAAGGCAGGGCCGGTTGTCCTGATGCCCCGGTCAGCCTGGGGTCACGCCGGGCGGGCAGGATGGAGGGCATGAACGCGAAACTCTCCCTGACTCTGCTGAGCGCCGCGCTGGGCCTGGGTGCGCCCGCGCTGGCCGCCCCGACCCTGAGTGCCCAGAGCATCATCGTCAACCCGGTGCAGACGGACCTGAACGTGAAGGTCTGGACGGACCGGGACAGCAGCGGTGCGGGCACGCCCGCGTACCGCCCCGGCGAGAAGATCCGCCTGTTCACCAGCGTGAACCAGGACGCGTACGTGTACCTGTTCAACGTGGACCCGCAGGGGCAGGTGGACCTGATCCTGCCCAACCGGTTCCAGGGGGGCGCGAACTTCCTGAAGGCGAATACCGTCAAGGCCTTCCCCAGCGCCGGTGATCCCTTCACGTTCGACATCGCCGCGCCGTACGGCGTGAACAAGGTGCTGGCCCTGGCGAGCCGCGCGCCGCTGAACCTGGATCAGATCGCGACGTTCAGGTCGCAGAATTCGTTCGCGTCGGTGTCCGTGACCGGGCAGCAGGGGCTGGCGCAGGCGCTGAGCATCGTGGTGACGCCCGTCCCGCAGTCGAGCTGGGTGACGGACACGGCCTTCTATGCGGTGGCCGCTCCGGCGGCAGCCGCGCCGCTGCGCACGGCGCCCGCCCCGGCGCCCGTCGCGACCCAGCCCGCGCCCCGCACCGCGCAGGCGCTGTCGGTGACGGTGCAGCCCAAGGCGCCCGCCAGCCCGTGGGGTTCGGCGCGCGAGTGGAGCGCGGTCGTGGACAACCAGGCGGACCTGCGCGCCCTGCATGACCGGTACGCGGCGTTCCTGCGCGCCGAGGGCTACACCCTGACGGAACTGAAGAGCAAGCCCAGCGAGGTCAAGAGCGAGTACCGCCGCGCGAACGGCGGGAAGGCCGAACTGACCGTGAAACGCAAGGGCAACCGCGTCGAGGTGAAGGTCGAGCGCCGCTGAGCGGTCAACCTGACAGGAGGTGGTCTGGGGAACCGGACCACCTCTTTGCCGTGTTCCCGGCGGTGCTCAGCGTGTTCAGCGCAGCAGGTCGCCCGCGATGATGAGTTTCTGGATCTCGCTGGTGCCCTCGTAGATGCGCAGGAGGCGCTGGTCGCGGTAGTAGCGTTCGACGGGGCTGTCTTTCATATAGCCCATGCCGCCCGCGACCTGCACGGCCCTGTCGGCCACCTGCGAGAGGGCCTCGGTGGCGTGGTACTTGGCGACAGAGGCCATGCGGCGCACGTCCTGGCCCTGGTCGACCATCCAGGCGACCTTCTGCCACAGGACGCGGCTGGTCTGCACGGCGATCTCCATCTCGGCGAGCATGAACTGCACGGCCTGGAACTCGGCGATGGGTTTCCCGAACTGTTCGCGCGCCTGGGCGTGCGCGACGGACAGGTCGAGCAGGCGCTGCATGGCACCCGTGCTGCGCGCGGCGATGCCGACGCGGCCGTTCGTGAGGATGCCCAGCGCCTCGCGGTACCCGAGGTGTTCGGGCCCCAGGAGGTTCGCGGCCGGGACCACCGCGTCCTGGAAGATCACTTCGGCGCTCAGGGCGCCTTTCTGGCCCATCTTCTCGTCGATCTTGCCGATGCTGACGCCGGGCGTGCTCTGCGGTTCCACGAGGAACGCGCTCATGCCCTTGCTGCCGCGCGCAGGGTCGGTGACGGCGATGACGGTCAGCAGGCCCGCGATGGGCGCGTTGCTGATGTAGTGCTTGGTGCCGTTCAGGACGTACGCGTCGCCCCTCTTCTCGGCGCGGGTGCGGATGTTCGCGGCGTCACTGCCGGAGCTGGGTTCGGTGATGGCGAAGCCCGCGACGCACTCGCCGCTCGCCATGCGCGGCAGGAAGCGCGCCTTCTGCTCGTCGGTGCCGAGCTTCACGAGGCCGCTCGTGCCGATGCTGGCGTGCGCGCTGATCACGCCGCCGAAGCCCATGTGGCCCATGCCGAGCGCCTCGTACACGGCGCAGCGGCCCAGGGCGCCCAGGCCGACGCCGCCGTACTCCTCGGGGATGCTCAGGCCGAACAGGCCCAGCCCGGCGGCCTCGCGCAGCAGGTCCTCGGGGACGTGGTTGGTGTCCTCGATCTCGTGCGCGCGGGCTTCGACGCGCGTGAGCATGAAATCGCGGATGATCGCCTGCATGTCGCGCAGGTCGCCGGGCAGCTCGAAGTTCATGTGCCCCCCAGCGTACTCCCTGCGGGCGGGACACCTGCGCGCGCCTGGGCGTGGCACCATGGGGGCAGGAGGTGGCGGGCATGACGGACGGGGACAGGCCGAATGGGGACTGGCTGCTGCGCTCACTGGGGCAGGCGGAGGTGCTGCGCGGCGGCGTGCCGGTCACGTGGCCCGCGCGCAGCGCGGAGGAACTGCTGTGGTACCTGCACGCGCACCCGGACGGCCGCTACCGGCATGACCTGCTGCGGGACCTGTGGGATCTGGAGGACACTCCGGCCGCCGCGAACCGCTTCCGGGTGGCGCTGCACCGGCTGCGGCACGCGCTGGACTTCCCGGAGGCGGTGACCGAGCGGGGCGGGCGGTACGCGCTGCACCCGGACCTGCTGGCGGCCAGTGACACGGCGGCGCTGCACCGGGCGCTGCACGGCGCGCGGGAGGCCGAACTGCCGCGCGCGCAGGAGGAACTGCTGCGCCGGGCGCTGGCGTGCGCGGACGGCGAGTACCTGCCGCACCTGACGGGCGAGTGGGTGCAGGAGGCGCGGCAGGCGCACCGCGCGGCGGTCGTGGAGGCGCACCTGACCCTGGCGCGGCTGCACTGCGCGGCGCACGAGTGCCCGCTGGCGGCGCAGGATCTCGTGCGGGCCGCGCAGACCGACCCGCTGATCGGGGAGGATCACCACCAGCGGCTGATGGCGTGTCTGGCGATGACCCGGGACCGGTACGCGGCGACCGAGTACTACCGCCGCTACCGGCAGTACCTCCTGACCGAGATCGGGGACACGCCGCTGCCGGAGACGGTGGCGTTCGCCGAGCGGCTCAAGGAGGGCGAACTGCCGTGCGTGGACGCGCCGTTCCGCCCCGCCGGTTCCGGCGACCGCACCTGACGGACAGGCGGGCTGGATGAAGGGCCCTGGTCACCGCCGGGGCCCTCGCTGCTGCTGCGCCCAGACGGCCTGAATTGGGGCCGATCGGGCCGTAATGCCTTCGTAATGCCCTCACTGGACCCTCACGGCATGGAGGTGTTCCATGCGAGTACTTGATCTGATGACGGCCCCGGTGATCACGGCGGCCCCGACCCTGTCCCTGCCGGACGCGGCGCACCTGATGCGCTCGCGCGGCATCCGCCGCCTGCCGGTGATGGACGGCGCGACCCTGGTGGGCATCGTGACCGACCGCGACGTGCGCGAGGCCATGCCCAGCCGCGTGTCCAGCCTCTCCCCCTGGGAGGCCACGACGCGACTGGCGGCCGTGTCCGTGGCGGACGTGATGCGCCGCTCGGTGCTCACGACCCGTCCCGACGCGGACGCCCGCGACGCGGCGCACACCATGCTCACCCACCGGGTGGGCGCCCTGCCGGTCGTGGACGACCAGCGGCGCGTGGTGGGCGTCGTGACCGTCAGTGACGTGCTGCGCGACTACGCGTACGAGGACGGACTCAAGCCCGGTACCGCCAGTGGTGCGGAGGCGCAGGCGTGAGTGGCCCGCACCACCCGCAGGAGGGCGGCGAGGCCCCGCGCGGCACGCTGGTCGTGGTGATCACCCTGGTGCTGAGCATCCTGAGCCTGTGGATGCTGGCGCTGGGTGTCCTGCAGGGGCGGGCCTGACATGAGCCGCGCTCCTGAATCCGCCCCGCCCGCCCGGCTGGACCACCACGCGCTGGAACGCTACGAGACTGCGTGGCTGGGCGTGGCGGCGGTCATGACGGCGCTGCTGTTCGTGGGCGTGCTGGCCAGCGTGGTCAGCGGCACCTACCCCCTGCTGGACGCGGGCAGCGGGCATGCCCACGACGGGCCCATCGTCCGGGGCCGTGTGGATCCGAAGAATCTGGCCGCGACGCCCTTCGTGAAACCGGGCCTGGTCGTGGACGCGGCCGGGCAGCCCCTTCTGAATGATCAGGGCACCCTGGACGCGTACATCGTGGCGGGGAACTTCACGTTCCAGCCGGCGGTGCTGCGCGTCCCGGCGGGCGTGCCGGTCACGCTGCACGTCACCGCGACCGACGTCGCGCACGGGTTCGAGGTGACCGGCACGAACATCAACGCCGAGATCCTGCCCGGGCACGTCGCCTCCCTGACCGTCACGTTCCGCCACCCGGGCGAGCAGCACGCCATCTGCAACGAGTACTGCGGGGTGGGGCATCACAACATGATCACCCGCTTCGTGGTCGATCCGCCTGCCACAGGCGCCAAGGAGACCCAGTGACCACCGCCCTTCCCTCCCAGTCGGCCCCCAGCGCGGCGCTGCCGGGCCTGGACGCCGCCACGCTGAGCAGCCTCAAGAAGCTCACGCAGTATTACGCCGTGACCGCCTTCGTCGCCCTGATGATCGGCGTGCTGCTGGGGCCGCTGCAGGCGCTGAACTACGGCGGCATCAACGTGTACGACTACCCCCTGCTGAAGGTGCTGATCAAGTCGTACTACCAGGGCCTGACGCTGCACGGCGTGCTGAACGCGCTGGTGTTCACGCAGTTCTTCATCAGCGGCTGGATGCTGTACCTGCCGGTGCGGGACCTGAACGTCCGCCCGAACATGCGCTTCGCGTGGTTCACGTACCTGATGATGACCGCGGGGCTGCTCACGGCCGCCGTGCCCCTGCTGACGAACGACGCGACGGTGCTGTACACCTTCTACCCGCCGCTGGAGGGCAGCCCGGTGTTCTACATCGGCGCGGCCGTGATGGTCGCCGCGAGCCTGCTGGTGGCCGGGCAGGTCGTGTGGCTGTGGCTGGCCTGGAAACGCGCCCACCCGGGCCGCGTGACGCCCGTCGTGACGTACATGAGCGTCGCCACGTGGCTGATGTGGGTCGTGGCGGCGCTGGGCCTCGTGATTGAGGTCGTGGTCCTGCTGATTCCCTGGTCGCTGGGCCTGACGCGCGGCGTGGACCCGCTGCTGGCCCGCACGCTGTTCTGGTGGACGGGGCACCCCATCGTGTACTTCTGGCTGCTGCCGGCGTACATCTCGTGGTACGCGTTCCTGCCGCGGCAGGCGGGTGGCCGCATGGCCAGCGAGGGCCTGACCCGGCTGGCGTTCGCGATGTTCCTGGTGTTCAGCGTGCCTGTGGGCCTGCACCATCAGTACGCCGACCCGAATGTTCAGAACAGCTGGAAGATCATCCACATGTTCCTGACGTTCCTGGTCGCGGTGCCCAGCCTGCTGACCGCGTTCAGCGCCGCCGCGTCCCTGGAGGACGCCGCCCGCGCCCGGGGGGGCCGGGGCCTGATCGGCTGGGTGCGCCGCCTGCCGTGGGGGAACGCCAGCATGACCGCGCAGGTGCTCGCCATGGTGTCGTTCATCTTCGGCGGGGCGGGCGGCATCGTGAACGCCTCCATGGCGTTCTCGCCCGTGGTGCACAACACCGCGTGGATTCCCGGGCACTTCCACATCACGGTCGGCACCGCGACCACCCTGACGTTCATGGGCGTGATGTTCTGGCTGGTCCCGCACCTGACCGGCAAGCGGCTCGCGTCGCCCCGAACAGCGCTGGCGTCGGTGTGGTGGTGGTTCACGGGCATGATGCTCTTCGCGCTCGGCATGCACTGGCAGGGCCTGGCGGGCGTGCCCCGGCGCGCGCAGGTGAGCGCCTCGGCGCAGCAGGCGGTGTACGACGCCATGCACCTCGGTCTTCCGAAGGCGATCACGGCGGCCAGCGGCATCGTGCTGTTCGTCGCGGCCATCCTCTTCTACACGGTGCTGTGGCGCACGCTGCTCTCCCGGCGCGTGGACGACCCGGAACGCACCCCGATCCCCACCAGTGAGGCCATCAGCCCCGCCGGGGAGGTGCTGGCCGACGCGAGCCCGCTGGTGCGCCGCACCGAGCCGCTGCTGGCCCTGACGTTCGCGGCCCTCGTGCTGGTGATCCTGGTGTACGGTCCGGTCATCGCGCCGATGCTGACGAACTACCAGTTCATTCCCGGTCAGAGGCTCTGGTGAGCGGCATGAACGAGACCCACGGGGGCTGGTTCACGCCGGGGCAGATCGCGGGCTTCGTTGGCCTGCTGGTGCTGGGCGCGGCGCTGGGCGCCGGCTCGTACGGGGTCGGGCACCGCCTGGCGGGCACGGGCAGCGGCGCGGTCGTCGCGGCGGCCAGCAGCGCCGCCACCCCGGACGGCAGCGTCCTGTATGCCGGGAACTGCGCCGGCTGCCACGGCGCGAAGGCCGAGGGCGCGGTCGGCCCCGCCCTGAAGGTCGTGGGTAGCTGGAGCGCCGCCGACTTCCGGCACGCGGTGCTGGACGGGAAAACCCCGGACGGCCGCACGCTGGGCGTCGTGATGCCCCGCTTCGCCACCACCGGCCTGGACGGCGCGCCCCCCACCGACGCGCAGATGGACGCCATCCAGGCGTACGTGAAGACCCTCCAGTGACCTGCCGGGGCCACCCGCCGCCCGCATGGGATTGACAGGTGGCCCCCCTGCCTTTAATCTGTGTGGGCCTGACAGGACGTGGGCCAGCGTGGTGGGTTTAGCTCAGCCGGTTAGAGCGCCGCTCTGTGGAAGCGGAGGTCGTGGGTTCAAATCCCATAATCCACCCCACACCGAAATTCCGGCCCCAGGCGTGAGCCCAGGGCCGGATTTCATTTCACGCCGGACAGGCGGACACAACCAGCGTGCGGGGATGGCGGAATTGGTAGACGCACCAGACTTAGGATCTGGTTCCCGTAGGGAGTGAGGGTTCAAGTCCCTTTCCTCGCACCACACGCAGCGCAGCGGCGGCCTCACCCACAGCGGGCAGGGGCCGCCTCTGCATTCTGCCCCGGCGGCCCAGCACCGCGTCTCTCTGCCCACTGCGCGCAAATGCACTATCATGCTTGGCGGCATGTCGCGCCCAGGCCCCCGCACTGGTGGGGAGCCGGTGAGCGGCAGGGCAGATTCAACAGAGGAACGCGCCGCGCACGCCCGCACGCACCCCCACCGGGGCCTGACGGCGGGCGGAGGCGGCGCAGACGGGAGACCCAATGGCAGAGCTGATCAGCAGAGAAGGCAACAAGGTGGAATTCAAGGTGTCGGTGCCCGCCGCCGAAGTGAACCGCGCCTACGACCAGGTGTGGGCCGGTCTGGCGCGCGACGTGCGCGTGCCCGGCTTCCGCCCCGGCAAGGCTCCCCGCAAGGTCATCGAAGGTCGCGTGGGCAAGGGCTACGTCGAGCAGGAAGTCCGTGACCGCCTGCTGGAAACCCACTACACCCAGGCCGCCCGCGAACTGAAACTCAGCCTCGTGGACGCCAGCATCGAGCCGCAGACCCTGGCCAGCGGCCAGACGTTCGAGTTCACCGTGAAGGGCGAGACGTACCCCGAAGTGAAACTCGCCGACTGGAGCGGCCTGAGCCTCAGCGCCGCCGCGCCCGAGATCACGGGCGAGGTGCTCGAGCGCACCCTGAACGACCTGCGCGAGCGCAACGCCACCTTCGAGAGCGTCGAGCGTCCCATCGAGGCCGGCGACCAGGTGACCATCGAGGAAGAGGGCGAGGACGGCGGCACGTACCCCGTGTACCTGGACGTCGCCGAGGCACACGTCCGTGACGCGCTGGTCGGCAAGACCAAGGGCGACACCGTGGAGATCACCGTGCCCGCGCACAGCCACGGCGACCACGAGCACCCCGAGCACACCGTGACCGTCAAGGTCGTGGACGTGAAGACCAAGCAGCTGCAGGAGCTCGACGACGCGTTCGCGGGCAGCCTGAACTTCGACTCGCTGGAGCGCCTCAGAGGCGACCTGAAGGGTGAACTGGAGCGCCGCGCGCAGCAGGAAGGCGAAGCCGCCCGCCGCGAGGAGTTCATCACCGCGCTGGTCGACGGCATGGAAGCCGACATTCCCCAGGCGCTGCTGGACCGCCGCCGCGAGGGCATGCTGGAAGAGATCAAGGACGACCTGGGCCGCCAGGGCGTCAAGTGGGGCGAGTACGAGGCGTTCATGCAGGAGCAGGGCAAGCTGGACGACTTCATGGCCGACCTGGGCAAGAACGCCGAGAGCCGCGTGAAGCGTGACCTGGTGCTGGAGAAACTGGCAGAAGACCTGAAGGTTCAGGTCAGCGACGCCGAGTTCAACCAGACCATGAACGCCCTGGCGCAGGCCAACGGCCTGACCCCGGCCGAGCTGAGCAAGCAGCTCGGGCCGAACGGCATCAACTCGTACTACATCAGCCTCGTGCGCGAGAAGGGCCTGCAGCAGGCCATCGCCCAGCTGTCCGGCGCCAAGAGCGAAGGCAGCGAGGCCGCCGAGAGCACCGAAGAGAGCACCGAGAACAGCGCGGAGTAATCCCGCGTAAAGGGCCGGGGCGTTCCTGCGGGAGCGCCCCGGCTTTTTCGGTCTCCTGGGCCTGATGAGGCGGGTGAGCGTGGCGGCCCGGACGGCCGGACGAACTCTGAACTCAATTCATTGAACGTCCGTTCAAAGAATGCTACGGTGCCCCCATGAGCGACCCCTCCCCCACCCGGCCCACGCTGGGCATCACGGCGCTGGGCATGTACGTCCCCGAACGCGTCGTGCCGAACAGCGACTTCGAGGCCCGCATGGACACCAACGCCGACTGGATCGAGTCCCGCACCGGCATCCGCGAACGCCGCTTCAGCGCGCCCGACGAGTACACCAGCGACGTGGGCGTCGGCGCCGTGCGCGACATGCTGCGCCGCGACCCGCAGGCGCTGCACGAGGTGGACGCCGTCATCTGCGCCACCGTCAGCCCCGACGCGCTGATGCCGTCCACCGCCGCGCTGATCGGCATGCAGGTCGGCCTGACCGGCGCGGCCGCCTTCGACCTGAGCACCGCGTGCAGCGGCTTCGTGTACGCCCTGAGCGTCGCGCAGGGCCTGATCCTCGCGGGCAGCGCCCGGCGCGTGCTCGTGGTGGGGGCCGAGGCGCTGAGCAAGGTCGTGGACCAGAACGACCGCAACACCGCCATCCTCTTCGGGGACGGCGCGGGCGCCGCCGTGGTCGGCCCGGTCCCCGCCGGGTACGGCTTCCAGGACTTCATCATGGGCGCCGATGGGAACGGCGGGTCCAGCCTGTACCTGCGCTGCGCCGCCCCCCAGCTGCCGGGCGGGTTCCCCATGGGCGAATCAGTCGGCATGAACGGCCGCGAGGTCTTCAAGTTCGCCGTGCGCGTCCTGGGCGACAGCGGCACGCAGGTGCTCGCCAAGAGTGGCCTGACCACCGCCGACGTGGACTGGGTCATCCCGCACCAGGCGAACGTGCGGATCATCGAGGCGGCCATGGACCGCTTCGGGCTGCCCATGAGCAAGACCATCGTGAACCTCGACCGCTACGGGAACACCAGTTCCGCGACCGTCCCGCTCGTGCTGCGCGAGGGCGTGGACGCCGGTCAGATCACGGACGGGCAGCAGCTCCTGCTGATCGCGTTCGGCGGCGGCCTGAGCTGGGTGGCGGGCACCATGAAATGGTGGGGCGGCGCGCCCAGCCTGAGGGCCGAGGAGCGGGGCGAGCAGCAGGCAGAGGTGAACGCATGAAGATCGCCGCACTCTTTCCCGGACAGGGCTCGCACAGCGTCGGCATGGGCGCCGACCTGACCGCCGCGTTCCCCGAGGCTGCCGAGGTGTACACGCAGGTCGAGCACGTCCTGCCGGGCCTGCGCGCCTTGATCGAACAGGGGCCGCTGGAGGACCTGACCCTGACCGCCAACCAGCAGCCGGCCCTGGTCGCCGCGAGCGTCGCCGCGTACCGCGCGTGGCGCGCCCAGACCGGCCTGACGCCCGCGTTCGCCGCCGGGCACTCGCTGGGCGAGTACTCCGCGCTGGTGGCCGCCGACGCCCTGAGCCTCGGGGACGCGCTGCGCCTGACCCGCCAGCGTGGCGAACTCATGCAGGCCGCCGTCCCGGTCGGCGCGGGCGCCATGAGCGCCGTCATGGGCGACCCGGCCATCGTCGCGGAAGTCTGCGCCGGGACCGAGGGCGCGCAGCCCGCGAACTTCAACGCCCCCACCCAGACCGTCATCAGCGGCACGAAAGACGGCGTGGACGCCGCGAACGCCGCCCTGAAAGCCCGTGGCCTGAAAGCCATTCCCCTGAAGGTCAGCGCGCCCTTCCACTGCCCGCTGATGGCGCCCGCCGCGGCTGGGCTCGCCCCGGAGCTCCAGACGACCGCGTTCGCGCCGACCGCCTTCCCCGTCTACGCGAACGTCACCGCGCAGCCGAACACCGACCCCACCGCCCTGCCGGGCCTGCTGACCGAGCAGATCACCGGCGCCGTGCGCTGGGTCGAGACCATCCAGGCCCTCGCCGAAGCAGGCGCCGACGTGTTCATCGAGTTCGGCCCCGGCACCGTCCTGACCGGCCTCGTCAAGCGCATCCTGCCCGACGCCCGCACCATCAACGTCGGCACCGCCGCGCAGGTGCAGGACTTCACCCTGTGAATCCCCACCGCCCAATTCCCTGGAGCATCCACCCATGACCGAAACCTCCCGTAAAGTCGCCCTGGTGACCGGCAGCAGCCGGGGCCTGGGCAGAGCCATGGCCCTGAACCTCGCCGCCAGCGGCTTCGACGTCGCCATCCACTACGGCCGGAACGCCGACGAGGCCCGCAAGGTCGCCGACGAGGCCGCCACGCACGGCGTCCGCGCCGAGGTGTTCGGCGCCGACCTGACCGTCCCCGCGAACGCCGGAGCGCTCGTCGAGGACGTCATTAAGACCATGGGCCGACTGGACGTCCTCGTGAACAACGCCGGGATCACGCGGGACACCCTCGCGATCCGCATGAAGGACGAGGACTGGGACGCCGTCCTCCAGACGAACCTGTCCAGCGCGTTCATGGCGTGCCGCGCGGCGATCAAGCACATGATGCGCGCCCGCTCGGGCCGGATCATCAACATCGCCAGCGTGGTGGGCCTGATGGGCAACCCCGGACAGGCGAACTACGTGGCGAGCAAGGCGGGCCTGATCGGCCTGACCAAGGCGCTGGCCAAGGAGTACGGCGGGCGCGGCATCACCGTGAACGCCGTGGCACCCGGCTTCATCGAGAGCGACATGACCGCGCAGCTGCCCGACACCGTGCAGCAGGCGTACCTGGGCGGCATTCCGCTGGCGCGCTTCGGGCAGCCGCAGGAGGTCGCGGCGCTCGTGGCGTTCCTCGCCAGCGACGGCGCGGGGTACATCACGGGGCAGACCATCGGCGTGGACGGCGGGCTGAATCCTCACTGAGCGGCGTTCAGGTCTCCCAAGGGCGCTGTTCTTCAAAGAGACCTGAACCGCTCCGTCAGGGAACTTGCCGCGCGGAGCGGCGTGATACCCGCCTTTTTCCGGGCCTTTGGACCCTGTTCAAATCAGCCGACTCTCATGGGCGCCGCGTGTAGACTGGCGCAGACTTCAGTATCAGGAGGTACGAACTCATGGCAACTTTTGATGATGTGAAAGACGTGATCGTGGACAAGCTGGGTGTCGACGCCGACAAGGTGAGCCCCGAGGCCCGCTTCGTGGAGGACCTGGGCGCGGACAGCCTGGAGACCGTGGAACTGATCATGGGTCTGGAAGACAAGTTCGGCATCACCATCAGCGATGAGGACGCCGAGACGATTCGCACCGTGCAGGCCGCTGTCGACTACATCGAGAGCAAGCAATAACTTCCCTGGTCGGGTCAGCCCGACCCGAGCGGAGCGAGCAGGGAAAGGGCGGCGCTGAACGCAGCGCAGGGCACGCAGGCGCGGTTTGCCGGAGTGCCCGGAGCGGAGTTCAGTGACGCCGCAGAAGTCCGCACAGGACGGACGGCGGGCGGGGTGCGGGCACAGATCCGCCTCCCGCCCCGACTTTTTCCGGGTGGCCCCTGTGGGCGCGCCCAGTCAGGAGGGAAGCCAGTGGGTGTTTCAGGACTGAAACGGGTGGTGATCACGGGCCTGGGGCCGGTCACGCCCATCGGGGTGGGCGCGCAGGCGTTCGCGCAGGCGCAGCGGGCCGGGAAGAGCGGCATTGCGACCATCACGCGCTTTGACCCGGCGGAGACCGGCAGCAAGATCGCGGGTGAGGTCAATGACGATCTGTCCGCGTTCGTGGATCCGCGCGAGGCGAAGAAACTCGACCGGTACGTGCAGCTGGCCCTGGCGGGCGCGGCGCTGGCCGTGCAGGACAGCGGCCTGAGCGAAGAACAGCTGCGCGGCGAGCGCACCGGCACCGTGATCGGCAGCGGCATCGGCGGCGTGAAGACCTTCGAGGATCAGGCCGGGGTGCTGCACTCGCGCGGGCCGGGCCGCATCAGCCCCATGTTCATCCCGATGATGATCGCGAACATGGCGACCGGGCACGTCGCCATGCGGTACGGCGCGACCGGCCCGAGCAGCACGGTCGTGACCGCCTGCGCCACGGGTACGGGCGCGATCGGGGACGCGGCGCGGTACATCCAGCTGGGTCTGGCGGACGTGATGATCGCCGGGGGCAGCGAGGCCGCCATCACGCCCATTGCGATCGGGGGCTTCTCGAACATGAAGGCGCTGTCCACCCGGAACGACGAGCCGGAACTCGCCAGCCGTCCCTTCAGCGCCACCCGTGACGGCTTCGTGCTGGGCGAGGGCGCGGGCGTCGTCGTGCTGGAAGAGTACGAGCACGCCGTGAAGCGCGGCGCGACCATCTACGCCGAGGTCGTCGGGTACGGCACCAGCGCCGACGCGCACCACATCACCATGCCCGCCCCCGAGGGCCGCGGCGCGCAGGTCGCCATGCGCATGGCGCTCGCCACGGCGGGCGTGAACCCCGATCAGGTCGGGTACATCAACGCGCACGGCACGAGCACGCACTTCAACGACCTGCACGAAACGCAGGGCATCAAGCACGTGTTCGGCGACCACGCGCACAAGCTGGCCGTCAGCTCCACGAAGAGCATGACCGGGCATCTGCTCGGCGCGGCCGGTGCCGTGGAAGCCATCGCGGTCGCGCAGGCGCTGAAGGACGGCGTCCTGCCGCCCACCATCAACCTCACCGACCCCGACCCGGACCTCGACCTGGACTACATTCCCCTGGAAGCCCGCGAGGCGCAGGTGGAGTACGCGCTGAGCAACTCCTTCGCGTTCGGCGGCCAGAACGCCGCGCTGCTGTTCAAGAAGATCTGACGTTCAACGATGAGGCCCCCTCCGATCACTGGAGGGGGCCTCTGCTGTGTGTTGCGTGGGGCAGGTCAAATGGCTTAAGGGCGCGCCCCTGCCTCTATCCTGCCGGTCAATGACTGCAGACTGGATAGACCGGGCCGCAGCGGAACGGGACGAGCAGGCGTTCCAGACGCTGCTGGAGGATCACTACGCTTACCTGCACGCCAGCGGGTTCGGGCAGGAACTGCCGGGGCTGCTCGCGGACGCGCTGCGGGGGGCGCCCGAGCGGCAGGACCGGGGCGAGTGGGCGCAGGCGCTGCAGGGCGTGCTGTCCCGCAGCGTGGACGGGCACGCCCGCGTGCGGGAGTTCCGGCCGCTGCCCGGCGCGATTCCCGCGCTGATGCACGTGTCCGGCGACCGGGTGGTGGCCGTCCGGCCTGACCGGTCCGGGTTCCTGCTGCCGGACTTCCCGTTCCTGACGGCCATCGATGGCCTGGGGGTGGAGGCGTGGCTGGCCCAGGTGGGGACGCTGGTCGCGGGGAGCGGCGCGTCGTGGCGGCGTGAGCGGACCGTGAGTGGCCTGCACCTGATCCAGCAGTCGCGGCGGCGCCTGGGACGGCCCGAGACGGACACGGCGACCCTGACGCTCTCGGACGGGACGGGCAGTCGGGAGGTGCAGGTTCCAGTGGTGCCGGAGCGGCCGGAGTACGGCGTGTGGCCCGCGCCGCAGTCCCGCTGGATCGGTGACGTGGGGTACCTGCGCCTGCCGGCCATGACGCCCCGCGCCGCGCCGGAGATCGCGCGGTGGCTGCCGGAATTCGGGTCGGCGCGGGGGTTGATCGTGGACGTGCGCGGGAACCCCGGTGGCATGCGGGACGTGTTCCTGCCGCTGCTGCGGGCGCTGCTGCCCCGCGAGGCCGGGCCGCGGGTCGTGAATGTCGCCGCGAGCCGCCAGCTGGACGCCGAGGGTGCCGAGCGGCTCGCGGGCCGTCACCTGCACCCGGTGGACGGCCCGCACTGGACGGACGCGGAGCGGGCCGCAGTCGCGGAGACCATGAGCACATTCAGGCCGACCTGGACGCCTCCGGCAGAGTCGTTCAGCGGGTGGTACGCGCAGGTGGTTCACCCGGCGGCGCCGGACGAGCCGCGCGTGACCTGCCCGGTGGTCGTCCTGACCGACGGCCAGTGCTTCAGCGCCACCGACATCTTCCTGAGTGGCGTGCAGGGGCTGCCGGGCGTCACGCTGCTCGGCGAGACGAGCGGGGGCGGCAGCGGTTCCCCGCGCGTCCACGCGCTGCCCAGTGGCCTGCAGTTCCGGGTGGCGTCCATGGCGTCGTTCCGGCCGTCCGGCGAACTGATCGAAGGGCACGGCAGCGTGGTGGACGTGCGCGTGCCCGCCGCGCCGGAATCGTTCCTGGCAGGCGGCATGGACAACGTGCTGCAGGCCGCCCTCAGCGGTTTCCAGTTCCATTGAAGGGCCAACACCACACCCTTCAATTCCACTTCCAACCGCTGGTGTGGTCAGGTGCTCGCTCCGCTCGGTTCAGTGGTCTTGAGCAAGGCCCTCAAGACCACTGAACTCTGCTGTGACCCGCCTTCAGGGCTGAACGACGTGGCAGGGGCCACCTCCACATCCCGGAGGTGGCCCCTGCTGTTCCTACTTCCTACTGCCTACTCCCCACTACCTACTGCCCTCAGATGGCCTGTACGTCGAATGTCAGGCCCAGTGCGGCGAGGTCGTCGCTGTTGGGGTCGCGGCCGGTGACGACGCCGTACGTGGCACGTTCCGGGGTGAGGTAGGTGTCCATGACGCGGCGCAGGTCGTCCAGGGTGACGGCCAGGAGGCGGGCTTTGTAGGTCTGTTCGAGGTCCTGGGTGTAGCCGGCGTGGTCGCCGTAGATGCGGCGGCGGCCGGCGGTGTCGGGGCTGGTGAGGGGGTCGAGGATCTTGCTGGCGGAGAGGATCGCTTCGGTCAGTTCGCGTTCGCCCAGGTCGCCGTTCAGGAAGGTGCGGGCGTCTTTGAACACCTGGTAGGTGCGGGTGACGTGCGGGTCGCGGTAGCTGCTCATGGCGAACACGCCTTCGCGCGGGTCGAAGCTGGCGGCGCCGCCGTACGCGCCGCCTTTCTCGCGCAGTTCGGGCAGCAGGTACTCGCTGCGCAGGACGCGGGACAGGACGAGCAGGGCGGGGCTGTCGGGGTGGGTGTAGGGGACGGTGGGGAACGCGACGGCGTTGTACGAGACGGGCACGTCGGTCGTGCGGGCCTGGGGGGCGCGCGTGGGCAGGGTGGGGGCGGGGCGGCCGACGGGGGCGTCGCCGCTGAACAGGTCCGTGAGGGGGGTCAGGTCGAGGTTCAGGTCGTCGGGCGTGGCGGTCAGCGCGAGGAGGGGTTCCGCCGTGCGGATCAGGTCGCGCAGGCGCCCGAAGCGCTCCAGGAGGTCGTCCAGCCCGCCTTCGCCTTCGACGGTGGCTTTCAGGGTGGCGAGGGCGGTCAGGCCGCTGAAGCGTTCCTGCACGGCGCCCGTGGCGTTCAGCTGCGCGGCGGCGAGGCGTTCGGCGTAGGCGTTCCCGGCCTGCACGACGCTGGCTTTCAGGCCCGCGAGGCGCTGCTTGAGCAGCTGCTCCAGGCGGTCGCGGGTGAATTCGGGCGCGGCGATCAGGTCGCGCAGCACGCCCACCAGGGCGGGGGCGTTGCGGGCCAGGGCCTTGCCGCTGAAGGTCACGGCGAGCCGCACGGCGTTCAGGTCGTCCGGGGGGGTGCCCACGCCGACGGCGGCACTGACGCCGCCCGTGACGGCCTCGATGCGGCGCGCGAGGCTCACGTAGTCCTGCCCGGCGGCGCCGCTGCGGGTCACGGCGAAGGTGTACAGCGGCAGCGCGTCCAGCAGGTCGTCCGGCAGGGCCGGGAGGCGCAGTTGCACGTCCAGGTACGTGAGGCCGCCGGTGGGCTGCGCGGCGCGGGCCACGCGGGCGCGGCCGGGCTGCTCGGTGTGGTAGGTCACGGCGGGCGCGGCGGTGGGGATGTCCTCCAGGCCCAGGGTGGGCAGGACGCTGCGGTCGGCCTCCTGACCCTGGAGTTCCTTCAGGCGCAGGCTGTCCGCGACGATCCGGGCGCGGTCCTCGTCGGTGAAGCTGGCGCTGAGACGCTCGACCAGCGCGGCCTCGTCGGCCTCGGCGCGTTCGGCCAGGGCGGGATCAGGGGCGACTTCCAGCGTGACGCGGTGGGGGTTGGCGAGCAGGTCACGGAGCATCGGTTCGAACACCGCGCCCTGCGCGAGGTCGGCCCGCAGGCGCCCCAGTTGCGCGTCGAGGCGCAGGCCCGTGACGGGGTCGCCGCCCTGCATCCAGGGGCCGAGCAGGCGGAACATCACGCCCAGCGCGTAGGGGTAGCCGCTGTTGCTGACCTCCTTCTGCGCGATCTCGAACTGGTGGAGGCTGCTCTCGATCAGTTCCGGCTCGATGCCCTGCGTGGCGATCTCCTCCAGGGTGCGCAGCACGAGCGTCTCGACCTGGGCGGCCTTCCCGGCGGGGAGGCCCTTGAGTCCGGCGGCGAAGGCCCCCTCGCGGAAGTTGTCGCGGTAGCCGCTGCCGTCCGCCAGGGCGCTGCCCAGCCCGGACTCGATCAGCGGGCGGGTCAGGGGCGCGGCGGGGTTGCCCAGCAGCACGTCACTCAGGACGCTCCAGCGCAGGTTCAGGTCCGGGTCGCTGGAATGCCCGAGCTTCCAGCCGACGAGGACCTGCGCGCCGCGTTCGACGTCCGTGCCGGGGTACACGGCGCTCTCGTGGCGGGGCGCGTCGAAGGGGGGCTGGTCGGGGATGCTGACGTCCAGCGTCTGCGGCGCGAAGTTCGCCATGACGTGGTTCTCGATGGTGTCCAGGATGCGCGCCAGCGGCAGCTGCCCGTACGTGTAGAAGAACGCGTTGCTGGGGTGGTAGTGCGCCGCGTGGAAGGCCCGCAGGCCCTCGTAGGTCAGGTTCGGGATCTCCTCGGGGGCGCCGCCGCTGTTGTTCGCGTACGTCAAGTCCGGGTAAAGCGCCTTGCCGAACGCGCGCCACATGACCGAACCGGGGCTGGCCATGGCGCCCTTCATCTCGTTGTACACGACGCCCTGCAACTTCAGCGGCGTGGTGGGATCGTCCGGCGTGGCGAATTCGAAGCGGTGCCCGTCCTGCCGGAAGCTCTCGTAGCGCATCAGCGGGAAGAACGTCGCGTCCAGGTACACGGCCAGCAGGTTGAAGAAGTCCTTCTCGTTGCGCGTGGAGAACGGGTAGGTCGTCCAGTCGCTGGCGGTCATGGCGTTCATGAACGTGTTCAGCGACCTGGGCAGCATCGAGAAGAACGGGTCCGGCACTGGGAAGCGCTGGCTGCCCATGAGGACCACGTGTTCGAGGATGTGCGCCACGCCGGTACTGTCCTGCGGGACGGTGGGGAAGGTCACGCCGAACGCGGCGTTGTCGTCCGCGCGGATCACGTGCGCGTGCCGGGCGCCCAGTTCGTGGCGCAGCAGCACCAGCGTGCCCTGCATCTCCGGCAGGGGTTCGACCCGTTCGACGGTATAGCGGCCCAGCGTCTCGCCGACGCGCGGCGCGGCGGGCAGTGAATCCATGATCGTCATATGCCCGGCAGTCTAAACCCGCTCCCGCCGGGCCGTGCGGGAAGTCGGGCACGATTCGGGCGGCGGCGCGCCCGGCGGTATCACGGTCCGTTCACCGCCGCGCGGCCCGGCGCGGCTACACTGCGGGGCATGGCACATTCGCGTTTCGCTGCCCGGCAGGGGCTGGGCGTCCTGCTGGCCTGCGCGCTGCCCGCCTTCGGGCTGGTCGCGTGCGGGCAGGACCTGACCGGCACGTCCAGCACCAGTGCGCGCGACGCGCTGTACTTCAACGACCGCGCCAGCGGCCTGCCCCCGGTGTACCTGCAGGAACCGTATTCGGCGCCCATCGAGGTCGCGGGCGGCGCCGGGCCGTACACCGTGCGCCGGATCGAGGGCACCCTCCCACCGGGCCTGAACCTGACCGGGAACGGCACGACCCTGAGCGGCACGCCCACGAAGACCGGGACGTACACCTTCACGCTGGAGGTCACGGACTCCACGCTGAGCAGCAAGCAGAAGTCGTACACCCTGAACGTGCAGGAACTCCCGCCGCTGAGCCTCAGCCTGACCCTGCCGACTGGTGAGATCCGCGGCGAGACGCGGGTGCCGCTGCTGATCGCCGCGCCGCGCAGCGTGCGGGCCGCGCGTGTCACGTGGACGCTCCCGGCGAACGTGACAGTCACGCGCGTGCAGCCCGAGGGCGGCGCGCTGGTGTTCTGGCGGCAGGACGGCCCGCGCCTGACGGTGGACCTGGGCTTCAAGGCGGTGCCGCGCAGCGGCGCGCGCGTGGCGCTGATCAGCGTGAAGCCGGGCGCGCCCGTCACCCTGAGCAGCCCCGACCTGGGCTACGAGGCGCGCGGCGGGGACGGCAAGGTCCTCGCGCAGAAACTGACGGCCGCCGAGCAGAAGACACTCGACGAACAGAAGGCCGCCGAGCAGAAAGCCGCCCAGGAGAAAGCAGCGCAGGAGAAGGCGGCGCAGGAGAAAGCCCCGGAGGCGAAACCGGGTGACGTGAAGCCCGGCACTTCCACCCCGACCGACGCGCCGAAGACCGGGACGGACACCACCCCGCCGGGCGAGGCGCCGAAGACGGCCCCGCCGAAGACCGAGCCGACTCCCACTCCTCCGCCCTCGGGCGGCACCGGGGGTGGCAAGTGAACGCGCGCACGCTGCTGCTGGGCGCGGCCCTGACCGTGCTCTCCCCGGCCCTGGCGACCACCGCGCCGACGCTGACTCTGGCGCAGCAGGCGCAGCGGGCCGAGGTGATCGTCCGCGCCACGCTGGGCACCCCTGCCGAGGTGAAGGACGGGGAGGTCACGTACCTCGCGTACCCGCTGACCGTCACCGAGACCATCGCCGGGGACGCCGCGAAGCTGCCGCAGCAGGACGGCAGGCCCGCCCTGTTCGTCCTGAAGGGCGTGGACGGCCTGCCCGACCTGCGCGCCGGGCTGGAGGTCGTCGCGCTGCTGTACGCCACGCGACTGGACAGCCCGGTCGTGGGCTTCAATCAGGGGCTGTACCCCGTGACGGCCGGGAAGGTCGCGGCGGGCGACATCACGGACCCCACGAAACTGCGTGAGGCGCTGCTGGGCGCCCGGGGAGGCAAGTGATGCGCGCCCGGACCCTCCTGCTGCCTGCCCTGCTGACCCTCGCGGGGACCGCTGGTGCCGTGACCGTCAAACTCCGCCCGCAGGGCGAGGAGCTGACGAAAGCCGTGCAGGCCGCGCTGGCGGCCCTGTCCACCCCGGACTTCCCGGTCACGCTGGACACC
This sequence comes from Deinococcus grandis, assembly GCF_001485435.1. Taxonomy (NCBI): domain Bacteria; kingdom Thermotogati; phylum Deinococcota; class Deinococci; order Deinococcales; family Deinococcaceae; genus Deinococcus; species Deinococcus grandis. The sequence goes on along the minus strand of NZ_BCMS01000001.1, from coordinate 826,834 downwards.
AGTGGCGGCCCCATCCTGACGCTGGGCGGCGCCGCCCCATTCAGCCCGGACGTCGCGGCCCGCAGCTTCGGCGTGGGCACCGAGCGCCGCATCGAGTTCAACCCGCGCGGCCCGCTGAACCTCCAGGACGCCGTCCGCGCGGAGCTGACCCGCGAGTGGAAACTGACCGACTGGACAACCGCCAGTGCCCGCGCCCGCCTCAGCGGCGCGGACCTGAACGGCGACGGGAAGATCGACCTGACCGACCTCGCGCTGCTCATGAACAACTACGGCAAGTCAACCAGCATCGGCGACCTGGACGGCAACGGCAAGGTGGACGACGCCGACCTGAAACTGTTCAGCGCGCAGTACAAGCTGTGACTCCGCTGGGCTGGTTGGTACAACCAGTCCAGTCCGAGCGGACTCGGAGAGCTGCGCAGCAGCGCGAGTGGGAGCCCTGCGGGTTCCGGACGTGGAGTTGACGACCCGGCGCCCTTCCGGGTCGTCAGCGGAACAGACGGAATCCGCCAGAGTGAGCCCACAGCCCACACCCCGCCCCACAGACAGGTGGGGGCGGGCGCTGCTACGCTGCGCGGCATGACTGGCGAACGAGGGTACCCCGAGCAGGACACGATCGACCTTCAGGACTTCCTGAAGATGCGCGGCATGGTGGAGACGGGCGGCGAGGCGAAGTTCCGCGTGCAGGGCGGCGAGGTGCGCCTGAACGGGGAGATCGAGACTCGCCGCCGCAAGAAACTGCGCCGGGGGGACATCGTGGAGTACGCCGGGGAGCGCGTGCGGGTGGATTTCTAACGTGACCGCCTCGGCGTACGAGGCGGCGGTGCTGGACTTCCGCCGCCGCAAGGACGAGCACTTCGCGGCGGGGCGCGGTCCGGTGAACCCGGCGGCGTTCGCGGGCCTGTCGTACTACCCGCCGGACGAGGCGTGGGCGTTCACGGTGCTGCTCGAGCCGCTGCCGCAGGATGACGCGGGCGCGGAGTGGACGCTGGAGACGAACACGGGCGAGACGCGCACCATGGCCCGCGTCGGGCAGGTGCAGCTGCCCCTCCCGGACGGCGAGCGGACGCTGCTGGTGTTCGCCCCGCTGGGTGAGGAGCGCCCGGAGCGGGTGTTCATTCCGTTCCGTGACGCCACCAGTGGCGACACCACGTACGGCGCGGGCCGTTACCTGGACGCGCCCCTGGACCGGCAACTGGGCGGGGACGGCGCGCTGGTGCGGGTCGATTTCAATCTGGCGTACCACCCGTACTGCGCGTACGGAGAAGGCTGGACCTGCCCGCTCCCGCCCCGCGAGAACTGGCTACCGGACGCGGTGACGGCCGGCGAACGCCTGAGCTGAACTCGGATCGAATGGCTTGCAAAGCCGTTCCATCCGAGCGGACGCGAGTGGGAGAAAAACGGGTTCCAGACGTGGAGCTGATAACCCCGTGACGTTCCAGGTTGTCAGCGAAACAGACGGAATCCGTATGAGCTGACGCAGGCCCGGGCGGGAGGGGGTGGACGGGAGGCGCCCGCCGCCCTCCCGCAGCCTGTTTCAGCGGGCGACGACCGCCACGTACACCTGTGGCGCGCCCGCCTGCATCAGGGCGTCCTGGCAGGCCTGCGCGGTGTGCCCGGTGGTGAGTGGAGGCGCACTCATGCACATGGAGTTATCCACAGCCCGCCTGTGGATAACGAAAAACGCCCCCATCCCAGCGCAGGCCAGGGTGGGGGCGTGTCAATCGCCTGAGTTGTCCGAGGAGTTACGCGGCGTCCAGTTCCATCGCGCTGTAGCCCCACGCGACGGCCGCACGTACAGCTGCGGCTTCCAGTCGATCGATGATCGGCAGGTCCATGAACGCGCCGAGGACAGGGATCTTGTTGTCGTACTCCTCGACGGCGGCCAGCAGCCACTTCTCAGCGAACGCGGCTTTTTCCGCACCGGTGGCACCGGGCAGTGCCTGGTTCGCCAGTCGGGCGGCGGCCTTCGCAGCAGCCTTGAGGCCGTCCACGGTCAGGACATTGCCGATGCGGCTCTTGAGGTCGTTGAGGATGGTCTGCGGGTTCAGGTTCGTCATGGTGGGTGCCTCCAAGGGCACGGCCCCCATCGCAGGGGGCCGGTGAGAGGGTGGATTGTCAGTGCCCCATGGGGCACGGCGGGCCTTACTCGCGTTCCAGCTGCAGCGCACCGTCCGGGTACAGGGTCAGGCGTGAGCCGTTGTAGATCGTGGGTTTCCCATCCCACAGGACGTTCTCCCCGCCGGTGCCCCGCAGGAACACACGCGGGACCGGCGGGCGCGCCGCTTGCTCAGCGAGCCAGTCACGCTGGGCCGCCACCCGTCTGAGCCAGCCCTTCAGGAAGACCTGCTGGCTGGGCCGCGCCTTGACGATGTTCTGGAAGAACTGCTCCCGCGCATCGATCAGCCGGGCCGCGCGCTCCGCCGGGGTGCCTGTCGCCGGGACGCTGCCCAGCATCAGCCGCAGGTTGCCTGGGCCGTGGTTCACGGCGATGTCGTACGCCACGCCACTCAGCGGCCAGGGCAGGCCGGACGCGGCGGGCCAGTACCGCGCCTCGTACAGCGGCAGTACGTCCGCCATGACGAGCGTCTTCATGGGCTTCACGGGCAGGCCGCGCTCCCGGCACCAGCTTTCCCACACGGCCTGGGTCACGCCCAGGTTCGTCGGGCCGCCCTTGTCCGCCGGGTGGTTCACGTACCCCCCTTCCCACTTCGCAGTGAACTCGTGGGCCTTCTCGAAGTCAATCGTCATGCTCTCCCCTTCCCTGCGCTGCCAGCTGCGCCCTGAGCGCCGCGTTGTGCCGCACGGCCCGCGTGAGCCGCACCGAGAGTTCGATGATCGCCAGCACCAGCGCCAGTCCCAGCAGCGTCACGCGCACGCCGTCACCAAACGGGTAGGCCACGCCCACCCGGGCCGCAGTGATTGCCTCGTGCGGCCACGCCCACATCGCGGCGTAGTACGCGAGGCTCAGCAGGCCCGGTGCCCAGCGGCTGAGTGGGCTGAGCATGAAGCGCCAGCACGCGACGCTCGCCACGCCCAGCGCCAGCCCGATCAGCAGCAGGCCGATCACGCCAGCGTTCACCGGCGCCACCGGGGCTGAGGACCGAGGGTGCCCCTGGCGAGCATCAGCAGGATGGTGTTCAGCACCCACAGCCACGCCGCGAACACCGACGTGCGCAGCACGCTGTCCAGCGTGGCGTGACTGCTGTTGTCGCGCAGGCTCGCCAGGACGCTCGGCACGTCCAGCGCCAGGAGCACGATGTACCCCAGCGCCAGGATGATCAGGAGCGCCCCGCGTTCCTGCCAGTGGGGTTTGGGCGCGATCAGCTGGATCAGCAGCATGACGGCGCGGTACGTCACCCCGCCCATGCCGGAGACGAAGGCGAGTAGGGCGAGGGCGGCCAGGAGATCAAGGGGTGTTACGGCCATTGCTGTCACCGTCCTTTTTGCGAGTGGCGAGCGCTGTGATCAGGCCGCCGAGAATGGTGCCCATGCCTGCGAGGATCTTGTCGTCGAGCTGCCCAGTGACGGCGTACCGTCCAAGGACGAGCAGCAAGCCAGCACCGACAATCCAGGTGAGGATGACGAGGGGGTCTTTCATGTCGCTCCTGTCGGGGGGTGAGATTGAGGCATGAGGCTCCAGAGTCCGGCCGGGGTGAATGGGAACCGCCCCAGGGCCGGAGAGGCTGGGGCGGTGCTGTGATGGGATAGGGGATCAGATCAATAAATTGTGGTGGGCATCTCAACCCGTATCCAGGGCACGGGCAGCAGGGGCAGCAGCAGGATGGCAATGCGCGCCCAGAGCGGCAGGCGTTGCGTTGCGTCCCACGCGACCGCAAACCAGATGGGCAGGCTACTGCCGAAGAACACCGCAGCGGAGAGGCTGAGCGTCATGCGCGGCGGGGGCGGGAGAGCAGGAGGAGGACGCAAGCGACGGGGAGCAGGTAGATGTAGACCACGTTCACGCACGCCCCCACGGCCCAGACGGTCACGAGCCCCAGGAGGCCCAGCCCGAACGGACTCTGCCGTCTGAGCCACGCCTGCGCGCCCTCTCGTGCCAGCCAGTACAGGCAGGCCAGCGCGAGCAGCAACCCCGGCAGTCCGAACTGAAGTGTGAGGAACAGGCCCTCGTTATCCACTGGGACGAAATCCGCGAGGTCGGGGCGTGCGCCTACCGGAGTCAGCAGGGCCTCCAGGTCACGCGCGCCTGTCAGGAGTTGGTCGTTCCGCGCCGTCAGTTCACGCAGGAGCATGGGGTAGTCGGACAGGCGGATCAGCAGGTTCTTGCTCTGGAAGAGCGCGTCCCCGCCGGTGTTGAGCCTGCCGATCAGCTCCGAGAGCCCATCCGCAAACACGAGGGTGCCGCAAAGGATGACGTACAGCGCCGTGAGCAGCGCAGGGACGTACCGCACAACGGCGGGACGTAGTTTCGCAGCGATCACGACCATGACGGCCACCGCAGCACCGGCCAGCGCGGTGCGGTTGGCACTGGCGTACACCCCGAGCAGGCCAATCAGACCGATCAGCAGGTGGGGTTGCACGGGGCGGACGCGCAGCCGGGGGAGCCGCACCGTAGTCCTGATCCGCAGGCGGGGGCGGGGCAACGCGACAGGCCGCATGCGCCACGCGGCCACCGCCGTCAAACCCACGGCAGCGCAGAACACGCCGTACTGAACTGGTGTGTAGAAATAGCTGAATGCCCGGACGCTCAGCAGGCCCGTCGTGGGGTCCTGCGCCCGCCACACCCACGGGTACCATGAGCCCTTCTCGCCCACCCACACAATCGGTGTCTGGGTAGCCCACTGCGCCAACCCCATGCCGACGAGCAGGGCGGTGAGGCCCCCCAGGGTCCACGCTGCCGTGCGATTTTTGCGGGGCGCGTAGGGCGCGAGCGCCACCAGTCCGAGCGTGGCGAACGGGATCAGGTACGCCACCGTGCGGGCCTGCCACGTGTTCGTGCTGGACCACACCTCCTGGATGATCAGGGCGACGACGCCCCAGATCGGCACCAGGAACGCCAGCGCCGCCAGAGGTGTCAGGCGCACCCGCCCGCCTGCCAGGACGCCAGCGATTGCCAGGGCGAATCCCAGCAGCGCCAGCACCCGCTCGCCCAGGATCACCTGCCCAATCACGGCGTGCTGCACGTTGATGAGCAGTCCCGCTGTGATCACGAGTAGCAGGCCGCACAGGACGGCGGCGGCACCGATGCCCACCGTAGACACGCGGAGGGTGCGGGGGGACTGGGAGACAATCACGCCCCCAACTATACCGACCTCTAGTTGATCTCCCAGAACCAGGTGACGGTCCCGCCGTCAGAGCGTGGCATGTGCCAGGGCGGGGGGGGGTAGCAGGCAAATGGCGGTGCATGCAGGAGCAGGAGGCGTATATAGACGAGGAAGGGAGCCCGGAGGCTCCCAGTTAACCGATACCCGGCCCTGTGCTGCGGGGTCTACTGCTGCCAGCCGAACGTGGCGGCCTTCGCGGCGATGGCCTGCGCCAGGCGCCACTGCCCCGCATCGTTCGGGTGCACCGGGTCGTACATCCATGCGGGATTCGGCGTGCCATCCGCGCGTGCACTGCCATCCGCGTTGACGCACAGCACGGCCCTCGGGTCCAGGAACCGCACCCCGTACGCCGCTGCCATCGATGCGTTGTGGGCCTTGATGCCCTCGCACTGCGAGGTGCCGAGGGCTTCGGTGGTGGCGTTCAGGACGCCGATCACCAGGAACTCGCGCGGCCACTGGAGGCGGCCCACCATCGTCCCAATGCGCGCGGCCACCACGTCCCGCCCGGCACTCGTCGTCAGGTCGTCGTTGCGCCCGGACCAGATGATGTTGCACATGCGGCGGTAGGCGTCGGCATCCGGCACGAACGGCACCGAGCCCGCCGCCGCCGTCGCGGTGGCCGCCGGGTCGGGGAAGAAGTAGTAGGCGCCCCCGTCCAGTGGCGGGTCGCGTTTGAGCACCCCAGGGCGCCCGGCCAGCGTCCCCCGCAGGGAGCGCACCACGTCCGAACGCAGCAGATCTACGCTCCCATCGGCCAGGGTCAGGGCCGCGAAGTCCCCGGCCGCCGAGAGCGACCCGCCGGCCACCGTAAAGGTCACGGCCTCCCCACCGGCGCGCGCCTGGATCATCCGGGTGGTCTGCCCCGCGATCCCCATATTGATGGCTGGGCGGCGGTGTGGCAGCAGGGCACTCAACAGGTAGGGGTAACTCATGGTGCTGGTGATCCCCTGCGTGATGCTGTCCCCCCAGGCCACCACCTCGTCCTGCGGCGAGCGGGCCGCCACGGCCGCCGCATCGTCCCGTTCGCGCAGCACGTAGTGCGCCCCGGCATCGTTGCTGACCCGGGCGCGGTACGTGATCCCCGCCGCGTTGCCGTTCACGAAGATGTTCCCGGTGGTGTCCGGGCTGGTCATGATCGCCTGCACGTCCGGGAGGCGCACGCCGCTGCTGGCCGAGCCGTTGATCTCGATCAGGCGGACGAAGCGGTCGTCCGTTTCCAGGCGGTAGCGGTGGATCGTCAGGTCCTGCACGCCCGAGAGGAACAGCGCCCGCCCGTTGGGATCGTTCGTGCGGTTCGGGTTCCGCACGTTCAGGCTCTCCACGAGCACGTTGTTGACGTTGGTGAATGCCGCCGCCGCGACCGGCGCGCTGTCCAGCCGCCAGTCCCCGCCGCGGATCAGGCTGATGTTGCCCAGGCTGATCGACTGCGCCTGCATGGTGCCCAGGGTCAGGTCGGTCATGCTGTCGAGCACCAGGGGCGCGTCGGTCGTGACCCGCCGCAGATCCACCGGGCCCGCGCCGGTCACCTGGAGGGTGCCGGTGCTGCGCAGCGTGCGGATCACGTCCACGGACAGGTTCGTGACGTCCCCGTAGATCGGGGCGGGCTGGTCGAGGCTCTGGTGCGTCCCGACCCGCAGGTCCGCCTGCGCCGTGATCCGGTCCGGGTACGCATTGCCCTGACTGTAGATGCTCTGCACGGTCGTGAACTGCCCTTCGAGGCGGACGCCGGCGCCGAGGTTGTTGATGGCGCGGATGCTGCCCCACTCGGTGTACCGCTGCTGATGCGGCGCGTTCGGGTACCCCTCGCGGATGCCGGCCGTGCCGCTGCTCTCCGGGTCGCGCGCCTGGTTGCACGCGAACGCGGCGGCCTCCGCCACTCGGGTGTACAGCGTCAGTTCCCCCTCCAGCGCCTCGGCCGCCACGAGCACGCCTTCTTTCCACGCATAGCGGGCGTCGGCGCGCAGCACGTGCGCGTTGGTGGTGCCGCTCACGACGATCCCGCGCGCGAGACTCCACTCGCTCGTGGCGTCCAGCACGTTGCCCACCATCTCCGGCTCGCCCGTCTTGCGGACCATCGCGGCGCTGTCGTCCCCCGTGTGATCGGCGTGCACCGTGAAATGGTTGAAGCTGCTGCCCCCGTGGATGTGCACGCCGTCCGCGAGGCTGCGGCGCACCGTGAGGTACGCCCGGCCGTAACTGCAGCCGCTCACGACGGTGCCCATGCCACGCACGCCGTCCACGGTCGCGTGCAGCTCGTAGTCCTGGCAGCCGAACACGCTGATCCCGTGGTCGTTGTGCGTGCGCCAGTAGCGGGCGGCGGGCAGATCGGATCGCAGCTGGAACGGGTCGCCCCACCCGGCGGGCGCGATCCCGGCGGGCGCGTGCCCCTCGGTGATGTCGCGGCTGGGGTCGGGGAGGCCCAGCTGGCGGATCAGGCCGATGTTGGCGTACCAGCTGCGCGCCTGGTACAGCGTGAGCATCGGCATGCCCACGCCGGACGAGCCGGTGTCCTTGACGCTGAACACCAGACTGACGCCCCCGGCCTCCAGGCGGAAGGGCTTGCTGCCCAGGACGGGCAGGCGGCGGCTGGTGCGGTACACGCCCGCGTCGATGTCGATCAGGCCCCCGTAACGGTTCACGGCGCCGAACAGCGCGTCGAGCGCGTCGGCGTTGTCCGTCCCCGCCCCGGCCAGGGTGAGGTCACCATCCGGCACCAGGCCGTACCAGACGCCCCGCACGCGACCCTCACGTTCGCGCACGGCCACGCGGTCACCGGGCAGGGCAAACACCACGCCACCGTCCGCCGGAGGGGCGTCGGCAGCGGGTTTCACGACGAAGCGACCGCCACGGCTGCCCGCCACCATGAGCACGTCCCCCGGCAAGGCCGGCAGCGTCGCGAGGTCATCCACGCTGCCCAGTCGCAGGGCCTGCACATCGGCGGCGGCAGCGGCCTCCAGTTCCGGGCGGCGCAGCACGCCACCACCGGCCACGCGCTCCCAGACCTGCCCGACCTCCGTGCCGGTCATGATTCGGTACACCCCAGCTCCGGCCGGGATGGTGGTGTGGTCGCCCCCCTCGTGCGCGATGAGTCCGGCGGTCGCGGTTGCGGCGAGCCGCGCGGCTCGCAGATCCGGCAGGAGACCAGCGGCCAGCAGGGCGTTGGCTTTCGCGCCAGCTGCCAGCAAGGCGTCCGCCTTCGCGCCGGCGGCCAGCAGGGCATCTGCCTTCGCGTTGGCGGCGGCCTGTGCGTCTGGGATGAGACCGGCGATGGCCGCGCGGGCGTTCTCGGCAGCCTGTGCGCGCTGCTGCGCGTACGTCGTGGCTGCCCGGAACGCCTGGAAGTTCGCGTCGGTGTTGGTGAGTACGGATTCAGCCATAGGTGGCCTCCAGGGTGTCGAATGCGAAGGCGGTGCCGTCATCGGTGACGAGCAGGAACTGCCCCCGCTGTGTGCTCACGCCTTTCAGGGGCGTCAGGATGGCCGTGCCCCCGCCGATCTCCTCAATGCGGAGCTTGCGCAGCGGATAGATGGCCAGGAGGCTACTGCGCGTCACGCGTTCCACCGTGTTCAGGGACACGTTGAACGTCGTCTCGCGCAGGCGCGTGCCGGACGTGATCAGGGTGTTGCCGGGCCGCGTGGCGTCCAGCAGCATCAGGAACTGCCCGCGCCACCACACGCTCCGCGCGTACGGCATGGCGTCCTCGATGGCGGCCGTGTGGATCAGTGCCTCCTCGTCATCCTGGTACGTCCAGCTGCCGGTGAGGGTCATGATCGGGCGGATGCGGGGCACGCCGTCCCCACGCGGGAACCAGCGGTCCGTGAGGGGCGGGTGGTCCCAGGTGTACGGGTCGGGCGTGCCCAGCGCCTCGCGGAACCCCACGGTGGGCGGCAGGGCCACCAGGAAGTTCTCGCTGACGTCCCGCAGTTCGAAGTTCACGTCGCGCCAACTGGCGGGGCTCAGGTCGGGGCCGGTCGCCCAGGTGGGGTCTACGGCGGGTGTGGGCATGGCACCTCCTACGCGGTGACGGCCGTGATCACGGCCGCGTCGTCCCGTTTCTTGATGAGGGCGGCCTGCGCGAGCTTGCCGGGATCGTCGGCCTGCTCGGTCAGGTACGCGGTGTACAGGTTGTCGGTGAGGCGGTACTCCACGGCGTCCAGCCCTCGCTCGTACGCCGGGCCGAAGTCCGGGTCGTCGAGGCGCACGCGGCCCGGCAGGTCGTCCGGCGGCACGAACACCTGCGTTTCGAGTTCAGCGGGTTCCCGCGCGGGCGGTGCGTAGTGGTACTGGGCGGCGCTGTCGAGGTCACGCGGGTCGATCAGGTCCGCGCGGAACTCCGTGAGGACCAGCGTGGTCTGGGTGGCGTCGCCCAGGCTGGCGCGGTTGGTGAACAGGACGCGGGTGGCGGGCGCGTCGAGCGTGATGCTGCCCGCGGCCCATCCGGCGCCGTGCTCAGCGAGGGGCGCGACCACGTACCCGGTCTCGTCCGGCACGGCGACCAGCGTGGCCACGTCGCTGCCCAGGCTGCCGGGGGTGCCGCTGTAAGCCCGGCCGGTGTACGTGATCCGCTGGAAGGGGTAGGGCGTTTCGAACAGCAGGCCCAGGCGGGTCACGTCCTGGGTCATGCCGAGGCCGCCGTCCTCCGTGCCGGCCTTCCCGTCCCGCAGCACGCCGAAGGCGGCCAGGGGCGGCTGTGGGTTCAGGGGCACGTACCGCCCGGCGCCGTCGTAGGTCACCCATGTCCACGTGCCGGGTGCCGCCTGCCAGTACGTGAGGTCCGGGCCGGGCGTGAGGCGTTTGATGCGCGTGCGGTACACGCGGGCGCTGTCGCTGCGGCTCAGGTACGTCAGAGGGCGCCCGTTCTGGCGTTTACCCAGGTACCAGAGCACGGCGGTGTACGGCGTCTCGGCCACGGGGCTGCGCCACTGCGGGCGGGCACTGATCTCGCCCGTGATGTTCCGCACGGTCTGCGCGGCGGGCCGCGCGAACGCGTACCGGTCGGGGCGCACGCCCACCCACACGTCCACGTTCTCGCGCGTCCCGACGGCCTGCACCGCTTCGATCAGTCCGGCGAGGGTCTGCTGCGCGCCGTCCTTCACCTCCGGGAAGTCGAAGCCCAGGTCAGCGAACCGCGCCTCGTCGAACAGCACGAGGCTGGGCGTGCCCCACTGCCCGCTGCTGATCACGTCCTGGAACGCGGCCCGCAGGGTCAGGTGGGCCGCCTGGGCGGGCTGCGCGAACCCGTCACTGAGGACCACCTCGTCGAACGTCCGGCTCATGCCGCGCAGGGTGTAGCTCTCGCCGTCCACGTCGCGGGCATTCCCGCCGATCCGCACTTCCCCGAACCACACGGCCGTCCAGACGCCGTTCACGCGCACCTGCACCTGCGTGGGCGTCAGGGGCGGCAGGGCGAGGTCACGGCCCACCGCCGTCCACGTGGCCTCCCGGCAGTCCCCCCGGGCGAGCTGGAGGCGCAGGCCGTTCCCGCCGTCCGCGCTGATGAACGATTCCCGCGCGGGGATCACGCGGGGCTCGCCGCCCATGACGGGGTACGCGAGCAGCTGGTACGTCAGGTCATCCATGATTCACCTCCTAGAGAGCGCCGCCGGACAGGGGTTGCAGCCCGCCGGGGCGTGAGCGGCCGAGGTCTGCGACCGTCTGCCGGAACTCCGCGTTGATCTGCCGCCACTCGGCCACCCCGGCCCGCCACTCGGGCACGGCCTGCCCGAACGCCGTGAAGCCCAGCAGCGCCTCGGGCGGGAACAGCACGCGGGGCGGGGCGCCGTACTGCACGTCCGGGGCGTTCCCGAACACCGGGCGACTGCCACTGGTCCCACCACCCGACTGGGCCGGGTCGATACCCCAGCGCTGCTGCAGGTCCATGAACTTCGGCGCGACGTCCGTGTAGAACCGCTCGGCCCGCTGATCCACCTGACTGATCGCCGCGTCAATGCCCGCGAGGGCCGCCGCGTCGTCCGCCGTGTCCGGCGTCTTCAGCGCGTCACTCCAAGCCTTGATGGCCGGGGCGAGGATGCTCTTCAGGATCTCGTCTTTCAGGAAGGCGTCTACCATGCCGGCCAGCAGGCCGTCGAACGTGTTCTCGCGCAGGGTGCTCTTGAACAGGCTGAAGTCGTTCTGTTTGATGGCCTCCACCATCCCGGTCTTGATCCCGCCGATCAGCGCGTCCTGTAGGCTCTTGGCGAACATCACGCCGATCTTGTCGATCTCGTTGACCACCTCGGGCCCACCACCGAACACGTCGGCCAGGAAGCCGCGCGAGCGGGTGTACGCCTTCTGGTAGTCGCCAGGGTTGAGCAGGGGGTTGTCCTGCGCGAACTCCTGTTTGAGGCGGGCGACCTCCGCCTGCGCCTTCTTGAACCCGCTGATGGCGTCGGCGATGGAGCTGACCACGTTCGTGATGAGACTGACCCACGCGCCAATGTCGGCGGGGTTGGCCAGCAGTTTGACCACGTCGGTGATCATGCTGCCCAGCTTCTTCGCGGCGTTCTGCGCGCCGTCGAGGTTCGCCGCGAGGTCCTTCCAGGGCGTGGAGAGCTTCTCGCCGGTCACCCCGTCGTACGCCTGTTCGATTTCGCCCAGCGCGCCTGCAACCTGCCCGAGGGAGCCCGCGACCTGACCGCCCCAGTCGAGGTACTCCTGCGCGTCCATGAGCTTCCCGATGGCCCCGGCCGCCTCACGTGCGCCCCGGGCGATCTGGCGGAACTGTCCCGCTAGTTCGGCATCCCCGGCCGCCTGAGCCGCTGCGGCGTACCGCTCGGCCTCCTTCGCCAGCCCGCGCAGCTGCGTGGCGGCGTCCACGGTGTCGAGTTCCCCCGCCGCCCTGGCCTGCTCGATACCGACACCCCGCGTGAGCAGCCCGTCGTAGTTGCCCTTCATCCGCCCGATGGGGCCAAGGTCCACGTTGTCGCTCGCGCTCTTGAGCTGCTCGATCAGGGCCAGCAGGTTCTGCAGGTCCGCGATGGTCAGCTCGCCGCTCGCGCGCGCCTCGTCGAGGCTCTGGGTGAGCCCGTCGAAGGTGGTGGGGTCGTTCAGGCCCGCCGCGCCCAGGTCGAAGATCTTCTGGGCCCAACTGGTGAACTCGTTGGTGGGAGTGGGGTTCGCCAGGGCGCCGCGCGTGCCGCGTTCCCAGCCGTCCACGACTGCCTCCTCGGTCAGGTCGCTCAGGATGCCCAGGTAGGTCTGCGCGTCCTTCACGCCGTCCTCCAGGCCCTGGCGGGTGCCGTCGCTGAGCTTCTTGCCCGCCTCGCTGGCGAGCAGGTCGGTCACCTCTGCGATCACGCCCTGGAGCGCGGCCGGGTCGGTGGTCTCGGCGATCAGCGTGCCCAGATCCCGGGCGCGGGTGATGGTGGCGAGGTCCGCACCGTCCTGCACCTGGGGCGCGAACCCATTGCCCCCGGGGATCAGGCCGGCCGCGTACGGGTCGGCGTACTTCGGCAGTTGCCCGCGCAGGTCCGCGAGGAACACCTTCAGTTTCGCGGCGAGCTTGGCGCCCGTGGCGGGGTCGGCGATCTTGTCCACCACCTGCGCGATCTGATCGTCGATCATCCCGCCCAGGCCCGCCACGAACGTCCCGAACTCGGTGTCGAGATCCAGGGCGCTGCCCAGGTCGTTCAGCCGGTCCACGACCTGCCCGATGGCGGCGGCCACGTCCTCCCCGTTTTCCAGGCGGGTGTAGAGGTCGTCGAGCGTGCCGTACAGCGTGTCGATGGCCCCCTCGGTGTCCCCGACCTGCGCCAGGGCGTCGGCAGCGCCCAGGCCCTCGGTGGTGACGCGGGCGATCTGCTCGGCCTCCAGTTGCCAGATGACCGTGCGGTCCGCGATGGCCTGCCGCACGGCGTTCAGCGTGTCGGCGCTGACCCGCCCCTGCGTGGCGAGGTCCTCCAGGGCGCGCACGTACGCGTCCGTGGCGGCTTCCCCGTCCGGCAGGAGATCCAGGGCCCGCTCCAGGGTCACGGTGTACCCCTGCCCGGCGCGGGTGGCCCGGTCGTAACTGTCGCCCACGTTGTCGTACGCGCCGCTGGCGACCTGCGCGTCGATGGCGAGCTGGTACACGGCCTCGGCGCTGGCCTGCGCGCCGGTCACGAAGCGGCTGCCCGCCACGCCCGCCGCGCGCGCAGAGGTGGCCAGTTCATCCACCCGCTTGCGGTACGCGGCCAGGGCCTCCTCGTCCACCTGCCCCGCGCGGATCTTCTCGCGCAGGCCGGTGGCCAGTTCGCCGTACGCGTCCCGCACCTGCCTCACGGCCTGAGCTTCCCCGGCGAGCGCGGCGCGGTTCGCGGTCTGCTGCGCGAGTCGCGCCGCCTGCACCTCGTCCGTGTACGCCTGCCGGGCCTGTTCGATGGCCGTGCCCATGTTCGGGCCGCCTGCGTTCTGAGCCTCCCGGATGGTCTTGTCCCGCACGGCGCGCGCGACCTGCTCACGGGCATTGGCCTCGTCAGCCGCCTGCCGTTTGATCAGCGCGACCCGCTGGGCCTGCGTCCCCTTGAATGCGTCCAGCTCGGCACTGTTCAGGGTTCGGACCCGGGCGAGGGTGGCCTGCTGCTCACTGACCTCCAGGTCGCGGGCCTGCGCGGCGTACCGGGCGCGCAGCTGCGCCTGTTCCTTCGCGCGGGCCTTGGCCTTGTCGGCGGCCTGCTGGGCAGCCCGGTCATCCCCTTCCCGCTGTTGGCGGGCCTTCCCGGCAGCGTCCCCGGCGAGGTCGAGCAGCGCGCGGTACTTCGCGGTCTCCCCGTTCTTCGCCTTCTCGCTGCTGGCGGCGGCCTGGGCGGCCTTGCTGATGGCGTCGAGGCTCCGCACGTACCCCTGCGCGTCGTCCGAGAGCTTGAACGTGGACCCCGCGAGGTCGAGCTGCCCCTTGAGCTTGTCGAACGTCTGCCCGTACTGGCTGACCTCCTTCCGTGTGGCCTTCGCCTCGCTGCGCACGATCTCCAGCGCCGCCGCCGCGCGCGGGCCGCTGTCCGTGAACGCCTTCAGCACCGCCTCGGCCTTGACCTTGCCGGTCACGTCCCCGGCCTTCGTGGCGGCCTCGATGCGGTCGAGGATGCGCCGCGCCTCGGCGATCAGGGCCTGATCGGTCTTCTTGACGAACGTGGTGGCCGTCCGGGTGGTGTTCGTGTCGGCCGGGCGGACACTCCCGTCGAGCCCCGCGTACCCGATGGTCCGGGCGTCCACGGGCGTGGTGCTGCCCGCGCGGTAGCCCATGAGGTGGAGGTGTGGCGCGCTGCCGGCGGTCGTGCCGGTGTTGCCCACGGTGCCGATCTGCTGCCCCCTGAGGATCAGGGCCTTCCCGCCGCCTTTACGCAGGGCTTCCTGCACGCCCGCGTCGAACTGGTCGAGGTGGATACCCACCAGTTTGTTCCCGAGGGCGTCCACGAGTTCGAACACCTTGCCGTTCCGCGCGTCCTGCCGGGTGCTGATCTGGCCCGCGAACGGCGCGAGGATCGGCGTCCCGCGCGGCGCGCCGAAGTCGATGCCGTTGTGGGTCGCGTCGGCCCGCACGGCGCCGTCGTGATGGTAGTCCTTCCCGCTCACGCCGAACTCGTTCAGGATGCGCTTCCCGGCCATACCCAGCGCCTGCACGATGCCGTCCGTGGCCTGCTGCACCGCGCGCTGCTGCCCCGGCAGGAGCGGCCCCTCGCCCACCTGCGGCTGAATCCGCTTCAGGGTCAGGTCCGCCTGGTTGGTCGGAGCGGCCTCCCCTGCCCCGCGCCCCAGGCCGGTGCGGGCCACGATGAAGGCAGCGGCGCGCAGAGCCGGGTTGTTGGCCGGGTTGAAGCCCTTCTCGATCTGCTGTCCCGCGCCCAGCAGGAACTTCAGGATGGCGGTGGTGCCGTCATCCTTCGCCGTGATCTGGAGCGTGGCGTGCAGTTCCGCCGGGGTGGCGGCGTTGTTCATGGCCTCTTTCAGGTCGCCCAGCTTGATCAGCAGGGGGTTCACGCCCTTCTCCAGGAACGTGGTGAAGCTGCTCAGGAGGGTGCCGTTGAACAGGATCTGCGTGCGGTCCCACGCGGCGTTGAACTCCCCCACGCTGTCCTGCGCGGTGCCCTTGAGTTTCGCAGTGGCACGGTCGAGTTCGCCGGTGCTGTTCGTGACTTTGCTGAGGATGCCCCCCGTGTCGCTCAGCCCGCCGTTCAGGAGGCCAATCACGGCCTGGAGGCCGCCCACGTCCCCGATCAGGGTGGCGAGCGCCTGGCTGTTGTCGCCCACGCCCCGACCCAGCTGGTCGAGGAACTTCACGAGGCCCATGCTCTTGAGGCTCGTGGCGCTGAACTCGATGCCCAGGCTCTTGGCGAGGTCCCGCGCTTCCTTGCTGGGTTTTTGCACGTTCGTCAGGGCTGAGCGGATGTACTCCAGGGCGGTGCTGGCGGGGATGCCGCGCGTGGTGAGCAGCGCCATGGCGCCGAGCAGTTCCTCCAGCGGGACGCCGAGGCTCTTGGCCTGACCGGCGACCGCGCCGAGACTCCCGGAGATTTCACCCAGGCGGACCTTACCGGCGCTGATGCTGGCCCACAGCATGTCCGTGACGCGCGCGGCGCTGGTCGCGTCGAGTTCGTACGCGTTGAGGATGCTGGTCAGCGCGTCGGCGGCGACCTTGGTTTCCTCGCGAGTGACGCGGGCCAGCTGCGCGGACCGCTCCAGGAATTGCAGCGCGACGGGTTCACTGTCCGTGCCGCGCACGCTCGCGCCGAGGATTTCCTCGTACCCGGCCTTCAGGTCCGCGAAGGACCGGCGGGTGTCCACGCCGAGTTTGAGCATCTTGCGGCCCAGGTCGTCGAGGTCGCCCGGCATCTTGTTCGTGAGGGTGCTGATCTCCGCGAGCCCCTGCTGGTACGCGGCAGCCTTCTGGGTGCCGTTCACGAGAGCGACACTCACGGCGCCAGCCGCGAGGGCCGTGCCGCCCAGCGCAGCGGTGGCCAGGGCGGCCTGCGTGGCGACGCCCCTGAGGCCCGCCTGCGCGCTGGGGAGGACAGCCGGGAGAGCCGCGCCGCCCAACGCGCCTCCGCTGACGGGCGTGGCCACGACGGGGATGTTCGGCGTGGCGTTCACCTCGGCGGCGTTGGCGAGGGCCTTGGCGGCGGCGCCGACCTCGGCGCGTTTGCTGAGCAGCCCGTCCCGCAGGCCGTCCCCGGCGAACTGCCCAATGCGGCGCATGACGCGGCTGGGACTGTGAATGTCCAGCGCGTCCTCCGCACCGTCCTGCACTTCGTGCGCGAGGTTCACGGCGGCCTGCCGGACGCGGCCCTGCTGCCCGGCGAGTCCACTCTGAAGGCCCGCCCCGGCCTGCTGCGCCACGTCACGCGCGCCCTCGCGGGCGGCCTGCTCGGCGGCCTGCATGCCGCTGGTGATCACCTGTTCGAGCAGCTGCCCGAACGGCCCGAGGTTCCCGACCGCCTGGAGGATGCCCTGGGTGATGCCCGCGCTGAACCCGCCGGGCGTGTTGATGCCCTGGACGTTGTTCACCGTGTTCTGCGCGCTGGCCATGACCTGCGTGAGGCGGCGGTAGGCGTCACTCTGCTTGTCCACGGCCTGCGCCTGGAGGAGTGCCTGCTGGTAGATGCGGCGCTGCGCCTCGATGGTCTCGTCGTCGCTCAGCTGCCGCGCCCGCCACAGGTTCCGGTAGCTGCGCTGCTCGTTCTCCAGGGCCGTGATGGTCGCCTGGGACCGCACGCGCTCATCCCGCGCGGCCTGGGCGGCCATACGGGTCTGCAGGGAGTACGCAGCCGACTGCTCGCGGATCTTTGCGGCAGCGGCGGCACTCTCGGCGGCCGTGACGCGCGCGGCCTGCACCTGGGCCTGCCCGGCGGCGCGGTACTGCTGTTCCAGGCTGCGGGCGGCGGCGGCCTGCTCACGGCTGACCTTGGTGGTCTGTCCGCTTACGCGGTCCAGTTCGGCCCGCAGGTCGCGCAGGGCGGGGATGGCGTTCCCGCCGACGAGCACGGGGATCTCGATCTTCTTCCCGAGTCGAGCCTCGGCGGCGTCGAGCGCGCGCTTGAGCTGAGCCTCGTCGAGGTTGAAGGCGACGTCGGCGGTCAGGCTGCCGAGGCTGATGCCGGGGGTGTCGGGAGCGTCACTCTGGGTCATGGTTCACCTCCCGCGCAGGGGCGGAATGAGAAACCCCCGCGCAGGGCGGGGGTCACGGGGTCAGGGGGTAGGTCAGGGCAGCATCGTGAACCGCGTGGCGAGTTCCTTGTAGACGTTCTCGATGCGGGTGTCAACTGCGGAGGAGGGGGTCACAGCGTTGGTGCCCAGCTTGGCGAAGTGGCTGACACTGGTGCTGTTGCCGGACTGCAGGGCCGTGAAGGTGGCCGTGATGGGCTGATTCCCGGCGAGGAACTGCATGCCGATGGTAGGGTTGGCGCGCACGGTGACCTGTGTGGGGGTCACTTCCGTCACGCTGAAGTAGTCGTACCCGCCCAGCGGCTGGATGGTCGTGGCGATCTGACTGATCGCGGTGAGGATCTCGGCACTGTTCCCGGCGTACATGCGGGGCTTCACGCCCTGTGAGGGGGTGCAGGCGGCGAGGGGGAGGACCAGGAGGGGCAGAAGGAGAAGTTTCTTCACCCTTCACCCGTATCACCTGGGCGCGTCAGGCGTTGACGCATGTGAGACACAGCCCCCGTCAGGTGCCCTGTGCGGCCGTTGCCTGAATCTGGTGCCACAGGGGCGCCACGTCATCCGCCCAGACGTTCTCGGGGAAGCCGCCGGCCTCCGCGAAGGCCATGACGGCGCGCGCGGTGGCGACGGGCAGCCCCCCGATGGGCTCGGCTTTCGGGACGAGGGTGGTGCCCGCTGCGGGCGTGCTGGGCAGGTAGAACGCGTGGGCGATGCGGTACGCCTCGGCCCGGTCGCGTTCCTCCCGCGTGGGTGGCGGGGGTTCTGCCGCGCGGCCCCTCAGGATCTTCGCCACGCCGTCCTTGTCCATGTGCGCCCAGTTCGCGTCCAGCTGCGGGCGCAGCCGGGGGTAGAGGATCTGACCCTGGCCCCGCATCAGCCAGTGCAGTTGCGGGATGGTCAGCGCGGCCAGGGTGGGCAGGTCGTACCCGGTCACGCCGATCAGGGCGTACATCTGGTCCGAGAGTTCCTGGTCGCTCAGCGCGCTTTTGTGTTCTCACCCGCCTTGGGCAGCTCGCCGTAGAACAGCAGGTGCTCCAGCAGCGGCAGGCGGCTGGATTCCATGTGCTCCATGAACCACTCGGCGGTGATGCTGGCCGGGTCGGTGGTGTGGTTCTTCACGCGGCGGCGCAGTTTGTCCGCCCAGAACTCACAGCGGGCGTCCTCCGCGATCCGCTCGCGGGCCTCCCCGCCCACGGTGACGGTCACGGTGGGCAGGGCGTTGTACTCCGCGACCTCCGCGATGGTCAGGGGCGCGGCCATGAACACGATCTCCTGGATGGTGAAGGTGTCTTTGCTGGTACCAGCGAGCACGGTCAAAAGGTTCATTCGCCCTCCTGGGGCATAAATACGCGGCCCAGCCGGAAGCCACTGGGGAGACCGGCGGGCGCGCGAAATCTTCGTTTATCGGGGGTGATGAGGGTGCGGACGCGCGTGAGGGGCGCGGTGGCGTAGAACGCGAACGCCTCCACGCCCCCCGGCACGTCGCGCGGGGCGAACAGCGTGACGCTGCAGCCCCGCGCGGTGAGTGTCAGGGTGTCCACGAGGTTTAGGCGTTGTCGTCGATGTAGTTGTTGCTGGTGTCGACGTACCGGTAGTTGATGACGTTCAGGTCGAAACCCCAGGTGGGGATCGCGGTGGCGTCACCCTGGATGCCGCGGTCGCCGATGGTGCCGTTGCCGTACACGCGCACGCCCGCGCTGTGGTACATGCTCTTGAACGCAACGGGCCAGCCGTTCTTCGCGGCGGCGATGAGCTTCTTGGTGAGGGGGTTGCTCGCGCCGGACGCGGTGGCGAAGGGGATGGTGCCCCCGTTGTCCTGCGTGGCGCGCAGGGTGGGGGTGCTGCCGTCCGCTTCGACGAACAGCGGCAGTTCGCTCGTCTGGACGTTCTTGGCGAACGCGCCCAGTTCCGCGACGAGGCTGACGCGTTCGAACACGGGCGTGGTGACGCCCGGGGTTTTCACGGCGATGAGCAGGTAGTCGAGCTGCTTGCGGACGGCGACGGTATCGAGCGCGACGAATCCGGGATCAGTGGCGGCGGTGGGCATGGGTTCCTCCAGGGGAACGCCCCCACGTCAGGTGGGGGCGGGTGAGGGGCGACGGGCTGGCGCGGGGGCGCTTAGCTCTTGAGGTAGGCCAGGATGTTCTGGTATGCCTCGTCGGCGGTGTCGGCGGTGTTTTCCAGCTGGCGGCCGTCCTTGGTGGTGAGGTACACCTTCTGCTGCCCGTTCACCTCCTCGCTGTAGTAGCTGTTGCCCTTGTTGTCCTTCTTGGGCTTGACGACGGGGGTGCTGGGCGTGGCGTCGGTCTTGGTCATGGTGGTTCCCTCCAGGGGTGGATTTACTCGATGTACACGCAGATGAGGCGCACGGCGGCCAGGGGGCGGCGCGTGTCGCTGTCTGGGGTGGGGGGCAGGACGGCGCCCCGGGTGACGCCGCGCAGGGGCGGGTAGCCGGGGTGCTCGGTGACGAGGTTGGCGAGGCCAGCGCGGGCGGCCTGCCAGATGGGGCGCAGGTCGCTGAGCGTCCAGCCTTCCTTGCCGTAGAGGGTGATCAGGAGCGTCAGTGTGCGCTCCTGGGGGCGCGCGCCGTTGGCTTCCGGGTAGTAGTCGCGGCGGGCGGCGTCCGTGATCTCGCTGATCACCCAGAACGCACCGGTGGGGAGCGGGGTGGGGCGGGCCTCGTGGATGTCCCGGGCGGGCACGAGGGTGGGGAACAGCTGCGCGAGGGCCTGGGCGACGTTCACGGGGGCTCCTGGTACACCACCGTGCCGTGGGCATCCACGGTGAATGGGCGACCTCGGTAGGGCTCATACCAGTGGTGGAACTGCGCGGCGGGAATGACCTGCCGGGTTTGGTCGAGGGCGAGGATGGTGACAGCCTGCTCATCCATGCGCAGCACGACGCAGCTGTCGGGTTCACAGACAGGGCACTGTGCGGTGGCGACGTAGACCCTCATGGTTTCACCCCCATGGCCGCGCGCACGGCGCGGTGCACGTCCCGGTCCTGCAGCAGGTCGTCCATGAAGGGGCGCCCGCCCATGTCCGGGGGTTTGAAGTGCAGCGCCATGACGTACCCGGGGACGTTGCGCAGGGCGCCCCAGCGGGCGCGCAGGCTCCCGGCCCCCTCCGCGTCGATACTGTCCCGCAGGCGGCTGCTCTGCTCGGCGGGGTACTCCCCCTCCGCGCTGGACCGGTTGGGCAGCCGGGCGTACTGCCGGCCGCTGCCGGGACCAGAGAGCTTGTCGCGCGCGACGTCGGCGGCGGCCTGTGCACCGGCCAGCGCCAGGGGCGTCAGGCGGGCGCGGAGCTTAGCCAGTCCAGCCGGGTTCACTCGGGCCACTCGTCACCTCCCCGGGGCTGCGCAGCGGCACGATCCACACGACGCCCTGCCCGCCGGGGTCCTCGGCGTCCCCACTCGGGTAGTACGCGCGGCCCTCGTGGAACAGGTGCCAGCCGGGCGTGCCCAGGTCGGGCGTGTACGGCAGGTACGCCACCCAGTCCGGCACGGGCAGCCCGGCGGGCGTGCCGGCGCGGCGGCGCTGACTGGCGGGCATCAGCAGGCCCCGGACGTTGATGTCCGCGCCTGGGTCGCTGCTCTGATTCCACGCGGTACTACTGCCACCGCGCACGACGACCAGATCGTGCCCAAGATCCTCGAACAGCTCGTCCAACTCCGGCTTGAGGAGCTGTTGGATCTCAAGGGTGAGCGCGCCGGTCACGGCCACACCTCACAGTCGTCCCAGCTCACCAGCGCGGGGCCAGGGACGCCACTCCCGGCGGCCTGGTCGCGCAGACGTCCGGCCAGCGTGCACCACGTGTCGGCATTCGCGGCACTGACCGTCCCGGTCGCCGCCTTCTCGATCTCGATGCCCTCGATCTTGAAGCGCTTCTTGCCGGGCGCCGTGAGGGCCGCCCCGCGCGCCTTCAGGCACACCGTATCGAGGATGTCAGCCGCCACGAGCCGCACGTCACCGTGCACCTCGAAGGCCAGCTCCGCATCCACCTGCTCAGTGGAGTCCAGGGCCTCGTGGGCGGCCCAGGCGCCAGGGGTGACCAGCACCCGCAACCGCTTCAGGTCATCTGCGCTCAGGGCCATGGGTCACCCCCTCGCTCAGCTGCCCTTGGCGAGCCAGGCGCCCGTGTCGCTGACGATCTTGGCGCCCAGGGCGTGACCGACCTTGCCGTGCAGGCTGTGATCGTTGAAGCTGCCCTCGTCCTCGTAGCGGTCCACGTCGGGCACCTTCGCATAGAACTTCGCGCCGCCCTGGAAGCCTTCCAGGAACGCCACTTCCAGCCAGTTCACCGTGCGGTCGAACAGCAGGTAGTCCGCCCCGAAGATGCGGCGCCACATGCGCTCGAAGTGCGGGGTCAGCACGCCACGCAGCGGGTTAGCCAGGCCGGTGGCGGTGCCGTCCACGGTGATCTGGTTCAGAGCGGTGTACACGAGGTCACGCTGATCGATGCCGTACACGATGTCCGTGGCGTCCAGACCGAGGTCTTCGTCCTTCTTGTCGTCGTTCTTGAAGGTCTGGCTGCCGAACAGGGTGCGCAGGGCGCGCAGCTTGGTGATGTCGATGGCGCCGGCGTACGTGCCGCCGGTCTTGAGGGTGAGGCCCGCCTTGATCGCTTCGAAGATCACGCGGATCTCGGTGCGTTTCGCGGCGCCGCCCATCTCGTTCGCCATGGCCGTCAGCAGGCCGATGTCGTCCGCGAGGTGCATCTCCCACGTGTACTTCCACGCGCGTTCGTAGTTCCCGGCGCGGTACCCGTCGGTCGTCTCGCCGAAGGTCGTGTACTTCACGTCGCTGCCTTCGGGGCGCAGCAGAAGATCACCGGGAATGGTCAGCTTGATGCCGTTCACGGTGCGGAAGTCGTTCACGGTGCGAGTGCGGACGCCACCCCAGGTGCGCCAGGCGCTTTCCACGTCGGGCGCGTCGCTGGCGCGCACCGTGCGCTGGCGGAGGTTCGCGAAGGCCTGTGGGAAGTCGCTGGTGGTGTGCGTGTCGACCAGGGTGCGGACCACGCTGCGGGCGCCGTCGACGTACTGGTCAGCGAGGTTCAGGGTGTGCTGCTCGTACTCGGCGCTGTTGCGGGGCAGCGTGACGCGTTCCTGGCGGGCGTCCGCGAGGGCCTGCTCGACGGCGCGGTCACCGTAGTAGCCGCGCGCGAAGGCCATGGCGGCGGTCTCGGCGATCATGGCGTCGGTGAGGCGCCCGGCGGCGCCCTGGGGGATCTGACCGCGGGCTTCGGCCAGTTGCATGCGGGCGTAAAGGGTTCGGCTCATGGGGTGCTCCTGTGTTCAGTGCGTGAAGGGGCGGGGCTGCGCGCGGCTCAGGGTCGGGTCAGGCCGACGGGGATGGTGTCCCCGGCCGCGCCGCTGGGTTCCAGGGCGTACCCGATGAACTGGTTGCCCGCGTCGTTGGCGGTGGTGTAGGTGCCGTCACCGGCTTTCTTGTAGATGCCCTCGCCCAGTGCGGCGGATTCCGCGACGGTGAGACGGACGGCGGTGCTCACGCCGATCAGTTCGACGCTGGCCTGCCCGTCGGTGAGGCCGGGCGCGGCGGTTCCGGCGTTGATGGTGGCGGTCGTCGCGCGGTTCGTGAGCGCGAGACCGGTCAGGCCTTCAGCGCCCACGAGGACGACGTCGCCGCTGGCGGTGCCGGCCGCCACGGCGCACGCGATGACGATCTGAGCGCTTCGGGTCATGTGCAGGTTCTTCATGGGTTCCTCCCCAATGAGAAAGCGCCCCGTGGGGCGCGGCGGGAATGGTCGTGGCGGATGGGGGTCAGGTCAGGCCGAGGCCAGCGCGGACGCTGCTGACCAGGTTCCTGCCGCCCTTCTGGGCGTCCTGCACCTGATCCTTGCGGGGCACGTTCGGCGTGTTCGGGGGCGTGCCGGCGGCGTCGGCCACCTGGCCGGTGTTGAGCTTGCGCTCGGCGATCATCGCGGCCACCTCGGCGGCGGCTTCCTGATCGGACTCGGCGCGCAGGGCAGCGTCGGTCACGCGCTTCTCGAAGCGGGCGTCGAGGTCGATGTCGCCGCTCTTGCCCAGCTTGGGCAGATTCGCGTCAGCCAGGGCCTTGGTGGCGATGGCGGTGCGTTTGCCGTCCTGGATCTCGCGTTCCAGCTTGAGGCGCTCGGTGCGCTCGGCGGCCAGCTGGTCTTCGAGGCTGGTGGTGCCCGCTTCCTTCTTGCCGTCGGCGACAGCCTGGGCGTACAGGTCGGGAAACTTCTCTTTCAGCTCCTGCAGGTTCTTCACGGTGGATTCCTCCCGGTTGGGGTTGTGCGAGTCGGCCGCCTGCACGTCGCCCGCGCTATCGCTGGGCGTCATGACGGCGTCGATGGTGGTAAGGCGGGCACCCACTTGAACCACGCCAATCCACTCCTCCGGGTCGGGCCAGGACTCGTCCACGTCACGGGCCTGCTTGTACTCGAGCATCCCGTTGATGTTGGTGCTCATCCCGACCTTCACGCCGCTGTCCAGCACGGCCATGAGGTCACGCCCCCGGGCGGTGCCGACGAGGGTGCCTTCGAACTTCATGAGCTTGCCGTCCATCCAGAGCTTGTCGAAGCGGATGGCGACGTCGTCGATGCGGCCCTTACGGCCGTCAACCCAGAAGTCCGGATGGCCGTTCAGGCCGATCAGTTCACCCTGCTCCATGGGGACCTGGGCGGCGTTGACCATGTCGGTACAGCAGTCGAGGCCGAAGTAGTAGCGGTTCAGGTTGATTTTGTCCGCTTCCTTCGCGACGCCGGCGATGCGGCGGGGGCCGTTCTTGGTGGCGTCGGTAAGGGGCTGCACTTCGAAGCTGACCACGGCGTCCCGGATGGGCTTGGCCGGGTCGGTCGGGGCGTTGTCGAGGAGGGGCGGGCAGGGGCTGCGGTTGAGTTGGTCGGGCATGATCATCCTCCTCAGGACGGGATTTTTGGCGCGGTGGGGGTGGGCTCATCCCGGATGTGGGTGGGGACGAAGCCGACGTCAGGTCCTCTGAGCGCCCAGCGGTTGCAGCTGAAGGCGAGCTTCGGAGGACGGAAGAACAGCACGGTCTGCCCGGGCCCGCCCTGACTGAGTTCGACGTTCTCGCAGAACAGGTGCTGTGGGCCCTCATCGGCCTTGCGCTGGTAAGTGATGAACCGGCACGTGGCGCAGGTTTCCACCGTCTTGAGTTCGGTTTCCTGTTCAGGCATGGTCAACCTCCAGTGGGCGCGGGGGCGGGTATCGGGTCGGGTTCCTGCTGTTGGCGTTCCACCTCAGCCAGGTGGTCATACCCGAGTTCTCCGCTGAGCGTGGCGCGGCTGGCCAGGCGCAGGCGGGCGGCCACTTCGACCTTCTTGATCAGGCCTTCCAGGTCCTCGTCGTTCAGCGTCGGGAAGATCACGGGCGCTTCCAGCAGGTACGCCTTGACCCTGCGGCTGCTGCGGCTGATGTCCCCACCCGGCAGCATGCGGGCACTGACGACTTTGTACAGCTGGTCGGGCCCGTTGCGGCGGATCAGTTCGGTGATCATCACGGCGTTCAACCAGCGGAACACCTGCCGCTGCCGTTTCTGGAAGCCTCGGCGAGTGGGGGCGCCCATGCTGTCCGCCGTCGTGCGGGTCACGCCCCCACCCTCAGCGAGGTAGTGCTCGGGGAGGCCCAGCGCGACGGCAAGCAGTTGCTTGATGAGCTTCCCGTCCACGGCGGCGTCCTGTGATTTCAGGTCGGGCGTGTGAAACTCGAACGATTCCTTCTTGCCTTCGGCGTTCTGCCCGAGGGTGAGCACGGCGCCGCTGCGGGGAACGTTGCGGAAGCGGGCGCCCTTGCGGTTCAGTTCTGCGTCGTCTTTCGCGAAGGCGTAGTAGATGGCGTTGATCCGCCCGGCCAGCTCGTGGATCTTCCGGCGGGCATCCAGGAAATTCATGTACGCCAGGGCCGGGCCGATCGCGCGGGCTGTGGCGGGCCAGCCGCGCGGGTCGTTATACAGGGCGTCCGTGGCGCGCCAGACGAACTGCCCAGCCTCGTACCAGCGGTGGTTCGCCTTGATGCGGGTGACGTGGTGTGGCACGCCCGGCTCGGTTTCGACCGTATCGAGGCCGCCATCGACCACGTCCCAGAAACCCAGGCGGGCGGGTACGTCCCCGATCTTCGCCAGCGGCCAGAGCGTGAGGCTCTCGCCGTCCAGCAGGTGCTCAATCAGCCAGCGGTCCGTGAGTTCGTCCAGGTCGTTCGTGGCCCAAAGCTCTTCCAGGCCCGCCTGGGCTCGCTTGTCGGCGAACTCGCCGTAGTTGATGCCAGCGCCCAACGTGAACGAGTGGACGACCTGCACCGCGCCGTAGAAGAGCGGGTTGAGGTGGTACGCGAGGCGCGCGGCGCGCTGCGTGGTGGCCCGGTCGAACGTGCCGCGCGCGAAGGCGGGGATGCTGGTGACGGGATCGGCCACGCCGCCAGAGACGCGCCAGCCGCCGGACAAGCCAGGATCGCGCGCGTCGGTCATGTCGATGGGGTCACCCCTGCTGTCCAGAATCACCAGTCATCACCTCCTTGGTAGGTGTCGTCCTGCTCGTACCCGGCGATGCCGGAAGGGGGAAGATCAGGCGCGGCCTCTTCCATGAATGCCTCGATGACCGCGTCACCCTTGTTGGTGCTGCGGCCGATACGTTTCTTGATGTCCTTCTTCGCCTCGATCAGGATCTTCCCGCCTCGCGGTTCCCAGCCGACGCTGATGAGGTCCTGCGCCATCTGCTCGTCTGGCGGGAGGGCCAGACCCAGTCCAGTGATGGGATCGAGCGCCTCGCGGAACTTCCAGTACGCCTCGGCGCGCAGGTTCGCGAAGCCGTAGTTGCCGGTGCTGTCCATGGCGTCACTGCCGGCGCCGAAGTTGATCGGGACGGTCCGGTCGTGCACCTGCTTCGTGAAGTCGAATGGACTGGTACCGACGCCGACAATGTCCACGTTCACCAGGGTCTGCGGACCGATCTCGGGCAGGATCAGGTCCCGCACGCTCGGGCCGTCCGGCGTGAGGGTCCCGGCGAACTCCTTGACCGGGCCGAAGTACACGCCCCAGCGGGGGGCGAGCACCGTGGTGTCCTGTCCGCCGCGGGCCACGTCCACACCCAGCGCGTCTGGCGGGCGCTGCGGCTGCTGCATGGCTTCCCAGCGCTGCTGAGCGAGACGCACCCACGCTTCCGGAATGACGCGCAGGCCGCCACCCTGGATGTTCACGAACTTGCCGTAGATCTCTTGGTTGACGAGGTTCTCGCCGCCCAGGGTGCGCATCTCTTCGATCAACCCGGCTAGTGCCTCACGCCGCAGCCAAGGGCTGTCGTGGCTGGTGAAGGTCTGCGTGTGGTACCCGGGCAGATTCTGTGTGGCGCGCTGGTGCAGGTCGTAGAACAGGTTCGTGGTTCCCTTGGGCACGCCGAACGCGTACAGCTCACTCTCCTCGAAGTCCAGCAGCATGGGCAGCACGCTGTTCTGGTACAGGTACCGGCCGTTCTCCCCTTCCAGGATGATCCCGGCTTCGTTGAGCAGCACCTTGTGGTACCCGAACCCTTCCCAGTTCTCGGGGTTGTCAGCCGATCGGAAGTCGATGAACCCGCCTGTTTCGAAGCGCAGGGTCTTCTCGACGACGTTCCAGGTGTGGGGGATCTTCTGCTTCTGCAGCAGCGGCAGCGCGTACCGCTCCACGTACTTGCGGATGTTCACGCTGATCGTGTCACCCCACAGTACGGCCAGGCCTTCCAGGGCCCACTCGCACGCGGCCTGCATGCCACCCCGGGTGAAGCCCACGCGGCGGCCCTTGGGGTAGATGAAGTACTTGCCGGGCGGGTGATCGAAAAACGCCGCGTTCTGCGCGGCGCTGTACGTCAGGTCGAGGTGCAGGGCAGTCACGAGGTGCCGCCCACGATCCGGCGGGTGATCTGCACCTGCACGGGCCCGCCATCAGCACCGCTGATCTGCACTTTGTCCGTGAACATGTTGTGCAGCTTGCCCAGCAGTTCCAGTGCCCGCGTGGGGTCCTTGATGCGGTACTCGATGCTGCCGTCCTTGTTCTTCTTCAGCACGGCCATGCCGCTGATCGCACCGGCAGCTTTCGCGGCGGCCCAGTCGATCTCGACATCCTGACTGATCGTGGCGACACGCACGAGCATCTCGCCGTCACCGGTGCGGCTGATCTGATCCTCGCCGAAGTGCCCGCATAGGTCGTAGATGTCGAGGTCGTCCACATGGCAGCCCTTGCGCTTGGCCAGCTCACGCACCGGCTCGTGCTCCCGGGCGGGCACCCAGAAGGTCCGCTCGGTGGGCGCGACGGTCACGAACGCGTCCATGTCCACGACGCTCCGGGCCTCCATGGTCAGGCGTGCGGCAACCTCGCTGCGGCTCATGACGTCGTCTTGTTCGTCGAGGCGCGCGGCGATGTACGCCTTCACAGCAGGGTGGCGCAAGAGGCCCCAGCCTTCACGATGGTCGCTGTACTTCGCCTCGCGGGAGGCGGCACTGGCGTTCAGGCGGCATGGGCCGAGGTAGGCGTCCGCGAAGCGCTTCTGCTTAGGGGTGAGGGCCGCGCCCAGCTCCTCAGCGGTGGGTTGTTTCGGTGCGTCGGTTTGCATGTGCGGGATCACCTCCAAGTGGATAGAGTTGGCATGTGCTTGACTTCACGCCATCTGAATACCGGGGAGCCATTCTAGGAATGGTGGGAGCTCTTTTAATAAGTGGTGCAGGCTGGGCATTACGAAAAACGTATCCAATAATCAAAGAGAAGCAAAGACAGGCCGATGAGTCAGATTTTAGAATAAATATGCGCCTAGTTAGCAGTCTTGATAGACTCATTATATTTACTGGATTGTCAATAGTAATGACAATGGCTTTCGCTTTAATATCTGCCACTTTATGGGCATTTTTTGTCATGAACGACGCCAAGTCACCCTTTTGGTCCGACATCATAAGAGGATGTCTTGGAGGCGCTATGATCATATCTGTTGTCACCACATATGATTTTTTCAAACTAGCAGAGGCCGCCAAGATCAGAGAGAAATCAAAAATTTGATTTTGAAGCCTGATCGCAAACGTAGAACACCATCACGTCTTGTCTGGGCGGCCCAGGCTCAGGCCGCAGCAGGCCCAGGCTGGTCAGGTGCACCCGGTACCACTGGTCTGCCTCGCGGTATTCCGGTCGGAGCTGGCCGCGCCAGTCCTCCCGGCCCTTCCGGTCAGGTGGGCGGATGTGGCGGGGGTCCATGTCACGCCCGGCGCCTGAGGTGGCTGTAGCGCCTGCCGGTGCGGCCACCGTTGCAGCGCGTGCCGTTGATGGTGCGCCAGTGGCTGAGGCGTTCCTTCCGGGTGCGCTTCACCGGCGCACCTTCGCGCGGCCCAGCATCAGCGGGCGGGGTACACCTCTGGCCACCATCGCCTCTCTGGAGAACTCGGAGAGCGTGCCCATCTCACCCGTGTCCTGAGGGCTGAGGATGATCTGGTCACATGCGATGGACGTGAAGGTCCGCCCGCCGTCCGTGCTGATGCTGACGCTGGTGCCTGTGGACTTGATCATGGACGACTCCCGTGTAGATGGCGTGTAGAGCGGTTTACGAGTGGGGCAACCCGCTGGCATCGA
Organism: Deinococcus grandis; assembly: GCF_001485435.1. NCBI lineage: Bacteria > Thermotogati > Deinococcota > Deinococci > Deinococcales > Deinococcaceae > Deinococcus > Deinococcus grandis. Next base: position 797,830 of record NZ_BCMS01000001.1, on the reverse strand, counting down.
ATCCAGCGCCCCTCCAGTTCGGGGAAGGGCATCCATTGAGCTGCACGCGTCCCGGCCGCCACGCCCCGCACAGTCAGGCGTGACGACTGGGTGTTGGACCGGACTGTCACCATCCGGCAGTCTCGAAACGCAACGCAAAACCGCCCACGTGGGGCGGTTGGGTTGGTCTCTTGACTACTCTTGCGAGCTTACAGAAATTGTACCTGCTTGCCGCGCAAATGCAAGGGCTTGTACGTGCACCTCCGCTTCGGGGTCGCCCAGGATCACCGCGAGGCGCAGCACGGCCTCCGCGTACGCCATGGCCCGCTCGCGGGGTTCCGCCCAGCCGCGCCCGGAGTGGTGCAGCAGCATGGCCATGCTCTCGCCCTGGCGGATGCGTTCCAGCAACTGCCCGTGCTCGCGCTGGGCGGGGATGGTGCTCTGCGCCCAGCGCGTGATCAGCCGGGCCACCTCACCCTCCCGCAGCACGCCGCACGGCAGGCTCAGGCCAGTGGGTCGGTCCGGGCCACCCTCGCCCATCGTAGTGGCGTTGTCCACGTAGAACGTGCCGTACCGCAGGCGGGGGATGACGATGGGCGGCACGATCACCTCCCACGCCCTGAGCGCCTGGTACCAGACCTCCGCGTACGCCCGGGCGTCCCGCTGCTGTTGGCGGATGCTGCCCAGCGCCTGCGTGACCTCCTCCCGGGTCGCAGGGTTGGCGCGACGGCGCGAGGCGGTCATGGGCGCTCCAGTTCGAACAGCTCGGCATCGTTGATGCTGACCTCTTCCTGCATGACGATCAGGTCGCTGATGCACGCTGCTACCAGTCGCGCCGACATGGGCGCAGCGCGCCCGACGATCAGGCTCAGGCTCATGGGCCGCCCGTGCGCCCGCATGATGCGCAGCACCGTCGCGCACCCCTCAGGGGTGGCGGGCTCATCTGCGGCGACGCGCCACAGCTTCTCTCGCTGGTACGTCATATGGCCCTCAGTTCGACGATGACGCGACCGCCGGGGTGGTTCTCGCGGCGCACGATCTCCAGCCGGTCAATCTGGCTGTCATCCACGTACACCCCGGCGTGCGTCAGCAGGTCCAGCACCGCCTTGGGCATGTTGTCGAGGTCCCGGCGGCGACGGTCAGGCGGGTACACGCTGATGCTGACGCTCAGGCGCACCTCGGCGGGCCAGTGGCGGGGGGACTGGGCCGCCACCACGGTCAGCCCGTTCTCGCGGTACTGGCGGCCCTCCTGGCTGAGGATGTTACGGCCGCGCACGCTGCGCCACATGCGGTTCACGCTGGGAGGCCAGGGCAGGGTGATCATGCGGCCCACCTCCGGAACAGTTCGACGGTGCGCTGCCAGTCCGCCTCGGTCAGCAGTCGGCGGCGCACGCCCTCCCCCACGCTGGGCACGTTGAACCCGTGCAGGTGCAGGGTGTGCAGCAGGTACATGACGGCCTGAGCTTCGGCGTTCACGACTTCACCGCCGCGCGGTAGACGCGCACGGTCCGGCTGGTCAGCTCGCCCAACTGCGCGAGTTCAGCCAGGAGCTTGCGGGTGTAGTTGTGTGAGAGGTTCAGGCGCACCGCGTAGTGATTCGCGGGCCGCCCGGGGTCCTTGCGGACCAGGGCGAGCAGGTTCTGCATGTCCGTCGCGCGGGTGATCACGGGGTACCTCCGAGCGCCAGGGCGGCGCGTTCCAGGGCGTCGAGGGCCGCGCGGCGGTCCGCACTGGTGCGGGCGTCACGGGCCTGAACGGCGAAGGCGTGGACCTGCTCGACGGCCTCAGTGGCCTTCGCCAGCTGACCCAGGAAGGCGAAGATCTTCGAGCGGAGCATGACGGGCACAGGAACGCCGGGGGTCTTGCCCCATTCGGCACGCAGGCGCACCAGCGAGGTCAGGACGAACAGCGGCGTCACTGCGCCTCACCTCCAACGCTGCCCGCCCCGGCCTGCGCCTGAGCGAGCGCGGCGTGTTCCCGTTCCGTGAGGCCGTACATGCCGTCCGCAGCGAATGGGCCAGTTTTGCTGATCGGGTCCGCATCGAGGACCACGCCGAGGCGCAGCAGGGTGTGCGTGGCGCGGTTGTGGTCGTCCGGGGCGTAGGTGCTGCGACCGTCGCAGTAGCGGCGGGAGTACATATGCAGAGTGCGGGCTGCCTGCCGCAGGTCCTGGTCCGCTTCCGCCTGGGCGCGCAGGGCCTCGCGTAACTGGGCGGCACAGTCCAGGTATGCCTGCCCTGCATGGGCATTGGGGACACTGGCATGCACCCCGTCGCAAAGTTGCGCGCCTTCGATCTCCCACCCGTCCGCCAGCAGCGCCAGCGGGTGCCGGGGCTGGGCGGGGGTCACGACTGGGCTCCGAGGAGGGCGGCGGCATCGTGGATGATCTGCTCGTCGGGTACGTGCTGGCGGAGGAGGGCAACGGCAAGCTGCGTGGTTTTCTCCTGTGTTGTCAGCGCCTTTGCCTGCGCTGTGATCTCGTCCCGCACCTCACTCAGCAGCGCGATGTACTCCCGCGCCTGGTCATCCAACTGATCTTCCAGCAGGCCCTGATCCTGGTACACCAACTCGGTCTGCTGAACCGCCTGCGTGTAGATGCCGCGGTACTCCTGCAGCTCACGGATGCGAGCGTCGAGGCGTTCCAGGAGGGTGGCGTCTTCGGCTTTCTTCGGGGTGCTCTTGCTGTCGTTTGCGGTCACGGTTGGCCCCTCCCGTCGTGGGTCTGGTGCGGCTTGAGGTCGGTCAGGTAGTACCGGCACTGGCGGTTGAGCAGCAGCGTGGCGAGGCCGTGCAGGTGGAAGTCGGCTGAGGCCTGTGTGCTGAAGGTGGGGAGGAACTTGGTGCGGTTGGGGTCGTCGTCCTCGCCGCTCCAGTTGCTTTCGATGGCCGCCCAGGTGAACGGGAGGACTTCGCCGTCGAAGTAGCTGGTGCCGTCGGGCGCGTCGGGGATGGCGAGGTCCCGGTAGGCGGGCCAGCAGGCGCGGAGGGCTGCCACGGCGCGTTCACGGGCGGCTTTGAGTGCTTCGCCTTCCAGGTCCTGGCACCGGGTGAGGTAGGCGCAGAGTTTAGGGAGGCGTTCAGTGTCGAGGTACCCCTGGGGGAACGTGGCGGTGTAGGGGTCGCCGACTTGCTGGATGAGGCAGCGGGTGCAGACGTGGTAGTAGGCGAGCAGTGCGGCTTCGTCGCCGTGGATGGTGGGGTCGTCCTGTTTGAGGGTGGCCCACTCGGTGTCGAGTTGATCGAGGATCGACTTGACGAGGTTCCCGGCGGTCTTGGGCTTGCCAGTGCTCGCGCTGGGCTTCTTGGTGCCGGTCAGGGGCATGTGTGGCCTCCGTGTTGCAGATCGGTTGCAGATGTGTTTTCGGATCTGCAACGGGAAAGTGCCGTGCTGGTTGGGGTCGTTGCAGATGCGGCAGATGTGGCAGATGTTTTGGACAAATTCCCGCAGTTCTCTGCGCTTCCCAGGTTTTTCTCTCTCTCGTATGAGCTATTGAAAAAACCTGCAACATCTGCAACATCTGCAACCGAACTGTCTAGAACGCTGTTTTTCTGTTGCAGATTGCTGAATGAATCTGCAACGCATCTGCAACAGGTCATGCTTCGCCCTCCCAGCCGCCGGGTGAGGTGCTCAGGGTGATGTGGTGGAAGATCGTGCCGGTCCGGATTCGCTCGCGGACCAGGGTCTTGCCGAAGTAGCGTCCGGCGGCCAGCAGCTGCTTACTGAACCCCTTGGCGCTCAGGGGCTTGTGGCCGTTCGTGCCGCACCACTTCCGGTACTCGTCGTACAGCTCGCCGCTGGTGGCGGTGACGTCTCGGGTGTAGCGGCACTCGTCCCGGATGAACGAGATGACCTGGTTGCTCTCTTCGACGATCTCGCGGGTCAGGCTGCTGGACTCGCTGCTGGGGAACCGCATGCCGCGCTCTTGCAGGAGGCGCAGGCCGTCCAGCATCCAGTTGAGGACGCCGGGCAGCTCGTCGGGGTGCGTGAGGCGGTCAATCAGGGTGGGGTCCTGCTCTGCGGGGCGGACGTTGAACGCGACGGGGAGGAAGCGGCGCAGCAGGCTGTTGTTGCTGACGTCGTCGCCCAGGAAGGGCATGACGTTGCTGAGGATCACGAGTTTCATGTCGAGCTTGGTGGTGTACGGCGTCTTGTTCTTGACGTCGACGCTGATGTGGTCTTCGCCGGTGATCCGCTTGAAGGGCAGCCAGTCGAACGACCTGGGCAGCTCGCTGACGACGCACATGCGTTTGCCGACGAGGGTGCCGACGAGGAAGCTGCCGTCCTTGATGTTCTCGATGGCGCTGCTCGTGGCGAGGTTGCCCAGCACCGTCTGCAGCACGCGGGTGAACGTGCCCTTGCCGGTGCCGCCCTCCCCGATCAGCAGCAGGGCCCGCTGGGGGCTGGTGTCGCCGGTGAGGCACAGCCCGGCGAACATCTGGAGTAGCTCCCGGTCTCCCTCGTCTGGGACGGCCTGATTCAGGAAGGTCAGCCAGTCGTAGGACACCTGGAACGGGGCGTACGCCGCGGCGCTCTGGATGATGCTGAAGTAGTCGGGCGTGTGGTCGTACAGGTCACCGCTGGCCAGGTCGAGGATGCCGCTGCGGGTGTTCAGTTCCCAGGCGCCCTGGTCCACGATGCGGCTGCCCACCATGGGGTCGCGGCCGATCTTGACCATGATCTCGGTGACCTGGGCGTTCTTGAGGGTGAAGCCGTGGTTCTGCAGGGTGAGGTCGACTTTCTGGCTCATGACCTCGTCGGGCACTTCGACGTACACGCCCTGGCGGTACTCCCACCACGTGCGCCACACCTGGTGGTAGCGGTAGACCTGCCCGCTGTCGTGGAAGTCGGCCAACACCAGATCGCGGTACTGGGCGAGGCTGGGGGCTTTGTCGTCGGGCAGGGTGGCGAGCACGTCGGCCACGCCTGCGGGGGTGGTGTCACTGCCCTGCCCGGCGTGCTTTCCGATGGTGCCGCGCCCGGCGGTGGGGGGGCGCTGGCCGACGCGGGTGAGGTCGCGTGGCTTGAGGCGCCCGGCGCTGATGGCGCTGTGCAGGGTGGTGCGGATCTCGCCCAGGTCCAGGCCGGCCTGCTGGGCCGCTTCGGTGAGTTCCTGACGGGCGTGCACCTCGTCGAGGATGCCCGCGCCGATGAGGGTGCCAAGGTTGAAGGCGGCGTCGTTCAGCGCCTGGTTCCGGCCGCCTTCGCCGGTGCTGCGGACGCGTTCCACTTCGCGGGCTAGGGCGCTGTGTGCGTACCGTTCGTGGCTGGTGGCGCCGGGTTGGGGGAGCGGGGCGGGCGCGTCCCGCCGCTCGATGGGTTCCGGCGCAGCCCTCTCCGGCTGGGGGAGGGCGTTCAGGGCGGCGTCGGTGACGGTGGCCGTCTCGTCCGTGAACATGACCTGCACGGGTAGCGGCCGGGCCGGGTTCTTGAGGTTGTGTGTGCCCGGGACGCGGAGGATGCGCGCCAGGTCGGTGCTCTTGAGGTCCCCGCCCAGCAGGTGCGCCAGGGCCCGGTTGAACCGCTCAGTGTCCGCCTGATCGGTGGCGTACTCCCGGGCGAGGTACAGCTGGACGCCGTGCCCGCTGTCCACGGCGGCGCGGATGCTGAGGCCGTGATCGGCGAGGGTGTTGATGCTCTGCGCCAGGAGCACGGCCTTGTACTCGGCCAGCTCCTCGGGTGCGGTCTGGTGCAGGGTGTCCTTGTGAAGGCCGCCGGTGAGCCCTGGGTGATCGGCGAGGTCCACGTCCACCCACACGAGGCGGGTGGGTTTGCAGTTCTCGGCCTTCCCGCTCGTCTGGTCCTTGCGCAGCGCGACGCCGAAGTACACGTCCTTGCCTGCTGGGGCGCGGTCGGGCGTGAAGAGTTCGGGGTGACCTTCGAACACGGGCCAGGGCATCCAGTGCTTGGTGCCGCCCTTGAGGTAGCGGAATTCCACCCAGCCCTGCGCGGTGACACCCGCGTACAGGCTGGTGAGGAATTCCAGGGGTGAGACTGGAATCATGTCAGTTCAGTCCCAGCGCGGCGAAGTCCGCCTCGTCGATCGGGAAGGGCAGGTCCTCGCCGGGTTGCTTCGGTTCGATGACCACGCGGGGCGGGACGGGGTTCAGCGCGGCGGCCACGGTCTGCCAGTGGAACAGCAGCGTGCTGCGCATGCTGATCAGGTCCTCTTCGGGTGTGGTGCTGGGGTCTTCCCAGTCGCTCGGGTCGATGCCGATGTCCTGCAGCAGCGCGCTGACCTCGTCGGCATCCGCGCCGGCCACCAGCGCCGCGATGCGCTCGTAGGCCTGATCGCGGGGCGCGTGGATGTCCGGGCAGTGCGGGCAGCCCTCGGCCAGCATCCGCTCGCGCGCCAGGTCATCCTGCAGCAGCTCGTCCAGCGCCCAGGTGGGCGTGACGGGGTCCGCGTCGAAGTCGAGGCCTTTCTGCTCGCGTTCCTCCACGACTTCCACGACCAGGTGCAGGTCGAAGCGGCCGTACTTGCCGGTGCTGAACAGCTCGGTGAGATTGTCGCGCGAGTCGCCGTACTTCGTAAAGATCGCGACGGGCACGAAGTCTTTCATCTTGCTGTTCTTCAGCGTGAGCGGCAGCCGCCGGGGTTGTGTGTCGTCCTGGGGGCGGACGATCAGGGTACTGCGGACGTCCTGGTCGTTCTCCTGAGCGGAGAGGACTTCACCCAGGTACTCGAGTTCATCGGCGGGGACGCGCAGCTCGATGGTGCTGATGAGGGTGCCTTTCTTGTCGTACTCGGTGAGCATGCGGTGCGCGGTGACGTCCAGTTCTCGTTTCATTGCAGCCACTCCTGAGCGGTGAGGTGCCCCCACTGCTGGGGCGCGGGCGGGGTGAGGCGGGCCTGGACGATGGCGGTGAGGTCGTCACCGAGATCCCAGAAGCCCTGCTTGCCGCTGCACTGCACCGGCTCGGGGAGGGTGATGACGTCGGTCAGGTGGAGGTGCAGCAGGCCAGGAACGGCCCAGGGGTCGGTGCTGTGCACATCCACGTCGGCTACGGTGGCGACGGCGACGATGCCGGGGAGGATGAACGCCTCGGGGGTCAGCGCGGTGACGCCGCGGCGCGCGAGGTACTGGGCGGCACTGTCGGGCAGCTCGCCGCCGAGGATCCGGTGCACGCCCTGCAGGTCCTCGCAGTGCTGGCGCCACAGGTTCGTCTCGGCCAGCTGGCTCCAGTGCCCGGCGCGCTTGGGCCGCTGGGGGGCGGTGCCGCCGTGAATGGCGATGGTCTCCCCCACCAGCTGCGGGAGGCCCATGAGGTCAGCGGTGCGGGCGTCCCAGTCGCGGTTCTCGACTCTCTTGCCGAGGTGGGCGATGGCGAAGGCCCACGGGTGGCGCAGGGTGAGGGCCTTCATGCAGTACCTCCGAGTAGTACGGGGCTGACGTGGGTGAGGCGGCGCCACGCGACGGGGTTCAGCCACAGGGTTTCGGCGCGCTGCGCGTTCGTCTGGGTGCGGGCGGCCGTGCTGACGGTGTGCCAGCCGGGCAGTTGCTCGCTGTAGTACTCGTTCGCGTACGCGCTGAGCACCACGGGCCCCAGGTGGGCGCGTAGCGCGTCAATCAGCTCGTCGTGTTGCGCCCGGTCCCGCATCTCGTGCTCATACATGCGGGCCCCGCTGCGGATCTCACTCAGGTAGGGCGGGTCGGCGTAGACCAACGTGTCCGGTCCCTGGGTCTGCTCGATCAGGCGCACGGCGGGCATCTGGCTGACCTGCGCTGCAGCCAGCCGGAACGCGGCGTGCTGGATGCGGTCGGGCAGGGTGCGCCAAGCGGTCACGGGACTCTGGCCGCGCACGTCGCGGAAGCGCCAGCTGCTGCGCTGCGTGATGGGTTTGCGGCCCATTTGCTGCCAGCTCACGACGATCAGGCAGCGGGCGCGCTCCAGCTCGCTCAGCCCACCATCGTTCAGGGCCGCCCAGCACTCGCGGTACTCCTGCTCACTCCACGGGGTCAGGGACACCAGTGCGGCGAGTGCGTCGGGTTGCTCGCGCAGGACGCGGAAGAGAGTGACGACGTTGCTGTCGAGGTCGTTGATCACCTCGACGCGGCTCGCGTCTTTATTGAAGAAGACGGCACCGCTCCCGAAGAAGGGCTCGATGTACACATCGTGCGCGGGGAGGTGACTGACCACGAATTCGGCAATGCGCCACTTCGCGCCCGGCCAGCGCAGGACAGGGGCGACGAGCATCACGCCACCTCCATGGTCTTGAACTGGGCCTTCAGGGCCTCGATGTGGTCGGGGGCAGGCGTTTCGACGACACTCGGCTGCCGAAGCGTGCGCCACACCTGCGGGGCGGGCGCGCTGACCACGTCATCCCGCTGGGCGGCCAGTTCCACGGCCAGGGGCGCGCTGTCGGTGGGCTCGGTGACGCGTACGGGGGCCGGGCCAGCCGCGTAGCGCTTGAGGCCGGCGGCCAGCCGCTCGTACGCCTCTTCCGGGTAGACCGGTTCAGGCTCAGCGGCCACCACGGGGCGGCCCAGGATCAGCTCGGCGGCCGGGATGAACTCCGGGCGGATGTCCAGCTCGACGGGTTCAGGCGCGGGGCGCGCGAGGCGGCGCATCAAACTGCTGGGCACCTCGGGGGCATCCTGGGCGGCGTTCTTCCACCACGTCGGCGTGGGCAGCATGCTCACGATCACGAGGCGGGTCTTCGCGCGGGTGGCGCTGGTGTAGAAGAACGGCCGGGCCGTGTCCGCCCGCACCGCGCTCGGCTGGATCAGGATCACGCGGTCCCAGTCGCTGCCCTGCGCCTTGTGCACCGTGATCACGTAGCCCAGCTGCACGTACTTCTCCAGCTCGTCCTCAGGAATCGCGACGCTGCCTTCCTGCGCGCCGATCTGCACGACCAGGTGCATCATCGGGTCGCCCAGTTCTTCTTCCCAGCTGCCGTCCGGCTGCTTGCGCAGCACGCGCTTGGGCTTGTACGTGCGGTCCACGACGCGGCCCGTCTGCCCGTTGAAGATGCCCAGCAGCGTCGAGTTCTTGACGACGATGATCTTGTCCCCGCGCCGCACCTCGGCCTTGTGCAGCGGGCGGTTGCGTTCGCCGGTGCCCAGCTTCCACAACGGGTATTCGAATAGGGCCTCGCCGTCGGGGTTGATGACGGCCTGCGCGGCGAGGTTGTACCGCTCCGCGTTCTCGTTCTGGTACGTGATGGCCTGCCAGTCGTTGAAGTCCTGCCCGCCGTGCCGCCGCACGAGGTCCGTGAACAGCGCCTCGAGGTTCATCTGCGCGGTGTTCAGGTGGAACTCCACGCAGTCCGCCGGGGCGGGCCGCTTGCGGTGCAGGATGCCTTCGGCGACGTGGAGGATGCCCTGCTGGTCCTGCTGGCGGTAGTTGCGTTCCAGGTGCACGCGGGGCGCGCCGTGCCGGATCAGGTCCACGAACGGCGTGCCGTGTCCGATGGGCGGCAGCTGGTTCGGGTCACCCACGACCACGAGGCGGCTGCTGGGGCTGAGGCGCATGACGACGGCCCACAGCAGCCAGTTGGGGAGCATGCTGCTCTCGTCGATCACGACCAGGTCTTCGTCGAGGACGGGCACCGTGAACTCGCGCCGCATGAAGCCCAGCGCCTTGTGGATGGTGCTGGCGTCGGCCATGATCCCGTACCGGTCGAACGCCTCACGCATCCGGTCCGCGGCTTTCCCGGCGAAGGCCATGCCGCGCACCGTGCCGCCTGCGATGGTCACGCACTGGGCCGCTGCGGCGATCACGTGCGTCTTCCCGCAGCCGGCGCCGCCGGTCAGGCTCAGCACGCGGTTGGCGAGAATGGCGCGCACCGCGCGGGTCTGCACGTCATCCAGGCCCAGGCGGTCGCACACAGCCTGTTGCGCCGGAGTGAGGTCAGCCAGGGCGGGCTCGCCGGTGGTCATGCGGCGCATCCAGGCTTCCAGGCCCTTCTCGGCGGCGAGTTCCTCGGGCAGCCAGTACAGGCCCTCCTCGATGTCCACGCCGCTGCCCAGGTGGGCCGGGTCACGCAGTTCCAGCCGGGCGCGTTCGGCGGTGAGTTCCTTCTCGGTGAGGACGCCCTTCTGTTCGAGGATGCTGCGGTTCCCTGCCTCGTGGCGGCGGGGGTCTTCGCTGCCCAGATTGAACTGCGCGAGGGCGATCTTGTCGGCCTTCTTGAAGCCGAAGCCGTCTACCTGCATCAGGTTGTAGGGGTTGCGTTCGATCATGACGAGCGCTTCGTGCGCGTCCCCGTCGCCCAGGTCTTCGATGATGCGGGGGGCGAGGCGGGAACCGACGCCGGGGAGCTCGCGTATGGCTTGGTGAGGGTCGGAGCGGAACCAGAGGGAACCGGGTTGCTGCTTTAACATGATCTCGCCTCTCTTCAGGGGCTGAAAAATGCCCACCGCAGGCTTTCCAGGCGTATGCGGTGGGCTTTTTACGTGCTCCTCAGGGGGATTGGATAGGGTCGAAACTCAGGTCAGTACGGGGGTTCGTCGTTGATGGCGGGCGCGGGCGCCGGAGTGGCCGGACGGGCCGGGGGGCGGCTCGCCGGAGCCTGCTGCTGGGGCGCCGCTGCGGGCTGGGCGGCCTGACGCTGGGGCTTGCGCGGGCCAGTGCCGCCACCCACCTGCATGACGGCCGCGATTTCGTTGCCCTGCTTGCCGTTGCTGTCCCAGACCTTCACGACCAGCTGGCACGTCTTGCCGATCAGCTGCTGATCGCCGACGGTCAGGCCCTTCACTTCGGCCTTCTCGTTGTTGCCCTTCTCGTCCTTGCTCTGCAGGTGATCGACCAGCTCGTCGTAGGACTGGATGAACTCGCCCAGGTCGATGTCGACGGTGTCGGCGTTCTCGCTGGTGATCTTCGTGCCGGCGATTTCGCCCACGCGCTTCCAGAAGATGCTCTTGTCGTTGAAGGCGAAGTTCTTGGGGAAGCCGAGGTAGTCGACGAGTTCGAAGGTCTGCCCGTCCGCTTCGTACTCCCAGACGAACATGATCTTGGGCGCGCCGTCGGGCTGGAACTGGGTGGGCTTGCCCCACATGACGAGGGCTTTCTTGAGGGTCATGGGGTAGGTGCCGGGGTCGAAGAGGGTGCGTTCGAAGGTGCTCTGCTGCTGTGCGGTTCCGCGCATGGTGTGCTCCTGGTGTTGGCCTGGTGCTGGGTGTCGTGGGCCGGGTGAGTGGAGGGGGTCGTGGTGTCCGTGCCGCTGGGCCGCGTGTGCGTTGTGGGCAGCCGCACCCCTGCCAGAGGGGCTAGGGGGTGGGCAGCATCTCCAGCAGCTGCGCGTTGTCTTTCCCGCAGCGCCTCATGGCCCAGGCCGTATCGAGCGCGGTACTGATGGCGTTGCCTTGAAGAGCTACAGCGATGAAGGCCGGGTACCAGGCTTTGGGCAGCGGGATCAGCGTCTTGCGGTACTCCGGGTCGTTGAACAGCGCGTTGAGGTAGTCGTGAATGGCCTGTTCCAGTTCGGTGTCGCTCAGGGCACGCCCGGCCCGCTGCTCGTGGAATGCGCGGCGTTGCTCACGCCAGTCCGGATCGACGAAGAAGGTTTGAGCGGAGTCGTTGAAGCGGGCCATCAGCGCCTCGCCTCGATGCAGAGCCAGCAGAGGGTGGTGCCGGGATCCACGTGGGCGCGGCACTCGGGGCAGGTGGGCAGCGGGTAGTAGCGGCGTTCGATGAGGTGACCGGCGCGGCGCACGACGATCTCCCCCAGCCCGGCGCGGGCGAGGAACGCGAGGGCGTGCGCGGGCCGCTCCTTGGGTGTGGTGCTGAGGGTCACAGCTTCACCGCCCGCACAGCCAGCGCCAGGGCAATCACGCCGTTCACGGCGGACTCGGCCACCTGTTGGAGTTCGAGGATCTTCAAGCCCAGGCAGATGCCGACGAGCAGGGTCAGGATGAACAGCAGGGCCAGCAGCGAGCGGCGCCGGGCGCGGGCGATCATGGCGCTGACGAGCGGCGGGGTCACTGCATCCCCCGGCGAGCCTTCAGCAGGGCCGCTTCCAGCTGGGCGGCCTCCTCGTGGTTCAGCTGGATCTCCTTGCCGTCCACTTCGATTCGGACAGTGCGCTCATACGGGACGGCTTCGACGCTGATCTCGTGGCCGAAAGCGGTGAGTCCGAAGCTCGTGTCGTAGTAGCCGCTCACGCCGCGCCGCCGGGGTACAGGGGCACGCTGACCGGGCCGGTCACGGGGTTGCTCAGCGTCACTGTCAGGGCGGGGCTGAATTCCAGCTGCGCGCCCCAGCGGGTGTGATCAGCAATGCGCTGCTCGACTTCGCGGGCGATGCTGCTGGCGTGCCCGATCAGTTCGCTGGGCAGCGCGACGTTCGTGCCGACTTCGAGGCGGACCAGCTCGCCGTGAGCGAACTGCGCGAGCATGGGCGTGCTGGGCCCGAGGGGCTGCACGCGGTTCCACTGGTAGATGCCGTCCTGTATCATGTTCGTACCTCCTCCCCCCGCTGAGCCGCTTCCGACGGCATTGACGCGGGGGGTGTGTGCTTTCAGCTCGCCTTGGCGGGCTGCGGGGTGGGCTTGCGCGGGATGCTCAGCAGCGCGCGGTGAATGCGGGCGAGGTTCTCGGGGGCGTACGGATCACTGCCGTCTGCCATCACGACGGCCACGACACGCACGGACGAGGGGCGGATGGGCTGAGTCATGCCATTTGCCTCCGGAAGTCGGCGGACAGGTCTTTCTCGGGTACATCCGAGTTTGGCGGTAAAAAAAGCTCGTACCGTTGGCATCCCAGTGCCGCACACAGGGCATCGAGGGTGTTGCCGTCTACTCCATTGATCGCCCCCTGTTCGTGCTTGAAGATGGTCGCCACCGACACGTCAGCAGCAGCCGCGAGCTGTTGCTGCGTCAGACCCGCCGCCTTTCGGCGGGCCTTCAGCCCGGACAGCAATATCTCCATACCCGAGATAATATACCTCTGCCCTAGTAACGTCAATATTATTTCGGATGTACCGTTGGAAATCCGGGAACCCCGGACTAATACTCTCCGTACTATGCGCCATGTTGGTAGAAACTCGGATGGGCGGCCATAACGTGGCACGCGGGCCGCAGCCTAAAAACCCAGTACCCAACTGGGCGCTGGCCCTGCGCATGCGCAGGGTGCAGTTAGGCAACCTCACTCAGGAGGACGTCCAGGAGCGATCCAAAGACCTCATCTCCCAGGGAACTGTCTCCGATCTGGAGCGCGGGAAAATCACTCTCGACAGCCTGAACGTTCGCCGGGCATCCGCACTGGCACAGGCTCTCGGATGGAGCCTGATAGAGATGCAGCGAGCGACAGGTGTGGATTTAGGTCTGACAGAAGCCCACGAAATCAAAGCCGCTGAGCCTACCCCCGTGTACAGCCTGAAAGCACTGGGAAGCGTCACACCCGTCTCAGACGGGGTCAACATCACCCCCAATCCCGGCCCGCATCCTGCCAACTGGATGCAGACCTTCATGGACGGAGATGAAATGGACCCCCGCATTCGCGATGGCGAGACCATTTATCTCGACACCGATAAAACAACCCCCGACAAGGGCGTGTACGTCATTCGATACCGCGACAGGGCTTACGTCCGTCGGTTCTCTCAGCTGCCCACCGGCCCAGCATGGACAGCGGATAATCCAGCGTTCGCCCACCAATTCATACCTGATGGCCCCGAAGTGACCGTGCTTGGCAAGATTTATCGCGTGGTCGGCATTCGAGACAGCAAGGCTCTTAACTAAAGGAGATTCCGATGCCCGCCAGCCTCATCCTTCCCAAAAGCCAGCCGCGTACCAATTACACGCTCCCACTTTCAGGCATGGTGCAGGCCAGCCTCCCCTTCGCGCCTGCCGATGATGATGACTTCGACCTGCTCGACAGCATTGAAATCATGCTGCGCGGCACTCAATACCACCCACACGTTCGAGCCTTCCAAGTGACTGGCAACAGCATGGACGACGGCACGCGAAATGCCATTCGACATGGGGACATCGTGCTGGTGAACAGCCGGGACGAGTTCAACACCACGCGGCCCTGCCTGTTCGAGACGCCAAACGGGTACATCATCAAGACCCGCGGCCTCGTGAATGGGACTCCGGCGCTCGTCAGTGCGAACTCGACCGTGCCCCCAATCCTCGACATGACCGACATCCGTCCCTGCGGCAGCGTGTACGGCGTCTACCTGGGGCCTTACCGCGTCCGGATGCTCTGATGACCCGCACGGCCATCTACCTCCGAATCTCTGACCCTCGAGGGGACCGGGACGACCGCTTCGGTCTCGCGGTTCAGGAGCGGGCCTGTCGGGAGTACGCGGCCCGCGCTGGCCTGACCGTCCAGAAGGTCTACACGGACGCAGTGACCGGCGTGACCGAGACCCGCGTGGGCTTCGGGCAGCTGCTCGCCGAGGCGGACGCCTACACCGACGTGATCGTGTACGCCGTCGACCGACTGGCCCGCCACCCGAAGGCCGGGTACGCCCTCCTCGAAACTTTGCAGGCGGCCGGGCTTCAGGTACACACCGCCATCGAGGGCATGCTGGACCTGGAAGACGACGCGGGGGCCCTGAACTTCGGGGTCAGGATCGTCATGGCTGATGCGGAACGCCGGCGCATCGTCCGCCGCCTCACCGAAGGCAAGAAGCAGAAGGTCCGCAACGGCCAGCCGCTCGCGCCCCTGCGCTGCTACGGGTACCAGAACGGCGAGGTGTTCGAAGAGCAGGCGCAGTGGGTGCGGTGGATGTACCAGCAGGCCCTCGTGACCGGCACGCACGAGATCATGAACGAACTCCAACGCCTTGGGGTGCCCAGCAGTGCCGGCCACCCCAAGTGGAACCGGGACCAGGTGCTGAAGATCCTCCGGAACAGCGTCTACCGGGGCGAGTACCTGTACGGCCGGGACCGCCGCACCCGCCGCGCCCACCCGGACGCCATCAGCTGCCCCTGCCCCCGCATCGTGGATGACGAGACGTGGTACGCCGTCCAGCGCGCCATCGACTACCGCCGCAGCGGCGCAGGCCGCCGGGGCAGCCGCACCGACCTGTTCTCCCTGACCGGCCGCATCCGGTGCGCCGAGTGCGGGGCGGCCATGGTCGGCCGGCGCCCAGGTGGGCCCGACACCCGGAACGCCGGGTACGTCTACTACGCCTGTGGCGACCCAGCCCTGATGCGCCACCGCAAGGGCTGCACGCACCGGAAGTTCTACCCGGCCGTCGACGTGCACGGCGCAGTGCAGGCTGAACTGGAACGCCTGGCGCGGCAGCCCGCGCAGCTGGCGAGCATGGTGGTCACGCCCACCTCGCGTCCCATCGACACCGACAAGGCCGTGTACGACATCGACGCGCAGCTGACCAAGGCGCGCAACGCCTACCTGCGCGGCATTGACACGGAGGACGAGTACGCGGAGACCAAGGCCACCCTCCTGGCTCAGCGGGCCCGCTTGCTGGCCCTGGCCGAAGGGGGACAGCCTGAGCCGGTAGCGGACGCCGGCCACCTGCAACGCGCCTTGACCGAGGCGCTGGAACTGGGAGACCTGCACCAGGCTGCTGGCCGCCTGGGCCTGCTGGTGCGCGTGGCGCCCGGCGGCGAGATCACGCTGGCGCTAGACCCGTCGTAGCCAGTGCATGAGTGCCGATGTGGTGGTCAGGACGTCGTCGATCAGCAGGACCGGCCCGGTGGGCAGGAAGCCCTCGTGTGCGCGGAACGCGCCGTGCAGGTCCTCGCGCTGCGTGCCCTGGCGGCGGGCCTGCTGCGCGGTGGCGCGGGTGCGGGTCAGGGCGGGGACGCACGGGACGGCCAGGGCGCTGGCCAGGGCGCGGCCGAGCAGTTCGGCCTGATTGAAGCCCCGCTGGCGTTGCCGGTCGGGGTGCAGCGGGACGGGAATGACGGCCTGCACGTCCCACGTGGCGGGGACGCCGGTGGCGAGCGTCTCGCCGAGGATGCGGGCGAGGTCGCGGGCCTGCGCGAACTTCAGTTCCCGCACGGCGCGTCGGCGCACGCCGCTGTACGGGCCGAGCGTCACGAGGTGCGGTTCCGGCCGGGCGCGCAGGGGGCTGTGGTGCTGCACGTGGGGGCGCAGGGCGGCGCGGCAGTCCGGGCACAGTCCGGCGTGCGCGCCGAGTTGCGCGCCGCAGCCGGGGCAGGCGCGGGGCAGCAGGGTGCGCAGCGCGCCGAGCAGGGCCGTTCCGAACGCAGCGGTCATGCGGCGAGTGAATCACGCGGCGGGGCGTGGCGTTGCCTCAGGTGAGCCTCTACGGGGCGGGCTGCTGCAGTTCGTCCAGGAAGAGGGGCGGGCGGGTCGCCTCGATCCGCTGCCACGCGGCGGTCAGGCCGTCCGGGTCGAGCATCGGCGCGGCCAGCGCGAAGCACGCGATGTGATGCGCGCACACGAGCGCGACGCCGCCTGCCCCGAGCCGGGCCTGCTCGGCGGGCGTCAGCAGGCGCGCGAACGCGGCCGGGTCGCCCAGCGCGGGGTGGCTGCCCTCGCGGATCGCGGCGCGCAGGAACGCGGCGACCTCCGAGGGGTTCAGCCAGAAGCCGAACATCAGCTGGTCGCTCAGGGTGTCCAGTCGGCGCATGCGCGCGCCGTCCAGGCCGCGCCGCACCAGTGAGCGGGCGAGGTCCTGGCGTTCCAGGCGCAGCGCGGCGTACTCGCTCAGGCGCAGCTGCTCGCCGGGCGGCGTGACGCGGCCGCCCACGGCGCGGCGCAGGCGGTAGGCGAGCACGTATTCCTGGTACTCGCGCAGCAGTTCGCTGACGGGCAGGGTCACGCCGGTCAGTGTACGGGCCTCCCATACGGCACACGGGGTTTTCACACCCGTTTGACACTGGGGGGGCATGCTGCGCGGGACGGACATGTTGGACAACTGCTGCGCGGTGGGGACAAAGGCCACCGCGTGACCCCGTACGCTGATGGTATCCAAGTCAGTTTCAAGGAGATTCCCATGCACCTGCTGAGGCGCAATCATCAATTCGAATTCCGTTCCCCGTCCGGTGATGACCTGTTCGGCGCGGCCGACCTGTACAGCGACGCCGGGGCGACCCGCGCGGTGCTGGTGCTGCGCGGCATTCCGGCGGCCGAGGCGCCGCGCGCGCTGGCGTCCCTGAACCACTCGTGGCTGCCGTACCTGCTGCGGGCCGACACGACGCTGCTGGTGCTGACGCTGCGCCCGCACGCGGACGGCGAGAAGGCCCGCGCGGTGGTGCTGCCGCTCAGCGCGTAAATCCCATTCACAGGACGGCGCGGCCCCAGGTTCCGGGGGCCGCGCCGTCTGCCGTCAGGGTCAGGCGGGGCGGGGGTGCGGGGCGGTCTGCACGGCCTTCAGGGCCAGCAGGGTGGCGGCCACGTCCAGCAGGGCGTGCAGGCCGTACACGGTCAGGCTGACCGCGTCGGGCGCCCCGGCCAGACGGGCCACCGGCACGACGTTCACGACGCCCAGCGCGAGGCTCAGGGGCGCGGCGGCGTTCAGCCACGACAGCAGGCGCGCGCGGGCGACCGGGTCCTCCGGGTGCGGAGCGGCGCGCACGAGGCTGCCGTACACGGCGTTCTTCGCCAGGATGAACCCCAGTTCGATGGTGGCGATGGCGGTCAGCGCGACCGGGTTCGCGTTCAGGCTGCCGCTCAGGTACACCAGGGCGCTCAGGGCCCACAGGGCCAGCCGCAGGGACGTCAACCAGGGAAACAGGCCGCGCAGGGAGCGCAGCACGCCGTCCCCGTCCGGGGTGGGCACCGCGTGCGTGTAGCGGGCCAGGAGCTGCGTCCACCACACGAGCACCACGGCGGCCAGCAGGGCGCGCAGGGTCGCCAGCCACGCGAACTGGTCGTCCAGGCCCGCGCGCCACAGGCTGTACGCACCGAGCGCGAGGGTCGCGGCGACCAGCGTCCACAGGGCGGCCAGGGCCGCGGCGCGCCAGCGCCCCGGAGTGATGGACCCCGCGGTCATGACAGGCCCAGTTTCGCGGTCAGGCGCTCGCGCACCACCTCCGGCTTGGCCTGCCCGCCCATGGCCTTCATGACCGGGCCGAACAGCGCGTTCATGGCCTTCGCGTTCCCGCCGCGCACCTTCTCGACGGTGGCGGGGTCGGCGGCCATCGCGGCGTCGATGGCGGCGTCGATGGCCGTCGTGTCGGTCACGACGCTCAGGCCGCGCTCCTGCACGAGAACGGCGGGGTCGTGCCCGGCGAGCACGTCGGGCAGCAGGTCCTTGGCGATCTTGCCGCTGATGGTGCCCGCGTCGATCAGACCCACGAGCGCGGCCAGATGCGCGGGCCGCAGGGCGCTGCCGTCCAGCGTCTCCTCGCGCGCGGCGAGCAGGCCGGACACGTCGCCCAGCAGCCAGTTCGCGAGTTTCTGCGCATCCACGTTCTGCGCGTCCGGCCGGGGTTGCGCCGTCAGCGCCTCGTCGAAGAAGCGCGACAGCGGCACGCTGAGGCTCAGCGTCTGCGCGTCCGCCGCGCGCACGCCCGCCGCGAGGTAACGCTCCAGCTTCTGCGCGGGCAGTTCGGGCATCCGCGCGCGGACGCGGGCGATCCACTCGGGCGTGATGTCCAGCGGCGGCAGGTCCGGCTCGGGGAAGTAACGGTAGTCGGCCTCGCCCTCCTTGGTGCGCATCAGGAACGTCTTCTGCCCGCCCTCGTCCCAGCCGAGGGTGTCCTGCGTGATGCGCCCCCCGGCGTCCAGGATGCGCGCCTGCCGGGCCGTCTCGAACTCGATAGCACGCGCCACGCTGCGGAACGAGTTGAGGTTCTTCACCTCGCACTTCGTGCCCCACGGCTCGCCGGGCCTGTGCAGGCTGAGGTTCACGTCGCAGCGCATCTTGCCTTCCTCGGGCGCCGCGTCGCTGACACCCAGCGCCTGCGCGATGGCCTGCACGCTCTCCAGGAACGCGCGGGCCTGCTCGGCGCCTGTGATGTCGGCCTCGGTGACCATCTCCAGCAGGCTGGACCCGGCGCGGTTCAGGTCCAGCATGGAATACGGCGCGTACGTGGGGTGCGTGAGTTTCCCCGCGTCGTCCTCCAGGTGCGCGCGTTTGATGCGGATGCGGTGCGTACTGCCGTCCTCCAGCGTCACGTCCAGGAAGCCGTCGCGGGCGATGGGCCGGTCGTACTGCGACAGCTGGAAGTTCTTCGGGGCGTCCGGGTAGAAGTAGTTCTTCCGGTGGAACTGCGTGAAGCCCGACACGTCGCAGTTCAGGCCCAGGCCGAACATCATGGCGAGTTCCACCGCCTCGCGGTTCAGGGTCGGCAGGGTGCCGGGCAGGCCCAGCGTGAACGGGTCCGTGAACGAATTCGGCTGCGCGCCGTGATACTCCTGCGGGCACGCGCTGAAGATCTTCGATTTCGTCTTCAGCTGCAGGTGAACTTCCAGACCAATGACCGCCTGATACGCCATGACGCGCAGGATACCGCCCCGGGGCGGGAAACCCGGCGCTCAGGACTAGGAAGGCGTCCCCTCACCGGGCCCCTCAGCGCCCGGCGGCGCACGCTCCCGTGAGTTCCGGGCGGTACTCGAAGTGCATGGTGTCGAGGTGATACCAGCGCCCACCCCAGATCCAGCCGCGCCGCTCGAAGGTGTGCACCAGCCCCGCCGGGAACTGGTTGCGCCAGGGAATGCCGCGCTGCCCCTCGCGGAAGCCGCTCCACTGCCAGTACGCGGCGCGGGCGGTGTTCAGGTCGATGGCCGCGCCGAACGAGTGGACGCTGCGCCGGGGCGTGCCCGCCACCGTGCGCCACAGGAACGTGCCCGCGCTGGGCGTCAGGAACGCCCGCCACTCCGGGTGCGCCGCCAGGTCCTTCGCGACCGCCCGCAGGGCGTCGGCCGCGCCGTTCACGCGCGTGACCCGCAGCGGCTGCCCGAACCAGTCCACGGTCACGAGGTTCGCGCGCACGGCAGAGTCGGACGCGCCGTACATCTTCCGCAGCAGAGGCTCGAAGCGCACGCGCCCCGGATCGCTCAGGTACGCGGGCGCCGTCAGGGGCGCGCACGCCGGGTACGCGGCGTCCAGCTGATCGAGCAGGCCCGGCGCGTCCAGTCGGCCCGGGTAGGTGGTGGCCGCGCTGCGGGTCAGGGGCATGCGCGTCCCGTCGCGCCACACGAGCGCGCCGCCCTCCACGCCCCGCAGGAACGCCGGGTACGCCGCCACCAGCCGCTGCGCGGCGGCCGACTCGGCGGGGGTCAGCGACTCGGCGGGGGTCAGGGCCGACGCCCACCCCAGTCCGGCCCCCAGCACGCAGGCCCACACGTTACGCCTCTGCACCCGCGTAGCGTAACGCCTCGTTAACGCTGCCAGGCGCACACTGACCCCGTGCCTGAGCGGCGATGCAAGGGGGGCCGGAACCCGGGCCGGCCCGCCTCTCACGCCGCGCCACGCACCGCCGATGTCCTCTCCGTCTTCCCCCCTGAAAGTCGTCACGCCGTGACGCGAAGGCAGCCCATGACGAACTATCCCCTTGCCAACTTCACCGGTTCCTGCGGCGAATCCTCCACCCGGGGCCAACCCAACTCCGTGACCTGCCCGCGCGGCATGCAGCCCAACGAGGCCGCCGCCATCGACGGCAACACGGACTTGTCCACCTGCATGGTCGCCAACGGCGGCGCCAAGGTGTACGGCATCACCCTGACCGGTTCGCCCGGCATCTACGACTACGTCGTGAACGTGGACGCGCAGGGCCCCAGCGGCTTCGGCAGCGGCAGCATGTACCTGGCGTTCACGGATCAGTCCGGCGACACGTACTCCCTGTCCATCTACAGCAGCAGCCGTTCGGTGCACACCGTGCGCTACAACAGCCAGCAGCCGGCCATCGTGAAGATGTGGTGGAGCGACTACAGCTTCGACGTGTGATCCGGAGCTTCGACGTGTAAACCAGCCCGACTGAGCCGCGCCGCCCCACGTCCGGGCGGCGCGCTTCAGTCGGACAGTCCTTCTGACTGGGCGCCAGGGAGCGTGAGGCTCATCTCGTGCGTGCTGCCCGTGAACCCCAGTGCTCCGTACAGCGGGCGGGCCATGTCGCTGCTGCCCAGGCTGACGCGCGTGATCCCGCGCGAGCCCACGGCGTCCAGGCAGGCCGCGACCAGCGTGCGGGCGTGCCCGGCGCGCCGAAAGTCGGGGTGCGTCCAGACGTTCACCACCCGCGCCCGCCACGGCTGCGGGTCGCCGCGCGTGGGCCCCCAGTGCAGCAGGGTCACGCCCGCCCCGGCGATCACCTCTGCGCCGTCTTGCCGCAGGAAGCCCAGGTACAGCCCGTCCCGGATGGCACCGGCCACCCACGCGGCGTACGCGGGCCGCTCGGGCAGGTCGCGGGCGTCCGGGTAGCGGTGCGCGGCGATGGTGTGGGCGTCGGCAGGGGTGACAGCACGCATCAGGCCCCCAGTCTGCCGCGCCGGGCGGCCCGGCGTCTGGTAGAACGCAGTGCATGATCTTCGTGGCGCTCCTGCACGCGGTGAACCTGGGCGCGCGGCGCAAGGTGCCCATGGCCGACCTGCGCGCCCTGCTGACCGGACTGGGGCTGGAGGACGTCCGCACGTACATCCAGAGCGGCAACGCCGTGTTCAGCGCCGCCCCGGAAACGGACCTGCGCGGGCGGCTGGAGGCGGCGCTGGAAGCGCAGTTCGGCTTCCCGGTGCCCGTGACGCTCCGCACGGCGCACGAGTGGCAGGAGGCGGCCCGTGGCTGCCCCGCGCACCTGCGGGACGAGCCGGTGGTGCTGGCATTCCTGCGCGACCCGCCCGACCCGGCGCGCGTGGCGGCCCTGCGCGGGCGGGACGTGATACGGATTCCGTTTGTTTCGTTAACAGATCGGAAAATCACCGATCTGCCAACTCCACGCCCGGAACCCGTTGTTCTCCTCCTCGCTCCGCTCGGGTTGAAAGTTTTTGCAAACCTTTCAACCGGAGTCCGTATGACCCCGGAACGCTGGGAGGTAGTGGGGCAGACGCTGTACCAGACGGTCCCGGACGGCGTGCGGACCCTGAACCTGTCCTCGGGCGTGCTCGAGCGGACGCTGGGCGTGAAGGTCACCGTCCGGAACGAACGGACCGTGCAGGCCATCGCGGCGATGCTGGACACCTGAGCCCCGGTGGGGACGTGGCTGGTTTAGCCTGCCGCATGCCCCGCCTGCGCTTCGCGCCCGCCGCCTTCCTGTCGGCGGCGCCGCTGCTGTTCGTGCTGCTCTGGAGTACCGGGTTCCTGGGTACGAAGGGCGCGGCCCGCAACGCGGACCCGTTCGCGTTCCTGACGGTGCGGTTCGTGCTGGCCGCCGGGCTGATGGCGCTGCTCACGGCGGCGCTGCGGGCGCCGTGGCCCACGCGGGCGCAGGCGGGCCGCGCGGCCGTGACGGGTCTGCTGCTGCACGCCGGGTACCTGGGCGGCGTGACGACCGCCATCTGGCTGGGCCTCCCGGCGGGCGTGACGAGCGTGCTGGTGGGCGTGCAGCCCCTCCTGACCGGCCTGCTGTCCTGGCCGGTGCTGGGCGAGCGGGTCACGGCGCGGCAGTGGGCGGGGCTCGCGCTGGGCTTCGTGGGGGTGCTGCTGGTCATGGAGGGCCGCGTGAGCGGTGGGCTGGGCAGTCCCGCCGCGCTGGGAGCGGCGGGCTTCGCGCTGCTGTGCACCACGGCGGGCACCCTCTACCAGCGGCGCGTGGGGGCGGACATGCCGCTGCTGGGCGGGACGACCGCGCAGTACGTGGCGAGCGCCGCCGCGCTGGGCGCCGTCACGCTGGCGCGCGGGGGCGGCGAGATCCACTGGAACGCGGAATTCATCCTGTCGCTGACGTGGCTGGTGCTCGTGCTGTCGGTCGGGGCGATCCTGCTGCTCATGCGGCTGCTGCGGGACCTCCCGGCGGCGCGCGTGAACAGCCTGTTCTACCTCGTGCCGCCGCTGGCGGTGCTGGAAAGCTGGCTGCTGTACGGCGAGCGCCTGAGCGCCGCGTCCCTGGCCGGACTGGCGCTGTGCGTGGCGGGCGTGGCGCTGGCGGCCGCCGCGCCGCGGCCGGCCGCGCGGGCGGGGGGCAGCTGACCGGCAGACCTCTGACCGCGCGTCAGCTTTCTGTGCGCGTCATGAGGTAGCCTGCACTCCCGAGATCAAACTGGGAAGGTTGACGTGACGGAATGACGATCCACGCCACAAACGTCCGCACGCCGGAACGGCGGGCCGAGACCGCGCTGCTCACGGCCGCCGCGCTGCACGCCGCGCTGGTCCTCGCCGCGCCGCACCTGCCGGGCGGGCCCTGGCTGACGGGCGGCGCGTACCTGCTGGCCCTGGGCGTGTGCCTGGCCGTCACGGCGTGCGCGGCGCGCGGCGGCCACACCGCGCAGCGGCCCCTGCTGCGGCGCTTCACGCTGGCATTCGGCGCGCTGATCCTGGGCGACGCGGTCACCCTGAGTTTCGAACTGCGCGCCCTGCCGGTCCCGCCGCTGTCCGTCGCGGACGCCCTGTACGGCGCGTACTACGTCCTGATGACCTGGGGCCTGCTGAGCCTCACGCGGCTGCACGTGAACTCGCTGCGCACGGCCGCCATGATCCTCGACAGCCTGATCGTCATGGTCATCCTGGGCACGCTGTGCTGGACGTTCCTGCTGACCCAGCCGGCGCCGCTGCACACCGCGGGCGCCGCGTACATGACCCTGGACCTCGCGCTGATCGCCGTGGGCCTGCTGGCACTGCGTCAACAGCGGCTGAGCGTCCCGGTCGCGCTGCTGTGCGCGGGCCTGACCCTGATCGTGGGCGGCGACCTGCGGTTCGCGGTGACGGGCGGCCTGACCGGGGACCGCGCGGACGTCCTGTACCTGTGGGGCACCGCCCTGCAGGCGCTGGGCCTGTGGCAGCGGCGCGAGCAGTCCGTGCGGGGCGTGCAGTGGCGCCCCCCGCGCCCCGTGCGGGTGTGGCTGGCCGCGTTCCCGTACCTGGCGGGCGGCCTGACCTGCGCGGCGCTGCTCCTGACGCGGCCCGCGCCCGTCACGCTGTGGGGCGCCGCACTGACGTTCCTGCTGATCCTGCTGCGCCAGAGCACCGTGCTGGAGGAGAATCGCCTGCTGGCCCGCAAACTGCGGCACTCCGCGGCGGAACTCGAGCGGCGCGGCGCGCGGCTGCGCCACCAGGCGCGGCACGACACCCTGACCGGCCTGCCCAACCGCAGCGAGTTCGAGGACCAGCTGCGCGCGGCCCTGAGTGGCCCCGCCGCCGTGATGTTCATCGACCTGGACGGCTTCAAGGACGTGAACGACACCTTCGGGCACCCGGTCGGGGACGAACTGCTGCGGCTGGTCACGGCGCGGCTGCGGGCGCACCTCCCGGCGCGCGCCACACTGGCCCGCGTGGGCGGCGACGAGTTCACGCTGGTCCTGCCCGGCGCGGACGAACGGCAGGCGATGCACGCCGCGCGGCAGCTGCTGGGCAGCCTGCGCGACCCCGTGCCGCTCGTCGGCCTGAGCGTGCAGGTGTCCGCGTCCATCGGCGTGAGTCTCGCCCCGCGTGACGGCACGGACGTCACCACCCTGCAGCGCCGCGCGGACACCGCCATGTACCACGCCAAACGCAGCGGACGGCAGCAGGCGCAACTGTTCACGCCCAGCCTGGACGAACAGCGCCGCGAACGGCTGGTGCTGGAAGCCGCGCTGCGCCGCGCCCTGCACGGCGACGAATTCACCCTGCACTACCAGCCGCAGCTGCGCGGCCCGCACCTGGAGAGCGTCGAGGCGCTGCTGCGCTGGACCGCGCCGGACCTGGGCACCGTCACGCCCGGCCGGTTCATTCCGGTCGCGGAGCAGTGCGGCCTGATCCTCCCGCTGGGCCGCTGGGTGCGTGAACGGGCGTGTGAGCAGGCCGCCGCGTGGCACCGGCAGGGCCGCGCCCCGCGGGTCGCGGTGAACGTCTCCCCGCTGGAGTTCGCGCAGCCGGACTTCGTGCCGCACGTGCAGGACCTGCTGGCGCGGCTGGACCTGCCCGCGCACCTGCTGGAACTGGAAATCACCGAGGGCGTCCTCGTGCAGGACCTCACGGGCACCGCCGCGAAACTCCGCGAGCTGCGCGCCGCCGGAGTCCGCATCAGCGTGGACGATTTCGGCGTGCAGCACGCGTCCCTGAGCGCCCTGATGGCCCTGCCGGCCGACGTGCTGAAACTCGACCGGAGCTTCCTGACCGGGCCCGGCGGTGGGGGCGCGCCCGCCGCCGGACCGCAGGTGCTGCGCGCCGTGCACACCCTGGGCCGCGAACTGAACCTCGACGTGCTCGCCGAGGGCGTCGAGACCGCGGAACAGCACGACATGCTGCGCGACCTGGGCTTCGAGTACATGCAGGGCTTCCTGTTCTCCCCCGCCCTCCCGCCGCAGGAACTGGACGCGTGGCGTGCCGAGCGGGCCGCACCGACCGGCACGTAGCACCGCGACCGGCCGTCCGGCCCGGGCGGCAACCCAGACGGCCGGACCCGCGTACCTGTGGGCATGAACCTGAACGGACGGATCGGCGGCATCACCCAGGGGTACGACGTGCACGCCGCGTGGGACGGCACGCACCTGACTGGCCGCATCGGCGGCCGCTTCGAGGGCAAGGACATCCGCCTGAGCGTGCAGGAGGGCCGCGTCACCGGCCGGATCGGCGGGACCTTCGAGGGCTTCGACGTGACCGGCGACCTCAGCGGCGACCGGGTGGACGTGCGCCTGGGCGGCCGGATCGACGGGGACGACCTGCACCTGACCGTCAGCGGCACGCAGATCGAGGGGCGCTTCTCGGGCCGCATCGACGGCAAGGACGTGAATCTCACCGCCGACCCCGAGCGGCTGCACGGGCGGATCGGCGGGGCCGTGGACGGCAAGGACGTGCACCTGACCCTGGCCGGCGCTCCCGGCACCCTGGCGGCCCTCGCCGCCGCGTGCGCCTACAAGGCGCTGGAGGATCAGCAGGCCGCCTCGACCGCCGCCAGCACCAGCACCTGAGGAGCGGTTGTGGCACGGACCGCCCCGGGCATCAGCCCAGCCTGGCGCCCGTCCCTCTGCTCATGTCGCGCGCCCGTCGCCGGCAGGCCCTCAGCGGCGCAGCAGGATGAATCCGGCGGCGCAGGCCAGCGCCAGCAGCAGGGCGGGCGCCCCGAGCATCCAGTGGGCGGTGCCCGCCATCGCGGCGGTGACGGTCAGGACGCCACTGATCCACCCGCAGGACAGCAGCGCGAACGTCGTCCAGGGCAGGCGGTTGACGGTGATGAGCAGCAGTGGGCTCAGCGCCACGTAACGCAGCGTGCGGACCAGGCCGCTCGTGGCCCCCGCGTCGAAGGTGGCCCCGGCGATCCACAGGGTCAGGGCGGCGGCCGGAATCAGCAGCAGGATGGGCAGGAGGGCGGTGCGGGCGGCAGCGGGTTGCATCTGACCCACAGTACGGTCGGGAGAGCCGCCGGGTTGCCTCAGGTGCCCAGCCTTTCCCACTGCCCACAACCCATTTTCCCCTTCATTCCCAGCAGGTCGCACAATCCCGCCCGGGGGCGCGTGGTACGTTCCGCGCATCATGACCGTGACTGCGAAGGCGAGGACGTTGGGAGAGCTGCTTCAGACCGAAGGGTACGCCGGGCGCGCGCCGTTCGACGGGAAGATCCGCCTGGTGCAGGACGAGGTGCGGGACAACCTGACCCGCAAGCTGCGGAGTGGCGAGGAACTGTTCCCGGGTGTGGTGGGGTACGACGACACGGTGATTCCGCAGCTGGTGAACGCGCTGCTGGCGCGGCAGAACTTCATCCTGCTGGGGCTGCGCGGGCAGGCGAAGAGCCGCATCCTGCGCGCGATCACCGAACTGCTGGATGCCGAGGTGCCGGTCATCGCGGGCGTGGACATGCCGGACGACGTGCTGAACCCCGTGGGTGCCGAGGGCCGCGCGCTGCTGGAGGCGCATGGTCTGGACCTGCCGATCCGCTGGCTGCCGCGCGCGGAGCGGTACGTGGAGAAACTGGCGACGCCGGACGTGACGGTCGCGGACCTGATCGGGGACGTGGACCCGATCAAGGCGGCGCGCCTGGGCACCAGCCTGGGTGACGTGCGCTCCATGCACTTCGGGCTGCTGCCCCGCGCGAACCGCGGGATCTTCGCCGTGAACGAACTGGCGGACCTGGCGCCGAAGGTGCAGGTGGCGCTGTTCAACATCCTTCAGGAGGGGGACGTGCAGATCAAGGGGTACCCCATCCGCCTGGAGCTGGACGTGATGCTGGTCTTTTCCGCGAACCCCGAGGATTACACGGCGCGCGGGAAGATCGTCACGCCGCTGAAGGACCGCATCGGGTCAGAGATCCGCACGCACTACCCGACCGACGTGCGCCTGGGCATGGACATCACCGCGCAGGAGGCCGTGCGCAGCGGCGACGTGACCGTGCCGGAGTTCATCGCGGAACTCGTAGAAGAAATTGCCTTCCAGGCGCGCGAGGACGGCCGCGTGGACAAGCTGAGCGGCGTGTCGCAGCGCCTCCCGATCTCGCTGATGGAGGTCGCCGCCGCGAACGCCGAACGCCGCAGCCTCACGCAGGGCGACGACGCGGTCGTGCGCGTCAGTGACGTGTACGCGGGCCTCCCGGCGATCACCGGGAAGATGGAACTGGAGTACGAGGGTGAACTCAAGGGCGCGGACAACGTCGCCCGGGACGTGATCCGCAAGGCGGCCGGGGCCGTGTACGCCCGCCGCCACGGCAGCGCGAACACCCGTGAACTGGAAAAATGGTTCGAGGCCGGGAACGTGTTCCGCTTCCCGCAGGGTGGGGACAGCGCCGCCGCCCTGAAAGCCACGGCGGAGGTGCCGGGCCTGAGCGACCTGGCCGCCGAGGTCGCCGCGAGCAGCGTGGACGCCGTGCGCGTCTCCGCCGCCGAGTTCATCCTGGAGGGCCTGTACGGCCGCAAGAAACTGTCCCGCGCGGAGGAACTGTACGCCGCGCCGGAACCCGAAACGCGCCAGCAGCGCGGCGGCCGCTGGAACTGAAGACCCATTGCGGTGAGTCGCAGACGAACCCGACCGGAGGGACTCGCCGAGCTGCGCAGCAGAGAAGCAATCAAAGCCGGTGCTCAGGAGATGGACGGCTCTCCGGCGCTGTCCCGGAGAGCCGGGAATCGGATGAGTCCGGCTCCGGCAGGGCCTTGAGCTCTGGGCTGTGAGCTGTGAGGACCCCCTCCCCCACCCCGCGTGGGCCGGAGGGGTCTTCTTTTCCCACTTCCCACAACCCACTTCCCACTCCCCATCGCCCCCCTTTCGTATGCTGTGCGCTATGTCTGTTGTGACCCGTATTGCTCCGAGCCCGACCGGTGATCCTCACGTGGGGACCGCGTACATCGGGCTGTTCAATTTCACGCTGGCCCGTCAGGGTGGCGGGAAGTTCATCCTGCGCATCGAGGACACCGACCGGAACCGTTACGTGCCGGACAGTGAGAAGCGCATCTTCCAGATGATGCAGTGGCTGGGCCTGAGGCCGGACGAGTCGCCGCTGCAGGGCGGTCCGAACGGCCCGTACCGTCAGTCGGAGAGGTTTGACCTGTACGGTGAGTACGCGCGTCAGCTGGTGGCGAGCGGGCACGCGTACTACGCGTTCGAGACGGCCGACGAACTGTCGGCGCTGCGCGAGGCGGCGCAGGCGGAGGGCCGCGTGATCGCGGTGCCCAGCCGTGAGCTGGACCCGGCGGCGGCGCAGGCGAGGGTGGACGCGGGCGAGGCGGCCGTGATCCGCCTGAAGGTCCCGCGTGAGGGTGAGACGGTCGTGAATGACCGGCTGCGCGACCCGATTCACTTCCAGAACCGCGAGATCGACGACAAGGTGCTCCTGAAAGCGGACGGGTTCCCCACGTACCACCTGGCGAACGTGGTGGATGACCGCCTGATGGGCGTGACGCACGTGGTGCGCGCCGAGGAGTGGATCACGAGCACGCCCATTCATGTGCTGCTGTACCGCGCGTTCGGGTGGGATGAGCCGGTGTTCGCGCACATGCCGCTGCTGCGCAACTCGGACAAGTCGAAGATCAGCAAGCGCAAGAACCCCACGAGCGTCGAGTGGTACCAGGGGCAGGGCTTCCTGCCGGAGGCGATGCTGAACTTCCTGGCGACGATGGGCTGGACGCACCCGGACGGCCTGGAGGTGTTCGACCTGGAGGAATTCGCGCGGGTGTTCCGGCTGGAGGACGTGACGCTGGGCGGCCCGGTGTTCAGTCAGGAGAAGCTCCGCTGGTACAACGGCAAGTACCTGCGCGAGGTGCTGACCGAGGACGAGGTCGCCAAGCGCCTGCACGACTTCCTGGCGGGCCAGAAGGTGGACCTCCCCCTGGATGACTACTTCCGTTCGGTGGTGCGCCTGATGACGCCCCGCATCGAGGTCTTCAGCGAGTTCCTCGACAAGACGCCTTACTTCTGGTCCGAGGAGTACCCGGTGACCGAGAAGGCGCAGGCGGCGATCGACGGCGCGCGGGAGCTGCTGCCCGAGCTGGCCGCCACGCTGAAGAACCTGCCGACCTTCGACGCGGCGGCCATCAAGGCGGCCTTTGCGGCGTTCGCCGAGGAGAAGGGCCTGAAGCTCGGGAAGGTCATGCCGCCCGTGCGCGCGGCGGTCGCCGGGACGATGGAGAGCCCGGACCTGCCGGACCTGCTCGCCACGCTGGGCCGTGACCGGGTAGTCGCCCGGATCAGTAAGCTGGGCGCATGACCCTGATCGCCTCGGTTCTGGTGGGCCTGATCGCCCTGCTGCACGTGTACATCATGGTGCTGGAGATGTTCCTGTGGACCACCCCGCGCGCCATGAAGGCCTTCGGGACCACGCCGGAACTCGCGGCGCAGACCCGCGTCATGGCGGGCAACCAGGGCCTGTACAACGGTTTCCTGGCGGCGGGCCTGATCTGGGGCCTGATCACGGGCTCGGCGGCGATTCAGCTGTTCTTCCTGGCGTGCGTGGCGGTCGCGGGCCTGTACGGCGCGGCCACCGCAAACCGCCGCATCCTGTTCATCCAGACGGTGCCCGCCGCGCTGGCGATCCTGGCGGTGCTGCTGGCGCGATAGGGGTCATTTCCCGCGTCCCCGCCTCCCAAACGCTCGTTTGGTTCCCGTGCCTCCCGGCTGCTACGCTGGGAGGCACTTCTCATCCCGACGGGGCCGCGCGGCCCCACCTGCCCTGCCATGCCTGACGTTCTGCCCTGCCCCGCCTCCGGCCTGCCCCGTCGCAGTGACCGGCTGCTGAACCAGCGCCGCGCGCCCTGACGCGGCCCGCACCCGCCGCCTCAGATTCCGTGCCCGCCGCCCCAGACAGGAGACTTCATGACCCCAGATGCCAAACCGGCTGCCCCGCAGCCTCACGCCCCAGCAGAGTCGCAGGACACCGCCCCCGGCTACGCGGCGGCGCAGGCCGCGTACGACGCCGCGCAGCAGGACACGAACATGGTGCAGTGCCTCGCGCCGGACGGCTCGGTCGTCCGCGAGGACCTGCTGCCCGACCCCGAAACGCGCCTGGAACTGTACCGGCAGATGCGCCGCGCCCGGCACTTCGACGAGCGCGGCTGGGTACTGTACCGCCAGGGCCGCCTGGGCGTCTTCCCGCCCTTCGGCGGCATGGAGGCCAGTCAGGTCGGCACCGCCGCCGCGCTGACGAAGAACGACTGGCTGTTCCCCACCTACCGCGACACCGGCGCGGCCCTGACCCTCGGCCTGCCCATTGCTCGCACCCTCGCCTACTGGCGCACGTCACCACACGGGTGGCACATGCCCGCCGACCTGAAGGTCCTGCCGTTCTACATCCCGATCGCCACGCAGTACCCGCAGGCGGTCGGCGCGGCCCTCGCCGAGCGGCGCCAGGGCACCCGCAACGTCGCCATGGCGTTCATCGGGGACGGCGGCAGCAGCGAGGGGGACTTCCACGAGGCCCTGAACTTCGCCGGGGCCCTGAACGCCCCGTGCGTGTTCATCCTCCAGAACAACGGCTGGGCCATCAGCGTCCCCACCCGCGCGCAGACGCGCGCCACCGACCTCAGTCGCCGCGCCGACGGGTACGGCATTCCCGGCGTGCGCGTGGACGGCAACGACGCCCTGGCCACCTACCACGTCACCCGCGAGGCCGTGGACCGTGCCCGCAACGGCGGCGGTCCCACCCTGATCGAGACGGTCACGTACCGCGTCAAGCCGCACACCGTCGCCGACGACCCCAGCCGCTACCGCAGCGAGGCCGACACCGCCGGCTGGGACGCCAAGGATCCCGTCACGCGCCTGCGCACCCACCTCCTGACCGCGGGCCTGCTGACCGAAGACAGCGAGGCCGCGCTGCTCGCCGAGATCGCCGCCGAGTTCGAGGCCGCCCTGGCCGAGGCCGACAGCTACCCCGAACCGACCCCCGCCGAGATCCTCGACCACGTCTTCGCGGAACCCACCCCCCAGCTGAAGAAACAACGCGCGGAGATCCTCGCCGAGCACGCCGCGCCGAACCAGAAGGAGCAGGCATGACCGCCACCCCCCCCACCGGCACCAAGAACATGACCATGGTCGCCGCCATCAACGACGCCCTCGACATCGCCCTCGCCGCCGACGACACCGTCCACATCTTCGGCGAGGACGTCGGCGTCATGGGCGGCGTATTCCGCGCCACCGACGGCCTCCAGGCCAAGCACGGAGAAGGGCGCGTGTTCGACACCCCCCTCGCCGAAGCCGCCATCGTCGGCATGGGCATCGGCATGGGCCTCGCCGGCCTCAAACCCGTCGCGGAAATCCAGTTCGCGGGCTTCCTCTACCCCGCCCTCGACCAGATCCTCTCCCACCTCGGCCGCTACCGCCACCGCACCCGCAGCCGCTACCACCTCCCCATGGTCATCCGCGCCCCCTACGGCGGCGGCGTCCACACCCCCGAACAACACGCCGACAGCCCCGAAGCCATCCTCGCCCACACCCCCGGCGTCAAGGTCGTCATCCCCAGCACCCCCGCCGACGCCAAAGGCCTCCTGCTGAGCGCCATCAACGACCCGGACCCCGTCTTCTTCTTCGAAGCCATCAAGCTCTACCGCAGCGTCAAGGAAGACGTCCCTACCGGCGACTACCGCGTCCCCATCGGCAAAGCCCGCCTCGTCACCCACGGCGACGACGTCACCGTCATCTGCTACGGCGGCATGGTCGAAGTCGCCCAGAAAGCCGCCGCCGCTGCCCAGGCCGCCGGGATCGGCGTGGAAGTCATCGACCTGCGCACCCTCGTCCCCATGGACACCGACACCATCATCAGCAGCGTCGCCAGAACCGGCCGCGCCGTGATCGTCACCGAAGCGCCCCGCACCGCCGGATTCCACAGCGAAATCGCCGCCGTCATCGCCGAAGAAGCCATCGAACACCTCCGCGCCCCCATCGTCCGCGTCACCGGCTTCGACGCGCCCTACCCACCCTTCACCGCCGTCGAGGACGTGTACCGACCCAACCCGCTGCGGGTGGCGAAGGCGATCCGGCAGGTCATGGACTACTGACCGTCTGACCTGGGACGGTCAGTTGAGTCACACGGCTGCGCCTGGCGGCGGGCCTCCCCACCCCCCAGCCCCCTCCCCCAGAGGGGCAGGGGGAGTTTTCGCTGCGCTCAGCAGGTATTTCTCTGAGGTGGTCGGTGGGTGACTGGCGGGAACGGCCACGTCTCACACGCCATCCTCCGGGTTCGCGGCGGGCGCCCCGCGCGCTGCGCGCACGACGGGCTCGGTTGCCACGACGATTGTGTGGCTCTGCTTCTTGGTGAGTGCGGGAAAGTTCTACTTTTTCTCGCTTCTGCAAAGGCTGTGGTTATGAAAGTCGATCAGCGGCTCGCTTCAGGTTACCCAGCACCTGACCGCAGACCACCACCGGCCGTCGTGCGCGAAGCGCGCGGGCCTTGCGGGGGGCGGCAGGATGGCGTCGAAGCCGGACGCGTCACCGACCAACACAACCACGCCGCACGAGTCAAAACTCTTGCCGAGCGCAGCGACTACTCCCCCTGCCCCCCTGGGGTACTCGTATGAGCCGCTTGCGGAGGGGGCTGGGGGGTGGGGAGGCCCGCCGCAGGCGCAGCCAATCCAACTCAGTAGGACAGCTCTTGGCAGCCGCCCCCCGTCAGCCGGGGAAGTTCAGC
Source organism: Deinococcus grandis (assembly GCF_001485435.1). Lineage (NCBI taxonomy): Bacteria > Thermotogati > Deinococcota > Deinococci > Deinococcales > Deinococcaceae > Deinococcus > Deinococcus grandis. The sequence goes on along the minus strand of NZ_BCMS01000001.1, from coordinate 764,861 downwards.
AGGACGTGTTCGGCGCTGAAGCCGGGTCCCATGGCGCTCAGCAGGGCGCGGCCCTGCGGGTGGGCACGCAGGGTTTCCTGCAGGACGAACAGGACGGTGACGCTGCTCATGTTGCCGTAGTGGCGCAGGACGTGACGGCTGGCGTCGAGTGCGCCGGGGGGGAGGTTCAGGGCGTCCTCGTAGGCGCTGAGGACTTTCACGCCGCCGGGGTGGACGACGTACGTGCCGACCTGCGTGGGGCACCAGCCGTGCGCGCTCAGGGCGGCCTGGACGTTCCCCTGCATCATGCCGCGCACCAGGGTGGGGATGTCGCGGCTGAAGCGGACTTTCAGGCCGTCGTCGACGACGTCCCAGCCCATGATGTCCTCGCTGTCCTCGATCAGGGTGGAGTATGCACCGTGCAGTTCGGCCAGGGGTGGGGGGCCGGGTTCATCGGGGTGGGTGAGGACGGCGGCGGCGCCTCCGTCGGAGAACAGGGCCGTGCCGACGAAGTTGCTCTTGGTCTCGTCGCCGTGCACGAGGGTCAGGCTGCACAGTTCGACGGCGACGTACAGCACGCGGCGGTACCCGGCGCGGACGAGGTCGGCGGCGCGGGCCAGTCCGCTGGCGCCTCCGGCACAGCCCAGGCCCCACACGGGCAGGCGCGCGGCGTGCCGGTTGATGCCGAGGTGTTCGATCAGGTCGGCGTCGAGGCTGGGGGCGCTGATGCCGCTGGTGTTCACGACGACGACGGCGTCCACGTCGGCCGCTTCGATCTGCGCGGCGTCCAGCGCTTCCCTGGCCAGCCTACGGGTCAGGGCGCGGGCTTCCTGCACGAAGACGGCGTTCTTCTCGCCGAAGCCGCGCGGGGTGAGGTACCACTCAAGCGGGCGGGCCAGGGCGCGCGTGTCGATCATGGCGTTCGTGAAGACGTCCAGCAGTTGCGGGCGGGCCGCCATGCGCGGGAAGAGGGTGCGGGCGGCCTCCTGCACCTGCGTCTGCGGCGTCAGGTGCGGGGGCGTGCCCGTCACGAGGGCGCGCAGGTGGGGGGTCAGGGGCATGCGCCGCATTCTGCGCGACTTTGCCCGGGTTGAGGGGGGACACGCGCCACGGTTGGGGGTTCAGCAAACGTCCATGCACGGCTCACCGCGCCTCACCGTCAGGAAACGGGGGCGCGGTGAGCGGGGAACACGGCAGGGTCAGTTCTGCTGTTTCTCCCATTCCTGACGGCCGACCTCGTCCAGCGCGCGGAAGTCCTCGTCGGTCAGTTCCAGGTGGGCGGCGGCGACGTTCTCTTCCAGGTGTTTGACCTTGCCGGTGCCGGGGATGGGCAGCATGACGGGGCTGCGCCTCAGGACCCAGGCCAGTGCCACCTGGGACGGCGTGGCGCCCAGGCGGGCGGCGATGTCGGTGAGGACGCTGCCTTCCTTCGCGAGGTTCCCGGCGGCGAGCGGGAACCAGGGGATGAACCCGATGTGCTCACGCTCGCAGTAGTCCAGCACGTCCTCGCTCTTGCGGTTGGCGAGGTTGTAGAGGTTCTGCACGGTCGCGACCGGGAAGACGGCGCGGGCGGCCTCGATCTCCTCGACGCTCACTTCCGAGAGGCCCGCGTGACGGATGACGCCCTCGTCCATGAGTTCCCTGATCGCGCCGAACTGCTCGTCGCGCGGCACGTTCGGGTCGATGCGGTGTAGCTGCCACAGGTCGATGCGGTCCACGCCCAGGCGGCGGCGGGAGATGTGCGCCTGCTGCTTGAGGTACTCGGGGCGGCCCACGGGAATCCACACGTTCGGGCCGGTGCGGGTCAGGCCGCCTTTCGTGGCGATCACGACGCGGTCGTAGGGGTGCAGGGCCTCGCGGATGAGTTCCTCGCTAACGGCCGGGCCGTAGCTGTCGGCGGTGTCGATGAGGTTCACGCCGAGGTCCGGCAGGCGGCGCAGGGTGGTCAGGGCGCCCTCGCGGTCGGCGGGGTCGCCCCACACGCCGTCGCCGGTGATGCGCATCGCGCCGAAGCCCAGGCGGGTGACGGTCAGGTCCCCGCCGATGTCGAAGGTGCCGCTCGGGGCGGCACTGGGGGTGCTGCTGTTGGTGGTGTCGGTCATGGTGGTGCCCTCCAGGGAGGCATTCTGCGCCGAGTGCCCGCCCGGGCGCGTGGCAGTTTCCTCAAGGGAGGGTGAAGTCGCGTGGCCTCCGGTGCCGTGGTGTGCCTCCACCGGTCACGCCGAGCGGACGCGACTCGCAGGGAGGCCTCGCAGAGGAGGAGCAGAAGACCCCTCCAGGCATGAAAGTGGTGGCCCGGTGACGGGCCGGGTGGGCCACGACACCGACCGACGCCGGATCACTCGCGTTCGGGCTGCTCGCAGGTGTCGCGGTACACGAACTGCTCCAGGCGTTTGCGGTGGCGGCTGCTCCAGTCGATGCTGGGCCGCGCCTGATCGGGCGGCAGATACCCCAGGCGGTACACGGCCATGAGTTCCAGGTCGCCGGGGACGCGCAGGAGGTCCTGGATGGCCTGCCAGTGGCGGGGGAGCTCCATGGGTGTGCTGACGAACTGGATGCCCATGCCGAGCGCACCGACGGCGTTCCAGATGTTCTCCATGGCGGCGCCCATGCCGAACACGGAGTAGAAGCCGGACAGTTCGCCGGGGCGGTACTCGCCCTTGTCGAGCAGGACGGCCAGCAGCAGCGGGCTGCCTGCCACGAGTTTGCGGTTGTCCTCCCCGAGTTTTTTCGGCACGCCGAGTTGCCGCATGAGTTTCAGTCCGGCGTCGCTGAACACCTGCCGCGTGAAGGGTTTCAGAGGGCCGGGCAGGTGGTCGATGTGGATGCCGTCGCGCCGCTCCTCCATTTCCTGCTGGGTGAAGCGGAAGTAGCGGCGGTAGCGTTCGAAGAACACGCCGCCCTCGATGAGTTCGGTCATGCTCTGCCCGGCGATGGCGGCGACCTGCGCGATGGTGTCCGGGTTCTCGATCAGCACGAAACGCCACGGCTGGCTGTTGAAGTGGCTGGGGGCCGCCTGCGCGACCCGCATCAGGAGGTGCTGGTGGTCGCGGCTGACCGGGTCCGGGCGGAAGGGGCCGTTGGTGGTGCGCCGCGCGAGCATGCCGTCGATCAGGTCCATGCGGGCAGGCTAGCAGTGAAGGCCGACGGGGAGCGTGGGCCGGTCAGGTGCCCCAGGCGGTCAGGGCTCCGGCGGTGAACGCGGCGGCGCCGAGCAGGGCGCGCTGCCAGTGGTCGGCGCGGCCCGGGCGGGTGCGGGGCATGCTCAGCAGGAGAAGCAGCGCGGGCAGCAGCGCCCACGCGGCGGCCCCGGCGCGCCACGCCAGGCCCAGGCTGAGCAGCGTCCCGGCGCAGGTCAGGAAGAACAGTGCGTGGTGCGGCCAGCGGGCCGCGTCGCGCCGCCAGCCCAGTTGCAGGCTCAGGCCCAGCGCCAGCAGCGTGCTCAGCAGCGCGGCGGTGATCAGCAGGGCGAGGTGGTGCGGGCTCACACTCTATGCTGGCACGGCCCGGATTGGCGCGTCGCATGACAGATGCCCTGCCGGGGCGGGTGTACGTTCGGGAGCATGCGTCCCATTTACCTGCTGCTGCCCCTGCTGCTCCTGACTGCCTGCAAGCCCGGCGGTGCGGCCAGGGACGGGGTGGGGGGTGAGGATCTGGTCGCCAGGACGCTGTTCACGGCGACCGGGTCGTTCGACGCGCAGGCGGACTCGCGCGAGCGGATCGGGGGTGGGCTGCGCCGCGCCACGTGGACGACCCGCCCGCCTCTGGACGCGCAGGGCGTGGTGGTGCAGTACGACAGTGACGCGCGGCCCCTGAGCTGGATGCTGGACATCCGGTCGCCGCGGTTCACCGCGCAGGACCTGGCCGGGCCGGACGCGCGGGCCGTGACGACGCCGCAGGGCGAGGCGCTGCACCCTGCGGCGGGCTCGCGGCTGGCCGACACGCTGATCCTGACGACCGGGCAGGGCCTGCGGGTGGTCACGCGCGGGTACGTCACGCAGGAGGAGGCCGCGCTGCTGCCCGCCTTCCGCCGCTGACGGGCTCGCCGCTCAGCGGACCGAGTTGCGGCCGTTGCGTTTGGCGTTGTACATGGCGCTGTCCGCGCGGGCGAACAGGTCCTCGGCGGTGTCCTCCGCGCCGCGCAGGGAGGCCACGCCGAAACTGGCGGTGACGTCCAGACCCGCGATGGCCTCGTCGGCCACCTCGGCCCGCAGGCGCTCGGCGACGACCATCGCGTCCGGGCGGGCCATGCCGGGCAGGATCACCAGGAATTCCTCGCCGCCCCAGCGGCCCACCTGCCCGCCCGAGGTGCTCACGCTGCGGCGCAGGCGCTTGCCGAAGGACCGCAGCACGTCGTCCCCGGTGCCGTGCCCGTGCACGTCGTTCACGCGTTTGAAGTGGTCGATGTCGGTCACGATGATGCTCAGCGGCGCGCGGTTCTTCAGGGCCTGCTCGATGCTGCGTTCGAGTTCCTCCTCGGTGGCGCTGCGGCCCAGCACCTCGGTCAGGGCGTCCTTGCGGGCCGCCTGGAGGCGCTGGCTGGTCTGCTGGTGCGCGCTGAGGTTCTGCTCGATGAACGCCATGACGTTGAACGCGATCAGGCCGGTGCCGCCCAGCACGATGATCGCCGTGACCCAGTCGGCCATGTTGCTGGCCTCGAGCGGGCCGTTCATGAGGACGCTGACGATCATGGTCAGGACACTGCCGAGGTTCACGGCGGTGCCCAGGCGCGTGCCGAACACCAGGTACGACACGAGGACGTTCATGGTCAGCCACAGCGTCAGGTGGAACGGCATGTCCCCCCACGCGACGGCGCGCGGGATTTCCAGCACGGCGACGAGCAGGTACCCGACGCTGGTCACGGCGTACACGGCGCCCACCCGCGCGGGCCGCAGCAGGGTGGCGGCGGCGGTCAGCAGGGCCACGACGGCCGCGATGTACTTGGGGTTGCCCAGCGCCGCCCAGCCCTCGCGGGGCGGGTCGATCAGGCCGGTCAGGACGGCGTACAGGACGTACGCCAGGCTGGCGCTGCACACCACCAGAACCCGGTTGCGTTGCAGCAGCTGAGGAAGCGTCGGCGTTTTCAATTCGGCTTCACTCCGGGAACGGACCTGTCGACCATGTGCTGAGTGAAATTCTCGCACGAAGCGCCCGGCACCGTCACCCGCAGGTGGGGGCCTCCGGCGGGGGTGGCGCGCCGCACCGGCCCGCTGCCGGGGGTCAACGGGACCGCGCCCCGCTCACGGTGGAGGCGGGGCGCGGCGCGCGGGGGCGCGGCTCATACGGATTCCGTTTGTTTCGCCAACAATCCGGAACTTCACCGGATTGCCGGCTGCACGTCCGGAACCCGTTTCTCTCCTTCTCGCCTCCGCTCGGATTGAACGGGCTTTGCAGCCCATTCAATCGGAGTCCGTATCAGGCGAGCAGTTCGCCGTCCTTGAAGAACAGGGCCAGTTCGCGCGCGGCGCTCTCGGTGCTGTCGCTGCCATGCGTGACGTTCTCGCCGGTGGTGGTGGCGAAGTCGGCGCGGATGCTGCCGGGGGCGGCGTTGGCGGGGTTGGTCGCGCCCATCATGGCGCGCCAGCCGGCGATGGCGTTCTCGCCTTCCAGGGCGATGGCGACGACGGGCCCGCCGGTGATGAAGTCCACCAGTTCACCGAAGAAGGGGCGCTCCTTGTGCTCGCCGTAGTGCGCTTCGGCGGTCTCGCGGGCGATGACCATCTGCTTGAGGCCCACCACGCGGTAGCCCTTGCGCTGGATGCGGGCGAGGATCTCGGGGGTCAGGCCGCGGCGGACGCCGTCGGGTTTGATCATGGCAAAGGTGCGTTCCATAGCGTCCCCGAGGATAGCAGGATGCCCCGGGACGGGTGCCGCCTTCACCCCCATCACCGGGGGCCTGCGCACCTGTCCAGACTTGCCTGAAACCCCGTACAATGGGAAGGTGACCCACGATTCTCACCCTCGCCCATCCGGCGACGCGGCCCGCATTGCGCTGATCGCCTGCGCCGTCGCCGCCCTGGGCATGCTCCTCTTCCCCCTGGCCACCCTGGGCCGGGGCTTCAGTGCCGACGCCGTCCTGATGCACGTCACGGGCAGCGTCATGAACCTCACCTCCAACCAGCAGGCCCCGCTGCCCCCCACCGGCACGGTCCTGGCGCTGGCCTGGGCCGCGCTGGCCGCGCTGCTCGTGACCCTGGCCGGCGCCTGGGGCCGCCAGCGCTGGTTCTGGGTGACGGGCCTCCTCACCTTCGGGCTGGCCACCGCCGCCGTGGTCGTGCTGGGCGGCGCCCTGGACGACCAGACCCGGCGCGTGCTGGCCGACACGACCCTGCGCCCCGGCGCCAAGCGTCAGCTGGGGAACTTCTACGCCAGCGGCGGCATGAACCTGGGCCTGTTCCTCCCGGCCCTGGCGGGATTGATCGCCGCCGGTGCCGGCCTGAGCGCCGCGCCGCGCGTGTGGCAGGCGTTCAACCGCATGCGCAGCCTGCTCGTGCCGGTCGCCGCGATCGGGATGGCCATCCTGGTCGGCGCGCTCGTCGTGCTGATCGTGCAGCCCAGCGTGAACCAGAGCGGCGCGCCCCTGGGCCTGTGGGGCGCGTGGCTGGCCAAGTCGGACCTGGTGTACTTCGTGTACTCCACGCTGTTCGCGCCGGTCACGGCCCTGAACCCGCTGCTGGACAGCCTGAAGCTGGCCACCCCGCTGATCTTCACCGGTCTGAGCGTCGCGTTCGCGTTCCGCACGGGCCTGTTCAACATCGGCGCGCCCGGGCAGCTGACCATGGGCGCCATCGCCGCGATGCTCGTCGGCGTGTACGGCCCGCCCAGCCTGGGCTACGGCCTGCTGGCCCTGAGCGTCCTGGCCGCCGCAGCCGGGGGGGCCCTGTGGGGCGCCATTCCGGGTCTGCTCAAGGCGCGCTTCGGGTCCAGCGAGGTCATCAACACGATCATGCTGAACTACATCGCGTCGTCGGTGCTGGTGTTCCTGATCGGCAGCGACTCTTTCCCGTTCCTGGGCCGCGAGTACCCGCAACCCCTGAAGGCCGAGGGCTCGAACCCGCAGAGCGAACTGCTGAACGGTGAGGCGCAGCTGCGGCCCCTGCTGGAAGTCCTGAACGTCGGCCAGAACGGTCAGGTGGCCCTGAGTATCGGCCTGCTGGTGGCGCTGGTGACCTTCGTGATCGTGCGGCTGCTCGTCCGTAAGAACCGCAGCCTGATCGCCCTAGCGGCCGCCGCCGCGCTGGGCGCCCTGACGTGGCCGATCGGGATTCCGGTCAGCGTCACCGGCAGTCAGCTGAACGGCGCGTTCCTGATCGCGCTGCTGTGCGCGGCGGGCTTCGGCATGCTGATGTGGCGCACCGCCGCCGGGTACGCCCTGCGCGCCGTGGGCCTGTCCCCCAAGGCCGCCGAGTACGGCGGGATCAGCGTCGCGAAGAACACCATCCTGGCCATGACCATCGCGGGCATGTTCGCGGGTCTGGCCGGCACGCACTACGTGAACGGCGGCGCGCTCGACGAGTACCGCCTGAAGCAGAACATGCCCGTGAACGTCGGCTTCGACGGGATCGCCGTGGCCCTGATGGGCCAGAGCACCCCGGCGGGCGTGGTGGCGTCCAGCGTACTGTTCGGCACCATCGACACCGGCGCGGTCAGCGTGACCACCAAGCTCTCCAAAGTGAACAGCGACATCGTGACGGTGCTCAAGGCACTGATCGTGCTGTTCATCGCCGCCGGGGGCTTCCTGAGCCGCCGCGTCACCTCTCCCCCACCGCCCGCCCTGGCCGCCGCCGCGGACCGCCACGAGACGCCGGCCGCCGCTGACGTCACCAAGACCCTCACCCCGCAGCCGAACGTGGCCCAGGCCAGCGAGGACATCACCCGGGAAGGCAAATAATGGACGGCCTCATCGCACAGATCTTCACCACGGCGTTCCTCGCCACCTTCATCCGCAGCGTCGTGCCGCTGCTGCTGACCGCGCTGGGCGGCCTGTTCAGCGAACGCAGCGGCGTCGTGAACATCGCCCTGGAAGGCCTGATCATCTTCGGGGCGCTGTCCGCCGCCGTCAGCACGCACCTGCTGACCCCCAGCCTCGGCGCGGCCGCCCCGTGGGTGGGCTGGCTGGCCGGGATGCTGGTCGGCGGCCTGATCGCCTGGATTCACGCGGTCCTGAGCATCAAGTACCGCGCCGATCAGGTGATCAGCGGCACGGCCATCAACCTGCTCGCCACCGGCGTACCTGCCGTGGTCCTGACCGCGCTGTACGGCGTGTCCAACGAGAGCCCCAAGGTCGAGTACGCGCTGCCGCTGTGGGGCGCGGGCGAACTGCGCTTCTCGCCGCCGGTGTTCTTCGCGTTCCTGGCCGTGGCGATCACGTGGTACGTGATGTACCGCACGCCGTACGGCCTGCGCCTGCGCGCCACCGGTGAGCAGCCGGGCGCGGCGGCCAGCATGGGCGTGAACGTGCGCCGCATGCGCTACAGCGCCGTGATCATGTCCGGCGTGCTGGCCGGCACCGCCGGGGCGTTCCTGAGCATCGGGAACCTCGACTCGTACGTGCGCAACATCAGCGCCGGCGCGGGCTTCATCGCGCTGGCCGCGCTGATCTTCGGGCAGTGGAAACCGCTGGGCGTGCTGGGCGCCACGCTGCTGTTCGGCCTGCTGCAGGCCCTGAGCATCGCGCTGGGCGGCACCAACCTCCTGCCGAGCACGCTGGTGCAGGCCCTGCCGTACCTGATCACGATCCTGGCGCTGATCTTCACGGGCCGCAGCCGCGCGCCCAAGGCGCTGGGCCAGACCTACGACGGCTGATACGAACTCCGGTTGAAAGGTTGACACAATCTTTCAACCCGAGCGGAGCGAGGAGGAGCGTAACGGGGTCCGGGCGTGGAGTTGGCAACATGGTGAAGTTCCAGGTTGTCGACGGAACGGACGAAACCCGTACAACACCCACACGGCAGCAGACGTCAGACTTCGGACACCGGGGACGCTACGCGGCGCCCCGGTGTCTGCTGCGTGGGCCCGGCGGGGCACAGCAGCGCGCCGCGCGCGCCGGACGGATGCGCTACTCTGGACAGTACCGTGACGAGCTTTGGAGCCGCCCTTCGACAGGCCCGCGAGGGGCTGGGTCTCAGCACGCAGGACGTCGCCCTGCGCACCAAGATCCGCGGGGATTACCTGCGGGCGCTGGAGGACGGCAACCTGGCCGCGCTGCCCGAACGGACCTTCGCCCGCTCGTACCTGACCCGCTACGCGCGGGAACTGGGCCTGGACCCGCAGCCGCTCCTGAGTGACTTCGACCGGGCACTCCCGGCCCCCGCCGGGTCGTCCGCCGCGACCCGCGTCACCGCGCCGGTCCGGCCCGCCCGGCGCCCCGGCGCGCTGTGGGCCGCCCTGGCCGTCGGCGCCCTGCTGATCGCCGGGGCGGCCGCGTACCAGTTCACACGCGGCGGGGGCAGTCCCCAGACGGCCGTCACCCCCGCGGCGGGCGCGGCAGCGGCGGGGGCGGCCGGGACGGGCAGCGGCACGGCGGGCGCGGCGACCACGCCCCAGGCCGTACAGACGGTCCGCCTGACGGTGAAGGTCACGCCGCCCGGCGCGCGGGTGTACCTCGACAACCGCGACCTGGGGACCGCGCCGGTCCTGGCGTTCCCGGTGGACGCCCGGCGGCAGGCGGAACTGCGCGTGGAACTCGCGGGTCGTGAGCCGCTGCGGCAGGCGGTGGACGTGAGCCGCAGCCGCGACCTGCGCGTGACTCTCAATCCCAGCGGGAAGGCCAGCGTCCTGACCGACGCGGCCCGTCCCGCCACTCCCCCGCGCACCGGGACCGGCGCCAAGGCGGCAGGCAGCGCGGCGGCAGCGCCGAAGCCCACGCAGACCCCTGCGAGCGGCGTGAAGGTCACGTACAGCGGCCCGTCATGGACGCGCGTGACGGACGCCGCGGGCCGCATCGTGTTCGAGGGCACCCCTCCGGCCGGGACCGTGAAGGCCTTTCCGAAGGGCGTGACCATCCGCACCGGGAATGCCGCGGCGGTCAGCGTCAGCGTCAGCGGCGGGCCCAGCGCGCCCCTGGGGCAGTCCGGTCAGGTCGTGACCCGCACCTTCTGAGGGTGTGAGGACACCCTCCGCTCCCGTGTGAATCGAGCAGAGTGAGCAAGGCCGCGGGTGGCCATGCGGCTGCACGCCCGGGACGCCATGGGCAGGTGCGGCGAGCCTGAAACGCAGACCCTGTGCGTGGTCGGGGGCGCGGCCCGCTAGAGTGTGGACGTGCCCCGACCTTCCCCCACGCCCCGTCCTCAGTCGTCTCCCGGTGATCCCACCCGCCTGAACGCCTTTCAGTACGTGTGGCGCAGCCCGTGGGTGCGGGCGCTGGTGTTCCTGCTGGCCATTTACGTCGCGTGGCGGTTCGTGGGGCAGATCCGGACGGTGCTGGTCAGTTTCACGGTGGCGTTCCTGATCGCGTACCTGGCCAATCCGCTGCTGAACTGGCTGGAGCGGGGCCGGGTGCGGCGCGGGCTGGGTGTGTTCTTCGTGGTGCTGATCTTCGCGGGCCTGCTGAGCCTGGCGGGGCTGCTGCTGGCGACCGTGTCGGGGCAGCTGATCACGCTGATCCAGAAACTGCCGGCTCAGATCGGGTCGCTGGGGGACGTGCTGGACCGCATGACGTCCTGGCTGTCGGCGCGGGGTGTGCCGGGCCTGGACAACTCCCGCGAGCGGCTGATCACGGCCGCACAGGACTACGTGCAGAACTTCGGGCAGAACATCGTCCCGATCCTGCAGAACGCGCTGTCCTCGACCGGGACGCTGCTGAACAGCCTCGTGTCGATCGGCGGGGTGGTCGGGCAGGTGCTGCTGATCCTGCTGATGAGCATCTACCTGATGATCGACTACAGCCGCGTGAACGCCGCGCTGCTGAACGTGTTCCCGCGCCCGTGGCAGCCGCGCGTCATGGAGTTCAGCGATCTGGTCGGCACGGCGGTCGGCGGGTACGTGCGCGGGCAGCTGCTGATCGCGTCGTTCATCGGGGTGTTCGTGTGGCTGGGCCTGACCATCGTGGGGATTCCCAGTGCCGCCGCGATCGGGTTCCTGGCGGGGGCGTTCAATATCGTGCCGTACCTGGGGCCGATCATCGGCGCGACCCCGGCGATCCTGCTGGCGCTGACGCTGCCGGGCGCGCTGCTGAAGATCGTGGCGGTGATCGTGGTGTTCGTGGCGGCCAACCAGATCGAGGGGAACTTCCTCAGTCCGTACATCCTGAGCCGCACGACGGACCTGCATCCGATCACGGTGCTCGTCGCCATCCTGATCGGGGCGTCGCTGCTGGGCTTCGCCGGGGCGCTGCTGGCGGTGCCGCTCGTGGCGCTGGGGAAGCTGATGCTGCAGCGGTACTACTACCCCAGTCGCGTGTACACCGACGGGCCCTGACCGGCCACATCGGTGGGTGAGGGGGACGGGGCAGCGTGGCCCGTCCCCCTCACGCCGTTCAGGTCGACGCCGTTCAGATCGTGGTGAGTCCGCCCGGGTCGAGGTCGGCGCGGTGGACGCGGTTACGCCCGGTGTTCTTCGCGTGGTACAGGGCCTCGTCGGCCGCGTCGAGCAGGGTGGGAATGTGGGCGGGGACAGGACTGACAGCGGTGTTCAGGTGTGCTGAGGAAACCCCTCAACACACCTGAAACGAGCGAAGCGAGTAGCCGTCCTCAGCAGCGGTTGGAAGTGGAATTGAAGGGCGTGCTGTTGGCCCTTCAATGGAACTGAAAACCGCTGTGACGACCAGGCCGACGCTGACGGTAACGTTCAGGCCGTGCAGCGGTTCGTTCGCGAGGCGGCGGCGCAGGCGTTCGCAGGCGTCGTGGGCGCTGCTGGGGTCGGGGACGCGCAGGATCAGCAGGAATTCCTCGCCGCCGTAGCGGCCCACGACACCGGCCTGCTGCGCGTGCTGGTGGCTGCGCAGGTGCACGGCCAGCCGGCGCAGCACCTCGTCCCCGGTGGCGTGCCCGTGCCGGTCGTTGATGAGCTTGAAGTGATCCACGTCCAGCAGGCCCACGGCGAGCAGGCCGCCCCGCTGGTCGTGGGCGTGTTCCTCCAGGGCGTGCAGCAGCGCGCGGCGGTTGGGCAGACCGGTCAGGACGTCGGTGTGGGCCTCCTGGAGGGCCTGGCGGGCGCGGACGCTGATCAGGTGGTGGCGGCGCAGCACGACGGTCTGCGCGACGATAACGGTCGCGGCGGCCATCAGGAGTTGCAGCAGGACGTTCATGAGCTGCACCTGCTCGGCGGTCCAGGGTGGGGCGGGCCACCAGGCGACGCCGAGCAGGGCGATGGCGCCCACGACGATGCCGTTCACGGACAGGCTGGCGCGTTCGGGCACCACCCAGCTGGTGATCAGCAGCGCCACGATCACCCACGGGAGGGTGGCGGCCAGTTGCGCCGCGCGGGCGTCCAGGTCGGGGGTGAACAGCACCGCACCGACGCGCCACGTGACGAAGCCGTCCAGTTGCACGATGATCGCGCATTCCAGCCAGAAGAGCGGCAGGGACAGCCAGCTCAGCGCGGTGAGCAGCACGTACGTGGCGAGCATCAGCGGGAGCACCTGCTGGTCGAAGGGCGCCAGGAACGGCTGCTGGTGGTGCAGCCACAGCGGCGCCGCGAAGGCGACGACGCCGCCCGGGAGGATCATCCGGTGGTACTGGTGACGGCTCCACGAGGCGTGATCCAGCGTCGGGCGCGCCGGGTCGGGTCGGTCGGTCATGGGTCATCTCAGCATGCGTGCTCTGGCAGGTTCCTGACAGCGGTGTTCAGTTTCATTGAGGGGCCAGGGGCACGCCCCTCAATTCCACTTCCAACCGCTGTCTTTTTCAGGTGCTCGCTCTGCTCGTTCAGGAGTATCGAAGGGAGCCTTCAATACTCCTGAATTCTGCCATGACAGCCAATGGGTGTGCCCGCCCTCACCGGTGGGTGGGGGCGGGCACGGGGGTCTGGGGTCAGACCAGTTCGATGAGGGCCATGGTGACGCCGTCACCGCGGCGGGTGCCGACGCGCAGGATGCGGGTGTAGCCACCGGGACGCTCGGCGTACTTGGGGGCCACTTCGTCCATGACTTTACGCAGCACGGCGTTGTCGTGGATGTCCTGGGCGACGAGGCGGCGGGCGTGCAGATCGCCGCCCTTGGCGGTGGTGATCAGTTTCTCGACGAAGGGGCGAAGCTCTTTGGCCTTCGTGAGGGTCGTCTGGATGCGGCCCTCGCGCAGCAGGGCCGTCGCCTGGGCGCGGGCCAGGGCGGTGCGGGCGCTGCTGTTGCGGTTGAGCTTGCGACCGGCTTTACCGTGACGCATGGTGTGTCTCCTTGGGGTTCAGTCGGCTCAGTCGCGCAGGGCGAGGCCGAACTGGGCGAGTTGCTGCTTGATCTCGTCGAGGCTGCGCTCGCCGATGCCGGGGACCTTTTTCAGGTCGCGGTCGGACAGGGCGCACAGGGCGTCCACGCTGTCGATGCCTTCTTCCTTCAGGGAGTGCAGCACGCGGGTGGTGAGGCCCAGACCCTCGAGGGTCACGCGGGGGGAGTCCATCTCGGCGGGGTAGTCGCCGGGGTTCAGGTTCAGGCTGGCGGTGCTGGGCGGCAGGTCGTACACGTTCGGCGCGGTGGGCGCGGGGGTGTAGACGGGCTGCTGGTACTCGGGGGCGGCGGCGGGGAGGGTCTCCACGTTGCCGAACACCGTGAGTTCCTCACGCAGGATCTCAACAGCCTTGTCCAGGGTGTCCTGGGGGCTGGTGCTGCCGTCGGTCCAGACGCGCAGGATCAGGCGGTCCAGGTCAGTCTGCTGGCCCACGCGGGTGTTCTCGACGTGGTACGCCACGCGGCGCACGGGGGAGAACATCGCGTCGACGGGGATCGAGTTGATGCGGTCTTTGGTGGCGTGCTTGTCCGCGGGGACGTAGCCTTCGCCTTCCTCGATGCGCACTTCCATAACCAGTTTGCCGTCCTCGGCGAGGTTGGCGATGACCAGGTCAGGGTTGACGATCTCGGCGTCGCTGGGGACCTCGAAGGCGCTGGCCTTGACGACGCCTTCGCCCTGCGCGCGCAGGGTGAGGGTCTTGGGGCCGGTCGCGTGGAATTTCACCACGAGTTCCTTGAGGTTCAGGATGATCTGGATGACGTCTTCCTTGACGCCGGGAATGGTGGAGAACTCATGCAGGACGTCCTCGATGTACACGCTGGTGACGGCGGTACCGGGGATGGAGGACATCAGGATGCGCCGGATGGGGTTCCCGATGGTGACGCCGTAGCCGCGGGTGAGCGGTTCCAGGACGAACTCGCCGTAGTCGCCGTCCACGCGGGCTTTGAGTTGAGGGCGCTTTTGATCCACTGGGGCCTCCTGGTTTAGCGCGAGTAGTACTCGATGATGAAGTTCTCGTTGATGGGCAGGGCGAGGTCTTCACGCGCGGGGAGGCGGGAGAAGGTGCCCTTGAAGTTCTCGGCGTCCAGTTCGACCCAGGGGCTCACGCGGCGGCGCTTCTGCGCTTCCATGTTTTCCTGGATGAAGCCGATCTTGCGGCCCAGGTCGGACACGCTGATCTCGTCGCCGATCTTGACGCGGTAGCTGGCGATGTCGACCTTCTTGCCGTTGACCAGGATGTGGCCGTGGCCGACGAACTGGCGGGCCTGGCGGCGGGTGCTCGCGAAGCCCATGCGGAAGACGACGTTGTCTAGGCGGCGTTCGAGCAGCTGCAGGAACACGGTGCCGGTCACGCCGGGAACGTTGGCCGCTTCCTCGAAGAGGTTACGGAACTGCTTTTCCCCGATGCCGTACAGACGGGCGAGTTTCTGCTTTTCGCGCAGACGCACGCTGTAGTCGCTGGGGCGGCCGCGGCCACGGCGCTGGCCGTGCTGGCCGGGCGCGTAGGGGCGCTTGTCCAGGTACTTCTGGACTTTTTCGGTCTCCGCGAGGTTGATGCCTTCGCGGCGGCTGAGTTTGGTAATCGATCCACGGAAACGACCCATGTCTTACTCTCCTTGCGGCGCTTCCCCTGGGGGGAGGCCGGGTCTGCGGCCCTCTGTTGCCCGCCTCCGTTGCCTGTGGTGGGGCTTACGTCACGTGGGACGGTGGAGGCGGGGCAGGTGGGCGCGCGCGTGCGCGTTAGGCGCGGAACTTCTTCTTGGGGCGGCAGCCGTTGTGCGGCACGGGGGTGTCGTCCATGATGGACTTCACTTCGATGCCCGACGCCTGGATGGCGCGGATGGCCTGCTCGCGGCCGGAGCCGCTGCCGCGCACGATCACGTCGACAATGTTCATGCCGAAGGTCTGCTGGGCCTTCTTGACGGCGTCAGCGGCGGCCAGCTGGGCGGCGTAGGGGGTGCCCTTCTTGCTGCCCTTGTAGCCGATCGTCCCGCCGCTGCTCCAGGCAACGCTGTTGCCGTCGAGGTCGGTGATGGTGACGATGGTGTTGTTGTAGCTGGCGTGCACGTACGCGCGGCCAGCGCTGATGTTGCGCCGGGCGCGGCGCGGGGTCTTGCCTTTGGTGCTCTTCGCCATGGCTTACTTCCTCGTGGCCTTTTTCTTGCCGGCGACGGTCTTGCGGGGGCCCTTGCGGGTGCGCGCGTTCGTCTTGGTGCGCTGGCCGCGCACGGGCAGACCGCGGCGGTGACGCAGGCCGCGGTAGGCGCCGATGTCCATCAGGCGCTTGATGTTCTGGCCGACTTCGCTGCGGAGGTCACCTTCGACCTTGTAGGTCTTCTCGATGGCTTCACGCAGGGTGCTCTGCTCGCCTTCGCTGAGGTTCTTGACGCGGGTGTCCGGGTTGATGCCGGTGCGTTCCAGAACTTCTTTGCTGCGGGTCAGGCCGATGCCGTAGATGTAGGTGAGCGCGATTTCGACGCGCTTTTCGCGGGGCAGGTCAACGCCAGCAATACGCGCCATGATTAACCCTGCCTCTGCTTGTGCTTGACGTTGGAGCAAATGACCAGCACGCGACCATGGCGGCGGATCACTTTGCAGTTGTCGCACATCTTTTTGACACTGCTACGAACTTTCATTGCTTCCTCCTCGCGCCGCCGCGCCGCGCGCCCCATCATGGGTGCGCGGCTGGCAGCGCTCGACCCCCCTCCCACCTCTGCGGGCGGGGAATCTGTTGGGTACTTCGGCCCGGGTTTTACTTGCGGTAGACGATGCGTCCGCGCGTCGTGTCGTAGGGACTGATTTCCAGAACCACACGGTCCCCGGGCAGGATGCGGATGTAATGGATCCGCATCTTGCCGCTGATGTAAGCCAGGATGTCGTGCCCGGTATCGAGCTTCACGCGGAACGTGGTGTTCGGCAGCGCCTCTTCGACCACGCCCTCGGCCCGCACGGTATCGGACTCTTCCTTCTTACGCTTTTCCCGCTGTTCCGGCATCTTTCGTCTCGCCACGCAACCTCCAGGCCTGATACAAGCCAAACGTAAAGGTATCATGACCCCTCACGGAACGGCAAGGCCGCAGCGGGCGTCGGCCGGGCGAGTTCACCAGTGGCCCCAGAAGCGTTCGTCTATTCGGGACGTAGGGCATCGAGGACCTCCTGCCAGAAGGTCAGGCAGGCCTGCTCGTACAGTTCACCCATCCGCAGGGTGCGCGTGAACGGAGGTCGGTCGGGCAATTGGCAGGGGTCGGCCTGCATCATGGCGTGGTAGGTGTCCAGCCGCTCCTGATGCTGGCGCAGCTGCCCGGCGGCCAGGTCGCGCAGGGCGGCGTGATCGTCTTCAGGCGTGAAGAACATCCGCAGCAGGCCCGGGTCGCGCAGTTCGGGCATCCCGGCAGGGCTGCGCCGCCACCCCTCCAGCGCGGCGCGGCCCGCGTCGGTGACCGAATACAGGCGGCGGCGACGCCCTGAATCCTCCTGCGTCTCGGTAAGCAGGCCCAGTGTGACGAGGCGCTGCGGTTCGGCGTACAGCTGCGAGCGTGGGAAGGTCCAGAAGAAGCCCACCGAGTCGTCCGCCCAGCGTTTGAGGTCGTAGGCGGTGGCGGGTCCCGCGTGGTTCAGGAAGCCCAGCACGATGAACGCGGAGGGGCCCAGGGTTGCGTCCGGCATACCCGGAGCGTACCATCGGATCAGACCGTCCAGAATGGACTATTTGATCTGGACGGTCAGGAGGCGTCATGACCCGCAGCGCGACCCCGCAGCTCCCCCCCAGCCGCCTGACCGCCGAACTGGACGGACCTTTCGCCGTGTTCCTGATCGGCGCCCGCGTGAACCAGCCCTGGAACGTCCCCGCGTGGCTGCCGGTGTTCCGCGCCATGCCGCGCATGCTGCGCGAACTCCAGGCCCACCCAGAACTGGGCCTGCTGGGCGGTCAGACCCACGGCGGCACCCTGATCCAGTACTGGCGCAGCGCCGAGCACCTGCACGCCTACGCGCACGCCCGCGACCACGCCCACCTGCCCGCGTGGCGCGCCTTCAACCAGGCCGCGCAGCGCCATCCGGGCGCGGTCGGCATCTGGCACGAGACCTACCTGATCCAGCCCGGCGCGTACGAGACCATGTACGTGGACATGCCCCCCTTCGGCCTGGGCCGCGCCGGGACCCTGACCCCCGCCACCGGTCGGCGCCAGAGCGCCCAGGGCCGCCTGACCGGACCACCCGCCACCGTGGGGGCCGGCACCTGAGCCGCGCCCCCGCCCCACCGCGTGTCACGCTGACGGCATGCACCCGCCCGCCGCGCTGACCGGCGCCCTGACCCTGATCGCCCGGGCCCCTGCCCTCTGGCCCGGCTTCGCGCCGCAGCGCACGCCGCTGCTGACCTTCGACGGCACGCGCACGTGGCTGAACCACGCCGATCCGGGTGAGGACGGCTGGACCCACGTGGACGGAGCGTGGGTGTGGCCGGGCCGCCACCCGGCGCTGAGCGCGCACACCGCCGTCACCCTGCCGGGCGGCCTGGGCGCGGCGGGCGTGCTGCTGCCTGACCTGTCCCTGCCCGGCGACCCCGATCAGGCGGCGCGGACGCTGGCCGCCACGCTGATCCACGAGGCCTTCCACGTGTACCAGGGCGCCACGCCGTCCCCCGCGTGGCCCGCCCCCGAACTGGCCGCCTTGACCTACCCCGCCGGGGCGGAGGTCCGCCACGCCCGCGCCGAGGAGACCCACTGGCTGCGAGTGGCCCTGCGAGCAGGAGCGGGGGACTGGGCGACCCCGGCGCGGCACACCCTGCACTGGCGCTCCCGGCGGCACGCGCAGCTGGACGCGGCCCACCGCACGTTCGAGACGCGCATGGAGACCACCGAGGGCCTCGCCCAGTACGTCGAGACGCGCTTCCTGAGTGAGTACCCGGACCTCGACCCGGACGGGGCACCCCAGCAGACCCCGCGCTTCTGGAGTTACCGCAGCGGCGCGGCCCTGGCGCACCTGCTCGACCGGACCGGCACCCCATGGACCGGCGAGGTACTGGCCGGGCACCCTCTGGCCGACCTGCTGACCGGACAGGTCGGGTCTCCCCTGCCCGCCGCGCCCCACCCGGACCTGGAAGGCGCCGCGCAGGCTGCGGCCGACGCGCACGACGCGGATCTGAGCGCCCGACTGGCGGCCTTCCATGCCCAGCCCGGCCCCGCGCTGCACCTGAGCAGCCCCGGCCGTCTGCGGCTCGGCGGGTTCGACCCGATGAACCTGCACGCCGTGGGACCGGGGATGTTCCTGCACGCCCGGCACGTTCAGGTGCGCGGCCCCGATGCGGAACTGCTCACGGTCGGCCATCCCGTCCTGACGCGCGGCCCGGACCTGTTCGACGTGCACGAGGTGACGCTGCGCGGCCTGCCCGCACCCACGGCCCACGGGGGACGCTGGCGGATCCGCACGCCCACCCTGACCCTCGACCTGCCCGGGGATGCCATCCAGGTCACGCCGGCCGGCTGGTCAGTCCGCCTGGATTGACGATAGCGGCCAGGGCCCCCACACCAGATCGTCCGGGGCGGCCGGGCGGGACACGAAGTACCCCTGGATCAGGTCGCAGCCCCATTCGCGCAGGTCCCGCCACTGCTCGGGCCGCTCGACACCCTCGGCGACGACCTGCACCCCGGCCTCGTGGGCGAAGGTGATCAGCGCCCGCACGATCGGCCGGGACGACCGCGCGGGCGGCGGGGCGTCCTGATCCTGAATCAGCGACCGGTCGATCTTCAGCCAGCGGGCCGGGAGGCGGTGCAGGCGACTGATGCTGGAGTACCCGGTACCGAAATCGTCCAGCGCGAGCGGCAGGCCCAGTTCCGCCACGCGCGACACGTGCGCCTCGCCGTCCTGGCCGAGCACCGCGCCCTCGGTCACCTCCAGGATCAGGGCCTGCGGGTCCAGGCCGAACTCGTCCAGCGCCGCCTGCACCACCTCCGCGAAACCCGGCTGCGCCAGCTGACGCGGCGCGACGTTCACCGACACACGCAGCGTGGGCCGCTCGCGGCGCCACACCTGCAACTGCCGCGCGGCCTCGCGCAGCACCCACGCACCCAGCGGCACGATCAGGTCCGTGCCCTCCATGAGCGGAATGAACCGCCCGGGCGGGACCAGCCCCAGCTGCGGGTGCCGCCAGCGCACCAGCGCCTCCAGCGCCCGCACCTCACCCGTCGCGGCGTCCACGATCGGCTGGTAGTGCAGGCAGAACTCCGCGCGGTCCAGCGCCGCCCGCAGCGCCTGCTCCAGCTCCACGCGCTCCAGCGCCGCGGCACTCAGGTCCGCGTGGAAGCGCCGCACCGCGTGCCGGTCCTGCTTGGCCTCGTACATCGCGAGGTCCGCGTTCTTCTGCAGCGTCCGCACGTCCCGCCCGTCCTCCGGGAAGACCGCCACCCCGATGGACGCCGTGACCGTCCACTCGCGCCCCGCCAGCACCACCGGCGCCGACAGTGAACGCAGCAGCCGCCCGGCCGCCAGTTCCGCCTCCTCGTGCGAGCGCACGCCGCGCAGCAGCACCGTGAACTCGTCCCCGCCCTGCCGCGCCACGAGGTCCCCGTCGCGCACCGCGCGCCGCAACCGCTCGGCCACCTGCACCAGCAGCACGTCCCCCATGTCGTGCCCCAGCGTGTCGTTCACCTGCTTGAAGTGATCCAGGTCGATGAACAGCACCCCCACCGGCGCGCTGCCCTGCACCGACACGTGCAGTTCCGCCTCGAACGCCGCGCGATTGATCAGACCCGTCAGCGCGTCGTGCCGCGCCTGATGCGCCAGCTGCGCCTGGGCCTCCTGCAGCGCCACGTTCGCGGTGGTCAGCTCGGCGCTGCGCCGCCGTTCCTGCTCGGCCCGGTGCGACACCTGCTCCAGCTTGATCTGCGCCGCCGTGACCTCCGTGCGGCGCCGCAGCGCCTCGGTCAGCGCCTCGCGGTCCAGCTCGGCGGCGAGCCGCGCGTGCCGCAGCGCCCCCACGGCGTCCCCGTGCGCTTCCAGCAGCCCCGAGAGTTCCTGGTGCGCCTCGGTCTGCCGGAAACTCACGCCCAGCTCGTCCGCGAGGGCCGCGGCGCGCTCCAGCACCGCGCGGGCCTGCGGGTCACGCAGGGCCCGCAGCGCCCGGCCCTGCATCACCAGCGCGTCGCACAGGTTCTCCCGGTCCCCGAGATCCTCGCTGCCGCGCACCGCCCGTCCGGCCTCCGCGAGCGCCTCGGCCGGGCGGTCCAGGCCCAGCAGGCTCGCGGCCATGTTCGCGCGCAGCAGGAACTCGTGCTGCCGGTACCCGCGCGCCTGCGCGCCCGCCAGCGTCGCGCGGTTCAGCGCCAGCGCCTCCGCGAACCGGCCCAGATAAGTGAAATCCAGCGCGGCATTGATGGACGCGCTGGACACCATCAGGTCATGCCCGAGGTCGCGGGCCAGCGCCAGAGCGTCCTGATGGTACGCGAGCGCCGTGTCGAAATCCCGCAGGTCCAGGTACAGGTTCCCGATGTTGTTCAGGGACCGCGCCTGCGCCACCCGGTCCCCGCTCGCCTGCCCCAGCTGCAGGCAGTGCAGGTGCCGGTCCATGCCCGCCCCGTACTGCCCCTGCGTGACCAGGATGATCGCCTGACCGTTCACGGCGCGCGTCTGCGTGGCGAGCGCCCCGATCCGCGCGGCGAGCGCCTCGCTCTGATCGAACAGCCGCAGCGCCTCGGGGTACTCGGACAGGAAGTAGTGCCCGTACCCGCACAGCATCCGCGCTCGGGCCTCCCCGGCCTCGTACGCGAGGCGAGAGGCGAGCGTCAGGGCCTCACCGGCCAGTTCCCGCGACCGCTGCATGGACGTCATGAGCACCGCGTCCGCCTCGTCGTTCAGGCGGTCCACGTCGGCGCGGGTGGCGGGCACGGGCAGGGCAGGGTGATCCACGGGCGGGTTGCCTCCTGCCCCCACCATAGGCGCGCGCGGCTGACAGGCTTCTGAACGCCGCGCCCACAGGCGACGTGAAGACCGCCCGTGCTGGTCAGTGTCCGGCGTGCCCCTCCCGGCGGGCCTGCGCGACCAGATTCCGGATCGCCTGCGGCCACGCGGGGTGCTCGAAGGTGAAGCCCGCGTCCAGCAGGCGCGTGGGCACCACCCAGCGGCTCTTGAGGAGCAGTTCCGCCTCCGAGTCCATCACGGCGGCGCCCAGGCCGATCAGCGCGGCGGTGGACGGCACGCCGAAGGGCACGCCCCACGCGTCGCGGTACGCGCGCAGGAACGCGGCGTTCGGGAGGGGCTGCGGCGCGGTGACGTTCACCGGTCCTTCGAGCGCCGATTCGGGCGGCGAGTCGATCAGGAACTGCGCGGCGCGGCAGAAGTCCCGCTCGTGAAGCCACGACACCATCTGCCCCCCACCGGCCATGGCGCCCGCCGCGCCCAGCCGCACCACGCGGTCGGTCGTCTCCATGATGCCCCCGGCGCCCACGCCGTACACCATCGCGGTGCGCAGCGCCACGCGCCGCGTGTGCGGCAGGGCTTCCTCCATCAGCGCGGCCTCCCAGCGGCGGGCGACATCCACGCTGAAGCCCGTGCCCAGCTCCCCGCCCAGCTCGTCCTGCGGGTGGTCGCGGGCGTCCCGGTAGATGGTCGCCGTGGAACTGTTCAGCCATGCGCGCGGCGGGCGGTCCACGCTGGCCAGGGCGCGGCCCAGCGCGCGGGTGCTGTCCAGGCGGGACGTGTAGATCTCCAGCATGTTCGCCGCGCTGTACCGGCAGTTCACGGTGCGCCCCGCCAGGTTCAGCAGGGCCGACGCACCGTCCAGTTCCCGCACCCACTCGCCCTGCCGCAGCGCGTCCCACGCCACCCAGCGCCCGGGAGTGGGCACGGCCGGGCAGGACCGCGACAGGATCACGACCTCCCACCCCAGCGCCGTGAAGTGCCGCGCCACCGCCCGACCCAGGAACCCGCTGCCACCCGCGACCACCAGACGCTGCGTCATACGGTTACCCTACGCCGCTCCCCCGGACCACAAGTCCCTGATCGCCCGCCCACGCGCCCGGATCGTCCCCGCGCAGCGCGGCGGCCAGCAGGCCCGGGAAGTGATCCGGCGTGCACGCGAACGCCGGGATGTCCAGGCTCGCCAGGGCGCGCGCCACGCCGTGATCGAAGCTGGGCGCGCCGTCGTCCGACAGGGCCAGCAGCGCCACGACCAGCACGCCGCTCTCGCGCAGCGCGCGGGCCCGGGCGAGCATCTCGCGTTCGTTACCGCCCTCGAACAGGTCGCTGAGCAGCACGAGGACCGTCTGCTCGGGCCGCTCGATCACGCCCTGGCAGTACGCCAGCGCCCGGTTGATATCCGTCCCGCCGCCCAGTTGCAGCCCGTACAGCAACTCCACCGGGTCGCCCAGGTGCTCGGTCAGGTCCGCGACCGCCGTGTCGAACGCCACCACGCGCGTGCTCAGCGCCGGGAGGCTCGCCAGGACCGCGCCGAACACCCCGGCGTACACGACGCTGCCCGCCATGCTGCCCGACTGGTCCACGCACAGCACCACGTCCCGCAGGCTCCGCCGCCGCCGACCATGCCCAATGAGCCGCTCAGGGACGAGGGTGCCCAGTTCCGGCCGGTACGTGCGCAGGTTCGCGCGGATCGTGCCCGGCCAGTCGATCTCCGCGGCCTTCGGACGGCGCGTCCGCTGCGCGCGACTGAGACTCCCGGTCACCGCCGCGCGGGTCGGTTCCTCCAGGCGGCGCGTCAGGTCGTCCACCACGCGCCGCACCACCGAACGGGCCGCGTCCCGCGCCGACGGCGGCATCACGCCCTTCAGGGACACCAGCGTCGCCACCAGATGCACGTCCGGCTCCACGCCGTCCAGCATCTCCGGCTCGAACAGCAGCTGCTGCAGGTCCAGCCGCTCGATCGCGTCCGCCTGCATCACGCGCACCACGTCGGACGGGAAGAACTCGCGCAGGTCCGCCAGCCAGCGCGCCACGCGCGGCGCACTCCCCCCCAGCCCACCCCGCCGCTCGCCCTCGGGCGGGTCGTACAGCCCGGCCAGCGCGGCGTCCATCCGGCGGTCCTCCAGCGTGAGGGGCACCTCGGTCCCCTCCTGCGCGGCCAGCCCGTCGGCGTCCCCGCCGCCCAGCACCAGCCGCCAGCGGCGCGTGCGTTCCTCTGTGGTCATCGCTCCCCTCCCTCTGCCCACCTGCTTACCAGACGGACGTGAACTTCACGCCGAACCGGCCCGCGCCGCTCACCTCGGCGGTGAGGCTGTAACTGCCCACCCGGTACTCCAGCTCCGCGAACGGCCCGGCCCCCTCGCCCCAGCGGTACCCGCCCCCCAGCCGCAGCGGGCGGCCCTCGCCGTCCTGCCAGGGCAGCGCGGCCCGCAGGCCCAGCTGCGTGCCGGTCACGTCCCGCGCGGCACTGACCTGCACGTAATCCACCGGAATGACGGTCAGACCCGCCCCCCAGGTCCACGCGCCGTTCAGGCGACTGGTCCGCGCCCAGACCTCCCCGTACCCGCCCAGCGCCAGCGCGCCGCCCAGCAGCGGCCCGCTGCCGTCCCACCCGGCCGCCAGCGTGACCGGCGCGACGTTGAACGCCACGCTGCCCCCGGTGTACGCGCCGTCCACGCGGCCCACCCCGCGGCGCGCGGCGGCGTTCACACTCCAGCGGCCCTCGCGCCACGCCAGCCGCGTCTCACGCTCGCCGCGCCACGCGACGCTGATCAGCCCGTTGCCCAGCAGTTCGTAATGCGCCGGGTTCCAGGTCAGGGGCGGCTCGACCGCCGGGGCCTCGCCCGCCCCCTGACCCAGCAGGGTGTCGAGCGCAGGCTCGGTCACCCCGGCCAGCAGCAGCGGCGCGCGGGCGTCCAGCCCCCAGCGGGCCCGCAGCGGCAGCAGCGTGTCGTCCCAGGGCGTGATGGCCGGTGCGGGCAGCGCCAGCGGATCCGGGCGGCCCAGCGCGGGCGGCCCCCCGGCCACGCCGCACGAGAGCCCCTGCTCGCTCGCGGCGCGACGTACCCGCGCGTCGTGGCGGTTCAGCGGGTACGCGACGCAGCGGGCCGCCTCGCCGTCCGGGACGCTCAGCTCGCGGCGCAGGCCCGCCGGGGCGAGGTCGGCCAGCGCCGCGTGCCGGTGCGAGTGCGTGCCAATCTCCCACCCGGCGGCGCGCAGTTCACGCACCTGCGCGCGGCTCAGGCTGCCCGGCTGATCCAGCCGCGACCAGATCACGTACGCCGTGCCGGGCACCCCCAGGTCACGCAGCACCGGGAAGGCCAGCCGGTACACGCTCTCGAAGCCGTCGTCGAACTGGATGACGGCCACCTTCTCCTGCGGGGCGGCGCGCGCGGCCTCGCTGGAGGTCACGAAGCGGTACCCGAGGCGGCGCAGGGTCTCGACCCGCTGCCGCAGGGCCTGCGGCGCGATGCCCAGCGACGCCCCACTGCCCGCCCCGACCTGGTGGTACACGAGCACCATGGGACGCGCCTGGGCGTGGGAACACGCCGCGCCGGAGATCAGGGCCATGGGGAGCAGCAGCGCGCGCAGGCGGGACGTCAGCATAAGACCCGATCAAGATACCCGGCACCGAAACTCATTTTCTTATCATTCCCGGGATACCCCCAGCAGCCCCAGCACGACCGGAACGACCCGCGCCGCCCGCGCGTCATCCACCGCGACCGGCGCCAGACGCGACGCGGGCGTCCCCCCGCGCACCGCCTCGCCGATCGCGCGGCGTTCCGGCGCCTCGAAGCGCGCGAACACCCGGCGCAGCAGCGGCAGCACACTCTGGAACACCTCCGCGTCCAGGGCCGACAGCCAGCCGTCCACCAGCGCCAGCAGGCCCGCGTCGTGCACCAGCAGCGCCCCGGTGTCCCCCAGAAACCCGTCCAGCCACGCCGTGACCGCCAGCGGCGACGGGTCACTCAGGGCCAGACCCAGCCGCGCCTCGACCTGACCGGCGTCCAGCACGCCCGCGTCCCGCAGGCGGCGCAGCGCGTCCCCCAGCAGCAGCGGATGCGCGTCCACCCGGTCCGCCGCCCGCCGCAGGGCCGCACGCCACTCCCCGGTCACGTCCGGGTCGTCCAGCAGGCGCGCGGCCGCGTCCGCCCCCCGCACCGCGTCCCGCACCCCGGCAGCCGCGTCGTCCCCCAGGCCCACCCCGGCCAGCGGCAGGCCCACCGCCGCGCGGGTCAGCAGCGCCCGGAACGTCTCCAGCGGCGCCACCTCTCCCCCACCCGCGCCCGCCGCGCCGCGCCCACGCACGTCCCCATACCGGGCCAGTCGCGCCAGGGGCGGCAGCGCCCGCAGCACGTCCGGCACGTCCGCGCCCAGCGCCGACCGCTCGTCCAGCGCCGCGAGCGTCACCGGCAACGCACCCGGCAGGTCCGCGAGGCGCAGCACCTCCAGCAGCCCCGTCAGTTCCGCCAGCGTCCCCGCGCCCCGCGCGGCCTCCAGCGCGGACGCCGTCGCCGCGTCCCGCACCGTCTGCCCCAGCCGACTCGCCTCGACCAGCCGCACGCTGAACTCCGGCCGCCAGCGCACCTGCCACCCCTCCCGGAACGTGCCCAGGCCACCCGACCCACGCGGTTTCGCCCACGGCACGCCCAGC
The DNA here is from genome assembly GCF_001485435.1 of Deinococcus grandis. Taxonomy (NCBI): domain Bacteria; kingdom Thermotogati; phylum Deinococcota; class Deinococci; order Deinococcales; family Deinococcaceae; genus Deinococcus; species Deinococcus grandis. The sequence continues at coordinate 738,935 of NZ_BCMS01000001.1, read as the reverse complement.
AGGTTCAGGCGATGAAACAGCACGCTGCGCGCCAGATCGTTGTCCGAACGCAGGTCCAGCTCCAGGTCCAGCTTCTCCGGCAGCACCTTCAAGCGCAAACTCTTCTGCTGCCGCGCCACGTCCCGCGCCAGCGGCACCGTCAGCACCCCGTCCGGCACCGCGCCCAGCGCCTCCCCGACCACCAGCCGCTCCTCGATCAGCCGCAGGGGCAGGTCCCCGTCCCAGCCGAACACGCTCAGCGCCGCCTCGTTCAACTCCTCCAGGCCCGGCAGCGCCCGGCCCCGCAACGCCGCCAGCGCGTTCGCCAGCCGCGTCGCCTCGATCACCGACGCGCTGCTCGCCTCCAGCCGCTCCGCGCGCAACAGCCGCGCCACCCGCGCGAACCACCGCTCCGCGACCGCGCCGCGCGACGTGAACAGGTGCTCGTAGTACCCCGGCGAGCGCACGCCCGCCCCGTACCCGCTCGCCACGCTCAGACGACCATGCGTCCACGGCACCCACGTCAGCGTCACCTTCACCTTCGGCAGGCCCTTCAATAGCGCCGCGTCCCCCTTCACCGGGAACGCCGTCACGTCCAGCGCGGGCGCATGCCACGCCCCGCACACCACCGCCACCCGCGCAAAACCCTCCTTCAACGCCGCGCGGATGCCCTGCCGCATGAACGCCTCCCGCTGCGCCTCCCGACCCACCGGAGCCAGCGCGTCCGCCCGCACCGCCCGCATCGCCTCATTCACCGCCGCGAACACATCGAACGCCGCCTCACCCGGCGGCCCCCCCACCCCACCCGCCCCCACCAGGGGGGAGGGAGAAAGACGAGCCTCCACCAGCGACTCCCACCACCGCTCGAAATCCGCGAAACCCGCCGCCTGCGCCAGCACCCCCAGCGGATCATCCCGCAACTCATCCTCCGGCCCGTCCCGCTCCCCGGCCAGCACCACCCCCGCCGGAAGATCCACGAACCGCGCCGCCACCCCCGCCCGCGCCGCCCACCGCAACGCCACGAACTCCGGACTGAACACCGCGAACGGCCAGAACGCCGCGCGAGAAGGATCATCATTCACGTACCCCAGCAGCGCCACGGGCGGCGTCATGTCCACCTGCGCCAGGAACGGCAGCACGGAATCCGCATCCGACGGCCCCTCCACCAGCACCACATCCGGATTGAGCTGCGACAGCGCATGCTCAAGACTGCGCGCCGAACCGGGGCCATGATGACGGATAGGGAAAATGGAAATCGAATCAATCATTGGTTTTTATCTTGTGAGTTTGCCACGGCAAACCCTTCAAATCATATAAATCAGAAATCTGCTCAGACATGGCATCAACAGCTCTCCTTAGACTCAAAATTGACAATGATTCATGCGTCCTGCTCGATTTCAAATACCAATCCGTGATTTTATCCAAATCATCCTGCGATGATACTAGATCTCTCACAATACTCTCAAATGCCAATTGACCTTTAACAGCTGCTTCGTGAATCCCAATTAGATTTAGTGCCTTTATAAAATCAGACAAAATATCATCATCGGTTATGAATATGCTTTTATATATTGAATTGTCCCCCATGCGGGATCTGTAAAAAAAGTGATAAATATGCCACATATCACAAGAAGACGATCTAATTGATCTAAGTATATCTTGTTTTTGCTTTTTAATAATTGCCCTTAGCTCCGTTTTCCGATCTATGTGGTAAAAATCAGTATGGCAAGCCGGATTATTAAGACTAGTCTTATGCCGACCTTATCATCATACCATTTTGCAAATAGCTCAAACTTTTCCAACGGCGTTTTATCTCTATTCTCAATTAGCGTAAAAGTGATCGCCATTAAACACAATTGCATAACCCTAAGGTGTTTTACAGACTTATAAAGCAAAAGATAGTCATTCATAGAAACAAAATTGCTTCTCTCGGTAATAATTCCGCGATCCGACATCCACCCCTCTAACTTAATCGCGAATCCTATCATTTCATCTTTTTGTTCATCTAAGGATTTAGAAAAGCTTCTTGAAAACATTTCCAAGCAGGCAGTATCATACTGTACATAACTCTTTTCTATACTCGAAATAAACATTATCATGTCATCAATCTTAGTATTTTTGTGATTCAACTCCTCTCTACTTAAATTTATAATAACGTTTGAATCATAAAATAAATAATAGGTTCCATCATGGCAAGCACCTTTCTCAATCTCAGCACCAAAAGCATCTAAGTAATAGAATTGATTACGGCTCATCCCGTTCAGCTCACCGCCCGGCAGGCCTTATAAAAATCTTTCCAGTCGTCGCGTTTTTTGGTGACGGTTTCGAGGTATTCACGCCAGATGAGGGCGTCCTGGGTGGGGTCTTTGATGATGGCGCCGATGAGGCTGGCGGCGATGTCGTGGGGGGTCAGCGTCCCGGTGCCGAAGTGCGCGGCGAGGCTGAGGCTCTGGCCTACGACGCTGATGGCTTCGGCGGTGCTGAGGCTGCCGCTGGGGGTTTTGAGGCGGGTTTTGCCGTCTTCGGTGGTGCCGGAGCGGAGTTCGCGGAAGACGGTGACGATCCGGCGGACTTCTTCGAGGGCGGGGGGCTGGGCGGGGATCTGGAGGGCGGCGCTGAGGGCCTGGGCGCGCTGGGTGACGATGCGGACTTCGTCGTCGAGGGTGTCGGGGACGGGGAGGATGACGGTGTTGAAGCGGCGTTTGAGGGCGCTTGAGAGGTCGTTGACGCCGCGGTCGCGGGTGTTGGCGGTGGCGATGAGGTTGAAGCCCTGGACAGCCTGGATTTCGGTGTTGAGTTCGGGAACGGGGAGGGTCTTTTCGCTCAGGATGGTGATGAGGGTGTCCTGCACGTCGCTCTGCACGCGGGTGAGTTCTTCGAGGCGGGCGATCTTGCCATCCCGCATGGCGCGCAGGATCGGGCTTTCGACGAGGGCGGCGGGGCTGGGCCCTTCGGCGAGGAGGCGGGCGTAGTTCCAGCCGTAGCGGAGGGTGTCCTCGGCGGTGCCCGCGGTGCCCTGGATGAGGAGGGTGCTGTCGCCGCTGATGGCCGCGGTGAGGTGTTCGCTGACCCAGCTCTTGGCGGTGCCGGGCACGCCGAGTAGCAGGAGGGCGCGGTCGGTGGCGAGCGTGGCGACGGCGATCTCCATGAGGCGGCGCTCCCCGACGTACTTGGCGGTGATCTCGGTCCCGTCGGGCAGGGTACCGCCGAGCAGGTACGTGAGCACCGCATGCGGGCTGAGGTTCCAGCGGGGCGGGCGGGGGCGGGTGTCGTGCGCGGCGAGCGCGGCGAGTTCGTGCGCGTACTGCTGTTCGGCGTGCTGGCGCAGGACGGTGGCATCAGGGGTGGTCATGAGTGGGCTCCTTCCTGCATCAGGTGTTGCTTGATCTGGGCGCGTACGGACGTGGCGACCTTGTCGACGTGTCGGTGCAGGATCTGCCTGATTTCGGGGGATGGGTGATCCAGCAGGCGGCGGGCTGCGCCAGCAGGGATCAGTTCGCTGAGAGCCATGCCTTTGATGAGGTCTGGGACCGTTTTGTCGAGGTTGGCACATGAGGCGTTGTCACCGTATTCGACGAGGATCTTCAAGCCCTGGATCGTCAGATTGCCGGAGCGGGGGGCGATGATGGTCAGGACGTCCAGCGGGGTTGAGAGGTTGCTGGCCAACTGCCCCTGAATCCTGGCGTTGCGGTGCTGGGCGAGTGTCTCCAGTTGGGACGGTGGTGTGCTCTTGTTTCCTGCAACGGCGACGAGAAGTTCCATATCACTACTCCGGCAGAAGGCCGCAAGCAGAGTTGGTGGTGTTCTGGGGTTGCTGGCCAGAGCGAGTCGGACTCTCAGGTCGGGATGCTGAGCAAGTGTAGCCAGGACGTCGGGCGGGGTGTTCTGAGCCCTGGCGACTTCCCTGGCGAGGTCGGGAGCGAAGTGGGCCAGTTCCAGGCGTCGTTCCGGGCTGGTGTCCTGACGCCGGGCTTCGCGCTTCAATGCTGTCCAGTCCACCGTGGTCATGGGTGCTCCTTGAAGTCGTGCCGGATCTGCCTGCGGGTGTCGAGGGTGCTCGTCAGGTCGTGCCAGACGCTCTGGGCGTGGTGGGGGGCGTCGGGTGGCAGGGGTGCGGGGGGCCTGGTGTCGGGGTGGAGGTGCCAGGCGTGGTCGTGCAGGGTGCGCCAGCGTTGCGGCCACTGGTAGGGGTGGTCGACGTGGCGGAGGGTGTCCTGGAGGAGGGTGAGGATGGCGTGGCTGTCGTCGGGCGTCCAGGGGGTGGGGTGGTGCGCGAGGGCGGCGAGGTCGGGGTCGCGGTCGTGCAGGCCGCTCTGGAGGGTGCGGTGTGGGTCGGCGAGGGCGCGCAGGGCGGGGGTGGGCGCGTGCGGGAGGAGCGCCTGGGCGAGGGGCTGGTGCCGGTGCGTGAGGGTGCCCGCGATGAGGTCGTCGAGCAGGTGGTGGTCGCGCGCCAGGGTGATCAGGGCTGGGGGGCCGTCGGGCGTGGCGTGCAGCAGCGCGTCCGGGTGGGCGTGCCGCAGGACGTGGCCGAGTCGGGCCTGGGGGCCGCCGCTCAGGCCGTCGCGGGGGCTGGGGGGCGTGCCGGGGTCGTGCAGCGCCTCGGCCAGTCGGGCGTTCAGAGCGCTGCGCGGGAGTCGCTGGAGGACCTGCCGGGCGAGGGTCTGCACGTCGGGGCTGCGGTCGTCCAGGGCACCCTCCAGCAGGGGTTCGAGGGTGTGGTCGTCGTCATTCAGGGTGTCCAGCACGGCGCTCAGGAGGCGTTTGCGGCTGGCGGCGCGTTCCGTGTCGAAATGCGTGCGCAGCAGGTAGCGGGCGGCGTCGGGGTTGAGGTCGCGCAGGACGCGGTGCAGGGTGTCGCGGTCGGTGTCGCTCAGCGCGGCCCAGGTGGGTTCGTCGGGGGCGTCGGCGTGCGCCAGGGCTGGGTGACCGGCGTGCGGCGCGAGCCAGCGGCCCCGCTCGCCGAGCACGCGGGCCAGGGGGACGCGCAGGCTGCGGTCCTGCGTGGCGAGGCTCAGCAGGCGCGGCAGGTACAGCGCCGGGGCGCGGGAGCCGTGCGTGTGGCACAGGGTCAGCCACTCGTGCAGCAGGGGGCCGCCCAGGTGCGGGAGGTGCCGCGCGGCGCGGGCCGGGGCTTCCGGGCGCGGGTCGGTGGGGGCGGGGATGGGGGCCGGGGCGGGCGGGTCGGGTTGCCGTCCGGCGGTCGCGGCGAGGGTCAGCAGCGCGGCGCGGGCCAGCAGGGTGCCTGCCGGGTCGTCGCGGGTGACGCGCGCGGCGGCCTGTCCAGTGGTGTCGGGGCCGGGGGTGGGCAGGGGGGCGCGTTCGGTGCCGATCAGCGCGGCGCTCAGCAGGGCCGGGAGGTCAGAACCCATCGTCATGCTCCAATTCATCCAGCGGGTTTAGGGTGCCGTCCTGCCCGGCGCACAGGGGCGTGAGGGTCTGCCCGTCCCATTCGGCGGTGAAGGTCTGCGGGTGCCCGCCGCCCAGGGCCAGCAGGGTGAGGCGGGCCGTGTCGCTGCCGCCCAGCGGGAGGCTGCCGCGTGCGTCCCCTGCCCGCCAGGGGTCGCCGTCCCGCGCGGGCGGGTGGACGGTGACGGGCCCGAGGTGGTGCGCGGTGCGCTCCAGCCAGGGGTTCAGGGACAGGGCGGCGCCGTGCGCGTCGAGCAGCCCCTCCAGCGTGACGGGTACGGGCAGGGGGGCGGGGGCGCTGCGGGTGGCCTCGCCGTCCAGGACGTGCCGCTGGGGGACCGCGCCCGGGGCGGGGCTCAGGCGGGCGCGGACGCTGCCCCCGGCGGGCAGGGGGGGTGGGAGTGGCCAGCCGGGCGCGGCGAAGTCCAGCAGCAGCGCGGTGGTGCCGCCTTCGTGCAGCCAGGTGCGGCGGGTACGGACGTGCTCCTCGTCGCTGACGGTGTGGCCCAGGATCAGCCAGCGGGTGTCGGTGCCTCCGGCGGCGACCGTGGCGGCCCTGTCCAGCGGGAAGCCCAGCGCGGCGCGCAGGTCGGCCTGCTGCGGGGCGGTCAGGGTGTCGCGGCGGGGCCACGCCTCGGTCAGCAGGTGCAGGCGGGCCAGGTGGGCCAGCAGCCGGTCCGGGTGGGGCAGGACTTCGGGGATCATGCGGACCAGTCGCGCGGCGCCGGGGGCCTGGGCGTCCACGAGGCGGGCGGCCTGGGTGTCCCAGTCGCTGTAGGGGCGCGCGGCAGCCTGCGCCAGTCCGTCGCGGACGAGGTCGTTCAGGAAGGTCTGCAGGGCGTCCAGGCCCAGGCTGACTTTCTTCTCGCGGGCGGCGCGGCGTCTGGCCTGCGCGGCGGGGTCGGGGCCGCTGCGGGTCTCCCCTGCCGGGTCGGTGTCGGCTGGGCTGGAGTCGGACGGGGCGTGTTTCGCGGCGCGGCCGTCCAGCCACTTCCGGATGGGGTCCGGGGCGGGGTCGCAGCCGAAGTGCTGCGGGTGCGATTCGTGCAGGAGCAGCAGCGCCAGGGCGTGCTTGCAGGGAAACTTGCGGCTGGGGCACGAGCACTTGAAGGCCGGGGCATCCGGGCCGCTGCGGTCCACCCCGGTCAGGTAGGGCTGCGCGCCGCTGCCCTGGCAGTGCCCCCACAGGTGGGTGGGTCCGGCGTGCAGGTCGGGCCACCCGGTGGGCGTGGCGAGCTTACGGGCGCTGGCGGCGCTGCCCGCGTCGGGGGCCAGGGTCAGGATGGGGTCGGGGGTGGGCGTCATGGGGCATCCTTCCAGCCGTTACGCTGCCAGCGTAATGTAGTGCATTCCCCCATCCGACTCAAGCGCGCCGACTCAGACGGACTTCGATTGAATGGCTGATAAAGCCGTTCAATCCGAGCGGATGCGAGTAGGAGAGGAACGGATTCCGGACGTGGAGTTGGCAGATCGGTGGTGTTCCGATCTGTCAACGAAATAAACGGAATCCGTATCAGGCGCGCCGACCCGGGAGCACTGCCGGGCATACGAAGGGGGCGGGTGGGTCCAGCCTCAGCCGGAACCACCCGCCCCCTCGCAACTACCGTTACTTCATGCTGCCCAGGATGCGGCCGTAGACCTCGTCCATGCTGCCCACGCCGTCCACGCGGGTCAGCTGGCCACGCGCGCTGTAGTAGTCGATCAGGGGCTGGGTCTGCTCGCGGTAGATCTCCTGGCGGCGGCGGGCCACCTCCTCGGTGTCGTCGCTGCGCACCGCCTCACCGCGCGCGGCGGCCTGACGGCCCCGGTCCACGATCCGGTCGATCAGCACCTGATCCGGCACCTCCAGCAGCGGCACGGCACTGACGGGCGCGCCGAGTTCCTCCAGCAGCACGTCGAGTTCCCTGGCCTGCGCGCCGGTGCGGGGGAAGCCGTCGAAGATGACGCGCACGGCGTCCATGCTGGCCAGCTTGTCGCGGATCAGCGCGATCAGGATGTCGTCCGGCACGAGCTGCCCGGCGTCCAGGATGGGCTTGACCTGCTGGCCCAGTTCGGTGCCGCGCGCCACGTGGTCGCGCAGGATGTCGCCGGTGCTGATCTTGGTCAGGCCCCTGTCCTGCGCCAGTCGTTCCGCCTGGGTGCCCTTGCCCGCGCCGGGAGGCCCGAGGAAGATGACGACGTTGTGTTTGGGTTGAGTCACTGTAGTCCTCCGTTCACCCCCCAGCATAGAGGCTGAAGGTCGCCTTGAGGTTGCCCTGCCCAGGGCGCGGCTGTCCCCACCCTGGGAACAGCAAACGCGCCGCCCCCCGGGTGGGAGGGCGGCGCGCGTCAGGGCTGGGGCCAGTTGCTGGGGTCAGCTGTCGCGGTTCATACGGCCGCGGATGCGGCCCTTGCTGATGAAGCCGTCGTAACGGCGGACCGTCAGCTGCGCCTCGAGCTGCTTGAGCGTCTCGAGCGCCACGCCCACGATGATCAGCAGGCCGGTGCCGCTGAACTGGAAGGTCGTGATGCCGGTCCAGCGCTGCACCAGCTGCGGCATGACCGTCAGGATCACCAGGAAGATGGCGCCCCACAGGCTCAGGCGGCTGCTGATGGTACCCAGGAATTCCGCGGTGGGCGTGCCGGGGCGGACGCCGGGAATGAAGCCCCCGGCCTCGCGCAGCTGCTCCGCGATGCGCTTGGGATCGAACTGCACGCTGTTGTACAGGTACGTGAAGCCGAAGATCAGCAGGGCTTCCAGCGCGATGTACAGCGGCTGCCCGAACGTCAGGTACGTGGCGATCCAGCTGCTCACCTGCGGCGCGCGGGTCGCGGTGCCCTGCTGGATCAGGTTGGGAATGATCAGCATGGCCGACGCGAAGATCACGGGGATCACGCCCGCCTGGTTCACCTTGATGGGCAGCCAGGTGGCCTGACCGGCGCTGCGGGCCTGTCCGGCCGCGCCGCCACGCGCGCGCGCGTACGTGACGGGCACGCGGCGCTCGGCCTGGTACACGTACACGATCCCGGCGATGGTCACGAGGATCACGGCGACGAACGCCACGATGCGCAGCAGCCACGGCGCGTCGGCGGATTCACGCACCAGCGCGGCGGTTGCCGCGATCTCGCGCGGGTACATGGCGATGATGCCGCTCGTGATGATCAGGCTGATGCCGTTGCCGACGCCCACTTCCGTGATGCGCTCCCCGATCCACATGGTGAACGCGATGCCCGCCACCTGGGTCAGGACCATCACCAGGATGGTGAACAGGCCCGGCTCCCAGCCGACCGCCAGGTAACTGGGGTTGGCGTTGATGAACGACGCGAAGAACGCGGCCTGGAAGGTCCCCAGGGCCACGGCGGCGTAGCGGGTGTACTGGTTGATCTTCTTGCGGCCTTCCTCGCCTTCCTTGGAGAGTTTCTCCAGTGGGGGCAGCGTGGTGGTCAGCAGCTGGATGACGATGCTCGCCGTGATGTACGGCAGCACGCCCAGCGCGAAGATCGAGAACTGCGAAAGATTGCCTCCCGAGATCATGCTGATCAGGCCGAACAGACCGCCGCCTGTGGCACTGCTCAGCGCGGCGCTGTTGACCCCTGGTGTGGGAATGCTGCTCCCCAGCCGGTACACGGCGAGGAGCAGCAGGGTGAAGACAATCTTCCGCTGAAGATCCGGAATCCGGAATGCGTCGCGGAAGGCGCGAAGCATTTACTCCGCCTTCTCGGCTTCGTTCGCTTCGGGCAGGATGACTTTGCCGCCGGCCGCTTCCACGGCCTTCACGGCGCCTTCGCTGGCGGCGTCCACGTGAATGGTCACGGCGCGGGCGATCTCGCCGCTGCCGAGCAGTTTCACGGGGCGGTTCTTGCGGCGCACGAGGCCCGCGAGTTCCAGCACGTTGCGGTCGATGGTGGCGTCCTCGATGTTCGCCAGCTGCGCCAGGTTCACAACTTCGAACGTCACGCCGACGTTGTTGAAGCCGCGCTTGGGCAGGCGGGCGATCAGGCGGCTGCGGCCACCTTCGAAGAAGCTACCCTTGCCAGCGCCGCTGCGGCTCTTCTGGCCCTTGTGACCGCGACCGGCGGTCTTGTCGGTGCCACCGGGGCCGCGACCGACGCGCTTGCGGTTCTTGCGGCTGCCGGCGTTGGGCTTGAGTTCGTGGAGTTTCATTCTTGCACCTCCAGCAGGTGCTTGACGGTGTTCACCATGCCGCGGACGGCGGGGGTGTCACTGACCTCGCGGGTCTGGCCGATCTTCTTCAGGCCGAGCGCCTGGACGGTCTTCACCTGGTAGCCAGGGCGACCGATGACGCTGCGCTTCAGGGTGATTTTCACTGGGCGCCTCCGGTGGGCTGCGCCTCGCCGCGCAGGGCACGGACCTGCTTGGCGGTGCGGAGGTTCTTCAGGCCGTCGAACACGGCGTACGCCACGTTGACCTTGTTGCGGCTGCCCAGTTCCTTGGACAGCAGGTTGGTGATGCCGGCCAGTTCGGCGATGCTGCGGGGCACGGTGCCCGCGATCACGCCGGTACCGGGGCCTGCGGGCTTGAGCAGCACGCGGCTGGTGCTGTTCACACCCACGATGTCGTGGGGGATGGTGCCGTTCTCGACGGGCACCATGATCATGTTCTTGCGGGCGATGCTCTTGGCCTTCTCGATGGCCACGGGCACTTCTTTCGCCTTGCCGATGCCCATGCCCACGCGGCCGTTACGGTCGCCCAGGATCACGAGTGCAGCGAAGCGGAAGCGGCGGCCGCCCTGGTAGGTCTTGCTCGTACGGTTGACGAACAGCATCTTCTCTTCGAATTCGCTGCTTTCGCGGTCCATACGGTCGTTACGTCGGTTAGAAGTCAAGGCCACCCTCCCGCGCCGCGTCGGCGAGCGCTTTCACGCGTCCGTGGTAGCGGTACTGACCACGGTCAAAAACAACCTTCTTGACGCCCTTGGCCAGAGCGGCTTCCGCGAGGGCCTTGCCCACGGCGGTGGCGGTGTCGGTCTTGGTGCCCGTCTTGACAGCGGCGCTGCTGGCGGCAGCCACGGTGACGCCTTTGCTGTCGTCGATGATCTGGGCGTAGATGTGCTTGCTGGAGCGGTACACACTCAGGCGCAGGCGATCTCCGGCGGCCTGCCGCACTTTGCGGCGGGCGCGGAGCTTGCGGCGCACGGTCGTCTGGGCAGCCATTATTTCTTCCCTTTCCCGCCGGTGGCGCCAGCCTTACCGGCCTTGAGGCTGATCTTCTCACCAGCGAAGCGCACACCCTTGCCGTGGTAGGCATCGGGCTTGCGGACTTTACGGACGTTCGCGGCCACCTGACCGACGAGCTGCTTGTCGATGCCGCTCACGTCGATCTTGGTGGGTTCGGGCACGGCGAAGCTCACGCCAGCCGGGGGCTCGATCACGACGGGGTGGCTGTAACCGATGGTCAGTTCCAGGGCCTTCCCGGCGAGCTTGGCGCGGAAACCGACGCCCTTGAGCTCCAGGTTGATGGTGTAGCCGTCGCTGACACCCTTGACGGCGTTCGCCACGAGCGTGCGGGTCAGGCCGTGCAGGGCGCGGTGGCGCTGCGCGTCGCTGGGACGCTCGACGAGCAGCTGGTCGCCGTCCTGCTTGATGGTCAGTTCGGTGTTGTAGGGAACGGTCAGTTCGCCTTTGGGGCCCTTGACCTTGAAGACGCCGTCCTGGGCGCTCGTGGTCACGCCGTTCGGGACGGCGATGGGCTGTTTGCCAATTCGGGACATGGTCTGTCCTCCTTCTTCCTTAAGTTCGGCCTGCCCGCTGTGGGGGCCGAGGGGTCAGGTGAGATGCTCGCGCGCCGGGAATCCCTGTGGGGATTACCAGAGGACGCAGATGACTTCGCCGCCGACGCCCTGCTTGCGCGCGTCGCGGTCGGCCAGCAGGCCCTTGCTCGTGGACACCACGGCGAGGCCCAGGCCACGCTGCACGCGGGGCAGGTTCTCGGCGCTCACGTACGCGCGGCGGCCGGGGCGGCTGATGCGCTCGATGTGCTTGATGACCTGCTCGCGCTTGGCGCCGTACTTCAGGGTCAGGCGCAGCACGTCGAACTTCTGGCCTTCGGGCAGCAGACGCTCGTAGCTGGCGACGTAGCCTTCAGCCACGAGCAGTTTGGCCAGCTGCTCTTTGAACTTGGAGGCCGGGACGTCCACGGTCTCCTTGTGGGTGCGCGTCGCGTTGCGGATGCGCGTGAGCATATCGGCGATGGGATCACTCAACATGTAGCCTCCATGGGCTGGTGTTGATCCGGGCTGGTTCCCCGTAGGGGCCTGGTCCCGGCAGGTGGCCCGGCCCCAGGCAAGCTGGCGGTCGGGCGCGATTCTCCCCAAGTGGAAGCGGGGGCCACAAGGTGGCGCGTCTCTTCTGTTGGGTCTTCACCACCACCGGACGATGACCTCTCAAGGCGACAGGTTCGTATCCGGGGGGCACTGCGTCCGTTCCTCTTTCAAGGCACGGCAACTTGAGAGTGTATCAGTTCTCTTCGGCAGTCTCAAGTTCTGTCACGAGAAGGGGCGAGAGGCCGGTCACGCTGCGGTCACCCCCTCCTCTGTACCGTGACGTATGACCCTTCGATCATCACGTCTGAGCCTGGCCATCACCCTCCTGCTGGCCTCCTGCGGCGCAAACAGCGGGCAGGGGGACCCGTCCACACCTGCGCCCCGCTACTCGAATGACGCGGGCATCCAGGATTCCCTGCGCACCTGCGCTCCCGTGACGGTCACGATGCTCACCCGGAACGAGGCGGGGGTCGCGGCCTCCCTGGTCGCGCCGCTGGAGGCCGAGTTCGCTCAGGTGTACCCGAAGATCGCGTGCTTCCTCCGGGACGGTCCGGCACCCTACCCGGACGTGGTCACAACCGTGCGGACTTTCACGCCCCAGGATCCGGGGGTAGCGAATGCCTGCTGCGGCCGCGTGGATATCAGCGCGGCGTACCTGACGCAGTCGAACGGTGATCCTGGACTGCTGACCCACGAACTGACCCACCTCGTCCAGAACTACCCGGCGGGCGTCACCGAGTGGTGGTGGACGGAGGGCATCGCGGACGCCATCCGGTACCTGTACACCCCGGCGAACGCCGGGTGGGCGATTTCCGCGCCGGACCGGGCAACCTCGTACCGGGACGGGTACCGGGTCACGGCGGGGTTCCTGCTGTGGCTGGAACGCACGCGCCGCCCGGGCCTGATCCGGGCGCTGGACGGGGTGCTGCGACGCGGCGGGAATCCCGGCCCGTTCTGGGTCACCACGTTCGGCGTGTCGGTGGATGACCTCTGGGCGGCCTACCTGGCCCAGTGACCTCACCAGTAAGCCAATGCAAAAGACCTCCCGGGTGGGGAGGCCTTGAGGGGTGTCAGCTGATTACCAGCTGGCTTTCTTCACGCCGGGCAGTTCGCCCTTGTGCGCCATCTCGCGGATGCAGATGCGGCACAGGCCGAAGAAGCGGTAGTACCCGCGGGCGCGACCGCAGCGGCTGCAGCGGTTGTAGTTCTGCACGGCGAACTTGTGGCCGCGCGCAGCTTTGACGACTTTCGAGGTGTTAGCCATTGTTCATCCGTCCTTATTTGCGGAAGGGCAGGCCCATGGCTTGCAGGAGCGCGCGGGCTTCTTCGTCCGTCTTCGCGGTGGTCACGATGGTGATGTCCATGCCGCGCACCTTGTCGACCATGTCGTAGGTGATTTCGGGGAAGATCAGCTGTTCTTTGATGCCCAGGTTGTAGTTGCCGCGGCCGTCGAAGGCGTTGGGGTTCACGCCTTTGAAGTCACGGATGCGGGGCAGGCCGATGTTGATCAGCTTTTCGAGGAACACGAACATGCGCTCGCCGCGCAGCGTGACCTTGATGCCCACGGGCATGCCCTGGCGCAGCTTGAAGTTGCTGATGCTCTTTTTCGCCTTGGTGACGATGGGCTTCTGCAGGGTGATCAGCGCCAGTTCCTTGGCGGCCTTGTCGATCGCCTTGGAGTCTTCCTTGGCGCTGCCGAGGCCTTCGTTGACGACGATCTTCTCGATGCGGGGCACGGCCATCACGCTGGAGTAGCCGAACTGCTGCATCATGGCAGGGCGGACCTGCTCGTTGTACTTGGTTTTCAGTTGCTGCATGGTGGGTTCCTTCGAGCGGTCTCCCAGTTTTTCAGAGAGCGCCGCTCAGGCCGCCGCGAGTCCATCTGGGTGGGCGGCGGCCCGGAGTGGTCAGTCGATGTTCTTGCCGCTCGCGACGGCCACGCGGACTTTCTTGCCGTCCACGATGGTCTTGCGGATGCGGGTCGCCTTGCCGGTCTCGGGGTCCACGATGGACACCTTGCTGGCGTGCAGGGCCAGCTCGCGCTGCTCCTGGCCGCCCTGGGGGTTGGCGGGGCTGGGCTTGACGTTCTTTGTGACGAGGTTCACGCCTTCCACGACGACCTTCTGGTCGCGGGGCAGAGCCAGCAGCACTTTGCCGGTCTTGCCCTTGTGCTTGCCGCTCAGGACGATGACGGTGTCACCCTTCTTGATGTGCAGCTTGTCGTTGTGGTGGCTACCAGCGCTGGGACGGGGCATTACAGCACCTCCGGGGCCAGGGACACGATCTTCATGAAGCGGCGGTCGCGGAGTTCACGGGCGACCGGCCCGAAGACGCGGGTGCCGCGAGGCTCGCCCTGGTTGTTGATGATGACGGCGGCGTTCTTGTCGAAGCGGATGGTGCTGCCGTCGGCACGCTTGATGGCGTGGCTGGTGCGCACGACCACGGCCTTGACGACGTCGCCGGCTTTGACGGTGCCGCGGGGGGTGGCGTCCTTGACGGAAGCGACGATGATGTCACCCACGTGGGCGTAGCGCTTGTTGCCGCCGCCGCCGGTGGTGAGACCCTTGCCGCCGATGCCGCTGTTGAGCACGCGGATGCACATGATCTCGCGGGCGCCGCTGTTGTCCGCCACGTCGAGGCGGGACTGGGGCATGATCATGCTTTACCCCCCTCGGTTTCCACGGCGGTGGTCTCGATGCCGCGGGGGCGCTCGATCAGCTTGGTGACCTTCCAGGTCTTGGTCTTGCTGATGGGACGCACGGCGATGATCTCGACGCGGTCACCGATCTTGTACTCGTTGTTCTCGTCGTGCGCAGCGTACTTGTGGCTGCGGGTGACGACCTTGCCGTACAGGGGGTGGGCGAACTTGCGTTCGACCTTCACGCTGACGGTCTTGTCGGCCTTGTCGCTGACGACGACGCCGGTAAAGGTCTTCTTCATGCCTGCTCCCCTTTGCTGCGCTCGCTCAGGATGGTGTTGAGCTGAGCCACTTCACGGCGGAGCTGCTTGACGCGGTGGGGCTGGGCGAGGTTGCCCACGGCCGCCTGGAAGCGCAGCTCCATCAGTTCCTTCTTGCGGCTGTCGATTTCCTTGGCGAAATCGGCGGCCTGCAGGTTACGCATATCACTGAGCTTCATCGTAGACCTCGCGCTTCACCATCTTGGTCTGGATGGGCAGCTTGTGACCGGCCAGGCGGAAGGCTTCCTTGGCCTGCTCTTCGGTCACGCCGGACACTTCGAACATCACGCGGCCGGGCTTGACGACACTGACCCAGTACTCCACGGCGCCTTTACCTTTACCCATTCGGGTTTCGGCGGGCTTCTTGGTGACGGGCTTGTCGGGGAAGATGCGGATGTAGATCTTACCGCCGCGGCGGAAGTGGCGGCTCATCACGATGCGGCACGCCTCGATCTGGTTGCTCTTGATCCACGCGGGTTCCAGGGCGATCAGGCCGAAGTCGCCGAACGCGACGTAGTCGCCGCCCTTGGCGTCACCGGTCATCCGGCCGCGGTGCTGTTTACGGAACTTGGTGCGCTTGGGAAGAAGCATCACTCACCTCCGGGGCGGCGCCGCGCGGCGGGGCGGCGGCGGTTGGGGCGGTCACCGTCTTCACGGCGGCGCTCGTCGTTGCGGCGCTGGGGACGGGCGTAGGTTTCGGTCTTGCCGCCGATGACTTCACCGGTGAAGACCATGACCTTGATGCCCAGGCTGCCGTAGGTGGTCTCGGCGCGGGCGGTGCCGTAGTCGATGTCGGCGCGCAGGGTGTGCAGGGGCACGCGGCCTTCGCGGACCATCTCGGTGCGGGCCTGCTCGGCGCCACCGAGGCGACCGGACAGGATGATCTTGACGCCGCGGGCGCCGCTTTCCATCACGCGCTGGGCGGCCTGCTTCATGGCGCGGCGGAACGCGAAGCGGCGTTCGATCTGCTCGGCGATGCGCAGGGCGACCAGGGGCGCGCTGATGTTGGGGTTGGGGATCTCGGCGACGTTCACGGCGACGGTGCCGGCGGACACGAGGCGCTCGATGTCCTGGCGGAGTTCCTTGATGGACTCCCCGCCCTTGCCGATCACGATGCCGGGTTTCGCGGCGCTGATGATCACGTTGACCTGCTGGCCGGCGCGCTCGATCTCGATGCGCGCGATGCCGGCGGCGTTCAGCTTGCGCTGGACGAGCTTGCGGATCTTCTCGTCTTCCTTCAACAGGCCGGCGTACTGCTTCTTACCGGCGTACCAGCGGCTGTTCCACGTGCGGGTGATGCCCAGGCGGAAGCCGTTCGGGTTGATCTTGTTCCCCATTACTTGTTCCCCTTCTCGCCCACGACGATGGTGATGTGGCTGGTGCGCTTCTTGATGATGTTCGCGCTGCCACGGGCGCGGGGGATCAGGCGCTTGAGGGTCGGGCCGGCGTCCACGTACGCAGCGGTGATGACCAGACGGTCCTCGAGCATGTTGTCGTTGTGCAGCGCGTTGTGCTTGGCGCTGTTCAGGACTTTCGCGACGGGTTCGCTGGCGGCGCGGGGGATGAAGCGCAGCAGGTCCTCGGCGTCACGGACGCTCTTGCCGCGGATCACGTCGACGACCAGGCGCACCTTGCGGGGGCTGATGCGGACGTACTTGGCAATGGCCTTGCCGGGCGTGCGCAGCTTGACGTTCTGCTTACGCTGCTTCTTGTTGCGGAATTCAGGAGCGGTCATTTCTTCTTGCTCCCCTTGGCGTTCTTGTCAGCGCCGTGACCGCGGTAGTTGCGGGTGGGGCTGAATTCGCCGAGCTTGTGGCCGATCATCTGCTCGTTCACGAAGACGGGCACGTGCTGCTTGCCGTTGTGCACGGCGATGGTGTGACCGATCATTTCGGGAACGATGGTGGAGCGGCGGCTCCAGGTCTTGATGACGCGCTTGTCCTTCTTTTCGTTCTGGACGTCGACCTTCTTCAGGAGGTGGTCATCCACGAACGGGCCCTTCTTGAGGCTACGGGGCATGTCCTACCCTCCCTTACTTCCCGCCGCGGCGGGTGATGATGAAGCGGTCGCTGTTCTTGCGCTTCTTGCGGGTCTTCAGGCCCTTGGCGGGCTGGCCCCAGGGGCTGACGGGCACGCGGCCCGCGCCGGTACGGCCTTCACCACCGCCGTGGGGGTGATCCACGGGGTTCATGGCGCTACCACGCTGGTGGGGCTTGCGCCCGAGCCAGCGGCTGCGACCGGCCTTACCGATGTTGATGTTCTTGTGCTCGGCGTTGCCGACGGCACCGATGGTGGCGTAGCACTCGCTGTGCACGCGGCGGAGTTCGCCGCTGGGCAGACGCAGGATGACGTAGTCGCCTTCCTTGCCCTGCACCTGGATGCTGGTCCCGGCGCTGCGGGCGAGCTGGGCGCCCTTGCCGGGGATCAGTTCCACGCTGTGCACGACGGCACCGACGGGCACGAAGCGCAGGGGCAGCGCGTTGCCGAGCTTGGGTTCGGCTTCGGGGCCGGAGTTCACCATGGCGCCGACCTGCAGGCCTTCGGGCGCGAGCACGTAGCGCTTCTCGCCGTCGACGTAGTTCAGCAGGGCGATGCGGGCGCTGCGGTTGGGATCGTACTCGATCGCGGCGACCTTGGCGGGCACGCCGGCCTTGTCGCGGCGCTTGAAGTCGATGATGCGGTACAGGCGCTTGTGACCGCCGCCGATGAAGCGGCTGGTGATGCGGCCGCGGTTGTTACGGCCACCGGTCTTGGGGAGCGCCTCGGTGAGCGCCTTTTCGGGGCGCTTTTTGGTCAGTCCGCTGAAGTCCGCAGTCGTCATGTGGCGACGGCTGGGGGTGTAGGGACGGTATTTCTTGACGGCCATGTTCAATCTCTCCTTAGGCCTGGCCTTCAAGGGCGGCGATGGTCTGGCCGTCGGCGAGGCGTACGATGGCCTTCTTGCGGTCGGCGCGGTGGCCCATGAAGCGGCCGACGCGCTTGCGCTTGCCGGGGACGTTCATGGTGCTGATGCCGATCACGGTCACGCCGAACGCTTTCTGGATGGCGCCCTTGATCTCGGTCTTGGTGGCCTTGGGGCTGACCCAGAAGGAGTACACGCCGCGTTCCATGCCAGCGTAGGCTTTCTCGCTGATCACGGGGGCCTGGATGATGTCGTAGTGGCTCATGCCTCTTCCCCTTCCTGCGCGGGCTCGAGAACGACCGCGTCGATCACCAGGCGCTCGTGGCGCAGGATGTCGTAGGCGTTCAGGCCGGCGACGGGCAGCACGGTGGCCCAGGCGACGTTACGGGCGGCCTGGCGGGTCGCGGCGTCATCGGTCACGATGAGCACGCGCTCGCTGCCGTCCATGCCGTTCTCTTTGGCCCAGGCGACGAAGTTCTTGGTCTTGCCGTCCTGGTCGTAACCGTCGACGGCGATCAGCTTGCCGGCTTCCTGGCGCGCGGCCAGGGCCATGGCCAGGCCCAGCTGACGGACCTTGCGGGGCAGGGTGTAGCTGTAGCTGCGGGGCTTGGGGCCGAAGGCCACGCCGCCGCCCACGAAGCTGGGGACGCTGCGGTCGCCGTGACGGGCGTTACCGGTGCCTTTCTGACCGTACATTTTCTTGCCGGTCTTGCTGACTTCCGCGCGGGTCTTGGTGCTGGCCGTGCCGCGGCGGCGGCTGGCGAGCTGCCAGGTGACGACGTCGTGCAGGACGCCGCTGTTCACTTCCGGCAGTTCGAGGTCGATGGTGCGGCCCCCGTTCTTGCCGATGACGTTGATCTGCGCCATGTGTTACTTGCCTCCCTTGGCGGCCTGACGCAGGACGACGAGGCCACCGTTGGCGCCGGGGATTGCACCCTTGACCAGGATGATGTTCTCGTCAGCGCGGATCTCGACCACTTCGAGGTTCTGGACGGTGATGCGCTCCATGCCCATGTGGCCGGCCATGCGCTTGCCTTTGTACACGCGGCCGGGCGTCTTGCGCTGGCCGATCGAGCCGGGGCGGCGGTGCCACTTCTTGGAACCGTGGCTGGCGGGGCCGCCCTTGAAGTTCCAGCGCTTCATGACGCCCTGGAAGCCTTTGCCCTTGCTGGTGCCGGTCGCGTCGATCTTCTCGCCTTCGGCGAAGATGTCGATGCTGACGGTGTCGCCTTCGGGGTTGAAGTCGCGGAATTCACGCAGGAAGCGCACGGGGCTGACCCCGGCCTTCTTGAAGTGACCGGCTTCGGGCTTGTTGACGCTCTTCTCGCGCTTGGGCGCGTAGCCGATCTGCACGGCCTCGTAGCCGTCGCTGGCAGCGGTCTTGCGCTGCACGACGGGGCAGGGGCCGGCCAGCACGACGGTCACGGGAATGGCCTTGTCGCCCTTCCAGATCTGGGTCATGCCGATCTTGGTGCCGAGGATGCCCTTCATGCGCGGCCTCCCACCGTCTTGATCTCGATGTCCACACCGGTGGGCAGATCGAGGGTCATGAGGCTGTCAATCGTCTTCTTGGTGGGGTTCATGATGTCCACCAGACGGTTGTGGGTGCGGATCTCGAAGTGCTCGCGGCTGTCCTTGTTCACGAAGGGGGAACGCAGGACGCAGAAGCGGCGGATGCGGGTGGGGAGGGGCACGGGGCCGCTCACGTCGGCGCCGGTGCGGCGCACGGTGTCCACGATCTTGCTGGCGGACTGGTCCAGCGCCTTGTGGTCGAAGCCACGCAGTTTGATACGGATCTTGGGGGCAACCATGTCGATTACTCCAGGACCTTGGCGACGACGCCGGCGCCGACGGTACGGCCACCTTCGCGGATGGCGAAGCGCAGGCCCTCTTCCATCGCGATCGGCTTGATCAGTTCCACCACGAACGTGATGTTGTCACCGGGCATGACCATTTCCACGCCTTCGGGCAGTTCCACCACGCCCGTCACGTCCGTCGTGCGGAAGTAGAACTGCGGGCGGTACCCGCCGAAGAACGCGCTGTGACGCCCGCCTTCGTCCTTGCTCAGCACGTACACGCTGGCTTCGAACTTCGTGTGCGGCTTGATGCTGCCGGGCTTCGCCAGCACCTGGCCGCGTTCCACGTCGTCACGCGCCACGCCGCGCAGCAGCACGCCCACGTTGTCGCCCGCCATGCCGCTGTCGAGCAGCTTGCGGTGCATTTCGATCCCGGTGACGGTGGTCTTCTTCGTGTCGCGCAGACCGATGATTTCCACTTCGTCCTGGACCTTCACGACGCCACGTTCCACGCGGCCGGTGGCCACGGTGCCACGACCGGTGATCGTGAACACGTCTTCGACGGGCATCAGGAAGGTCTTGTCGGTGGCGCGCTCGGGGGTGGGGATGTAGCTGTCTACCGCGTCGAGCAGTTCCCAGATGCGGTCAACCCACTTGTCTTCGCCGCGGGCGGTCTTGGGGTTGGCCTGCAGGGCTTCGAGGGCCTGCAGCGCGCTGCCCTTGATGACGGGCAGGTCGTCGCCGGGGAACTCGTACTTGCTCAGCAGTTCGCGGACTTCCATTTCGACGAGCTCGAGGAGCTCTTCGTCGTCGACCATGTCCACTTTGTTCATGAACACGACGATGTAGGGCACGCCGACCTGACGGGCGAGCAGGATGTGCTCGCGGGTCTGGGGCATGGGGCCGTCAGCGCTGGAGACCACGAGGATCGCGCCGTCCATCTGGGCGGCACCGGTGATCATGTTCTTGACGTAGTCGGCGTGGCCGGGGCAGTCGACGTGGCTGTAGTGGCGGGTGGGGGTGTTGTATTCGACGTGGGCGGTGTTGATGGTGATGCCGCGGGCTTTTTCTTCGGGGGCCTTGTCGATCTGGTCGTAGGCCAGTTTTTCGATGGTGGGGTCCATCGCGGCGGCCGTGAAGGTGATCGCGGCGGTCAGGGTGGTCTTGCCGTGGTCGACGTGACCGATGGTGCCCACGTTCACGTGGGGCTTCGTGCGCTCGAACGTTCCTTTAGCCATGTTCTTACTCCCTCCAAGAGGTGGATCTGCACGCAAAAGCGGCCCTTTGATCGGGGCTCCCCCGCGCATGTCGCAGGGTTCTGATGGTGCTGAACCACATTGGGTTGATTCTCGCCAGGGTGGTGTCCCACCGTGCTGGCCACGCTACGCCGCCTCTGCGTTCCGCTCCGGCGGTGGGTGAGGCCGCGGGGCAGAGCCGTGAGTCCACGGCGTACCGAAGAAGTATGTTACAGGATCACCTGTCAAAGGGCAAGTGGGAATGAAGTGACGAGAGAGAGCGGGAAACGCCCGTACAAGCGGAAAACAGACAGAAAGCGGTGCGGCCTGTCACGTGACTTGTGACAGACCGCACGTCCCCCATCAGGCTCAGCGGCGCGTGTACGCCACGACCTGTTTGTCAAAGGCCCCGATCAGCATCACGATGCCCAGAATGGTGAAGATGGGGGGAATCAGCAGGCTGAACACACCCAGAACGATGCTCGAGACGCGCCCCCAGTTTCGGCCATCCAGAACAGCGCGGCGGGTGTAGTACACCCACAGGATCTGGATCATGGTCAGCCCGAACGAGATCCACAGCGCCACCTGGATCTGCGCGGGCGTCACCGTCAGGTCTGGGACGCCCATCTGCCGGACCATCTCGCCCGTCGTCTCGGTCAGGGTAGGTCCGGCAAACGGCAGGAACAGCAGGGTGATCGCCGAGTAGATCAGGTTGATCATCAGCGGCACGGTCAGGAAACCGATCCGGGGGGGAAGCGGTCCGCTCGGGGCGGCCGGGTTGGGCGTGGGCACCGTCATGCACGCAGCTTAGCGTGCCTGCTCCCTCCCGTGCCTGAAGCGAAAAAAGAGGAAGCCCCACAGTGGGGGCTCCCTCTGGCGTCACCCCGGTGCGGGGCGAGGCGGGTTTACTTCTTCATCAGCTGCTGGGCGATGTTGTTGGGCAGCTGGGTGTAGTGGTCGAAGAACATGGAGTAGCTGGCGCGGCCCTGCGTCTTGGAACGCATGTCGGTCGCGTAGCCGAACATCTCGCTCAGGGGCACGAAGGCCTTCACGATCTGCGCGTTGCCGCGGGCTTCCATGCCCTGGATCTGGCCACGGCGGCTGTTCAGGTCGCCGATGATGTCACCCATGTACTCCTCGGGGGTGGTCACCTCGACGCGCATGACGGGTTCCAGGATGGCGGGGCTGCCCTTCTGGACGGCTTCTTTCAGACCCATCGAACCGGCGATCTTGAACGCCATTTCCGAGGAGTCCACTTCGTGGTAGCTGCCGTCGTAGATGGTGACTTTCAGGTCGACCACGGGGAAGCCCAGCATGGGGCCGCTCTGCATGGCTTCCTCGACGCCCTTCTGGGCCGGCCCGATGTACTCCTTGGGCACGGTGCCGCCGACGACGGCGTTCTCGAAGATGAAGCCCGCGCCGGGCTCCAGGGGCTCGACGCGCAGTTTGACGTGACCGTACTGACCGCGACCACCGGACTGGCGGGCGAACTTGCTGTCCACC
Source organism: Deinococcus grandis (assembly GCF_001485435.1). NCBI lineage: Bacteria > Thermotogati > Deinococcota > Deinococci > Deinococcales > Deinococcaceae > Deinococcus > Deinococcus grandis. The sequence continues at coordinate 716,893 of NZ_BCMS01000001.1, read as the reverse complement.
TCGACCTGCTTGGTGATGGTTTCACGGTAGGCCACCTGGGGCGCGCCGACGTTCGCGTCGACCTTGTACTCGCGCTTCAGGCGGTCCACCAGGATTTCCAGGTGAAGTTCGCCCATCCCGGCGATGGTGGTCTGGCCGCTTTCCTGATCGGTTTCGACCTTGAAGGTGGGATCCTCTTCGGCGAGTTTCTGCAGGCCGATGCCCATCTTCTCCTGGTCGGCCTTGGTCTTGGGCTCGATGGCGAGCTTGATGACGGGCTCGGGCACGTCGATGCTCTCCAGCAGGACCTTGTCGTCGCCGTCGCCGATCAGGGTGTTGCCGGTGCCGGCGTCCTTCAGGCCGATCACGGCGCCGAGTTCCCCGGCCTTCAGCTCGGTGACTTCCTCGCGGCTGTTGGCGTGCATCTTCAGCAGGCGGCCGACGCGCTCGCGCTTCTCCTTGCTGGCGTTGTACACGTAGCTGCCGGACTGCAGGGTGCCCGAGTAGATGCGCACGAAGGTCAGGCGGCCCACGTAGGGGTCAGCCATGATCTTGAACGCCAGCGCGGCCAGCTTGCCTTCAGGATCGGCGGGGAACTCGATGCTGTCTTCGCTGTCCTCGACCTTGCCCTTGATGGCGGGCACTTCCAGCGGGCTGGGCAGGTAGTCAATGACGGCGTCGAGGAGCAGCTGCACACCCTTGTTCTTCAGGGCGCTGCCGCAGAGAACGGGGAAGATGCGCTTCTCGATGGTGCCCTTACGCAGGGCGGCCACGAGCTGCTCCACGCTGGGTTCCTCGCCTTCGAGGTACATCATCATCAGGTCTTCGTCGACTTCAGCGGCCGCTTCGATCAGCTGGGCGCGCATCTCGGCGACCTTGTCCAGGTACTCGGCCGGGATGTCAGTCTCCTCGATGTCGGTGCCCAGGTCGTTGGTGTAGAAGTGGGCGCGCTGACGCACGATGTCGATGATGCCCTTGAACTCGTTCTCGGCACCCATGGGGTACTGGACGGGCGCGGCGACGGCACCGAGGCGCTCCTTGATGTCGTTCAGCACGAGCTCGAAGCTGGCGCCGGTCTTGTCCATCTTGTTGCTGAACGCGATGCGGGGCACGCCGTAACGGTCGGCCTGACGCCACACGGTCTCACTCTGAGGCTCCACGCCCTGGCTGCTGTCGAACACGGCGACGGCGCCGTCGAGCACGCGCATGGAACGCTCCACTTCGATCGTGAAGTCCACGTGACCGGGAGTGTCGATGATGTTCACGACGTATTCCTGGTCGGTGCCGCTGCGCTTCCACTTGGCGGTCGTGGCGGCCGCCGTGATGGTGATGCCGCGCTCGCGCTCCTGCTCCATCCAGTCCATGGTGGCGGCGCCGTCGTGCACTTCACCGATGTTGTGGGTACGGCCGGTGTAGTACAGGATGCGCTCGGTGGTGGTGGTCTTACCGGCGTCGATGTGCGCGGCAATCCCGATGTTACGGAAGTGGGTGAGGTACTGCTGGGCTTTGGTGGTCATAAGACTCCCTATTGTGGCGGGTGACGTGTCTCGTCACCGTCAGTTGCGCTGGGTTTCGCTTCACGCGACATGGACGGCAGGGCGAACCTACCGTCCGGTCATCGCGGCTTGCCGGGTGTATCCGGGCCGCACCGTTCATTCCATGCCGCCGCCAGTCGGACAATGCACCGACTTGCGGCTTCACTTCACGAACGGTGCGGTCGTCCCTGCTCGCTCCGCTCGGGTCTCAGGGCCCAGAGGGCCCTTTCGACCGGAATTACCAGCGGTAGTGCGCGTAGGCGCGGTTGGCTTCCGCCATGCGCTCCACGTCGTCTTTCTTCTTGATGGCGCCGCCACGGCCCTGGGCGGCGTCCATGATCTCGCCGGCGAGGCGCTCGACGGCGGTGCGCTCGGGACGGCTGTCCACGGCGCTGATCAGCCAGCGCAGGGTCAGGCTCTGCTTGCGGCGCTCGCTGGGCTCGACGGGCACCTGGTAGGTGCTGCCGCCGACGCGGCGGCTGCGGACTTCCACGCGGGGTTTGACGTTGTCGTACGCCTGGCGGAAGATCTTCAGGGACTCCTGGCCGGTGCGTTCCTGCACGAGCTTCATGGCTCCGTAGAAGATGCGGCTGGCGAGGTTCTTCTTACCATCACGCATGATGCGGTTGATCAAAGCGCTCACCAGAACGTCCTGGTAGACCAGGTCGGGCTGGATGACGCGCACTTCAGCTTGGCGGCGACGTGCCATGGTTGACTCCCTTGAGGCTCGGTCCCCACGCGCGGTGGGGTGAGCGCGCGCACTTCAGGCGCGAATATGCTGCTTCATTGGCATCACCCCTGTGGGGGATGGGTTCGGGCGTGCGCCGGGGTCCGGCGCGGCGGCCTTACTTCTTCTTCGCGCCCGCGGCAGCGCCGGCCTTGGGCTTCTTGGTGCCGTACTTGGAACGGCTCTTGTTGCGGTCCTTGACGCCCTGGGTGTCGAGGCTGCCGCGCACGATGTGGTAACGCACACCGGGAAGGTCCTTCACACGGCCGCCGCGGATCAGCACGACGCTGTGCTCCTGCAGGTTGTGGCCTTCACCGGGGATGTACGCGGTGACTTCGAAGGCGCTGGACAGACGCACGCGGGCGATCTTACGAAGCGCGGAGTTCGGCTTCTTGGGGGTGGTGGTCTTGACGACCGTGCACACGCCGCGGCGGAAGGGGCTGCCCTTCAGGGCAGGGACCTTGCTCTTCTTCTGGATCGTCTTACGACCCTTACGGAGCAGTTGCTGGGTAGTAGGCAGGGGAAATCACTCCTCATCTGGTTCGGCCGCAGCGCACCAGTCTGGCGGCGCGGGCCGGGGGGCGGGTGGCCACCCACGCGTACGGGGCGGCACTGGGTTGACTCATGCGGGCTTGGAGGTGATCACGCACCACTCGGGGCTGCGCGCGCCGGTGGTGGCATGCCGAAAAACCCCCCTGGTGCAACCCGGTACCGGGGCAGTTTTCAACCTTGAAAGCATACGCCTTCCCCGCAGGCAAGTGCAAGCGGGGCGTGAAGCGCCGGGAGTAGCGCGCCGCGTGAGGGGCGTGCTATGCTCCCCGTCGCCCGTTCAGGCAATCATCAAGGTGCGGAGAGGTGCCAGAGTGGTTGAATGGGTCGGTCTCGAAAACCGAAGTAGTCGCAAGGCTACCGTGGGTTCGAATCCCACCCTCTTCGCCAAACAGGAAGCCCCCGGGTCAGGTGCCTGGGGGTCTTTCATTGCCTCCGTTCAGTGCGGGCGCAGGCCGCGCCAGTGTTGCAGGAGGGCCGCCTCCCGCGCGGCGTGCAGCACCGCCCCGTGAGCCTCACGCTGAGCGGCGGGCGTCAGGGGCAGGAAGAGCGCGTCGTACAGCGCCTGCCCGGCCCGGGCGAGGTTCACGAGTTCATCCCGCCACGCCTGCGCACTGGTGGGCTGCCAGCCCTGCGGGTCGGTGGGGTCGCTGAGGAGCGCGTGCGGGTCGGCGAGGCGCAGCGCGGTGAGTTCCAGCGTGTGCCGCAGCGCCATGACCCGCCCGGCCAGGCCGGGGGCGGCGCGCAGGTCGTCCAGGGTCAGGGCGTGCGCGGCGCGGAGCAGGCCGTCGCCGGGCACGCTGAACAGGCCCGACAGGCCGTCCGGGCCGTAGAGCACCTCACGCAGGGTTTCACGCAGCAGGTCCGACATCGCCGCCCACTACGCGCCCTGGCCGATGCGCGTTCCCGGCCAGCGCGCGTACGCTTCGGACATGCAGCGGGAAACAGCATGCCAGGGAACATCATGAGTGAGGCCGACATCATCGCCCGGACGGACACGCCGCGCACCCGCGCGACCCTGGCGGGCGACCTGCGCCGCCTGGGGGTGCAGCCGGGCGACACGCTGATCGTGCACGCCAGCCTCAGCCGTCTGGGCTGGGTGGCGGGCGGCGCGGCAGCCGTGGTGCAGGCGCTGCAGGACGTGGTCGGGCAGCAGGGCACCCTGGTCGTGCCGACCTTCACGCTGAACCTGACCGACCCGGCCGGGTGGGGCCGGACGAGGGTCCCCGAGGCGTGGTGGCCGGTCATCCGCGCCGAGTTGCCCGCCTTCGATCCGGCGGTCACGCCCAGCCGGGGAATGGGTCGCGTCGCGGAGACGCTGCGGACCTGGCCGGGCGCGCGGCGCAGCGACCACCCGCACAGTTCCTTTGCCGCGTGGGGCCGCCACGCCGAGTCCGTCACGGCGGATCACCCGCTGGCGTTCTCGCTGGGTGAGGGCTCACCCCTGGCGCGCGTGTACGATCTGAACGGCCGGGTGCTGCTGCTGGGCACCGAGGTGAACACCAGTCTGCACCTCGCGGAGGTGCGCGCCGGGCAGCGGCCCACCGTGCCCTTCAGCGGTCCGGTCACGGTCGGGGGCGAGCGGCGCTGGCTGACCTTCGACGAGGCGGACTACCACGAGCAGGCCTTCCCGCCCGTCAAGGCCGCGTTCGAGGCGACCGGCGCGGTGACCGTGGGCGTGGTGGGCTCCGCGACCGCGAAGCTGATGTCGCAGCGCGCCTTGGTGGACTTCGCCACGGGGTACTGGCGCGAGAGGGAGAGCGGTGAGTAGGCCGTGGGGTCTTTTCCCTGACTACCCTTCAAAACGCACAGTAGGCAGCAGAAAGTCGGCTCCTGTACGGTATTTCTGCGATGAAAACCCTTAGGAGCCGACCACCTCACGATACCTTGCAGACCGCCTTGCGGTCTGCTTTCCCTGTGGACGCTCGCCGCCTCGTCGTCTTCACGGCCCTGATCCTGGCGGTCATTCAGGCGCGCACCGTTGTCCTGTACAGCCTGAAGACGCATGTCGCCCTCCCGGGCTCGTTGACGACTCGGTATCAGCGGCTCTGCCGGTTCGTCCAGTTCCCGTTTCCTGAGGCGCTGTTCCCCCGATTCGCCTTGTCCTTTCTCCCGCCCGGCCCAGTCGACCTCATTCTCGATCGCACCAACTGGAAACTTGGCCAACAGGACGTCAATATTCTCCTGCTCTCTGCCGTGTGGAACGGGTTCAGTTTGCCGCTGATGTGGACACTGCTCCCGCACGGTGGGGCCAGTCGTTCCTGTGTCCGGGAAGCGCTCGTGGAGCGCTTCCTGAAGCTCTGCCCAGATCGGGAGATCCGGTGCCTGCTCGCGGATCGTGAATTCATTGGGCAGCACTGGTTTCGATTCCTCGACCAGCACGGGATTGCACCCTGCATTCGTCTCCCAGCTCGCGCCACGATCGGCGCGCACGGCATGCCGGTCTGGGCGGTCTTCAAGAACCTTCAGGTGGGTGAAGTCAGGGTCTGGCATCGCCAGACCCGCATCTACGGTGTGAATCTGCGAGTGGCGGCCACGAAAAACGCAGCCGGTGACATGCTGTACCTGGCGTATCGGGGGCACGCCCTGCCGAACATGCGCCGGTATGCCCTGCGCTGGCAAACAGAAAATCTGCACGCCGCGTTGAAAACCAGAGGGTTCAACCTGGAAGATACGGGTCTGACGCGCCCCGAGCGAGTGTCTTCGCTCCTGACGGTCGTCAGCGTCGCCTTCATCTGGGCGTGCGTGACGGGCGAGGTCGTGGCACGTCGAACAGCTACCAAAGTAAAGAAACACGGACACCGCACGGTGTCTGTGTTTCGACTCGGGCTTGATCATCTCCAGGATCTTCTGCTGCATCCGTCCGGCGCATCCTGGCGCACCTTGAGCACACTCATGCCCCGTTTTGAAGGGTAGTCAGGTCTTTTCCTTCTCCTATCAACCATCAACCATCACCTATCAACCCCCTACGTCAGGTGGCCGATGCGCCCCCTATCGCCTGCCGGGTACCCTGGGGGCACGATGATCAAGATCTTCAAGTGAACCCACACGTTTGTCCGTGACCTGCGGCGGTAACATGACGTCAATGCAGGCATGGCCGCGCCCCCAGTTCCAGCATGAAAGCTGGGCGGGGCTGCTGACGGCCCGGCAGTGTGCCCTTCACCCCCTCTCCCCTGTCCGGCCGCCTGCGCGGCGGGTGGGGCGCGTATTCAAGGAAGTGACCAGCTATCGATAAAGTGCATGGCAACACGTCGGGCCTCCGCCCGGCGCAGATGAAAGCCCTCGGGAACCTGTACCGCCGCCGGATCGAGCCGGGCCGGGTGGGTTCGCCCGAACTCGCGCGGAACCTCGCGGAACTGTCGAACGACGTGCGGCGCGAGGTGGGCGTCCTGATCGACCGGCGGGGCCGCGTGATCTCCGTCAGCGTGGCCGACGCCAAGGGGACCGAGTTCCCGGACCTGCGCATGGGCGAGAACCGCCTGAGCGGCTTCCACCTGCTGCACACCCACCCGCGCGGCGGGGCGCTGAGCAAGGGCGACCTCTCCACGCTGTTCCTGAAGCGCCTGGACGCCGTGTCCGCCATCGAGGTCCGGAACGAGGGTCAGGCGGGGCTGGTGCACACGGCGCACCTGACGCCGCCCGGCACGGTCGGGGAGGAGGAGGACTGGCGCATCCTGCCGCCCGTGCCCGCCTTCCAGATCGACGAGTTCGACCTGGGCGCGCAGGTGCAGGCGCTGGAGGAGGAGATTGCCCGCGCGGCCCGCACGCGCGTGGCGAAGAAGGACCACGAGCGCGCCATTCTCGTGCAGATCGACCAGGGTGAATTCGACGCGGAGGACCGCCTGGACGAGCTGGCCGAACTGGCCCGCACCGCCGGGGCGGAGGTCGTGCACCGCGAACTGGTGTTCCGCCGGAACCTGAAGCCCGGCACGCTGGTCGGCGCGGGCAAACTGGAAGAGTTGACGAGTCGCGCGTACCACCTGGACGCGGACCTGCTGATCTTCGGCCAGGAACTCGGCGCGGCCCAGGCGCGCGAGATCGAGGCCGCGACCGGCCTGAAGATCATCGACCGGACGCAGCTGATCCTGGACATCTTCGCGCTGCACGCGCAGGGTGTGGAGTCGCGCCTGCAGGTGGAACTGGCGCAGCTGCGCTACATGAAACCCCGCCTGCTGGGGGCGGGGGCGGCCCTGTCCCGCATCGGCGGGGGCGGGGGCAGCGCGGGCGGCGGCGCAATCGGCACGCGCGGCCCCGGCGAGACGAAGCTGGAGCTGGACCGCCGCCGCATCAACGACCGCCTGAGCTTCCTGGAGAAGCAACTGGAGGGTGTCGCGCAGCGCCGCGAGGAACGCCGCAAGGGCCGCGAACGCAACGCCGTGCCCGTGATCAGCATCGTGGGGTACACGAACGCCGGGAAGAGCACGCTGCTGAACGCGTTCACGCACGCCGCCGAGGAACCCCGCCGGGTGCTGGCGGAGAACAAGCTGTTCGCCACCCTGCGCCCCACCAGCCGCCAGGGGTACCTGGAAGGCATCGGGCCAGTCGTCCTGACCGACACCGTGGGCTTCATCCGCGACCTGCCCAAGGACCTGACCCGCGCCTTCCGCAGCACCCTGGAGGAGATCGGGGACGCGGACGTGCTGCTGCACGTCGTGGACGCCGCCAGCCCCGGCGCGGACACCCGCCTGGACGCCGTGAACCGCATCCTGGAGGACCTGGGCTTCCGCGACATGCCGACCGTCGTGGCGCTGAACAAGGCCGACGCCGCCGACCCGGAGGCGCTGGACCGTGAACTGGAACGCACGGGCGGCATTGCCGTCAGCGCCCTGAAGAACCGCGGGCTGGCCGAACTGAAGGAGGCGCTGGCGGACGCCGTGTCGGGCGTGCAGCGCGCCGAACTGGCCCGCCAGGAGGAAGCCCGCGCGCTGGCCGCGCAGTACCGGTAACGGCCCTGTTCAGGTGGAGGGTGGGCGTCGTGGGGCGCCCACCCTCTCCCCTTTTCTGTGGACGCGCGGGGCAGCCATGAGCGGCACACTGCGCCGTGTGCGTGCCCACCTGCCTGCCCTGCCGACCCTGACGCTGATCCTCGTGGCGCTCGGCTGGGCACTGGGCGACCTGATCGGCGAGCGGACGCTGCCCACCCTGCTGCTCGCGTATGCCCCACCGCTGGTGTGGGTCCTGCTGTGCCTGCCCGCGCTGGCCTGGGCGGCGTGGCGTCGCCGGGGCCGGGGTGTGGCGCTGGCCGCGCTGCTGCTGGCCGCGTGGGGTGCGGGCATCCTGCACTGGCGGCCCCAGCAGTCGGGCACGCTGCGGGTCGTGACCTTCAACGTGCTGGGCGGCGCACGCACCTCCCCGGCCGAACTGGGTTCAGCCCTGCGCGCCCTGAATGCCGACGTGATCCTCCTTCAGGAAGCCCGCTTTCACGACCCTGCCTTCGAGGCGCAGCTGCGGGCCGCCCTGCCCGGTTACCGCGCCGTGCGCGCGCAGGAGGTCATGACCCTCACCCGGCTGCCGCTGCTGGGCACCGACACGCGCCCCCTGCCCGGCCTGAACCGCGCCGCGCTGGTGACGCGCCTGCGCTGGGCGGGCCGCCCGCTGACGGTCGTGAATGCCCACCCGGGGGCCACGCAGGTCAGTGCCGCCCTGCGCGACCCGGCCCGGCTGCGCCGCTCCCGCGACCTGCGCGCCGCGCAGCTGGACGTCCTGACGGCCCTGGCGCGCGCCACTCCCGGCCCCCTGATTCTGGGCGGCGACCTGAACACCCCGCCGCGAGGACCGGCGTACCGGGCGCTGCGGCAGGCGGTCGGCCCCGACGCCTTTCAGCGTGCCGGGCGCGGCCCCGGCTGGACGTACCCTGGCCTGCGCCTGCGGATCGACCATCAGTTCAGCCGTGACCTACGCCCCTCCCGCGCCCGCGTGCTCCCGTGGACGCTCAGCGATCACCGACCCCTGCTGGCCGAGTACCGACCCTGAAGCCCGCTTCATGCACCTCGGGGGTTTATCGCACCCTGGCGCGGCAGACTGACGGTCATTCCCACTCAGGAGGTGCCCCGATGACTGGACCGTACGACCGTCCGCCCGCCCCCGCATCCGAACCCACCGACATGCCCACCCCGATGCCCGAGCAGATGCCTGGCACCGGTGACAGCGGCCCTGTGATGGATCCCCCGGTGAACCCGGATACCCCCGGGATGCCCGAGCCGCACCCCACGCCCAATCCGGACACGCCCGGCATGCCAGAACCGATGCCCGCCATGTAGAGGGGGTCAAGGGTCCGAGGGTCGAAGAGTCTAAGGAGATGAATACCTTGGACGCTTCGACCCTCGACCTTTTGACCCTCGCCTCATTGCTCCGTCAGAGGGTGTGGCCGTACTCCTTGAGCCACGCCCGGTGCGTCTGCCAGTCGGGCATCAGACGGGTCACGTGCGCCCAGTAGCGCGCGGAGTGGTTCAGTTCGAGCAGATGCGCGGCCTCGTGCAGCGCGACGTAGTGCAGGATCTCGCTGGGCGCGCGGCTGAGTTTCCAGTGCAGGCGGATCACGCCGTCGGCGGAGCAGCTGCCCCAGCGGGTGCGGGTGTCGCTGACGTGCACGGCACTCAGGCGGTCGGCGGCGCCGAGTCGCGCGGCGTACTCCTGTACCAGTTCGCGGTAGGGGGCGGCGCAGGCGCGGCGGGTCCAGGCGGTCAGGTGCGCCTCGGCGTTCTGGGCGGGCAGGTGCAGGGTATCCCCGCTGCGGTCCGGGCGGGTGCGGGCCGGGTCCAGGTGCAGGGTCAGGTCCTGTCCCAGGAACGGGACGCGCTGCCCGGTCTGCGCTTCAGGGCGCTGCGGGGGCCGTGCGGCGTACCCAGCGAGGTGCCCGGCCACCCAGTCGCGGCGGGCGTCCAGAATGTCGCGCAGCTGCGCCAGCGGGACGCGGGTCGGGGCGAAGAGCGTCACGGCGCCCGGCGTGACCTGCACCGCCACCGTCCGGCGCCGCGCGCTGCGTCTGATCTGTACGGGCACGCCCGCCACCTCCCAGTCCGTCATACCCCCAGGAAAGCGCATGGGGCGCCCGGGTGTGGTGAGCCCCGTCACGCAACAGAACGGCGGGGCGCGGCCGGGTCTCCCCCACCGTACCCCGCCTCCCAGGGGCCTTACAGCTGGTTGTAGTTCACATTGAAGGTGTCGCAGCCGTTCGGGTTGCCGCTCCTGAAGCCGGTCATGAACCACTTGACGCGCTGCGCGGCGCTGCCGTGCGTGAAGGAGTCCGGGGCGACGTAGCCCTGACCCTGGCGCTGAAGGTTGTCGTCCCCGATGGCCTCGGCGGTCGCGACGGCTTCCTGCACGTCCGCCTGGGTGATCTTGGCGTCCTGCTGGGTCTTGTTGCCCCACACCCCGGCGAAGCAGTCGGCCTGGAGTTCCAGGCGCACGCTGTAGCTGTTCGCCTCGGCCTCGGTGCGGGCGCTGCGCTGACGGCGCTCGACCTGATCGGCGATCCCGAGTTCGTTCTGCACGTGGTGGCCAACCTCGTGGGCGATCACATAGGCGTAAGCGAAGTCACCGCCACCACCGAGCTGACGGTCCATCTGCGTGAAGAAACTGGTGTCGAGGTAGATCGTCTGGTCAGCGGGGCAGTAGAAGGGGCCGACGGCACTGTTCGCCGTGCCGCACTCGGTGCCCGTGCCGCGCACGTACCGCACGAGACGCGGATCGTTGTAGGTGCGTCCGGCCTGCTTGAAGATGTCGTCCCACACGAGGTTGGTGTTCCGGTAGATCTGGTTGACGAACTGGTACGCCTCGTCGTCCTGGGCGGGCTGGGTGGTCTGGGACTGCTGGGTCTGCGTGCCGCCCCCCCCGAGGATCGCGCCGGGGTCAATGCCGAAGAACATGGCGATCAGGGCAATGATCAAGCCACCTACGCCACCCACGGCGATGCCGCCACCGGGCAGCCCTCCGCCACCGCTGCGGTTCTCTGCGTTCCCACCACTGCCGGGAAGATTCTTCCAGTCCATATCCTGCCCCTTTGACGCTGCTTGAATTCAGAGGAGGTGGCGGGTGTGCGCCCGCGAGTGCCGTCCGCTGTTGATGCCCTCATTGTAGGAAGGGGCGTGTCCTGCCCGTCTGATCTGACCTTTAGGCTTTGTACGGGAGACGTTGCGGCTTCAGGCGAGGCGCCTGAGGTACGTCTCGCCGCGCGGGGTGAGGCGCAGCAGGTGCAGGGCGGGTTCGGCATTGTCGGCGTTGCGGCACATGCTCTTCAGGGCGCAGGGGCCGCACGCGCAGCCGTCCTGCTGCGGGGTGGCGTCCTGCACGTACCCGCCGCTTCTGAGGGTGCGGAGCATGCCGTTCAGGGCGTCCGGGGTGCTGCCGAGCGCGCGGGCGAGTTCGTCCGGAGTGCGCGGCTGGATGCCGATGGCGTGCAGCAGCGCGCCCAGCGGGCTGGCAGGGGGGCGGGCAGCGGTCACAGGACGGCCCGCGCGAGCTGGTACACGAGGAACGCGGCGATCCAGGCGGTGGCGAGCTGGTACGTGACGGTCGTCCACGCAAATCTCCGGCCGTGTTCCTGCGCCAGCGCACCGACGGTGGCGATGCACGGGGTGTACAGCAGCACGAACACGAGGTAGCTCAGGCCGCTGGCGGGCGTGAAGGCGCGGGCCAGCGCGGCAGCCAGAGGGGTATTGAGGTCCCCGGTGGCGTCGGCGTTCAGGCTGGGCAGCGCGAGGATGGTGGGAATGGCGCTGACGCTGGCGACCACGGCGTCCCAGGTGGCCCTGCCCGCCTGCACGACGCCGTCCACGAGGCCCAGCGCGGTGGGGCGGGCGGCTTCCTCACCCAGGTAGATCTGCCCGAGCGTCCCGACGACGACCTCCTTGGCGATGAAGCCGGGGACGAGCGCGCCGGTCGCCTGCCACGTGCCGAAGCCCAGCGGCGCGAAGATCGGGGACATGGCCTGACTGACGCGCCCGAACAGGCTGTCCTGTGGGGCGACCGTGGCGAAGCTGGCGCCCCCCACGGCGGGAATGGCGAGCAGCAGCCACACGCCCGCCACCGTGGCCAGCACCGTGGTGCGGGCGCGCCGCGCGAAGCTGGCGGTGCGGCGCCATGCGTGCTTCCACAGCACCTGCGCGGTGGGGAAGCGGTACGGGGGGAGTTCCAGCAGGACGCCGCTGCCCTCGGCGGGGTAGCTGGTGCGGCGCAGCACGAACGCGAAGGCCAGGGCGACCAGCATGCCCAGGGTGTACATGGCCCACACGAGCAGGCTGGCCTGCCGGGGGAACAGCGCGGCGGCGAACACCACATACACCGGCAGCCGCGCCGAACAGCTCATGAACGGCAGGATCATGCTGACGAGCAGGCGGTCGCTGCGCCGTTCCAGGGTGCGGGTGGCGTACACGGCGGGCACGTTGCACCCGAAGCCCAGGATCAGGGGGATGAACGCGCGGCCGTCCAGGCCGACGCTGCGCATGGCGCGGTCCATCAGGAACGCCGCGCGGGCCATGTAGCCGCTGTCTTCCAGGAAGCTCATGGCGAGGTACAGCACGAGCAGGGTGGGCAGGAAGCTCAGGACGGTACCGACGCCGGGGATGATCGCGCCGGTCACGAGGTCGCGCGCCAGCGGGAACCAGCTCAGCGCGGCGCTGGCCCAGCCGGTCAGGGTGTCCTGAAGCGGCCCGCCGATCAGGTCCACGAAGGGCGCGGCGACCGTGAAGGTCAGGCGGAATACCAGTAGCACGAGCGCCAGGAACAGCGGGATGCCCAGCCAGGGGTGCAGCGCCAGCGCGTCCAGACGTTCGGTGACGGTGCGCCGCGCCTGCGCCTGCGGGGCGGCGGCGCGGGCGAGGTCCCCGGCCAGCGCGTAGCGGGCCTCGGCGATCTCGATCAGCGGGTCGAGGCCCTGGGCGTCAAGGTCGCGCAGTTGCGCGTCGGCGGCCTGCACGAGGGCCGCGTGCCCGGTGGCGTTCAGGCGGCCGCGCACGCTGGGGTCGCCCTCCAGCAGGGTCAGGGCGAGGTAGCGGTGCGCGTGGGGCGGCAGGGTGTCCACGCCGGTCATGCGGGTGCTCAGGGCCTCCACGGCCCGTTCGATGGCCTCGGGGTAGCGCACGCCGATGCCCAGCGTGGCGTGGCCCAGGGCGCTGTCCAGCACGGCGTCCGTGCCGCGCGCGCGGCTGGCGACCGTCTCGACGACCGGCACGCCCAGCAGGCGCGACAGCGCGCGTGAGTCCACCTGCACGCCCTTCTCGCGCGCCTCGTCCACGAGGTTCAGGGCCACGGCGACCGGCAGGCGGTAGTCCATGAGCTGGAGCGTCAGGTAGAGGTTGCGTTCCAGGTTCCCGGCGTCCAGGACGTTCAGGACGGCGTCCGGGGCCTCGTCGAGCAGCGCGGTGCGGGTGATGAGTTCCTCGGGGGTGTGCGGGCTCAGGGAGTACGCGCCGGGCAGGTCGAGGAGGTACACGCGCCGCCCGCCGTGCGTCAGGTGCGCCTCGCGCTTCTCGACGGTCACGCCGCTCCAGTTGCCGACCTTCAGGTTGGTGCCCGCCAGAGCGTTGATCAGGGTGGTCTTGCCGACGTTGGGGTTCCCGACGACCACCATGCGCGGTTCACGCGCGGCCTTCAGGCGGGCCAGGGTGTCGGCGCAGGCCAGCGCGTCGGGGATCAGCGTGGCGGGGCGGGTGGCGGAGGTCACGCGCGCACCCGGATCAGGCGCAGGTCGTCGGCGCGCAGGGCCAGCAGGGTCGCCCCGATGCGCAGTTCCACCGGGTCGCCCATGGGGGCGCGGCGGATCACGGTGACAGGCGCGCCGCGCACGAAGCCCAGTTCCATCAGGCGGCGGCGCAGCGGGTGGGCGGGGTCGAGGGCCACGACGTGCGCGGTCTGACCGGGGGTCAGGGAGTCGAGGGGCACATCCGGCATATACCCGAGTATACAGATGGGGATTAAAGGGAAGTAAACACGGGGAAGCCGGTCCCACCGCGACGGGGGACCGGCCGGACTCACAGCGGCTTCCAGTTCCACCCCAGGGCTGACCGCACACCCCAGGGGGACCGTCCACCGCTACCGCTCTCCGATGCTCGCGCTGCGGCGCCGCTCTTCGAGTTCGCTCGATTCAGAGAATCCGAGGGACACCCTCACCGCCCCTCTGAATGCGGCGGTCAGTGCAGACCGCTCAGCGTTCTTCGAGGGCCAGTTCCACCAGTCGGGTGACCAGGGCGCTGTAGCTGAGGCCCGCCGCCTCGAACAGCTTGGGGTACATGCTGGTCGTCGTGAAGCCCGGCATGGTGTTCACCTCGTTCAGCAGCAGTTCGCCGGTCTCCTCGACGTAGAAGAAGTCCACGCGGGCCAGTCCGGCGCAGTCCAGCGCGCGGAAGGCCCGCAGCGCCAGGGCACGCACCTGCTCGGCGACCTCGGCGCTCAGGGGCGCGGGGATGTGCATGGTCGCGCGGCCCTCGGTGTACTTCGTCTCGTAGTCGTAGAAGTCCGCCTCGAAGCGCAGTTCCCCGACCGGGCTGGCGATGGGCGCGTCGTTGCCCAGGATGCCGACCTCGACCTCGCGGGGCTTGTGGGCGGTCATGGCTTCCAGGATCACGCGGCGGTCCAGGCTGAACGCCAGGTTCAGCGCGCCGTCCAGGTCCTCGGCGCGGGCGACCTTGCTGATGCCCACGCTGGAGCCCAGGTTGGCGGGCTTCACGAACAGCGGGTAGCCCAGTGCAGCGGCGCGTTCACGCACGCTGTCGGGCTGCTGCTGCCACTCGCGGCGCACGGCCAGTGCCCACGCGACCTGCGGAATGCCCGCCGAGGCCAGCACCTGCTTGGTCATGACCTTGTCCATGCTGACCGCCGAACCCAGCACGCCGCTGCCCACGAAGGGAATCCCGGCCAGGGTCAGCAGGCCCTGCACGGTGCCGTCCTCGCCCATCGGGCCGTGCAGCAGCGGGAACACCGCGTCGTAGCCCTCGGCGCTGGCGGCGCGGTGCAGCACGAGGTCCCCGCCGGTCGCGGCCTCGCCGGATTCCAGGGCGCGCTGCGTCTCGGTGGGGGGCAGCCAGCGGCCCTGCTTGCTGATCACGACGGGCGTCACGTCGAACTGGTCGCGGGGCAGGGCATTCAGGACACTGCGGGCACTCATGAGGCTAACCTCGTGTTCACCGGACTGGCCGCCGGCCAGCAGGAGGATGCGCTTCTTCACGCGGCGCAGTATGCCACGCCTGCACGCCTACACACGATGCTCAACAGCCGCCCCTGCTCACGTACCGCCACATGAGGCTTACCCTCATGAGACGCGCTGTCCAGCCGGGCGGAACATGCATAAATATAGACAGGTGCGATTTCTCAGCACAGCCACGAAGTATCTCTGATGCCCGGCCGCGGTAACCGGACGAAAGTCACATCCGCCCGTCTATCCCTGCGCTATGATGCCGCCGATCAACCCCTAGACAGCCTCAGCAAGACGCCGCAACAGGCGCCCTTGCCTGCACTGTCAAAGTACCAACCTGGAGGATCAATGAAAAAAGTTGCTGCTCTCGCCACCCTGCTGACCCTCACCAGCGCCCTCGCGGCCGCGCCCAAGGACACCCTGGTCTACCAGTCCTCCTCCGACATCCCCACCCTGGACCCCGGCGTCACCTACGACACGGCCTCCGGCGGCGTCGTCGAAAACATCTACGAGACCCTGGTCAGCTACAGCGGCGCCAGCCTCAGCAAGCTCGAGCCCCTGCTGGCCACCAAGTGGACCATCAGCAACGGCGGCAAGACCTACACCTTCGACCTGCGTAAGGGCGTGAAGTTCCACAGCGGCAACGCCATGACCTGCGCCGACGCCGAGTACACCTTCG
Organism: Deinococcus grandis; assembly: GCF_001485435.1. Lineage (NCBI taxonomy): Bacteria > Thermotogati > Deinococcota > Deinococci > Deinococcales > Deinococcaceae > Deinococcus > Deinococcus grandis. Next base: position 701,294 of record NZ_BCMS01000001.1, on the reverse strand, counting down.
AGCGCAACCTGGTCACCAACAGCGCCGAGTCCGGCAACTGGTTCCTCGCCGAGAGCCTCCTGGGCACCGGCGCCAACGCCGACGACGACAAGACCATCACCTGGGCCCGCATCGACAAGGCCGTCGAGTGCAATGGCGCCGGCCAGCTGATCTTCAACCTGCCCGCCGTGGACCCCGCCTTCCTGGCCAAACTGGCCTTCTCCGGCCAGAGCGTCGTGGACAGCAAGCACGCCGCCGGCTTGGGCGAGTGGAACGGCAAGGAAGCCACCTGGAAGGACTGGGTCGGCAAGGACCTGACCAACAGCAAGCTGAGCCAGACCCCCAGCGGCACCGGCGCGTACAAGCTGGTCCGCAAGGACTCCAACACCCTGCTGGCCACCGCGTTCGACGGCTACTGGGGCAAGAAGCCCGCGATCAAGAACATCGTGATCCAGAAGGTCAGCGAACTCGCCGCCCGTCAGCAGGCCTTCCTGCGCGGCGACGCCGACCTGATCGACGGCGGTGGCCGCGCGGTCGACGAGACCCAGGTCAAGGGCAAGGCCGGCGTCGCCTGGATCGACAACCTGGAAAACACCCTCGCCAGCGCGTTCTTCATGAACCAGAACATCAAGAACCCCGCGCTGCTGGGCAGCGGCAAGCTGGACGGCAAGGGCATCCCCGCGACCTTCTTCAAGGACGCCAACGTGCGCCGCGCCTTCAGCTACGCCTTCGACTACCAGAAGTACATCACCGACGTGCAGAAGGGTAAGGGCAAGCAGCGCACCATGCTGCTCCCCGAGATCTTCGGCGGCTACGACGCCAAGGTCAGCAAGTACAGCTACGACAAGGCCAAGGCCGAGTCCTTCTTCAAGCGCGCCTACGGCGGCCAGTTGTGGAAGAACGGCTTCACCCTGACCGCCAACTACCGCCAGGGCAACGAGCCCGCGCAGAAGGCCATGGAAATCCTGAAGGCCAACGTCGAAGCGCTGAACCCCAAGTTCCGCATCAACATCCAGGCCAAGCAGTGGAGCGAGATGCTCAAGGACTCCAAGGACGGCAAGGAAGCCATGACCATCATGGGCTGGGCGCCTGACTACGCCGACCCCGACAACTTCATGTACACCTTCTACAGCAGCAACGGGTACTACAACCCCCGCCTGAACTGGAAGGACGCCCAGATCGACAAGTGGCTCGAGCAGGCCCGCAGCACGGTCAACAACACCGAGCGCAACCGCCTGTACAGCCTGGTCGGCAAGAAGGCCTTCGAGCAGGCCCCCTACATCCTGATGCCCGCCGGGATCGCGTACATCTTCATGCGCGACAACCTGGTCGGCGTGAGCGCCAGCAACTACAACCCCATGATCTCCTTCAGCGCCACCGGCACCTTCTGGAAGGAACTCAGCAAGAAGTAAGCCTTCTGAGCTGACGGCACAGGGCAGCCCCCCACACCGGGGCTGCCCTGGCCGTTGTCATGCGCCCCGCCCCCACGCCCGCCGACGCCGCAGCCCGACAGGTCAGCACCACCGGGGAATCCGGCGTCCCAGTCGTCAGAATCGGTTCTCCATCCCGGGACGCCAGGACCGTCACCTTTGCGTTGTCCGGCCCTTTTGAACTAGTCTAGAGAGCGGACTACAGCTCAGGCGTCACCTTCCAAACCAACGTTCGTTCTTCATCCCTTCGCTCCGACCGCCGGAGCCCAGCGCGGCTCCACACGCGGACAGTCACCCACCCCGAGGCTCTCATGCTCAATTTCATCGTGAAGCGACTCATCCAGATTCCTGTGGTGATGCTCGTGCTCTCCCTGATGATCGTCGGCCTGACCCAGCTGCTCACCCCCGAGCAGCGCGCTGCGCCGTACATCCGCAGCGAACAGATGGCCGCCCGCCTGGAACAGATCATCGAACAGCGCGGCCTGCGCGACCCCTTCCCCGTCCAGTACAGCCGCTGGCTGGGCAGCACCCTGCAGGGTGACCTGGGGTACTCCAAGGCCAGCAACCAGGACGTGATCGTCACGATCAAGGAGCGGCTGCCCCGCACGGTCGAACTGACCATCCTGACCGCCATCCCGATCCTGCTGATCAGCGTGTGGCTGGGCACCCTGAGCGCCCTGCACAAGGACAAGTTCATCGACCAGCTGCTGCGTGTGTTCGTGGTCCTGGGATACTCGCTGCCCAGCTTCGTGGTCGGCATCCTGCTGCTCGCCGTGTTCTACGCCTACCTGGGCTGGCTGCCCGGCTCGGGCCAGCTGAACGTCGTGAACACCTTCGCACTGGGCGACATCAAGACCTACACCGGCCTGCTGACCGTCGACGCCGCCCTGAACGGCCGCTGGGACATCGCCTGGGACGCCCTGCAGCACATGATCCTCCCGGCCCTGACGCTGGTGATCGTCCTGAGCGCCAACATCATCAAGGTCATGCGCAACAACATGCTCGAGGCGCTGACCAGCGACTACGTCCGCACCGCGCGCGCCAAGGGCCTGTCCGCCAGCGTCGTGAACCGCAAGCACGCCCGCCGCAACGCCCTGCTGAGCATCGTCACGCTGGGCGGCTTCCTGATCATCGGACTGCTGGGCGGCTCGCTGATCACCGAGACGATCTTCGCGTTCCCCGGCATCGGCCAGTGGGTCGTGCAGGCCGCCGTGGGCGTCGACCTGGCCGCCGTGCTGGGCTTCGCCATGCTGACCGCCGTGATCGTGGTCGTCGTGAGCACCATCGTCGACATCCTGTACGGCGTGATCGACCCGCGCGTGAGGTTCGACTGATGCCCCGCCCCACCCTGACCCGGAGGACCGCATGACCGTTGCCGCCACCAAACCCCAGGGACGCAGCCGCTTCCAGGAGTTCTGGACCAGCCCCGCCACCCGCAAGCTGCGCCGCAACCCGCTGGCCATCACGGGCCTGATCATCACCATCCTGTTCGGCCTGATCGCGCTGTTCGCGCCGCTGCTGGCCAAACCCAGCGGCAACTGCCTGCGCGACCTGAACATCACCGAGGCGAACGAGGTCTACAACCCCGCCGGAGGGGCGTTCTGGCGCGCCGTGTTCACCCCGCCCTCCAGCTGCTACCGCACCGAACGTCTGAGCTTCGCGCAGGAACCCAGCGCGCCCAGCGCCGCCGCGCCCTTCGGGACCGTGAACGGCTACAACATCTACTACGGCCTGATCTGGGGTACCCGCACCGCGCTGAAGATGGCGTTCATCATCGTGGCGATCACCCTGGCGCTCGGCGTGGTCATCGGCGCGATCAGCGGCTACTACGGCGGCTGGATCGACAACCTGATCCAGCGCTTCATCGACGTGCTGTTCTCGCTGCCGCCCCTGATCCTGACGGTCGTGATCCTGACGATCCTGCGCGCCCGCTTCCAGAGCGGCGGCGGGGACTACGACCCGACCCTGCCGATCATCGTGGCGTTCTGCGTGACCGGCTGGGCCGGGTACGCCCGCCTGATCCGCGGTGAGGTGCTCCGCACCCGCCAGCTGGAGTACGTGGACGCCGCCCGCAGCCTGGGCGCGCGCGACCCCCGCCTGATCCTGAAGCACGTGGTGCCCAACAGCGTCGCCGCCGTGTTCACCATCGCCGTGCTGGACCTGGCGACCGTGCCGCTGACTGTCGCGGGCCTGTCCTTCCTGGGCCTGGGCTTCGAGTCCGGTTCCGCCGAGTGGGGTCAGATGATCGACTTCGCCCGCGCGTGGCTGAAACCCGAGTACTGGTACGTGCTCGTGTACCCGGCGACGTTCATCGTGCTGTTCAGCCTCGCCTTCAACCTGTTCGGTGACGGCCTGCGCGACGCGCTGGACCCCAAGTCCCGCTGAACACACCAGAATCCGGCAGAACAACCCCCCGCAGACCAGAGCGGGGGGTTGTTCGTGCTGTGCAGCCGGGTCAGCGGGGACGGGTCAGGACGAACAGGACCAGTGCCAGCGTCCACAGCAGCGCCGCGAACAGGGGCGTGGACAGGAACGCGCAGCCCACCAGGAACGCGAGCCCCGGGGCCGTGGCGGCCTGCATCGCCCCGGCCAGGGCGCCCTGCGGGGCGGGCAGCGTCTCGTCACGGGCGGTGCGGCGCGACAGGTGCCACGCGACGCCCGCCAGCAGGAGGACCAGCAGCAGCACGCCGGCCTGCGTCGCCAGCCCATCGACCCGCAGGGGCTTGAGAATGGCCAGCAGCGCGCCCAGCGGCACGCCCGGAGCGGCCAGGGTCAGGAACGCGATCAGGTGAGCGCGGCGCGCGGCGCGTCGGTACCCGGCGGCGTCCCCGGCGCGCAGATCACGGGTCAGGGCCTCAAGCATGCGCAGTGATGAGCGTGACGGTCGCCGTCTGTCCGGCCACCTGCACCCCGGCGCCGTCCGCGAGTTCCTTGCGCAGGCGGGCCACGCTGCCGCTCCCGGCGTGCAGTCCGGCCTGACCGACGACCTTCCCGTCCGCCGTGATCTCCGCCCCGGCCTCCCAGGGTCCGGCGCCGGTCAGTCGCACGAGGTGGTAGCGGGCGTTCCCGCGGGCCTCCAGGCGGGCCATGATCTCCTGCCCCACGTAGCAGCCCTTGCGGTAACTGATCGACGGCAGGGGCCCCGTCAGGTCCAGGCCGACCTCCTGCGGGAGGGTGCCGGTCAGGGCGTCGCGCGTGATGTCCGGGATGCCCGCCTGCACGCGCGCGGCGTCCAGTTCAGCCAGGGCCACCTCGGTCCCCGGGAGTGCCGCCAGGACGGCGTCCCCGTGCCGGGCGAGGTAATGCAGGTCCACGCCCGCCGCGCCCGCGCGGTTCACTCGGCCCGCCAGTACCGTACTCCCGGCCAGGCTGAAGGTCTGCGCGTCCCCTCCGTCCGCCTGCCAGCCGCTGGGGACCGCGCCGGGCCACACGTGCACGGTCCGCAGCTCGTCGGTGACGTCCTGCACCTCCACCTGATCGAAGATGATGTACCGCCGCAGCCGCGCCGCCAGCGCCCCGGCCTGACCGGCGTCCAGATGCAGGTACACGTCCTGCTCGCGGCGGTACGCGCGGGCGAACTGCTCGATCTGCCCGCGCACGTTCAGGAACGCGCAGGGGACGAGCCCCGGCGTGGGCGCCGCGCGGAGGTTGTTCGTCATCTGACCATGCACGAAATCCACGCGGTCCGCGCCGGTCACGCGCAGGCTGCTGGAGGGAATCCGGGTCCACATGCCGCCCAGGGTACGGGATGCGGCGCGCCGCATGTGGAACGCGGATGACACGCGGGAGGGGACGGTGAGCGCTGAGGGACCTGATCTCTGGGTAAAAGCCGGGGCTGGTGCCCATGCCTGAGTCACCGATCAATGCTCAGAGCTCACAGCCCGGAGGTTCAGTCGCTGGCGAGGGCCAGTTCGCGCTGCCGGGCCTGCCGGGTCAGGTGCCAGCGGCTCAGATCGGCGGCGGCGTCGCGGACGATGGCGTTCGCGTGCGGCAGCGCGGCGCGGCGGCTCTGCATGTTGCGGGCCACGATGCCGGTCAGGTCGTCGAGGTTGTGCAGGTGCGCGCCGGGCACCCCGGCGATGTCGGGGTTCAGGATCCGCGGCACGCTGATGTCGATGAGGAACATCGGGCGGCCCGGACGCTGCCGCAGCGCGGCGTTCACGCCGTCGGCGCCCAGGACGTAGTGGGGCGCGCCGCTGGAGGCGATCAGGACGTCGGCCTCGGGCAGGACCTCCTCGAGGTAGTCGGCGGCGCAGGGGCGCCCCCCCAGTTTCTCGGCGAGCTGCCGGGCGCGTTCCACGGTGCGATTCACGACGATGACGTCCTCGACGCCCGCGGCGCGCAGGTGCGTGAGGGTCAGTTCGGCGGTCTCGCCCGCGCCGATGATCAGCGCGGTGCGGCCCGCGAGGCTGCCCAGGGCCGCCTGCGCGAGTTCCACGGCGGCGCTGGACACGCTGACGATCTTGTCGCTCATGCCGGTCTCGAAGCGGACGCGTTTCCCGGCGGCCAGGGCGCCCTGCGCGACCTTGTTCAGGGTGGTGCCGGTCAGGCCGCGTTCGCGGGCGTCCATCCAGGCGCGTTTGACCTGCCCCTGGATCTGCGTCTCGCCGATGACGAGGCTGTCCAGGCCCGCGGCGACGCGGTACAGGTGCGTGACGGCGGCCTCGCCGGTGTGGACGTACAGGTGCTCGCCGAGGTCCTGCGCCCAGGCGCCCCCGAAGGCGGCGCGGGGGTCGCCGCTGACGCCCGCCATGTACACCTCGGTGCGGTTGCAGGTGGCGAGCAGCATGACCTCCTGCGCATAGCCGCACAGGTGCGACAGCAGGGTGCCCTCGTGCCCGGCGCGCACCGCGGCGCGTTCGCGGACCTCGACGGGGGCGGTCTGGTGGTTCAGGCCGACGACCACGAAATCCAGCGCCTGCGGGGCGTGCGCGCCCGTGCGGGTCAGCAGGGCGTGCGCGGTGGGGCAGGCGAGCGTCACGCGAGCCCCACGAACTGGCGGATGTCGCGGCGCAGGGCGTCCAGGCTGGCGGCCCGCTCGGCTTCGGGCTGGGTCAGGGAGGCCTCGCGCCGGGCGGTCCAGCCGTCCAGGATGGCCTCGTCGGGCAGCAGGGCTGCGGCGCGTTCGGCAATCGCCTGGGCCAGCAGTGGGAGTTCCCGCCCACTGGTCACAGCGACCTGCACGCCCGAGCGCTGCGCCTGCGCGGGGAAACGCCAGTTGCCGTGGGTGGCGTCCCCGGCGTCGTTCACCAGGGAGCCCTGCGCGCGGGCGTCGCGGACGACGGCGCCGTTCACGTCGGCGGAGCCGGTGGCGGCGACGACCAGCGCCGCGCCGCTCAGGTCGCCCCGCCGGTAGTGACGGGTCAGGGCCGTCACGGGCAGCGCCGCGAGGTCCGGGTGCTGCTCGGGCGCGACGACCTGCACCTGCGCCCCGGCGTCCAGCAGGGTGCGGGTGCGGCGCAGCGCGACCTCTCCCCCGCCGACCACGACGACGCGCACGCCGCGAAGATCAAGGAAGGCAGGGAGGAAACTCACGTGGCGCAGCATAGCGCGCCGGGCGCGGGGCAGCCGTCCCCGACCGATCGGTAAGAAAGACGACTGGGACGCCATTCCAGCGCAGCACCGTCACTGGCTGCGGGACGCCGGAACGCCCGTGGGCCGCTCCTCCCCCGCCCCCGTCCGCAGGGCCGCCTCGGCCGCGTCGGCCAGGGCGTCCAGCGTCGGCACGGCCGCCACCGTCACGCGGGTGAAGCCTGCCTCGCGCGCCGCGTCGGCCGTCTGCTCGCCCATCGCCGCCACCCGGAAGTCCGTCCCGGCCAGGGCCGCCAGATGCCGCGCCGCGCTGCCGGACGCCAGGGTCACCACGGCCGCGCCGCGCAGGCGGTCCATGCTCAGGTCGTCGGGCCGGGCGGGTTCGGTGCGGTACAGTTCCGCCCGCCCGTACGGGAGGCCGCGCGCGGCCAGGGCGCGTTCCAGGTGATCCTCGGCCAGCTGCGAGGTGAGGTGCAGCAGCGTCCCGCCGTCCGGCGTGGCGGGAATCTGCGCGCCCAGGTGCCGCGCGCCCGCCACGCTGGGTACGAAGTCCGCGCGCAGGCCCCGTTCGGCCAGCGAGCGGGCCGTGCTGGGGCCCACCGCCGCCAGCCGCGTGCCCGCGAGGTGCCGGGCGTCCAGGCCCAGCGCGTCCAGGTGCTCGAACAGCGCCGCGACCGCCTGGTTGCTGGTCAGCAGCAGCCACGCCACCCCGCTCAGGTCGCGCAGGCGGGCGTGCAGCGCCTCCGGCTGCGAGGTCGGCGCGAAGCGGATCAGCGGGACTTCCAGCACGCTCGCACCCCGCGCGCGCAGCCGCTCGGACAGGTCGCTGGCGCCCACGCGGGTGCGGGTCACGGCGACCGTCTGCCCCGCCAGCGGCCCGCGCGCTCCGTGCGCCGCCTGGAACCACTGCAGCGGGTCGTGCAGGCGCACCACCTCGCCCACCACCGTCACCGCCGGGGCTTCTAGGCCAGCCTCGCGCACCCGCGCGGCGATGGTCGCCAGGGTGCCGGTCACGCTGCGCTGCTGCGGGGTGGTGCCCCACTGGATGGTCGCGGCGGGCGTCCCGGGCGCGCGGCCCGCCTCGATCAGCTCGGCGGCGATCTCGCCCAGGTTCCGCACGCCCATCAGCAGCACCAGCGTGTCCACGCCCGACAGCCGACCGTAGTGCGCCCCGCCACCCCGGGTGTTCCCGGTCAGGACCGCGAACGACTGCGCCAGATCGCGGTGCGTGACGGGAATCCCGGCGTAGGCGGGCACGGCCAGGGCGCTGCTCACGCCGGGCACCACCTCGAAGGGAATCCCGGCCAGCACGCACGCCTCGGCTTCCTCGCCGCCGCGACCGAACACGAACACGTCCCCGCCCTTCAGGCGCACCACGCGCCGCCCGCCGTCCCCCAGCGCTTTCTGCACCAGCAGGTCGTTGATCTGCTCCTGCCGGATGTACTCGGAAAAGCCCTTCTTGCCCACGTAGATCGTCTCGGCCTGCGGGGCGAAGCGCAGCAGGTCCGGGTTGGCGAGGTAGTCGAACAGCACCACCTCGGCCTGCTCCAGCGCCTCGCGGCCGCGCAGGGTCAGCAGTCCGGCGTCGCCGGGACCCGCGCCGACCAGGGACACGAACGCACGGGAGGAGGCAGGCGCAGTCATGCGCCCCAGGGTAACGGCTGACCCGCGCCATGACAGTTGACCCGTTTAATCCACTTCTATGCAGCGCCTCCGCTATCCGGTTCAGTCGGCGGCGGTCGCGTGCAGGTCCGGTAGGTCGAGGTGATGCGCGGACGTGTCGTGCAGGCCCGCGAAGCGCAGGTGCCGCTGGCAGATGAACCACATCTCGTCCCGGTCGTTCGGGAGGATGAAGTACGCGTCCGACGACTCGGACGGGTTGTACACGCCCAGCACGCGGTACGCGCGGCCCTCGCTGAAGCCGCTGGACAGGGGCATGGGTGCGCGCGGCCCATCGAGTTCCACGATGCGGACGAACAGGTGAGGGTGGAAGGCGATCATGACCCATCGTTCACCCGCCCCCCGCCCGGCAACGGGGCGATACGTCACAAGGTCAAGGCTGGCCTAAGGGACTCCCCCCGCCGCCCCCCGCAGCCGCTAGGCTGGCCCTCATGAACGACCCCATCCGGCAGCTCGCGCGGGCCGAGGCCACCGCCCACGGGCGGGGCGGCACCCGCGCCGAATTCGGCCCGCTGGTCGCCGCGCACCACGGTCCAGGCCTGCCGCTGAACAGCGCGTGGCATGACGGGAGCGCGCCGCTCACGGAGGCGGACCTGCTGGCCTTCGAGGCGTTCAGTGCCGCGCACGACACGCCCGCCACGCTGCACCTCCTCGCCCCCAGCGTGAACGACGCCCTGCCCCTCCTGACCGCGCGCGGGTACGCCCTGACGTACGTGCTGCACGCCTTCACGCACGACCTGCACGACCTCCCCCCGGCGCCCACCCTGGACGTGCGCCGCAGCGACGACCCGGACGGCTGGGCGGCCCTCTCCGCCCAGGGCTTCGGCCCGGGCAGCGAGGCCGTCATGCGGGTCGTGGCGCACCTGCCCGGCACGCAGCTGTATCAGGCGAACGTGGACGGGCAGGCTGCCGGGACCGCCGCGCTGAGCCTCACGGAGGGGGTCGCGGCGCTGTTCGGCACCTCCACCCTGCCCGGCCTCCGGGGCCTGGGCGCGCAGACCGCGCTGCTCGCCGCGCGCCTGCACGCCGCCCACGCGCAGGGCGCAGCGCTCGCCAGCGTGTTCGCCACGCCCGGCAGCGCCAGCGAACGCAACATCCGCCGCGCCGGATTCGGGTTGACCACCCTGCGCCTGACCTTCACCCGGGCCGGTTAGAGGACACCCACGCAGGTGCGCAGCTGCGCCAGCACCACGCGGTCCACCGGGCCCAGCCCGTCCGGCAGGGCGTCCAGCGGCCAGAAGCGCAATTCGAGGCCCTCCAGCCCGTCCGCGCGGGGCACGCCCTCCCAGCGGCGCACGACGTACGCGGCGGACACCTGATAGAACTCGTCCCCGTTCGGCAGGCGCACGAACGTGTCCGGCCCGCTGACCACCGTGACCAGGAGGGGGTCCAGCACGGTCAGACCGGTCTCCTCGTGCACCTCGCGCCGCAGGGTGTCCTCCAGGGACTCGCCGGGTTCACTCAGCCCGCCGGGTGTCCCCCAGCCGCCGGTGTCGCCGCGCCGTTGCAGCAGGACCTCCTGGCCGCGCAGGAGCAGCGCGCACGCGCCGGACAGGATCAGTGGCATCGGGCCGGTGCGGGCGCGCAGGTCGCGGATGTACGTCACGCGGTCCACGTCAGCGCGGCGTGGCCCAGGCGGGTCAGCGGCAGGTGCGGGAGGTCGGCGCGCGGGAAGAAGCGCAGGTCGGCGAGTTCATGCCCGTCGGGCTGCGGGGTGCCGTGCCAGCCGGTCACGCGGTACGCGGCGGTGTACGCGTAGAACTGGTCGCCGTTCGGGGCCTCGCTGAGCTGCGCGGGGCCGAGCAGGTCAATCAGGTGCGCGTCGGTGACGGTCAGGCGGCTCTCCTCGTGGACCTCGCGGCGCAGGGTGTCGGGCAGCGCCTCGCCCAGTTCGCTCAGGCCCGCGATGAGGCCCCAGCGGTCGGCGTTCACGCGCCGCGCGAGCAGCAGGTGCCCGTGCGGGTCGATGATGAGGGCCGCGACGCCGATCAGGTTGACGGGGCGCGGGCCGATCAGTGCGCGGAGGTCACGGACATAGCCTTCTCTACTCATGTGAGCATGTTACACATCCTACTGTTGATACGAGGCCGGATTTGAGCAGCGCACCGCGTCCCGCACCGCCGCGCACACCGCCTCCTGCACCAGGGCGCCCAGCAGCAACGGATCGGCCGCCGGGAGCGTCCCCGTGCTCACCATGAACGCACTGTCCCCATCCCAGAAGGTGTGGCTGGGGTGAATGACGCGCGCCAGGGCCGCCTGCGCCGCATCCGCCAGCCGCCGGCACTCCGCCTTGCTCAGGGCGTGCTCGGTGACGACCGCGACGAGCGTGGTGTTCTCCGCGTCGCCCGGCGTGAACACCGCCGCGCCCGGCCCGATACCCGGCCCGGCCAGCACGCCGCCCCGCTCGTCCAGCACGTCCCCGATGGGGTTCACGACCGCCAGCGCCCCCACCCGCACCCCATGCCGCTCCAGCAGCACGCTGCCCAGCCCGCCCGGCACGGCGCCCCGGCCCAGGTACTTCCCGGCGGTCGCCCCGGTGCCCGCCCCGACCAGACCACGCGGTACGGGGTCGCTGCTGGCCGCGCGGGCCGCCCGTTCCCCCTCGGCGTCGCCGGGGCGGACGTCCGCGCGGCCCACGCCCAGGTCGTAGATCACGGCAGCGGGCACGATCGGCACGCGCGCCCAGGGCGTCTCATGGCCCACGCCAAGTTCCTCCAGCACCCGCACCACGCCCGACGCCGCCGCGAGCCCGAAGGCACTGCCCCCCGTCAAAAGCAGCGCGTGAATGCGCTCCACCTTCTTCTCCGGGGCGAGCAGCACGCCCTCGCGCGTGCCGGGGCTGGGGCCGAGGAACGACGCGGACGCCACCGCGCCTGCCGGGGGCAGCAGGATCGCGGTGCAGCCCGTGCGGGCCTCGGCGTGCGTCCAGTGGCCCACGCGCACGCCAGGAATGCCGGTCAGGGTGAGGTTCGGGGTCATGCGGGCATTCCAGCACCTCGGCCCGCCGCCGCGCCACCCACGGCCGGGACACTCACGGCCGGGACACTCACGGCCGGACTCCTCACCACAGCGCGCGGCGCAGACGGCATCATCCGGGGCACACATGCAACGCGGTCCCCTGCTGCCGACCCTCGTCCTGTCAGCGTCCCTGCTCAGCCCGGGCGCGGAGGCCCTCACGATGACGTACCCGAACTCCACCACCACCATCCACGAGCAGCCCGGCGACTGGGCCGGCGGCGAGGGACGCGGCGCGGTCGCCACCCCCGCAGGCCTGAGCCTCGCGCCGGGCGCGACGAGCGGCACCTGGACGTCCGCGCCCCTGAGGGTGCCCGCCTTCGACGAACTGGTCCCCTCGTGGAACGCCGTCACGCCCGCGCGCGGCAGCGTCAGCGTGGAGGTCCGCGCGCAGAACGCCGGGGGCTGGACCCGCTGGTTCAGTTTCGGCACCTGGAGCGACGCCGGGGACCGCGCCAGCCTGGACGGGCAGAAGGACAGCGCCGGGCAGGTCCTGACCGACACGCTGCGCCTGACCGCCAAGTCCAGCGCCGTGCAGTACCGCGTGACGCTGCGCGGCGCCGGGACCGCCGTGCGGCTCGTGGCACTGAACACCAGTGACCGCGCCCGCCGCAGCGAGGCCCTGGGTGCCCCCGGCAATCGAGCCGCGTGGGGGAAGGAGGTCCGGGTGCCGCAGCGGTCCCAGATGCTCTACCCGGACGGCGGGGAGGTCTGGTGCAGCCCGACCAGCGTCTCGATGATCCTCGCCAAGCACGGCGTGAACGTCACGGTGCCCGACGCGGCGCGCGGCACCTTCGACCGGGAGTACGACGGCACCGGCAACTGGGCCTTCAACGCCGCGTACGCCGGGGCGCGCGGCATGCGCGCGGTCGTGCTGCGCCTGCCCAGCCTCGCCGCCGCCGAGACCTACACCGCGCAGGGCACCCCGCTGGCCGTCAGCCTGGGCTGGAAGGCCGGGGAACTGCCAGGGGCCGCCATCCCCAGTTCGGGCGGGCACCTGATGGTCCTGACCGGCTTCGACCCGCAGGGCAACCCGGTCCTGAACGACCCGGCCGCCCCGACCGACGCGGGCGTGCGCCGCACCTACCCGCGCGCCGCGTTCGAACGGCTGTGGCTGGGCCACTCCGGCGGCGTGGCGTACCTGATCACGCCCCGCTGAGCGCCGCCCCCCGCCCCCCTGACCGGGTGTGTACCTGAACGGGGGGGCGCTGCCCAGTTTGAGGTATTTTCCACAGCCAGGCGGGCGTACCTTGAAGGCATGAACACGTCTCGGGGGAGGAAGTTCAGCGGGTCCGAGCAGGGGGTGGCGCTCGTCGTCACGCTGCTGTTCACCGGAATCGTCCTGATGATCATCGTCATGACCAGCGCCACCCTGGTCACCGGCGCGCGCAGCGGCGGCGCAGAAGAACGCCGCGCGTACCTGGCGCTGCTGGCGGCCGAGAGCGGCCTGAACACCGTCATGGTGCGCGTCAACCGCCGCCTGACCACCACGCCCTACACCGGCAGCACCCAGACGGACCTGCAGACCTGGCTGGGCGGCCTGAACGGCGACCCCGAAGCGGCCCTGTTCCCCGCCACGCTGACCTTCACCCCGAACAGCGCCGACACCTTCACCGTCGAGTCGCGCGGCAGCGCCGCGGGCGCCGTCAAGATCGCGCTGCAGGACTTCACCCTGAAACCCGTCTACCTGTCCACCGGCATGCGGCTGCGCGCCGCCCTGACCTCCCTGCCGCGCATCAACGCCAACGGCAACGCGACCATCACCGGGCAGTCGAACCGCGGCCAGATCACCACCCTGGCCGGGACCGGCGTCAGCGCCGCACTGGGCAGCAGCGCCGTCACCGTGACCGTCACCGACGCCAGCGGCCTGACCCGGGGCGACTACGTGCAGATCCCCGCCGGGACCGCCGGGCAGCGCTTCCGGGTGGACGGCGTCAGCGGCACGCAACTGAGCCTGACCAGCGTGCCCGGCCCACTCGCGACTGCGCTGGTCGCCACCGCCGCGACCGGCGTGGACCTGATCCTGAACGCAGCCGCGCAGACGACCACCAGCGTCACCGATCCCCTCACGCAGCGCGTGTCGAACGCCGCGGATTTCATGCCCGGCGAGGTCGTCACCGTCGGCGGTTTCAAGGCGACCGTCACCGCGATCAGCAGCAGCGGCGGCAGCCCCGACGGCAGCCCCGACGGGCTGGTCCTGGACTGGCAGGCCGGGCAGCCCGCCACCATCACCGAGGGCACCGAGATCACCCGCGACCTGTCCGCCATGCGCAGCGCCAACGCCATCGAGGTGAAGGACACCACCAATGCCGTGGGGAGCTTCACCATGGACGGCAGCAACGACTGCCAGATCGTGGACAAGAAACTCGTGAACTGCGAGGGCGCCGCCGATCCGCTCCTCGCCAACGGCTCAGCGCTGGAAGCCGACAAGTTCTTCACGCAGCAGCTGCTGGGCATGACCGACGCGCAGCTGAACGAACTCGTGCCGCTGTCCTACCCGGACGCCAGCGGCAACTTCCCGCCGATGGTGAACGCCATCCGCCGCATCCGCGCGCAGGACTTCGACGCCCTGCTCAAGAACAGCACCTCCAGCGGCCTGCTCATCGTGGACGGCGACATCAACTCCAACGTGAACGGCAACACCACCTTCGACGGCTTCATCTACTTCCGCGGCAACCAGGGCGGGAAGTTCAACGGGAACCTCACCGTGAACGGCGCCATCGCCGTGCGCGGCGGCCCGATCGAGGGCATCACCACCGACGACGTCGTCACGGACATCACCGGCAGCCTCAAGATCAACTTCAGCGCCGTGAAACTCCGGCAGCTGCTGATGAACACGCGCGGCGGCCTGACCCTGAACGACACCCAGGGCACCTGGAGGCAGCGGTGAGACCCACCGGTTTCACGCTGCTGGAAGTGCTGATCGTCGTGGCGATCGTGGGCATCCTGGCCGCGCTGGGCCTGGGCAGCTACACCCGCTGGCGAGCCAGCAGCGCCGTCGGCGAGGGCACGCAGGTGTTCACGCAGGCCGTGAACGCCGCCCGCACCGGCGCCAAGCGCCTGAACACCTGCCAGGAGGTCCTGCTCACGGCCGCCAGCGCCAGCCCGTCCCTCACCGTCCGAGCGTACCCGGGCAGCACCTGCAGTGGCACGCCCACCGTCCGCACCCTGAACCTCCCGGCCGGCGTGCAGGCCAGCCTGCATACCGGCGCCAACAGCCTGTCGTTCCGCGCGCCGTACGGCTCCACGGACGCCGCCCCGGCCCAGTTCAAGGTCTTCTGGGCGGCCGACCCGGCCATCACGCGGCTCGTGCGGGTCACGGGCATCTTCGGGAAGGTGATCGTGAAATGAACCGCGCCACGCGCGAGGCGGGCCTGACCCTGATCGAGGTGCTGATCGCGCTGGCGATCTTCACGGTGCTGAGTATCGCCGTGCTGGGCGTCCTGCCCACCCTGTTCAAGGTGAACCGCAGCAACCAGAACGACCAGGCCGTCACGGTGGCCGCCAAGGCCTTCATGGAGTCCGTGCGGACCAGCTACAGCGCCCAGAGCACCTTCGACGCGGGCACGCTGCCCGCCGCGCCCGACACCAGCCTGATGGGCGGCCTGACCTGCACCACCAGCCAGACCAACCCGGTCCCGACCTGGGTAACCGCCAGCGGCAGCCCGATGCTGCGCCGCGTCACCCTGAGCTGCACCGGGACCGGCCAGCCGAACTACGCCTTCACGCTGGACTTCGGGCGCCCGACCGGCGCGGCAGGCGGGGCGGGCTCGTGAGGCGCGCCGCGCGCGAGTCGGGCCTGACCCTGATCGAGATCCTGCTGGCGCTGGGCATCATGGGCGTCGTGATGGTCCTGATCACCAACTGGCAGACCGGCACCCTGGACCTCACCACCCGCACGAACGCCACCGCGCGCGGCCTGACCGAACTGAACGACCTGACCGGCTACGTGGGCGACCGCGTCCGGGCGGCGCAGCGGGTCCGGGTGGCCACGTCGGGCTTCAGTGTGAACAGCGGCAGCGGGAACGCCTGCTCGGCGCTCTCCCCCTGTCTGGCGGTCGTGCTGCCCGAGACCAATCCCACGACCGGCGCCGTCACGAAGTACGTCCTGTTCGTGTACCGCATGGAACCCCGCTCGGCGGTCACGGCCGACAAGACCCCGGACGACTGGGCGGAAACCAACGTGCAGGTCCTGCGCGAGTACCGCAGCGGCGACTCGGGCACCACACCCGTGAACTGCGTGCCCGGCGCCGGTCAGACCTTCGAGACGGCCACGGGCGCGGGCTGCGCCGCCATGCAGGGCCTCGCGGGGCTGGCCTCGGTGGGCGGGTTCAATCCGTACCTCGTGGCGGATTACCTGACGCCGTCGGACAAACTGCCGGGCAGCGCCGCGCCGTTCGAGTGGAGCGCCGCGACCCGTTCGGTCACGCTGCGCGTCCAGTTCCGCCAGCAGGCGGGCGGCCGCGTGACGACCCTCCCCCCCACCCAGGCCTACGCCCTGAACGTCCAGGCACGCAACGCGCCGGTCGTGCCCTGACCGGCGACCGCGCCTGCACTCCGGCTGGGAGAATGACGGCATGCCCCTGCCCGCCCATCAGGCTCCCCTCGCCGATCACGTCGCCGCCGCCGCCCACCTGTCCCGCGACCCCGTCCTGGCCGGGGTGATCGCCCGGGTGGGTGACCTGCCGGTCCTGACGCCCACCGCCGATCCGTTCGGGACGCTGATCCGGAACGTGACGGGGCAGCAGCTGAGCGTGAAGGCCGCCGCGAGCATCCACGCCCGCGTGACCGCCACCCTGGGTGAGGTCACGGCGGACACGCTGCTGGCCGCCAGCGGCGACACCCTGCGCGGCGCGGGCCTGTCCTGGGCGAAGGTGCGGACCGTGCAGGCCATCGCGCAGGCCGCGAAGACCGGCGCGGTGGACTTCGCGCACCTGAGCGAGCAGGACGACGAGACCGTGATCGCCGAACTGCTGCCCCTGCCCGGCATCGGCCGCTGGACCGCCGAGATGTTCCTGATGTTCGCCCTGGCCCGCGCGGACGTGTTCAGCCTCGGGGACCTCGCGCTGCGCCAGGGCCTCGCGCGACTGCACCCGGACGCGCCCGGCGGCGAGATCCTGAGCCGCTGGGCCCCTTACCGCACGCTGGCCGCCCGCTACGTCTGGGCGGACAACGCCCGCGTGAAGGCCGGAGGGGAACCGGCGTGACCGGCGGATGGCGGATGGCGGATGGCGGATGGCGGATGGTCAACAGCGTGTTCGCGGCGACCCCGCCCAGGTCAAGCCGACACACAACCCACTCCCTACTGCCCCTTCTGCCACTCCTCGAAGGAAATCCGGTCGATGACGAACGTGTCGCGGGTGCGGGCGTACGTGCCGCGTCCGCCCATGCGGCCGATCAGGTCCAGCGCGCCGGTGTCCACGTGGTGCCGGTCGGCGTCCTGCACGGCGTCCGCGCGCAGGGTGAGGCCCAGCACCTCGCCCAGGATGATGCGGGTGCGGCCGATGAGGACGGTCTGCACCTCGCGGCATTCCAGCGCGGCGGGCGCGGCGGCCACGCGCGGCGCGGCGACCTTCACGCCCGGCGCGAGGGGAATGCCCAGCGCGTCCGGCTCCCCCTGCCCGTGCGGGAAGTCCGTGGCGGTGGCGTTCATGGTGACGGCCAGCGCCTCGCTGACGAGGTTCACGGTGAACTCGCCGCCCGCGCCGATATTCAGGGCGGTGTCCTTCGGGGTGCCGTCGGCGCGGTCGCCGGGCGCGAAGGCCACGACGGGCGGGTCGCTGCCCATCAGGCCGAAGAAGGAGTACGGCGCGAGGTTCACGTGCCCGCCCTCGCCCAGCGTGCTCACCCACGCGATCGGGCGGGGCGTGACGGTCGCCGTGAGCAGCTTGTACCGCGCCGCGCCGGGCAGCGCCGTCAGGTCGAAGTGCGTCACCGGGAGGGCGTCCGGTGCAGAAGCGGGAGGCGTCATGCGCGCAGCGTAGCGGTAGCATGGCCAGCATGACTGAGCCTCAGCCCACCTCGTACCGGGAGGCGTACGCCCGGCTGAGCCGCATCGCCGCCGAACTCGAATCCGGCGAGGCGGACCTGGACCGCGTCCTGCCGCTGCTGGAGGACGCCCGCGCCGCCTACGCCCAGTGCCGGGGGCGGATCGAGGCGGTGCGCGCCGTGCTGGCCGGAGACTGGGCCGACGACAGCGACGCAGACGAAACCGACACGGACGATGCGGAGTAAGTAGGAAGTGGGAAGTGGGGAGTGGATCGGAGGTCAGCCCCGACCCACTCCCCACTGCCTCCTCCACTCTTCCAGCGCCGCGACCGCCCGCGCGACCGGGGTGTCCCCGGCGACCACCTCGAAGGTCTGCCCCACGCTGCGTGGGTCGTTCAGGCAGGCGAGGACCACGGCCGCCACGTCGTCGCGGGCGATCATACCGCGCGGGGCGGGCATGCCGGCACTGACCAGGCCGGTGCCGGGGGCGTCGGTCAGGCCGCCGGGCCGCACGACCGTCCAGTCCAGCCCGCTGGCCTGCACGTGCGCGTCCGAGACGGCCTTGACGCGCAGCACGGCGGCCAGGAAGGGCGGCATCTGCTCGGGGCGGTCCACGCCCATGGAACTGACCACCACGAGGCGCGCGGGCCCGCCCGAGGCGCGGCGGCGGACGAGTTCGTCCGTCACGGCGATCAGGGCGTCCCCGTCGATGGCCTGGAAGTGGCCGCTGGCGCCCGCCCCGGCGGCCCACACGACCGCGTCGGCGCCGTCCAGCACGGCCGTCCAGTCGCCAGTCAGGTCGCCCTGGACGGGCTGCGCGCCGTGCAGTGCGAGCATGTCGGCCTGTTCGGACGTGCGGACCAGGGCGCGGACCTGATGTCCGGCGGCGGCGGCCTGCGCGGCCACGCGGCGGCCCACGCCACCGGCCGCTCCGATTACTGCGAGGTTCATGTCCCGCAGGGTGCGCCCGCCGGGGCGGCGGGACCGCGCGATCCGTCACGGTTTCACCCGCACCTCGCCAGAACGGGGAGGTCAGTTCGTGGATGCGGGCGTATCCTGCGGGCAATGAGTGACGCCGCTCACCCCGACACCCCCTCTGCCCCGCCCGCCCCCAGGGTCCAGACCGAACCCCCGGCCCCGCCCGTGATTCCGTGGGTGTACCGGCTGGTGGTGGAGACCACGTACCTGCCCGTCATCTTCAGCGGCATGCACCTGGAGGTGCACGGCCGGGAGCACATGCCGCCGCCCGGCACGCCGCTGGTCGTCGCGGCCAATCACGTGAGCGCCCTGGACCCGTTCCTGGTCGCGCGGGCGCTGCCGCCGGGCCGGTTCCTGCAGTTCATGGCGAAGAAGGAACTGTTCATCCCGGGCATCGGGGACATCATCCGCGCCGGGGGGTCCTTCCCGGTGGACCGCAGCGGGAACGACCTGGGCGCCGTGCGCACGTCGCTGCGCATCCTGAAGGCGAACGGCACGGTCGGGATCTTCCCGCAGGGCACGCGCGGCGGGCATGAAATGCAGGGCGGCGTGGCCCTGATCGCCGCGAAGGGCCGCGCGCCCATCCTGCCCGCCGGAGTCAGCCGCGACGGCAGGCGCTGGATCATCCGCTTCGGGGCGCCCATCCCGCCACGCGGCGGCATCAAGGCCATCACCGGGGAACTCGGCGAGGTGCTGTCCACGCTGGCCGTCCCCGTCGGGCAGCGGCTGTAGCGACCGGCGCTATACTCGCGGGTGACGGCTGCGGGGGGAAGTCCGGTGTGAGTCCGGCCCTGTCGCGCAACGGTAATCCTGGCTACGGCTGGGGAAGGCCGAGCACCTCCGCCGTTCGCGCCGCCCGGAGTGGGCGGGCGTGGCTTGACCCCTCGCGGACTGGGGGCACGCCGTGAGCGCCCCCAGTGTGGGGCCTGCCACGGACACTGTGTTTCCCGCCGCCGCCCCCAGCCGGGCGGCGCGTTTCGTTGCCGCAGGGAAGGAGTTTTCCATGAAAGGCATCCTGACCCTGATCACCCTGAGCGGCGCCCTGAGTGGCGCGGCCGCCGCGACCTCCTACCCGCTGACGATCACCGACGACCTGGGCCGCAAGGTGATCCTGAAGACCGAGCCGAAGCGGATCGTCAGCGTGCTGCCCAGCACCACCGAGACGGTGTGCGCGCTGGGCCTGTGCGACCGCCTGGTGGGCGTGGACGACTACAGCGACTTCCCGCAGCAGGTGACGAAACTGCCGAAGGTGGGTGGCCTGTACAACCCGAACATCGAGGCGATGGTGGCGCTGAAACCCGACGTGGTGCTCGTCAGCCAGTACGGGAAGCTGGCCGAGCCGCTGACGCAGGCGGGGATCACGGTGATCGCCGTGAATCCCGAGACGTACGACGAGGTGTTCAGCAAGACGCTGCTGCTCGGGAAGATCCTGAACCGCGAGGCGCAGGCCAGGGCCCTGGTCGGGAAGATCAAGGGCGACATCGCGCGCGTGGAGATCCTCACGAAGAACGCCGTGCGCAAACCCACGGCGTACTTCGAGATCGACCCCACCCCGTACTCGATCGGGCCGAACTCGTTCATGGGCGTGCTGCTCACCAAGGCGGGCGCGCGGAACATCATCCCGGCCAGCATGGGCGACTTCCCGAAGGTGGACCCGGAATTCATCGTGAAGGCCAACCCGCAGCTGATCCTCGGCGTGGACGCGAAGACGGCGGGCGCGCGTCCCGGCTGGAGCGGCATCAGCGCCCTGAAAACCGGGAAGGTCAAGGACATCCCGGCGGAGCTGAACACCATGCTGGGCCGCCCGGGGCCGCGCCTGGGACAGGCGCTGATGGGCCTGGCGAAACTGATTCACCCGGAACTGTTCAGGTAAATGCAGGCCGCCGCGCCCCGCCGGGGGCTGGGGGTGGGCCTGGGCACGCTGCTGCTCGCGGCGCTGCTGCTGGCCGCCGTGGTCCTGGGCACCGGGCTGGGCAGCGTGACGATCCCGCCCGGCCAGGTGCTGGGCGCGCTGTGGCGCGGCGTGACCCGGCAGGCGCTGGAGGGGAACGACGTGATCGTGTGGCAGATCCGCCTGCCGCGCGTGGT
The DNA here is from genome assembly GCF_001485435.1 of Deinococcus grandis. Lineage (NCBI taxonomy): Bacteria > Thermotogati > Deinococcota > Deinococci > Deinococcales > Deinococcaceae > Deinococcus > Deinococcus grandis. Next base: position 680,604 of record NZ_BCMS01000001.1, on the reverse strand, counting down.
GATGGGGGCGCTGGTGGGCGCGAGCCTCAGCGTGTGCGGGGGCGCCTTCCAGGGCGTGTTCCGTAATCCGCTGGCGGACCCGTACCTGCTGGGCGTCGCCAGCGGCAGCGCGCTGGGCGCCACGGTCGCCATCGTGGCGGGGTGGCCCCGCGCGCTGATCCCGGTGTCGGCGCTGCTGACCGCGCTGGTCGCCGTGGCGTGCACGCTGTCCCTGGCGCGCGAGGGACGGCGTTTTCCCCCCACGCGGCTGATCCTGGCGGGCGTGGTGGTGGGCAGCGTCCTGAGTGCGGCGACGACCGCGCTGATCCTGCGCGGCGAGGACCGCGCGCGGCAGGTGCTGGCGTACACGCTGGGCGACCTGGGCTTCAGCGGCTGGCGGGACGTGCTGACCGTGCTGCCGTACGCGGCGCTGGGCTGCGGGGCGCTGCTGCTGCTGGCCCGCGCGCTGGACACCCTGCAACTGGGCGAACTGACCGCCCGCAGCCTGGGTGTCCCGGTCGAGCGGCTGCGGCTCATCGCGGTGATCGCCGCGAGCCTCGCCACGGCGGGCGCGGTGGCGTACGTGGGCGTGATCGGCTTCGTGGGACTCATCGTGCCGCACATGATCCGCCTCGCGTTCGGTCCCGGTCACCGCACGCTGCTGCCCCTCTCGGCGCTGCTGGGTGGGGCGCTGCTGGTCGGCGCGGACCTGCTGGCCCGCACCACGCCACTGTCGCAGGTGGGCATCGTGACGACCCTGCTGGGCGGCCCGTTCTTCCTGTGGCTGCTGCGCAAGGAACGCCATGACTGACCTGCTGCGTCACACGGCGCCATGCCAGCCGGAGGCGACCCCCCGGGACGCCCTGGTCGCGCGGGACGTGCATGTGCAGGCCGGGTCGTTCCCGGCGGTGCGCGGCGTGAGTGCCACGTTCCGGCCCGGCGTGTTCAGCGCCGTGATCGGCCCGAACGGCGCCGGCAAGAGCACGCTGCTGCGCGCCCTGCTGGGCCTGAATCCGGTCACGGGGGGCGAGGTGACCCTGGCCGGGCGGCCCCTGGGGGCCTGGAGCCGCGCGCAGCGGTCGCGGCAGCTGGCGTACCTCGCGCAGAGCGAGGGGCTGCCGGACGGGGCGCGCGTGCGGGACGTGGTGGCGCTGGGGCGCGGCGCGGGCGACTGGCGCTTCGGGCTGCTGCCCCGCACCCCCTGGACGCCCGCCGACGAGGCCGCCGTGGACGCCGCGCTGGACCGCACCGACACCCGCCGCTTCGAGGACCGCCGCGTGTCCGAACTCAGCGGCGGGGAGCGGCAGCGGGCAGCGCTGGCCCGCGCGCTGGCGGCCGAACCGCGCTTCCTGCTGCTGGACGAACCCACCAACCACCTCGACCTCGCGTACGCGCTGGACGTCGTGCGTTACCTGCGCTGCGAGGTCGCGGGCGGGCTGGGCGTCGTGGCGGTCCTGCACGACCTGAACCTCGCCGCGCGCGCCGACCACCTCGTGCTGCTGCATGGCGGGCGGGTGCAGGCCAGCGGCACCCCGCGCGAGGTACTGACGCCCGGGCACCTGCACGCCGCGTACGGGCTGCACGTCAACGTGGTGCAGCACGCAGACCGCCTGCTGGTCATCCCGCAGGATTGAGCAGCGCCCACACAGGGCCGCGCAAGGAGAGGCATGCCCCCGAAGTACTTCCCCACCCACGGCCACCTGCTCGTCTGCCAGGGCCCGAACTGTCAGGCGCGCGGCTCGGCGCTGCTGCACAGGGCACTCTGGAATCACCTGGAACGCCAGTCGCTCGCGTACTACAAACGCGGCGGCACGCTGCGCCTCACCGAGAGCGGCTGCCTGGGCGCATGCAGCTACGGCCCGGCGCTGTGCGTGTACCGCCCCGACCCCGGCGGCGCGGGCCTGGAGGAAGCGTGGTACGCCGCCGTGGACTTCCCGCTGGCCGCGCGGGTGGCGCAGGCCACGCACGACCGCGCGCCCCTGCCCGCCGAGCACCGCTACGGGCCGAACGAACAGGCCTGACGGGCAGAGCTGACCGCAGAGGTCAGGGGGTGGGCAGGTCGCCTGCGGTGCGGGGTTCGCGCAGGGGTTCGTCGTTGTGTTCCCGCCGGAAGGCCGCCGACTGTTCGTAGACGTGGCGGCGGGCGCGCATGGCGCTGCCGAGGGGGCGGTGCGCGGCGTGGGCGTGCCAGGGGCTGAAGCTCAGGCGGTCGTCGGCGAACACCAGTTTGTCGGGCCGCGCGGGGTCCTGCGGGGGGACGTGCAGCCGCGCGACGGTCACGAAAGGGCTGAGGGTCTCGTCCCAGCGGACCGAGCCGTCCTCGATGGGCATGTGGGTCTCGTCGGTGCACAGCTGCGCGCGCAGGTCCCAGGTGCCGCCCGACGCGCGGATGACCTGGGCGACGGCGGCGCGCAGGGCGTCGGCGCGGCCCGGCCCCAGGACGCGGACCGCCTGCCCGATCAGGGCGCGCAGGTGGTCAGAGGTGGGCACGAGGGCCACCTTCGCCACGTACTCGCCCCAGCGGAGGGGCAGCTGCGAGTAGTACGTCTCGCCCAGCGGGTGGGTGGAGGGGTGCCCGCCGAGTTGTTTCAGGGCGCCCGCCAGCGGGCTGCCCTCGGGTGCGACGCGCGCCGCGACCTGCGCGCCCAGCGCGGCGGCGACCTTGAGTTCCTCCGGGGCGTTCAGGATCAGGCGGATGGGCAGTTGATTATTCAGGAACCCGCTGGCGTCCCTCGCGGCGAAGACGGGGCCGTTGTTGAGCAGGAAGTCCTGCGTGACCTCGCCCGCGTGGCCGTCCAGCATGGGGGCGGGCGGGCCGATCACCTTCAGGGCCAGTGCGCGCGGCGTGGAGACGCTGTCCGGCAGGATGTCGCCGGGCGGGGTGGACAGCCGCACGGCCGCCGGGTGGCGCCCGGGCGCGGCGAACAGCCCCTGCGCGAGGTGGGGCGGCAGGTCCGGGACCTCCAGTTCCCCGATCAGCAGGCCGTGACCCTTGCTGTGCACGGGGCGTACCGCGTGGTGGTACCGGGTGTGGAACGCCTCGCTGTAGCCCTGCATGACGCGGGCCAGCTGCGCGAAGGTGCGCGCCTCGTCGGGCTGCGGGCGTTCCAGGTCGTCGCGGTACCGCACGAAGTCAGGGTTCATGGGGCGAGCGTACCTGCCGGGACTGCCCGGGCGCCTTGAGCCAACATGAAGCCCAACATGAAGAGGGGGGGCTGACCCGGCGGCCAGCCCTCCCCCTCTCTGCGCGTGCTGCCTGCGTGTGCGGTCAGCCGCGCACGACGTCCAGGATCCGGTCGCCGTACTTGCCCAGGCGGGCCTGTCCCATGCCCTTGACCTCGCGCAGGTCGTCCAGGGTGTACGGGACGCGCCGGGCGATCTCGGCCAGGGTGGCGTTGCTGGCGATGATGAAGCGGCTGATCTCCTGGCGTTTGGCCTCGGCGTTGCGCCACTCGCGCAGGCGGGCGTACACGGCCATCTGCTCGTCGGTGAGGTTCGCCGCCGGGTCTTCCTTCCCGCCGGGCAGGTCCGGGGGCAGGATGACCGGGGCGGGTTCGGGCGTGGGTTCCGGTTGCGGCTGGGTGTCGGGGAGTTCCTCGACTGCCTGTTCCTCGGTGGGCTGGTCCTGTTGCTCGACGGCCTGATGGCGCACGTCCGGCACCTGCGGGAGGTTGGGGGCGTCGGGGCCGCTGCTGACCGGGGTGGGCAGCGGCGCGGCGACCTGCGCGGGCGAGTCGCTGAACACGATCTCGGGCTCCCAGGTCTCCTCCGGCTCGGGCTGGGGGGCGGGCACCGGGGCGGGCGCGGGCGGGCTCACGGGGGCCGCGGCGGCTGGAGGCTCGAAGGTGAAGCGTTCAGGCACGTCCGGCTGGGAGGGGGTGCTGGGTGCGTCGGGCTGCTCGCCGCGCGCACCGTTCACGGGCGGGCGGAAGTCACGGCGCTCGAAACGGTCACGGCCGCCCCGCTCACGGCGGTCGTCGCGCCGGTCATCCCGGCGGCCCCCACGCTCGCGCCGCTCGAAGCGGTCGCGGCTCTCGCGGCGCTCCCGGAACTCGCCCCGCTGATCCGGGCGGCCCTCTGTCCGGCCCTCCGGGCGCTGCTCGCGGCGGTCCTCCTCCTGCGGCGCGGGGTCCGGGGTCGCCTGCGGGGCGGGCACCTCTTCTGCGGTGGCCTCGCCGCGCAGCAGGGCCAGCGCCACGCGGGCGTCCTCCAGGCCGGGCGTGATCAGGACGCCGCCCGGCACGCTGCGCGCCGCCGCCAGCACGCCACCCAGCGGAGCCTCGCTGTCCGCCGCCTCGTCGGGCGCCAGGAGCAGCGCCGTCGGCCCGGCGGGCTGCGCCGCGCCGCCCATCCGCTCGGCCAGCTGCGAGGTCGTGCGGGCCACGCGCGCCAGCCGCAGCGGCAGCGTCGCCACGTCCCGCAGCGCCAGCGCCACGCTCAGGTCGCTGGGCGCGGCGGCCACCGGGGCGGGCGCGGCCCCCGCGCCGAACAGGGCGCTCAGGGGCGCGTCGCCGTGCCCGGTCAGGGTCACGCTGTCGCGGTACACGACCAGTCGCGCGCCCTGCGCCAGCCAGTTCCCACCGGGCGCCAGCGTGGCGTCCACGATCACGGGCACCCCGGCGCGGCGGGCGCGCTCCAGCTCGGCCGGGGTGGGTTCCAGCAGCCACACGGCGCGCGCGCCGCGCCAGTCGGCGTCCACGCTCGCGGCAGCCAGCCCGGCGGCGGCCAGCGCCTCGCGGCTGACGCGCACGCGGGCGTCCACCCGCAGCGTGCCCGCGCCCAGGTGCTCGGCCAGCTGGCGGGCCAGGGCGGTCTCGTCGCGCAGCAGCAGGCCCCACGCGGCGCCCTCCAGGTCGGCGAGCGCCCCGGCGAGGCGGGCGTGCGGATCGCCCCGCCCGGCGTGCAGGCGCACGAGCCGGGCGTCAGGACGAACGGAAGTCACGGGATCAGTCATGCCCACCATTCTGACGCACCGCGCGCCGCGCGCGCCGCCACACGTCCGGGGGGCCTCCCTTCACGTTCGCTGCCCGCCCGGTCACCTGCGGCAACCCCGGGCGGGCGGGGCGCGTAGGGTGCAGGTGATGCGACCCCTGCTCCTGACCGGCCTGCTCCTCTCCGCTCCCCTGTCCGCCCCGGCGGGCGCGCAGTCGGCCCCGGCAGCGCCCACGCTGCAGCTCACGGCTCCGGTGGGCACCACCGTCGAGCAGCGCATGACCTCCACCACCCGACTGCAGGTCAGTGACGTGACCGTCACCGCCCGCCCCGGCGCGACCGTCCCGCAGGCGCAGCTCGACAGCCTGCGCCGCGCCTTCCAGAGCGGCCGGGGCGGGCAGACCACGACCGTGACCGGCAAGAGCTTCACCCGTCTCGCCGCGCGCGACGCGCAGGGCCGCGTGACCCTCCAGCACACCCTGATCCAGACCATTCCTGGGCTGCCGAAGGCCCTGACGACGAAGATCACGCAGGTTCTCGACGCGTCCGGCACGCTGAAGGACATCAAGCTGACCAGCGACAACCCGGACGTGAACCGCGCGTACGCGCAGATGAAGCTGGACGATCTGCTGCGCGCGGCCGACAGCGGCGGCGCGGACACCCGCCTGTACGGCCTGCCCCTGACGCCCGGCCAGACCCGGGAGGACCGGCAGGAGGTGGACCTGGACGGCCTGATCGGCGGGCTTCTCGGCCCGATCCTGCAGGACCCGGAGGCCGACGTGGACCCCGCCACGCTGACCAGCACGCCCCTGGCCGTCACCGGCCGCCTGACGTTCGTCGGGGCGGACGCCGCCGGGCGGCTGCGGTTCACGCAGACCGGCACGTTCGGCGCGTGGCAGACCAGCGTGAAGGACCGCGCCGGGCAGCCCGTGTTCCGCATGGACGTGACCGGCGGCGCCGTGGACGGGGAGTCGCTGCTGCGACCCGACGGCCTGCCGGTCAGCAGCAGCCTGCGCACGCGCATGCAGATGCGCCTGCTGATGACGATGGACGACGTGCAGGTCAGCGCCAGCATGACGCAGGAGCAGACCCTGACGCTGCGTCAGCCCTGAGCGGCGCGGGCAAACGCCCAGAGCCTTACAAACCCCGCCCGCCAAACGCGCCATGCTGGGCCGCAACGGAGGTTCACATGGCGCGTGTCACGCGGTACAGCAAGTTCGAGGGGGAACTCGATCAGCTCGAGAGCAGCGAGCTGATGCAGATGATTCAGGAGGCGCTGCTGGGCCAGGGCATGAACGACCCGTACGACCCGGACCCGGACGCGCGCCCCAGCATGGACGACCTGTTCGACGCGATCCTGCAGGCGCTCGCCGAGCGGAACATGATCCCGGAGGAGCAGCTGATGGAGGCCATGCAGGCCGACGACATCCGCGAGACCGGGCTGGGCCAGCAGATTCAGCGCCTGATGGACCGCCTGCAGCAGGACGGCTTCATCCGCAAGGAGTTCGAGGATGGCGAGGGGGGCGGCGCGGGTGATCCGGGCGACGCGAAGTTCCAGTTGACCGACAAGAGCATCGATTTCCTGGGGTACAAGAGCTTGCGGGACCTGATGGGCGGCCTGGGGCGCAGCAGCGCCGGGTCGCACGACACGCGCGAGTACGCGTCGGGCGTCGAGATGACCGGTGAACTCAAGGGGTACGAGTTCGGGGACACCATGAACCTCGACACGACCGCCACGCTCGGGAACGTGATCAGCAAGGGCTTCGACAACCTGGAGGAGTCGGATCTGGTGATCCGGCAGGCGGAGTACAACTCGTCGGCGGCGACGGTGGTGCTGCTGGACTGCTCGCACTCCATGATCCTGTACGGCGAGGACCGCTTCACGCCCGCCAAGCAGGTGGCGCTGGCCCTGGCGCACCTGATCCGCACGCAGTACCCGGGGGACACCGTGAAGTTCGTTCTGTTCCACGACAGCGCCGAGGAAGTCCCGGTCGGGAAGCTCGCGCAGGCGCAGATCGGGCCGTACCACACGAACACTGCGGGCGGCCTGCGGCTGGCGCAGCAGCTGCTGAAGCGCGAGAACAAGGACATGAAGCAGATCGTGATGATCACCGACGGGAAACCCTCGGCGCTGACGCTGCCGGACGGGCGCATTTACAAGAACGCGTACGGTCTGGACCCGTACGTGCTGGGCGCGACGCTGCGCGAGGTGGCGAACTGCCGCCGCAGCGGCATTCAGGTGAACACGTTCATGCTGGCCCGCGACCCGGACCTGGTGGGCTTCGTACGCCGCGTCAGCGAGATGACGCGCGGCAAGGCGTACTTCACGACACCGCACAACATCGGGCAGTACGTGCTGATGGACTTCATGACGAACAAGACGAAGATGATCAACTGACGTACGGGGGGATTCAGGGGGCGGGTGGCGTGAGGCGGCCTGCCTCTGCCCTTTTATGCTGCCCGCATGAACGTGGATCTGGGGACGGTGCGGGCGCAACTGGTGCGGACGCCGGGCGTGCTGGACGGGCTGCTGCGCGGGCTTCCGGAGCACTGGGCGGGGCTGGACGAGGGGCCGGGGACGTGGTCGCCGCGTGGGGTGGTGGCGCACCTGTCGCACGCGGACCGCACGAACTGGCTGCCGCGCGCGCGGGTGCTGCTCGCATCGGGTGAGGCAGAGGTGTTCCCGCCGTTCGACCGGGCCGGGCATCAGGCGGCGGAGGCGGCGCGGCCGCTGGATGAACTGCTGGACGACTTCGCGGCAGTGCGCGCGGAGAGCCTGCGGGCACTGGACGCCCTGAACCTGGGCCCGGCGGAACTGGCGCGGCGGGGCACGCACCCGGAGTTCGGGCCGGTGACACTGGGGCAGTTGCTGGCGACCTGGGCGGCGCATGAACTGGATCACGTCCTGCAGATCACGCGCACGCTGGGCGGCGGGTACCGGGAGGCGGTGGGGCCGTGGCGGGCGTACCTGCGGATCATGCGGCCCGCGTAGGCCACCTCCCGCAGGCCAGCTTCAGCGGATGCGTTCGCTGTGGCCGGGGACTGCTTGGCCGCGCAGCAGCTCGGCGAGGACCTGCGCGCCGCGCACGACGCCCAGCGCGGGGCGGCTGAACAGCGCGTTGGCGTCCACCGCCCACACCTCTCCCAGCGGGAGGTCCGGCAGGTCGCGGGCGAACGTGACGTTGTCGCGCAGGCCGTACCCGCAGCACAGGACGACGCTCACGTCCGGGCGCAGGGGCGCGATCTGCTCCCAGGTGGCGCGGCCCGAGTCGGTGCCAGGGGTGCCCAGGACGTTCATGCCGCCCGCCCGCACCACCTGCTCGGGCACCCAGTGCCCGCCGGAGAAGGGCGGTTCGGTCCACTCCAGCGTCAGGACGCGCGGCGCGTGAGGAACGGGCCGGATGGCGTCCCAGTCGGCCTGCGCCTGCCGGGCGAGGGCCTCACCAGTCTCGGGGAGACCGGCAGCGGCGGCCAGGGCGCGCAGGTCGTCCAGGATGCCCTGCACGCTCCTGCCATCCAGGCTGAGGACGTTTGCGGCGGGCAGGCAGCCGGGCAGGTAACGCACAGCGTCCTGCAGCGTGCCGGGCGTGACGGCGCAGACCTCGCACACGCCCTGCGTGACCACCAGATCGGGCTTCAGTCGGTCGAGCCGTTCGCCGTCCACCTGGTACAGGGCGCGGCCCTCCCGCACGGCCTCACTGACGGCCCGGTCGATCTCGGCCTGCGGGGCGCCGCTGTCCACGATGGACCGGGTCAGGACCGGCAGGTGCCGGGCGCGCGGGTGATCGCAGGAGTGACTGACGCCCACCACGCGCCCCGCCAGGCCCAGGTCGGTCAGCAGATCGAACAGCAGGTCGGTGGCGCTGGGCAGCAGGCTCACGATGCGCTGGGGGGCGGTCATACCGTGCAGGGTAGCCCGACAGCGGTTTCCAGTTCCGCTGACGGGCTGACAGCCCGCCCGTCAACTCCACTTCCACCCGCTGGCGTTGACGGTTTCTCGCTCTACTCGTTTCAGGTGTGGTGAGATGTTCCCTCACCACACCTGAAAACCGCTGTGGACGCACGCTGGACGCCCCCCGCCATCTGGCCGGGGGGCGCTGCTGTCCACGCTGCTGGGTGGTCGGGTCAGGGCTGGGCGGTCCCGCTGGCGGCGGCGTTCAGGTTCAGGGCGCCGCTCAGGCCGGTCAGGAGCGAGGCGCCGCCCTGGCCGTCCGTGCTGCTGGCGGCGGCGCCGAGCAGGGCCGCGAGGCCAGCGTCCGCGCCGAGGTTCAGGCTGCCGCTGGCGCTGCCGTTCTCGGTGGTCGTGCGGCCACTGGCGCTCACGCCGGCGCTGAGGCTGCTGCTCACGGCGCCGAGCAGGCTGCCACTGGTCTGGCCTTCACTGGCCTGCGTGGTGACGCCGAGCAGGGTGGTCAGGCCCGCGCCGAGGTTCACGTCGACGCTGCCGGTGCTGGCGGTGCTGGTGGCGGAGGCCACGCCAGCGCTGAGGGTGAGGGCGGTCAGAATCTTGGTGTTGATCATGGTGGTTCCTCCTGCCGCCCATGCTGTGGGGCGCGCGTGGCACGTCCCTGAGCGCGGCCGCGCTGGCCTTGTGACTCGGGCATGAGGGGACTCATGGGCCAGCCCGGCACTGGGGTGCGGGTTCAGGCGTGCTGCACACCCGTCACGCGCCCCTCATGCGGACCGGTGATCCAACGGGGCAGGATCTGCATACGCGCCCCGTCTTGAAAGGTGCCCTGCGGCCTTGGCCACCGCTTCACGCAGCGGCCCCCTGTGCGCGCGGCGGGGCACACTGCGGGCATGCGATTTGCGAAACGACTGCTTCTGACGGCGGCGGTGGGGGCGGTGGCGGCCCGCCGCGTCCTGCGCGCGCCGTACGACCTGACGGGCCGCGCGGCCCTGGTGACCGGCGGCTCGCGCGGGCTGGGGCTGGCGCTGGCCCGTGAGCTGCTGGGCCGCGGCGCGAGCGTCACCCTGATGGCCCGCACGGCCGCCGATCTGGACCGCGCCCGGGCGCGCCTGAACGCGGGCACGCGGGTGCAGGTGGTCGTGGGGGACGTGACGAGCGGAGCGGACCTGGACCGCGCCGTGCAGGAGACGGTGCGGGCGCACGGGCGGCTGGACGTGCTCGTGAACAACGCGGGGCTCATTCAGGTGGGGCCGCTGGCGGACATGACCGAGGCCGACTTCCGGTCCATCCTGGAGGTGAACGCCCTGGCTCCGCTGCGCCTGACGCTCGCGGCGCGCCCGCACCTGCGCGGGGGCGGGCGGGTGCTGATCGTGTCGTCGGTGGGGGGGCGGGTGGCGGTGCCGCATCTGGCGCCGTACTCGGTGAGCAAGTTCGCGTCGGCGGGGCTGGGTCAGGCGCTGCGTTCGGAGCTGGCGCGCGAGGGCATCACGGTGACGACGGTGCTGCCGGGCCTGATGCGTACCGGCAGTCCCATGAACGCCAGCGTGAAGGGCCGTCACGCGCAGGAGTACGCGTGGTTCGCCACGGCGGACAGCCTGCCGGTGGTGTCGCTGGACGCGCGGGAGGCGGCGCGGCGGATCGTGAACGCCCTGGTGCGCGGGGACGCGGAGACGATGGTGGGCGGCCCGGCGTGGCTGCTGCGCGTGGGGCAGGCGCTGGCGCCGCAGCTCACGGCGGACCTGATGGTCCTGACGAACCGGTTGCTGCCCGCCCCGGCGGGCGCGGACGTCACGCGGGCAGGCCGGGACGTGGAGGGGAGCCTCACTCAGGGAAATCCCATCAAGCGCGCGGCCGAAGCGGAGTTCAACCAGCGCGGGGCGCACGGGAAGCCGCGCCGGGGCGACCTGGGCTGACCATTGAGAGGACGGTCACACGGTGGGCGAACGCGCAATGTGGCGCGGCCCGCCGGGGTGGACTGTCCCCTCCACTCCCGCGTTCCGTGCGTCCGTCCTTCTCACCTGCCGTCCATACCCGGCGTGCACCAGCTGGAGGTTCCCCATGAGCGAAGACCGACCCACCCCCCCACCCGAAACGAGCCCCCCGACCACCGAACCTCGGACCGACGCGGCCGGGCAGCTTCCGGCGCTGGAGCGTTCGGTGATGGGCAGCGTGGGTGTGGCCCTGATGGGCGCAGGGCTGCGCAGCGCCCGGCCACTCCAGAAACTGGTGCTGGGCAGCGTGGGCGCCGGGCTGGCCGCGATGGCCGCCACGGGCCGCAACCCCCTGGCGACAGCCTTGAAGATCCGGCAGACGCCGCAGGGCGAGGTGCTCGTCAGTGACGCCGTGACGATCGGCAAGCCAGCGGATGACCTGTACCGCGTGTGGCGGGATCTGGCGGGCCTGCCCCGGCTGATGACCCACCTCAAGGCTGTAGAGGTGCTCGACGAGCGCCGGTCCCACTGGACGGTGGAGGCGCCCACCGGGACGGTCAGCTGGGACGCGGCACTCACGGCGGACGAACCGGGCCGCCGGATCGCCTGGGCGGCCCTGCCGGGCGCGGCGATCGAGAACCACGGCGAGGTGCTGTTCCGCCCCGCGCCGGGTGACCGGGGCACCGAGGTCGTCGTGCGCCTCGCGTACCGCCCGCCGGGCGGGTCGGCCGGGGCGATCGCCGCGCGGCTGTTCGGCGAGGAACCCGCGCAGCAGCTGCGGGACGACCTGATGCGCTTCAAGCGTGAGCAGGAACTGGGCTTCGCGCCCACCACGGACGGCCAGAGCAGCGCCCGCGCCGTTGGGGGGCAGGCATGAAGGCCATCGTCTGGCAGGGCACCAACCGCGTGGGCGTGGAGACGGTGCCGGACCCCACGCTGCTGCTGCCCACCGACGCGATCATCCGGGTGACCTCCACCGCGATCTGCGGCTCGGACCTCCACCTGCTCGACGGCGTGATTCCCAGCATGGAGAAGGGCGACATCCTGGGGCACGAGTTCATGGGCGAGGTCGTGGAGGTCGGCCGCGACGTGCGCCGGCTGAAGGTGGGCGACCGGGTGGTCGTGCCCTTCAACATCTCCTGCGGCGTGTGCGATCCGTGCCGCCGGGGCCTGTTCAGCGCCTGCGACAACTCCAACCCGAACCACCGCATGGCCGAGGCGCTCTACGGCGGCGTGAGCGGCGGCGGGCTGTTCGGGTACTCGCACATGTACGGCGGGTACGCGGGTGGGCAGGCGCAGTACGTGCGGGTGCCGTTCGCGGACGTGGGCCCTCACAGGATCGAGTCGGATCTGCGCGACGAGCAGGTGCTGTTCCTGACCGACATCTTTCCCACCGGGTATCAGGCCGCCGAGAACTGCGGCATCGTGCCGGGCCGGGACGTGGTGGCGGTGTTCGGGGCGGGCCCGGTCGGGCAGTTCGCCGCCCGCAGCGCCCAGATGCTGGGGGCCGCGCACGTGATCGTGATCGACCGGGTGCCCGAGCGGCTGGCCATGGCGGAAGCGGCCGGGTGTCAGGTCATCAACTACGAGCAGGAGGACGTGCTGGTCGCGCTGCGCGAGTCGACCGGCGGGCGCGGCCCGGACCACGTGATCGACGCGGTGGGCATGGAGGCGCACGGGCACGGTCCCGGCGCGCTGGTGGACACCGCCAAGCAGCGCCTGAAGCTCAGTTTCGACCGGATCACGGCGCTGCGCTGGGCGCTGCTGAGCTGCGCCAAGGGCGGCACGGTCAGCCTGCCCGGCGTATACGGCGGCCTGATCGACAAGGTCCCGATGGGCGCGGCGTTCGCCAAGGGCCTGACCTTCAGGATGGGGCAGACGCACACGCACCGGCACATCGCGCCGCTGCTGTCGCGCATCGAGGCGGGCGAGATCGACCCGAGCTTCGTGATCACGCACCGCGCCTCACTGGACGACGCGCCGGACCTGTACAGGACCTTCCGGGACAAGCAGGGCGGCTGCATCAAGGTTGTCCTGAACCCCTGGGCCTGAGCGTCCACAGCGCGGGGGCCGCCGGGCATCACGTCCGGCGGCCCCCCTCTTCACGCGTCAGCGGCTGGCCCAGAGTTCCACGAGGCCGCGCAGGGTCAGGGTCTCGTCGTAGTGGTCGATCTCGCGGCAGATGCCCTCGATGGTGCGCGAGAAGCCGCCGGTGGCGATGGCGACCGCCGGGCCGGGCAGTTCGGCGCGGATGCGGCGCAGCAGGCCGTCCACCATCTCGGCGTACCCGAACACGAGACCGGACTGGAGGGCGTGCGTGGTGTTCTTCCCGATGGCGGTCGCGGGCGCCTGCAACGTGATGCGGGGCAGTTTCGCGGCGCGGCTGAACAGCGCGTCGGCGCTGACCTGCGCGCCGGTGGCGAGCACGCCCCCCAGGAAGCGGCGGCCCCGGCCGATCACGTCGAAGTTCGTACTCGTCCCGAAATCCACGACCACGGCGTACTCGTGGTGCCCCAGGTACTTCTCCGCGCCGAACAGGTTGCACAGGCGGTCGGCGCCCACGGCGTCGGGGACGTCGAGTTCCACGCTGACGTCGGGGAGGTTCGTGGCGCGCACCTCGAAGGCCTCCACGGCGAAGTGGCGGCGCAGGGCCAGCGCGTAGTTCTCCCCCAGGGGCGGCGCGACGCTGCTGAGGATCGCGGCGCGCGGCATGGGCGCTCCCGTGAGCTGCAGCAGCCCGTGCAGGCGCATGGCGAGGTCGTCCGGGAGGTGCTCGCGGTTCGTGCGGATCCGCCAGGTGTTCGTGAGGTTCAGCTGCTCGTCGGCCAGGCCGATCACGGTGCTGGTGTTGCCGATGTCCACGGCCAGGAGGGGGAAAGCAGGCACGCCCGGCATTCTAGGCCAGCCCCGGCTGGTCCTGTCCGGTACGCGGCGAGCTCAGCGGAGGGTGCGGGTCAGTTCGCGGGTCATGAGGTCCTCGGCGATGGGTCCGCGCAGGCGGCTGAACAGCTGCATGTCCAGGAAGTACACGTGTCCGGCGCGGCTGGCCGGGAGGCGCTGCGCGAAGGGGTTGGCGTGCCAGTCGCGCCGGGCCTGCGCGGCGGTGTTCTTCCCGGAGGCGATCACGAAGATGGCGTCGGCGCGGGTGGTGCTCAGGCCCTCGCTGCTCAGTTTCAGGTAGCCTTCGCCCAGGCCGGGGTCCTGGCGGCCGGGCAGGTCGAGGGTCAGGCCCAGGTTCTGGAAGTACCCGCCGGTCCAGTCGGCCGGGCCGAGGACGGTGTACAGGTCGCGGGTGGCGCCCCCGGCGTTCCAGACGATCAGGGCGCGGCGGCCGCGCAGCCACGCGGGGAGGGTCTGGCGGGCGCGGTCGGTGGCGGCGGCCCGCTGGCGGATGACCTGCGCGGCGCGTTCGGGGCGGTTCACGGCGCGGGCCAGGACCGGCAGGGTCTTCTGCCAGTCGCCGCTGTGGGTGCCGTGGAAGAGCAGGGTGGGCGCGATGGCGTTCAGGGCGGGGTAGGTGTCCTGCGCGAAGTGCTCGCCGACGATCAGGTCGGGCCTCAGGCTGGCGAGGACTTCGAGGTTGGGTTTGAAGCGGTCGCCGACGTACGTGGGCGCGCCGGTCACGCGGCTGCCCAGGTAGCGGATCTGGCGGATGGGTGAGCCGTACTGGCGCAGGTTGAGCTGGGCGGCCTCGCCGTAGCCGACGGGCTGGATGCCCAGTGAGAGCAGCAGGTCCAGCGCGTGCGGGCCGAGCGCGACGACGCGGGTGGCGGGCGCGGGGAGGGTGGTGGTGCCCGCCGCGTGCCGCAGGGTGATGGGGACGGCGCTGGCGGTGGCCAGGAGGCCGGTCAGGAGCGTGGTGAGCAGGGTGGTGGGGCGGCGCAGGGTCACGGACCCCACTCTGCTTGAATGATAATGAAATATCAATACTTTTAAGGCGATGTCGCCGATCACGCCTGTCCCCCTCCCCCCGGGCAGTGGTCCGCACCTCCGGCTGTTCCTGCACGGCGGACACGGCATTCAGGCAGAACTCTCATGCGGGCGGCGCTAGGCTGACCGGGCCACACAACCCATCCCCTCTCTGCTGACCTGTCTGGAGGCCGCTGTCATGGATCCTGCCCTGCTGTCCCACCCGCTGGTGCCCCCCACCCCCGCCCTGTCCGCCGCCGCACCCGTGTCCCCCGAGGACGCCGCGCGGCTGCGCGCCCTCGACCCGCAGGCCTACTGGCTGGAGATCGCCCGGGCACTCACCTGGGTCACGCCGCCCACCACTGCCCTGGACGGCACGCTGGGGGACTTCCGGTACTTCCCGGGCTCGACCGGGAACGTCAGCACGAACTGCCTCGACCGCCACCCGCCCGAGCGCGTGGCGCTGCGCTACGAGCGCGAGGACGGCCTGCGCGAGACCTGGACGTTCGGTGCGCTGACCGATGCCACCGCCCGCTTCGCCGCCGCGCTGGAAGACCTGGGCGTCACGAAGGGCGACCGGGTGGCGATCTACCTGGGGAACGTCCCGGAGGCGTTCATCGCCATTCACGCCTGCTACCGCATCGGGGCGATCTACTCGGTGATCTTCGCGGGCTTCAGCGCCTCGGCCGTGCGTGACCGGCTGGAGGACGCGCAGCCGAAGGTCGTGGTGTGCACCGACGCCACCCTGCGGCGCGGAAAGGTCGTGCCCCTGCGCGACACCCTGCACGAGGCGCTGGACGGCCTGGACGCGCGGGTCATCGTGGCCCGCCGCGTGGAGCCCGGCGCGCCGCTGCGGCCCGGCGACCTGGATTTCCACGCGCTGCTGGACGCCACCACCCGCCGCGCCGACCCCGCCGCGCTGGACGCCAACGACCCGGGCTTCATCATCTACACCAGCGGCACCACCAGCAAACCCAAGGGCCTCGTGCACGCCGGGCTGGGCTTCCTGACCGGCGCGTACGCGAACGTGAAGTGGGCCCTGAACCTTCACCCCGGCGACGAGTACTGGTGCACGGCGGACGTGGGCTGGCTGACCTTCCCGATCTTCGCGCTTGTGGGCGGACTGGCGCACGGCGCGACCCACGTCATCTACGAGGGCAGCATCGACACGCCCACCCCGGCCCGCCCGTACGAGATCATCGGCCGGTACGGCGTGACGAAGGTCTTCACCGCGCCCACCGCCCTGCGGATGCTCCGCCGCGCCGGGGACCACGCGCTGCGCGGCCAGAACCTGGACAGCCTGCACCTGATCGGACTGGTCGGCGAACCGCTCGACCCGGAAACGTGGCACTGGACGCACCGCACCCTCGGGCAGGAACGGGTCTTCGTGAACAACACCTACGGGCAGACCGAGACCGGCACCGCCTGGGCGAGCAGCATGGTGGGCCTGACCGCCACCCGCCCCGGCGCGTGCGGGCACCCCCTGCCCGGCTACCGCGCCCGCGTCGTGCGGGAGGGCGGGCAGGAAGCCGCCCCCGGCGAACTGGGCGCCCTGACCCTCACCGAGCCGTTCCCCTGCCTGGCGCGCACCGTGTGGGGCGACCACGACCGCTACGTGCAGACGTACCTCGCGGACTTCCCCGGCGCGTACGCCGCCAGCGACGCCGCCCTGCTCGACCACGACGGGCAGCTGTGGGTCACGGGCCGCCTGGACGACGTGATGAACGTCGCCGGGCACCGCATCGGCACCATGGAGATGGAAGCCGCGCTCATCACCCACCCCGCCGTCAGCGAGGCGGCCGTGGTCGCCATGCCCGACGACGTCAAGGGCGCCGTGCCGGTCGCGTTCGTGGTGCCGCGCGGGGACGCCCAGGACAGCCCAGAACTGCAACGCGAACTCGCGGAGGCCGTCGTGCGCGGCGTGGGCGCCATCGCCCGCCCGGCGCGCGTGATCGTGACCCCCACCGTGCCCCGCACCCGCAGCGGCAAGATCATGCGCCGCGTCCTGCGCGACCTGCTCGTGACCGGCGAGACGCGCGGGGACCTCACCAGCCTCGAAAATCCGGACGCCATCGACACGGTGCGCGAACGGCTGCGGGGCGGCACCACGCCGTAACCCGCCCAGCACAGGGGGAGCGCCTGGTTTTCCCGGCGCTCCCTCTGTCTCCTGCGCTCAGCTGAACTTGCCGAGGTCCAGGGGAATCTGGTACGCGCAGTCCGTGTCCGCCTCGGTGCGCAGCAGCAGGGGCACGGTGTCGCTCGCGCCGAGTCCGGCCTTCAGCGGCTCGAAGTAGTACACGAGCGTGCCGCTCCAGGTGCCGCCGTCCTGCTTGAAGTCGTTCACGTACGTGCTCCTGACGGGCGCGATCAGTTTCCCGTCCGGGCCCTTCAGGCGCACCAGGTACGCGCCCCGGGCCTTCTCGCCCGGCAGGCCGCGCACGCCGATGTCCACGCGCAGCTGCCCGTCCGGGAGGCGGCGACTGGCGGACTCCTCGGCCAGCGCGGCCTTCACGCTGAGGTTCTGGAAGTTGTTGCGGGCGTCCTGCGCCTGGAAGTACAGCTGGTCCGCCTGCCCGCTCACGGTGAGCTGCGCGGGACGGCTGCCCTTCGTGAAGTCGTCCGGCGCGGCCAGCCAGTCGGTGACGCAGGCGGCGCCGCCGTCGAAGGCGGTCACGGCGTCCTTCCCACCAGCGAACGCGCCGCCTTTGACGCTCAGATCCACGGTCAGGTACGTGGCGACCGGGTCGCGGCGGCCGTACGCGCCGTCGATGACGTTCTTCGCGGTCGTGTCCTCCAGTTTCGGCACCCACGCGTACGCGGGTGCGGCCAGCAGCGAGCAGAGGGTCAGCAGGGTCAGGTGACGGATCATGGGGCTCCTTTGATACGGGATGGAATTGACTTGCTTCGAACGTGATCGCGTTCCGTTGTCCCCTCTCCCCTTGAGGGACTCGAAGAGCTGCGCAGCAGAGAGGGAGGGAGGAGCGGAGCGACGGAAGGGTGAGGGGGCCACCGGGCGACTCCGAATGACCTGGAATCACTCGAATCCCGTATGAGGCTCAATCTTTGAGATAGACGACCCGGCACGCGCTGCCCGCCGAGCGGAACTGCGCGGCGGCCGCGCCCGAGAGGGTCACGTCGGTGTACACCTGCGAGTTCGGGGCGAACCGGTTGGGCTGGATGCGTTCGGCCTTCACGCGGGTGACGTTCGGGAAGGCGGCCAGCTGCGACTCGGCGGTGACGTAGGTGTGCAGGTTTCCCGCCTGCACGAGTTCGCTGGACACCCCTTTGATCAGGGCGGCGTCGGGCCACAGCTGTTGCCCGCCCGCGTACACGATGCTGGTCATGTCCCGCTGGAACGCCCCCAGCCCGCGCACGTCGATGGCGACGGTGCAGGCCAGTGGGCGCGTCTCGCTGCCTGCCCCGGCGGCCGCGCCGCCCCCGCGCGCCAGCGGCGCGGCCGGGTCACTCCCCCCACCGCCAGTGCCGGCGCCGCCGCTGCCCCCACGACCGGAGGCGGGCGCAGCGGCGTCCCCTCCCGAACCGGTCCCGGGCCGGGCCGAGGTGGGGGTGTCCGCGTCGCCTGCGGCGGGCGCCGTGCCTGCCCCGCGCGTGGGGGACGTCCCGGCCGCCGGGGTGGAACTGGCCGCCGGGTCGCGGCTGGGCGTGCCGGTCGCCGGGGCTGCGCTGCCCCCGGTCGAGGGCTCGGTCCGTGGGGTCGCGGCGGGGGCAGGCGGCTCGGTACTGGCCGGGTCCGGTGTCGTGCCGCGTGGCGCTGGCGCGGCCGCCGAGGGTGTCTCGCCGGGTTCCCCTGAGCCGCCGGTTCCTCCTGTGCCGCTGGCCGGGCGCGCGGCGGGCGCGGGTGTCGCGGCCGGATCAGGCGTGCGGGTCGAGGCGACCGGAGCCGCCGCCACCGGCTGGCTGGAGGCGGGCTGGCTGGAGGTGGGCTCGCTGGGCGCCGCGCGGCTGCTGGCGGCGGCCGGGCTGGACGGAGCGGCCGGGGCGGTCCGGTCGCGGGTGGGGGCGGTCACCGGACTGCTCTGCGCGGGCGTATCGGCCCGGCTCACGGGCCGGGCGGGAATGCCGCGCACGTCCGCCGGGGCCTCGGCCGGGCTGGCACCTCGGGCCGGGGTGGCCTGGGCGACCTCACCGCCCGCGTCCGCGCGGGTCAGGTCCTCACGGCGCGGCAGGGCGCTGATCGGCTCGGGGGCGGACGCGACGTCTCCGGCAGTGCGCGCCGCCTCGGGAACGGCCTGTTCGGGTTCCGCCGCGCGGGCGGGCGTAGGCTCGGGCGTGGCCTCCACCTCCCCGGTGGCGGAGGGGCGGGCCGCGGCGTCCAGCGCGGGCAGCTCGGACGGGGTGGGGGGCGCCTCCCGGGGCGCGGCCGGGGCAGATTCCGCTGCGGCGGGGGCCGCGACCTGCGGGGCTGGGGCAGCGGAATCCGCCGACGTCACTGTCGAAGTCGACGGTGCAGCAGCCGCAGGGGCCGCCGGGCTGGACGGCGCCTGCGTCGCGCGGGTCGGCGCTGGAGTCGTGGCCTCTGTGGTCGGCGCGGTGGCTGGCCGGGTCGGCTGCGGCGCTGGGCGCGGCTGTTCGGTGGGGTTGGCCTGCGGGGTCGCGCGCGACCCGGTCGGCTGCCGTGCCGGGGTGGCCGGGCGGGGACGCTCCGGGGTCGCGCGTGGCGTCGTGGTCGTCCGGGCGGGCGTGGTTGCCTGGGCGGGCGTGGTCGTCGGCGCCGGGGCGAGCGTCACGACTTCCAGCGGCGCGCGCGACGGATCAGGGGTCGCGGCCGTGGGCAGGGGCTGGGGGCGCAGGGCCAGCAGACCGGCGAGCAGCGCCACGTGCACCGCGACGGTCGCGGCGGCGGCGCGGCGGCCCTCGCGGGACTCGGGTCGGGGGGGCACGGGGCGGGGCAGGGTGGTCACGGCGCGGCCCCGCCGTCACGGCCGGTCTGGGTGCCCAGGGCGAGGCGGGTGCCCCCGGCCTTCTTGATCTCGTCCATCACGCCGACGACCGTGCCGTAACTGCCGCGCTCGTCGGCGCGCAGACCCACCACGCCGCCCGACTGTTCCGCCAGGGGCCGCAGCTGCGCGCCCAGTGCACCCAGGGTGGTTGCCTTGCCGTTCAGGAACACCTGCCCGGCACGGTTCACGCTCACGACCGGCAGGTCCGGCGTTTCCTGCACGCTGCTGCTCGCGCGCGGCAGGTCCAGCGGCAGCGCGTTCTGCCGGGCGCCCAGCGTGCTCGTCAGGAAGAAGAAGATCAGCAGCAGCAGCACGATGTCCACCATCGGCGCGAAGTCGAACGTCACCGGGTCGTGATCGCCCCGGAAGCGGCGGCGGGCCGGGCGGGTCATACGGCCTCCGGGAGAACGGGTTGCGTCACTCGTTCCGTCCGGGCGCAAGCCCCGGGCAACGGCTTCACTGCGCGCCGCCGAACGTCAGGGCGACCTCCGGCAGGGGCGTGTCGGCCCGGGCGGGACTGGTGGCGGGCGCGGGGCGGGTCAGCCAGCCGGGCAGGTCCTCGCGCACCTGTTCGGCCTGCACCATGATCCGGTCGGCGCGGGCCCGCAGCGCACCGCGCGCCACGTACGCGATCACCGCGACGATCAGGCCGCCCGCGGTGTTGATCAGCGCCTCGCTGATCCCGGTCGCCAGCTGCGCGGGCGTGGGGGCGGTCGTCTGGCTGAACACCAGGAAGGAGCGGACCATGCCGATCACGGTGCCCAGCAGGCCCAGCAGCGGCGCGACCTGCGCGGCGGTGCCCAGCGCGCCCAGCCCGGCGTACAGGCGGGCGTCCTCGTGCAGCAGCGCGGAGTGCATGGCGCTCTCGGCGGCGGGGACGCCCCGGTCGGCGCGGGCCAGTCCGGCGCGCAGGACCTGCGCGGCGGGGCTGGGGTGCGCGGCACGGTCTACCTCGACCAGCGCCGCGTTCGGGCCGCTCTCGGCCGTCACGGCGCGGACGCGTTCGATGAGGGCCCGGGCGTCCACGCCCAGCCGCGAGAGGGCCTGCGCGCGCGCCGCGCTCAGGTAGACCACGTACACCGACAGGGCCAGCAGCACCCACAGCAGCGGGCCAGCCGCGCGAACCAGATCAAGGATGGTCATGACCTCCACGGGTAGCACGCACGCACGTGGCAACCGTGAAAAACACGTGCAGGACACTCATGAGGATGGGCAGCGGGGAGTAGTGAGTGGGGAGTGGGTCGGTTGCTTCGGGCGTTGATGTAGGCGGGTGTGGATGTACGGACTTCATCTCCCCTCACCGGCTGGGCGGAGGCCAGCCACCAGCCCACTTCCCACTGCCCACTCCCCACTTCCTCCTGACACCGTTCCCCACCCAGAATCCGCAGTGAATCACTCGACTTTAGGCGCCGGGACGGGTAAAATAACCCGGTAAGTAGGAATCATTCCTAACAAAACCCACCCTGATTCCCGAAGGAGCCCGCATGACCCACCAGCTCGAAATCCGCAACCTGCACGCCACCGTCGGCGACCAGCCCATCCTCAAAGGCATCAACCTGACTGTGCCCCGCGGCGAACTGCACGCCATCATGGGCCCCAACGGCAACGGCAAGAGCACCCTGGCCAAGGTCATCGTCGGCGACCCCGAATACACCGTCACCGAAGGCGAAATCCTCGTCGACGGCCAGAACATCCTCGAGATGGAACCCGACGAACGCGCCCGCCTCGGCGTCTTCCTGGCCTTCCAGTACCCCGTCGAGATCCCCGGCGTCACCATCGCCAACTTCCTGCGCCTCGCCATGCAGGCCCGCAAGGCCGAAGGCGAAGAAGTGAGCTTCACCGAGTTCTACGGCAAG
Organism: Deinococcus grandis; assembly: GCF_001485435.1. Lineage (NCBI taxonomy): Bacteria > Thermotogati > Deinococcota > Deinococci > Deinococcales > Deinococcaceae > Deinococcus > Deinococcus grandis. The sequence continues at coordinate 659,126 of NZ_BCMS01000001.1, read as the reverse complement.
CTCCAGAGCGCCCTGAAGACCCTCGAATGGGACGAGAGCATCGTCGAACGCTACCTGAACGCCGGTTTCAGCGGCGGCGAGAAGAAACGCAACGAGATCCTCCAGATGCTCATGCTGGAACCCAACTACATCATCATGGACGAAACCGACAGCGGCCTCGACGTCGACGCCCTGAAGATCGTGTCCAAGGGTGTCAACAGCATGCGCGGCGAGAACCTCGGCGGCCTGATCATCACCCACTACCAGCGCCTCCTGGACTACATCGTGCCCGACAAGGTCCACATCATCCTCGACGGGAAGGTCGTCCAGACCGGCGGCCCCGAACTCGCCAAGAAGATGGACACCGAAGGCTACGACTGGGTCAAGGAACTCGCCACCGCCTGAACCTGATCTGCGCCGGTGAACTTCTTCGTCAACATCATCTGGGGCCTGTTCATTCCCTTTCCGTTCGCACTTCCACTCGCCATTCTCGTTCTCGTTGTCCTCGCTGCTCTGCGCCCTCCGCGTTCCCGCAGTCGGAAAGCCCTGTTCACGCTGGCGGCACTCACTCCCCTGGCCTTCGGTGTAGGTATTGATGCCACCATCAAGAATCAGTACCGCGCAGAAGCGCAGCGCAGCCTGGACAAAGTCTTCCCAGGACAGCAACCAGACATCCGGCTACTGAAAGTAGAACAGGGAATGACGGGACACACCTACTTGGCTGAAGTTCACTTCGATCAGGCGACCCCACCGAACTGGAAAGTCACGGAACAGAAGCAGACCTACGATCCAGCCGAGTTCACCAGTCTTTCGCCCGACAGCGACAACGTTGCCCTCGACCGCTTCGAGGACGACGCCATGAGTTACCTCAGCGACGCTGGATGCACCGAGTGGAAGCAGTCGAAAGTCAAACGGTTCACCGTGCAGGTCGAAGCCCCGGATTATCACGACCGCCAGGAAGGCAAGTTGCGGAGCCCCGCACGCCTCTCCGGCGACCAGAACTACCAGAACTACTGTCTGTATTTCGGTTTTAACACCCTCTGATTCTTCGCACAAGGATCGTCATAAGGAGTCATCATGACCATCAATCCTGAAGTGAACGAGATCAACGCCACGTACGAGTACGGGTGGAGCAGCCCGGAACGTTACGCGATCAAGGCCCCGAAGGGCCTGAGCCGCGACGTCGTGGAAATGATCAGCAAGGCCAAGGACGAACCCCAGTGGATGCTGGATTTCCGCCTGAAGGCCCTGGACATCTTCCTGAGCAAGCCCATGCCCGAGTGGGGCGCGGACCTGTCGGGTCTGAATCTCGACGAGATCTACTACTACATCAAGCCCGAGGGCTTCAACGCGCGCAGCTGGGACGACGTGCCCGCCGACGTGAAGGAGACCTTCGAGCGTCTGGGCATCCCCGAGGCGGAGCGCGCGGCGCTGGCCGGTGTGGGCGCGCAGTACGAATCCGAGATGGTGTACCACAACCTCAAGGAGGAGTGGGAGAAGCTCGGCGTGGTGTTCCTGAGCATCGAGGACGGCCTGAAGGAGTACCCGGAGCTGTTCCGTGAGCACTTCGCGACGATCGTGCCGCCCGAGGACAACAAGTTCGCGGCCGTGAACAGCGCCGTGTGGAGCGGCGGGAGCTTCGTGTACGTGCCCAAGGGTGTGAAGGTGGACATTCCCCTGCAGACGTACTTCCGCATCAACGCGGAGAGCAGCGGGCAGTTCGAGCGCACACTGATCATCATCGACGAGGGCGCGCAGGCGCACTACATCGAGGGCTGCACCGCCCCCGCGTACTCCAGCGATTCCTTCCACTCCGGCGTGATCGAGATCGTCGTGAAGGAAGGTGCGCGCTTCCGCTACAGCACCATCCAGAACTGGAGCCACAACGTCTACAACCTCGTGACGCAGCGTGCCGCCGTATACGGCAACGGCGTGATGGAATGGGTGGACGGGAACCTGGGCAGCAAGGTCACCATGAAGTACCCCGCCTGCTACCTGCTGGAAGAAGGCGCGCGTGGTGAAGTCCTGAGCATCGCCATGGCCGGTCGCGGCCAGCACCAGGACGCCGGAGCGAAGATCGTGCACTTCGCGCCGCACACCAGCGGCACCATCGTGTCCAAGAGCATCAGCAAGGACAGCGGGCGCAGCTCCTACCGTGGCCTCGTGAAGATCTACGAGGGTGCCAGGGGCAGCAAGACCAACGTCGAATGCGACGCCCTCCTGCTGGACGAGGAAGCCCGCACCGACACCTACCCCTACATCGAGATCGAGGAAAAAGACGCCAGCGTCGGGCACGAAGCGACCGTCTCCAAGATCAACGACGACCAGATCCTGTACCTCCAGAGCCGCGGCCTGTCTGAAGACGAGGCGGCCGGGCTGATCGTGCGCGGCTTCATCGAACCCATCGCGAAGGAACTCCCCCTGGAGTACGCCGTGGAACTGAACCGCCTGATCGAACTGGAAATGGAAGGCTCGGTCGGCTGACGCCTTGCGGGCAGCAGCGCGAATGGCGACGGGTCTGCTTTTGGCAGCCGTCCTGGCAGCTGCTGCCCTCTACGGGTTCATCTGGGAGAGGGACGTGCGAGGCTGGCGCACCTGGGGTTTCCGGCTGGGGCATGAGGTTGTCGCGACACCCGAGGTCAGGCGTGGAGGATTCCTGATGAGCCGGGACGTGTATTTCGTCCTCCGGGCCGGTGAGGACTCGCGCCGAGCGGTTCAGGCCTGCGCCGCCGCATTTGCTCATGCCCAGACGCTGGAAACACCGATCACGCAGTGCCGGGCATTCGGCTCGGCCAGGGACGCCCGCATTCAACTGCAACGCCCTGACCTGAACTGCGAACGGGCCCGCAGCCGCCAGGAACCGTACATGGACGCCGGGCACGCCAGCGTGACCATCAATACCGGGGAACGTTGCGCCCGGCGCACCAGCCCGAACGACGCTGGCACAGGGTTCCACACCATCAAGGAGTACACATGACCAAATTCAATGATCAACTGGCGCAGGTGCAGGGGCCGGAGTGGCTGACTGCGAAGCGCAGAGAAAGCCTGGAGCTGTTCACCACGCTGGAAGTGCCGCAGGAGTCGGTGGAGGCGTGGAAGTACACGCGCGTGGACGTGGATTTCGACGCGCTGCGCCCGCACGGCAAGCGTGACGTGGTGTCGGACGTGTCGGCGCTGCCCGCGAGCGTGCAGGAGCGCCTGAGCGGCACGGACGTGGGTGCGTTCCTGGTGCTGGACGGCCCGGACGTGGTGTACCGCACGGAACTCCCGGCGGAACTGGCGGCGAAGGGCGTGATCTTCACGGACCTGAAGTCGGCGGTGGAGGGGCACGCGGACAAGGTGCAGCAGTACCTCTACAGCGTGGTGCCGGCCGAGGTGCCGGACGACACGACGATCGCCGCGCCGGGCACGACGCCCAGCAAGAGCCCGGATCCCAGCGAAGGGAAGTTCAGTGCGCTGGCGGCGGCCCTGTGGACGAACGGTGCGTTCGTGTACGTGCCGCGCGGCGTGGAAGTCGAGCTGCCCCTGGGGAGCTTCCGCGTGATGAGCGAGGCCGGGACGTACACCGCGACCCGCACGCTGGTCGTGGCCGAGGAGAACGCGCAGGTGACGTTCATCGACGAGCAGGACAGCGAAGCGCTACCCGGCACGTACGCGATCGGCGCGGTGGAACTCGTCGTGAAGGACGGCGCGCGCGTGCGATACGTCAGCATCCAGAACTGGGGCGAGGGCGTCACGCACATCCAGCGTCAGCGTGGCGACGTGGGCCGCGACGCGACCCTGAACTCCCTGGTCGTCACGATGGGCGGCACCCTGAGCCGCACCGAGATGCAGTCCTACCTGCGCGGTCAGGGTGCGGACAGCGAGATGCTGGCCCTGTACTTCGCGAACGCGGATCAGCACTTCGATCACTACACCCTGCAGCACCACGCGGCCGCGAACGCGCACAGCGACCTGCTGTACAAGGGCGTGAACAACGACCAGGCGGTCGGGGTGTTCAGCGGCATGATCAAGGTGGACCTGGGCGCGCAGAAGACCGACGCGTACCAGAAGCACCGCACCCTGATGCTGTCCAGCGAGGCCCGCAACTACAGCGTCCCTCAGCTGGAGATCAACGCGAACGACGTCCGCTGCAGCCACGGCAGCACCACCAGCCCCGTCGATCAGGAGGCGCTGTTCTTCCTGCGCTCGCGCGGCATCAGCAAGGAAACCGCCGAGAAGATGCTCGTCACGGCGTTCCTGGAGGACGTGCTGGGCCGCGTGCCCCTCTCGAGCGTCGTGAAGTACATCGAGGGCATCATCGCCAAGAAGGTCGGCGCGGCGTAGCGCCTCCCGGCTCTGTGCCTGAACCGGCCCGTCCCGCGTGGACGGGCCGGTCTACACTGCCGGGCATGGCGATGCGGGTGGTGTTCCCGGCGGATTATTTTCAGGTGCGGCGGCCGAATGAGGCGTTCGCAGAGCAGGCAGCGGCGTTCGCGGGGCTGGGGTGGGGCGTGTCCTCGTTCGCCTTCGATGGGGACCGGGGGTTCCGCCCGGCGCTGATGCCGGGTGAGACGGTGCTGTACCGGGGCTGGATGCTGGACGAGGTGGGGTACCGGGCGTTCGTGGACGCGGTGGAGGCGGCGGGCGCGCGGGTGCTGACGTCACCGGAGGCGTATCTGGCGGCGCATCATGTGCCGCGCTGGGTGCCGCTGCTGGCGGACGTGACGCCGGAGACGGTGTGCTTCACGGATCTGGACGGCCTGCCGGGGTCGCTGGCGGCGCTGGGCTGGGACGGGTTTTTCGTGAAGGACTTCGTGAAGTCCCTGAAGACCGGTGCGGGCAGCCGCATCATGCGCCCTGATCAGATCGGGGAGCTGCTGGAGCGCATGGCGCACTTCCGGGGTCAGGTCGAGGGTGGGGTGTGCGTGCGCCGCGTGGAGGATCTGGACCCGGCGTCGGAAGTGCGGTTCTTCGTGCGCGCGGGGCGGGCGTTCAGCGCGGATGGCGCGCCAGTCCCGGAGCTGGTGCGGGAGGTCGCGGGGCGGATCGCGTCGCCGTTCTTCTCGGTGGACATCGCCCGGCGTGCCGATGGCGTGCAGCGGGTGGTGGAGGTCGGGGACGGGCAGGTGTCGGATCTGGTGGGCTGGACGCCCGCGGGGTTCATGACGGTGTGGGCGGACGCGGCGGGGTGGGCGGACGGGGCGGGCTGATCAGCCGAGCTCCAGTTCGCCTTCTTCCTCGCCCCACCAGTTCACGCGGCGGGCCTTGACGGTGATCATGGTCAGGCCGGGGGTGTCCAGGCCGTCTTTGAACCACTGGGTCAGCTGGTCCTGCCAGTGGGGGGCCATGGTGGGACGGTGGGTGGTGAGGGTCGCGTCGCCCTGCACGGCGATGAACAGGAAGGGTTTGCCGGACTGGAAGCCCAGCTGGACGTTCTTGTTCTTCGCGATGTCCTGCGCGGCGCGGCTGTCCGCCCAGGTGAAGAAGTGGCTGGTGCCGTCGTAGTCGACCTCGCCGTTGTTGCTCATGGGGCGCGAGCCGAGGTGGCCGTACGCGGTGGTGGTGGTCAGGAGGCAGAGGTCGAGGCCGCGCATGAGGCGCGCGAGGTCTTTCAGGGTGCCGGGCATACCCCGAGCGTACGGGGGGCGCCGGGCGCGCGGGGTGACGTGGGGTTCACGGGAGGCTGGGGGTGCCCTGAGGTGATCTTCAGGTGGGGCCTCCTCCCGCCCTCTGAATCCTTTCAGATAGCATGGGGGCATGCGAACTCAGAAGCTGGGCGGAAGTGAGCTGATGGTGCCGGTGGTCGCGGTGGGCTGCATGCGCATCGACGGCATGGAGCGGGGGGCGGCGTCGCGGCTGATCGGGACGGCGCTGGAGCACGGCGCGAACTTCTTCGATCACGCCGACATCTACGGCGCGGGCCGCAGCGAGGAGGTCTTCGCGGACGCGGTCGGCATGACCCCCAGCGTGCGCGAGGGCCTGATCCTCCAGTCGAAGTGCGGCATCCGCCCCGACCTCCAGACCTTCGATTTCTCGCGCGAGCACATCCTCGCGTCGGTGGACGGCATCCTGAAGCGGCTGCGGACCGAGTACCTGGACGTGCTGCTGCTGCACCGTCCGGACGCGCTGGTGGAACCCGAGGAGGTCGCCGCCGCGTTCGACCAGCTGGAGCAGGAGGGCAAGGTGCGGCACTTCGGCGTGTCGAACCAGCACCCGCGCCAGATCGAGCTGCTGAAGAAGTACGTGCGTCAGCCGCTGGTGGCGAACCAGCTGCAGCTGAGCATCACGAACGCCACGATGATCACCAGCGGCCTGAACGTGAACATGGAGAACGCCGAGGCCGTGAACCGCGACGGGGGCGTGCTGGACTACTGCCGCCTGCACGACATCACCGTGCAGCCCTGGTCGCCGTTCCAGTTCGGGTTCTTCGAGGGGGTGTTCATCGGGCATGCGAAGTTCCCCGCGCTGAACGCGAAACTGGACGAGCTGGCCGCGAAGTACGGCGTGAGCAGCACGACGGTCGCCATGGCGTGGCTGCTCCGTCACCCGGCGCGGATGCAGCCGGTGACCGGCACGACCACCCCGGAGCGTCTGGCGGACTGCCTGCGCGCGGCGGACGTCACCCTGACCCGCGAGGAGTGGTACGGCCTGCTGATCGCGGCCGGGAACACGCTGCCCTGAGCCTGCCCATGTTCCGCCGCCCCGGCTAGACTGCGCGTCATGAAACGCAGGGTGTGGGTGGCGGCGGCGCTCGTGGCGGGCGGGGCGCTGCTGAGCGGGTGCGCGGACGTGCGGTACCTGTCGCAGGCGGCGGGCGGGCAGCTGGATCTGCTGCGGCGCGCGCGGCCGCTGGCGGACGTCCTGGCCGATCCGGGCACCCCGGCGGGCGTGCGGCGGCGCCTGCAGCTGGCGTCGGACGTGCGGGCCTTCGCGGTCGCGCCGGAGGCGGCGGGTGGGCTGGGCCTGCCGGATCACGGCTCGTTCCTGAAGTACGTGGACGTGGGACGGCCGTACGTGGTGTGGAACGTGTTTTCCGCGCCGGAGTTCAGCGTGACGCTGGACACGTCCTGCTTCCCGGTGGCGGGCTGCGTGGGGTACCGGGGGTACTTCAGCGAGGCGGCGGCGCTCTCGGACGCGCAGGCGCGGCGCGCGGCGGGCCGGGACGTGAACGTGGGCGGCGTCAGCGCGTACTCCACGCTGGGGTACCTGCGTGACCCGCTGCTGTCCACCATGCTGACCTACCCGGACGCGACGCTGATCCGCACGATCATCCACGAGCTGTCCCACCCGAGCCTGTACGTGGCGGGCGACACGGTGTTCAACGAGTCGTACGCCACGGCGGTGGAGGAAGAGGGGATGCGCCGCTGGCTGGCGCGGTACGGCACGCCGGAGCTGCGCGAGCAGGACCGGCTGGCGCAGGAGCGGCAGTCGGGCTTCGAGGCGCTGCTGCTGGACACCCGCGCGCGGCTGGAGGCGCTGTACGCCGCGTCCGGCCTGACGGAAACCGACCGGCGGGAACGGAAGACGGCGATCCTGACGGACATGAATGCCCGGTACGCGGCCCTGAAGACCAGCTGGGGCGGGTACGCGGGCTACGACGCCTTCTTCGCGCGGGGCGTGAACAACGCGACGCTGGGCGCCGTGGCGGCCTACGCGACCATGGTCCCGGACTTCCAGGCCCTCCTGGCGCGGGTGGACGGGCACCTGCCCACCTTCATCGAGGAGGCCCGCGCGTGCAGCCGCCGCCCGCAGGCCGAGCGGGCCGCCTGCCTGCGCGGTTCCTGACCGGCGGCCCTCACCGTCCGGCCCCAGACGCCGTCCTGCACGCTGCGCCGCGTGAGAGGGCAGTCTCATGCCCGGCCGGGCGCGGGTCTGCTACCGGCAGGTCACTGCTCCCCCGCTGCGGGGGACCGGGCGGACCCGCGGGGTGAGGGGGCGGTGACGTGCCCCTGAATCCCATGAAGGCTGCGTGCGCCGCGCCTGAGCGGACGTCCGGCGCGCCCTTGAGCGTGCCCCCAGGGAACGCGCAGCTTCGCCCCGCAAGGTGGGAGGCAGGAACAGCCCAGAGCGGTCGTTCACTTCTCCCCACCCGGCCCACAGAGGCCGCGCGACACCGAAAGAGGTGCTCCATGCGTCAAGAGAATGCCCCCCGTCCCGCCCTGCGCCGCCCCCTGCTGGGTCTGCTCACGCTGAGCCTGCTGGCTGCCCCCGCGGCGCTGGCCCAGACCGCCGATCCGGTCATGCCGCCCGCCCCGGCGCCCGTCACCACCGAACCTGTCACCACTGAGCCCGCGCCTGCGGCGCCCGCAGAGACCGCCCCCACGGACGCGGCGCCTGCTGACACGGCTCCGACGGACACCGCGCCAGCCACCACAGCCCCGGCCGAAGCAGCGCCGGCCGACGCCGCCCCGGCCGGTGACGCCCTGCCCAGCAGCCTGCCGGCCGCCGGCAGCGTGACCGTTCCCAAGCTGGACGGCGAGGAGGTCCTGAAGACCGTCCCGACCGTGCTGGGCGAGGCCCTGATCTACAAGGGTGACGCCGAGGACGCTCTGGCCCGCACCGCGCAGGCCCTGGTCGCCGAGGGCTACCAGGCTGCCGAGGGCGCGGCCCCCACCGCCGACGCGGCGGGCGTGACCACGCTGACCCTGACGAAGGATGACCAGCAGTTCCAGCTGACGCAGAAGAGCAGCATGGGCCTGACGGTCGTGGCGCTGGCCCGCCTGCCCGAGAGCGAGAGCACCCCGGCCGCCCCCGCCGCCGAGACGCCCGCACCCGACCGTGCGCCCGCCACTGACGCGGCCCCAGCAGACACAGCGCCCAGCGAGGCGCCAGCGGAGGCAGCTCCAGCTGAACCCGCCCCGGCAGACGCGGCACCGACTGAACCCGCACCGACCGAACCCGCGCCCAGCGAACCGGCCCCCGGTGCGCCTGCCCCGACCGAGCCCGTGACCCCGGCGCCGGTCACGCTGCCCAGCCAGCCCTGAGCGCAGCGCCTCTCAGTGCAGCGCCTCGCAGTGCAGCGCCCCTCCAGGTGCGAAGCCGCCCCCCTCTCGGGGCGGTTTTTTCATGTCTGCACCCGCAGCCTCCGGGCGGGACCGAGAGGAGCGTGGGCGCATCCGGATCGGCCGCAGGTGGGGTCCGGACCGTCCTGAACAGAACGTGGGCACCGTGCGCCCCCACCGACCTCGACATCAGACGGGCGAGGACGGGGGGGCACCACGGTCGCAGCGGTGTTCAGGTGGGTCGAGGGCTGACCAGCGCACACCTGAACCGGGCGGACTCGCAGGGGTGCGGAGCCGGAGCGAGCCCCCGTCCACACCAGCGGTCGGACATGGATTCGCGGGGCCTGCCTGTGGCCCCAGGGTGGAACTGGACACCGGTGTCCCAGTGTCGCGTCGCGCCCGGGGCACCCTCTCCCCTGTGGCGCAGCCTGGGGTGGGCAGTTAAGAGGAGCGCCGCCTCTCCGATGGGAGGGGCGGCGCTCGGGAAGAGGATTACTCTTCGCTCTTCTCTTCGGTGCTCTCGGCGTCGCCTTCGGTCTCGCCCGCGGCGTCGGCCTTGGCTTCCTCGACGGTGGCGTCGCCTTCGAGGATCGCGGCGGCGGCTTCCTCGCTGATCTCGCCAGCGGCGACCAGACCGGCCACCTGGGCGGCCTGCTGCTCGGCGGCGGCTTCGCCTTCGCTGAGGCGGGGCGGCAGGACGCTGATGACGACCTGCTCGGCGTCACCGGCGAGCTTCACGCCGTCGGGCAGCTTGACCTGACCGGCGGTGACGTGGTCACCGATGTTCAGCTTGGTGACGTCCACGACGAGTTCCTGGGGGATGCGGCGGGGGCCGGGAGCGATGACGCTCAGGTTGTGAACGACGATGTCCACGAGGCCGCCCATGACTTCGCCCTGGCTCTTGCCCTTGGTGTGCACGGGGACGTTCACTTCGACGGGTTCACCGTAGGTGACCATGTAGAAGTCCACGTGGATGGGGGTGCGCTTGCGCTTGTCCATCTGCACGGTCTTGACGAGCGCGGGGAAGGTCTCGCCGCCTTCGATGGTGATGTCGAACAGGCCGGTGGTGCTGGTCTGGCGGAAGGCGCGGTCGAAGGCCTTCTTGTCGATCGTGAAGGAGACGTTCTTCTCCTTGTTGTAGGCGACGGCGGGGATCAGGCCTTCAGCGAGCTTTTCCTGGCTCTTGCGGGGTTTGGCGTTCAGTTCCATGTGCTCTTTCTCCTTCGGGGACGTTCTTCGCCGCCTCACTCTCGCCGCGCGGGTCCGCTCGGGGCGGGGCGGGGGGCGGGCGTGCAACCGTGACAGCATAGCAAACGCGCATAGGCGGGTGGAAGGGTCATGCGGGCCTCTGCTAGACTCTGTGGCGTTGCCGCGCGGCCGCCCCACCCAGCGGGTGCGGAGATGGCCCCGGACGAGGACAAGGAGAAGACATGATCAGTGTGACTGAACTGCGTAACGGCACGAAAGTGGAGATGGACGGCGGCCTCTGGGAGTGCCTGGAGTACTCGCACCTCAAGATGGGCCGCGGCGGCGCGAAGGTCGTCACGAAGTTCCGCAACATGGAAAGCGGCTCGATCGTGGACCGCACCTTCAACAGCGGCGAGAAGCTGCAGGACATCTACGTGGAAGGCAAGAAGATGCAGTACCTCTACCCCGACGGTGAGGACTACGTGTTCATGGACCTGGACACCTTCGACCAGATCACGCTGGGCAAGACCCTGGTCAGCGACGCCTCGAAGTTCATGAAGGAGAACACCGAGGTGGAAGTCGCCATGTACGGCGAGAAGCCCCTGAGCATCACGCTGCCCAACCAGGTCATCCTGAAGATCGTGCAGACCGACCCCGGCGTGCGCGGCGACACCGTGTCCGGCGGCACCAAGCCCGCCACGCTGGAGACCGGCGCCGTGGTGCAGGTGCCCCTGTTCGTCGAGCAGGACACCAACGTGAAGGTGGACACCCGCACGGGTCAGTACCTCAGCCGCGCGTAAATGACGTGAGTTGAGCTGCGCCGCCCCCGGTTCCTCCGGCGGGCGGCGCACACGTTTTCCCTTGGACTGAGTTCAGTCCGGACCAGCCGAGCGCGACAGTCATCCAGGCGCACTTGCCGCTAGACTCAGCACAGCCAAACGAGCGTTAGGCTGCGGGGTGCATGCCCCTCTCACCCGGCACAGGGCATGATTGGGAGCAGCACCCGCAGAACACCCGAACTTCAAGGAGGGGCCATGAACCCGAACGACCTGAAACAGATTCTCGATGCCCTCACGTACGCCGACGTGCGCGAATTCAGCCTGCGCACCGGCAGCTTCGACCTGAGCCTCAAACGCGGCCCGCAGGCCTTCGCCGCTCCCACCCCCATGCCCACCCCCGGCCCCGCCCCGGTCGCGGCCCCCATGCCCGCCCCCGCGTTCGCGCCCATGCCCGCGCCCGCCATGCCTGCACACGCCGCGCCCGCCCCCCAGGTGCAGGACAGCGCCCCCGCCGCGCCCGCACAGGCCGCTGCCCCCGCGCCCGCCGCTGAAGTGCCCGCCGAGAAACCCGCCAGCAAGGGCACGCCCGTCAAGGCCCCCATCGTCGGCACCTTCTATGCGTCCAGCAGCCCCGACGCCGCCCCCTACGTGAAGGTCGGCGATACCGTCGCCGCCGGGCAGGTGCTGTGCATCATCGAGGCGATGAAACTGATGAACGAGATCGAAGCCGAGCAGGGCGGCACCATCCGCGAGATCCTCGTGAAGAACGCCGAACCCGTCGAGTACGGCCAGACCCTCTTCATCATTGAATGACGTCAAAACGTCGAAGGGTCGAACGGTCTAAGGGGCCAGGCGTCAAGAGTGAACTTTCTGTGACCCTCTGACCCCTGGACTCTTCGACCCTCAGACCTTTTGACCCCGCTGGAGGCATGCATGTTCAAGAAGATCCTGATCGCCAACCGTGGCGAGATTGCCCTGCGCGTCATCCGGACGGCGCGGGAAATGGGCGTGAAGACGGTCGTGGTGTACTCCACGGCGGACGAGAAGAGCCTGCCGGTGCTGCTGGCGGACGAATCGGTGTGCGTGGGTCCGCCCGCCAGTAACCAGTCGTACCTGAACATCCCGAACATCCTGTCGGCGGCGCTGATGACGGGCGCGGAGGGCATTCACCCCGGCTACGGGTTCATGGCGGAGAACCCGGATTTCGCGGAGATGTGCCGCGAGCACGGCATCACGTTCATCGGGCCGACGCCCGAGAGCATGCGTGCCCTGGGCAGCAAGGCTGGGGGCCGCGAGATCGCCGCGATGAGCAATGTCCCGGTCGTGCCGGGCACCGGCGTGCTGGACACGGTGGACGACGCGCTGCTGGCCGCGAAGCAGATCGGGTACCCGGTGCTGCTCAAGGCCAGCGCGGGCGGCGGCGGGCGCGGGCAGAAGGTCATCCGCACGCAGGAGGAACTCGCCAAGGGCTTCGCGCAGGCGCAGGAGGAAGCGCGCCTGTACTTCGGTGATCCGGCGATCATCATGGAGAAGTTCCTGGAGGAATTCCGGCACGTCGAGGTGCAGGTCATGGGCGACGGGCAGGGCCACGTCATCCACATCGGCGAGCGCGACTGCTCCATCCAGCGGCGCAATCAGAAACTGATCGAGGAGGCGCCCAGCACCCTGCCGGACACGCTGCGTCAGGAGATCCTCGCGGCGGGCGTGCGCCTCGCGAAGCACGTGAACTACGCCGGGGCGGGCACGCTGGAGTTCATCGTGGACCGCGACGGGAACTACTACTTCATGGAGATGAACACCCGCATCCAGGTGGAACACTGCGTCTCCGAGGAGATCTCGGGCCTGGACTTCGTGAAGCTGCAGCTGGAGATCGCCGCCGGGTACGGCCTGAAACTCCAGCAGGAGGACGTGGTGCTGCGCGGGCACGCCATCGAGTGCCGCCTGAACGCCGAGGATCCCGACAAGGACTTCCGCCCGGCCGCCGGGAAGATCGACGACGTGCACTTCGCGGGCGGACCCGGCGTGCGCGTGGACAGCCACTGCTACACCGGCTACGTGATCCCCCCGCACTACGACAGCCTGATCGGCAAGCTGATCGTCCACCACGACACGCGCGAGCAGGCGATTGCCCGCATGAAGCGCGCGCTGGAAGAGACGGTCATCCAGGGACCCAAAACCACCATCCCGCTGTACGTGAAGATCATGGACAACCCTTTCTACAAGCGCGGCGCGGTCATGACGAACTTCCTGAAGACGCGGATGGAAATGTAGGAGCCGATGGCAGATGGTCGGAGGCAGATGGCTGGGGGGCTCCCGGCGTCTGCCTCTGACCGTCTGGGGGCGCGGGATGCGTGGCTCTCGCGCCTGTGCGGGCGCTCCTGGCCGGAGGGGGTGCTGCTGGACGCGCTGAGCCTCTCCCCTACCCTGGACGTGCTGGATGTGGGCGCGGGGGACGGTCGGCTGGTGCGCGAGCTGGCGCGGCGGGGGCACGCGGGCCGGGTGGTGGGGGTCGATCCCACGCCGGGGCCGGACGTGCAGCCCGCGCACGCGGAGGCGCTCCCGTTCCCGGACGCGAGCTTCGACGTGGTGCTGTTCGCGCGGGTCCTGGCGCACCTGCCCGATCCGGCGCGGGCGCTGGCGGAGGCACGGCGCGTCCTGCGGCCCGGCGGACAGGTGTGGGCGGCGGCGCACGGTCCGGCGCACCTGCGGTCCACCTGGGCGGCCCTGGGGCAGTCCCTCCCACCGGGGGACGCGCCGCCGGAATCCGCGTCGACCGTCACCTGCCCGCTCACGGTGACCGCTGACGACGCCCGGTTCATGCTCGGCACGTATGCCAAAGAGGCGGAGGTTCCCCCCCACCTCTTCCCCGTTCAGGACGCCGCGCAGTTGCTGGTCTGGTGCCTGAACCCGTGAGGTCAGCTGGCCAGTCGGGTGCGCCACGCGGCCAATTCCGCCCCGGAGCGGCTGAGCGCATGCTGCGGGCATGCTTCCTGCCGACCTGCACCGGGCGCTGCGGCCCCTGCTTCCGGAACTTCATACGGATTCCGTTTGTTTCGCTGACAATCCGGGACTTCACCGGATTGCCAGCTCCACGTCCGGAACCCGCTTTGCTCCTTCTCGCATCCGCTCGGGTTGAAAGATTTTGCAAACCTTTCAACCGGAGTCCGTATCAGACCCAGCTGCTCGGGGAGTGCCGTCCGGACCCGCTGCGGCACCTGGACATTCAGGTGTCCGCGAAACCCAGCGGGATCGTCACGTTGACGGTGCGGGCCGCGCATGGCGGGGCGCGCTGGGGCCGCACGGCCAGCGTGGACCTGCACCCGCTGTGGTGCGGGGATCACCTGGAACTGCGGGCGGACGCGCCCGAGTACACGCTGGGCGCCACCTGAACTCATACGGATTCCGTTTGTTTCGTTAACAGATCGGAAAATCACCGATCTGCCAACTCCACGCTCGGAACCCGTTTGTCTCCTACTCGCTCCGCTCGGGTTGAAAGTTTTTGCAAACCTTTCAACCGGAGTCCTTATCAGCAGGAGGCCGCGACACCCCGGCTCTGGCGGTGTCGCGGCCCCCTGTCCGGCGTTACACGGGTGGGGTGGCGGCCAGCCGGTCGAGCACGCCGGGGTCTTCCAGGGTGCTGGTGTCGCCCTGGATGGCCTTTCCGGCGGCGATCTGCCGCAGGAAGCGGCGCATGATCTTCCCGCTGCGGGTCTTGGGGAGCGCGTCGGCGACGTAGATGGCGTCGGGGCGGGCGAGCGCGCCGATCTCGCGGCTGACGTGGGCGCGCAGTTCCTTGGGGTCGACCGTGAAGCCGCTCTGAGGGAGCACGAACGCGACGACGCTCTCGCCCTTCACGTCGTCGGGCTTGCCGACCACGGCGGCCTCGGCGACGCTGGCGTGGGCGACGAGGGCGGATTCGATCTCCATGGTGCCCAGGCGGTGGCCGCTGACGTTCAGGACGTCGTCCACGCGGCCGATGACGGTGACGTAGCCGTCGGCGTCGCGGCGGGCGCCGTCCCCGGCGAAGTACACGCCGTCGATCTCGCCCCAGTAGGTCTTGCGGTAGCGCTCGTCGTCGCCGTACACGGTGCGCAGCATGCTGGGCCAGGGGCGTTTGATGACGAGCAGGCCGCCGTCGTCGGGCCCGAGTTCCTCGCCCTGGTGGGTCATGATGGCGGGGTCCACGCCGAACATGGGGAGGCCCGCGCTGCCGGGTTTGCTGGCGTGCGCGCCGGGCAGGGTGGTGAGCATGATGCTGCCGGTCTCGGTCTGCCACCAGGTGTCCACGACGGGGCAGCGTTCGCCGCCGATGGTGCGCCAGTACCACATCCACGCTTCGGGATTGATGGGTTCCCCGACCGAACCGAGCAGGCGCAGGCTGCCCAGGTCGTACGCGGCGGGGATGGCGTCGCCCTGGCGCATGAAGGAGCGGATGGCGGTGGGCGCGGTGTACAGGATCGTGACGCGGTGCTTCTGGATCAGCTGCCAGAAGCGGCCCCAGTCGGGGTGGTTGGGCGCGCCCTCGTACATGAGGACGGTCGCGCCGTTCAGGAGGGGGCCGTACACGCTGTAGCTGTGGCCGGTGATCCAGCCGACGTCGGCGGTGCACCAGTAGATATCGTCGTCGCGCAGGTCGAAGATGGTCTGGGTGGTGAGGTACGTGCCGATCATGTACCCGCCGGTGGTGTGCTGCACGCCCTTGGGTTTGCCGGTGCTGCCCGAGGTGTACAGCACGAACAGCGGGTGTTCGCTGTCCACGGGCAGGGCGTCGTGCTCGTCGCTGGCGGCGTTCAGGGCGTCGTGCCACCAGACGTCGCGGCCCTCCTGCATGGGGGCGTCGCAGTCGGCGCGGCACACCACGAGGATCTTCTCCAGGCTGGGGGTGAGTCTGGCGGCCTCGTCGGCGTTCGCCTTGAGGTTCACGAGTGACCCGCGCCGCTGCCCGGCGTCGGCGGTGATCAGCACCTTGCTCTGCGCGTCGTTGATGCGGTCGGCCAGCGCGCTGACCGAGAACCCGCCGAACACCACGGAGTGCACCGCGCCGATGCGGGCGCAGGCGAGCATGGCGATGGCCGCCTCGGGCGTCAGGGGCAGGTAGAGGGTGACGCGGTCGCCGGGCTGCACGCCCAGGTCGGTCAGGGCGTTCGCGGCCTTCTTCACCTCGCGCAGGAGTTCAGCGTAGGTGTAGGTGCGGACCTCGCCGTCCTCGGCTTCCCAGATGATCGCGGTCTTGCCGCCCAGGCCGCGCGCGACGTTGCGGTCCAGGGCGTTGAAGGCGATGTTCGTCTGGCCGCCCACGAACCACTGCGCGTGGGGGGGCTGCCAGTCGAGCACCTGCGTCCAGGGGCTGAACCAGTGGAGTTCCCCGGCGACTTCCGACCAGAAGGTGTCGGGGTCGTCGAGGCTCTGGCGGTAGCGGCGCTCGTAGTCCTCGCGGGTCACGCGGGCCTGCGCGCGGAAGGCGGCGCTGGGCTCGATCACGCGGTTCTCGTGGAGCATCGCGTCGATATGGTCGCTGGCCGGGTGGTCGCTGGGCTGGGTGGGAGTCTGGGTCATGGGACACCTCCGGGTGGGTGGAGCGGGGGCCGCCGTCAGGGCGCCGGGCGCGGGTTCTGGGCTGTGGTTGTGTGTCCACTGTACTCGCGTGAAGGTGGGATTCCGGGTGGGCTGACTGCGCGGGTACCGCGGCGGTACTGCACCCGGTTCAAGCGGTCAGGTTCGGCCTTGACACGAGAAAGCGTCGTTGCGGAAAATCAACGCATGACCACGATCAGCAACTCACCGGGTGTCACGGCCGAGCAGGCGGCCGGACGGCTGGCCCGGCAGATCACCGCCGAGCGGGAGGCGCGCGGCTGGACGCAGGCGACCCTGGCGGGGCGCGCCGGGGTGTCGAAGGCCGCCGTGAGCCGCATCGAGCGCGGTGAGATGAGCCCCACCGCCGTCACGCTGCTGCGCCTCGCCGGGGCGTTCGACCTGACCCTGGCCGGTCTGCTCCTGCGCGCCGAGGGGGGTGGCGGGGGGCGCGAGCACGAACGCCTGTCGCGCGCCGCGCAGCAGCCCGGGTGGCGTGACCCCGACACCGGCTACACCCGCCGCCAGCTGTTCGCCGCGCCCACGCACCCGCTGGAGGCCGTGCAGGTCACCCTCCCGGCCGGGGCGAGCGTCACGCTGCCTGCCGGTTCATACGCGCACATTGTGCAGGTGCTGTGGGTGCAGTCGGGTGAACTGCGCCTGACCGAGCACCGCGCGCCCGACCTGACCTGGATGCTGGCGGAGGGCGACTGCCTGGGCTTCGGGACGCCCTGCGACGTGACCTTCGAGAATCCTGGCACTCAGCCCTGCACGTACGCCGTCTTTCTCGCCCGGAGGTAAGCCATGACCGACACCGTCCGTATCGAGCCGCTGGGTGACGCGCCCGCCACCCTGGACGCCCTGAGCGACCTGCTGATCGCCACCGTCGCCGCCGGGGGCTCGGTCAGTTTCATGCACCCTCTGGCCCCCACGCAGGCCCGCGCGTTCTGGGCGGGTTCGCTGACGGCCGCCGCGCGCGGCGAACGCGTCGTGCTGGGCGCGTGGCAGGGCGCGAGGCTGCTCTCGACCGTCACGCTGATCCTCGACTGCCCGCCCAACCAGCCGCACCGCGCCGAGATCGCCAAGATGATGACCGCCCCGGACGCGCGCGGGCGCGGGCTGGCCCTGACCCTGCTGCGCGAGGCCGAGGCCCTGGCCCGCACGCACGGCCGCACCCTGCTCGTGCTGGACACCGCCAGCGAGGGCGGCGCGTCGGGCCTGTACGAACGCGCCGGGTACATGTTCGCCGGGGAGATCCCAGGATACGCCCTGAAACCCCACGGGGGCCTGACCGGCACGCGCCTGTACTACCGGCGGCTCTGACCGCAGTGGGCCGGTGTGCCGGAGGGGGAGCCCACCGGACTCTGGCCCCCTCCCCCCCCCCGGCGCCGCGCGCCCGCCCCCCTTCCCGCGCGTGCGGGGCGGCCCGTACTGTGAGGTATGCCCACCGTCCTGCGCGCCGGGAGACCCTGATGGATCTCCCGCCCCACCTGCACCCCTTCGAGGCGCTGCTGCCCCAGGAACCCGGCCCGGCGCGGGTGGACGCGCTGCTGGCCCTGTCCGCCGATCCTCACCCCCTGCCGGAACAGGTGGCGCTGGCCGGGCAGGCCCGCGCGCTGGCCGCCAGCCTGAACGACCCCGCCCGCACCGCCCGCGCCGAACTGCGCCTGGGTACCCTGCAGGGCGGTCCGGAGGCGCTGGAGCAGGTCCGGTCGGCCGCCCGGCGGTTCGAGCAGCTGCGGGACGCGCCGCAGGAACTCGCCTGCGCGGTCCGCGAGGCGGCGCTGCTGGACGACCCGCTCGCGCGGCTCCCGGCGCTGCTGCGCGCCGCCGCGCTGGCCGCCGAGACCCCGCACCCCCTGACCGAACTGGCCGTGCAGGTGCAGCTGGGGACGCTGCTGCGCGACCTGGGCAGCGCCGCGCAGGCCGCCGCGGCGTTCACGCGCGCCACCGAACTGGCCGCCACGCACGACGCGCGCGCGCAGGCGACCGGGGCGCTGCTGGGCCTGGGTGAACTGCACCTGGACGCCGGGGACGCGCAGGCGGCGCTGGAGCCGCTGCGCGCGGCCGGGCACCTGACGCACGGCGAGGGCACCGCCGCGCAGGCCCGCGCGCTGGGCGGCCTGGGCCGCGCGTACGCCGCGCAGGGGGACCCGGCGCGCGCCGCGCGGTTCCTGGACGCGGCGCTGCCGCTGGCCGAACGTCACGGCGAGCCCGCGCTGCTCGCGGGCCTGCTGGACGCCCGCGCCGCCACGCACGACGCGCAGGGCCAGCCGGGCGAGGCGCACGCCCTGCTGCGCCGCAGCCTCACGCTGACCGAGCAGGACTCGCCCGGCGCGCACGGGCGGACGCTGCTGGCGCTGGCCGCGCACCTCGCCGCGCAGGGCCGCGCCGCGCCGGCGCGCGAGACGCTGGTCTGGGCGCTGCGCTTCGACCTGGACCACGGGCAGGGTGACCTGAGCGCCGCGGCGCACCTGGCACTGGCGGACCTCGCCGAGGCGCAGGGCGACCCGGCCGAGACGGCCGCGCAGCTGCGCGCCTGGGCGACCGGTCTGGACGCGCAGCGCCGCCGGGACGCCGCGGCGCGGGACGCGCAGGTGCAGGAGGCGACCTACGCCGCGCGTGAGGCGCTCGCGCAGCGCGCCGCGCGGCGAGACACGCTGCACCTCCTGGAGGGCACCGTGCAGGACGCCAGTACCCGCCTGGCCGCGATGCAGGTCATGCTGGAACGCTGGCGCGGCACGTCCATGCTGGACACCGAGAGCGGCGCGCACTCGCGGCCGTTCGGGCTGGAGGTCCTGACGCTGCACTTCAACCGCTGCGTGCGCCTGCGCGCCCCGCTGAGCCTCGCGGTGGTGGGGGTGGAGGTCCACGCGCCGCCCACCGACGGCCCGGCGGACCTGTTCGTCAGCAACGTCCTGAGTGCCGTGAGTCGCGTGCTGGAGGGGCAGGTGCGGGCGATGGACACGGTCGCGCGCTTCGACCGGTTCAAGTTCATGGTGATCTTCCCCGAGACGGCGCCGGACGGCGCGACGCACCCGCTGGAACGGGTGATCGAGCAGGTCCGCACGTACGACTGGGGCGTGCCGGGCATGCAGGGGGCGGTCAGCGTCGGGGTGGGGCTGGTGGGGCGCGGGTTCGTGCAGGGCGTGAACCTGCTGATCGACGCGGCGGACGCCGAGTACTACCGCGCGCGGCGGCAGGGGCCGAACACCCTGAGCATCACCCGGTAGCGGTCCCCGGCGCCCGCGCCAGCCGGGTCTGCACGCGACCTTCGAGCGCCAGCAGCAGCAGGGCGGCCAGGAGGGCCAGTCCGGCGATCACGACCCACATGCGGCCCGCGCCGAGCGATTGCAGCAGCGCGCCGCCCAGCAGCGGGG
The DNA here is from genome assembly GCF_001485435.1 of Deinococcus grandis. Taxonomy (NCBI): domain Bacteria; kingdom Thermotogati; phylum Deinococcota; class Deinococci; order Deinococcales; family Deinococcaceae; genus Deinococcus; species Deinococcus grandis. Next base: position 639,245 of record NZ_BCMS01000001.1, on the reverse strand, counting down.
CCAGCAGGGTCGCGAGGCCCGCCATGCTCCCCACCAGGCCGATGTACGTGCCGCGCTGCGCGGGCGGGCCGAGTTCGCTGATGATCGTCTTGCTGATGCCGTACGCGATGATCTCCCCCACTGTCCAGACCGCCACGGCCAGCATGTGCGCCCACAGCGTGTGCGCCAGGGCGTGTCCCAGGAAGCCCGCGCCCAGCAGCGCGGCGCCCAGTGCCTGCCAGCGGGGGTGGCCGCTGCGGGCGATCAGGTGCCCCAGCGGCAGGCCCAGCAGGACGACCAGCGCGCCGTTCACGGCGAGCACCTGGCCGTACTGCGCGGCGCTGAAACCCTGCTGCGCGAACACCACGGCCAGCACCTTGTAACTCTGGTACGTCAGGCCGAACAGCAGCGAGAAGAGGCAGAACTGCCACAGCAGCGCGTCGCGCGGCAGCAGTCGGCGGGTCCGGGCGTCGCCCTGCGGCGCGGCGCGGGGCGCGCGCGGGTACAGCAGCGTCAGCAGCAGCGCGAACGCGGCCATGGTCGCGGCGTCCAGCCAGAACAGCAGCCGCAGGGACCGCCCGGCCAGCCAGCCGCCCAGCAGGGGCGCGGTGGCGGCCCCGACGTTGATCGCCCAGTACAGCAGGTTGTACGCGCGGGTCCGCTGCGCACCCTGCGTGAGTTCCGCGATGGCGGTACTCGCGGCGGGTTTGTACAGCGCGGACAGCAGCGAGAACCCCAGCACGCCCGCCGCCGTCCACCAGAACCCCTGCGCGAAGGACAGTGCCAGGATCATGACCGCGCCGCCGGTCAACGCCACGATCATGGTGAAGGCCGGGCCGCGCCGGTCGGTCAGCGGCCCGCTGAGGCCCTCGGACACGAAACGGCCCAGGCCCAGCATCGCCAGGATCACGCTGACCTGCGTGACGCCCAGGTGCGCGTGCGCGGTCAGGTAGAAGCCCAGCAGCGGCACCACGAACTCCCCCAGGCGGTTGATCAGCGTGCCCCACCACAGCACCCAGAACCCGGTCGGGTAGGCGGCGGCGCGGGTCGGGGCAGTCACGCGCGCCATGCTAGGTCAGGTCACGGGCGGGTGCATCCGCCACTCAGCGGAGGGACCCGGACGCGACTCGGCATCCGGGTCCCCTCTCGTGTGCGGGTCAGTCGTGCGCGGCGACGGTGCCGTCCACGCCGGCGCCGGTGTAGGCGCGGAACTGCATGTCCTCGAAGACGCGGTCGTCTTCGGGGGTGTGGCGGCGGGCGCCGATCAGGGTGCCCAGGTACGCGAACAGGAATCCGGCGGGGATGCTGATCAGGCCGGGGTTCTCCAGCGGGAAGATCGCGTTGGCCTGGATCAGGTGGCGGCCGGTGGTCAGGGTGTCCGGGTCGATCTTCATGATGTTGGGGCTGATGGCGATGAGCAGCAGCGTGAACAGGATGCCGCCCACGATGCCCCACATGGCGCCGGTGGCGTTGAACTTGCGCCAGAACAGCGTGAACAGGATGACCGGCAGGTTGGCGCTGGCGGCCAGTGCGAAGGCCAGCGCGACCAGGAACGCGACGTTCTGGGTTTTGGCGGCCAGGCCCAGCAGGATCGCGGCGACGCCCACGGCGACGGTGGCGAGGCGGGCGACGCGGAACTGGTCTTTCTCGCTGGCCTGTCCGCCTTTCAGGACGCCGTTGTAGATGTCGTGCGTGAAGCTGGTGCTGGCGCTGATGGTCAGGCCCGCGACGACTGCGAGGATGGTGGCGAAGGCGACGGCGGTGACGAACGCCAGGCCGAACTCGCCGCCCAGGGTGCCCGCCCCGCCGAAGAGGTTCTCGGCGAGCAGCGGCGCGGCCATGTTCCCGGCCTTGTTCGCGGCCTCGATGGCGTCCTTGCCGAGCAGGGCGTTGGCGGCGTTGCCCATGAAGGCGGTCATGACGTAGAACGCGCCGATCAGGGCCATGGCCCACACGACGCTCTTGCGGGCGTCCTGCGCGGTGGGGACGGTGAAGAAGCGCACGAGGATGTGCGGCAGGCCAGCGGTGCCGAGCACCAGCGCGAGGCACAGGCTGATCAGGTCGATGGGGTTCTTGTACTTCACGCCGGCGCCGAGGAATTCCGCGCCGTTCTTGGCTTCGACCTGTCCCAGCAGGTTCGAGAAGCTCCAGCCGAAGCGGTTCAGGATCAGGACGGTCATGACGATGGTGGCGAACATCAGCAGCATGGCCTTGATGATCTGCACCCAGGTGGTGGCGAGCATGCCGCCCACGACGACGTAGATGATCATCAGCACGCCGACGAGCGGAATGGCGAGGTCGGCGCTGATCGCACCCCGGGAGAGCAGGCTGATCAGGCTTCCGGCGCCGACGACCTGCGCGATCATGTAGAAGGTGCTGATCACGATGGTGCTGACGGCGGCATAGGTGCGCACGCGGGGGTCTTTCAGGCGGTACACGAGCATGTCGGCCAGGGTGTACTTGCCGAGGTTGCGCAGCGGTTCGGCGACGATGAACAGCACGGTCAGGTACGCGATGAACCACCCGACCGAGTACATGAAGCCGTCGTAGCCGTTCAGGGCGATCAGGCCGGTGATGCCCAGGAACGACGCGGCGCTCATGTAGTCCCCGGCGATGGCGATGCCGTTCTGACTGGCGCTGATGCGGCCGCCCGCGACGTAGAAGTCCCCGGCGCTGGTGTTGCGGCGGCTGGCCCAGAAGGTGACGGCCAGCGTGACGGCCACGATGATCGCGGCGAGTAGGAAGGTCACGCGCGGGCCTCCTGTGCTAGCCGGTCGAAGGTGCGGGCCTTGACGACGTAGAGGTACGCCATGACCCAGCCCATGATGAATTCCGCGAAGGCCAGGAGGTACCCGAAGGTGACGTTCCCCAGGACCTTCTGCGCCATCAGGGGTTTGTTGTACCCGGCCAGGACGGGCAGCAGGAAGTACAGCACCAGGAACGTGACCGTCATGGTGAGGGTGAAGGCGTTGCGCTGCGCGACCAGTTGCTGGTACGCGGCGTTACGCGCGGTGGGTGGGGCGCTGGATACCGTCATGACGACCTCCGGGAGTGGGGGTGCGGTCGGTCGCGGCCGGCCGCGCGGGGCTGGGTTGTGGACGTTGCGTTCAGGGTAGCCGGACGGTGGGGCGGCCGCAATGCACCGGGTTCAAGCTTTGCGTCCCTGTGAACGGTACAGCCGGGTGCGGGGCGGGCGAATGCGAGGCGCCCCGCCAAGTTCCCACCCGCCGCCCGCTATCCTGCGGGGTAATGCTCGACCTGCTGGGAAGGCCCCTGCGCGACCTGCGCATCAGCGTCACGGACCGCTGCAACCTGCGCTGCACGTACTGCATGCCGGCCGATGTGTTCGGACCGGACTACGCCTTCCTGCCGCGCGCCGAACTGCTGAGCTTCGAGGAGATCGAGCGGCTGGCGCGCGCGTTCGTGGCGCTGGGCGTGCGCAAGCTGCGCGTGACGGGCGGCGAGCCGACCCTGCGGCGCGACCTGCCCACCCTGATCGCGGCGCTGGCGGCCATTCCGGACGTGGAGGACGTGGCGATGACCACGAACGGCCTGCTGCTGCCGCGCGTGGCGGCGGACCTGAAGGCGGCGGGGCTGCGGCGGGTGACGGTCAGCATCGACAGCCTCGACCCAGAGGTCTTCGGGCGCATGAATGGCCTGGGGACTCATCCGCAGAAGGTCATGGACGGGATTGAGGCGGCCCTGAGTGCCGGGCTGGGCGTGAAGGTGAACACGGTGGTTCAGCGTGGCGTGAACGACGCGGGCCTGCGCGAGTTGTGGCTGGCGCTGCGTGAACTGGCGCCGGTGCGCTTCATCGAGTTCATGGACGTGGGGAATCACAACGGCTGGAATCTGGACAGCGTGGTGCCCAGCCGTGAGGTGCTGGCCCGACTGGGCGGGGAGGTGGGGGCCGCGCACTTCCAGCCGGTGCGAGCGGACTACCGGGGCGAGGTGGCCTCGCGCTACGCCGACCCGCAGGGCCGCGAGGTGGGGCTGATCAGTTCCGTGACGGCGCCGTTCTGCGGGGACTGCTCGCGGGCGCGCCTCTCGGCGGTGGGGGTGCTGTACACCTGTCTGTTCGCGTCGGGCGGGACGGATCTGCGCGCGGCGCTGCGGGGTGGGGCCTCGGACGCGGCGCTGCGGGACCTGATCGCGGGCGTGTGGGCGGGCCGGAACGACCGCTACAGCGAGGAGCGTGGCGAGGCCACGGCGGCCCTGCGTCCGAAGGTGGAGATGTCGCATATCGGCGGCTGACGCCTGTCAGATGACAGGTCAGGGGTGGCCTGGGCGTGCCTAACGCTCGTTGTCTCGGGTCGCGTGACAGCTAGACAAGCTTGTGTACTCTGGACACTAAACTTAAGATGACAGAAGGCACCGCCCGCCAGCGGAACGCCCGGAGGGATGCATGGCGAAGTACCCGCTCATCAAGACGACCCTGAAAGACCGCCTTCTCGGCGGCCACTACGCCGAGGGGCTTCCCCTGCCCAGCGAACCGCAGCTCGCCCGCGAATTCGAAGTCTCCCGCATGACCGCCCGCCGCGCCATCGACGAACTGGAACGCGAAGGCTACGTCTACCGCGTCCAGGGCGCCGGCACCTTCCCCACCGGCAAACGCTTCCGGCAGGGCATGTTCCGCGTCCGGCCCTTCAAGGAATGGGCCCGCCACCCCGACCACCGCACCACGGTCCTGCGCGCCATGCAGATCGAGGCCACCCCGGAAATCGCCATCGTGCTGCAGATCCAGCCCGGCGACCCCGTCATCTTCGTGCACCGCCTGCGCACCGCCGGGGACGAAGCCCTGGTGATCGAGAAGCGTTACATCAACGGCAACCTCGTCCCGAACCTGCTCGACCACAACCTGGGCGCCGAGAGCATCCACGAGATCATGATCGGCCTGGGCGTGCCCCTCCAGCGCGTCGAGCAGAACCTCGAGGCCGTGAACCTCCGCCAGGAGGAAGCCGACCTGCTGCGCGTGCCGCTGGGCACCGCCGCGTTCCTGCTGCGCCGCACCACCTACAGCGGCCAGAAACGCGCCAGCTACGTCAACTACTGGGTGCGCGGCGACCGCTACGCCTTCCAGGACACCTTCGAACCCTGACAATCTTCTGAAAACGGGCTGCCACGGATTCGTCCTGGCAGCCCGTTTTCAGCTGGCGCGGTGAGGCAGCTTGCGTCCATAAGACAAGTCAGCTTGACTTCTGGTCGAGCGTCCTTTACCTTTGAGTCAAGCAAGCTTGACCGGAAGACAAGGAGAACAGACATGAACACACTGACCCCCGCCACCACCCAGCTCCTCGCCAGCGTCGCCATCGCTGCCGCGCCCCTGACCCTGCTCGGCTCTGCGGCCAACCACCCGCACGCCGGCCTCATCACCCATCTGATCTACGGCCTGGCCCTGATCGTCGCCCTGATGCTGCTCATCGTCGCCGTTCTCCACGTCCGGCGCGACCTGCGCCAATGACCCGCACCCGCCGCCACGCCCGGCACCAGACCCTGCTGGCCACCCTGACCGGCGCGTGCGCTCTGGGCATCCTGGCAGCCCTCATGCTGGGCCCACGCGGACAGGTCAACCTGACCGCCACAGCCCTACTGGCCGCCATTCCCCTCCTGGACGCCGCGCGCCTCACCTTCCACTACCGCGACAGCGACGAGTACGGCCGTCATGTCCTGCTGACCGCTGCCGCCGTGGCCCTGGGTGTCACGTTGACCGCCCTGACCCTGACCGCCCTGATCAGCGCCGCCACGCCCCACGAAACCGTCCCAGCCACCGCCCTCGTCGGCCTGGCCTACCTGGGCTGGCTGACCCTGGTGGTCACACACGCCGCGCGCACCCGGCGCGACGCCCGTGACGACACGTGAACAACCGGCTGAAAGTCCTGCGTGCCGAACGCAACATGACCCAGGCCGCGCTGGCCGAGGCGCTGGACGTGTCACGCCAGACGATCAACGCACTGGAAACCGGAAAGTACGACCCGAGCCTGCCCCTGGCCTTCAAACTCGCGCGGCTGTTCGGCGTGCCCATCGAGGCCATCTTCCAGGACGACCCGGATCAGCCCTGAGGGCAGCAAAGAAGGCGCCACCCCCAAGGCTGGGGGTGGCGCCTTCGTGCTGGTCTTACTTGGCGTTCTTGGCGGCGTCCACGAGGGCCTTGAAGGCCTCGGGTTCGCGCGCGGCGATGTCGGCCAGGACCTTGCGGTTCAGGTCGATGTTCGCCTTCTTCAGGCCGCCGATGAAGGTGCTGTAGTTCATGCCGTGCAGGCGGGCGCCGGCGTTGATACGCTGGATCCACAGGCGGCGGAAGTCACGCTTCTTGTTGCGGCGATCGCGGTACTCGTAGGTCGCGGCGTTCAGCAGGGTCTGGAACGCGTTGCGGTACTGCTTGCTGCGGGAGCCCCAGAAGCCCTTGGCGCGCTTCAGGACCTTCTTGTGACGGCGGCGACGGATGATACCGGTTTTGGCGCGAGGCATCTACTTCACTTCCCCTTCGGCAGCATGAGTTTCATGCGGGCCCATTCACTCTTGGCGAGGACGAAGCCCTTGCCCTTGCCGCGGATTTCGTTGCCGCTCTTGCCGGTGTTCTGGTGGCGCTTGCCACTCTTGAACGCCATGACCTTGCCGGTTCCGGTGATCTTCACCCGGCGGCTGGCCGCTTTCAGTGTCTTCATCTTGGGCATGTGAGTGCCTCCTTCGTAGTCCGGTCGCTCGTCTGGGACGGCTTCCGTCTGGGGTTCGGGCCGCCTGGGCGGGCGCGTACGCGCCGCGATAGGCTGTTGGTCGCCCTGCCCCGCTTGACCAAGAGAGAATTCTACGCGAAAGCGCCAGGGCTGGTCAAGGCGCAGAGGCGGCAGGGGCGCCGAAGTCCAGCTGCGTGGACACCAGCCGCGCGCCGTGGCGTTCAAACAGGCGGCGCATGGCGTGATTGTCGGCTTCGGTGCCGCCCACGTGCGTACCGAAGGTCTGCGCGGCCAGATGCAGCAGGTGCGCGTGCAGTCGAGCCCCGAAGCCCTGGCCGCGCCGCGGGGGCAGGACGCCGATCAGGTCGATCCCGGCCGTGTCGGGCGGCCCGCTGGCTCCCAGGGCCGCCAGGGCCACCACCTCGCCCGCGTGGGTCAGGGCGTGCAGGGTCCAGTCCTCGCCCGGCGTCCAGTCCTCGCGGCCCAGCGCCGTCAGGGCCTCTGCCACGCCGGGGTCATGCACGGTCACGGGCTGAACGTGCGGATCGGCGGGGTACGCCCGGGCGCGGAGGTCGGTCGTCTCGTACACGACGTTCGTCTCCTGCAAGGTCCACCCGGCGGCCTCGGCCTCCTCGCGGCGGAGTGGGGCCTGGGTGGATACGAGGATCAGGCGGGGGGTCGCCGCGCGCAGTTCACGCAGGAAGGCGAGCAGCGCGTCGGCGGGCACGTCCTCCCGCAGCCGCGGCAGAAGGGGAATCTGCGGGCTGGAGGGACGCAGGCAGACGCCCTCCACCCCGCGGGGCGACCGCAGGAGGAGGAACTGCTCGGGGCGGAGCGCTCCGGCCTCGACCCGCGAGCGGGTGAAGGTCAGGCGCCGCCCGGCCTCGGCGGGATCGGGAATCAGGGCGACGACATCGGCCAGCGTGTCGTGCGTGGCCGCTTCAAGGGTGTAGGTGTTCACGTGGGGAACCTCGGCGTGAGCCGGGGCGTCCGCCGGTTATCAGGCGTGGGCCCCGGTGGGAACGATCAGTGCAGCAGGCAGGATTCGGTTCATGGGACCTCCGGGGAACAGCGGGAATACGGCACGCTAGCACCCCCGCAGTCTGTGGGGTGCCGCAGGTGCCCGCGTAGGCCAGAGGGCTTACCGGGAGCGGTCGCGCAGGTACTCGTCACGCACGCGGCGCAGCAGGTCCGCGCGGCTGGCGTCCGGGTGGCGGAGGCGCTGCGCGGTCACGCCCCGCTCGATGGCGCCGCGGTTGCCGCGGGTGAGGCGCAGGAGTTCCTCCTCCAGCGCCCGCTCGGCGCGCGGTCCACTGCCCCGCGGCCCCGATCGGACGCCGCGCAGGTGCCGCGTGACATGCAGCAGCGCCCACACGAACGCCGCCAGCAGCAGGATCAGCAGCAGCGCGTCCACGCGGGGCCTCAGCCCATCTTGATGAACATGGGGGGTTTCACGCCGATCATGCGGGCCATCAGCCACACCTGCCCCTTGTGGTGCGCCTCGTGCGTGATGATCGTGTCGATCAGCGCCGCGACCGGCATCTCGCGGCCCCCGAAGGCGGGCACGCGGCGCGACAGGTCCTCGTCACTCAGAGCGCTGATGGCGCTCAGGGCACGTTCCTGCGAGTCCCACAGGCGGCCGCGCGCCTCGGTCAGCGTGGCGCTCGGCTCCGGCATCGCGCCGGGCGCCTGGCCCTGCACCATGTTCAGGAAACGGTCGGCGCTGGCGGACAGGTGGTCGGACAGCCCGATGAAGCTCATGCCGCCGTCCCACGCGGCGAACGTGCCCTGATCCTCGGGGAGCTGCTCGAGGAGGTCGAGCAGGGCGGAACGGTGGGCCTGGAAGGTGCGGGCGAGGACGGCGCTGCGGTTCATGTCCGGCAGCATACCCACACCGCGCCGGGCGGGGCGAGTGGGCGGCGGGGGAACCCTCACGTTTCCTTCAGCGGGCCTCACGCAGCGTCAGCTGCCATGGCGAACAGTGGATGGCATGACCCTGCGCATCCTGCTGACCGCTGCCGTCCTGACGTCCTCGCTGGCCCAGGCGCAGACGACGATCTTCACCATCCCGGCCCTGCCCCCGAAGAGCAGCGCGGCCACGCCCACGCCCCCCGCGCCCACGCCGACCACCCCGGCGCCCGCCACGCCCACCACCCCGGCCAGCGGCAGCACCCTGCCCATGACCAACCCCATGCTGAGCACCGCGCACAGCGCCAATCTGAATGGCCCGGGCAGCCTGCGCGTCGGGCAGGCCACCACCTGGACCTTCACCCTGACCAACCAGGGCGAGCAGGCCATCGACCTCCAGCACGGGGCGTGCGACGTGCGCTTCGAGGTGCTCGACGCCGCCGGGAAGGTCGTGCGCGCCAACCCCACGAACACGGTGTGCACCATGCAGCTGGTCATCACGGACGTCGCGCCGGGCGAGACGATGGACGTGCAGGACATCCGCTGGGACGGCCGCGACAGCGCCGGGAAGGCTCTGCCCGCCGGGGAGTACACCATCCGCGCGGTGTTCAGCGGCGCCGGTGTGCGGATCATGGCCGAGGAGTTCCCCGTCACCATCGAGAACTGAGCCTGGCAGAAGGGGCGCGGCGTGCTGTGCCGCGCCTCCTCCCTGGTTCAGCCGCGCAGCCGGGCGAGTTTCACGCTGTCCCAGCGCTGGCCTGCCCACGCCCGCGCCTGCGGGATGCGGGCGCACTCGTGGAACCCCACGCGGGCCGCCGCGCGGATCATGCGCTCGTTGCCGCCCCAGGTGGTCAGCGTCAGCACGTGCGCGTCCGTCTCGGCGAACGTCGCTGCCGCCCACAGGTCCAGCGCCCGCGTGCCCAGGCCGCCGCCCCAGTGCCGCGGGTCGAAAATCAGGATGCCCAGGTCCCACCAGCCGCCGCCCGCCGGGGCTTCCTCGTGTCGGCTGACCTGCCCGATGCACACGCCGTCCAGCGCGATCACCCGCAGGTCGGGACTGACGGGGCGGGCCAGGGTCTGCGCGCAGTACGCCTCGAACGCCAGCGGCTCGCGCGGGGGCTGGCCGGTGTGGAAGTACGGGGCGTCCCAGCGCTGCCACTCGGGGTCCGGCTCGGCGTGCAGCCAGCGCCAGAGGACCGGCAGGTCGTCCGGGAGACGCCCACGCAGGGTCAGGTCGGGCAGGGTCGGATCGGGGGCATCGCGCATCGGCCCCCAGCGTAGCGGCGTGCCCCACCCGTGGGATGCGCCTTTTGCCGGATGCAACCCCGCCCGCGGGGGGCGCGTAATGGGGGGTATGAGTGATGGAACCCCCGGACCGCTGACGCCGCCCGACTCGATGCTGAAAGCGCCGGAGGCCGTCCCGAGCGTGCAGCCCGTGCAGGCGCCCGAGATGGTGCCCCTGTCGCCTGAAGACCGCGCGCGGCTGGAGGCGATGGCGCAGGCCTTCGCGCAGGACGTCCTGAGCGCGGGCGCGCACAGCCCGGAGTTCAAACGCAAACTGGACGCCGTGCATGAACTGGGCCTGCCCGAGCAGCGCGCCGCGGCGCAGAGCAGCAACCGCATGCTGGACCGCCCGCTGCGCGCCACGCGCGCCGGGGCGCTCACGGAGGGCAGCAACATCCTGCGCGGCCTGACCGACCTGCGCCGCACCGTCGAAGACCTCGACCCCAGCCGCGCCCCCACGCCGCGGCGCCTGTTCGGGAAGCTGCCCGGCGGGAAGAAGGTGCAGAACCACCTCGACCGCTACCAGAGCGCGCAGTCGCACCTGAACGGCATCCTGGAGGCGCTGTACCGCGGGCAGGACGAACTGCGGCGCGACAACGCCACCATCGAGACCGAGAAGGTCCACCTGTGGGACACCATGCAGAAACTCCGGCAGTACGCGCACGTCGGGAAGGCCGTGGACGAGGCCCTGACCCGCCGCCTGACCGAGTTGCAGGTCACCGACCCGGAGAAGGCCCGCATGGTCAGCGAGGAACTGCTGTTCGCGGTGCGTCAGCGCGTCACGGACCTCCTGACTCAGCTGGCCGTGAGTATCCAGGGGTACCTCGCGCTGGATCTGGTGCGGCGCAACAATATGGAACTCATCAAGGGCGTGGACCGCGCCACGACCACCACCGTCAGCGCCCTGAAGACCGCGCTGATGGTCTCGCAGGCGCTCGGGACGCAGCAGGCGGTGCTGGGACAGGTCACGGCCCTGAACGACACGACGGGGCGCATGATCGGCTCGACCGCGCAACTCCTGAAGCAGCAGAGCACCGAGATCCAGCGGCAGGCGGGCAGCGCCACCGTGGACCCGCAGATCATCCAGGCGGCGTTCCGGGACGTGTACGGCGCGCTGGATGCCATCAGCGCGTACCGCACGCAGGCGCTGGACCGCTTCCGCGAGACGATGACCGTGCTGGACAAGGAGGTCGCGCAGGCGCAGACGTACCTGGACCGCGAACGCCAGAACGCCGCGCGGGAAGTCGCGCAGGGCCTGAACGTCACCGAGAAAGGCGACCTGAAACTCTGAACGCGCTGAACACGCAGCGTCCCGCTGAGGCACTGGCACGGGAGGTGCTGGGGCCAGCGGCATGGTTCCTGGCGCGTGGCGCGACCTGCGAGGTGTTCACCGACGGCGCGCGGGTCCTGCGAGTGGCGCTGGACGACGAGGCGCGGTTGACCATGCAGGCCCAGGTGCAGCGGGCGCTGGGCGTCCCGGCGGTCCCCGTGCTGGATCAGGGGGCCGCACTGGATGGGCGGGCCTGGGTGCTGGAACCTCACCTGCATGGAGATGACATTCCCCCGGGTCCAGCGGGGTGGGGGGATCTGGGTCGCGCCCTGGCGGCCCTGCACGCGCGGCCCGGCACAGGCTGGGGGCGGGCTCATGGATCGTCCCGGGTCGCTGGTGGGCGAGGCCGACACGCCGACGGAAGGGGTACGCACGCGGCTACCGGACGTGTGGCCGCTGGGACCGACACCCTTGACCGATCAGGCGCTGGTGCGGGCCGATCCGGCACTCCTCGGGCCCATGCAGGAGCAGCGGGACGCGATCCTGACGGCCATCCGTGAACCGGCCGGGGCGCTGCATACCGACCTGCACGGCGGACAGCTCCTGTGGCGCGGCGGGCGACTGCTGGCGCTGCTGGACTTCGGGGACGCGGCGCGCGGCCCGCTCGCGTGGGACCTCGCGAGCGTGGCGTTCTTTCATGGCTGGGCGGTGGCCGACCACGTCGCGGGCGGCGCAGGCATCCGGATGGGTGCAGAGGCGGCGGCATTCGGGCTGCTACTGGCGCAGCATCGCGCCCGCCGCGCGCAGGACGAGCAGAAAAGGGCGCGCGCCGTGGCGTTCGCTTGGCACTGCATAGAGCAGCTGGGCCGGGTAAACCCAGGTTGAAGCCTCAGGTTTTCGAGGTGAAGGCGGCGTTCAGTGCTGGTCGGCGCGGACACTCTGGGTGTCGCTCATGTCGTCGGCGGGGCTGAAGGTGAGGCACTGGGCGGTCTGGCCGCTCATGCTGATCTCGACCTGTCCGGCGGTGCAATTCGTGTCGTCGTTGAAGCGGCAGGTGGTGGCGTCGCAGCGGCTGACCATGCTCTTGTCGTCGTCCATGTGAACCTCCGTGACCGTCAGCGTGCCTGCCCAGGCGTGGGTGGAACGTGAGGCGCGCTGCAAGGTGAAGGGAGACTTCAAAACCGCAGTGACCCGCTCCAATTACGTGGCGGCGAGGCTCAGAGAATGTGCCCATAGGGGTCGGGCCGCGAACCGCGCGGCGACCGCCCTCAGCCGCCCCTCACCGCCGGGACCGGCTCAGTTGAGCAGTGTGGCGCGGATGCCCTGGGCGCAGGCGACGCGATGCGCGACCTGCGCGGCGTCCAGTTCGCCGTGTTTGCGCAGTCCGGCGGCGATGACCTGCACCTCGCTCCAGGCGCGGCGAAGCCTCGCGCGGGCGCGGCCCTGCAGGACGCTCAGGTACGCGTCGAGGGTCTCGCGTTCGTCCGGGTCGGTCAGGGCGCAGTCCAGCAGCATGCGCGCGTCGCGTCCGGCGCTGGGGGCGGGCGTGCCGATCAGGGCGGCGGCCTCGCGGGCGGCCAGGGCGACCATGACGACGTCCTCGGCCAGGGCGCGGTTCAGGCGCAGCGCGGCGGGGTCGGGCGCGCAGGCATACGTGACGCCGCTCAGGGTGACCCGGTCCAGGCGCAGCGGCGCGCGGGGGTGGGTGTGCGCCAGGTAGGCCTCGGCGGCCCAGGTCAGGGCGGCGGCCGTGGGGTCGGGCGTGAGGGCGTCGGGCGCGTGGGGGGTGGGGTGGGGGCTGGTCATAATCCTGACTTCCGGACTCAGGATAGGCCGGGAGGCATGAGACGCATGACCCGCTGTCCAGAACAGTGGGACCCCGCCATCAGGCGCGCGGGGTCAGCCGCCCTTCGCCTCCACCTCGGCCTGCTTGGCGCCCCAGGCTTCCATCTTGGCTTCCAGCTGCACTTCCAGGTCGTGCGCGGCCTGCCCCAGCGCCACGAAGTCCGCGTCCGCCGGTGCGGCGCTCAGCGCGGCCTGCGCGGCCTCCAGTTCTCCCTCCAGACGGGCGATGTCGGCCTCGATGGCCTCCACCTCGCGCTTGAGGTGCCACAGGCCCTTGCCCTTCGGCGCGGCAGGTTTCGCGCTGACCTTCGGTGCGGCGGCCAGCGCCTCGGCCTCCAGTTCGGCGGCGGTGCGGTGCTTGGCCTTGTAGTCCTCCCAGCCGGGGTACTCGAAGAACTGCCCATCCTCGATCAGCCAGATGCGGTCCGCGAGGCCCTCGATGAACGCGCGGTCGTGACTGACCATCACCAGCGTGCCCGTGAAGTCGTCCAGCGCGGCCTCCAGCGCCTCGACCATCTCCATATCCAGGTGGTTGGTGGGCTCGTCCATGATCAGGAGGTTGTGGTCCTCCTGCGCGAGTTTCAGCAGCGCCAGCCGCGCCCGCTCGCCGCCCGAGAGGATGCGCGCCTGCTTGTCGTGCTGGTCGTACGGGAACATGAAGGTGCCCAGCAGGTCGTGCGCTTCCGGGTCCTTGTGGGTGTACGCGCGGGCCACGTCGTACAGCGTCTCGCTGGGTTCCACGCCGCGCAGCGCCTGATCGTAGTACCCCACCGTGACGCGCGCCCCGGTCAGGATGCGGGTGCGCGGGTCGTCGCCGGGTTCCAGGCCCAGCAGGGTGCGCAGGAAGGTGGTCTTCCCCGCCCCGTTGCGGCCGATGATCGCCACGCGCTCGCCCTGGCGGATCTGCACATTCACGTCCCGGAACAGCTGCCGCCCGCCGGGCAGCACCCGCGTGACGTGCCGGGCGTCCAGCACGACCTCGCCGCTCTCGGGCGCGTGGAAGGTGATGCGGGTGGTGCGCTGCTCGGGCGGCGGGGCGCTCGTGGCGCAGGCCTGCATGCGGTCCACGCGCGCCTGCATGGCCTTGGCCCGGCGGGCGAGCTTGCTCATGCCCAGACCCCAGATCTTCATGCGGTCCGCGCTGGCCTGCAGGGACGCGATCTGGCGGCTTTCCACCGCGAAACGCGCCGCCTGCTGCTCCAGCTCGGCGGCCAGCGTCTCGCGGAAGGTCGTGTAGTTCCCGGCGTACACCTTCATGGTCCCGCCGCGCAGGTACGCGGTCTCGCGGGTGACGGTGTCCAGGAACGCGCGGTCGTGGCTGATGACCAGCACCGCGCCGGGGTAGCGGCCCAGGAAGCCCTCCAGCCACTCGACCATCACGATGTCCAGGTGGTTGGTCGGCTCGTCCAGCAGCAGCACATCCGGGTTCTCCACGAGCAGCGCCGCCAGCCCCAGCCGCGTGCGCTCGCCGCCGCTGAGGCTGGCGGCCAGGTCGCTCTCGCGGCCCCGGAAGCCGAACGCCAGGGTCACGGCGTCCTTGCGGCTGCGCCGCTCGAAGCCCCCGCGCCGCTGGTAGTGCTCCAGCACGGCCTCGTGGTGCAGGATGCTCTCGGGCGTGCCGCTGCCCATCGCCTCGGCCGCCGCGTTCAGTTCCGCCTCCAGCTGATCGAGGTCGTGGAAGGCCGCGTCGAGCACGCTGTCCACCGTCGCGCCCGGCGGGAAGACCGGGTCCTGCTGTAATGAACGCACCCGCACGCCCGGCGCGCGCTTCACGACGCCCCCGTCCGGCAGCAGCTGCCCGGTCAGGAGTTTCAGCAGCGTGCTCTTCCCCGCCCCGTTGCGCCCCACGAGGCCCACGCGGTCGCCGGGCTGCACGGCGAAGGTCACGTCCTGCAGGACGGTCAGCGGTCCATATTCCTTACTGGCGTCCACGGCGGCAACAAGCACGCCCCGCAGTATAGGGCGGCGCCGGAAGACACACCGGCACCCGCGCGCGGCGCAGAAGATATGAATAATGTCAGATTTCTCTCTTACACTGTGGGGTGATGATGCGCGCGGCCCCCGTCCACCACGCCCTGACCCTCACGCTGCTGCTCGGCGCGACCGCACTGGCCGCCCCGGTGCTGGACAGCGCGCAGGGCAGCGTGGAACTCCAGCAGGAGGGCGGCACCTGGACGCCCCGCGCCGCGGGCGGCGAGATCACGCTGGGCCTGCGGACCGGCGCGGGCCGCGCCGAGATCCGTGACGGTGCCGGGCGCGTCACGGTCGGCAGCGCCTCGCGCCTGCGCCGCTACCTGGACGAGGTGGACCTGCAGCAGGGCCGCTTCTACCTGCGCGGCCCGGTCGCCGTGCACGTGCAGGGCCAGCACCTCGTGATGGACGGCGCGGGCAGCCTGCGCGTGGATCTCGACGGGCCGGTGCGGCGCGTCGCGGTTCTCGGCGGTCAGCTGCGCATCGACCGCAGTGGCCGCGTCACGACCGTGCGGGGCGGGCAGCAGCTCGACCTGCGCAGCGGGCAGCTCGGCGCGTTCCGCGAGACCGACCCCTGGTACGCCGCGCAGTTCCGCGGCGAGGGCAGCGCCAGCGTGCAGGCCACGCGCGGCGCGGTCACCCTGGGCCGAGCCGGGCAGGCGCGCGGCGCGGTCATCGGGGACACCCTGGAGATCGGCGCGACGCTGAACACCGGCGCGGGCGCCTGGGCCGAGGTGGGCTTCACGGGCGGCGGGTACCTGCGCCTGAACGAGCAGAGCGAACTGAGCGTCCTGAGCGTGGACCGCACCGACCGCGGCCGCGAGGTCCTGCTGAAACTCGCGCGCGGCACCGCCTGGAACGTCGTGCAGAAGGGCCAGGGCGGCTACCGGATCGACACGCCGGTCGTGAGTACCGCCGTGCGCGGCACGGTGTTCCGCGTGGACGCGGACGGGCTGGTCAAGGTGTTCGAGGGTCAGGTGGCACTGCCCAGCAGCGCCGATCAGGCGGTCAGCGCCGGGCAGCAGCGCAGCGAGGCGGGCACCGTGGGCACCCTCGTCCCGGACGCCACGGACCGCTTCAATCAGGCGCGGGACGCCGAACGGGCCCGCCCGCTGAGCCTCACGCTGCCCCGCGCGCCCCTGACCCTGAACGACCTGATCCTGAGTGCCCGCAGCCTCCCCGACGCGACCCTGAGCGCGCAGGTGGCCGGGCAGCGCGTCCCGCTGAACGCCGACGGCGACACCTTCCGCCTGGAGCGGCTGGCGGCGCCGCTACCCGAGGGCACCTACCCGGTGACCGTGACCGCCGAACGCTTCGGGCAGACGCTGACGCGCACCGTGACCGTCACCGTGGACCGCAGCGCCCCGCAGGTGGCGCTGCGCGCCGAGCGGCGCGGTCACCTGCTGCTCCTGAGCGGCGCCGTGACCGACGCTGTTCCCGGCGCGCTGACCGTCACCGTCCGCATCGGCCCGCGCAGCTACACCCGGCGCGTGACGTCCGGCGAACCGCTGAGCTGGGCGCTGCCCCTTGCCGACCCGACCGCGCCCGTGCAGGTGAGCGCCCGTGACGCCGCAGGAAACGAACGAGATGCCGCGCTCCGCTGAGCGGTCCCTGGCCCTGATCACCGCGCCCGTCGCGGCGCTGCTCGCGGCGCTGCTGGCCCTGCTGATGCCCGCCAATCCGCGCCTGGGCGACGCGCTGAACCGCGCCCTGCCGTCCGAGACCGACCGCCGGGTGGTGCTGGTCGGCATTGACGACGCGTCCCTGCGGGACTACGGCCGGGTCGGCACGTGGCCGCGCGAACTGTACGGGCAGGCGCTCGGCACGCTCGAGCAGGCCGGGGCGACCGCGGTCGGTATCGACGTGCTGCTGACCGACCCCAGCCAGAACGACGAGCGCCTGAAGGACGCGTTCAGCCGCGCGAACGTCGTGCTGGCCACCGCGCCCGGCGAGTCCACGCTGCTGGCCAGTCCCGAGTGGCGCTCCCCGACGGGCGTCAGCGCGCTGAACGTCAGCGGTGACGGGATCGTCCGCACGTTCCAGACCGCGTACCCGGACGCGGCCGGGACGCTGCAGCCCAGCTTCGCGCGGCAGCTGGCGGTCGCGGCGGGCAAGAGCGTGGACCTCAGCGATCAGCCGCGCGTGCTGCGCTACGCCGCGCCGGACCGGGACCGCCTGCCGGTCATTCCGTTCCGGGACGTCGTGAACGGCAACGTCCGCTACGGCGACATTCAGGGCAAGATCGTCCTGATCGGCCTGACCGCCAGCGGCACCGGCGTGGGCGGCGTGCGGGACGTGACGGGGCAGACCGTGCCCGGCACGGAACTGCAGCTGCGGGCGGTATCCAGCCTGCTCAGCGCGCCCTTCACGACGCTGCCCACCTGGCTGATCGCGCTGCTGTCGGCCGTTATCGCCGTCGCGGCGGTCCTGGCGCGCGGCCTGTGGGGCTTCGCGCTGGCGATGGCGGCGCTGCTGGCCGCCGCGCCCCTGTGGCTGGGGAACATCCTGCTGCCCGGCGTGACGCTGTCGCTGGCGGCGATCATCGGCACGGCGCTCGTCGCGGCGGAACGCTGGTGGAACCTGCGGACCCTGGCGCTGCGCGACCCGCTGACGGGCTTCGGGAACCGCGTGGCGTTCACGCGCGCGCTGGAGCAGCGCTGGGCGACCCGGCAGACCCGCCCGCTGGGGCTGCTGCTGGTGGACCTGAGCGGCTTCCGGAAGGTGAACGAGGTGTACGGTCCGCACGCCGGGGACGAGCTGCTGCGCGACCTGTCCGGGCGGATCATGCAGCAGAAGCGGCGCGGGGACCTGATCTTCCGCTGGGGTCCGGACGAGTTCGCCGTGCTGCTCGATCAGGCCAGCGCGCACGAGACGGCGGACGTCGCGCGGCGCGTGCAGGAGTCGCTGGACCGCATCAGTTACCGCGATCTGCCGCTGCGGGCCAGTGTCGGCGCGGCCCGCACCGGCGAGGACATCCAGACCCCGGTGGATCTGGTCGAGGCGGCCAGCCGCAGCCGCTACCGCGTGAAGTACCAGCGCGAGCAGCGGGGGTAGTGGGGAGTGGCGCATCCGCCAGACGACTTAGACTGCCATCTATATTGACAACTGCCTATATAGATGGCAATCTATGAATGTGCCTGATGGACCCCCGTTCGACCTGCTCCTGAGCCGCCTGCGCGCCCTGGGCGACCCCACGCGCCTGCGCATCGTGCAGCTCATCGGCCAGTCGGACCCCGACCACCCCCAGGCACGCCCGGACGCCGGCAGCACCCCCCCGATCAGCATCTCCGCCACCCTGGGCCTCACGCAGCCCACCATCAGCCACCACATGAAGGTCCTGATCGAGGTCGGCCTGATCACCTCCGAGAAGAAGGGCACCAAGGTCTACTACAGCCTGAACCCCGACGGGTTCCGCGACCTGACCACCTTCTTCGAACCGCTCGCGACCCCCTGCACCGAACCCGACCTGCCCTGAACGCTCCTCTGCTGCGCAGCTCTACGAGTCGCATCCGCCCGGATGGAACGGCTTCATAGGCTATTCCATCGGAGTCCCTCTCATCCTCCGGAGGACCGCATGCACGACCTGTACCTGAAGGAAGTCGTCGACGCCCGCACCGCCCAGTACGAACAGGTCCGCGACCAGCTGGCCCTGGAACAGCAGTTGCGCGCCGCCCAGCCGCAGCGTCCCACCCTGCGCGCCGCGCTGGCCACCCGTCTGCGCCGCCTCGCCGATCAGCTCGACCGGCCCGCCGCGCCCAGCTGCACCTGAACAGGACCCACCCCTCCCGGCTCCCCGCCGGGGACAGCGAGAGGCCCGACCTGATCCCGGTCGGGCCTCCTCGTCTGGTGCTTCCGGTCAGCGTCCGGCGAGCATCGCCCAGATGTCGGGGTGCGCCACGAACGCGTACCAGAGGTTCGGGAGCAGGCCCAGCACGGTGACGCCCGCCACGCCCAGCGCGACGGCCAGGGTGGTGGGGGGGCGCTGGCCGAGGCCGTACTCGCGCGCGGGGGTGCGGTCGGGCATGAACATCAGCATGGCGGGCCGCAGGTAGTACACCAGCGCGGCGACGCTGGTGAGCGCGGCGAGGATGCTGATCCAGGCGTAGCCGTTCTGGAAGGCCGCCTGGAACACGAGGTACTTCCCGAAGAAGCCCGCGAAGGGCGGCAGGCCCGCCAGCGAGGCGAGGCACACGGCCAGCGCGACGGCGTAGCCGGGGTGGCGGTAGTACAGGCCGCGCATGTCGGTGATGCTGAAGCCGTCCTCGCTGCGTTGCAGGGCGGCGACGATGGCGAGCGCGGCGGCGGTCATGAGGGTGTACACGAGCAGGTAGTACCCGAGGGCCGCGCCGCCCGCGGCGGGCGTGCCGAGCAGCGCCATGCCCAGGAAGCCGGTGTGCGCGACGGCCGAGTACGCCAGCATGCGTTTGAAGTTCATCTGGCGCACCGCGGCGAGGTTCCCGACGATCAGGGTCGCGGCGATCAGGACCGCCAGGACGGAGTGCCAGCCGGGGGCGTTTTCCAGCGCGCCGGAGAACACGCGGAGCATCCCGGCGAACGCGGCGACCTTCACGACGGTGCTCAGGAACAGGCTGACGCTGGTGGGCGCGCCGCCGTACACGTCGGGCGTCCACTGGTGGAAGGGTGCCAGGGCGACCTTGAAGCCGAAGCCGCAGAGCATCAGCAGCGCGCCGCCGACCAAGATGCCGGTGTTCTCGGGGTTCAGGGTGCTGGTCTTCTCGGCGATGACGGCGTAGTTCAGACTGCCGGTCGCGCCGTACACGAACGCCAGTCCGTAGATCAGCACGGCACTCCCGGCGGCGCCGAGCAGGAAGTACTTCAGGCCGCTTTCCTCCGCGCGGCGCGAGCCCTGCAGGGTGGCCAGGACGTAGCCGCTGAGGCTCATGATCTCCAGGCCGATCAGCATGACGATCAGGTCCCCACTGAAGGCGATCAGCAGGCAGCCGGTGACGGCGTACATGAGCATCGCGTCGAATTCGGGGAAGGACACGCGGGCGCGCCACGCGGTGTCCAGCGTGACGAGCAGCGTCATGAGGGTCCCGGCGAGGATCACGAAGCCCAGCAGCAGCGCGGCGTGGTCGGCCCGCAGGCTGCCGCCGAAGGCGGACAGGTCACGGTTCCACAGCCACCCGAGACTGACCGCCGACGCGATGACAGCGCCGATATTGATGAACGTCAGGGTGCGGCGCTGGACCCAGAAGCCCAGCAGGGTGCTGCTGATCGCCCCGGCCAGAATGAGCAGGACGGGCAGCAGGGGCAGGAGTTTCACATCGGGCGGCTGGAGCATGTCAGTTGCCTCCCAGGGCGCTCAGGACGGCGCGCACGGCGGGCTGCATGAGGTTCAGGGCGGGGGTGGAGTACACGCCGAACAGCACCAGGATCGCCAGCGGGATGCCCAGGATCAGCCACTCGGTGTGCACGAGGTCACGCACGCCGACGGACCCGGCGGGCCGCGCCTGCCAGAAGGTGTGCTGGAAGGCCGTCAGGGCGTACGCGGCGGCGGCGATGGTCGTGATGCCCGCGATGAAGGTCAGCCACGGGGACACCTGGTACGCGCCGAGCAGGATGCTGAACTCGCCGATGAAGCCCGCCAGACCCGGCACGGCGATGCTGGCGAACCACAGGGCCATGGTCAGGCCGCCCAGCGCGCCCGCCTGGGTCATGACGCCGCCCACGCGGGTGTCCAGGCTGCCGATGCGTTCCTGCAGCATGCCCACCGAGAGGAACAGCGCGCCGGTGTAGAGGTTCTGGAAGGCCAGCAGGTACATCGCGCCGATCACGGCCGTCTCGTTCAGGGAGAACACGCCGAGCGCGACGAAACCCATGTGACTGAGGCCCGCGTAGGCGAGCAGGCGTTTCCAGTCGGTCTGCCGGAACGCGATCCACGCGGCGTACAGTGCCGTGAACGCCGCGAGGCCCATCAGGATGGGGCGCAGTTCCAGGCTGGCGTCGGGGAACAGCGGGATGGCGAAGGTGAAGAGGCCGTACCCGCCGACCTTGTACAGGGTGCCCATGACGTCGGGCACGCCGCTGTCGTGGTTCTGCTCGTGGAAGTCCGGCAGCCACGCGTGCAGCGGCCACAGCGGCAGCTTGACGGCCATGGCGGTCAGGAAGCCCAGGTACAGCCACGTCTGCGCGCTGCCGGTCACGAGGTTCTGTTTCAGGTCGGTCATGGCGAAGCTGGGGCTGCCGCCCAGGTACCGCACGCCGATGATGCTGACCAGCATCAGCAGGCTGCCGAACAGCGTGTACGCGGCGAATTTCGTGAGGGCCGCCATGCGCCCCGACTTGCCGTACATGGCGAGCATCAGGAGGGCGGGAATCAGGGCGTCCTCGAAGAACACGTAGAACAGCATCAGGTCCTGCGCGGCGAAGATGCCGATCAGACCCGTCTCCATGGCGAGGATTAGCGACAGCATCGGACCGGGGTTGGGGATGCGGCGCGCGGCGTACAGGATCGCGATGAAGGACATCAGCGCCGTGACGAGCGCCAGCGCGAGGCTCACGCCACCCAGCTGCACGGAGTACGTGATGCCCAGCGGGGGAATCCAGTCCCAGCGGAACAGCTCCGAGCCGCCGCCGCGCCAGATGGCGAGGCCCGCGCCGAGCGTCAGGGCGGCGATGAAGCCCGCCACCTCATCCCGGAAGGTTTTAGGCGTGACGAGCAGCAGCAGGCTGCCCGCCAGGGGCAGGAAGATCATGAGGGTGGGGAGCCAGTCGGTGAAGGAGTTCATGCGCCGCTCCCGATGGTCTTGAGGGCCCAGTAGCCGATGATGGCGGCGGTGCCGAGCAGCATGCTGACGGCGTAGGCGCGCACGAAGCCGCTCTGCCACAGCGTGAACAGCCCGCCGGGGCCGCTGGCGTTGCGGGCGACGCCGCTGAGGGCGTCGTCGGTGCCGCGGTCCACGGTGTCCAGCGCGCCCGCGATGGCGCGGCTGGGGGCGGACACGACGTTGTCGTACAGCGCGTCGAGGTACAAGCTGTTGCGGCTGAGTTCACCCAGCGGCCCGGTCGCCAGGGCGCCGCGGCGGTGCGCCAGGAATGCCCAGCCCAGCCCGATCACGCCCGCGAGGACGGCGAAGACGGTCAGCATCCACTCGGTGCTGGCGGGAATCTCGTGCGCGTGGAGTGGGATCGCCCGGCCCAGGTACGAGTCGAAGGCATGCCCGCCACCCAGGAACGTGGGGATGTTCAGGAACCCGGCCAGGGTTGCCAGTGCGGCCAGCACGCCCAGCGGGATCTTCGTGAGGGTGTCCGCCTCGTGCGGGTGGCCGTGCCCGCGGTACGCGCCGCGCCACACCAGGAAGTACCAGCGGCCCATGTAGAACGCGGTGAGCAGCGCCACGCCCAGCCCGATCAGGTACAGCGGGAGGCTCTGCTCGTACGCGGCGGCCAGGATCGCGTCCTTGCTGAAGAAGCCGCTCCAGATGGGAATCCCGGCGATCGCCAGCACGCCCGCCACGGACACCAGATGCGTGAACGGCATGAACTTGTGCAGGCCGCCCATCTTCCGGACGTCCTGCTCCTCGTGCAGCGCGTGGATCACGGCGCCCGCCGCGAGGAACAGCAGCGCCTTGAAGAACGCGTGGGTCAGCAGGTGGAACACGCCCGCCGAGTAGGCGTGCAGGCCCACCGCGAGGAACATGTAGCCCAGCTGCGACACGGTGGAGTACGCCAGGATCTTCTTGATGTCCGACTGGTTCAGCGCGGACAGCGCGCCGTACAGCGCGGTCAGGCCGCCCACCCACGCCACCCACAGGCTGGCGTTCGGCGCGAGGTCGTACAGGAAGTGACTGCGCGCCACGAGGTACACGCCGGCCGTGACCATGGTCGCCGCGTGGATCAGCGCGGAGACGGGCGTGGGGCCCGCCATGGCGTCCGGCAGCCAGGTCGTCAGGGGCAGCTGGCCGCTCTTGCCGACCGCGCCGACCAGCAGGAACAGGCACGCGAGTTCGATGCCCGCCTGCGCCACCTGCGCGCCCTCGACCCGCTCGGCGAGTTCGGGGATGCTCAGGGTGCCGTACAGTTTGAACAGCAGGAACATGCCCAGCATGAAGCCCAGGTCCCCGATGCGGTTCATGATGAATGCCTTGCGCGCCGCGTTGGAGTTGCTGACGGCCTCGGCGTCGCTGGCGGCGCGGACCTGCGCGTCACTGGCCTCGCTGTTGCGGCCGTTGAACCAGAAGCCGATCAACAGGTACGACGCCATGCCCACGCCCTCCCAGCCGACGAACATCAGCGGGTACGAGTCGGCCAGCACCAGGATCAGCATCATCGCCACGAAGAAATTCAGGAACGCGAAGAAGCGCGTGAACTTCGGGTCGTGCCCCATGTACGAGATCGAGTACAGGTGAATC
Organism: Deinococcus grandis; assembly: GCF_001485435.1. Classification (NCBI taxonomy): domain Bacteria; kingdom Thermotogati; phylum Deinococcota; class Deinococci; order Deinococcales; family Deinococcaceae; genus Deinococcus; species Deinococcus grandis. Next base: position 615,939 of record NZ_BCMS01000001.1, on the reverse strand, counting down.
AGGAAGCCCACGCCCGTGATGATCAGCGCCATCAGCGCCGACAGTTGATCGAGCCAGAAGCCCACCGACAGGTTCGCGTTCAGCGCCATGTTCGGCAGCCACGCCCACAGCACTTCATGGGCGGGTGCGCCCTGGTTCAGGTAGCGGATGAAGGCGACGACGAACGCCGCGCCGACCATCCCGGTCGCCAGCCAGCCCCCCGTCTTTCCGGGGAACAGGCGGGGCAGCACCATCAGGGCCGTGAAGCCCAGCAGCGGCAGCAGGGGCAGCAGGTACAGAGCAGGAAGACTATCCACAGGTTGCCACTCAGCCTTTCAGTGCCGCGAGGTCGTCCACGTTCGTGGTCTCGCGTTTACGGAAGATCGCGACGATGATCGCCAGCCCGATCGCCACCTCGGCGGCGGCCAGCGTCATCACGATGAACACGGCCGTCTGCCCGGTCGGGTCGCCCCACGACCGCGCGAACGCCACCAGTGCGAGGTTCGCGGCGTTCAGCATCAGTTCCACCGACAGGAACACCATGATCGCCGTGCGGCGCGTCAGCAAGCCGATCATGCCCAGCGCGAACAGAATCCCGGACAGGGCCAGGTACGAGGTCGTGGGCACCATCAGGCACGCACCTCCCCTTCGCTCATGAGGGCCGGGGCGGCCCCGCGCGGCGCGGCGACCCGCTCCTCACGCGCGGCCCCCACCGGTTCCTCCAGTTCGTCCGGCACGCCGTCCGGCTGCGCCGCCGGGCGCTGCACGAGCGCCACCGCACCCACGATCGCCACGAGCAGCAGGATGCTCACCGCCTCGAAGGGCAGCAGGAAGCGGGTCAGGAGGGTCTCCCCCATCACCAGTGCGGAGCCGCCCCGCAGCGCCTCGGCACTCTCGGCCAGCGGACGCGGGTCCTTGTACGTGAAGGCCAGCACCACGAACGCCCCGGCCAGCAGCGTTCCGCCGATCCCGGCGAGTTCGCGCACGTACGGCACCGGGTCGCGTTCCGTGACCGGCTGGTTCGCGTTCAGGAGCATGATCACGAACAGGAACAGCACCATCACCGCGCCCGCGTACACGATCACCTGCGTCGCCGCCAGGAACGACGCGTTCAGCGTCGCGAACAGACCCGCCACGCACAACAGCGTCCCCACCAGCCCCAGCGACGCGTGCACCGCGTTCTTCGCGGCAATGGTGATCACGCCGCCCACGATCGCCAGCGCGCCCAGCAGGATGAACGCCAGCATCATGGGCGGCCTCCGGCGCTCACCAGTCGAAAGGTCGAAGGGTCAAAGGGTCCAGGGAGCGCAGGATTTCTCAGACACTGAGACCCTTGGACTGTCAGACGGTTCATCCAGACTCTCACTGGTACTTCACTCCTTCCAGTTCCGCGCGGGGCTGCCCGCCGTCGAGCTGGAAGCCCAGGCGGACGGGTTTACCCAATCGAGTGGCCTCGCGGCGCTGCGGGACGCTGCCGGTCACGCCGACGAGCATGTCTTCCTTGGCGTACACGAAGTCGCGGGAGCGGTAGTCGGCCATCTCGAACTCGTTGCCCAGCACGACCGCGCCGGTCGGGCAGGCTTCCTCGCACATGCCGCAGAAGATGCAGCGCAGCATGTTGATCTCGTACACCTTCGCGTAGCGCTCGCCGGGCGACACGGGCGCGGCCGGGTCGTTCTCGGCGGCCTCCACGTAGATGGCGTAGGCGGGGCAGGCGGCGGCGCACAGCGAGCAGCCGATGCACTTTTCCAGCCCGGTGCCGGGGTGGCGGGTCAGGATGTGCCGCCCGCGGAAGCGGGGTTGCAGCGTGGCGCGCTGTTCGGGATAACTGACAGTCACGGGCTTCTGGAACAGTTTCCCCAGCGTGACGCCCATGCCCTTGGCTATTTCAAGAACGCCCATGGTTGGCTCCTGTGGTGGGGTGAGGGGAGGCGCGCATCAGTCGCCTCCGGCGCGGACGATGTCGCCTTCGGGGCGGATGCTGGACTGGTTCCACAGGACGCGGACGCGGTCGCTCAGGACGAGCAGCGCGAGCACACCGGCGAGGCTGAGGACGCCCAGGAACCACAGGCCGCCGGAGCCGCGGAAGGCGAGGAACGCGGCGGTCATGACGGTGTTGGCCAGCGCCAGCGGGAGGACGAGTTTCCAGCCGAAACGCATCAGCTGGTCGTAGCGCAACCTCGGGAGGGTAGCGCGCACCCAGATGAACAGGAACAGGAAGAACGCGATCTTCACGATCAGCCAGATCAGTGGCCAGTCTGAAATGCCGGGGATCAGGCCGTTGAGGAACTGCGGGCCCTTCCAGCCGCCGAAGAACAGGGTGGCCATGACGGCGGACGCGGTGATCATGTTCACGTACTCGGCCATCTGGAACAGCGCCCATTTGATCGCGCTGTACTCGGTGAGGTACCCGGCGACGATCTCCTGCTCGGCTTCCGGCAGGTCGAACGGCGTGCGGTTGGTTTCCGCGAAGGACGAGATCAGGAACAGCACGAAGCCCAGCGACTGGAAGAGGATCATCGGGCCGTTCTGCGCCTGCCAGCCGACAATGCCGTGGAAGGAGGTCGTGCCGACGATCATCAGCAGGCCCAGCAGGCTGAGGCCCATGCCGAGTTCGTAGCTGATCATCTGCGCGCTTGACCGCAGGCCGCCCAGGATCGGGTACTTGCTGCCGGACGCCCAGCCGCCCAGGAAGATGCCGTACACGCCCATGCTGGTCAGGGCGAGCAGCGCGAGGATGCCGGTGTCGAGGTTGTACACCCAGGGGTTCTCGCCGAAGAGACTCCCGGCGGGACCGGCGGGCAGGCCCCCGAACGCGGTCAGGGCCATGCCGATGGCGACGATGGGCGCCAGGGTGTACACCAGCTTGTCGGCCAGGGTGACGGTCAGGTCTTCCTTGAAGATGCTCTTGATGGCGTCCGCGGCGGGTTGCAGCAGGCCCATGGGCCCCACGCGGTTCGGGCCGGGGCGCAGCTGCATGCGGCCCAGCAGGCGCCGCTCGATCAGGGTCATATACGCGAAGGTGGTCAGCAGCCCCAGGACGACCAGCACCGCCTTGAGCAGCGAGATGAGCAGGGTGGCGAGCCAGTCGGGCATCAGTCGTCCCCTCCGGGTTGAGGTGCCGCCGGTGCGACCGGCAGCGTCCAGCCGCCCTCCACGAGATCCTGGATGCGCTCCACCCAGTCGCGGTCCCGGGAACGCATGCGCTCGGTCCAGAGTTTCGGCGTGTGGGGCGCGGCGGGGGCCACGAACGTACGGGCGAAGCTGTGCAGCGCGCCGCCCGCCTGAATCCCGGCGGTGTTCACGCCCACCCGTTCGGTCAGCAGGGTCTGCGCGCCGCGCTGCCCGCGCGCAGGGGCCTTCACGCCCAGCGCCTCGGCCAGCGCGGTCAGGGTGCGGATCAGGTCGGCCGCCTCGCCGCTCTGGATCGCGGCGGGATTCAGGGGCAGCAGGCGACCTTCGAGGTTCTGGACGGTGCCGCGCTTCTCGTAGTTCGTCACGGCGGGCAGGACCACGTCTGCCAGCTGGGCGGTGGCGGTCAGGTGCGTGTCGTGCACGACCGTGAAGCCCACCGCGCGCGTGCCCAGGTCCAGACGGCTGATGAACGCGGCGGGCACCTCGCCCAGGCGCTCGATCCCCAGCCCGCCCGTGCGGGGCACGAGGTTCAGCGCGGCCAGCCCGTTACTGTTCGGCCCGGCGGGAATCGCGATGACCTTCGCCCCGGTGCGCGAGGCGAGGTCGGCCAGCAACGCCGCTGCCGAGCCGCTCGCGCCGCGCAGGGCATCCGCGCCCAGGATCAGCACGGGGCGCTCGGCGCTGTCCAGCAGGGCGCGCACGGCCTTCAGGTCGTCCGTGTCCGGGCGGGCGAGGCGGGTCAGGGCGTTCTCACCGTTCGCGCTGACGCGGTGCCCGGCGTGCCCCCACAGGCGCGACTCGCCGCCGATCACGGCCAGCCGCTCGGGCCTGCGGGCGGGGCGCTCCACGAGGCGCAGGTCGGCAATGGCGGTGCCGTGCGCGAACTCGGCGGGCAGCAGGCCGCCGCGCAGCATCTCCAGGATGCGGAGTTCCAGCACCGGCGCTTCCTCGCCCAGGTCCGCGCCCAGCACGACGACGGCGTCGGCGGTCGCCACGTCCGTCAGGGTGGCGGTCGGCGCGATGAACACCGAGTGACGCGGGAAGTGATCCACGTGCCGGGCGTTTAGCGCGTCCGCCAGGGCCGCCAGAGCCGCACCCTCCTCCAGCGTGGCGTCCGCACCCACGAACAGACCCAGGTCCGCCAGCGGCAGGCCCAGCAGGCCGCGGTTGATCGCGGTGATCGCCTCGTCCCACGTGGCGGGCACCAGCGCGCCGTCCTCATTGCGGATCAGGGGGGTGGTCAGGCGTTCCTCGCTGGCGAAGGGGTGACCGAAGCGGCCCGCGTCGCAGATCCACGCCTCGTTCACGTCGCGGTTCTCGCCCGCCACGATGCGTTCCAGGCGGCCGTTGCGGGCGTCCACCGTGATGCTGCACCCGACCGGGCACAGCGTGCAGGTGGTCGGCGTGTGGTCGTACTCCCAGTTGCGGCCCCGGAAGCGCGCCACGTTGTCCAGCAGCGCCCCCACCGGGCAGATGTCCGTGATGTTCCCACTGAAGCCCGTGGGCAGCCCGCCCTCCTCGGTGTCGATGAAGGTGTGCCCGCCGCGCTCGATGAAGTCCAGCACCTCCTGGCCCGGCACCTCCTCGAAGTACCGCACGCAGCGTTTGCAGTGAATGCAGCGCTCCTGATCCAGGATCACGAAGTCCGACAGCGGGTAGTGCTTCTCCGCGTGGCGGCGGTCGAAGCCGAAGCGGCTCGCGCCGTACCCGTACTCGAACGCACGGTCCTGGAGCTCGCACGCGCCGCCCTTATCGCAGGTGGGGCAGTCCAGCGGGTGGTTCAGCAGCGTGAACTCCATCATGCCCGCCTGCGCCTTCGCCACGACCTCCGACGTCTTCGCGGTGCGGATGTGCATGCCCTCGGTCGCCTGCATCGTGCAGGACGCCATGGGTTTGGGGAACCAGAAGATCTTCGGCGTGGCCGCGTCCCCCTCCCCTTCCATCACGAACGACCCGTCCGGATTCTTCCGGGGCGACCCGGATTCCACGAGGCACATGCGGCACGCGCCCACCGGCGAGAGGTACTTGTGCGCGCAGAAGTACGGCACGTCCCCGCCAGCCGAGAACACCGCGTCGATGGCGGACGTTCCGGCGGGCAGGTCGATGCCTACGCCGTCGACAGTGACTTTCACAGCGAACCTCCAGTCAACGTGGCGGCCAGTCGCGGCCAGCCCACGATCAGATCAAGCGTCGAGACGCCCAGCAGCAGCGCGAACAGCTGCCCCTGACTGCGCCCGACCAGCGCCGCCCCGCCCCGCACGGCGTCCGCGATGTCCCGGCCCGGCAGGGACCGGCGCGCGAGGTACCCGGCGGCGAAGTCCCGCAGGGTGTACAGCCAGAAGTCCGTGCGGGACAGCAGGAACACCGTCAGCACGAATGGCCGGGCGACCGCCGGGGTCAGGCCCAGCACGAGCAGCAGCCCCAGCCCCTCGGCCAGCAGGCGGGTGAACAGCGGCCCGGCCAGCGCGACCTTCACGCCCGGCCAGGAGTCCGTGTCGGCCAGGGTCGTGTGGGTGGTCGCCACGATCCACGCTCCGTTCCGGCGGCCCAGCAGCGTGAACCGCGCCGAGCGGTCCCCGTAGCGCCGCGCCATCAGGACGTGTCCCAGCTCGTGCAGGCACACGAACGTCACCAGTCCCGCCAGAACCTGCGCGGCGATCAGGACAGCACTCATGCGTCCTTCCAGCGCTTACGCGCGGGGTACAGGGGCTGCTGGGTGCCAGCCAGGGCGTCGTATTCCTCGCGGAACAGCTTGATGGAGCTCAGCACGGGGCCCAGGCACGCGTCGGCCAGCGCGCAGAAGCTGCGGCCGCCGATGTTGTCGCTCATGTCCAGGATGAGCTGCACGTCGCCGGGCTGCCCGCGTCCGGTGACGAGTTTCTGGTACATGCGGGTCATCCAGGAGCTGATGCCCTCGCGGCAGGGCGTGCATTTGCCGCAGCTCTCGTGGCCGTAGAAGCGCACGAGGTTCCAGGTGGCGTTCACGATGCAGTCCGCCTTAGGGATCAGGGTCACACCGCCGGTGCCGAGCATGCTTCCGGCGGCCGCGACGGATTCGTAGTCCATGGGCGTATCCAGGATCGCGTCCGTCCAGGGCAGCATGGGGCAGCTGCTCCCGCCGGGGATGATGGCCTTCATCTCCTCCAGGGGGCCGCCAGCCCAGTCGTAGATGAGTTCGCGGAAGGTGGTGCCGAGCGGCAGTTCGTACACGCCGGGCCGCGCGACGGGGCCGGAGATCTGGAAGAGTTTCATGCCCTTGCTCTTCTCGGTGCCCATGCCCGCGTGCCAGTCCGCGCCGTAGCGGAGGATCTGGGTGGCGGCGCAGAACGTCTCGACGTTGTTGATGGTGGTGGGTAGCCCGTACAGGCCCGCCGCTGCCGGGAAGGGCGGTTTGAGGCGCGGGTTGGCGCGCAGGCCCTCCAGCGAGTTCATCAGCGCGGTTTCCTCGCCGCAGATGTACGCCCCGGCGCCCCGGTGCACGTACAGCTGGAAGTCGAACCCGCTGCCCAGGATGTTCTGCCCGAGCAGTCCGGCCTCGCGCGCCTCGTGAATCGCGGCCCACATGCGTTCGGCGGCGTGCACGTACTCCCCGCGGATGTAGATGTAGCCCACCGAGGCGCGCATGGCGTAGCCTGCGATGATCATGCCCTCGATCAGCTGGTGCGGGTCCTCGCTCAGCAGGTAGCGGTCCTTGAAGCTGCCGGGTTCGGACTCGTCCGCGTTGCAGATGATGTAGTGCGGCTTGCCGTCCTTCAGGGGCATGAACGACCACTTCAGGCCGGTCGCGAAGCCCGCTCCTCCGCGCCCGCGCAGACCGGACTTCTTCACTTCCTCGATCACGGCGTCCGGGCCCATCGCGAAGGCGCGTTTCACCGGTTCGTACCCGCCGTTCCGGCGGTAGTAGTCGAGCGTCCAGCTGTCTGCCTGCCCGACGTGCGCGTACAGCGTCGGCGCGAAACGCGGGTCCTTCGCACTGGTGATCGGTTTGGGTGGTGTCGGTGCGGTGGCGGTCATGCCTCACCCCCGGCCTGTTCCGGCAGGCGGTGCAGGCCCGTCACGCTCGACCCGATCGCCTGACCGGTCGCCAGCACCTGCCGCCCGTCCGCGCCCACCGTCACCGGCACCGGGTTGTCCGGCAGCGGCTGAAGATCGTTTCGCAGCGACGCCAGAATCCGCGCGCACTTGCCCGGCCCCACGTTCTCGTAGTACCCGTCGTCGTTGATCTGCATCATCGGCGCGGTCCCGCACGAGCCCAGGCACTCGACCTTCTGCACGCTGAACCGCCCGTCCGCGCTGACCTCGCCCGGCTGCACGTCCAGCGTCTCCACGAGGTGATCCCACAGCTCGTCCGACCCGGCCAGCGCGCACATCAGCGTGGAGCACACCTGCAGGTGGTATTTGCCCGTGGGGAGCGTGTGGTACGTGGAGTAGAAGCTCATGACCGAGCGCACCTCGGTCGCGGTCGTGCCGCACAGCGCCGCGATCTCCGCCATGCGAGATTCGGACACGAAGCCTTCCGCGTCCTGCACCTCGCGCAGCAGCGGCATCAGCGCGCTGCGCCGCCCCTGCGGTGAATCCGGGTAACGGCTGAAGATATCCGCCACCAGTGGTTGTTTCTCAGCGAAGTAACTCAAGATATATCCCCTTATTCCACTTCGGTGTGCATGAATTGACCTTGGAAGTCGAGCCAGCCCTGTAATTCAACTGAGTCAGGAAGCAAACTTTCATAAGTGAGGATGTAGCCCCACAAACTGCTTTCATTCGTTGACGTAACCACCCAGCGCAACTTCATAGACTCATACAACGCTTCGAACCCAGGATTCTCGATGCCACACCAATTCGACCAGCGATCATCAACCACAAAGTCATGTGCCACAAGTGTTCTGTACCTGTTTTCAGAAGATTTGATCTGAGCAAAGACCTCCTGAATTTGCGCTAACTTCGACTCCAAGAGACTGCTCGCACGAATATCAAAGTCGACTTCCTCTCCGGCCACAAATTCAGTCGTGCGCCAGACTCCTGGCTCAACACGCTGAAAACCGAATGCGTTCACCGGTCCACGTCGCCCAGCACGGGGTCAATGGTTGCCAGGATCGTGATGAGGTCCGCGAACTGCGCGCCGACGCAGGCGTACTCGAGGGCCTGGAGGTTCACGAAGCTGGGCGCGCGGATCTTCACGCGGTACGGCATGCTGCCGCCGTCGCTGACGATGTAGTACCCGACCTCGCCGCGCGCACTCTCGACGGGGACGTACACCTCGCCGGTGGGCGGGTGGAAGCCTTCCGTGACGAGTTTGAAGTGGTGGATGACCGCTTCCATGCTCGTTTCGAGTTCGTGGCGGGGTGGGAGGCTGATCTTGCGGTTGGGGTCCTTGACCGGGCCGGGCTTGAGGCGCCTGAGGCCCTGGCGGACGATCTTGATGCTCTCGCCGAATTCGAGGAGGCGCATGTTGAAGCGCGCCAGACTGTCGCCGTCGGTGCTGGTGATGACGTTGAAGTCGTAGGTCTCGTAGCCGCAGTAGGGGTTGTCCTTGCGGTGGTCGAGGGGCACGCCGCTGGCGCGCAGGTTGGGTCCGGTGAGGCCCAGGTCGAGGGCGACCTCGGGCGGGATGACACCCACCCCTTTGGCGCGGTCGAGGAAGATGGGGTTCTGCGCGAACAGGGTGGTGTACTCGGTGACGCCGCGTTCCATCTGGTCGAGGAACTTCTCCACGCGGGGTGCCCAGTCGTCGGGAATGTCGCGGTACAGGCCGCCGACGCGGAAGTACCCCTGGTTCATGCGGTAGCCGCACACGGCCTCGAAGAGGTCCTGGAGGGCTTCCTTCTCGCGGAAGGCGTAGAAGAACGGCGTCAGGGCGCCCAGGTCGAGCAGGCCGGTCCCGACGAACACGAGGTGGCTGTGGATGCGCCCCAGTTCGTGCAGGATGACGCGCACGGTGGTGGCCCGCTCGGGCACGTCCGCCTGCAGCAGTTTCTCGACGCTGAGGACGTACGCGAGTTCATGCCCGAAGGAGTGCAGGTAGTCGGTGCGGGGCGCGTAGGTCACGCCCTGCTGGTACGTGCGGTTCTCGAAGGTCTTCTCGAAACCGGTGTGCAGGTACCCCATGTGCGGGGTGACCTTCACGACGTACTCGCCGTCCATGTCCACCACGAGCCGCAGCACGCCGTGCGTACTGGGGTGCTGCGGCCCGACGTTCAGGCTCATGATCTGCGTGTGCATCTGCCCCTCGGGCAGCGCGCCGGGACGTTCAGGTGCCGTGGTCACCGCGCACCTCCGGTGAGGGTGATGGGTGAAGGGTGATGGTTGATGGGGAGCGGCAGGACCTCGCGGGCCTGTTCCATCAACTGGTTTCTTTCCACCATCGACATCACTTGGGCCCTCCTTCCGGCATGACGGGCGGCAGGCGGTCCTCGCCGCGTCCCCGGCGGAGTTCGCCGCGGTACCCGGTGAGGCCCGCGTCGCGCCCGGTGAGGCCCGCGCGGAACGCGGCCGGGTCGAGGTGGCGGCCCTCGCGGAACAGGGTGGGCGTCTCGCCCAGCGGGAAGTCCTTGCGCAGCGGGTGCCCTTCGAGGTCGTCGGGCGTGAGGACCTTGCGCAGGTCGGGGTGCCCGGTGAAGGTGACGCCCATCAGGTCGTACACCTCGCGTTCCAGGTAGTTCGCGGCGCGCCAGATGGGGTACAGGCTGGGCAGCATCTCGCCGTCGTCCAGCCACACGCGCAGGAAGAGGCGGCGGTGGTCGCGCGGGTGGTAGATGTTGTGCAGCACCGCGAAGCGTTTGGGTCGGGCTTCGGTGTACGTGCTGTAGTCAATGCCGACGGTGTCCATCAGCATGAACCCGTGGTCCTTGAGGGCCTGCGCAGCGCGGTGCAGGTCGCCGGGCGTGACCAGGGCGGTGGGTTCAGCGGCGTGGTCCTCGGTCAGGCCCAGCTCGGCGATCAGGCCGGTCACGTCGCGGCTGGGCGCCGCCGGAATCACCGGGACCGGGGACGGGACGACCGGCGCGGCGCTGGTGCTGGACTGCGCGACGCCCTCGCGGCCCATGGGTTTCGCGTCTGCGGGTTTCAGCGGGTCCATGCGTCCACCATCGGCAGCTGCTGGCCCAGCCCGTCGAAGGCCTCGCCGCGCACCTTCTTCTGAAGCTGCATCACGGCGTAGATCAGCGCCTCGGGGCGCGGGGGGCAGCCGGGCACGAAGATGTCCACCGGCACGACGCTGTCCACGTTCTGCACGATCGCGTAGTTGTTGAACATGCCCCCACTGCTGGCGCAGGCGCCCATGCTGATCACCCACTTCGGGTCGGGCATCTGGTCGTACACGCGGCGCATGACCGGCGCCATCTTCTTGCTCAGGCGCCCCGCGACGATCATCACGTCCGCCTGCCGGGGCGACGCGCGAAACACCTCACTCCCGAAGCGCGCCAGGTCGTTGCGGCCGTCGGTGGAGCTCATCATCTCAATGGCGCAGCACGCCAGCCCGAACGTCGCGGGCCACAGGCTGTTACTCCGCCCCCACGCGACTAGCTTCTCCAGGCTGGAAAACAGGATCCCCTCGGACTCCAGTTCCTGCCAGTCCTTCTCGAACAGTTCCTTCAGTGGCATGGGCGCACCTCCGGTGCAGGTCTGAATGTCGAAAGGTCAAAGGGTCTCATGGAGGAAGCCAGCCGCGTCCCAGCGCTCAGACGTTTGGACGGTTCGACCGTTAGACGGCGATCGCAGCGAGTCCTCACGCCCACTCCAGCACCTTCTTCTTCAGGATGTAGACGTACCCGACGAGCAGCAGGAGCACGAAGGTGACGGCCTCGAAGAAGGCGAAGGGGATGAGTTTCTGGTACGCGACGGCCAGGGGGTAGAAGAAGGCGGTTTCGATGTCGAAGATGATGAACAGCATGGCCACGAGGTAGAAGTGCACCGGGAAGCGCTGGCCGGTGCCGACGCCGCCGCGTTCGGGGTCGTTGCCGCTTTCGTAGGCCATGAGTTTGGTGCGGCTGGCCTTTTTGGGGCCCAGCAGGGCGCTGGCGAGCACGGCGACGATGCCGATGCCGAGCGCGACGAGCAGCATGATGACGAAGTTGGCGTATTCGATGGTCGGTCTCCTTTCTGCGTCTGCGCCGCCCCTCACCACATACTGCTCGTGAAAAACGGCACTAGGATCTGGAAAAAAAGAGAAGTCCTGAAACGAACTGCACTTCATAAAACTGTTGGTACGCCCCTGTTTTATCACGGTTCACACGACACGCAGCCACGAACAGCCCACCACCCACCCGTCAGGCACAGGTATGGTCATCCCACATGCCCGCACCCCACCCGACCGCCGAGCAGGCCGCCCTCGCAGAACTCCGCTCACCGACCTGCGCCACCACCATCCAGTTTTTTGCTCCGCACGTTCTCGAATCCACCGACGGCGAACCACGCGTTCACGGCGTCCTGCTGGACGGTGACGTGCAGCAGGTGCACTTCAGGCCGCAGGGCGAGGACTATTTCCTCGTGGTCATGGTGCGCTCCACACCGGACGGCTGGGACATCCTGGGCGCGCGAGCTTCAGCGCGAGCGCGGGTGGCGTTGTCCATCGTCAGCGAGACCCTCAGCGCCGAAGACATCACCCGTGCCACCGGTCTGGACCCCACGGATGCCTGGAGCGTCGGGGACGAATGGACACGACCCGGCTTCAGCCCATCACGCCGGACGTTCACCCGCTGGACCCTCTGCCCCGAAGGTGACCGCCCCGGCGAGTTCGAGGACAAGCTGACCCGCCTGCTGGATCTGACGCAGGAGGCCGCGCCGCGCATCCGGACACTGGCTGATACCTGTGACGTCAGCGTGACGGTCGGGTACCGCGGTTACGCGGAACAGATGTGGGGCATACCGATCGAGCGGGAGGACCTGAGCCGACTGGCGGCGCTCGGCGCGGGCCTGGACATCGACCTGTACGCCGGTGGTCCAGCCCTGGCCGAGGTGCCCTGAGCGGCCGCCTCTCCCCTGCCCGATTACACCAGTTCGACGAAGTCGTCGTCCTCGGCGTCCTGCGCCAGCGGGAGCGTGAAGTAGAAGGTGGCGCCCTTGCCGCGTTCGGATTCGACCCAGATCTGCCCGCCGTGTTCCTCGACGGCCAGTTTGCAGAACGCGAGGCCCATGCCGGTGTCGAAGCGGCCATGCAGGGTCAGGCGGGACTGTTCGAACGCGGCGAACAGGTTGGGGATGTCGTCGGCGGGGATGCCTTCGCCGTCGTCGCGGACGGTGACCTGCACGGCGTCGGGGGTGCCCTTGACGACGACGAGGATCAGGCCGCCGGTGGTGGTGTGTTTCAGGGCGTTGCTGATCAGGTTCGCCAGGACGCGGCGCAGGATTTCCGGGTCGACGCTGGCGGGGCTCAGGTCGGGTTCGACCTCGACGCGGATGTGGCGGTCGCGCAGGCCGCTGCCGACGTCCCCGCGGGCGAGGTCGACGACCTCACGGAACATTGGAGTGAACATCAGTTCGCGTTTCAGGTTCATCTTGCCCGCCTGGATCTTGCGGACGTCGAGCATGTTCACGGTGAGGTGCAGCAGGTGCTGGGTCTCGTCGCGGGCGACCTTGAGCAGTTCGCGGTTGTCCTCGGGCACGCGGGGGTCGTCCTGCACGATCTCCAGCAGGCCCATGACGGCCGCGATGGGGTTTTTCAGGTCGTGGACGAGCATGTGGACCAGCTGGTCGCGGACGCGTTCCTCGTGCTCCCAGGTGTCCATGCGGCGCTGCAGGGTGGCGACGCGGCCCAGCGTGTCACGGAACTGTTGCGCGCGGCCCAGCAGCGCGCGGACCTGCAGCGCGAGGGCTTCGGGGGGCGTGACGTCGCTGATCAGGGCGTCGGCGCCCGCGCCGAGCATCTCGCCCAGGCCCTGGGAGCCGACGGCGAGCCAGTGGGTGCCGCCCAGTTCGGCGCGCTGGCGGAGCATGGGCAGCACCTGGTGCAGGGGCACGCCGTGGGTGTCGGTGTACAGCAGGGCGACGTCGGGGATGGTGACGTGCGATTCGCGCATCAGGAATTCGGCGTGGGGGGCGTGGACGACGTTCACGCGCGGCAGGTGGGCCCGCAGCGCGTGCGCGCGGGCTTCCTGGGACGTCACGACAAACACGGTGGGCGGTTCGGGAGTCGTCATGAACTGCTGTCCAGTCTACCCCGCGCGGGCGGGCGACCGTGACGCGCTTCCCTCTTGCGTGTGTGCGCGCGGCTCTAGACTGTGGGGATGCTGCCCGCCCGCTCTCCCTTCGCCCGTCTGGAGGGCTTCCTGCGGGACACGCTGGGGAGCGGGGCGACGCGCCTGCACGAGGAGTGGCCGCAGGACGCGCGGACGGTGGCGGCGTCGGGGCTGGGCTGGAGCGACGCGGTCACGCGGGGCTTCGGCTTCCCGGAGGTGTTCGCGCATCAGGCGCGCACGTACGAGCTGATGCGGGACGGGCGGCACGTGATCATCACGACGCCCACCGCGAGCGGCAAGACGGGCGCGTTCTTCCCCGGCGTGTTCGACCGGCTGGAACGCGACCCGCGCGCGACGGCGCTGTTCGTGTACCCGCTCGTGGCGCTGGGGCAGGATCAGCGGGACAAGCTGCTGGCCTTCCGCGAGCGCGGGGGATTCCCGTGGGAGGTGGCGGCGTTCCAGGGCAGCGCGCAGGGGTCGGTGGTGTTCCGGCCCGGCGTGCGGATGGTGACGGCCACGCCGGACAAGCTGCACTGGTCGCTGACGCAGCCGGGCGTGCGGGAGTTCCTGCGCAACCTCTCGTTTCTGGTGCTGGACGAGGCGCACACGTACCGGGGTGGGTTCGGGAGCGAGGTGGCGGGCATGCTGCGCCGCCTGCTGGCGCTGGCGCGGGCGCTGGGCGCGGACCCGCAGGTGATCCTGAGCACCGCGACCATCGGGAACCCGGCGGAGTTCGCGCGGGAACTGACGGGCGTGGACGCCGTGGAGGTCAGCGAGTCCGGCGCGGCGCGGCACGGCAAGCGGTTCGTGCTGGCGGATCACAGGGGGCAGCCGAGGCGCTTCTGGAACGCGGTGATGGACGCCAGCGAGCGGTACGACCTGAAGGTGCTGGCGTTTTTCCGGGGGCGGTCGCGGGCGGCGCGCCTGTACTCCACGTACCGGGCGCAGCCGCAGTACGCGCGCCGGGCGCACCTGTACATGGCGGGCACGAGTGACCGCGAGGGTCGCCTGTCGGAGTTCCGCCGCGCCAGGAGCGGGGTGATGTTCGCCACGAACGCGCTGGAGGCCGGGGTGGACATCGGGGATCTGGAGGTCGTGATCATCGACGGGTACCCGGGAAGCCGCATGGCGTTCCGGCAGATGGCGGGGCGGGCGGGGCGGATCGCGCCGGGGCTGGTGCTGTACCTCCCGGCGCTGAACGAGCAGGGCGTGCCGCAACCGGCGGACGCGTTCTACAGCAACGCGGGGAACTTCCTGGAACTGCTGACCGGCCCGATCGAGAAGGCGGTCGTGGAGGCGCACAACCCGTACCTGTCGCCCCGGCACGCGGCCCGCGCGAACGACGAGTTCCACGCCGCCGGACTGCCGGAACCGCACGAGGCGCAGCCCAGCCCGCGCTACTGGAACCTGCGCGGCGAGGGCAGCCTGAAGTTCGCGGTGGTCGAGGCCGCCGAGTGGGAACGGCACGGCGCGCGGGCACTGGACGCCCCGCTGGAGAGCCCCAGTCAGCACTACGCCCTGACCGAGAAGCACGAGGGCGCGGTGTTCACCCTGGACGGGCAGGGGTACAAGGTGCTGCGCTGGGAGGAGCACCCGGCGGGCACGGCGATCCTGGTCGAGAAGCACGACGCCGCGAACCTGTTCACGCGCGGTCTGTACGCCATCGAGGTCACCCCGGCCCGCATGGGCGAGTGGGAGCGGCGCGGCCCGCTGGCGTTCCGGCACGGCGAGGTCGTCATCCGGCGGCGCTACACCGGGTACCAGATGCTCCGGCAGGTGTTCGAGCGGGTCTGCGTCGGCTGCGACCGCGAACCCGGCGAGACCGAGCGCAGCTGCGCCCGCTGCGGGGGCCGCATCCAGGACCGCATGCAGGACCACAAGCTCTCCGAGCACCTGTACGAGCAGCCCACCGAACTGCCGCCCTTCCGCACGAGTGCGCTGGAGGTCGGCGTGGACCCGCGCGCCACCGAGCGGCCCACCGCCGTGGCGCACACCCTCAAGCACCTGCTGCAGAAGGTCACGCCCGAACGCGTGGCCTGCGACGAGAACGACCTGGCGGGCGCGTTCCGCGAGGGGCGCGACACGTACTTCTTCCTGTACGACGACTGGCTGGGCGGCCTGGGCGTGGCCCGGCGGGCGTTCGAGCACATGGACGACCTGCTGCAGCGGGCGCTGGACCTGACGAGCAAGGCGTGCTGTCAGCAGGCGCAGGGGTGTTTCGAGTGCATCGCGGTCAGCCGCTGCTTCTCGCCCACGCTGCCCAGCGGCGAGCGGCGCCCCACCGACAAGCTCGCCACCCGCGCGTTCCTCCAGAGCGTCCCGGGCCTGACCGTCCGCCCCGCCGAGGTCCCGGTGCCCGATACGGACGACCTCCCGCCCACGCGACCGGACAGCGCGCCGCTGCCGGACGTTCCGGCGCTGCCGCCCAGCTGGCCCACGCAGGCGCGCGAACTGCTGGACCTGCACGGCCTGTCCCTGCCGGAGGTCAGCGCCCGCCTGGGCATCCCCAGCCGCGAGTTGCAGCGCGCCGTGAGTACCACCCAGCCGCTGCGGCTGCGGCACCCGAAGTTCGGCGAGGGCGTGTTCATGCAGGGCTTCCATCAGGGCGAGCGGCGCGAGGTGCTGCTGTACTTCCCCGGTGTGGGCCAGAAGCGGCTGCTGCTGAAGTTCGCGGGCCTGACCGTCATCGAGGCGGCGCCCACACCCGTATCTTGACCTGCGGCGCCGGGCACCCCTATACTCGTACCCGCCTGAAACGCATGTTTCGGCAGCAGTACAGGGATATGGTGTAATGGCAGCACAACAGATTTTGGATCTGTTTGTCTAGGTTCGAATCCTAGTATCCCTGCCAGATTAGGCGGCCCCCGGAGCGATCCGGCGGGCCGCTTCTGCTGTCCCCTCTGACCCGGCCAGCTGAATTCTGATCGGCCGATCATGAGCCGGGCCACGTTCCAGCTCATGTTGAGTCAGCCTGCCTTCACCGCCCGTCAGGTGACCTTCCTTACCATTCAGGGCAGGACAACACCCCCGGTCTCCACGCACTCCCGCACGGCGAGAATCACCGCGCGGCGGAGATCCGGCCCGTCCCCTGGAGCCCCCCATGAAGAAGCCCGCCCTGCTGCTCGCCCTGACCGCTTCCATCCTCGGTGCCGCCACCCCCGCCCTTGCCGCGCCCAAGCTGAGCGCGCAGAGCATCATCGTGAACCCCGTCCCCACCGACCTGAGCGTGAAGGTCTGGGTGGACCGCGACACCAGCGGCGACCGCACCCCCGTGTACCGCGTCGGCGACCGCATCAGCATCGGCACCACCGTGAACGAGGACGCGTACGTGTACCTGTTCAACATCAACCCCGACGGCACCACCGACCAGATCCTCCCCAACCGCCTGAGCGGCAGCGCCTACGTCCGCGCCGGGCAGACCCGCACCTTCCCGGCCCAGGGGGACAACTTCGTGTTCAACATCAGCGGCCCGCGCGGCATCAACAAGGTCCTCGTGATCGCCAGCCGCACCCCGCTCGACCTCGACCAGCTCAGCAGCTACCGCCAGGGCGAGACCTTCGCCACCGTGCAGCCCAGGACCCAGGCGGGCTTCGCGCAGGCGCTGAGCATCGTCGTGAACCCCGTCGAGCAGCCTGTGCCCCAGCAGAACTGGACGAGCGACACCGTCCGCTACAGCGTCGGCCGCTAAGACCAGCACCCGGCAGCGCGCCCCCCGGTTCACACGGGGGGCGCGGTTTCGTCGGTCCCGTTTCCGTCCGTGCAGGCGCGGGGTCGCTGGTCGACTCCGCGCACATGTCCAGCCGTACCGACGCCGTTCAGGAGGCCGTCACGCACATCCAGGCGTGGCTGGCCCACGCTCCCCCGCCCGGCGAGGCGATCGTGCGGCAGGCCGTCGTGCTGCGGCTGCTGCACGCGGCGGGGTTCGACATCTGGAACCCGGCGGAGGTCGTGCCGGAGGAGACGAACGGCGCCGGGCACCGCGCGGACTTCCTGATCCGGGCGGGCAGCGGCACGTTCGCGCTGGAACTCAAGGGCATGACCGTCACGCTGGGCCCGCGGGACTACCAGCAGGTCGTCACGTACGCCGCCAGCGAGAAGACCCCCTGGGCGGTCCTCACGAACGGGCGGGTGTGGGCCGTGCTGGACCGCCTGCACCAGCCGGGCGGGACCTTCGAGGAACACGAGGTGCTGCGTCTGGAACTGGGCCGCGAGCCGCAACCGTTCGCGGATGATTTCGCGCTGCTGTTCGACCCGGCCGTGTGGCGTGCCGATGGGGCGCGGGCGGCGGTGGCGCGCGTGCAGGCGCAGCAGCAGCGCCGCCTGGACGAGGCGCGCATCCTGCGCGAGAAGACCCCGGTCGTGGCGGACGTGCAGCGGCAGTTCGGGATCGCGTCCTTCGCGCTGGCGGCGCAGGCGGCCGCCGAGATGAACCGCGTCATACGGATTCCGTTTGTTTCGTTAACAGATCGGAACTCCACCGATCTGTTAACTCCACGTCTGGAACCCGCTTCTCTCCCGCTCGCTCCGCTCGGGTTGAAAGATTGTGCAAACCTTTCAACCGGAGTCCGTATCACGCAGCAGGAACGGGACGTGCTGCTGGGCGCACAGACCCCTGCAGGCAGCGCAGAGGCGGCCGGGGGTGTGCGCTTCACGTTCCGCGCGCTGGGCTGCGCGGCGCAGGCCCTCTACCTGCCGGGCGGGACGTGGCGGCTGCTGGCGGGCAGTCAGTGTGCGGCGCGCCGCCGGGACGAGCCGGGCTGGCAGAAGTTCATGGCGCGGCGGGACGCCTGGGTGGCCGACGGAACGCTGCGCCCCCTGGACGACGCCCGGCTGGAACTCACCCGCGACCTGGACCTGAAATCCGCCTCGGAGGCCGCCGCGATGGTCTGCGTGCGGCCCGTGAACGGCTGGGACGCCTGGAAGGACGCGCAGGGCCGCCCGGCGCAGCACTGGCGCTGATCCTCAGCGGTTCGTGTCGCTGCTGTGGTCGTAGCGGCGGTAGATGAGTTTCTGCACGACCGCGTCGCCCAGTGCGGGGAACAGGCCTTCCAGCCATACGAGGGGGCGGTACAGGCGCGGGACGATGGTCTCGGCTTTCGGTTGCAGCAGGACGCGGGCCACGGCGCGGGCGACCACCTCGGGGCCGGGCATGGGGAGGCGGGCGCTGGCGGTCATCTCGCTTTTCACGAAGCCGGGGGCGACCAGACTGACGTGCACGCCGGTGCCGAGCAGTTCGCGCCGCAGCGCGAGGCTGAAGCCGCGAATGCCGAACTTGCTGGCGGAGTACATGCCGTTCGTCGCGGCGCGTCCGGCGACGGACCCGATGTTCAGGATGTGGCCGCTGCCACGCGCCTGAAATTCCGGCAGGACCAGCCGCGTCAGTTCGATGGGGGCTTCCACGTTCACGCGCAGGACGCGCAGGGGGTCGGTGTCGTCCCACCACCAACCCTTCTCGATGGTCACGCCCGCGTTGTTGATCAGGACGTCGATGTGCCCGAAGTGCGCGTGGGCCGCCGCGATGAGCGCGCGGCGCGAGGCGTCGTCGGTGACGTCGGTGGGGACGGCCAGCACGCGGGTACTACTGGGGTCCAGTTGCCGCGCCAGGGCGTGCAGGTCGTCGGCGCGGCGGGCGGCGATCACCAGCGCGTAGCCCAGGCTGGCGAGTTCCGTGGCGGTGGCCCGGCCGATCCCGCTGGACGCCCCGGTCAGGAGCACGACGGGCCGCGCGGTGGGGTGGCTGGGGGCAGGCTGGGTCATAGGGGTGATGGTATCCCCAAGGGCCACTCAGGTGCGCGTCAGCGGCGCGCCGGACACTGGGGGGATGATCCGCCGTCACCTGCCTCACGCGCTGCTGGGAGGCCTGCTGCTGGGCTCCGCCCTGGCCGCCACGTCCATTCCCAGCCTGCCCCCCTCGCCCGGCTTGCCTGCCCCCGTGTCCCCGGCGCCGCTGGAGGAGATTCCCCCCCTCTCGCCCCTGACCCCGGCGCCGCGCCCGGTCACGCCCGCGCCCCCCACCGTTCAGGCGGTGACGCCCGGCGATCCGCTGTTCCCGCAGCAGTGGAACCTCGCGCTGATCCGTATGCCGCAGGCGTGGGCGCTGGAACGCAGCGCGCCCGTGATGGTCGCCGTGCTGGACACAGGATTCGTGCGCAGCGCGGAACTGGGCGCGCGGGCCGTGAACGGCTACGACTTCGTCACGGACGCCGGGCGTGCCGGGGACGGCAGCGGGCGGGACGCGGACGCCAGCGCCGTCGGGACCTTCGCGTACCACGGCGAGGTGATCGCGAACCTGATCGGCGCGGCGCACGACGGGCGCGGCATGGCGGGCATCAACCCGGCGGCGAGGATCGTGCACGTGCGCGTGGCCGACACCGAGGGCACCATCACCGTGCCGGACCTCGTGGATGGCCTGAAGTGGGCGGCCGGGATTCCCGTGCCGGGCGCGCCCGCCAACCCGAACCCAGCGAAACTGCTGAACCTGAGCCTGTTCGCGGACTTCATTCCGCTGACCGGCTGCGACGCGCGCGTGCAGGCTGCCGTGGACGCCGTCACCGCGCGGGGCGCGCTGGTCATCGCGGGGGCTGCCAACGACGGCCAGGACGCCGGTGGGTACTCCCCTGCGGGGTGCCGGAACGTCCTGACCGTCACCAGCGTCAGCGAGGCTGGTCAGCGGCCCGCGTACGCGAACTGGGGCCGCAGCGTCGCCCTGGCCGCGCCCGGCGGCGACCCTGCGCGCGGCATTCCCACCGTCAGCGTCAGCGGACCCGGCGGGCAGCGCGCCCCGAACGGCACGAGTTTCGCCGCGCCGCACGCGACCGGCGTCGCCAGTCTGCTGCTGGGCGTCCGGCCGAAACTCAGCCCGGCGCTGCTGCGCTCGTACCTGACGGGCAGCGCCACGCCCTTCCCCGGCGGGCGCTGTGATCCGCAGCCGGGCCACACCTGCGGCGCGGGCACCCTGAACGCCGAAGGCGCCCTGAAACGTGCCCTGGCCTCCAGCCTCGGGAAATGAGATGAACGGTGAGGTGGGAGGTGACGCGGGACCACCGGCCCCCCACCCGCCCCGTACCCTGGGGGCATGAGGTTCCTGCGATGAACGCGCCCGCGTGGCGCATCTGGCTCGTGACCGCCCTGGTGATCGGCTGGGGCATCCTGACCATCCGTTTCGCCAGCAAGCAGGAGTGGCCCATGGCCCTGCTGTGCGTCGTCCTGCTCGTCAGCAACGGCGTCACCCTGTACCGCCTCACGAAGAACGGCAAGTAACCCGGTACAGCAGAAACCCCCGCGCGCGGCGGGGGCTTTTGTCTGTGGTGTGCCCGAAGGGATTCGAACCCCTGGCCTTCTGATCCGTAGTCAGACGCTCTATCCAGCTGAGCTACGGGCACGTCCTGTGTGGTGCGGAGCTTGTTGCTCAGCCGAAAGAGATTACAGGGTCGGGGCGGAAATTGCAAGTGGGCGTGAACGGGCCTGGGCAGGAGTGCTCAGGTGGGGTGAACACAGCGAACCCCCGCGCGCGGCGGGGGCTCTTGTCTGGTGTGCCCGAAGGGATTCGAACCCCTGGCCTTCTGATCCGTAGTCAGACGCTCTATCCAGCTGAGCTACGGGCACATCCTGTTGGCTGCATTCAACGTGTGGCGCGTTGAATGGTGGCGAAGAGGGAGGGATTCGAACCCTCGATACCTTGCGGTATACACCCTTAGCAGGGGTGCGGTTTCAGCCACTCACCCACCTCTCCAGTCCGGTTGTCATGTGTTGGCGAGGGGTGAGGGATTCGAACCCCCGGTAGGTTGCCCTACTACGGTTTTCAAGACCGTTGCCTTCAACCACTCGGCCAACCCCCCCTGCATGGCGGGGCGCGCCGTCGCTGAACTCAGGCGCGAGGGGAAGTATAAGAGGGGGGGCGCGTCCTGTCAAATGCCGGTCAGGGGCGGCGGCGCAACCACGTGAGGAGGGGCAGGGCCAGCAGGGGCAGCGCGGCCAGTGCCCAGCGGCCGGGGTGGGGGGCGCGGGCCTCGCCGCGCAGTAGGGCTTGCAGGGCGTCCTCGTGCGGGGTGTGGGGCGGCGCGGGGCGGGTGGCGGGCGGGAGGGTCAGGTCGGCGTGCAGGGTGTCCTCGCGGTACCGGTTTTCCAGGGGGTGGCCGCTGTGCGCGGCGCGGTCCAGTCCGGCCTGCCGCAGTTCGTCGGGGGTGCCGTCCGTGACCCAGGGGGTCAGGGCCAGGAAGCCGGGGCGCGGGTCGGTCAGGACGTAGCTGCGTAGGCCGGGGGCTTCCTCGGCGGGGCCGGTGATGCCGCTCTGCCCGTCGAAGGTCAGGTCGAGGAGGTTCCCGACGACCATGGGGTTCACGGCGTACGGGATCTGGCGCTGGGCGGTGACCTGCCAGCTGCTGTCCAGCCACGCGACGGGCTGGTCGCGCAGGTGCGCGGGGTCGGGTGGGAGGCCCTCCTTGGCCGTCCAGGGGGAGCCGTTCGCGTCGGGTTGCAGCAGGACGGTGCAGCCCTGCGCGGCGAGTGACCCGATGACGTCCGCGCGGAATGCGTCGAGGCTGATGGCGACGCCCAGGTCCCCGGCGGGCGTGGGAAACACCCGCAGGTCATTGAGGTGGCCGGGAGTGAGGTCCACACCTCCGGCCTCCTCGTCGGGCGTGAGGTGCACCTTGTCGGTCACGCCGATCAGGTCCCCGTGTGGGTCGAGCAGGACGGTCTGGTTCGTCAGGACGCCGGGCGCGCGGCGCAGGGTGTTCCCGTGGCGCGCATAGCGGGGCATGGGCGCGCTGCCGCAGCAGAGGTACACGCCGTACTCGCGGGCCAGGTCCCGGCAGGTGTGCAGGTACAGTTCGGTGTTCGCGTCGATGCCCGCCAGTTGCAGCGCGCGGATGGGCGACACCCGCTCGCGCAGCAGGACCGGCAGGGCGCGCGGCAGCCGCGCGAGGAACAGCGCCAGCGCCACCCGCTCGAAGGTCTGCAGGCGCAGCGCCCACCCGCCGCCGCGCAGCACGAGCGGCAGGCCGTTCAGTTCGGTCAGCACGACGAGGTTCACGCCGCCCGGCTTCAGGTGCGGGCGGGCCATGTCCAGCTGGGCGCGCATCCAGCGGCGGAACGCCTCGGGGGTCGTGAAGTCGCGCGCACTCCAGTGGGGTTGCACGGCGACCGCGCGGACGTGCCTCGGGGGCTGCGGGGTGGGGGCAGTCATGATCCGCAGCGTAGCGGGTGCGGCGGGGAACGCGGGGCGCGAATGCGTGAGGCGGGGTGGCTGCTCAGGTGTGTGGCTGCACAGCGGCCCGGCGCGGCCCCGCGCGGGTCCGTATGCTGGGGCATGCCTGCACCCTCCGGCCCGGACCTGCCGACCTTCGAGTGGCTGGGGGACGCCGCGCTGAACGTCCGCACGCCCCTGGCCCGCGAACTGTACGCCAGCCTGCGCGCCCACCCACTGCCGGGCGTGCAGGAGGCGGTGCCCGCGCTGGACCTGCTGACCCTGCTGCTGGACGCCCCCACGGCGGGCGAGGCGGTGCAGGAGACCGTGGCGGCCCGACTGGCGACCCTGACCCCGGCGCCGGGCGGGTCCGGGCGGCGGGTGGTGGTGCCCGTGACCTTCGGCGGCCCGGACCTGGACTGGTGCGCGGCGCACGCGGGCCTGGACCGCGCGGCCTTCGTGGCGGCGCTGTGCGCGGCGCAGCTGGAGGTGGCGTTCCTGGGCTTCACGCCGGGCTTCGCGTTCCTGACCGGCCTGCCCGAGCCGCTGCGGATGCCACGCCTGGACGCCCCGCGCGAGCGGGTCCCGGCGGGCAGCGTCGCGCTGGGCGGCCCGTGGGCGGGCGTGTACCCGCGTGAGACGCCGGGCGGCTGGCGGCTGGTGGGCCGCACCGCCATGAATTTCTTCGACCTGTCCCGCGCGGCCCCGGTGCCGTGGCAGCCCGGTGACCGCGTGCAGTTCGAGGCGCGCGCGTGACCGCCCCCCTGCCCCGGGCGTCCCGGCCGGTGGCCGGCGGGCCGCTTGCCACCGGCGCGACCGTCCTGCGTGCGGGCGTGCAGACCACCGTGCAGGACGCCGGGCGGCGCGTGCGGGCGCTGGGTGTCCCGGCGGGCGGCGCGGCGGACCCGGTCGCGCGGCGGCTGGCGAACGCCCTGGTGGGCAACGCGCCGGACGCGGCGGGCCTGGAGGTCACGCTGGGCGGCCCGACGGTCCTCTTTCACGAGGCGGCGCTGGTCAGTCTGTGCGGCGCGCCGTTCGACGCGACGCTGGACGGCGCGCCGCTGCCGCTGTGGCGGGCCGTTCCGGTGCAGACCGGGCAGACCCTGACGGTCGGCGGGACCGCGCGGGGCCTGCGGGCGTTCCTGGCGGTGCGCGGCGCCCTGCACGGGCACGAGGTGTTCGGCAGTCGCGCCACGGACCTGCGCGCGGGGTTCGGCGGGGTGCAGGGGCGGGCGCTGCGGCCCGGCGATCACCTGACGTGGTCTCCCCTGCCCGCGCAGGCGGCGCGGCGGGCGTTCATCGCGCCGGACCTCCGCACGCCCACCGGGCCCCACCACGAGTTGCGGGTGCTCGGCACAGGCGACCTGACGGCCGACCTGCGCGATTCGCTGCTGGCGCGGCCCTTCACGGTCAGTCCGCAGGCGGACCGCATGGGCGCCCGCCTGACCGAGTCCGTCGCGGCCCCGCGCGACCCGACGCGGCCCAGCGTCCCGAACGTGCCGGGCCTGCTGCAACTGCCGCCGGACGGCCGCCCGATCCTGCTGCTGCCCGACGCGGGCACGCACGGCGGGTACCCCACGCCGCTGGTCGTGATCACGGCGGACCTGCCCCGCCTGGGCCAGCTGCGCCCCGGCGACACCCTGACCCTGCGCGAAGTGACCCGCGAGGACGCCCACGCCGCGCACCTCGCGCAGGAACGGGCGCTGCGGCAGGCGGAGTGGATGCTGAGACAGGCAGTGGTGAGTGGGAAGTAGGGAGTGGGACAGACGCCGTTCCACTCCCTACTTCCTGCTTATTTCAGTGCGGCTTCCAGGGGCAGGTCGTGCCCGTGGGCGAGGGCGCGCAGGTCGTCCGGGGTGACGGGAGCGGGGGTCACGTCGGGCGTGAGGGGCTGGCCGCGCAGGTCGTTCGCGCGGCCGATGGTGACGCTCAGGCCCCGGTCACCGCTGATGGCGCCGATCACGGTGACGGTGTTCCCGACGCCGTAGCTGCGTTCCCCGGTCAGGATGGCCCCGGTCTGTGCGGCCAGTTGCGCGACGATCTCGGAGGCGCTGGCGGACCCCTCGTTCACGAGGATGGTCAGTCGGCCCGCCCAGCGGGCGGGGGTGCCGACGCCCAGGACCGGGCTGGTCGGGGCGCAGTTCACGCCCGCGAGCACCTGACCGTTCCGGTACGCGTAGGTGACGTCCTGCCCGTCCAGGGTCTCGATGGTCTCCCCGGCGCGGTCGCCGACCAGGGCGCCCGCCACGCCGATCGCCTCGGACAGCAGACCGCCGCCGTTGCCGCGCAGGTCGAGGATCAGGTGGGTCGCGTCCGCGCGCTGCGCGCCCCCGATCAGGGTGTGCACCTGCTGCGCGACGCCGGACGTGGCGAAGGTCGGCAGGCGCAGCAGCACGGTGCCAGGGGCGACGGTGCGCGCGTACGGCAGGGGCGCGCTGCTGAGGACCCGGGGCGTGACGGTCGTGCTGGCGGTCGTCTCGGCGCCCGCCTGCGCGCGGCGGTACGTGACGGTCACGGGTGCCCCGGCGGCGCTGGCCTGTCCCAGCAGCGTGCTCAGGCGCGCGGCATGCGCCGCGTCGCTGTCCCCGGGCTGGCGGGTCAGGGGCTGCCCGCCGATGCTCAGCAGGGTGTCGCCGCGCGTCAGTCCGGCCTGCGCGGCGGGCCACTCCGGGAACGCGTCGAGCAGCACCGCGCCGTCCTCGCCGGGCACCGCCGCCCAGCGCACGCCCAGGCGGGGCGTGGGGGTGGGCGCCGCGCTCAGGCTGTCCCGGAACGCCCTGAACCCGGCGGCGTCCAGGAAGTAGGTGTGCCCGTCGCGCACGCCGTCCACGTAGTCGTTCATGAACGCGTCGGTCTGCGCGCTCAGCGTGGCGGCGCGCAGGTTCCCGAACGCTGTGCGGGCGCCCGTCTCGGCCTGCTCGTGCAGCGCCTGGAGGTCCACGCCGGACTCGCCCCAGTAGCTGCCGTTGATGGCCTCGCGCACGTCCAGCAGCTGGTCGAACAGGCTGGGGGTCGCCTGGGCGCCCAGTGGCGCGGGGCGCAGGTTCACGCCCATCAGCCCGGCCGGGCCGCCCAGCGCGGACAGCCACGCGGGATTCAGGACGCAGCTGGGCCGCGCGGGCCGGGTGGCGCGCGGGACGGTGGGGACGTCGTCACCCGGGACGGGCGGCGCGGGCGTGGGCGTACAGGCGGCCAGCAGCAGCGGCAGCAGCAGGAGTCGGGCGCGGGTCACGCCTGCATTGTCACGCGGGCCGGGTGACTACACTGGAAGACATGACCAGTATCGACCTGAACGCCGACCTGGGCGAGGGCAGCGCGCACGAGGAGACCGTCATGGCCGTGGTGAGCAGCGCGAACATCGCCTGCGGCGGGCACGCCGGGGACGCCGGGACCATGCGGGACTCGCTGCGGCTCGCGGCGCGCTTCGGGGTGGCGGCCGGGGCACACCCGGGCTTCCCGGACCGCGAGGGCTTCGGGCGGCGCGAACTGCACTTCCCCCCGGACGAGGTCCGCGCGTTCGTGCGCGAGCAGATCGAGGCGCTCAAGGCCGTCGCGGCGCGCGAGGGGGTCCCGCTGCGGCACGTCAAGCCGCACGGGATGCTGTACAACATGGCCGTGCGGGACGAGACGCTGGCGCGCGCGGTGGCGCAGGCGGCCGCCGACAGTGGCGTGCCGCTGTACTTCGGGCTGGCGGGCGGCGGCAGCGTGATGCTGCGCGAGGCGCGCGCCGCCGGGCTGCGCGAGATCGGCGAGGGCTTCGCGGACCGCGGGTACGCCCCCGACGGGAGCCTGTGGCCGCGCGGACAGGCGGGCGCGCTGCTGCCCTTCGACGCCGCGACCGCGCAGGGCGTGCGGATCGCGCGGGACGGCGTGACGACCGCCGTGACCGGCGAGCCGGTCGCCGTGCCCGCCCGGACGCTGTGCCTGCACGGTGACGGCGCCGAGGCCGCCGAACTGGCCCGGACGCTGCGCGCGGCGCTGGAGGCGGCGGGGCTGCGCGTCGCCGCCCCCTGAATGCCTGCCCGGCCCGTCCCGCCGGGTGGCTCGGACCGGTCGCTCGGGCCGGGCCTGCGCGGGCGCAGCTGACCCGGCGGGCACTTCCTGTCAGGTCTGCGTGAGAGCCGCCGTGCTGCAATCGACCCTGAGATGCTGCCCGACTTCCGCCCCGGTTCCCTGAGTGCGTCCGCCCGCGAAGCCCGCGGCGGGGTGTTCCGCACCACCCTGGACCGCCGGGCGCTGAACCAGCGGGTGCTGGGCGGCGTGCTGATCGCCACGCTGCTCGCCGCGCTGTACCACCAGCACGACCCCTTCGAACGCGTGGCGCTGCCCGCCATGGCCGTCCTGCTGGGCGCGCTGCTGGCCACGCTGTCGTTCACGCGCGTGCCCCTGCTGGTCACGCAGACGGCCGGGCTGCTGGGCGGCTGGGTGTACCTGCTGGCCAAGGTCGCGTACGTGCTGTTCGTGATGGGTGACGCGGGCCTGCCGATGCTGCTGAATCTCGCGCCGTGGGGGGGGGTGCTGCTCGCCTCGCACCTGTGGACGCTGGGGCCGCAGGGCAGCGCGGGCCTGAACGTCGCGGCGCTGGGCAGCCTCGCGGCGCTGCTCGCCACGAAGGTCGCGCTGGACCCGGCGTCCGCGCAGGCGAACGTGACCGGCACCGTCCTCCAGATGCTGCTCGCGGGCGGCGTGCTGCTGCTCGGGCAGCGCGGCGCCGCGCACCGCATGACCGGCGACGTGCGCCGCGCCGTGCTCGGCCAGGACACCCCGGGCCTGGACGCCCTGACCGGCCTGCCCGACCGCGTCACGCTGGAACGCCAGCTGGAGGGCGCGTACCGCCAGTCCCCCGAGCATCTGGTCGTCGCCGCGATCGCCGTGGACCCCCAGGAGCCGCCCGACCTGAGCGGCCAGAACTTCCAGGTGCGGCTCTCCGCGCACGTGTCGCGCGTCCTGATGAGCACCGTGCGCGACCAGGACCTGCTGGGCTGCCTGGGGGACGGTGTGGCCGCGCTCGTCATGCGCGCCCCGGACGCCCGCTCGGCACGCGCCGCCTGCGAGCGGCTGCGCGTGCGGGTCGCGTCCCGCCCGCTGGACGGCGTGAACCCCACCGTGACCATCGGACTGGTGTACGCCGACGGGCAGCTGGAGCCGCAGGCGCTGCTGCGCGCCGCCGAGGACACCCTGGGCGCGGCGCGGCAGCTCGGCCCGAACCGGGTGCTGCTCGGCCCGGCCCGCCCGGACGGGAACGCGGAGAACCTCGACGCGCTGTTCGCCTGACCGGGCGGGCAGCGGCGCCCCTCCCGGCGCGCGGGCTTTTGCGGCACAATCGGGAGGCACTTGCCACCCGTCCGCTTCCGGCGGCAGAAAGGACCTCTGATGAAAAGCAAACAATGTCTGGTGATCGGCCTGGGCCGCTTCGGCACGGCCGTCGCGACCACCCTCTACGAGATGGGGCACGAGGTCGTCGCCATCGACCAGCACGAGGAGAACGTCGAGCGGGTCATGAACCTCGTGACGCACGCCGCGATCGTGGACGCCAGCGACGAGCGGGCCCTGCGCGCCCTGGGCGTCGGGGATTTCGACGTGGTGGTCGTGGCGATCGGCACGGACGTGCAGGCGAACATCCTGGCGACCATGAACGCCAAGAGCCTCGGCGCGCCGTACGTGGTCAGCAAGGCCATCGACGAGATGGCCCGACGCGTCCTGGAGCGCATCGGCGCGGACCTCGTCATCCGGCCCGAGCATGACATGGGCGTGCGGCTGGCGCGGCAGATCGCCACGCCGAACATCGTGGACACCCTGGACCTGGGCGGCGACTACGCCATCGTGGAGATCGAGGCGAACGAGCGCCTGAAGGGGACCCTGCGCGACCTGAACCTCACGGGGCGCTTCAACGTGCAGATCATCGCGATCAGCCGCGCCGGGAAGATCGAGGTGACCCCCCGCGCCGAGGACGAACTGCGGCCCCACGACAAGCTGGTCGTGATCGGCACCAGCCACGCCATCGACGACCTGCGCCGCTACCTGGGCGAGTGACGACCCGCCGGTCCGCGACACCCGACCCTGATTGACGCCCGGGTTGACGCCCGGGTTGACGCTCAGCGGTGGTTCAGTGCGACGACCATCGCGGCCAGCAGCGGCAGCAGCGCGCTGACGCCCCACACGACCATGGGGCGCGCCGCGCCGGGCCGCAGCAGGAACAGCAGCAGCAGGGCCGCGCAGGCCAGCGTGACGATCAGGTACAGGGCTCCCATGGCCGTCAGGATACTGCCGTCAGGGTCATCCCGGAGGCGTCACAGCAGGTGGACGGGACGCACGCGACACCACTGGCTTCCGCTTCTGTGTTCCGTCAGCGATCCGCGCGGGCCTGGGCGGCGTCCAGGGCGGCCTTCGCGCTCAGTTTGCCGGTGGTGGCCTGCGTGATGGCGTCCTCGATCAGGGCGGTCCACGCGGCGTACTCGGGCGTGGTGGGGCGCGGCACGGCCCGGCTGATCTGGGCGTGCGCGGCGCGCAGCTGTGGGTTCTTCGCGTACCAGTCGTCCAGCAGGGGCACGGCGGCGCGGCGCGGCGGGACGTACGCGGTGGTCTTCACCCAGTCAGCCAGCCGGGCGGGCTGCATGAGGTACTGCCAGAACGCCACGGCGCCCGCCTGCTCGGCGGCCGGGGTACCTTTCGGGATGGTCAGGGTCGCGCCGCCCAGCGGGACGGTGCACGCGCCCTCCTTCTCGCAGGGGAACGGGGCGACGCCCAGGTTGAAGAAGGGCAGCTTGCGCGCGTCGATCCAGTTGGCGACGCTGGCCAGCACGAAGGTGTTCTGCCCGCGTGCGAAGTCGAACGCGGCGCGGGTCGCCTCGTTCAGGGTGCGCGGCTGGGCCTGCCCGGCGGCGCTCATGCGGGCCAGCTGGGTCAGGGCGTCCACGGCGTCGGGGCTGTTCAGGCGGGGGCGTTCGCCGCCCGTCAGGGTGCCGCCGCGCGACAGGACGTTCGCCTCGAAGGTCCACGCGTCGGCCGCGGCGACCAGCGGGCGGCGGCCTCCGGTGGCCAGGGTGCGGCTGGCACCTTCGAGTTGCGCCCAGGTGTCGGGGGCGTTCAGGCCCGCTTTCTTCAGGGTGCCGGCGTTGTACATCAGGACGGGCACGCTGACGTTCCACGGGAGGCCGTAGGTGCGCTCGCCCAGCTGGCCGGTCTTCCACACGGCGGGGTAGATGTCGCCGCGCAGCGCGCCGGGCAGGTCGTCCACGCGGGCACTCAGGTCGGTGAGCTGCCCGGCCTGGGCCAGGGTGGGGAACTGCGTGAATTCCAGTTGGGCCAGGGCGGGCGCCGAGCCGCTGCGCAGCGCCGCCTGGAGTTTGGGCAGCAGTTCGCGGTAGTTGCCCTGGTTGATCGGGACGATCTCGTAGGCGGTCTGGCTGGCGTTGAAGTCGCGCGCGTAGGCCTGCACGGTTCCCTGGACGCCGCTCATGGCGTGCCAGAATTCCACGCGGACGGGCGCGGCGTGCGCGGCGGTGGCGAGCAGCAGGGCGGTCAGGGGCAGGGCGGAGGCGCGCATCGCGCGTCAGGATAGCGGGCCGGGCTGACCCGCGTCTGTTCCCGGCGGGCCCCGGTCAGGGCAGCACGGGGTACAGGTCCACGCGGCTGCCGGGGCGGACGTCGGTGCGGGCCGCGATGCCCACCACGGCGACGTTCCCGCTGCGGTCGTTCAGGCGGGTGATGAGCGGCACGAGTTCCCCGACGTCCAGGCCCTGCACGTACTCGCTGGGCACGCCGCGCGTGGTGAGGTCCAGCGTGACGTCCTGCACGAGTTCCCCGATCTGGTCCTGCATGCGGCGCAGGTCACCGAGCGTGACGGTCGAGCGGCGGATGACCTGCCCGGCGCGGTACAGGACGGCGTTGGCGCGCGCGTCGCAGCTCAGGTCGACCGGGAAGCCCACGGCGGCGTTCTGCGCGGCGCGGCACTGCACGAAGGCGCTGACGTTCAGGCCGCGCAGTTTGGTCTCCAGGGCGCCGCGCGCGGCGGGGGTCAGGCGCGCGGCGGGCGTGCCCCGGGCGCCGCGGGTGGCGGCGCTGCGCGCGGCGTCGAGCAGGAACTGGTCGAGGTTGCGCACGCCGGGCACCACCGCGGCGTACACGAGGTCGTTCCTGGGGTAGGCGAGGTCGGTGTTGCGCGTGGCGCTCAGTTCGGCGCGACTGCTGGAGTACTCGTCCTGCAGGCGGCCCAGCGTGGCGCGCAGGGCGTCGTTGCTGTCGCGCAGCTGCTGCTGCTGGAGTTGCAGGGCGCTCAGGTCGGCCAGGATGCGGGTGCGGTCGCGGGCGGCCTGGTCGCGGGCGGTGATCAGCGCGGCGCGTTCGCTGCTCAGGCGGTCGCGTTCGGCGCGCAGGGCATCGCGGGCCTGTTGCGCGGCGCGCTGCTGCGCCTGCGCGTCCTGCAGGGCCTGCCGGGCAGCGCTCAGGGCCTGCTGGGCGTCGCGCAGGGCGCGGTCGGCCTGCGCGCGGTCCCGGGCGAGCGTGTCGATCTGCGCGCGGGCCTGCTGCGCCTGCGTCTGGGCCTGCTGCGCGCGGGTCTGCGCGTCCCGGGCGCGGGTCTGGGCCTGCTGGGCCAGGGCCTGCTGCGCCTGCGCGCGGGCCTGCGCGGTCTCGGCGGCCGTCTGCGCGTCGCGCGCGCGGTCCTGGGCGCTGCGGGTCTCCTGTTCGGACAGCGCGATGCGCGCGCCGAGGTCCACGACCTGCGCGTCGAGGTTCTGCGCGCGGGCCTGACTGGCGGTCAGGGAGGTTTCGGCCGCCTGGAGTTTCGCGCGGGTCTGCGCGGCGCGCGCTTCCAGGGTGCGCTGCGCGGCGGTGAGTTCCTGCACGCGCTCTTCCAGGGTGCGGGCCTGCGCCTGCACGCGGGCCTGCGCGGCGCGGGCGTCGGTGAGGGCCGTCTGCGCGGCCTTCAGGGCGCTCTGGGCGGCCGCCTGCTGTTCACGCAGGCGCGCGGCCTCCTGCTGGGCGCGGTCGCGGTCGGCCTGCGCGGCGCGGATGTCTCCCCGCAGGGCCTCCAGCTGGGGGCGCAGCTGGTCGGCCTGCGCGATGGTGTTCACGGCGCTGCTGTTCAGGATCAGGAACGCCGCGAGGCTGGCGGCGCTGATGCCCATGCCGGACAGGACCGCCACGACCAGGGCGGTGGTCTTGGGGCGCATGCCGAACCAGCGCAGGTGCTTGCGTCCGGCCTTGCGGGCGATGGTGTCGGCGGCGTACGCGACGACCCCCGAGAGGATCACCACGAAGGGCAGGAACAGCCACAGCACCTAGCAGACTCCCCGGGTCACAGTTCGAAGTCGTCGCCGAGGTAGTGGGTGCGGGCGTCCTCGTCCTGCGCGAACTGGGCGGGGGTGCCCTCGAACTTCACCTCGCCGTCGTACATCAGGTACACGCGGTCGGTCAGGGCGATGGTCTCGCGGACGTTGTGGTCGGTGATGAACACGCCCAGGCCGCGGCGGTCGCGCAGGTCGCGGATCAGGCGCTGGATCTCGCGGATGCTCTTGGGGTCCACCCCGGTGAACGGTTCGTCCAGCAGCAGGTAGTCGGGGTCGGTGGTCAGCGCCCGGGCGAGTTCCAGGCGGCGGCGTTCCCCGCCGGACAGCTGGTACGCGAAGCTGCCCGCCAGGTGCGTCAGCCCGAATTCGGCCAGCAGGGCGTCGGCGCGGGCCTCCTGCTCGGCGCGCGGCAGGCCCTGGTATTCCAGGATGGCCAGCAGGTTGTCGCGGGCGGTCAGTTTGCGGAAGGCGCTGGGTTCCTGCGGCAGGTAGCCCAGGCCCAGGCGGGCGCGTTCGTGCATGGGCAGGCGGGTCAGGTCGCGCTCGCCCAGGGCGATGCGGCCCGCGCCGGGGCGGATGAAGCCGACCAGCATGTAGAAGGTGGTGGTCTTGCCCGCGCCGTTCGGGCCGAACAGCGCGACGATCTCGCCGGGCTGCACACGCAGGTTCACGTTCCGCACGACCGGGCGGCGCCCGTAGGTCTTGCCCAGGCCCTCGGCGTGCAGGTCCGGACGCCCAGGCGTGACAGCCGGTTGCAGCGTGGAGGTGGTCGCGGTCACGTCCGGCAGCGTATCACCCTGGGGGGGCGCGCCCCGTGAAAGAACGGTGATGCGCGGCCCTGCGGCGGAACTGACAGCCCGTCAGAAGAACGTGACAAATTCGACATTAAGGTAAGAGTCGGGGGACCGTCTGCACGTCAGAACGACCACGTCAGAAGCGGCAGCGCCGCCGCCCGACACCCCCTACACTCACCGGAGACTTTCATGACACGCGCCCGACTCGCCCGCCTCCTGCCAGCCCTGCTCCCCAGCCTGATGCTCAGCCTCGGCCTGCCGGCCGCCGCCCAGACCGTCTGCGCGCAACCCGCCGCGACCGGGAACGTCAGCGGCCTGACCGGGGTCGTGAACACCTACTTCCCCGGACCGGGCGCCGACACCACCCTGAGCGCCGGGACGACCGCCGTCACGTTCGGCACGGTCCGCCGGGGCGCGGCGCAGCCCGTCGCCGCCGGGGACCTGCTGCTGCTCATGCAGATGCAGGGCGCGGACATCGACGCGACGAACACCGACAGTTACGGGGACGGCGTGGCGGGCGGCGCGGGCAGCGGGCAGCTGACCAGCAACCTGTACGCCGGACGCTACGAGTTCGTGACCGTCACCGCCGTGACCGGCGCGGGCAGCGTCACGGTGCGCGGCCAGGGCGCGGGCGGCGGACTGGTGAACACCTACGTGAACCGCGCGGCGACCGCCACGCAGGGCGCCGCGCGTTACCAGGTGATCCGCGTGCCGCAGTACGGCAACCTGACGCTGGGCGCCGCGCCGGTCACGGCGGACGCCTGGGACGGCACGGACGGCGGCGTGGTCGTCCTGGACGTTGCCGGCACCCTGAACTGGAACGGGGGCAGCGTGAACGTGAACGCCCTGGGCTTCCGCGGCGGGGCGGGCCAGGGACTGGGCGGGGTGGGCACCGCGACCGGGTACACGAACCTCGACTACCGGAACCTGACCGCCGGAGCCACGCACGGCAACAAGGGCGAGGGCCTGGCGGGCACGCCACGCTTCGTGCTGGACCCCGCCACCTCCACGTTGCTCGACACGGGCGCCGAGGGGTACCCGAACGGCAGCCGCGCACGCGGCGCGCCCGGCAACGCGGGCGGCGGCGGCACCGACGGCGCCGTGAACGTCAACTCGCAGAACAGCGGCGGAGGCGGCGGCGCGAACGGCGGGGGCGGCGGACAGGGCGGCAACAGCTGGAGCAGCAAGCTCGCCATCGGCGGGTTCGGCGGGAAGGCCGCACCCGCCAGCCTGAGCGCCCTGTTCCTGGGGGGCGGGGGCGGCGCCGGGTCACGCAACAACGGCAGCGGCGTGCAGAGCAGCGGCGGCGCCGGCGGCGGGATCGTGATCATCCGCGCCGGGCAGACCAGCGGCAGCGGCAGCGTTACCGCGAACGGCGCGGCGGGACTGGGGGCCGACAACGACGGCGCGGGCGGCGGCGGGGCGGGCGGCACGGTGATCGTCATGACCGGCGGGAGCAGCCTGAGCGGCCTGACCGTCACCGCCAGCGGCGGGAACGGCGGGAACGCGTGGCCCGCGCAGGCCGCCGGGGCGAACAACGTGAACGCCCACGGACCGGGCGGCGGGGGCGGCGGGGGGATCGTGTACACGAACGTGTCCGGGGCCAGCGTCACGGCCGCGAACGGCGCGAACGGGACGTCCACGTCGTCGGTCGTGGCGTTCGGCGCGCAGCCGGGCGTGACGGGCACCATTCCCGGCGGCAGCCTGACCGGCCTGCCCGGCACCCGCGAGGGCGCCGCCTGCCCGGTCCTGAGCGTCAGCAAGTCCACGAGCACGCCCGCGGTGTGGCGCGGCGCGAAGGCCACGTACAGCGTCACGGTCACGAACTCGGGCGGGGCCAGCAGCACCGTGCGGGTGCAGGACACCCTCCCGGCGGGGTTCACGCTGAGCGGCACGCCGGTCGTCACCCCGGCGGCGGCGCGGGTCACGACCGCGGACGCCAGCACCGCGACCGCGCTGGACCTGAAGACCTTCCGGCTGGGGTACGGCGAGTCGCTGAACGTTACCTTCGACGCGCTGACGCCCACCGACCCGGCGCTGCGCGGCACGGTCTTCCAGAACAGCGCGGCGGCCAGCACCACGGACGCCGCCGGGAACGCCGTGACCGGCACGTACCTGGGCAGCAGCAGCGCCGCCGAGGACGTCCGCCTGCTGTTCCCCAGCCTGAAGGTCACGAAGGCCGTGCGCAACGTCACGCGCAGCACGGCGTTCGGCACGAGCGGCGGCGGGTACCCGGGCGACCGCCTGGAGTACTGCCTGACGTACCTGAACGACGGGGACGGTCCGCTGAACGGCGTGAACCTCACGGACAGCATCCCGGCGAACACGGCCGTCCTGACCGGCGCGTACGGGGCGGGCCTGGGCGTGCAGTTCACCCCGGCGTCCGGCACGGCCGTGACGTACACCAGCGCCGCCGACGCGGACGCCGGGCGGATCAGTCAGGCGGGCGGGCTGCTCGTGGCGCTGGGCAACGTGGCGCAGGGCGCGAGCGGCACCGCCTGCTTCCAGGTGAGCGTCCGCTGATACGGACTCCGATTGAATGGGCTGCAAAGCCCGCTGGGTCCGAGCGGATGCGACTCGTAGAGCTGCTCTGCAGAGGAGGAGAAAAACGGGTTCCGGGCGTGAAGTTGGCAGATCGGTGGTGTTCCGATCTGTGAACGAAACAGACGGAATCCGCATGAAGCGCCCGTCCGCGGCGGGCAGGCGCACGCGGGGCTAGACTGGGGGCATGTTGCTGACGATTGTCGTGCTGGATTCCGTGGGCGCGGGCGAACTGCCCGACGCCGCGAGCTTCGGGGATGCCGGGGCGCACACCCTGAACCACACCCTGAAGGCGGCGCCCGCGCGCCTGCCGAACCTGGCGGCGCTGGGCCTCGCGCAGGTGCCCACCATCGAGACCGGGGACGCGACCGTGCCCGCCGGACCCGCCGCCGGTGCGTTCGGTCGCCTGCGCGAGGTCAGCCCCGGCAAGGACACGAGCACCGGCCACTGGGAGTTCATGGGCATCCAGCTGGAGCACGCCTTCCAGGTGTTCCCGGACGGCTTCCCGCCCGCCGTGATGGACCGTTTCGACGCGGCGACCGGGCGCGGGCACCTGTGCAACAGGCCGTACAGCGGCACGGACGTCATCCGTGACTTCGGCCCGGAGCACATGACGACCGGCGCACCCATCGTGTACACCAGCGCGGACAGCGTGTTCCAGATCGCCGCGCACGAGGACGTCGTGCCGCTGGAGACGCTGTACGCGTGGTGCCGCGCCGCCCGCGAGATCCTGCAGGGCGAGTTCGCGGTGGCGCGCGTGATCGCCCGGCCGTTCCGGGGCGAGTTCCCGTTCGAGCGGGCGAACGAGCACCGCAAGGACTTCAGCCTCGTGCCGCCGCCCACGGTGCTGGACGCCGTGAAGGCCACCGGGCAGGCCGTGGTGGGCATCGGGAAGATCCCGGACATCTACGCGAATCAGGGCTTCACCGAGGAGATCCACACCGACGACAACGCCGACGGGATCGCCAAGACCCTGGCCCGCATGCGCCAGGCCGCGCAGGACGGCACCTCGGGTCTGATCTTCACGAACCTCGTGGATTTCGACAGCAAGTTCGGCCACCGCCGCGACCCCGAGGGGTACAGCGGCTGCCTCGCGGCGTTCGACGCGGCGCTGCCCGACCTGATCGCCGCCGTGCCCGAGGATGGCGCGCTGATCATCGTCAGTGACCACGGGAACGACCCCACCTGGAAGGGCTCGGACCACACCCGCGAGCACGGCCTGCTGCTGGTGCACAAGGGCGGCGCGGCGGGCGTGGACCTGGGCGACCGCGCCACCTTCGCGGACGTGGGCGCGACCGTCGCCGAGGCGCTGGGCGCGGCGTGGGACGGGCCGGGTGAGAGCTTCTGGACACAGCTGACCTGACCCCCGAGGCGTTCAGTCTGACCCTGTCGCTGGGCGGGCGCTACGCGGGCGAGCAGCAGTGGGCGCTGCACGGCGAACGCAGCGCCCTGGTGGCGCGCGTGCAGACCGATTTCGGCGGGGTGCTGCCCGGCGTGCGGCGCGTGCAGACCAGCCGCATGCACCCCCGCCTGCTGACCAGCCTCGGGTACGCCGAGGGCGACGGACGCGGCCGGCCCGGCTTCGAGGTGAGCTTCGACCGCCGCGTGGGCCTGATCACGCTGCGCCAGGGCCGCGACGAGGCCACGCAGCCCCTGACGACCGAGTACCACGACCCGGTCAGTCTGCTGCTGTGGCTGCGGCAGCTGACCGCGCAGGACGGCGGCGGCCCCGAGCGGACGCACGCCCAGCTGACCGGCGGGCGCGTCCTGATCCAGCGCCTCGCGGACGCCGAGGTGGACGGCACGCCGTGCAGCGGGTACTTCCTGCGGCCCGGCAACGCCTACGTGTACGTCGAGCAGGCCGCGCCGCACCGCCTGATGCGCCTGATCCAGCCGACCGATTTCGGTCCGGTCGAGGCGAACGCGCAGCCCGCCGGGCGCCGCACCGTGCAGGGCCGCGAACGCCGCCGCCGGGTGTGAGCCGGGATGAACATGACTCGATTCCCACGTGATCGCCGTCCGTTTTCCCCTCTCCCCCCGTGGGACTCGCAGAGCTGCTCCGCAGAGAGGGAGGGACTCGAAGAGCTGCGCAGCAGTGGAGCGGAGCGACGGAAGGCTGAGGGGGCCACCGGGCAGCCCTGACTGGTATGAAATCCCGTGACTCGCGTGTGAAGCCCGCTCCTGAGCCGTCCCTGCCGTCCGGCCTGCCCAGACCTGTGGGTGGGCCGCGCCGGGCGGCAGGTGCCACGATGGACCCCGGCCCGCCCCGCGTGTGGGGCGCCGCTTCCCCCACCCTCCTCTCCCCTGTCTACTGGAGTGACGATGCAAGTGCTGCAAGGCCAAGAGGCCCGGTCCGCCCTGACGCGGACGTTCAATGAGATTCCCGTTCCCGACGCCGTCCTGGCCCGTATCGAGGCGACCTTCGGCGAGGCGCTGAGTCCCGCGCAGGTCGTCGAGCGCATCCTGAGTGATGTCCGCGCGCGCGGGGACGACGCGCTGCGCGACTGGACCGAGCGGCTGGACGGCCACCGCCCCGCCGAGTTGCGCGTGCCGGAGGCGGAACTGGCCGCCGCGCAGGTCGCCCCGGACCTGCATGAGGCGATCCTCACGGCGATCCGGCGCGTGCGGGCCTTCTACGAGCAGCAGCCCGCGCACGGGTTCCTGAACCACGGCCCGGACGGCGCGCTGGGGCAGCTCGTGCGGCCGCTCTCGCGGGTGGGCGTGTACGTACCGGGCGGGCTGGCCCCGCTGATCAGCACGCTGATTCACACGGCGGTGCCCGCGCAGGTGGCGGGCGTGCCGGACATCGTGGTGACCACGCCGCCCGCGCGGGACGGGAGCGTGCACCCGGCCATCCTCGTCGCGGCGCGCGAACTGGGGATCACGCAGGTGTTCCGGGTGGGCGGCGCGCAGGCCATCGCGGCGCTGGCGTACGGCACGGCGAGCATCGGCGCGGTGGACAAGGTCGCGGGTCCCGGGAACCTGTTCGTGGTGATCGCCAAGCGGATGGTGTACGGCCAGACCGGCATCGAGAGCCTGCCCGGCCCGACCGAGACGCTGGTCGTGGCGGACGACAGCGCCGACCCGCGCTTCGTGGCGGCCGATCTGCTGGCGCAGGCGGAGCACAACGGCGCGGAACCCGTGCTCGTCTCCACCAGCCGCGAGCTGCTGATCCGGGTGCAGGCGGAACTCAGTGGGCAGCTGGAGGCCCTGCCGGAACCGAACCGCGGCTGGGCGCGCGACAGCGTGCAGGCCCGCATGAAGGTCATCCTGGCGGGCACGCTGGAGGAGGCCGTGGAGCTGGCGAACCTGTACGCCCCCGAGCACCTGTGCCTCCTAACCCGTGACCCGTGGAGCCTGCTGGGCCTCGTGCAGCGCGCCGGGGGCGTGTTCGTGGGCGAGGCGAGCATGGAGGCGCTGGGCGACTACGTGGCGGGCCCCAGTCACGTCATGCCGACCGGCGGCACGGCGCGCTTCATGAGCCCGGTGAACGTGCGGGACTTCCAGAACATCATCTCGGTGGTGGGCCTGAACGAGGGCGCGCTGCGCCGCATCGGTCCGGCCGGGGCGACCCTGGCCCGCGCCGAGGGCCTCGAGGCGCACGCCCGCGCGATCGAAAGCCGCCTCTCGTGAGTGCCGCCGCTGCCACGCCCGCCGCGCGCCTGACGCCGCTGGTGCTGCTGTGCCTGGGGCTGGTGTACGTCGTGTGGGGCAGCACGTACTTCGGGATCAAGGTCGCCATCGAGACGCTGCCGCCGCTGGGCATGCTCGCGGCGCGCTTCATGGTGGCCGGGGCGCTGCTGCTCCTCGTGCTGCGCGCCCGGGGCGCGGCGCTGCCCACCGCGCGCGAGTGGCGCTCCAGTGCCCTGGTCGGCACGCTGCTGCTGGGCGGCGGCACCGGGCTGGTCACGCTGGCCGAACGGGACGCGAGCAGCAGCGTCGCCGCCATGGTCATCGCGGTGTCCCCACTGTTCGCGGCGCTGTTCGCGCGCCTGTGGGGCGAGCGGACCGGCGGGCGCGAGTGGCTGGGCATCGGCGTGGGCCTGATCGGCATCGCGCTGCTGAACATCGGCGAACTGCACGCCACGCCGCTGGCAGCGCTGCTGCTGATCCTCGCGCCGCTGTGCTGGACGTTCGGCAGCCAGTGGTCCCGCCACCTGCCCCTCCCGCAGGGACTGATGGGCTCGGCGGCCGAGATGCTCACCGGGGGCGGCGTCCTCCTGCTCCTGAGCGTCCTGATGGGCGAACGCTGGGGCGCGCCCAGCGCCGCGAGCCTGTGGGCGCTGGCGTACCTCACGGTGTTCGGGAGTCTCGTGGCGTACAGCGCGTACATGTACCTCGTGGCGCACACCCGCCCCGCCCTGGCGACCAGCTACGCGTACGTGAACCCGGTCGTGGCTGTCCTGCTGGGCGTCGGCTTCGGCGGCGAGCAGCTGGGCCCGCTGGGCTGGGCGGCGCTGCTCGTGATCCTCACGGGCGTCGCGCTCGTCGCGTGGCCGCGCCGCGCCCCGGACGCGGAGGCCGTATGAGCGAGCCGCTCCAGTTCGAGGGGCATCAGCCCAGCGACCCGGTCAGTCTGGTCGTCCGCCGCCGCATCCGCCCCGGACAGGAGGCCGCGTACGAGACGCTGCTCGCCGAGGCGAACGCGCTGCTGGCCCGCCTGCCCGGCCACCGGGGCACCGGCGTGATCCGCCCCGTGCCGGGCGAGCAGGAGTACACGCTGCTCGCCCGCTTCGACACGCTGACGAGCGCCGCCGCCTGGGAACTGTCGCCCGAGCGGGCGGCGTGGCTGGACCGCATCGCGCCGCTGGTCGATGAGCACGTCAGTTTCGAGAAGCAGCCGGGCCTGGACTTCTGGTTCACGCCGCCGGCCGCCGCGACCCTGCGCCAGCCGCCCCGCTGGAAGATGGCCCTGCTGACCCTGGCGGCGCTGTACCCGGTGAGCGTCAGCACGTCCTGGCTGTTCGGCGAGGCCCTGAAACCCTGGCTGGGCCACTATCCCATGCCGATCCGCGCCATTCCGCAGATGATCGTGGTCGTGCTGCTCATGACCTACGTCGTGATGCCCGCCGTGACCCGCTGGGCGACGCCGTGGCTGCGCGGCGGACGGTAACGCCGCAGGCAGGGGCCCACCTCCAGGTCA
The DNA here is from genome assembly GCF_001485435.1 of Deinococcus grandis. Classification (NCBI taxonomy): domain Bacteria; kingdom Thermotogati; phylum Deinococcota; class Deinococci; order Deinococcales; family Deinococcaceae; genus Deinococcus; species Deinococcus grandis. The sequence goes on along the minus strand of NZ_BCMS01000001.1, from coordinate 575,698 downwards.
GAGGTGGGCCCTGTGCTGCCGGGTTCAGTTCAGGCGCTTGTCCTTGGGGTTCACGCCGTACACGGCGCCCCAGGGTTTGTAGACGCTCTTGAGGGTGTCCTTGCTGACGACCTTCCCGCCGGCCTTGACGGTGCGGGTGATGACGCTGGTCATGCCCTGCATGGGCGTGTCGAGCAGGCGGCGGCCGCCGGGCGCGACGCGGTCGTCGGGGGTGTAGCTGGGGTCGGCGGGGGCCTTGAAGTTGGTGATGACGGGCTTGCTGATGTTCACGGTGCGGCCGGTGTTCGCGCCGAACACGTCGAAGCGCAGGGTCTGGGCGCGGGTGTCCCAGGCGGCCTGGATGAACAGGTGCTTGCCGGTGTCGTTCTTCATGCGCAGGTTCTTGCTGGGGGCGTACACGGTGGCCTCGAAGCCGACCGGGTCGTAGTACTTCACGCGGTGGCTGTGTTCGTGCCGTTCGGTGATGGGCAGGCCCGCCGCGTACAGCGCGCGGAAGATGGTGGTGCTGACCTGGCAGATGCCGCCGCCGTCCTCCTTGCTCAGGGTCCCGCCGCTGATCACGAAGCCCTTCACGAAGCCGGTGCTGGCGTCGATCTGCCCGATCTCCTCGTTGAAGTTGAATTCGTGGCCGGGCGCGATGAAGAAGTTGTCGAGTTTGCTCGCGCCGACGAGGATGTTCTTCTCGCGGAAGTCGGGGCTGCCCGCGTAGTTGCTCGTGCCGGTCGCGACGTGCCACAGGACGCCCCGCTGGGCGAGGAGTTTCACGCTGCGGTCGGGGACGGCGCGCTTGACGACCACCTGCGCGGTGTCCTTGCCGCTCAGGATGGCTTTCAGGAGGTTGGCCTTGGTGGCGGCGCGGTCCAGGGTCCAGCCGGTCTGGTCGGTGGCGACCCAGCTACCGTTTACGTTACGGAACACGGCGGGTTTGGGCTTGCGGGCGTCGATGGTCTTCTGCATCCGGTCGAGGATGGGCGTGATGGTGGTGCTCAGCCGCTTCACCTTGCGAGTCGCCTGCACGCCGGCGGCGGGCACCGCCCAGGATTTCACGATGTCCGTGGTCTTCAGCTCACCCTTGCGGATGGTGCTGACCTCGTCTTTCAGGATCAGTTTGAAGTCGGCCGCGTGGGCGGTGGCGACCAGGGCAAGGGTCAGGGTGGTCAGAAGACGCTTCACAGTTCTCAGCGTAGGCAGGGGCGCCTGACGGGCCGTGAGCGGAGGTTGCGGGAACCCTGACCTGCCTTTACGGTGCGCTTAGGGAACCAGGGGTTCCAGGCTGGCCAACCGGGCCCGCAGCGTCTCGGGATCCGGCGCGACGAGGTTCACGTGCCCCACCTTCCGCCCGTGGCGGTGGGCCTTGTGGTACAGGTGCACGCGCGTGCCCGGCGTGGCGTCAATCGCGGCCCAGTCGGGTTCCAGGGCCTGCCCGTCCGGGGCGTCCACGCCGACGACGTTCAGCATGGCGGTGGGGTGCAGCGGTGCCCAGTCGCTCAGGGGGAGGTCGAGCACGGCGCGCACCTGCGCCTCGAATTGGCTGAGGCCGCCGCCGTCCTGCGTGAGGTGCCCGCTGTTGTGCACGCGCGGCGCGACCTCGTTCACCAGCAGGTCCCCGCCGGGCAACTGGAAGAACTCCAGGGTGATCAGGCCCTCCAGCGCCCAGGCGTCCGCGACGGCGCGGGCCAGCTCGCGGGCGCGGGCCCCGGTGCCGTCCGGGACGTGGGCGGGGTACACGCTGGTGCGCAGGATGCCGTCCCGGTGCACGTTCTCGACGAGCGGCCCGAAGGCCACCTGCCCGGACGGTGTGCGCGCCACGGCGAGGCTCACCTCGCGCTCGAAGGTCACGAAGCCCTCCAGCACGCACGGCACGCGGCCCAGGTCATTCCAGGCGGCGCGCAGGTCGGCGTCCGTGTTCACGCGGGCCTGCCCCTTGCCGTCATAGCCGAGTTCGCTGGTCTTCAGGATGCCGCGCCCACCCACGCGCGCCAGGGCGCCGTCCAGGTCCCCCTCGGTCTCGATGATCTCGAAAGGCGCGGTGGTGGCCCCGGCCTCGCGCAGGGCCTGCTTCTCGCGGGCGCGGTGCTTGCTGCGGGCCAGCAGCGACCCCGCCGGGCGCACCGGCACGCGGCCCTCCAGCGCGGCGAGGGCCTCCACGGGAATGTTCTCGAATTCCAGCGTGACCGCGTCGCACGCGGCCAGCTCATCCAGCCCGGCCGGGTCGGTGTACGGGGCGTGCAGGTGGCGGGCGCACAGGCGCGCAGGGGCCTGCGCGTCGGGTTCCAGGACGGTCACGCGCACGCCCAGCGGCAGCGCGGCCAGCGCGAGCATCTGCGCCAGCTGCCCGCCCCCCAGGATGCCCAGCGTCAGGTCGCGGCCCAGCGTGGTGCCGGATGTAGGCGTATTCATGCCTCACCCGCCTGGGGGTGCCCGTCGAAGTGCGGGTCGTCCAGCACGCTCTGCGTCTGCGCGGCGCGGAAGGCGTCCAGCCGGGCACGCACGGCCTCGTCGGTCGTGGCGAGCATCGCGGCGGCGAACAGCGCGGCGTTCTTCGCGCCCGCCGCGCCGATCGCGAAGGTCGCCACGGGCACCCCGGCGGGCATCTGCACGATGCTCAGCAGGCTGTCCTGCCCGCTCAGGGCGCGGGACTGCACGGGCACGCCCAGCACCGGCACGCGCGTGAACGCCGCCAGCATGCCCGGCAGGTGCGCCGCGCCGCCCGCCCCCGCGATGATGCACGCGAAGTTCAGCCGCTCGGCGCGCGCACCGTACGTGGGCAGCAGCGCCGGGGTGCGGTGCGCGGACAGCACCCGCACCTCGTACGCCACGCCCAGGTCACGCAGGACGTCCAGCGCGCCCCCCATGGTCTCGAAATCGCTGCGGCTGCCCATGACCACGCCCACCCGGGGGGCGGCGTCGGTCACGGGGGTCGGGTCGGCGGCACTCGTCACGCCCCGCAGCTTACCGGGGTGCCCGGCCGCGCCGGGCGGGGCCGTCCAGAAAAGCGGCGCGGCCCAGGCATGGACCCGGGCCGCGCCGACAGGAACGGCTTCAGCTCTCTTCGCTGGCGTCGCGGTTCTCGCGGGCGCGGCCGTCGTCGGCGTCGTCACCGGACTCGATGAGCGCGTCAGGGCGCACGGCGGCGATCACGCCGCTGCCCGTGCCGGTCACCAGGGCGGGCACGACGGGCGCCTCCTCGGCGCGGCGGGCTTCACCTGTGGCGGGGCTGTTCACGACGTTGCCGCTCTCCTGCTCGATCTCCTCGACGCTCTTGCCCAGGGGCGCGTCCCCGTACCTGTTGTCGGTCATGCCGCCCAGTCTGGGCCGCGCGGGCGGGCGGCGGGGTGAGAGGCGCGCGCGGCGTCCCTTCACGTTGAGTGGCGCGGTTCCGCCGCGCCGGGCGCTGCCCGCTATGCTGTGACGCAGTGAAGCGCGCCGGACGTTCCGGGCGCCGAGGAAGGAGCCGATCATGACCCAGCCCAGTGACCGCGCCGCGCAGACCCTGCGTGACCTTGGATTGACCGACGCCCCCCTGAGCGCCCTGGAGCGCGAGGACGCCCTGTTCGTCCTGACGCCCGACACGCTGCTCTTTCAGGATGCGGGCGGCACGCGCCGCGTGACCCTGCGGGACCTGACCCGCATCCACAGCGATCAGGAGGGCACCCTGCGGGTCGAGACGCCCGCCGGGACGGCCCTGAGTGCCAGCCTGCTGGGCTTCGATCCGGGCGCGGTGCAGACCTTCTTCGGCGGGGTGCGCGACGCGACCGCCCGAGCCAAGGAGCAGCCGACCTCGCCGCTGCCGCAGCCGGACGCCGCGAAGACCTTCGCCCCGGCGCCCACCCCCGCGCCCGCTCCTGCCCGGGCCGCGACACCGGCGCCCCGAACGGCCGAGCCGCAGCCGGAACCGCAGCGTCCGGCCCCGCAGCCCGCGCACGCGCCCGAACCGCAGGTCCTCCAGTCCCCGGTGCACACCGACCCGGCCCCCACCCCGGTGCCGGACGCCCCGGCCCCGGCGGTGCAGGAGCGGCCCGCGCCCACGCCGGTCGTGATCTCCTCGTCGGCGTTCTCCCCCACCCGGCCCGACCCGAAGGGACCCGACCTGAGCAGGGCCCCGGAGGCCCGGCCCGCGCCCGCCCCGGCCACCACCTCGGCCCCCCCGGCGCCGGTCACGGCGGCCACGGTGACCCCGGTGGCCCCGACCCTGCGGGGTTCGGCGGGCGCGGCGGCGACCCTGGCGCGGCAGGCGGACCTCGCCTCGGGCCTGCCTGGGCGCCTGCGGGTGCTGGGTGTGGTGCTCTTCCTGGGCGCGGTGGCGCTGGCGGTCTTCCAGTTCACGGGCGGCGAGCGGACGGCGGGCCTGTGGACGCTGCTGGCGGGCGGCGTGGGCACGATCGCCCTGGTGAGCCTCGCGGACATCGCGCGCCTGCTCGTCAGCCTCGCACACGCGGTCGGGGACGGCTCCGGCGTGATGGACGTTGACTGACGGTGCCGTGCAGGACGCCCGTGACCTGCTGATCCGCGCGGTGGAGATCCCCTCGCTGTCCGGGCAGGAGGCCGAGGTCGCGGCGTTCCTGCAGGGCTGGATGGCCGCGCGCGGCTTCGAGGCCCGCGTGGACGAGGCCGGGAACGCGGTGGGCGAGCGGGGGCGCGGGCCGCTGACGGTGGCGCTGCTGGGCCACATGGACACCGTGCCGGGCGAGATTCCCGTGCGGGTGGACGACGCGGGCGTGCTGCACGGGCGCGGCAGCGTGGACGCCAAGGGGCCGCTGTGCGCGTTCATGGCAGCCGTGGCGACCCTGCCGGACGAGGCGCTGGCGGCGGCGCGGTTCGTGGTGATCTGTGCGACCGAGGAGGAGGCGCCCAGCAGCCGGGGCGCGCGCCACATCCGCACGGTGCTGACGCCGGACGTGGTCCTGATCGGCGAGCCGAGCGCCTGGGAGGGCCTGACCCTGGGGTACAAGGGGCGGCTGGTCGTGAAGGCGCAGGCGGTCAAGGAGAACTTCCACACCGCCGGGGACGGCAGCAGCGCCGGGGACGACCTGACCGAGGCGTGGTTCCGCGTGCGCGCCTGGGCGGCGGGGGCCGGGGAGTCGGGCGGCGTGTTCGGCGGCGTGCAGGCCACCATTCAGGACCTGGGGGCGGGCACGGACGGGCTGCACCAGCGGGCGTGGGGCACCTTCGGGCTGCGCCTGCCGGTCAGTGTGAGTCCCGCGCAGGCCGAAGACGAGATCCGCGCGGCGCTGGCCGACCTGGATGGCCTGGAGCTGACCTTCGTGGGGCACGAGACGGCGGTGCGGCACCCCAAGGACAACGCGCTGACGCGGGCGTTCCGCGTGGCGATCCGCGAGCAGGGCGGGAGTCCGGTGTTCAAGGTGAAGACCGGCACGAGCGACATGAACGTGGTCGCCGCCCACTGGCCGGTCCCGACCCTGGCGTACGGTCCGGGGGACAGCGCGCTGGACCACACGCCCGAGGAGCGGCTGGATCTGGCCGAGTACGACCGCGCGGTGGCGGTCCTGCGGGGCGCGCTGACGCGATTGGCGCTGGGCGCGGCCAAGGCGGATTAAAGAGACCTTCATGCGGGCCACCCGGCGCGGCCCGCATGATCGGGGGCGATGACCCCTCTGCCCTGTCCGCTCCTCCCGTCACGCCTGCGGGGGCGCTGACGTGGATCCCGTCACGCTGATCCTGATCCTGTTCGTGGTCGCGCTGGTGCTGTTCGCCACCGAGTGGCTCCCGGTGGACGTCACGGCGCTCGGCCTGCTCTCGGCGCTGCTGCTGTTCGGCCTGCTGAAGCCCAGGGAGGCCTTCGCGGGCTTCGGCAGTGACACGGTGCTCACGCTGGCGTCGCTGTTCATCCTGACGCGGGTGCTGCTGCGCGCCGGGGTGATCGAGTGGATCGGCGCGGCGCTGGCCCGCCGCTCGCGCAGCGCGACGGGCACCCTGCGGGCGCTGCTGGGCACCGTGGCGGGCGTCAGCGCCTTCACGAGCAACACCGCCACCACCGCCGTGTTCCTGCCGGTCGTGGCGGGCATGGCGCGGCGCGCGGGGATTCCCGCCAGCCGCGCGCTGATGCCGCTGGCGTTCGCGAGCATCCTGGGCGGCACGATCACCCTGATCGGCACGAGCACGAACCTCGTGGTGTCCGGGGCGCTGCCCGCCACGGGGCAGAAACCGCTGGGTTTCTTCGAACTGGCCTGGGTGGGCGTCCCGGTGGCGATCATGGGGCTGGCGTACCTGTTCTTCGTCGCGCCGCGCCTGCTGCCCGCGCGGGACGCGCAGCTGGAGGACTCGCTGCGCGCGTACCTCGCGGACCTGACCGTCGCGCCCGGCAGCGCGCTGGAGGGCGTCACGCTGCGGGAAAGCGGCCTGGGCCGCGACCACGGCCTGACCGTCGTCGCGGTGCGCCGCGGCGAGGACACCGTGTACGCCCCGCCCGCCAGCTTCCGGCTGCTGGAGGGCGACACCCTGACCGTCGAGGGACCCACCGAGCGCATCCTGGCCGGGAAGAACACGCTGGGCATCGTCAGCAAGAGCGAGCAGAAACTCCAGACCGGCGGGGACGTTCGGCTGGTCGAGGTGGTCGTGATGCCCGGGTCGCCGCTGCTGGGCCGTACGCTGCGCGAGGCCCGCTTCCGCGAACGCTACGGGGCGTCCGTGCTGGCCCTGCACCGCCGCGCCCGGCAGGTCGAGCGGCTGGGCCGCCTGCGGGTGCAGGTCGGGGACGTGCTGCTCGTGCAGGGCGGCGCCGAACGCATCGACGCGCTGGGCGACCATCTGGTCGTGCTGGGCGACCTGACCGAACGCCAGAGCGACCTGAAACGCGCCCCGCTGGCCGTGCTGCTGTTCGCGGGCGCGGTGCTGCTGGGCGGGCTGGGCGTCGTGCCGCTGGGCGTGGCGGTCGTGGTCGCCGTCGCCCTGAGTCTCGCGCTGCGCCTGATCACCCCCGAGGAGGCGTACGGCGCGGTCGAGTGGCCGGTCATCGTGCTCGTGGCCTGCATGCTGGCCTTCGGCACGGCGTTCGAGACGACCGGCGCCGCGAAGGTCCTGACCGGCGCGCTGTCCGGCGTGCTGGAACCCCTCGGACCGTACGGGCTGCTCGCGGCGCTGTTCGTGGTGACGGTCGCCCTGACGCAACCCATGAGCAACCAGGCGGCGGCCCTCGTCATGCTGCCCCTGGCCATCGGCACTGCCAAGGCGCTGGGCTACGACCCCCGGCCGTTCATCATCGGGATCACGGTCGCGGCCAGCAACTCCTTCATCACGCCGCTGGAACCGTCCTGCATGCTCGTGTACGGCCCGGGCCGCTACACCTTCCTGGATTTCGTGCGGGTCGGCGCGGGCCTGACCCTGCTGACCTTCGTGGTGTCGCTGCTGATCATCCCGCGCATCTGGCCGTTCTAGAACCCACGAATGCCAGCGGGGCACCACCTCTGACGTAGAGGGGTGCCCCGTTCAGGTGCCGCGCTCAGATGAACAGCGGCGCGTCGGGATCGTCGGGCAGCGGGCGGTCCTTGCGGGCCAGCAGGGCGGCGGCGGTGCCAATCCCGATGATCGCGCCCAGGGCAATCACGATCAGCGCCCAGGTCAGCGCGTGCGACGTGTCAGGATTGCGGTCTGAAGCCATGCGCGCAGGATACCAGCCTGCCGCCCGCGCGGTCCTTACACCGCGTTCAGGGTTCCGCGTGGGCGGACGGACCTCCGCTGGCAGGCGCGGGCAGATTGGCCGGTGCTCAGGCGGGGAGGGACCGGGCCGCCACCTGAAGCAAGCGGTCCCGCTGCCGCCCCCCCAGCCGGGTCTCGTCCCATTCGGCCGCCGCGAGGGCACGCAGCAGGATGTAGAACGCCACCAGCGTGTCCTCCTGCGCGTTCAGGGTCGCGTACCCGGCAGCACGCCCGGCAGCGTGGCGGGCTCGTGCAGGGCGATCACGGCGAGATCCATCAGGCCGTCACCCGAGCGCAGGTCCTCCACGTCGATCAGCGCGACCTGATCGTCGCCTGTCACCAGCAGGTGTTCGGGCTTTCCGTCGAACAGGATGGTCTGTCGCCCCCGTGAGGCCAGCAGCGGCTCCATGGTCCGCCACCAGCGGCTCAGCCGTCCGGCGGCGTCCTGCGGGGCCAGCCCGGTGCCCAGCCAGTACGTCAGGGCGTGCCGCAGCCAGCCCAGCATCCAGGCGTCCCAGGTCTGCTGCTGCGGTGGGGGCCGCTCGCCGGGCACGGCATGCAGCCGGGCGAGCAGCGCGCCTGCAGCCCGCTGGGCCGCCAGGGGACTCTCGCCTGTCAGGGGCAGTCCGTCCACCCACGGCAGCAGCAACCATGTCCAGCCGTCAGCGCCACGGGCCACGGGCGCCGCCACGGGAAAGCCTCGCGCCCGCAGGAACGTCCGCGCGGCCACCTCGCGGGTCAGGCCATCTCCGGCCTCCTCCAGCTTGAGGACGAACCGGCCTCCAGTGGTGGTCACCTGGAGTGCCAGTCGGTCAGGTCGCGACATCAGGACCCGGTGACCGTGGATGGGCGCCGCCAGGACTACTCCGGCCAGTCGCGCGGCGGTGTGGACGTTCATACCCGGTTGTATCCGGCATGAGGTCCGGCGCGCATGGGCCCAGTGGCCTACCGGGTCCTCACCGACCCTGCCTCTCAGGCCGGACCCGCGAGTCGTGTCATACGGATTCCGTCTGTGTCATACGGATTCCGTCTGTGTCATACGGACTCCGGTTGAAAGGTTGGCCAACCTTTCAACCCGAGCGGACGCGAGGAGGAGAAAAACGGGTTCCGGACGTGGAGTTGACAGATCGGTGGTGTTCCGGTCTGTCAATGAAACAAACGGAATCCGTATCAGTCGTCTCCGGCGGGTTTGTCGAGCTGGCGGGGCAGGCGCGTCCACAGGAGCAGCACGGCGATCAGGCCCAGGGCGGCCAGGGTGATCAGGCCCGCGCGGGGGCCGAGGATCCAGTCGCGGCTGATCAGGGTGCTGGCGATCAGGGCGCCGGGGGGGCCCATGCCGACGAGCACGAAGGAGTACAGGCTCATGACGCGGCCGCGCAGCGCGTCGGGGATGGTGAGCTGCACGGTGCTGTTGGCGCTGACGAGCAGGCTGAGCATGCCGAACCCGCACGCGGCGAGGACCGGGAAGGCCAGGGTGGGGCCGGGGGTGAGGGCCAGCAGGACGGCGCTGGCGATCAGGATGAGCGCGCCGAGGCGCAGGTTGCGCAGGGGGTTGGGGCGGCTGGCCTGCCAGAGTGCGCCGGCCATCGCGCCGATGCCGAACGCGGCGGACAGCGCGCCGAAGGTCGCCTCGCGCGCGCCGAAGACCACGCGGGCGTAGTAGGGGATGATCACGTTGAAGTTGATGATGGTGAGGCTCAGGGCGCCGACGAGCAGCATGACGTTGCGCACGGCGGGCGTGGCGCGCACGTAGCGCAGGCCTTCTTTCACGTCGCCGAGCATGCTGCCGCGCGGCCCGAAGTCGCGGGCCGGGAAGGGCAGCGTGGCGATCACGTACAGCACCACGAAGAACGACGCGACGTTCAGGTAGAAGGGCAGCGCCAGCCGCGAGATATTCTCGCTGTTGCCGCCCGCGAGCAGCGTGACGCCCAGCGCGGCGACCACGCCGAACAGCGCCTGACCCAGCGTGCGGCTCACGTTGAACGACAGGCTGTTCAGCGCCACGGCGTTCGGGACGTCGCTGCGGGGCACGAAGTCCACGACCATGCTCTGGCGGGCGGGCATGTCGAAGGCGTTCGCGGTGCCACTGATGAACGCGATCAGCATGACGAGCGGCAGAGTGACGGCGCCCAGATGCGTGGTGACGGCCAGTGCGGTGGCGGTGACCAGCAGGGTCAGCTGCGTGGCGAGCAGCACGCGGCGGCGCGGGACGCGGTCGATCACGGCCCCGGCGAACAGCGAGAGCAGCAGGCTGGGCAGGAACTGCGCGACCGTCACCCAGCCCAGCGCGGCGCTGCTGCCGCCGGACAGTTCCAGCACGAGGTACTGCTGCGCGGTGGCCTGCATCCACGAGCCGACCAGGGAGAGCAGCTGCGAGAACCAGTAGCGGCGGTAGTGGGGGTGTCGCAGGGCGCTGAAGGTGCGCGCGCCCCACGCCTGGGTGCGGGCGATCACCCGCCCACCATACGCCCGCGCCTGGCCCGGCCCATGTGGGCGTTCCCACTGGCGGGACTGCGCCCGGGGGGCGGGCCGGTCGGCGGGGGTGGTCTTGCAGGCCCGGGGGGGGCGTGTTACGGTGCGCGGAGTTCCCGCTGCTGTTCACCGGTTTCTCACGGTGCGCCCTGTTCTCATGCCTGATTTCCGCTCCCTGCCCGTCTGTCTGCTGCTCGGCGCGCTCCTCGTGGGCGGCGCGGACGCTCAGGCGGTCTTCACGGACGCCACCTCGGCGCCCCTGGCCGTAACGGGCGGGCCGGACACCGTCACGGTGCAGCCGGGCGACACGGCGTTCAGTCTGGCCCGCCGCGCGGGCCTGAGCGTCGCGGAGCTGCTGGCCCTGAACGGCCTGAGCAGCCCAGAGCTGCGGGTGGGGCAGGTGCTGCGCCTGCGCCTCCTGCCCGTCACGTATGCGGTGCAGCCCGGCGACACGCTGTACGCCCTGGCGCGCCGGTTCGGCGTGACGGTGGACGCCCTGAGTGCCGCCAGCGGCCTGACACCCGGCGCGTCCCTGCGGGCCGGGCAGGTCCTGACCCTCCCGGCGGGTGCGCTCGCGGCGCCGCTCTCCCCCACCCCGGCGCCAGCGGCAGCACCGGCCGGCGCGTCGCCCTTCCAGCCGGTCAGCCCCGCGCAGGTCACGCCGGTCCTCCAGCCGGTCAGTCCCATGCCGCGCTCGCAGACCCAGAGCAGTCCGCCCCAGGTCGCTCAGGCTCAGTCGGGGCAGTCCCTGCCCGGTCAGGCTCCGGGGGGGGCGCCCACCCTGGCGGGCGACTGGCGGACCGCCGCGCTGAGCCTGCTGAACACCCCGTACGTGTTCGGCGGCGTGACCCGCGCCGGGACAGACTGCAGCGGTCTGGTGCTGCAGGTGTTCACGCCGCTGGGCGTGACCCTGCCCCGCACGAGCGCCGAGCAGGCCCGCGCGGGGCTGGCCGTTCCGGGCGACGCGCTGGAGGCGGGCGATCTGGTGTTCTTCGATACCGAGGGCGCCGGACGCGTCTCGCACGTGGGCATCTACCTGGGCGAGGATCAGTTCATCAGCGCGAACTCGTACCAGGGGCGCGTGACGGTGGATCGCCTGCGTGCCGACCGGTACTGGGGGCCGCGGTTCGTCGGGGCGCGGCGCGTGCTGGGCCTGAACGCCCTGGCGCCCGCCCGCTGACCACCCCAAGCGCGATCTCTCCCCGGAGCACCGCTGGCAGCATTCAGAGGTCCTGAGGGAGTCCTTCAGGCCCGCCGAATCGGGCAGAGCGGACACCTGACAGCGGTTGTTTACCGCGGCCACACGCTCCTGCGCCCATGTCATACGGATTCCGGTTGAAAGGTTTGCAAAAACTTTCAACCCGAGCGGAGCGAGGAGGAGAAAAACGGTTTCCGGGCGTGGAGTTGGCAGATCGGTGATTTTCCGATCTGTTCAAGAAACAAACGGAAACCGTATCATACGGATGCCGTTTGTTTCTTGAACAGATCGGAACCCGTTGTTCTCCCACTCGCTCTGCTGCGCAGCTCTGCGAGTCCGCTCGAACCCAGTGGCTTTGTCAGCCATTCACTCGGAGCCCTTGTCACGCGGCTGGGCCGCGCCGCCCGGGGGTCCCTGGGCGTGGCGCGGCCTGCCGGGGTCAGGTGTCGTCGGCGACGGAGTCGTGTTCGAGGATGGAGCGGTACTGTTCGAGGTTCTCGCCCTCGCCGAGTTCGCGGGCGATCTTCTCGATGGCCAGCCGGACGACCTCGCTCTTGCTGATCAGGCGTTCGGGGCTGGACAGTTCGTAGGCGGTGCGGGTCAGCAGGGCGTCCTGCTCGTCGCTGATCACCACCTGGAGCCGTTTGCGTTCCTTCTTGGGCATGCCTCTCCTGAAACGGGGCCACGCCGCGCCGCCGCGGGGGGCGGCAGTGGTGTGGCCGAGTCCGTGCGGGCAGCGTAGCACGCTCCCCGAAGGCCCCTCAACATGAGCCGCACGTGACTCCAGGCGCACCCCGCCGCTCATCCAGCGTGCCGGGGTGGCCTGTATGGTCAGTATGGACGACCGGTGAGCAAGATGTGTAACATGCACCCATGCCGCGCACTGTCCGGCCCACTCCACCGACCCCCACGGCGCGCCCGGCGCGGCCCGCCTGCTGAAAGGAACCAAGATGCACCTGACCCCACTGCACGTCCAGGGCGGCCGCCCACTGAGCGGCCAGATCACCGTTCAGGGCAGCAAGAACGCCGCGCTGCCCGTCATCGTCGCCACCCTGCTGACCCGCGAGAAGGTCACGCTGCACGGCGTGCCGCGCCTGAGCGACGTCCGCACCATCCTGGACCTCATGGCGCACCTGGGCACGCACCACGCCTGGGTGGGCGAGAACAGCCTGGAGCTGCACACCCCGGAGATCCTGCATACCGACGCGCCCTACGCGCTGGTCAGCAAGATGCGCGCCAGTTTCATCGTGATGGGCGCCATCCTGGCCCGCGCCGGGCGCGCCACCGTGTCCATGCCCGGCGGCTGCGCCTGGGGGCCCCGCCCGGTCGACCAGCACGTCAAGGCGCTGCGTGCCCTGGGCGTGGACGTGCACGAGGACAACGGTAACTTCGACGCGCAGCGCACGGGCAGCCTCAGCGGGCAGTTCATCTTCGAACTGCTCACAGTGGGCGGCACGCACAACGCCATCCTGGCCGCCACCCTCGGTGACGGCGTGGTCACGCTGGAGAACGCCAGCATCGACACGGACGTCGTGGAACTCATCGAGTTCCTGAACCACCTGGGCGCCGATATCCAGGGGGCGGGCACGCACACCCTGACCATCCGGGGCGTCGCGGCGCTGCGCGGCGGGGAGTACCGCGTGATTCCCGACCGCATCGAGGCCGGGACGTTCATGCTGCTGGCCGCCGCGACCCGCAGCCGCTTCACCGTGAACAACGTCCGCACCGACCACCTGCGCGCCGTGATCGGCAAGCTGCAGGAGATCGGCGCCGACGTCACCGAGGACGGCCTGAGCGTCACGGTGGACGCCAGGGGGCGCGACCTGAAGCCCGTGAACATCACCACCCAGAGCTACCCGGGCTTCCCCACCGACCTGCAACCCCAGATGAGCGCGCTGCTGGCCACCATTCCCGGCACCAGCGTCGTGCAGGACCCCGTGTACCCCGACCGCCTGACGCACGTGGCCGAACTGCACCGCATGGGCGCGACCATCACGGTCAGCGGGTACACGCAGATCATCCAGGGCGGCGCGCTGCGTTCCGCGCCCGTGAAGGCCGCCGACCTGCGCGCGGGCGCGGCGCTGTTCATCGCGGGCCTCACCTGCGAGGGGGACACCGTCATCGACGGCGTGCAGTACCTCAACCGCGGCTACGAACGCCTCGCCGAGCGCCTCCAGGGCCTCGGGGCGCACGTCACGCAGCGAGAGGCGGAACTCGTCCCCGCCGCCGACTGAACAGCGCCCCAGAACGCCGCCCCGGGTGACCTGGGGCGGCGTTCTCCGTTGATGGCTGATGGCTGATGGCTGATGGTTGATGGTCAACAGCATCTGTGTGGCGCACCCGCCCGCGTCAAGGCCACCCACTCCCCACAACCCACTTCCCCCCTTCACATCACGCTGTCGCTCTCGCGCAGCAGCAGGGGCGCGGTGAACGCGGCGGGGCGCCAGTGGGTCTGGGCGTGGATGGCCTGTGGGGGGCAGGAGTGCAGGCAGGCCATGCAGCCGGTGCAGGCGCCGAGGTTCAGCAGGAGGTGCACGCCGCCGTCGGGTTGCAGGTCGCGGGTGATGGCGTCGGTCGGGCAGACGTTGGCGCAGACGGGGCAGTCGATGCAGGTGTCGTCCACGAGCGGCGCGGGCCAGGGGATGGCGGCGCCCTCGGGCGGGGTGGGTTTGAGGCTGCGGGCGCGCCACGTCCATTCCTGGGGGGTGCGGTCCTCGGGGACGCTCCAGTCCACGAACGGGAGGGGACTCTCGGGGATGCCCTGCGCGAGGTGCTGCTTGCCCACGCGGAACAGGGCGCCGAACGCGCCGCGCCGCGAGACGGTCAGGGAGCGACTGGCGTCCTCCGGCGTGGCGGGGCGGACGGTGACCTGCGCGGGTTTCCGGGTGGGGGCGCGCAGGGCCTGCGCGGTGTCCAGCACGCGTTCCAGCCGTTCGGGCACGTCGGGAGCGCCGACGGGGCACGCGGCGCAGTCCCCGTGGATGAGGGCCAGGGGCGCGCCCCACGCACCGGCGGCGGACAGCAGGGCCGGGGTGACGCGGCCCAGGCACGGCAGGCTGGGGCCGCCGGCGCCGCTGCGGGCGCAGGTGAGGCTGGCGTCCGGCGCGGCGCGCTGCGCGAGGTCCTGCTGGTCACGCACGCTCTGGAGGGCCGGTTCGAGGTTGTATTCCAGGGCGCCGCTGGGGCAGACCTGCACGCACAGGCCGCAGCCGGTGCAGAGGTCCGGGTCGATCTGGATGCTGCTGCCCAGCATGCCGAACGTGATGGCGTCGTGAGGGCAGGTGGTATGGCAGGCGTCGCAGCCGCCCACCGCCTGCCGTTCGAGGAGGCAGCGGGGCGCGGTGAAGCGCGGCACGTGGTTCCCGGCGTCGTCCAGCCGGGCGAGGACACCCTGAAGCATGCGCCGAGTCTACGCGCCGCGGGGCGGGTCGCGGCGCGTGGGAATCTTCATGGTGATGTACGCCACGCCCGCCAGTCCCACCAGCACCCACGCGACCTGTCCGATCAGGACGGGAATGCGCGGCAGGCTGAACGCCACCGCCACCGCGATGCAGGTGCAGGCGATCCACTTGGCCCGCAGCGGCATGCCCAGCCCCGCGCGGTAGTCGCGCACCAGCGCGCCCACGACGGGGCGGGAGAGCAGCCAAGCCTCCCAGCGGGGGTCGCCCCGTGAGAACGCGGCGGCGGCCAGCACGAACCACACGGTGCCGGGGAAGCCGGGGAGCAGCAGGCCCAGCACGCCCAGTCCGGTCAGCAGGAACCCGGCGGCCACCCACAGTGGGCGGCGGCGGGGCGGCGCCTCGGGACGCGGGGTGGGGTCGGGGGCGGTCATGCCCGGCAGCGTACCGCGTGGCGCGCCCCCGGGTGTCCCCGTCAGGCGGGGAGGATCAGGATGCCGTCCTCGTCGGCGTGGACGGCGTCGCCAGGGTGGATGGTCACGCCCGCGAAGCTGACGGGGACGTCGCGTTCACCGAGGCGCTCCTTGCCGCTGCGGCGCGGGTGGGCGGCCAGGGCGCGCACGCCGAGGTTCAACTGCGCCAGTTCGCTGGTGTCGCGCACGCAGCCGTTCACGATCACGCCCGCCCAGCCCCCCGCGACCGCCAGTTCGCCCAGTTCCCCGCCCAGCAGCGCGCAGTCCAGGTTCCCGCCGCCGTCCACGACGAGCACGCGGCCCTCGCCGGGCTGACCGAGCACCTCGCGCACCAGCGGGTTGTGGCCGGGCACGCGCAGGGTGACGGCCGGACCGTTGAAGCGCGGGCGGCCCCCGAACTCCCGGAAGATGGGCGCGAGGATGGGCGCGTCGGGCCGCAGGTCGCTGAGGTCCGTGACCGGCAGGTCCTCGGTGGGCAACGTCTCCGTGGACAGCTCCAGTTCGGGGGTGGTGTCACTGGTTGTGCGGGTCATGCCGCAGTACAGCAGCCCCCCGGCGGGCAGGGTGTTTACCGCGTGGGGGACGTTCCCGCGCCGGTGACGGGTTCCGGCCCGGCATCCAGGGGCGGCGTGACCGGGTGCGTGGGTTCGTGGTGGATGCGGCCCGCGTGCCCGCTGAGGAACGATCCGTCGTACCCGCGCCGCCACGCCATGAGTTCCGCCAGGATGCTCAGCGCGACCTCCTCGGGGGCCTCGGCGCCCAGGCGCAGGCCGATCGGGGAGCGCAGGCGTGACAGTTGCGTGGGCGTGAAGGTCACCCCCTCTGCGTCCAGGGCGCTCAGGAGGTCCAGCGCGCGGCTGCGCGGCCCCAGCACGCCCACGTACGGCGCGCCGGACTGCAGCGCGTGCGCGAGGCACACCCGGTCGCGGTCGATGTGGTGGTTCATGACGATCAGGTGCGCCCGCTCGCCCGGCGTGAAGGCGCCCAGATCCTCGGGGGCCAGGGCGTGCAGGGTCGCGCCGGGAAAGCGGCCGGGCGTGAGGTACGCGCCGCGCGGGTCGATGACGTGCACGTCGTAGCCCAGCGCGTGCGCCTGCGCCGCCAGGGGTATGGCGTCGTGCCCGGCGCCGTACAGCACGAGCTGCGGCGGCGGGGTGCTGACGTCCACGAACACCGCCGAGCCGTCCGGTGCGGTCAGGGTCGCGGCGCGCGGTTCCAGGTGCGTCAGGCGCTCGCGGGCGGCGGCCAGCGCGAAGGGCCGCAGGTCGGCCCGCAGGTCCCCCAGCGCCGCCCCGTCCGGGGTGACCAGCAGGCGCCCCGCGCCGGGGCTCAGGGGCACGATCAGCGCGGCCTTCTGCCCGGACTCCAGCGCCCCCAGCCACGCCGCCGTGACCGGGTCGTCCGGGTCCACGCGTTCCACGCGGACGTCCACGCTGCCGCCGCAGCCGATCCCCAGGCCCCAGGTGGCGTCCTCCGACAGGTCGTAGTGCGTCAGGGCGCTGTCGCCGGTGCGGATCACGTCCAGCGCGACCTCGACCACCTCGGCCTCCAGGCAGCCGCCGGACAGCATGCACACCTGCGCGCCGTCGTCGAGGATCAGCATGCGGGTGCCCTCGCGGCGGTAGGCGCTGCCCCGCACGCCCACGACAGTGGCGATCGCGGCGCGCTGGCCCCGGGCGTGGGCGGCGCGCAGGGCGCCCAGCAGCGCTCTGGTCTCGGCGGCGTTCATGATGCGTCCACTCTAGCAACGCGCAGGTTGGCAGAAGGTGGAGGGACACCCAAGCCGGGCCTCACCCCTGCCGCCCGCGCGGCGGTGCAGACTGGTGGGCATGCTCGACAACATTCTCAGCACCGTGAAGAAGGGCGCCGAGCGGGTACAGCGCCGCGGCGAGGAGGTCGCGTCCACCACGCGGCTGCGCGTGGAGATCTTCAGCCTGGGCCGTGAACTCGACGCGCTGTACGGCCGCCTGGGCCGCTCGTACCACGCCGGGGCCGACCAGGACGTCCTGAGAGGCGTGCAGGACGACATCCGCCGCGTCGAGGAGGAGATCCGCGCCCGTGAACGCCTGATCGAGGAACTCGGCGAACACGACGAGCCCGCCACGACCCCGGGCGCGCCCGCGGCGACGACGCCAGCCCCGTCCTCCGTCACGCCGGCGGCGCCCACGGCCCCCGTCACCACCCCCGTCGCGCCCGCCGCGGGCAGCAACTGGCCCACGTTCACGTCCAGCCCGGCCCGCACGGAACCCACCGTGCCCGCCAGCGTCCCCCACCCCACCCAGACCCCGGAGGTCCACATGAGCGACGACCGCACACCCACCACGCCCGACCCGACCGTGCAGCACAGCGACGAGAAGATCGTTCCCGGCGACGCCACCGCCAGCATGGGCAACGAGGCCGCGCGCGACAGCATGGCCCGCCACGACAACATGATCGAGGAAGGCAAGGCCGCCAGCCGCAACCCCGACCCGCTGGAGAAGTGACCGGGTGATGGGTGATGGTCAGCAGCGTCCGCGCGAAGACCCCACCCACTCCCTCCTCCCCACTTCCCCCTTACTTCGCGTCCCGCACGAACTGCGCGGGGCGTTTTTCCTTGAAGGCCGTCACGCCTTCCTCGTGTTCCCAGTGGTCCCCGGCGATCTGTTGCAGCGCGGCCTCCTGATCCAGGGCCTCGTCCAGGGTGCTGGTCTGCGCGAACACCAGTGCCTGCTTGGTCAGCTTCAGGGCGTTCGCGGGCCGCGCGGCGAGGCGTTCGGCGTAGGCCTGCACGTCCGCGCGGAAGGTGTCGTCGGGGAAGACCTGTTCGCACAGGCACAGGCGCAGCGCGTCGTCGGCGCGGACGCGTTCGGCCAGCGCCATGAGTTCGAAGGCGCGGTGGTACCCGACGAGGCGCGGCAGGAACCACGTGCTGCCCGAGTCCGGCACCAGCGCGATGTTCGAGAACACCTCGATCAGGCTGGCGCCCTGCGCCCACAACCGGATGTCCCCGGCCAGGGCGAGGCTGGCCCCGGCGCCCGCCGCGACGCCGTTCACGGCGCTGATCACGGGTTTGTTCAGCCTACGGATGGTGCGGATCAGGGGGTTGTAGGTGTGGTTCAGGTGCTCGGTGAAGGTCATGTCGCGGCCCGACACGTCCCCGAGGTCCTGCCCGGCGCAGAAGCCCCGCCCGGCCCCGGTGATGACGACCACGCGCACGCTGTCCTCCGCGTCGGCGCGGCGCAGGGCGTCCGTCAGGGCCAGCAGCAGGGCGTCGTTCGCGGCGTTCAGTTTGTCCGGGCGGTTCAGGGTCAGGGTGCGCACCCCGGCCTGGGTGGTTTCGGTGATCACGGCTTCGCTCATGCCCATCAGCCTAACGCGCGTTTGGCCGCCGGGGGCCGTTTGCTACACTCCGGCGCATGAGCGCTCCCACCCCCGACGACGCGCAGGGTCCAGCGCCGACCACCGTGCCGGTCACGCTGGCGCTGGACGTCAGCAAGCACCGCATCGGCTTCGCGGTCAGCGCCGGGCGGCTCGCCTTCGGGCGCGGCAGCGTGGACCGCAAGCGCCTCCCACTGGACCTGAAGGCCGTGCGGCTGAAGGTCGAGGAGACCGGCGCGCAGCAGCTCGTGCTGGGGCTGCCGCTGCGGACCGACGGCGCGCAGAGTCCCAGCGCGGACCGCGTGCAGGCCTTCGGGCGCGTCCTGACCGAGAAGGGCTACCGCGTGATCTACCAGGACGAACGCTTCACCACCCGCCGCGCCCGCGACCTCGGCGCGCAGGACGAGGACGAGGCGGCCGCCGTGCAGATCCTCGAACTGTACCTGCTGGGCCAGTAGCCCGAGAACGCCGACTCGGTGGTCCGGGCAGCGCCGCAGGGGCACCCCGGAGGCGGGGGGCCAGGGTACGGGTCACGGACATGGACGGTCGCCGGAGCCGCCGCCCCGTTCGTGGCACCCCGTGGGCCTGCTGACTGAGCCGGGTTCAATTTTGCCTATACTTCCGGCATTCACAGTGAACCGGTGGGCCCGGCGGTGAACCTGTCACCGCGTTCTCGGGCGCATCACGGAGGTGTTCATGCAGGGCAACATGATGGACGTTCAACTGACCGTGCCGACCATTCTGGAACGCATCCGCACGCAGTACGCCAGCCGCGAGGTCGTCAGTCTCCTCGTGGCGGGGCGCGACGAGCAGGGCAATCCCGTGCCGCACAAGCACCGCACCACGTACGGGCAGGTCGCCGACCGCGCCCGGCGCCTCGCGGGGGGCCTGCTGGGCCTGGGCCTCGGGAAGGGGGACCGGGTGGCGACGCTGGCCGTGAACTCCTTCCGGCACCTGGAGGCGTACCTGGGCGTGCCCAGCGCGGGGCTGGTGCTGCACACCGTGAACATCCGCCTGCACCCCGAGCAGATCGCCTGGATCCTGAACCACGCCGAGGACCGCGTGCTGCTCATCGAGAACGTGTTCGCCGCGATGATCCCCGCCCTGAAGGCCGCGTGCCCGCAGCTGGAGCACATCCTGGTGCTGGGGCCCACGCCGCAGCCCATCCCGCTGCCGGGCGTGCAGGACTACGACACCTTCGTGCAGGAGAGCGAGGCCCTGACCCGCTACCCCGACCTGGACGAGCGGGACGCGGCCGCCATGTGCTACACGAGCGGCACGACCGGCAACCCCAAGGGCGTCGTGTACACGCACCGCAGCACGGTGCTGCACTCGCTGGCCAGCGCCCCGAAGGACGCCCTGAACGTCGGTGAGGCCGACAGTGTCCTGCCGATCGTGCCGATGTTCCACGTGAACGCGTGGGGCCTACCGTACACCTGCGCGATGTACGGCGCCAAGCAGGTGTACGCCGGGGTGTTCGCGGACGGCCGCAGCGTCGCGACGCTCCTTCAGGACGAGGCGGTGACGATCACGGCGGGCGTGCCCACCATCTGGATGGGCCTGCTGGCCGAACTGGACCGCGCCGCGCAGGCCGGGCAGCCGTACGAACTGGGCGGCCTGGAACGCCTGATCGTGGGGGGCAGCGCCGCGCCCGAGGCGATGATCCGCGCCTTCCAGACCCGCCACAATCTGGCGCTGCTGCAGGCCTGGGGCATGACCGAGACGCACCCCCTGGGCACCGCCAGCGGCGTCCCGCACGGCGTGGACCCCAGCAGCGACGAGGGCTTCGCCCTGCGCGCCAAGCAGGGCCGCACCGTGCCGCTGATCGAACTGGACGTGCTGGACGACCAGGGCCAGCGCCTTCCGCACGACGGGAAGACCATGGGCCGCCTGATCATCCGCGGGCCGTGGGTGGCCAGCAGCTACTTCAAGGGCGAGGGCCAGAGCAACTTCTTCGACCTGGACGGCCAGCAGTGGTTCGACACGGGCGACATCGCCACGCTGGACGACCGCGGATACATGCACATCCAGGACCGCGCCAAGGACCTGATCAAGAGCGGCGGCGAGTGGATCAGCTCGGTGGACTTGGAAAACGCGATCATGGCCCACCCGGCCGTGAACCTGTGCGCCGTGATCGCCATGGACGACCCCAAGTGGGACGAGCGCCCACTGGCCGTCGTGACGCCCAGGCCCGGCCAGAGCGTCACGCACGACGAACTGATCAGCTTCATCGCGCCGCGCTTCGCGAAGTGGTGGCTGCCCGACGCGACCGTCCTGACCGACAGCATCCCCATCGGCGCGACCGGCAAGATCCTTAAGCGTGAGCTGCGCGACCAGTACCGCAGTTACAGCAGCACCCAGGGGCTCGTGACGCCCGCCGCGCCCGACCGCAGCGAGTGATTGGGGAGTAGGCAGTGGGGAGTGGGCTGGCGTGCATGACACGTCGGCCCGCTTCCTTTGGTGTGCAAGTCAAAGCAGAATTCAGGAGTATTGAAGGTGCCCTTCAATACTCCTGAACGAGCGGAGCGAGCACCTGACAACACCAGCGGTTGGAAGTGGAATTGAAGGGCGTGGTGTTGGCCCTTCAATGGAACTGGAAACCGCTGTCAGGGCCGACGTGTCACCTCCATCACGCACGACTCCACTGCCCACAACCCACTGCCTACAACCCCCTCGCCGTACACTTGCGGGCATGGCTGTTTCGGTGGATGGGCAGTGGGTGACGTTCTCGCCTCCGGCAGGTGCCGCAGGGCTGATCGGGGACGTGACGGACTGGCGCAAGCGGGAGCCGATCCCGGTGGTGGACGGCGCGCCGCTGCGCCTGAGGCTGCCGCGCGGGGCGTGGGTGGAGTACGCGTGGGTGGACGCGGCGGGTGAGGCGTTCGCGGACCCGGACAACGCGCAGCGGTCGCTGAATCCGTGGTGGCCGTACCCGCGCGCGGCAGTGGTGGGCGAGTACGCGCGGCACCCGCTGTGGCAGGCGCCGGACGCGACCCTGAAGGGCACGGCGCACCGCCTGACCTGGGAGGGCACGGTGTTTCCCGGGACGCGCCGGGTGATCGTGTACACCCCGCACGGGTACGCGGGCGGGCCGCTGCCGGTGTACTACGTGCAGGACGGCGTGGCGTTCTACCGCACGGGGAAGCTGGGGGACGTGATGGACCGCGCCGTGGAGGCCGGGCTGGCGCCGGGCGCGGCGTTTGCGTTCGTGGAGCCGGGCGACCGGAACGAGGAGTACTACCTGAACCCCCGCTACCTGGAGTTCCTGACGACCGAGGTCATGCCGCGCGTGGAGGGCGAACTGGTCACGGCGTCCGTGCGGGGCCTGTGGGGCGCGAGCCTGGGCGGCCTGATCAGCCTGTTCCTGGGCGCGCGGCACCCGGAGCTGTTCAGTCGCGTGGCGGCGCACAGCGGGGCGTTCATCGCGCGGCCCGGCGCGACCCGGGACGGGGTGATCGACACGACCACCGCCGGGGAGTGTCTGCTGGACGAACTGCTCGCGAATCCGCCCACGCACCTGACGACCAGCCTGGACACCGGGACGCTGGAGTGGCTGACCGGCCCGAACCGCCGCATGGCGGCCCTGTTCGCGGACCTGGGCCTGGAGCATCAGTACCGCGAGTACCCCAGCGGGCACAACTGGGTGACGTGGCGCGAGGCGCTGCCCGAGGCGTTCCTGTACCTCCAGGGCGGGTAAGGGAAAACCGGAGCTGGAGGATGAACGTTGCCCCCATCCTCCAGCCCTGCTGTGCGCCCTGCATCAGTCGGCGGCCTGGGCGGCGCCACGGGTGCGCCAGAGGCTGACGAGCACGCCGCCCGCGAGGATCGCCAGGGTCACGCCCAGGCTGATGGCCGGGTCGAGCTTGCCGTAGAACTGGTTGTAGAAGATCTTGCCGCCGATGAACACCAGCACCAGCGCCAGCGCGGGCTTCAGGGCGCTGAAGCGGTGAATCAGCGCGTCCAGCGCGAAGTACAGGGCGCGCAGGCCCAGGATCGCGAAGATGTTGCTGGTGTACACGATGAACGGGTCCTGCGTGATCGCGAAGATCGCGGGGATGCTGTCCACGGCGAACACCAGATCCGCGAACTCGACCATCAGCAGGGCCAGCAGCAGCGGCGTGGCGTGCACCCGGACGCGACCCTGCGCGTCGGGCTGGCGGGTCAGGAACTTCTGCCCGTCCAGGCGGGGACTGATCGGCATGACGCGCCGCAGGGCCCGCACGACCGGGTGGCGGTCCAGGTCGGGCGCCTGGTCGTGGCCGCCCTTCGTGAACAGCAGTTTCACGCCGGTCAGCAGCAGGAACGCGCCGAAAATCCACATGATCCAGTCGAACTGCGTGACGAGCGCCGCGCCCAGACCGATCATGATGCCGCGCAGGACGATGACGCCCAGGATGCCCCAGAACAGCACGCGGTGCTGGAGGTGCCGGGGGATGGCCAGCGCCGCGAAGATGATGCTGATCACGAACACGTTGTCGAGCGCCAGGGCCTTCTCGACGGCGAAGCCGGTCAGGTACGCCATGCCGCTCTCGGCACCCAGCGTGGACCAGATCCACGCGCCGAAGATCAGCGCCAGGACGATGTAGAAGGCACTCAGTTTCAGGCTGCTGGCGACGCTGATCGTCTGCTCCTCGCCCTGCTCGGCGGCGCGGCGGGCGCGGCGGCGCGTCAGGACGCCCAGGTCGAAGGCGAGCAGCGCGGCCACGACGGTCAGGAACATCAGCCACATCCAGGCGGGTGTGCCGAGCCAGGGGGTCATCAGGATCTCCACGGGGAACCTCCGGGGTCCACCCGTGCGGCGCGGCTCAATGCATGAAGACCGGCAGCGCGCACGTGGTGGCGACTGCCGGGTCTGGCCTTTTGCTGCTCCTGACCGGGTTCCCTTTGGGTTCCGGACTGACGATCAGGTGCTCCCTGTGCGGGCGGCGTACTCCCCCGGTATGACGATCAGGATGCCGCAGCCTCCCTCCTCCGCTGATGAGGGCAGTGTCAGGGGACGTTCATGGTTCAGGCAAGACGGCGACGGGCCTGCCTCCACGACTGGCGCAGAGACAGGCCCGGGACCTGAGAAGGTCAGGGGGTCTTCAGGGCGTACCCGATGCCGCGCACGGTGCGGATGATGCCGTACCCGTCGAGGTCGCGCAGCTTGGCGCGCATGTTCGCCATGTGCACGTCCACGACGTTGCTGTTGCTGGGCAGTTCGCCGTTCCAGACCTCGCGCTCGATCTCCTGGCGGGAGTACACGCGGCCCGGCTGGCGGGCCAGGAAGGTCAGCAGGTCGAATTCCTTCGGGGACAGGCGCACCTCGTGGCCGTTGTAATGGCACAGGCGTTTCTGCGGGTGGATCTCCAGCGGGCCGATGCTGATGACCTCGCCGTGCTGCTGGTGCCGCAGCTGGACCTTCACGCGCGCCACGAGTTCTTCCGGGTGGAAGGGCTTGGTCATGTAGTCGTCCGCGCCCGCTTCGAGCAGGTTCACCTTGCGGTCCACGGCGTCCATGGCGGTCAGGATGATGATCGGCACGCTGCTGGTCTTTCGCAGGCGGCGGGCGATCTCCGCGCCGTCGAAGTCCGGCAGGCCCAGGTCCAGGATGACCAGATCCGGGGTGTGCTCGCGGGCGGCGGTCAGGCCGGTCACGCCGTCGGGGGCGGCCAGCACGCGGTACCCGGCCTGTTCCAGTTCGTACTGCACCACGCGGGTGATGTCCGGGTTGTCCTCGATCAGCAGAATGCGTTGCTCCATGTGACTGTCTCGTCTCCTCAGCCCCGGCTGTCGGGGCGCTCGGGGCTCCCGGGGCGGGGGCCTTGCGCGGCGCGGGGGCCAAAGTGCGCCTCTGTACTTGCGGCCCATCGTAGGGTGCGCGGTGTCCAGTTGGGCAAATGCCGCTGTTTATGGTTCATTAACAGCCCGTCAGACTCCCGGGACGTGCACGGTGTCCACCTGAACGCCGTAGCGCAGGAGCACCGTCTTCAGGCGCTGCATGGCCCCGAGCGCCAGCTCCCGGTCGGCGGGGTGGAAGACCAGCGTCAGGCGGGCGCTGCGCCCGGACTGCGGAGGCTGCGCCTGCACCTGCAGGGGCCGCGCGAACGCCGGGTCGGTCCGCAGGTCGCGCAGGATCTGCGAGAAGGTGGGGCCGTCCACGCCCTCCAGGGTGAAGGCGATGCCCTGCACGCCGGGATCGCCCGGCGGCGAGGAGGAATCGGATGGGGTCATGCGCACAGGGTCGTGCATGCCGCACGTGGCGCGCAACCGTGCCCTGCATCCGCCGCGCCGCCGCGCCCGGCCCCTAGAATGGCGCGCATGACGGGCCTGAACGCAGACGATCACGACTTCACGGACTTCGGGGACGGGGACGTTCACTTCGAGCATCTGAACGGCGCGGACCTGCACTTCGAGGTGCAGGGCGACCCGACCACCGAGCCGCCGGTCGTGTTCCTGCACGGCGGCCCCGGGTACAACAGCTACTCCTTCCAGGCGCTGTTCGGCGAGCGCATCGAGCGCCCGGTCGTGTACCTCGACCAGCGCGGCTCGGGGCGCAGCGGCCCGCTGGAGGACACCGAGCAGGGCGCCGACACCCTGGACCTCGACACCCTGGTGGGCGACGTGGAGGCCCTGCGGGACTTCCTGGGGGCCGAGCAGATCATCCCGCTGGGGCACGGTTTCGGCGCGCTCGTGGCGCTGGAGTACGCCCGGCGTCATCCGACCCGCACGGCGCGCGTGATCGCCGTGAACCCCTGGGTGCACTTCCCCGACCTGGCCCGCACGCTGCTGGAGGAAGCCAGCGCGCGGCGCGGCGTGGCCTTCACGGATCCCGCCGACGACCTGCGCGCCGCCACGCCCGAGGGCGAGCACCCGCCCGTGGGCGGCGCGCGTATCGAGGCGGCGTTCGCGCTGCTGAACGCCCGCGACCTGCTGAACGCCCTGCAGTTCCGGGATCAGGCCAGCCGCATGCGCCTGGAATTCGCGGACGCCGAGGGGCAACTGATCGGCGGCGGCGAGGTGCAGGAGGCGCTCGTGAACCAGGGCCTGTGGGAATTCGAGTACCCGCAGTTCCTGACCGAACTGCGCCGACCGGTGTTCGTGATCACCGGCGCGCACGACCGCACCAGCTACCCCGAACAGGTGCAGTGGGTCGCGGACCTCGCCGACGCGGACGTGACGGTCCTCGACGCCGGGCATTACCCCTGGCTGGACGACGAGGACGCCTTCGCCGAGGCGCTGAACGACGCCCTGACCCGCTGATGCCCGGCGTGCACCGCCCCTCACCGGGGCGCGGCGGCACCTGCGGTCACGCGGCGCGGCCCCGGACCCCTATACTCCCCCCACACCCCATGACCGCCGCCCCCGCCCTGCCCCGCCGCCGGAGTCACCCGTGAAAGGGTTGATCCTGGCCGCCGGCCGCGGCAGTCGCCTGCTGCCGATCAGCGCCACGCGCCCCAAGCACGCCGTGCCGGTCGCGGGCGTGCCGATCATCGCGCGGGCCGTGCAGGCGCTGCGGGACGCGGGCGTGCAGGACATCGGGATCGTGACCAGCCCGTCCAGCGAGCAGGACCTGCGCGACGCCACGCAGCACAGCGGGCACCTGACGTTCATCCGGCAGTACGATCCGCTCGGCACCGGGCACGCCGTCCTGACCGCCCGGCATTTCCTGGAGGGCAGCCCGACGCTGCTGTACCTGGGCGACAACCTCTTCGAGGACAGCCTGACGCCCATGCTGAGCGCCCTGCGCTACGGGGACGCCGCGATCGGCGTGAAGGAAGTCCCGAACCCGCAGGCGTACGGCGTGGCGGTCGTGAAGACCGGGCGCCTGCTGCGGCTCGTGGAGAAACCCCGCACGCCCGAGAGCAACCTCGCCGCGTGCGGCGTGTTCAGCTTCAAACCCGCCCTGATCGACATCCTGGAGGACCTGCCGCACAGCACCCGCGGCGAGATCGAGTTCCCGCAGGCCCTCACGGCGCTCCTCGCGCGCGGCGGGCAGGTGCGCGCCGTGGAGTTCAAGGGCTTCTGGAGTGACGCGGGCGCGCCCGACGATCTGCTGAGCGCGAACACCCATTACCTCGCGCAGCTGCGGCCCCGAGTGGACGGCCGGGTGGAACGCAGCACCGTCAGCGGCCCGGTCGTGATCGAGGCGGGCGCGCTGGTCGAGGACAGCGTCATCCAGGGCCCGGTGTGGATCGGGCCGCACGCCGTGGTGCGCGGCGCGACCCTCGGGCCGTTCGTGAGTGTGGGCGCGCACGCCCGCGTGGACAGCGCCCAGGTGACCGGCACGCTGATCGACGAGTTCGCGCGCGTCCTGCACCCCACCCGGCCCATCCACCGCAGCCTGATCGGCCGCCACGCGCTCGTCACGGCGCCCAGCGACACCGGACTGCAGATGGTCATCGGGGACCGCAGCGTCATGCGCATGTGACCCGGCCGCAGCGTCATGCGCACGTGACCCGGCCGCAGCGCCATGCACACGTGACCCGGCCGCGCCGTCCCGGCTGACCCTTGAGCGTCCCCACACCCGCACCCCTCCGGCGCGGGCGTACGCTACGGGGCATGACCCAACCTGACGGGACGGCCCCCACGCCCCCAGCGTCCGCACCGGCGGGCGAGGTGCTGATCAGCGGCCTGGACACCGGCCCGCACGCCGGGGACCGGGAGAACCTCTCCCCCACCGACAGCCACGCCCGGTTCCTGCCCAGAGACCACCCGGCCCAGGAACCCACCGACGAGGACGGCTGAAGGCGGCCCCGCGCACCCCTGCGCTAGAATGCTCCCTGCACGCGCCCCCGACCTACCGAGTGGGCGCAGTTTCACGCAAGGAGACGTTGAACATGGCCGGTCACAGCAAGTGGTCTCAGATCAAGCGCAAGAAGGGTGCCAACGACAGTAAACGCAGCGCGATGTACAGCAAACACATCCGCGCCATTCAGGCCGCCGTCCGTTCCGGCGGCACCGGCGACCCCGCCGGGAACCTCAGCCTGAAAAACGCCATCGCCGCCGCGAAGGCCGCCACCGTCCCCGTGGACAACATCGACAACGCCATCAAACGCGCCGTCGGCGCGGGCGAGGGCGCGGCCGACTACAAGGAACAGACCTACGAGGGCTACGGCCCCGGCGGCACCGCCATCTTCATCGAGACGCTGACCGACAACGTCAACCGCACCGTCGCCGACATCCGCGCCGTGTTCAACAAACGCGGCGGCAGCCTCGGCACCAGCGGCAGCGTGGCGTGGCAGTTCGAGAAGAAAGGCGTCCTGCTGCTCACCGACACCAGCGAACAGGCGCAGGAAACCGCCATCGAACACGGCGCCGAGGACATCCAGGAATCCGACGAGGGCCTGGAAATCAGCACCGGGCCCGCCGACCTGTACGCCGTGCAGGACGCCCTGACCGCCGCCGGGTTCGCCATCGAGAGCGCCCAGATCACCATGATCCCCAGCAACACCGTCGCCGTGAACAGCGACGACGCGAAGAAACTCATGACCCTGATCGACGCCCTCGAGGACCTCGACGACGTTCAGAACGTCTACAGCAACGCCGACCTCCCCGACGAGGAATAAAGGTCGATCGTTGAAAGTTGATGGGTGATAGAGGTGCGTCCTCCATCACCTTTCAACTTTCGACCATCAACCCTCCAGCACCAGGGCCTGGGCGTTCCCGCCGAGGCGGTCCCAGAGGGTGAAGGCGGCGCGGGCGCCGGGGCGGATGATGCCCTCATCAATCCAGCCGGCGGCCAGGGCGGGGCCGCGCGTGTGGGCCCACAGGACGTCGTGTTCGGTCAGGGCCTGTTCGGGGGCGAGGCGCGCTCCGCTGTCGTCCACGCGGGTGATCGCGGCGGCGAAGTTCGCGCGGTACTCGGGCGGGGCGACCGGGGCGTCACTGCCGAACGCGAGGATCGCCCCGGCGTCCCGCAGGGACCGGAAGGCGTAACTGAGGCCCTCCAGGTGCGGCATGAGGTCGCGGATCATGGGACCGTCCGCCTGGAGGTGGATGGGCTGCACGCTGGCGGTCAGGCCCCGGAAGCGCGGGAGGTCCTCGGCGCGCAGGTGCTGGGCGTGTTCGACGCGCAGGCGGATGCCGCGCGCCTCGGCATGGGGGCGCAGGCGGTCGTAGGCGTTCAGGACCTCGGTGTTCGCGCGGTCCCCGATGGCGTGCGTGACGGGCGTCAGGCCCAGCTCGATCGCCTCGCGGCCCAGCTCCGCGATGAGGTCCGGCGGGTCCAGCGGCATGCCGGTGCCGGAGCCGTCCGCGAAGCCGGGCGCGTGCAGCCACGCGGTGCGGCTGCCGAGCGCGCCATCCGCGAAGAACTTCACCCCGCCCCACTGGAACAGGCCACCGGGCGCGCGGGCCAGTCCCAGGGCGCGGGCGTGCCCCAGCCGGTCGTGCGGCAGGCACGCCCACACCCGCAGCGGCAACTCGCCCTGCTGCGCCAGCGTCTGGATGGCCCGGGGCGCCTCGGGCGACTCGAAGGCCATGGTGTGGGCACTCACGTACCCGCGCGCCGCCAGATCCGCCGCGCCCGCCCGCGCCGCCGCGAGGTACTCCGCCCCGGTCGGTTCCGGAATCACGCGCGCCACGAGATCCGACGCGTGCTCCAGCAGGCAGCCCAGGGGCCGCACGATCCGCCCACCCTCCGGGTCCGGCGTGCCCTCGTGAATCCCGGCCAGCCGCAGCGCCGCGCTGTTCGCCCAGCTCAGGTGCAGGTCCCGCGAGTACAGCAGCACCGGATGGTGCGGACTCACCTCGTCCAGCAGCGCCGCCGTCGGGTACTCCCCCAGTCCCAGCTCCGACAGCAGGAAACCCCCACCGCGAATCCAGGTGCCGGGCGGCGTGTTCATCACCTGCTGCGCCACGCGCGCCTGCACCTCCGCCACACTCCGCGCGCCGTGCAGGCCCACCTGCGACAGCGAGAACCCGTACGTCACGAGGTGAATGTGCGCCTCCGCCAGCCCCGGCGTGAGCAGCGCGTCCCGGTGATCCAGCACCCGCGCGCCCGGCGCCAGCGCCGCCACGTCCTCGCGCGAGCCCACCGCCAGCACGCGCCCGCCCCCCACCAGCACCGCGCCCACCTCGGGCCGCGCGTCATCCAGCGTCACCACGCGCGCCAGCACCACCGTCAGATCCTGAGTTCCCATGCCCGCCCAGCCTACGCCACCCAACCCGGACGGGGGGCACGCACCCCAAACCACCCCCGGGGCACGCACGCGCCTGTTAGACTCAACGCATGCCCCGCATCCTCGTGGTGGATGACGACGCCGCCATCCTCAAGCTTGTCAGCGTGATCCTCTCCCGCGCCGGGCACGAGGTGCGCACCAGCACCCACCCCGTCGAAGCCCTCGACCTCCTGAAAGTCTTCACGCCGGACCTCGTCATCAGCGACGTCGTCATGCCCTACATGACCGGCCTGGAATTCCTGGAGAAAATCCGCGCCAACGAACAGATGGCCAGCCTCCCGTTCATGCTGCTCTCCAGCCACGCCGAACGCGGCGACGTCCGGCGCGGCATGAACCTCGGCGCGGACGACTACCTGCCCAAACCCTTCACGCCCCAGGACCTCACCAGCGCCATCGACGCCCGACTGCGCCGCGCCGGACTGAACCAGCAGAACGAAAACCAGATGCAGGCCAAAGGCCTCGGCACCGCCCAGGTCATCTGGAAAGGCAGCACCGTCACCTGGGTCAGCCGCAAAGCCCTCGAACTGTTCTTCTACCTCCTAGAACACAAGGAAGTCACCAGCTGGGAAGCCGCCGAAGCCCTCTGGCCCGAAAAGGACGAAGCGCGCGCCAGCAGCCTCTTCCACACCACCCTCCACCGCCTGCGCCGCTCTCTGAGCAACGAATCCGTCGTCAGCACCAACCGCCGCTACGCCCTGGCCAGCGACCTGAACCCCGAATACGACGTGCAACGCTTCGAACTGCTCGCCGCGCAGGCCGAACAGGGCAGCCTGGGCCTCGAAGAACTCCGCGAACTCGTCGCGCAGTACGGCAACTACCTCCCCGGCACCGACAGCCCCTGGGCCGACGACGTCCGCGCCCGCCTCGAACAGAAACAACTCACCCTGCTCGGCATCGCCGCCCGCGCCGCCACCGCCGCCGGACGCGACCGCGACGCCGCCCAGTTCCACCAGCGCGCCCTGGCCATCGACCCCATGAGCGAACACGACTGGCAGGGCCTCGCCAAAGCCCTCGACACCATCGGCGACCCCCGCGCCCGCCTCGCCGCCCAACGCGAAGCCTGGTGGGCCGTCGACCTCGACTGACACGCACCACACCAGCAGGCCCGGCACACCCGTGACCGGGCCTTCCACATGTGCGGCACCACCCCACCCGACCACCCGGTACGCTAACTGAACCGGAGGTCACATGTTCGACACCAGAGAGCCCCTCACCGGCAAACCACCCCAACCCAGAACCCCCACCCCACCCACACCCCGCCCCCTCAAAGCAGGCACCCAGACCTGGCAACGCACCTTCCGCGGCGCCGCCAACGGCATCACCTTCCAACTCCGCATCATCCGCCAACCCAACGGCCACCTCACCGCCCGCTACCAGGCCACCCCCGGCCAGAGCAGCGGCTGGCACCTCGAAGGGCAACTCCGCGACGACAACACCTTCACCCTGAAAGGCACCCAGAACAACGCCGAATTTCAGGGGAAAATCAGCCCAGACGGCAAAACCGTCACCAGCAACTTCACGAATCAGACTTCATCTGGTGCGTTCCAAGCCCCAAATCTGACCCTTTCAGCTATTCCAGTTGCACTTCCCCGGCCACGAACGCCTGCTGCAGGTGCGGTTCAAACACCTTCCGCCGAAAATCCCGAACATGAAACGCAGACTTCACACATAGATAGATCCAGCATCCCACAAAATACAATCGCTTCCCTTAACTCTTCAAACTATACGCCAAAAACAATGAGCAAGAGAGATAGGCACGAAGTATTTTTCAACATTGTTAAATCATTTCGGAGCTTGGGGGTTGCACACCCAGAACTGATTGCCGCCCAGTGGGCTACTGAGTCCGGATGGGGTCGATCACATTCAGGAAAGAATAATGTATTTGGGATCAAGGAATTTGACCCGAGCAAGCCAAGAACTTTTGCACCCACAAAGGAATGGGACCCAAAACTAAAACGACTAGTCGATAAAATGGAGCCTTTTGCCGATTACAAGGATTATGCAGACGCATTTATAGCTCGCGCAAATTTTACTATAAATAATCCAAGATATGCCAAGGCTGGATATTTTGAAGCTAAAAATTTGAGAGAGGCCGCCTATGCCATAGATAGGGCCGGGTATGCCAACACAGGCAAACCAGGATCATATGCAGAAAGCCTAATCGCGATTATGAGAGGGTGTGGAATTGATGTTGAGAAGGAAGCATCTATCTCTACAATCACTCCTCAAACACACACACCAGAAGAGGGAACACAAAACGCGCATTCTTCAACGCCTCCAGATCAACTAGACAAACTCATCAATCTCAAATCATATAAAAAGATCTATACCATAAAAGAAATAAATTTGGCTCGCTCATTAATAGTTAAAATACTAGATAGTAAGATTAAAGGAGATTTATTTGAAATACTTCAATCTAAGATACCCTATCGCAATCAGAGAAATAATCAATCGATCGGACTGCAGTCCGATCGCTGGTCATACAAAGGCAAAGATGGAAAAACCCATTGGGTAGTTTACACTGGCAAACCCATAGGCGATATCATGTGCAATTTAACTTCCCTCACAATGGTTTTGGAGACATTAGGGATTGAGAATCCGTCCGATGGCCAGTATGAAGATTTTTTAGAGAACGTAAGACGTAAAAATAGCCTACCGCCTAGAACAACCGAGGGCGGTTGGGCAGGCGTGGCCCGACAACTTAAAGCGCGTAAAGTAGTTCGTAAGGATAATTTTAGAGGTGATTATAATGTGTGGAAGGATGAGATTCTTGCGTATTTGAGAAATGGTAATGGAGTTATGATGAGTCTAAACGGCCACATCATCAGACTGCAATCAATAACAAGCAACGGCATTACGGTAGACGACCCTTACGGCAAACTGCCCAGTCTTTTAAATTACAACCCAGGTAATGTTACTGGAAGCTACAATGGAAACCTTAATACAAGAACCAAGGAGGCGGGAATCGGTGAGGATGCAGTTTTTCCCTGGAGTCAGGTTAGCAAATTTACATTTCTTTGGATTGCCGCATTTGAAAGGAAGTAAATGAAAAATTTTACCGTTATCTTGTTGATATCTACCCAGTACTCAATTAGCAATGCAGCCAGCATAGACTCCGTATGGCAGTATCTACCCCTATATGCCCTACCTACTTTGAAGTACGA
Source organism: Deinococcus grandis (assembly GCF_001485435.1). Taxonomy (NCBI): domain Bacteria; kingdom Thermotogati; phylum Deinococcota; class Deinococci; order Deinococcales; family Deinococcaceae; genus Deinococcus; species Deinococcus grandis. The sequence goes on along the minus strand of NZ_BCMS01000001.1, from coordinate 542,818 downwards.
CCCCGAAATAAAAAAGTTGCAGACTTTAACACCATTATCCAGAGCTAAATTACTTAACTCACCGAACAGTATAGTAGATCACAAAAACCAGTATGCGATTCTCGACCTTACCGAAGGCGGCTACCTAGAATTCACCGTCTGGAATGGGAAAGGTGGACTTGGTGCAGTGGGCCTGAACCGTTACCGTGGGGATGAGGACGTACAGGCGCTGTATCTGTTTGATTCCGCGTTTAAGTTGCGAAACATCACCAACATGCTGCGGGTTTCTCCTATAGATGCTGGGACGTTCTATAAAAAGATAACGGGGGTCAGTCCGAAGGGGCCGGTGCGGACGGCTGTGAATCTGCCGAGGTTCGGGACGAGCATCGTGATCTCCCTGAAACCAGATGACTCCCGGCTGCTGGCAAAGTGTACGGTTTTAGCGAACAACGACTACACGTGTGGGGATCGTCTGGACGTGTTGAAGCTGGTGTGGACTGGCTCGGGGTTCAAACGGGTTCCGTTGCGGTAACGTTCTGTCGGCTTGCGCCTGGGCGTTCTGCCTGGGCGCGTTTTGCTGTCTGGGTAGGCCAGTCGGCGTGCGCCCGGGCCGGCTGTTTCGCGGGGTGCCCGGTCTGGGTGGGCGCGCTAGACTTTGCGTTATGACGGTTTCGCTGACGACGGCGCAGATTCGGGAGAAGTACCTGCAGTTCTTCGAGGGGAAGGGGCACCTGCGGTTGCCGAGTTACAGCACGGTCGCGCCGGATCCGACGACGCTGTTCACGGTGGCGGGCATGCAGCCGTTCAAGGATCAGTTCATGGGTGCCCCGGCGGTGTTTGATGGCGTGGCGAACAGGCGCGTGACGACGGCGCAGAAGTGCCTGCGGATCGGGGATATCGAGAACGTGGGCCGGACGTTGCGGCACTGCTCGCTGCTGGAGATGCTGGGGAACTTCTCCTTCGGGGATTACTTCAAGCAGGAGTCGCTGACGTGGGCGTGGGAGTTCCTGACCAGCCCGGAGTGGCTGGGGCTGGACCGCGCGCGGCTGTACGTGACGATCTACGAGGAGGACGAGGAGGCGTTCCGCATCTGGACCGAGGTGAACGGTCTGCCGGCGGATCACATCCTGCGGTTCGGGGCGGATGAGAACTTCTGGCCGGCGGACGCGCCGAAGGAGGGGCCGAACGGGCCGTGCGGGCCGTGCAGCGAGATCTTCTATGATCGCGGTCCGAAGTACGGGAATGACACCTGGGCGGAGTACGCCGAGACGCGTGAGAGTGCGCGGTTCCTGGAGATCTGGAACAACGTGTTCCCGCAGTTCGACCGTCAGGATCCGCTGCCGGACGGCACGCCGGTCCTGAAGGACCTGCCGTTCAAGAACATCGATACCGGCATGGGCCTGGAGCGCATCGCGACCGTGGTGCAGGACGTGTACGACTTCTACAGCAACGACGTGTTCGCACCGATCGTGGCGAAGGTCGCCGAGATGAGCGGGCAGGCGTACGACGGGCCGCAGAGCGTGTCCCACCGTGTGGTGGCCGAGCACATCCGCAGCGTGAGCATGGTGATCGCGGACGGCAGTGTGCCCAGCAATACGGGGCGCGGGTACGTGGTGCGGAAGATCCTGCGCCGCGCCTGCCGTCACGCGTACCTGCTGGGTCTGCGCGAGCCGAGCCTGTTCAAGCTGGTGCCGATCGTGGCCGAGCGCATGGGCGATGCTTACCCCGAATTGCGCGAGAACCTCGCGAAGATCGGGGCGACGGTCCAGTCCGAGGAGGAGCGGTTCCTGAAGACGCTGGAGGGCGGCATTCAGCGGCTGGGTGGGTTGCTGTCGGGCATGGAGCGCGGCGCGGTGCTGTCCGGTCAGGACGCGTTCGTGCTGTACGACACGTACGGTTTCCCGGTGGATCTGACGAAGGAGATCGCGGAGGAGTACGGCATCACGGTGGATGAGGCCGGGTACGCGGAGAGCCTGGAGAACGCGCAGGAGATCGCGCGGGCCGGGAGCAAGTACGGCAAGAGTGAACTGTTCGGCGGGAATCAGGAGGCGCTGGAGGGTCTGCCCCGCACGGAGTTCGTGGGGTACGACGAGCTGAGCGTGGACGCGGACGTGGTGGCGCTGGTGGGCGCGGGCGAGCGCCTGAGTCACCTGCCCGCCGGGTCGGAGGCGACGGTGGTGCTGTCCCGCACGCCGTTCTACGCCGAGGGTGGCGGTGAGGTGGGTGACACGGGTCGCCTGGAGTGGGAGGGCGGCGCGGGGGTCGTGCGTGACACCCGCAAGACGCCGCAGGGCGTGTTCCTGCATGACGTGCTGGTCGAGGAGGGCGAGCTGCGCGAGGGCGTCCGCGTGCGGGGCGTGGTGTCCGGCGAGCGCCGCGCGACCGAGCGGCACCACACGGCGACGCACCTGCTGCACGCGGCGCTGCGGGCGGTGCTGGGGGATGGCGTGGCGCAGAAGGGGTCGCTGGTCGCCCCGGATCGCCTGCGCTTCGACTTCTCGCACGGGGCGGCCCTGACGGCGCCGGAGATCGCGGCGGTGGAACTGCTGGTGAGCCGCTGGGTGAGTGCGAACTTCCCCGTGACGTGGCAGGAAATGCCCATCGCGGACGCGAAGGCGGCGGGCGCGACCGCGCTGTTCGGCGAGAAGTACGGCGAGACCGTGCGCGTCGTGCGCGTGGGTGGCAGCGTGGAGTACGCCGGGCAGTCCGTGAGCAGCATGGAACTGTGCGGCGGGGCGCACGTGCGCCGCACCGGGGACATCGGCGCGTTCGTGATCCTGGGGGATGAGAACGTGGCGGCCGGGGTGCGCCGCATCGAGGCGCTGGCTGGGGACGCCGCGACCGCGTGGGTGCGCGAGCGTCTGAACGCCGCCGCGAAGGTTGCCAGCCTCCTGAATACGGGCGTGGACGGCCTGGAAGCCCGCGTGAGCGGCCTCCAGGCGCAGCTGAAGGCAGCCGAGAAGGACATCGCGGCGGTCAAGCGGCAGCTGGCTGAGGCGCAGATGGGCGGCGGCAGTGGTGGCGCCGCGCAGACGCGCGAGCTGGGCGGCTTCAGGGTCGCCGCGCTGAAACTCGCGGGCCTGGAAGGCAACGAGCTGCGTGGCGCGGCCGACAGGCTCCTCGACCAGAGCGGCGCGGACATGGTCGTCGTCGCGGGCGAGAAGGGCCTCGTCGTGAAGGTCACGAAGGACGCCGTGACCCGCGGCGCGCACGCCGGGCAGCTGATCGGCAAACTCGCCGCCGCGGGTGGCGGCAAGGGCGGCGGCCGTCCCGACATGGCGCAGGCGGGCGTGACCGACGCCGACGCCGCGCTGGGCGCGCTGGACACCGCGTTCTGACAGCGGTTTCCAGTTGCATTGAAGGGCCAACAGCACGCCCTTCAATTCCACTTCCAACCACTGTCCTTCAGGCGCTCGCTCCGCTCGATTCATAGGCATCGAGGTATACCCTCAATGCCTCTGAATTCTGCTGTGAACTGAACAGCATACCAGCAGAGGCGGGGGCGTGATGCTCCCGCCTCTGCCCTGTCGGGTTACCGGAGTTGTTCGAGGATGGTGGGGTCCTGGATCTGGCGGTCCTGGGCGAGCAGGAGGGCCTTGCTGATGACCTCGGCGGTGCGGGGATCGGGGTCGGCGAAGGGCAGGAAGAGGCGCCCCTGGTGCCCGTTGTGGACGGGGATGATGCACAGGTACCCGCCGGGCTGGCGGTGGACGGTGCCGCTGCCGAGGTGCAGGGTGTAGCGGGCGTGGTGGCCTTCGATCAGGGCGTGGTCGTTCTGGATGCGGACGTTGGTGAGCTTGAGGAGGCGCAGGGTCTCGCGCAGCAGGGCGGCGCGCATCCCGGTGGTGCTCTGGGTGGCTTCGGGGTCGACGCCGCCGACGTGGGCGACGGAGACGATCAGGTCGAGGTCGCGCAGCGTCTCGCTCAGGAGGCGAGGGGGCACCTCGGACAGGGGCAGGGGTTCGGTGGCGTCGCGGCGGATGAAGTACGCGGCGTTGACCGGGGTCCCCTCGACCTCGTTCGGGGTGCCGGAGCCGACGCTGGTGTCGAGCCAGACGTTGATGCCCTCGGCGTGCCAGGTCTTGCGGACGCCTTCCTCGGGGACGGTGATCCAGCCGCGCGTTTTCAGGAGGGCGGCGGCCTTGCCGGGCTGGACGTGCTGGTCGGCGTAGCGGGTGACGCGCCGCGCGTCCCGCTCAGGCGCAGTGAGGGGGTAGTACTCGCGGAACACCTGCTTGAAGGGCTGCGTGACGTGGCGGTCCATGACCTGCGCCTGGAAGGTGGGCCAGTGCCCGCTGGTGAAGAGGTCGTGCGGGTGCGCGAGGCGCAGGGCGTGCTCGCCTATGGACTGCGGCCCGCCGGGCGTGTCGAGGGTGTCGCCGGTCCACCAGCCGAGGTGCGTCTCGTTCATGACCCACACGAGGCTGCGCAGCATGGGCGCGATGACCGGGTGCGCGGCGAGCTCCGTGAGTTCCTGCGGCTGGAGGTGGTCGCCGCGGATCATGGTCTCCTCCAGCGCGGCGCGCATGCGCTTTCTCGTGGCGCTCAGTTCTTTCGCGGCGGCCTGGAGGGCCTGCACGTCCGGGCGTTTCTTCAGGGCGGGCGGCAGGGCCTTGAGGACCCTGTCGCCGCGGGTGACGGTCAGGCTGGCCTCGCCGTCCGGGCCGAGGTGAATGCCCACGCGGAGGTCGCCCTCGGTGACGGCTGCCGTCCAGTCGGGGGCGGTGCGGGCCTCCATGGCCCACATCAGGCGCTGCGGGTCGGCGTACCCGGCGCTGCGGGCGAGGTTGAGCAGGCCGATGTCCGCCGCGCGGCGTTCACTGGCCTGCCGCTGCGCGCCGAACTGCCGCGCGCCGACGCGGAAGTCGCTGATGAGGCGGTAGCGGCCCTCCAGTTCCCGCGCGGCCTTCCCCCTGGCGCGGGCGAGGGGCAGCAGGCCCAGGGCGCGCACGGCGTCCTGGTTGCGTTTCTCGGTGATGCGGGTGGTCAGGTCGTCTTCCTTCAGTTCGCCCAGGATGGCGCGGGCGTACGTCTCGGCGCGTTTGTGTCCGCCGCTTGAGGAGGCGTACTTGGCGGCGTCCAGCAGCGCGCTGAACCTCGCCCCGCCGAGTGCCTTGAAGGTCTGGCGGAACCACGCGACGTCCACGGCGCCCTCGGTCAGGTCGGCGGGGCTCAGGGGGGTACGCTCGCCGATCTCGGCCTCCCAGGCGTCACGGACCTCCTGCGGGACGCTCCAGTTGCTGTCGCGGGTGTGGGCGTGCAGCCAGTACACGCCGTCCTTCAGGCCGCGCCAGCCCAGCGCGCCCGCGACCAGCGGCGCCCACTGCGGGGCGAACATGGCGAGGTCCAGCAGGCGGGTGTCCGGGAGGCCCAGCGCGGTGGCCTGCACGCGGAAGGACTCGGGCGTGTCCCCTGGCTGTGGGAACGCCACGCGGATCAGGTGGCTGAAGGTCACGTCGCGGCTCTCGTTGTGGCCCTGGTAGCCGCGCTTGAGGGGATTCTTCCCCAGGCCCGCCAGCAGCCGCAGGGCCAGGTCCGCGCCGTGGACGCTGCGCAGCGCCAGGGCGGGCGCGGTGGCGGGCGTCTCCAGGTCGCCGCGGGCCAGTTCGACCTCCAGCACCCGGTCGCGGACGCGGTTCACGGCGGCCTCCCAGTCGGGGTGGGTGGGCCACTCGGGTTTCAGGGTGCGGCGGGTGTACTGCGACAGGTCGGAAAAATCGTTGCCGTAGGAGTACCGGCCGCGTTCCGGGCGTGGGCCGATCAGCATATCCAGCAGGTCGTCGGTGGTCGCCCAGCCCTGCGCGGACGCGTGCAGCAGCAGGGGCGTGTTCACCCGCTGGCGGGGCAGGTTCGGGTAGCCCGCGCCGCGGTGCAGGTGCAGGTTCCAGAAGCGCCGCTGCTGCGCGGGCGTCCAGGCGCGCCAGTCGCCCTGCGGCATGACCGGGTTCAGCAGGTCGCGGGGGTCCTCCTGCCACCAGGAGCGCAGCGGGTCGGTCTGCATCTGCACGTCGCGCGGCAGGTACGCCAGCGCGGTCTCCCAGGCGTCCAGGGCGAGGTCCGTGTCCAGGGGCGTGGCGTACGCGCCATGCAGGGCGTCCACGATCACGCGCGCCAGGTCCGGGTGTTCCAGCCGCAGGGTGACCAGCGGTCCCAGCGTGCGGTGCAGGGTGCGGCGCAGCAGGTCCTGCCGGATCTCGGCGGCGCTGCGGGCCGCCTGATGCTCGGCGAGGTCGTCCGCGTCCGCGTCGGCGAGCAGGTCGTCCAGCCCTTCCTGATCGAGGCCCAGCAGGTCCAGCACGGCCGTGTCGAGTTCGGCCGTGTCGAGTTCGGCCGCATCGAGTTCGGCAGTGTCGGGCGCGGCAGTGTCGGGCGCGGCGGGCTGCGCGCCGTTGCCGTCCAGCTCGTCCTGAAGTTCCGCGTCGGTGGTCTGCGTGCGGTTCACGAAGTGGTTCAGCGCCCAGTGCAGCCGGGTCAGGTCGCCGTCCTGCGCGTCCGGGCGACCCTGCCACCAGCCGGTCCAGACATCCCACAGCGGCATGGGCTGTCCGTCCCGGCCCGGGCGGAGCTGCCAGGGGCGCACGTTGCCCAGCAGCACCGTCTCCTGGCCGTCCCAGCCGGGGCCGGTCAGCGGGGTCTCGCGGTGGGCGACGAGCAGGGCGTCCAGGTCGCGCAGCAGGGCCGCGCCGCGCGTCACGTCCGCGGGGTAGTCGCGCTCCCGGGGCTGCGGCGCCTGCGGCCGGGTGAGGCGCGCGGGGTCGAACAGGCCAAGGCCGTCCTCCAGGGTCAGTTGCGTGCCGGGGTCGGTCAGGCGGGCCAGCAGGGTCGCCTCGGTGACGTTCTTCGCGCCGAAGTCGGCGGGCGGCGTGCCCCCGGTCTCGATCAGGAGTTGCAGGCCCGCCTGCCGCTGATCGGTGTTCGGGCCGCTCAGCAGGGCGGCGGCGCTGCGCTGCGCCTGCGCGGGGTCACTGGCGAGCAGGCGGATCAGGCCGCGGCGCAGGTCGGCACTCTTGCGTTTCAGCAGGCCGTGCACGGCCTCGACCTCGGTGGGGTCGGGCGTGAAGTGCGCCATGACGGTCACGGCTTCCTGTGACACGCTGCTGTTGCGGTCCTGCAGCAGCGTCAGGAGCAGCGCGCGGGTGGGTGCGTCCAGCGGGTTCGCCGCCGCGTGGTCCTTCAGGCTGCGCAGCAACGAGGTCTTGCCGTACACGCTCAGCCCACCCAGGTGCGGGGTCAGGGCCGTGAAGGGCCGCTCGCCGCGCAGAGCGGGCAGGGCGTCGAGGGCGTCGGCGTGGGCGGGCACGTGACCCAGCCAGGGGAACAGCAGCGGGTCGTGCCGGGCGCTGTCCGGGAGGCGCAGGGCGTACGCCTCGAACTCCTCGAAGGTGAACAGATGCGGCTGGCTGCCCCAGCGGTTCACGGCGCTCCCCGCCAGCACGGCCACGCGCAGGTCGGCGTCGGTCAGTAGGGCGCGGCGGTCGTCGTCGGTCAGCAGCTCGGCGGCCGTCAGGAACTGCGCGGCGGCCATGCGGCGGGCCGGGTCGGTGTCCGTCAGGACCGTGCGGGCCAGTTCGGCGGCCTGCACGGCGTCGCACATGCCCAGCGTGAACAGCGCGAGGTACGCGTCCACCCCCTCGCCGCCCTGCACGGCCTCCCGCGCGGCCTCGGGTTCTTCCAGGAAGGTCAGCGCGCGGGTGAGGTGCGCCCGGACGACCTTCAGGTCGGTCACGTCGTAGTTCAGGCCGAACCACACGCACGCGGCGCGCAAGGTGGCGGCGAAGCGCAGCAGGTCCTCCCCCAGGATCAGGCGCAGCGTGCGGGTGAAGGCGTCCGCGCTGGCCTCGTCCACGGTCTCCAGGATCACCTGCCGCAGCCCCTCCTGGCGCTGCGCGGCGAGCAGCAGGCCCTCGGCGAGCGTCCAGGCGTCCTCTCTGGTGCTGCTCAGCAGGGCCAGGGGCACGTGGCGGCCCATGCGGGCGACCGGGTGCTGCGTGCCCGCCGTGTCGCGCAGGATCTGGTAGACCTCCTCGTCCCCGTCGCTGATCGCCTGACCCAGCAGCAGGCCCAGCCCCTGGGATTCCCAGGGGTTCAGGAGGCCCGCGTGCACCGCGAACCACGAGGCGGGCTGGGGGTAGTCGCGGGTGGTGTGCCACGCCTGCCACAGCCAGTGCGCGGCGTGCGCGGCGGCCAGCCGGTGGCCGGGGGCGCGGAAGGCGCGGCGGGCGTAGCCCAGCGGGTACGGGTGGCGGGTCAGCAGGGCATCCAGCGTGCGGGCCGCGAGCGCCGGGAACTGCGGGAACAGCGCGGCGGCCAGGGCTTCGCGGTCGGCCGGGGTGCTGGCGTGCAGGGCGTCCGTCAGTTCGTCCTGAAGGCGCTGGCGTTCCTGATGATCACGCCCGCCCTTCACGTGCGCCCCGATCAGGGTGGCCCACGGGGCGGGCAGGGCCGCCACGCGCGTGTCGAAGCCGGGTTTCCAGGGCTGCTGGAAGGTCCGCAGGTGGTCCTGAATGTCCATGGTCAGCCGCCTGCCAGGGCGGTCAGGCGCAGCAGCAGCAGGGTGCTGTCTGGGCGCAGGGTGACGGGGGCCGAGAGGTCGGTCAGCTGCTCGTCGTCGAGGAACACGTAGTACAGCCCGTCGCGGAAGGCGGTCAGGGCGGTGCGGACAGCGTCCTCGGGCGCGACGGTCGCGGCGCGGTCCTGCGGGGCAATAGCCACGCGGCCGGTCAGGGCGGCGTCCGCCAGTTCCCGTTCGGTCAGGACGCGCAGGACGCCCACGCCTGATTGCCGCTCGTGGTACGCGGCGAGTTCGTGTTCGACGAGCGCGGTCAGCAGACTCTCCAGGGTGTGGGTGTCGCCGGTCAGGGCGATGGGGCGGCGTTCGAAGGGCGTGCGGCGGCCCAGGAGTTTCGTTTCGACGATCATGCGGGGGTGACCTCCCGTGGAGTGGGGGCGGAGGGGAATGGTGCTTTGTTCACCTTCGACTCTACCCTGCCCAGGAAGTTATGTAAAGGGCGTAATTGATCGGCGGGTTTTCACCTTTCATGGGTACGCCGACCAGCTGCCCGGCCCACCCCGCACCCCGGCATGACGACCGACGTGGGCGTGGACCTCCAGCGGGACCGACGACACGGCCCGGAACCCCGCGGTCAGTCCGGGCGACTCAGGCGGATCAGGGCCAGCTGCCCGGCGGCGAACCACGCGCACAGCAGGGTCAGCAGGGCCGCGCCGCCCACTGCCAGCAGGGTCAGGCGCGTGGACAGGGCGCGCAGCTGCGCCTGCCACCCCTGCACCTGCGCGCGGGCGTCGGCCAGGGCGGGCCACGCGCCGCGGTCCTCCAGCGCCCTGCGCCAGTCGTGGGCGGCGTCGGCGCTGCGGGTCAGGGTGCCATCCGGGAACAGCGTGGTCAGCAGCGGCACGGTCCGGGCGACCTCGCTGAGGCGTTCCAGGGTACGGGCGGCCTCCAGCGCCTCAGGGCGGGCCAGGACGTCCAGCGGCGCGAGGGTCCCCTGCACGCTCGCCAGCTCCCCGTCCAGCCGCGTCAGGGTCGCCTGCGCGTCCCGCAGCGTCGCCCGCGCCGGGGCGAGCGTCGCCCAGACGCCCAGCCACGCGCCCAGCGTGAGCAGCCCCGCCAGCCACAGCCCGGTCAGGCCCAGGCGCCGCGCCGCCCGGTCCCGCCGCCGGACGGAAGGCGGAGTGGTGTCGTGGCGATCCTGCCCCCTCACAGGCCCAGGTCTCTACGCTGCGCGCGGGTCAGGCCTCCCACGACGAGCGCGTGACTGCCCACGATCAGCTCACGGATCAACTCCGGCGGCACGCGGCCGTCCAGCGTCACGGTCACCCAGTGCCGTTTGTTCAGGTGGTACCCGGGCGTGATCGCGTCGTGCGCGGCGCGCAGCTCGTCGCCCCGTTCGGGCCGCACCTTCACGGACACGGTCACGGGGTCGGCCTGCACGTCGGTCAGGGCGTACATCTTCCCCGCCCCGGCGGGACCGACCTTGAACACCAGGGTCGTGGCGCCAAACGGGAACGTCTCGCGCGAGTGCGGCAGCGCGGCGCACAGGGCGCGCAGGTCGGCGATGGACTGCATAGGCCCAGCCTACGGCTCATCCGGACTCCGGTGGACTGGTCTGGAAAAACCGTTCCATCCGGGCGGACGCGAGTGGGAGGGCACCCGATTCCGGGCGTGGAGCTGGCCGTCCGGTGGTGTGCCGGATGGTCACCGAAACGGACGGCAGCCGTGTCAGCTCTCGCTGGGGTCGTCCAGGTGCTCGGCGCCGGCCAGCGCCTCGTTCGCCTCGGCGCGGCTGGCGTCCCCGCCGCCGATCAGCGTCGCGATCTCCTGCGCGTTCAGGCCGTCCGTGCTGGGCGTGGGAACGGGCGGGGCGTCCGGGAGGGTGTCCGGCATGGGGCCCGGCCCGGCGTGGGTGTCCGGCGCGGTGGGCGGCGTGTGGGGGGCCAGGGTGGGGTTTACGGGCAGCGTGTCGTCCGGGGTCATGCTCCAGCGTGGCGCGGCGGTGCGTGGGGCGGCTGATGATTCGCTCAAGAAGCCGTGATGAACTGCCCCGGATGCGCCGTCTCGTGCTCCTGCTGCCGCTGCTGCTCTCGGCAGCTCCCCTGCCGCCGCCTGCCCAGCCGGTGCGGCTGGCGATCCTGGGGGACTTCAACGGCCCGTACGGCAGCACGACATACCCCGCGCCGCTGGCCCGCAGCGTGGCGCGCATCGTGAACGAGTGGCGGCCCGACGCGGTGCTCTCGCCCGGCGACCTGATCGGCGCGCAGAAGGCCAGTCTGGGGGACGCGCAGGTGCGGGCCATGTGGGCGGCCTTCGACCGGGACGTGCGTGCGCCCCTGAGCCGCGCGGGCATTCCGTTCGCGTTCACGCTGGGCAACCACGACGCCAGCCCCCGCAGTCCCCGTGACCGGCGCGAGGCCGCCACGTACTGGGCCGCGCACGTGCCCCCGCTGGCGTTCGTGGACCGCGCGGCGTTCCCGTTCCGGTTCAGTGTCACGCTGGGTGGCGGCGCGGTGTTCATCGCGTCGCTGGACGCGAGTGGGCCGGACGTCTCCGCAGGGCAGCGGGCGTGGCTGGCCGCGCAGCTGGCCTCACCGGTCGCGCGGGCGGCGGGCGCGCGGCTGGTCGTGGGGCACCTGCCGCTGGCCGGGGTGAGCGCCGAGAAGAACCGCTCCGGCGAGGTCCTGCGCGAGGCGGGCGCGCTGCGGCAGGTCATGGAGGCCGGGGGCGTGCTGGCCTACGTGCACGGTCACCACGCGGCGTTCTACCCGGCGCGGCTGGGCCGCCTGAACGTCCTGTCCGCCGGGGGCATCGGCGGGCGGGACTACGTGGGGCATCCGGGCACGGCGCGCAGCACGGTGACGCTGCTGACCGTGTGGCCCACGCAGGGCCGCGCGACCTTCGAGACGGTGGACGCCGCGACCGGCCAGCCCGTGGACCCGGCGAGCCTCCCGGCGCGGCTGGACGGCCTGAACGGCCCACTCGTGCGCGTGACCGACTTCCGGTAGGACGAGCGGAGGCCGCGCACCCGCAAGGTGGCGGCCTCCGGACGGGTGGGTTTTACAGCTCGGCGGCGTCGTCGAGTCCGGTGTCGTCCAGATCCTCGAGGTCGGGCGCACCGGCCTGCGCGGGGGTGCTCTGGGGGCGCACGAAGCGCATGTAGTCCAGCCAGGGGGGCGTGTGGCCCAGCTGGCGGATCATCAGGGCGATCTGCGCGGTGTGGCGCACCTCGTGGGTCATGACGTTCCACATCAGCTGGTCCAGGGTGACGGTGTCGCTGGCGGGGTCATCCTGCACGAGTTTCACGCTGCGGTTCAGGTCAGGTTCGCTGTCCAGGAACGCGCAGGTGCGGCGGGTGACCTCGCGGCTGTAGTCGAGGATCCACGCGAGGTCGTACTGCTGCGCCTGGGGCCGCACCCAGTCGTGCGGGTACAGGCCCTGCACGCCGTCCCCGAGGACGATGCCGTGCACCCAGTGGTCTTCGACGTCCGTGACGTGCAGCAGCAGGTCCTTGATCGAGTGGAAGCGGTCAGCGTCCTCGATCAGGTTGCGGTCCAGGTCGGCCTGCGGCAGGGCGCGCAGGTAGTTCCAGAGCTGCTCTCGCGCGGCGGTCAGGTAGGCGTAGTACTCGCGGACGTTCATGAATGACTCACAGCATACTCCGCCGGGCGGGCCGGGGTGACGTCGGGACCGTCCTCACCCAGCAGGGGGGCCAGGACCCGGCGGACATCGGCCGCAGTAAGCACCTGCGTGAGGTCCTGGCGGAGCTCCGGGAAGTCCGGCAGGTACTGCGGGAGGACCTTGCGCAGCGGGCGCAGCGTCAGGCGGCCCGTGTCGTCGTCGTAGAAGCGTTCCTGCAGTTCGGCGTGCCGCAGGGCGGTCCGGGCGCGCTGCCAGGCGCCGGGCCAGGCGTCCTCGCCGGTCGCCAGGGCGCGGAAGATCCAGGGGTTCCCGACCGCGCCGCGCCCGATCATCACGGCGGCCACGCCCATGCGCCGGCGTTCGCGGGCCAGTTCGGGCGTGGTGATGTCCCCACTGCCCACCACGGGGACCTTCACGGCGGCGGCCACGCGCGCGATCGCGTCCCAGTCGGCCTGCCCGGTGTACCGCTGGGCGCTGGTGCGGCCGTGCACGGTGATCAGGGCGGCCCCGGCGGCCTCCAGGCCCTGCGCGACCTCCACGCTGCGGTCGTGGTCCCAGCCCAGGCGGATCTTCGCGCTGACGTCCAGGGTGGTTGCCGAGCGCATGGCCCGCACGAGATCGTACGCCGTCTCGGGTGTCTGCAGGAGGCACGCGCCGCCCTTCCCGCGGATCTTGGGGACGGGGCAGCCCATGTTCAGGTCGATCGCCGCCGGGCTGAACCACGTCCCTACGCGGTCCACCGCGCCCGCCAGGACGTCCGGTTCGGCGCCGAACAGCTGCACCACGCGGCCCTGCTCGCCGGGGTAGGGGCGGCCGAGGTTCAGTTTCTCGGTGTCCCCGCCGCCCATCAGGCCGCGCGCGCTGATCATCTCGCTGACGGTCCACAGGGCGCCCTGCTCGGCGGCCAGCTGCCGCATGGGCGCGTCGCTGTACCCCGCCATGGGGGCGAGCACCGCGCCGGGGCGCTGCAGGCGGGACTGGTAGAAGCCGGGGCCGTTCATCCCGGCAGGGTAGCGCACCCCCCCTCCCCGGCGGGTGAAGCGCGCCTGAAGTCCACCCGGCGGCGGGATTCATGGCGTGCGGGGCGGGGTTCGGGTATGCTCGGGTCAGTCCGGTTTCCTGCGTCTGCATCCTTCTCGCCCACCTTCGCCGGACGGGGGAGGCCTCTACTTTGAACGTCACGCCGCTGGCGCTGCATCACGCGCCGCTGCTTCACCAGCTGTACCGGGCCGCGCCCGGTTACTTCGCCCTGCTGGGCACCCGCCTCCCCTCCCAGAAGGACGTCGAACGGGACGTCGAGATCGCGCTGCTGGACCCCAGGCGCAGCCTCGAACTGCTGTACGACGACCACGGCGAACTGTTCGGCAGCCTGGACTGCAAGCACGACTACCCGGAACCCGGGGACCTGACCATCAACCTGCTGCTGATCCGCGAGGACCGCCAGTCGCAGGGCCTGGGCGAGCAGGTCGTGCGGCACCTCGAGGACCGCGTGCCGGGCGGCACCACGCGCATCCTGGCCAGCGTACTGGGCGAGAATCCGCGCGGGGCGCGCTTCTGGGAGCGGCTGGGCTACACCTTCACGATGGACGCCCGCCCGGTCATGAGTTGGTACGCGCGTCCCCTGACGCCGCCACGCACGCAACCGGCCAGCGGTGTGCCCATCGCCAGCGACTGACTGTCCCCTCGGCCGCCCCCGGCAGGACTTGCGCGGCATGGGGGGGCGTGCTACTATCCCTCTCGCGCCGGAAACGGCCGCCACAGCAATATTCGGCAGTAGCTCAGTGGCAGAGCATCCGACTGTTAATCGGACGGTCGTTGGTTCGACCCCAACCTGCCGAGCCAGATCAGAACCCCCTCTTCGGAGGGGGTTTCTTCGTTGTCGCCCGTCCGCAGGCGTGGTCCGCGCCCGGCGACCTTTCAGGGCCGCGTGTTCTGCTAGCGGTCGCCTTTCATTTCGCAGGGCTGGCGGGCCGTGCAGTTGGCACCTGCCGGGGGAACTGCGGGGCCGATGTGTGCCAAAGCCGATTGACACCCCTCGGGGCGCATGCCAGCATGAACGGCACGCACAACTTGAACTGTGTTCAGCGAATCTCAGGGCACCGGGCCCGGGCGCGCTGAATGAGCGGGAGGTCGTATGAAGAAACGGTTCCTCTTCCCCACCCTGCTCGCCCTGGCGGGCAGCTCCGCGCTGGCCGACAAGGTCGTGAGCATCGGGTACTCCGGCCCCCTGTCCGGCGGCGCGGCGTTCTACGGCAAGGACGTCCAGAGCGGCATCGACATGGCCATCGCCGAACTGAACCGCTCGGGCGTGACCGTCAAGGGCGAGAAGGTCACGTTCAAGCTGGTCGCGCTGGACGACCGCTATCTGCCGAACGAGACCGCCACGAACGTCAAACGCCTAACCAGCCAGGGCATCGACGTGATCTTCGTGCCGCACGCCGGGGGCATCCTGACCGTGCAGCCCCTGACCACCCGCGACCCGGAATTCCTGCTCGTGGCGTACTCCAGCGAACCGAAGATCCTCGAGTCCCGCAACCCGCTGACGTTCATGCTCCCGCCCCGCTACGATAACTACCTGCAGCCCTTCGCCGCCACGCAGATGAAGGCCTTCGGCAAGCGCCTGGGCCTGATCGGCACGACCAGCGCGTACGGCAAGCAGTGGACGGACGCGATCAGCGACGAGTGGAAGAAGCAGGGCGGCACGGTCCTGTCGAACAACGGCGTGGACTACAACACCACCGTGGACTACTCCAGCGCCGTCACGAAGGCCCTGGCGGAGAAACCCGACGTGCTGTTCATCGGCGGGCCCAGCCAGCCCACCGCGCTGGTCGTGAAGGCCGCGCGCGAGCAGGGCTTCAAGGGCGGGTTCATCGTGATGGACCAGGCGAAGTTCGAGCAGATGGACCAGGTCATCCCGCGCAACTACCTGGACGGCAGCGTGGGCGTGCTGCCCACCAAGGAGTTCCCGGGCACACAGGTGTTCGTGACGCTGTACCAGCGCCTGTACAAGAAGGTGCCCACCAGCGAGGCCGCGCTGAACTACATGGGCATGAACATCATCGCCAAGGCCATGGAACTCGCCGGGACGACCGACGACCCCCAGGCGATCCGCGCGCAGCTGAACGCCGCCTCGAAGGCGCTGCCGCAGAGCAAGACGGTGTACAAGCTGTTCGGCGTGACCGAGAAGGGCCACGTGGACGCGGAATTCGTGGTGGCCAGCGTCAAGGGCGGGCAGTACACCCGCCTGCGCCTGATCAAGACGTTCAAGTAAGCGCCGGGCGGACCTTCAAGAACCGATCACTGTGCGCGCCGGGCGAACGTGTGCCCGGCGCGCCGTTTCATAAGGGCTCCGGTTGAAAGGTTTGCAAAAACTTTCAACCCGAGCGGATGCGAGTGGGAGCAAAACGGGTTCCGGGCGTGGAGTTGACAACCCGGTGATGTTCCGGGTTGTCAACGAAACAGACGGAATCCGTATCACACGGCCATTTCAAGCGGTCAACCGGGGAGGAACGGGTTTTGTCGACGGTGCTGCAACAACTGTTCAACGCGCTGGCGCTGGGGGGCGTGTACGCCCTGGTGGCGCTGGGGCTGACGCTGGTGTACGGCGTGATGCGCGTCCCGAACTTCGCGCACGGCGGGCTGTACATGCTGGGCGCGTACCTGACGTACGCGGCGCTGACGGGTCTGAAGGTGGGGTTCCTGCCCGCGCTGCTGCTGTCGGCGCTGGGCGTGGCGCTGCTCGCCGCGCTGATGGAACGCGTGATCTTCCATCCGCTGCGGAACGCCCCGCACGTGCACCCGATGATCGCGGCGATCGGGGTGCTGTTCTTCCTGGAGGCGCTGATCTCGCACCCGCGGGTGTTCGGGCCGGATTTCAAGCAGATCGCCGAGCCGCTGCCCGGCATCGTGAACCTGGGCGGCGTGACGCTGACGTGGCAGCGGCTGCTGATCATCGCGGCGAGCGTGCTGGTGATGCTGGGCCTGAACTACTTCCTGAAACGCACCCTGACCGGCGCGACCATCGAGGCCATGAGCCAGAACCGCGAGGGCGCGCGGCTGGTGGGCATCAACACCAACCGGGTGGGGATGCTGACCTTCGCGATCAGCGGGGCGCTCGCCGCGACCGCCGCGAGCCTGATCGCACCGATCAACGCGGTGACGCCGGGCATGGGTGAGGTCATGAACCTGAAGGTGTTCGCGATCATCATCCTGGGCGGCATGGGCAGCGTGCCGGGCGCGATCGTGGGCGCGTTCCTGCTGGCGTTCACGGAGGTGTTCGGAGGGTTCTACATCAGCCTCGACTTCGCGGACGTGATCGGCTTCGCGATGCTGGTGCTCGTGCTCGCGCTGCGCCCGCAGGGGCTGTTCAGGAAGGGCACGTGAGCCGGTTCGTGTGGCCCGCGCTGTTCGTGCTGGCGGCCGCCGTGCCGTTCCTGCATCCCAGCGGGTACCTGCTGGACGTCGGCGTGAACATCATGCTGTGGGCGGTCCTCGCGTACGGCCTGAACGTCATGCTGGGGTACACGGGACTGCTGCCGCTGGCGCACGCGGGCTTCTTCGGAATCGGGGCGTACACGACCGGCATCCTGACCCTGAAGGCCGGGTGGAGTTTCTGGCTGGCGTGGCCCGCCGGGACCCTGCTGGCCGCGCTGGCGGGGCTGCTGCTGGGGCTGGTGGCGTTCCGCACGCGCGGGGACGCCTTCTCGATCTTCACGCTGGGCGTGGGCGTGATCATCACGCTGGTCATCAACAAGTGGGACGACCTGACCGGCGGGAACGACGGCCTGAACGGCATCCCCGCCCCCGCCGGGCTGGAGGAGGCCTCGCGCGCCATCGGCCTGAAACTGTCCGGGGGCTTCTACCTGCTGGCCCTGCTGACGCTGGCGCTGACGGTGCTGATCGTGGCGCGCGCCCGCGCGAGCAGTTTCGGGCTGTCCCTGCTCGCCATCCGCGGTGGCGAGGACCTCGCGCGCAGCGCGGGCGTGAACGTGTACACCCACAAGCTGCGCGCCATGATGCTCTCGACGGCGCTGGCCGGACTGGCGGGCGGGCTGTACGCCACGTACGTGGGCTTCCTGGGTTCGGCGGTGACCGGGCCGACCACGACCTTCACGGTGCTGCTGTACCTGCTCGTCGGGGGCCTGGGGACGCTGGCGGGACCGCTGCTGGGCACGGCATTGATCTACAGCCTCACCCAGACGCTCAAGGGGCTGCAGGACTACCAGTACATCGTGTTCGGGCCGCTGCTGGTGCTGCTCGTGATGTACGCCCCGCACGGCCTGGCGGGCCTGTGGACGCGACTGCGCGCCAATCGCCCGGCCCGCGCGGCGAAGACCAAGGAGGTCAGCGGTGCTTGACGTCGAGAACCTGGGCATCCGCTTCGGCGGGCTGCACGCCGTGCGGGACGTGACCGCCAGCATCCCCGCCGGGCAGATCACCGCGATCATCGGGCCGAACGGGGCGGGCAAGAGCACGTTCTTCAACCTGATCAGCGGCTTCTACCGCCCCACCACGGGCGCTGTCCGTTTCCAGGGCGAGGACCTGACCCGCCGCCCCACCCACGAGGTCGTCGCGCGCGGCGTGGCCCGCACCTTCCAGACGACCACCATCTACCGGGAACTGAGCGTCCTGGAGAACGCCATGATCGGCCACCGCGTCCGCACGCGCGCCGGGCTGCTCGACGCGCTGCTGCGCACGCCCCGCGAACGGCGCGACGCGCAGGGGAGCCGCGACGGCGCGCTGCGCGCCCTGGAACGCGTGGGGCTGGTCCGGCAGGCGCACCTGCCCGCCGGGGCCCTGACGCAGGAGGGCCAGAAGCGCGTGGGGATCGCCATGGCGCTCGCCAGCGAACCGAAACTGCTGCTGCTGGACGAACCAGCCGCCGGGATGAACCCCGAGGAGACCGTGAACCTCATGGCCCTGATCCGCGACCTGGTCGCGGGCGGCCTGACCGTCGCGCTGGTCGAGCACAAGATGAGCCTCGTGATGGGCCTCGCGGATCACATCCTGGTGCTGCACCACGGGCAGCTGATCGCGCAGGGCACCCCGGCCCAGGTCAGCCGCGACCCGACCGTGATCGAGGCGTACCTGGGCTCGCACGCGCACGGCGGGCAGATGGGCCAGGGCGCGCAGGGCGGGGAGGCCGCACATGCTTGAGATCCGCGACCTGACCGTCCGCTACGGCGCCTTCACGGCGCTGCACGCCCTGAACCTCAGCGTGCAGCGCGGCGAGATCGTCGTGCTGCTCGGCGCGAACGGCGCGGGCAAGAGCACCCTCTTCCGCACCCTGAGCGGCCTGCACCGCCCCGCGGGCGGCAGCGCCACCTGGAACGGCACGAGCCTCACCACCGGCCGCCCGGAGCAGAACGTCGCCAGCGGGGTCGCGCAGTGCCCCGAGGGTCGCCTGCTGTTCCCGGAACTGAGCGTCGAGAAGAACCTGCGCCTCGGCGCGTTCGTGCACCGCCGCGACCCGGCCGGAACCGCCCGCGAACTGGACCGCGCGTACGACCTCTTCCCCGCTCTGGTCGAGAAACGGCACGCGCCCGCCGGGAGCCTCTCGGGCGGGCAGCAGCAGATGGTCGCCATCGCCCGCGCGCTCATGGCGCGCCCGCAACTGCTGCTGCTGGACGAACCCAGCCTGGGCCTCGCGCCGCTGGTCGTCGAGCAGGTGTTCAGCGCCGTGCAGCGCGTCAACGAGACCGGCGTGACCGTCCTGCTGGCCGAACAGAACGCCTTCGCGGCGCTGAGCATCGCCCACCGCGGCTACGTCCTCGAAGGCGGGCGCCTGACACTGGAAGGCACCCAGCAGGCCCTGATGACCGACGACCGCGTCCGCAGCGCCTATCTGGGCGTGTAGACGGGTCCTGGAGGACGGAGGCCGGGTGATCGCCCGGCCTCCACGCCTGTGCTCAGCGGGTGCTTACACCGCTCCGCTACACTGGGTCTCAGTCGCCCCACACGGGGCAGCGGCGTTCCGTTCCGTGCCTGGGGGCCACATCACCCCACCCACTGCACGCCACGCCGCTGCAGGTCTGGGTTACTCGCTCCGCTCGGGTCAGGTTCCTCCGGGAACAGCGCCCGGCAGCACCCTGACCACCCGTGGGCCGCACTCCGGACGAGAGCACCGCCGTACCCGGTCACGACAAGACGGCGAGACACTGGAGGTGTCCCGTATGGCATGGACTCTGCTCATCATCGCCGGACTGCTCGAAGTCGGCTGGGCCATCGGCCTGAAGTACACCGAAGGCTTCACCCGTCCCGTCCCCACCGCCCTGACCCTGCTGAGCATGGTCGCCAGCATGGGCCTGCTGGGCCTCGCCGCCAGGACCCTCCCGATCGGCACCGCGTACGGCGTGTGGGTCGGCATCGGCGCGGTCGGCGCGGCCATCCTGGGCATCGTGCTGTTCCACGAGAGCGTCACGCCCGCCCGCATCGCGTTCATGGTCCTGATGATCGTGTCCATCATCGGCCTGAAAGCCACCAGCGGCCACTGACCCACACCAAGTGCAGGGGGCAGAGGATTCACTCCTCCGCCCCCTTGCCGTTCGAGCGTTCAGCCCGCGGTGCCGACGGCCTCGCGGACGTGCGTGAAGCCGTCGCGGGCGAGCAGGCGGGCGAGGCCGGTGTTCAGGTCGCGGACGAGGCCGGGCCCTTCGAAGATCAGGGCGGAGTACACCTCGGTCAGGGTGGCCCCGGCGCGGATGCGGTTGTACGCGTCCTGCGCGGTGAAGATGCCGCCCACGCCGACGATGGGGACGCGCCCGCCGGTCTGCCGGTACGCGGCGCGCACCAGTTCGGTGGCGCGGCGCGTGAGGGGACGACCGCTCAGGCCGCCCGTTTCCTCCTGGTTGGCGTGGGTCAGGCCGTCGCGGGAGAGGGTGGTGTTGCTGATGATCAGGCCCGACGCGCCCGCAGTGACGGCGGCGTCCACGCTGGCCTCGAAGTCGGCGGGGTGCAGGTCCGGGGCGAGCTTCACGAGGACCGGCGGGGCCTTCAGGGTCCGCACGCGCTGCGCCTCGACTTCCTGCATCACCTCGCGCACCAGGGCGCCCAGGTCGTCCGCGCCCTGCAACGCGCGCAGGCCGGGCGTGTTGGGACTGCTGACGTTCACCACGAAGGCGTCGGCGACGTCCTGCAGCGCGGCAACGCAGCGGCGGTAGTCCTGCGCGGCGTCCTCGTTCGCGGTGACCTTGTTCTTCCCGATGTTCACCCACACCGGCGCGGGCCGCGCGCCCAGCGCGCCCAGGCGGGCGTGCAGGTCGGTCATCCCGGCGTTGTTGAACCCCATGCGGTTGATCAGCGCGCCGTCCTGCGGCAGGCGGAACAGGCGCGGGCGGTCGTTGCCGGGCTGCGGCAGGGGCGTGACGGTCCCGACCTCCAGGAAGCCGAAGCCCAGCGCGGTGAACGCCGGGACGGCCACGCCGTTCTTGTCCAGGCCCGCCGCGAGACCCACCGGGGACGCGAACCGTTGCCCCCACAGGGTCTGCTCCAGCATGGGGGACGCGGGCGCCGTCACGCGCCGCGCCAGGGCGGGCCAGGCGGGCACGCGGGACGCGGCGTCCATCAGGCCGATCGTGAGGTGGTGGGCGTCCTCCGCGTCCAGGCGGAACAGCAGCGGCTTGATCAGCGAACGGTACACGGCCTTCAGGATAGAGGATGGGCAAAAGTCGATGGTTGACGGACGCGCGGTTCCATCAACCATCAACTGTTCACCATCACCCCAGATGCGGGTAGCTGGGGTCGATCTGCACGAGGCGGGCGTGCTGCTGGCGGTTGCTGTCCTCGATCAGGTCCGCGAGGGTGGTGCCGCCCAGCACGTCGCGCAGCGCGGCGTCCACGCGGTACCAGAGGCTCTGGGTGCCGCACACGTTCTGACTGTCGCACACGTGGTCGTCCTCGACGCAGGACACGGGGGCGATGCTGCCCTCCATGGCGGTCACCACGTCATACGCGCTGATGTCCCGCGCGGCCCGCGCGAGGCGGTAGCCGCCGTGCGCGCCGCGGATGCTCTTGATGAACCCGGCGCGGCGCAGGTTGCTGGCGATCTGCTCCAGGTAGTGCTGGCTGATGCCCTGGCGTTCGGCGACGTCCTTGAGGGGCACGGCGCTGCCGTCGCCACGCGCGATCTCGATCAGGGCGCGCAGGCCGTACTGAGCTTTGGTCGACACCCACATGGACCGCATTCTACCCCGCAATTCCGGGCGGAGTGTAAGGAATTCAGGAGTTATTGAGAAGCATTCTCAGCAACCGACAGCGGGGCGTCCCCGGGCGTGACAGACTCGGGCATGCCGGTCACCCTCCAGTCCTTCCAGCCGGGTCACGCCGCTGCCCTGCGCGCCCTGACGCTTCCCGCCGCGCAGGCCGACTTCACCACCCACCCGGCCGAGCTGCTGGACAGCGTGCCGGGCGACCCGCAACGGCAGCTGATCACGGTGCTGCGCGGGGGCGAGGTCGCCGGGGCCTTCGTGCTGGCGGTCGGGGCGTCCCGCGACCGGTACCTGACGGCCCCCGACCCGGACGCGGTGGCCCTGTCGTCCCTGAGCGTGGACGCGGCGCAGCAGGGGCGCGGCGTGGGCACGGCCGCCATGCGGGCCCTGCCGGGACTCGTGCGGGCGCTGTACCCGCAGGCGCGGCGGGTGATCCTGGTCGTGAACCAGCGCAATCCCGGCGCGCGGCGCGTGTACGAGAAGGCGGGCTTTCAGGTGACCGCCACCCGCGAGGGCCGCATCGGGCCGCAGTGGGTCATGACGCTGCCGCTGGACTGACACGGCTTTATAAGCCATTCAATCGGAGTCCGTATGAACGCCCCTGCAACGCCTCCGCAACGCCTGCCCGCCTACGCTGCCGGGCATGACGACTTCCTGTGTCCGCCGCGCGCTGCTGACCGTGGCGCTGCTCGCCCCGCTGACTGCCGCGCCCGCGTACGCCGACTGTTTCCTGATCGTCTGTGGTCTGGAGGCCGAGGGGACGCTGGCGACGAACGGGCAGGTGGACGGGGTGTACCGCGAGGTGTTCGGGCGAGGCTCGACCCTTCAGGAGCGGAGTGACTGGGCGAAGCGGGGGTTCCGGGACGACGGGCTGAGCGGCGCGCAGCAGGGGCAGTTGCGGGCGGCGCTGCTGGGGCAACTGCACGGCAGCGCGGCGCAGCTGGCGGAGGTGGTCACGCGCGTCACGCAGACGTCCATGGGGGTGCGGCTCAGTCCGAACAATCCGTTCTTCAAGCTGCTGACGAAACTCAGCCAGCAGCCGGAGAGCACGTACGCCAGTCTGGTGGC
Organism: Deinococcus grandis; assembly: GCF_001485435.1. Classification (NCBI taxonomy): domain Bacteria; kingdom Thermotogati; phylum Deinococcota; class Deinococci; order Deinococcales; family Deinococcaceae; genus Deinococcus; species Deinococcus grandis. The sequence continues at coordinate 520,414 of NZ_BCMS01000001.1, read as the reverse complement.
GTTCACGCGGACGTATCTGCAGGACGCGCAGGTGGGCGGGGTGCGCGCGGCGCTGATCGAGCGGGCGTACCTGGACAGCCTGGGCCGGGCACCGTCGGGTGGGGACACGGCGTACTGGCAGGCGCAGATCGTGAAGACCGGCGCGAACTACGCGGACATCCTGCAGGCCGCCGGGGAATGGGTGCTGTCGGCGGGGAACGAGGCGGAGTTCGCGGCGATGATCCGCCGGGCCTTTAAGCTGAGCGGGCGGCCCCAGCCGACCATGGACAAGGTCGCGCAGATCCGCGTGAAGAGCGGGACGACGCTGCGGTCGTTCGCGGGCTGGAAGGCGTTCATTCAGGCGTTCTGAGCGTCTGCGCGGCGAGCAGTGCCTCGGCCTGCGCCAGGGCGTCCGGGGTGTCCACGTCCAGCAGGAGCCGCGCGGGGAAGGTCAGGGTGACGGCCTGCGCGGCGTGCGCGCGGATCAGGTCGCGGGGGCCGTGGTCGGCGTCCGGGGTGTCCTGCACGGCGCGCAGAAGGTCCGCGCGGAACAGGTGTGGGGGCGCCCGGACCGGTTCCGCGCCGGGGTCGGCGTAACGGGCGAGGACGACCGGCGCGCCGCTCTCGCGGAACGCGGCGATCAGCGCGGCGTGCTGCGCGCCGCCCAGCAGCGGCATGTCCGCCAGCGCGAAGTTCACGGCGGCCAGCCCGCCGTCCAGGCCGCCCGGCAGCGCGGCGACGGCGGCGCGGAAGGAACTGCCCAGGCCGCGCGTGGGGTCGGGGTTCACCACGAACGTGAACGGCAGTCCCGTCAGGGCCGCGCGGATGCCGTCCCCGACCGTGCCGGGCGGGATGACGCACAGCAGCGCGTCGTGCCCGCCGTCCGCGAGGGCCTGCGCGGCGTGCCGGACCAGCGGCTGCCCTGCCAGCGGCGCGAGCTGTTTGGGGCGGCCCATGCGGGTGCTGCGCCCGGCGGCGAGCAGCACGCCGACGACCGGCGCGTGGGGTGGGGTGGGCATGGTCTGCATGGTAGGCCAATCTTTCTGCAACCGGGCGCGGCTTACACTGGGCAGCGTCATTCCATCAGTTCAGGGGCCGCCGCGTGGGCGGCGCTCTGTCAGGAGGTCAGGTCATGAAACTCAGTTACTCAGGTCAGGAGAAGGTGCAGGCGCCGCCCGCCGCCGTGTGGGCGTTCGTTCAGGATCCCGAGCGGGTGGCGCGCTGCCTGCCGGACGTGCAGGAGGTCGTCGTGCACGACCAGACGCACATGGACGCCACCGTGCAGGTGGGCGTGGGCATGGTGCGCGGGAAGTTCAAGTTCAAGATCGAGGTGCTGCCCGACGCGGCCGCGAACCGCGTGAACGTGAAGGTGCAGGGCGGCGGGCTGGGCAGCGTCGTGGACCTGACGGCGGGCGCGAACGTCGTGGACAACGGGGACGGCACGACCACCCTGGACTGGACGGGGGACGCGACCATGCGCGGCCCGGTGGCGACGGTGGGCGGGCGGCTGCTGGACTCGCAGGCGCAGAAGCTGATCTCGAAGACCTTCGAGAACATGAGCGCGAACGTGGGCGCGTCCGCCGGGACGCTGGCGTAGGGCGCGTGAGCGGCGACCGGCGTCACGCGGGGCACGTCGCCCCGGGGACGCCGGTCGTGCCGTCAGCGGTCGGCCGGGCCGGGCAGCGCCTGCGGGGCGCGGGTGGGCGCGGCGCTCACCACGCCGTGCGGCGAGACGGCCAGCACCCCGGCCTCCGCGAGGGTCCAGATGGCGCGGTGGACGCTCATCTCGCCTGCGGCGTCCCCGCCGGGCGCCAGGCGGTCGAGCAGCTGCGTGTACCGCAGTTCGCCGGGCACGCCACCGGCCCAGGGGGTGACGTCCAGCACGGCGCGCAGCACCTGCCGCTGCGCCGGGGTGTGGGCGCTGCTCATCAGGGTGCGCCGGGCGTCCTCCTGGCGGGTGCGGGCCTCGCGGGCCGCGCGGCGCTGCTCGAGCAGGGCGAGCACCTCGGGGTTCTGCTCGCCGCGGCGTTCGGTGATCAGGCGTTCCAGGCGTTCGTCGGCGCGCTGCGAGGCGCGGTCGCGCAGGTCGCGGGCGCGGGCACGCAGTCCGGCGCGGGCCTCGTGGACGGGTTCACTCAGGGCCTGCACGGTGCGGCGGGCGACCTGCGCGGCGTCGCGGGCGGGGTCGGCGTCCGGGTCGGTCAGGGCGCGGCCCAGGCGGATCAGGGTGGTCAGGGTTCGGCGCTCGCTCATGGGGACTCCGGTGCCCCGGCAGGGGCGGGTGAGGTCAGCTTAGCGGGCCGGGCGGCGCGGACGCGTCCGCCGAAAGGTGCGGTGAAGTCCGGCCCGGACGCACGGCAGGCAGGGACGCCTGAACCCCAGTACGGGGCGGCGTCCCTGCCGGTTGCGCTGACGGTCCTGACTGTTGACCCGGTTTCAGGCGGCCCGGTTTCAGGCGGCCTGGGGCAGGTCGTGGTCGCCCAGCGGGGCAGCGGCGCGCGCGGCGGGCGTGGGCCACAGTGCGCCCAGCGCGAGGCTGATCAGGCTGGTGGCGGACACGGCCAGCCACAGCAGGCCCGCGGCGGTCGGGTCGAGCAGGACGGTCAGGACGATCAGCGCGGTGGCGATGGCGCCGTGCGCGGTCACGGCGGGCAGCAGGCTGCGTCCGGCGCGGTGCGCCTGCGCGAAGCGGTGCCCGAAGTGCAGGCCGGAGGTCAGGGCGATCAGGGTGCACAGGAGCAGGGGCAGCGTCATGCCGTTCAGGGTAGGCGCGCGCCTCTCACCGGAGCGTCACGTGGCGGGCGCGGCCCGGACATTAAGATGAGCGGAGGCGGGCTGTTTTTCCGCCCCAGGAGCGCAGATCATGACTTGTAAGAACGGCTGTCAGAGTTCCGGGTGGGTCTCATGATCCCGGCGGTGAAGGACCTTCAGGCGGCGTTCCAGGCGCGCGGGTACGTGGCGGGGGACGCGCTGGCGACGGCGCTGCGGCTGGTGGTGGGGCTGGGCAAGCCGCTGCTGCTGGAGGGTCCGGCGGGCGTCGGGAAGACCGAGGCGGCCAAGACCCTGGCGGACGTGCTGGGCACCCGCCTGATCCGGCTGCAGTGCTACGAGGGTCTGGACGCGCAGTCGGCGCTGTACGAGTGGAACTACGCGCGGCAGCTGCTGCACCTGCGCGCGGCGGAACTGCGTGGCGAGGCGGTGGGCGACGACGACCTGTACGGCGAGACGTTCCTGATGCCCCGGCCGCTGCTGCAGGCGATCCGCGAGCCGAGGTCGGCCGTGCTGCTCATCGACGAGATCGACCGGGCGGACGACGCCTTCGAGGCGTTCCTGCTGGAACTGCTCGCCGAGTGGCAGATCACCGTGCCGGAACTGGGGACCCTGCCGGCGGTCAGTCGCCCGCACGTGATCCTCACGAGCAACCGCTCGCGGGAACTGAGTGACGCGCTGCGCCGCCGCTGCCTGTACCACTGGACGGAGTACCCCAGCCGCGCGCAGGAACTGCAGATCGTGCTGTCGCGCCTGCCGGGCATCAACGAGACGCTGGCGCGGCAGGTGACGGACGCCGTGCACGCGCTGCGGGCGCTGCCGCTGGGCAAGACGCCGGGCGTCGCCGAGACGCTCGACTGGGCCGCGGCGCTGGTCAGCCTGCACGCCGATCACCTGGACGCCGAGGCCCTGCACGCGACGCTGGGCGCGGTGCTGAAGCTGCGGGAGGATCAGCTGCTGGCCGCGCCGACGTTGCAGGGGGTGGCGGCGCAGGCGCAGGCGCGTGGCTGAGAGCGCCAGGTCCGAGGTCGCGGGCACGCCCGCCGCGCTGGCCGCGCAGGTGACGACCTTCGCGGGGCGGCTGCGGCGCCGCCACGGGTTCCTGATCGGCCCCGGGGAGGTCCGGGACGCGCTGCGCGCCCTGGAACTCGTGGACCTGCTGTCGCGGCGCGAACTGCGCGGGGCGCTGCGGGCGGTGCTGACCGCCGGGCCCGAGCAGGGCCGCCTGTTCGACCTGGAATTCAACGCGTTCTTCCGCGCCGGGGGGCAGCCGCAGCCCGAGTTGCCGCCCCTGCTGCCCGAGACGCCCGCCCCCGCTGAGCCCGACCCGGACGGGGACCAAGCGGACCAGCCGGACCGGGAGCAGGGCGACCCGGAGACGCGGACGGAGCAGGCGCCGAGCCCGCAGGCGGGGAGCGATCCGGGCGGCGAACTCCCGGACGGGGAGGCCCTGCAGGACGGGCAGGACAGCGAGGGCGACGAGCAGGACGCCCCGGTCATGCAGGCGCGGGTCAGTCCGAACGCCGCGCCGGGCGAGGCGCTGCGCGTGGACGCCGGGGACCTGGGGGGGCTGCTGCGCGCCGCGACGGGCCTGATCCGCGCGCTGGAACTGGGCCGCGCCCGGCGCCTGCGGCCACTGCCGCGCGGCTCGAAGCTGGACGCCCGGCGCACCCTGCACGCCGCCGCGCGCACCGCCGGGGACGCCGTGCACCTGCGCTGGCTGGGCCGACCCCGGCGCGCGCCGCGCTTCCTGCTCGTGCTGGACGGCAGCCGCTCGATGGGCCGGGATGGGGCGCTGCTGCTGCGGTTCGCGCAGGCGCTGCACCTGCGCTCGCGGCGGGTGGAGGTCTACGCGTTCAGCACCGGCCTGACCCGCCTGACCCCGCTGATCCGGGGCGCGGCGCCGGGGCAGCCGCTGGCCCTGCCGGACCTGGGGGACGCCTGGGGCGGCGGCACCCGCATCGGGGAGAACCTGCTGCGCCTGGCGCGGGACGAGCGGGGCCGTGTGAACCGCGACACGGTCGTGCTGATCCTGAGTGACGGGCTGGACACCGGCGACCCGGCGCTGGTGGGCCGCGCGCTGCGGGACCTGCGGCGCCGCTCGGCGGGCGTGGTGTGGCTCTCGCCGCTGGCGGCCACGCCCGGGTACCGCCCGGTGCAGCGGGCGATCGCGGCGGCGCTGCCGCACCTGGACGCGCTGCTCCCGGCGGGCGGCCCGGAGGACCTGCACGCGCTGGGACGTCGTCTGCGTGCGGCGCGGCTCACGCGCGGCGCGGCCGTGGCGAGCCCCGACCCGGGCGGGGTGCGTTCATGAACGGCGCGCGCCCGGTGTCCGGCGCCTCCCCCGTTCAGGGGCAGTCGGGGCCGAACCGGTGTCCAGGCGCGGCCCGGCGAACCTGAAGACGCCTTCACCGGGCGGGGCGGTAAGGGCCGGGTGAGGCCCGGCGCGCTGCAATGCACGCATGCGTTCCCTCACCGCACTCCTGACCGCGCCGCTCCTCACGGCGGCGCTGCTGGCCTCCTGCGGGGCCGGACCCGCCACGCCCGCCGCGGGCGCCCCGACCACCCCGCCCACCACCGCGCCCGCCAGCCTGACCGTCCGCCTGGAGACCCTGGCGGTCACGGGGGCGCTGAACGTGCCGGGCACGCTGCGCGTGAACGGGCGCGGCCCGGCGGACCTGACCGTCACCGCTCACACGCAGGGCGCGCCGGTCAGCGTCACCCTGAACGCCAGCGGGGGCGACACGCTGATCGGCGTGACGGGCACGGGCGCGGCGCGCGGGCCGGTCACGCTGAGCGTGCAGGCCGGCGCGGCGCGCGCCAGCGTGACCCTGCCGCTGCTGCGCGCCAGCGCGGCGCCCATCACGGGCGGCACGTACCAGGCGGGCGGAGCGGTCCCCTGGCAGGGCGGGGTGCTGCTGCGCGCCGTGGCGAACGCAGGCGCGGACGCCCGCCACGCCCTGATGGGCAGCGCCGGGGCCGAGGTCACCGCCCTGCCCTTTCCCGTGAGCGGGCTGGACACCATCACCGGGCACGCCGTCGCGCCCGACGGCAGCGTGTGGGTGGCGGTGCGCGGCGCGACCGCCGCGGGCAGCGAACTGATCCGCCGCGCGCCGGACGGCACCCTGACCCGCGTCCCGGCGGGCACCACCGAGACCCTCAGCAGCCTGGGCGTCACGCCGGACGGGCGCGTGTGGGCGGTGGTGTACGGGCAGGCGCGACTGCTGAGCGCCGCGCCGGACGGCACGCGCGGCGAACTGCCGCTGGGCAGCGTCCCGGACGCCCTGACGGTCGGCGCGGACGGCGCGCTGCTCCTCACGCGGCGCGGGGACAGCCCGGCGGTGCTGCGCGTGGACCCGGCCAGCGGCGCGGTCCGCACGTACCCGGTCGGCACGCCCGGCGTGAGTGTCCCCGCCGCGCCCACGCCCGCCCCGGACGGCACGCTGCTGTTCACAGAGACCCGCGCGGGCGGCGCGTGGCGGCTCGATCCGCGCAGCGGCGCCCAGGTGGCCCTGCCCCTCCCGGCGGGCGCGCGGGCGGGCGCGCTGGCCGCCGCGCCGGACGGCAGCGTGTGGGTCAGCGATCCGTCGGCCGGGACGCTGCTGCGCGTCGCGGACGGCGCGGCGGCGCAGGTGACCCTGGGCGGCGCGGCCCGCGCGCTGACCGTCACGCCGGACGGCCGGGTGTGGTTCGAACTGGGCGGGCAGCTGATCACCCTGGACTGAGGCTGGAACAGCGTGAGGCCGCCCCGGGTTCAATCCGGGTCGGCCTCAGCTGCGACTGGTCACACGGGTTCCGTTTGTTTCGTGAACAGATCGGAACACCACCGATCTGTCAACTCCACGTCCGGAACCCGTTTTGCTCCTCCTCGCGCTGCTCGGATTGAACGGCTTTGCAAGCCATTCAATCGGAGTCGGTACTACAGGTCGCGGCGGCTGAAGCGCCACATGGCGCCCGCCAGTCCCAGCCCGGCCAGGGCGGCGGCCCAGACGACCAGCAGCGGGTCGACCGGCACGGAGCTGGTGAAGGGGTTGGCGCCGCGGCTGACCTCGCCGACCTGCCGCATGATCTCCGGCTGGAGGTGGTAGCTGGCGCCCAGCCACAGGGCGTTGGTGGGCATCAGGGCGTTCGCGACGCGGCCCAGGGTGGTCAGGGTGGGCGTGTCGGCCAGCGTGCCGATGGCGCTGAGGATCCCGCCGGTGAAGCCCACGCCGTACAGCACGAACACGCCGATGCCGTTGGCGAGCGTGGTGAACAGCGTGCTGCCCAGCACCGTCAGTGAGGTGAGGACCGTGACGGCCAGCAGCAGCAGGGCCGCGGCGGGCAGCGCCTCGGGCGGGGTGTAGCCGGTGATCAGGCGCACGCCACCGAGCAGTCCGGCGGCGAGCAGCGCGACGTACGCGACGTTCACGGCCGTGAAGCCCAGCCAGCGGCCCGCGACGAGCTGCGCGCGGCTGACCGGGCGGGCGATGACGCTCTGCATGACGCCGTTCTCGATGTCGCCGCTGACCGCGCCGACGGTGGACAGCACGCCCATCAGGGAGCCCAGGAAGTACACGAGGTACATGCCGAACAGCGCGCTGAACATGACGGGCAGGTTCGCGGCGCCCGTGGGGCTGCGCCCGTCCAGTCCGGCGTCGACCGCGCGCTGGTCGAGCGTGAGTTCCAGGCGGTACACGCCGAACAGGAAGAACCCCAGGAACAGCGCGGAGAGGACCAGCAGGACGCTCACGAGGCGTTTGCGGGTCGCCTCGCGCAGCGAGAGTTCCGCGATCAGCAGGACGTTACGCACGGGGAACCTCCGCGCCGCTGCGGGCGGCTTCCGGGGTGTCCTCGATCAGGTCGAGGAACATGGTTTCCAGGTCGGGGCGGCGGGGCGTCAGGGCGTACAGGCGCGCGCCGGCGGCGTGCACGGCGTCCGCCACGGCGGGAATCTGGTCGTCGTGGGTGAGCCACAGTTCCACGTCGGCGCGGCCCGGCGTGTTCGTGTCGGTGCGGCGGACCTCGCCCAGCCGCGCGAGGGTGTCGAGCAGTCCGCCGGGCAGGGTGTCCACGCGGAGGTCCACGGGCAGGACGCCGCCCATCAGTTCGCGCATGCTGCCCTGCGTCAGGACCCGGCCCCGCTTCACGAACGCCACGCGGTCGCACACCTGTTCCACCTCGCTGAGCAGGTGGGAGTTCAGGAACACGGCCGTGCCCTGCGCGCGCAGCCGCTCGATGATCTCGCGCACCTCGATCCGCCCGATGGGGTCCAGGGCGCTGGTGGGTTCATCCAGGAACACGAGCTCCGGGCGGGCCAGGATCGCCCCGGCCAGCCCGGCGCGCTGCAGCATGCCCTTGCTGTACCCGCCGAGCGTCTCGTGGCCGCGCCCGCCCAGCCCGACCTCGTCCAGCACCGCGGGAATGCGGGTGCGGCGCTCGGCGGCGCTCAGGCCCGCCAGCCTCCCGTGGAAGTCCAGGAATTCGTGGCCGGTCATCCAGGTCTGGAAGCGGAACTGTTCGGGCAGGAAGCCCAGCCGGGCGCGCACGGCCGGGTCGCTCGGGTGCCCGCCGAGCACGCGCACCTCGCCGCCGCTGGGGTGCACGAGGCCCAGCAGCATCTTCACGGTGGTGCTCTTGCCCGCGCCGTTGGGGCCCAGGAAGCCGAAGACCTCGCCGCGCGGGACGGTCAGGGTCAGGCCGTCCACGACCGCCCGGCCCCGGTACGTCTTGCGCAGGTCGCGCGTGTCGATCGCCGCTTCGCTCATGCCGCCCAGCATAGGCGCGCCGCTGCCGGGCGGGCGTCCTCCTTTTGGCGGCCGGTCGCGGGCGGGCCGCTGCACCGCCGCCGCACCGCCACTGCACCGTCACTGGCCGGTCGCGGGCGGGCCGGGCCGGGGGCACAGCCCACCCCCCCAGTTCCCCCAGTGTGTGGTGAGGGATAGCCCCGCCTTCCCCGCCCACTTTCAGGGAGAATGCACCCCAGATGCCTGCCTGCCCCACGAGGGACCACCTGGACGTGCTGCTGCCCGCCGACACGCCCGCCGACCTGACCGCGCGCCTGCGGGCCGCGCCGGACGGCGAGGCGCGCGCGCTGGCGCTCGTGGCCGTGGCGCGCCACACCCGCGAGACCACCCTGAGCGGCGCGCAGGCCCTTGGCGAGGCGGCCCTGAGCGAGGCGCTGCGCGCCGCGTCCCCGCGCGCCGCCGTGGAGGCCCTGCTGGGCCTGAGTTTCGTGTCCGCCAGCCTGGGGCAGCAGGAGCGGGCGCTGGACACCGTGGCGCGCGCGCAGGCCATGCTGGAGGAACACAGCCTGACGGACCTGCTGTCGGCCGTGCTGAATACCCGCGCCCTGACCCGCCTGACCGGCGGGGACGTCACGGGCGCCCGCCAGGACCTGCAGGACGCCGTGGACCTCGCGCGGCACGCCCGGCACGCCGGGGATCAGGGCAACGCGCTGGTGAACATGGCGTGGCTGGCGTGCAGCGCCGGGGACCCCAAGGACGCCCTGCACCACCTGAACCTGCTCGAGGAACTGATCCACGCCCTGCCGGACGAACCGCAGACCGAGGAGTTCATCCTGTGCCTGCACGAGGGCCGCGCGCACGCGTACGCGCTGCTGGCCCGGCAGGCGCAGGAACTGGGCCGGGACGACGCGCAGCGGCAGGCCGCGCAGCAGGGCCTGATGGTGCTGCGCGCCGCCCGCGCCGCGCTGCAGGCGACCCCCAGCCTGACGAGCGAACTGCTGTGCGCCGCGCACGAGTCCACGCTGCTGCGCCTGCACGGGGACCTGAGCGGCGCCGAACGGCTCGCGCGGCGCGCGGCGCAACTGAACGCCGTCCTGAAGCAGCAGCTGTACATCGAGCCGCAGCTGTGCCTCGCGGAGCTGCTGCAGTCGCGCGGGGAGTTCGACGCGGCGCTCGCGCAGTACGCGGCGGCGCTGGACATCGCGCGGCGTCAGCACCGGCACCTGGACATCCAGCGGCTGCTGAGCGCCGTCGGGGCGCTGCACGAACGGCAGGGTCGCCTGCGCGAGGCGCTGGACGTGACCCGCGAGGCGCTGCACGCCGCGAACACCGCCATGGACCGCGTGAACGGCGCCGCCGCCCGCCACCTGCAGCTGGACCGCGAACTGCGGCAGGCCCGCGCGGACGCGAGTTCCTGGCAGGACCGGCTGCGGCAGGCCGAGGTGCAGGCCCGGCAGGACCCGCTGACCGGGCTGCTCAACCGCCGCGGACTGGAAGAGGGCCTGCAGGCGCTGCAGTTCCCCGGGGACGCCGGTCCGCGCCCGGCCGACTGGGCGCTGCTGGCGGTGGTGTTCGTGGACGTCGATCACTTCAAGCACGTGAACGACCGGCACTCGCACGCGGTGGGTGATCAGGTGCTGCGCGCCGTGGGGAGCCTGCTGGCGTCGCAGGTGCGGGCCGGGGACCTGCTGGGCCGCTACGGCGGCGAGGAGTTCGTGCTGGTCACCCCGGTCCGCACGCGCGGGCGGGCGCACGGTCTGGCGGAGGCGTGCCGCCGCGCGGTGGAGGGCCACGACTGGTCGGGCCTGCTGCCGGACATGCGCCTGACGGCCAGCGTGGGGTACGCGGTGACCAGCCCGGACCGGTTGCCGCAGGCGCTGCGGGTCGCGGACGATCACCTGTACCGCGCGAAGAACGCCGGGCGCAACCGCGTCTCGCCCGCCGCACCCTGACCCGCCCAGTCGCCCGCTGCACCCTGACCCGGCCCAGTCGCCCGCTGCACCCTGACCCGGCCCAGTCGCCCGCCGCGCCCCGAGCTGAGGGCGGCCGCGCTACACTCCGCGGTGGATGCCGCTGGAACCGGGAACGCAACTCGCCGCGCGTTACGACCTGCTGGCCCTGCTGGGCGAGGGCGGCAGCGCCCGCGTGTTCCGCGCCCACGATCAGCTGCTGGGCCGCGAGGTCGCCGTGAAGGTCCAGCACGCCCACGTGCCCGACAGTGACCGCGAACGCTTCCTGCGCGAGGTCCGCACCCTGGCCCGCCTGACGCACCCGGGCGTGATTCCCGTGCTGGACCTGGGCACCGACCCGGAGGCCGGGCGGCCCTTCTTCACCATGCCGCTGATGACCGGCGGCCCGGTCACGGCGCTGGGCCCGCTGGAGGACGCTCCGCTGCCCCTGGCGAGGTTCCTGACGGCGGCGGCCGCCGCGTCGCGGGCCCTGCACTTCATTCACGCTCGCGGCATCACGCACCGCGACCTGACCCCCGGCAACGTCCTGCTGGACGACGCGTGGATGCCCCGCATCATGGATTTCGGGCTGGTGGCGCTGACCGAGCAGACCCGCCACCTCACCCGCAGCGGCGTGACCCTGGGCACCCCCGCGTACATGGCGCCCGAGCAGGCGCGCGGCGTGGGCGTCGGCCCGCTGAGCGACCTGTACGCGCTGGGCGCCGTGCTGTACCGCGTGGCGTGCGGCAGCCCCCCCTTCGTGGGCGACAGCGACCAGAGCGTCCTGTACCAGCACGTGTACGAGGCCGCCCCAGACCCGCGCGACCTGAACCCCGCCGTGCCGGACGCCGTGGCGCGCGTCCTCTTGAGCCTCCTCGCGAAGAAACCCGAGGACCGCCCCCCCAGCGGCGAGGCCCTGGCGCACCTGTGGGCGCTGGGGCGGCGCGACATCTGGACGTCGCACGCCCGCGGGCAGTACCGGGGCGGCCGCACCCGCAGCGGCGAGCACCCCGACGGCCCCGCCCAGGTGGCGACCCTGCGCGAGGCCTGGAGCGTGCCGCTGCCCGGCGAGGTCACCTGGCCCGCCGCCGTCATGGGCGACGGCGATCTGGTCGCGGTGGGCACGCGCGGCGGGCAGCTGGTCCTCACGCACGCCTCCGGCCGACCGTTCGCCACGTACGCCGCGCGGGACGAGGTCACCGCGCCCGCCACCTTCCACGGCGGACACGTCCTGTTCGGCGCGTGGGACGGCACGCTGCGCCGCGTGGACCTCATGAGCGGCGCGCAGGTGTGGCAGCACAAGGCCCGCGCGGAACTCACGGGCGCCCCGACCCTCTGGCACGACCAGGTGCTCGCCAGCAGCCGCGACGGCCACCTGTACGCCCTGGACGCCCGCAGCGGCGACCTGAAATGGGCCTACCGCACCGGCGGGCCCGTCGCCGCCAGCCCCCTGGTGTGGGCGGGCGCGGCCCTGGTCAGCGACGAGAACGGCTGGCTGCATGCCCTGGACGCCCGCAGCGGCCACGGCCTGTGGAAGGTCGAGGTGGGCACCATGCACGGCACGCCCGCCCTGATCCCCACCGCGCCGGGCACCGCCACGCTGGTCGTCGCCACCTGGGAAGGCGAGGTGCACGCCCTGACCCTGCGTGCGACCACCGGCCGGGTCAGCGTGGACCCCGACCCGATCCTCTGGACGTACGACCTGGAAGACGAGGTGTGGGCCTCCCCCGCCCTCACCCTGTCCGGCGCGCCGGGCGGCACCGCCATCCTCGCCGGGTGGGGCGGCGAGGTCCGCGCGCTGGGCCTGAAAGACGGCGAGGACCTCTGGACGCACCGCATGCAGGGCCGCGTCACCGCCAGCCCCGTCATCAGCGCCGGACTGGTCTTCCTCGCCTCAGAGGACGGGGAACTGTGCGCGCTGGACGTCCGCAGCGGCGCCGTCCGCTGGACCCACCAGGAGAGCACCGGCGTGCAGGCCACCCCCCTGGCCGCCGACGGCACCCTGTACGTCGCGTTCATGAACGGCACCCTGCGCGCCTACCGCGCCCGCACCACCTGACCACCCCCTGACCCCCGGCACCCCGGTGCGGGGCAGGCATGACATTTGCTTTAACCGGCGCGCCTACACTGGACTCAGTTGAACGCCGCCTCCCCCGGGCGGCCCCCAGGAGGAACGAACCCCATGCCCAACATCGGACCCGCTGAACTGCTGGTGATTCTGCTCGTCGCACTGGTCGTCTTCGGCCCCCGCAAACTCCCCGAACTCGGCAAGAGCCTCGGCGCGGGCCTGCGCGAATTCCGCAGGAGCACCCAGAGCCTGAAAGACGACTTCGAAGGCAGCGTGCGCGACACGCCCCCCGGCCCCGCCCCCGTGCAGACCATCCACGCCCCCGCCCAGGCCGTCGCCGCCGCACCCCAGCCCGCACCGGCCCCCGCCGTCACCGCCCAGCCCGCCCCGCAACCCGTCACGGCCGAAGCGGTCACCGCGCAACCCGTCACCGCCGACACTGTCGCCGTTCCCGCCAAAGAACAGGCGTAATCGATCACCGACGCCCCCCGGACAGCCGCTCATGTGGCGCTGTCGGGGGGGACACTCTTGTTAGCCTGCGGGCCACATGTGACGTTCTGGGAGTCGGTGAGTGCTGGTAAGGGTGCAGAGCACGGCGCTGTTCGGGGTGGACGCGGGGACGATGGAGATCCAGGTAGACGTCTCACCGGGCCTGCCTGCGTTCACGATTCCCGGCTCGGTCCACCAGATCATCCGCAGGCGGGACGTGGATAAGGAAAAACGCCCCCATCCCAGCGCAGGCAAGGGTGGGGGCATAAGGTTTAGTTGAGGCGCTGGGCGCTGTCCTCGCCGTCCTCGTCAGGAGTAGGAACGACGGGAGCAGACTCATCAGAAGGTGCGTAAAGTGGAGCCAGTTCCACAGTGGACCGTGTGATGTCCAATGCCTGGATGTCAGACCCTGACAAAAAATTAGTAATTAGGCGCTTATCACCAGTAATGAAGCCGTCAATTCCCATCACTTGTGCTTGGACCACCATCATTAGATCCACAACCAATGCCGTCCTATCCGGCTTCTTCTGATCGTATATCCAATGATGTTTTTTAGCCGCTTCTGGATACGCTGCAGCGTGCCTGAAGTCGTAACTTAACAATCTCGCGCCCGTCATATCAATGACGACTTCAATATCGCCGCGAAATTGATACTCGCTTACGGCAAGGGTTGAAATATACAGAGTAGTGCTGGGGTTTTTTATTAGTCCGAAGTAGCCAAGAGCGTGAGCATGGAACTTACCAGTAGTGTCCATGAGTTGGATCATAAACGAGGTATCCAGCATAACTCGCTTGGGTATTTTAATGCTCATTCAGCCCCCCGACGCAATTCCTCTAACCACTTCATAGAGTCGCCACCAGCCCATTTAGGACCCTCAATGGCGATAGCCTCTTCGAGAGACGTCTCACCACTGGCTCTAATGGCGCGCACGAACTTCAGGGCTCCAAGCTGTGGTGGATTCTCAAGCAGAATTGGGCCTTCAACCTCGAAGTTGTAGTACTGATACAGCTGTAAGCTTCGGATGCTCCGCTGATCGATATCGATCCGAACCCGGCCGTATTCTTCGGTTTCGACATGGATATTGGGATTCTTGCCGCCCATGTTAAATAGGAAGCCATAGATCATCATGCTTGTATGAATCCATTTTCTCTGTGTGATAGTCAGAGAAGCACCACGCTCTGGCGTTATCCGAGTCAATTCAGATTGATCTTCGTAGACTGAATACGTGAGGCCGCTTTGTGATGCCGCCCGCTCCAGGGTGCGAACAAACTCGGCATAGGGGTCAGATTCAGACAGGGTGCGTTCGCGCGTGCTGCGTCCCAGCACGACAGCAGCATCAGTTGGCAAATGCGCTTCTACGCATACAGAGCCTTCGACCAAGCTGACCGAAGTTTGGTCAGCCATGTTAGATGTGCGCGCCAGCAGTTTTTTAAGAGCCTCAAAGGAGGTGGTCATGGCAGCCAGAGGGACGTTGGAAAGGCTAACCTTGCGCCCGTCAAATTCCCCTTCTACTCGGATCTTTAGGGTCTCCATGACAGCACCTCCTTTTGCTTGAGTTGACATGGAAGGGTCATACCACACTCTTGAGCGTCTCCCCGTCCCAAGGCCTCAAGCTTATCCAAGTCATTATGTTTTTGTCTAACCGATTTGCCACAATTACGCCAGCCGGGTCAGCGTTGTCCGTACCTTACCCGCCCGGGAACAGCCGCTTGAAGGCCATCTCGACGAGCAGGACCGCGAAGGGGCTGTCCGGCTGTATGCGCAGCCACTGGGCAATGGGGGAGGCGAACTCGCGCACCAGGTACTGCACGACCGCCAGGACGAACGCGGCGCGGGCTGTGCCTGCGAGGACCGGCTTGAGTTCCTGAGCAGCCTGCACCGCGGCTTCCAGCAGCGCGCCGACCTCGGTCCACGTCGCGCCGTCGCGCAGGGCCTGCGCCTTGCTGACGAGGTTGGGCAGGTGCTTGTCGAGCCAGGGCTGGACGGTAGGCGCGTCGAGGGCAGCGCCGGAGCGGGTGGCGGTGCTTGATCCGTCTCTCCCCCATTCACCACCCCCATTGCTGCGCTGATGTGCGGTCCGTTGGGGGTTCCGGGCTTGTTAGCCTGCGGGTCACATGTGGCGTTCTGGGGGTCGGTGAGTGCTGGCGCGGGTGCGGAGCGCGGCGTTGTTCGGGGTGGACGCGGTGCCGGTGGAGGTCGAGGTGGACGTCTCGCCGGGCCTGCCGGCGTTCACGGTGGTGGGCCTGCCGGATCAGTCGGTCAGTGAGGCGCGGGAGCGGGTGCGGGCGGCGGTGCGGAACGCGGGTCTGCCGTTTCCGGCGGCGCGGATCACGGTGAATCTGGCTCCGGCGGATCTGCGCAAGGAGGGGCCGTTGTACGACCTGCCGATCGCGCTGGGGGTGCTGGCGGCGCAGGAGGTGGTGCCGCTCTCGGCGCTGGCGGGGACGCTGGTGGCGGGTGAGCTGGCGCTGGACGGGTCGTTGCGGCCGGTGGCGGGCGCGGTGAATCTGGCGCTCCTGGCGGGGT
Organism: Deinococcus grandis; assembly: GCF_001485435.1. Classification (NCBI taxonomy): domain Bacteria; kingdom Thermotogati; phylum Deinococcota; class Deinococci; order Deinococcales; family Deinococcaceae; genus Deinococcus; species Deinococcus grandis. Next base: position 504,907 of record NZ_BCMS01000001.1, on the reverse strand, counting down.
CGCTGGGCGCGGAGGTGCTGCTGCCGGAGGGGAATGCTTCAGAGGCGGCGATGATTGAGGACGCGCGGGTGTTCGGGGCGGCGTCGCTGCTGGACGCGGTGCGGCACCTGACGGGGCAGGCGGTGCTGGAGGTGACGCCGCCGCCGGTGCCGGACGCGCCGGATGGCGAGGCGCTGCTGGATCTGGCGGACCTGAAGGGCCAGTCGGGGGCGCGGCGGGCGCTGGAGGTCGCGCTGGCGGGGGGGCATAACCTGCTGCTGGTGGGCTCGCCGGGGAGTGGGAAGACGATGCTGGCGCGCCGCGCGCCGGGGCTGCTGCCGCCGCTGACGCGGGCGGAGGCGCTGGAGGTGACGCGCATCCACTCGGCGGCGGGCCTGCTGACGGCGCGGGGGCGCCTGAGCGTGCAGCCGCCGTACCGCGCGCCGCACCACACCGTGTCGGACGCGGGCCTGATCGGGGGTGGGGGCGTGCCCCGTCCGGGCGAGGTGAGTCTGGCCCACCGGGGGCTGCTCTTTCTCGATGAATTCCCGGAGTTCAGCCGCAAGGCGCTGGAAACATTGCGGCAGCCGCTGGAGGACGGGCACGTGACGATCAGTCGCGCGCGGGCCAGCGTGCAGTACCCGGCGCGCTTCCAGCTCGTCGCGGCGATGAACCCCTGCCCGTGCGGGCATCACGGCGACCCGGAGAAGGCGTGTGCGTGCACACCGGCCGAGCGGACGCGCTATGCGGCGCGCCTGAGTGGGCCGCTGCTGGACCGCATCGACCTGCTGGTCCGGGTACCCCGTCTGACCGTGGATGAGTTGACCCGCGCGCCGGAGCCGGAGGGGTCGGGGCCGGTGCGGGCGCGCATCCTGGCGGCGCGGGCGCGGATGCTGGCGCGGCAGGGCGCGCGGAACGCGGACCTGAACGGGCAGGCGCTGCGGCGCGCCGCGCCGCTGGCGGCCGGACCGGAGAATTTCGCGCGGGCGGCGGCGCGGCAGCTGGGCCTGACCGGGCGGGGGTTCGACCGGGTGCTGCGCGTGGCGCGGACCGTGGCGGACCTGGCGGGCAGTGACGACATCCGCGAGGCGCACCTGGCCGAGGCGGTGACGTACCGTCCGCGTGACCTGGGGAGCGGCTGACCGGTACCCTGACCGGCGTGAGTGCCTCGTCTGTCCCGGATTACGAGTGGTTGTTCGCCCGCACCCGTGCGGGGCGTGAGCGGGGGCCGGGTGCGGCCCGGGCGTTGCTGGACGCGCTGGGCCGTCCGGACACGCGGTTCCGGAGCGTGCGGGTGGTGGGCACGAACGGGAAGGGCAGCACCTGCGCGATGCTGGACGCGGGGCTGCGCGCGGCGGGGGTGCGCGCGGGGCGGTTCACGAGTCCGCACCTGACGCACTTCGAGGAGCGGGTGCGGGTGGACGGCGACCCGATCCCGCCCGCGGAGACGGCGGCGTTCATCGCGTGGGCGCGCGCGCACGGGGGGGACGCGGCGTTCTTCGATCTGACGCTGGCGCTCTCGGGGCGGGTGTTCGCGGCGCGGGGGGTGGAGGTCGCGGTGATGGAGGCCGGGGTGGGCGGCGCGACGGACGCGACGCAGGCGCTGGAGAACGTGGCGGCGGTGGCGTTGACGAACGTGGCGCTCGATCACGTGGGCGTGCTGGGGGGAACGGTGACGCAGATCGCGCGGGACAAGGCGGGCGCGGCCCGGCCCGGCGTGCCGCTGCTGACCACCGCCGCAGGGGAGGCACTGGACGTGATCGCGGAGGTCGCGGCGGGGGTGGGGGCGCCGCTGCTGACGCCGGACACGCACCCGGATCTGTTCGCGCTACCGCACCCGCCGAGGCTGGAGGGGCCGCATCAGGCACGGAATGCCGCGCTGGCCGCCGCGACGCTGCGCACGCTGGGATACGGGGCGGGCGTGGAGGGCGCGCTGGCCGCCACGCATCCGGGCCGCCTGGAACGCTTCGAGGTGGACGGGCGGACGGTCCTCGTGGATGGCGCGCACAATCCGCACGCGGCGCAGGCGCTGGCCGTGGCGGTGCCGCATGCGGACGTGCTGCTGTTCGGGAACCTCGCGCGCAAGGACACGGGGGCGACCCTCGCGCCGCTGCTGGCAGTGGCGGCGCGGCGGGTGTTCACCGCGCCCGGCGACCTCGCCACGCCCCCGCAGGACCTGGCCGCGCAGCACGGCGGGGACGCCGTTCCCGACCCCGCGCTGGCGCTGGCGCACGCACTGGACCTCACGCCGCCCGGCGGGACGCTGCTGGTCGCCGGGAGCCTGTATCTGGCCGGGCAGACCCGCGTGCTGCTGGGGGGCGCTTGACAGGTTTCGGGTGCGCCCTTATACTTCTTCTCGCTCTGGATCGTTAGCTCAATTGGCAGAGCAGCTGACTCTTAATCAGCGGGTTGTAGGTTCGATTCCTACACGATCCACCACACCGAGAAGCCCCCGCCCCGCGCGGGGGTTTTTCCTGTCGCCTCTCCCCCGCCTGTCGGCGCGCGGGCCGCGCGCTGCTCCGGGCGCGTACACTGGCCTCTATGTTGCTGTACGGGCGGAATCCGGTGCTGGAAGCGTTGCAGGACGGACGGGTGTCCGAGGTGCTGGTCGCGCGTGGGGTGGAAGAGGCGTTCGTGGCGCAGCTCAAGGCCACGGGTGTGCGGATGAAGTTCGCGCCGCGCATCGAACTCGATCAGCTGGCGGGCACGACGCAGCATCAGGGCGTCCTGGCCGAGGTGGAGGACCTGGAGTGGGCGTCGGTGGACGACATCCTGGATCTCGCCGAGAAGCGCGGCGAGGACCTGCTGATCGTGCTGCTGGACGGCATCACGGATCCGCGGAATTTCGGGGCGATCATCCGCAGCGCGGAGGTGCTGGGCGCGCACGGTGTGGTCGTCGAGGAGCGCCGCAGCGCGCCGCTGTCGCCGGTCGTGGCGAAGACGGCGGCGGGGGCCACGAGTTACCTGCCGGTCGCGCAGACGAAGAACCTGCCGCGCCTGATGGACGCCCTGAAGAAGGACGGGGTGTGGGTGTACGGCGCGGCGGGCGAGGCGGCGCAGGACGTCCGGAAGGTGGATTTCAGCGGGAAGGTGGCGCTGGTGATCGGCGCGGAGGGCGAGGGCATGCGCCGCCTGGTCCGTGAGAAGTGCGACGCGCTGGTCAGCATTCCGGTGCGTGGGCGGGTGCAGAGCCTGAACGCGTCGGTCGCGGCGGGCATCCTGCTGTTCGAGGCGTCGCGGGGCCGCGCGTGAGTGACCGCCGGGTGGAGGTCCTGCGCGGTGAGCAGCTGACGCTGGAGGTCCTGCCGGAGGTGGGGGCCAGCGTGCTGAACCTGCGCGCAACCTCGGGCCGCCCGGTCCTGCGCCCCGTCGAACTGGGGGGCGTGGAGACGAGCAGCCAGTGCGCGAGCTTCACGCTGATTCCGTTCAGCAACCGCGTGCGCGACGCGAAATTCGTGTTCGGGGACCGTGAGATCCAGTTGCGCCCGAACACGAAGGACGGACTGGCACAGCACGGCGACGTCCGCAACCGCCCCTGGCACGCCGAGCGGGTGGACGACACGCACCTTCGCTGCACCTTCGACTCGCGCGAGTTCGCGGACGTGAACTGGCCGTGGGCGTTCACGGCGGGCATCGAGTACCGCCTGCACGGGCCGCACCTGGACATGACGCTGACCCTCACGAACGAGGACACCAGCGACATGCCCGCAGGGATGGGGCTGCACCCGTACTTCGCGCGCGTGCAACCGGACCTGCCGGGCGTGGACCCGGCCCTGACGGTGGGCGCGGAACTGATCTACGACACGGACGAGCGCGTCCTGACGGTCGGCGCGGCCCGCGATCTGCACCCCGACGAGGACTACCGCACGCCTACTCCGGTGGGGGGGCGGGAGATCAACACGACGTACACGGCGTGGGACGGCGTGGCGCGGCTGGACTGGGGCGCGCGGGCACTGACGGTCACGGCGGACAACGTGTACTCGCATCTGGTGGTGTTCACCGCGCCGGACGGCAGCCTCGCGCTGGAGCCCGTGTCACACGCGACGGACGCGTTCAACCTAGCGGGGCAGGGCGTGCCGGGCGTGGACCTGCGGGTGCTGTCGCCGGGGCAGACGCTGGCCGGGACCGTGCGCCTGACCCTCGAAGGCGACTGGTAGGCCTCTCCCCTACCCGGTGGCGAGCAGTGCCCCGCGTCCGTCGCGCAGTTCGAACTCGTGGCGGTCGCGGGCCTGCATCCAGCGCAGGGCTTCGAGCAGGTCGTCGGTTTCCTTCAGGACCTCGGGGGCGTCCGGGTCGCCGGTCCACACCACGCGGTAGGCGCGCGGCGGGGCGGGCGGCGTCCAGCGCTGTCCCTCATCTTCTTTCACGAATGCTCTCGACATCCCTCCAGTCTGGCGGGCGCGGCTGAAGCGCCGGTGGGTGGAGGGTAACCTCTGCTTTACTCCTGCAGGTCGGGCACGCTGGCTTTCGGCACGAGCGTGATGCGCGCCTGCCGTTCCTGATCGTCCCGCAGGTAGGTCAGGGTGACGGTGTCGCCCACCTTCGCGCGGCGAATCGCGGTGATGACCTCGTTCGCGTCGCGGGTCCGCTGGCCGTTCACGCGCAGGATCACGTCGCCCAGGCCCGTCAGGCTGCCCTGCCTGTCGAAGGTACTGCCGCGCAACCCGGCCTGCTCGGCGGGGCTGCGGCGGGCGACCTCGCGGACGATCGCGCCGGGCGGGTCGGTCTGCCCGCTGTGGACCGAGTCGAAGATCAGGCCCACGACCGGCACGTCGTTCGTGATCCCGGCGCGCAGGTCGCTGATCAGGTCGTTGCCCTCCACGACCGGCACGGCGTAGCTGCGCCGCGTCTGCCCGCTGCCGTCCAGGCTGATGTAACTGACCACCCCGATCGCCTGCCCGTTCCCGTCGATGATCGGCCCGCCACTGTCCCCCGGCGCGAGGGGCGCCGTCATCTCCAGCGTGCCCTGCGGGAAGTCCGCGCGGCCCGCCTCGGCGTTCAGGCGCAGCAGCCTGCCCCGGCGGGGTTGCAGGAAGTCGCCGCCGCTGTTCCCGATGGCCAGCACCGTCTCGCCCGGGCGGGGCGCGCGGGTCGTGAGGTTCAGGAACGGGAAGTTCGTGCCGCGCCCGTTGACCTGCAGGAGCGCCACGTCCGCGGAGGCGTCGAAGGCCACGACCCGCGCGCCATAGCTGCGGCCCGAGAGGGTACTCACCTGGAACAGCTGCCCGCCGCTGACGACGTGGTACGCGGTCAGGAGCTGCCCGCCCGCGCTGATGAAGAAGCCGGTGCCGATCCCGCCGGTATTGCGCTCGGTGTTCACGCTCTCCACGCGGACGGTGGCGGGGCGGGACTTGTCGAACAGCGCGCGGGCGTCCTCCGGCAGGGTGACGGGCGGCGTGGGCGCCTGCGTGTCCACGCGGGGCGCCACGTTCACGCGCGGCAGGAACGGCACGTCCGCCTCTGGCAGCAGGTACGCCGCCAGCGCGAGGATCAGCAGGACAGGAAGCCAGGGCGAGGCGCGCACGCCGTCAGTCTAGGGCGCCCCGCACGCGGGGACGGTGGCAGAGGGAACCGAACAGGCCGGGTGATGCCCTAGGCTGGGCGTCATGCGTTTCTGGCTGTTGAAATCGGAGCCCGACGTGTTCGGCTTCGCGGATCTGGTGCGGGTGGGGCGGGAGCCGTGGAATGGCGTGCGGAACTATCAGGCGCGGAATGTCCTGCGCGAGATGCGCGAGGGGGACCTGTGTCTCTTCTACCACTCGAACGCGAAGCCGGTGGGCGTGGCGGGCGTGGCGCGGGTGTGCCGCGCGGCGTACGCGGATGACCTGCAGTTCGACCCCGGGAGCAGGTATTTCGATCCGAAGTCCACGGTGGAGGCGCCGCGCTGGAGCATGGTGGACGTGGAGCCGCTGATCGCGTTTCCGCAGGTAGTGTCGCTGGAGGCGCTGCGGGGGCTGCCGGAATGGGACGGCTCGGCCCTGACGCGCAAGGGCTCGCGCCTGAGCGTGCTGCCCGTGGAGGCCGGGGCGTTCTGGGCGACGCTGGACGCGGCGGGCCTGAGCCTGGAGGAGGTGGCGGGCCTGGGTTGACAGGGTGTGATACGGATTCCGTTTGTTTCGTTAACAGATCGGAACACCACCGATCTGTCAACTCCACGTCCGAAACTCGCTTCTCTCCTGCTCGCTCCGCTCGGGTTGAAAGATTTTGCAAACCTTTCAACCGGAGTCCGTATGAGTCTGGCGGGGGTGGGGTTTTGACAGGATTCCTGGGTGGTGGGTATGGTGGTGAGGTTCGACACAACCCACCTGTCTTCATATGATCTTGAGATGTTTTTCATGGCCGCTCTACCGGCTGTGACCTTAACGTCAGATAAAGAAAAGGAGAATCCACCTATGGAACTACTTCTGGCTGGTCTGGTCATCGTGGTATCCCTGCTCCTCGCGGCGTGGCAGGAGCGTCCCGGCAGAGTGCGCCGTCACCGCCGCTGAGCGTGGCCGCCCTGGCCACCCCGGCGCCGCCCGTCGCTCCACCGGGACAAGATGCTGGGCTGTCCCCTGCGGCACGGGACGGTTTTTCTGGACCGCGTTCAAACCCACGGGCAGGACCATGACACCCCGCTACGCTGCACGGTGATGTCTGCTCTCTGGCCCGGTCGCCGTCCCACCCTGTTCTCCCGTCTGGCACTGACCGCCATGCGCCTGGTGGGCTGGCGGCCCGTGCTCGCCCCGCCGCCCGGACCAAAGTTCGTCGGTGCCGTCGCCCCCCACACGCACAACGCGGATTTCTGGCCGGGGCTGTTCTTCATGTGGTCCACCCGCTCCCCCGTGCGGTTCGTGGCGAAACACCAGCTGTTCACGTTCCCGCTGGGCCTGTTCATGCGCGCGGTGGGGGGCCTGCCGGTGGACCGCCGCCGCGCCGGGGGGAACTTCGTGGACGGCGTGGTCACCCTGATCGACCGTGAACCGGAGATCATGCTGGTCGTCGCGCCCGAAGGCACCCGCAGCCGCGGGGAGTACTGGCGAACCGGGTTCTACTACATGGCGCTGGAGGCAGGCGTGCCCATCGGCGTGACCGTCCTGGACTGGGGCCGCAAGCAGGTGGGCGTGATCGGGTACGTGACCCCCACCGGGGATATCGAGGCGGACTTCGCCCTGATCCGCGAGATGCTCCGGGACGTGCGCGGCCACACCCCTGCGAACGAGACCCCGGCGGTGCCGCGCCCCGCGTCGGCGGGCGGCCCCAGTAAGAGCTGAGCACCGACGCCGGGACGTCACCTGCCCCGTCGTCTGACCTGCAAAGACACGCCCCCTGTCCGCGGGGTGGGGGGGTGTTACCGTGAGGTCATGACCAGCACCGCCGAACCCACCACCGCCCGTGACACGGCCCTGTTTGACCTGATCGCCCAGGAGGCCGAGCGGCAGCGCCTCGGCCTGGAACTGATTGCTTCCGAGAACTTCACGTCGGCGGCGGTGCGCGAGGCGCAGGGCAGCATCGTGACGAACAAGTACGCCGAGGGCTACCCCGGCAAGCGCTGGTACGGCGGCTGCGAGGTCGTCGACCGTATCGAGCAGCTGGCCATCGACCGCGTCCGGGAACTGTTCGGCGCGGCCTGGGCGAACGTGCAGCCGCACTCGGGCAGCAGCGCGAACCTCGCGGTGTACAACGCACTGATCGAGCCGGGCTCCGTGGTGCTGGGCATGGACCTCAGCCACGGCGGACACCTGACGCACGGGAATCCCGTGAACTTCTCCGGGCTGCGCTACCGGATCGTCAGTTACAAGGTGAACCCCGACACCGAACTGATCGACATGGAGGAAGTCCGCCGGCTGGCGCACGAGCACCAGCCGAAGATGATCATCGCGGGGGCCAGCGCCTACAGCCGCACCATCGACTTCAAGGCGTTCCGCGAGATCGCCGACGAGGTGGGCGCGATCCTGTTCGCGGACGTGGCGCACATAGCGGGCCTGATCGCGGGCGGCGTGCACCCGAACGCGCTGCCGCACGCGCACGTGGTCGCCAGCACCACCCACAAGACCCTGCGCGGGCCGCGCGGCGGGATCATCCTGTCCAACGACCCGGAACTGGGCGCCAAGATCGACCGGGCCGTGTTCCCCGGCTACCAGGGCGGGCCGCTGGAGCACGTGATCGCCGCGAAGGCCGTCGCGTTCGGCGAGTGCCTGACCGACGAGTTCAGGGCGTACGCCGCGCAGATCATCCGCAACGCGCAGGCGCTGGCGAAAGCCTTCCAGGACAAGGGCTACCGCGTGGTGTCCGGCGGGACCGACAACCACCTGTTCGTGCTCGACCTGCGCCCCCAGGGCCTGAACGGCACCAAGGCCACGCGCCTGCTCGACGCGAACCACATCACGATCAGCAAGAGCACCCTGCCGTACGACACCGAGAAGATCCTGCACGGCGGCGGCATCCGCATCGGCACGCCCGCCGTCACCACGCGCGGCATGACGGAAGCCGACATGCTGACCGTCGCGGACCTGATCGACCGCGCCCTGAAAGGCGAGGACGTCAAGGCCGAGGTCCACTCCTTCGCGGGCGGCTTCCCGATTCCCTGAACCGGGTTCACGCAGTGGGGGCGCATGGGGGGTGCAGCGGCACTCCCCTCACCCTTTTATGTGAACTTTTACACGCCCGCGTGCGATAGTGAAGGTCCGATGGACACCGGCCCGCTCCCCAGTGATCTCACCCTGCACCTGACGCAGGTGGGCCTCACGGCCAGCAGCCTGCCCGGCGCGCTGAACCCGGTCCTCCAGACCATCACGGGCCACACCAGCGCCAGCGCCGCCGCGTACTACCAGCGCCGCGACCACCCCGCCTCCAGCCGCGCCGTCCTGACCACCGAACCCAGCTACCCCGCGCGGATCAGCCGCGGCCCCGCCCCGCTGCCCACCCTCCCGCCGGACCTGCTGCGCCGCCTGACGCACGAACCGGACCTGCTGAACCTGCCCGCCACCGCGCACCACCCCGCGCTGCTGGCCGCGCCCATCCGCGAGCGGGGCGGCGAGCTGCTGGGCGCCCTGCTCATGACCCGGCCCGACAGCGGCCCGTGGCGCCCCGGGGACTGCCACCTGCTGCGCACCCTGGCCGGGCTGGTCACGCTGGTCGCCGCGCGCCTGCACGCCGAGGAACGCGAACGCGACGCGCACGAACACGCCCTGCGCGCCCTGAGTCTCGCGCTGGAAGCCCGCGACCACGACCTGCGCGGCCACACCGACCGCGTCACGCAACTCGCCACGCTGGTCGGGCAGGCCATGCACCTCGCGCCCGACGCGCTGGGCGCCCTGCGCTGGGGCGCGTACCTGCACGACATCGGCAAACTGACCCTCCCAGACGACGTCCTGCACCACCCCGGGCCACTCACGCCCGCCATGCGCGAACGCATGCGCCAGCACGTCGACGAGGGCCTGAACCTCGCCCGGCAGCTGCCGTTCCTGCCGCCCGAGGCGCTGGACGTCATCGCCGCGCACCACGAACGCTGGGACGGCAGCGGCTACCCGCGCGGCCGCAGCGGCACCGCCATTCCCCTGACCGCCCGGATCTTCGCCGCGTGCGACGTGTTCGACGCCCTGACCAGCCCCCGCGCGTACAAGGCCGCCTGGACGCCCGGCGACGCCCTGCACTTCGTGCAGCAGGGCAGCGGCACGCACTTCGACCCACAGGTCGTGCAGGCCCTCACGCAGGTCCTCGGGCACCACGCCGCGTAAGCAGAAAACATAGTCAGGATAGCCTATTCCGCCCACACACAATCAGTGGTACGGTAGTCCATGCCACCCGAACACCTCCTCCAGGCCTACGCCGACGCCGTCCACGCCCGCGACGCCGAGGCCCTGCTCGCCCTGTACCACCCCCACGTCACCGTGTACGACATGTGGGAACACTGGCAGTACGACGGCCAGCAGCAGTGGCGCGGCATGATCGAGAGCTGGTTCGCCAGCCTGGGCGACGAACGGGTGCAGGTCACCTTCGACGACATCCGCACCCACGTCACACCCGACATGGCCCTCGTGCACGCCTTCGTCACCTACGCGGGCCTCAGCGCCAGCGGCGAACGCCTGCGCACCATGAACAACCGCATCACCCTCACCCTGACCCGCAGTGGCGACGGCTGGCTGATCCTCCACGAACACAGCAGCGCCCCCGCCGAATTCAGCAGCGGCAAGGTCAACCTCCACCGACCAGCCTGATCAGGCCACCTACACTGCAGTCGTGAATCGCCTTGAGCTGAACGATCCCCGCTGGGCCGAACTGCACGGTGGATACCGCACACCAGAACACTTCACGGAACTGCTGCGGGACCTGTCCGGCGCGCCGACACCTGAACTCTGGGACGCCCTGCACCACCAGGGTGACGTTGATCTGGGTTCCTACGCCAGCCTCCCGTATCTGCTGGACGCGGCGGAGAATGCCGAGCCGGAGGACCGTACCGATTGGATTCTCCTGAGCGCACTGATCCTGGCCCTGCGACACACGGAGCGGAATCCGGAGCCTCCCACATGGCTGAGCGAACAACTCGCCGAAAGTGAAACCCGTCTCCTCCCCCTCGCCCTGAGTGCGCTGACGGTCACAGACGACTTGGATGAGGACACGCTGGCTGGGCTGCTTGGGGCCGTGGCCGTCGCGCGGGGTCAGGCACCGTTGGGGCGGGTCTTTCTGGACTGGCAACCCGAGGGGATCTGCGAGGCCTGCGGAGAGACGGTGACGGTCGCCGGATACGACGCCTGAAGCCCCCGCAAGAGAAGGCCGCGCCTCTCCCCTGCCTGGGGCGGCGCGGCCTTCTGGTCTTGTTTTCAGCGGGGCAGCACCGAGGTGCCCATGAGGTGCTGGTCGATGGCGCGGGCGGCCTGGCGGCCCTCGCGGATGGCCCACACGACGAGGCTCTGGCCGCGGCGCATGTCCCCGGCGGCAAAGACGCCCTGCACGTTGGTGTGGTAGCCGCCCTCGTCGGTGTGGGCGTGGGCGTTGCCGCGCGCGTCCTTCTGAATGCCGAAGGCGTCGATGACGCTGCCGACGGGGCTGACGAAGCCCATGGCGAGCAGGACGAGGTCGGCCTTGTGGATTTCCTCGCTGCCGGGGATTTCGGTCAGCTGTCCGTCCTTGAATTCCATGCGGACGGTCTTGACGCCCGTGACCTTGCCGCCCTTGCCGATGAATTCCTTGGTGGCGATGGCGAATTCACGCACGGCGCCTTCCTCGTGGCTGGTGCTGGTGCGGAGTTTCATGGGCCAGTAGGGCCACACGAGGGGTTTGTTCTCCTGTTCGGGCGGCTGGGGCATCACCTCGAACTGGGTCACGCTGGCGGCGCCGTGGCGGTTGCTGGTGCCGACGCAGTCGCTGCCGGTGTCGCCCCCGCCGATCACGATGACGTGCTTGCCGTCGGCGCGCAGCTGCTTCTTGAGTTTGTCGCCGGCGTTCACGCGGTTCTGCTGCGGCAGGAACTCCATGGCGAAGTGAATGCCGTCCAGGTCGCGTCCGGGAGCGGGCAGGTCGCGGGGCTGCTCGGCGCCGCCCGCGAGGAGCACGGCGTCGAATTCGGCTTTCAGTTCGTCGGGCGTGACGGTCTGCTTGCTGAGGTTCGTGACCCGGCTGGCGTCGGGCCACGCACCCACCAGCACGCCGGTGCGGAAGGTGACGCCCTCGGCCTGCATCTGTTCGACGCGGCGGTCGATGTGGTGCTTGTCCATCTTGAAGTCGGGGATGCCGTAGCGCATCAGGCCACCCACACGGTCGTTCTTCTCGAACACGTTCACGTCGTGCCCGGCGCGGGCGAGCTGCTGCGCGGCGGCCAGTCCGGCGGGGCCGGAGCCGATCACGGCGACTTTCTTCCCGGTCTTCACGGCGGGGGGTTGCGGCGTGACCCAGCCTTCCTGCCAGCCGCGTTCGATGATGCTCAGCTCGATGCTCTTGATGCCGACCGCGTCGCCGTTGATGTTCAGGGTGCAGGCGGCCTCGCAGGGCGCGGGGCAGATGCGGCCCGTGAACTCGGGGAAGTTGTTCGTGGAGTGCAGGGTGTCCAGCGCGCTGCGCCAGTCGTCCTGGTACACGAGGTTGTTGAAGTCCGGGATGATGTTCCCGACGGGGCAGCCGTTGTTGCAGAACGGAATGCCGCAGTCCATGCAGCGGGTCGCCTGGAGGCGGGCGGCGTCGGGCGCCAGGGGGAGCAGGAACTCGTGGTAGTGCTTGAGGCGCGCGTCGACCGGGGCGTACTGGTCCTTGATGCGCGGCTGGTCGAGGAAGCCGGTGATCTTGCTCATGCGTGCTCCGGTGGTGGGCAGCGCCCGCCGCCTGGGTTGGGCGGGCGCTGGGAGGGGGCTTCGACGGAACTCATCCGATTCCACACCATGTCAGAAGGGCGCTGCCATGCTGTTCCATCTCCTGAGTCCCGTCCAGACTCGTACTCGCATCCGCTCGGCTCCGTTCAGCACGGCACTGAACGGAGCGGAGTGTTACTTGGTCAGCGTGCCCTGCGCCGCCACGGGGTTGCCGGGCTGCGCGGTCTGCATGCTGGTGGTGTCGGCGGCCTGGACCGTTCCGGCCTGGGCGCGTTCGCGCAGGGCGCGCTGGTACTCCTTCGGGAAGACCTTGACGAAGCGTTTCAGGGTGTTGTCCCAGTCGTCGAGCAGTTCGCTGGCGCGCTGCGAGCCGGTCCACTTGTGGTGGCTTTCCAGCAGGCGGCGCAGGTGCGCCTCGTCGCTCTGGCCCAGGTGCAGGGCGCCGCCCGTCTGGGCGAGCTGCTGGTCCTCGGGCAGCAGGGGGTGCAGGTCCACCATGCTGGTGTTGCAGCGCTTCTCGAAGCTGCCGTCCACGTCGTACACGTACGCGACGCCGCCGCTCATGCCCGCCGCGAAGTTGCGGCCGGTCTGGCCGAGCACGACGACGGTGCCGCCGGTCATGTACTCGCAGCCGTGGTCGCCGGTGCCTTCCACGACGGCCTCGGCGCCGCTGAGGCGCACGGCGAAGCGTTCGCCCGCCACGCCCCGGAAGAAGGCCTCGCCGCTGGTCGCGCCGTACAGGACGGTGTTCCCGACGATGATGTTCTCCTCGGCCCGGCCGCGGAATTCGATGCTGGGGCGCACGGCCACGCGGCCGCCGGAGAGGCCCTTGCCAGTGTAGTCGTTCGCGTCGCCGATCAGGTACAGGGTCAGGCCGGGGGCGAGGAACGCGCCGAAACTCTGCCCGCCGGTGCCTTCCATCTGGATGAACACGGTGTTGTCCGGCAGCCCCTCGGGGCGCACGCGGGTCAGTTCGCCGGACAGCATCGCGCCGACGGTGCGGTTGACGTTGCGGACGTCCTGCAGGAAGTGCACCTTCTCGCCCTTCTCGAAGGCGGGGCGGCACTTCTCGATCAGCTGCAGGTCGAGCGCGCCGCTCAGGCCGTGGTCCTGGGTGTGGAGGTGGCGCACGCCGACTTCCCCGGGCACCTCGGGGCGGTAGAAGACGCGGCTGAAGTCCAGGCCCTGCGCCTTCCAGTGCTCGATGCCCTTTTTCGTGTCGAGCAGGTCGGCGCGGCCGATCAGGTCGTCGAAGGAGCGGATACCCAGGCTGGCCATGATGGCGCGGACTTCCTCGGCGATGAAGAAGAAGAAGTTGATGACGTGCTCGGGTTTGCCCTGGAAGCGGGCGCGCAGCACCGGGTCCTGCGTGGCGACCCCCACGGGGCAGGTGTTCAGGTGGCACTTGCGCATCATGATGCAGCCCTGCGCGACAAGCGGCGCGGTGGCGAAACCGAACTCGTCGGCGCCGAGCAGCGCGGCGATCACGACGTCACGGCCGGTCTTGAGCTGCCCGTCGGTCTGCACGCGCACGCGGTCGCGCAGGCGGTTCAGGACGAGGGTCTGCTGCGTCTCCGCGAGGCCCAGTTCCCACGGGCTACCGGCGTGCTTGATGGAACTCCAGGGGCTGGCCCCGGTGCCGCCGTCGTGTCCGGCGATCACGATGTGGTCCGCCTTGGCCTTCGCGACCCCGGCGGCGATGGTGCCGACGCCGACCTCGGAGACGAGTTTCACGCTGATGTCCGCGCGGGGGTTGACGTTCTTCAGGTCGTGGATGAGCTGCGCGAGGTCCTCGATGGAGTAGATGTCGTGGTGCGGGGGCGGGCTGATCAGGCCCACGCCGGGGACACTGTGGCGCAGGAAGCCGATGTACTCGCTGACCTTCCCGCCGGGCAGCTGGCCGCCCTCGCCGGGCTTGGCGCCCTGGGCCATCTTGATCTGGATCTGGTCGGCGCTCGTCAGGTAGTTCGTGGTGACGCCGAAGCGGCCCGAGGCGACCTGCTTGATCTTGCTGCGCAGGGAGTCGCCGGGTTCCAGCGGGTAGTCCACTTCAACCCTGCTCTCGCCGAGGATGCTGGCGAGGGTGTGGCCCTCCCCGAGGGTCTCGCCGCGCATCTCGCGTTCGTAGCGGGCGGGGTCTTCCCCACCCTCGCCGGTGTTGCTCTTGCCGCCGATGCGGTTCATGGCGACGGCCAGGGTGGTGTGCGCCTCGGTGCTGATCGAGCCGAGGCTCATGGCGCCCGTGGCGAAGCGCTTGACGATCTCGCTGGCGCTTTCCACCTCGTCCAGCGGGACGGGGGTCACGCCGTCGGTCTTGAATTCGAACAGGCCGCGCAGGGTCATGTGCCGCCTGCTCTGGTCGTTGATGATCCGGGCGTACTCCTCATAGGTGGCGTAGTTGCCGCTGCGCACCGAGTGCTGCAGTTTGGCGATCGAGTCCGGCGTCCACATGTGCTCCTCGCCGCGCACGCGCCAGGCGTACTCGCCGCCCGCGTCGAGGTTCTGGGCCAGCACGGGATCATCGCTGAACGCGCCACGGTGGTTGCGCAGGGCTTCTTCCGCCACCTCGAAGATGCCGATCCCGCCGACCTGGGTGGGCGTGCCATAGAAATACTTCTGCACGAAGTCGGTCTTCAGGCCGACCGCCTCGAACAGCTGCGCGCCGCAGTAGCTCATGTACGTGCTGACGCCCATCTTCGACATGATCTTGCTCAGGCCCTTGCCGATCGCCTTGATGTAGTTGTAGATGGCCTTGTGCGCGTCGATGCCGGCCAGGGCGGGCATGCCGGGCACGTCGGTGTGCAGGTTGATCAGCGTTTCCAGCGCGAGGTACGGGTGGATGGCCTCGGCGCCGTACCCGGCGAGCGCGGCGAAGTGGTGGACCTCGCGGGCGTCGCCGGTCTCGACGACCAGACCGACCTTCATGCGCAGCCCCGCCTTCACGAGGTGGTGGTGGATGCTGCTCAGGGCCAGCAGGCTGGGAATCGCGACGCGTTCGCGGTCCACGCGGCGGTCACTGATGACGATGATGTTGTGGCCGCTCTCGATGGCGTCCACCGCCCAGGCGTTGATGGTCGCCAGTTTGGCTTCCACGCCGCGCGCACCCCACTCGGCGGGGTAGGTGATGTCGAGGTCGTACGCCTTGAACTTCCCGCGGGTGTGTTCCTCGATGTTGCGCACGCGGGCCATGTCGTCGAAGTCCAGGATGGGCTGCTCGACTTCCAGGCGCAGCTGCGGGTTCACGGCGTTGATGTCCAGCAGGTTCGGGCGCGGCCCCACGAACGACACGAGGCTCATGACGACCGACTCGCGGATCGGGTCGATGGGCGGGTTCGTGACCTGCGCGAACAGCTGCCGGAAGTAGTTGAACAGCGGCTTGTTCTTGCCGGACAGCACGGCCAGCGGGCTGTCGTTGCCCATGCTGCCGATGCCTTCCTCGCCGGTCAGGGCCATGGGGCCCATCAGGAACTTCAGGTCCTCCTGGGTGTACCCGAAGGCCTGCTGGCGGTCCAGCAGCGACTCGCGGAACTGCCCGACGGTGCCGGTCTCCTCGCTGTCGTCCAGGCGGAAGCGGGTGTTCTCCACCCACTGCGCGTAGGGCTTGGCGGACGCGAACTGGTTCTTCAGTTCGTCGTCCTCGATGATGCGGCCCTGCTCGAAGTCGATCAGGAACATCCGGCCGGGTTGCAGGCGCCACTTCTTGACGATCTTGCTCTCGGGGACGGGCAGCACGCCGGATTCGCTGGCCAGGATGACCAGGTCGTTGCGGGTCTGCACGTAGCGGGCGGGGCGCAGGCCGTTGCGGTCCAGGGTCGCGCCGACCTGACGGCCGTCGGTGAAGACCATCGCGGCCGGGCCGTCCCAGGGTTCCATCATGCTGGCGTGGTACTCGTAGAACGCGCGGCGGCGGGGGTCGAGGTGCTCGTTCTGCTCCCAGGCCTCGGGGATCATCATCATGGCGGCGTGCGCCATGGGGTACCCGGCCAGCGTCAGGAGTTCCAGGGCGTTGTCGAAGGTGGCGGTGTCGCTCTCGCCCTCGAAGGAGATCGGGTAGAGCTTCTTCAGGTCGTCGCCCAGCACGGGCGAGGCCATGATGCCCTCGCGGGCGCGCATCCAGTTGAAGTTCCCCTTGACGGTGTTGATCTCGCCGTTGTGCGCGACCATGCGGTAGGGGTGCGCCAGCGGCCACTCGGGGAAGGTGTTCGTGGAAAAACGCTGGTGGACCAGGGCCAGGGCGGACACGACGCGGTCGTCCTGCAGGTCGAGGTAGTACTCGCCGACCTGCGTGGCGAGCAGCAGGCCCTTGTAGATGACCGTGCGGCAGGACATGCTGGGCACGTAGTACTCGGCGCCGTGCGTGAAGTTCAGCGCGCGGATGGCGTTGCTGGCCCGGCGGCGGATGACGTACAGCTTGCGTTCCAGCGCGTCCGGGACCAGCGTGTCGGGCCCGGCGCCGATGAACACCTGCCGGATGACGGGTTCCTTCTCGCGCACGGCGGGGCTCATGGGCATCTCGCGGTTGACGGGCACGTCGCGCCAGCCGATCACGACCTGACCCTCGGCGACGATGGCGCGTTCGAGTTCCTGCTCGCAGGCGCGGCGGGAGGCGATCTCCTTGGGCAGGAAGATCATGCCGACGCCGTAATCGCCGGGCGGGGGCAGGGTCACGCCCTGCTGCGCGAACTCGGCGCGGTAGAACTCGTCGGGAATCTGGATCAGGATGCCCGCGCCGTCGCCCATCAGGGGGTCGGCGCCGACCGCGCCGCGGTGGTCGAGGTTCTCGAGGATCTTCAGGCCCTGCTGGACGATCGCGTGGTTCTTGCGGCCCTTGATGTGGGCGACGAAGCCCACGCCGCAGGCGTCGTGCTCGGCGGCGCTGTACAGGCCCTGCTCACGGGCGAGTTTGAGTTCCGCGCCGCTCGCGGGGGTTCCAGGGGTGTGCGGCGCCTCAGCCGGCGTCACCCGGTTGTCTGTTCTGTTCATGTTGACGCTCCCATCTCGCTCGTGACTCGCATCCGCCTGCGGGGTGCAGGCTGCTGAGATCACGATACAGACGGACGCATGTCTATGCAGGGTCGTTGTTTATAACGGGTCCAAAGGTGGCCCGCATCATTTTCCGACCAAAGTGCATGATTTGAGCGAAAACCGGCAACAAATGACAGCTGTTCATGTCATCTGCGCAATGGGCTCGCGTCACCGGGCGGCCGCAGTCACTCACCCGCGCAGTGCGCTCCGCTCTGTATCAATCATCTGGAAGCGCTGCCATACACAAAATACGGCGCCCCGCAAGCCCCCATCCCACCCTGCGCGGTCAGGCGGGCGACAGCTGGAACAGCGCGATCTCCGGTTCACACAGGTTCCGGACGGGCAGGCCACTCAGGCCCAGGCCCCGACTCACGTACGCAGGGGTGTCATGGGCGCCCGTGACCCAGCCCATCGCGTACCGCTGCCCGAAGGCACTGGGAACCTGTAACGCACCGACCACCGGCAACCTCACCTGTCCGCCGTGCGTGTGCCCGCACAGCACCAGTCCCGCCGGACGCGGCAGCGCAGGCAGCAGATCCGGGTTGTGCGTGACGAGCAGCGTCGCCCGCGCGCCCGCGCCCGCCAGCGCCGCCGTCACGTCCGGCTGCCCGAACCACAGGTCGTCCGTACCGCCCACCCACAGGTCGGCGCGCAGGGACCGACCCTCATCGCGCAGGACCGTCACGCCCGCGCCTGCCAGCTGCCCCGCGAAGCGTTCGCGGCGCGCCGCCCAGTCCGCCCGGACCGGGCCGTAATGACGGCTGGCGTACCGTCCGAAACTCCCGTAGTCGTGGTTGCCCCACACCGAGAACGTCCCCAGCGGCGCCCGCAGCCGCGCCAGCTGCCGCAGCAGCCCGGGCGGCACGTCGTTCAGCCGAGCGTCGAGCAGATCGCCCCCGAGCAGGACCACGTCCGCGCGCAGGTCGTTCGCGGCGTCCACCCACGCCGCCACGCTGCCGTCCCCGATGAACAGCCCGTGGTGCAGGTCCGTCAGGAACGCGGCGCGCAGCGGCGAGCGCAACCCCGGTAGGGCGCGGGCGTGGCGGGTCACCCCGAAGCGGTATCCCTGCGCCACGCCCACCCCGCCGCCCAGCGCCAGGGCGCCGCCCCCGCCGAGCAGGGACCGCAGGACCGCGCGCCTCGTGACCATGAAGCGCACCCTACACCGGCGGCCCCAGCACGGGTCGTCCGCCGGAAGGTGCAGGCGCTAGACTGCCCCGCATGAACGTGCCGCCTGAACTGCTGGTCATCGACGTGCTCGACGAGGACGCGGGCCTCGCTGACGTGGAGGACAGCCGCGGCCGCACCTACCAGCTGCCCGCCGAATGGCTCCCGGACGCCAGCGACGGCGCCGGGTACCGCGTCACTCTTGAAGGCGGCCACGTGACGTTCACGCCCGACGGGAGCGCCGCCGCGCAGCTGCGCGAACGCAGCAAGCAGACCCTGCTGGACTTCAGCGATGAACACGACGGCGAGCACGACGGCGACACCCCGGAGGACCGCGCTTGACCCGGCAGGTGCTGATCATCCCGGACCTGCATGGCCGACCCGACCTGCTGCGCGCCGCGCTGCACCAGTACCCGGACGCCCACTACCTGTCCCTGGGCGACGCGATCGACCGCGGGCCGCGCTCCATGCCGGTCGTGGAGACCCTGATGGACCTGCACCGCGCCGGGCGCGCCACGCTCCTGATGGGCAACCACGAACGCATGATGCAGGAGGGCGTGAAGTACTACCGCCAGTACCTCGGCACGCACGACCTCGGGGACTACCGCCGCGCCATGGAGGGCTTCCAGTGGTGGATGCGCGCCGGGGGCGAGACGGTCCGCGCCGAGCTGGGCAGCCTCACCCTGGAGAAGTTCCCGCCGCTGCTGGAGGAGTACCTGGGTGTCCTGCGGCGCGTCGTGTACGTCACCGCCGACGGCGAGATCCACGACCACCCGCCCAGCCACCCCAGCGTGCTCGTGTCGCACGCCGCGCCGCCCGTCAAGCACCCGCAGCACCCCAACCCGCTGTCGGCGGCGCTGTGGCTGCGGCCCTTCGAGGGGCCCTTCCCGCTGCCCGAGGGCGTCACGTACTCGGTGCACGGGCACACGCCCGTCCCGATCCCCTGCCGCCTGGGCCGCCACCTGTACCTGGACCTGGGCGCGTACGACACGGGACGGCTGGCGATCGCCGAGGTGAACGTGCACGGCCTGCCGACCGTGACAGTGCTGTGCGGGCGCGGTGATCCCACGCGGGGCCGCAAGTACGCCCGCTTCGGCGAGCCGGTCCCGGTCCGCCCGGTGGACCTGCCCGGCGCGCCCCCCCGGTAAGCGCCCCAGG
Organism: Deinococcus grandis; assembly: GCF_001485435.1. Classification (NCBI taxonomy): domain Bacteria; kingdom Thermotogati; phylum Deinococcota; class Deinococci; order Deinococcales; family Deinococcaceae; genus Deinococcus; species Deinococcus grandis. The sequence continues at coordinate 485,294 of NZ_BCMS01000001.1, read as the reverse complement.
TCAGCGCCGCCCCGGTCTGCGCGGGCTGTCGTCAACGGTGCGGACACTGTTCAAACGCCAGAGGGGACAGGCACGGAAAACGTCGTCCATGACGCCATGCCTGCCCACCCCCTCCCGGCCACCCCCATCAAGGGGGAGGAGTCAACACGGCGTGTTCATCGCTGGTCCGCCCTGAAGGGATGAACCTCTCCGCCCCACCCTCATACGCCCCTCCTCTGCCGCGCAGCTCTACGAGTCGCATCCGCTCGGACCCGGCGGCTTTATAAGCCATCCAATCGGTATCGGTATCAGCCCAGGGGCTTCAAGTCGTCCTGCCGGTCGGACAGCCACTGCGGCTGCCCGTCACGCACCACGACGTCCTCCTCCAGTCCGATGAAGCCGTGGCCGGGCACCATGACGCCCAGTTCCAGGGTGTACACCTCGTCCGCGCGGACGGGTCCCTCGACGGTCTGCCCGTAGCGGGGCCAGCGGGGGCCCAGCAGGGTGCCGCCGTCGTGCGTGGCGCGGCCCAGGCCGTGACCCAGCGCGTGCTGGTACTCGGGGTACCCGGCGGCGACCAGCGCGGCGCGCGCGGCGGCGTCCACGGCGTGACCGGGCGTGCCGGGGCGCAGGGCGTCCGCCCCCGCCTGGATGGCGTTCCAGCAGGCGCGGAAGGCGGCCTGCACCTCCCTGGGCACCGGGGTGCCGTCGGGCAGGCGGTACACCCGCTGGATGTCCGAGCAGTACCCGTGGTTCAGGCGCACGCCGTAGTCGATGTGCAGCAGCGATCCGGGGCGCAGGGCGTGGTCGCCGGGCGGCGCGTGCGAGGGGCGGCTGTCCGGGCCGATGTGCACGTTCGGGCAGGCGTCCCAGCCCCAGGAGGGCTCGGCGCCGTCGCGGCGGCACAGGCCGTGCAGGAACGCCGCGACGTCCCGTTCCGTCCAGCCGGGGCGGGCGGCGGCGGCCATCTCGCGCAGGTGCGCCTCGGCCAGGTCGACCGCCTCCCGGATCGCGGCGTGCTCCTCGGGCGTCTTGACGGACCGGAGCTGGCCCAGCAACGGCGCGGCGCTGTCCCACTCCAGATCGGGCAGGTCCGCGCCAGTCAGGTCTGGGCCGGGTTCCAGCCAGCCGCGCACCCGGCGTTCCAGGCCCGACGTCAGGCCGTCGCACAGCGGGTCGTCCTCGCTGATGTTCAGCAGCACCCGCCGCGCGGCCAGGCGCGTCACCTCGGCCCGCAGCAGGGCGCGCAGGTCGGCGTCGTAGCCGTGCACGGTCCAGCCGGGCGGCACGGCGTCCGCGTCGAAGCGGCCCACGATCGCCACCGCCTCGCTGCGGGTCAGCAGGAAGAGGCTGTCCCAGGTGACGTCCACGCCCGCCACGAGCGTCAGGGCCGGTTCCGGGCGCACGCCGGACTCGCGCGCGGCGATCAGCCAGACCTCGCCGTCCCGGAGCAGGGCCTGCGCCTGCCGCCGCTTGCCGTCCTGAAGGGCGTTCACTGCCGTGTTGGGGGCCATGCGCCAGGATACCGGTAGCATGGGCGGCATGCCGGTTCTGTTCGTGCATGGCGTGGCCGTCCGCGAGGAGGGCGACCTGGGCTGGGAGGACCTGCACCGCGCGACGCAGGGCGTGGACTGGCCCGGCGTGCAGCGCCTGCTGCGCGAGCACGTCGCCCCCACACTGAACCCGGACGCGCCGGACGCGGTGCACGTCGAGCGGGTGTACTGGGGGGACCTGGGCGCGCACTTCACGCAGGGTGGGCAGTTCCGCGCGGCGCGCGAGCGCGAGGTCGCCCCGGAACCCGACCCGCTGGCGCTGGACGGGGACGCGCTGGGCGAGGCGCTGGAACGCCGCCTGCGCGCCGCGCATCCAGTCGCGGAGTGGCCGGGCGTGATCCGCGTGGCGTGGGGCGTGGCGCGCGACGCGCGGGTGCGGGCGCTGCTGGCGGACCTGCCGCCCGCCGAACGCTGGGGCCTGCTGGACGCGGCGGCGCAGGCGCGCCTGCCGGGCCGGACGCGGCGGCTGGAACCGCACCTGCCGCCCGGCCTGATGCGGGCGCGGCGGCGGAACGTGAAGCGCGCCATGCGCGAGGTGCGCCGCCCGCTGGAGGCGTTCGTGCCGCTGTTCATGGGGGACGTCTTGGCGTACCTGAACGGGCGCGGCACGCCCGAGGCGCCCGGCGCGATTCCGCAGCGGGTCCTGGCCGGGCTGCGCGCGGCGCACGCGGCCCGCACCCACCCGCACGAGCCGCTGGTGGTCCTGACGCACTCGATGGGCGGGCAGCTGATCTTCGACGCGCTGCACGCGTTCCTGCCCGCCGATCCGGACGGCGCGGGGGTGCGGGTGGACTTCTGGTGCGCGTGCGCCAGTCAGGTGGGCGCGTTCCACGAACTGGGCTTCACGCTGGGCGGCCCGACCCCCGACCCTCACGCGGGGGGACGGCTGGGGTACTTCTGGAACGTGTGGGCGTACACGGACCTGCTGAGTTTCCGCGCGCAGGGCATCGCGCCCGGCGCGCACGACACGGCCTTCCCGCTGTCCGGGCTGGTCCGGTCGGATCATCTGGCGTACCTGCAACAGCCGGACTTCTACCGCACCCTGGCGGCGAAGGTCGCGGTGCACGCGGGGCCGCGTGAGCCCTCAGACACCCCGCTAGAATCCGGCGCGTGAACGCGAGCCCGACCTCCTCCCCTGCCCTGCCCATGCTCAGTCCGGCGGAGGTGCTGCGGCGGGTGCGCGCGGCGGGCCTGCCGGGCGCAGTGCTGCTGGAATCGCTGGGTCCGGTCGTGGCGTACGGCGCGCAGTCGTTCCTGAGTGCCGCGCCGGTGCGGGTCACGCCCGACCTGCCGGACCGGCCCGCGGGCGGCGCGGTGTTCCCGGCGTGGCTGGGTGGCCTGAAGTACGAGGCGGCTCGGACCTTCGGGCTGGCCGCTCACGCGCCCCGGGGCGAGGCGATGTGGTGGGGCGAGTACCCGTCGGGCCTCGTGTGGGACCGCGCGGCGGGCACCCTGAGCGTGGTGGGCGAGCCGCACCTGGACTGGGCGGCGCTGCTGGGAGCGCCGCTGCCGCCCGAGCCGACCCTGAGCGTGGGGGCGTTCGGCGCGGACGACGTGGACTACCCGGCGGGCGTGCGGGCCGTGCAGGAGCTGATCCGCGCGGGCGAGGTGTATCAGGTGAACCTCTCGCGCGGCGTGCGGGCGGCCGCGCAGGGGGACCCGCTGGCCGCGTACCTGCGCCTGCGCGACGTGAACCCCAGTCCGTTCATGGCCTTCGCGGACCTGGGGTCGGAGGTCGTGGTGTCGTGCAGTCCGGAACGGCTGGTCCGCTGGGCCGGGGACGACCTGAGCGCGCGGCCCATCGCCGGGACCCGCCGACGCGGCGACACGCCCGAGGAGGACGCGGCGTTCGAGGCGGAACTGCGCGCCAGTCCGAAGGAGGTCGCGGAGCACACCATGCTGGTGGACCTCGTGCGGCACGACCTGGGTCGCGTGGCCGCGCCGGGCAGCGTGACCGTGCCGGACCTGATGCTCGTCGAGCGGTACAGCCACGTGATGCACCTCGTGTCCGAGGTCCAGGCCCGCGCGCGCACTGGGGTGACGCTGCGGGACGTGCTGGCCGCCACCTTCCCCGGCGGGACGATCACCGGCGCCCCGAAGGAGCGCGTGATGGAGGTCACCCGCGACCTCGAACCCGGCCCGCGCGGCTGGTACACCGGCGGGCTGGGCATCGTCAGCGGGCCGCTGGTGGACGTGAACATCCTGATCCGCACCGCCGCGTTCACCCGCACGGAGGGCGGCTGGACGGTGGAGGTCCGCGCGGGCGGCGGCACCGTCATCGACGCCGACCCTGCCTGCGAGGCACAGGAAACCGTGCACAAGGCGCAGGCGCTCCTGAGCGTCCTGGCGGGCATGCCGGGCCGCCCCGCGCAGCCGCCGCAGCCCCCGGTGCCCGGCACGCCCTGGGCGCCACCGCCCGCCACGTCCCGCACGGGCGCGCGGGTGCTGCTGCTGGACAACCGCGACTCGTTCACGTGGAACCTCGCGCACGACCTGCTCGCGCTGGGGGCAAAGGTGGACGTGCGCGGCCAGCACGAGGGCCTCGAGGACCTGCTCGGCACGAACCCCGACGCCGTGCTCGTCGGCCCCGGCCCCGGCACGCCCGACACCAGCGGGGTCACGCTGGCCCTGACCCGCGCGTGCCTGGACCGGCGCATTCCGCTGCTGGGCGTGTGCCTGGGGCATCAGGCGCTCGGGCAGGTGCTCGGCGGGCGGGTGGAACGCGCCCAGCCCGTCCATGGCCGACCCGAGCACGCCCGGCACGACGGCACCGGCCTCTTCCGGAACGTGCCGCCGGACGCGCCGTTCGGGCGGTATCACTCGCTGGTCGTGCGCGGCCTGCCCCCCGAACTGGTCACCGCGACCAGCCGGGACGGCGAGGTCATGGCCCTGGCCGTCCCCGGCGTTCCCGCGTGGGGCGTGCAGTTCCACCCGGAGAGCGTCCTGAGTCCAGCCGGCCGCACCCTGCTGGGCAACTGGCTGCGCCTGAGCCAGGAGTGGCCGCAGCCGTGACCGAGTTGCCCAGCACTCTGAACGACCCAGCCTGGAACGACCCCGCGTGGCTGCACGGCGCGACCGCCTTCACCACCGTCCGCACCCGCCACGGGCAGCCGCTGCTGTGGGCCGCGCACATCGAGCGGCTGCGCGTCACCTGCGACTTCCTGGGCCTCCCCAATCCCGACCCCACCCCACCTACGCTGGACCCGCACCCCTGGGGGCTGCTGCGCGTCACCGTCACCGCCCACGGCACCCTGCACACCCACCGGCCCCTCACGCCCGGCCCCCGCCCCCAGTCGGGCGTCAGCGTGCGCGTCACCGACCTGCAGATCCACCCGCAACTCGGCGCGCACAAGACCGGGAACTACCTCCCATACCGCCTCGCCGCCACGCAGGCCCACCCGCACTTCGAAGGCTGGCTTCAGGACATAGGCGGGCACGTCGTGGACGGCAGCCGCACCTCCCCGCTGCTGGAGATCGGCGGGGACCTCGTCGTTCCCGAAGGCGGGCTGCCCTCCGTCACCCGCGCCGCGTACCTCACGGGCCGCCCGCACGACACGCGGCCCGTCCACACCCGCCAACTCGCCCACGTCACCCGCGCGTGGCTGTGCGGCAGCGGCACCGGCCTCGTCCCCATCCGCCGCATTGACGGCCACACCGACGACCTGCCCACCCACTGGCCCGCACCGGACGATCCCGTCCTCGGCTGGCCGGACGGGGACTGAAGGTCTAAGGGTCCGAAGGTCTAAGCGTCTAAGGGCTGTCCAGCACGCACGCCTCAGCCGCTCGGACCCTTGGACCCTCGACCTCAATTCAGGTCGGGCCGCCCACCTGGGGGCCCACGTACCCGGCGTCCTCACCGTCGCCGATGCCCTGCATGGCGCGGTTCAAGCGGTCCTGCCGGCGAGCGGCGACGAACATCACGGCGAGCAGCGGCACGAACACACCCAGCATCATCAGACCCATGACTGCCTCCTGCCCGCAGGGTACACCGGCCGCGTCAGGCTGGTGTGCGCAGATCGTCAGTCCTGTGGATCGGCATCTGGTTCCGTCCAGGCGAGGATCGCGGTCGGCAGGAAGGGCAGGGTGAGCAGGACCAGCAGCATGAATCCCTGGACGGCGTCGATGCGGTCATGCAGGGCGCTCGTGTTGATGCCGAACAGCACCACGAGTTCAGCGGCGATCAGCACGGTCAGAGCCAGGGCGCGGTACGCGGCGCTGTTCGCCTGCGCGACCCGCAGGACCTGCCGTTCGTCCAGGTCGCGCGTGTGGCCCTGTGGGAGGCCCAGGCGGGCCGGGAAGGCCAGGTGCAGGACACCGTACAGGGACGCCGCGGCAGCGAGCAGCAGGAGGATCAGCAGAGGGGCGCGCAGTTCGGGTGGGGTGGCGTCGAACGTGCCGATCAGGCGCAGCAGGAAGATGGTCCCGGCGGTGAGGAGTCCAGCGGCGTACACGATCACGATGTGGCGGCGGCGGGTCTGGGTGGGCAGCGGGCGGGGGGCGGTCAGGGCGTTCATGTGGGGCCTCCGTACACGGTCTCGCTGAGTGGCGTGAAGGGCGTGCGGCTGAAGATCGCCTCGATGGGCAGGCCGAAGTACTCGCTGAGGCGGAAGGCGAGGTCGAGGCTGGGGGCGTATTCGCCGCGTTCGAGATAGCCGATGGTCTGGTAGTTCACGTCGACCGCGGCGGCGAGATCCTGGCGGCTGAGGCCCCGTTCGGCGCGCAGGACGGGCAGGCGGTTGTGGAGGGGTGCGGGCGTGGGCCGCCGGTTCGTTTTGGCAACCATGCTGCGTATTGTTGTATTTCTACAACATTTTGTCAATATGCTCCTTCATCACCTGCCCGGCTGAGGATCACGCCCTGCAACTCGTCGAGTTCGTACCCGCAGGCCTCGTAGAACGCCCGCGCCTCCTCGCTGTCTGCCGCGACCCACACGCTGCCGATCCCGTGCCCCCGCATCTGGGCGTGCAGGGCGTCCACCAGGGCGCGGCCCACGCCCCGACGCCGCCAGGACCGGCGCACGCCGATCTCCTCGAACATCACGTCCAGCGGCTCGCCGTGACGGCGGCGGTGCACGTACGCCATCAGGAAGCCCACCGGATTGCCGCCTGCGTCCTCGGCGTGCCAGTGCCACACGCCCGGGTCACTCAGGTATGCCCGGGCGGCGTCCGGGGTCAGGGGTGGGCTGGGCGGTTCGTCCGTGAAGTCGGTCTCGTCCCGCGCGACCTGCGCCAGTGCAGGCCCGTCCTCAGGTCCGAGGCGGCGGATCGTGAATGAGGTCATGGGTCATCATGCACCCGCCGGGGGCGCGGGCACCTGAGGCAGCGCGGCGTGCAGGCGGCCCGTAGCGTGCGGGCATGACCTGGCCTGAAGACACCATCCGCCCGACCACCGCGCCCACGTCCCGCAAAGCCCCGAATCTGGCTGTGGGGTACCTGCTGAACGTGCTGCTGCCCGGCGCGGGGTTCACGTACATCGGGCTGGTGGGCTGGCACGTCGGGTGGGTCGGTATCCTGCTGGCGCTGAACCTGACGGGGGCGTTTCTGGTGGGCCTGACGACCGTTCCCGTGTTCGGGGTGCTGCCGCTGGTGGGCTTCGTTGCCCTGCTGGTGCACTTCGGGCAGGCGTACGCCCGGCGGGCCGCGCAGCAGTTCCGTCCGGATCTGGAGGCCGGGGTGAAGATCGGTCTGATCGCCGGTCACGCGGTCCTGAACGTCGCTGCGGTGGGTCTGCTGGCGGCGGTGCTGATGCCGGGCCTGCTGGAGGCGCGTGAGCGGGCCAGCGCGGCGGGTGAGCGGGCGGCGGCCATGTCGGCGTACACCATGGTAATCGCGGCGCAGTCGGGCGGCACGCTGCGTGACGGGCCGTGCCCGTTGGAGAACGTGAACTACCGCGACCGGATCGCGACCTGCACCGTGTCGGGTGCGGCGACGACCGATCCGCAGGTGACGGTGACCTTCACGAACGGGAGGACCGTGCAGCTGCCCTGAGCGTCCCTGCGGCGCGGTCCGTTCCCGGTGGGGGCGGGCCGCTTCTGCGTGCGGGGTGACGCTCCGGGAGCGGGGTGGCGTGCGAGACTGCGCGGGATGCCGGATTTCGACGTGATCGTGATGGGCGCAGGCCACAACGCGCTGGTGACCGCCGCGTACGCCGCGAAGGCGGGCCTACGGGTGGGCGTGTTCGAGCGGCGGCACATCGTCGGCGGGGCCGTGAGCACCGAGGAACTCGTGCCGGGGTACCGCTTCGATTACGGCGGGAGCGCACACATCCTGATCCGCATGACGCCCGTGGTGCGGGAACTGGAACTCACGCGGCACGGCCTGCACTACCTGGAGGTCGACCCGATGTTCCACGCGTCGGACGGGGAGACGCCGTGGTTCATCCACCGCGACGCGGGGCGCACCGCGCGGGAACTGGAAGCCCTGTTCCCCGGTCAGGGCGAGGCGTACACGAAATTTCTGGACGACTGGACGCCCTTTGCGCGCTCCGTGGCGGACCTGTTCAACTCCGCGCCAGGACCGCTGGACATGGGCAAGATGGTCGTCAGCAGCGGGAAGGGCAAGGACTGGATGGAGCAACTGCCCCGCATTCTGCGCCCGTACGGGGACGTGGCGCGGGAGTACTTCACCGAGGAGCGGGTGCGCGCCCCGCTGGTGTGGATGGCGGCGCAGAGCGGGCCGCCCCCCAGTGACCCGCTGAGTGCACCGTTCCTGCTGTGGCACCCCCTGTACCACGAGGGCGGCGTGGCGCGGCCCAAGGGCGGCAGCGGCGGCCTGACGAAAGCCCTGAAGCGCGCCATCGAATCCGACGGCGGGCAGGTGTTCGTGAACGCCCCCGTGAAGGACATTCTGGTGAAGGACGGCAAGGCGCAGGGCGTGCGACTGGCCAGCGGTGAGACGTACACCGCGCGGGCCGTCGTGTCCGGCACGCACGTCCTCACCACGGCGGGCGCGCTGCCCGACGAGTACGTCCCGCCCGCCGCGCGGCAGGTCCGGGTCGGGAACGGCTTCGGGATGATCCTCCGCCTCGCCCTGAGCGAGAAGGTCAAGTACCGGAACCACACCGAACCGGACAGCCGCGTCGGCCTGGGCCTGCTGATCAAAAACGAGGGGCAGCTCATGAAAGGCTACGGCGAGTACCTCGCGGGCGAACCCACCAGCGACCCGCCGCTGATCGCCATGAGCTTCAGCGCCGTGGACGACTCGCTGGCCCCTCCGGGCGGGGACGTGCTGTGGCTGTGGGCGCAGTACTACCCCTACGAACTGAGCAGCGGCTCCTGGGAAACCCGCACCGCCGAAGCCCGCGAGAACATCCTCAACGCCTTCGAACACTACGCGCCCGGCACCCGCGACACCATCGTCGGGGAACTCGTCCAGACGCCGCAGTGGCTGGAAACGAACCTCGGCCTGCACCGCGGGAACGTCATGCACCTCGAAATGAGCTTCGACCAGATGTTCTCCTTCCGCCCCTGGATGAAGGCCAGCCAGTACCGCTGGCCCGGCGTGCAGGGCCTCTACCTCACAGGTGCGAGCACCCACCCCGGCGGCGGCATCATGGGCGCCTCGGGCCGCAACGCCGCGCAGGTCCTCGTGAAAGACCTGACGCGCCGCCGCTGGCGGTGAGGCAGTTGATGGTTGATAGAGGATGGAGGATGGATTGTCTTGCTCCCTCTCCCCCCGTGGGCCTCGTAGAGCTCCGCAGGAGCGAGGGTCGGGGCGAGGGGGCGCGTCCGCCGCGCTCCCGCCTGATTCACCGGAGGCGTCCTTGATCCGCCGTATGGGTGCAGGCGTTGCGGTCCTGCGGGGTGAGGAGGTGCTGCTGGTTCGCCGGGGCGATAACGCCCTGTGGGACGTGCCGGGCGGCGGCGCGGACGCCGGGGAGTCACGCGAGGACACCGCGCGGCGAGAACTGCGCGAGGAGACGGGCCTGAGCGTGGGCGCGCTGCGCTCCCTGGGCGTGTTTCCACACCGGCACACGTACCCGGACGGGAACGTGGTCGCCTGGGAGACGCACGTGTTCACGGCGGACTTCGCGGGTGGGGTGCCGCGCGCCTCGGATGACGCGGCGGAGGTCCGCTGGTGGCCCCTCTCAGCCCTGCCGGTGGACGTGTCCGGCGCGACCCGCGCGTACTTCGCGGCGTTGACGGCGGTGCGGGCGTGAGGGTGTCCCTCTCCCACACCGTGTGGCGGGCCGGCTTGGCGTTCGCGGCGCTGGGCGTGGCGTTCCTGGGGGCGCTGCTGGTCATGTCCGGTCTGGCGGTGGGCTGGGCGCTGATCGCGCTGGGGCTGCCGCTGGCGGGCGTGCTGGCGCTGGCGGGGGACGCGCTGGGCCGGGACTTCGCGGGGGTGCTGGCGTCGCGCTTCGCGGGGCTGCTGGCGGTGACGCGCCCATGGATGTGGTTCGTGGCGCTGTACGTGGCGCTGAAGATCCCGGTGCCGCTGTGGCCGGACGGCTTTCCGGTGCTGGGGCTGGCGAGCACGGGCGCGCTGTTCGTGGCGGCGCTGCTGTTCGTGTGGGAGCGCGAGAACGCCTGGAAGGCGGGGCTGATGGCGCTGGTGGCGTTCGTGCTGGGCCTGGGCGTGGAGGTGCTGGGGAGCCGCACCGGGATTCCGTTCGGGCTGTACTCGTACGCGACCGCGCCGGGGCCGCTGCTGCTGAGCGTGCCGCTGATCGTGCCGCTGGGCTGGTTCGCGCTGACGCTGACCGCCACGAGCCTCTCGGGCGGGCGGCCCTGGCTGGCGGGGCTGCTGATGCTGCTGTGGGACGTGGGCCTGGAGCCGCTGATGACCGCGCAGCGCTACTGGCTCTGGAGTGATCCGCTGCCGCTGTGGGCGGGCGCGCCGGTGCAGAACTTCCTGGGCTGGTGGGGGGTGGGGTGGCTGATCTCGTGGGCGTTCACGGGCCTCGCCCCGCGGCTGTTCGGGCTACGGCGGGAGGAGTGGGCGTGGGCGCTGCCGTGGCAGGCACGGGACTTCCCGCCCCACCGGGGGCCGAGCCTGAGCCTGCTGCCGGGCCGCGCGGCGCGGGGCGCTGATTTCCGCGTGGTGTACCCCATTGAGGCGTTCTTTCTGCCGGGCGGGCTGGTGCTGGTGGGCCGGTTCGTTGAGGCCGGGGTGACGCTGGCGGCGATGCTGGGGGGCCTGTGGCTGGCGCGGCGGGTGACGCGCTTTGACCGCCCCTGACATCCCGCAGCGGCACGCCTGGGCGACCGGGCTGCTGTCCCTGAGCGTCCGCCGCAGCGTGCGGGGCTCTCTGGGCGGGGTGTGGGTGCGCGGCCCACTGCCGGGCGGCGGGGCGGTGCTCGCCCCGAACCATCACAGCTGGTGGGACGGGTACGTGCTGCGCGAGGTGGCCCTGGCGTGCAGCCAGCCGTTCAGCGTGCTGATGACGGGACGGCAGCTGGCCCGCTTTCCGTTCCTGCGGCGGGTGGGGGCGCTGCGTGCGGACGAGGTGAGGGCCGGGGTGCGCCGCGCCCGCGCGGGCTGGCTGGTGGTCTTCCCCGAGGGCGAACTGCACCCGGCGGGGCCGCTGCGGGGCGTGCAGCCGGGCGCGGCGTGGATCGCGCGGCATGCCGGGGTGCCGCTGGTGCCGGTGGCGCTGCGGGTGGTGCTGCGCGGCGCGCAGTTCCCGGAGGCGTTTGTGCGCGTCGGGCCGCCGGTCGCCGCCGCTGAGCTGCCGGGTGCCCTGGCGGCGCTGCTGGCCGAACTGGACGCCGACCTGCTGGGCAGCGACCCGGAGGCCCCGCTGGCCGGGTACCTGCGGCTGGTGCCGGGCCGCGCGAGCCGCTCGGACCGGGTGGACTGGCCGTCGCGGCTGCTGGCGTGGCTGACCGGGGACCGCGCATGAGCTCACGTCCTGAACCGGACTGGGCGCGGGCGTACCGCACGGTCACCGCCGTGTGGCTGCTCGGCAAGGCGCTGACGCTGGCGGTGAACGCCGTGACCTTCCCCCGCCTGCGCCCCGCCCCCGTGCCGCCGGGGGGGCCGCGCGTGTCCATCCTGATTCCCGCGCGGAACGAGGCGGCGAACCTCCCCGTCACGCTGCCCGGCGTGCTCGCGCAGGGCGCGCACGAGGTCCTCGTGCTGGACGACCGCAGCGACGACGGCACGGGCGACGTGGCCCGCCGCCTGGGCGCGCGCGTCATTCCCGGCGTGGCGCGGCCAGACAGCTGGCACGGCAAGCCCTGGGCGTGCCAGCAGCTCCTGCGGGCCGCGAGTGGCGACGTCCTGATCTTCACGGACGCGGACGTCACGTGGCATCCGGGCGCGCTGGGCGGCCTGCTGCGCGAACTGCACGCGTCGGGCGCGGACCTGCTGAGCGTGCAGCCGCGCCAGTCGAACGTCACGCCCGGCGAGCGGCTGCTCACGCCGCTGGTGGACGCCGCCGTGCTGTCGTACTTCCCGTTCCCGCTGCTGCGCATGACCCCGCCACACCCGCTGGCGACCATCGCGAACGGGCAGGTCATGGCGTACCGCCGCGCCGCGCTGACCCGCGTGGGCGGGTACGCCGCCGTGCGCGATCAGGTGCTGGAGGACACCGTCATGGCGCGCAAGTTGGGCCAGCTGGGCCTGCGGGTCTCCACCGTGATGGGGCAGGAGTGCATCGGCGTGCGGATGTACCGCTCGTACCCGGACTCCGTGGCGGGCTTCGGGAAGAACGCCCTGCCCATCCACCTGAACTCGCGGGCGTTCATGCTGGCCAGCGTGGCGCTGCACGTCGCGGGGCACACGATGCCGTGGCTGCTGCCCCTCCCGAACCGCAATGCGCTGCGGGCCGCGAGCCTGCTGGAACGCCTGGCCGTGAACCTCATCGCGGGCCGCCGCACGCCCGCCGATCTGGCCGAGGGGCTGCTGGGGCCGGTCACGCCGCTGCTGGCCCTGCCGGTCATGGCGCGCGCCCTGCGCCGCCGCGTGAGCTGGAAGGGCCGCCAGTACAGACAGTGATGCCACACCGACAGTGGACCCCTTTCCTGAATGCGCGGCAGGCGGGACTTCATGAGCGGCTCAGGGCCCGGGCGGAGGCTCGGGGCATGTCCCGCACGCGTGTCCGTCTGGCCGCCGCCATCGTCCTGTCCTCTGTTCCCCTGGCGTCCGCGGCGGGCTTCACCGAGGCGTCGTTCGCACAGGTCGGCGCGGGCGTCTGGAAGCCGGTGCGCTTCTGGTGCGATGCGCCGGGGCGGGTGCTGGCGCTGTCCAGCACGGGGGCCGGGGCGGGCACGCTGACGCAGTGGGTGGGTGGCGTGCGCTCGCAGGTGCCCGTGACGGTCGGTGCGGACGATCCGGGCGCGGGGCAGGTGTACACGCCGCTGACCTTCGCGGGCCGCACGGCCCCGGCGCCGGGGTTCTTCGTGCACAGCAGCAACGTGGAGAACGTGCAGGATCCCGCCTACCGCCTGACGCACGTGAACGAGTTCCGGGTGCCCGCCGGGTCGTTCGGGTGCCGGTACGTGCCGCAGGCGGCGGTGCTGGCCTCCACCGCGAAGCACAGCGTGCTCGTGTGGGAAGCCGGTGGGCGGGTCACGTACGCCAGCCGCAACCGCGACGGCACGCCGGGCGTCACGATTACGGGCGGCACGCGCACCACGCGGGATGGCCGGGCCGAGTACCGCTGGAACCGGGGCGGGTACGGCTACGTCCTGGTCGTCGGTCCGGTCGGGCGCGCGGGCGGCGAGTTGCGCGTGGAGCGCGCCGGGCGGGTCCTCAGCCGCGAATCGCTGCTGGCGTACTCGGTCAGCACGCCCCGCTGAGCGTGCCGGAGCGTGTCGTTTCCGACCCTGCGGGGCGTGGGGGGTGCTCTATGCTCTGCCTCGTGACCCGTTCAACCATCAGCCCGCAGGGGGCGCGGCCGTGAGGCGCACGCCGCAGCACGTCGCGGTGATCGGCGCGGGCTTCGCGGGGCTGGCGGCGGCGCTGCGGCTGGCCCGGGCGGGCGCGAGGGTGACGGTGCTGGACGCCCTGGACGGCCCGGGCGGGAAGGCCGCGCTGGGCCTGACCGAGTTCTCCAGCGGGCCGACCGTGGTGACGATGCCGCAGGTGTTCCGCGCGCTGCACGCCCGCCTGGACCTGCCCCTGCCGGAGCTGAGCGCGGCGCGGCCCACCACGACGTACCACGCGCCGGGCGGGCGGCTGTTCGCGCCCGAGGCGCTGCACGTGGCGGGCAGCCTGGAGCCCACGCTGGCGCAGCTGTCCCGCGTCGAGGGGCGGCGCTACGCGGCGCTACTCGCCTCGTCACGGCGCATGTACCTGGACGCGCAGGACACGTTCCTGTTCGCGCCGCCGCCCGGCCCGGCCCGGCTGGCCCGCTACGCGCTGACGCGGGGGCGGCGGGCCGCGCCGCTGTCGCCGCTGCACCGCCACGTGCGGTCCGGGCCGTTCATGACGCCGTTCTGGCTGCGCTTCGCGACGTACCTGGGCGCCGATCCGTACCGCGCACCCGCCGTGCTGCACAACATCGCGTGGGTGGAACTCGGGTACGGCGTGTGGCACCTGCGCGGCGGCCTGCTGGATCTGGCCCGCACCCTGCACGCGCAGGCCGAGGCCCTGGGCGTGCGCTTCGAGTTCGGGACGCGCGTCACCAGCCTCAGCGCACACGGGGGCCTGATCCTCGGCGCGCACACCAGTCAGGGCGCGTTCGCGGCGGACGCGTGGGTCAGCGCCGCCGACCGGGCGTTAACGCTCTCCTGGCTGGGCAGCGCGGAGAAACCCACCCCGCGCGGCGTGAGCGGCTTCGCGCTGCAACTCCAGCTCTCGGAGGACCGGGGGCAGGCGCACCACATCTTCTGGCCCGCCGAGTACGCCCGCGAGTGGCGGGACATCCGCGCCGGGGACCTCCCGCGCGACCCGACGCTGTACCTGCACCTGGACGGCACGCGGGCGTTCCTGCTCGTGAACGCCCCGCCCGATCCCGGCGTCACCGACCGCCCCGAGGAGTACGGCGCGTGGCTGCTGGCCCGCCTTCAGGAGCGGCTGCGGGACACGCCGGGCGGCCCGCTGCCCGTCGCGGACTGGCGGGCCCTGTCCCCGGCGGAGTATGCCCGCACCGCGAAGGGCGGCGCGCTGTACGGCCGCGCCCCGCACGGCCTGACCGGCAGCCTCCGCCCCGGCTGGCAGCTGCCGCACGCGCGGAATCTGGTGCAGGTGGGCGGCACCGTCCACCCCGGCGGCGGCGTGCCCCTGAGCGTCCTGAGCGGCTGGAACGGCGCCGGGCAGCTGCTGGGCCTGCCCTTCGATGACCTCGATGGCCGTCAGGTACCGCAGGGAACGGAGGTGTGGCCATTCGGGCTCTGAGCACGCTGCCCGAGCCGCCGACCCGTCCGGGGAACGGGCACCTGCAGGACTGGGCGCTCTCGCCGCTGCCGCTGATCGAGGAGGGCGCGGCGCGGGCGCGCGCGGCGGGTGGGGACGTGTTCCGGTTGCGGCTGGGCCTCCCGGCGGTGGTGGGGGTGGGGGCGGCGTGGAACCGGGCGGTACTGACGGACCTGGGCACGTTCCGCAGTGCGGGGAGCCTGTCGCGGATCGTGCCGTACCTGTCGGGCGGGGTGATCCTGTCGGACGCGCCGGGGCACGCGGGGCGGCGCTCGCTGATGAATCCGGGGCTCGGGCGGGCGCACCTGCTGGCCCTGCAGGCGCGGACGCGGGCGGCCCTGCCGGGCGTGCCGGTGGGGGAGTTCGATGCGCTGGCCTGGGCGGACGGCGCGGTGCTGCGCCTGCTGAACGCGGCGTACTTCAGTGGGGCGTTCGATGAGGGGCTGCTCCACGCGTTCCTGGCGCCGCTGCGCCGTCCGTTCCCGGTGCCCGCCATTCCGCGTCCGCTGCTGTTCGCTCGGGTGGACGCGGAGGTGCGCCGCCTCGCGCACGCGCGACTGCGGGAGCGCGGGCACGACGACCTGCTGGCGGTGCTGGCCCCCCTGCCGGGCGGGCTGGAGGAGGTGCGGGTGTCGCTGGCCGCCGCGCACGACACGACCACGCACGCGCTGGCGTACGCGATCTGGTTCCTGGCGCGGCACCCGCAGTGGCACGCGCCCGAGCACCACGCGGCGGTGCTCAGGGAGGTGCTGCGCCTGTACCCGCCGGGCTGGATGGGCAGCCGCCGCCTGAGCCGCGACCTCGACTGGCACGGGCTACGGCTGCCGCGCGGGGCGCTGGCGCTGTACTCCCCGTACCTGTCCGGGCGGGACCCGGCGGTGTGGGACCGCCCCGCCGAGTTCGATCCGGGCCGCTGGGCGCACAAACCCCCGGCCTGGGCGTACCTGCCGTTCGGGGGCGGCGAGCGGCTGTGCCTGGGCATGCACCTCGCGCAGCTGCTCATTCACGACGCGCTGGCGGCGCTGCCGCCTCTGCATGCGGTGCGGGGCGACGCGACGCCGCTGCCGGGATTGACCCTCGGGCCGCGTGGGCCGCTGATCGTGACCGCTGCGGGTGATGCCCGGTCAGTGGCCCCCGGTCCGCGTTAACCTGCCGGGAATGACCGCGCCCGAGCCTGCCCCTGTCCTGCCGCCCGATCTGGCTCCGCCCGCGCCGGAGCCAGCGCGCGACACCGGGCCGGTGCGGGACCGGGCACTCCTGCCGGACGTGCTGCGCGGCGTGGCGCTCCTGGGCATCCTGATCGTGAACATGCAGGACTTCGCGGGGTTCCTGGAGTGGCAGCAGGTGGGCGTGGACCGCGCCGCGCAGGTCGTCACGGACGTCTTCGCGAACGGGCGGTTCATCTCGATCTTCGCGATGCTGTTCGGGTGGGGTGCGGCGGGCATCCTGGCGCGGCGGGGCGCAGGCGTGTTCCTGCGGCGGCACGCGGCGCTGCTGGTGGTGGGGGCGCTGCATTACGCGCTGGTGTGGCACGGGGACATCATCAGCAACTACACGACGCTGGCGCTGGCGCTGCTGCTCGTGGCGCGGCTGTCCGCGCGGGCGCTGCTGGGCACCGCCGGTGCGCTGGGCGCGTGGTGGCTGGGACTGGCGCTGCTGGAGGCCGCCGCGACCGCCAGCCGCACCGGGCCGCGCTTCGCGTTCCTGCCGGACCTGCTGCCCACGTACGCGGCGAACGTGCAGGAGCGCGCCGCGGAGTTCTGGCCGCTGCTGCTGCAGGGCAACCTGTTCAACGGCCCGTGGCTGGTGGCGCTGTTCTGCCTGGGCGCCGCCGCTGGAAAGGCAGGGCTGCTGACCCGCCCGGAGGAGCACCGGCCCCTGCTGCGGCGGCTGGCGGTGGGGGGGCTGGGCGTGGGGTTGCCGCTGGGGGCGCTGCTGGCGTACCTGAACACCCGCGCCGATTACGCGGCGGGGACGCTGGCGCTGCCGGTCCGCATGGCGGGGGGGCTGGCGGGCGCGCTGGGGTACGTGGGCGTGCTGGGGCTGCTGGCCGCGTCGGGTCGGCTGGGCGCGTGGCGTTTCTTCGCGGCGAGCGGGCGGATGGCCATGACGAACTACCTCACGCAGAGCGTGATCATGACGCTGATCTTCTACCCGTACGGACTGCATCAGGGGTTCGGCTGGGTGTCGGGCGTCCCGGCGGCCGGGGCGGGCGAGGCGTTCCCGTACAGCGGCGAGTTCGCGGCGTGGGGCGCGGCGCAGACGCTGGCGCTGGCGCTGCTCGTGGGGCTGGCGCAGCTGCCGCTGAGCGCGTGGTGGCTCGCGCGTTTCGGGCGGGGGCCGGTGGAGTCGCTGGTGCGCCGGGTGGCGTACGGGCCTGCGGCCCGGCAGAATCGTGGGCATGACTGACTCGAAGCCGCTGCGGGTGCTGGCGCTGTGCCTGGGGAACATCTGCCGCAGTCCGCTGGCCGAGGCGCTGCTGCGCCGTGAACTGGAGGCCGCGGGCGTCCCGGCGGTCGTGGACAGCGCCGGGACGGGCGCGTGGCATGTGGGCGAACTGGCGGACGCGCGCAGCCGGGAGGTCGCGGCCCGCCACGGCCTGACCCTGGACGGCCGGGCGCGGCAGCTGGACGCCGCGGATTATGACGAGCAGGACGTGATCCTGGCGATGGACGCCTCGAACCTGTTCGACGCGCGTCGCCTGAGTCCGCCGAACGCGGAGGCGCGCCTGACGCTGATGCGGGCGTTCGATCCGCTCGCGCCGGGCGCGGACGTGCCGGACCCGTACTACGGCGGCGCGGACGGCTTCGAGGCGATGTACGAGATGCTGGAACGCAGCGCGCGGGAGTTCGCTCGGCGGGCGGCGGCGGGGGCACTGGGGGGGTAACCGGGTGGGAGGTCCGTGAGAATCGCGCGCTAGACTGCGGGGCATGGATAACCGCACGAACCTGGACGACTACCTCGCGGGGCTGGGCATCAGCGACGCGGACGAGAGCGAGCTGCCGCCGCCCGCTCCCGACGCCACCCCCAGCGCCCCCACGCTGGAAGCCGCGCCGGAAGACCCTCGCGCGGCGCTGGAACGCTTCCTGCAGGGCCTCGTGACCCGCATCGACCCGGACCTGTCCGTGACGGTCCGCGAGGCCGAGGACGCCCTGGAAGCCGAGATCACCGGTGAGCACGCCGCGCGCCTCGCCGGGCGCGACGGGCGCACGCTGGGCGCGATCGAGGTGCTGGCATACACGGTCCTCGCCAAGCAGGAGGGCCGCGGGCACCTGCGCGTCCGCGTGGACGTGGGCGGCTTCCGTAAGCGGCAGGCCGACACGCTGACGAAACTCGCCGAGCGGCTCGCGGTGCAGGTCGCCAAGAGCGGCGAACCGCACGAGCTGCAGCCCATGCCGCCCGCCGAACGCCGCGTGATCCACATCGCGCTGAAGGAACACCCGGACGTCATGAGCGAGTCCGTGGGCGAGGGCGCCGCCCGGCGCCTGATCATCAAACCCCGGCACGGGTGAGACATGACGCTGCGTGACCTGCTCCGGCGGGGCGCGGCGCAGCTGGGCGCGGCGGGCGTTCCCTCTCCGGAGGTGGACGCCCGCGCGCTGCTGCTGCACGCCCTAAACCTGTCGCCTGTGTCCCTCCTGACCCGCGCCGCGTCGGAGGTCGCCCCGGCGGACGAGGCGCACTTCGAGGCGCTGATCGCGCGGCGCGCGGCGCGGGTGCCCCTCCAGTACCTGCTGGGCGAGGTGGAGTGGGGCGGCGTTCGATTGCGCTGCGACGCCCGCGCCCTGGTGCCCCGCCCGGAGACCGAGTGGCTGCTGCACCTGACCCTGGAGGCCCTCGCGCCCCTGCCCGCGCCGCGCGTGCTGGACGTGGGCACCGGGACGGGCGCGCTGGCGCTGGGCGTGAAGGCCGCCCGCAGCGGCGCGCAGGTCAGCGCGACCGACCTCAGCCCGGAGGCCCTGACACTGGCCCGTGAGAACGCCGCGCTGAACGGGCTGGACGTCACGTGGGTGCAGGCCGACCTGCTGACGGGCGTGCCGGGCCCCTTCGACCTGATCGTCAGCAACCCCCCGTACCTGCCCGACACGGACCGCGAGGACGTGCAGCCGGAGGTCACCCACGACCCGGAACTCGCGCTGTACGGCGGGCCGGACGGCCTGACCCTGGCGCGGCGGCTGGCGGCGCAGGCGACCGGCGTGCTCGTGCCGGGGGGGCGGCTGCTGCTGGAACTCGACCCGCGCAACGCGACAACTTTCGCCGCCGAGCTGCGCGCCCAGGGCTGGGCGGCAGGCACGGCAGCGGATCTGACGGGCCGGGAACGCTTCGTGGTCGCGCAGTGGGGGCAACGCTGAATCAGCTCTGGGCGTCGAGCTGCCCGCCCCGTTTCCGCGCCAGGGCGTCGCGCATGGCGCTCAGGCGCGCGCCGTGCAGGGGGTAGAAACTCAGGATCGCCAGGGCCAGCAGCGCGCCCGTGATGGGCGGGACGGTCATGAAGAAGCGGAAGCCGTCCGCGACCGCGCCGGGCTGCACGGTCAGTGTGGGGTCGTAGCCGCTGGCGCGGGTGACGGCCCCGAACACCTGGGAGGTCAGGGCGGTGCTGAGGGTGGTGATGAAGCCCGCCATGCCGTAGTACATGCCCTCGCGGCGCTGCCCGCTGCGGAGTTCGTCGTCGTCGATGACGTCCGCGAGGATCACGTCGCCCATCAGGATCAGGCCCGCGAGGGCCGCGCCGAACAGCACGGTGGTGATCGCGGCGCCCACCAGCGAGTTCACGAGGGCCAGCGGGATCAGCGAGACGGCGGTCAGGCCGAAGGCGAGCATCAGCGTGCCGCGCGGGCCCAGGCGCGGTGCGATGAAGGTCCGCCAGGGGTACAGGGCCAGTCCGGCGGTCACGAACGCCCCGGCGAGCAGGATGGTGGTGGCGGCGCCGCCCTCGATCCCGAGGCTGTAGCGGACGTAGAAGCCCATCCCGGCGGCCAGGGTGCCGGTCGCGAAGAAGCGCATGGTGAGGGCCGCGACGACGATCAGGAACGCGCGGTGCGTGAACGTGGCGCGCAGCGCGGTGAGGAAGCCCAGTTCACGCCCGGCGCTGCCGGGCCGTTCGAACAGGCCGCCCAGCCCGGTGAAGATCGCGGCGGCGGCCAGCGCGGCGAACACCCAGGCCATGGCGGTCCAGCCGATCATCCCGGCCAGCAGGGGCGGCAGCGCCAGCCCCACGAGCAGACCGAAGATCTGCACGGCGTTCATGCGCCACGCGACGTCGGTGCGTTCGCGGTAGGTGCGGAACATTTCGGGCAGCAGCGCCAGGTAGCCGGTGCCGACGGCGGTGGCGAACCCCTCCCACAGGATGAACATCACCACGAAGTACACGAGCAGCGCGACCGGCTGGTCGGTGCCGCTGAACGGCGCACTGAACAGCAGGCCGAACAGCAGCAGGCTGGGCAGCGCCCCGAAGCGCACGTACGGGATGCGGCGGCCCCAGCGGCTGCGGGTGCGGTCGCTCAGGAAGCCGATCAGGGGGTTGTTCGCGGCGTTGTACAGCGCGAAGATCGTCATGGCGGTCGCGGCCCAGCCAGGGTTCAGTTTCAGGTGGTCCACGTAGTACAGCAGCAGGAAGCTGGTGGTCTGCGCGGGGATGGTCAGCCCGAAGTTCATGATCGCGTACCGCCAGCGCTGCGCGGTGGTGGTGTCGGGCGTCAGGTCGGCGGACCCGGCGGTGGGCACGGTCACGCCGGCTCCCGCAGGGTGCGTTGCAGCGCGCGGTACGTGGTGGTCTTCACGCCGCTGCGCGCGAGCACCGCCGGGAAGTCCGGCGAGAGGAACGCGGCGTGGTTCGCCACGCGGCCCGCCCAGTCGCCGCAGATGGCGCGCAGTTCGGGCGTGTCCCGCGCGGGGTGCAGGATGAAGTGCGTCAGACCCGCCGGGAGGCCCGTGAGGATCTCCTCGATCAGCGGCAGGTGGTCGCCGCCCACGTGCAGCGGCAGCATCACGAGGTGATCCACGAGCGGCACGCCCCGCGCCGCCAGCGTGCGGGTCAGCGCGGCCATCTGCGCCGCCTCGGCTTCACCCAGCCCGTGCGAGCGCCAACCGGCCTCGTCCAGGCGGGGCAGCATCGGCACGATCCCGCGGGGCAGGGCGGCGTCCAGGCACGCCTGGAGGAACTTGGGGTGCGCGGCGGCGCCCATGTGCGCGTCCACGTGCGAGACCTCGATGCCCCAGTCCAGGGCGCGGCTCACCTGCGCGTCCAGTTCGGTGCGCGCGGCGGCCGGGTCCGCCTGGGCCTGCACGGCCTCCACGCTGGCGTGCATGAAGCCCTGCGGGTCGATCAGGCCGCTGGCGGGGTCGCGGGTGCTGACGGGCGCCCAGCGGTAGGCGCGCCACTCGCTGTTCAGGGTCAGGTGCACGCCCAGGTCCGCGCCGGGCAGGTCGCGGGCCAGGTCGGCCGCGGCGGGCGCCCACGCGCAGGGCGTCATCACCGAGGCGCTGCCCAGCGTCCCGGCGCGGAACAGGTCGGCGCAGCCGCTGACGGTCGCCTCGCACATGCCCAGGTCGTCGGCGTGGAAGATCACGACCCGGTCGCCGGGACTGAACCCCAGGGCAGCCAGGGCCGGATTGAAGGAAGCGGTGGTCATGACGGTCTCCTTGAAAGGGGCGGCTGGACTGGACGGTGCCCCCAGCATGCCACGCCCCCGCGCCCCGCGCGACGAAAAACCCGCCCCGGGGCAGGGGGCGGGCGTCCGTTGCAGCTCGCTCGGTTCAATCGTCGGCGGCGCTGGAGTCCGTGCGGGGCACCTCGGGGTTCTCGATGAACTCGGTCGGGTCGATCGCGTCGAAGCCGATCTCCTTCTCGTAGTCCTGGATCTTCACGTGCAGGCGGCGCACGTCGCCCTCGACGGCGCCGTAGTCGAAGGTGTCCCAGATGGCGGTCGTCTTGAAGTTCCCGCCGTCGAAGTCCGGCACCTCGCGCGTCCGGCGGATGCCTTCCTCCAGCGCCTTGCGGCTCTCGATGCCGAGGTTCCGGAACGCGACCTGCATCACGTCGCGCTGGAAGTCGCGCGGGCCGTAGATCCCGGCGCGGTACACCGTCTCGAAGAAGTGCTCCCAGTTCGGCACGAGCTGCGCGGCGGGCATGCTGAACTGGCTGATCACGTTCTTAATGGCGCTCAGGGTCTGCTCGGGGTAGTAGTACAGGTACATGCGCACGCCTTCCAGGAAGAAGTTGTAGTGCGCGGCCTCGTCCACCGCGATGGTCTGCGCGACCTTCGCCAGCACCGGGTCGGAGACGCCTTTCAGGTGCGGCTTCTCGCTCTTGCCCTGGGCGATCTTCATCATGTTCAGGTAGTTCAGCTGCGTGGCGCGCTCCTGGAACACGGTGTACACGAGGTTGTGGATCGCGTCCGGGAACGGCAGTTCCCACGTCTGGGATTTCAGGCGGTCCTTGTACTCCTCGACCCACTGCGGGCTGCGCTGGCCGCTGAACAGCACGGCGTTCTCCCAGGCGTCCGCGTGTTTTTCCTCCTCGCTGCCCCAGCGGAGCTGGAAGTGCGAGCGGCCGTGGCTGCGCCGCACGAGGTGCACGAGGTTACTCGTGAAATCCGGCGCGTACTGCTCGACGGCGAAGAAGCCTTCGAGGACCGTGATGACCTCGGGCGGCAGGTTCTTGTTCAGGCTCCGCCAGTCGAAGCTGCGGTCCGGGTTCCAGTTGCGGGTCTCCTGGCTGCGGGCGGTGTACCAGCGGTACAGACCCAGGAAGCCGCGTTCGATCAGGCGGTCCTTCTCGCGGTTGCTGAGCAGCCCGGCGGGGGTGCGGGGGCGCTCGTTGAGCATGTTGGGGGGCATCACATCGGCCATGGGTTTTCCTCCTCGGATGGCGCGCCGCCTTGCCGCGTGGGAAGCTGCGCGGGGCAGACGGCGGGGACGGTACCCGGTCAGGCTACGCCCGTCCCCGGCCCAGCAGGCGCATCACGGGACTCGGTTCAACATGAGAAACCGTGTCGGGCTGCGCCGCGCATGCCGGGGCGCGCCCGGTACACTGCCGGGCATGAGCCTCGTCGGACAGCCCGCCCCGGACTTCACCCTCCCCGCCTCCACGGGCGAGCAGATCACCCTGAGCAGCTACCGCGACCAGCAGCACGTCGTGCTGGTGTTCTACCCGCTGGACTTCAGCCCGGTGTGCTCCATGCAGCTGCCCGAGTACTCCGGCCGTCAGGACGACTTCGCGGACGCGGGCGCCGTGGTGCTGGGCGTGAACCGCGACAGCGTGCACGCGCACAAGGCCTGGGCGGCCGAGTACGGCATCGAGGTGCCGCTGCTGGCCGACATGAAACTCGACGTGGCCCGCTCGTACGGCGTCGCCATCGACGACCGCGGCATCAGCGGCCGCGCCGTGTTCCTGATCGACCGGAAGGGCGTGGTGCGCTACCAGCACGTCGAGGAGAAGACCGGGGACTACACCGTGCGTCCCGAGGCGGTCCTCGCGAAGATCCGCGAACTCTGATGGCCCCGCACGTCCTGAGTTTCATCAACCTCAAGGGCGGCGTCGCCAAGACCACCGCGACCGTCCAGCTGGCCGACACGCTGGCGTTCATGAAGCAGAAACGCGTGCTGGTCCTCGACCTGGACCCGCAGACGAACGCCACCCTCGCACTGATCGGCGAGCAACGCTGGGAAGAAGCGGACGAGGCCGGGCAGACCCTCGCGCACCTGTTCCTGGACCTGCTGCGCGGCGACGGCACCTTCACCTTCGACGCCACGCGCGCCATCCTGCGCGGCGTCAGCAACCTCAACCGCGTCCCGCCCGAGATGATCGACCAGCTGCCCGAAGGCACGCGGTACGGCCGGGTGGACCTCCTGCCCAGCTCCATCCGGTTGATCGACGTGCAGGACCGCATGCAGGACATCGCGGGCCGCTCGCACTACTCGGTCGGCCCCATGGAAGCCGTGAAGAAGTTCGTCGCGCCGGCCTTCAGCTCGTACGACTACGTCCTGATCGACTGCCCGCCCAACCTGGGCTTCGTCACGCAGAACGGCCTGGAAGTCAGCGACCACTACCTGATCCCCACCATTCCCGACCGACTGAGCACCTACGGCATCCCACAGATCGCCACGCGCATCGCTCAGATCCGCCGCGCCCGCGACCTCAGACTGCGCTGCCTGGGCGTCCTGATCACCAAGTACCAGAGTCAGAGCGCCCAGCACCGCCAGGGCCTCCAGCGCCTCCCGGAGGACCTCAGGCGCGCCTTCGACGCCACCGGGGAGGGCACGCCGCCCATCCTCACCACGGTCCTCCCGCAGACGAACGCCAGCGCCGAGGCCATGACCAGCGACCGCACCCCCGCCAACTACCGCGAGAAGTACGGCAGCGGCGTCGTCGCCGGGCAGGGCGCGTACAAGTACGGCCTGGACCTCGCCGACGAGATCGAGGACCTCCTGAGCGGCCAGCCCCGCACACCCAGCCCCTTCAGCCAGTGGGCCCAGGACATGAGCAACCGCTGAACCGTTACCATGCCTGAACGCCCGGAGCTCTCGCTGACCCCAGACGACGTGTGGAACGGCGACGGCAAGGGCGACCAGCGGATCGCGGAGCTACTGATCGCGATTCACGCTCTCCAGGCCAGCCATACCGCTGCAGAAGCGCAGGAACTGTACGGGAAGATCGACAACGTCGCGGTCATCCAGGGCTCGCTGTACCCGGCTGGCCCGAAGGTGCTGCCCGTGCTGCTCGCTGGACTGGGCTCCGCCACTCCGGCAGGCCGTCCCCTGCTCCTCGACGCGATCCACGAGATCGCCAGTGGCTCACCCAGCCACCGGCTGTCCATCCACGAACGGGAACACATCCAGATGAACCTGATTCAGAGCGTGGACGCGGTGCGTGCTGTCCTGATCGAGATGCTGTTCCACGGCAGCGACCACGAAGCGCACACCGCCGCGGACCTCCTGGCGTTGATCTTCACCGCGCCGCAGCGGTTCGTCATGCCGCCTCTGATCGACCCACAGGAATTTCAGGATCTTCTGACGGCCCTGAGCAGCCAGCCTGCACGGCAGCACCACCTCGCCAGAAACGTCGGTCTGACCGTTCCCAGATAAACGAAGGCGAATCCCTTCTTACAGCGTCAGTGGGTCGACCAGCAGGGCATCCTCCGCCTCGAAGGCCTCGGCGTAGCGGACGCGGGCCATGGTGCCCCAGTACGTCATGCGGGCGCGGCGGCGCTCCACGATCTCCGGCGTGACCGTCTCCGAGATGGCCGCGCCGGAGAACTGACTCTCGTGCGCCAGCACCGACTGCGCCCACACGTCCTGCACGTCCGCCACGTCGATCAGCACGTTCGGGGTGATGTCCGCGTTCCCCTGGTACAGCAGCACCCGCCCCACTCGGTGAGGGTCGCCCGGCAGGTCCGCCTTCGCCAGCTGCGCCAGATGCACCGCGCGCTTGCTCAGGTGATACGACCCGAAGTGATCCGGGTGCCGGTCCCGGTGGTGCGGAACGACCAGCACCCGGGGCCGCACGGCGCGCAGGACCGCCGCCAGGGCGTGCGCGCCCTCCAGCGTGTCCCGCAGCTCCCCGTCCGGCAGGCCCAGCTGCCCACGCCACGCCAGCCCCATGATCCCGGCCGCCCGCGCGCACTCCGCCACGCGCACCTCCGGCGAACCCTGCGTGCCTCGCTCCCCGCGCGACAGTTCCAGGATGCCTACCGCGCGGCCCGCCCGCGCCAGGCGGATCAAGGTGCCGCCTGCGCCGATCTCCGCGTCATCCGGGTGCGGGGCCAGCACCAGCCACTCCAGCGGCTGCACCCGCCCATGAATCGTCTCGAACACCGTCAGCGCGTCACTCATGGCCCGCAGCATAGGCCCCCGCCCCGCCCGGCCCGCGCGCCTTGACACCCCCCGCCCCCCTCCCTATACTTTTTGAGCTTCCCGTAGGAAGCCCCGACCCGTAGTCCGCCAGTGTAGCTCAGGGGTAGAGCAACTGATTCGTAATCAGTAGGTCGTCGGTTCAAATCCGACCTCTGGCTCCAGGTGAAAAGCCTCCGCTTCGGCGGGGGTTTGTTCGTTTACAGGTCGGCCACCATGTCCACGCGGTGCAGGCCGGGGCCGTAGCCGTCGGGGGTGCGCTTCACCTCGCGGAAGCCCAGGCGGGCGTAGAACGGCGCGGTGTGCTGGCTGGTGTCCAGCGTGGCGTGCGGGACGCCCAGGGCGCGCAGGCGGTCCAGGCGGGCCCGGGCGAGGGTGTGGCCGTGGCCCTGCCGCTGCCGGGCGGGGTGCACCATGCCCCACGCGAATCCGGCGGGGCGGGTGGGGTCGGGGCTGAACCACAGGCCGCCGCAGGCGATGATGTCGCCCTGGTCTTCCATGACGAGGTACTCGGCGGGGCCTTCCTGACCGTCCAGCCATCCCTCGAAGTCGGGGCGTTCTTCGGGCAGGAAGGAGTGGGGGGTGTTCGCGTCGAACAGGTGCAGGCACGCGGCCCGGTCGCCGGGCTGGTAGGGGCGCAGGGTGGGCATGGGGTCACTGTGCCATGCCGTTGTGCTTTGGGGTCGTAGAGTGGGCGGATGCGGGAAGGTCTGGGGTTGGCGGTGCTGGGCGGGCTGGACGTGCCGGTGTCGGCGCGGCTGTCGCCCCTGCTGGCGGACGCCCTGGCGGGGCTGGAGGCGGACCGGGTGGACGTGGCGTACGTGCGGTCGGCGGCGTTCCGGGCGAACGTGATACAGGCGAACCGCGCAGCGGAGATCGCGGAATCCGACGGGAAGCTGGCGCTGATCGCGCGGGCGCTGGCGGGCTGCGCGCGGCTGCACCCCTCCCCCACCCCGGACCGCTTCCAGGCCCTGCGGATCGTGGAGGGCCTGTCCGCGCGGGAGATGGACGCGCTGGGCGAGGTATTCGACCTGCTCGATCCCATCGAGCCGTTCGCGGACGCGCTGCCCCTGCGCGGCAGTGTGCCGCTGGGCTGGTCGCGGCTGGAGTTCGAGGGGGCGCTGGGTGGACTGGCGGGCCTGGGCCTGCTG
This sequence comes from Deinococcus grandis, assembly GCF_001485435.1. Lineage (NCBI taxonomy): Bacteria > Thermotogati > Deinococcota > Deinococci > Deinococcales > Deinococcaceae > Deinococcus > Deinococcus grandis. The sequence goes on along the minus strand of NZ_BCMS01000001.1, from coordinate 458,459 downwards.
ACCCGCGAGGACCGATCCGATAGCCGGGGCGACCCGGAGCGGGTGTGGGTCCTGACGCCCCTGGCGCGCGGCGTGGCGACCCTGTGCGGCTTCTTCGGTGACGCCCTGTGAGCGGCCGCTGATCTTCCGCTGGACTGAGCGGGGCGCAGGCGGCAGAGTGACGGCATGACGGAACCGGGCGGGGATCTGAACGGGCGGGTGCATCTGGAGCGGCTGGTGGCGTACCGGGCGGACGGGTCGGTGTCGCCGGTCGTGGTGGCGGGTCGCCTGTCGCCGGACGGGGTGTTCGGGTGGGAGGGGCAGCCAGGGCCGCCGGTGGATGGCGCGGGCGTGCAGGAGGGCGTGGCGTTCGCGGCCTCGCTGGTGTCGGCGCTGGGGGGCCTGACCGAGTCGAGTGACACGGACGCGCCCTTCGTGCCGTTCGTCCTGCCGCGCGCGTTCACGCCCGAGGAACTGGCGCACGTCGACTGGCTGGGGCTGCTGCCCCTGCCGACCGGGGAGGTCGAGGTGGAGGTCGTCCCGTCCGCGTTCCGGCTCGCGGAGCGCCTGTCGCGGCGGGAGGCCGAGGGGAACGCGGCGGACTTCTACGCGCCGGGTGAGCCGGAGGCGATCCGCGCGGCGGCGGCGCTGTTCGCGTCGGGTGCGGACGGGCGGCTGGTGACGGTCACGGCGGGCCGTGTGGCGCTGCTGCTGATCGACGTGGTGCGCCTGCCGCGCGGCGCGTGGGCGGGCGTGGCGACCCTGCGGATCGATACGTGACCGGCGACCGCGTGCGCGCGAACGAGGCGCTGTTCGACGCGGTGGCGGAGCGGTATGACGCGGTGGGCTTCCTGGCGCAGGCAGCCCGCTTCGTGGCGGACGCGGCGGCCGTGCAGCCGGGCGAGGCGGTGCTGGACGTGATGACCGGCACGGGCGCGGTGGCGGCGGAGGTCATGGGCCGCGCGGGCCGCGTGGTGGGGGTGGACGTGTCGGCGGGCATGCTGACGCTGGCCCGCGCGCGGGTGCCGGGCGCGGCGTTCGTGCGGGTGGACGCGGCGGCGTTGCCGTTCCCGGACGGTGCGTTCGACGTGGCGGTGTGCGCGGCGGGCGTGTTCTTCCTGCCGGACATGCCGGGCGGCGTGCGCGAGTGGGCGCGGGTGGTGCGGCCCGGCGGGCGGGTGGTGGTGTCGTCGTTCGGGGCGGGACTGCTGGGGCCGCTGCCGGGCCTGTGGCGCACCCGACTCGCCACGGTAGGCCTGAAGCCGGGCGCGCCGCCGCTGGGTCGCCTGCCCACCCCGGAGGCCCTGGCGGAGGTGCTGCGCGCGGCGGGTCTGACGGACGTGCAGGCGACCCTGCATCCGCTGACGTACACCCTGCCGGACGTCGGGGCGCGCTGGGCCGATATCCGCGCGGGGCTGGAGGGGGTGCCGCTGGCCTCCCTGCCCCCGCAGGAGGTGGCGGCGCTGGAGGCCGCGCACCACGCCGAACTGGCACCGCTGTTCGGTGAGGGGCCGCTGACTGTGCCGCTGCCCGTCATCGTCGCGTGCGGGCACGTCGATATCGTCTGACGGATGAAACGGCCCGCGTGGGAATCGCGTACTGTGGGGCATGACCAACCCGGACGACAAGCAACCCGACGCCTCCAGCAACGCGCCGTCCTGGGTGGACGAGGTCCTCGGCGGGTCCAGCGCCAGCCCGGCCCCCAGCCCGACCGCTGCCCCCACCGCTGCGCCGAAGCCTGCCGGGGCGGACGACCTGCGCATCCCGGACGCCGCCCCGCGTGCCGCCGCGCCCTCCTGGGTGGACGAGGTCGCGGGCGCCGCGCCCGCCACCCCGGCCCCCCGCCCGGCCGAGCCCGCGCCCGCTCCGTCGTGGGTGGACGCTGCCGTGGGCACCTCCGGCACGACCGCTGGCACACCCGTCAGCACGCCGCCCAGCCCTGCCGCGCCGTCCTGGGTGGATCAGGCGGCCGGGAGCAGCGCCGCGCACACCCCGCAGCCCCAGCCTGCGCATCACGTGCCGCCCGCCCCGGTCGCCCCGACGGTCGTGCCCCCGCCGCGCCCCCCGGCGGACGACGACTGGGTGGCGCGCGCCACGGGCGGCGCGAAGAACCCCAGCATCCCGCAGGGGCCCGCCCCCATGCACCACGCGCCCAGTCAGAGTGGGAACTTCGACGATCTGGAACGGCAGGCGCGGCAGGCCATCAACCAGTTCACGCAGGGCGTCCAGAGCGGCGACGTGGCCCAGAAGAAACTCATCGCGGGCCTCCTGGCGATCTTCCTGGGCGGCCTGGGCGTCCACAAGTTCTACCTGGGCAACACCCAGCCCGGCGTGATCATGCTCGCCGCGACCATCGGCGGGTGGTTCCTGGGCATCATCGGATCGTTCATCATCGTCGGCGCGGTGTTCTTCCTCGTGCCGTTCCTGGTCGGCCTCCTCGGTCTCGTCGAGGGCATCATCTACCTCACCAAGAGCGACGCGGACTTCCAGCGCGAGTACATCACCGGCAAGAAAGCCTGGCTGTAAGGGGTTGATAGGAGAAGGTTGATGGTTGATAGAGGGGAGATCCTTCCATCAACCATCAACTTTCGACCTTCGACGTTACAACGCCTGTTCGATGTCGGCCTGGAGGTCGCGCAGGGCTTCCACGCCGACGCTCATGCGGATGGTGGTGGGGGTGACGCCGGCGGCGTGGCGGGCGGGTTCGGGCACTCGGCCGTGCGTGGTCGTCCAGGGGTGCACGACGAGCGTGCGGACGTCCCCGAGGTTCGGGGCGATGCGCAGGACGCGCACGCGGGACAGGAACGCGCTGGGGTCCGGCACCTCGAACGTCAGGACCGCGCCCTGACCGCCGCGCAGGTACGTCTGCGCGAGGTGGTGGTGCGGGTGGCTGCTCAGGCCGGGGTAGCTGACCTTCCCGACCTTCGGGTGCGCCTCCAGCCACTGGGCGAGGGCGAGGGCGGTGGCGCTCTCGCGTTCCAGGCGCAGCGCGAGGGTCTCCAGGCCCTGGGCGATCAGGAACGCGCTGTGCGGCGCGAGGGTCATGCCGAGCTGGTGCGCGCCGAACCAGCGCTGCCGCCACGCCAGGGCCGCGTCGCCCCGCACGCTGAGGATGCTCTGCTCGCCGCCGTCCGTGTAGATCGGGTTGCGGGTCAGGTCATGCCCGGTGCCGACCGTGACCGCGCCGCCCAGGACGCTGCCGTGCCCCCCGGCCCATTTCGTCAGGGACTGGCTGACGATGTCCGCGCCGTGCTCCAGCGGGCGACACAGGAAGCCGACACCCCCGCAGGTGTTGTCGATCGCCAGCAGCGCCCCGTGCTCGTGGGCGATATCAGCGAACGCGCGGATGTCCGCGATATCCCCGGCGGGATTACTGATCATTTCGGCCCACACCAGCCGCGTGTTCGGCTGCATGGCGGCCCGCACGGCGTCCGGGGTGTTGTCCACGAGCGTCGCCGTGATGCCCATCAAGGGCAGGATGTTGCTCAGCATCCCGGTCGTCCCGCCGAACAGGCTGCTGGCCGACACGACGTGATCCCCCGCGCGGCACACGCTGAGGATCGCCGTGAGGGTCGCCGCCTGCCCGCTCGCCACCGCCACGGTCGCCGCGCCGCCCTCCAGGGTCGTGATGCGGTCCTCCAGTGCGCGCACCGTCGGGTTCTGCAGGCGGGCGTAACTCAGGCCGGTGTTCTGCTGGAATTCCAGTTGCGCCTCCTCCAGCGTGTCGAACTGGAACGCGGCCGCCGCGTGGATCGGGAAACCGATGGTCTGCCCCAGCCCACGCGGAATGCTGCTGTGCACCGCAGTCGTCTCATACGTCCACCCCTGGGGGTGCGTGGTGTCGGCCGGCGTGTCGCTCATGCCCCCACGCTACGCCGCGCCGCCCGGGCACGCGCGGGCCATGTCCGACCCGCCCGGATGCAGGCCGGTGGGGTGTGCGTCACATGCGGACGACAGACGAATGAAGGTTCCCTAAGGTGACGGTGTGAAACGTACCACTGCCCTGCTGACCGTCGGCGCCCTGCTGCTCGCCTCCTGCGACCGGACCGGCCGCACCCCCACCGATCCTGCCCAGCAGGAACCCGCTGCGCCCGTCGTCGGGAAGAGCCTCGACCTGCAGAAGGCCCCCGAGACCGCCGCCGCCGCCGCGCAGCAGTTCAACACCCTGACGAACCCGGCCAACCCGGACCTGGACCCTGACCTGAAGACCCTGATGGGGCTGTTCATGCCGCAGAGCGGCCCCATGAGCCTCAGCCTGGACCGCCCCACCCAGATCGGCCGTCAGCTGCTGGGCCGCGTGACGGGCCGCAGCCAGCTGAGCAGTCAGAGCGTCGTGGTGGGCATCCGTGAGGCCCTGCCCACCGGGACCGTGACCCTCAAGACCGACGGGACCGTCAGCGAGTCCGCCACCCCCACCGACGGCGCGGTCATGATCAACGAGGCCACCGGCGTGCGCGTCGAGGCGAAGTGGCGCGTGAACGGCGCACCCACCGTCTGGGTGGACAGCGGCACGCGTTACGACTCCATGCAGAACACCTGGGTGCCCGTGCAGACCGAGGTCCCCACCAACGCCAGCGGCACCATCACCGAGAAGGGCACCGCCCGCGCCGGGGCGACCTTCACCATGACGCCCGGGGGCTGCCTGAACACCTTCGGTCCCGACGCGCTGAAGCTGAACGCCTGGGCGGGCCGTCAGACGAACGCGCCCCTGAGCATGAACCTGGAGTACAACTGGGGCGCGCAGGGCCTGAAACTCAAGGCCGACGCCAAGCACACCACCACGAAGAACACGGGCAGCGTCAGCGTGGACTTCAGCCTGGACGGCGCCACCGCGAACCGCTGCACGGACACCCTGACCTTCACGCCCAGCGGCGCGACCCTGACGGCCGACCTGACCCTGCCCAACCACAAGGTCGCCAGCGCCGTGTACCTGCGTGACGTGAAGAACATCGTGATCAGCGACGCCGAACTGAAGAAGGAGAACTTCTTCCGGAACGTCAGCGGCACCCTGAACGCCGCCCTGAGCTACAACGACAGCAACGTCCTGACCGCCAGCGGCTCCATCGCCGACGGGAACGACATGGACTTCGCGCCCGGCGATCAGGTGACGGTGAAGTACGTCCGCGACGGCAAACTGATCGAGAAGAAGCTGCCCGACGCCCTGAAGGACCTGAGCACCCTGCTGCCCCAGTAAAACTTCCCTCGTTCCGGACGCACCCGCCCATCCCGGCGGGTGCGTCCCTGCCGTGCGGCCGCATGCGCTAGTGTGACCCATGCACATTCAGGGGATGAACTGGGGCATGGTCGAGGACCTGCTGACCCGCGAGGACCGCTGCGTCCTCCCGCTGGGCTGCACCGAGCAGCACGCGACCCTCAGCCTCGCGACCGACACGCTGCTGGCCGAACGGGTCGCGCGTGAGGCCGCCGACGGCAGCGGCGTCCCGGTGTTCCCCGCCCTGCCGTACGGCATCACGCCCACGTTCGCGGCGTACCCGGGCACCCTCAGCCTGCGGGTGAGCACGTACCTGAATCTGCTCGACGACCTGCTGAGCGGCCTGCACGAACAGGGCTTCCGGCGCATCCTGATCGTGAACGGACACGGCGGGAACACGCCCGGGCAGGGCTGGCTGGGCGAGTGGCTGGCCCGCCACCCGGACGCGCGCGTGCAGTGGCACAACTGGTGGAACGCCCCCCGCACCTGGGCCGCCGTGCAGCGCGTGGACCCCCTGGCCAGCCACGCCAGCTGGATGGAGAACTTCCCCTGGACCCGCCTGGACGGCGTCCCGGCCCCCGAGGAGCGCAAACCCATGGTGGACGTCGCCGCGCTGCGCCAGCTGCCCCCCGCGAAGGTGCGCGAGGTGCTGGGCGACGGCAACTACGGCGGCCTGCACCGCCGCCCCGACCGCGAGATGCAGCTCATCTGGCAGGAAGCCGTCGCCGAGACCCGCGCGCTGCTGGACAGCGGCTGGGCCTGATCAGGACTCCGGTTGAAAGGTTTGCAAAAACTTTCAACTCGAGCAGAGCGAGGAGGAGAGAAACGGGTTCCGGACGTGGAGTTGACAGATCGGTGGTGTTCCGATCTGTCAACGAAACAAACGGAATCCGCATGACGGGCACGGGGCACGGGCCGCAGTCTCCCCCACCCGCGCCCCGCACTGCCCGCTTACCCGATCTGCCGCAGCAGGTTCACGGTCTCGATCATCGCCAGCACCGCCTCGGCGCCCTTGTTCCCGGCCTTGATCCCGGCGCGGTTCAGGGCCTGCTCGACCGTGTCCGTCGTCAGCACGCCGAACGCCACCGGCACCCCCGTGTGCAGACTGGTGTTCAGGATGCCGTTCGCCGCGCCGCCCGCCACGAAATCGTAGTGGTCCGTATCGCCCTTGATGACGGCCCCCAGGCACACCACCGCGTCATACTTCCCGGACTCCGCGAGTTTGCGCGCGATCAGCGGCACCTCGTAGCTGCCCGGCGCCAGGAAGTGGTCCAGGTTCTCGGTCTTCCCGCCGTGCTGCACGAACGCCAGCTCCGCCCCCTCCACCAGACGGTCCACGATCAGGTGATTCCAGCGGGTACTGACAACAGCGAACTTCAGGTCGGTGGCGAGCAGATTGGCTTCAATTCGGTTCATGGTGATTCTCCTTGTGGGTGATGGACGGTGAACCTGCGGGCAGACCCCTCTGCCCTTCGGGCACCTCCCCTCAAGGGGAGGCATGGGCATGTTGGTGTCCTTGGCTCCCCGTTAAGGGGAGCTGGCCGCGCAGCGGACTGAGGGGTTCTCAGTCGCCGCTGCCGTCGGTGCCGAGGTGGCCGAGTTTGGCGGCTTTGGTGCTGAGGTACGCGGTGTTGTGTTCGTTGTGCCCGACGTGCAGGGGCACGCGTTCGACGACTTCCAGGCCGAAGCCGCCCAGGGAGTGCAGTTTGCGGGGGTTGTTCGTCAGGACGCGCAGTTGCCGCGCGCCCAGGAGGTGGAGCATCTGCGCGCCGATGCCGAAGTCGCGGGCGTCGGCGGGGAACCCCAGTTGCAGGTTCGCCTCGACGGTATCGGCACCGCCGTCCTGGAGGTGGTACGCGCGGATCTTGTTCAGCAGGCCGATGCCGCGCCCTTCCTGGCGGAGGTACACGAGGACGCCGCGGCCCTCGGCGGCGATGGCCTGCATGGCCGCGTCGCGTTGCGGTCCGCAGTCGCAGCGCAGGCTGTGGAAGCCATCCCCGGTGAGGCATTCGCTGTGCACGCGCACCAGCATCGGCTCGGGCGTGATTTCACCCATGACGAGCGCGACGTGCTCAGCGCCGGTCAGGGAATCCTCGAAGCCGACGAGGCGGAACTCGCCGTGCTCGGTGGGCAACTGCGCTTCCGCGACGAGCTGCATAAAGGGGTCGTGTTCCAGGCGGTAGGCGATCAGCGCCTCGATGCTGCCGACCTTCAGCCCGTGCCGCTCACCGAACGCGAGGAGGTCCGGGAGGCGGCTCATCTCGCCGTCGTCGCCCATGATCTCGCAGATCACGCCGACCGGCGCGAAGCCCGCCAGCCGGGCGAGGTCACAGCCCGCCTCGGTGTGCCCGGCGCGGCGCAGCACCCCGCCGGGCCGCGCGACGAGCGGGAAGATGTGGCCGGGGCGGCGGAAATCGGCGGGTTTCGCCGCGTCGTCCATCAGGGCGGCAATCGTGGCGGCGCGGTCGAAGGCGCTGATGCCGGTGCTGTTGCTCACGTGATCCACGCTGACGGTGAACGCCGTGCCGTTCGGGTCGGTGCTGCTCCCCACCATGGGCGTCAGGTCCAGCGCCCGGGCGCGGTCCGGGGTGAGGGTCACGCAGATCAGGCCGCGGCCCTCGCGCGCCATGAAATTCACCCACTCGGGCGTGGCCGTGGCGGCGGGCATCAGCAGGTCGCCCTCGTTCTCTCGGTTCTCGTCGTCCACCAGGATCACGGGCCGCCCGGCCCGCAGTTCCGCGAGCAGTTCAGGGATGGACGCCAGGGTCACAGCACGCCTCCTTCCACGATCGGCGAGTCTGAGGGTCCAAGCATCTGAGAGTCCGAGGAAAAACCCGCCCCCTCAATCCGCCCCTTCGACCCTTCAGACTTCAGACCCTCAGACCCTTCGACCCTTTGACCCGCCTCCCAGTCACGCATCAGGATCAGCCGTTCCACGTACTTGGCCATCTGGTCGGCCTCCAGGTTCACTTTCGTGCCCGCCGCCCAGGTGTGCAGGGTGGTGACCTCAAGCGTGTGCGGCACGAGCCACAGCGTGAACTCGTCCGGGCGGAGGTCCGCGCGGCTGCCCGCCGGGCCGCCCGCGTCCACGACGGTCAGGCTCACGCCGTCCACCGTGACGCTGCCCTTCGGCACGAGGTAGCGCGCGAGGTGCGGCGCGGCGCGCACCGTCATGGTGTATGCGCCGGGCTGGGCGTCCACGCGCAGGATCTCGCCCACGCCGTCCACGTGCCCGCTCACGACGTGCCCGCCGAACCGGGCCTGAGCGGTCATGGCGCGCTCCAGGTTCACCTTCGTGCCCTCGCGCCAGTGCGGGGCGGTCTTGGCCAGCGTCTCGCGGCTGAGGTCCACGGTGAAGCCCGCCGCGTCCCAGGTGGTCACGGTCAGGCAGGTGCCGTTCACGGCGATGCTCTCGCCCAGTTCCACGTCGGCCCACATGCGCGCGGGCTGGATGGTGACGGTCAGGTTCCCCTCGTTCTCGGTGGTGCGGGCGATGACGCCCACCTGTTCGATGATTCCAGTAAACATGTGTTGACCTCGGGTGGAGGCAGGAGCGCACTCGCCCCCCCTCCACGGGGAAGGAAGGCTCAGACGCGCGGGATGCCCTGCAGCAGGCCGGTGATCAGGACGTCCGGGCCGAGGGTCTCGACCGTCACGTCCCGCAGTTCCCGCGCCTCGTGCATGGGGCGCGCGGGGCCGGTCAGGGGACTCAGGCCCGCGCCGAGGAGTTTCGGGGAGAGAAAGACCCGCACCTCGTCCACCAGCCCCTGCGCGAAGAAGGCACTCAGGAGGGTCGGACCGCCCTCGAGCAGCACGCTGCTGATGCCCAGGTCCGCCAGTCCACTCAGGGCGTCCGGCAGCGACCCGGCGCGCTGGACGGTGATCCCGGCGTCCTCGTGCGCGGCCACGTCGGCGTGCGGGGCAGTCACGAGCACCGCGCCGTCGCGCCACGCGCGGGCCTGCGGATCGCTCGACGCGCGGCGGTCGAACACCACCGGGCGCGAGTCACGCCCGCCCGGCACGCCGCGCGTCGTCAGGGCCGGATCGTCCAGCACCAGCGTGCCGCTGCCGACCGCGATGGCGTCCAGCTCGTCACGCCAGCGCATGGTGCGCTCTCGGGCCTCCGGGCCGCTGACGGCGCCGTTGCCCTCGTTCAGCGCCGCCACCTTCCCGTCGAGGGTCATGGCGTACTTCGCCACCACCCACGGGCGGCCCCGCACCACGACGCTGCGGAAGCCCGCCTGCTGCCGCACGGCCCCGGCTTCCAGGACGCCCACCGTGACCTCGATCCCGGCGTCCCGGAGCCGCTGCACGCCGCGCCCCGCCACCAGCGGGTTCGGGTCCAGCGCCGCCACGACCACCCGCTGCACGCCCGCCGCGATCAGCGCGTCCGCGCAGGGCGGCGTGCGCCCGTGATGACTGCACGGTTCCAGCGTCACGTAAGCGGTGGCGCCACGCGCCCGCTCGCCCGCGTCCCGCAGGGCGAACACCTCCGCGTGCGGCTCACCGGCCCTCGGGTGGAAGCCTCGCCCCACCAATTCATTGCCCTGCACGATCACGCAGCCCACGGGGGGATTCGGCGCGGTGCGGCCCAGTCCTCTGGCAGCCTCCGCCAGCGCGAGCGTCATGAACCGCTCGTCCACCGGCAGTGCCGCCGCCACCCCTGCGGGTGGAGCATTCACTTCATACATGGTCTGTCGCCGCCCGCCGGGGTGGCAGGGCAGCGTTCCTCCTTCTCTCATCCGGACTGAATGGGCCGCAGGCTCAGGGACGGCCCCTCGCCTTTCTTGATCCGCCTGAGCGTCTCTATGCGCCATAACACCGTCGGCTCTGGATTCCCACCAGATCGGGCCTGCGCGTGGTGCAATCTGCACAGGCTTCGCGGGCTGAGGCTCACGCCATCACCGCCGGTAGGGAATTCCACCCCACCCCGAAGGAAGTCGGCCCACCCGGGAGCGGGCCACCCTGAACGTAGCACCCTCCCGCCCCGGGACTGTGGGGGAGATCAGACACCTGCCGGGGGACAATCCGCCACGCGCCATGACGTCTGCTGAATGCAGCAACGCACCCTCTCCCCCTTTCCGCGCCGCTGGAGGCCACCCCATGACAACGATCCTCGTGACCGGAGGCAGCGGCGTACTGGGCCGCGCCCTCCTGCCTGCCCTGGAGGGCCGCGCGGACGTGCGCGTCCTGTCCCGCCACGCCGACCCCCGACCCGCGTTCCGGCAGGGTGACCTGCAGACCGGCGCGGGCCTCGCGGACGCGCTGCGCGGCGTGGACACCGTCATTCACGCGGCCAGCCAGCCGTCGCGGCCCCAGGCGGACGTCGAGATGACCGGCGTGCTCCTCGCGGCGGCGCGGGCGGCGGGCGTGCGGCACGTCGTGTACGTCAGCATCGTGGGGTGTGACTGGGTGCGGGCGTTCCCGTACTACCGTGCCAAGACCCAGGCCGAGGCGCTGGTCGCGGCGGGCGGCGTGCCGTTCACGGTGGTGCGCGCCACGCAGTTCCATGAGTTCGTGGCGTTCATGCTCTCGCGCCTGACCCGCGCGCCGCTGCTGCCCCTGCCGGGCCTGCCCCTCCAGCCGGTGGACGTCCACGCCGCCGCCGCGCAGATCGCTCAGGTCGCGCTGGGGGCCCCGCAGGGCCGCGCGCCGGACATCGTCGGCCCGCAGGTTATCCCCCTGCCGGAACTGGCCCGCAGCTGGGCCGACGCGACCGGCGCACGCACCCGCGTCCTGCCCGTCCCCGCCGCGCGGCGCTTCACGCCCCTCACCGGCCCCGACCTGAGCGGCGTGGGCCGCACCTGGGCGCAGTGGCTCACGCAGGAGGCCACGCGCCCCAACCCCTACGCGGGCTGAGCCGGGCGGGGCGGCTGGTCGGCATTCAGGTCCGCCAGTTCCGTCTCCTGCCCCACGTGCCAGATGAACACCCGTCCGGCGCGGGCGATCAGCAGCCGCCCCCGACGGTCGAGGTCGGCCCAGGTGGCACCCTCCAGATCGGGTGCCGGGCCTTCCGCCAGCCAGCGGTACCGGACGAAGCGGCGGTACTGCGCCATGCTGAAGTTCAGTTCCAGCATCTCTTTGCGAAGGGTGAACGATTCTGCCTCGCCCATGCCATACCAGCGGGCCGGTTCGCGCACGACATGCCACCCGGTGCGCGGCAAGGTCTGCCGCAGTGCCACGAGCGGATCAAACTGAAACGAAGGCACCACAGTGAAAGCCGTTGGTCGAATCAGGGCCTCCGCCCCGACAACGTTGATCGTCCGTCCATCCAGAAAGACACCGCCCACATCGCCCGCCAGAGCGCTCCATAAGCCAAGTGCCCGCACCGAGGGTGGCCGAGAGAGCCCCGTCCAGCCGTCCATGGTCACGCCGTAGCGTTCCATTGCCAGCGCCCGCTGCCGCGGCGATAAGTTCTGCGCGGCGTACAGCAGGTGCTCGCCGTCGGGCGAGAGGTCGCTCATCCACTCGTACAGTCGTCCCTGGAACCACGATCCGGGCGTGAGGCGATCGGTGGCGGTGTCCCACAGGTACACGCGCGTCCACTGCGAGGGGCCGCGCCGGAACAGCACCACGCGGTCGGCCTCACTGGCGAGCAGGCCCCAGATTCGCGCCGGGACGAGTCCTTTCTTCATTCCAGCAGGGCGGCGAGTCCACGTGACGCGACGTCCCGGACGACGTAGGTCATCTGGTGCGAGATCTCGGTCTCGGTGGGGTTGATCTCGATGGCGATTCCGCCGCGCCGCAGGGTTTCGGCGGCCAGTCCGGCGGCGGGGTACACGGCGCCGCTCGTGCCGATCACCAGCGCGACCTGTGCGGCGGCGAAGGCGTCCTGCGCGGCTTCCAGGGCATCCTCGGGGAGGTACTCGCCGAACCAGACGACGTTGGGGCGCATGCGGTTCCCGAGCGGGGAGGTGGGCGGCGTGACCAGTTCAGCGGGCGCGGCGAGGGGGAACGTCTGCCCCGTGACCTCGTCCCGGCCGCTGAGGAGGTTGCCGTGCAGTTCCACGACCTGCCCGCCGTGCGTGCCGCTGCCCGCGCGGTGGTGCAGGCCGTCCACGTTCTGCGTGGCGAGGAAGAACCCCGGCCCCTTCTGCGCCTCCAGCCGCGCCAGCAGGTCGTGCGCGCCGTTCGGCTGCGCGGCGAGCACGTCGCGGTAACGGCCCGCGTACCACTCCCACACCATCTGGGGGTCGCGGCGGTACGCGGGCGGACTGGCGAGGTCCTCGGGCCGGAAGCGTGCCCAGTGCCCGGTCTGCGCGTCCCGGAAGGTGGGGATGCCGCTCTCGGCGCTGACGCCCGCGCCGGTCAGCACGGCGACGCGGATGGCGGCTTGCAGGGCGGCGCGGGCAGCAGAGAGATCCATACAGGCAGGGTAGCCCGCAGCAGGAAAGCATGCCCCCACAGATCACCTAAGCCCAGCCGAGGCCCCCTGACCAAAAGTCGATCAGCGGACCGCACCGCCCACCCACGCCCTGACCGCAGACCACCACCGGCCGTCGTGCGCGAAGCGCGCGGGCCTTCCACCGGTGCGGCAGGATGGCGTCGAGGCCGGACCCGTCACCGCCCACTGCGAGCACGCCGCAGCAGTAAAAACTCTTGCCCAGTGCCAACGTAAGCCCCCCCGTCCCCCCTGGGGATGGGGGCTGGGGGGTGGGGCAACCACGCACGAAACAACCCAAAAACAAAAAACCCGCCTTCTTCGGCGGTGATAAGAAAATGATACCCCGGTATGCAGGCCGCGTCAACCCCTGCCGGGCGACCTGATTTCTGCCGTCCAGCACGAAAAAGACTGGACTGCACGTTCGGGCTTTATGCACGGGCTGTCGTCCGCGTATCGGCCAGGTGGCGCAGGCCATCCGGCTGGGGGCGCGGTAGGCTGCGCGGGATGACACAGCATGAGACGTGGGTGGCGCTGCGGGCGCACTGGCAGGAATTGGCGGACCTGGGTGGGATCGGGGCGCTGCTGGGGTGGGATCAGAGTACGTACCTGCCGCGTGGGGGGTCGGCGGGGCGGGCGCGGCAGCGGGCGCTGCTGTCGGGTGTGCGGCACGCGCGGGCGACGGACGTGGGGTATGGGCGGCTGCTGGATGCGGCGGGCGCGCTGGACCTGGGGCCGGTGGAGGCGCGGATGCTGGCGGTGGCGCGGCGGGAGTTCGAGCGGGCGACGCGCCTGCCGGGGGTGTTCGTGCGGGCGGCGGCACAGCATGCCGGGGAGAGTTACGCGGCGTGGGTGGAGGCGCGGCCCGCGAACGACTGGGCGCGGATGGTGCCGCTGCTAGAGCGGACGCTGGACCTGAGCGTGCAGCGCGCGGGTTTCTTCCCGGAGTTCTCGGACCCGATGGATTTCTTCGTGGACGCGTCGGATGAGGGCATGACGGCCGCGCAGGTGGACGCGGTGTTCGCGGAGTTGCGCGTGGCGCTGGTGCCGCTGGTGGACGCGGTGGTGGCGGCCCCGGCGCCCCGGATGGATTTCCTGGCGCGCGAGTACCCGATTGCGACTCAGTTGCGGCTGGGCGAGGAGGTCGGGGCGCTGTACGGGTACGATTTCGCGCGGGGGCGGCAGGATCTGACGGCGCATCCGTTCATGACTCGGCTGGGTGCGCGGGACGTGCGGATCACGACGCGGGCGCAGCTGGCGGACCCGACGGACGCGCTGTACTCCACGCTGCACGAGGTCGGACACGCGCTGTACGAGCAGGGGGTCGCGGAGGACCTGCTGGATACGCCGCTGGGCGGCGGGGTGAGTGCCGGGGTGCACGAGAGCCAGTCGCGGCTGTGGGAGAACCTGGTGGGGCGTTCGCGGGCGTTCTGGGCGGGGCAGTTCGGGCGGTTCCGGGACGCGTTCCCCGAACAGCTGGCCGACGTGACCGAGGAGGAGATGTTCCGCGCGGTGAACGTGGTGCGCCGCAGCCTGATCCGCACGGACGCCGACGAGCTGACGTACAACCTGCACGTGATCACGCGCTACGAGCTGGAGCGGCAGCTGCTGGGCGGCTCGCTGGCGGTCCGCGATCTGGCGGACGCATGGCACGCGGCGTACGAGGCGAACCTGGGGCTGCGCGCCCCGAGTCACGTGGACGGGGTGTTGCAGGACGTGCACTGGTTCAGCGGCGGGATCGGCGGGGTGTTCCAGGGGTACACGCTGGGGAACGTGCTGAGCGCGCAGTTCTACGCGGCGGCGCAGGCGGCGAACCCGGACCTGGACGGGGACATCGCGCGGGGCGAGTTCGGGCGCCTGCATGGCTGGCTGCGTGAGCACGTGTACGCGCCGGGGCGGACGTTCACGCCGAACGAACTGGTGCAGCGCGCGACCGGGCAGGGCATGACCGCCGCGCCTTACCTGGCGTATCTGCGTGGGAAGTACACGGACCTGTACGGCCTGTAATACGGCCTCCGATTGAACGGCTTGCAAAGCCATTCAATCCGAGCGGAGCGAGGAGGAGAAAAATGGGTTCCGGGCGTGGAGTTGGCAGATCGGTGGTGTTCCGATCTGTCAACGAAACAGACGGAATCCGTATAAGGGACCGCATGGAGCAGCGGCGCCCGGATCAACTCCAGGCGCCGCTGTGGTGGGTGGTTTAGAGGCCGAAGTGGACGCGGTTCTTCTCGATGAAGCTTTCCTCGCCGCCGGGGACGTCCTCTTCGGGGAAGATGGCGCTGACGGGGCAGGCGGGGACGCACGCGCCGCAGTCGATGCACTCGTCGGGGTGGATCAGGAACTGGTCGCCGCCGTCGTAGATGCATTCCACCGGGCAGACTTCCGTGCAGGCCTGGTCCTTGACGCCGATGCAGGGGCTAACGATCACGTGAGGCATGAGGGACAGTATGCACACCGGCCACCCCGGGCGCAAGGGCGGGAATGGACAGGATTTTTAGCGTTCAGCGCGAGAAAACCGAGCATTTACGTCAGGATTGGCACGCGGTTCAGTGACCGGGCGGGGTGCCGCGCAGCTGCGCGTCGGCCAGGGTGAGGTCGGCGTCCTTGTCCACGTCGGTGCCCACGGCGGCGTGCGGGGTGATCAGCGCGCGGGCCTTGACGCCCAGCAGCCCGGAGACCTTCTCCTCCAGCCGCTGCACGCTCAGGCGGCCGGTGAGGAGGCGCAGCAGGACGTCCCAGCCGATCAGCCCGGCGAGTTTCAGGGGGGCCTTGCGGGCGGCGAGCACCTCGCGCAGGCGCGGCAGGAACTGCCCGATCAATGCCGGGTCCAGCAGGAAGAGGTTCCCGCCGGTGAACGTGCCGTCCTTCAGGCGGGCGTAGGTGCGTTTCACGCCGGGGTACGCGGCCTCGCAGACCTCGCGCCGCACGACGGGGTACACCAGCCCGGCGTCGGTGGGGGCGCTGTCGAGCACGTCCCGGACCTCCTCCGGGCGCAGCATGGGCACGTCGGCGGTGACGACCAGCACCCGCTCGCCCGGGGCGAGGCCCAGGTCGCGCAGGGCCTCCACCCCGGCTTCGAGGTTGCTGAGCAGGGTGCCGTGGTCGGTCACGCGGATGTCGATCAGCGGGTCGAGGTCGGGCGTGGTGGGGCCGACGTACGCCACGCGGCCCACGCGGTCGCTGCCGCGCAGGGCCCGCAGGACGTGCAGGGCCATCGGGGCGCCCGCGACGGGAATCAGGGGTTTGACGTTCACGCCGTGCGCGGCGGCGAAGGGGTCGCCGGGGTCCCCGCCGCCCAGCACGACGGCACTCCAGCGCGGCACTGAACTGTTCATTGCCGCACAGAGTAGCAGACCGCCCCACCTATCCCGGCAGGTGCAGCGTCACGCGGAAGCCCGCGCCGGGCGCGCTCTCAATGTCCAGCGTCCCGCCGTGCAGGCCCGCGACGTGCCGCGCGAGCGCCAGCCCCAGCCCGTGCCCGCCGGTGCCGGACGCGTCGGCGGTGCGGCTGGCGTCGGGGCGGTAGAAGGCCTCGCCCAGGCGGGCCAGGGTGGCGGCGTCCACGCCGGGGCCGTCGTCCTGCACGGTCACGGCCGCGCCGCCCGGCACCGCCCGCACCTGCACGAGCACGGTCGCGCCCGGCGCGTGCCGCACGGCGTTCGTGGTGAGGTTCCAGATCGCCTGCCCCAGCAGCACCCGGTCCCCGGACACCGTGACGGCCTCCGCACCGTCGAGGTCCACGTCGGCCAGTGGGTCGAGTTCACGGGCGCGGTCCACGGCGTCCGCCGCGAGGTCCCGCAGCGGCACCGGCGCGCGCTGCACCGCCGCCGGGTCCCGCGCCAGCAGCAGCAGGTGGTTCGCCAGGGTGGACAGCCGCGTGATGTCCGTGCCGATCTCCCGCAGGTCCGCGCGGTAGCGCTCGGCGTCGCGGTCGCGGGCCAGGGTCCCCTCGACCCGCGCGGTCAGCGCCGCCAGCGGGGAGCGCAGGTCGTGCGCGGCAGCCCGCAGGAAACCCTGCTCGCGGTCCCGGGCGTCCGCGAGGTGCGCGAAGCTGTGCTGGAGCGTCAGCGCCAGCCGCGCCAGTTCGTCCCCGTCACCCGCGCCGGGCAGGGGGCGGCGCAGGTCCCCGCCCTCCCCGATGGCGTGCGCGGCGCCCTCCAGCGCCCGCACGGGCCGCAGCAGCCGCCCGGCGACCACCCACCCCACCAGCAGGGACAGCAGCAAAGCCAGCGGCACCAGCGCGACCAGCGCACGCAGGAACGCCTCACGCGCCTCGCGCAGCGAACGGGCGTCCACCGCGATCTGCAGGGATGCGCCACGCAGGGGCCGCTCCAGGATCAGGTGCGTGCCCGTCAGGTGCAGCCCCGGCCCGAGGGCCACGGGTACCCCGGACGGGAAGCTGGGCGTGCCGACCGACGCGAGCCCGCCCGACTGCCGGGCGATCACGCGCAGGTCCACGCCCCGGCGGTCCACGTCGTCCGCGATGCGTTCCAGGTCCGCCTGCGAGATGCTCACGCGCGCCGCGCCCAGCAGCGACCCCAGCGGATCGTCGTCCGGGCGGGGCCGCAGCAGCCCCTCCACGCGGCCCTGCACGGCCCCCAGCACACTCATGACCCGCTGCTCCTGCGCCTGCCGCAGGAACCCGTTCACGGACCAGTACAGCCCCCCCGCAACCAGCAGCACCGCCACGCCGGTCGCCAGGGCCGCCCACAGCGCCAGCCGCGCCCGCAACGTCAACCGCATCGCTTCTCCCCTGCCCGGCTCAGCGTTCCACGCGGTAGCCGCGTCCCCGCTCGGACGTGATCGCCTCGGGCGCCAGTTTGCGGCGCACGTAGCGCACGTACACGTCCACGATCCGCGCCTCGCCGTCGAATTCCGGCCCCCACACGCGGTCGATCAGGTCCTCGCGGGTGAACCAGCGTTCCGGGGCCTGCGACAGGACCTCCAGCAGCGCGTACTCGCGGCCCGTCACGGCCACCTCCGCGCCGTCCCAGGTGACGGTGCGCGCCACGGTGTCCAGCGTGCCGCGCCCCTGCGCGAACGCCACGCGCGGCGCGCCCGACCCCCGCTCACGGCGCGACAGGGCCCGCAGGGTCGCCAGCAGTTCCGGCACCGCGAACGGCTTGACCAGATACGCGTCCCCGCCCAGGTCCAGGCCCTCCACCCGGTCGCTCAGCTCGCCGCGCGCCGTGAGGAACAGGATCGCGGACTCCACACCCTGCTCGCGCAATTCCCGCGCCACGGCGAAACCGTCCATGCCGGGCAGCATCACGTCCAGGATCACCAGCGGGTATTCGCCCAGCGCGGCCTGTTCCAGCCCCTCCGGGCCGGTCTGCGCCCAGGTGACGGCGTACCCGGCCTCGCGCAGGGCCTCTGCGGTGGGCTGCGCGATGCGGGCGTCGTCCTCCACGAGCAGCAGTCTCATGAACCTCAGTGTAAGCGGGCCGGTTAACGGCACGTAAAACCGCCCCCACCGGAGCGGCAGGGGCGGACGGGAAAGCGGCGTTCAGCGCAGGGTGAAGGGCAGGGTGTTCAGGTTCAGCGCCTGGGTGGCTGCCGTCCGGTTGACCCATTTGAGGTTGCTGGCAAACCCGTTGGTCATGACAGCGGTCGTCGTGGACGTGGTCAGGTCGGTCGTGGCCTTGATGGTCAGCCAGTTCCACCCCTTGGTGAAGCTCACGTTGATGTCCGCAATGGACGTGAGGCCAGTAAATTTGCATTCCTGTTTACCGCTCAACTTGACGGCGCGGTCCACGTAGATCAGCTCGCCCATCGTCGTGGTCGTACCAGCGGCGTCCATCAGCATCACGCTGACGTCCTTGGTGGCGTCGGTGCGGAAGGTCGCGGTGGCGCTGCGCATGCCCTTGTCGCTGACCTTGACCGTGCTGGTGCAACCGGTGGGCTGGGTCTCTTCGGTGTAGGGGCTCAGTTCGCTGTCCTTGGGGGTGGGCAGGCTGGCGAAGCTGAACTTGCCGTCCGCGGCCAGGGTGGCTTCGCCTTCCTTGACGGTGGTCTTGGCGGTGTAGTCGTACAGGTCGAGCATGACCTTGCCCGCGCCGCCGCTCCAGGCGGTGTAGGTGGTGGTGGCGTTGCCGTTGGCGTCGTAGGTCACCTTGGCGTCCATCAGGGTGCCGCCCGCGGTGGTGACGGGTTTGGGGGCGCGGTTGAACAGGCCGCAGGAACCCAGGGCGAGGGGCGCGAGGAGCAGCAGGGGAGCAAGTTTCTTCATACGACGCTCATGCTAGTGATTCCCGATCTGGTTCGCCGGTCAGATGCGCTTGACAATCAGCTCCCCAGGGCGCGCCAGATCGTCCAGCCGAGCAGGCTGAGCAGGGTCAGGACCGTCAGTGCGGCGGCGGGGATCAGCCAGGGCAGGCGGCGCTGGACGCTCAGGCTGCGGGTCTGTGCCTGCGTCAGGACGGGGGCGGGGAGGGTGCGGGCGGCCAGGGCGAGCAGCGTCGGGACGATCAGGATGTCGTCGGCGACGCCCAGGATGGGGGTCAGGTCGGGCAGGAGGTCCAGGGGCAGCAGGGCGTAGGCCAGCGCCAGCGCGGCCATGAGTTTCGCGCCCGCGGGCGTGCGGCGGTCGGTCAGGGCGAACAGCAGGGCCAGCGCGTCGCGCCATACGGCCCGGACTCGGGTGATCACGTCCGCAGGTACGGGTCAGGTGACGTCCGGGTTCCGGGGTGGGTCGCCCGCGTCGGGGGGTGGCGTGGGGGGGGTGCCGGTGTCGATGCGGCGGCGTTCCATCTTGCCCCACTGTCCGGCGCGCAGCGGGCCGGTCAGGGTCGCCCAGAAGCGGATCAGGAGGGTCCACTGCCGGAAGCCGAGGTTGTCCAGCAGCGCGAAGCCCAGCAGCCGCAGGCGGTCGCCGGGCCGGGAGATGCGCTGCCGGAGGAACACCTCGACGCTCTGGGCACTGAAGGAGATCAGGGTGCCGTACGCGATGGCCAGCAGGAAGAACAGCGCCACGAACGGCGCGCTGAACTTGCCCGTGACGACCAGGACGACGGCCAGGGCGTAGCCGGTGAGTTCGATGACGGGCGCGAGCGCCTCGAAGAACACGTAGTACGGCATGGAGATCATCCCGATGCGGCCGTAGCGGGGGTTCAGGAACATGCGGCGGTGCTTCCAGAGGGCCTCGATCAGGCCGCGCTGCCAGCGGTCGCGCTGGCGCCGCAGGAGGTTCCAGGTGTCGGGCACCTGCGTCCAGCAGATCGGGTCGATGACGTACGTGATGGCGTACGGGCGGCGCTGCTCGCGCGCGTGGCGGTGCAGCCGCACGATGAGTTCCATGTCCTCGCCGACGGTGTCGTGCGCGTACCCGCCCACCTGCAGGGCCACGTCGCGGCGGAACAGGCCGAACGCGCCGGAGATGATCAGCAGCAGCCCGTACGCGCTGAGGGTGGTGCGGCCCACCAGGAACGCGCGGATGTACTCCACGATCTGGAAGCGTTCGACGGCCGTGCCCGGCAGGTGCAGGTCCACGATCCGCCCGCCTTGGAACACGGCGCCGTTCAGGGGGCGGACGGTGCCGCCCACGACGAGCAGGTCGTCGTCGTCCGCGAAGCGCCGCGCGACGCGCAGCAGGGCCTCCTCGTCCAGGAGACTGTCGGCGTCCAGCGCGCAGAACAGCGGGTAGCGGGCGTACTGCATGGCGACGTTCAGCGAGTCGGCCTTCCCGCCGTTGTCCTTGTCGATGACGATCAGGCGGTCCTCGCGGGCGCTGCGGTACGTGCCGCGCACGGGTCTGGTGGGGATGGTCAGCGGGACGACCATCTGCGCGGGGTGCAGGTCGAACGTGGCGTTCAGGACGTCCAGGGTCCGGTCGCGGCTGCCGTCGTTCACGACGATCACCTCGAACTGCGGGTAGCGGAGGTTCAGGAAGGACCGGACGCTGGCCTCGATGGTCGCCTCCTCGTTGTAGGCGGGCACGAGCAGCGAGATGGGTTTGTGCGTCTGCCCCAGCAGCAGCGCGTCGAAGCGCAGGGTCTGGTGGCGGCGCATGCTGCGCGCCAGTTCCCGCACCGTGGTCGTCAGGCCGATGGCGTACCCCACGTTCATCAGCGCGAAGTACACCAGGAACAGGAACTCGACGACCGTGAGGTTCATGCGATGAGGTCATTCTGCGGCAGCGCGGCGCGCGCCACGTCACGCGCGAAGCGGTCCGGGTGCCGCGCGGCCGCCTCACGCAGCGCCGCGCGGCCCTCGCCGCTCGCGTGCAGGGACCGGGCGGCGTGGTGCCGCACCCACCAGTTCGGGTCGCCCAGCAGTCGCCACAGCGTCCGCACCGGCGGGTGCGGGAAGGTGCCCAGCGCCTGGGCACTCATGGCCCGCACCGGCCACGCCGCGTCGCGGCTGAGCTGCCACACCTCGCGCCGCAGCGGCGGGGCGTCCAGGCGCCCGGCGGCGTACAGCCGCAGCGCGCCCGCCCGCACGCCCGGACTCGCGTCGCGCAGCAGGTCCGGCACCAGGTCCGCGTAGCGGGGCGGGTCGAGTCGGCCCGCGGTGTCCACGGCCAGTTCCCGCCAGGGGTCGCGCGGGTCGGCGGCCAGGGCGCGCACCAGCGGCTCGGCCTGCGGTCCCAGCAGGCACAGCGCCTCGCGGACCTGCTGCGTCGAGAACAGGCCCGACGTGAGAACCGGCAGGAGGGGCGGGGCCGCCCAGCCGGGCCGGGCGAGTCGGGTCACGCCCAGCAGCGCCAGCAGCCGCAGTGACGTGCTGGCGTCGTCCAGCAGCGCCACGAACACCGGCAGGCTGCGGTCGTCGCGCAGGGTCACCAGTCGTTCCAGCGCCAGGGTGCGGTCCGTGCTGGTGCGTCCAGTCCGGGCGACGCGTTCGTCGTGGGCGCGCAGGCCCAGCGTGTCGTACAGCGCCGCGAGGCGCGCGCCGTCCGCGTCACCGACCTCCTCCCGCAGGTGCAGCAGGGCGCGCGCGCCGGTCACGTCCAGGGTCGCGGGCGGGTCCGCCCCGGCCAGGAAGGCGGTCAGGTGCGCCTCCCAGGCGCGCGCCTGCGCGGTCACCTGCGCGTCGCGACGGGCCGTGACGGTCACGTACAGCAGTTGCGTGACCGTCAGCAGCACCAGGGTCAGCGTCACGACGCCCAGCACGAACAGCACCACCAGCAGGGACCGCGTGAACGACTGCGCGAACAGGTTCAGGAACAGCAGGTACGTGAACACAATCATCGTGACGGTCAGGGTCACGCTGATGCCCAGCGCCATGCCGGTGAACGGCAGCAGCTGGAATTCGCGCCACATGGGCTGCACGCGGCTCCAGCCCGCAGGCCGGTTCACGGGCGTTACTGCCCGTCAGCCATGACCTGCACCGCACTCAGGCTCTCCTGGAGCTGCTGCAGGTCGGCGCGGCCCGGATCGATCGCCAGCGCCTCGCGGTTGAGGGTCAGGGCCTCGGCGGCGCAGCCCTGCGCCCGCGCCACGAGCGCCAGGCCGTACCAGGCGTCCGCGTAGCGGGGGCTGCGGTCCAGGACCGCCTGGAAGTCCCGCCGGGCCGCGGCGTACTGCCCGGTCTGGTAGCGCGCGAAGCCCCGCACGACCAGGGCGTCGGCGTCCACGAGCAGGCCCTCGCGCGCGGCGCCCGCGAGCAGGTCGTCGGCCCGCTGGAACTGCCCCTGCCGGTAGGCGCTCGCGGCGGCCGTGGTCGTCTGCGCCGCCAGGGGCTGCGTGGCCAGACCCAGCGCCGTGGTGACCAGGGCGCTGCCCAGCAGCACCAGCAGGTTCCAGCGGCCCAGCGTGTGGCGACCCAGTCTCATGCCCGCAGGCTAGGGGGCGCCCTCTGAATGGATTCTGACAGCACGCCCCCGCTGGCCGGTCGGGGGCGTGCTATGCTGCCAGGGTCAGCTGCCTCCGGGCAGCTCTGGAGGATCAGCAGAACCCGGCTCGCCCCGCGCGAGCCTACGTGTACCGCGAGGACACGTTCACCAGACCCGGGAACCCGCACGCAACCGAACAGCCCTCCCCCGCCCCGCGCGGGCCGAGCGCCGTTGCCTGCCACCCCCGAGTCTGCGCTGATCCGCCGGACCCGGACGGGTTCCCTACACCCTGACGGTGTGTTACAGTACTTGCTTGGTGACCCGCCGAGCGGGTGCAGCAGGCCAAGGCCGCCCAGGGCAGCGATCCCTCGGGCGCGCGGCAGGAGGAAACACCATGTTTGCAATCATTCAGACCGGCGGGAAGCAGTACCGCGTGCAGGAAGGCGACGTCATCCGCGTCGAGAGCCTGAAAGGCGAGGCGGGCGACAAGCTCGACCTGACCCCCATCTTCGTGGGCGGCGACCAGACCGTCTTCGGCGACGCCGCCGGCAAGTTCACCGTGAACGCCGAAGTCGTCGAGCACGGCCGTGGCGAGAAGATCTACGTGCGCAAGTACAAGAGCGGCATCCAGTACCGCCGCCGCACGGGCCACCGCCAGGACTACACCGCGATCAAGATCCTGGGCATCAAGGGCTAAGGGAGGATACCGACATGGCACACAAGAAAGGCGTAGGTTCGTCCAAGAACGGACGTGACAGCCAGCCCAAGTACCTGGGCGTGAAGAAGTTCGGCGGCGAGCAGGTCCTGGCCGGGAACATCCTCGTCCGTCAGCGCGGCACCAAGTTCAAGGCCGGCCCGAACGTGGGCATGGGCCGCGACCACACCCTCTTCGCCCTGGAGAGCGGCAAGGTCGTGTTCAGCAACCGTGGCAACAAGGGCCGCTTCATCAGCATCGAAGTGCCCACCGCCGCCGCCGCTGACTGATCAGCGCGGCAGGTTTTTTCGCGGGAGCGCCTCAGCCCGGTTGACGGGTCAGGCGCTCCTTTGCTGCTGCCCCCACGCGGGGCGGCGTCGTACAGTGGCACCCAGCAGTGGTGCCGGGCGGGGACGCACACGCGCCTTGCCCCAAGGGAGGTGAGGCCAGTGGCGTTTCGTGACGTCCTGAATATCGAGGTGGCCGCCGGGAACGGCGGGGACGGCAGCATGTCCTTCCACCGCGCGAAGTACATGGAAAAAGGTGGCCCGGACGGCGGGCACGGCGGGCGGGGTGGCAGCATCATCCTGCGTGCCATCGAGGGCGTCGAGTCGCTGGAGCGTCTGGTGGGCCGCCGCAAGTTCAAGGCCCCGAACGGCGCGTACGGCGAGGGTCGCCTGCGTCAGGGTGGTGACGGCGAGGACATCTTCATCGACGTGCCGGTCGGCACGACCGCGTTCGACGAGGCGACCGGGAAGGTCATCGCGGATCTCGTGCGGGTCGGGCAGGAGAAGGTCATCGCGCGCGGCGGCTTCGGCGGGCGCGGGAACAGCACCTTCGTGAGCAGCACCCGTCAGGCGCCGCGTTTCGCGGAGCTGGGCACGCCCGGCCAGAAACGCCGCGTGCGGCTGGAGCTGCGCCTGATCGCGGACGTGGGTCTGGTGGGCTACCCGAACGCCGGGAAGAGCAGCCTGCTCGCGGCGCTGTCCCGCGCGAACCCGGCCATCGCGGACTACCCGTTCACGACCCTGTCACCGATCCTGGGCGTCGTGGACCGTGTGGACGCGAACGGCACGCCGGTCGACGAGCGCTTCACGCTGGCGGACATCCCCGGCATCATCGAGGGCGCCAGCGAGGGCAAGGGCCTGGGCCTGGAGTTCCTGCGGCACATCAGCCGCACGCGCCTGCTCGTGTACGTGCTGGACGTGACCCGCAACCCGGTCGAGGAGCTGCGTCAGTTGCAGGCCGAGCTGCGCGCCTACGACCCGACGCTGCTGGATCAGGTCTCGCTGATCGCGCTGAACAAGGTGGAGCTGACCGACGAGGATCTCGCGGCGATGGTCGTGGATGAACTCGCGGAGTTCGGCCTGCCCGTCATGCAGGTCAGCGCCAAGGGCGGCGAGGGCCTGCCGGAACTGCGCGAGGCGGTCTTCCAGATGCTCCCGGACCGCGAACTGTGGGCGCAGAACAACGCGCTGGAGATCGAATCCGACACCGTGCGCGAGGAACCCCTGCGCATCGAGTTCCGCATCGATCCGGCCGCCCGGGGCGTGGGCATCATCAACGACGGTCAGCCCGAGCGGGTCTGGGCGGTGTACGGTGGGGGCTTCGAGGAACGCATCGTGCGCTTCTCGCGCTTCATGGACGAGGCCGCCGAGTACCTGGGCAACGTCTTCAAGCGTCAGGGCCTGTACAACGCCCTGAAACGCGCCGGCGCGCGCGAGGGCGACACCGTGGAGATCGGGACGTTCCGCTTCGAGTACTTCGACGACGAGCAGCAGCACTGAGCTTCCGCTGAACGGTGACGGCCCCACAGCGAATGTGGGGCCGTTCGTCTTGCTGTGTGCCGGGTGGTCAGCGGGTCTCGCCGTACGCGCCGCTGCACGACGCGCCGCGTTCCGGGGCGGTCGCGCCCTGCTCGTACTTGTCCAGGAAGGCCTTCAGGCGGCTGTCGTCGGCCTTGTCGACCTTCAGCTGCGCGCCCCACGCACTCGCGGCGACCGGGGTGTCCAGGCCCTCGTAGGGGCTGAGGATGGTGTACGGGCGGCCCTCGACGAGGGTCTTCAGGGCAGCGACCTGCGCGGCGTCCAGGTCCGGGCGGTAGGTGATCCACACCGCGCCGTGCTCCAGGCTGTGCACGGCGTACTCGTTGTACAGCGGGCGGTCGTACACGCCGCAGTTCTGCCACATGGCGTTGTGCGGGCCGCCCGCCGGGGGGTTCTCGGCGTACACCAGCGAGCCGCTGCGGTGGTCGCCACCGGCGTACGTGAAGGTCTGGACGCCCTCGATGGACTTGGAGCCGCAGGCGGTCAGGACGAGCAGGAGCAGGGGCAGCGCGCGTTTCATGGACCTTCAGAGTAGCTGCTCCGCATGAAAACGCCCAGGGCTGTTCCGCCCGCCTGTCCCCTACTCGCCCGCCTCGGCCTGCGCGCCGCGCGTGGGGGCCGCGTCGAAGCCGGGCGGGAGGCCCCGCGGGAAGCCGGGGCCGGTCAGGTCCACGGGCTGCCGGTCGGGCATCAGGTCCCCCTTCAGGCCGTGTGCGTCCAGGACGGGCAGGAAGGCCGCCATGACGTCCGGTTCGCCGTGCACCAGCCACACGTGCGGGGTGCCGGTCGTGCTCAGGAAGGCCAGCAGGTCGTCCTGGTCGGCGTGCGCGGAGAAGCCCCCGATGGTGTGCACGTGGGCTTTCACGGCGATCTCCTCGCCCATGATGCGGACGTGGTCGGCGCCGGTCACGATCCGCCCACCCAGGCTGCTGGGGGACTGGTAGGACACGCTGATCAGGCTGGTGCTGGGTTTCCACAGGTGGTGCTTGAGGTGGTGCTGGATGCGCCCGCCGGTCATCATGCCGTTGCCCGCCAGGATGATCGCCGGGCCGTCGTACCGGTTGATACGCTGCGACTCGGCGCTGGTGGGCACCACGTGCAGCGTGCTGGGCCGGAAGGGATCCTCGCCGGCCTGCAGGGCGTCGCGGACCTCGGGGATGAGTTCGTCGCCGAACTCGAAGTACTCGTGCGTGGCGCGCGCCGCCATCGGGGAATCCAGGAACACCGGGATGCGCGGGACCTCCCCGGCGTCCATCAGGCTCTTGATGGTGTGCAGGATCGTCTGCGTGCGTTCGATGGCGAAGCTGGGAATCAGGATCTTCCCGCCCTGCCGCACCGAGTCGCGCAGCGCGTCGCGGAATTCGGCCAGGGTGGCGGGCCAGGGGCGGTGCGTGCGGTTGGCGTAGGTGGTCTCGATGACCACGGCGTCCGCGTGGGGTGGGGGCGTGAAGTCCAGTTGCAGGCCGCTCTCGCGGTTGCCCAGGTCGCCGCTCATGATCAGGCGACCCTCACTGCTCTCGATCAGGAGGTACGCGCTGCCCAGGATGTGTCCGGCCCGCTCGGGCGTGACCTTCAGGCCCGCCACGCGGGTGGTCTCCCCGAACGTCAGGTGGGGGCGCAGCAGCGCCAGCGCGCGGTGCACGTCCTCCTCCTCGTACAGGGGCGGGGGCACCTGCTCGTCGGGAATCCCCTGGCGGCGGGCGCGGCGCAGGTCGTGCCGGTAGCCGTCCACCTGCAGCCGCGCGCTGTCGAGCAGCACCGTCTCCGCGAGGCCCGCCGTGGGCGCCGTGCAGTACACCGGCCCGCGGTAGCCGAGTTTCGCCAGGAGCGGCAGGCGTCCAACGTGGTCGAGGTGCGCGTGCGTGAGGATCACGGCGTCCAGGCCCGGGACGTCGAACCCGAAGGGCTCGCGGTTGCGGGCTTCCAGGTCGTCGTTCCCCTGGAACAGCCCGCAGTCGATGAGGACCTGCCGACCGCCGGAGGTCAGGAGGTGCATGCTGCCGGTGACGGTCAGGGCCGCGCCGAAGCTCTGGAGTTGCATGCTTCGGAGTGTACCCGCCGCGCCCGGGGGCACCCCGCCGAGCCTCAAGGTCCGCTGAAGGTCGCGGGGGCGGGATTCACGCCGGGTCGCGTCAGATTTCCGTGGGCGCGGCGGGTCATGCTGTGGGGGGATGCCCCGGAATGACGCCGCCATCAGCCGCGTGGAGCGGGTCCGCCGCCGCGCGTACCTGACCGCGGCCGGCGGGGCGGTCGCCGCGCACGTGTTCATCGTGGCCGAGCAGCTGCTGCGGCGAGACTGGGCGAACGCGGCGGCCTTCACGCTGGGCATGCTGGTATCGGCGTGGGTGGTGGTCGCGCTGGCGTGGCTGCGCTGGCCCACCGCGCGCCTGAGCGGCCTGATCGTCGCGGTGGTGACCGTGTCCACCACCGCCGAGTTCGTGCCGCTGCTGCGCGCCCCGGAGATCGGCACCGGGTCGTTCCTGTCGTTCCTGATCATGGTCGCGCTGTGGTTCGGGCTGCTGCCGCTGCGCGCAGCGGTACCGGCCACGCTGGTGGCGTACCTGCTGTTCGCGGGACTGGCGGCGTCGCGGCCCACGCACGACCTGAGCCTGCTGGCGTACCTGGCGTGCACGACCATCGTGATCGGCATGGCGAGCAGTTTCGGGCAGCAGATCACGGCGTTCCAGCAGGACGCCGTGACGTTCGAGCAGGCGGCCCTGACCGACCCGCTGACCGAGCTGCCCAACCGCCGCGCGGCACTGGAGCGCCTGCGGCACCTGCACGCGCTCGTGCAGCGCGGTGAGCACGCGGGCTTCACGCTGGTCCTGCTGGACCTGGACCACTTCAAGCAGGTGAACGACACGCGCGGGCACGCGGTGGGCGACGAGGTGCTGCGCGCGCTGGGCCCGGCGCTGCGGCAGGTGCTGCGTGCCGACGCGCTGCTGGCCCGCTGGGGCGGCGAGGAGTTCGTGCTGGTCATCCCCGGGACGGGCGCGCAGGAGGCCCGGGTGGTCACCGCCCGCCTGGACGGGCTGAGCCTGCGCCTGCCGGTCCCGCTGCCCGAGATGACGTTCAGCGCCGGGGCGGTCCTGGCGCACGAGGCGGACAGCGTGGCCGGGCTGCTGGACCTCGCCGACCGGCGGCTGTACGCCGCCAAACGCGCCGGTCGGCGGCAGTTGCGCTGGGACGCGGCCGGCGGGTCCCAGCACGCCAGCTGAGCGGCCGTCTTCACCCGATCTTCATGCGCTCCGGGCGGGAGGTGGGCGCGGGTGTAGGTTCAAAGACATGACCCACTCCCCTGACCTGCACGGCACCACCGGCTTCCAGCGCGTCCTGGTGGGCGTGGACTTCTCGGCGTCCTCGGCGGCGGCGCTGGCACTGGCCCGCGCGCGGTTTCCCGGCGCGACCCGGCGACTGGTGCACGTCACGGACGCCCGCGTGACCGCCGCGCCGGACCTGATGGGCGGCGTGACCCCCGCCCTGCCCGACCCGACGCTGCTGCACACGCTGGAAAGCGCGGACGGTCAGCGCCTGACCCGCGAAGTGCAGCCCGGCGAGGAACAGGAACTCATGGTCGGCGACCCCGTGACCGGCCTGCTGGACGCCGCCCGCGCGTGGGGCGCCGACCTGATCGTGGTAGGCACGCACGCGCAGGGCGCCATCGAGCACTTCTTCGTGGGCAGCACCGCCGAGAAGATCGTGGCCCGCAGCCCCATCCCGGTCCTGACCGTCCGGGCAGGTCAGTGACGTGAAGGTCGGTGTGGTGGGTGCCGGGCTGGTCGGCGCGACCGCCGCGTACGCCCTGACGCTGCGCGGCTCGTGCAGCGAACTGCTCCTGACGGACCTGGACGGGGACCGCGCCCGCGCCGAGGCGCAGGACATCGCGCACGCCGCGCCCGTCAGCCACGGCGCGCGCGTCCGCAGCGGCCCGCTGGAGGACCTGCACGGCAGCGGCGTGGTGATCGTCGCGGCAGGCGCCAACCAGAAACCCGGCGAGTCCCGCCTGGATCTCGCGCAGAAGAACGCCGCGATCTTCCGCGACCTGATCCCCCGCGTGGCCGCCGCGGCGCCCGGCGCCGCCCTGCTGATCGCCACGAACCCCGTGGACGTCCTGACGGACCTGAGCGTCACCCTGGCCCCGGACCACGCCGTGATCGGCTCGGGCACCGTGCTGGACTCCGCGCGGTTCAGGCACCTGATCGCCGCGCACGCCGGGGTGGACGCCACGCACGTCCACGGCTACGTCCTCGGCGAGCACGGCGACAGCGAGGTCGTCGCCTGGAGTACCGCCACCGTCGCCGGGCTGCCCGTCGCGGCGTTCATGGACGCCCGGGACCTCCCGTGGACGCCCGGGATCCGCGCGCAGATCGAACGGGACACGCGGGAGGCCGCCGCGCAGATCATCGGCGGGAAACGCGCCACGTACTACGGGATCGGCGCGGCCCTGGCGCGCATCACCGAGCGCATCCTGGGCGACCGCCGCGCCGTCCTGACCGTCAGCGCCCCCACCCCCGCGTTCGGCGTGAGCCTCAGCGTGCCACGCATCCTGGGCCGCACCGGGGTGCTGGACACCGTCCTGCCCGCCCTGACCCCGGACGAGCAGGACGCCCTGCACCGCAGCGCCGAGGTGCTCCGGAAGGCCCGCCAGGCCCTGGACACCTGACCCCCCGCCGGGACGACCTCATACGGATTCCGTTTGTTCCGTTAACAGATCGGAACACCACCGATCTGTTAACTCCACGTCCGGAACCCGTTGCTCTCCTCCTCGCATCCGCTCGGATTGAATGGTCTTCGCAGCCCATTCAATCGGAGTCCGTATCAGGGGCGCGGCGGGGTCGTCGGTGCTACGGGGGTCGTCGGTGCGGCGGGATTCGTCGGTGCGGCGGACGTGGCCGCCCCACTCCCCTCCTCACCGTCGACGAATTCGCCGGTGATGGTGCCGCCCTCGGCCTTCTCGGCGTACACCTCGTTCCGGTCGAGGTCGTACACGATCACCCCGGCGCGCAGCGTGTCGCCGCCCTGCACGCTCTCGGCGGGCTGCTCGGCGGTGCCGTACAGCCGCGCGACGTTGCGGGTGTCGTCGTACTCGACCCTCGCGGCGCGGCTGGTGCGGCCCCCGCTGGACTTCAGTTCGACGTTCCCGACCAGGGTGGTCTTCTCGTCGTCCACGCTGACCTCGATGCGGTCACTCTTCCCGGTCAGGGGGTCCCTATCGCTGCTGCGCCTGAAGGTCACCGGCCCGTCAATGCGGGCGATCCCGTCGGCGCTGTCGTACACCAGCTTCTGCCCTTTCAGTTCCGTGCGGCCCTGCGTGACGACCACGGTGTCCGGCGCGGCCCGGGGCGTGGCCTCGACGGCGCAGCGGCTCAGGCGGTCCGTCTTCCCCTCGGGAGCCTCGTCCAAGAAGCGGGCGGCTCCGGCGCTGGCCTCCACGCGCCCGTCACTGCCCTCCTGCCCCTCTTTGGGGGGCAACTGGGTGACGACCGCCAGCGGCACGCGGATCACGTTCTTGTCGATGGTGATCTGCACGCCACCCGCACCGGTCTCGCTGAAGACGGCGATGTTCGGGGCGTCCTCCGGCTCGCCGTCCTGCGGGCCGCAGATCGCGAAGACGCCGGTCGTATCGCTGGTGCCGGACTTCACGATGACGATCTGGCGATCCTTGCCGTCCTTCTCGCTGCGGCGCACGAGCGTCAGGCTGGATTGCTCCGCCTGGGCCTCACCGAACTCCGTGGCGGGCACGTCCTGATCGGGTGCACCACCCGGCGTCTGTCCCTGCGCGGGCGGCTGGGTGGGATTCTGCTGCGCCAGGGCGATCGTCAGGACGCTCCCGCCACAGAGCAGCGCGGTCAGGAACGCGGCAGTCAGGCGGGAGCGGGGCATACCAGGGAGTTTACTTCTCGCCGGTGAGCTTGAACTGATCGGTGGGGATCTTGTACGCCGAGTTCAGGGCGCGCACGCGGGCCAGGTCGGTGCGCTGCTCCAGGTAGCCGCTGGCCGGGGCCTTGACGGTCACCTTGCTCTTGCTGTCCACGCTGACGGCGTTCCCGACGACGTACGCGACATTCTTCCTGTCGTCGTAGTACACGGCGTCCCCGGTGGTGGTGGTGGTGCCCTGCACGAGTTTCACGCCCCCGCGCACGTACAGCGTCTTGGTCTTGGTGAGCGCGCGGACTTCCTGCCCGGTGATGATCAGTTCCTTCTGGCTGCCCCTGGCGGCGCGGGTGAGGCTGGGCGTGCCGGTCAGGAGGGCCAGTTCGCGCTGCTCGTCGAACACGAGCTTGTCGGCCTTGCCGCTCTGGGTGCCGTTGGAGAGGGTCACGCCGCCCGTGCTGGTGGAGCGGTCGTTGTCCACGTCGAGGCTCATCTGCGCGGCCTTGATGGTCACGGTGTCCCCGTCGGTCTTGTCGGGCGTGAAGGTGGCGCTGGCGCTGCCGTTCAGGACGCCCTGCCCGGTGGCCTCGCTGTACGCGAGGGCGTTCCCGGTGGCGGTCAGGCGGCCGCGGGTGACCTTGACGTTCCCGGTGAAGTCAGTGGTGCGCTTGCCTTTCGCCTCGATCAGCGCGGTGCCCTTGGGGGCGGTTAGGACGGCCTGGGAGGCCTCGATGTTCAGGGTGCTGACCTTGGCCTTGACGGGGTTTCCGGTGAAGGTCAGGGGTCCGTTGCGGACGTCGCCACGCGGGGCGCCCTCGATGGTGATGAGGCGTTTGCCCGCGTCGGTCTGGGCGAGGACGGGGGCGGTCAGGGCGAGGAGGGCCAGCAGTGAGGTCGTTTTCTTCATGGGGGTCTCCTTGACGGGATCAGGTGAGGGGGACGCGCTTGCCGTCGCGGCAGGTCTCGGTCGGGTCAAGCGGAACGGAGTATCTGGAATTCGGCGAGGAATCCAGGATGCTGAAGCCGAAGGTCATCTTCAGGTCGCGGATGGTGCCGGTCAGGCTGGTGGAGTCGATCTTCGCTTCCGTCGCGCTGAAGCCCTGGCCCTGTTCGATCTTCACGGGGGTCTGCTCGGTGCCCCTCAGGTCGATGTCGGCACACTGCTGCACCAGGGTGATGCGGGCCTGACGGGTGGTCATGGTGTCCTGCGCGTCGATGGTCAGCTCCGGGGTGGCCAGGGTGGCGTCCAGAATCTCGCGGCCCGTGAAGCGGCCCTGCACCTGTTCTTTCAGGAGCCGTTGTCCTTCGGTGATGCCGGTCAGGGTGGTCAGGCCGTTCAGGGGGTCGTTGCGTACGTCGGCGGCCCTGAAACTCCAGGTGGCGTTGACGTCGCCGGACGGGTACAGGCGGAGCTGCACGCCGCTGAGCCGCGCGCCGGACTGGCTGGCGTCGAGGCCCGGGGTGGGCAGCAGGGCGAAGATCAGGGCGAACGCCATGATGCCCAGCAGCGCGTACAAACCGACTTTCTGCACGGGTCGCACTTTAGCGCGCGGGTCTCATGAGAGTGATGGGGCGCAGGTGGGAGCCGCGGCGGCGCGGCGCTAGGCTGGGCGGCATGATCGATTCGCACACGCACCTGGATTACATCGACGACCCGGCGGGCGCGCGCGGCGAGCTGGGCCTGAGTGCCATGGTCTGCATCGGCGCGAGCCCCGAGCACGCGCGGAACGCGGTGGCGCTGGCCGAGCAGTTCGGGGACGTGTTCGCGACGGTGGGTCTGCACCCCACCGATACGGACGAGGACAGTCCGGAGGCCCGCGCGCAGATCGAGGCGCTCGCCGGGCACCCGCGCGTGGTCGGCATCGGCGAGAGTGGCCTGGACGACTACTGGGACGACACGAAACGCGCCGCGCAGGTGTCGGCGTTCGAGTGGCAGCTGGACCTCGCGCGGCGCAGCGGGAAGGTCCTGGTCATTCACACCCGCGATAAGGCCGGGCAGGACAGCGCGCACCGGGGCGTGATGGACGTGCTGCGGGCGTGGCCGGACGTACCGGTCATCCTCCACTGCTTCAGCGGGCACGCCGGGCTGCTACGGTTCGGCCTGGAGCGGGGCGAGCACACGTACTTCGGGTTCGCGGGAAACACGACGTACAAGAACGCACAGGAGATCCAGGCAGCCGCCCGCGACCTGCCCCTGACGCGGATGCTGCTGGAAACCGACGCACCCTTCCTGGCGCCCGTCCCGAAACGCGGCAAACCCAACCGACCCGGTTACGTGCGCCACACCCTGCAGTTCATCGCGGCCCTGCGCGGCCTGGACTCCGCCGAACTGGAGGCCGCGACCGACGCGAACACCCGCCGCGCGTACGGGCTGCCTACCGCCTGACCGCACAGCACGATACCTCGGCTTGAGATGCATCGAAATCAGAGGTATCGTGCAGACATGAACGCCCGCGAGCAACTCCGCCTGCTCATCCTGGCCGTCCTGGGGCGCCAGCCTGAACACGGCTATGCCATCGCCCAGGCCATCAACACCCGCAGCGAAGGCCTCCTGCGCGCCCGCGAAGGCACCCTCTACCCCGCCCTGCACGCCCTGGAAGCCGAGGGGCTCATCGAGAGCCAGGAACACGAGGTCGCGGGCCGCACCCGCCGCGAATACCGCCTGACCGACAAGGGCCGCGCCGCCCTGGCCCGCACCCGCCGCGACTGGCAGGCCCAGGTCGGCGCCGTGCAGGCCGTGCTGGGAGGGAAGGCATGACCGGCGAACTCCGCAGCCTGCTCAGTCCCCGCCTCCAGCCTCCCCGGACCGTCGCGGAGTGGCTGGAGGTCGCCACCGACGGCCTGACCTCCGAAGCCGCCCGCCGCGTCCGCCACGACTACCTGAACCACCTTCAGGACACCCTCGCGGGCCAGCCCGACCTGACCCACACCGACATCCTGCGCCGCTGGGGCTCCGCGCACACCGCCAACCGCGAACTGCGGCGCACCCACCTGACCGTCCGGGACGCCAGCCGCCTGCCCCCCCGACACCTCAGCTTGGGCGGCAGCCTGTGGTCGGCGTCCGCCCCGATAGCTGGCCTGACGGTCGCCGCACTGCCGGACCTGCGGCGCGGCGAAGCCGTCACCCCCTTCCTGCTGAGCGTGGGCATCCTGACCGCCCTGGCCCTGCTGCGCTGGTGGGTGCTGTCCCGACCGCTGCCCCCCACCCGACGCGCCGCTGCGTACTGGCTGACCGAGCCCCTCGGCGGCGCCCTCATGGCCGGTCTGGTGGCCGCGCTGTGGTTCCTGCACACCGGCACCCTGACCCCCGACCGACTGATCGCCTGGACCCGCGAACCCGCCTTCTGGGTTGCCCTGAGCTGCTTATCCTTCCATATCTGGCGACTCTCGCTCGCCGTGAACGCCAGCCGCAAACTCGGCGCGGAGACAGCGTGACCCTGCACGACTGGCTGACCGTGACCCTGTCGGGGCTGGCGCCGGAGGTCGCGGCGCGGCTGCGGGCCGAGTACCTGGGGCACGCGCAGGACATGCTGGAGGGGGGCGAGCCTGTGGAGGCGGTGCTGAGGGCGCTGGGTGATCCGGCGCGCCTGAACGCGGAGTTGCGGGAGCGGTACCTGACGGAGTACGAGGCGAAGGTGCTGGCGGCGCGTTCGCGGGCGTGGTCGGCGCGGGCGGTCCGGGTTCCGCTGCTGATGGGCGTGCTGGGGGCGCTGGCGGTGTCGGTGCTGAATCCGGCGGTGGGGGCCTGGGCGCTGTTGCTGCCGCTGCTGGGCCTGGTGGGCAGTGGGTGGTTGTGGTGGCTGGCGCGGCGGTTGCCGCCGGAGAGGCTGGCACTCCGGGGGTCGTCGGCGCTGGTGTTTCTGAATGCCGTGATGCTGGCGGCAGCTCAGGGTGTGAACTCGTCGCGGCCGGAGCTGATCCTGCCGTTGTTCGTGGGCGCGGCGGCCCTGGTGTTCGCGTGGTGGGAGTACGGTCTGAACGGACAGCTGCACGCCAAACTGGGACGGTAGGCGTACGGGGCAGTGCGGGGCGCGGCATCATGCGGGCATGAACGCTGTGACTGCTAACCCTGCCGCCTTTCCCCCCGCTGCCCTGACGGTGCTGGACGTGATCCGTGCGCGCCGCACGGTGGATATTGGTCTGCTGAGGCCGGACGCGGTGCCCCGTGAGGTGGTGGAAGCGATTCTGGAGGCGGGGATCTGGGCGCCGAATCACGGGCGCACCGAGCCGTGGCGCTTCACGGTGTTCACAGCTGCGGGCCGCGCGAGGCTGGCGGAGGTGTTCGCGCAGGCCTACGCGGCGGGCAGCGCGCCCGACCGGGACAGCGAATCGGCGCTGGAGGCGCAGCGCGCCCGGGCGTGGCGGGCCCCGCTGTGGATCAGCCTGGAACTGCACATGCCCGAGAAACCGAAGATGCCCGAGTGGGAGGAACAGGCGGCTCTGGCCTGCGCGGCGCAGAACATGTGGCTGGCGGCGACGGCGTTCGGGCTGGTCGGGAAGTGGGTGAGCGGCCCGGTGATGGTCAGTCCGGTGGCGGCGCAGGCGCTGGGCGCGCCGAAGCTGCTGGGGCTGCTGGTGCTGGGCTACCCGGCGGCCGAGTTGCCGTCCGCGAACCGCGCGCCACTGGCGGACAAGGTCACCTGGGTGGAGTGACCCCTACAGGTTCTCCTTGAAGAACTGCACGCTGCGGTTCAGCGCCGTGCGGAGGTTCCCGGAGAGGTTGTGGTTGTCGCCGTCGTAGCGGTAGGCGTCCACGCCCTGTCCGGCGTTTCTCAGGTCGTCCGCGAGGTTCTTCTGGAACGAGTACGGGACGTCTTTGTCGTTCGTGCCGTGGTGCAGCTGGATGGGCCGCCCGTTCAGTTCCCGCAGGTACGCGTTGGGGCTCAGCAGGCGCAGGTAGCGGCGGTTGACGGCGTCCAGGGTGCGTTTCTCGCCGGGGGGTGGGTTCCAGTCGGTCGCCAGGACGTCGTAGCTGGCGATCACGCCCGCCCACAGCGACGCGGCTTTCAGGCGGGGGTCGACGATCATGGCTTTCAGGCTCAGCTGCCCGCCCATGGAGTGCCCCCACAGGCCCAGGCGGTCGGGGTTCACGCGCGGGTCGCGCCGGAGGCTGGCGGCGGCGTTCAGGACGTCCACGGTGTAGCCGGGGTCGTCGTACCCGCCGCGCGCCTGTCCCTCGCTGCTGCCGTGCCCGCGGTAGTCGCTTTTCAGGGTGACGAAGCCCGCGCGGGCAAAGGCGTCCTGGTACGCCACGTAGCGTTCGGTGGTGCGGTACTCGGCGGGTGGGATGTACCCGTGGTTGAACACGATGGCGGGCCACCCGCCCTGCGGCGGCGTGCCGCGCGGGACGGTCAGCAGCGCGTTGATCCGCAGCCCCTCGGACTGGTAGCTCACGACCTGCCGGGTGTAATTCTCACCCGCCGCCAGGGTCTGCCGGACGGTCAGGAGGCTGCCCGGATACTCGCGGGTCTTGAGGGCCTGAATGCTGATGGGGTTGCGGGCCACGGCGGCCTTCAGCGCGGTGTCACCCAGGTTCTGGAGGGGGTCCCCGGTCGCGGGCGGGGCGGGCTGGGCCGGGTCGGTCGCCTCCGGCTGGGTCCAGGGCAGCCGCAGCGGCAGGGCGTCCGGCTGGGTGACGGCCACGTACCCGGCGCCCGCCAGCAGGGCCAGCAGCGTGAGGTTGATCAGCGCGCGCATTACAGCCGGTCCCTGAAGAACTGCACGCTGCGGTTCAGGGCCACGCGCAGGTTCCCCGAGAGGTTGTGATTGTCGCCCGGGTAGACGTAGTTCCCGCCCAGTTTCCCCAGTGGGCGCAGCTGCGCGGCCAGGGTCGTGTGGAACGCGACGGGCACGTCCTCGTCGTTCGTGCCGATGTGCAGCTGGATGGGCCCGCCCAGGTCACGCAGGTAGCTGTTCGCGCTGAGGGCGTTCCAGAAGGCGGGGTTCGCGCGGGGCGTGCCGTACTGCTCGACGGCCCGCTTGCGCAGGTTCAGCACGGCGCTGGGAATGCTGGCCGGGACGGGCGCGCGGCGCGTCCAGCTGTTCATGAGCTGGTCGTAGTCGCCGACCACGCCCGCCCAGATCACCCCGGCCTTCACGCTGCGGTCGATGACCATGGCGCGCAGGGTCAGGAAGCCGCCCATGGAGTGGCCCCACATCCCGATCCGGGCCGGGTTCACGCGCGGGTCGCGTTTCAGGCTGCCCAGGGCGTTCATCACGTCGGTGGTGTAGCCCGGCGCGTAGTACCCACCGAGCGCCTCGCCCTGCGAGCTGCCGTGCCCCCGGTAATCGCTTTTCAGCGTGACGAACCCGGCCCGCGCGAAGGCGTCCTGGTACGCCACATAGCGTTCCGTGGTGCGGTACACCTTCGGGGGCACGTACCCGTGATTGAACACGATGGCGGGCCAGCCGCCCTTCGGGGGCGTGCCGCGCGGCACAGTCAGCAGCGCATTGATCCGCAGGCCCTCGGACTGGTAGCTGACCACCTGCCGGGTGTAGTTGCTGCCCGCCGCCAGGGTCTGCCGCACCGTCAGGGCGCTGCCCGGATACCCACCCTTCTGGAAGGTCTGGCGGGCCGCCGGGATACTCATCTGCGCGGCGTCCACGGCATTCAGGGCCGCCTGCGACTGCGCCAGCGCCCCGGTGACGTGCAGCAGGCCCAGCACAGGCAGCTTTCGGAGGGAGATCATGCCCTCAAGCTACGGGGCCACCCGCCCGCTCCACCGCGTCCTGGACGACGTTTCAGGCTTGAGTGATCGCACAGCCGCTCCTCATGACGGTCGCCCGGCGTTCCCCACACCCGGACAGGCCAGTCCGCACACCTCGGCAGCGTCCCCCACGCATATCCATGCACGCACACCCGCCCGGCGCTGAGGGATTTTTCCCACTAGCACTGAGACCAATCTGAGATTGTGCTGAACAAACCTTGCCCCCAGCCGGGGGTGCGCGTATCATCTACAGCCATAGCAACACAATTCCCGGCGTCAACCCGGGAGCCCAGACAAGTCTCACCTCCACCCTAGATGACCCGGGGAACAGGTGACGGTCCTGCATGGGCATTCAAGGAGATCACATGAAGCGACACGGCCTTCTGTTCCTCGCCCTGACCGGCGCGCTGCTCACCAGCTGCGGCGGCCCCGCCGACGGCACGCCGCCCACCCCCAGCGTCACCGCCAGCCCCAATCCCCTGATCGCACCCGGCACCGTCACCTTCACCGCGCAGGCCAGCGACGCCAGCGGCGTGAATCAGGTGATGTTCTACGACAACGGCACCCTGATCGGCACCGACGGCACCAGCCCCTACCAGGCCACCAAGGCCTACACCTTCGCCAACAACGGCGACCATGCCATCACGATCAAGGTCGTCGACAACAAGGGCAACATCGGCCAGGCCGCCACCACCCTGAAAGTCGCCATCGCCGACGCCTTCGAACCCAACGACAGCGTCGCTGCCGCCGCGCCCCTCACCATCGGCGGCACCGCCAACGGCGTCATCACCGCGCAGGGCCGCGACATGGACTACTTCAAGTTCGACGCCGCCGCGGGCGACATGCTGAAACTCACCGTCAAGAGCGTCAGCGTGGACGCCAACAGCACCCTCGACCCCTACGTCATGATCCTGATGCCCGACGGCAAGACCATCCTGGAAAAAGACGACGACACCGGCGCAGGCCTGGAATCCGAGATCCGCTTCAACGCCCCCGTCG
This sequence comes from Deinococcus grandis, assembly GCF_001485435.1. Classification (NCBI taxonomy): domain Bacteria; kingdom Thermotogati; phylum Deinococcota; class Deinococci; order Deinococcales; family Deinococcaceae; genus Deinococcus; species Deinococcus grandis. The sequence continues at coordinate 420,015 of NZ_BCMS01000001.1, read as the reverse complement.
CCGGAACGTACACCGCCGTCGTGACCAGCTTCGACATCCACGACGACGCCAGCGCCACCGACGACAAGACCACCAACACCTACCAGATCGCCCTGACCCGCCGCTGAGGCGCCCCCGAGGAGTACACCCGTGAAAAAGACCTTCCAGACCGCGTCCCTGCTGAGCCTGGCCCTCGTGCTGGGCGCCTGCGGGAGCAACAACGCCCCCCAGGCCGTCACGCCCACCGGCCAGTCCCTGAACAAACTGAAGGTGCCGACGCACGTCACGGACCGCTGGTTCGTGGAACTCAGCGGTGACCCCACCGCGCTGAGCAGCCAGAGCGTCGGCGCGCAGCAGGCCGCCTTCCGCACGCAGGCCGCGCAGCTCGGCATCACGTACCAGGAAGTCATGAGCTACCACACGCTCTTCAACGGCTTCTCCGTGAAGGCCAGCAGCGCCGAGATCAGCCGCATCTCCCAGATGCCCGGCGTGCTGGGCGTGTACCCCGTCAAGGAGATCGCCGCGCCCGTCGTGGAACGCAACCTGACCGACGCCCTGACCCCCGACATGTTCTCCGCCATCAAGATGACCGGCGCCGACATCGCCCAGAACGAACTGGGCCTGACCGGCAAGGGCATCAAGGTGGGCGTGATCGACACCGGTATCGACCTGGAACACCCTGCCTTCGCGGGCCGCGTCGTCGCGCAGTACGACTTCGTGGGTGACGACTTCGACTACAACAAACCCGCCAAGCCCGACCCCATCGCCGACGACTGCGGCGGGCACGGCTCGCACGTGGCGGGCATCGTGGGCGGCAACGACCCCGCCAAGGGCTTCAAGGGCGTGGCACCCGAGGTCAGCTTCGGCGCGTACCGCGTCTTCGGCTGCGAGGGCAGCACCACGGAAGACATCATGGTCGCCGCCATGGAACGCGCCTACGCCGACGGCATGCAGGTCGTGAACCTCAGCATCGGCTCCGCATTCGAGAACTGGGAAGCGACCCCCTCGGCCAAGGTCGGCAGCCGCATGGTCAAGAAGGGGATGGTCGTCGTGGCCTCCGCCGGGAACAGCGGCGCCAGCGGCTCGTACTCCATGGGCGGCGTCACCATGGGCGACAACGTGATCTCCGTCGCGTCGGTCAGCAACACCGAGATCGAGGTCAACAGCTTCAGCATCACCCCGGACGGCAGCAAGATCGGGTACTTCGCCGCGACCGGCGCGCCTGAAGCGGTGGCTGGCAGCAGCCTGCCCATCAGCAAGAACGCGGCCAGCAGCCCCACCACCACCAACGACGGCTGCCTCGTGGGCGGCGTCAGCCCCTACGCAGCCGGCAGCATGACCGGTAAGGCCGTCCTGATCCGCCGCGGCAGCTGCACCTTCTACGAGAAGGCCAAGAACGCCCAGGACGCCGGGGCCAGCGCCGTCATCCTGTACAACAACACCGCCGGGTACATCAGCCCCACGGTGGCGGGCGACAGCCCGATCACCATTCCGGTCGTGTCCATCAGCGCCGCGGACGGCGCGAAGATCAGCGGCTTGATCGCCGGTGGCGTGACCATGACCTTCCAGAGCGGCACCATCAACATCCCCAGCCCCACGGCGAACACGCTGGACTCCTACTCCTCGTACGGCATGAGCGCCGAACTGGAGCAGAAGCCGGACATCGCTGCGCCCGGCGGGAACATCCGCAGCGCCTACCCGCTCACCGCGGAACCCACCGGCTACGCCACCCTGAGCGGCACCAGCATGGCCTCCCCGCACGTCGCCGGGGCCGCCGCGCTGATGCTGCAGGCCTTCCCGAACACCAAGGCCAAGGACATGCGCGGCCTGCTGATGAACAGCGCCACGCTGCGCTGGTACCGCGCGGCCAGCGGCACGCTGTTCACCGGCCTGCCCGACTACGTGCAGCGCCAGGGGGCCGGCATGGTCGACATCGTCGGCTCGTACTACAACACCGTGCGCGCCACCCCCAACAAGCTCAGCCTGGGCGAGAGCGCCAGCTTCGCCACCCGCAACAAGGTCGTCGTGCTGAAGAACACCTACAACCGCACCGAGACCTTCACGGCGTACCACTACCCGGCCCTCACGGTCGGCGGGACAACCCTGGCCCCCACCCCCAGCCAGGCGTACGCCACCATGACCATCAACGGTCAGGACGCCGACAAGTCCGACGTCGAAGTGGTCGTGCCCGCTGGCGGCGAGACCGAACTCAACGTCGTGATCACCGCGCCCGCCGGCGCACCCGACAAGAGCCAGTACGGCGGCTACATCGTGCTGGAAAGCAAGTCCGGCCAGAACATGGTGATTCCTTACGGCGGCTTCAAGGGTGACTACCAGAGCATCAAGGTGCTGGGCGACCTGATCATCGGCGGCAGCGCACAGAACTTCCCTGCCCTGGCTGACGACGTGGCGGACACGTACTACACCGAGGGCGAGACGGTGGCGGCGCCCATCGACTACACCTTCAAGCAGGTGGCCCTCGACCCGAACAAGCCCACCGAACTGACGCTGGACGCCCCGTACGTCATCGCGCAGATCTCCCACCAGGCCCGCAAGCTCACCATGGAACTGCTGGACAGCAATGGCATGGTCGTGGAAACCCTGCGCAAGCAGGAGTACCTGGGCCGCAACTGCACGAACAACCTCGCGCAGGCCAGCGACCGCTGCGACGCGTACAACACCTACGGCTGGGACGGCAAGCTCAGCGGCGGCAAGACCGCGCCCAACGGCACGTACCAGCTGCGCGTGAAGGTCCTCAAGGCGCTGGGGGACGAGAGTGTCGCCAGCGACACCGAGGTCTACACCAGCCAGAAGTTCAGCGTCGCGCGCCCCTAAGGGTCCGCACTCGAAACGCCGCTCCCGGTTCCTGGGGGCGGCGTTCTTCATACGGTTCAGCGCAGGTCGTTCAGGATGGTGTCGATCACGCCCTGGAGGGTCAGTGGGCCGGTGTCGATGATGCGGGCGTCGGGGGCGGGGGCGCTCTGGGTGGTGTCCTGGCGGTCGCGTTCGGTGAGGGCGGCTTCGATGGCGGGGATGTCCTCGGGGCGCTCGCGCGCGCGGCGTTCGGCGCGGACGCGGGGGCTGGCGGTCAGGTAGAACTTGTGCGGGGCGTGGGGGAAGACGTTGGTGCCCATGTCGCGCCCTTCGGCGACGAGGGGAGCGGGGAGGGCGCGCAGCTGGGCGTCCACCCACTCGCGGATTTCGGGGAGGGCGGCGACGGTGCTGACCCCGCCGTCCACGCGGGTGCTGTGCAGGTCGGCGGTCAGGTCATGGTCGTCGTTCCAGACGCGGTTGCCGCTGGCGAGAGGTTCCAGACGCACGCCGGAGAGCAGGGGCAGCAGGGCCGCCGGATCGGCGAGGTCGGCCCCGGCCTCCAGTCCGAGGAGGGTCACGGCGCGGTACAGCAGGCCGCTGCTGACATAGGGCACGCCGAGGGCCTGCGCGACGCCGGAGGACACGCTGGATTTTCCGCTGGCGGCGACGCCATCAATGGTCACGATCATCAACTGAACAGTCTACCGCGCCGCGCCCTGTCCCCTCCGGTGCTGCGGTGCACCCTTCGGGTGACGCGCCGCACGCGCAGGCCGCTAGACTGTCACGGACCATGAAACACGCTGCCCTGATCCTCACGGCCCTGCTGGCCCTGACCGCCTGCCAGAAGAAGGACGACGCGACCACGACCGACACGAAGACGGACACGGCCGCGACGGACACCACCCCGGCGACCGATAAGCCCGCCACCGACACGAAGGCGGACGCGACACCCGCCGTCACGAAGCCCGGCCCCGTCCCCGCCGGGTACACCGAGGTGCCGTTCCTGACGACCGAACCCAAGCGCGAATTCAAGGCCGAGCCCGACATGGCCCTGACGGACGGCAAGGACTACTACGCGCTGATCGACACGAGCAGGGGGCAGATCCTCGCGGACCTGTACGAGCAGGAGACGCCCGTCACGGTGAACAACTTCGTGTTCCTGGCCCGCAACCACTACTTCGACGGCATTCGCTTCCACCGCGTGATCGACGGGTTCATGGCGCAGACCGGCGACCCCAAGAGCGTGGACGAGGCGAAGAAGGCCGAGTGGGGCACCGGCGGTCCCGGCTACCAGTTCGCGGACGAGTTCCGCCAGAAACTGACCTTCAACAGCGGCGGCATCCTGGCCATGGCGAACAGCGGCCCCGCCACGAACGGCAGCCAGTTCTTCATCACCTTCGAACCCACCGACTTCCTGAACGGCAAGCACACCATCTTCGGGAAGGTCGTGACCGGCGACGACCTGCTGCCGAAACTGACCCGCACCATGGACCAGAACAACGCCGAGGTGGCGGGCGCCGTGGCGGACCAGATCCTGACCGTGCGCATCCTGACCAAGGGCTGAAGGCCCGTTTCACGGCGGCGCGCTTCCCGGGCGGGGGGCGCGCCGCTTTGTTGCCTACAGTTCCAGGTCAGTGGGCGTCGTGGAGTGCGCGGGAATGGCGGTCAGCAGGACCTCGTACTTGCCGGTCACGAACACCTTGTAGTCGTGTTTCTGGAGGCCGCGCCGGGCGTTGGTCACGTCGGCGGCGAGCAGGCTCAGGTCCGGGCGGGCGTAGTTGCGCATCCGCGCGCCGTACGAGAGGGTGCCGTCCCGGTAGCGGGCGTTCGGGTACCCGAGGATCAGGCCACCGCCCGGCGTCAGGTGCTGGCGGCGCAGCGTGGCGAGCAGCACGTCCTGCCGCACGCCGGGGCTCTGGAGGAGGCTCAGGGCCAGGATCAGGTCGAAGCGGCCCAGGTCCGGGGGCAGGGCGTTCACGTCCGCCGCGTGGATGACCGCCTGGGGATGGCGGTCGCGGGCGGCCTGCGCGGCGGCCGGGTCGAGGTCCACGCCCACCACCTCGAAGGTGCGGTCCGGGAAGGCCAGCGGCAGGGCGTCCAGTTCATGCCCGGCGTTCACGCCGAGCGCCAGCACCCGCCCGCCCTGGGGGGGGTTCACGCGGCGCAGCGCCTCGACGAACGTCGCCAGGAAGACGGGGTCCTCCAGCTTGTTCACGCGGGCCCAGTCGCCGTCCGGGCCGTACCCGGCGTGATCGGGGTCGCGGGCCGGGGCGTGGGCGCGCAGGGTCAGGCGGACCCGCCCCTGCCCTGCCCTGTCCGGGGTCAGCAGGTGCGCGCCGAGCAGGTCCGCGAGGTCCGTCCAGGTGCTCCAGGGGCGGTGCGTGCCGTGCGGGGTCCCCTCGCCCGCGTAGCGGCCCAGGCCCGCGTCGGGGTCGGGCACCTCGAAGGTCACCTCGCCCGCCGCGCGCAGCCGATCCCGCACGGCGGGCAGGAGGACGCTCATGGGTTCGGTCGTGAAGCGCACCGGCACCGGCCCGTCAGTACCCGTGGTGCTTGACGACGGCGCCCTGAGCCTCCAGCCAGCGGGTGACGACGCCCACGGCGGCCTTCACGCCGGTCGTGATGATCGGCCCGCCGAACTTGGCGAGGCGCACGAGGTGCGTGCCGTCCTCGCGGGCGGTGATGCCGATCAAGACCTCCTGGGTCAGTTCGCCCTCCACGACGTGCGCCAGGACGACCCAGCCGTCGCGGCGCAGGCCGGCGTACAGGTCGAGCAGGATGACCGTCCACGCGCCGCCCTCGTCCACGTTGCGGCTGCCGGGGTTGCGTTCGGTGACCTTCTCGAAGGTCTGGGGATTGAAGGTGTCGGGCAGGGTCAGGACGGCGTGGGGCACGGTGGTGGGGTCCTCCGGGTAGGGCGTGGTCGGCCCGTGCGGGACGGGCTGGTGGGCGGTGGGGATGAAGCGGGCGTGGTTGACGCCCAGGCCGAGGTCACGCCACTTGAGGGCGTACTTGGTTTCCAGCGCGGCGGCGGGCGGGTCCGCGCGTTCGACGCGCATGACGCCGCTGGCCCCGGCCTGTTCGCACGCGAACTCGAAGTACTCGTCGTGGTCGGTGGTCAGCAGGATCATCCCGCCGGGCTTCAGGCGGCTGGCCGCGAGCTGGAAGAACGGGACGCGCAGGAGGCGGTGGTCGGTGTGGCCGGCCTTGGGCCAGGGGTCGGGGAAGTTCACGACGATCAGGTCCAGGCCCGCGTGCGGGATGACGGACCGCACGAGGACGTCGGCGGGCATCTTCGTGAGGATCGCGTTGTCCAGGCCCGCGTCCCGCAGGCGGCGGTGCGCCTTGAGCAGCGACACGCCGGAGAGTTCCACGCCCAGGTAGTTGGGCGCCTCGGGGAAGGTCGCGGCGAAGTGCGGCCAGAAGCGCCCGTCCCCGAAGCCGACCTCCAGCACCCAGGGGCGGTCCGGGGTGTCCGGGTACAGGCGCGCGGCGGCGTCGGGGAACCGGAAGTCGCCGAGGCGGGCGATCATGCGCGCACCTCGGCCTGGAGTTGCTCGGCGAGGCGGGCCGCGCCTTGCAGCACACTGCCGTACGTGTGCTCGCCGGGCGTGCACTGCCCCAGCATCCGCACGCGCTCCAGTCGGTTCACGCGGAAGCCGTCCAGTTCACTGGGCGCGGGGGTCAGGAAGCGCACGTCGTAGGGCGGCTCGACCCCCTCGCCCTCGGCGCGGCGTTCCGCCCCGATCAGCCAGATGCCGCTGGCGGTCAGGTCGTCCGCCAGGAAGTCGTACGCGACCTCGCTGAGACGCCCGGCCTCGTCCATGGTGTCCCCCACGAGCAGGCGGCCCTTCAGGAACGCCCCGACGGCCAGCACGCCCAGCCGCGCGTGGAGTTTCGGCCCCTCCCAGGTCGAGAGCACCACCTGCGTCTCTTCCTCGTCCAGCGCGGTGACGGTGCTCTGGAGGAGGTGAATGCCACTCGTCTCCTCCACGCGGGCCTTCAGGTGCCGGTGGAAGGTCCAGCCGTCCGTATCGGGGAGCAGCGCGGCGCGCACCTCCTCGAACAGACTGCCCTGGGGGAACGTCACGCCCGCCGTGGTCGGCTGGTACAGGTTCCCCAGGTGATCGAGCGCCTGCGACACCAGCAGCACGTCCAGTCCCGCGCGGGCCAGCCGCCACGCCAGCTCGGTGCCCGCCAGTCCGGCACCGACCACGGCCACGTCATACAGATGCCCCGGTTGCGGGCGACTTCTCGGCGAGGGCGAACCAAACATCACCGACCAGTGTACGGTTTCAGGGGAAGTCGAACGCGGAACGGCCGCACCCTTTACCCTGTCCCCCATGTCCGACGACGTCCCCTCGAACAGTGGTTTCGCGTTCCGGTCGCAGGTGCGCGCGGGTGGGGAGCGGGTGCTGGCGTTCCTGGCCCGCGAGTACCGGCACTCGGACGGGGCCACCTGGGCGGCGCGGCTGGCGGCGGGCGAGGTGGAGGTGCGGGGCGCCCCTGCGCGCGGGGACGAGGTGCTGCGCGCCGGGGACGTGGTCGTGTGGCACCGCCCCCCGTGGCGGGAGGAGGCGGCCCCGCTGGACTACGCCGTGCTGCTGGAGGACGACGCGCTGGTGGCGGTCAGCAAACCGTCGGGTCTGCCGACGCTGCCGGGCGCGGGGTTCCTGACGCACACGCTGCTGACGCAGGTGCGGCTGCGGTATCCGGGCGCGAGTCCGCTGCACCGGCTGGGGCGCGGCACGAGCGGCGCGGTGCTGTTCGCCCGGACCGGGGCGGCGGGCGCGGCGCTGTCCCGCGCGTGGCGGGAGCATGAGGTGGGGAAGGTGTACCGCGCGCTGGGCTCGGGCGTGCCGGACTGGGACACGCTGGCCATTCAGACGCCCATCGGGCCGGTGCCGCACCCGCGCCTGGGCAAGGTGTTCGCGGCCAGCGCGGACGGCAAGGCGTCGCGCAGCGTGGCCCACGTCCGGGAGAGCCGGGAGGACCGCACGCTGTTCGACGTGGCGATCCACACCGGGCGGCCCCACCAGATCCGCATTCACCTCGCCGCCGCCGGGCACCCGCTGGTGGGCGACCCGCTGTACGGACCGGGCGGCCTCCCGCTGCCTGGTCTGCCGGGCCTGCCGGGCGACCTGGGGTACCTCCTGCACGCCTGGACGCTGCACTTCACGCACCCCGTCACGGGAGAGGCCGTGCGGGTGGAGGCGCCGCCGCCGGACGCGCTGCGGACCGCGCCGGAACGCTGAACCCGGTGCAGACCGGCCTGAAGGGCACTTCCTGTCAGATGCGGGAGAGGCGCGCCGGGTCATGATGACCGCATGGCCCCCGACCCGCCCGTTCCCACCCGCCGCGCCGCGTGGCGGGTCGCGGTCAGGGAGAGCCTGCTGGGCGCCCCGGCGTGGCTGTACGCGCTGCTGACCCTGACGCTGCTGTCCGCCGCACTGAGCGCCGTGGTCATTCAGGACGTCGCGCGGCACCAGCGGACCCTGCTGACCCTGGCCGACGCCCGCACGGCCGCGTTCGCGCTGAATGCCGTCGAGTGGCAGGCCCGCGCGCGCGGCTCACTGGACGCCGACCTGAGTGCCGAGGCCCGCGCGTGCCTCGCGGAGCTGCGCCGCTTCACCGCCCGGCTCGAGCAGCTGAGCCGGGAGGACCTGCTGATCGCGCGGGTGCATCCACATACCCCCGGGGATCACACGCTGAACAGGCAGGTTGCGGCGTACACCGGCGCCGTCCAGACCCTGCTGGACCTGATCGCACGCGGACAACTGGAGGCCGCCGCGCAGGTGGACGACACGCAGGTCGACCCGGCCTTCACGGCGCTGCGCGACCGCATCAGCGACGTCCGCGCCGCCGAGGAAGCCACCGTCGAGATCGGCCGTCAACTGACGCTGCTGCTGACCGCCCTGACCGCGCTGGGCGCGCTCGTCACGGCGGGCCTGCTCGCCGCGCGCCTGAACCGCAGCCTGAACCAGGCCCGCGCGTGGCACGCCGAGGCCAGACGCCAGCGGGAACGGGAGGAACGCGACCCGCTGACCGGCCTGTGGAACCGCCGCAGCCTGCAGCGGCAGTTCACGCTGGCGCAGGCGGCCGGGCCGCTGTGCGTGGCGGTGCTGGACCTCAACCGCCTGAAGGCCATCAACGACCTGGGCGGGCACGGCGCCGGGGACGCGCACCTGACCCGCGTCGCCCACGCGCTGCAGGCCGCGCTGCCCGAGGGGGGCGTCGCGGCCCGGCTGGGCGGGGACGAGTTCGCGCTGCTGCTGCCGCGCCTCACGGGCGACCAGACCGCGCAGCTGCTCGAGGACGTCGCCGCGCAGCTGAACGCGCCGGGCGAGACCCTGCCGCCCTTCGCGGTGGGGGTCGCGCCGGTCACGGACGTCACGTCCCTGGAACGCGTGCTGGCCCTGGCGGACGCCGCCATGTACGAGGACAAGGAACACCAGCGGGCCCAGGCGGGCCGCGACACCCGCCTGGGCGCCAGCGTCGAGGAGTTCACCAGCCGCCTCGAACAGCTCGAGACGCCGCAGGAGGTGCTCGAGGAGGGCCTGGGCATGGCGCGGGACATGCTGGGCTTCCAGGGCAGCACGTACCTGGAACGCCAGGGGGACGCGTTCGTCCTGACGCACCTGGACGGCGAGGTGCCCGCCCCGATGCGTGGCGCGCTGGGGCAGCCCTTCACCGGGCGGCGCGGCCTGACCGCCGAGGTGATCGAGCACAGCGCCACCCGCTGGAGCAACGACTACCCGGCCGAACCGCACGTCCTGACCTCCTGGCTGGAGGCGGGCCTGAAGAGCATCCTGCTCGTCCCGGTGCGGTACGGGGGGCGGCTGATGGGCGTGATCAGCCTGCTGCACTTCGGCACGTGGCGGGTCGTGACGCCGCAGGCCCGCCGCCTGACCGAGGCGCTCGCGTCCCGCCTGGGGCACACCTTCGAGCAGCAGGCGGCGCTGGAGCACCTGCGCCACGCCGTGCAGGGGGGCCTGCTGGCGCTGGGCGCGGCGCTGGAGGAACGCGACCTGGAAACCGCCGGGCACACCGCGCGGGTCGTGACGCTCTCCGAACGGCTGGGCGCCCGGCTGGGCCTGGGCGAGACGGCGCTGCACGCCCTGCAGCAGGGCGCGTCCCTGCACGACATCGGCAAGCTGGCCATTCCCGACGCGATCCTCCTGAAGCCCGGCCCGCTGGACGCGCAGGAGTGGGAGGTCATGCAGCATCACGCCGCGCGCGGGCACGACATCGCCCACCGCCTGCAGGGGCTGCTGCCCGCCACGCTGGACGTCATCCGGCACCACCACGAGCACTGGGACGGCAGCGGCTACCCGGACCGGCTGCGCGGCGAGGAGATCCCGCTGGCCGCGCGGATCTTCGCGGTGTGCGACGTGTACGACGCCCTGACCCACCCCCGCCCGTACAAGGACGCGTGGCCGCACGAGCGGGCCGTCGCGGAGATCCGCGCGCGGCGCGGCACGCAGTTCGACCCCCGCGTGGTGGACACCTTCCTGACCCTGATCGAGGCGCAGCGCGCCGCCCAGGCCGGAACCGCCCCCCAGGTCACCGGGGTCCCGGACCAGCCCCTCAGCGGCTCCTGACCCGGGCCGACGCCTTCAGGTCGGGGCGCGGAGGGGTCCGGGTCAATCGGGATTCGTCCGGATTCCGTCTGTTCCATCGGCCACCCGGTACCCGGATCATACGGACTCCGGTTGAAAGGTTTGCAAAATCTTTCAACCCGAGCGGATGCGAGAAGGAGCAAAGCGGGTTCCGGACGTGGAGCTGGCAATCCGGTGAAGTTCCGGATTGTCAGCGAAACAAACGGAATCCGTATCAGATCTCCTGCAGGGGCAGCGCGGCCAGCCATGCGGGCACCGCGTCCGGGGGGTAGGTGTCGAACACCAGCCGGGTCAGGGCGACCAGGGGGTAGCCCTGGAGGTCGCCGCCGTCGGCGCGGCGGTCCACGATGCACGCGATGCCCACGCAGCGGCCCCCGGCGGCCTCGGCGGCGCGCACGGCCTTCAGGACGCTCCCGCCGGTCGTGAGGACGTCCTCGACGGCGACGAAGGTCTCGCCGGGCTGCAGGGTGAAGGCCTCGCGGATCTTCATGCCGCCCTGCCCGTCCTTCTCGGCGAAGATCGCGCGGGTGCCGTAGTGCCGGGCGGTTTCGTAGGCGAGGACGACGCCGCCCATGGCCGGACCGATGACCAGCTGCGCGTCGATGCCTGCGCCGCGCAGCGCGCCGGCCAGCGCGCGGCCGATCTGCTCGGTGTACTGCGGGTACTGGAGGACGGTGGTGCTCTGCAGGAACTTGGGGCTGTGGCGGCCCGAGGCGAGCAGGAAGTGCCCCTCGTGGTACGCGCCGGCCTGGCGGTACAGGTCGAGAATGTCGAGGCTGGTGGGGTCGGCGTGGGTCATGGTGCCAGTATCCCATTCCTGGCGGGCGGGGCCGGGCATCATGGCGCATGGACACCGTGACCTTTCCGGGAGGAGTGAAGCTGGGCGCGCGCCGCCGACTGCTGGGCATTCCGCTGGCGCAGCTGGCGCGGGACGCCGCGTTGCAGCCCGAGCTGCTGCGCCGCCTGGAGGCCGGGGAGTTCGATCCGCGCAGCCTGCACCGCCTGGCGCGGCAGGTGCTGTCGCGCACGCTGGACACCACCCTGGACTGACCCGCTGGCCCCCGTGCCCCCGTGCGCGTAGGCCGGGTGGCGGATCCGCCCGGCGCGGCCCGCGCGGCATGCTGGTGACCCTGAAGGCTGTCTCAGCCTGCCGCCCGGCCGGGCAGGCCAGACTGAGTGCCGACCGCCCCCGACCTCTCCCCCACCCCTTCCGGAGGACCCCCGCGTGAATCAGGCGTTCGTGGATGCCAGCTGGCAGGAACAATCCGGTCCCGACGGCCTTGCGCGCGGCGTGGGCGGCTGGGGGCTGGTGCTGCTGCGCCCCGGCACGCTCCCCGCGCGGTTCCAGGGGCAACTGCTCGCGCCGGACAACAACGCCGCCGAGGTCCGCGCGGTGCTGGAGGCCGTCCGGGCCGCGCCCGCCGGGGAGGCCCTGACCGTGCACACCGACAATCAGGCGGTGATCGCGTCGGTCGGTCGGGGGCGCGGCCCGGCGCTGCTGGACGAGGACGCCCGCGAGGTGCACGCCGAGGCCCTGGCGCGCGGCGTGACCCTGCGGGTCGTGTACGCGCCCCGCACGCGCCGCCACATGCAGAGCGCGCACGATCTGGCGAACGACGCGCGGCGCGGCACGGGCGCGGCCGGGCTACTGGGCGTGCAGTCGGACGTGCTGATCGAGCAGCGGCCCGCGCAGCCCGAGGCGCGCGTCAGCCTGCGCCGCCCCGGCGAGCGCGTCACCGCGCACGTCCCGCTGGACCTGAGTTCCGACGTGCCGCCCAGCGCGCAGGCCCTGCTGGCCGCCGTGGGTCTCGCGCTGCCCGGCGAGGCGCTGCTGATCCGCCGCGCCAGCCGCGTCGCGCAGGCCCTCTGGCAGCGCCCCGAGCGCGCCCTGCGGCCCGCCGCGCAGGCCCAGTTGCACCACGCCCGCCGCGCCGCCGACGAGAACGGCGTGCAGGTGGACTTCTTGGGCGTCAGCTGAAGTGGTTGGAAACAATGTTGGAAGTTGTCACAGAGACCGTTGCGCTGGAGCGCCTCCGGCAAACGGGGGAACTCTCGCATGTCCGTCTGGCCTCCCTGGATCTGGAGCAGGTGATGGGAGACAGCCTGGAAATGAATATCCGCATCACAGATTGCGTCATCGACGTTTTGAGCGGCGTAAACGTGAGTTTTCTCAGTCTCCTCTCCGTGACCCGTTGCCAGTTGACGACCCTGAACTTCCTTATGGCCTACCTGTCGGGGGGAGCGGTATTCCGCGACTGCCTCGTCACCGGAACCGCAAGTTTCGAAATGGGTGGACACAACGACCCCGGGTGCCCGTTTCACCTTCAGGGCTGCACGTTCGGGGGTTTCGTGAGCTTCTGGGACTGCTGGTTTCGCTCGGATGTCATCATCGAGGACTGCGACTTTCAGTCTGGGAGTAATCTTCTGGGCAACGAAGGAGAGCCGTACCGGGTTCAATTCGACGGGCCGCTCGTCCTGCGAAACGTGAGAGGGGAGCTTCATCTGCCCGGCGGCTGATGTCGGGTGGGCGCAGGCATTACGCTGGTGGGCACATGAGGTTCTCTTCGTTCGCGGTGGAGTCGGGTGGGGTGAGCGCGCCGGGTGGGCAGGGGCCGGAGGTGCGCGTGTGGGGCGAGTCGGACGTGCTGGTGGTCAGTGCGCCGCTGCCCGGGGTGCTGCGGGTGCGGCTGTTTCCGGAGGCCCGCGCGAACGCGCTGGGGTTCCCGCGCATGCCGGTCAAACGGAGTTTCGCGCTGCGGCCGGACCTGCCGGGCGGCGTGACGCTGAACGCCGCCGAGCTGGACGACGAGCTGCTGGTGATCGGCGGGGGGTTGTCGCTGCGGCTGGACCGCGCGAGTGGCGCGTGGCGGGTCTCGACGGGCAGCGGCGCGACCGAGCGGGTGCTGGTCAGTGCGCTGGGCTGGTCGGGGGAGGCGCCCACGCAGCGGCCCGCGCTGGACGCCGAGCGCTTCAATCTGCGCCGCACGCGCCTGAACCTGGATGCCCCGGACGGCGCGATGTACCTGGGTTTCGGGGAGCGGGTGGGGCCGCTGGACAAGCGCGGGATGCACCTGACGTTCTGGAACACCGACTGCTTCCCGCACCATACCGAGACGGACCCGCTGTACGTGTCGGTGCCGTTCACGACGGTGCTGCAGGATGGCCGGGCGCACGGGGTGTTCGTGGACGAGTCCTGGCGGATGGAGGTGGACGTGGCGCGCGCGCACCCGCACGAGTTGCGCTGGGCGTCCTCGGGGCCGGAGCTGGACGTGTACGTGCTGGCGGGGCCGCGCCCGGCGGACGTGCTGCGCCGTTACGCGGACCTGACCGGGTACGCGCCCATGCCGCCGCTGTGGGCGCTGGGGGCCGCGCAGAGCCGCTGGGGGTACCGCACGGCGGACGACCTGCGCGCCGTCATCCAGGGCTACCGGGACCGGAATTTGCCGCTGGACAGCGTGTACGTGGATATCGACTACATGGACGCGTACAAGGTCTGGACGGTGAGCGGCGCGAACTTCCCGGACCTGCGGGCGTTCGTGAAGGAGGCGGGCGCGCAGGGCGTGAAGCTCGTGCCGATCGTGGACCCCGGCGTGAAGCTGGAGGCCGGGTACGACGTGTACGAGGAGGCCGCGCGGGGGGATCATCTGGTCCGCACGGCGCGCGGGGACGTCCTGGTGGGTGAGGTCTGGCCTGACCCGGCGGTGTTCCCGGACTTCACGCGGCCCGAGGTGGTCGCGTGGTGGGCCGGGCGGCACAAGGTCTTCGCGGACGCCGGGATTCAGGGGCAGTGGAACGACATGAACGAGCCCGCGTGCTTCAGCCTGCGCCAGCCGCGCGAGACCGAGGGCAAGACCCTTCCGTACGACGCGCGGCACGGCACCCGCACGCACCTGGAGGTCCACAACGCGTACGCGAACGGCATGAGCGAGGCCAGCCGCCTGGGCTACGCGAAGTTCAGTCCGCAGATCCGCCCGTGGGTGCTGACCCGCGCCGGGTACGCCGGGATTCAGCGGCACGCGACCGTCTGGACCGGGGACAACACCGCCACGTGGTCGCACCTGGCCCTGAGCCTCCCGATGATCCAGGGCCTGGGCCTGAGCGGCATTCCGTTCGCGGCAGCGGACGTGGGCGGCTTCGCGGGCGACACGACCGGGGAGCTGCTGGCCCGCTGGTACCAGGCGGCGGTCGGGTACGCCTTCGTGCGCAACCACGCCGCGCTGGGCACCGCCGACCAGGAACCCTGGCGCTTCGGGGAGGCCGTCACGGACGTGATCCGCGCCGCGCTGGACCTGCGCTACCGGCTGCTGCCGCACCTGTACACCCTGGCGCAGGGAGCGACCCGCACGGCCCTGCCGGTCATGCGCCCGCTGGCGCTGCACTGGCCCGCCGACGAGGACGCCGCGCGCGAGGACACCCAGTACCTGCTCGGCGAGGGCCTGCTGGTCGCGCCGGTCCTGCGGGCCGGGCACCGGCGTCGGCTGGTGTACCTCCCGGCGGGGCGCTGGGCGGCGGTGTTCAACCTGGCTCAGTTCGGCCCCATCCACGCGGGCGGGCAGCACGTCGTCGCGGACGCGCCGCTGGACACGCTGCCCCTGTACCTGCGCGCCGGGACGGCCCTGCCGGTCACGGAGCCCGCGCCTCACACCACCTCGGCCCTCTGGGCGCGGCTGTCGTGGCTGGTGCACGCGGACCGCGCCGGGTTCGTGGGTCAGCTGTTCGAGGACGCCGGGGACGGGCACGCGGGCGGGCGCCTGACCCGACTGGTCGGCGAGCGGCAGGGCACGCGCCTGACCATCCGCCGCGACGCTGAGGGCGACATCGGCACCTTCGAGCAGCGGGAGACCATGCACGTCCTGGGGCTGGGGCACGTCCGCGCCGTGCAGGGCGCGGCCAGCTTCGCGTACGAGGACGGCGTGCTGCGCCTGACCCTCCCGGCCCGCTGGCAGACCGTCACCCTGGATCTCGACGAGGACGACGAGGAACCGGGCGAGGTGGACGCCCTCCCGGTGGACTGACTGTGACGACTCCCGACCCCGTGACCGAGCGCATCGAGGCCCTGACGGACTGGCGTGGCGACACCCTGCGCCGCGTGCGGGGTCTGATCCGGGAGGCGCTGCCAGGCGTGCAGGAGAGCGTGAAGTGGGCCAAGGCGACCTCGCCCGGCGTGCCCGTGTGGGAGCACGCGGGCATCGTCTGCACCGGCGAGTCCTACGCGCGGGCCGTGAAACTCACGTTCCCGCGCGGGGCCAGCCTGCCCGACCCGGCCGGACTGTTCAACGCCAGCCTGGACGGGAACGCCCGCCGCGCCATCGACCTGACCGAGGGGGCCACGCTGGACGAGGCGGCCTTCCGGGACCTGATCCGCGCCGCCGCCGCCGCGAACGAGCAGGCGCAGGCGGCCCGGAAGAAGCCCCGCCGGACCTGACGGGGGATCAGGCGGTGCGGGCGGCGTGCCGGACGCGGATGGCGAACAGCGCGGCGATCAGGTACTTGATCACGACGTCCGCGAAGATGATCTGCGCGATCTGCGCGGGCGGCATGTCGCCCCAGAAGGCCAGCAGGTTGAACAGCACGCTGTCCAGCGGGACGCTCACGGCGTTGCTGGCCAGCACGCGGGTCCACCAGCTGCGTCCCATGAGGCGCTGGTACACGGCGGTGTCCGCGAGTTCCCCGGCCAGGATCGCCAGGAAACTGGCGCCAACGAAGCGCCACGGGGTGCCCGTGAGCAGGGCGACGACCGTGTTCACGATCAGCGCCGCCGCGATGGCGATGTACACGGCGTTCAGGCCGCCCGCGCGGTGGATGCGGTCACGCAGCGTGAACACCGCCGCGAAGAAGATCGTGCCGACACTCAGCAGGCCGTACACGGGCAGCGGAATGAAGGTGTTCAGCGTCAGGTTCGCCAGCAGGATGCTCAGGGCGTACAGGGCGATCAGCAGCAGCGGCAGCGCCGCCTTGGGTGCATGGGTCATGGGGACCTCGGGCCGGGATCGACAGGACAGGTCGAGCGGCAACGCAGGCGCGCAGGCAGGCGCCTGGACGGGGGGTGAAGACCGCCGGGCGGTCGGGGGAAGCGGGCGGAACCGGCAGAGCCCCGGGGACGGGGTCAACCGCGCACCCCGCAGCATACCCCGCGTGACCGTCCGGGTTCAGCGGCCCCCACTGACGTCGAGGGTGGTGCCGGTCACGTACGCCGCCTGCGGGGACAGCAGCCAGAGGATGGCCTGCGCGACCTCGTCGGGCGTGCCGCCGCGCCCCAGGGGGACGCTGCCCGCGAGCCGCGCCACGCGGCCCGGTTCGCCGCCCAGCGCGTGGATGTCGGTCTCGATCAGGCCGGGGCGGACGCCGCACACGCGGACGCCCTCGGCGGCGACCTCGCGGGCCAGGCCGACGGTCAGGGTGTCCACCGCGCCCTTCGAGGCGGCGTAGTCGACGTACTCGCCGCCCGAGCCGAGGACGGCCGCGCGGGAGGAGACGTTCACGATCACGCCGCCCGGCCCGCCGTGCCGGGTGGAGAGTCGCCTGACGGCGGCGCCCGCGCAGAGGAACGCGCCGACCACGTTGGTGGTGAGCACCCGCTGGAGGCGGGCGGAGTCGAGTTCGTCCACGCGCGCCTGCCGTTCCAGCGTCCCGGCGTTGTTGACCAGGGCGTGCAGGCCACCCAGTCCGGTCTGGGTGGTTTCGAAGAGGCGTTCCACGTCGTCGGGGTTGCCCACGTCGGCCTGCACGGCCAGCGCGCGGCCACCCATGGCCTCGATCTCCCGGACGATTCCGGCAGCGGCTTGCGCGTCCTGGCGGTAGCTGAGGCCGACCGCGTATCCGGCCTGGGCGGCGAGGCGGGCGGTGGCCGCCCCGATGCCCCGGCTGCCACCCGTGATGAGGACGGTGGTCATGGGCGCGCCGGGCCGTACGTGAGCAGGAGGACACCCGTGCCCAGCGCCCGCGTGGCGAGCAGGGTCAGGGGGAGGTGCTCCAGGGTGTCGAAGATGCGCTTGCCACGCCCCAGCACAAGCGGGAAGACCATCAGGCGCAGTTCGTCCACCAGCCCACGGCGCAGCAGCGTCTGCGCGAGGGTGCCGCTGCCGTACAAGAGCAGCGGGCCGCCCGGCTGGGATTTCAGGGCCTGCACGTCCGCTGGTACGTCCGGGCCGAGCGCGGTGGCGTTCCACCCGAGCGGGCCGGGGCGGGAGGTCGCCACGTACTTGGGCAGGGCGTTCATGCGGTCCGCGAACGCACCGGTCGCAGTGGGCCAGTACGCCGCAAAGGCCTCGTAGGTGGTGCGGCCCAGCAGCAGCGCGCCGCTGGCGAACAGTTCGTCGCGTTTGAACGGCCCGTCGTCCGGGTCGTACGGCGCACGCCAAGGCGAGTGTTCCTCGTACACGCCGTCCAGGGACACGAATTCGGTGACGATCAGGGGGCGCACGTGGTCCCTCCTCAGCCCTGAGCGGGTTCGATGCGGATGCGGGTGTTGTGGAAGGTGCTCCCACCCCCCAGGTCCGTCAGGGTCTGCGCGGTGAGTTCGTTGATGCTGCGCCCGTCCGGCGCGCTGAGGCCCCACCACGTCCCCTCCAGGATGGCCGCGCCGGGCTGGGCGGCGTCCGTGACCTTCACGCGGCGCTGCACGCTGCCGACCTCGCTGGTCAGCGTGGCGAGCGCCCCGTCGGTCACGCCGGACGCCTGCGCGTCACTCGGGTGCAGCAGCAGGTGCGGTTCCCCCCCCTCGGCGCGGTTCAGATTCGCCAGATTCCCGTACGTGCTGTTCAGGAAGTGATGCGCGGGCGGCGTGAGCAGCCGCACCGGGTACTCGGCGTTCAGAGCGGCCAGGGGTTCGCGGTGGGCGGGCGCCGGGCTGAGCTGCACCTTCCCGCTGGGCGTCTCCGCGCCGTGCGCGTACGGCAGGAACCCGTCGGGGAGGTTCAGGCGGACGCTGCCCTCGGCCTTCAGGCGCTGCGGGGTGATGCCTGCCACGAGGGGGTGGTCGCTGGTCAGCAGCTCGGCCAGCAGGTCGTCCACCGTCCAGTACACGCTGGGCTCGGTGACGCCCAGGCGGCGCGCGAGTTCCTGGAACACCCAGGAGTTCGGTTTCGCCTCGCCGGGGGCGTCCAGCGTGGCGGGGTTGTACCCCAGCCAGTGGTGCCCGTAGCTGGTGTACACGTCGGCATGCTCGGCGAAGGTGGTGGCGGGCAGCAGGTAGTCGGCCAGCCGCGCCGTCTCGGTCATGGCCTGCTCCAGCACGACGACCAGCAGGTCCTCGCGTTGCAGGCCCGCGCGGACCCGCCCGGCGTCCGGGGCGACGACCGCCGGGTTGCAGTTGTAGATGAACGTGGCCCCGAAGCCCCGTTCCGGGCGCAGGGCGGCGGCATACTCGTTCATGTTCACGCGCGCCGCGTCCGGGCGGATCAGGTGCGCGGCCCCCAGCCGGGCGCGGTTCAGCCGGAACGCGCCGCTGGTGCTCAGGGTGCAGCCCCCACCCCGATGCCGCCAGTCGCCCGTCAGCGCCGGGATCAGCGTCACGGCACGGAGATTCGTGCCGCCGTGCTCGTGGCGGGTCATGCCGTACCCCACCCGGAAGTACGTGGGGCGCGTCGTGCCGACCGCGCGGGCGAAGGCACGGATCACGTCCGCGTCCAGCCCCGTCACCCCGGCGGTGCGTTCCGGGGTCCACTCGCGGGCCGCCTCACGCAGTTCGTCGATGCCGGTGGTCGCCTCGGCGATGTACGCCTCGTCCGTCCAGCCGTGCGCGAACAGCTCGTGCATCACGCCCAGCGCCAGCGCGGCGTCCGTGCCGGGAATGATCTTCAGGTGCTCGTCCGCGAAGGCCGCCGTGCGGTTGCGGTACGGGTCCACGCACACGATCCGCGCCCCGGCCTTGCGCGCCGCCGTCAGGTGCGGCGTCAGGTGACTGTTCGTACTCAGGGA
Organism: Deinococcus grandis; assembly: GCF_001485435.1. Classification (NCBI taxonomy): domain Bacteria; kingdom Thermotogati; phylum Deinococcota; class Deinococci; order Deinococcales; family Deinococcaceae; genus Deinococcus; species Deinococcus grandis. Next base: position 400,684 of record NZ_BCMS01000001.1, on the reverse strand, counting down.
ATTGATGCCCCACAGCACGATCAGCCGCGCGTGCGCCACGTCCGCCGGGTCCACCCCGAAGCGCGTGCCGTAGCCCAGGCTCCAGGCCTCGGTGCCCGCCGTGGCGCAGATCGTCTCGTCGAGTTCCGGGGCGCCCAGCGCGCGGAACAGCGCGTGCACGTGCGTGCCCTCCATCAGGCCCATGGTGCCCGCGTAGTTGTACCGCAGGATGCTGCCCGGCCCGCGCGTGTCCAGCAGCGTCCGCAGGCGCGCGGCGATGTCGTGCAGCGCCTCGTCCCAGGTCACGCGCGCCCAGACCGGCTCGGCCTCCGTCTTCGCGTTCACGCGTTTCAACGGGTACAGCGGCCGGTCCGGGTGGTTCGCGCGGGCCGGGTAATGCACCGTCTTGGCGCACGCGAAGCCCTTTGTCACCGGGTGCGCGGCGTCGCCCGTCACCTTCAGCATCCGCTCCGGCCCGCCCGGCGCGTCGCGGCCCACCGTCACCTTCAGGCGGCAGGCGTCCGGACAGTCCAGCGGGCAGGTCAGCAGCACATCACGCGAAAGGGAATCGGGCGCGGTCATACCGCGAGGATACCCGCCCCCACCCCACGCCGGGAGGGCCGGTTCAGGCGGGCAGGGCCGGTGAGGTGGCGGTCACGGGAACGCCCGCCACTCCCCTTCCGAGATGACTTCAGTCACGCCGTCCACGATCCGCAGGGCGCTCTGGTCGTCCAGCGCGTAGGCGGGTCCGCCGATCTGCGCGGCCCACGCCTTGGCGTTCGCCATGCGGTTGTCGGGGAAGTCGGGGTAGTTCAGGTGCGGGAAGATCGAGACGTCCACGAGGCCCAGCCCGCGGTCGTCGCCGTCCGTGCCGGGCCAGGACAGGAACTGCGAACCGATGCGGGGGGTGAGGGCCATGCTGCCCGCACTCACGCCCACCCAGACGGTGCCTTCCAGCTCGGGGAGCAGGTCGGCCAGCCCGGACTGCCGTAGCCAGTGGGTCAGGAAGGCCGCGTCGCCGCCGTCCACGAGCAGCACGTCGGCGGCGCGCACCCACGCCTCCCAGCGGTCGCGGGGTCGGTGGGGCAGGGCGAGGAGTTCCAGCAGGCCCACGCTGGCCCAGCCCAGGTCGGTCATCGGGGCGGGGCTGTGTCCGGCGACGAAGCGCCACGCGCTCTCGGGGGTGCACCAGGGGTGTCCGTGCTGCGCGGTGGGGATGCACAGCGCGCGGCACTCCGAGACGGGCTTGCCGAGCAGTTCGACGAGCGCGGCGTGGATGCTGGCGTTTGTGACGCCGCCGGAGGTCAGCAGCAGTTTCATGGCGCGTGGGGCAGGTTGACCTGCCAGGACACGCCGTGCGGATCGTTCAGCCACGCGAAGCGGAGGCTGAAGCCGTAGTCGTCCGGGGGCATCAGGTACGCGCCGCCTGCGCCGAGCGTGTCGCACACCCGGTCGAATTCCTCGCGGGTGTCGCAGTCGAGGAACAGGGACATGGACGGCGTGAACGTGAACGCGTGCGGGATGGGCGAGTCGGTGACGCGCACGCGCTGCCCGCTCAGGTCCAGTTCGGCCAGCTGCACGCGCCTTTCCGGGGTGTCCTGGCGGTGCAGGAGGCGCGCGCCGGGCAGGGTGAGGTACAGCGTCAGGGCGGGCGCGGCTTCGCCCTGGAACATCAGGAACGGGGTGACGGCGCGCATCAGTCCTGGCCGTTCGTCTGGGGTTGCGGGATGACGTTCATCATCCAGTGGTGCCCGTAACGGTCGGTGAGCTGCCCGAACATCCCTTCCCAGAACGAGGGGCTCAGGGGGTGGGTGACGGTGCCGCCCTGCGCCAGCGCGTCGAAGACCTGCCGGGCGTGTTCGAGGTCGTCGCTCTGGAGAGCCAGGGTGACGCTGTGGGTGCGGCCCACGTCCTCGGTCATGTCCGAGGCGTTCAGGATCAGGGGGCCGCTGGTGAGGCTGCCGTGCAGGATGAACGCCTGCATGTGCGCCGGGATCTGTGCGGCGACCGGGGAGTCCGCGACGGTCATGAGGTCCAGGGTGCCACCCAGGCAGGACCGGTAGAACTCCAGGGCCTCGCGGGCCTGACCGCCAAAGCCGAGGTAGGGGTGCAGGGTGAGCATGGGGGACCTCCAGGGGTCAGGTGTGCGTGAGGCTGGCCAGGACGGCCTGAATGCGGCGGGTGCGGGTCGCGTCTGCCCTGGCCGTCTCGACCTGCCGGGCGTGTTCCCGCTGGCGGCTGGGGCTGAGTCGGCTGAAAGCGTCCCGGGCGCCGGGCTGCGCGTCGAGGGCGGATTGCAGGTCGGTGGGGAGGGTCACCTCGCGCGGGGCCGCGTCGGGCGTCAGGGTGACGGTCACGGTGTCCCCGGCATTCAGACCGGCAGCGGCGCGGTGTTCGGCACTGACGGGCAGCAGGGTCTGCCCCCCCATGACGCCCAGGGTGGAGCGGTAGCTGTACGTGCCGTTCAGGGTGACGTGGACGGGCGGGCGGCGGCCCGAGTTCAGTTCCGTGATGACGTGCTCGGGGACGCTCAGGCCGGTGGCGGTCTTGCCGTGCAGGGTCAGGGTGGCGGTGAACGTGGGCATGAGCGCTCCTGGGGGGGTGCGGGGACAGGGCAGTGGGGGGGGCCCGCCTGCGATCTGCGGCAGGTATGGCGGACGTCCGTAATGCCACTGCCCCATCAACGAATACTTATGACCGATTTAGCCTACAGCAGAACATATTGGAATGCAAGTCGCTATTTGATCGCAGTCAAGCCGGGAACCGGATAACGCAGTCTCCTCGCTCCAGCCATAGCCTTCAGAGGCCCTGAAGATGACCCTCAAGACCTCTGCCATTGGGTATGCCACTCGCCCCGCCACGCACTCGACATCCGCGGCGGTGACCGCTGCTGGACGCCCTACTTCAGGATGCCGCGGTCCACGAAGGCCGCCTTCACCGTGGCGGCCGCCTGGGCGCCGTACATCGCCTGCGCGGTGTCCACGGTGTGCTGCGCGGCCGCCGCGAAGGTGGTGTCGGGTGCGAAGCGGAACTGCGCGTTGATGATGATCCGGTCGGCCTTGCGGACGTCCTTCAGTCCCTGGCGGATGTCCCACAGCGCGCGGGACCAGATCTCCCCGTCGGCGTGCACCTCGCCGCGCACGTCCTGGGGGTACTTCTTGTCCGTGTCGGTCCGGCGCAGGCAGTGCGGGGCCGAACTCGTGTAACTCACGGCGTCCCAGTCGGCGATGCAGGTGACGGGCGCCCGGGCCGGCGCGCCGCTGGCCTTCGCCACGGCCTCCCCGACCGTCAGCGCGAGGTAATCCCCGAAGGCCTCGCCGATACTCCCGGCTTCCAGGCTGGTCCCGAAGCCCGGCACCTGCGCGTTGTGCACCGCGTGCCCGTACTCGTGCACGATGACCTCGCCGTCCTCGGCGTCGTCCACGCCACCCTTGCCCAGGCGGATGATGTCGGGCTGGTCGTTCTGGTACGAGTTGTCGATCCCGTACTGGCTGACCTTCAGCGCCTGCTGCCGCCTGTTCACGGGCCGCAGTTCGCTGCCGAAGCCCAGCGACTGGATGTACTTCTGCGCCTTGGTCACCCAGAAGTACGCCATGACCTGCTCGAAGCCGTCCTGATCGCGGGTGAAGTTGAACGGCCCGCTGCCGTACACGGGCGTGCCGGTCTCCGTGACGACCTTCGCGTAGTCGCCGCTCAGGTACCCGCTGCCGTCCAGGTTCGTCAGGGTGACGGGGTAGTACGCGCTGGCGGGCACGGCGGCGGCGCTGTCCTTCCCGTCCGTCAGGGACTGGTCGCCGGTCGTCTGCACGGGGTTCGGCACGAAGGCGCGCGCCGCGACCGAGGTCAGGCCGGTGGCCGGTTTGCCCGCGCCGCCCTGCGCGCTCAGCGTGCCGCCGGCCGGGGTCTGCCCGCACGCGGCGAGCAGCGAAAGACCGAGGAGTCCCGTCAGGGCCGACCGAGGGTTGAATTTCATGGTGCGGGCAGTCTACCCCACCCGCCGGGGGGGAACGGACGCCGCCCGCTCTCACCCCCGGACGGGTGGGCAGAATGAAGGGTTACCGACTCCATGCCCGGCAACCCGCTGTGCTCTTTTCCTGCGGGGCAGCTCTGCGAGTCGCAGCCGCCCGGGTTGAACGTGTTGGCACACCGTTCAACCGGAGCCCGTTTCATACGGATTCCGTTTGTTTCGTTAACAGATCGGAAAATCACCGATCTGCCAACTCCACGCCCAGAACCCGTTTTTCTCCTCCTCGCTCCGCTCGGGTTGAAAGTTTTTGCAAACCTTTCAACCGGAGTCCTTATCAGTCCCAGACGGGCCGGGCGCTCTCCGGGCTGGCGATGCGGGCGGCCTCGCCCACGTCCAGCGCCGCAATGCGGTCCAGGTCCTCGGCGGTCAGCTGGAGGTCCTGCGCCCGGAGGTTCCCGGCGAGGTTCTCGCGTTTCGTGGAGCTGGGAATCACGCTGAACCCCTGCGCCAGCGCCCACGCGAGGGCCACCTGCGCGGGGTTCGCGCCGTGCGACCCGGCGATGTCACGCAGCACCGGGTCGTCCATGACCTTCCCGACCGCCAGCGTCATGTACGACGTGAGGTGCAGACCCTCTGAACGGGCGAATTCCACCAGTTTTCGGTTCTGAAGGTACGGGTGGATCTCCACCTGATTCGTCGCCAGCGGCACGCCACCCAGGATCTCCCGGGCCCGGCGCAGCCCCGCGATGTTGAAGTTCGACACGCCGATCTCGCGCGTCAGGCCCTGCTCGCGCGCCTCGGCCAGCGCCGCGAGGTACTCCTCGGGGCGCACCTCGCCGTTCGGGACCGGCCAGTGGATCAGGGTCAGGTCCACCTGCTCCACGCGCAGCTTCTCCAGGCTGACGCGCAGGCTGTCCAGCAGCGCGTCCCGGCGGTAGTTGGCGGGCTTGATCTTCGTGGTGAGGTACACGTCCGCGCGCGGCACGCCACTCGCGGCGAGCACCTCGCCGATCTCGCCCTCGTTGTCGTAGCCCTGCGCCGTGTCGATGGCGCGGTAGCCCAGCTCCAGCGCGTCCGCGACCACGCGGCGCACCACGTCATCCTTCAGGCGGAACGTTCCCAGTCCGAACTTCGGTACGGTCATGGCCGCACTCTGCCACGCCCGCCCCCCGGGATGACTTCAGCGGATCTTCAGGGACAGCAGCAGCGCGCCGGCGGCCAGTCCCCCCAGCCACCCACTGCCCAGCAGCGCCGCGCCCGCCGCGCACAGCACGGCCAGCCAGCGCAGCGTCCAGCGTTTCGAGAACGGCCCGGCCTCCAGAACCTGACCCGCCACGTTCACCGTGAGTTCCAGCATGTGTGTCATGCCTCCGTCTACGCGCCGGGTGGCGCAGAGGTTGCCGCGCGTCACGGCGCGGGCCTGTCCGGGCGGGATAGACTGGATTTCATGATCGGAAAGACTTACAAGACGATGCTCGGGGAGCGCGAACTGAGCATCGAGACGGGCAAGCTCGCCAAGCTGGTGAGCGGCTCCGTGACCCTGCGCTACGGCGACACGGTCGTGCTGGTGACCGCGCAGGCCCGTGAAGAGAAGAGCACCCTGGACTTCCTGCCGCTGACGGTGGAGTTCGAGGAGCGTCACTACGCCGTCGGGAAGATTCCCGGCAGCTTCCACCGCCGCGAGGGCCGCCCCGGCGAGAAGGCGATCCTGTCAGCGCGCATCACCGACCGTCAGATCCGCCCGCTGTTCCCCAAGGGCTACCGCCACGAGACGCAGGTGATCATCACGGTCCTCAGCGCCGACCAGCAGAACCTGCCGGACGTGCTGGGCCCCATCGGCGCGTCGGCGGCGCTGAGCATCAGCGACATTCCCTGGAACGGCCCGACCGCGTGCGTGCGCGTGGGCCAGATCGACGGGCAGTTCGTGCTGAACCCCACCGCCGACCAGCTCGAGCGCAGCCGCATGGACCTCGTCGTGGCGGGCACCCGCGACGCCGTGATGATGGTCGAGGCGGGCGCGCAGAACGTCGCCGAGGAAGATCTGGTGGCCGCGATCGAGTTCGCGCACGCCGGGATGCAGGGCGTCCTGACGCTGATCGAGCAGATGCGCGCCGAGCTGGGCCAGGAGAAGTTCAACTTCCTGGCCGACGGCGACCTCAGCACGGACCTCGTGCCGGAACTGGCCGAGGCGGCGCGCGCCGCGGGCCTGCGCGACGCGCTGCTGACCGCGAAGAAGAAGGACCGCTCGGCGGCCATCAAGGCGCTGCGTGACCGCCTGATCCAGGCGCGCATCCCTGACGGTGAGGTCGAGGGTGCCGAGGAGCGCCTCGCGGCACTCAAGAGCGCCTTCGGGAAGGTGGAGAAGCAGGAACTGCGCCGCCTGATCCTCGAAGACGACCTGCGCGCCGACGGCCGCAACAGCCGCACCGTGCGGCCCATCTGGATCGAGACGCGGGCGCTGCCCCGCGCGCACGGCAGCGCGATCTTCACGCGCGGCGAGACGCAGGTGCTCGGCGTGGCGACCCTGGGCACCGAACGCGACGAGATCCTCGTGGACGACCTGACCACCGAGACCGGCGACAAGTTCCTGCTGCACTACAACTTCCCCCCCTACAGCACGGGTGAGGTCAAGCGCATGGGCGGCCAGTCCCGCCGTGAGATCGGGCACGGCAACCTCGCCAAGCGCGCCATCCGCGCCGTGCTGCCCACCTTCGAGGAGTTCCCGTACGTCATCCGCCTCGTGGGCGAGGTGCTGGAATCCAACGGGTCGAGCAGCATGGCGACCGTCTGCTCCGGCACGCTGGCCCTCATGGACGCCGGCGTGCCCATCAAGGCCCCCGTGGCGGGCGTCGCGATGGGTCTGGTCATGGAAGGCGACAAGTACCGCGTCCTGACCGACATCCTGGGTCTGGAAGACGCGCTGGGCGACATGGACTTCAAGGTGTGCGGCACCGCCGACGGCATCACCGCCCTGCAGATGGACATCAAGGTGGGCGGCATCACCCCCCAGGTCATGCGTGAAGCCCTGGCGCAAGCCCGCGAGGGTCGCCTGCACATCCTCGGCAAGATGGCCGAGGTGCTCGCCGCGCCCCGCGCCGAACTGAGCCCCACCGCGCCCCGCATCGTCAGCATCAAGATCAACCCCGAACTGATCGGCAAGGTCATCGGGCCCGGCGGCAAACAGATCCGCGAACTCGAAGCCATGGGCGCCCAGGTGACCGTGGAAGAGGACGGCACCATCCGCATCTTCAGCGCGGACGGCGCAGCCGCCGAGGCCGTCAAGGCCCGCATCGAGGGCATCACCCGCGAGGCGAAGGTCGGCGAGGAATTCGACGGCACCGTCGTCAAGACCGCCCCCTTCGGCGCGTTCGTCAACCTGTTCCCCGGCCAGGACGGCATGCTGCACATCAGCCAGATGAGCGAGGAACGCATCAATGCCGTCGAGGACGTCCTGAACGTCGGCGACAAGCTGCGCGTGAAGATCGCGAACATCGACGACCGCGGCAAGATCGACCTGATCCGCCCCGAACTCGAAGGCAAGATCGCCCCCCGCGAACCCCGCCCCGCCCGCAGCGGCGACCGCGGCGACCGTGGCGGCCGCCCACCCCGCCGCGACTGAGGATCAGGGTCGCAGGTTGAACGTTGACAGTTGAAGGAGGGGGCGTGCGGATCAATCGCACGCCCCCCTCCTTCTGCCCTTCCTACAACCCACAGCCCACACCCCACACCCCTCCCCTAGCGGTTCAGCAACCGGTACAGCCCAAAGGCGGTGCCGATCAGTCCGGCGATCAGGGCGGGCAGCAGGGTCGCCAGGGGCGCGTCCAGCAGCAGCAGGGCGCCCAGCAGCGCGAAGGTCAGCACCTCGCCCACGATGCCGGGAATGGACACGCGCGGCAGGTCGCGGGTGAGCAGCAGGACGCTGCCGAACGCCAGCGCGGCGGCCAGCAGGGACATCAGCCAGAACAGGGCCGTCATGCGCGCAGTGTAGAGCGCGGGGGCGGCCCTGTTCCTGCCCGGGGTCAGTTCAGCGGGGGAATCTCGCCTGCGGGGTCGGTGGTGTCCTGCCCGTCCGGGGTGGTCGGGTCGGCGGGGGTCTCGCCCTGATCGCCGGGGTTCTGATCCGGGATGACGGTGGGGTCGGGTTCGACCGGCAGCGGTTCGGGCGGGTTCTGCACCGGCACCTCCGGGGCGGGGTCCGGCGTGACCGGTTCGGGGGTGGGGGTGGGTTCCGGTTCGGGCGTGGCGGGAATGGCGTCCACTGGGGTGGGCTCGGCGGTCGCCTCGGGGGTGGGTTCGGGGGCCGCGACCTCCTCGGTGGGGACGGGCGCGGGTTCCGGGTCGGGCGCCGGGCTGGGCTGCGCGGGCCGCGTGGGCTGGCGGCGGCGGCCGAAGAACCCGCTGGTGCTGCCGCTGCCGTCGCGGGCGACGGGGTCGTTGTCGGCCTCCTCGGTGCGGAAGGCCATGTTCACGTTCCGCACGACGCGGTACGTGACGCCGTCCGGCTCGCGGAAGGCAGCCTCGGGCTGCCCGGCCAGTGCGCCCGCCACGGCCTGCTGCCAGATGGGCGTGGGGATCTCGCCGCTGTACGCCCAGTCGGGCAGCGCCCCGCCCTCCTGCTTCCCGACCCAGACGGCCCCGGCGACGGTGGGGGTCACGCCCGCGAACCACAGGTCCTTGATGTCGTTGGTGGTGCCGGTCTTCCCGCCGACGGGCCAGCCGGGAATCAGGGCGCGCGTGGCGAGGCCCCCCTGGGACGCCGTCAGGTCGTTGACGACGCCGCGCAACATGTCCAGGCCCAGCCAGGCGGCCCGGGCGTCCCACACGCGTTTCGGGGTGGGGGCGGCGCGGGTGTAGATGACCTTGCCGCGCGGGTCCTCGACCTTGCGGACCAGCGTGGGCGCGTAGTACAGCCCGCCGTTGGCGAAGGTGGCGTACGCGGACGCCATCTGGAGCGGGCTGGCTTCCAGCGTGCCGATGGTCAGGGACAGTCCGGCGTTCGCGGGGGGCGTGAGGCCCAGGTCGCGCAGTTTCGCCTCGAAGGTCGGAATGCCGAGTTCCTGCCCGATCCGGACGGTGGGGAGGTTCAGGCTGTGGTCCAGCGAGTAGCGCAGGGTGACGTACCGGCCGGTCCAGCGGCGGTTGTAGTTCATGGGCTGGTAGTCGCCCTGGATGGGCGCGTCAAGGACGGTGTCGCTCTGCTTCCAGCCCTTCTCGAGCGCCAGGGCGTACAGCAGGGGCTTGACGCTGCTGCCCACCTGCCGCCGGGCCTGCGTGGCGTTGTTCCAGTCGCTGGGCCGCGCGTCCGTGAGTTTCTGCCCGACCAGGGCCAGCACCTCGCCGCTGTCCGGGCGGACCAGCGCCGCACCCAGCGTGGCGCCGTCGGGCAGGCGCGCGCCGCGGCTGGCCTGCTCGGCGGCCGCCTGCGCCTGGGCACTCATGCCGGTGTAGATCTTCCCGCCTCCATACAGCGCTTTGCGGCCGATCAGGGGCAGCAGTTCCTTTTCCACCGCCTGCAGGTAGTAGAAGTTCGGGTAGCGCTGCGCGCCCTCGGTCCGCTGGAGGTTCTCGCCCAGGCGGTCCGGGCGTTCCAGGTTTGCGGTGCGCAGCGTGCCGTCCGCGTTCCAGCCGATGCGCCACCCGGCGGGGTAGATGGGGGTCTTCCAGGCGGCGTCCGCCTCGGCCTGCGTGACCTGCCCGTCCTCGACCATGCGGTCCAGCAGGCTCTTCATCAGGGGGCGGTACGACTTGAATTCCTTGTAGCGGCGGTTCGGGGCGGGGATGATCGTGGCGAGGTACACGCTCTCGGCGAGGTTCAGTTCCGACGCGTCCTTCCCGAAGTACGCGTGCGCGGCGCCGCCCGCCCCGATGATGTCGCGGTTTCCGCCGTCGCCCCAGTAGATGACGTTCAGGTACGCGTTCAGGATCTGCTTTTTGTCGAAGTTGCGTTCCAGCTGGTAGGCCAGGACCGCCTCCTTGAACTTGCGTTCCGCGGTGCGCGCGCCCTGCAGGTCGGCGAGCAGGGTGTTCTTCACGACCTGCTGCGTGATGGAACTGCCGCCCTCCAGGTCGTTTTTCAGCAGGCCCTTCAGGAGGCCGCGCCCGATGCCGATCACGTCCACGCCGCCGTGCTGGTAGAAGCGGCGGTCCTCGCTGGTCACGACCGCCTTCTGCAGCCAGGGGCTGATCTGCCCGGCCTTGAGCAGGTCGCGGTTCACGCTGCCGCCACTGCTGAGGCTGGGGGTCAGGGTGCCGACCAGCGTTCCGGCGCGGTCGTACACGCGGGTCTGCCCGCTGAATTCCAGGACGTCCAGGTCGGACACGCTGGGCAGGTCGCGGCCCCAGGCGACCCACAGGCCGCCCACGCCGACCGCTCCGGCGAGCAGGACGCCGCCCAGGACATTGAACGCTCTCATCCGCGCCACTCTAGCGGGTGAGTCTGAACGGAAGCTGCGGCCCCGGAGGCAATGAATGGGGTGGCGGTGGAGGGGGCGGCGGGGGCCGTCATGACAGGCAGTCTGCCACGCGCGGGCCGCTACGCCGTCCACAGAAAGCATGAGCGTCCCTTGTGGCTTGCGGGCCCCCGGGCGGGGGGGCGGGGCGAGGCAGGGAACACTTGCCCCGCCCCGCAGCGCGTACCATGACCCGTTAGCGCGCCATGACCCAGACTGCCCCCACCTCTACCACCGACCCCCGCCTCTTCCAGACGATCGTGAAGGGGGTGGGACAGGCCATCGGCGACTACCGCATGATCGAGGACGGCGACCGCGTGATGGTCTGCCTGTCCGGCGGGAAGGACAGCTACACCCTGCTGGACGTGCTGCTGCACCTGCAGAAGAAGGCCCCCATCGACTTCGAGATCGTCGCCGTGAACCTCGACCAGGGCCAGCCGGGCTTCCCGAAGGACGTCCTGCCCCGCTACCTGACGGAACTGGGCGTGCGCTTCGACATCCTGACCGAGGACACGTACAGCGTCGTCAAGGAGAAGACGCCGGAGGGCAAGACCACCTGCGCGCTGTGCAGCCGCCTGCGCCGCGGCATCCTGTACGCCCACGCCCGCAGGATCGGCGCGACGAAGATCGCGCTGGGCCACCACCGCGACGACATCCTGGAAACGCTGTTCATGAACCTGTTCTTCGGCGCGCGCCTGAAGGCCATGCCGCCCAAACTCCAGAGCGACGACGGCACCAACGTCGTCATTCGCCCCCTGGCGTACGTCGCGGAGGCCGACATCATCCGCTACGCCCAGGCACGCCAGTTCCCTATCATTCCCTGCAACCTCTGCGGCAGCCAGGAGAACCTCCAGCGCAAGGTGGTCGGCGAGATGCTCGAAGGCTGGGAGCGGGAACACCCGGGCCGCCTGACGAACATCGCCCGCGCCCTGACCCGCGTGACGCCCAGCCACCTGATGGACCGCGACCTGTTCGACTTCGCGTCCCTGAGCGTCACGCCCGCCGAGGGCGACCGAGGCTTCGACCCGGACGAGTACCCGCAACGCGAATTCCTGAGCGGCGTTCAGGAACTCGACATGCTCGGCTGAAGCAGCGCGCACGAGGTGGGGCGGGTAGGCTGCCGGGGTGCGTCCCGACCTGCCCGCTCCGCTGCGCTTCCTGGCCTTCGATTTCGACGGCACGCTGACGGATTTCGTCGCGGCGGACATTCATGCGCTGGACACGCTGCGGCGCGCGGCCTGCCCGGACGTGCCGCCAGCAGCGTTCGAGAATCGCGCCGTGGACGAGATCATGGCCTTCCACGACCGGGTGGAGGCCGGGCAGGCTGACCCGCTGCGGCAGGATGCCGAGCGGCTGGGGCGGACGCTCACGGCATACGGCGTGACGCTGACGGAGGAGCACCTGGGCCTGTACACGCGGGCGCTGGTCGCGGCGACGGTGCCCATGCCGGGCGCGGCGGAGCTGCTGCGTGACCTGCGGGGAGCCGGGGTGCGGCTGGCGCTGCTGTCCAACGCGTACGACGGCGCGGCGCAGCGGGCGCGGGTGCAGGCCTGCCTCCCTGACGTGTTCGAGGTGGTGGTCATCGCGGGGGAGGTGGGCGCGCTGAAACCCGATCCCCTGCCGTTCCGGGTGATGCTGGACGCCCTGGGTCTGCCTGCCGGGGCGGGCGCGTACGTGGGGGACAGCCCGGAGCATGACGTGCGCGGTGCGGTCGCGGCGGGCCTGAGCGCGTGGCACGTCCACGCGCACCCGCGCGTGCGCGAGCGGGCGCTGGCGGGCGGCGCGGCGCTCAGCGTGGCGGCGCTGGCCGACCTGCCCCGGCCCTCATGACCCGTGGGGGATCAGGGCGGTGCCCACACCCAGCGCGACGTACACCCCGCCGGACACCTGCTGCTGCCGCCGGGCGAAGGTGCGGCTTCCCTGCCAGCGCTGCCCCAGGCTGCCGGCCAGCAGGGCGTACGCGCCGTCACTCAGGGTGGCGAGGCCCAGGAACACCAGCCCCAGCGTGAGGGTCTGCGCCCACACCGGCCCGTGACCGGGGTGCACGAACTGCGGCAGGAACGCCAGGAAGAACAGCGCCGTCTTGGGGTTCAGGGCGTTCACGACGGCCCCTTGCCGGTAGATTCGCGTCAGGGGCGGCGCGTCCGGCACGGTGACGGTCAGGGCGTCCGGGGTGGGGGCGCGCAGGGTGCGGATGCCCAGCACGATCAGGTACGCGGCCCCCACCCACTTCAGGACGCTGAACAGCAGCGCGCTGGACAGCACCAGCGCCGAGACGCCCAGCGTGGCGGCCAGGACGTGCACCAGTCCGCCGGTCTGCACGCCCAGCGCGGACACCAGCCCGGCGCGCCGCCCCTGATGCAGGCTGCGCGCCACGATGTACAGCACGCTGGGACCGGGAATCAGGATCAGGGCCAGCGCGGCGGCGCTGAAGGCGAGCAGGGTGGGCAGGTCAGGCATGCCCGAGCATAGCCGCGCCCTGCCAGAACAGGCGCGGACCGCCCGATCAGTGACGGGTCCGCGCCGGGTGGGGTGGGTCAGGGCGTTTCGGTGTAGGCACCCAGACGGCGGAAGCGCGCGGCCCGGTCAGTTCGCAGGGTCGCGGCGTCCTGCGCGGCGAGTTCCCGCAGGTGCCGGGTGACGGCCTCGCCGACGGCGCGGGCGGCCTCGTCGGCATTCTGGTGCGCGCCGCCGGTGGGTTCGGGAATGACTTCCTCGACGATCCCGAGTTTCAGGAGGTCCGGGGCGGTCAGGCGCAGCGCCTCGGCGGCCAGGGGGGCCTTGCTGGCGTCCTTCCAGATGATGCTCGCGGCGCCTTCCGGGGAGATCACGGAGTACCACGCGTTCTCCTGAATCAGGACGCGGTTCCCCACGCCGATGGCGAGCGCGCCGCCCGAGCCGCCCTCACCGATGACGACGTTCACGACCGGCACGCGCAGGTTCAGCATGCGGCGGATGCTCTCGGCGATCGCCCAGCCCTGGCCGCGTTCCTCGGCCTCCAGGCCCGGGTAGGCGCCCTGGGTGTCCACGAGGGCCACGACGGGCAGCCCGAACTTGTCCGCGAGGTCCATCAGGCGCACGGCCTTGCGGTAGCCCTCGGGGTTGGCGCTGCCGAAGCGGCGTTTGATCTTGCTCTTGGTGTCGCGGCCCTTCTGCTGCAGCAGCAGCATGACGGGCACGCCCTGCCAGCGGGCAGGACCGCCGATCAGGGCGGGGTCGTCGCCGTAGCGGCGGTCGCCGTGCAGTTCGGTGAACTCGGTGCACAGGCGGTCCACGTAGTCCAGCGCGGTGGGGCGGCCCTGCGCGCGGGCCAGCTGCACCCGTTCCCAGCGGGTCGGGGTGACCCTGGGCTGCGCGGCGCGCAGGCGGTCCACCTCGGCCCGCAGGGGGGTCAGGGCGGCGTCGAGGTTCTGCCCGGTCTTCTGGGCAGTGACTTCCAGGTCGCGCACGCGGGCCTCGAGTTCCTTCAGGGTGTCGATGGGGGCGGTCACGCGCTCACCTCGCGGCGGGTCAGCAGGCCCAGCAGGGACGCGAGGTACGCGCGCTGCTCGCGGCGGTCCACGACGGCGTCCACCATGCCGTGCTCCAGCAGGAACTCGGCGCGCTGAAAGCCCTCGGGGAGGTTCTGGCGGATGGTCTGCTGGATCACGCGCGGGCCCGCGAAGCCGATCAGCGCGCCGGGCTCGGCGACGATCACGTCCGCGATGGTCGCGAAGCTGGCGGTCACGCCGCCCGTGGTGGGGTCGGTGAGCAGGCTGACGTACGGCAGGCCCCGCTCGGTCAGGCCTTCCAGGGCGACGGTGGTCTTGGCCATCTGCATCAGGGACAGCGCACTCTCCTGCATGCGCGCCCCGCCGCTGGCGGTCACGATGATCAGGGGCGTGCCGTGCGCGGCGGCGTGCTCGGCGGCGCGGGCGATCTCCTCACCGACGACGCTGCCCATGCTGCCCCCGGAAAAGGCGAAGTCCATGACGGCCAGCGTGACCGGCACGTCCAGGATGGTGCCGGTCCCGGTCAGGATCGCGTCGGGACGGCCGGTCTTCTTCTGCGCGCGGCGCAGGCGGTCGGTGTAGGCCTCGGTGTCCTGGAAGTTCAGGGCGTCGGTGGGCTGCACCCGGCCGGACAGCTGCGTGAAGCTGCCCTCGTCGAGCAGCACCTGCACGCGCTGAGCGGCGTCGAGGCGGATGTGGTGCCCGCACTTGGGGCACACGTAGGCGCCCGCTTCGAGGTCGCGGTTGTACACCCCTTCCTTGCAGGCGGGGCACTGGGTCCACAGGTCAGGCACGTCCGTGCCCGGCTGCTGCTGGGGGCGACGGCGGCGGAAAAAACGGTCAAGGGCCATGCGGTGTACTCCTCCGTGGGCATTCTAGGCGGCGCGGCCCGCGCGGTTTGCACCGGGTGCAAGGAGCGTCCAGCCGCGCCGCCCGGCGCCCGCACCTCATACGGATTCCGTTTGTTTCGTTGACAGATCGGTAGTCTTCCGATCTGTCAACTCCACGCCCGGAACCCGCTTCTCTCCCGCTCGCTCTGCTGCGCAGTTCTCCGAGTCCGCTCGGGTCGAAAGATTTTGCAGACCTTTCAACCGGAGTCCGTCTCAGCCCAGCTTGGTCTTCAGGTAGTCGTCCATCTGCGCCAGCTGCACGTTCAGGTCGCGTTGCAGGGCGTCCACGCGGGCGTTCAGGGCGGCGACGTCCGCGCCGCCGCTGCCCTGGCCCAGGACCCGGAAGCGCTCGTCGAGGTGCGTCTGGAGCTGCGCGAAGCGGCTGCCCTCCTGCTGGTCGAGGCTGGTCCGCAGGGCTTCCATGTCGCGCAGCAGCTTGGCGCTGTCCGCCTGGGCGCGCAGGCCCGTGATGCCCGCCCAGAAGTAGAAGACCAGGGTCAGGAGGGTCGCCACGATCAGCAGGATCAGGCCCATGGGCACGCCGGTGTACGTGACGAACCCCAGGCTCAGCGTGTGGGGGAACATCAGCGCGTTGGTGTTCAGCACGGCGAACAGGCCCAGCAGCACCAGCACGACGATCAGCACGACGGTTCTCATCCGCTCAGCGTACCGGCGCGCGGGCCGGGCGGCCTTGCGGGAACGTTGACGCTGCGGGCGTCCCCTGCCGGGGGTGGGGCGGGGGTGGCCGTCCGCGCTCGCGGGCCGCGCCCCCTGGTGGACTCGGGTTCAAAGTGATATCACTTTGATAGTCATTCGAGATCGCCCGGAGGTTCCATCATGAACGAACTGCAACAGGCTCCCGTTCCCGCTCCGCAGGGCGGCGTCTCCACCCGCAGCGGCGTCGCCAGCGCCGAACGCCCCGCCTTCGGCCTGCCCGGCATCCCGGTCTTCCTGGTGTGGCTGCTGGCCATGGTGGGCACTGGCGCGCTGTACATCACGTCCGGGTACTGGGCCCTGCTCCCGGTCCTGGCGCTGCTCGGCCTCATCCCGTTCGGCTTCTTCATCGTGCAGCCCAACCAGGCGACCAACCTCACCCTGTTCGGCCGCTACGTGGGCACCGAACGCCGCAACGGCCTGTACTGGACCAACCCCCTGACGGTGCGAAAGAGCGTCAGCCTGCGGATCCGCAACTTCAACAGCGAACGCCTGAAGGTGAACGACGCCGCCGGGAGCCCCATCGAGATCGCCGCCGTGATCGTCTGGCGGGTCGTGGACAGCGCCCGCGCCGTGTTCGACGTCGAGGACTACGCCGAGTTCGTCGCCATCCAGAGCGAGACGGCGCTGCGGCACCTCGCCAGCCAGTACCCCTACGACGAGTACGACGGCGCGGGCATGAGCCTGCGTGGCAACGCCGACGAGGTCGCCGAGGCGCTGGGCCGCGAACTCGCCGCCCGCCTGCGCCACGCCGGCGTGGAGGTGCTCGAAGCGCGCCTGTCGCACCTCGCGTACTCCCCCGAGATCGCCGGGGCGATGCTGCAGCGCCAGCAGGCCAGCGCGATCATCGCCGCCCGGCAGCAGATCGTGCAGGGCGCCGTGGGCATGGTGCAGATGGCCCTGAAGGAACTCAGCGAGCAGGACATCGTGCAGCTCGACGAGGAACGCAAGGCGCAGATGGTCAGCAACCTGCTCGTCGTCCTGACCAGCGAGCGCGGGACACAACCGGTCGTGAACGCCGGTAGCCTGTACTAGCCATGCCGCCGCGCAAGAACTTCCCCCTGCGCATCAGCCCGGAGCTGTACGCCGCGCTGGAACGCTGGGCCGCGGACGACCTGCGCAGCGTCAACGCCCAGATCGAGTACCTCCTGACCCGCGCCGCAAAAGACGCCGGACGCCTGAAAGACAAGAAGAAAGAGGACGGGGAATAGAGGGGCGAGGGTGGAATCCACCCATCCTCCATGTCTCGTCCCCCCTCCCCTCCCGGTCCCCCCGCGCGTGTCAAGGTCTTCATCCACCCTTGAGACTCGCGGGGGACGCTATGCTCAGCCCTGCCATGTACGTTGTCGTCGAAGGGCCCATCGGGGTCGGGAAAACAAGCCTCGCCCGGCGGCTCGCCGCGCGTCAGAACGCCGAACTGAACCTGGAGATCGTCGAGGAGAACCCCTTCCTGGCGAAATTCTACGAGCAGCCCGAGGCGTACTCCTTCCAGGTGCAGGCGTTCTTCCTGCTCTCGCGCTTCAAGCAGCTCTCGGCGCTGTGGCAGCCCGGGCTGTACCGCGACTCGGTCGTCAGCGACTACCTGTTCGACAAGGACTTCATCTTCGCGTCCATGAACCTGCGCGACGCCGAGTTCGCGCTGTACGAGGACCTGTACTCGCACCTGTCGCCGCGCCTGCCCACCCCGGACCTCGTGGTGTACCTGCGCGCCGACACCGACGAGCTGCTGCGCCGCATCGCGCTGCGCGGCCGCCCCTTCGAGCAGGACATGCAGGCCGAGTACCTCGCCAACCTCACGGGGCGGTACGACGAGTACTTCCGCACGTACCCGCACCCGCACCTGATCATCGACGCGGCCGGGATCGACTTCGTGAACAACCCGGACGACGAGCGCGGCCTCCTGGCCCGCATCGACGAGGCCCTGCGCGCCGGACAGGCCGCCGACTGATGTACCTCGCGATCTCCGGGAACATCGGCAGCGGCAAGAGCACCCTGACCCGCATGCTCGCCGGGCGCTACGGCCTGCGCCCCGTGTACGAACCCTACGCCGAGAACCCCTATCTGGAGGACTTTTACGGCGACATGCGCCGCTACTCCTTCCACTCGCAGGTGTACTTCCTGTCGCGGCGGCTGGAGCAGCACCTGAACCTCGTGACCGGCGCCCGCTACGTCATCCAGGACCGCACGGTGTTCGAGGACGCGAACATCTTCGCGCGCAACCTCTACGAGAGCGGGCAGATGGAGGAACGCGACTGGGCCACGTACCGCAGCCTGTACGAGGGCGTGCTGCCCGCCCTGCGCGTCCCGGACCTGCTGATCCACATCGACGCGAGCCTCCCCACCCTGAAGCGGCGCATCGCGCAGCGCGGCCGCGCCTACGAGCAGGACATCCCCGAGGCGTACCTGGGCGGCCTGAATCGCCTGTACGACAGCTGGGTCGCGGGTTTCGACGCCTGCCCGGTCGTACGCGTGCCCGGCGACCAGCTGGACTTCGTGGCGGACCCGCAGGCCTTCGAGTGGGTGTGCCAGCGCGTGCAGGCCAACGGCTACGGGCTGCCGCTGCTGCGCTGACAGGCCCGCAACCGGATGCCCGGTCAGATGAGGCGGCGCGCCGTCCTGCCGCCCGATACGCTGACCGGGATGCCTGCCCTGTCCCGTTCCGTCCTGACCCTGGCCCTGCTGGGCGCTGCCGCCCCCACCCCGCTCGCCCACGCCCAGGGAGCGCCCGCATCCGCCCCGGCGACCCAGCTGGGCTGCCCCGACTGGCTGACCCTGGATCCCGGCGACCTGCGGGCCGCCCGCGTGTCGGCCAGCCGCGCCGTGTTCACCGACGCCGGCGGCCAGCCGGGCAGGGCGTACGTGGTCCAGGGCGACCTGCTCCTGCAGGGGCCCGCCGTGAACGGTCGGCGCTGCAGCTACTTCGTGCGGGGCGGCGTGCCGACCGGCGTGGGCGGGTACCTGAACACCATGCAGGTGCAGAACGTGCCCGCCAGTCCCGCCCTGAGCGGCACCTGGAAGTCCGGGACGGGCACCCTGATCCTCGCGAAGACGGCCGCCGGCACGTGGCGGGTGAAGGGGGACGCGCTGTACCCGACGCCCGGCGGCAGCGCGAACCTGGGCGAGGTGGACGGGACCCTGACCCGCCGGGGCGGCGCGTGGCAGACCGCAGCAGACGGCTGCGAGCTGAGCCTGTGGCCGGTCGGCCCGTGGCTGGTCGCGCTGGACAACGGCGCGTGCGGGGGCCTGAACGTGACGTTCAGCGGCCTGTACACCCGCCAACGCTGAGGGGCTCATACGGACTCCGATTGAATGGGCTGCAAAGCCCATTCAATCCGAGCGGAGGCGAGAAGGAGAGAAACGGGTTCCGGACGTGCAGCCGGCAATCCGGTGAAGTTCCGGATTGTTGGCGAAACAAACGGAATCCGTATCAGGTGGCGGCCCGCTATGATCCCGGCATGCGCCTTGCCGAGCTGGCCGACCACCTGCACGCCCACCTGACCCCTGTTGGCCCGGAGCTGAACCCGGAGGTGACGGGGGTCACGCACAATGCCGACTGGGTGCAGCCCGGCTCGGCGTTCGTGGCGATCCGCGGGGCGCGTTTCGACGGGCACAGCTTCATGGACCGGGTGGCGCAGGCGGGCGCGGTGGCCGTGATCGGCGAGGGCCTCCCGGACGGCGTGACGAGCCCCCTGCCGTACCTGCGCGTCACCAGTGCCCGCGCCGCGCTGGCGGACGCTGCCGCCGCGCTCGCCGGGCACCCCAGCCGTGACCTGCGGGTGGTGGGCGTGACCGGCACGGACGGCAAGACCACCACCAGCTGGCTGGCCCGGCACCTGCTGCGCGCCGCCGGACAGCGCACCGGCCTCCTGAGCACCGTCGGGTATGAACTGCCGGACGGGACGCTGCGGCACTTCCCGGCGCACTTCACGACCCCCGAGGCCCCGCAGGTGCAGGCCACCCTGGCCGACATGGTCGCGGCGGGCGCGGACGCGGCGGTGCTGGAGGCCAGCAGTCACGCCCTCGCCCTGGAGCGCGTGCGGAGCGTCGCGTGGGACGTGGCGGTCTGGACGCACCTGAGCAGCGAACACCTGGACTTCCACGGCACCCTGGAGAACTACTTCGCGGACAAACGCCGACTGGTCGAGGCCGCGCCGTTCGCGGTACTGAACGTGGACGACCCCTGGACCGCGCAGCTGCGCGGCGTCGCCCCCGCCGAGATCACCTACTCCGCCGAGGGGCAGCACGCCGACTGGCGCGCCACCGACATCGAGGAACGCAGCACGGGGCTGCACTTCCACGTGATCAGTCCGCTGGGCGAGTTCGACGCGCACCTGCCGATGATCGGGCGCTTCAACGTCGCGAACGCCCTGGCCGCCATGGCCGCCGCCGCGCACCTCGGCGCGGACTGGGAGGCGCTGGTGGCGGGCCTCGCGTCGTTCCGGGGCGTGCCGGGCCGCATGGAACTCGTGCCGGACACGCGCGGGCGGCGCGTCGTCGTGGACTTCGCGCATACGCCCCCCAGCCTCGAGAAGGCGCTGGGCACCCTGCGCACCACCACGGCGGGCCGCCTGATCGTGGTGCTCGGCTCGGCGGGCGGGCCGCGCGACCCCGGCAAGCGCGCCCCGCTGGGCGAGGTCGCCACCCGCCTCGCGGACCACGCGATCTTCACCGAGGAGGACTGCCGCGACACCCCGCTGGCTGACATCCTGCGTGAGATGGCACGCGGCGCGCAGGAAGCCGGACACACCAACTTCCAGTCCATTCCCGACCGCCGGGACGCCATCCGCGCTGCCATCCGGCTCGCGCAGCCCGGCGACACGGTCCTGCTGGCCGGGAAGGGCCCAGAGGACACCCTGGAACGCGCCCACGAGACCATTCCCTGGAACGAGACGCAGGAGGCCGCGGACGCCCTGCACCTGAGCTGACCGGGCGCCCAGCGGCGTGGTATGACGACCGCATGCGTCCTCTTGCATGCGTCCTGACCGTCAGCCTGCTGGGCAGCGCCCTGGCCGTCCCCACGCCGTACTCGCTCCCCGTGAACCTGGGGCCCCTGAAGTCGCCACTGGTCAGCGGGAACGCCGACCTGGACCTGCCCGGCCTGAACGCCGCGCAGCGCTCGGCGCTGTCCCGCAGCGGCTTCGTGATCACGCCCGCGCAGTGGCGGCAGTTCGACGCCGTGTACGAGAGCACCCGCTACGCGGAGCAGCCGGTGTTCGTCACGGCCGACGCGACGCTGCACGTGTACCACCTGATCTTCGACAAGCTGCTGCGCGACCTGGAACGCGAGTCCCTGGCGCCCGCCGCGCGCCGCCTGACCGCGCTGCTCGTGGCGGACTCGCGGCGGCAGCTGACGGCCCTGAAGGGCACGCCGCTGGAGGCCGACGCCCGGCTGACGCTGGCGTATCTGGCCGTGGCGCAGAAACTGGCGGATCCGGCCGTGACCCCGCCCGCCGAGGTCGCGGCCCTGGTGGCGGCGGAACTGAAGCTGATCGACGCGCATCAGGGCATCGCCGGTTCCCCCATCTTCAGCGGCAGCGGGCTGCGGGAGGATTACTCGCAGTACGTGCCGCGCGGGCACTACACCCGGAGCGAGGCGCTGAAACGGTACTTCCGGACCATGATGTGGCTGGGCCGCATGAACCTGCGGGTGGAGAAGGCCAGCGAGACGCGCGTGGCGGGCCTGCTGACGTCGCTGATGGGCGCGAACGCCGAGGCGCAGAAACTCTGGGCGCGCATCTACGACCCGACCGCGCTGCTCGTGGGTCGCAGCGACGACCTGAACTACCGCCAGTACGCGCAGGCCCTCCGGGCAGCGGCGGGCGGACAGGTGCGCCGACTGGCGGACCCGGCCGTCCTGGCGGCCTTCCAGGCCGAGTTGCGGAAACTGCCGCCCCCGCAGGTGAACAGCGCCGTGGTCGTCGCCAAACCCGGCGAGGGCCGCGAGGTGCGCGACGCGCAGACGCTGGGCTTCCGGCTGATGGGGCAGCGCTTCACGCTGGACGGCGCGGCCTTCCAGCGCCTCGTGTACCGCGAGGTCGGCACGGACGAGCAGCCGCGCCTGCTGCCCAGCGGCCTGGACCTGCTGGCCGTGCTGGGCAGCGACGCCGCGCTGAACGAACTGCGCCGCAGCGGGCAGGCGAAGTACGCGAACTACGAGGCGAACATGGCGAAGCTCCGCGCGAACTTCGCCGCGCTCAAACCGGGCGACTGGACCGCGAACGTGTACAGCGGCTGGCTGTACGCGCTGCAGGCGCTGGCGAAACCCGAAGCGCGCGACGCGCGCTACCCGGCGTTCATGCGCACGCCCGCCTGGACGCGCAAGGACATGCTGACCGCGCTGGGCTCCTGGACGGAACTGCGGCACGACACCATCCTGTACGCCAAGCAGACCATGGCCGAACTGGGCGGCGGCGGGGACCCCCCGGAACCCCCACGCGGATACGTGGAACCCAACCCGGCCCTCTGGGCACGCCTGCAGACGCTGGAGGCCCTGACGCGGCGCGTCCTGAAGGACCAGGGGGTCCTGTCGGAACGCACTGAACTGAGCCTCGACAAGCTGCGCGACATGCTGGGCGTCCTGAGCCGCGCCACCACCAAGCAGCTGGCGGGCACGCCCCTGACCGCCGAGGGGTACGACCAGATCCACTACTTCGGCGGGTGGCTGGAGGAGATGAAGACCGCCAGTGCCGACCCCCAGGACGGCGAGAACGCCAGCGAGTTCGACGAGGACGCCATGGCCGCCGTCGTCGCGGACGTCGCCACCGGCGGGGACAGAACGGGAAATGTCGTTGCCCTGGAGGAAGGCACCGGCTTCATCCACGAGCTGTACGCCGTCGTGCCCGACGGACGCGGCGGGCTGCAGGTCGCGCGGGGCGGCGTGTACTCGCAGTACGAGTTTACGGTGCCCGTCTCGGGCCGCCTGACTGACGAGGCGTGGCGCGCGCAGCTCCAGCGGGGCAAGGTGCCGCCCGCGCACCCCTGGCTGGACGGCGTGCTCGTGAAGTGAAGCGCGCCTGCGCGCTGCTGGCGGGCCTGCTGCTCACGTCGGGCGGGCGGGAAGCCCCCGCGTCCGGCGTGGTCACGCTGGCGCTGGGTGGGGACCTGAGCCTCGCGCGAGGCGTGGCGCAGGCGAACGCCGCCGACTGGCCCGCCACGCTGCGGCCCATCGCGCCGCTGCTGCGCGCCGACCTGACCGCCGCGAACCTGGAATCCCCCCTGACGGACGCGCCGCGCGTGACCCGGGGCATCGACCTGCGCGCCTCTCCCGGCGCGGCGGCGGCCCTGTGGGCCCTGACTCACCTGGGCGTGGTGAACAACCACAGCCTGGATGCCGGGCCAGCCGGGCAGGCCCAGTCGCGGGGCACGCTGAGCCGCGCGAACCTGCATCCGGTCACCGCCGCCCCGATCTTCAGCGTGGTGCGGGGGCAGCCGGTCGCGCTGCTCGCGTGGCTGGACGACGGCGCGACGTCCCTCCCGCTGGCCGCCGTGCGCGCGGCGGCCCGGCGGGCGGACACCGTGATCGTCCTGCCGCACTGGGGCGAGGAATACGGCCTGACCACCGCCCGGCAGCGGACGCAGGCGCGGGCACTCGTGGCGGCCGGAGCGACCGTGATCGCCGGGAGCGGCCCGCACGTCCTCCAGGGGCACGAGGTCCTGACCGGGCCGCGCGGCGCGGCGCTGGTACTGTACAGCCTGGGGAACCTGCTGTTCGACCAGCCGTTCCCGTCCGCGCAGCTCGGCGCGGTGGTGCGCGTGCCCCTGCCGGACGTCACCCGTGCCTGCGCGGCCCCCACCCGTACCCGCGCGGGCCGCGTGAGCCCCGCCAGCGGCGTGCAGCGAGCGCAGGCCCTGATCCGCCTGGGCCTCCCCGCCTGCCCGGAGGCCCGGTGAAGGGATCCGCCCTGCTCCTGCCCCTGCTGCTGGGCGGCGCGCTCGCGGGCGGCGGCAGTCTGCCCTGGCGCAGCCTCACCCCGGCGGGCGACTGGACCACCAGTGCGGCCGTGCAGCCCGCGCAGCCCTGCCCGTCCCTGACTCTCCCCCCCGACTGGGAGGTGCGAACCGGCGTCCTGGCCGACGTGACCGGCGACGGCACCCCCGAATGCGTACTGGCCGTGTGGCGACCCTGGCGCGACTGGCACACCGCCCGCTGGAGCGCGCGCCCCACGCCCATCCAGGGCAACCGCGACGCACGCGGATTCAGCAGTCACGTGGCGGTCCTGCGCCCCCTGGGCGGCGGCCGGTACCGGGAGGTCTGGGTGGGCAGCGCCCTGTTCCAGCCGGTCTCGGCGCTGACCGTGCTGCCCGGCGGGACGCTCGCCACGCTGGAAACCACCTACGCCGCGCCCGGCGCGCCCGCCCGAGCGCTGAGCCTGTGGCACTGGACGGGCTTCGGCTTCCGCCTGGACCGCCGCGCCCCCGCGCTGGCCCGCGAGGTGCACCCCGACGCGCTGGGCCGCCCCGCCGTCCGCTGACCCGGCATGATGGGGCATGCGCCGCCTCTGCCTGCTGATTGCCGCCTCGCTTCTGCCCGCACACGCCGCGCAGGTGCCGGTCCCGACGCCCACGGGGGGTATTCCCGCCGGGGCGACCGTCGCCCGGCACGAAGGGCCTGCCGTGACCGTGCAGACCACCGCGCCTGCACGCGCCGGATGGTTGACCGGCCTGCGCGTCACCGCAGGAGGCACCAGCCGCACGTTCCCCAAGTGGCGGACGATCAGCAATCCCACCTTCTGGCCGGGCCTGAGCGTCACGGACGTGACCGGCGACGCCCGGCCCGAGGTCCTCGTGACCCTGATGACCGACGAGGGGACCGGCGTGGCCGTGTTCGATGCCCACGTGCTGAGCCTCCCGGACCTGCGCGAGTGGCCGGTCACGCCGCCCGTCCCGTACCTGCGGCAACAGGTCCGCTTCGGGGCGAACAGCCTGACGCTGCCGGGCCGCAGCGTGAAGCTCCCCCCGCTGCCCGGCGTGCCCCCCGGTGAGGCGACCCGCATCGGCGATCAGGTCCGCTGGACCGTGCAGGGCGGCCAGTTGACCGCGCTGGTCGAGGTGCAACGCGCCTGGGCGTTCACGGGCCGCCTCGTCCTGACGTACCGCGCGCAGAACGGGCGGCTGATCCCCGACCGGGTCCGCTTCGACCCCACGCCACTGGACGAGCTGCCGGAGTAGGCACTGGCCTACGCCGCCCATCCGCCACCATGCGGATGCCCGCTGCCCCACCCGCGCGGCACACTCACCCAGACCCGATCAGGGAAAGGAGGCGACCATGCCCGCAGGTACACCCGACAGCACCACAGCCGACGCCCCGGACGGCGATCCCGGCGACCGGACACCCACACCCGGAGGCTCCACACCCAGAGGCGCAGTCGCCTCCCCACCCACCTGAAAGAGAGACACCCATGAACGGCAAACACCTCGTGAAACTCGGCCTGGAAAAGAAAGCCATCGCCCTCGCCCAGACCGCCGCCACCCAGCGCGAAACCGCCGGACTGACCCGCGACGACATCCTCAGCGAACTACGCGCCGTGCAGCAGAACCCCGCCGCGTACGCCGAGGGCGGCGTGTACGCCCCGCTGGCCGCCGAACTCCTCGCGCAGCAGGCCGTCCTCGACGCCCGCCGGGGCAGCGACCTGCGCGCCCAGCCCCTCCCCTACCCCACCTGGGGCGCGGACCTGATCGACCCCGGCGCGCACCGTCAGATGGACGTCGCCATGCGCCTCCCCGTCAGCCGCGCCGGAGCGCTCATGCCCGACGCGCACGTCGGTTACGGCCTCCCCATCGGCGGGGTGCTCGCCACCGAGAACGCCGTCATCCCCTACGGCGTCGGCGTGGACATCGGCTGCTCCATGATGCTCTCGGTCCTGCCCATCCAACCGGGCGCGCTGCGCACCGACGACGCCACCACCCTGCTGCTGAAGCACACCCGCTTCGGCGCGGGCGTCGCCTTCGAGAAACGCGACCGCCAGGACCACGACGTCCTGCACGAGAGCACCTGGCAGGACCAGCCCATCCTGCGCCACCTGTACGACAAGGCCGCCACGCAGATCGGCACCAGCGGCAGCGGCAACCACTTCGTCGAATTCGGCACCCTCACCCTCCCCACCGCCGACCTCGGCCTGGACCCCGGCGAGTACCTCGCCGTCCTCTCCCACAGCGGCAGCCGCGGCTTCGGCGCGCAGGTCGCCGGACACTTCACCGCCCTCGCCGAACGCCACCACCCCACCCTCGCGCCAGAAGCGAAAAAACTCGCATGGCTCCCCCTCGACCACGAAGACGGACAGGCGTACTGGCAGGCCATGACCCTCGCCGGCCGCTACGCCCTCGCCAACCACCACCTCATCCACACCCGCCTCGCCCGCGCCCTGAACGTCACGCCCCTCGCGCAGGTCAGCAACAGCCACAACCTCGCCTGGAAACAACAGGTCGGCGATCAGGAACTCATCGTGCACCGCAAAGGCGCCACCCCCGCCGCCCAGGGCCAACTCGGCCTCATCCCCGGCAGCATGGCCGACCCCGGCTACGTGGTGCGCGGCCTCGGCCACCCCGGCGCCCTGAGCAGCGCCAGCCACGGCGCCGGACGCCAACTCGGCCGCAAAGCCGCCGCCAGCACCCTCAACAAAAAAGACGTCCAGGCGTACCTCACCACGCGCGGCGTCACCCTCATCGGCGGCGGCATCGACGAAGCCCCACAAGCGTACAAACGCATCCAGGACGTCATCGCCCGCCAGGACGACCTCGTGAACGTCATCGCCAGCTTCCAGCCACGCGTGGTCCGCATGGATACCGGGAGTGAGGACATCTGACGAGCTGACGGTTGATGGGCTGCGTCTGCGGAGGGCTTCCCCACCCCCCAGCCCCCTACCCCAGAGGGGCAGGGGGAGCTTTCGCTGCGCTCGGCAAGGTATTGCTCTGAGGTGGTCGGCGAGTATGGGGCGGGGACGGCCACTGATGGGGCTGCATGCCTCCGAACTCGCCGCGTGCGCCCCGCGCGCTGCGCGCACGACGGGCTCCGTTGCCACGACGATGGGTTGGCCCCATACCTTGGTGCGTGCCGCAAGGTTCTACCTTTTCTCGCTTTGGCAAAAGCGTGGTTTTCAAAGTCGATCAGCGGATCGCTTCAGGTTGCCCTGCCACCGAACGCAGACCACCACCGGCCGTCGTGCGCGAAGCGCGCGGGCCAACGTGGGGGGCGGAGGATGGCGTCGAAGCCGGATACGTTACTGCCCAACACAAACGCGCCGCAGGAGTAAAAACTCTTGCCCAGTGCCAACGTAAGCCCCCCCTGCCCCTCTGGGGTAGGGGGCTGGGGGGTGGGGCAGCCCGCCGCAGGCGCAGCCACACGACTTCACCCCCGAACGGTGCCCAGCAGGGCTTCCAGCCCCCCCTCGTACCCTTCGACGCGCCCCCATTCGGGCAGGAAGGCTTGTGTGCGGGTGACGTCGTTGGGCACGACGACGACGTGGAGTCCGGCGGCGGCGGCGGCGGTGGCGCCGTTGAGGCTGTCTTCGACGGCGAGGCATTCGTGGGGGTGCAGGCCGAGTTGGTGGGTGGCGAGGGTGTAGAGCTCGGGGTGGGGTTTGACGCGGGTGACGTCGTCGCGGGTGGCGAGCGTTTCGAAGTGGTCGTAGAGGTGGTGGTGGTGGAGCCAGCGGGTGACCCAGGCGCGGTCGCTGCTGGTGGCGAGGGCGAGGCGGAGTCCGGCGGGTCGGATGGCGTCGAGGACGTGGCGGACGCCGGGGCGGAGGTCGCTGCGTTCGATGGTGTGGTGGATGTCGGCGCGCAGGCGTTCGTGGGTGGCGTGGCGGTCCTGTTGGACGCTGTCGGGGAGGCCGAGCCAGGGGTCGAAGGCGTCCCAGGTGCCGATGCCGCGTTGCCAGTCGCTGAGGTTCAGCTGGCGGTCGTGTTGGTGGTAGAGGGCCTGCCAGTGGGTGAATTCGGGGGTTTCGGTGTCGAGGATGGTGCCGTCGAAGTCGAAGATCACGGCTTTGATGGTCATGCGCCGAGTGTAGGGGGTGGGGGGTGGGGGGCGGTCGTGCGTGAAGTGGGCTTCACTTTGGGTGGACGCTTGCCCTGTGGTGGGGCGGGTACGCTCGGGGGTATGGCCGAGTGGGTGCAGAATTTGATGGACAGCATGGGGTACCTGGGGATCCTGCTGTTGATGGTGCTGGAGAACGTGTTTCCGCCGATTCCGAGTGAATTGATCATGCCGTCGGCGGGCTTCGCGGCGTCGCGTGGGGATCTGAATCTGGTGCTGGTGATCCTGATGGGGACGCTGGGGAGTGTGATCGGGACGCTGCCGCTGTATTACATCGGGCGGGCGTTCGGTGAGGACCGGCTGGTGGCGTGGGCGGATAAGCACGGGAAGTGGTTGACGCTGAGTGGGAAGGACATCAAGAAGGCGGACGACTGGTTTGACCGGCATGGGTCGAAGGCGGTGCTGTTCGGGCGGATGGTGCCGGGCATCCGGTCGCTGCTGAGTCTCCCGGCGGGCATGAGTGAGATGCCGATGCCGAAGTTCCTGCTGTTCAGCGCGATCGGGTCGGGCTTGTGGGCGTCGTTGCTGGCGGGGGCGGGGTTCCTGCTGGGGGAGCATTACGACCGGGTGGAGCAGTACGTGGGTCCGGCGAGCAAGATCATTCTGGGGGTGCTGGTGGTGGCGGCTGTGGCGTGGTTCCTGCGCCGCAAGCGCGAGCAGGAGCACGCCGAGGTGTAAGTGGGCAGGGAGGAGTGGGGTGTGGGTTGTAGGAAGTCAGAGGGGCGACCGCAGATGCCGGTCGCCCCCTTTCTTTTGCCCTTCCCACTCCCCACGGCCTACTCCCCACAACCTCTGTTCAGTGTTCGAGGCGGATGTGCGGCAGGCGTTTGTCGAGCCATGCGGGCAGCCACCAGTTCCACTTCCCGGCCAGTTTGAGGAAGGCGGGCACGAGGACGAGGCGGACGAGGGTGGCGTCGAGGGCGACGGCGATGGCGAGGCCCAGGCCGATGCTCTTGCTGGCGACGACGCGTCCGAAGATGAAGGCGGAAAAGACGATGAACATGATGATGGCGGCGCTGGTGATGATGCGGGCGGTGTGGCCGACGGCGAGCACGACAGCCTCGTCGTTGGGGTGTCCGGCGAGGTATTCCTCCTGCACGCGGGAGAGCAGGAAGATCTCGTAGTCCATGCTGAGGCCGAACATCACGGCGAACAGCAGCACCGGGAGGCTGGCGTCGAGCACGCCGACGTCGCCGGGAATGCCGAGGGGCGCGGCCAGGACGCCCTCCTGCACGATCAGGGTGACGAGGCCGATGGCGGCGCCGACGGTCAGGGCGTTCATGAGGATGCTTTTCAGGGGGATCAGGAGGCTGCGGAACGCGACCATCAGCAGCAGGAACGTGCCCGCGAAGACGGCAAGGACGACGGTGGGCAGCGAGTCGGTGATGGCGCGGCTGAATTCCTCGCCGCCGACGGGCGCACCGCCGAGCAGGTAGGCGTAGCCGCTGGCCTCGATGGTGCCCCGGATCTGCCGTTCGAAGGCGGGAATCTCGCGGGCCGGGAGGGTCCGGTCGGGGATGACGGTGACGCGCAGCAGGGTCCGGTCGCGGCTGAAGGAGCGGGTGGTCAGGGCGCTCAGCGCGGCGAGCTGGTCGGTGCTGCTGGCACTCGTGCCTGCGAGGTCGCTGGGGGTCAGGAAGGGGCTGAGGACGCCCTTCACGCCGGGCAGGGCGCGCAGGTCCGTCACGAGCGCCTGGAACTTCGCTCGGCCCTGCGGGGTGTAGCGCTGGCCCTTCAGGTCGAGGATCACCTCGAACTGGCTGAGCAGTCCGCCCGCGCCGAGCGCCTCGACGTCTTTCAGGGTGTCCCGGCTTTCCACGCCGGGCGTGAGCCCCCACGCCCCGGCGTACCCGGTGCGGATGTTCAGGGCGGGCGAGGCGAGCAGCAGCAGGAAGGCGGTGCTGCTCAGCACGGCGATCCAGGGGCGGGCGGTGACGCGCCGCGCGAAGGCCGTCCACGCGCCGGAGGCCGCGCCGCTCTGCGCCCAGCTCAGGCGGGTGAAGCGCGGGTGGTTCACGCGGTCACCCAGCAGCGCCAGCAGCGCCGGGAGCGCGGTGAGGCTGGCCAGCACCGTCAGCAGCACGGCCAGCACCCCGCCGATCCCGATGGAGCGCACGAACGCGATCGGCGGGAGGATCAGGCCTGCCATGGCGATGGCGACGGTCAGGCCGCTGAAGGCGACGCTGCGCCCGGCGGTCTGCACGGTGCGTTCGGCGGCGCGGCGCGGGTCGGGCGTGCGGGGGCGACCGGATTCCTCCGATTCCCGGCCCACTGGAACGGCACCAGTGGCCCGTCCATCTCCTGAACTCCGGTCGTTGTGGCGGCTCCCTCCGGTCGGGTTCGTCTGCGACTCACCGCCATCTTTATTCAGTTCCTCGCGGAAGCGGTTGACCATCAGCAGGGCGTAGTCGATGCCCGCGCCCAGGCCGAGCATGGTGATCACGCTTTGCGCGAAGGTACTGACGTCCATGACGTGCGTCAGGCCGTACAGGGCGGCCATGGCGACACTGATGCTGAGCACCCCGACGGCCAGCGGGAGGCCGGTGGCGACGAGCGCGCCGAACACGACGAGCAGCAGCGCGCCGATCAGCGGCAGGGCCACGAGTTCGCTGCGTTTGGTGTCGCTCTCCGCGAAATGCGTGAAGTCGTCGGCGATGGCCTGCCCGCCAGTCACGCGGATGTCCAGCGCGGCGCTCTCTGTCCGCGCGGTGTAGGCGCGCACGCGGCGCAGGGTGTCGCTCGCGCCGTCCAGCAGCGGAATCTGCGCGAGGGTCAGGGCCAGGGTGCCGTCCTCGGAGCGGGTGCGGTAGGGGCCGCCGCTCTGCGCGGCGGTGACGCGGGTGACGCCGGGTACGTCCTCCAGGCCGTCCAGGAAGCGCTGGTAGGTGGCGTCGCCCTGGGGGGTCCCCAGCGGCGGCTGGCTGCGGGTGACGAGGACGACGGTGTTCGTGTCGCGTTCCCCGAAGCGGTCGCGCAGAAGGTCGGTGACGCGGGTGGCTTCGGACCCGGTCAGGCCCCCGGCGGGGTCGGCGGTCAGGGCGGCGGGGGCGCGCGCAGCGAAGGGGAGGCTGAGGGCGGCGGCGAGCAGCCACGCGAGCAGCACCGCCCAGGGGTGCCGGGAGACGAGTCGGCCGAGGGTGCGCATGAGCCCGAGTAGAGCACGGGCAGGCCGGGCAGACCGGAGGGCATGCGACGAAGCGCATTCGGCATCAATTGGCACCATCTTTCACCATCTATTGACATCAGCTATCAGATAGCGCAAGATAACCTCACCTGAGAGGAGGTGCCGGAATGAACGAGACGAACATCCCCACGGACGAGGTGCTGACCCTGGAGGAACTGGCCGCCTACCTGAAGGTGAGCGAAACCACCGCCTACACCCTGGTGCGGAGTGGTGAGATCCCGGGCCGCAAGGTCGGCCGGGAGTGGCGTTTCCTGAAAGCCCGCGTGACCCACTGGCTGATGCAGGCCGGGACGGAGGAAGACATGGAGAAGACCGGATTCGTGCAGCGCGATGAACTGGGCGGGGAATTCAGGCAGGAAGGGGGCCAGGAGTACGTGGCCCTCTGGCTCCCCATCACCCGCGAGGAGAAAGCCGCCCAGATCGAGAAGGCCACCCGCGACGGCGTGAACGTCAGCGAACTGATGGCCGACTACCTCCGCAGCTGGGTCAAGGCGTAAGGGCAGGAAGTGGGAAGTGGTGAGTGGACGGTGGAACCCCCACCCCGCTCACCACTTCCTACTGCCCACTTCCAGGTTCAGAACAGTTCGTCGTGCAGGCGGTAGTACGTGAGTTTCGTGTCGTCCACGAGGGCGCGGCCGTACAGGTCGAGGAACATCCCGGCGTAGCGTTCGCCCAGTTCGCTGCGGACGCTGCGGTGGGCCAGTGCCAGGTCGGCGTGCCGGTCGGCGATGCCGAGGCGGCCCACGTCGATCAGGCCTTCGACGTACTCGCCGTTCAGGATGATGTTGTCCAGCGTGGCGTCGCCGTGCGCGACCACGAGGTCGTCCTGGGCGGGGCGGGTGCGGGCCAGTTCGTTGAAGACACTGGTGGCGCTGCGTCCGGCGTGGTCGTCGTCGAAGTCCTGGCCGTCGATCAGTCCGGCCTGCACGCGTTCGCGGGCCAGGGGCAGGGTGACGTCCAGCGTCTGCCGGAATGGGCAGTCCCGGATGGGCAGGGCGTGCAGTTCGCGCAGCGCGCGCGCCAGGAGGTTCACGACCCGTTCGGGGTGCAGCCGGGCGTCGGGGTGGCTCATGGGGATGCCGGTCAGGCGGGTCATGGCCAGGAAGTCCCGGTCCGCCCCGGTCTCGAAGGCCACGACCTGCGGGGCGGGGATGCGCCCGGCCAGCCAGCGGAGCCGCTCGCGTTCCTGTTGCAGCGTGCTCGTGGCGTGCGGGGTGCGGGGCTGCATCTTCAGCACGTGGCGGGTGGATCGCCAGACCTGCGCGCCGCTCTGGCCGCCGCTCACGCGTTCCCAGCGGGCGGCGGGCAGCACGCGTTTCAGGGCGTCGGGCAGGGTGGGGCGGTCCGGAACGTCGGTCACGCCGGGCAGTCTGGCAGCCGCCCTGACCTTCAGGCAAGCGTGAAGGTCCGCCCCCACCGCGCGTCCCTGCGGCCCGGGATGATGGGGGGCGTGACCCGCCCCTCCTCTGCCCCGCGCTCCCCGAACCCCGAACCGTCCAAGCGGGAGTGGTTCAGCGAGATCATCGGCCGCACGCGCTTCGTGGTGCTGATCGCGGTGATCGCCGTGCTGCTCGTGTCGTTCAGCCTGTTCCTGCAGGGGACGCTGCTGGCGCTGCACACCATCTGGGATTCCTGGCGGGACACGTTCACGCAGGGCATCGCCAGTCAGCAGGGGCGGCTGGCCGTGGAATTCCTGGAGATCGTGAGCACCATGCTCAAGGCGGTGGTGTTCTACCTGATCGGGGTGGGGCTGTACTCGCTGTTCATCACGCCGCTGAACCTGACGTCCGCGCTGGGCGTCGAGAGCCTCGCGGATCTGGAGCAGAAGGTCGTGTCGGTGATCATCGTGATTCTGGGCGTGACGTTCCTGGAGCATTTCGTGCGCTGGGACAAGCCGCTGGACACGCTGTACTTCGCGGGGGCGCTGGCGCTGGCGGGGGGCGCGCTGGTGTTCTTCCAGCGGGTGCACCGGGGCAGCGGCGGCGACCTGGGGCAGCCGCAGTCGAAGGTCCGCGCGCGGCAGGAGCTGTTCGAGAACCACACCGAGCAGCGCCACATCGACGATCACGAGGTCGAGGTCGCCGAGCAGGCCACCCAGGCCAAGCAGGAGGGCAAGGTGGACGCCCAGGAAGGCAGCGGCTGAGGTCCCGCCGCGCGCAGGGCCCTGGACACCTGGCCCCCCGCGCGCGGGTACACTGTTCAGAATGAGGGTTGGTCTGCTTGAAACTCACGCCGCGCGCCTCCCGGGCTACTGGGCGGCGTTCCTGAAGGAACTGGGCTCCGAGCCGGTTCTGCCCGCCCTGGACGACACGGAGGCCCTGACGCTGGGCCGCGAGAGCCTGCCGAACGAACCGCTGGGCGTGCAGCTCGCGCTGGGCCGCATCCTGTCGATGGGCCGCGTGGACGCCGTGCTGATCGCGCAGTGGCCCGCCGCGAGCGGCGACGCCTGGAGCGAGGCGCTGCCCGACCTGCTCGCGCGGCGCATCAGCGGCCTGCCCACCCTGATCGGCGTGCCCGACGGTCCCGAGGGCCTGGAGGGCGCCGCGACCGAGCTGGGCCTGCGCGTGTCGCAGAACGCCGGTCGGGTGCGGCTGGCGCTGGAGAAGGTGCGGCCCATGGCGCAGGACCCGCGCGCCGCGCAGCCCGCCCTGACCCGCGCGAGCCGCGCGACGGTCGCCGTGATCGGCCCGCGCGCCCTGCTGAGCGAGCCGCTGGTGGCCGCTCCGCTGCGCGCGGCGCTGGACGACCTGGGCCTGTACGGCGTGTTCAGCCATGAGCTGCCGGTCGCGGACGTCCTGAAGCGCGCCGAGCGCATGGAGCAGCCCCGCGCGACCGCCGGGGACCGTGAACTGTTCGGCGCGGTGTCGCTGCTGGGCGGCAAGGGCGCCGTGAAGGGCTTCGTGTTCGTGAGCGGCGCGCGGGACGGCGCGACCGCCAGCGCGCTGTCCCGCCTCGCGGAGCGGCAGCACAAGCCCACGCTGCTCCTGAACGTGGACGGTCAGGCGGACTTCCCGGAACTCGCGGCGTTCCGCGACCGCGTGGCGTCCGGCGGCACGGCCCGTCCCGCCCCCGGCGGCGCGGACAGCGCGGAGGGTGAGGGCGCGTGAAGCTCTGGCGCTGGCTGACCACCCCGGACCCCGCGCCGGGCTTCACGGCGGGCAAGATGCTGAAACTCACCGCGCGGGTCATGCTGTTCGCGCTGGTCGCCACGCTCCTGAGCGGGCTGCTGCAACTGACTCCGCTGAAGGACACCCTGAACACCTGGTGGGGCAGCCTGCTGTTCGTGCTGCTGCTGTACATTCCCGCCGCGCGTTTCCTGACCATGGACACCTTCGCGCCCCGCCGCCCGGTCACCACGCCGGGCACGGGCGCGAAGGGCGCAGCGGCGAAGGGCAGCAGCGCGCAGCGCCGCAAGGAACGCAACCGCTACGCCGGGGTCCGCAAGGGCGCCCCCAAGTACGGGGGCCGCCGATAGAGTCCGGGCTCGCCCGCACGCGCAAGGCCCGCCCGGCGCGCGAGTGGGCGGGCGAACGTCTGTTCCGCCCGGCAGCGCAGCTGCTCGTGCCGCCCCTGGCGCGGCTGAACGTCAACCCGCAGCACGTGGTGTTGCTGCACACTGCCCTGGGCCTGTACGCCGCGCTGCTCATCCGGCGCGGCGAACGCCTGCGGCCCGCCGCGCTGCTTCAGGTCAAGACCGTTCTGGACAACCTGGACGGGCAGCTGGCCCGCGCGACCGGGCAGACGACCGAGACCGGTCGCTACCTGGACACCGAGGGGGACCTGCTGGTGAACCTCGCGCTGAACGTGGCGATCCTGGGCCGCCCGGGCGTGCCGGTCACGCTGCTGCAGAGCCTGATCCTGACCGTGGATTTCCTATGGGAGCGGGAGTACCGGGCCGCGCGCGGTGAGGTCTTCCGCGAGGGCGCCGCGCAGGCCGGGGATGACCCGGTCGTGCTGGGGGCCCTCCAGGCGGTGTACAGCGCGTATTTCGTGCCGCAGGAACGGGCGCTGGACCACGCCTTCCAGAGCCGGCTCCGCCGCGTGACCGGGTCGGCCACGCCGGGGGCGGCGCAGCGGCAGGCGTACACGCCGCTGGCCGTGAACACCCTGAGCGCCAACCTGGGGCTGGCCACGCAGTTCCTGCTGCTGGGCGCGTGCGTCCTCGCGGGGCGCCCGCACTGGTACGCGCGCAGCCTGGGCGTGCAGGCGCTGGCCCTGGCCGGCACGCAGCTGTGGCGGGAAGCGCAGGTCCGCGCGGCAGGACCGGACGGGCCGGACCCTGCCGGTCAGCCCTCTTCGAGCGGGTAGGTGCGCGCCGCGCGGGCGGCCAGGGCGATCAGGTGCGCGTAGAAGCCGCCCACGAGCGTGAACACCAGCCAGCCGGGGAAGTTCCCGATGTCCGCCAGGGAGAACGCCGCCGGGAATTCCAGCACCCAGCCCTTGGGCTGCGCGAGGTCCAGTTTCGCGAACCACGCGGCCAGCACCGCCGCGTAGATCCACAGGTAGTTGCGGTTCAGCCGCCAGCCCAGCGCGTCGGCGCGGCTCATGGGACTGCGCGGCTTGCTCAGTTCCGCCAGCAGCAGCTGGTGCCAGCCGGGATCCACCCGGTCGCCTAGCATGGCGGGGTAGAAGAAGCGTTCCATGATCCGCACGCGGTGGTGCGCGATCTCGTACGTGCGGAAGCGGCGGGCTTCCAGGCGCAGGAAGAAGTAGTTCATGAACATTGCGAACAGGAAGGTCGCGTGGCTGTTGTTCACGTCACCCAGCGCGAAGGACGCCAGGCCCGCGGTGGTCACGACCGACCAGTTGGTGGTCATGTCCAGCCGCTGGCGGTAGGCGGTCATCTTACCGACCTCGGCGCGGTACAGGTGGATCAGGGCGTTGGCGGTGTTCGTGCTGTAACTCACGTCGGTGAGGCCCGCAGCCGCCTGCGCGCCCGGTCCCAGCCCTGTTCCCGGCATCACGTTCTGCATTCTTGCACGGTGTTCATGGAGGGGCCTGTCAGAGGCATGATACGGATTCCGTTTGTTTCGCCAACAATCCGGAACTTCACCGGATTGCCGGCTCCTCGTCCGGAACCCGTTTCTCTCTTACTCGCATCCGCTCGGATTGAACGGGCTTTGCAGCCCATTCAATCGGAGTCCGTATGAGGTCCGGCGCGGCGCATGCTGAGCGGTGGGGCGACGGGCGCCTCCCCCCAGGTGGCGGGGTGGGCCGCGCAATGGAACTCGCTTCACAAATGACCACCCGGGCCGCGTCCTATGGTTTCCAGACCGTTCCCACACGACCCACTCACCGTGACCGGGCCCCGCTGCCCTGCACGCCGGAGGTTGCATGAACCGTACCCGTCTGTTTGGCCTGCTGACCCTCTCCGTCCTCCTGGCTGCCTGCGGGCAGACCCCGGCCCAGCTGACGCCCGACGCCACGCAGGCCGCCGCGCCCGCCTTCGTGGACGGCGAACTGCTCGTGCAACTCAAGGGCGGCGTGAACAGTCAGGCGCTGACCAGCCTGAGCGCGCTGGGCGTGCAGTCCGTCGAGACGCTGACCACCGTGAACGGCGCTGCGCTGCTGCGCGCCCGCATCACCGACGGTCAGGGCGTGACCGCCAAGGCCCAGCAGCTGCAGGCCAGCGGCCTCGTGCGTTTCGCGGAACCCAACTGGACGTACCAGACCCAGGCGCTGCCCAGCGACAGTTACTACACCAACGGCACGCTGTGGGGCATGAAGGGCAACTTCGGTTCAGGCGCCGAGACCGCCTGGGCCGCCGGGAAGACCGGCAGCAAGGGCGTGTACGTGGGCATCATCGACGAGGGCTACCAGTTCGACCACCCCGACCTGCGGGGCAACGCCTGGCTGAACCCCTTCGATCCGGTGGACGGGAAGGACAACGACGGCAACGGCTACGTGGACGACACGCGCGGCTGGGACTTCGCGAACAACGACAACACCATCTATGACGGCGGCACGCGCGGCAGCCTGGACGCGCACGGCACGCACGTCGCCGGGACGATCGGCGGCACCGCGAACGACGGCGGCGTGGTCGGCGTGAACCACAACGTGACGTTCATCAGCGGCAAGTTCCTGGGCCGCCGCGGCGGGAACACCGCCGACGCCATCAAGGCCGTGGACTACTTCACGGACCTCAAGACCCGCCACGGGCTGAACATCGTCGCCACGAACAACAGCTGGGGCGGCGGCGGCTACAGCCAGGCCATGTACGAGGCGATCGTCCGCGCCGCCAAGGTGAACATCCTGTTCGTCGCGGCCGCCGGGAACAGCGGCACCGACAACGACGCGACCGCCAGCTACCCCAGCAACTACGACACGACCGCCGGCGCCGGGTACGACGCCGTGATCGCCGTGGCCGCCATCGACAAGGCCGGCGCGCTGGCCTCGTTCAGCCAGTACGGGAAGACCAGCGTGGACATCGGCGCGCCCGGCGTGGCGATCACCAGCAGCGTGCCGTACAACAAGTACGCCAGTTACAACGGCACGAGCATGGCCACCCCGCACGTCACCGGCGGCGTCGCCCTGTACGCCAGCCTCAACCCGAACGCGACCGCCGCGCAGATCCGCGCCGCGATCCTCGGCAGCGCCACGCCCACCGCCAGCCTGAATGGCAAGACCGTCACCGGCGGCCGCCTGAACGTCAGCGGCTTCTAAACCCTCCTCTACCCGGCGCCGCCCCCGTTGACTGGGGCGGCGCCCTTCTCATTGCAGGAACGGGTTCGTCTGGATTTCCGTGGCGACCGTCGTGCGCGGCCCGTGCCCCGGGTACACCACCGTGTCGCCCGGCAGGGTCAGCAGCTGCTCGCGGATGCCCGCCAGGAGCTGCGGGTGGTTCCCGCCCGGCAGGTCCGTCCGGCCGATTCCGCCCCGGAACAGCGTGTCCCCGGCGACCACGAGGCCCGGCGCGGTGAACACCACGTGCCCCGGCGCGTGCCCCGGCAGGAAGCGCGCCGTGAGGGTCAGGTCGCCCGCCGTGAACGTCTGCCCCGGCGTGATCTCATGGTCGGGATCGGCGGGCTGGATGAACGGGAGGTTCCAGCGGGCGGCACTCTGCGCGCCCGCGCGGTACAGCGGCAGGTCCGCCGGGTGCAGCCACACCGGCACCTGCAGCGCCTCGCGCAACGGCTGCACGGCGCCGATGTGATCGAAGTGCGCGTGCGTGAGCAGGATGCCCCGCACCGTCACGCCCGACCCGCGCACCAGCGTCAGCAGGCGCTCGGCGTCGTCGCCCGGGTCGATCAGGAACCCCTCGTTTCCAGCCCCGGCGATCAGGATGGCGTTCTCCTGGATGGGGCCGGTCGGCACCGACCAGAGGCGCAGCGCGCCGTGCGTGAAAGGAGCACTCATGCCCGGCAGTCTACGCCGGGGGGACCGTCCACTTCAGGCGTGCCCGAAGGCGTCCCGCAAGGCCAGCGCGAACACCTGGAAG
The DNA here is from genome assembly GCF_001485435.1 of Deinococcus grandis. Classification (NCBI taxonomy): domain Bacteria; kingdom Thermotogati; phylum Deinococcota; class Deinococci; order Deinococcales; family Deinococcaceae; genus Deinococcus; species Deinococcus grandis. The sequence continues at coordinate 362,538 of NZ_BCMS01000001.1, read as the reverse complement.
CTCAGGCTGGGGCTGGCGTACGCCTCCAGCGCCTCCTGAAGGGCGGTCAGGGCCGTGTCGGCACGCGCGCGGACGTGCGGGGGCTGATCCCGCCACGTGAAGCGCAGCGTCTCGGGGTGCCACGCCGGATCGAAGCGTTTCTCCAGCGCCTCGGCGGCCTCCAGGGCGCCCAGCAGACTCTCGCCGAGCGCGTTCGTGAGTTCACGGGCGTCCTGCAGCGCCCCGCGCACCGGGTCCGGGTCGGTCAGCACCCCGGTGCGTCCTGCGGCGAACGCCACGAGTTCCGCGTCGGGGTCCTGCCCGGCGCGCAGCAGGGCGCGTTCCAGCGCCGGGTCGCTGACCGGCGTGACGGTCAGGCGGGCGCTGCGACTGACAATGGTGGGCAGCACGGCGCGCAGGTCCTCGGCGAGGAACACGAACAGCGCGCCGTGCGGGGGCTCCTCCACCAGTTTCAGCAGGGCGTTCGCGGCCTCCGGACCGAGGTACTCGGCGCCCTGCACGATCACGACGCGCCGGTTGAAGGTGGGGCGCACCTCCAGGAACTCGAACACGTGCGTCTCGTACTCGCGGGCCTTGTCCCGGCCCGACAGGACCGCGCCGATGGGAATCAGTTTGCGCCGCGCGGCCTTGCCGGTGCTCGTCGTGGCGCGCGGCTCGACGAGCAGCAGGTCCGGGTGCGCGCCGGCCGCCAGGGCCCGGCACGACGGGCAGGTGCCGCAGGCCTCGCCGTACATGCCCCGCGCGCCCTGACAGTTGTGCTGCGCGGCCACGGCGCGCGCCACGTCCAGTTTCCCCACGCGGGCCGGGCCGGTCAGCAGCAGGGCGTTGCCGCGGAAGGCCCCGGTCTGCTCCAGCAGCGGACCGTGCGGGTCGGCGGCGGTCGTCACGGCCGCACCTACTTGCCGATGGCGAGGCGCGCGGCGAGCACCTGCGGCAGGCCGGCCTCCAGCGCCGCCTCCTGCGCCCGCTCGATGTCGTAGGCCACGCGGAACACCTCGAAGTAGCCGCGCGCCGAGTCGTAGATGGCGTAACTGGCCTTCGGGTTCCCGTCGCGCGGCTGCCCGACGCTGCCGGGGTTCAGGATCACGCGGGTGCTGGGCGCCACCATGTAACTCCCGCCGTCCGGGAAGGCCTGCACCTTCACCCAGTCCCCCACCGGGGAGTTCAGCGTGGCGTACGCCGCCGGGACGTGCGTGTGCCCCACGAACCCCAGGCGGCCCTGCCACTGCGTGAAGGCCTCGCGGGCCGCCGGGACGGAATCGGTGTAGTGATCCAGGCTGACCGGCGTGCCGTGCCGGTACCGGGCGCCGACGTCCGGATCGTCGATGCCGTCGCGCCACAGCCGCACCCACGCGACGTCCCGTTCGGACAGGCGCGACAGCTGCCACGTGAGGGCCATGCTGACGATCGAATCGCGGGATTCCTTGCGTCCGGCGGCGTACTGCAGCAGCATCTCGTCGTGGTTGCCGAGCACGCAGATGGCGTCCAGTTCCCGCAGGGCGTCCAGCACCTCGCGCGGGTGCGGGCCGTAGCCCAGCGCGTCGCCGAGGTGGATGACCTGATCGAAGCGGCGTTTCTCGGCGTCGTTCAGAACCGCCTGCAGGGCGGTGTGGTTCGCGTGAATGTCAGACAGCAGCAGCAGCCGCACACCGCCCATGATAGCGCGCCGCGCGTCTGGAACGGATGTGGCGGCCCCGGCCGGAGGTGAGGTCAGGGGAACACCGTCACGCGACCCGCCCCGGGGTCGAGCCGCGCCGGGGCGCCCAGCGGCAGGGTCAGCTGCGGACTGGTGTGCCCGAAATCCACGTTCGCCACGACCGGCAGGTCCGGACGGCCCGCCTCGTGCAGGACGCGGCGTACCCAGGTGTACAGGTCCGCGACCATCTCGGGCGTGTAGCGGCGCGGGCGGGCCAGCAGCAGTCCCGCCAGCCCACCCAGGATGCCCTGCGCGGCGAGGTTGCGCAGCCAGTACCCCACCTGCCGGGGTGGGGGGACGTCCTCGCTGGTCTCCAGGGCCAGGACCGCGCCGCGCCAGAGGGCCGGTTCGGGCCAGCCGGGCGTGCCACTGAACATGTCCAGCACCTCGATGCAGCCGCCCAGCAGGTGCCCCTGCGCGGGCGCGTCGCCCTGCAGCCACACCCAGCCGTCCCCGGCGTCGAAGGTCCGGGGGACTTCCTGCGCGGCCTCGTCGGCCCAGTCCGGGCTGACCTGCGTCCAGCCGGGCGCGGGCGCCAGGTCGAATGGGGCGGGCGGATCGATCAGCGCGCGCCTCACCCCCTGCACCACGTAGGGGTGCATTCCGCCGTTCTCCGCGAGGTCGGTCAGCAGCGCCGGACCGTGATACGCCATCACGCCCGCCCGCACGAACTGCGTGAGGGTCACGGTGGTGTCGCTGAAGCCCAGCAGCGCCTTCGGGTGCGCGCGGATCACCTCCGGGCGGAGGAACGGCAGCAGGCGCACGCTGTCGTCCCCGCCGATGATGCTCACCATCCCGTGAATGTCCGGCGACTCCAGCGCCCAGTGCAGGTCGTCCGCGCGGGCCTGCGGGTTCGCCGCCAGGAACGCCGGGCCACGCAGCGCGTTCGGGGCGGCCACGACCTCCCACCCGAATTCCCGCGCGACCTGCCGCACCCCGGCCCGGTAGCGGTTCATGACCTCGGTCACGAAGCCGCTGGAGAGGCTCAGGGCCGCTACCCGCGACCCCGGAACCAGCCGCGGTGGGCGCACAAAGGTGGGCGCTGGCGGCGCCGTCAGCACTCCAGGACCAGCCAGTGCTCGGCGTGCACGCGGCCGTCCCGGCGCACCGCGTCCGGCTGGGTGCCCCACACGCGGAACCCGCAGCGTTCGTACAGGCGCCGCGCGGCGTCCTGCGAGTCCATGACGGCGAGGTGCAGGGACGTCACGCCCACCCACGAGCGCGCCAGCGCCACCCCCGCCCGCACGAGCGCCGCGCCGAGGCCCTGCCCACGCGCCCCCGGGGCGACCGACACGCCGTACACATTGACGCGGTGCGCCAGCGGCGGGGCCGTTTCGCGCACCAGGGTCAGCAGGCCCAGCAGCTGACCGTCCACGAAGGCCCCCAGCGTGACCCCCGCCGCGTCCGGCGCGAGGCGGGCCGCCAGCGCGTCCTCAGGTTGCGCCGCGAACTCCGGGGCAGTCATCATGAATGCCGCCGGGTCGGCCTGCAACGCCGCCAGCCGCGCGGCGCGGTAGGCCGGGGCGTCCCCGGGCGTCAGGCGGCGGACCTGCACGGCCGTCACACGCGCTCCGGGACGCCACCCAGACTCACGACCTGCGCGGGCGTCGGGCGAGTCGCGCCCACCACGCGGTCGCGCCAGTTCAGGACGTGCCCGTCCACGCGAACCGCGCGGGTCAGGCGCAGGTCCAGGTCCGTGACCAGCCAGCCCGGCTCGTTCCAGCCGAGCTGCGCCACGACGCCGTCCTCCGGCAGGCCGTTGTCCGACGGGGCGTACACGCCCGCCGCGCCGTGTGCGTCCTCGACCGCGTACGTCCAGGGGGCGTCCGCGATCAGCGGGGCGTGCAGCGCGTACAGCTGGTTTTCCAGCGCGCGGGCCATGCTGCCCACCCGCACCCGCGTGAAGCCCGCGCGACTCCCGGTGAAGGACGGCACGACCAGCAGCTCCGCACCGCCCTCGGCGAGTTCGCGCGCCAGGGTAGGGAACTCGCTGTCGTAGCAGATGGCGATCCCGAAGCGCAGCGTCCCGCCCGGCAGGGGCAGGTCGAACACCGCCGCGCCCTCGCCCGGCGCGATGTGCCACTCCTCGGCCTCAAAGCGGGTCATCAGCAGCTTGTCCTGATGTGCGTGCGTGCCGTCCGGACCGAACACGAACGCCCGGTTCACGAACACCCCCCCCTGCGCCACCGGGTAGCTCCCGGCGACGATGCCCACCCCGTACTCGCGGGCCAGCCGGGCGTGCAGCGCCAGGAAATCCGGCACGAACGCCTGCAACGCCGGGCGCATGCCGATCACGTCATGATGCAGGTCCGTGGGCAGCAGGCTGATCAGTTCCAGCGGCGCGTACTCCGGGAACACCAGCAGCCCCGCGCCCTGCCCCGCCGCGTCCGCCACCCAGCGCGAGAGTTTCGCCTCGTACGCCGCCCAGTCCGCCAGGAAGTCCACCGGGTACGCCGCCACTGCCACCCGCACCGCTGCCACCCGCACCACCTCTGCCCGCACGCCATCACTCATGCGCCCGAGTGTAGACCCCGCGCCCACGCCGCGCCGCCGCCAGATGACCTATGTGGGAGGGTGTGGGTTGTGGGATGTAGGAGGACCACCATCAGCCATCCTCCATTCCCCACGCTCTGCTAGCGTGCGGGCATGACCACGGCAGGCGCAGTCCGGGAGGGCGTGTGGGACGACCTGATGGGCCGTCAGGCCTGCGCGTACCCGCTGCCGCCGCACGGGCACTGCCCGAACTTCACGCACGCGAAGAAGGCCGCCGCGCAGCTGCTGGCGCACCCTGACCTGATAGGACAGCACACCCTGATCGTCGGGCCCGAACGCGCGCTGCTCCCGCTGCGGCAGCAGGCGCTGAAGGCCGGGAAGACCCTGTACGTCCCCCACCAGAAGAAGGACGGCTGGTACTGGCGCGTCACCGACCCGCGCGGCGCGCGCCTGAGCACCCTGCCGGAGTACGGCGAACCCACCCTGACCCCCGAGGGTGCGCAGGGGGCAGTTCTCGCGTGCGTCGCCGTGGACACGCGCGGCGCGCGGCTCGGGAAGGGCTTCGGCTGGGGCGCACGCGGCCTGAATCTGGACCTGCCCGAGTACACCCTGGCGCACCCGCTGATGCTCCGCGAGGCCCTCCCCTGCCCCGCCGACTCGCACGTCAGGCTGATCGGCCTGCCCGACCGGGTCCTGACCTGCCCCCCCTGACCCCCCCGGCGGACGGAACCCCACCCCCGCAAAGCGCGTACCATGCGGCATGAGCCAGCGAAGAACCAGCCCCGCCGTGCCCGCCCTGATCACGGTCGCCACCGTCGGCGTGGCCGCCGGCGCCGCGTACCTCGCCCGCACCCGCCAGCGCGACATCAAAGGCGCCGTCGTCAGCCGCGTCCTCGAGCGCCCCGCCGGCCGCAGCTCCTACCAGGAACTCGCCCACAGCCTCGAAACCAGCGGCACGCACCTCACCGGCCGCGCCGCGCGGGCCGCCGACACGCACGCCAACCGCGAAGTCCTCGCGCACATCATCGGCATCGAACGCTGGGGCCAGCACCGCCTCGGCGCGGCACTCGGGAAGCACCCCGACCTCAGCGCGCCCTACCACGCCCACCGCCCCCCGCAGGACACCACCCTGCCCCAGCTGCAGGCCCTGATCACCAGCACCCGCGCCGCCAGCGTCGACCTCGCCCGGCAACTCCACACCCGCCCCCCCAACGACGACCAGACCATCCCACACAACAGCCTCGGCCCCATGACCGCCAAGGCCTGGCTGCGCTACCTGACGCACCACGCCGACCTCGAAAGCCGCAAACTGCGCGGCGCGGCCCCCCAGACGGGGGTCATGAACCCCGCCGAAACCCACCCCAGCGCAACGAAACTGTAAGACCCCAACCCCTACCCTGAGGGCACCATGAGTGTCCTGAACAGCGTACTGACCGCCATTGTCAAAGAAGGAGCCAGTGACATCCACCTGCGCACCGGCAGCGCCCCCGCCGGGCGCATCAACGGCGAGATCAAACGCTTCGGGGAAACCCGCCTGGGCCACGAACACGTCGAAGCCTTCACCCGCGAAATGATGAACGGCCCCATGTGGGACGACTTCACCACCCGCCGCGAAGCCGACTTCGCGTACGGCATCCCAGGCCTCGCCCGCTTCCGCGTCAACGCCTACTGGCAACGCGGCAGCATCGGCCTGATCATGCGCGTCATCGAAGACAAACCCATCCCCACCTTCCAGCAACTCGGCCTCCCCGTCGAGACCTTCGAACAGCTCGCGCAGCACGAACGCGGCCTGATCCTCGTCACCGGCCCCACCGGCAGCGGCAAGACCACCACCCTCGCCAGCCTCCTCGACCACATCAACGCCACCCAACCCGTCAACATCGTCACCCTCGAAGACCCCATCGAGGTCCTCCACAAAGACCGCATGGCCATGATCAGCCAGCGCGAACTGGGCCTGGACACCATGAGCTTCGCCAACGGCCTGCGCGCCAGCATGCGCCAGGACCCCGACGTCATCCTCATCGGCGAGATGCGCGACAAGGAAACCGTCGAAGCCGCCCTCAGCGCCGCCCAGACCGGCCACCTCGTCTTCAGCACCCTGCACACCCAGGACGCCATCCGCAGCGTCAACCGCATCATCGACTTCTTCGCCCCCCACGAACGCGACCAGATCCGCCAGGGCCTCAGCGAAAGCATCGTCGGCATCGTCAGCCAGCGCCTCCTGCCCAAAGTCGGCGGCGGCCGCGTCCTCGGCCTCGAAATCATGCTCGGCACCCCCACCGTCCGCGAATGCATCAAAGACCCCGAACGCATGGAAGAAATCAAACAGGCCCTCCAGGAAGGCGGCGCCCGCGGCATGCACACCTTCGACCAGCACCTCGCCCACCTCGTCCAGGAAGGCCTCATGCACGAAGACGACGCCCTGCAGAGCGCCACCAGCCCCCACGAACTCAAGATCATGATGATGCGCGCCAAATACGCGTAAGCGGAAAAACCCCTCTGCTGCGCAGAGAACCCCTCAGTCAGCTGCGCTGACAGCTCCCCTCACAGGGGAGCCTTTTTTTATCGCTGGAGTGCCGATTCGATCAGGGCGGCCACACCCGGCAGGTTCAGCATGACCTCCACGTTCCGCACGCGCAGCACCCGGATCCCCGCCCCCGCCAGCACCCGCGACCGCTCGGCGTCATACGCCACAGCATCCGGCGAATCATGCGACGCGCCGTCCACCTCCACGCACACCCGCGCGGACGGCGCGTAGAAATCCAGGATGAAACCCAGCAGCGGCACCTGCCGACGAAACCGCGCAGGATGCGACCGCAGCAGATCGAACCACAACCGCCGCTCCGCAGACGTCATGGCCCGCCTCAACTCACGCGCACGCGGCACCAGAATCTTCAAGTTCAGGTCACGGAAAACGCGAATTGACAACATGGTTCATCTAGGTCAACACATTTTGCTTTTTACAGATTCAATAGTTTTTTGACGTGTTATATGACAGACTGCACCATAGATCTTTCGCCCACTCTTTCATCACTGCTATTTTCTAATTCAAAATTAAAAAGCAACTCATTCAAACGAGAAATGGTTGTGTATTTTGCACAGTGTCCTGAGTATATAGCTTCTAGTTTTAGATAATTATTAACTAAATACCAGTGCAGCAAATCTATCATGTCTCCCTGTATAACTATTACACAGTCGGAAACCGCCAGTTCGCCTTCATGTATTTTGATTTTATTTAATTTTGGACTCCCTACTCGAGGCAGCAATATAAATCTACCAGAAACAATCCTATATTTAGTATTCCTGTTTATAAACAACGCCTTGGTCGCATCAATATTTGTAGTATGCACAAATGGAATTCTATTCTTGCCAGATCGAGTGTAAATACGGCCGTCCAAAGAGTGAATTGGCACATTGCCTCTCGTTAAGCTGAAACTAGATGATTTTTCTGATTCTCCAGGTATACCACTTTTACATAATTTACAAAACTCTACATCTTTATAATTTTCAATACGGATTAAAACCGTTTCTACACTAGCAGATGCAAAATGACCTCTTCCGAATCTCTTTATTTCTGTAATATCCGCACTGTTTACTAATGATAAGATTATCTTTTTATCCATTTCGGACGTTAATATATTAGTAGGAACTATACAATACATTACTCCATTGCTAGATAGGAATCTAAGAGCGTGCAAAATATGTTTCATGGCTCTGCTAGATTTAATGCTTACATTGCCTATATTTGTGTTATATTTACTAGCTCCACGCATACTGTATGGGGGATTTAATATTATCAGATCACATTTTCCGTAAAATCCCAAAAAGTCAGCGCATTCCTCTCTTTCAAAATCTACATTAAATATTTCTGTCTCATAATTAAAAAACAGGTTTTTATTTATCACTGCACGGTCAATATCGTTAAGAATAATTTTTCGAAGAGATATATTATCTATAATTTTTTTAATGAGTTCACCACTAGCGCAAGAGAAATCCGCAGCTATGCCAAAATACTTTCTTCCCCCTTGGATCAAATCATTGATTATGTGCGCCGAAATAGCTTCCGGGGTAATATGTCTGTCAATTTTCATTTATCTCCGCGTGGCTTACTTCGACCTTTATTCTTTTTAAGGGCAATACAGGAGCATAAGGCTTTGGATGATCATAAATTAGCTCGAACTTATCCGGATTTCTACTGGCGCACACGATAGCACCGAGACATTGAATTCGGGGACCCAGTAGGCCTATACGAATTTTATGTTCAGGAAATTTTTGCGCCAGCTCTTGCAAAAAATTGACGGTTTCTTTATATCCGAACACATATATATGCTTAACCCTTCTATATATAGCATCTTTAAGTAAAAACACTCGATTAGATATTAGTGCATCTTGGTAGTGCGTTGGTTTTAATCCCCTAAGACTGATAATGGGGTATATATCTGCAGATCTGGGCTCTATTGCATTATAGAGATATAATGCTCGGTTTCCTTGGAAACCAAGTATTGGCACAAATATCTGAGGCTGATCTGAGGAAAAGACAGGAGTAAAACCCTGTATTGGCTCGATTTTTGTACTTATTTCAGTATTAATCCCACCAAAATCGCGGTCTATAGGGAATACATCCCAATATTCGGAAGGCGCATGGTAAATCACATTTGTTTTCAATTTCCCCAACACAAGAGCTCTAACTATAGGCGCCCATACTGTCAAATCTAAATCAGTTATATCCAAGGTAAATTGATCTGAAATTGAGCCAAGTCGCTCTTGGATGGCCTCTTCGTCAAAAAGTGGCAATTCAAATGTATCTTCACCGAAAAGCATTACTACCTTTCCATTCTTATCGGATGAAGGATTAACATAGATTGTATTTTCTTTAAAATTTTCCAATTTACCTAAATATGCAACCATCTTAATCAAAAAGCCCACCTTTTTCCTCGATACGGGCCGAATCTTTAAGAATAGACTTAACCCCATATTCTGGGTTTTGCTTTATTTTTTCGAATGACTCAGAAGTGATGCTGAATTTTCTGCCCCTTCTATTACTATAATTAAACTTTGGAGAAAATATAGGATGCAATGAGTAATCATACTCGCTAATCTCATCCTTTCTGGTCTGTTTTGTCTCCTTAGATTCCAACAAAACATAATGCATTACACATCTTCTGACAAATTCTTCTGTTTCTTTATGTAATGATATATCGCTTATGTTAAATTGATTCAACTCTGGAGATTTTTTGACTATATTTCTGGCATAATAACCAAATATTTTACCAAACCCTACCACAATTTGCTGATATTGAGGACCATCATATGATAGACCAGCGATTTCATCGAACACCGATTGAGCAACATCTTTGCAAGATTTGGTTTGCGTTTCAGCATCAATCTTAGACGGCAGACTGCCTTTATTTTCTTTCACGGCAGTGAGTAGGGTGCTTTCCAGCAACATTAAGATAAACCTGATATTGTTACCCGACAGACCAACATAAGTTTCCCAACCGCAATAATATTTTACTACCCCTACTTTTCCGGTTCTTATTTTGAATAGGAGGTCGAATTTATAGTTCTCAAAATTCGTAATCCAATTCGAGTCCTTTTCCAAATAGGCCTTTATTTCCCTATCCAACGAACTTTGGTTTTTTTCTACTAAGTAGTAAATATAGAATTTCTGCAACTCAGTTAGCTGGTGTATTTTATCAATATTGACCAAACTGGTCAATCTAGATATGCTCTCATTAGTAGATTTGTTTCTCTCTTTGATTCCGAGCTTGATGGCCTCTGCTTCCATGTCCAGTTTCTCTAGCAGAAGTTTTATGTTAATTTCCGGACAACGGATAGCACTACTTCCCTCTTGAATGCGACGTAACCTAATATTGCACACATTTCCCGCAAATTCACTGAACTCACTAGTCGACACGCGCTCATCTATGTCTATTTTCGCATAATCTTGAGGCGAGAATAAAGGCTCATCGTCAGCTAATGTATATTTTGTTTTTAATCCATTCTTTTTCGCGCCTACCTTATATACGAAATTCCCTCCACAGTGTTTAACTAGAGTATTAAATATTTTTTGCTGCCAACTATGCAAGTTTTCGAATTCATCAAAAATCAGATATATGAATTTTTTTGATAAAGACTGGGACTCCGATATACTACTAAATAATTCACCTACAGGGATATTCAATATAGATGTATTTATCTCTTGAATTTTTTTGGGATTATTAATAGCTCGAGAGAACGATGAGATTTCCATTCGAAGACTGGCGAACGCGCCGGTTATAGAATTAACGGGACTCAAACCGAGACTAACCATCATTGGATTAAGATCTACTTCTTCGTCTTTTATAATATTGTCATTTACCAAATTTTTAAGCAAATCCAATGTCATCAAGCATATTCTTAAATTTAAGTAATGGCTAAATAAAACTGTCCAAGCTTCGCTACTTATATCTTTACCCGAAAATGAGTTAGCAAGCCCAATCTCAAATTTATGATAGATTCCAAAATAATTTCTATCAATTTTTTTAGATATTTCTTCTTTTTGGAAACTATAAGCCATAGATTTCAGAGCAGTAGTTTTACCAGTGCCCCGCCCACCTATGAGGAAACACGGTCTAGGAGTGACCAATTCAGGAAAGTATTTTGGCTCGGTATAGTATGAATGTAAATCCTGCATCCATTCACTTCTATAGCTCGAAAAAGCCGCAGTTATTACAGACTCAATAGCCATTTCATCACTCATGCGTGCCTCCTCAACAGATGTATTTCGCTTTCATCCTTAGACCATAGTAATGGAAGTGTTGAGTCTGGAGTCGAGTTAAAAAATGCCAAAGTTAGCGCCAATTCTCCCTGGCCCGCTATTCCAAGACCAGATTTATTAAGCTTTTTATTCATAGAATTGATGGCTTCAAATACATTAATAGTATTAGTCAGCCATTGAGGGAAGTATTTAGGTATATTTGTGAGCAAATTGTATTCATGGTCAATGGTAAAACACGGGTAAATAATTGAGCCGTATTCCTCAAATCTTTCTAAAGAATATTCCGTAGCGACTATTGGAATATAAGCAATTTTGGCACGCCTAGAACGCCATAGATCAAAAAGAGAAGTATTCTGGCCGCATATTATAAATTCTTTTTTCATAAGAGCATCAAATTGCTGGCCAGTTGACATTATATCATCAACAAAAATGATCTCTAGCATCTCTCCATTTTTACAACTTCGGATTAGGCCTTCAAGAGAAGGAAAATATTTATCATCTTTATATTTACTGCTTTTCCTTACCAAACTTGTAAATCTGAAGCCACTATCGACTGTCACCTCACCTCCGCCAGAAATTGGGATAAACTTAACCGCATCAGAGAACGCAGCATTCGATACCAAACTGTTAACTTTTTGCAGAAGTGAGGCTTCGCAAAAAATTTCACTCATATATACAATTGAGTTAACCAGATAAATAGCAACCAGTTTTTCTCCTGAATCTTCAAAATTATCTATAAATGCAGTGTAGTTAAATTTTCTCCAATCATATTCTCCCATTTGGAATAAGGCTTCTATCTTTGTTCGCAAATTTTCATAACAGAGATCGACCATCTCATCAAGCGTCCGATCCATAAATGCCGTGTCATCGGTTTGTAATAAAGTCACGCCCGCATGCCCCCATTTTGTTTGTTCATCCAGGCGGGGGGTTTGGGGGCGAAGCGGCCGAGGATGGTCTGCTGGTCGTAGGCGAGGTACGCGTCGGCCCAGGGGAAGGTGTGGTTGAGGACGCGGATGGCGTCTGGGCTGCCCATGCCGTGGTCGAGTTGGTACAGGACGAACTGTTCGGGTGTCTCGAGGCGGAGGTAGGTGGGCATGCTGCCGGCGTGTTCGTCGAGGAGGCTCTGGAATTCGCCGAGGGCGTCTGGGGTGGCGTTTTCGAGGTCGATGGTGACGTACATGACTTTGGGGACTTCGCCGAGTTGTTCGGTGCTGACGACTTCCTCGGCGATGGCGCGCAGGCCGCCGTCTTCGCTTTCGAGTTCGACGATGACGAGGGCGGGGGTGTCGTTGACGAGTTTGTCCTGGATGCGGTCGTAGGCGCGGCTGAACGCGACGAGTTCGGTCTGGCCGCTTTCGTCGGCGAGGATGAAGCGGGCCATCATGCCGCCGGATTTGGTGGGTTTCTTGACGACGCTTTCGATCATGCCCGCGAGGACGGCCTTGATGCGTTTGCCGGGGGCGACGTTCTGCGTCTGGAACCACGTGTCGAGGTCGGAGATGCGGCAGCTGGCGGCTTCGCGCAGACCTTCGTGCTGTTCGAGCGGGTGGCCGCTGATGTAGAGGCCCAGGGCTTCCTTCTCGATGCTGAGGCGTTCCAGGTCGGTGTAGGGGATGACGCCCGCCCTGAGTCTGGGTTCGGGGGCGACTTCCTGCGCGCCGAACAGGGCGTCCATGCCGCTGTTGGCGAGCGCGGCGGCGCCCTGCGCCCAGGTCATGGATTCCTCGAGGCTCTCGAGGAGCTGGCGGCGGTCGCCGAACTGGTCGAACGCGCCGCTCTTGATGAGGCTTTCCATGGCTTTGCGGTTGCAGACCTTGTTGCCCAGGCGGGAGCAGAAGTCCGCGAGGCTCTTGAAGGTCCCGGCGCGTTCGCGTTCCTCGAGGATCTTCAGCACGGCGCCCTCGCCGAGGCCCTTGATGGCGTACAGGCCGAAGAGGATGTCCTGCCCGACGACCGCGAAGTCGGGTGCGGACTTGTTGATGTCGGGGGGGAGGACGTGGACGTCCATCTTGCGGGCGTCGCTGACGTACTCGGCGACCTTGTCGCTGTCCTTGCGTTCGACGGTCAGCAGGGCGGCCATGAACTGCACGGGGTAGTTCGCCTTGAGCCACGCGGTCTGGTACGTGATGACGCCGTACGCGGCGCTGTGGCTGTTGTGGACGATCAGGTCGTTGGCGACGAAGTTGTGCGTGCCGGGGACTTCCAGATCGTAGGTCTGCGCGTGCCCGGCGGGTTCGATGCTGGTGATGGTGTCCCAGTACAGGTCGTCGGAGCACAGGTCGCTCAGGGCCGGGTCGTCGAAGAAGTCCGCGAGGGTCTGGATGGTGGCGCGGCGGAAGCCTTTCTTGTGCGCCCTGGGTCCCCCGTAGAGTTCTTTGGTGCTGACGCCGCTGCGGGTTTCGATCTCGCGCCAGCCGAGGCCGCTGGCGATCTTGGCGGTCTGCACGCGGGTCTTGACGCTGGCGGGCAGGGTGTCGATGGTCTCGCGGTGGGGTGGGGTAGCGGCGTAGTAGGCGTGCAGGGCGTCCAGTTGCTTGTCGCGGCCCACGATGTGTGGCGCGATGACGGTCAGGAACTGGTCGATGGAGCGCCGCCCGACCAGATGAACGGTGTACCCGGTGCGTCCGGCCACGTCGTCGCCGCGCCGGTAGGTGAAGTGTTTGCGGGTGACCCTGGCGACCATGCCCAGGCGCAGCAGCAGGTGGGTGAGGTCATCGGCCAGCGCGCGGGAGGCGGTAGCGGCGTACGGGGTGGTGTTGCGGTTGCCGAACAGGAAGCCGTCGCCGGACCAGTAGCGGCCGATGAGGACGGCCAGCGAGGCGTTGTTTAGCCGGAACGCGGCGGCGGGGATGGCCTTGGCGTCGGCTTTCACTCCCACGAGACCCAGCGCTTCAAGCCACTGGCGCACGCCGGACTTCCCGCCCGCCCCGTCTGTCCCGCTGCCGCGCACGCCGCTGCCCAGGTACACGTCGTGCACGTTGCGCCGCTCTGGGCGGACGGTCACAGTGGGGCGGGTGTTCGGGAACTGCCGGGCCTGGGTGACCATGTCGGCCACCTGAATCTCGCTCTGGGAGTACAGGTACGCGCCGTGTGGGTGGCAGGTGTTGCCCTCGGCGAGCATCCAGCCGAGCAGTGCCGCCTGATGGTCGGGCCACGCCTCGCTGCCCAGTTCGGGGAGGCGGGCGGGCGCGGCGATCCGGTCGCCGGCTGTCAGGTCTTCCACGTTCTGCCAGCCGTCCAGCGTCAACAGCGGGTGGTTCCCGGTGGCGGTCAGTTCGCGGCCCAGCGCGGTGCGGACGCGGAAGACGGGTTTCACGCCGTTGTCGAAGAACTGCCCGGTGGAGCGCAGTTCCAGGCGGTACGCGCTGTTCACGCTGGGCAGCTGCACGGGCTGGCCGTCGCGGTACAGCTCCTCGATGCGCCGCAGTTCGCCGCCCGCGACGGGCACGCGCGTGTCGCCCGTCAGACACTTGTTGAAGCCGTAGTTCGCGAACGCGTCGAGCAGGTCGAACAGCTTGTTGCCCTCGTCCTTGGGGACGCCGTTGCCGCCTGCGCCCTCGACGAAGATCTGCCGCTGGCGTTTCATCTCCTCGGCGTCCTTCTTACCCATCGCGCGGCGCAGCAGGTCGGCGCCGCCTAAGCTGAATCCGGCGACTTCGGAGGCGATCTGCATGATCTGCTCCTGGTACACGGGGATGCCGTAGGTTTCGGCGAGGATCTTTTCGAGGTACTGGGCGCTGTTCGGGAAGCCGTCGCGGACGTAGTCCACCTGTTCGAGGCCGTGGTGGCGGCGGACGTAGGTGGGGATGTTCTCCATCGGGCCGGGGCGGTACAGCGCCGAAAGGGCGATGATGTCCGCGAGGCGGCGCGGTTTGAGGCGGCGGCTGGCGTCGGCGATCCCGGCCCCTTCGAGCTGGAAGACGCCCTTGGTGTCCCCGCGGCTGAGGAGTTCGTAGGTGCGGGCGTCGTCGAAGGGAATGTCGTCGAAGGTGCCGTACCGGGCCTCGAAGTCGGTGCCGGATTCCTTGAGGATGCGTTTGGCTTCATCGAGGAAGGACAGGGTGCGCAGGCCCAGGAAGTCCATCTTGATCAGGCCGATGTCCTCGACGGCCTTCATGTCGTACTGGCAGACCATGCCCGCGCCTGAGGTGTCGCGCATGACGGGCACGAGGTCGGTCAGTTGCGTCTTGCCGATGACGACCCCGGCGGCGTGGACGCTGGCGTGGCGGGTCAGCCCTTCGAGTTTCTGCGCGAACTCGTACGCCTCTTTCAGCTGGGCGTCCTCGTTCAGCATCTGCTGGATGTCCGGCACGGCCTCGCGCGCCTGTTCGAGGCTGTAGCTCTTGCCGAACTTGATCGGAATGAGTTTTGACACCTTGTCGACCTTGGCGTACTCGAGGCCCATGACGCGCGCCACGTCCTTCAGGCACGCCTTGGACGCCATGGTTCCGAAGGTGGCGATCTGCGCGACCTTGTCCTCGCCGTACTTGTCCTGCACGTACTGGATGACTTCGGTGCGCCGGGCGTCGTTGAAGTCGATGTCGAAGTCCGGCATGGAGATGCGGTCCGGGTTCAGGAATCGTTCGAACAGCAGCTCGAATTCCAGGGGGTCGAGGTTCGTGATGCGCATCGCGTACGCCACGAGCGAGCCTGCGCCCGAGCCACGGCCCGGTCCGACGCTGATGTCCTGATCCTTGGCCCAGTTGATGTAGTCCGCGACGATCAGGAAGTAGTCGGGGAAACCCATGTTGTTGATGACGCTCAGTTCGTACTCGGCGCGGCGCAGGATCACCAGCGCGTGGCGGTGGTGGGCGCGGGTGGTTTCCTCGCCGTGCTCGCCGTCCAGGGCGATGCTGGTGTCGCTGTCCTTCTGCGCGGCGCGGCGGCAGTCCTCGTGCGCGTAGGCGGGCAGCGGCCCGGAGTCCACCTCGGCCTCCATGAGTTCCAGCGCGGGGTACTTGGTGTACTTCTCGCCCGCCGCCTTGCCGCGCGCTTCCCACTCGCTGCCCGCGAAGGCCAGCAGGGTGTACAGCGTCTCCAGGTCGCAGCTCTGCGGGTCGCACCCCCCCGCGCGGTCCAGCACCTTCTGCGCGTCGGCGCCCAGCGCGGCCAGGGTGCGGGTCGCGTAGTCGCGCAGCAGCCCTTCCGTCGCGTGCGCCGGGTAGCGTTTCACGGTCCCGCGGTACGTCTGCACGCGCAGTTCCTCGGGCATGGTGCGGCCCTCGGGGATGGGCAGGGCGGGCATCTGGTACACGCGCTTCTTGCCGACCGGGAGGTCCACGTTGCACATCTCGGCGATCAGGGCGGTGTTGTCGAAGGGTTCCTCGCCCCACTCGCTGACCGGCAGGGACGCCTGCATCTCCTCAAGGTTCTTCACGTAGAACTCGTCGCAGGGGAACTTGAAGCGGTTCTCGTCCGCCAGGGTCGCCTTCGTCTGGATGGCCAGCAGCGTCTCGTGCGCGGTGGCGTCGCTCTTCTTGACGTAGTGCCCGTCGTTCGTGGCGACCATCCCGATCCCGAGTTCCTGCGCCCAGGCCCGCAGGATGGGATTGTTGCGCTTCTGCTCGCTCAGACCGTGGTCCTGGATCTCGATGAAGTAGTTCTCGCCGAACAGCTCGCGGTACCACAGCAGGCGTTTCTTGGCGTCGTCCTCGCGGCCCTGCAGGAGGAGTTGCTGCACCTCGCTGCCCAGGCACCCGCTGAACGCAATGACGCCCTTGTGGTGCTCGCGCAGCAGTTCGTGATCGATGCGCGGCTTGTAGTAGTAGCCTTCCGTGTACCCGCGTGAACTCAGGCGGCAGAGGTTCTGGTACCCCTCGAAGTCACGGGCGAGCAGCGTCAGGTGGAAGATGCCTTTCTCGCCGTCCTGCGCGCGCGTCCGGTCGCGGCGGGTGCCCTCGCCCGGCACGACGTACGCCTCGTACCCGATGATCGGCTTGACGCCCATCCCGGTCGCGTAGTTGTAGAAGTGCACCGCGCCGTGCATGTTTCCGTGGTCCGTCATGGCCAGCGCCGGGGTCTGCCCTTCCGGCGTGACCTCCTTGGCCCACTTCAGCAGGTCCTTGAGTTTCGCCGCGCCGTCCAGCAGCGAGTACTGCGTGTGCTGATGCAGGTGCGCGAACTTCTTCGGGGTGCAGCAGGAGCCGTCCGGAACGTGAATGTGAGGCTTCGCGGAATCGGCAGACGCGGTCATCCAACCAGGATAGAGCCCGCCCGGTCACGGCGCTGTGACACCGGGACTTGACGCGCCTACCAACCCGAATGCGGCAGCAGCAGGTGATCAGCCAGCAACACCCCCGCCACCAGGACCCCCAGGCCCAGCACCCCACCCAGGACCACCCGCTGCCCCGCGCGGCGCGTCACCGGAGGTCACACCCAGCCCAGGAACGCGAACACGCCGATGATCAGCAGTTGCAGTCCCGCACACAGGCCCGCCACGACCGTCGCCACCTGACCGTGATGCCGGTCCAGCGCCGAGGTGTACCCCACGTTGAACCCGATCATGACCGCCGTCAGCAGCGCGAAGGTCCCCACGAGGCCCACCCCGCCGCTCAACAGCAGGCCAGGGAGACAGCCAGTCCGGAAGTTCATCCGCTCCGAGGGTACCGGCCCCGGTGGCGGTCCGCACGCCGATCTGCGGCCCCGTTCAACGTGGGGGGACGTAAGAACCCTGCAAGGGCGGGCGGGGCACCCTGTACTCATGAGACCGGGTCAGCTGGAGTTGAGGGTGGCGTACGTGCTGTTCGCCCTGCTGATGCTGGAGTCGTTCCTGGTGGCGCTGCTGGTGCCGCGCCCGCAGGCGTTCGTGGTGATCCTGCCGGTCCTGGTGACGCTGGGCGTCGCGGGCTGGTTGGCGCCGCGGCTGGTGAGGCTGCTGCGCGGGCACCGCGAGCTGAAGGAGGCGTACGGGCAGGAGCTGACCTTCGCGCGGCAGGTCATGGAGTCCGTCGAGCACGGCCTGACCGTGACGGACGAGGACGGGCGGTTCGTGTTCGTGAACCGGGCGTACGCGGGGATGCTGGGCCTGACGCCCGAGCGGGTGCTGGGGCGCACGCCGTTCGAGTTCACGGTGCGGGAGGACCACGCGGCGCTGCGGGACGCGCGCGATCACCGTTCGGCGGGCACGTCGAGCACGTACCGCACGCGGCTGCGCCGCCCGGACGGGTCGCTGCTGGAGGTCGTGATCACGGGCTCGCCCCGCTGGCATGCAGGGCGGATCGTGGGGAACGTCGCGGCAGTCGTGCCGCTGCGCGAGCTACGGGACGCGGACGACGGGGCGTAGCGTCAGCACAGGCTGCGTCAGTACCGTTCAGGGAGGGTCATACGGATTCCGTCTGTTTCGCTGACCATCCGGAACTTCACCGGATTGCAACCTCCACGTTCGGAGGGGCGCTTTGCTCCTTCTCTGCTGCGCAGCTCTGCGAGTCGCATCCGCTCGGATTGAAAGATGTTGCAACACTTTCAACCGGAGTTCATCTCAGTACAGCTTGTCGAGCACGTCGTCTTTCATGACGAAGGCATTGTCGCGGGTGGGGAACTCGCGGGCGCGGACGTCGGCGGCGTACGCGGCGATGGCCTCGCGCGCGGCGCGGCCCAGTTCGGCGTAGCGCCGGGCGATCTTCTTCTCCTCGCCCTCGTAGATGCCGAGCAGGTCGTGCGTGACGAGCACCTGCCCGTCGCAGTTCACCCCGGCGCCGATCCCGATGGTGGGGACGGTCAGGCGGTCGCTGATGAGTTTCGCGAGCCGCGCGGGGATGGCTTCCAGCACCACGCTGAACGCCCCGGCGTCCTCCAGGGCCAGGGCGCCGTCCAGGGTGGCGCGGGCGCCCGCGTCGTCCTTGCCCTGCACGCGCAGGCCACCCTGCGCGGTCGCGGTCTGCGGCATCAGGCCCACGTGGCCCATGACCGGAATGCCGTTGCGGGTGAGGGTCTGCACGACCTGCAGGATCTCGGGGGTCGCGCCTTCCATCTTGATGGCGTCCGCGCCGGTCTCCTGGATGACGCGCACGGCGTTGCGCATGGCGTCCTGCACGCCGGTGTGGTACGTGCCGAAGGGCAGGTCCACGACCATGAACGTGTCGGGCGCGCCGCGGCGCACGGCGCGGGCGTGGTGGATCATGTCGCCCAGCGTGACGGGCGCGGTGCTGTCGTAGCCCAGCACGACGTTCCCCAGGCTGTCGCCGACCAGGATCAGGTCGACCCCGGCGGCCTGCGCGTGCTTCCCGCCGGGGTAGTCGTACGCGGTCACCATGACCAGCGGCTGCGCGGAGTGCTGCAACTCCGGAATGCTGCGTTTCATGCCCGGAGCGTAGCAGGGCGCGCGGGAGGGGAACGGTGACCGGCGCGGGGAACAGGCTGGGTCGAGCGGTCTGCGTCCTCCCTCAGTCCTCGATGTCCGCGAGGTTCATGGCGCGCAGTTCGGGGGCCAGCGCGGCGGTGGCGGCGACGACGATCAGCGTGACGATGCCGCCCAGCCAGACGCTACGGGCGGTGCCGAGCAGGCGGGCGGCGACGCCGCTCTCGAACGCGCCGAGTTCGTTGCTGGCCCCGATGAACATGCCGCTGACGGCGTTCACGCGGCCGCGCATGTGGTCGGGGGTGTTCAGTTGCAGGGTGGCGCTGCGGATGACCATGCTGATCCCGTCGAACACCCCGGCGGCGACCAGGGCCGCGACGCTCAGGGCGAGGTTGTGGGACAGGCCGAAGACGATCATGCTCACGCCGAAGCCCGCGACGGCCAGCAGCAGCGTGCGGCCCGCGCCACGTCCGGGTGGGCGGCGGGTGGCGAGCAGCATGACAGCCAGCGCGCCGACGCTGGGCGCCGCGACGAGCAGGCCCAGCCCGGTGGGGCCGACCCGCAGAATGTCGCTGGCGAACACGGGCAGCAGCGCGATGGCCCCGCCGAACAGCACGCTGAACAGGTCCAGGGCCATGCTGCCGACCAGCACCTGCCGCTGCAGGACGAACGCGAGGCCCACCTTGATGCTCTGGCCCAGCGGTTCGCCGGGCGTGAAGGCGGGGCGGCCCTTGCTTTTCACGTAGACCACGCAGCCCAGCGAGATCAGGAACAGCCCCAGTGCGAAGGCGTACGCCGCCTGCGGGCCGCGCCAGGCGTACAGCGCGCCGCCCAGCGCCGGGCCGATGATCGCGGCGGCCTGCCACGCACTGGACCGCCAGGCGCTGGCGCGCAGCAGCAGTTCGCGCGGCACGACCTGCGCCTGGAAGGCCGGGAGGGCCGGGTCGGAGAAGCCCCGCGCGACGCCCAGCGCGAAGATCAGCGCGAGCAGCGGCCAGATACCCCCCGCCTGGGCGTGCGGGGCGTACAGCGCGAACAGGGCCGCGCACAGCACCTCTGCGCCGATGGTCAGCAGCAGGATGCGGCGGCGGTCCGTCCGGTCGGCGACGACGCCGCCCAGCAGCGCGAGGCTCAGGGCCGGGATGGCCTCCACGAGGCCCAGCAGGCCCAGCGTGAGTGGGTCTCTCGTGAGCTGGTACATCTGGTACGCGACGGTCAGGGCGACGGCGCGCGAGGCGAGGGTGCTGGTGACGGCCGCGACGAGCATGGCGCGGAATTCCGGGTAGGCCAGCACGTCCCGCCCGGCTGGGGGGGTGGGGTCAGGCGAGGTGGGGACGGTCACCGCGTGAGTGTAGGCGCGTCTGCGCCCTCCCGGCTCGGGGTGTGCAGGACAGGGGGCGACCCGCCAGGCCGTCCCCCCGGTCCGTCGTGACCGCGTCAGCTCTTGATGACCTCGCCGTAGCTGTGCAGCACGAGGTAGATGATCCAGCCGGTCACGGCGACGTACAGCCACACCGGGACCGTCCAGCGGACCCAGGCGCGGTGCTTGTTGAAGTACCCGCGCGCGGCGGGCAGGTCGATGTTGTTCAGGGTGCGGGCGGCCTTCAGTCCCTTGTACGCGTTCCACAGGGCGCCCAGCGCCAGCGGGAGGTTCGCGGCGGCCAGGATGATGTGGCTGATCAGCAGCACGAAGTACGCCGTGCGCCACTCCTCGGGCCCGGCGTATTTCTTCTCGTAGCCCAGGCCCAGCCGGGTGAGGTACAGCACGAGGAAGATGGTGGCCAGGGTGCTGGCGACGATCATGGCGCGCATGTGGGCTTCACGCAGGCCACGTTTGATGAGGTACACGCCCACGATGAGGGCCAGGCCGCTCAGGACGATCGTGATGACCGCCCACTGGTTGATGGTTTCCGCCATAGTCCCGCCCAGTGTACGGGGGGCGGCGCAGGTCAGGTGTCCGCGCCCGGTGGGGGAAGCGCACAGAGCCGGGGGACAATCTTCTGCGGGGGGGGCCGGGTAGAATGCTAGGCGAGAGACCCCCGCCCTGGCCGCCTGTGGCCGGGCCTGGGCGGCGAGGATGGTGACGATGAGTGGAACGCTGACAGTTCCGCGCGCCCGCGCGGGCGCGTGGCTCCCCCGGCTGGCCTGGGCGGCGCTGATCTATAACGTGCTGGTGATCCTGTGGGGCGCGGTGGTGCGCATCACGGGCGCCGGGGCGGGGTGCGGGGATCACTGGCCGCTGTGTAACGGCGTGGTGGTGCCGCAGAGCCCCACGCTGCATACCGTGATCGAGTTCAGCCACCGCCTGACCAGTGGCGCCAGTGGCCTGCTGGCCATCGCCCTGGTGGCGCTGGCGTTCCGCGTGACGGGCAAAGGCCACCCGGCGCGGCTGGGAGCCGTGCTGTCCTTCGCACTGATCCTGCTGGAGGGTCTGGTGGGGGGTGTGCAGGTGCTGCTGGGCCTCACGGCGGACAGTACCGACCCGGCGCGCGGGTTCGTGCAGGGTGTGCATCTGGCGAACACGTTCCTGCTGCTGGCGGCGCTGCTGCTGACGGCACTGTGGGCCAGTGGCGCGCCGGGCCTGCGCCTGCGCCGTCAGGGGCTGGTGGGCGGCTGGAGTTACGTGGGCCTGGGGCTGATGCTGGTGCTGGGCATGGCGGGCGCCGTGACGGCGCTGGGGGACCTGCTGTTCCTCCCGGCGGACGGCAGCACGCCCATCGAGACGGTCAAGCGGGATTTCGCGGTGACGGCCTCGGTCATCGAGAACCTGCGGGTGGTGCACCCGATGCTGGCAGTGCTGACGAGTGCGTTCCTGGTGTGGCTGGGCGTGTTCCTGCGCCGCGAGCGGCCGGGCGCCGAGGTGAGCCGCTGGAGTGGCGTGCTGTGGGGCGTGCTGGCCGCGCAGATGGTCGCGGGCTTCGCGAACGTGGCGCTCAAGGCGCCGGGCTGGATGCAGCTCGTGCACCTGCTGCTGGCGCTGGGGCTGTGGCTGGCGCTGGTCATGCTGG
This sequence comes from Deinococcus grandis, assembly GCF_001485435.1. NCBI lineage: Bacteria > Thermotogati > Deinococcota > Deinococci > Deinococcales > Deinococcaceae > Deinococcus > Deinococcus grandis. Next base: position 340,285 of record NZ_BCMS01000001.1, on the reverse strand, counting down.
TGTACCGGGCCCTGACGGACCTGTCCGTGCAGGGTGGGCGCGCTAGGGTGGGGGGGAACGTATGACGACTTCCGAGCCCATCCCCGCCGAGACCGCGCCCGCCCGGGCGACGTGGCGGGACTACCTGTCGCTGACCAAACCCAAGGTCATCAGCCTGCTGCTCTGGACGACCGTCACGGCGATGTTCATGGCCGAGCGGGGCGTGCCGGACCTGTGGCTGCTGGTCGTCGTGAGCCTCGCGGGGTACATGTCCGCGGGTTCGGCGGGCGTGTTCAACATGATCATCGACCGCGACATCGACCTGAAGATGGCGCGCACCGCCCAGCGGCCCACCACGAGCGGCCTGATCAGCACGCGGGACGCCGCCGCGTTCGGCGCGGCGCTGCAGATCCTGTCGTTCGCCATGCTGTGGGTGTGGGCCACGCCGCTGGCCGCCTGGATGAGCCTCGCGGGCTTCCTGACGTACGTGGTGGTGTACACGCAGCTCCTCAAACGCAACACTTGGCACAACATCGTGCTGGGCGGCGCGGCCGGGTGCTTCCCGCCGCTGGTGGGCTGGGCGGCCGTGACGGGCGACCTGAACCTGTTCGCGTGGTTCCTGTTCGCGATCATCTTCTTCTGGACGCCCGTGCATTTCTGGGCGCTGGCGCTGATGATCAAGGAGGAATACCGCGAGGTCGGGATTCCCATGCTGCCCGTCGTGCACGGTGACAAGCTGACAGTGGCGCAGCTCGGCCTGTACGCGATCTACACGGTGGTGCTGTCGGTCATGCCGGTGTTCTTCCGCGAGGTCGGGGCGATCTACTTCGTGGCGGCGGCCGGGCTGGGCGGGTGGCTGCTGGTGCTGTCCTGGCGTCTGTACCGGCACGTGATGGCCGGGAAGGCCGTGGAGCGCAAGGTGGCGGTGCCGCTGTACCTGTACTCGATGCTGTATCTGGCGCTGCTGTTCGTGGCGGCGGCGGCCGACCGGATGATCTTCGCGGCGCTCGGCTGAGCGTTTCTGCTTCGCGCGGCCCCTGGACACCAGCTGCCCGGGGGCCGCGCGCTGTGATTCCCACCTCCCGGGAACCCGGATGGCGCATGATGGACAGGAACTGGAGGAAGGTCAGGACACTTGCCCGAGACTCATCTGGTCTCATGGGGGGTATGCCTGACCGGTCGGTAGAATGTGGGCGGTATGCTTGAACGCTGACCGCGAGTGGCGGCCCAGCGTCAGGCGCACCCCCGCGTGACGCTTTAGACTGCAAGCAGAGGAAAGGAGTGACGTTGAATACCACCACACACCGCCACAGCGGCACACGGAGGCGAGTCCGGCAGGCCCTGCCCATCGCGGCGATCCTGGGCGCGACTCTACTGACCGGCTGCCAGCAGGTGAACCAGTCCCTGACCATCGGGGACATGGCATCCGCTTACAACCGGGAGATCTTCTGGATGAGCATCTGGGCGATTGCTCTGTCCATCATCATCTTCATCGGCGTGTCGTACGCGCTGTTCTACACGGTGCAGAAGTTCCGTGAAGACAAGCACGACGCGCCGCCCGCCCAGTTCCACGGGAACAACAAGCTCGAGACCATCCTGGTGGCCGTGCCGGTCGTCATCGTGATCCTGCTGAGCGTGCTGGCGGTCAAGAGCATGGCCGCACTGAACCCCACGCCCAACCAGGCGACCAAGGTGGACGTGCTGGCCCGGCAGTTCTGGTGGAACTTCTCGTACCCCGAGACCACCAGCGACGCGGGCGGCGTGGTCACCAACGGCAACGAGATGATCATGCCAACCAAGGAAGCCGTGGCCCTGACGGTCACGAGTGGCGACGTCATTCACGGGTTCTGGGCCCCGAACATCGGTGGTCAGCGCGCCGCGATGCCCAGCGTGAAGAAGACCTGGCAGGTCGACAACGACCGCGCCGGCGTGTACCAGGGCAACTGCTCGCAGCTGTGCGGGGCCAGCCACGCCAACATGCGTTACAAGGTCGTCGCGCTGGATCAGGAGCGGTACAACACCACCCTGGCCGCCATGAAAGCCTACCGCGCCCCCGAACCCGCCCCCGGCAGCGCCGAGGCGCGCGGCTTCGCGCTGTTCATGCAGGGCAAGGCCAGCACCGGCGCCGTGGCCTGCGCCAGCTGCCACCGCGTGCAGGGCACCCCCGCCGCCGGCGTCGCCGGCCCGGACCTGAGCTTCTTCGGCACGCGCCGCACGCTGGGCGCCGGCATGTGGGAAGCCATGACCGACGCGCAGTGGACCGACGCGAAGGCCGCGGGGGAACTGCACGCCTGGCTCAAGCAAAGCCCCGTGGTCAAACCCGGCAGCCTGATGCCCCGCTACGACGGCGGCGAGTACATGGTGCAGGGCAAGAAGGTCAAGGGCGGCACCCTGACCGACACCGAAATCGATGATATTGCCGCCTACCTGCGCAGCCTCAAGCTGCCGGAAGAAGCGGACTACTGGAAGGGCACGCCCGTGCACGGCGCACCCGACGGAGGCACCCAGTGACCGTTCAGCATGCCCCCGTTCAGGAGTCCGGGGCCCGCCCGGGCCTCTGGGCCGTCCTGAAGGACTACATGATGACGACCGATCACAAGAAGATCGGGACGCTCTACATCGTGACCAGCATCCTGGGCTTCGCCATCGCGGGGATCCTCGCGGTGCTGATCCGCCTGCAGCTGGCCATACCGGACAACACCTTCCTGGTGGGCAACACCTACAACCAGGTGCTGACCATGCACGCCGCGCTGATGATCTTCTTCTTCCTGATCCCGATCGGTCTGTTCGGCTTCGGGAACTGGTTCCTGCCGCTGCAGCTGGGCGTGCGGGACGTGGCGCTGCCGCGCATCAACACCTTCGCAGTGTGGCTGTTCATCTTCAGCCTGATCCTGGTCGTGCTGGGCCTCGCCAACGGCGGCGCGCCCGGCGTCGGCTGGACCTTCTACTACCCCCTGAGCGTCGACGCGAACCAGACCGGCGTGACCGTACTGATGGTCGCCCTGACCCTGAACGGCGTCGCGTCCCTGCTGGGCAGCGCGAACTTCGCGGCCACCATCGTGAACATGCGCGCACCCGGCATGAGCCTGTGGCAGATGCCGATCTTCGCCTGGAGCATCTTCGCGACCTCCATGCTGCAGCTGGTGTCCCTGGGCGGCCTGACTGCCGCGGCGCTCGTCACGTACCTGGAACTGAAGCTGGGCCTGAGCATGTTCAACCCCGGCATCGGTGGCGTGCCCGTGATGTTCCAGCAGTTCTTCTGGTTCTACTCGCACCCGGCGGTGTACGTGATGCTGCTGCCCTACCTGGGCATCGGCGCGGAGATCGCCAGCACCATGGCCCGCAAACCCATGTTCGGCTACCGCGTGATGGTGTACTCGATCCTGGGGATCGTGCTGGTCAGCCTGCTGGTGTGGGTCCACCACATGTTCGCCGTGGGCCTGCCCGAGGCGTGGCAGATCGCGTTCATGATCGCCACCCTGATCGTGGCCGTGCCGACCGGCGTGAAGATCTTCAACCTGATCGGCACGCTGTGGGGCGGGCGGATCATCATGAAGTCCCCCACCTACTGGCTGGTGGGCTTCATCTTCAACTTCCTGATCGGCGGGATCACCGGCGTGTCGCTGGGCCTGATTCCCTTCGACTACCAGGTGACGATGTCGTACTACGTGGTGGCGCACTTCCACAACGTGATGATGTTCGGCACCGCGTTCCTCGCCATGGGCGGCCTGTACTACTGGTGGCCCAAGATGACTGGCCGATTCCTGAACGAGAAGCTGGGCCTGGCGCACTTCTGGCTGTTCATGATCGGCTCGTGGATGACCTTCCTGCCCCAGTACATCCTGGGTCTGCTGGGCATGCCCCGGCGCTACTACACCTACCCCGAAGGCAACTTCGCGTGGACGGAACTGAACTTCATCTCCACGCTGGGCGCCCTGACCCTGCTGGCCGGCGGCATCGTGTGGGTGTGGAACATGCTCCAGAGCTTCCGTCAGCCCGCCACGGCCTCCGCCAACCCCTGGGGCGGCTTCACGCTGGAATGGACGGCGGACAGCCCGCCGAAGGCCTACAACTTCGCGCATGACTTCCCCACCACCTTCCCCACCGAGCGCCCCCTGTACGACTGGGAGCAGAGCGGGCAGACCCTCACGCCCGTGGACCCCAAGAGCATCCACCTGCCGCAGGACAGCATCTGGCCGTTCATGACCGCCGTGGGCCTGCTGCTGATGGGCTACGGCCTGAGTTTCGGCTGGTTCACGAACTACAACCCCGCCACCGGCCTGCAGCCCTTCGCGGACGCGACCTTCGCGTTCAAGCTGGCCACGGTCGTGCTGTACCTCAGCATCCCGGTGTTCCTGTACAGCCTGTTCAAGTGGGCGGGCACCCGTGAGTACGCCGTACCGGTCGCGCACCACCACCTGACGAAGTACGACAACGGCTTCATGGGCATGGCCTGGTTCATCATCAGCGAAGTCGGCCTGTTCGGCGTGCTGATCTCCGGGTACGTGTACCTGCGCGTCATCGGCGCTGCCGAGCCGCCCGCGCTGCGCCCCAGCATCTGGCTGGCCGCGCTGAACACCCTGGTCCTCGTCGCGAGTTCCTTCGTGATTCACCGCGCCGAGCAGGACAACCACCACGGGAAACTCACCCGCTTCCGCATCGGCATGTTCGTCACGCTGCTGCTCGGCGCGATCTTCATGATCTTCCAGGTGTACGAGTTCACGCTGTTCGGCGTGGAAAGCGACTGGAAGCAGAACCTGTGGCAGGCGTGCTTCTTCACCATCGTGGGCCTGCACGGTCTGCACATCCTGATCGGCGGCACCGGCATCGCCCTGCCCTTCTACCAGTCCCTGACCGGCAAGATGGACAAGTACAACCACGGCTCGATCACCCCCGCCAGCCTGTACTGGCACCTGGTGGACGTCGTGTGGCTGCTGATCGTCGCGATCTTCTACGCCTGGTAACACCGCGCGCAAGACAGAGGGGGACGCCTGAGCGGGCGTCCCTTTCGCGTTGTGTGGGAGGCACACTGAAACTCGCGGTCGTTCCCCACTCCCCACTCCCCACTCCCCACTCCCCACTCCCCACTCCCCACTCCGCTGTCTGGGGACACGTCACCCCGGCCCTCTCCCCTACCCTGCGGGCATGACGGGTGTCTCGAAATGGGTGACGGCGGCGCTGCTGGTGGTCGCGGCGGTGCTGGGTGGACTGCTGGTGATGCGGCGGGCCGCGCCGGGCGTGTCGGCGGGTGAGGCGCTGGATCAGCCGAAGGCCCTGAGCGCGCTGGCGCTGGTGGATGACCGGGGGCGGGCGACGACGCTGGCGGCCTCGGACGGGCGGGTGCGGCTGGTGTTCTACGGGTTCGTGCGCTGCCCGGACGTGTGCCCGGCGACGCTGGCGAGCCTGAAGAACACGTACGCGGCGCTGAGCGCCGAGCAGCGGTCGCGGGTGCAGGTGCAGTTCGTCACGGTGGACCCCGGGCACGACACGCCGGGCGTGGTGCGTGAGTACCTGGACCGCTTCGATCCGGCGTTCACGGGCCTGACCGGGAAGGCAGAGACGATCGACGCGGCGGCGCGGGAGATGTTCGTGGCGAACGTGGCCCCGATGCCCACGGAGGACCACAGCGCGCACATGGACATGGGGCAGGGGCAGACGGCCAGTGGCGCGTCGAATGCCGCCCAGGTGGGCGCGGCAGCGGCGGTGGCGGCACGGATTCACGGGGATCAGGTGAGTGTCGTGGACGGTCAGGGCCGGTTCGTGCGGGTGTACGGGAACCTGGACGTGGTGGGCGGTGACCTGGAGCGGGATCTACCAGGGCTGATCCGGCTGTACGCGGGGCGCTGATAGGGACTCCGGTTGAATGGTTTGCAAAAACCATTCAACCCGAGCGGATGCGAGAAGGAGAGAACCGGGTTCCGGACGTGGAGTTGACGACCCGGTGCCGTTTCGGGTGGTCAACGAAACAGACGGAATCCGCATAAGGCTGAAACGGCCCCGGCGTATTCCGCTGACAGCGAACTTGCGCTAGACTCTCTGTTATGACTGAACCGCTCGACGCGGCCCTGCGGCCCAAGACCCTGACGGACTACGTCGGGCAGGCGCGACTGAAGGAGAAACTCGGCGTGTACCTCCAGGCCGCGCGCGGCCGAAAGGAGGCGCTCGACCATACCCTGCTGTTCGGCCCGCCCGGCCTGGGCAAGACCACCCTGGCGCACATCATCGCGCACGAACTGGGCGTGAACATCCGCGTGACCTCCGGCCCGGCCATCGAGAAACCCGGCGATCTGGCCGCGATCCTCACGAACAGCCTCGAGGAAGGCGACGTGCTGTTCATCGACGAGATCCACCGCCTGGGCCGCGTCGCGGAGGAGCACCTGTACCCCGCGATGGAGGACTTCAAGCTGGACATCGTGCTGGGGCAGGGCCCGGCGGCGCGCACCATTGAGCTGCCGCTGCCGCGCTTCACGCTGGTCGGCGCGACCACCCGCCCGGGCCTGATCACGGCGCCCATGCGCAGCCGCTTCGGGATCATCGAGCACCTGGAGTACTACACGCCCGACGAGATCGGCGTGAACCTCCTGCGCGACGCGCGCCTGCTGGGCTTCGGACTGGACGAGGAGGCGGCCGTCGAGATCGGCGCCCGGGCGCGCGGCACCATGCGCATCGCCAAGCGGCTGCTGCGGCGCGTGCGCGACTACGCCGACGTGGCGGGCGAGACGACCATCGGCCTGCCCCGCGCGCAGGACGCGCTGGACAAACTGGGCCTGGACAGCGCGGGGCTGGACGACCGCGACAAGAAGTACCTGGAAACCCTGATCCACCGCTTCGCGGGCGGCCCGGTCGGCGTGGACACGCTGGCCACCGCGATCAGCGAGGACAGCCTGACCCTGGAGGACGTGTACGAGCCGTACCTGATCCAGCTGGGCTTCATCAAGCGCACGCCCCGGGGCCGCGTGGCCACCGCGCATGCCTACGACCACCTGGGCCTGCCGGTCAGCGGCGACCACGACCTGGGCTTCTACACGAACTGAGGAACGCGGGCGGCAGGGAGTGGGCAGTGGTGAGTAGGAAGTGGATCGCGGGTGATCGCGCCCGCGTCGGTTGACGGTCATCGGGCGACGTGCCCGCCCACCTCCGACCGACCCACTTCCCACTCCCCACTGCCTCTACACTTGAGGCATGAGCGAGTTGCAGGTGCAGGTGTTCGGCACGCGCAAGAGCAAGGAAACCCGCGCCGCCGAGCGCTTCTTCAAGGAACGCAAGATCAAGATCCACTTCGTGGACCTGAAGGAGCGGCCCATCGCCAAGGGTGAGCTGAGCCGGTTCGTGCAGAAATTCGGCCTGAACGCCCTGCTGGACCTGGACGGCAAGGCGTACGAGCGCAGCAACCTCGCGTACCTGCGCACCACCGAGGACGGCGTGATCGCGAAGATCATCGACGACCCGGAGCTGCTGCGGCTGCCGCTGGTGCGCGCCGGGAAGCACCTGACGGTCGGTGAGGACACCGAGGGCTGGAAGGCGATGGTGGCGGGCGGCTGAACCGCGCGGCGTTCAGCGGCGGCGCATGAAGCCCAGGCGGGACCGCGCCGCGGCGGGCGCGGCCGGTGGCGCGGCGCTGGTCTCGTACTCGCGGATGGCGATCTGCAACCATTCGGGCGACCCGCCCCGCTCGAGCAGTTCCGCGCTGGGAATCCACTCGGCGGCGCTGAGCAGGTGCGGGTCCGGCTCGAGAATCCCGGCGCTGTACTCCGTGCCGAAGATCAGGTGCAGGCGCGCGTCGGCGTGCCCGCCCTGCGTGCCGCGCGCCACGTACGACCCGGCCAGCCGCAGGTCACTGACGACCAGTTTCACCTGCTCGCGGATCACGCGCCGCAGGTGCAGTTCGACCGGGTTGTTGCCGGGTTCGGCGTTCAGGATCAGGCCGGGCAGGCCCTGCGCGCCGGGTTGCAGCGGCTCCAGCGGGCGGGTGATCAGGTAGGCGCCCTGGTGGTGGATCAGCGCGAACGCGCCGACCTGATAGGCGACTTGCCGGGTGGATTCGGTGTGCGGGATGGTCACGGGTGCACTCCTGTGAAGCGCGCGGCTTCATGAAAAATGTTACACGGCGCCGCGGCGGGCTGACGCTCCCCTCTCGGGTGGGTCGCGGGGGGTGGCGGGCACGCGCAGCCGGTGACCCGGGCGGCGCGCACGGTCCACTCTGGATAGCACGCAGGCCGCTTAAGATCGAACGGACTTCTCCGCCCTCCCCATTCGGGGGTGCGGCGGCACCAGCACCTGCGCGCCCAGTTCGGCCGCCAGCGCCAGGAACGCCGGATCATGCGCCGGGTTCGTCCACGCCGGGGACTGCACCAGCAGCAGCGACGTCACCCGCGCCGGGTCGGGCAGGGCCGCGCCGGGCCGCGCCTGCCGGGCCAGGGTCACGCGGTCCAGCAGCGCGGCGGGCAGCAGGTCACCCAATTCGCCGCGCGTGCGGTCCAGATCGAAGCCCTCCGCGACGGGCAGCGCCGCGTGCCAGTCCGGGTACAGCGTCGTGACCGTGCGGATCAGGCCGCGCGCCAGCCCCAGCCCCGCCCAGTTGCCGGGCCGCACCCGCGCCGGGTCGCCACTGCGGCTCCCCAGATCGTGGTGAGAGTCGAGGTTCAGCACGTCCAGCCCCGGATACCGTTCCAGCCACGCCCAGGCGTCCGCGTGACTGAGCGTCACGAACGCCGGCACGCCCACGTACGCGCGCAGGGCCTCCCAGCCGGAGTACAGCGGGAAATCCGCCTCCAGCACGTCCCAGTCCTGCCCACCGCGCCCGCGCGCGCGGTCCACCCACGCGCCAGAGCGGTCATGGTCGAGGTCCCGCGTCCCCCAGATCGGCGCGTCGAATACCAGTTCCCGCGTGCCCGAGAAGGCGTCCCAGTCGATACTCAGCAGCACAGACACAGCTTACGCGGATGGCGGATGGCGGATGGCGGATGGCGGATGGCGGATGGCGGATGGTCAACAGCGTCTGCGCGGCGTGCCCGCCCAGGTCAAGCCGACCCACTTCCCACTCCCCCCTTCACCCGAAGCGGATCACGTACGACACGCTGGCGGGGTCACGGACGAAGCCGAGGCGGTCGTTGATGGCGAGCATGGGGGCGTTGTCGCTGGCGTTGTCGGTGCGGATGGTGGTGGCGTTCAGGGTGCGGGCGGCGCGGATCGCGGCGAGTTTCAGGGCGGTGGCGATCCCCTGGCCGCGCCAGGGGCGGGTGACGCCGGTCAGGCCGGTCAGGAGGTCCGGGCTGGCGTCGCTGCGGAACAGGGTGGTCTGCCCCGCCCACGTGCCGTCCACCTCGGCGATCAGGTACGCGTCCGGCAGGAGGCCGGGGTCGCCGAGGATGGCGTCCTCGAACACCTCTCGGCTCAGGGGAGTCGCGGGTTCGGCGCGCGGCACATCCTGGCGGACGTCGCTCATGAGGGCGTGCAGGCGCCGCGCGAGGTCCGGGGTGCCCGCCTCGCGCAGCTCGGCCAGACTGCGGATGCGGACGCCCCGGGCGTGCAGGCGGCCTTCCAGCGCGGCGTACGGGGCGGGGTCGAAGTCCGGGACGTGCAGGGCGGACATGAAGTACCGCCTGTCGCCCGTGAACCCCCGGCGGGTCAGGAAGCCGGGCGCGACCGGGTGGTCCTCGCGGGCCAGGATGCGGGCGGATTCGGCGTTCCGGGCGCGCAGGGCGGCGTCCAGGTCCGCCCACAGGGCCGCGCCCGCACCCCGACCCTGCGCGGCGGGCGCGACGGCGAGGTCCAGGCCGTACCGGTCCGGGTGGAACGCACCGGGATTCTGGTAGTACGCGGCGACCCCCAGCACCTCCGGTCCCTCGTGGGCCACCAGCACGGCCCAGCCGTACCCCCAGTCCTGCTGTTCGCGCATCTGGCGGCGCAGGTCCTCGCCGGTCAGGGGATCGTTCGGGTTCGCGCCGGTCAGGATCGCGGCGGCGGCGTCCCACTCGTGCTCGGCGATGGGGGCGACGGTGATCATGCGTCCACCTGACCGCGCTGCATCTCCACCCACGCGACGCGCGGGCGGAAGCCCAGGCGGTCGTTCAGGGCCAGCATGGGCGCGTTGGTGGTGGCGTTCCCGGTCCAGACCTCGCGGGCACCCAGGTCCCGCGCGACGCGCAGCGCGGCGACCTTCAGCGCCAGCGCCAACCCCTGCCGTCGCCACGCGCGGGTGGTGCCGGTCAGGCCGGTGTTCAGCCGCCGCGGGTCGTGCAGGTCGCGGTGCAGTTCGGACAGGGCCGCGACCTCGCCCGCCGGGGTGACGGCCAGCAGCGTGCCGCGGGGCAGGTGCTCCGGGCGGTCCAGGCGCGTCAGGAAGTCCTCATAGGCGACCGGGGTCGCGGGGGCGGTGCGGGGCACGTCCTCGCGCGCGGCCAGCCAGCCCGCGTAGAACGCGCGGTGGGCGGCTTCCTCGCCCAGTTCGGCGCTCAGGTCGGCCAGGGTCACGGCCCGCAGCCCGGCGGGCAGGGTCGCCCGGTCCGCCCAGGCGTCCGCGTCGAAGTCGGCCATGTCGAGCACGTTGTCGAAGAACCGCATCACCTCCCGGAACCCCCGCGCCGTCAGGAAGTGCAGGCTGCGCGGTTCGTCCTCGTACGCGCCAGCCAGGACCTCGCGCGCGCCCCGCGCCTCCAGGTGAGTGGTGACGTGCGCCGCGAGCGCCGCGCCGACCCCCTGGCCGCGCGCGCCGGGGTGCACGCCGACCTCGGCGTGGTAGCGGTCCGGGTGGTACATCCCGCCGAACTGCAACGCGGACGCCGCACCCAGCAGCGCCCCGTCCGGGGTGTGCGCCACCCACTGCGCGACGTGCAGCCCCAGCGGGTGCGACCGCAGCGAGTGCAGGTCGTGGGCCAGCGACTCGGCGGTCTGCGGGTGGCGGGGATTCACGGCCGTCAGCAGGTCCGCCAGGGCGCCCAGGTCGGCGTCCGTGGCGGGCCGCAACGCGAAGGATTGCGGGGCGGTCACGCCAGCTCCGGGGGCACGGGGACGGGGCGGCGTTCGCCCGTCACGGGGTCCAGGTGCAGTTCGTAGCGGCTGCGGGTCGGGCCGCGCCGGAAGCCCAGCGCGCGGTTCATGCCCAGCATGGCCTTGTTGGGCGGGTCGTTGAACGTGCGGATCTCGCCGCCCCCGGCAGCGGCCAGGGCGCGCATCGCGGCGACCTTCAGGGCCTTGGCCACGCCGCGCCCGCGGTCCTCGCGGCGCACGCCGGTCATGCCGATGACAAAGAAGCCCGCCGGGTTGCTCATCAGGGTGCTGTAGCCCACGTACGGGCCGGTTTCCGGGTCGTTCACGTCGGGGCGCAGGGATACGAAGGACAGCTCGTGACTGAAGGTCGGGTCGTCCAGTTCCTGCTTCACCCACGCCTCGAAGGGCCGCCGGGTGAGGGTCTGCCCCATCGGCACGTCCTGGAAGAGGCGCCAGTCGAGTTCCCACAACCTGCGGTTCCGCTCCGGGTCCCCGGCGAGGTCCGCCACCGGGCGCAGCTCCACGCCGTCCGCCGCCACGGCCGCCATCAGGTCGTCGAAGGCGCCCAGTTCGGCGTCGGCCGTGTGTAGGCGGGACTCATAGCGGTCCCAGGTGCGCACGTAGCCCCGCGCGGCCAGGAACGCCCGGCCCGGCGCGTCCTCGTCCTGATCGCTGAGCATCGTGCGGAGATCCTGCGCGCCCCGTTCGCGCAGCGCGGCGAACGCGTCGTCGTACAGCGCCGTGCCCACCCCGCGCCGCCGGGCATCCGGGTGCACGACCACCCGCCCGAAGTACCGCCAGTCCTCGAACGCGAAATCGTCATGCCCGACGTGACTGACCCCCACGATCCGTCCGCCCTGCTCCGCCACCCGCTCGCGGCGGTACAGCGCCGGGTCGTGCGCCTCGTCCCAGGTGGCCATCATCTCGGCCGTCAGGGGCCACTCGGGATCGGCGGCGCTCAGCAGGGCCGCGACCTCGGCGAAATCGTCGGGTTTCTGCATGTCGCGCAGCGTGACGGGCTGTGGGTCGGTCATGCGCCCATCATGCGGGCCGCCCGGCCAGCGGTGCATCCGCCAGCACGCCTACGCACCCCGCCACCGAAGTCGCCGCTACCGGGGCCGTTTGAAGAAACACTCGCTGCTGACGTGGTACGCGCTGCCCGCCACGTTCTCGTAGGGCACGCAGGTCACGAGTTCCCACCCGGCGCGGCCCAGCGCGTCGAAGGTCAGCAGCAGGTCCCAGGTCACCTGCACCGGCTGACCCACCACCCCGGTCACGAAGGCGTTCAGGGCCTTCAGGTCCGGGGTCAGGGGGCGCCGCTCCTCGAAGGTGCGGGTCAGGGTGGGGGTCATCCAGCGCAGCACCGCCCGCGTCGGCGGGACCTCCTGCTCGCGCGGAGAGGCGGGGTACTCGGTCAGGACGTACAGCCGGGCGTACGTCCACCCAGGCGTGGAGGCGGAGGCAAGAGCAGACAGGGTCAGCAGGGCCAGAGCGAGCAGGGCGCGGCGCATGCAGGCAGCGTATCCGGCGCGTGCCCCGCGCGGTGACGCCTGCGCGGGCCTATGCTGGTCGGATGAGCGAGGGACTGAACAGGACTCCGGTGGAATGGCTGGTCAAGGCCATTCCATCCGAGCGGATGCGACTCGTAGAGCTGCTCCGCAGAGTAGGAGAAGAGCGGGCTCCGGGCGCGGAGTGGGCAGAGCGGCGTCCTTCCGATCTGACCACGCAGCAGACGGAGTCCGCGTGAAACTGCTGCTGATCGTGCCGCACCCGGACGACGAGGTGTACGGCGCGTCGGGAACGCTGATGGGCCACCTGGAGGCCGGGGAGGCCTGCGGGCTGGTCACACTGACGCGCGGCGAGGCGGGGCGCACGCTGGGCCTGTGCGACTCGCCGGAGGAACTGGCGCGGATGCGTGAGGTTGAGCTCGCGGCGTGCCTGGACGTGATCGGCCTGACGGGCGCGGAGGCGCGGGCGGCTGGGAGTGTGTTCGAGCACCACCGTTTCCCGGACAAGTACCTCAAGGATCAGCCGCTCTCGGCGCTGACCGAGGTGGCGCGCGAGGCGATGGTGCGCCTGCGGCCCGAGGTGGTCCTGACGTTCCCGCCGAACGGCAGCAACGGGCACCCGGATCACGTGACCACGCACCGGGCCGTGAAGGCCGCGTGGGACGCCCTGCCGGACGGCGAGCGGCCCCGCCTGTGGTACTACGCGTCGGACGTGCCGCCGGAGAACGAGGCGCTGCGCGCGGAGTGGCTGCCGCCGAACGTGCGCCATGACGTGACGCGTTTCGTCGTGCGCAAGTTGCAGGCCATCGCGTGCCACCGCACGCAGGCACTGAGTACCGTGGACTTCATCCGCAAGTTCCCGGACCGCGTGACCGAGGAGACCTTCCACGAGGTGAGGTGAGGGCGCGGGGAGTGCTCCCTGCCTCCCCCACGCCTATTCCCAGTCGCTGACGGGGATGAACTCGACGTTCTCGCCGTCGGTGGCGGTGACGCGGTAGCTGCGGTCGAACCGCACGAGGAGTTCGCCCCGGTCGAAGTGCTGGGGGCTGACGACGGGTTTGCGGAAGAGGTACGTGCCGTCGTCGTCCACGCCGATGTGGGCGCCCTTGGTGAAGCGGAATTCGACGACTTCCCCGTGGGGGCGGGTGCGGACGCGCACGCGGTACGTCTGCGCGTCGTCCTGTTTCACGTTCGGGTTGGCGGGCGTCTTGCGGAACAGGTTGAACACGGGGTGGGCCTCCGGAAGGCAGGATAGCGCCGCCCCCCCCGTTCGGGGGACCGTGTGAGGTTTCTCGCGTTTGGGACGGAGGAAACGCTTCCAGCCGCGTGGGTCGGGCGTTCCCGGCGGGCCGCGCAGTATGAATTCTGTGCAGGCGCGCCGCCTACGCTCAGGGCAGGTATGGGGGAGGGAAGCGCCGCACAACGTGATCTGATCGCCGTCTGGCGGCGGATGCTGCTGCTGGGCCTGCCGGCCGTGCAGGCGTCGGTGGTGCTGGCCGCGCTGCTGGGCCGCGGTGACACCTGGGACCGGCTGGTGGACCCGGCGCTGTACCTGGTCCTGAGCGGGGTGCTGGTCGCGGCGTGGCTGGCGGTGCTGCGCGGGCGGGAAGTGCGCGCGGTGACGCTGCTGCTCACGGCGGGCGGTGGCGCCGTGCTGGGCGTGAAACTGCTGCTGCTGGCGCTGCTGCCCGTGCCGCGGCCGCTGCTGCCGGAACTGCTGGAGACGCTGGTGTGGCTGCCGGTGCTGATCACCTGGATGCTGCTCAGTGACCTGTCGCGGTCGGTGCGGCGCGCGCTGAATCTGACGGTCCTGAGTGTCGCGGCACTCAGCGCGCTGCTGCTGCTGCGTCCCGTGACGCAGGGCGCGGCGCTGGACATGGACGCGCTGCGGGCGCTGCTGCAGATCAACCTGGCGGCGGCGGTGTGCCTGTACGGCGCGTCGTACTTCGTGCGGCGCAACGACACGCTGGGCCGGGCGCAGGGCGAGCAGCGGGTGCTGCGGCAGCTGGTGTACACGGACCTCCTGACGGGCCTGCCGGGGCGGGTGCGGCTGGGCGAGCACCTGCGGGAACTGGCGGGGCGCGGGGGGACGTTCGCGGCGCTGGTCGTGGACGTCGACGCGTTCAAGGTCGTGAACGACACGCTGGGTCACGCGGCCGGGGATGACCTGCTGCGCGGCGTGGCGCAGGAACTGCAGCGGCTGGTCCCGGCGGGCAGCGGCGTGTACCGCCTGAGCGGGGACGAGTTCGTGGTGCTGCTCCCGCACGCGGACGCGCCCGGCGCGCAGTGGGAGGCGCAGCGGCTGCTGACGCACGTGCCCACGCGGCCCAGCCTGCAGGTGGGCATGGACATCACCCTGAGTATCGGCCTGAGCGTCTACCCCGAGGACGCCACCGAACCCGAGGAGCTGCTGCGGCACGCGGACAGCGCCATGTCCGCCGTGAAGTGCGCCGGGCGGCGGCAGGTGCGCCGCTACCAGCCGCAGCAGGACGCCGCGACCGAGCGGTTCCAGGTGCTCGCGCGGGACCTGAGCGTCGCGCTGGCCCGCGAGGAACTCAGCCTGCACTTCCAGCCGGTGTTCCGCCTGAGTGACCTGCGGCCCGTGAAGGCCGAGGCGCTGCTGCGCTGGACGCACCCGCAGCTGGGCGCCGTGTCGCCCGGGGAGTTCATTCCCGTCGCGGAGCGGGTGGGGCTCATCGCGCCGATCGGGGCGTGGGTGCTGCGCGCGGCGTGCCTGGAGGCGCTGCGCTGGGGGGACGTGACGGTCAGCGTGAATGTCAGCGCGGTGCAGCTGCTGCAGGCGGAGTTCCCGCAGGTGGTGCAGGGGGCGCTGCGTGACACGGGCCTGAGTGCGCGGCGGCTGGAACTCGAACTGACCGAGACGGCCGCCCTGTACGAGGACACCCGCGCGGCGCAGACCCTGGAGGACCTGCGGGCGCTGGGCGTGCGCCTGAGCATCGACGATTTCGGGTCCGGGTACTCGAACCTGTCGCGCCTGCGGACCCTGCCGATCACGGGCGTGAAACTGGACCGCTCGTGCATCCAGGGCCTGCCGGACGGGCCGGGCGGACCGTTCGCGCGGGCGCTGCTGGAGGCCGTGCTGGGCCTGACCCGTCACCTGCCGCTGGACCTGACCGCCGAGGGCATCGAGAACGCCGCGCAGCTCACGGCCCTGCGGGATCTGGGTTGCCCGCTCGGGCAGGGGCACGGCCTGTCGCGCCCGCTGACCGCGACGGACTTCCGGGCGCTGCTGCACACCCTTCCCCCCGCCGGTGGTCAGGCCGGCGCCGCGGCGTCCTGACCGCAGAGGTCACACGCGGCGGAGCAGTTCGGTCAGCAGGCGCACGTGGTCGGGCCAGCGGTCCAGGCGGACGTGTTCGTGCTGGGCGTGCGCGCCGTCGCCGGGGGCGCCCAGGCCGTCCAGGGTGGGGATGATCGGGGCGGTGAAGTTCCCGTCGCTGCCGCCGCCGACGACGGCGTGCGTGAGGTCGAAGCCCAGCTCCCGGGCGACCGCACGCGCCTGCTCGAACAGCGCCAGGGTGCCTGCGCTCTGCTCGAAGGGGGGACGGTTCAGGCCGCCGCCGACCTGCACGGTCACGCGGGGGTCGCGGGGCGCCCAGGCGCGCACGGCGGCGTCCACCCGCCCGGCCTCCGCGAGGGTGCTGACGCGCAGGTCGATCTCCAGCGTGGCGTGCGCGGGGATGACGTTCACGGCGCTGCCGCCGCGGATCAGGCCGACGCTGACCGTGGTGCCCTGGTCCGGGCGGGCGAGGGCCTGGAGGTCCAGGGTGGCCTGCGCGGCGGCCGTGACGGCACTCGCGCCTTCCTCGGGTTTGTTTCCGGCGTGGCTGGCGACGCCGGTGAAGGTCAGCGTGTAGCTGCCGGTGCCCTTGCGGCCGGTCTTCAGGGCGTGGGTGTCCGCGACGGGCGGTTCGACGACCAGCGCCACGCGGGCGTCGTGCGCGGCGCGTTCGATGTGCTCGCGGCTGCTGGGACTACCGATCTCCTCGTCGGGGGACAGCAGGACGGTCACGCCGCCGCGGGGCCACTGGCCGTTCAGGGCGCGCAGGGCGTGGAACAGGCCCACGATTCCGGCTTTCATGTCGTACGTGCCGGGGCCGTGCAGGCGGTCGCCGTCCACGCGCCAGGGCATGTCCTCCAGCGTGCCGTGCGGCCAGACGGTGTCGGCGTGCGTGAGGATCAGCACGGGCCGGTCGGCCGCGCCGGGCTGCACGCCGAAGCGGAACACGCGGGTGCCGCCGCCCAGCGCGTGCGTTTCGGCGCCCAGGTCGCGCGCCCAGCCCTCGACGACGTCCATGACGCGCTGGATGGCGGCCGGATCGGTCGAGGGGGACTCGAGGTCGGTGAGGACTTTCAGGTCGGCCATCAGGGCCTGCAGCGCCCCGCCCGGTGTGGTGGTGGTCATGCGCGGATGCTAGCGCCCGTACGTGAAGGTGCGCCCCGGCACAGCAGTCAGGCCCCACTCGTGCGAGGGGGCCTGACCGGGAGCGGCGGGGCTTCAGCTGAGCAGGGCGACCTGCTGGGCGTCGAGTTTGAGTTTCGCGCTGCCCTTGAGGTACAGGTCGTGCAGGGCCTGCTTGCCGAACAGGCGGGCGAGGCGGGTGCTGGTCATTTCGATGGTGCGGCCGGAAATTTTGAGTCGGACGACGTCAAAGGTGCCGGGAACCCAGGTGCAGGACAGTTCTTGCATAAGACCTCCAGGGATGGTGAGGCGGTAGGCGCCAGTTCGGATTGACGGGGCCGTGGATCGGGTTGACGTGCGGACGGGAACAGCATGGGCTCCGTTCGTCAGCGTTCGGTGGGCTGGCGACAGGGGCGTGGGCCTGTGGGGGGCCGGGTAAGATCAGCGTAAGGGAAACGCGTTTGGAAATAGAAAGACCCGTTCCACTTTCTCTTTAGCCAGCGATCATGAACCCCCGGATGCGGCTCGCGTCCCGCCTGGACGATATTTTGGGAGCGCTTCCGTTTCGTCCCGGGGGGCGGCTGTGCTTGACTGTGGGGCATGACGCAACCCACCCCCGGGCCCGAGAGCCTGCTGGCCCTGGTGTTCCCCTCCGACCCGCAGGTCAGCCCGGACGGCACGCGCGCCGCGTTCGTCCTGACCCGCATCGAGGAGGACGACCCCCACAAGCCCGACGCGGCCCACGCGAAGCCCCGCTACAAGTCGCAGATCTGGCTCGCGGACGCGCAGGGCGCCCACGTCCTGACGCGCGGCGAGGGCCGCGACGGCAGCCCCCGCTGGTCACCAGACGGGCAGACCCTGGCCTTCACCCGCAAGGTCGGCGAGGGCGCGCAGCTGCACCTGCTGCCCCTCTCGGGCGGCGAGGCGCAGGTCGTGACCCGCTTCCGGAACGGCGTCTCGGACCTCCACTGGAGCCCGGATGGGCAGTACGTGGCGTTCATGACGACCGCCGACGACGAGGACAAGCGTGACGAGCGCGGCGAGGCCCGCGTCATCACCAGGCCCCGCTACCGCTTCAACGGCCGCGACTGGCTGCCCGAACGCGCCGCGCGCCTGTACCGCCTGCACGTCCCCAGCGGCGAGCTGCGCGAGTGGCACGCGCCGGAGGTCGAACTGGGCGGCGTGACCTGGCTGCCCGACAGCAGCGGCGTGCTGTTCATCGCCGCGACCGACGAACTGAGCGGCGCGCACTGGCAGCAGGAGGTCTGGCACCTGTCTCTGCACGGCACGCCCCGGCAGGTCACCCGCTGGGCGTCCGCCGTGAACGCCGTCGTCCCCCACCCGGACGGTCAGCGGTTCGTGCTGGTGGGCCGCCCCGCCGGGCAGGGCAACACCGAGCACACCCACCTGTACCTCCTGCCCCTGACCGGGGACGCCGACCCGGTGCGGCTGGACGCCGGGCACGACCACCCGGTCGGGAACGGCGTGGGCGGCGACTGCCACGTGGGCGCCATGCCCGACAAACCCGCCTGGCTGGACGACCGCACCCTGCTGTTCAGCAGCACCGTGCGCGGCAGCTGCGGCCTGTTCACCGCCACCCTGACCACCGACGGACAGTCCGGCACCGTGCAGGCCCACACGCACGACCCGCAGGGCGTCATCCCGGCCTTCACGGCGCGCGGCGGTGGCCTCGCCCTGATCCGCGAACGGGCCGACCGATTCCCCGAGGTGATCCTGAACGGCCAGCCGGTCACGGACCTGCACGCGAACCTCCCCTTCCCGGCCCGCACGCCCGTCCGCGTGGCCTTCCCCACCGAACTCGGCGAGGGCGAAGGCTGGATCATCCTCCCCGACGGCACCGACACTGTCCCCGCGATCCTCAGCATCCACGGCGGCCCGCACACCGACTACGGGCACGCCTTCACGCACGAATTCCAGCTGTACGCCGCGCGCGGACAGGCCGTGTGCTACAGCAACCCACGCGGCAGCCTCGGCTACGGACAGGCCTGGGTGGACGCCATCCACGGCCGCTGGGGCACCGTCGACGCCAGCGACCTCCTGACCTTCTTCGACGCCTGCCTGGACACCCACCCCCGCCTGGACCGCACGCGCACCGCCGTCATGGGCGGCAGCTACGGGGGCTTCATGACCAACTGGCTCACCGCGCACACCACCCGCTTCCACGCCGCCATCACCGACCGCAGCATCTGCAACCTCCTGTCGTTCGGCGGCACCAGCGACATCGGCCTGCGCTTCTGGGACGACGAACTCGGCCTGAACTTCCACCGCCGCGCCGACACCCTGAAACTCTGGGACATGAGCCCCCTCCAGTACGTCGAGAACGTCAGGACCCCCACCCTGATCGTCCACTCGGTCCTCGACCACCGCTGCCCCATCGAACAGGCCGAACAGTGGTACGCCGCCCTCACCCTCCACGGCGTGCCGGTGCGCTTCGTGCGCTTCCCCGGCGAGGACCACGAACTGAGCCGCTCCGGCCGCCCGGACCGCCGCCTCACCCGCCTGACCGAATACCTGAACTGGCTCGACCGGTACCTCGCGCCCAGCACCACACCTGCCGAAACCGTCACCGCCTGACCCAGGCAGCAGAGCGGGGCGGAGGTTCACGGTGAACGTCCGCCCCGCACGCTGCGCTGCGCGCTTACTGTTCGTTGAACACGTTGTTCGGGTTGTTCCCGGTGACGCTGCCACCCGTCTGCGTGAAGGTCGAGGTGCGGGAGTTGAATACCCCGCCGCCGTTCATCTTCGCGGTGTTCCCGGTGATGCTGCCCGAGGTGATGGTCAGCGTGCCGCCGTTGTTGATGCCGCCGCTGTTGTATTCCGTGGCGCGGTTGCCGCTGATGGTGGCTCCGGCCAGCATGAACTGCGCGGCGGGCTTGTCGCCGTAGGGGGGGCTGACCTGCACGCCCCCGGCCCAGCGGCCCTCGTTGTCGCTGATGGTGCCGCCCGTGACGGTCATGTTCGCCCCGGCGTACAGTTGCACGCCGCCCACACCTCCCTGATTCTGCCCGGTGCCGGTGGCGCGGTTGCCGTTGATGCTGCCGCCCACCATCTTGATAATGGCCTCGCCGACCATCCCGCCGCCCCACTGGGTCGCGGTGTTTCCGGTGACGGTCGCGTTCAGGGTGAGGGTAGCGTTGGCGGCGTTCGAGCTGAGGAACTGAATGCCGCCGCCGGTCGTGGCGGCATTGTTCCGGATGATGAGGCCGCTGCCGAACGTGGCGGTCATGGGGGTGGTGGCGTTCCAGACGCCCATGAAGACGCCGCCGCCCCCGCCAGTGGCTTTGTTGCCTTCGATGGTGGCGCCCGCGAGGTTGATGGTGCGTCCGGCGCTGATGCCGCCGCCGTCCTTCCCGGCGGTGTTGCCGCGCACGGTGCCGCCGGTGACGGTCAGGCCTGCCGCTTCGGTGCGGACGTTGATGCCGCCGCCCCAAGTGCCTGCCGTGTTGTTCTCGATCAGGCCGCCGCTGACGGTGACGTTCCCGCGTTCCTCGGTGCTGATCGCGCCGCCTTCGAAGTCGGCTTTGTTGCTGCTGATGGTGCCGCCCTGCACGTCGATGCTGCCCCGCCAGGTTCTCAGGCCCCCGCCGTTGGCTGTGGCGGTGTTCTGCGTGACGGTGCCGCCTTTCACGGTGAGTTTCGAGTTCTCGCTGACGGCCACGCCGCCGCCGGTCTTGCTGGTGTTGCCTTTGATGGTGCCGCCGAGCAGGGTGGCCTGGGTGACGTCGCCCGCCACCATGAGCCCGCCGCCGCCAGCGCTGGCGGTGTTTCCCTCGATGGTCGCGCCGGTGAATTGCAGGTCGTGCCGGACGGACAGGCCGCCGCCGTACATGGCCTTGTTCCCCCGGATGGTGCCGCCGGTGATGTTGGACATGGCGTGCAGCCACAGGCCGCCGCCGTCGTTGACCTGCGCGCCGGTCAGGGTGTTGTTCTCGACAACCGTGCTGCCACTCATCTCGAAGGTGGGCAGGATGAAACTGTCGCAGGCGCTGGTCTTGCAGGTAGCCAGGGCAACCACGCCGCCGCCCAGGTACGTGGCCGTGTTCCCGCCGATCGTCCCGCCGCTCAGGGTGGTCGTGCCGCGAGCGTGGATGCCGCCGCCGGTGCAACCGGTGTAGCCTCCGCCAGTCACCTCGACCAGCGGAGCGGTGCAGGCGTTGTTCGAGACGCTGCCCGCAGTCATGGTGAGGCGACTGCCGACCTCGCTGCGGATGCCGCCGCCTCCGTTGAAGGACTTGTTCGCGGTGACGTTTCCGCCGGAGATGGTCAGGACGCCCAGGTTCAGGATGCCGCCGCCACCCCCCTGCCGCAGAGCCCCGTCGGCCGGGTCGGCGAGGGTGGCCTCGTTCCCGGTGACGTTCGTGCTGCCTTTCAGGGTGAGGGTCGCACCTTCCATGTTGTAGATGCCGCCGCCCATGTTCGCCTTGCCGCCGGTGACGGTCACGCCGTCCAGCGTGAGGGTTCCGGCGTTGCTCAGGACGCCGCCGTACGTCACGGTGACGGCCTGACCGGTCAGGCTGGTGGGCAGCACCGCCCCGGTGCCACCCTTGAGCGTGCCGCCCTGCATGGTGACGGTGGCGCCCTTGGCGATGTCCAACGCGCGGCCTTTTCCGGCAGCGTCGATGGTGACGCCCGTGGCGATGATCGTCACGTCCCTGTCGATGCTCAGTGGGCTGGCGAGGGTCAGCGTTCCCGTACCGGTCAGGCGCAGCGTGTCGCCACTCTTCGCGGCGGCCAGCGTGTCCCGCAGGCTTCCGGCGCCGCTGTCCGCGAGGTTGGTGACGGGCGTGCCGATGGGTTCGGGCGTCCCGCCCCCACCACCACAGGCGGCGAGGGTGAGGGTCAGCAGGATCAGGGCGGGCGTGTGTTTCGGTGCGGTCATGGTCTTCCCTCCATGCCCCCAGGGCGGCCGGGCGGAGGGAATGGTGCCCGCCCGCGCGCTGAAGGTGACTGGAGTGTGGAAAACGGGCAGTGACCGCACCGTGACCGGCCGAATGCCGACCCAAAGAAAGAGGCCGGACGCTGTGGTCCGGCCCCCTTTCAGGTGTGGGTGTTCCTCGTCTGCGTTACTCGTCGTCGCGGCGGTTGTTCCAGCCACGGTCCGCGCGGGCGCGGGGGCGGAACTCGCCGCCCTGCTCGGGACGGTCTTCACGGGGGCGGAACGCGGGGCGGTCGCCGCCACGGTCTTCACGGGGACGGAAGCCGCCACGGTCACCGCCGCGGTCGCCACCCTGGAAGCCGCCGCGCTCGCCACGGTCGTCGCGGGGGCGGAAGCCGCCACGGTCGCCGCCCTGGAAGCCACCACGGTCTTCACGGGGACGGAAGCCGCCGCGGTCGCCGCCACCCTGGTACCCGCCGCGGTCCTCGCGGGGACGGAAACCGCCGCGGTCACCGCCACCCTGGTACCCGCCACGGTCCTCGCGGGGACGGAAGCCACCACGGTCGCCGCCGCGGTCTTCACGGGGGCGGAAGCCGCCACGGTCGCCGCCGCGGTCGCCACCCTGGAAGCCGCCGCGCTCGCCGCGGTCCTCGCGGGGGCGGAAGCCGCCCTGGCCCTGGCTTTCGCGCATTTCGCGCATCTCGCGGCGCAGGCCACGGATTTCCTTGCCCTGCGCTTCGAGCAGTTCCTTCAGTTCGGCCAGGACGGCCATCAGTTCGTCGGCGTCGATGAATTCCTCTTCGAATTCCTCGCCTTCGGCACCTTCGGCGCTGACGCTGGTGTCGGCGGCGGCTTCTTCGGCGTCGAGGACGGCGTCCTCGTCGGGTTCACCTTCCAGCTGGGGGATCAGGTCACGCAGTTCTTCTGGCGTCTGCTCACCGGGGCGCAGCTCGTTGTTGTCGGTCATGGGTTTTCTCCTTTGATTCCTGCCGCCGCCACCTGTGCGCGCGCGTTTGCGCGGCCGGGGCACGGGCTCCCGGAGGCCGGGGCGTGTGCGGGCGTGCCCCCGAGTGTACCACCCGTCAGGCTGGGGCGGGCGTTGCGGGGGCGTTCATGCGCGTGGGGCGCTCAGCGGCGGAAGTAGGCGCGCAGGGCGGCGCGGGCGACGGTCCAGACGATCACGGCGGCCACGGCGGCAAGCAGCAGGGCCAGCAGGGGGTTCCAGGCGGCGCCGAGCCACAGGGCCAGGAAGGTGAACACGGCGGACGCCGTGGCGATCAACGTGGCGAAGCGGCGGGCGTTGTCGTCCGGCGTCCAGGAGTTCAGGTCCATGCGCGCAGCGTGACACGCGCGGGCCTCGCCTCGTGTCCCACGCGCTTTTATCGGACTTGCGGATTCGGCTCATCGGGCGGGCTGATGAGACGGGGGCCGGGTCGGCAGGCGAGGGCAACGCGGGTCACGGCGCGGTCAGCTGGCCCGCCTATACTGCCTCTCATGAAGCGTGCCGCTTTCCTCCTGCTGGGCCTGCTGGCCACCTCCGCGTCCGCGCAGCGCACCGTGAACATCGGGCTGGGGTACAACCCGGACGTGCAGTTCACGCCGTTCTACGTGGCGGACAAACTCGGGTACTTCCGCGCCGAGGGTCTGAGCGTGAAGTACCAGCACGGGTACGTGTCGCAGCTGCTGCCGCTGCTGCTGCAGGGCAAGCTGGACTTCGTGGTGGGCGACCCGGAGGACGCGATCTTCGCGCGGAACCAGGGCGCGGACGTGCGCTACGTCATGACGATGTACCAGAAGAACCCGGTGACGGTCTTCAGCCTCTCGCCCCTGAACGGCCCCGAGAGCCTGAAAGGGAAATCGGTGGGCATCCCGGGGCCGTTCGGCAGTTCGTACCACGCGATTCAGGCGGTGCTGGACAGCGCGAACCTCACCGAGGGCCGCGACGTGCGCCTGAACTCCATCGGGTTCACGCAGGTGGACGCCGTGCGCGCCGGGCGGGTGGACGCCGCCGTGGGCTACGCGAACAACGACGTGCTGCAACTGGCCCGCACGAGTGGCAAGAAGGTGTACACGCTGGACGTCGAAGGCGCGTACCCGATGGTCGGAGTGGGCCTGATCGGCACCGGTAAGAGCCTGACGGGGGACCTGGCGAAGAAGGTCGTGCGGGCCAGCCAGCGCGGCGTGAAGTTCACGGTGGCCGACCCGGCCCGCGCGTTCAAGCTGGCGCAGCCCGTGTTCGGCGCGAGCGGCAGCCTGGACGTCCTGCGAGCCAGCGTGCCCCTGATGACCGGCCCGTACACGCAGGCGAACGGCCTGGGCGCCATGAACCCCAGCGCGTGGACGAAAGCGGTCGCCGCGCTCGTCAAACAGGGCAAACTCCCGGCTGGCTCGAAAGCGACCGACTACTATTCGAACGCCTACATCAGTAAGACGCTGAAATAAGGGCGCGGGGAGCGGGAGGCGGGGCGCGGTGGTGTGGCCCCGCCTCCTCTGCTGGTTACAGGACGCCGCCGCCGAGGAACAGGCGCAGCGCGGCCAGTCCGAGGACGACGACGTTCAGGGTGGTCGCACCCCGGTCCCTGGCGAGCACGGCGAGGATCAGGCCCAGCACGGCGGGCGGCAGCACCAGCAGCCAGTTCAGCCAGCCCAGCAGGGGCAGCAGGCCCAGCAGCAGGCCGATGGCGGCGAGGATGCCCAGCAGGATCGCGGCGAGTCTCATGCTTCCAGGTACGCGGATCGGCCGGCGTGGGTTGCGGCCCCTGTCTGTCCCAGGCGCGCGGACGTGCGTGACGGGCGGGGTGTAGCGTGGCGGGGTGACTGGGCAGACAGGCGGGAAGAAGAAGAGTGCGGCGAGGCTGCCGCCGGGCGCGCGGGTGCGGGCCCCACAGGTCCTGACGGCGCTGGAGGGCCTGTACCCGGACGCGCGGACGGAACTGGAGTTCCGCACGCCGTTCGAACTGCTCGTGGCGACGGTCCTGAGCGCGCAGGCGACGGACGTGAGCGTGAACGCCGCGACGCCCGCGCTGTTCGGCGCGTACCCGGACGCGCACGCCATGAGTCAGGCTGAGGCCGAGGACATCGAGCCGTTCATCCGCCGGATCGGGCTGTACCGCGCCAAGGCCCGCAACCTCGCGGCGCTGGCCCGGCTGCTGGTCGAACGGCACGGGGGCGAGGTCCCGAACGAGTTCGACGCGGTGGTGGCGCTGCCCGGCGCGGGCCGCAAGACCGCGAACGTGGTCCTGTCGAACGCCTTCGGGTACCCGGCGATCGCGGTGGACACGCACGTCGGGCGGCTGGCGCGCCGCCTGGGCCTGAGCACCCAGACGAACCCTGACAGGGTCGAGGCGGACCTCCAGCGCCTGTTCCCGCGGGAACGGTGGGTGTTCCTGCACCACGCGCTGATCCTGCACGGCCGCCGGGTCTGCGCGGCCCGGAAGCCCGAGTGCGGCGCGTGCGTCATGGCGAGCTTCTGCCCGAAAGTGGGCGTGGCGTGACCGGTAACCCGGGGCCGCAGCGGGGGCAGACGTGGCGCTTCTCGCGGCAGGTGTGGCTGTTCCTGGCGTCGGTGTTCGCGTTCGGGCTGTCGCAGGCGTTCACGGCGCTGTTCCTGAACTTCTACCTGCGGGCGCTGGGCCTGGGCGCCGAGTGGCAGGGCGTCATGAACGCGCTGCCCGCCATCACCCTGGCGTGCCTGAGCCTCCCGGCGGTGGCGGTCGCGCGGCGCATCAGCAACGCGCACGCGCTGAAAGTCGGCGCGGCCCTGAACCTGCTGGGCCTGGGCCTGCTGGTCCTCGCGAACGGACCGGTGCTGGTCATCGTGGGCGCGGTCGTGCAGGGCGCGGGCGGCGCGCTGAGCATGGTCGCCGCGTCGCCGTTCATGGCGAACAACAGCGACGAACGCAGCCGCGTCACGCTGTTCAGCGTGCAGAACGCATTGATGACCGGCGCGGGCTTCCTGGGGAACCTGCTGGGCGGGCAGATTCCCACCCTGTACGCCCAGAGCACCGGCACCGCGCCGGACGCGCTGGGCGCGCTCCGGGCGGCGCTGCTGGTCGCCGCCGGACTGCAACTCCTGGGCGTGCTGCCCGTCCTGGGCCTGAAACCCACCGGGAAGACCAAACCCACCGGGCGCAGCTTCCACGTCCGGGACCGCGCCACCATGGCCCGGCTGGTCCTGCCGAACATCCTCGTGGGCCTGGGGGCGGGCGCGACCATCCCGTTCCTGAACGTGTTCATCGAGGGGAAATTCAACGTGTCCTACGCGGGCCTGGGCACCCTGTTCGCCTGGACCAGCCTGACGACCGCCGCCACGGCCCTGCTGCAACCCCTGCTGGTCCGCCGCATGGGGCAGCTGCAGGCAGTGCTGCTCGTGCAGGCGTGCAGCCTGCCGTTTCTGGCGGTGCTGGGCTTCGCGCCGCAGCTGTGGATGGTCACGGCGGCGCTGTTCACGCGCGGCGCGCTGATGAACGCCGCCGGGCCCGTGTACAGCGCCTACGCCATGACCGCCCTGCCCGAGGAGGACCGGCCCATGTACTCCGCCGTGAACCTCATCGCGTGGGACCTGGGCTGGGCGATCAGCAGCGTCCTGTCGGGCGTGGTGCGCGGCGCGCTGCCCTTCACCACCGCCTTCAACGCGCTGTTCGCGTGGACGCTGCTGATGTACGGCGCGAGCGTCCTGGCCATCTACCTGGGCCTGTACCGCCGCGCCGCACGCACCCAGACGCACGCCCCGGTCACGCCATGACCCGCGCGCCAGACCGGCAGATGAATACTCAGTTGACCTCCGAACTCATGAACGGGGGTAGACTGCCAGTGATGAGCGACACCTCCCCCCTTCGCCGCCTGCACCGCGTTCAGGAACTCGACCTGAACCTCGACCGCCTGCGCGACGAGGAAGGCAACATTTCCCCTGAACTGCGTGACGCCCGCGCCGAGCAGGAACGCCTGAACAACGCCCTCGAGGACACCGAGATCACCCTGGAAGGCGTCGAGAAGAACATCCGCCGCACCGAACTCGACCTGTCCAGCATCC
Source organism: Deinococcus grandis (assembly GCF_001485435.1). Classification (NCBI taxonomy): domain Bacteria; kingdom Thermotogati; phylum Deinococcota; class Deinococci; order Deinococcales; family Deinococcaceae; genus Deinococcus; species Deinococcus grandis. The sequence goes on along the minus strand of NZ_BCMS01000001.1, from coordinate 313,457 downwards.
GCGAGCAGGTCGGCCGCGCGCGCGAGGAGCAGGAGAAGAACGCCTTCGACGCCCGCGCGCAGTCGCAGTACGGCAGCCGCATCCAGATGCTCAGCGAACGCGCCGACGAACTCGAGGAGGACCTCGCCCCGCTGCGCGAGCAGCAGCAGGCCCTGACCGCCCGCGCGGCGGACCTGCGCGGCCAGCACCGCGCCCTGCGGCCCTCCCTGGGCACGCTGGAAGAGCAGGACGAGACCCGCGTGCAGGGCCTGCGCGACCAGGGCGAAGCGGACCGTCAGGAACGTGCCCAGCTCGCCGGTGACCTCGACGCGCGCACCATCCGCGAGTACGACATGATCCGCCGCGCCAAGAAGGGCCTGGGCGTCGTGGAGATCAAGGCCGGACGCTGCAGCGGCTGCAACGTGAACCTCCCCGTGAACGTCCAGCAGAAGGCCGCGCAGGGCAAACTGCCCCCCGTGAAGTGCCCCAGCTGCGGCCGTTTCCTGATCCGCCTCGACCTCGCGTAAACCGGAATTGTCGGAACCCCACCCCGCCCTGTGGCGACGGGTGGGGTTTTGTCATGAGTGATCTATGCTTCAGGCATGTCCATTGAACAGTTCCAGGGAATGAAGGCCCAGGGGGCCGATCCGCTGGAAGTAGCGCGGGCAGCTCAGGCTCAGGGGGCAGGGCCGATCGAGATCATCCGCCTTCTCCGGTCCCTGTTTGAGCTGCCCTTCGTGGAAGCAAAAGATCTGGCGACCAGGGCGGTGTATGGCCTGACGCTGGATCAGTACCAACAGGAGTTCATCGTGCCGTTCCTGGAGGAACTGGAGCGGGAAGGACTCTAGAACTCGTCCCGGTCGAACACGGTCTGGATCTGCTCGCGCGTGAGGCCCTGGCCGAGCAGGATCAGCAGCAGCAGCCGGGCCTTGTGGGCGTTCAGGAAACTGGCGGGAATCGCGCCCGCCTCGACCAGGGTGGCGCCGCCGCCCGCGTAGCCGTACACGGGCAGGACGGGCCCCGCGTGGGTGCGGGTGGCGATCACGACGGGTTTCTCCGTGCCCTGGATGAGGGGGAGGAGTTCGGCGGGGAGGTTCCCGGTGCCGAGCGCGGCGATGACCAGTCCGTCGGCCCGATTAGCGGCCTCGGCGTAGCCCTCGCCGGTCCACCCGGCGTAGGCGTAGAGGATCTCCACGCGGGCGTGCAGGTGCGCGGGGTGGTACGTGGCGCGCGGTTCGGGCATGGCGAAGTAGTGCAGGCGCGGCGTGTGGCCTTCGCGGTCGATGCGGCCGATGGGGCCGGGGTACCCGCCGAAGGCGTCCACGGCGGTCGTGTGGATCTTCGTGACGGTGCGCGCGTCGAAGATGTCCCCGCCGATCACGACCAGCGGCCCCCGCCCGGGGCTGTGGGGGTGCAGGGCGACGTGCGCGGCGTCCAGCAGGTTGGCGGGGCCGTCCCAGCTGATCTCCTCGGCGTGACGCATGCTGCCGGTCAGGACGACCGGGACCTTCACGTCCAGCATCAGGTGCAGCGCGAACGCGGTTTCTTCCAGGGTGTCGGTGCCGTGCGTGACGACCACGCCGTCGTGCGTGGGGGCCAGTTCGCGGATCAGGGCCGCCAGCTGTCCCATGTGCGCCGGGGTCATGTGCGGGCTGGGCAGGCTGAACGGCTGCGCTTCGGTGACCTGCACCTGTTCCAGGCCGGGCAGCGCGGGGGGCGTCTGGGGGGTCAGACCGCGCCCGTCGGGGCTGGGGCGGCTGGCGATCGTGCCGCCCGTGTGGATCAGTGCCAGTCGGGGCGCGCGGGCGGGCGGGGTGGCGTCGCTGGGCATCACTGGCATGGTAGTCGCGGCGGTGGGGGGGCCGCACCTGCGGGTCCAGGGTCGAAGGGCCTGAGGGCGAGGGTGGCCCGCTGGGCCGGACGGCCTCCACAGAGCGCCCCCGGAGGTCTTCAGCTCTTCGACCCTCAGACTGTTAGACCCCGCGAAACGACAGCGCCCGCCAGCACCGGGGGTCTGGCGGGTCGCGGGTGGGGCGTTCAGCGGCGGCGTAGACGCTGCCAGACGAACGTCACGGCGAACACGGCGGCGGTCAGGGGCAGTTCAGCCAGCAGCGCCGCCTGGATGGGCGTGCCCGCCTGGGTGCGCTGCCACAGGCCAATGCCCAGCCACAGCAGCGCGGCGGCCAAGGCGATCAGCAGTGTGCGCGCCAGGGGGTTCACGGTCAGGCTCGCGCCGCGTCGATCAGGGCCTGCGCGCCGCGGTCGAGCATGTCGGCGGCGAGTTCCGCGCCCAGGTCGGCGCATTCGCTGGGGTCGCCCTGCGTTGTGGCGCGGATGACGTGCCCGCCGTCCAGCGCGCCCACCCAGCCTTCCAGGGTCAGCAGGCCGCCCTTGACGGTGGCGTGCGCGCCGACCGGAGCCATGCAGCCCGCACCCAGGCCCGCGAGGAATTCGCGTTCGGCGGTGATGCGATCGTCGGTGGTGTGGTCGTGGATGGCGTACGCGACCTCGATGGTCAGGTCGTCGTCCGCGCGGGTTTCCAGCGCCAGGGCGCCCTGGCCGGGGGCAGGGAGCAGGATGTCGGGTTCGACGAACTCGTCGATGCGGTGGCGCATCTCGGTGCGGATCAGTCCGGCGGCGGCCAGGATGATCGCGTCGTACTCGTTCCCGGCCAGCGCGGCGAGGCGCGTGTCGATGTTGCCGCGCAGGTCGATGACCTGCAGGTCCGGGCGGTAGGCGCGCAGGAACGCCTTGCGGCGCACGCTGCTCGTGCCCACGCGGGCGCCCTGCGGGAGGTCCGCGAGGCGTTTCATGCCTTCCTTGCCGATCAGCACGTCCCGCGCGTCCACGCGGCGCGGAATGGAGCTGACCTCCAGGCCCTCGGGCTGCTCGGTGGGCAGGTCCTTGAGGGAATGCACCGCGATGTCGATCCGCTTGGCGAGCAGGGCGTCCTCGATCTCCTTGACCCAGAAGCCCTTGTCGCCCTTCTGCGCCATGGCCTCCAGGCTGCCGCGGTTGCGGTCGCCCTTCGTGCTGATGGTCTGAATGCGGAAGTCCGTGTCCGGCCATTCCTCTTTCAGGCGAGCCACCACCCACTGGGTCTGTGCAAGCGCAAGAGTGCTGCCGCGCGTTCCTACCGTCACCATCCGCATAACCCGCGCATTATACGCGCCGCACCCGGGGCGCGCACGCGCGCGCTCGGAACGCGGGGCAGAATGTGAAGGATCATGACAGGCTTTCCGGACGGGTTCGTGTGGGGTGTGGCGACATCGGCCTACCAGATCGAGGGCGCCACGCAGGCAGGCGGGCGCGGCGTGAGCGTGTGGGACACGTTCAGCCATGCGCCGGGACGGGTGCGGGGCGGCGCGACCGGCGACGTGACCTGCGACCACTACCACCGCTGGTCGGCGGACGTGGCGCTGCTGCGCGAACTGGGGGTGGGCGCGTACCACTTCAGCGTGGCGTGGCCGCGCGTGCAGCCCGGCGGGCGCGGCCGGGCGAACGCGGCGGGACTGGCGTTCTACGACCGGCTGGTGGACGAACTGCTGGGCGCGGGCGTGCAACCGTGGGTGACGCTGCACCACTGGGACCTGCCGCAGGAGCTGGAGGACGCAGGCGGGTGGCTCAGCCGCGACACGGCGTACCGCTTCGAGGAGTACGCGTTCCTGGTCGGGGAGCGGCTCGCGGACCGCGCGGCGGCGTTTATGACCCTGAATGCGCCGTCCGTGGTGATGCTGCGCGGCTACGCGCACGGCACGCACGCGCCGGGGCGGACGCTGGGCCTGGGGGCGTTCCCGGCCGCGCACCACCAGCTGCTGGGGCACGGGCTGGCGGCGCGGGCGCTGCGGGAGGCGGGCGCTCGGCAGGTGGGCATCGCGAACACGTACGCCCCGGCGTGGCCTGCCACGGACCGTGACGCGGACGTGCAGGCGGCGGCCCTGATGGACGCGCTGCACAATCACCTGTTCACCGATCCCCTGCTGCGCGCCGAGTACCCCGCGCCGGTGCTGGACCTGCTGCGCGAGCACGCCCCGCAGCTGCTGGAGGTCGTGCGCCCCGGCGACCTGGACGTGATCGCCGCGCCGCTGGATGTCCTGGGCGTGAACGACGCCCCGCCGGACCGGGTGCGGGCCGATCCGCGCCGTCCCTTCGGCGTGGCGCCGGAACCCGTGCCGACGGGGGTGGCCGGACCTGAGGCCCTCACGCAGACGCTGCTGGACCTGAAAGGCCGCTACGGGGACGCCTGCCCGCCGCTGGTCGTCACGGGCCGCGGGTGCGCCCTGCCGGACACGCCGGACGCGGACGGGCGGGTGCGGGACGCGGCGCGCATCCGCTCCCTGGAGGCGCACATCAAGGCCACCCGACTGGCAGTCCAGAAAGGTGCTCCAGTGAGCGGCTATCTTGCCTGGACTCTCATGGACAGTTTCGAGTGGGCGGACGGCTTCGACCAGCGTTTCGGGCTGGTGCACGTGGATTTCGGGACGCAGGTGCGGACCCGCAAGGACAGCTTTTCCTGGTATCAGGCGTGGCTGCGGGAGCAGGCGTGAGTGCCGCCGCCCCCGCACCCCTGGCGCCCAGCACGCCCGTGTCGTGGCGGTTCATGCTGCCGTACACGCTGGCGACCCTGGCGATGTGGATGGCCTTCAACGCGCCCGGGCAGGTGCTGATCGGGCAGCAGCTCATCACGCTGGACGAGGCGCACAAGGAGGCGAACCTCGCCCTGATCCTCAGCGTGGGAGCGCTGGTCAGCCTGCTCGCCAACCCCATCTTCGGCGCCCTGAGTGACCGCGCCCGCAGACCCCTGGGCCGTCGCCGCCCGTACCTGATCGGCGGGGCCGTCGCCGCGACCGCCGGACTGCCGCTGCTTGCTGGGCGTGGGCGGCAGCGTGCCCGTGCTGGTCGCCGGGTGGGGCCTGACGCAGCTGGCCCTGAACGCCTATCAGGCCGCGCTGACCGCCGTCATCCCCGACCGCGTGCCACCCAGCCAGCGCGCCACCGTCAGCGGCCTCGCGGGCCTGTCCCAGGTGCTCGGCACGATCCTCGGCGTGGGCCTCACCGGCCTGCTGCCCATCATGCTCGCCAGGTACGCGCTGCTGGGCGCCCTGCTGCTCCTCGCCATGCTGGGCTTCGTCCTGACCAGCCGCGACCCGCAGGCCCCCACCACCCCACCCGCGCCGCTGTCCCTGGCGGGGTTCCTCAGCCCGCTGCGGCACCGGGACTTCGCGCTGGCGTGGCTCACGCGCGGCCTCGTGACGCTGGGGTACGCGCTGGGCACCACGTACCTGCTGTACTTCCTGCGCGACCGGGTCGGCCTGAAGGACCCCGCGGCCGGGGTGTTCCAGGCGAACCTCGCCGCCGGGGGCGCGCTGCTGCTGACCGTCCTGCTGGGCGGCGTCCTGAGTGACCGCCTAGGGCGGCGCAAGGTGTTCGTGATCGGCTCCACCGTCGTCATCGCCGCCGGACTCCTGACCCTGGCGCTGCTGCCCACCTGGCCCGGCACGCTCGCCGCCGCCGCCCTGATGGGTGCGGGCTTCGGCGTGTCCCTCGCCGTGGACGTCGCCCTCATCACCGAGGTCCTGCCCAGCGCGCACGACAGCGCCCGCGACCTCGGCGTGATCAACGTCGCCCTCACCCTCCCGCAGACCTTCGCACCCGCCCTGTGCGCCCTGTTCGTCACCAGCCTCGAAGGGGGAAGTGGGGAGTAGGGAGTGGGAAGTGGGGTGACCTGCATCGGGCGGACACGCGCCCGGCAGGCCAGTGACCCCTGGCACCTCGCGCCCCGGACGTGACCGCACCCGGCAACCGACCCACTGGCCACTCCCTCCGCAACCCACACCCCACTTCCCACAACCCACTCCCCTCTCCATGCGCCACTCGGCGGATGCGCTTCCAGCGCCGGGTCGCTAGCCTGGGAGGATGTCGTCTTCTGCCGTTCCGTCTCCTGCCGTGCCACCTGACGCTCCGCCGCGGAGCGCGCTGGGGGTGCTGGGCACGTACCTGGGGCCGCTGCGGTGGCAGGTGGCGGCGCTGGCCGCGCTGCTGCTGACCGGCACGGGCCTGAACCTGCTGCTGCCGCAGCTATTGCAGCAGTTCGTGGATAACGCGAAGCGGGGCGCGGGCGCGGATGTGGCGGGGCTGGTGCGGCTGGCGGGCCTGTACATCCTGCTGGCGGTGGGCGTGCAGCTCATGACGGCCGGGGCGACGTACGTGGGCGCGCGGGTCGGCTGGACCGCCACGAACCGCCTGCGCGCCGACCTGATGGCGCACCTGCTGTCGCTGGACATGCGCGAGCACAAGGAGCGCACGCCGGGCGAGATGATCGAGCGGATCGACGGGGACGTGACGGCCCTGAGCAACTTCTTCTCGCAGTTCGCGGTGCGGGTGTTCGGCGCGGCGCTGCTGCTGACCGGCGCGCTGGTCATGTTCTTCCGCGAGGACTGGCGGATCGGGCTGGGCGTGACCGTGTTCACCGCCGTCACGCTGACCGCCATGAACCGCGTGCGGAAGCTGGGCGTGGAACCCACCCGCCTGGAGCGTGAGGCGAGCGCGCGGCTGTTCGGCTTCGTCGAGGAGCGCCTCGCGGGCCTGGAGGACGTTCGCAGCCTGGGCGCGGGTGGGCATCACCTGCGGCGCTTCCTGGACGTGCAGCGCAATTTCTTCACGCGGTCCATCAATTCGTGGCGGCGGCGCAGCGTCGTGTGGCAGCTGAGCATGGCGCTGTTCGCGGTCGGGTACGTGGGCGTGCTGGGCGCGGCGGTGGGCCTGTATGCCAGCGGCGCGATCACGCTGGGCACGGCATTCCTGCTGTACCAGTACATGACGCTGGTGGAGGAACCCATCGACCAGCTCACGCAGCAGCTTCAGGACCTGCAGAAGGCCGGGGCGAGCCTGGGGCGCGTGTCGGAACTGCTCGCGCTGCGCAGCGCCGTCCGCGGGGGCGAGACACCCCTCCCGGCGGGACCGCTGCCGCTCGCGTTCCGGGACGTGACGTTCAGCTACGCCCCCGAGGACCCACAGGCGCGCGGCGTGCTGCGCCGCGTGAGCTTCGAGCTGCCCGCCGGGCAGACCGTGGGCCTGCTGGGCCGCACGGGCAGCGGCAAGACCACCCTCACCCGCCTGATCTCGCGGCTGTACGACGCGACGCAGGGCGTGATCCTGCTGGGCGGCGTGAACGTGCAGGCCACGCCCCTGCACGAGCTGCGCTCCCGCGTGGCGGTCGTCACGCAGGACGTGCAGCTGTTCCAGGCGAGCGTGCGGGACAACCTCAGCTTCTTCGACCCGCAAGTCACCGACGCGCAGGTGGAGGCCGCGCTGCACGAGGTCGGCCTGAGCGCCTGGCTGGCCCGCCTGCCCGACGGCGTGCGCACGCCGCTGCCCACCGGGAGCCTGTCCGCCGGGGAGGCGCAACTCCTGGCGTTCGCGCGCGTCATGCTGCGCGACCCCAGCCTGATCATCCTGGATGAACCCAGCAGCCGCCTCGACCCCGCCACCGAGGCCCTGCTGACCGCCGCCATGACCCGCCTGCTGTCGGGCCGCACCGCGATCATCATCGCGCACCGCCTCGACACCGTCGCCCGCGCCGACCGAATCCTCGTGCTCGGCGACGGCGAGGTGCTCGAAGACGGCCGCCGCGACGACCTCGCCCGCGACCCCCGCAGTCACTACGCGGCCCTGCTGCGCGCCGGACAGCTGAACGAACACGACGGAGTGCTGGCATGAGGGGGTTGTGGGGTGTGGGCTGTCGGTTGTGGGCCCACACCCAGCGTCACCTGCCGTTCCCACACCCCACGTCCCACATCCCACACCCTGGAGTCCGATCATGACCACCTCTCCCCTCCCCCAGCCGCCCGTGCCCGTGAAGGAGCGGACGTTCGCGCTGTCGAAGGAACTGTTCCGGTACAAGCCGGGATTGTTCGCGTTCAACCTGTTCATGTGGAGCATGGTGCACGCCAGCCCGGCGCTGCTGACCCTGGCGGTCAGTGGCGTGTTCCGCGCTCTGGAGCAGGCGGACGGCCTGAAGACCGGCGGGCAGCCCATCAATCCGGCGATCGCCGCGGCGTGGGTGTCGGTCGCGTGGTTCGCGTTCGTGCGCCTGAGCCGCTTCGGGATCTTCTACGGCGCGTTCCGCGCGTGGATCGAGCTGTGGTACACCCTGGACGCCCTGGTGCGCCGCAACCTCCTGAGCTACCTGCTCACCGCCCGCCGCTCCCGCCGCCTGCCCGACACCCCCGCCGAGGCGGTCAGCCGCTTCCGGGACGACGTGGACGACGTCGCCGGGTACACGGAAGTATGGGTGGACGGCGCGGGCTTCGTGCTGTACTCCGTCGTGGCGATCACGCTGATGGCCCGCGTGGACCCGCTGATCACGGCGCTGGTGTGCACGCCGCTGCTGCTGATGGTGGTGTTCGTGCAGCGCCTGTCGCCCACCATCCGCGCGTACCGCCGCCGCATGCGCGAGGCGACCGCCCGCGTCACGGACTTCATCGGCGAGACCTTCGGGGCGGTCAGCGCCGTGAAGCTCGCCGCGCGTGAGGACGGCATGGTCGCGCACCTGCGCGCCTTAGGCGAGACGCGCCGCCACGCCGCCCTGCGGGACGTGCTGCTGACCGAACTGATCCGCGGCGTGAACACGAACATGGTGAACCTCGCCGTGGGCCTCGTGCTGCTGCTCGGCGCGAACAAGGTACGCGGCGGCACGCTGGACGTCGCCGACTTCGTGCTGTTCATCGGCCTGCTGCCCCGCCTGACCGGCAGTATGGGCTTCTTCGGGGACGCCATCGCCCGCCACCGCCGCACCGGCGTCAGCTACGACCGCATGACCCGCCTGCTGCAGGACGCGCCGGACACCACCATCGTCGAGCACCACGACGTGTACCTGAACCGCGAGGCGCCCGCCGCGCCCCCCGCCCCCACCGCCATCCCCCTGCGCGAGCTGCGCGTGGACGGCCTGACCGCCCTGCACCCCAGCGGCCTGGGCGTGCACGAGGCGAGCTTCAGCGTGGCACGCGGCGAGTTCGTGGTGGTCACCGGGCGCATCGGCAGCGGCAAGAGCACCCTGCTGCGCGCCGTGCTGGGCCTCATCCCCACCCAGTCCGGCACCGTCGCCTGGAACGGCGAGACCCAGGACGACCCCGCCTCGTTCCTCGTCCCGCCCCGCAGCGCGTACACGGCGCAACTCCCGAACCTCTTCAGCGACACCCTGCGCGAGAACATCACCAGCGGCGCCGACGAAGCCTACCTGAACCGCGCCGTGCAGCTCGCCGTGCTCGAACCCGACCTGCACGCCCTCAGCGGCGGCCTCGACACCCCCGTCGGCGCGCGCGGCGTGAAACTCAGCGGCGGGCAGATCCAGCGCGCCGCCGTCGCCCGCATGCTCGCCCGCCCCGCCGACCTCCTCGTGTTCGACGACGTCAGCAGTGCGCTGGACGCCCGCACCGAGGCGCAACTCTGGCAGGGCCTCGCCCAGACCGACGCCACCTGCCTCGTCGTCAGCCACCGCCGCGCCGCCCTCCTGCGCGCCGACCGCATCCTCCTGATGCAGGGCGGCCGCATCACCGACGAAGGCACCCTGCCCGACCTGCTCGAACGCAGTGGCGAGATGCGCGCCCTCTGGGCCGAACAGGACGGGTAAGGGCGGCACAGGAACAGGGGGCGTCGGGTCAGCCGACGCCCCCTGTTCCTGTACCCGCTCAGCGGTCGGTGGTGATGGTGTACGTGCCGTCCCCGCTGCCCTGCACGGTCACGGTGCCCTGGCGGTCGGTGCGGTACACACGCGCTCCGGCCTGCTTGTAGAGGTCCAGGGCCTTTTTCGTGGGGTGCCCGTAGGAGTTGGGCGTGCCGACGCTGATGACGACGTTCTCGGGGCGGACGTACGCGAGCCACGCGGCGCTGTCGCCGTTCGCGGCGCCGTGGTGGATGCTCTTGTACACCTGGAAGGGGCCCCTGAGGTCGTCGCGTTCCTGCGCGAGCCAGCCTTCGGTTTCCGGGGTTTCGCTGTCGCCGGTCATCAGGGCGCGGAAGGTGCCGAACTGCAGGGCGACGCCGACGCTGTTCTCGTTCTGCCCGTCGCCCATGCCGGGGGGTGGGGCGATCACGCGGAGTTTGACGCTGCCGAGGTTCACGGTCTGGTTGCTGGCTTTCGTGAAGGTGCTCCCGGCGTCCTGGAGGTTCTTCACGAGGCGCTCCCAGGTCTGGGTGGTGCCGCCCAGGCCGTTGTTGATGAACACGCGCGGCTTGAGGGTGGCGGCGGGGACGAGGCCCGCGATGTGGTCCGCGTCGGCGTGCGTGGCGATCATCAGGTCGAGCTTGTCGAGGTTCAGGTCGCGGATGTAGTCGCGCATGCGGTCGCTGCTGCGGCCCCCGTCGATCAGGGCGGTCTTGCCCTCGGGGCTCTGGATGAGGATGGCGTCCCCCTGCCCGATGTCGAGGAAACGGATGGTGACCTGCCCGGCGGGTCCGGTGGGTCTGGTGTCGCCGCCGTCCTGGCCGCCCTGTTTCATCCAGCCGCACGCGGCGAGACTGGCGGTGCCGATCAGCACGAGGACGCCCAGCAGATCCGAGGGACTGGGGCCCTTGCGGGCGGCGGGTTTCCCCTTGGCGCGGCTGCGGGGTGGGGGTTTCGCCCCGGCGTTCGCGGTGGCTTTGGGGGGGGCTTTCGGGGTGGCGGTCGCGGCGGGGTCGGTCCGCGTGTCGGCCTTCTTCGCGCCCGGCTTCTTCGGGCTGGGCTTTCCGGGGGCGGTCTTCTTCGCCCGGTCGGACGCGGCGGGTTTCTTCGGGCCGGTCACAGGTCGATCTCTCCCTGTTCGTTGGTGGGCGGGGCCTGGCGGGCGTTCAGGGCGTCCAGTTTCGCCTGCACCTGCGTGCGCCGCGCCCGGGTCTCGTCGGGCAGCGCCTGGAAGCGCACGCCGTCCGGGCCGTCCTGCACGGCGAGCAGGTCACCCTCGCGCACGCCGTCCGGCAGGTGGCGGGCGGGGACGTCCACGGTGCTGCCGTCCGGGCGTTCCAGCCGCGCCACGGGGCCGTGGGGGGTGTCCTCCAGCGCGTCCACCGTCCAGCGGTCCGGGGTGGGGGTCGGCGCGGGAGTCTGCGGCGCGGCGGGAGTCACTGGCGCAACGGGAGTCACTGGCGCGCTGGCCGTCTCTGGCGCGGCGGGGGCGTCCGGCCCGCCGGAGCGTTCTGTTCCGGAACGATGATCTTCTGCGCTCATGTCCTCAGCGTAACCCATGGGGGAGTGGTCGCGCCGGTCCGTCACGCGACGTCCTCCGGCGAGACGATCAGGTGCGCGCGGGCCCGTTTCGCGGCGTACATGTGCCGGTCGGCACGCCGCACCCACTCGGTCAGCGGCTCCCCGGCGCGGCGCGCGGCCAGCCCCACGTTCACGAACGGCGACGCGGGCAGCGCCCGGCCCGCCAGTCCATCCAGGCCCGCGCGCAGCAGCGCCGCCGCCCGCTCCGGCGTGCACGGCAGCAGCAGCGCGAACTCGTCCCCGCCCAGCCGGAACGCCTCGCCCCGCGCGGCAGTCAGGTCCAGCAGCGCCTCCCCGATCCCACGCAGGACCACGTCGCCCGCCGCGTGCCCCAGCTCGTCGTTGATGCGTTTGAATTCCTGCACGTCCATCACGGCCAGCGTCCACTCGCCCGCCGCGTGTCCCGCCGCCTCGCCCCGCAGCGCGAACTGACGGCGGTTGAACAGCCCGGTCAGCGGATCGGTGTTCGCCTCACGCTCCAGCTGCTCGTGCAGCGCCGCGTTCTCCATCACGATGCCCAGCTGCACGCCCAGCAACTCCAGGAATTCCAGGTCCTCGGGCGTGAAGGCGTCCAGGGCGTAACTCTGCACGGACAGCACGCCCAGCGTCTCCCCGCCGGCGCGCAGCGGCACGCCCATCCAGGACATGGTGTGCGGCAGGTCCGGTCGGTAGTGGACGCGCACGACCGTCAGGCCCTCACGGTCCAGGTACGCGGGCAGGTCGTTTTCCAGGCGCACGCGGTCCGTCACGACGCGTTCCAGCAGTCCGTCGCGGCGCGGCCCGAGCCACTGCTCGGCGATCACGTCCCCCTCCAGGGTCTGCACCGCCCAGCCGCCCTCCGGGGTGCGGCGCGCCAGGAGCGTGATGGGCGACGCGAACAGCGCCTGAACCTCGTGGTGCATGGTGAGCAGCAGGTCCTCGGTGCGGACGTGACGGGACAGCGCCGCGATCACCTGCACCAGGGATCGGTAGCGGGCGATCTGCCGCTGCGCGTCGGCGTGTTCCGTGGTCACCTTGCACCGGATTCTGCCATATCGAATCTTTCTGCCGCGTCACAGGTCGGCAGCCGCGCGGACGGTGACGGCCGCGTGAAGTGCGGATTGAGGATCGGGGACATTCCCGCGCGGGAGCCGGGCGTATCCTGCCCGTATGAACTGGCTCTCCGACCCGGCGCTCGCGCCCATCGCCCAGAAGGTCGAAGCGGGGCAGCGCCTGAACTTCGAAGAAGGCATGCAGCTGTTCAGAACCCGGGACCTGAACACCCTGATGCGCCTCGCGAACCTCCGCAAGACGGCGCTGCACGGCGACAAGGTGTACTTCGTGCACTCCATGCGCCTGGAGTTCACGAACATCTGCTACGTGGGCTGCACCTTCTGCGCGTTCGCCGCGCACAAGAACGAGGCCCGCGCCTGGGACTACAGCCCCGAGGAAGTCGTGGCGCAGGTGGGCCGCCGCTACCTGCCCGGCATCACGGAACTGCACATGAGCAGCGGGCACCACCCGAACCACAAGTGGGAGTACTACCCCGCCATGGTCCGCGCGCTGCGCGAATCGTACCCGGACCTGCAGGTCAAGGCCTTCACCGCCGCCGAGATCGAACACCTGAGCCGGATCAGCAAGAAACCCACCCTGGACGTCCTGCGCGAACTCCAGGCGGCGGGCCTGAGCGCCATGCCGGGCGGCGGCGCCGAGATCTTCGCCGACCGCGTGCGCAAGCAGGTCGCGAAGAACAAGGTCAAGGCCGAGAAGTGGCTGCAGATCCACAGCGAGGCCCACTCCCTGGGCATGCGCACGAACGCCACCATGCTGTACGGGCACATCGAGACGCTGGAAGAACGGCTGGATCACATGCACCGCCTGCGCGAACTGCAGGACGACTCCCTGGCCCGCCACGGCGGCGGCTTCCACGCGTTCATCCCGCTGGCGTTCCAGCCGCTGGGCAACACCCTGGCGCAGAACCTCGGGAAGACCGAGTACACCACCGGCCTGGACGACCTGCGCAACCTCGCCGTGGCGCGCATCTACCTCGATAACTTCCCGCACATCAAGGGCTACTGGGTGATGATCGGCAGCGAGTTGACGCAGGTGAGCCTCGACTGGGGCGTCTCCGACATCGACGGCACCATCCAGGAGGAACACATCGCGCACGCCGCCGGAGCGACCAGCCCCATGAAACTCAGCGAGCAGGGCATGATCCGCATGATCCAGCACGCCGGACGCCTCCCCGTACTGCGCGACGCGTACTACAACGAACTCGCCACGTTCCCCGCGCAGCACGAGGCCGCCGACTGACATGCCCGACCTGGACGCCCTGCTGGCCCTGGACGACCGCTGGAACGCCGCGTACCACCACGGCGACCCAGGTGCCCTGGACGGCGTCCTGGCCGCCGACTGGCTGGGCTTCCTCCCGGACGGCACGAGCATCAGCCGCGCGGACCTGATCACTCACTTCCCCGTGAGCCCGGCCCCCACCCTGATGATCGAACGGCACGCCGCCCGCATCCACGGCCACACGGGCATCACCCGCCTGACCCTCTACGAAGGCCCCCACCGCATCCAGTCCGTCCTGCGCGTCTACGCCCACGCAGACGGCCACTGGCAGGCGATCAGCGCACAGGTCGTCCCGTGAGCGGGCAGATGGCGGACGGCGGATGGCAGATGGCGCAGCCCGAGGCTGAGTCCTCTCCATCACCCATCACCCATCACCCGTCACCGCGCTCCCCCGGCGCGCCCTACCGGGCCGGTTGGATTCATTTCACGAATGTCGCCCCGATCCTGGATTCGCTGGTGCTCCCGGCGGGCGTGACGGCGATCACGGGCGTGCCGACGCAGATGAACGCGGCGCTGCTGTCGGGTCAGGTGGATATCGCGAACATCAGCGCGGTGGAGTTCATCCGGAACGCGGACGTGCTGGAGGCCCTGCCGGATTTCAGCGTGGCGGTGCTGGGGCCGGTGTACTCCGTGAACCTGTTCCACACGCGTCCGCTGGAGGAAGTGCGGCGGGTGGCGTTGACGGCGCAGTCCGCGATGAGCGTGGCGCTGCTGGAGGTGCTGCTGCGCGAGCGGGGCCTGAGCCCGGTGCTGGAACGCGCGGAAGGCGAGGCGGAAACCCTCCTGGCGCAGGGATTCGACGGGGTGCTGCGGATCGGGGACAGCGCGCTGCGCGAGTGGTACGGCGTGGTGGGCCCCCTGACGCCCGAGACGACCATGACCAGCCTCCCGCACGCCGCGCGCGGCATCACCGTCACGGACCTCGCGGAGGAGTGGTTCCGCCTGACCGGTCACCCGTTCACGTTCGCGGTGTGGGCGTACCGCAAGGACAACCCGCCGCCGCCCGAGCTGGTGCAGGCCATGCGCGAGGCGAGGCGGGACGGCATCGGGCATCTGGCGGACGTCGCACAGAGGCACGCGCGGAAACTGGGCCTGCCGGAACGCGTCGTGCAGCACTACCTGTGGAACTTCCGCTACCACCTCGAAGCGCCCGACCGCCTGGGCCTGCACGAATTCGCCGCGAAAGCCGTCCCCGGCCACGCGCCGCTGACCTTCGGCCCCCGCCCCGGCGAGGAACGCACGCGGAGCGCAGCGGACTGAAAGGGGAAGTGGGTTGTAGGAAGTGGGGAGTGGGGAGGGGCTCTGAGATCTGGACTGTGAGTGACGGGCGCGGACCGTCCACCCCCACCCGGCCTCCCCCCTCTGCTTCGCAGCTTTGCAAGGCAAGGGGGAGGAGTAAAAACAGTGAGGAAAAAGTCGATCAGCGGTGCGAAGCGTCCCCTCTACCAACCGACCGCTGACTGCCACCGGCCGTCGTGCGCGCAGCGCGCGGGCCTTGCGGGGGGCGGCAGGATGGCGTCGAAGCCGGACACCTCACCGCCCGACACAAACACGCCGCACGAGTCAAACCTCTTGCCCAGTGCAACGCTGGCTCCCCCTGCCCCCCTGGGGTAGGGGGCTGGGGGGTGGGGCCGCCCGCCGCAGGCGCAACCCTTCCAGCCGCACACACCTTGATTAACCGCAGAAAGCACCTTTATCATAGAAAGCAGATGCCCCTGACCGATACCGAATCCGCCCTCCTCGCCCTGATCCGCGAGACGCCCCTGGCGACCCCGGAGGAACTGGCGCGGCGCCTGGGGTCCACGCGGGCGTCCGTGAACGTGCACGTGAGCAATCTGGTCCGGAAGGGCGCGTTACTGGGCCGGGGCTACCTGCTGCCCGAGGCGGGCGGGCCGGGTCGCGTGGTGGTGGTGGGCGGCGCGAACGTGGACGTGAAGGCCCGCACGATTCAGGCGGCGGTGCCGGGGACGAGTAATCCGGGCGTGACGGCGCAGGCTCCGGGTGGCGTGGCGCGGAACGTCGCGGAGAACCTGGCGCGGCTGGGCGTGCCCGCCTCGCTGGTGAGTGTGGTGGGCCGGGACGCGCTGGGCGACTGGCTGCTGCGGGAGACGGAGGCGGCGGGCGTGGATGTGCGGCCGGTGCTGCGCGCGCCTGAGGTCTCGACGGGAACGTACACGGCGGTGCTGGATGCGAGTGGAGAGCTGCTGGTGGCGGTGGCGGCGATGGCGGCGGTGGAGGCCCTGACTCCGGCGGCGTTGCAGGAGCGGCGTGGGGTGCTGCGGGGCGCGGCGTGGGTGGTGGCGGACGGGAACCTGCCGGAGACGTCGCTGGCGCACCTGCTGTCCCTGGCGGCCGAGGCCGGGGTATCGGTGGTGTTCGAGCCGGTGAGCGTGCCGAAGGCGGCGCGGCTGCGCGCTGCGTTGGCGGCGGGGCTGGTGCCGCAGGCCGTGACGCCGAACGTGCCGGAAATGGGCGCCCTGCTGGGCCGCGCGGTGCCGGACGAGCCGGAGGCGTTGCGGGAGGCGGCGGACGAGTTGCACGCGCAGGGCGTGCGGCTGGTGTGGGTGCGGCGGGGCGCGGCGGGCAGCCTGCTGTCCGCGCCGGAGGGCGTCACCGAACTGGCCGCCCTGCCCGCCGAGGTGAGGGACGTGACGGGCGCGGGCGACGCGATGCTCGCGGCGTTCCTGGCGGCGCTCGCGTCGGGCCTGTCCCCGGCGGAGGCGGCGCGGCACGGGCACGCGGCGGCGGCGCTCACGGTGGAGAGCGACCACGCGGTCTCCCCCACCCTCACCCCGGCGGCCATCCAGGCGCGCCTGACGGGGGCCGCCACGACCGGTTAGCCGCATCATCCCGACTCCGTTTCACCCTCTCATCACTCATCATTCCGGGCTGACTGCCCTAGCGAGGTTTCCCATGACTCACGACATCAATCCGACCGTTGCCGCCTACCTGGACATTCACCCTGAAGTCGCCGCTGCCCTGGCGGAGGGGCGCGCGGTGGTGGCGCTGGAGAGCACGATCATCAGTCACGGCATGCCGTTCCCGCAGAACGTGGAGATGGCGCGCGGCGTGGAGGACGTCGTGCGCGCGCACGGCGCGGTGCCCGCGACCATCGCGGTGCTGGGCGGCCGCCTGAAGGTGGGCCTCACACCCGAGGAACTGCACCTCCTGGCGACCGACAAGGGCGTGGAGAAGATCAGCACCCGTGACCTGCCGGTGACCGTGGCACTCGGCAAGCACGGCGCGACGACGGTGGCGAGCACCATGCGCGTCGCGGCACTGGCGGGCATCCGCGTGTTCGCCACGGGCGGCACCGGGGGCGTGCACCGGGGCGCGGAGCGCAGCATGGACGTCAGCGCGGACCTGCTGGAACTGGCGCAGACGGACGTGTGCGTGGTCAGCGCGGGCGTGAAGAGCATCCTGGATATCGGCCTGACGCTGGAGGTGCTGGAAACGCACGGCATTCCGGCCCTGACGCTCGGCAGCGAGGAGTTCCCGGCGTTCTACTCCCGCCAGAGCGGCTTCAGGGCCCCCCTGACGGTCGCCACGCCCGACGAGGCGGCGCGGGTCCTGAAGGCCAAGTGGGATCTGGGCGTGTCGGGCGGCGTGATGCTCGCCAACCCCATCCCCGAGGACGCCGAGATTCCCGCCGGGGAGATCAACCCGCAGATCGAGCAGGCGCTGCGCGACATGGACGCCCTGGGCCTGACCGGCAAGGACACCACCCCGTACCTGCTGGGCCGCATGGTGGAGATCACCGGGGGCCGCAGCCTGCAGGCGAACATCGCCCTCGTACGCCACAACGCGATGGTGGCCGCGCAGGTGGCCGTCGCGTACGCAGAGTTGGGCTGATGGCTCAAGGTTGATGGCAGATGGCACCGCACTGGCCATCTGCCATCAACCATTTGCGTCCTTCCCTTACGCGGGTTGTGCGCTGCTCAGTTTGCGGCCCTCGCCGTGTTCCTCGGCCTGCACGTCGGCGTTCACGGGTGGGAGTTGCTCGCCGTTGAGGACGCGGGTGAGGCGGTTCATGTCGAGTGCCTTCTCGCTGCGGGCGACGACGAGGGTGGCGACGCCGTTGCCGATGATGTTGGTGATGGCGCGTCCTTCGCTCATGAAGCGGTCGATGCCGAGGATCAGGGCGAGGCCCGCGACGGGGACGGTGCCCAGGGCGGCGAGGGTGCCCGCGAGGACGACGAAGCCGCTGCCGGTGACGCCCGCGGCGCCCTTGCTGGTGAGCAGGAGGATGCCGAGCAGGGCGACTTCCTGCGCGAAAGACAGGTTGGTGTTGGTGGCCTGGGCGATGAACACGGCGGCCATGGTCAGGTAGATGCTGGTGCCGTCGAGGTTGAAGGAGTACCCGGTGGGGACGACGAGGCCGACGACGCTCTTGTTCGCTCCGGCGTGTTCGAGTTTGGCCATGAGGCGCGGCAGGGCGCTCTCGCTGCTGCTGGTGCCGAGCACGAGCAGCAGTTCTTCCTTGATGTAGCGCAGGAACTTCAGGAGGCTGAATCCGGCGAGTCTGGCGATGACGTTCAGGAGGACGAACACGAACAGGGCGCAGGTGACGTAGAAGGTGCCCATCAGGTACGCGAGTTGCTGGAGGCTGCCGACGCCGTACTTGCCGATGGTGAAGGCCATCGCGCCGAACGCACCGATCGGGGCGAGCTTCATGATGAAGCCCAGGATCTGGAACACCATGACGCTGACGGCGTCGATGCCTTTCAGGATGCGCGCTCCGAGGTCGCCCATGCGGATCAGGGCGAAGCCGCTGAGGAGCGCGATGAGCAGCACCTGCAGCAGGTCACCCTCGGTGAAGGCGCTGACGAAGGTGGTGGGGATGACGTGCAGGATGAAGTCCGCGACGGTCTGCTCGCCGGCGGCGTCGGTGTACTTGGTGATGGCGCTGGTGTCGAGGGTGGCGGGGTTGATGTTCATGCCGCGTCCGGGGCCGACGAGGTTCACGACGACCAGCCCGATCAGCAGGGCGGCGGTGGTGACGACCTCGAAGTACAGCAGGGCCTTGCCGCCGACGCGGCCGATCTTCTTGGTGTCGCGCATGCTGGCGACGCCGCTGACGACCGTGCAGAAGATGATGGGGCCGATGACGACCTTGATCAGTTTGATGAAGCCGTCCCCGAGGGGCTTGAGCCCTTCCCCGACGGTGGGGAAGAAGTGGCCGACGAGCACGCCGATGACGATGGCGATCAGCACCTGCACGTAGAGGCTGCGGAACATCTTGGGCATGGGGGGTCCTCCGGTGCGTCACGGGAACGCGGGTGGGGGCGCGCGGGCCGGGGCGCGCCGTGAGGTGGGGGGATGAGCCTGCGCGGGTGCAGGGCCGGGTGGGGGTTGTGGTGCCGCTCAGCATGCGCGTGGCGCGGGACGCCTGTCCCCGGCGGGGCGCGGCGGCGACCGGGTGGGGTGGGGCTGGAGGCCGTCCTGCCGGGCACGCAGGGCCTGAGTGGGCGGGGTGGGGATTCGTACACGCGGTGAACACAAGGGCCGCACGGTGGCCGCCCAGGGTCGGGGCGGGCCTACACTGCGGTCACCGTGCCCTCCCGCCTGCCTGCCCCGTCCCGCGTGCCGCCGCTGGCGCGCGAGGTGGCGCTGCCGCACACGCCCCGCCTGCTGCGGGTGGGCCCGAGGTTGTTCCTGACGACGCTGGGCGCGTTCCTGCTGCTGGGCCTGCCGGTGGCGGGTCTGGTCAGTCAGGGCGTGTACGACGGGATTCACCGGTCGTTCGCGGAGCGGTCGCTGCGCGAGTCGCGGCTGGTGGGGGCCCTCCCGCCGGTGGTGTCGGCCCTGTCGGGGAACGTGGCCGAGCGGGCGAACCTGAACGCCCTGATGAACCGCTACCGCGATCAATTGGGCGCGGATTACGTGGTGGTCACCGACCGGGACGCGCGGCGGCTGACACACCCGAACGCGGCGCAGGTGGGGCAGCGCATGCAGGGCGGGGACTTCACGGCGTTCCTGCAGGGCCGGAGCGTCACGGAGACGGTCGAGGGCACGCTGGGCCGCTCGGTGCGGTCGAAGGTGCCGGTCGTGGACGGCGCGGGGCGGGTGCTGGGCCTGGCGAGCGTGGGCTTCCTGCTGCCCCGGCTGCGGGACGTGTTCCTGGAGGTGCTGCGCGCGGGCCTGCCCTGGTACCTGCTGGCGCTGGCCCTGGCGCTGGCCCTGGCGCTGGGCGTGGCGCGGCGCGTGAAGACCGAGATGCTGGGCCTGGAACCCGAGCAGATCGCCGGGGGCCTGCGGCAGTACCGGGCGGTCCTGAACACCCTGGAAGAAGGCGTGCTGGTGGCCCGCGCGGGGCAGGTGTTCGTGATGAACCCCCAGGCCCGCGCGCTGCTGGGCACCCCGGACGCCGCGCTGCCGCTGCCGTGGCCGCCGGGCCTCCCGCTGCCCGTGCCAGGGGCGGGGCCGGTCACGGCGGAGGTAGCGGGCCGCCCGGTGCTGCTGGCCGCGCAGGAGGCCGGGGACGGCGCGGTGGTGGTCACGCTGCGGGACCTGGCGCGCGTGCGAGCCCTGGCGGACGAGCTGACCCAGTCCCAGCGTTACGCGGAGCTGTTGCGGGCGCAGACGCACGAGTTCACGAACCGCCTGCACACCCTGGCGGGCCTGCTGCACCTGGGCGAGACACGCGAGGCCCTGGCGCTCATCCACGCGCAGTCGGCGCGGCACGAGGCGCACCTGCAGGCGGTGGGGGCGCTGCGGCACGTGCGGCTGTCGGCGCTGCTGCTGGGCAAGTTCGACCGCGCGGCGGAACGGGGCGTGACCCTCGCCCTCGATCCGCTGTCGGCGCTGCCGGCCACGCTGCCGCCCGGCGTGCTGGATCTGCTGGAGCTCGCGGCCGGGAATCTCATCGAGAACGCCCTGGACGCCACGCAGGGCCAGCCGGACGCCGAGGTGCGCGTACTGATCGCCACCGACCCGGAGGGCCTGATCCTGGAGGTGCGCGACACGGGGGGTGGCGTGCCCGCGGCGCTGGCAGACACCCTGACCGCGCGCGGCGTGAGCAGCAAGGGTACGGGGCGGGGCGTGGGGCTGGCTCTGGTGTCAGACCGCGCGCAGGCGCTCGGCGCGACCCTCGCTCATGACCGCGTGAGTGCGCACGGGCGGGACTGGACGCGCTTCACGCTGGACGTGCCCCTCCCCCAGGCCGAAGAATGAGCGGCGTGTCCTCTCCCCCACCGCTGCGCGTGCTGATCGTCGAGGACGACCCGCAGATCGCGGCGCTGCACTGGCGGCTGCTGGAACGCGCCGGGGGGTTCACGGTGCTGGGGCAGGCGGAGTCGCTGCGGGTGGCGCGGGCCATGCTGCGCACCCTGCGCCCGGACCTGCTGCTGCTGGACGTGCACCTGCCCGACGGGCGCGGCCTGGACCTGCTGCGCGAGGCGCGCGTGAGTGGCGCGCGGGTGGACGCGATCCTGGTCACGGCCGCCAGCGACGCGCCCAGCGTGCAGGACGCGCTGCTGCACGGCGCGGCGGATTACCTCGTGAAGCCCGTGACGCCCGAGCGCTTCACGCTGGCCCTGGAGCGCGCCCGGGAGCGCGCGGCGCTGTGGGCGCAGGGGGACGTGCGCCAGGGGCACCTGGACGCCCTGTTCGCCCCGCCCGCCGCCCCGGACGCCGCGGGCCTGGACGGGGACACGCTGCGCCGCGTTCGGGCCGCCCTGCGCGACCTGGGCGAGGCGAGCGCCGCCGAGCTGGGCACCCGCGTGGGCCTCAGCCGCGTGACCGCGTGGCGGTACCTTGAACACCTCGTGGAGACCGGCGAGGCCAGCGTGGGCACCGACGCCCGCACCGGGGGCCGCCCCGCGAAACGCTACCGCCGGGTGTGAGGACAGGTGATGGTCAATCGTTGATAGACCAGCTTTCGCTCAGGCTCGTGCCGGAGCTTCCATCAACCATCAACCGTTCACCATCTCCCCCCTCTGTCCCTGAGCGGGGAACGTGTCACGCTGGGCGTTTCGGGGCGGTGGTACGCTCAGAGACGCTATGGATTCTTACGACGTTCTGGTGATTGGTGGCGGCCCCGCGGGGTACGTGGCAGCGATTCGCGCGGCGCAGCTGGGCTTCAAGACGGCCTGCGTGGACGCCTTCGAGCGGAATGGCAAGGCGTCCCTGGGCGGGACGTGCCTGAACGTGGGCTGCATTCCCAGCAAGGCGATGCTGGACAGCAGCGAGAAGTTCGAGATGCTCCAGCATGACTTCGCCGAGCACGGCATCAACGTGCAGGGCGCGTCCGTGGACGTCGCGCAGATGCTCAAGCGTCAGAGTGGCGTGGTGGACAAGCTGACGGGCGGCGTGGCGTTCCTGTTCCGCAAGAACAAGATCACCAGCATTCACGGCCTGGGCCGCCTCGTGCGCCAGGACGGCGAGGGGTGGATCGTGGACGCGGCGGGCACCGAGGTGAAGGCGAAACACGTGATCGTCGCGACCGGCAGCAGCCCCCGCGCGCTGCCCCTGGCGCCCTTCGGTGGGCATGTGGTGGAGAACAGCGGCGCGCTGAGCTTCACCGAAGTGCCCGGCAAGCTCGGCGTGATCGGCGCGGGCGTGATCGGCCTGGAGCTGGGCAGCGTGTGGCGCCGCCTGGGCGCGCAGGTGACCGTGCTGGAGGCCCTGCCGGGCTTCCTGATGGCCGCCGACGACGCGATCGCCAAGGAGGGCCTGAAGCTGTTCCAGAAGCAGGGCCTGGACTTCCACTTCGGCGTGAACATCAGCAAAGTCGAGCAGGACGAGACCGGCGTGAGCGTCACCTACACCGAGCAGGAGCAGGAGGTCACGGCGCGCTTCGACAAGCTGATCGTCTCTATTGGCCGCGTGCCCCACACCCAGGGCCTGGGTGCCGACGCGGTGGGCCTCGCACTGGATGAGCGCGGCTTCGTGAAGGTCGACCACCACTACCGCACGAACCTCCCCGGCGTGTACGCCATCGGCGACGTGATCGGCGGCGCCATGCTCGCCCACAAGGCCGAGGAGGAGGGCGTGGCCCTCGCGGAGATGCTGGCCGGGCAGGCCGGGCACGTGAACTACGACGTGATCCCCTGGGTGATCTACACCAGCCCCGAGATCGCCTGGGCCGGCCTGACCGAGAAGCAGGCCAAGGAGAAGGGCCTGAGCATCAAGACCGGGCAGTTCCCGTTCAGCGCGAACGGCCGCGCCCTGGGCCACGGCGACACGCGCGGCTTCGTGAAGATCATCGCCGACGCGCAGACCGACAAACTGCTGGGCGTGCACATGATCGGCGGCGGCGTCAGCGAACTGATCGGCGAGGTCGTGGCGATCATGGAGTTCGGCGGCAGCAGCGAGGACCTCGCCCGCACCGTCCACGCCCACCCCACTCTGTCTGAGGTCGTCAAGGAAGCCGCCCTGGCCACCGACAAACGCGCGCTGCACATGTAAAAACCGCACTTCAGGCGGGGCTTGACCGCGACGGTCCGCCCCGCCCCTCTCTTACCCTGCAGGGCACCCGCACACACCGCTTGACGAAATCACGGAAAGCCTGTATCTTTCTGTGCGTGCCGGAAACGGCGCCCCTTGAAAGGCAGGAAGCGAAGGCGCAAGCCGACGACAACTGAAGTGGTGTGGCCCCATCGTCTAACGGTTAGGACACTACCCTTTCAAGGTAGCGATACGGGTTCGAATCCCGTTGGGGTCACCACGAACGCTCGCCTCTGTACCCGCAGAGGCGAGTGCTTTTTGATCCCCCGCAGGCCCGGCGCATGAGCCAGCACTGGGAGGGGACAGCCCACGCCCCCTCCCAGTGCTGGCCGCCAGGATCAGTGCGCGCCGGGGTCAAGTGCCAGGACGCGCCGGGTGGCCTCCGCCAGAATGGTCTGGACGGCCTCCTCGCTCTGGGCCTCCACGTACACCCGTACCACCGGCTCCGTCCCGGACGCGCGGAACATGGCCGACGCCCCTCCGTCCAGCAGCAGCTTCACGCCGTCGCGGGTGTTCACGCCCTGCACGGCGTGCCCGGCCACCTCGGCGTACGCCGACGCGGCACTCAGCAGCGCGGCCTTGTCGAACGCGGCGCTCAGGTGCAGGTCGTTGCGGTCGTAGAAGTGCCGGAATCCCACCTCCTGCTCGATCTGGGCGAACAGGTCGTCCAGGCTCAGGCCACTGGCGGCCACCGCCTCGATCATCAGCAGACTGTTCAGCAGCCCGTCACGCTCGGGGATGTGCCCACGGGAGGACAGGCCGCCGGACTCCTCGCCGCCCATCAGCACGGCCAGCCGCTCGTCCGCCTGACCTTCCAGGAAGGCGTCCGTGATGTACTTGAAGCCCACCGGCGTCTCCAGCACGTCCAGACCCAGCCGCCCGGCCAGCAGCTCGATCACGCGGCTGCCCGACACGGTCTTCACCACGCGGCCCCTCAGGCCACGCCCGTACAGGTGCCGCAGCAGCACGGCGAAGATCTGATGGCTGTTGAAGAAACGGCCACCTGCCGTGACGGCCCCCACCCGGTCGGCGTCCCCGTCCGTGATGACGCCCAGGGCCGTCCCGGTCTCCCCGGCCAGTCGCGTGAGCAGGTCACCCAGGTTCTGCGGGATCGGCTCGGGGTTCACGCCATAGAACATCGGGTCCGGCCGGCCGTGCAGTTCCTCGAAGTGCAGCGGCAGCGCCCGGCTGCTCACGTAGTCGGCCAGCCACCCGCAGGCCGCGCCACCCATGGCGTCGTGCACCACCAGGCCCCGGTAGGACCGCAGCGTCTCCAGGTTCAGCTGCCGGTCCAGCTGCGCGTAGTAGGCCTCACGGATGTCCAGCGGCTGAACTGTCCCCCGCGCGCCCTCGTACCCGCTGGGGTGACTGAGCGCCCGCTCGATCTGCGCGACGGTCGAGGGTGTGGCGCTGCCGCCGTAGGCCCCCTTGATCTTGTAGCCGTTATAGGGCGGCGGGTTGTGCGAGGCCGTGATCATGACGCCGCCCGCCGCCCCGTGATGCACGACCGCGAACGACAGCGCAGGCGTGGGGAGGAACTCCGGCGCCAGCAGGACGTCCAGGCCCTGCTCGGCCATGACGTCCGCCACGACCCGCGCGAACCCGCTCCCCTGGAAGCGCGTATCGAACCCCACCACGACCAGCCGGCCACCCCCCTCCCGCAGCACCTGCGCGTGGGCGCGCGCCACGATCCGCACGTTGTCGTAGGTGAAATCCTCAGCGATGATGTCCCGCCAGCCATCCGTCCCGAACTTGATCGGCATATGGCCCACAGTGTACCGAGCCGCCACACACACGGCACTTATACTGCGCAGCATGACGGTTCACCAGCCAGAGGCGCCGGTCAGCCCCCCGCCCCGCTGGGTGAGCTGGCTGATCGCCCTGACCCCCATTTTCCCACCACTGTACCTGGCGGCCTTCGCCACCCTGGGCCACCTGCGCCGGCTGCCCCTCACCGCGCGGCGCGTGCTGTTCTTCTTCGCCGCCACCCAGCTCATCGCGGCGCTCTTCACGCCTGCCCCGCTGACGTCAGTGGGTCTGGCGGCTCTACGTACCGCCGAGGCGCTTGCGATGGTCGCGGCCGGGGCCTACCTCAAGGACAGCCGCTTCCTGCGCCCGCTGCTGTGGGGCCAGCTGGTCATCTTCGCCAGTGCCTGGGCGTACACGCTGGGCACGCAGGGCTGGGAGGGCGTGCAGGCGCGCCTGGGCCACCCGTACTACTACGTGGTCACGCTGGGTCTGGTCGCGGTGATCGCCCTGTGGCTGATCGTGTTCTGGCGTGGCGGAGGCTGGTGGCGCTGGCCCGCCGGTTTGTTCGCGCTGAGCACCCTGCTCGCCTCCGGCAGCCGCGGCCCGCTGCTGGCCCTGTTCACGGGTTCTGTGGCCGCCCTGGCATTCCAGAGAGACAAGCAGCGCCGCCCGTGGCTGCTGCTCCCGGCGGTAGGCCTGGTAATCGTCGCTATGGTGAGCTTCAAGGCCCAGATTCCATTCAAACCTGTCGAGCGGCTGCTAAACGATCAAACCAGCGGTCGAGAACTGGTCTGGAAGGATGCCGTTCAGGGCTGGCAGACGTCCCCTGTTGGTGGAGTCGGACCATATCAGGGGGGTCCTTACTTGACCTACCTATTTAAGGATGGTTGCCAGTTGACCCCGATTTTAGAGCGCAATGAAATACGTTGTCCAGAAGGAATCAGTCGCTGGGCCAGCGTTCTGCTTATCGCTCATAATGTCTGGTTACATTGGCTATTAGAAACGGGAGTGATTGGCACGGCAGGGCTTTTCGTAGTGACGCTTTATGGCCTCAGACTAGCCATACGGCAACGCATGCAGCTGGCACTGGCTATTCTGTTTGGTTTTGCGGCAATGAACATGGTTGATGTTGTATTGACACTTCCAAGTGTTCACTTCGCGGAACTGTGGTGGCTGCTCACGGGAACACTTTTTGCCGGTGTGGATACAACCAGTACCAAAACATCACGATCATTAGCATGACGATACATAGACTGACTACCCTGTCAGTCCAGTGAGTAGATGGGAAGGTCAACACTGTCACTTGAGGGAAATAAAGATAGGCACAATTTGTAGTTTTCGGATTATCCAGGCATTCAATTCGAAATGTAACCGATTGAAGACCAGCATGAGTCAGAGAAGCCTCGGATTTTATCCATTGCTTGGAGCTTCCTTCCTTAACTGAAACTTCTTGCCCGCCCAGCACAGTCGTGACACGGAAATCCTGATTTGCAGCGACGTAAATACTGGTATTTAGTGGCTTCCGGGCATTCCAAGAAAAACTGATCTCTTTATCAATGATTGGTCGAACATAATTAATTCCATCGAACTGAAGTCCCCCTACACCTTTGATAGTAAGGGGACTATTAGGAGCATCAAGGGACCAACGCTGGGCATAGACCCCAACCTGTTGCTGCCAAGCGGTTTTACTGTCCTCATGAATGCGCAAGGATGTCCAGTACTGTCTAATTGGTGCCTTGCAAGCATTTTTTGAGCAGGTGTAACGAATGGCGAGCGTGTGTCTCCCAGGTGGGACAAAGAAACCAGTGCTCTCCGGAATTTCAAATCTACCTGCCGCAAATTTTCTTTCGCTGACGCGATGTCCATCTACAAGCAATAGTGTGTTTATTCTCTCGACATCTGAGTATGTTTGATAATCAATTTGTATAAACTCTGATCGATCTGAATGCCATGTCAACGTACTCTGGGTATCTATGACTGCTCGATAAAAATTTACTCCGTCAAACTTTGGCTCGGACAGGCCAGTCAAAGTCCATCCTACCGGCACCTGCGTCCTGAGATCGACAGTGACGATGTTTGCTTCAGGCGCGGCCATCGCCCCAGGATGACATAAGTGCCTGCCAGCGGTCGGTGTTCAAGCTGACGTCATTGGGCAGGGTCACGCCGGCCTGTGTGCGAGTGCCTTCCTGCACATCTGCCTTGCGACGACGGGCGAGTTCGAAGACACTTTTGCGTTCAGTGACGATATGGAGCAGATCGTGCGGGATCTCGCGGGCATGCGTGATGACCTGCGCGATCTGTGGAGCGAGCACGTCCACGTAATCCTGGCCGGTGAAGACGTCACTGAAGGCAACGGGGTACGCGAACTCCCGTGGGCGGAAACTGGTACGGATGATCAGGTGATCATGCGCGGCTCGGGCCGCTTCCTCGGCGATCAGTTTGGTCAATGCGTAGTAGTTGACGACTGGGCCGGGTGTGTCGTCCTCACGGTAGCCGCCCGTATCGCCGCTGAACACGTAGTCGGTGCTGATGTGCACCAGTTTTGCATTCACGGCGTTGGCGGCGGCGGCCATATTCCGGGTGCCGATGACGTTGGCGTTCCAGCAAGCCTCGCGGTCACGCTCGGCGCCGCCCACGTTGGTGTAGGCAGCGGCATGCACGATCAGGTCAGGCTGTTCACGCTGTGCAGTGGTCAGCACCTGCCCGGCGTCGGTGATGTTCATCTCCCCGGAGGTAGGGGCCACGATACCGGGCAGCAGGGCACGGAGTTCCGTGCCCAGTCGGCCGCCGCCGCCCGTCAGGAGGATCTTCATCCCATGTCCTCGGCCCACAGGTCATCACCGAAGAAGTTCCAGGGCAGGCGGCCCTCATTGGGGTCCGTGATGTCGAACTGTGCGTCCATGGTGTACAGCAGCGTCGCACCCTGCTCACCGGCCTGGTAGCCGTGGGCGACACCACTGGGGATGTGCACCATCATGGGCTGCTCGCCACTGAAAACCAGTTTGCGTTTGACGCCCAGGGTGGGGCTGCCCTCGCGGCAGTCGACGAGCCAGATCATCAGCTGGCCCTGTAGCACGCACCAGATCTCGTTCTGCTCCTGCTTGACGTGGATGTGGAAGGCGTTGATGCGTTTCGGGGCTGCCCACGATACGCTGATCTGGCGGGGCGTCAGCTGGCCGGGCACGCCCTGCACGCCCTGTTCGTCCAGTCGGACGTACTCC
This sequence comes from Deinococcus grandis, assembly GCF_001485435.1. Taxonomy (NCBI): domain Bacteria; kingdom Thermotogati; phylum Deinococcota; class Deinococci; order Deinococcales; family Deinococcaceae; genus Deinococcus; species Deinococcus grandis. Next base: position 285,485 of record NZ_BCMS01000001.1, on the reverse strand, counting down.
ATGAACGCGCCGTTCTCACTGCGGTTCTTCTTCAGGGCGTGAAACCACACCCCGTCAATCTGCGGGGCCGCCGGATACGTCTCGAAGTTCAGGGCCTGCGCGTACTCAGGGGCAAGACGGACGGTGTGTTCAGCCATGGCGTTTCTCCTTGCTCAGTTTCAGCAGGTACTTCCCGTACCCGTTCTTGGCGAGTTTCTGCGCCTGCTCCAGCAGCATCTCGGTGCTGATCCAGCCGTTGCGCCACGCGATCTCCTCAGGCGAGGCGATCTTCAGTCCCTGGCGGTGCTCGATGGCCTGCACGAACAGACTGGCCTCCAGCATGCTCTCGTGGGTGCCAGTATCCAGCCAGGCGAAGCCCCGCCGCATAAGCTGCACGTCCAGCAACCCGTCGTGCAGGTAGGTGCTGTTCACGTCCGTAATTTCCAGCTCACCGCGCGGCGACGGCTTGATGCTGCGGGCAATATCGACCACGCGCTCGTCGTAGAAGTACAGGCCCGTGACCGCGTAATCCGACTTGGGCTCGGCTGGCTTCTCCTCAATGGACAGCGCCTTCCCAGTGTCATCGAAATCCACCACGCCGTAGCGTTCCGGATCGCTCACCTGGTACGCGAAGACGGTGGCGCCCTCGGGGCGACTGTTGGCGTCCTGCATCAGATCCGACAGGTCATTGCCGTAGAAGATGTTGTCACCCAGCACCAGCGCACTGGGATGCCCCGCAATGAACTCCTCGCCGATCAGGAAGGCCTGAGCGAGGCCATCAGGCCTGGGCTGCACTGCGTACTGCAAGCGAATGCCCCACTGCGATCCATCGCCCAGCAGCTGCTTGAAGCGGGGGGTGTCCTCCGGCGTGCTGATGATCAGGATGTCCTGCATGCCGCCCAGCATCAGGGTGGTCAGCGGGTAATAGATCATCGGCTTGTCGTAGATGGGCAGCAGCTGCTTGCTGACTGCGATGGTCGCCGGGTACAGGCGGGTGCCTGACCCACCCGCCAGGATGATGCCCCGGCGGGAGGTGGTGAAGGCGGTCACTTGACCTCGGGGCCCGCGAGACGCTCGGCGTACTGACGGGCGTAATACTCACGGAATTCCCCGCTGCGGATCGGTTCCCACCACCAGCGGTTGTCCACGTACCAGCGCGCAGCCTCAGCAACCGCCTGCCGGGGGTCGTACTTCGGTTCCCAGCCCAGCATGCGCAGCTTGTCCACGTTCATGGAGTAACGGCGGTCATGGCCGGGGCGGTCCGTCACGTGCTTCACGAGGCCATGATCCTTCCCGAGGGTATCCAGCACGATGTCCACCATCTCCAGGTTGGTCATCTCACGGCCCGTGCCGACGTTGTAGACCTCACCGATCTCGCCTTTCAGGAGCACGGTCTCGATGCCGGTGCAGTGGTCATACACGTGCGCGTAGTCGCGCATCTGCAGGCCGTCCCCATAGACCGGGATGGGCTCACCCAGAATGGCGTTCGTGCTGAAGAGCGGTACGGCCTTCTCCGGGTACTGGTACGGCCCGACGTTGTTCGCGCCGCGCGTGATCGTCACGGGAATGCCGTACGTGATCGCGTACGCCTGCACCAGCTGATCCGCCGCTGCCTTGCTCGCCGCGTACGGGCTGCGCGGGGCCAGTTCATCAGTCTCCACGCTCTGGTGGTTGTCCTTAATGTGGCCGTACACCTCATCGGTGCTGATGTGGTGCAGGCGGATGCCCAGCTCCCGTGCCACCTCCAGCAGGACGTGCGTGCCACGCACGTTCGTGTCCGTGAACACCAGCGGCCCCAGGATGCTCTGATCCACGTGCGTCTCCGCCGCGAAGTTCACGATCAGATCAATGGACTCGTCCTGGCAGGTCCGGCGCACCAGATCCTGATCCCCGATATCCCCCACGACCAGCGACACGTTCGCCGTGTCCCACAGGTCATGCAGGTTCTCCTTCCGGCCCGCGTACGTCAACTTGTCGTACACCACTACCCGGCTGTCCGGGTGCTGCGCCAGCCAGTAGCGCACAAAGTTACTGCCGATAAAACCACAGCCGCCTGTTACGAGAAGGTTCCTCATAGGTTCTCCAATTCTAACTGTATTACAGCTGTTTCAGGGTCGTCGCCGCGGACATGGGCCTGCTCAGCGACCCTCACGATAGCGGCAAATTGGCGCTCGAAGCGTGCCGGAGCGAAGGATTCTGCATGTTTACGGATGGTTGAAGGTACGTGATTAGCGACGCAGGTTGATCAGGACATCGACGGGGTCCTGACCGCGCAACCGCGCGGTCTCCACCGTCGACTTGATCCGCATGTACGTCTGTGCACCCAGCGCGTTCTTGCTGCACTGCGAGACCTTGCGCGCGATCACCACCGACCGCAGGCTCCGTTCCGCCGCGTTGTTCGTCGGCGGGATATCCGGGTCTACTAGGAACCGCAGCAACCGGCCCTGCCGGTACTGCTTGAGCAACCCCAGTCGTAGCCGTTCGTTCCCCGGGGTCTTCAGTGGGCGCCGGTCGAGTAAGGCGTCCAGACGCAGGGTGAGTGCCTCACCCTGCTGTCGGTACTCATCCAGGCTGCATCCTCCACGACGGTGCTGGGCATGCAGCGCCATCAATGCTCGGCACACCTCGGCCAAGCGCTGCCCATACTCCCGGCCCCGTCCCCGCTTCCCCTGAGCCTGCTCACTCACCGTCTGGACGTTGCGCAGGACGTGAGCCAGACATTTTTGCTGCTGGACCCCTGCCAGGGTGTGACTGTCATAGACCTTGAAGCGGTCGCACACCAGGACTCCACCAAAGGCGTTGCCGAGCACTGCACGCAACTCGACGTTGGTGTGCTGGAGATTCGCTCGGAACAGCACCGTCTCGGCCGAGCGGAAGGTGCTCACCCAGGCCTGTGTCGCGTTCACTCGCCAGCCCGTGTCGTCGTGGTGGACATAGGGAGCTGCGCGCAGCTCCCGTTCCAGGGACTCGACATGTGTCGCCAGCGGACGTCCATCACGTGCCAGGCGCTGGGCGGCCTGGGTGATGGCCCCCTGGGACACCCGGATGCCGGTGGTCAGTCCCAGCACCCGTGGAATGCGGCGCTGTGGGAGACCAACCTCGTGGTGCAGCGCCTGAATGGTGGCCGCCAGTCGGGGACCACATCGGTGTCCCGTCGCCCCACGTTGGTCCGGTTGGAGGTCGGGATGCGCGCCACGTACAGTCTGCCCGCACTGCGGGCAGACCATCACCGGCACGTGGTAGGCCGTGATCTGCACGGTCTGAGCGGGCAGGTCACTGATCCAGGCGCGGTCGTTACGCTTGAAGATCAACTCGCCGACGTAGCCACAGGCCGTGCAGGTGTTGGGCGCCGGGACGTCGATCACGACGTCCTCCTGCTCGGGAGCAGGAGGACGCTTGTATGTGAAGACGCCTTCCCCAGCGCGACGACCTGCGGTTTTCGGGTGGGCTTTCCGACTTCCCCGGCTATGAGGGGCGGCATACTTGCGTTGCTGACGCTCCAACTGCTCGATGCGCTTCTGAAGCTGTTCGATCTGCTCCGCCTGCTTGCGGATGATCTCGTAGAGATCCTGTTCCGTCAGCGGGGTGGCCATGCGGCTCATCCTAGCGAATGTGACGATGCTGTCCGGCTCGCGGGGTCGCTAATCAGATACGGTTGAAGCATCAAACATATCAATATTTTCCTCAAATATACCGATTGCCCTTATTAAACTTTCAGCATTCTGCTGTCCAAAAAATACCCCAGTAACATTTGGAACGACCGTTTCCAGTATTCCGCCTTTGCCATATGCGATAACAGGGGCTCCAGCCGCCTGAGCTTCAACAGGGACAATGCCAAAGTCCTCATCTGCTGCAAATACGAAAGCTTTGCACCTAGCCATAAGCTCAGCAACTTGGCCATCATCGATCTTGCCTAATATTTCGACATTGGATCCAGCCATAGCTTTAATCCTATTAAAATCGGGGCCACCACCAATTACTTTAAGTGGATATCCTAATTTATTGAATGTCTCCACAATCAAATCTATTTTTTTATAGGGCACAAATCTTGACATAGCCAGATAAAATTCTTCTCTTGGTTGAGTGTGATCAAATCTTTCAACCTCGACTGGCGGATATAAAACTTTTGCCGGCCTCCTGTAAGTCCTTTGAATTCTTTTTGCAACATACTTACTGTTCGCTAAGAACACGTCTACTCGATTCGATGTAGAATGATCCCACAGTCTAATGTAATGCAAAATTATTTTTGCTACAAGTCCTTTTACACCACGCTTCAGTCCCGATTCATCCAAATATTGATGATACAGATCCCATGCATACCTCATGGGAGAATGGACATAGCTAATGTGCAGTTGATCTGAGTTGACCAAAACACCTTTGGCAACCGCGTGGCTACTTGATATGATTGTCTCATACTCTCTTAAATCAAATTGTTCAATCTGATATGGCATGATAGGAAGAAGATTTCTGTAAAATTTTGTAATAAAAGGCCATTTTTGAAGATTGCTTGTTATTACAGTCATTTTTGATATATTTACATCCTTAAAATCATCAAACTTATATACAGTCGTAAATATTGGAGCCTGGAAAACATTTATCATATGGGATAAAACTTTTTCAGCTCCTGCATTACCTCCCGAGAGCCAGTCATGGATATATACTCGTTTCATGCGTTCCCCTCATTAGATTCTTTATAAAGAGCGTATATAATCTGCGATGTATTAATCTTGTTGACTGAGTTATTGGTTAGCGAAACTATTTTTGAAACCCAGTTCATAGTAGATAGTGAGCGCGCAATCGACTTAACTGGCGCAGGAAGTCTAGATATCTGCTGACTAATCCTTCCCAGCCTGGGATCATAAGTAAATTCACATGATACTCTATTTTCAGGAGTAGATTGTATCAATCTATAGAATTCTTTTCTCGTTATTTTGGAAGCATCTATGCATTGTCCAGAATATACATTGTAATTTAAATATATCAGTCTATCCAGTTCTGATATCAGCTCACCATCGCCAAAATAGTTATAACTATTTTGGGATTTTCTCTGAGACTCTGTAATGCCATAGTTTTCCAGCAGTTTAGCTTTGTATCTTTCAAACAATATAGTTATATCAATTCCTAGATCATAATAGCTGCTATATCTAGTTGAATACTTTGATACAAGATTATTATTTAGCGATATCCCACTGAAGTGAAAGAAATAAAGCGGCCCCCCATTAGACTTAAACTCCCCATCTTCAAGTTCTATCTTCCTACCGTGAAGGTTCCAATATGCCACATTATATCCATTATCTTTTAAGATATAGACACCGTCAAAGAAGCCTGGAATCAAATCAATCCATTTTTGATCTGTGAACATTCCTTTTGAGAATGCATTAAATGCATTGTACCGCAGCCTACTCATCCACCAATCAATGAATAGCTTGGTCTTATCATTCCATCTAATAGCAATAAATCCCAAATTATATGATCCTGATCTCAAAAAACTTAAATCATCGGGTAATAATCCATCATAAATCGGCTCAGTAGAGTGTGGAGTAATAATTATATTTTGATTTTCTAAAAGATTGTCAATATTTTCGAGACTCTTATAAATAAATATATCTGGGTCTAGGTAAATTATCTTTTTAAATCCCAGTTCTCCTAAATACCTAAAGCAATTTGGTTTTATACTAGTACTCAATTCTGTAATTTCATAATAAAATGCACGGGATTTTAAATCATTTATCATTTCCTCATCCACGACTTTGACTATTGTTCTGGCGGAATCAGGAATATATGTTGGCTCTTCACCAAGATAGAACACATAAAATAGAGATTCGGGATTATTATCAAGGTAAGACTGCGCTAGGGTAAGCGCGTAATGATAATACGCTCCGTTGACTATGGTAAAAGAGACAAAACGAGAAGAAGTCATATTCATATTCCTATAGGACCCATTGAATTCTTGAACCCGTCCCTCAAACCTTTTGCAGTCATTCTAATTTTTTCTGCCTTATTCTCCTCATATAAGAGTATTTTTACGGTTTCAGTTATAAATCCTCGGAGGTCCATCAAGACCCAACGAATATCGAAAAGTGCATATTTCTTATACATAAAAACTCTATTGCGAGCGATATAATAGCGCCTAATGGCTGAATGATTGGATGGAAGGACACGCAAGTTGAAAAATAGCCTCTCAGTATTCTGCCCCACACTATGCTGAACCGCTACCCACTTGTGCTCAAGAATAACATAGCCAGCCTTCCTATACCTTAGACAAATTTCATTGTCTAGCTGGTCAATGAACATCTCACCCCTAAAAAGGCCGCCTTTCATGATAGCAAAGGGATTCATAATGCTACCAGAAGTCATTGTTGAACGCGTGAGGTTATACGAATCTAGTTGCAAGTTTTTATTTAGGGCACGAGAAGCAAACGCTTTTTTTACTCCTGTCGCCCTATCAATATATTGAGGTGATAGAATACCTATTTTTGATTTAGAATCGAATTTCAAATCTTTCATCATTTCAATAAAGTAATCCTCTGGGATCAGTGTATCCTGATCAAATGTAGCGATAGCATCGAAGTTTTTTTTCAGGGCGTACAAAATTCCAAGATTAAGAGCAAAGGCAAGACCAAGATTACTTTCGCACCTCAGTAAGGTGCAATTATTAGGCAGATCATTCATAAATTCAATGCCCGATGAATTATTATCTACTATGATTACCTCTTGAGATTGGCGAGACAGAGATTCAATATTTTCCCTGATGGAATGATCAGGATTATATGTTACGACTACTGATGCGATATTTAACACTATATCTCCCTCCTTGATTTTTGATCTGGATTCTCTCGATTAACATAAATGCTAGGCTAAAAATAATAATCCACGTTGTATCTGGCGAGCTTATCAAAACATTGAAAGCACCCCACCAAGTTATGATACTGATCCAAAACCAAGGATAAACATATATACCGAGCAGCTCCCCTTTACGATACAGATTCCAAAAAAAGCCAGAAAGTATCCCATAACCAAGAAACCAAATAGGCGATAACCAGCCTAAATCTGAGTATACTGAGCCATAAATCGTGAACCAATTGAAGTTTTCATCTAACTTGGCAACTTTAACACTATTAAAAGAGCTACTCCATACAGACTGTTCCCCAGGTGCCGTAAACCCAAGCCAGTTACCAAAATTGAGCAGCTCAATACGACTTGAAAATGGTGGATATAGAACGTTATAGAAAGCGTAGGCCTGCTCGCCCGCGCCTGGTAAACGAAGTTTACCATCTAAAATCAGGGCAAGTCGATTGAATTCAGAGATAAAGTACCCTACTAGTGTGTAAGACAGCCCTTGCCTGCCTGCCAGCATTCCTCCACGATTTACATCTATTACAACAAATGCAAAAACTGATACCAGTATTATCAATAGTAGATATGCGTAAAATTGATATACTTTTATTTTTTTGAAAGACAATTTCAAGTTTATTATTGTAATAAACATGATACCCACAAATAATATCATTTCTCCCCTTGTCTGAGAGATATAGGCATACATTAAATTTAGAAGTGAAGTAATTATAGGCATGGTATAATACTTACTACCCATGCGATACGCTTTAGAAACCAAATAGATTGACGCAATTAAAGAGAATGGTCGAATCCAAGATAAAATAGAAGAACTCATAATAGAATCAAACTTGATTCGATATTCTGTTATTGATAGACCCATTCCAGGCCGCAAAATATCGGACAAACTATCAATCCCCAGACCTCTAAACATAGTTATCGTCCTAATAACTAAAACTATTATCACAAAAATGGAAACTACGAAAAACATTTCTTTTGAATCACTTGAGTATAACGAATTTTTAGTAGTTATATTTATATACTTCTTCGAAAAAATAAACGTACCAATGATAAACATTATCAGACAACATAAAACGTACAAAATCAGCTTAGCATTTAAAAACATAAAATTCTTTTCATATAAAATTTCTTCATAAACATCGGGCGGGAAAAAGGTAAAAGCTAAGCCAACCAAAGAGATTACCAGCGCCACTACAGAAGGAGAGAAAAGTGTCCTAAGATTCCGCACGATTCCTCCTTAAAATCTTATAAACTTGAAAACCTAATGAGATTGATGCAAAAGCCTCAGGAATAATCACTGAATAGGCCATACCTACTATTCCCATATGAGGAATCAAAATTATCATAGCACCTAATGATAAAGCCGAAGCAATGGAATAAACAACTGTTACATAATTATCCTTCCCGAGTGGAATAAGAATAAAAGAAGACAATATTGTATTTAATGCGATAATAGGAAAAAGTAATCCCAATAATCTCAAAATATTGACGCTCTCTATGTATGAATCGCCAAATAATATAGTGATCGCCGGCTTAGCCAGCAAAATTATAAGGAAAAATATCAATACTGCAACCGGAAAATAAAATGCTGAAACTCGATAAATATATTTGACACCCTCCCTAAATCCTTGATGCATGAGACTATATATTCTTGGTACAATTATTTGATTAATTGGACCAAACATTGATAAACCTGCACGCGCCAACCTATCAGCATTTCCATAAACAGCAACTTGATGGCTTGGTACAAAAATCCCTAAGATAAATATACCCGCTGCTGTGTATATACTTGTGATAATAGTGAATATAGATATGCTCCAGCCGGATCTTAAAGCATTTATACCGTCCACAAGGGATACTTTGAAAATCTCCGGCCCTATATCAAGAGACATAATAACACATTGCACTATGGTTGAAATAAGTATGGTTAAAAATTGAAGCACGATGATTAAATAGTAGTCTTCCGGACTCCTTAAAAATATGAAAATAAGCAGTATATATAGTAATCTTGAAAATATATCCGTCAGAGCATAGATATGCAGCCTATCGATAGCTTGGAAATACCATACGGGCCCAAAAGATTGGGCAGCCGCCCAAAAAACTATAAATAGGCTTAGAACGGTGTAATTCTTAAGAGAACTAAAATAAACACCCAAAACTACAACTATAATCGATGGTATTAATAATACCAGCTTTGCTGTATATATTCCAGAAATAGCTGAGGAAATTGATAGTTTATTACTTAGTAAACTCACTAAATTTCTAGTTGCAGTAACGTTAAATCCATAATCCAGGATAAGAGTTACCCATAATCCTAAAGCTTGAGCTGAAAGGACCGCACCCCAATAATCTGGAGGAATTAACTTAGTTGCATACGGTGCAATTATTAAAAAGGAGAAGCCTCTCAGAAAAAAGGAGAGATATATCAAGAAAATTCTATAAATCTTACCAAATGATAACTTTGCTATCAATATGCTCCCTTCCCAAGCATGACCACGCGAACGGTCTGAATAAGAACAACTATATCCAACCAGGGAGTCCAGTTAGTTACATAGAAATTGTCCATACCAACCCTCTCATTATAACTAGTATCACTGCGACCGTTTGCTTGCCAGTAGCCAGTCATTCCAGGACGAACCTGCTTATACACAGCGTAGATATCACCGTATTTAGACACTTCACCCTGCACTATGGGTCTTGGACCAACTAGACTCATAGTTCCCAGGAGCACATTAGCCAGTTGGGGCAGCTCATCCAAACTCGTTTTCCGTAAAAACGCGCCAACCCTGGTGACCCGTGGATCATTCCTCAGCTTGTGTGTGGCCTCAAATTCAGCCCGCAGCGTAGGGTCGCTGTCCAGTACGCTCTTGAGCTTGGCTTCTGCGTCACGGTGCATACTGCGGAATTTGAAGCAGTCAAACGGCTCACCATTACGTCCAAGGCGGCGAGCACGGTATACAGCCGGGCCTGGACTATCGAGTCTAATGGCCAGAGCAATCAGCAGAAGGAGAGGCAACAGCAGCAAACCACCCAGACCCGATCCCAACAGATCAATGGTACGTTTTAACGTTCTAGCCTGGACACTCCTCAGGTTGTTTCGGACTTCCAAGCTAGCCACGCTGCCGATATTGTGGGGTTGTAGGGCTTGGTTTGGAATACCGAACAGGTCCGGGATGACCCAAGTATGTGGAAATGAGGCATACGTGGCATTGACAATACGCTGCTGTGTCTCAGCACGTGCGCCTGGAATGGAGACGAGTGCCTGCTCCGTTCGGGGCTCTGTGATGGCCTGCTCAATAGTGCCCAGGATGGGCACCCCGTGCAGCGTAGTGCCATGCAGTTCATGATTGTCGTCGTATGCCGCAACCGGGTTCAGGCCATATGCAGGATGGGCACGGAGATGATGAATGGCCATAGCAGCCGTTTGTCCTGCGCCAATCACGCTGATCGGCCGACCATACTTACCAGTTCGAATCAAGACCGAACGGATGCCATAGCGCACAAACAGACTAAGCAGCAGGAGTAGCGCCCAACTCAATACCGTACCAGACACACTTGGCGAGAAGCGTTGCAATGCGAGTCCTGCTGCCAGTTGCACTGCCACCACCTGCGCCGTACCCATGACATGTAATCGCAGCTCGGTTTGCGGAGAGCGTCCGTATCCGGGATACAGCCCCTGATAGGCTCGCCAGCATAGCCATACTGCTCCCCAGACTAGGGAAGAGTGTGGACTTTCGACTGCTAACCCCCATATTGGCAGTAGAAAATACGTCAGGCTATAGACACCTAGCAGGCTCAGCGCGTCTCCCAGCAGGAGGGCACCTGCTTGGGGAAAACTGCTTATGGCAGGCAACGCAGCCACAGGTTTCCTATGCAGCCCAGACGGGTTCAACACACCCATAGGTTCATCCCCCTCGTTTGCGGGGCGCATAGCCATACCCATAGCCATAACCCTGCGCCTCTTGCGAGCTGGCTGACACTTTGTTGAGGATGAATCCAAGAATAGGCACACTAGCATTGTGAGCGCGGCGTAAAGTCTGCTTCACTGCGTTTAAGCTAGTCTTCCCTTCTTCCACTACAATCAGAACTTGATCGACATGTCGCCCGAGGATCAGGCCATCTGCCAGAGCCAGCATGGGAGGGCTGTCGATGAGCACTAGATCATAGCTTGAACTCCAGCTCTCCAGAATTTGGCTCAGAGGGGCGCGGTTCAGCAGTCCCATACTGTCTTGCAGCCCTGGGCCTGCTGGCAAGACATGCACCCCGGGCTCAGCTTCAATTACCTGCACGTTCTCTGGAGCGCCTAGGGCCTCCTGAAGCGTACGAGCCCCACCTTCACCGCTGAGCTGAAGCCATTTGTGGCTGGATTCATACTTGTCCCAGACATCCTGCTGAGTACCACGGCGCATATCAGCATCGATGATCAGCACGCGTAGACCACTGTTAGCCATGGTGTCAGCCAGCGTCGCCGTCAGGCTGCTCTTGCCTTCACCGGGCGCAGTCGATGAGATCATAATGCGCTGCCCTTTAAGAGTTCCCAGCCGCGTCAGTAGGTTCACGCGCAGGAACCCCAGTGCCTCGTACAGCCCCGCCTGACGGGCTGCACGGACTATTCCACTGAAGACCACATCCCTTCGGCGTAGCTTGGGCACGCTGCCCAGCGTCGGCAGGCCAAAGCTGAGCAGATCATCTTCAGAACGAGCCGTGCGGTCTGTCACCGTACGTAAGGCGGCAAGACCACCGCCTAGCAGCAGGGTCAGCAATCCTGCCAGGATCGCATTGCGAGTAGGTTTTGGCGCTACCCGTTCCAGTGGCTCAACAGCCGGGGAGACAAGTTCCAGCGAACCAGTCGCACCCTTGGCCTGGATATCTACCTGCGCCAACGTGCGTTGCAGGCTTGCCCGTGAGGCAACCAGCGTCTGCCGTTCCAAGTCACTTGACGCTCCCTCGGCCAGCTGCCGATCTATTTCAGCCAACTGGGCCTGGAGGCTCTGTGACGCTCGTCCAAGGCCGTTTAGAGCGCGCCCACGGTCCCAGTCTAGCAACACCTGTGCACTCAGGTCCGCTAGGAACTTTGCGGCAACTGAGCTACCTGCACGGGCTGTCACGGAATAGATACCATTACCGTTGAAGTCGAGTTGATTTTGCAGTTGCAGGGTTTTGACCTCCCGCAATTGCAGTTCTCGTTGCAAGTCGTCAGCCAGTTCAGTCCGCAACTCCTGAGGGATACGGGTAGTCTCGCGCAGCCCAGTGATGATGCGTCCCAGCACAGTAGGTCCGTTGAGCGCCTCCTGGAGAGCGCCCTCAGGTAGGGGGGATGCTGTGACCACACTGTCCCGACCACTCCCAAGATTGCCGCTGTTGCCCGTCGTCACCAGACTAGCAGTCGCCTCAAATACGTCCGGCTGCCCCCGGGACAGAGCGTAAACACCAGCACCAATGATCCCAGTTGCCAGCAGGATGACGGGCAGGCGACGCCGCACCCCGTTCCAGAGCGTACCGAGTTCGATCTCCTGTTCCCGTGGTTCCGGCGATTCCTGAGCCGAGCGGCGCGGCTCCATCTGTGAGTAGTCGGTCATGCGAAGCGCTCCAGTTCAGGATGGGATTTCAGTTGTTGGACAACCTGCTTGATGTCCTGCGTGCGATCCTTCCGGACGACCAGCGTGACGTCGCCGGCACGCACGACCACCACGTCTTCCAAGCCGATCGTGGCGATCAGGTCATCGCCGCTCGTGGTGTACAGGATCGCCCCACCGGTATCGATGCCGATGTGCCGACCGACGGAGACATTGTCGCCCTCACCTTTGAGCAAACGTTCCATGGCATTCCAGTCACCCAGGTCGTCCCAGCCGAACTCTGCCGGGATGACCACCACGTTGTCGGCTTTTTCCAGGATGGCGTAGTCGATGCTGATCTTGGGAAGTTGCGGAAAGACCTCGGGCAGACGCGGCTGTAGAAGCGTATGGCGGGCCATCGCCTCCGACAGCTGGGCATACAGTGCGGGCTGATGCTGCTCGAAGGCCCTGAGGATGGCCTGGACATTCCAGATGAACATTCCACTGTTCCAACTGTACAGGCCAGTACGGAGAAAAGCGCGGGCCGTTTCACTGTCGGGCTTCTCGGTGAAGCGCGTTACCCGGTAAGCCGACAGTTCGTCATGGGCACCGAGGAGCTCACCTCGCTCGATGTACCCATACCCTGTGGCCGGGAAGGTCGGTTCGATCCCAATGGTCACAAGCTGGTCGGTCTCCCGGGCGACCTGTTCGGCACGCCGGACGACACGCTCAAACGCCGCCGCGTCCGTGATGCGGTGATCTGCTGGGAATACCCCCATCACAGCCTGCGGGTTCAGCTGGGCCACTTTCAGCGCCGCAAAGAGGATGGCGGCAGCCGTATCACGGGGGGTAGGCTCGACGAGCAGATTCTCGACCGGCATATCCGGCAACTGTTCCAGGACCTGCGCGCGATGATCACGCCCGGTCACCACCATGATCCGGGCGGCGTGGCCGGCCAAGGCCGTCAGGCGGTCTGCCGTGGCCTGCAGGAGACTGCGGCCGGAGTCATCCAGCGTCAGGAACTGCTTGGGCCGGTGCTTGCGGGAGAGTGGCCAGAAGCGCTCTCCGCTGCCGCCTGCCAGGATGACGGGGACGAATAAGGGCTGGGCATCTGCGTTCATCGCTCTCCTGAGAACTTGACTTCACCCTGACAGCGTGAAGTCTGACCTGTCTGTTGAATGACCGTATGCCGCTGCATCGGTTGATGATAACAGTGTCCGCATAGACTGATCGGCGTTTGGCAGCGGACCACCCGTGGCCTAAGGTCAGATCAGATAGATGAGAGGCATTACGGACATAAAGTAGAGGCGTGAAAGCGATCATTCCTGCGGCGGGGCTGGGCACACGCCTGCGGCCCCTGACCTACACCCGCCCCAAACCCGTCCTGCGCGTCGCTGGTCAGCCCATCATCGCTCACGCCATCCACACGCTCGTGCAGGCCGGCATCACCGAGATCGGCATTGTCGTTTCAGACATCACCCGCGCCGAGATTCAGCACGCCGTCGAGCACCTCTCCGGCGTGCACATCACCCTCATCGACCAGCACGAGCAGCTCGGCCTCGGGCACGCCGTCCTCACGGCCCGCGAGTGGGTGGGGCAGGACGACTTCTGCGTGTATCTGGGCGACAACCTCTTCGAGCATGGCGCGGCTCCCTTCGTCCACGCCTTCCAGCACGACCGGCCCGCGGCCCTCATCGCCCTGGTGGAGGTCCCCGACCCCACTGCCTTCGGTGTCGCGCAGCTCGACGGCACCCGCATCACCCGCCTCGTCGAGAAACCCAAGGATCCCCCCAGCAACCTCGCCGTGGCGGGCCTGTACTGCTTCACCCCGGAGATCTTCAGGATGCTCGACGGCATGCCGGCGTCGGCGCGGGGCGAATATGAGATCACCGACGGTATCCAGCGGCTCATCGATGCGGGGCTGACCGTGCAGGGTCAACCCGTTCAGGGGTGGTGGAAGGACACTGGGCGCCCCGCTGATCTGCTGGATGCCAACCGGCTGCTCTTGGAACAGCTGGAGGGCGACATTCAGGGTGAGGTCACCGATTCCCGGATCACGGGGCGGGTGGTCATTCCAGCGTCGACCCGCGTGATCCGCAGCAAGATCGTCGGCCCGGTCATGCTGGGTGAGGGCGTCGTGATCGAGGACGCGTACATCGGGCCTTTTACCAGTATCGGTTCGGGCACGGTGGTGCGCGGCGCGGAAGTGGAGCACAGCGTGGTGGATGAGGGCGCGCAGATCGAGCACGTCAGCAAGAGATTGCAGGACTGTCTGATCGGCGTGCGCGCCCAGGTCAGGGGGGGCCGCACGGTGCCCCGCACGCACAAGCTGACGATCAGTGACGCCAGCCTCGTCGAACTCGCCTGACCGCACCGCTCCGCGCCGGGTGTTTTGCGGTGCGGGGCAGGGTTCTGTCAGTCGCGCGGGCCTATGATGAGGGTATGACGGATTCACCTCGGATTCACCTGGGTGCGCTGATGCGGTCCACGCTGGACGACGCGCAGGCAGAAGGGCACCTTGATCACCTCCAGTACGAGCAGGGCGGGCAGCTGCACACCCTGCGCTTCGCGTCCCCGGCGCCCTTCGAGGTGTCGGTCAATACGCTGGGCGGCTCGGAGATGTACCTGCAGGGCTCGTTCGAGCCGGTGCTGATCATGGAGTGCGCCCGCTGCCTGCGCGACGTGGAGGTGCCCGTGGACGTGCAGCTGGGTACGCTGATGCGCTACGAGCCCTCGGCGGAGCAGCCGTACCTGGAGGAGGCCGACACCGGTGAGGAGGTGCTGGTGTTCGGCGATCCGGATCTGGACCTGGGTGCGTACCTCGCGGAGACGACGCTGCTGAGCGCGCCGCTGAGCGTGCTGCACGACGAGGCCTGCAAGGGGCTGTGTCAGGTGTGCGGGCACGACCTGAACGAGGGACCGTGCGAGCACATGGCGCAGGTGCCGGTCGAGGAGATCGACGACGAACTGGGCACCCCGTCGGGGTCGCTGCATGCCAAGCAGAATCCGTTCGCGGCGCTGGCGGACCTGAAGCTCCCAGAGGACTGAGGTGACCCAGAGGACGGAAGTGACACGGCGGACTGAGCTGGCCCAGGGGCAGGACGTGCCGGAACTGACGCATTTCCGGGACGGGCTGCCGCGCATGGTGGACGTCTCGGGGAAGGTCGCCACGGCGCGTGAGGCCACGGCGGAAGCGTGGGTGCGCCTGCCGCCCGAGGCGCGCGCTGCGCTGGAGGCAGGTACAAATCCGAAGGGGGACCCGCTGACGGTGGCGCGGCTGGCGGGGCTGGCGGGCTGCAAGCGCACGGCGGACCTGATCACGCTGTGTCATCCCATTCCGGTGTCGGGCGCGGACGTCCGCGTGACGCTGGAGGAGGCGGGGGTGTACGTGTGGGCGCGGGTCCGCACGACCGCCCCGACCGGCGTGGAGATGGAGGCCCTGACGGCGGTGACGGTCGCGGCGCTGAACGTGTACGACATGCTCAAGGCGGCGAGCAAGGCCATCGAGGTGACGGGCGTGCGGCTGCTGGGCAAGAGTGGCGGCAAGAGCGGCGATTACGCGGCCCCCCCTTCGGGTGGTGTGGCGGCGCCGGGAACTTCCGGCGAAGGTTGAACGTAGAGGCACCGTATGGGCGTGGAGACTCTTCGATCGGGGGATGGGCGGGCGTGGCTGGAGCTGCTGCACCGCGAGGCGGACGGTGACCTGACCCCCGCCGAGACGGCACTGCTGCGCGCCCTCCCGCCGGAGGTGCAGGCGCAGCGTGAGCGGCTGGCGCACGTGGCACCTGCGCTGCGGGCCGTGCCGGAGCTGCCGCGCAGCGTGGCGGCGGACGTCGCGCGCGAGGTACGGCTGTCGGCGCGGCTGGTCTCCCCTCCCCTGCCCCGGTCCCTGGCAGCTCAGGTCGCGGCGGAGGTGGCCCTGTCCGCAAGGATGGCTGACGTGCCAGCCCTGCCCCGCAGTGTGGCATCGGCCATCACGCGGGACGTGCGGCTGGAGCAGGCCCTGACCCGCACGCCCGCGATGCCCGGCAGCGTGGCGGCCAGCGTGGCCCGCAATGTCCGGCTCGGCTCGCAGCTGGCGACCCCGCCGCTGCCGCGTTCGGTCGCGGCCAGCGTCGTGCAGGACCTGCGGCTGGACCGGACGCTGGGGGCGCCGGTCCCCGCGCTGCCGGGCAGTGTCGCGGCCGCCGTGGCGCAGCAGGTGCGCCTCACCCCGCCAGAACAGTTGTCGCCCGCTCCGGCGGCAGCCGCCGCGTTGATCGGGAACCGGCCGCGCAACCCGGCGCCGCTGATCATGGTGGTGTCGCTGCTCGTGGCGCTGACGCTGCTGGCCGTCTCGACCGCGTGGCCAAACCTCGCGGCGGGCGCGCTGGTGCTGCAGACCCTGCTGGCGCAGGTGTCGCCGCTGGCCGGCGTGGGGCTGCTGCTGCTGCTCATGACGAGCGCCGCCGTGACGTGGCGGCCCGCACCCGCCACGCAGCGCTTCGGAGGGCTGGCCTTCGCCGTGAGTGCCGCGCTGACCCTCCCGGCGCTGTACGGGGTGGTCACGCACGGCACGGTCAGTTTCGGGCGGGACGTGGTCGTGCACGGACCCGTGAAGGGCAACGTGCTCGCGGCGGGCGGGAATATCGTGCTGGCCCCCGACGCCCAGGTGGACGGCGAGGTCGTGACCCTGCTCGGCGACATCCGCCGCGAGGCGGGCGCGCAGGTGGGCGGGACCGTCACGGCCCTGCTGGGGCAGGTGCCCGGTGACAGCGCCGCCCGCGAGATCCAGGCGCCGAGCGGGCTGGGCGCCGTGACGGCCGCCGCGTTCCGCCCGGTCCTGGGCTGGCTGGGCGGCGCGGCGTGGCCGCAGGTGTTCGTGGGTCTGACCGGCGGGGCCCTGCTGCTGCTGTTCGTGTCGGGTCTGGCGCCGCTGCTGGCGCGGCGGCAGCGGCACGCGCCGGTGCGGACGCTGGCGCTGGGCGTGCTGTCGCTGGCGGCACTGCTCGGCCCGGCCGGCGGGCTGGCGCTGGCGGGCCTGCTGGGCCCGGCCCTGCTGGCGGCGGCCCTGGCGGTGCTGCTGATCGCGGTGGGCCTGAGCGTCAGCGCGTACGACGCGGGCCGCGCGCTGGCATACCGCGCGGGGCTGCCCGTCCCGGACGCGGTGGGGGCCATGGTGGGCCTGAGTGCCGTGGCGGCCAGCCTGAGCGTGCCTCCAGTGGCGTTCGCGCTGGCGGTGGTGGGCGGCACCTGGGGCGCGGGCACGCTGCTCCTGAGCCGCACCGGCAATCCCCCTGAAGTCCCGCTGGAATCCCAGGCCGCCTGAAGGTCATCCGACGCCGATTGGAGGGCGTGCCGCACCCGTCGGGTTCGACCGGCGCAGGAGGCTCACGGGCGCGGTATGGGCAGCCCAGTGTAGAGGGCGAAACAAACGGCAGTCCGTTTCAGACGGGATGAAAGTGACTCGCCTCCAGCGTGATCGCGTGCTGTCCCCGCTCCCCCTGCTGGACTCGCGGAGTTGCGCAGCAGCGGAAGGGGGAGGGAACCACCGGGCGACGCTGAACGACGAGCAATCACCTGAAGTCCGTCTTATACGGACTCCGACTCGTAACTGCTCAGCAGGGTGATTTTCCGGAGTCGATTGGGTAAGGTGGACCATCAGCGAGGTCCCCTGCCCAAACTGCAAACGACTCGAGGCACGCGTCCGTGAACTCGAAGCCCAGCTCGCTGAGGTGCTGGCTGAACTTCGCACCATCAAAGCTCAACTGGCCCGAAACAGCACCACATCCAGTCAGCCTCCCAGTCAGGACAAGCCCTGGCAGCCCAAGAGTGAGCGCCAGAAGACCGGCCGGTCTTCTGGCGCTCAACCCGATCACCCCGGCAAGACCCTCAAGATGTCCGCGCATCCCGACGTCATCGTCGATCTCCCGGTGACGGGACACTGCACCTGCGGGCAGGCCTGGGATGACGTTCCAGTCGACACCCAGGTCGCTCGACAGGTTCATGACCTCCCCGACCTCCACCTTCAGGTCACCGAATACCGCGCCGACGTCAAGATCTGCCCTGGATGTCGTTCCCGGCAGCGAGCACCCTTCCCCACGCACGTCACGGCTCAGGTGCAATACGGTCCACGGGTCCACGCCTTGACGGTGTATCTGAACGTGGCGCACTTCGTGCCCCTCGAACGCACCAGTGAAATCCTGCACGCAATCTGCGGAGCACGCCCGAGTGATGGCACCATCGCGCTGAACCTGAATCTGGCAGCGGAGCGACTGCAGGACTTTGAAGGGCGACTCAGGACAGCCCTGACACATCAACCGGTGCTGCATGCAGATGAGACCGGCAGCCCGGTGAACGGGAAGCTGCACTGGATGCATGTCGTGAGCTGCGCGCAGCTCACGTTCTACGGCCAGCATGCCCGGCGCGGCCTCGCGGCACTGGAGCACATGAAGGTCCTGCCGAAGTACACCGGCATCCTGGTCCACGACGCCTGGAGCTCGTACTTCAAACTTCCGGCACAGCATGCCCTGTGCGGAGCTCATCTGTTGCGGGAGCTGCGGGGATTGGCCGAACACCATGGGCAGGTGTGGGCTGGCGCACTTCGGGAATCGCTGAGGACGGTGTATCACGACCTGAACGCCGGGACGCTGAGCCCAGAGGCCCGCACGGCGTTTGAACGGCGATTTGATGAACTGCTTGAGGAGGGCTTGCTGGCCAACCCAGCCGCGCCGCCCGTTCCAGGGCGACGCGGTCCGACGAAGCAGTCACATGGGCGGAATCTGGCGTTGCGGTGCCAGCAGCACCGCGCAGCGGTGCTGCTGTTCCTACATGACTGCCGAGTGCCGTTTGATAACAATCAGGCGGAGCGGGACGTGCGGGCATGGTGCGTGAAACGCAAGGTATCTGGAGGATTCCGGTCCGAGGAGGGTGGGTGCAATTTCGCTCGGATCAGGAGTTACATGTCCACGTTGCAGAAGCAAGGTCTCAGCGTCTGGGAGGGCTTGGTCAGCGTGTTCACGGGTGACGTGCTCATGCCTAACTTCAACCCCTGAGCTTGCCCTGCTGAGCAGTTACTCCGACTCATACGGACTCCGATTGAATGGCTTATAAAGCCGTTCAATCCGAGCGGATGCGAGGAGAAGAGAAACGGATTCCGGACGTGGAGTTGGCAGATCGGTGGCGTTCCGATCTGTCAACGAAATAAACGGAATCCGTATCAGACCACAGGAAGCCCCCACCCGTGCAGGTGGGGGTTATTGGCACTGAACGTCAGTTCAGGATGCGTTTGAGGTGCAGGTAGATCTCGTACCAGTCCTGCTTGTCGCGGGGACGTTTTCCGCGCAGTTCGATGCGGGACAGGGTGCGGACCCAGTCGGGCGTGATCTGCGGGCCCAGGGTGGGGTCGGCGACCAGGTCGGCGAGGCCCTTGGGCAGCGCGCCCTCGGTGGACGCACCGTAGAACTCGACCCCTTCGAGCAGGTCGTGAACGGTGATCGCGTACGCGCCGGCCAGGGTCTGGAGGGTTTCCAGGCTGGGGTTGGTGCGGCCGCGTTCGAGGTCGCTGAGGTACGGGACGCTGATCCCGGCGGTCTCGGCGACGTCCTTGAGCCGCAGCCCGCGTTCGCTGCGCAGTTCGCGGAGTCTTTCGTGCAGTTTCATGTTTCACCTCCTCGGCTGCGGCGTGGCCTCACGCCTGGACCGGCCCGCTGGGGGCTGGGGCGCGTGCCGCCTGGGGTTCCGATTGTCTGCCCCAGGGTTTGCCTGTGGGCAGAATACGGGAGCCTTGGTTGGAGTGTAACACCGCCCCCCGCTACGGTCAAGACAGAATAAGGATTAACCCTTCTTGCCCTTCACGATCCCCTCTGCTAATATCGTAATCACAAGAAGGATTCGCCCACAGCAGAATTTCACCCTGCTCGCCTCGCCGCCCCGCCCGGGCGGGAAGGAGTCCCCCCATGCGCGCCCTGGACACCATCGCTGAAAGCATCCGCGTCGGCTACGCCCACCCCACCACCCTCCTGAACACCCTGATTGAGGTCGAGAACGAGGGCGGCCTGGGCGCCGTCCGCCGCGTCGAACGCCAGCTGAACCTCAGCGTCCAGGCGCTACGCGAACGCCAGCACCCCCACAGCGACCTCGCCCAGACCTGGCTGAACTCCGCCCGCGCGTACCTCGTCACGAACGCCCAGCGCCGCCAGGCTGTGTAAGCCGACGAGACCACGAAGGGCGCCCCGACCAGCTGACGGTCGGGGCGTCCTCTTTGCCCCTCAGCTCAGGCTGTAGATCTCGCCGTACTTGCGGGTCAGGTACGCCACGTACGGATCGGCACTCAGGGGCCGCCCGGTGGCCTGCACGGTCAGCTCTGCGGGCGTCAGGCTGCGGCCGTGCTGGTGCACCTGCTCGACCAGCCACGCGCGCAGCGGGCCGTACTCGGCGCGGTTGATGCCCGCCGCGACCCCGGCGTCCTGACGCGCAGCCTCCAGCAGCTGCACGCTCAGGAGATTCCCCAGCGTGTACGTCGGGAAGTACCCGATCAGGCCCGCCGACCAGTGGATGTCCTGCAGCACACCCGACGCGTCGTCCGGCGGCGTGAGACCCAGGTACGCCTGCATCTTCGCGTTCCACGCCTCGGGCAGGTCGCGGACACTCAGGGAACCCTCCAGCAGCGCGAGTTCCAGTTCGAAGCGCAGCATCACGTGGAAGTTGTACGTGACCTCGTCCGCCTCCACGCGGATCAAGCTGGGCTGCACGCGGTTCACCGCGCGGTACAGCGCCGCCGCGTCCAGGCCCGCCGTGACCTGCGGCGCGGCGTCCTGCAACTGCGGGAAGTAGCGCTGCCAGAACGGCAGGCTGCGGCCCAGCAGGTTCTCGAACATCCGCGACTGGCTCTCGTGCACGCCCAGGCTCGCCCCGGCGGACACCGGGGTGCGCTCCCAGCGTTCGTGCACGCCACGTTCGTACATGGCGTGCCCGGTCTCGTGCCAGGTGCCGAACAGGCACGCGGGCCAGTACGCCTCGACGCGGGTCGTGATGCGGATGTCGCTGCGGCTGAAGTTCGACTGGAACGGGTGCGCACTCTCGTCCTGCCGCGCGAAGTCGCCGGTCAGGCCGAAGGCCTCACCCGCCACGCGCCACGCGAACGCCTTCTGCGCGTCGGCGGGGAACGGGCGGGTCAGGACGCGGTAGTCGGCGGCGTCCCTGGCGGCGCGGATCCGCTCCAGCAGCGGCAGCGTGCGGTCGCGCAGGTCCGCGAACACCTCTTTCACCTGCGCGGCGCGCATGCCGGGCTCGTAGTCGTCGATCAGGGCGTCGTAGGGGTGATCGTCGAAGCCCATCAGGTCCGCCTGACGGCGCGCGAGGTCCATCATGCGTTCCAGGTACGGCGCGAAGGACGCGAAGTCGCTGTGCTCGCGGGCGTGCACCCAGGCGTGGTGGGCCTCGTTCTGCGCGCGGGTGCGCTCCTCTACGAACGCCGTGGGGAGGCGCGTGGCCTTCGCGTAGTCGCGCCGCGCGACCCTCACGACCGCCGCCTGCGTGTCGCCGTCGGGCAGCGCGCCGTCCAGCAGCGCGCCGGTTTCGGGCGCGGTGAACAGTTCGTGCGACAGGCCCGCCAGGGTCGCGAGTTGCAGGCCGCGCACGCGGGCCGCCTCGGGCGGCATGGAGGTCTCCTGCTCCCAGGACAGCAGGCTCGCGGCGGCACCCAGGTCGCTCACCTGACCCAGGCGGCGGCTCAGTTCATCGAAGGTGGTCATCACCCCCCAGGGTAGCGCGCCGTGACACCCGGTCCAGCGGGAATGCGGTCATACGGACTCGGATTGAATGGCTTTGTCAGCCATTCAATCCGAGCGGAGCGAGCAGGAGAAAAACGGGTTCCGGGCGTGGAGTTGGCAACCCGGTGCGGTCCCGGGTTGCCAACGAAACAGACGGAATCCGTCTCACTGCCAGCGCTCGCGATCCTCGCTGGCCTCGCCCAGCAGCAGCGGGCGCACCTCGCCCAGCAGGTACAGGCTGCCGCACACCAGCGCCTGCGGGGCGCGCCGGGCGGCCAGGGCCTCCAGCGCCGCCTGCGGGTGGTCCGTGACGGTCAGCGGCACCTCCGGGAAGAGGTAGGCCAGACCGGCCGGGTCCGCCGCGCGGGGACTCAGCGCGGCCCGCGTGAGGATCACCTCTGAAGCCAGGGGCCGCAGGGCCGCCGCGACCCCCGCGAGATCCTTGTCGCCCGCCGCGCCGAACACCAGCGGCATCCGGTCCACGCCCAGGCTCCGCAGGGCCGCCGTGACCGCCTGCGCGCCGTCCGGGTTGTGCGCGCCGTCCAGCAGCACCCGCGTGCCGCGCCACGGGATGACCTCCAGGCGGCCCGGCCACCGGGTCGCCTGCGCGCCCGCCTGCACCTCCCCGGCACTCAGGCCCAGACGCAGTCCCGCCAGCGCCGCCAGTCCCGCGTTCGCCGCGCCGTGCGCGCCCAGCAGCGGCGTACGCAGCGTGACCGTGCCCACCGGGCTGTCCACCGTGACGTCCGAGCCGTCCCAGCCGTGCCCCTGCACGCTCAGGTGCGCCTCCTCGCCCAGCGCCCACAGGTCCGCGCCCTCCGCGCGCAGGATGGGCCGGAGGTCCGCCGCCACGCCCGTCACCGCGGGACGCCCCGCGCGCAGGATGCCCGCCTTCTCCCGCGCGATCGCCTCGCGGGTGTCACCCAGCACCTCGGTATGGTCCAGGCCCACATTCGTCAGGACACTCAGGATGGGGTCGAGGGCGTTCGTGGCGTCCAGCCGCCCGCCCAGGCCGACCTCCATCACCGCGACCTCCACGCCCGCCCCGCGGAACAGCTCTGCGCCCAGCGCCGTGATCACCTCGAAGAACGACGCGCCCACCTCCTCCGCGTGCGGCCGCAGCTCTGCGAGGGCCGCCGCGACCTGCGCCTCCGGGAGTTCCGCACCGTCCACCACGAACCGCTCGGTGAAACGCGTCAGGTGCGGACTGGTGAACAGCCCCGCCCGGACGCCCCCGGCGCGCAGCATGGCCGCCAGGGACGCCGCCGTGGACCCCTTCCCGTTCGTGCCGCCCACCAGCACCGTCCGGAAGCCCCGCTGCGGGTCACCCAGCCGCGACAGCAGCGCCTCGACCCGCCCCAGGCCGGGGTGCATCCCGAAGCGCTGCCGCGCGAACACCCACGCCAAGTCACCAGAGAGGTCACCAGAATCAGTCATCCGTCCAGCATAGGGCGCGTGAACAGCAGAGGGGCCCGCCCCCTGTGCGGGAAGCGGGCCACCGGGTCGGCGGGTTCAGCTCTGCGGCGCGAAGTACCCTTCCAGGGTCGGCACGATCTGCTTCTTGCGGCTGATCCGTCCCCCCAGGTCCGCCACCTGACCGTCCACGCTCGCGCCGAAGGCCTCGCGCAGCACCTTCTCCTCGGTGGCACTCAGGACCAGCGTGCGGTTCGTCTCGTTCAGGATATCCACGACGCTGAGCAGCACGCCGCTCAGGCCGTCCTGCGCCTTGGCCTGATCCATCGCGGCGAGCAGTTCCGCCTGCCGCCCGAACACGTACCCGGGGTTGGTCGTCTCGATCACGCCGATGCCCCAGCTGTGCGGCGCGGCCACCTCACCGAACGGGAACACCTTGTAGTCCATGCGCAGCAGCGTGTCCGCCGGGGTGTCCCCCAGGTCACTCTTCGCGGCGAACATCGCCAGCGCGTACGCCTCAACGTCCTCGACCCCCGCCACGGGCGCCAGGAACGCCACGGCGTCCCGGTCCTCCTGGGTGGTGGTGGGGCTGCGGAAGTGCAGCGTGTCGCTCAGGATCGCGCTGAGCATCAACCGGGCGTCCAGCGCCTCCACGGTCAGGCCCGCCTCGCGGTGCAGGTTCAGCAGGATCGTCCCGGTGCACCCCACCGGCTCGAAGCGAAGGTAGGGCGGCTGCGCGGTCGTCAGGTCACCCAGCTTGTGGTGATCCACAACCCGCGTGACGTTCAGTTCCGCGAGGTTGGGGGTGGACTGGGCACTCTCGTTGTGGTCCACGAGGGCCACGGGCGCCCCGGCGGGCAGTTCAGGCAACACAGCCGGCGCGTCCACTCCAGCTTCCTTCAGGACGAACGCCGTCTCGAAGTTCAGGTCGCCCAGGCGGTACGCGGTCGCGTCCACGCCCTGGCGGGTCAGGAGCCGCGCGTACACCAGCGCGGCGGTGATGGCGTCAGTATCGGGGTTCAGGTGACCAAACACGGCAAGCATGCGGCGATTCTACCGACTCCCGCTCCTGCCAGCGCGGCCCTGCCCGCACAACACCATAAGAAAACCCCCCGCACGGGGCGGGGAGTTCATTCAGCCGGTGAACTTTAGAAGTTGACCTTGTAGGTGATCTTGAAGACGGAGCCCTTGGTGTCAGCAGCGCCAGCGACGACAGCGCCGTTCGCGTCACGCATGCTGAGGGTGCCGTAACCGTAGCCGAAGCTGAGGTCGTAGTAGTTGGCTTCCACGTACAGCAGGCTCTGGTTGATGGTCGCGCCGGTGTTGGAGTCGCGGAAGGAACCTGCGGTCTGCGAGCCGGCAGCCAGGTCCGTCGCGGTGGGGTTGTTCCGGTAGATGCGGTTCTTGCCCTGGTAGCCGGCGTAGTACACGGCCAGCTTGGTGTTGGGGAGCAGGAACTCGTTCAGCTTGACGCCCACGACGTACTTCATGGCGTTGGCGGTGTAGTCGCGGCTGGTCGCACCTGCAGCGTCGTAGAAGTCGTAGCCGCGGTTGTAGTAACCGAACTGACCTTCGAAGCTGGGCTTGAACGCGACGTTCAGGGTGTCGGTGACGACCTTCACACCGAAGGCGGTGGCCAGGCTGTTGGCTGCGGCGGTATCGGTGGTCTGTTCAGCGTAGGTGTCGCTGCTCACGATGCCCTTCACGTCGACCTGGGCAGGACCGAACTTGTTGCTGTACAGCGCGTCGGCGTACACGAAGGTGTTGGTGTAATCCTCAGTGGCGTCCCGGTAGCGCTTCGCGTAGCCGGCACGGAAGCTCAGGCCCTTGACCAGTGCGTCGGCAGCTTTGCCGTCGTGGGCAAGCTCAACGCCGTAGGCGCTGTAGCACAGCACGTCGCTGAAGCTGTTCTGGCTGAAGGTCAGTGCGCGGGCAACCATGTCAACGTCCGTGCTGCGGATAGCGGGCTGCTGCTCACCGCAACCGGAGTTGTCGTTGAACTCGTTGTTGGTCAGGCCGAAGCTGCTGTTGTACTTACGGACGGTGTAGGTGAAGTCGTTGCCCGCGTTGCCGAACTCGCCGGCGTAGTAGGTCATGTAGCCGTCGTTCTGCACCTTGACGCCGTTGGCTTCAACGTTGCGGTAGTACGCGCCGACACTCAAGCCGCGGCCAGGAGTGACGTCTGCGCGGACGTTGGTGCGGATCAGGTTAATACCCTGGTAGTTGGCGTCAATTTCCGGGTCGTTGCTGAAGTCGACGGGCGCAGTGGTTCCGGTCAGCAGTTCGTAGTAGCCGCCGCGTACGGTGACCAGGTTGAACAGGTTCGCCTTGGCAGCGACGCCACGGTTGACAATCGCGGAGGTCTCGGTCGCCGTTTCCAGGGGGCTGGCGCCGTATTCGACGCTGTTGTCCCAGTAGCCGCCCACGTTGAGCAGGCCGAACAGGTCGACTTTGGCCTTGACGCCGAATCCGGTGCGGTTGGCCTCGAAGGGCGCGGTGCTGCCGTTGTCGGTGTCGCGGGGGCTGGCTTCCATGATGCCGGCGGTGGCGTCGTAGCCAGCGCTGACAGTGCGGTAGTTCAGTTCGTACACCTTGACCGGGCCCAGGGTACCGCTGGTCTTGGCGTAGAAGGCCTGCTCTTCACGCTTCACGTTGGTCTGAGCCAGGGTGTCGGCAGCCACGGTGGTGGTCACTACGGTGCTCTTGGCGTACTCGCTGTCCAGCTGCCAGCCAGCCACGGTGCCGTGCAGGTCGGCGCCGAAGGCCGTCACGTCGTTCGTGAAGCTGTTGGTCACGCCAGCGTATGCAGGGGTGGTGCCCGCAGCAGGACGATCGGTGGCGATGTAGTTCGCCGTAGCCACAGCCGCTGCATCAGCACCTTCCTGAAGAACGTGCACGCCAGCTTTCAGGGTACCGACGGGGGTGATGGTGGCGCGGATGCCACGGTAGTACAGGTTGTCGCCGTTCGCGCCGCCCTTACTGCCGTACACACCCTGGAGGGTGGGCTTCAGGCCGCCGATCAGGGGCAGGTTGCTGCCGTCCACATTGACGATGTAGCCGTCGCCGCGACCGTCGGTGTCGTTGTCGCCGAGGTAGTCAGCGAACTTGAACTTCAGGCTCTTGCCGAAGGTGATCGTGACGGGGGTGTTGCCGACGGTGAAGTCAGCGGTGCCCTGGTCGAAGTAGAAGAACAGGGGCTGATAGTTGTAGCCGGTATCCGGGCTGTAGATATCAGGCTGGGGGTACAGGACATCATCGGCGGTGCCGTACTCGCCGTCAGGGCCGGGGGCGGTCGCAGCGTCGTCGGGGAGGCCCGCACGGATGCCGAAGGCGATGTCGACCTTGTTGACGCTCAGGCCGCCGGCGCTCTTGACGTAGGCGCCAGTCGCGGCGCTGGTGTTGGCGGTCAGCTTGCTGCTGGTGCCGAAGTCGATGCTGAAGTCGAGGGTGGTTTCACCTTCGACATGGACGGGGCCAGCAGCGGTGCTGAAGCCGTAGAAGTTGGCGGCGCCGTTGCCCACGAGCACCTTGCTGCCGGTGAAGTCGGCGTAGTCGCGGGGCGCGTCGCTGGTGTCGTCGTCGTCATCCGTGCCGGTGCTGAACACGGTGCCGGGCAGCAGGCGGTCGATGTCCATGTCGCGGTTGGCGCGGGCCACGTAGTAGGTGGCGGTCAGGCTGGGCTTGATGCTGAAGGCGTACTTCTCGAGGGTCGCGACGCGGTTGCTGAGGTCGGTGACCTTGGTTTCCACGGTGGTGACGCGGCCGCCGAGGGCGTCGAAGTCGGCGCGGGCGACGAGGTCGGCCTGGGCGGCTTCGACGGCGCTGACGCGGTCCTGGAGGTTCAGGATGTCCTGGTTCAGGAGGACGGTCAGGTCGTTCAGGGCGGCGATCTGGCTGGCGTTGTCGTCGACGTCGGCACGGAGGGTGTCGTAGTCGTCGGCGCGGGCGGTCAGGTCGTCGATCTGGCTGGTGAGGCCGGCGAGGGCTTCGGCGTCGCCGTTGGCGGCGGCGAGCATCTCGACGCGCTCTTCGAGGCGGGCGAAGTCGTCGCGGCTGACGGCGTTCTCTTCGAGGTCGCTGACGCGCACGCCGAGGGCGGCGAGGTCGGCGGCGAGTTCCTGGATCGCGTTCTGCAGCGCGGTCAGGGTTTCCTCGTCCATCGTGGTGGTGGTCACTTCACCGGTCTTGATCTGGCCCAGGAGGCGGGCGATGATCACGGCGGCTTCGTAACGGGTCAGGTTCTGCGTGCCGCGGAAGGTGCCGTCGGGGTAGCCGAGGAGGATGCCCTTGCTGACGAGCAGGTCAATGGCGTCCTTGGCCCAGTGACCGGCGGGGACGTCGGTCAGTGCGGGCACCTGGGGTGCGCTGGCGGTCGCGGCCGTCTGGGCGGCGGCGGCGCCGAAGGACAGCGCGGCGGTGAGAACGAGCAGG